>VAXW01000002.1 GCA_005884115.1 Actinomycetota bacterium
CGGGATCCACTCGCCGATCTGCTCGCCGCTGCCCTGCCCGAAGATCGCGGCGACGGCCAGCGAGGTGCCCATGATCGACATGCCGATGCCGGCGTCGCCCCAGAAGAGCTCCTCGTTGACGATCGGCAGTCCCAGCCCGCTGGGGTCGGCGAAGAACTGGGCGATGCCTTCCAGGCCGTAGAGGCCGATCTTCGCGGCCTCCTCGATGATGGGCCAGGGCGTCTGCTCCTTCTCGTCCCACTCGTGGGCCGCCGGGCGCACGACGTCGGCGGCGAACCCGTGCACCCAGTCGCGGATGTCCTTCTGATCCTGAGTCAGCGCCAGGGAGAAGGCGATCTCCTGGTTGGCGGCCCCGGTTATCGCATCGACGGTCGCCTCGACCGCCTCGGCGTCCGCGGACGGCGATGTGGAGGCTGCTGCTGGCATGGGGCGTGGCTCCTTTTGTGCATGGAGGGTTACCGCCGGGCGAGAAGGCCTCAGAGCGGTCCACCCAGGGTACCCGAGAAGCTTCTCGGGGCTCGCCCCGTGGCGCACTCGCCAGCGCAGCGGCCGGCCTGAACGGGCATATTGTCAAGTTAGTTGATTTTGTTTATTATGATGAGCGAACTAGTCCCGTAGATCGGAGTTGGGGGTATGGACAGACGCTTGCTTGCAGCTGTACTGACGTTGTGCGCCACAGGCCTTGGCCTGGGCGCGTGCGGTTCGTCCGGATCGGGTTCGTCGACGAGCCTCACGCTGGTCGCCTACTCCACCCCGCAGGGGGTCTTCGAAAAGCTCATCCCCGCCTTCCAGGCGACGCCGGCGGGTAAGGGCGTGAGCTTCAAGCGGTCCTACGGGCCGTCGGGCGAACAGAGCCGCGCCGTCACCAACGGCCTGCACGCCGACGTGGTCAACTTCTCGCTCGCGCCCGACGTCGAACGGCTCGTCAAGGCGGGGCTGGTGCCGGCGAGCTGGAACCACAATGCGACCCACGGCTTCGTGTCGGACTCGGTGGTCGTGATCATCGTGCGCAAGGGGAACCCCAAGCACATCACGAGCTGGTCGGATCTCGTCAAGCCCGGCGTGCAGCTGCTGACGCCCAATCCCTTCACCTCGGGGGGTGCTCGCTGGAACGTGATGGCCGCCTACGGCGCGGCGCGCCGGGAAGGCCGGACCGACGCGCAGGCGCAGGCCTACCTGAGGCAGCTCTTCCAACACGTCGTCAGCCAGGACAGCTCGGCGAGAAACGCGCTGCAGACGTTCCTCGCCGGGCGCGGCGACGCGCTGCTCGACTACGAGAACGAGGCCATCAGCGACCGCAAGAGGGGCGCGGCGATCGACTACGTGATCCCCCCGGACACGATCCTGATCCAGAGTCCGCTCGCCGTCGTGGGCAAGGGCGCAGCGGCCTCGACGGCAAAGAAGTTCGTCGACTACCTGCTCTCGCCGGCGGCCCAGACGATCTGGGCGTCGAACGGCTACCGCCCGGTGATCTCGGGTGTGCCCGCGGCGCACTTCCCCAACCCGCCCGGACTGTTCACGATCGACTCGCTCGGTGGCTGGAAGGCCGTCACCAAGCAGTTCTTCGAACCCGAAACGGGAATCGTGACGAAGATCGAGCAGTCGCTGGGGGTGTCAACTGCCAAGTAGCCCTGCAACCACGGCTCCCGCCTCGGGGGGTGCGTCGGGATGGCGCGAGCGCGGCCCGGGCGTGCTCGGCGGAGGGGTGCTCGGCATCTACCTCTCGGCGCTCGTGCTGCTGCCGATCGCGGCGCTCACCGCCAAGGCGACGAGCGGAGGGCCGGGTGTGCTGTGGCGGGAGATCACCAACCCGGAGGCTCTTGCCGCGATCAAGCTGACGCTCGTGGTGGCGGTGGTGGTAGTTGCGCTGAACGCTGTGTTCGGGACGCTGATCGCCTGGGTGCTGGTGCGCGATGAGTTCCCGGGCAAGCGCCTTGTCAACGCGCTGATCGACCTGCCGTTCGCGCTACCGACGATCGTCGCGGGACTCGTGCTGCTGAGCCTCTACGGGCACGGCAGCCCGGTCGGCGTCAACGTGGCCTTTACGCGCGCGTCGGTCGCGCTCGCGCTCCTGTTCGTGACGCTGCCGTTCGTCGTCCGCTCTGTGCAGCCGGTGCTGCACGAGCTCGAGTTGTCGATGGAGGAGGCGGCGGCGTCGCTCGGAGCCGGGCCGTTCACCGTTGTGCGGCGCATCGTGCTCCCCAGCCTGACGCCCGCGATCGTCTCCGGCGTGGCGCTGAGCTTCGCGCGGGCGGTGGGCGAGTTCGGCTCGCTGGTGCTGATCACCGGAAACCTGCCCTTCAAGACGGAGGCGGGATCGGTGTACGTGTTCGCGCAGATCCAGAACGAAAACCTGCCGGCGGCGGCGGCGGTGTCCTTCGCGCTGCTCGTGGCAGCGCTCGTGGTGCTGGGAGCGCTCACGTTCGTCTCGCGCTGGAGCTCCAAGCATGTCCGCTAGCCAACCCGCCACTCTCGAAACTCCCTCGCCCGTGTCCGTGCTCGGGCGCGGGGCGGCCGCTGGACGCCGCCGCGGGGAGGGCGCCCTGGCCGGGCGGCTGACCCTGCGCGCGCTGGCGCTTGGCTACCTCGCGCTGCTGCTGGTGGCGCCCGTGGGGATGGTCTTCTACCGCACCTTCGAACACGGCCTGGACGCTGTCTGGAACGCTGTCAGCGCATCCAATGCCCAGCACGCGTTCTGGCTCTCGCTCGAGATCGCGGCGATCGCGGTGCCGCTGAACACCGCCTTCGGGATTGGCGCGGCCCTGCTTCTCGAGAGGGGCCGCTTTCGCGGTCGCGCGGCCCTGGGGGTGCTGATCGACCTCCCGTTTGCGATCTCGCCCGTGGTCGTCGGTCTCACCCTGGTGCTCGTGTACGGCAAAGCCGGCTGGCTCGGAGGCTGGCTGGCGGACAACGGCCTGAGCGTCATCTTTTCGGTGCCCGGCATGGTGATGGCGACGGCCGTGGTGTCGCTGCCGTTCGTGGCGCGCGAGACGATGCCGGTCCTGCGCGAGCTGGGAACCGACGCCGAGCAAGCTGCGGCAACGCTGGGCGCCACCGCGTGGCAGACGTTCTGGCGCGTGACCCTGCCGGCGATCCGCTGGGGGGTCGTGTACGGGGTCGTGCTCACGAGCGCGCGCGCGCTCGGCGAGTTCGGCGCGGTGAGCATCGTCTCGGGACGGATCGAGGGTCAGACGCAGACCCTTCCGCTCTATGTCCAGGATCGCTTCGAGAACTTCGACGGCACGGGCGCGTACGCGGCGGCGGTCGTGCTCGCGCTGCTGGCGCTCGGCACCCTGCTGGCCATGAACCTACTCACGCGTCGCGCGCGCGAGAGAGGAGCTCGCTGATGGCGATCGAGGTCGACAGCGTCAGCAAGCGCTTCGGCACCTTCGAGGCCCTGCACGGGGTCAGCCTGACCGTCACCGACGGCGCGCTCACGGCGCTGCTCGGGCCCAGCGGCAGCGGCAAGTCGACGCTGCTGCGCGTGATCGCGGGGCTCGAGGCTCCGGACACCGGCAGCGTGCGGATCGGCGGGCAGGAGATGACCGACGCCCCCGCGCGCAGCCGCGGGGTGGGCTTCGTCTTCCAGCACTACGCGCCGTTCAAGCACATGACGGTGCGCAACAACATCGCCTTTGGCCTGAGCGTGCGCAAACGCGCGAAGGCTGAGATCGACGAGCGTGTGGCGGAGCTGCTCAAGCTGGTTCGCCTCGACGGGCTCGCGGGACGCTACCCCTCGCAGCTGTCCGGCGGCCAGCTGCAGCGCATGGCGCTCGCGCGTGCGCTCGCGGTGCGGCCCAAGGTGCTCCTGCTGGACGAGCCGTTTGGCGCTCTGGACGCGAACGTTCGGGCAGAGCTGCGCGAGTGGTTGCGCAGGCTGCACGACGAGATCCACGTGACGACGATCTTCGTGACGCACGATCAGGAGGAGGCGATGGAGGTGGCCGAGCAGATCGTCGTGATGAACGCCGGCCGCATCGAGCAGACGGGCACCCCGCGCGAGCTGTACGAGCACCCGATCAGCGAGTTCGTGATGTCGTTCATCGGCCCCGTCAACCGCATCGGAAACGCCTACCTGCGCCCGCACGACGTTCAGATCGTGCCCGAGCCCGGCGGCAACACGACCGAGGCGCTGGTGAAGCGAGTCGTGCATCTCGGCTTCGAGGTGCGAGTACAGCTGACGTTGCCGGACGGGCGCGAGATCTCGGCGCAGGTCACGCGCGCCGCCGCGCACGAGCTGGAGCTCGCCGAGGGCCAGATCCTCACGGTGCGCCTGCCCGCGGCGCGCGTCTTCACGCCCGCGTCCGAGCCCGTCGCGCCGGCCCCCTCGACGCTCTAGAGGCAAGGCGCTCGCCCACCTAGCGCGTCTGCCAGGCTTCCTCGGCGCCGGTCAGCGCGACGACCTCCTCGGGGAGCCTGCCGGCGGCCACATCTGCGACGGTGACGTGCTCGAGCACTTTGCGCAGGTTGGCGCGCAACGCGATCCAGACCTGCTGCAGCGCTGCCGCCGAGCCGACGTATTCGACCTCCTCGGGGCGCTGTCCCCTGATCCCCACCAGAGGGCCCTCGACCGCCCGGATCACCTGGGCGAGGTTGAGCTCCTCGGCCGGCCGCGCAAGCCAGTAGCCGCCCTCCGGCCCGCGCTGGCTGCGGACGATCCCGGTCGAGCGCAGCTGCGTGAGGATGTTCTCGAGGAAAGACACCGGGATCCCCTGTGCGCGCGCGACGTCGTCCACCTTGCGTGGAGCATCTTGCGCACTGCCTGCCAGCTCCACGATCGCGCGCACGGCGTAGTCGGCCTTGGCGGTGACGTGCATGGCGGGATTCTCCCCGAAACGGCGGCGGACGGCCTCGCATGCCAATTCCGACCTGTGTGGTAGAAGTTAGGGGTACCTAACCCCCCGATCGTCGGAGCGCCGGTAAGGCAGAGCAGTGGGCTTCACCGAGACAATCGGACTTGGCGCGATCGCCGGGTTCACGATCTACATCGGCCTCCCCGTGGGGCGGATCAGGCGCGTCGACGACCGCCTGCGCGTCGGGCTGGCGATGTTCTCGGTCGGGATCCTCGCGTTCATCTTCATGGATGTCACCAGTCACGGTGAGGAGATCCTGCAGACGGCGCTCGTGCGCTTCAAAGACCACACGGCGAGCTTCGGGCACCTGCTGGCGATGTTCTCGCTGCTCGCCGCCGGCTTCGCCACGGGCGGGGCGGGCATCGCGGCCGTCGAGCGCATGCTGCGCGCGCGCCGCATGCCGCCCCCGCCGCTCGCCGGCGGTGAGGCGGCCGCGGCGCTCGAGTCAGAGCAGGTCGCGCGCTCGCCACACGCCGCCGAGAACGCCCGGCGCCGCGCGCTGCAGACGGGGATGGTGATCGCCACGGCGATTGGGCTTCACAACTTCGCCGAGGGCCTGGCGATCGGCGTCTCGGCGCGGGCGGGCGAGGTGAGCCTGGCGACCGTCTTGATCGTGGGCTTCAGCCTGCACAACGCGACCGAGGGCTTCGGCATCGTCGGCCCGCTCGGGGGCGCGCGCCCTTCATGGACGTGGCTGGGGGCGGCGGGCCTGATCGGCGGAGGACCGACCTTCCTGGGGACGATCGTCGGCTACCAGGTCAACTCGCAGCCGCTCGAGCTCACGTTCTACGCGCTGGCAGGCGGCGCGATCCTATACGTGATCGGCGAGATCTGGATTGGCATGCGCCGCTACGGCCATCACATCCTCGGGCTGTACCTGATGGCGGCCGGCTTCCTGGCCGGGGTGGCAACGGACCTGATCGTCACTTACGGCGGCGGCTAGAGACGGGCCGATCGCCTGCCGGTCAGCGCGCTCCCGCGACGCCGGCGTGACGGCGGACGGCGGCCACGGCGAGCAGCGAGCCCGACAGCACCACCGCCACGAGGCCGATCAGCGAGGCGTCGCCGGCGGGCCAGGACAGGCCCGCTCCCTCGGCCGCCCAGAACGTACCGTATGCGCTCAGCATCACGCCGACGGCGAACTTCATCGTGTTCTCCGGCACGCGCGCGAGCGGCGCGCGAGCCGCGAGCCCCGCGGCGATCACGGCGACGACGGCGGCCGCGGCCGCGAGCGCGGACAACGCGAGGCGATGCCGCTCGGCGCCGAGCGTCATAACGATGAGCGCGACCTCGGCCCCCTCGAGCAGAACGCCTTTCAGCGAGATCGCAAAGGAGTAGAGGTCGAAGCCTCCCCGCAGCGCCCCCGCCTGCGCAGCAACCGCGCGCTCGCGTTCGTAGGCCGCGCGCTCGTCGCGAAGGCTCTTGCGGCCCGCGGCGCGCAGGATCGCCTTGCGCAGCCACTGCGCGCCGAACGCCAGCAGCAGCGCCCCGATCGCGAGGCGCAGCGTGTCGATCGGCACCGACGTCAGCGCGCTGCCCACAGTCGCGACGGTCGCGGTCAGGGCGAGCGCGGCTGCGGACGCCCCGCCGAGCGCCGAGGGCCAGCTGCGCGCATAGCCGACGGCCATCACGATGGTCAGCGCCTCGACCGCCTCGACGGCGCATGCGAGGAACACCGACAGGGCGAGACCGAGTTCAGTGGCGACCACGAGCAGGCGCCTCCGAGGCGCACCGGCGCCCTCTAGCATCTCACGGAAATGAGCCCTCGATGGAACTGGGACTTCGAGGACGAGAAGCGTCCCGCGGCCGACAGGCCGGCGCCTCCTCCGCCCGAAGCCGCCTCGGGGAGCGAGCAGCGGGCATGGGTGCACCGGCGGCGTCGCCTCGCCGCGGCCGTGGTGGTCGTGGCGGTGGCGTCAGCGGCCGTCGCCGCCGCGCTGTCGGGCAGCCACCGCCAGGCCTCCGGCTCCGCCCCGGCGCCGCGCGCGGGCCCCCAGCTGCCTCATCCGAGCTCGGCGGGAGCCGTTGACGGGGTGAGCCATGAGGAGCGCAAGGCGGTGAACTCGGTTCTCTCATACACGCCCTTCGTCCGACAGGGTGGCACCCGCGGGCACGATGTTGCGCTCACGTTCGACGACGGGCCGGGGCCGTACACCCCGGGCGTGCTCGACGTGCTCGAGCGTCACCACGCGGCAGCGACGTTCTTCGCGATCGGCAGGATGGAGCGCTACTTCGGCGCCTCGACAGCGCGTCAGATCCGCAACGGCGACGCCGTCGGCGACCACACCGAGAACCACCGAGACCTGGCGAGGCTGACCAGGCACGAAGTGCGCGAAGAGCTCTTCGAACCACTCGCGCGCATCGAACTGCTCGGCGGCGCGAGACCTCGCCTGTTCCGGCCGCCGTATGGCTCCTTCAACGCCCTGACGATGCGCGAGCTGCACGCGCTGCACCTGCTCATGGTGTTGTGGTCGGTGGACACCGGCGACTATCTGGACCCAGGCGTCGCCACGATCGTCGCCCGAGCCCTCGAAGGCGCCCGACCGGGAGCGATCATCCTCATGCACGACGGCGGGGGCGACCGCTCCCAGACCGTCGCGGCGCTGCCGGCGGTCATCGAGCGCCTGCGCGCGCGCGGCTTTCACCTTGTGACGGTGCCGCGCCTGCTGCTCGACGACCCTCCGCCTCACGGCGAACGCATGCCCACGAGCTTGAAGGGCGACTGAGGGACGCCGCCGCGCGAGGTTTTATGCTCGGCGAGGCCATGAGCGCGATCCGCTACGTGCGAGCCGGCGGCGGGTGGCGTGGACGCTGAGCCCGCACGCAGACGTGGCAGAGACGCCGGCCGCATGCGCGCGCGGCGCCGGCGGCGTCTGGCCGTGGGCACACTCGCGCTCGTGATCGCGGCGACCGTGACGGTGATCCTGAGCGCCGGCTCGAGCTCCTCGCCCTCCCCCGCATCGAGCGCGCGCAAGCATCATCGCGCCACCGCACGCACCGCCCCGACCACCGGCACCGCCGCCAGCTCCGGGCCGCTTGCGCGACCCGGGCGCAGCGGCTCGCAGCCGGTCCCGATCCTCATGTACCACGTGATCGCTTCGCCCCCTTCCGGCGCCCCGTTCCCCGGCTTGTACGTCACTCCGTCTGAATTTGCCGCTCAGATGGGCGCGTTGAAGCAGGCCGGCTGGCACGCCGTGACGCTCGATCAGGTGGACGCCTACTGGCACCGAGGCGCCCGGCTGCCGGCCGGCAAACCGCTGGTGCTCACGTTCGACAACGGCTACCAATCCCAGTTCACACAAGCGCTCCCCGTACTGCGAGGGCTCGGATGGGCGGCAGACGAGAACATCCAGATCAGCGGGCTGCCGCCGTCTCAGGGCGGGCTCACCAGAGCGCAGGTACGGGGTCTGATTGCGGCCGGCTGGGAGCTCGACACGCAGGGCTACAGCCACGCCGACCTGATCGCGCTGGACCCCCAGCAGCTCCACTCCGAGGTCGTGGTGGCGCGAGGAGTTCTCCAGCGGCGCTACGGGGTGCCCGTCAACTGGTTCTGCTACCCCTCGGGGCACTACGACGCGACCGTGATCTCGGCGGTCAAGGAAGCGGGTTACAAGGGCTCGACGACGGTAGTGCCGGGCTGGGCGCACCGAAGCGACGACAGCTACACGCTGGCGCGCCTGCGCGTGCTCGGCGGCACCTCCCCCACGCAGCTGCTCGCGCAGATCGCAAGCGTGCGAGCCGACGCCACGCCGCCGGCGGCATACGGCGGCGGCTGAGGACGCGGACTAGCGGGCGGGCCGGCGGAAGCGACCGTGCAAGCGGCGGACGGGTGTCGAACCCGCGACCTCGAGCTTGGGAAGCTCGCGCTCTACCAACTGAGCTACCGCCGCACGGCTGAGATCTTATTGACCGGCTCTACTCTTGGGGGCCATGAGAAGTCGCGTCGTGCCGATCCTCGCCACGCTTGCCGGCGCAGGCCTCATCGGCCTGCTCATCTACGGCGTCTCCGCCAAATCCTCCAACCGGACGCTCGATGAACAGGTCGCACATGGCCGCGCGCCGGTGGCCCCCGACGCAACGCGCGAGCTGCCTCTGCTCACGGGCCACGGACAGGCCGCGCTGGCATCCTTTCGTGGCAAGGTGGTCGTGTTGAACTTCTGGGCGTCGTGGTGCGTGCCCTGCCAGACCGAGGCGCCGCTGCTCGAGCGGGCGCAGCAGCGGCTCCTGGCGCACCGCGCGACTGTCCTCGGCGTCACCTATCTGGACGCATCGCCGGACTCCCGCGCCTTCGCCCGTCGCTTCCACATCACGTATCCCAACGTGCGCGACACCACCGGCGACTTCGCCCACGCCTACGGGACCGATCAGCTGCCCGAGAGCTTCATCCTCGATCGAGCGGGCCGCGTCCGCGCGCTCTCGCGGGGCGAGATCGATCAGGCGTTCCTGAATCGCGCGAGCGCGCTGGCGGGCAGCACGTGAGGTCCTCGCCCGCCACACGCGGGCCCGTTGCGCGCCGACCCACGGCGCGATCGTCGCGCCGGACGCGAACGCACGGCTCGGAGAGGCAGCGCCGTCTGGCCTGCTTGACGCTCATGCTCAGCGCGCTCGCGCTCTGCTGCTCGGTGAACGGATCCGCGGCCGCGAGCACGGGCCGCGTGTCGCTGCCCGTGATCGAGCGCCAGGTCATGTGCGTCACGTGCAAGATCCCGCTGAACGTCGCGCAGTCGCCCCAGGCCGACCGCGAGCGGGCCTTCATCCAGTCGCTCATCGACAAGGGTCTGAGCGAACGCCAGATCAAGCGCACGCTCGTCGCCCAGTACGGACCGACCGTGCTCGCGCTGCCGAGCGCGCACGGCTTCGACCTCGCCGCCTACCTCGTGCCGCTCGCTGTGCTGCTGGTCCTGCTGGCCATCTTGGCGCTGCTGCTGGCGCGCTGGCGCCGTCGTGGAGCCGAGCCCGCGCCGGCGTCGAGCCAAGACGAGCTCAGCCAGACCGACGCTGCCCGGCTTGCGGCCGATCTCGCGCGCTTCGACTGAGCCTCGCGCGAGCGTCCGCTACATGCGCTCCGGCGCGCTCACCCCCAGCAGGTCGAGGCAGCGCGCGATCGCCAGCTTGCTCACCGTGCAGAGCGCCAGGCGGAAGGATTCGACGGCCTCGCTTCCCGCGCCCACCACGCGGCAGTCGCGGTAGAAGGCACTGAACCCCTGGGCCAGCTCCAGGGCGTAGGCGGCGATCCGATGCGGCGCTCGCTTCTCGGTGGCGCCCGAGACCTCGAGCGGAAACGCGAGCAGGAGCTTGACGAGCGTACGCTCCGAGGGGTGCAGTGGCTCGCGAGCCTCTGGGCTCACCGCAGCCACGGCGTCCTCGCCGCGCTCCGCCGCCGCCTTGGCGAGCACCGATGCTATGCGCGCGTGGGCGTACTGAACGTAGTAGACGGGGTTCTCGTTGCTCTGCCGGCGCGCGAGGTCGAGGTCGAGATCGATCGTCGTGTCGTGCGAGCGCGAGAGCAGGTACCAGCGCGCCGCGTCGGTGCCGATCTCGACGAGCAGCTGGTCGACGGTGACGAACTCGCCCGCACGCTTGGACATCTGCGCGCGCTCACCCGCTTGCACAAGGTGGACGAGCTGCATGATCAAGAGCTCGAGCCGCTCGGGATCGCCTCCGAGGGCCTGGAAGGCGGCCTTGAGCCGTCGCACGTAGCCGTGGTGATCGGCACCCCACACGTCGATCTGGCGAGCGAAGCCGCGCTCGCGCTTGTCCTCGTGGTAGGCGATGTCGGAGGCCAGGTAGGTGTGCTCGCCGCTCGAGCGCACCAGCACGCGGTCCTTGTCGTCGCCGAACTCCGTCGTGCGCAGCCACAGCGCGCCCTCGCTGCGATACGTGCGTCCCTGGCGCTCGAGGAGTGCGAGCGCGCGTTCCACCGCGCTCGGCTCGCCGGAGTAGAGCTCGCTCTCGAACGCGAAGCGGTCGAATTCGAGCACGTTCATGGCTCCGAGCGAGCTGTGCATTTGCGCGAGCAGCTCGCCGACGGCCGCGCGACCGAGCTCGGACGGGTCCTCGCGTGCGTCGCCGACGAGGTGGACCAGCTGCAGCAGATAGGCGCCGTGGTAGCCGTCCTCGGGAACCGGCTCTCCCACCGCGACGGCGCGCAGCGACTCGCCGAGCTTGCGCACCTGCGCGCCTGCGTCGTTTACGTAGAACTCGCGCTTGACCTGGTGCCCACAGAACGACAGCATGCGGGCCAGCGAATCGCCGTACGCCGCGTTGCGGGCGTGCCCGACGTGCATCGGGCCGGTGGGGTTGGCGGAGACGAACTCGATCAGGACGAGCTCCGGCTGAGCAGGTTCGCCCGCCCCATAGGACTGACCCGCTTCCAGCGCACGCGCGAGGGCGCCCGCCAGCCAGCTGTCGGCCAGAAACAGGTTCAAGAAGCCCGGCCCGGCCGCCTCGAAGCGCTCGAGGCGCGCCCCCAGGCGCTCTTGCAGAGCAGCGCCGAGGCGCTGCGCCACCTCGCGAGGCGGCTGCCCGAGGACCGGCGCCAGCAGCAGGGCCGCGTTCGTGGAGTAGTCGCCGAAGTCGGCCCGCGGAGGCGCCTCCAGCGTCACCTGCGCCCGGCGGCTCGCCGAAGCGCGCTCGTGCTCACCGTTGCTCGAGGCGCGCGCCAGCTCGCTTGCCGCCTCGAGCACGCTCTCGCGCAGGTCCTCGAGCGGCGTTGCGGGCACGCTCATGACGCCGCCCGGCGTGCTCGAGCGCTGTTTGGCGAGGGCTGGGTCATCGATCAGGCGCGGCGATTGCGATACTAGCTGCGTGAACGACCAAGACGCCGGCCCCGAGCGCCACATCAACATCCATCTTTCCCCCGAGATCATGGGGGGCGTGTACGCGAACTTCGCCAACGTCAGCCACTCCGACTACGAGTTCACCGTCACCTTCGCGCGAGTCGATCACGAGGTCGAGTCGGAGGAGGTCCCCGGTGTCGTGGTCTCGCGCGTGAACCTCTCGCCGCGGTTCATGCGCGAGCTGATCGACGCGATGGAGGACAACTACTCGAAGTGGCGTACGCGCGAGGGCATCAAGAACCTGCCCGAGTACGGCGGAGCGGAGGCTGGACCTGAGGAGGAGTAGGGCAGCGGCGTCGCCCAGCACGGCCGCGGTGCCTTTGAGCGACGACAGCGATGAAGGTCGCGGTCATCTCCGACATACACGCCAACCGGCATGCGTTCGAGGCGGCGCTGGAAGCCATCGCCGCGAGCGACGCGAGCGAGCTCTGGTGCCTTGGCGACCTGGTCGGCTACGGGGCGGAGCCTGATGCGTGCGTGGAGCTCGCGTGCGAGCACGCGGCCGTCTGCCTGGCCGGCAACCACGACCTGGCGGTGACTGGAGACGTGCCACTGGACGACTTCTCGCGCGGCGCGAGCCTCGCCGCCAAGTGGACGCAGGAGGTGATCGCGCCGCACAACCTCGACTTCCTGAAGACGCTCAGCGCCGAGACGCACGAGGCGCGGGTGGGGCTCTACCACGCCAGCCCGCGCGACCCCGTCTGGGAGTACGTGCTCTCGGCGCTCGTGGCGGAGCTGTGTCTGGATGCGCAGCGCGACCGCGTGTGCCTGGTCGGCCACTCTCACGTCGCACTGTCGTTCGAGCGCCACGAGGGTACGCTCGCGACCGGGGAGCCGCGGCGCGAGGGTTCCGAGCTCGACATCGCTGCCGGCGAGTGGTTGCTGAACCCGGGTAGCGTCGGCCAGCCGCGCGACGGAGACCCGCGGGCGTCGTGGTTGCTGCTCGACCTCGACCGCCTGAAGGCGTCCTACAAGCGAACCGCCTACGACGTCGCCGGCGCAGCCGCCGCGATCAGGGCGGCGCGGCTGCCAGATTCGCTCGCCGAGCGGCTGGAGTTCGGTCAGTGATCGCCGCCGAGCGCCGGTGGCACACCCCCGCGCTGGGCGTCGGCGTGGCGCTGCTGCTGGCCGCGAGCGCGCTGCTCAGCTCGTGCGGGGGATCGGGCAAGGGCCTGATCCCGATCGGCGACGCCGGTCCGCTGCAGAGCGACTTTCAGGCCGTCGCGCGCGCCGCCGAAGAAGGCAACGGCAGCTGCGCGGCGACCCAGGCAGCGCTCGAAAAAACCGAACGGGACTTCAACGCCCTTCCGCTCGCGGTCGACGCAGGCCTGCGAAGCAAGCTGCGGGAAGGCATCACGAACCTGCACAAGCATGCGCTCGAACTCTGCGCACAGCCGCTCCCGCAGACCACCACCGCCGCTCCGACGCCGACCGAAACGGCCACCCAGACCACGCCAACGCAGACGCAGACGCCCACGCAGACGGGGACCACGAGCCCTCCGGAAACGCCGGGCCCCGGCGGGGGCACAGAAGGCCCGACCGAAGAATCCCAGCCTCCGGCGGGCGGCGAAGCCGAAGGCGGCGAACTGCCCGGCGCGGGAGCAGGCGGCAAATGAGCGAGCCCGAGATCGCCGGGCGCTACCGGCTCGAAGGCAGGCTCGGGTTCGGCGGCATGTCGACCGTCCACCTGGCGCTCGACATGCGCCTGGAGCGCGCCGTGGCCGTCAAGTTGCTCGCCGAGCACCTGGCCGAGGACCCCACGTTCGTCTCACGTTTTCAGCGCGAGGCTCAGGCAGCGGCGCGACTCGTGCATCCCAACATCGTGCAGGTGTTCGACTCGGGCCAGGACGAGCGGAGTGGCCAGTACTTCATCGTCATGGAGTACATCGAAGGCGTGTCCTGCGCGGAGATCCTGCGCGACGAAGGCTGGATGGAGGTGGAGCGCGCGATCGCGATCGTCGAGCAGGCCTGCGAGGGCCTTGACTACGCCCATCGCCACGGCGTCGTGCACCGCGACGTCAAGCCCGGAAACCTGCTGCGAGCTCGCGAAGGACAGGTCAAGCTTGCCGACTTCGGGATCGCAAAGGCCACCGAGCAATCGAGCATCACGCAGGTCGGATCGGTGCTCGGCACGGCGGCGTACCTCGCCCCGGAGCAGGCGCGCGGCGAGGAGGCCGGGCCAAGCGCCGACCTGTACGCGCTGGGCGTGGTGACTTATCAGCTCATTTCGGGCCGCCTTCCCTACGAGGCGAGCTCGCTCACCGAGCTCGCGCTCAAGCAGCAGCAGGAGGCGCCGCCGATGCTCGATGCGCTGGTCGCAGCCGTCACCCCCGAGCTGGCCGACGCCGTCGCGATCTCGCTCGCGCTGGAGGCCAGCGACCGCTACCAGACGGCACGTGAAATGGGGCGCGCGCTGCGCGACGCCGCGCTGGGCGTCCCGCCTGTCCCTCCCGCGGCGGGCACCGGCGCTGAGTCCGCCACGCAGCCGACGAGCGTCTTGAGTAGGACCGGTCGCTCGGCGGCCCCACCCACGCAGCGCACCCGCCCCAGCCCCGAAGCGGTGGTGCCGAGGCGCCCGCGTGCTGGGCCTCCCCGCCAGCGCCAGGCGCCGGAGCCCGTGGGGGCAGGCGCCCCAGAGGGGCGACGCCGCCGTCGCGGGCGCCGCCTGTTCACGGGCATCGTGGGCGTCCTCGCGCTCGCCGGTGTGATCGCCGCGATCGTCGTGGTCACCGCGCCGGGACCAACCAAAGTGGTGCTTCGCAAGGTCGTCTACTCGGACGTTCGCCAGGCTTCCGAAGCGCTTCGCCAGCTCGTGGCCGAAAACACCAAGTAGGCGGCACTCGACTCGCCGCCCGCCATACGACTCGCTCGCGGCGGCGCACTACGAGCGCGGGACCTAGCGCGAGGTCGTAGCCTCGGATGGTGATGGCCGCGATCCTCAACGTCGAACACCTCGTCACGCTGGCGGGCTATCCGCTGCTGTTCGCGATCGTCACCGGCGAGTCGAGCGGCGTTCCCCTACCCGGCGAGACGGCCCTCCTCACCGCCGCTGTCCTTGCCAGCAGGGGCAAGCTGCAGATCGAGCTTGTGATCGTGCTCGCGGGCGCCGGCGCGATCGTGGGTGACAACATCGGATACGTCATCGGCCGAAAGGGTGGGCGCTGGCTGCTGCAGCGACCGGGTCGCTTCCAGCGAGAGCGTCTGCAGGTGCTCGCCGTCGGCGAGCCCTTCTTCGAACGCCATGGGCCCAAGGCCGTGTTCATGGGGCGCTTCCTGTTCGGTCTGCGGGTGTGGGCTTCCTGGCTCGCTGGAGCGACCCGCATGCGGTGGCGATCGTTCCTGCTCTGGAATGCCCTCGGCGGAGTGTGCTGGGCCACGGCGGTCGGCCTGCTCGCCTATCAGCTCGGCCACTCTGCCGGGGACGTGCTCAAAACGTTTGGCCTCTTCGGCCTCGGGGCCGCGCTGCTCGGCATCGGCGCGGCACTGTTCCTGCGCCGGCGTGCCCGCCGGCGCCGGCCCTCCGGGGGCGCGATGCGCGCGGCGACCGCCGAAGCGGCAGGCGCTCATCGCGCGGATGATCACCGGCCGCCCGGCGGTCAGTGAGCGCGAGGCCTCACGCGGCTGTGGGCTCGCCCTGCTCGATCGTGGGGCGCTTGCCCCCCACGCCGATCTCCACCCGGCGGCGCTTGCGCTCCTCCGGCTTGGGGATCCTGATCTCTAGCACGCCGTTCTCGAACTGCGCGTGAATGCGCGCGGGGTCGACGCCCTCGGGCAGCGTGAGCGAGCGCGCGAAGCTCCCCGAGGCCCGCTCGACCCGGTAGTAGCCGTCCTTGCGGTTCTCGTGCTCGGACTTGCGCGTCCCAGAAATTGTCAGGACGTTGTCCTCGAGCTCGACCTTGACGTCCTTCTCGGTGAGCCCGGGCAGGTCAGCGTGCAGGGCGTACTCGTCCTGCTCCTCGACGAGGTCCATCGCGGGAATCCAGCTGCGCGACGCAGCGCCGGCGCTCGCGGCGATGGGCGCGTCGAACAGCGTGCCAAACAGCCTGTTGACCTCCTGCTGGATCGACTGGAGCTCGCGTGCGGGCTCCCATCTGATCAGTGCCATCGTTCAACCTCCGTCTTTGCGTTCGTACAAAACTATGGCATCTGCAAGTATAAAATCTAAGTATGCCCATATCAAGTCCTTCCTTCCACTGTCGTGCCCGGCGGAGTCGCGGCGCCAGCCGCGATCGGCCGCTCGCGGCGATCGGGAGCGGGTACTACTCGCGAGTCACCGCTGGGCGACGCGCCAACGTCCGCGGCCGGGGCCGAAGCGGACGGCGGCGGGCGGTGCCGAGGCCCGAGAGCCGCGCCTCCGGCGGTTCAGAGGCCGTTGCAGGGAGCGATGCGCTCCCACATGTCCGCGAGCGCGCTCAGCTCCTCCTCGGAGAAGCGCGAGAAGAAGTGCTCGCGCATGACCGCGAGGTGTGTGCCGCGCGCCTCGTGCATGCGCTCGCGGCCTGCCTCTGTCAGGCAAGCATAGGAGCCGCGGGCGTCGTGTTCGCAGGAGCAGCGCTCCAGCAGGTGGTCGCGCTCGAGGCGGTCGACGAGCCTGGTCAAGCCGCTGCGCGAAAGCTGCGCCTGCTCGGCGAGGTCGCACATTCGCATTCGTCCGCCGCTCGCCTCGTCGAGGTGGTGCAGCACCTCATAGGAGCTGAGCGGCATGCCGTGCGCCTGCTCCAGGGTTGTGTCCAGCCGCTTGGCCAAGCACGCGTGCACGCGCAGCAGGCCTCGCCACGCACGCAGCTCGCCGATGGTCAACATCTGCGGTTCCCCCGGCGGAATCTTGACGGCAGTGGCAGTCGACATGACGGTCTGGCCAGATCCTTCTGAGAGCGAACATAGCACCGACGCGACTGCCGCACCGGATGATTTCCCCCATCACCAGGTGGCGTGCAGTCAGCGCGTCGCGCGCCACGCCCACCACATCATCAGCGGCTGCAGCGGCAGTCGAGCGTAAAGAGCCCAGCGCGGGATCCGCTGGAAGCGCTCGGGGGCGCGCGCCATGTATATGTTCGCCGGGAAGACCACCGCGAGCAGGGCGACGAGATACACGCCGGCAGCCCGCCGCGCACGCGGCACGAGGACCGCGAGTCCGCCGGCAATCTCGGCCACGCCGCTGACCTCGACGATGAGCTTGGCCTCGCGCTGAAGCCTCGGCGGCACGATCTGTCTGTAGGCGCCGGGCATCACGAAGTGGTTCGAGCCTGCGGCGACGAAGAAGAGCGCGAGCGCACCGTGCGAGCGCCGGCGCGCGCTCGCCTGGCCGTCCTCAGCCCTTCGCGCCATGGCTGATGAGCGAGCGGCCAGTCATCTCGGGCGGCTGCTCGATGCCGAGCAGCTCGAGAACGGTCGGCGCGACGTCTGCGAGGATCCCATCGCGCAGCACCAGCTCGGGGATCGTCAGGATCAGCGGGACCGGGTTGAGCGAGTGCGCCGTGTTGGCGCTGCCGTCGGCTTCGAGCATGTGGTCGGCGTTGCCATGGTCGGCCGTCACCAGGCACCCCCCATCCGTCGCGCGGACTGCCTCGACGACTTGGCCGAGGCACTCGTCGACGGTCTCAATCGCGCGCACCGCCGCCTCGATCACACCCGTGTGCCCGACCATGTCGGCGTTGGCGAAGTTGATGATCGCGAACGTGGGCCGCTGCTCGCTCCAGGCGGCGGCGAATGCGCGAGCCGCCTCCCTGGCGCTCATCTCGGGCTTGTGATCGTAGGTGGGAACCTCGCGCGGCGAGGGGACGAGCTCGCGGCGCTCACCCTCCAGCGGCGCCTCGTCGCCGCCGTTGAAGAAGTACGTGACATGCGGGTACTTCTCCGTCTCGGCAACGTGCAGCTGCGAGGCGCCGGCGCGCGCGAGCACTCCCGCCAGCGTCGCGGCGGGATACTCGGGCGGGAACGCGACCGGATAGGGCCAGCCCTGCTCGTACTCGGTCAGCGTCGTGTAGTGCCGGACCGGCGCTGCACCCCGCCGGCCCTTCCACCCTGGCAGCTCGCGCTGCGCGGCGGGACCCTCTCCGAACCCCTGCTCGCACAGCGCGCGCGTGAGCTGACGCATGCGGTCGGGCCTGAAGTTGAACGCGATCACGCTGTCATGGGCGCCGATCGGCTCCGGGTCGCCGACCAGCGTCGGCGCGATGAACTCGTCGGTTTCGCCGCGCTCGTATGCGTCTCGCGCAGCCTGCTCGCCGCTCGCGGCACGGAACTCGGCGTCGCCGTGCACGAGCAGATCGTATGCACGTTGCGTGCGATCCCAGCGGCGGTCGCGGTCCATCGCCCAGTAGCGGCCCACGACCGACGCCACCCGCGCGCCGGGCAGCGCATCCACGCAGGCCAGATGCCTCGCCCCGCTGTGGGGCGAGGTGTCGCGACCGTCCGTAAACGCGTGCACGAGCACCTCCGGAACGCCCCTGCTGCTCGCGAGCTCGATCAGCGCTCGCAGGTGCTCGAGCGAGGAGTGCACGCCGCCGTCGGAGACCAGCCCGAGCATGTGCACGCGCGGTGCTGCGCTCAGGGCTTCAACCAGGACCTCGTTGCTCGCCAGGCCGTCCTCGGCGATCGCGTCGTCGATGCGTACCAGGTCCTGGCGCACGATCGCGCCGGCGCCAAGGTTCAGATGACCGACCTCGGAGTTGCCCATCTGCCCGTCCGGCAGGCCCACCGCTCGCCCACAGGCGTTGAGCGTCGCATGCGGAAACTCCTGCCACAGGCGATCGAACACCGGCGTGCGCGCGAGCGAGACGGCATTGCCGGGCCCCGGCTCGGCGAGGCCCCAGCCGTCGAGCACGACGAGACAAACGGAGCCGAGCGGCGGGCTGAGGTCATGCAGGCCCGGCGCCGGGGCCGCAGACGCTGTAGAACGATCCTCGCCCATCAGGCGGGCTGCTTGCGCGCGTTTGCGGCCGCAACGATCTGCGCGAAGGACTCGGGCTCAAGCGACGCGCCGCCCACCAGGGCGCCGTCCACATCGGGCAGCGCGAGCAGCTCCGCGGCGTTCTCAGCGCTCACCGACCCGCCGTACAGGATCCTCACGCGCTGCGCCGCCTGGGCGTCGCTGTCGGCGAGCAGGGATCTGATGAATGCGATCGCCTCCTGCGCCTGCGCCGGGGTCGCAACGCGCCCGGTGCCGATCGCCCAGATCGGCTCATACGCGATCACGATCTCGGCCAGCCGCGCGGGCACAACTCCCGCCAGGTCATCGGTGATCTGCTGTCGGAGCTTGGCCTCGGTGGCGCCCTGCTCGCGCTCTGACTCGGTCTCTCCCACGCACAGCAGCGCGGTCAAGCCCGCAGCCGGGGCAGCCGTGAGCTTGAGCGCGAGCGCCTCGTCGCTCTCGCCGAACAGAGCTCGGCGCTCGGAGTGGCCGAGGACGACGCCCTGCACGCCTATCTCCTGCAGCATTGGCGGCGATACCTCGCCGGTGAAGGCTCCGTGTGAGTCCTGGTGCATGTTCTGCGCGTACACCTGCACGGGTGAGCCTCTGGCGCTGTCGACGACCGCGGCCAGAGCCGTGAACGGCGCGCAGATGGCGACGTCCACCTCGCCGATCGCCGCCAGCCGGGGGAGCAGGGCTCCCACGTACTCCTCGGCTTCGCGCCGCGTCTTGTGCATCTTCCAGTTGCCAGCGATGAGCGGTGTGCGCGACATCACGAGGGGACCCCCGCGCCGTCGAGGGCCGCGATGCCGGGGAGCCTCTTGCCCTCGAGGAACTCGAGCGTCGCTCCGCCGCCAGTCGATAGATGGTCGACCTCCGCCTGCAAGCCGAGCTGCGCAAGCGCGGCGGCCGAGTCGCCGCCGCCCACGACGGTGAGTCCGGGCGCGCGGGCGATCGCTTCGGCGACGACGCGCGTGCCGGCCGCGAAGGGCTCCAGCTCGAAGGCGCCCATGGGGCCGTTCCAGAACGTCGAGCCCGCACGCTCGACCTCGCTCGCGTAGCGCGCGGCGCTTGCAGGCCCGATGTCAAGGCCGAGCCAACCCGCCGGCACCTCGACGCCGTCGAGGACACGATGCTCGGTGTCGGCCGCAAAGCGCTCCCCGATCACGAGATCGCGGGGCAGCTCGAGTCTCGCCAGCGACCGCGCCTGCGCGAGCACTCCGCGTGCGTGTGCCACATCCTCTCGGCTGCAGAGCGAGTCACCCACCGCGTGTCCTTGCGCGGCGAGGAAGGGAAAGCACATCGCGCCGCCGATCAGCAGCACGTCGGCGATCTGCAGGAAGCGGTCGATGACGGCGATCTTGTCGGCGACCTTTGCCCCGCCAAGCACCGCCACGAGGGGGGGCTGGGGATGCTCGACGATCTCGCTCAGAGCGCGGACCTCGCTCTCGAGCAAACGCCCGGCGGCGCTCGGGAGAAGGTGCGCGACGCCCTCGGTGCTCGCATGTGCACGATGCGCGCTGCCGAACGCGTCGTTTACGTATACGCCGGCGAGGTCGGCCAGCGCCCGCGCGAAGGCGGGATCGTTGCGCGTCTCGCCGGGCTCGAAGCGAACGTTCTCGAGCACCAACAGCTCGCCCGCGCCGAGCTCTTCGCAGAGCGCCTTGACGGCGCTGCCGACGACGGCCGGCGCGAGCGTCACCCGGGCGTCGGTCAGCTCGCGCAGCCGTGCGACGACGGGTGCCATCGAGAGGCGCTCGTCGCGCTCTCCGCGGGGGCGTCCGAGGTGCGAGACCACCACCAGGCGCGCGCCGCGCGCGCGCAGCTCCTCGATCGTCTTCAGGGCCGCGACGATGCGCGTGTCATCGGCCACCAGCGGGCGGCCATCTCGGCCGTCGGCCAGCGGCACGTTGAAGTCGACGCGCAGCAGGACGCGCTTGCCTTGCACATCGATGCTCTCGAGCGTCCTCACCCTCGCAGCGCTCGCGCGGCGTCGGCGGCGATCACGACGGCTCCGCCCTCGCCAGAGCGCCGCGGCGCCGGGCGCTGCTCACAAGACCCTCTCGACGAGATCCACGAGCCGGTTGGAGTAGCCCCACTCGTTGTCGTACCAGGCGACGACCTTCACCAGCGTGCCATCGAGCACTGTCGTCAGCAGCGAGTCGACGATCGCGGAGAAGGGCGAGGAGAGGATGTCCGTCGAGACCAGCGGGTCCTCGGAGTACTGCATGATGCGCACCAGGGGCGCGCCGTCGGCGCAGGCCGCGCGCAGCGCGGAGTTGACCTCCTCCACGCTCGTCTCGCGCGCGCACTCGACCGTGAGGTCGACGACCGACCCCGACGGGACCGGGGCCCTGACCGCAAAACCGCCCAGCTTGCCCTGGAGCTCGGGGATCACCAGGCCGATCGCCTTCGCGGCTCCCGTCGATGCGGGGATCAGGTTGATTGCCGCCGCTCTTGCCCGGCGCAGGTCTTTGTGGGGCAGGTCCTGCAGGCGCTGGTCGGCCGTGTAGGCGTGGATCGTCGTCATGAGCCCGTGCGATATGCCCACCACGTCGTTGACCACCTTTGCGACCGGCGCCAGGCAGTTCGTCGTGCAGGAGGCGTTCGAGATCACGTGATGGCGGTCGCGGTCGTAGACCTGATCGAAGTTGACGCCGAGCACCACCGTCGCATCGGGATCGGCGGCCGGGGCGGAGATGATCACCTTTTTGGCCCCGTTCGCAAGGTGCTTGGCGGCGCTGTCGCGGTCGGTGAAAAGGCCGGTCGACTCGATCACGACATCCACGCCGAGCTCGCCCCAGGGCAGGGCCCCAGGGTCCCGCTCGGCGAACACCTTCAGCTCGCGTCCGTCCACCTCGAGCGAGCTCTCGAGCGCGCGCACCGAGCCCGGGTAGCGGCCAAGGATCGAGTCGTAGCTGAGCAGGTGCCCGAGCGTCCGCGGGTCGGTGAGGTCGTTGACGGCGATCCATTCGATGTCCGCCGCCCGCTCAGCGCCGCGTGCCATCGCAGCGCGGAACGCGTTTCGGCCAATGCGGCCAAAACCGTTGATTCCAACGCGAACTGGCATGCGCTCCTCCTGGGCGAACAATTAACGATGCCGGGCCCAGGAGCGCTGCCCTGACCCGGCGAGCGCCGCGAAGGCTATCAGCGTGCCGCACGCCCGCCGCCGCGGCGGAGCACGCCTAGGCCCGCGGCGGATGCTTGTCGATGTCGCGATGAGCGACCGCCACGTCGATCCCGTCGTGGTCGCTGTAGCGCTCGGCGAGGTGCTCTGCGATCGCCACCGAGCGATGACGCCCGCCGGTGCAGCCGATGGCGATCACCAGGTGCGCCTTGCCCTCCGCCGCATACTGAGGCAGGAGGAAGTCGAGCAGGGCGTGCAGCCGCTCATAGAACTCCTCCAGGCGCCCGTCGTGCGCGATGAACTCGACGACCGCCGCGTCGCGCCCCGTGAGCTCGCGCAGCTCGCTCTCGTAATGGGGGTTGGCCAAGAAGCGAACGTCAAACGCCAGGTCCTCCTCGCGCGGGGGCCCGTGCTTGAAGCCGAAGCTCATGAACGTGAGCGCGAGGTGCCCTGGTGTTTTGCTTGGCAGAAACTCCACCGCAATCTTCGCGCGCAGCGCCGCCGCCGACATGCCCGTGGTGTCGATCACCACGTCGGCGCGGCTGCGCAGTGGAGCGAGCACCGCACGCTCGCTCGCTACGCCCGCCGCGACACTGCCCTCGGGCGCCATGGGGTGACGCCTGCGCGTCTCCTTGTAGCGGTTCACCAGCGCCTGCTCGGCGGCCTCGAGGAACAGGAGCTGGTGGTTCAGGCCCAGCGCGTCGAGGTCGTCGACGACCGCCCGCAGCGCCTCGAAGTAGACGCCGCCGCGTACGTCGGAGACGACCGCCGCACGCTCGACCTTGGAGCCCTTGTGCACAAACAGCTCGACGAGCGAGCGGATCATCTCGGGCGGCAGGTTGTCCACGCAGAAGTAGCCCGCGTCCTCGAACGCGTTCAGCGCGGTCGACTTGCCCGCGCCGGAGAAGCCCGTGATCACGACGAGATCCTCCAGATGCGTCTCCACGAGCGCCCGCGCTGCCTTGCCAGACCGACGATCGGCGCCGGGGCGCCGAGGACGCAGTGGTCTGATCACCGCCATTGCCTCTCTCATTGTGCCCCGATCGCCGGACGAGCGGGGCGGCCTGGCGCGCACACCTCGCCTACCCCGCGCGGTGCAGGAGGCCGTGCAGTTCGCGCCCCACCTTCGCCGGCACGCCGGGCACCGCCTGAAGCTCCTCGCGCGTGGCGGCCACGATCGCCTCGGGCGAGCCGAAATGCGCAAGCAGCGCGCGCTTGCGCGCGGGCCCCACGCCGGGCAGACCGTCGAGCAGCGAGCTCGTCATGGCGCGGTCGCGCCTCGCACGGTGGTGGGTGATCGCGAAGCGGTGCGCCTCGTCGCGCACCCGCTGAAGAAGCTGTAGCTCGGGCGTTGAATGGTCGAGCACGACGGGCGTTCGCTTGCCGGGGAGAAACAGCTCCTCCAGGCGCTTGGCGAGTGAGACGACGGCGACACCGCGCTCGCGAAAACCGCGCAGCGCCTGGAGCCCCGCCGTCAGCTGCCCCTTGCCCCCATCGATCACGACCATGCTGGGGAGCGAGGCGAAGCTGGCGTCATATGCGGGGTCGTGCGGCGAGAAGTCGGCTTGACGCTCCCACTGCGAATAGCGCCTGGAGAGGACCTCGCCGATTGCGGCATAGTCGTCGGCCGCGTCAGCGAGCGTGCGGATCGTGAAGCGGCGATAGTCGGACTTCTTCGGCGCCCCTCCCTCGAAGACGACCATCGACGCGACCGTGTGCGTGCCGCCGAGGTTCGAGACGTCGAAGCACTCGATCCGGATCGGCGGGGCATCGAGGTCGAGCGCGCGCTGCAGGCCCTCCAGGGCCTCGACGCGGCGCGAGCGCAGTCGCTCGGAGCGCAGTCGCTCTTGGTCGAGCGCCAGCAACGCGTTTCGCTGCGCGAGCTCGAGGATCCTGCGCTTCTCCCCCCGCTCGGCCGCGCGCAGCGTCACCGGCCCGCCACGGCGGCTCGCGAGCGCATCGGCGAGCACGGCGCGCTCGGCGACCTCGCCCTGGACCACGAGCAGCGAGGGGATCGAGGCGTGGCCGCCGTAGTACTGCAGCATGAACTCCTCGCCCACCTCCGCTAGGTCGCGCTCGGTCTCGTTCGCCAGGTAGAACGATTGGCGATCGGAGAGCACGCCGTCGCGGACCTGCAGCACCTGGGCGTTCGCGTCGCGCCCGTCGATGGCGACGGCGACGGCGTCGAAAGTGCCGATCGACTCGTTCGCCACGCGCCGGCGCTCGAGCAGCGAATGGACAGCTCGCAGGCGGTTGCGCTCGAGCGCCGCCTGCTCGAATCGCTCCTCCGCTGCTGCGCTGCGCATGCGCGCCTCCAGGTCGCGCTCGATCGCCCTGAAGCGTCCCGAGAGGAAGTCGATCACGCCGTCTATGCTGCGGCGGTAGTCCGCCCGTGAGACGTATCCCACGCACGGGGCCTCACAGCGCTTGATGTAGTAGTCCAGGCATGGGCTGCCACTTCGCCGGCCTGGCTCGGGCCCTGTGCAGGAGCGGAACATGAACACCTTCGCGAGCACCTCCAGCGTGCTGCGCACGCGCTTGGCGTTCGAGTACGGGCCGAAGTAGGCACGACCCGGGCGGTGACGCTCGCGCGTGAAGTACACGCGCGGATAGTCCTCGTCGAGCGAGATGGCGATGAACGGGTAGGACTTGTCGTCGCGCAGCCGGATGTTGAAGCGCGGCCGGTACTGCTTAATGAAGCTCTGCTCGGCGAGCAGCGCCTCCGCCTCGGATGCCACGACCACGCACTCGATGCGCTCGACGCCCGCCACGAGCTCCGCATGCCCGGGCGAGCTCGGCACCTGTGCCTTCGTGAAGTGCGAGGCGACGCGCTTGCGGATCGACTTCGCCTTGCCGACGTAGACGACACGCCCGTCCCTGTCGCGGAACAGGTACACGCCGGGCTGATCGGGGAGCGCCCTGCGCTGCTCGTTCAAGCTCGCCGGGGCCTCGCCGCCGCCGCTCCTCGCCTGCGCGTGTACCATCGAGCCGGTCAGTACGCGCGCCAATGGCGATACACGGCGACCAACGCGTACACGACGCCGCCCACGAGCGTGAACCACAAGAGCTCGCCGAGCCCCGTCTGCCACATGCGGACCCGCGCCATGATCAGGAACAGGGTTAGCGCGATCGCGCCGTAGAGGAGGCTGCGGTGACGGTCGCCGAGGCTGTACAGCGCGACGCGGTTTTCACGGTACAGGCGCAGCCCCAGGTAAGCGATCCCCGCGCCGAAGGCGACCACCAGCACGCCTTCGAAGGTGTTCGCCGCCCTGCCGCCGCCAGGGAGCACGAACACGGCCGCGGCGATGAGTGCCACGATCGCCACGTTGCGGGCTGTCCTCGCGCGCTCCATGCCAGCAGTCTAGGTCAGCCGATGAGGGCCTCCAGCTGCGCGTAGGCGACCTCGACCGCGCGCCGGGCGGCCGTGTGCCGGGCGGCCGACTTGGCCGACTCATAGCGCGTCGCCCAGGCGGCAGGATCGGCCAGCTCGTCCTCGAGCGCGCGCAAAGCCGCCTCCGCCTCCTCCACGGCGCGCTCCGCCTTCGCTTGCTCTGATAGACGGTTCTTCGAAGGGCCGGCCTGCTTCGCGCGCGAGCGGCGCGTGCGCGCGGCGGCGCCGGCGCTCGCGGGGTCGCCAGCGCTGCGCGCCCTCCCGCGCCCGCCGCCCGCTCGTGGCCGTGGGGCAGCGGCTGCGACCTCCGAGGCATCGAGCTCGTTCTCCGATCGAGTGCCCACCCCCGCGGGGGCGGCGCGGCGCTCATCGCGCTCGCGCAAGTACTCGGCCCAGCCGCCGGCGTAGCTGCGCAGCGCGCGCTCCTCGATGGCGATCGTGCGCACGCCGACCGCATCGAGCAGCGCTCGGTCGTGAGAGACCAGCAGCACCGCTCCCGTGAACGAGCGCAGCGCGTCCTCGAGCGCCTCGCGGCTGTCGATGTCGAGGTGGTTCGTGGGCTCATCGAGCACCAGCACGTTCGCGCCTGAGCTCACCAGGATCGCCAGCGACAGGCGCCGCCGCTCGCCTCCGGAGAGGCCCTCGAGCGGTTTCTCCACCTCCTCGCGAGAGAACAGGAAGCGCCCGAGTAGCGCACGCGCCTTGCCTGGAGTCAGGCCCGTCGCGCGTTGCGCAGCCTCGAGCACGCTTTGCGACGGAGGGCCGCCGTCCCCGAGCTCATCGGCGTGCTGAGAGAGATAGCCGATGTTTACGTTGTGGCCCGTGCTCAATGAGCCCTGCGCGAGCTCGCGTCGGCCGGCGAGCGTCTGGATCAGCGTCGTCTTGCCCGTCCCGTTGGGCCCCACCAAGGAGACATGCTCGCCACGCTCGAGCCACAGCTCGGCCCGATCGATCAGCACCCGGCGCCCGGCGCGCGCGCGCGCGGGAGCTGCCGCCGGCTCATCCTGCCCGCCGACCTCGATACGCGCATCGGAGAGCTCGAAGATCACGCGCGCCGAGCGCTGCGGGGTCGAGAACGAGAACTCGAGGTTTCGACTGGCCCCAGGATCTCGCTCGATGCGCTCCATCTTGGCGAGCTTCTTCACGCGCGACTGTGCCTGTCGCGCCTTGGTTGCCTTGTAGCGGAATCGCGCGATGAACCGCTCCATCCGCTCGATCTCCGCTCGCTGCGCCGCGATCGCCCTGCCGAGCGCGATCTCGCGGGCTGCCCTCTCCCTCCGCCACTGATGCCAGCTGCCGGCGAAGTATCGCGAGCGTCCGGCCTCGAGCTCGAGCACCGCTGTGCCGACCGCCTCCAGAAACCAGCGGTCGTGCGCCACGAGCAGCACGGCTGCATCGAGCTCGACAAGTGTCTGCTCGAGCCATTCCAGCGACCCGATGTCGAGGTGGTTGGTCGGCTCGTCGAGCAGCAGCACGTCGGCGCCGGTCGCGAGCGCCCGCACCAGCGACGCGCGCGTGAGCTCCCCGCCGGAGAACGTGTGCAGCGCACGCAGGAGGTCGTCCTGCGCGAACCCAAGCCCATGCGCCATCTCGGTCGCGCGGTCACGCCAGCGATAGCCGCCGCGAGCATCGAGCTGCGCCTGGGCGCGCGCGTAGCGCGCCAGAAGCGCCTCATCGGCGGCGCCGGCTGACATCTGCGACTCGAGTCGCGCGAGCTTGGCCTCGATCGCGAGCTCCTCCGAGCAGCCGGAGAGGACGTAGTCGCGCAGCAGCATTTCGCGCTCTGCAGGCGGGCGCTGGTCATGGAGGGTGATGCGCATGCCCTTGGCGAGGCTAAGCTCGCCGGAGTCGATCGACGCCTCGCCCGCGAGCATCCGCAGCAGCGTCGTCTTGCCAGCGCCGTTGCGCCCCGCGACGGTGACGCGCTCGCGGCGCTCCAGCTTGAACGAGACCCCGCGAAGCAGCGGCTGCCCAGCAACGTCCTTGCCGAGATCGGATGCGGTCAACAACGCCACCGATTGATCCTAGGCGCGCCCCGCCCCCCACGCGCGCAGGACGGTAGGATCCGGCCATGCGCCGCCGATTCGCTTACCTTGCAGCGCTTGTGTACACCGTGCTCGCGCTCACGCTCGCCCTGGCCTCGAGCGCCGCGGCGCACAACGACGGGCGCGGCTTCTACGGCGCCACCGACGACAAGGTGGTCACCGACGCGGGCTTCATCCTGATCATCTTCTTCCCCGCGTTCGTGTTCGCGATGAGCATGATCCAGCGGCGTCTTGAAAAGCGCAAGGAGGCCCGCAAAGCGGCTTCGCTGCCCGACGCCACCTGGCGCGGAGGCTGGTAAACGGCGGCCGTGCGCCGCGCCCCGGCGTCGGGCCCTTATGAGCGACGGCAGCGAGAGCACAGCTCCTGTCCGCTATGAGCGAATCGGCTCCGCGGCGCTCATAACGATCGACCGCCAGCACCGCCGCAATGCCGTCGACGGGCCCACCGCCCAGGCCCTGCACGAGGCCTACCTGTGCTTCGAGGAGGACGACGAAGCACGCGCTCTGGTGCTGACCGGCGCCGGCGGCGTCGCCTTCTGCGCGGGCGCAGACCTGAAGGCCACGCACACCTTCGCCGACCGCCTCTCAAACCCCGAGGGCCCGATGGGCTTCACACGCCTGACAGCGTCGAAGCCCACGATCGCGGCTATCTCTGGCTTCTGCCTGGCTGGGGGGCTCGAGCTCGCCCTGTGGTGCGATCTGCGCATCGCCACCGAGGGTTCCGCGCTCGGCTATCCCGAGCGCCGCTGGGGGGTGCCGCTGATAGACGGCGGCACCCAGCGCCTGCCCCGCATCGTGGGCCTCGGCCGGGCGCTCGACCTGATCCTGACGGGACGCATGATCGCAGCCGAGGAGGCGCTCGCGATGGGGCTGCTGAACGAGGTGGTCGCGCCGGGCGCTCATCTCGAGCGCGCGCTTGCGCTCGCCGAGGGACTCGCGCACTTTCCGCAGCGAACGATGCTCGCCGACCGGCGCGCTGCGATCGAGGGGTTCGGGATGCCGCTCGAGCGGGGTCTCGCGCTCGAGGCCGAAGCCGGGCCGGAGGTGTTCGAAGACGGGGTGCGCGGCGCGGCTCGCTTCGCCGCAGGCGAGGGCAGGGGCGGAGCAGGGGCCGGGGCTTAGCGCCCGTAGCGCATCGGCGCTCCTGCACGCGCCTGGCGCACCTGCAGGATAGGCTCTGTGTCGCGATGGCATATTTCCTGACCGGAGCGACCGGCTTCATCGGGCGGCGTCTGGTCGAGCGCCTGCTCGACAAGCGCCCCGGAAAGGTGTACGTGCTTGTGCGCGAGAGCTCTCGTGGCCGGCTCGATGACCTGACCGCGCACTGGGGGCTGACGATAGGCTCCACCGCCGCCAAGCGGGTTGAGCCGGTGCTCGGGGACCTGCGCAAGCCGCTGCTGGGGCTCGAGCAGGAGCAGGTGGCCGAGCTGCGCGGCAAGGTCGTGCACTTCTTCCACCTGGCCGCCGTGTACGACATGACGGCGCCGGCCGAGTTGAACACCGCGGTCAACGTCGGCGGCACCGCCCACGCGGTCGAACTCGCCCGGGCACTGGAGGTCGATCACCTGCACCACGTCTCCTCGATCGCGGTCGCCGGGGAGTACAGGGGCCTGTTCGAGGAGGGCTTCTTCGACGAGCGACAGAAGCTCCCCTCTCCATACCACCGCACGAAGTTCGAGGCCGAGCGGATCATCCGCGAGCAGCCCTACGTGCCCTGGCGCGTGTACCGGCCCGCGATCGTCGTCGGCGATTCGCAGACCGGCGAGATGGACAAGATCGACGGGCCCTACTACTTCTTCAAGGCGATCCAGCGCCTGCGCCAGCTGCTCCCGGAGTGGACGCCGCTCGTGGGCGTCGACCTGGGCAACACGAACGTGGTGCCGGTCGACTGGGTGGTCGGAGCGCTGGAGCACATCGCGCACGAGCCCGATCTCGACGGCGAGGCCTTCCACCTCACCGATCCTCGTCGTCAGCGCGTCGTCGACGTGATCAACGAGCTAGCCGCCGCTGCGCACGCCCCCCATTTCGTCGCCAGTGTCGACAAACGCTTCACCGATCCGGTGCCAAGGTGGCCGCTGGCGCTGGCGCTCGACCTGCCGCCGTGGCGGCAGCTGCGAAAACTAGCCCTGCGCGAGCTCGGAATCCCCGCAGAGGTCCTCGCCCACATGGAGCTCGTCCCGCGCTTCGACACGCTCCAGGCCGGACGGGCGCTGGCCGGTACACCGTTTGAGCAGCCGCCGCCGCTGCACGAGTACGCGGGACGGCTGTGGGACTACTGGGAGCGGGAGATGGACACGGGCATCGTGCGCGGGCGCACGCTGCGCGAGGCGCTGCAGGGAAAGCGCGTCATGATCACGGGCGCCTCCTCTGGGATCGGGCGCTCGACCGCGCTGAAGGTCGCGGCGGCCGGCGCAATTCCTCTGCTCGTCGCCCGCAACGTCGAGAAGCTCGAGGAGACACGCGCCGAGATCGTCGCGGCCGGCGGCACGGCATACGTCTATGCAGCCGACCTCTCCGATATGGACTCCGTCGACCGCCTGCTGGAGCGCGTGCTCGCCGACCATCGCCACGTCGACATGCTGGTCAACAACGCAGGCCGCTCGATCCGCCGCTCGATCGCCCTCAGCTACGACCGCTTCCACGACTTCGAACGCACGATGCAGCTGAACTACTTCGGCGCCGTGAAGCTGATCATCGGGCTGCTGCCGATGATGCGCGAGAGGGGCTCAGGCCACATCGTCAACATCTCCTCGATCGGAGTACAGACCAACCCGCCGCGCTTCTCGGCCTACGTCGCCTCGAAGGCGGCGCTCGACGCCT
The DNA here is from genome assembly GCA_005884115.1 of Actinomycetota bacterium. GTDB lineage: Bacteria > Actinomycetota > Thermoleophilia > Solirubrobacterales > Solirubrobacteraceae > Palsa-744. The sequence goes on from VAXW01000002.1 coordinate 29,989, forward strand.
TCACCCGCGTCGTCGCCTCCGAGGTGGTCGGCGACGGCGTCACGTTCACGACCATCCACATGCCGCTCGTGCGCACGCCGATGATCGCGCCGACGAAAATGTACGACGCGTTTCCCGCGATCTCGCCGGAGGACGCCGCCCTGATGATCTGCGAGTCGCTGCGCACTCGCCCCAAGCACATGGGGACGCGCCTGGGGACGTTTGGCGAGATCGCCTACGCGCTGTCACCAAAGGCGGTCGACAGGATCCTGCATCTCGCATATCGCGTGTTCCCGGACTCCGCCGCGTCAAAGGGGCAGAAGAACGTCGAGGAGCGCGCATCGTTCGAGCAGATCGCGATGGCGACGCTCACCAGGGGCGTGCACTGGTAGGAGCGCATAGCGGCATCGGGGCGGTCGCGGCGTGATCGACTCGGAGGCGGCAATCGAGGTGCGAGGGCTGCGCAAGAGCTACGGCGAATTCGAAGCCCTGCGCGGCATCGACATCAGCGTCCGGCGCGGCGAGGTGCTAGGCCTGCTGGGACCCAACGGCGCGGGGAAGACGACGACGGTCGAGATCCTCGAGGGCTACCGCACTCGCAGCGCCGGCGAGGTATGGGTGCTCGGATATGACCCCGGCTCGCGCAGCCGCGCGCTGCGCGAGCGCATTGGGATCGTGCTGCAGTCGGGGGCGATCTACGGGCACGTGAGCCCGCGCGAGGCTCTGGAGCATTGGGCGAGCTTGTATCCGCGGCCCCGCTCCGTCGAGGAGGTGCTCGCGCTCGCCGGGCTCCAAGATTGTGCGGACGTGCGCGTGCGAAAGCTCTCAGGCGGGCAGCTCCGGCGGCTCGACTTCGCGCTGGCGCTGGTCGGCGACCCCGAGCTGATCTTCCTCGACGAGCCCACCACGGGCTTCGACCCCGAGGCCCGGCGCGGGGCGTGGCAGACGGTGCGAAACCTCCGCGCGCTGGGGAAGACGATCCTCCTCACAACCCACTACCTCGACGAGGCGCAGGAACTCGCCGACCGAGTCGCGATCATCAAGAACGGCAGCATCCTCGCGATCGGTCCGCCGCGCGACCTGGGCGCCGGGGCCTCCAACTACAGGGTCGCCTACCGCGACCGCAGCGGAAAGATGGTCGAGCACCGGACCGAGGAGCCAACGACGCTGCTGCACGAGCTCACGGGCGAAGCGCTGGCACGGGGAGAGAGCCTGCGGGAGCTGCATGTGGCGCGCCCGAGCCTCGAGGACGTGTATCTCGAACTCACGGCCGATGCAGGAGAGCCGCCGCCGGCTGAGGGGCGCGAGCGATGAGCGGCGCGCTCGTGCTCGCCTGGCGCCAGTACCGGCTCGAGAGGCGCATGTTCTGGCGCAATCCCAGCGCCGCGTTCTTCAACTTCCTGCTGCCGCTGCTGTTCCTGGGTTTCTTCGGGGCGATCTTGCACGGCAAACAGCACGACCTGAACCGGCTCGTTCCGGGCATCGCGGGCATGAGCGTCATGTCGACGACGTTCACGGCGCTCGCCTACAACGTCGTGTTCCTGCGCGAGCGCGGGGTGCTCAAGCGGATCCGCGGCACGCCGCTGCCGGCCGGCTCCTACCTCGGCGGCGTGGCCGCGAATGCCGTCACGAACACCGCGCTACAGATCACGATCATCGTCCTTGCGGGCAAGCTGTTCTTCGGCCTGGACTGGCCCCGCGACTGGGCAGAGCTGATGGTCTTCGTGGTGGCCGGCGTCGTCTGCTTCGCGGCGCTGGGCGTGGCCTTCGCGCACGCGATCCCCAACTTCGAGTCGACGGCCGCCTACGTCAACGCGGTGTTCCTGCCCGTGATCTTTATCTCTGGCGTCTTCTACGACGTCAAGAACGTCCCAACCTTCCTGCGCGACATAGCCGAGGCGCTGCCGCTGAAGCACCTGATCGACGGCCTCTCCGCCGCGCTCGTGAACGGATCGTCGCTGTCCAAGCAGCTCTCCGCGTTGGCGGTCGTGGGGCTGTGGGGGGCGGCCGGCATCTTCTTCGCAGTGCGCGGCTTCTCCTGGGAGCAGTCGCGCGACTGAGCCGACTGGAAGGATCTCGCGATGCCCTCGAGCTCGCGGTGCTGCTTTGGCCACGGACCGCCGCTGCGCGACCCGCACAAGCTGGCCGACGTCGCCGCAGCGCTTGCGAGCTGAGGCTCGGCGCGCAGGCTCAGCCCGCCACCACGCCCTCGAGGGCCTCGTCGATCGCCCGCAGCACCTCCGGGCTGAGCTCGATCGCGGAGGCGCTCGCGTTGGCGTGCACCTGCTCGGGGCGGCTCGCGCCGACGATCGCGGAGGCGACGTTCGCTTGGCGCAGCACCCAGGCGAGGGCGAGCTGGGGCATTGTGAGGTCGGCCTGCTCGGCGACCGCGCGCAGGCGCTCCACGCCCTCCAGCACGCGCGGCGCCATCAGGCGGTCGATGAAGCCGCCCATGCTCTCGCTCGCTGCCCGCGAATCGCTGGGCGGCGGTTCGCCCAGACGGTACTTGCCGGTGAGCACGCCCTGGGCGAGCGGCGACCACACGATCTGGGAGATCTGCACTCGTTCGCACAGCTCGATCAGGCCGCGCTCGGGAGCTCGCCACAGCATCGAGTACTGGGGCTGGCTCGAGACCCACCTCGCCGCGCCGGGAATCGCGAGCGAGGCCTCGATCTTCTCGAGCGGCCACTCGCTGAAGCCGATGTGCCGTGCCTTTCCCGCCTGTACGACTTCCGTCAGCGCACCCATCGTCTCCTCGAGAGGTGTCTGCTCGTCGTAGCGGTGGCACTGGTAGAGGTCGACGTAGTCGGTGCGCAGGCGCGCCAGCGAGGCGTCGATCTGCTTGTGCACCTGCGCGGCCGACAGCCCGCGATCGCTCTGCGACATCGGGAAGTAGAGCTTCGTCGCGAGCACGTAGGAGGAGCGCTGGTGCGCGGCCAGCACCTCCCCCAGCAGGCTCTCGGCGGCGCCGCGGCCGTAGACGTTCGCTGTGTCGATGAAGTTGATCCCGGCATCGAACGCGGCCTCCACGCAGGCGCGCGCCCGCTCGCGCGCCACCCCGCCGGAGTAGGTGAGCCACGACCCGAGGCTGATCTCGGACACCGAGATACCGCTCGCGCCCAGCTTGCGGAACTGCATGGCGGCGAGCTTATCCGCTGCGAAGTTGCGCGGCCCGTGGGGGTAGTAGCCTGCAACAGAGGCGATGCAAGCACCCATCGATCCCAGGCTAAGGATCAGCGCCGTGCGCTTGGCGGTCTCGGACCTCGCGCGCAGCATCGCCTTCTATGCGCGGGTGCTGGGGCTCGCGCTGCTCTCGCGCAATGAGCAGAGCGCGGTGCTTGGAGCCGGCGAGGAGCGCCGGGCTCTCGCGCTCAGCGCGCTGCCCGACCCGACGGCGGCATCGCCCCGCGACACCGGGCTCTTCCACGTCGCTTGGCTTCATCCCTCGCGCGCGGCGCTCGCCGCGACCGTCCGGCGTGTCCTCGCTGCCGGCTGGCACATCGACGGGGCGTCGGACCACGGCGTCTCCGAGGCGCTGTACCTCAGCGATCCCGACGGCCTTGGAATCGAGATCTACGCCGACCGGCCGCCAGAGCGCTGGGAGCGGCCCACCGGTGGCCACGGCGTGAAGATGTTCACGCGTCCGCTCGACGTCGAGGACCTGCTCGCGCAGGCACCCGATGAGCCCCCGCAGCAGATCGAGCCCGAGACCGTGATCGGGCACGTGCACCTCAAGGTCGGGGACGTGAGCCGCGCGGCGTCCTTCTACCACGACGTGCTCGGCTTCTCAGAGCAAGCCACGCTCCCCTCGGCCGCGTTCCTGGCCGCCGACGGCTACCACCACCACATAGGGCTCAACTCATGGCAGAGCCGCGGAGCCGGCGCCGCACCCCCCACTGCTCCCGGCCTGCGCCTGGTCGAGTTCACACTCGGCGACGCGGACTCGCTCGCGCAGCTCGAGCGCGGGATCGCGCAGGCGCCGGGCGGGCCGTTCGAGATCAGGCGTGAGCGCGAGCGCCTGTTGCTCGACGATCCCGACGGAAACCTGCTGGCGTTCGCCGCAGGCGCGCCTTCCGCGCCCTAGCGCCCGCGACGCCACTCTTACTCGGCCGGCCCTGTCCGGGCGCAGGTGCGAGCTCCCTACGGCCGCCTATTCAGGCGACGGTGATGACGATCTTCCCGCGCGCGTGCCCCGACTCGCTCAGCTCGTGCGCTCTGGCCACCTCCGCGAGGGGAATTCGCTGCGTGATCTCCACGCGCACCTCGCCCGCCGCCACGAGCCGCGCCACCTCTCCGAGCTGCCCTGAGCTCGGGCTCATGATCAGGAGCTCCGCGCGCACGCCGCGCTCGCCTGCCGCTTGCTCAGGCGGCGCCCCGGCGATCGTGACGAGCGCTCCTCCCTCGCGCACCGCGGGCAGCAGGGCCTCCGTGGTCTCACCTCCGACCGTATCGAACGCCAGATCGACGCTGCCCGTCAGTGCCGCGGGCTCTTCCTGGGTGTAGTCGAGGAAGCGGTCGGCCCCCAGCCCGAGCACGAAGTCGCGGTTTCGCGCCGACCCAGTCGCGATCACCTCCGCGCCAGCGCGCTTGGCGAACTGGACGGCGAGGTGACCGACGCCACCGGCGCCGCCGGCGATGAGCGCGGTCTGCCCCTGCTGCAGGCCGCCGCGGTCGAACAGCGCCTGCCACGCCGTGAGCCCAGCCACGGGCAGAGCTGCCGCCTGTTCGTGGCTGATATCGGCGGGCTTGGGCGCGATCACGCCCGCCTGCGCCCTCGCGAGCTCGGCATAGGCGCCGCTCGCTGCCAGGCCGAAGACCTCGTCTCCCTCGGCGAAGCCCTGCGCGAGCGAGCGTGTGACGGTTCCGGAGACGTCGCTCCCGAGCACGGCGGGAAGCTGCTTCGGCGCCAGGCCGCGCCTGTACTTCCAGTCGATCGGGTTGACCGAGGCGGCACGGACCTCGATCAGAACCTCCCCATCGCCGGGCTCGGGCGGCTCGGTCTCCTGCAGGCGCAGGACCTCGGGCCCGCCAGTCTCTGCTACCAGCACGGCACGCATGGGCGACCTCCTGATCCGCGGGAAGTGTGGCCAGTCTAGTGCCGAGCCGCAGGCTCGCGCCGCCTGGCGGCCCGGCGAGCCGGCCCGAGCGAGCGCCGCTAGCGCCGGCGGCCCGCGGCGAAGCTCTGGATCGGCGGGGCGACGGCGCGCATGCTCGATGCGATCTGGTGCGCCGGCTGCGGCTCGGCCACGTGCGCAGGAGCCTGCGAGGAGGGCAGGCTGCTCACGCTGGCGGCGGCCGTGCCCTCGTCGGAGTCGATGGCGGTCGAGAGATGGTCCTCCAGCGCCGCCAGCTCGCGCACGAGCACGTTGAGGACCCCTTCAGAGCGCTCCAGCCGGCCCCTTGCCAGCAGTAGCGGCTCGGCGCGGGCGAGATGGCGGTGGCGCTCATACACGGCCTTGGGCACGATCAGGTTGATCGTCCCCCACTCGTCCTCGAACAGGAGGAACATCGTTCCCTTGGCCGTGCCTGGCCGCTGGCGGGCAATCACCATCCCCGCCACCGCCACCGTGCAGCCGGCCGGCAGACGCGGCAGCTGAGCGCTGGTCGCGAGCATCGGGACCGTCAGGCGCTTGCGCAGGATCGCCATCGCGTGCTCGCCCACGGTCACCCCGCTCGTGGCGTAGTCGGCGATCAGCTGCTGCCATCGCCCGAGCTGGCGTAGGCGCGGCGCAGGCGGCTGCTGGATGGGGAGCGCGAGCTGCGTGCCCTCCGCAGCCTCCACGCCGGGGGCGGCCATCCCCAGCTGCCAAAGCGCCGTCCTGCGTGCTGCCCGGTCCGGCTGGTCCGGCTGGTCCGGCTGGGCGGGCCCGTCTAGGAGCCCCTCGCACGCGCCCGACCAGGCCAGCTGCTCGAGTGTCGAGCGCCCGAGGGCGCTGCGCCCGGCGAGCTCGCCGAAGCTGCGGAAGGGCCCGCCCAGCTCGCGCTCTGCCACGAGCTCGCACATCTGGCTGCTCGCCACGCCCTTGATGTAGCCCAGGCCCAGGCGCACGCACCCCTCCTGCACGGCGCACTCCACCTCGGAGGCGTTCACGTCGATGCCGAGCACCGCTATCCCGCGGTGCTCTGCCTCGTGCACGAGGCTGTCCGGAGCGTAGAAGCCCATCGGCTGCTCGTTCAGGAGCGCGCACAAGAACTCCGCTCCGTAGTGGACGCGCAGCCACGTCGACTGGTAGGCGAGCAGTCCGAACGCGGCGCTATGGGCCTTGGGAAAGCCAAAGCCGGCGAAGCCTTCGACCATCTGCCACACGCGCTCCGCGCTCTGGGAAGTGGCGCCTGAGTGTCGCATCGCGCCCTCGATGAAGCGCTCGCGATGGCGCGTGAGCATCTGCAGCGAGCGCTTGCGACTCATCGCCCGGCGCAGGCCGTCCGCCTCGCCCGCGGTGAACCCGGCGAAGGCTTCAGCCACTTCCATCACCTGGTCCTGGAAGATGATCGTGCCGAGCGTCTCCTCCAGGACCTCCTGGAGCGCGGGGTGCTCGTAGGGAACCTCGTACGCGGGGTCTTCGCGCTGGCGCCGCCGGCGCTCGATGTAGGGGTTGATCGCTCCTCCCTGGATCGGGCCGGGGCGGATGATCGCGACCTGGATCGTCAGGTCCTCGAGGTTCGCCGGCCGCGTGCGCAGCAGCGACTGCATCTGCGCGCGGCTCTCGATCTGAAAGACGCCGACCGTGTCGGCGATGCGGATTGCCTCGAAGGTGTGCGGGTCGTCGAAGGGGATCCGCGAGAGGTCGATGCGCTCGCCTCGCGTGCGCGCGATCAGCTCCACGCAACGCTCCACCGCCGAGAGCATTCCCAGGCCAAGCAGGTCGATCTTCAGAAAGCCGGCGTCCGCGCAGGAGTCCTTGTCCCACTGCACCATCTGCCTGCCCTCCATCGCCGCCGGCACGACCGGGCAGCAGTCGATCAGCGGCTTGGTGGCGACGATCATGCCGCCGGGATGCTGGGAGAGGTGGCGCGGCAGCCCATACGCCTCTTCGACCAGGCGCTCGAGCCAGCGCCAGCGCACCGATCGAGCGCTCTCTGCGATGCCGAGACCGTCACCGCGCCCGTGCACCTCGGCGCCGCGGGCCAGGCGCTCGATCTCGCCAGCCGGCAGGCCAAGCACCTTGCCGAGCTCGCGGATCGCTCCGCGCACGCGAAAGGTCGGAAAGGCCGCCACGAGGGCGGCGTGATCGCGCCCGTAGCGTTCGTGCACGCGCGGTATCAGAGCCTCGCGAACATCGCGAGGGAAGTCGAGGTCGATGTCCGGAAGCCCGCGCAGGTCCTCGTGCAGGAAGCGCCCGAGCGCGAGGTCGTTGGCTATGGGGTCGATGTGCGAGAGCCCGATCAGGTAGCACACGAGCGAGGAGACAGACGAGCCTCGCCCACGCCCCGGCGCGAGCAGCCCGCGCACCGAGTCGCGTCCCCTCACCTCGAGCGCGACTTCGCGCGACAGCTCGAGCATGTCGTGATGGAGCAGGAAGAAGCCCGCCAGGCCCAGCTTGCCGATCACCTCGAGCTCCTGGGCGAGGCGTGCCTGCGCCTCTGCCCTGGCCTGCGCCCGCACGCCCGCGGCGCCCGGCCCGTAGCGCTCCTGCAGCCGCGCGCCGCAGAGCTCGGCCAGCCGCCTGGAGGCCTGCGCATCCTCGGCGCCGGGATAGCGGTAGCCGAGGTCCTCGGTCAAGTCGAACGTCAGCTGCTCGGCGAGCCGCAGTGTCTCTGCGACAGCCTCGGGGTGGTCGGCAAAGCGGCTGGCCATCGCCTGCGGAGTACACAGCACGTGGCTGTGATTGCCGCGGCGCAGCGGCTCTGAGGCTTCGAGCGTGGCGTGGTTACGCAGCGCCACGAACGCATCCTGCAGCTCGGCCCGCGAACGCGCATGGGCATGCACATTGCCGGTCGCCACGCACGCCACTCCCAGACGCCGTGCAAACGCAGCCAAAGCGCGATTGCGAGCGCGATCGTGGCGGGCGTAGGGACGCTGGAGCTCCACGCGCAGGCCCTCTGTCCCGAACGCGTCGAGCAGGCGGCGGGCCGTTGGCTCGTCGAGGATGCCGCCACGACCGGGCCGCCACGACCGACCGACCGACCGACCGACCGGGGCGTTGCAGATCGCAGATCGGTCGGCGCACCCCGTCAGGCATACGAGACCCTCGGCATGGTCCAGCACCGCCTCCAGCTCGACCGCCGGCTCGCCCAGCACGCGCGACCGGGCCGTCGCCGACGAGGAGGCCGTCGCGACCGGGCCGTCGCCGACGAGGGGGCTGTCGCCGACCGACCGACCGACCGACCGCCGGGGCCCGTCGCGGGTGTGCGCGTGGGCGAGCGTGATGATCCGGCAGAGGTTGCTCCAGCCGCGCCCGTCGCGTACCAGCAGCGTCAGGTGACGGCTGCTGGTAGCGCAGTCGGAGGTTGTGGCCAGGTCGATCTCGGCGCCGTGGATCGCTCCCAACCCGCGCTCCTTGGCCGCCTGGGCCAGCTCCATCGAGCCCGAGAGCGAGTTGTGGTCGGTGAGCGCCAGCGCCGCATGGCCGAGCTCGCACGCGCTTTCCACCAGCTCTCCAGGCAGCGATACGCCGTCCAGGAACGAGTACGCCGAGTGGCAGTGGAGCTCAGCGTAGGGTGGCGTGGGCATTCCCCTCACGGCGCCTGCGTGTACCAGCCGCCGCACGCCTGCTCCTCGCCACCATGCCGCGCCGCGCCGTCCTCAGCGCGGGCTGGGCCCTGCGCTCCCCCGCGCGCTCCAGCAACGAGATCGTGGTAGACGACCACGTTGCGCCCGGTCGTGGTCACCGCCTCCCAGTAGCGACGCCGCAGCGGCCGCTCGGTCCACCAGCGGTCCTCCACCAGCCAGGACTCTCGTATCAGCTCGATCGCCCTGCCATCAACTTCGACAGGGACGCCCGCTCCTTCCGTGCGCACCCTGGCCGGGCGGGGAAGGTTGAGGGGAATGCTCGCAGCGGGTGCCATCAGCCCGGGAGCCGAGCGAGCATGACCCGTCGCTCCGGCACGCGCGAGTCGGGGTCCACGCAGATCGCGCGCAGCGCCGCATCTGCACCGGCCACCGCGCGCACCTGAGCGATCGCCTCGCGCAGCCGCTCGGCGCGCGTGGAGCCGTGGCCGGCCAGCAGCTCGCCCTGCTCGCCCGCCGCGCCCCCAAAGCTCTCAATGGCCAAACCCAGCGACGCTGCAGGAGCGGGCAGCAGCGGCAGGCGCGCCGACAGCGCCAGGCGGATGCGCTGCGGATCGGAGAGCGCTTGGCGGAAGACCACCCGCTCGCGCCAGCCGCCGCCCGCGAGCAGGTGGGCGGAGAGGACGACCGCGCGCAGCGCCCGCCCGCGGCGCTCGCCGCGGGCCAGCAGCCGGTCGACCAGCATCCCCAGCACGCGCTCGAGCGCCGGCCCCGAGCTCGCCGCCCCCACATCTAGCGTCTCCTCCAGATGCTCGTGCACACGGCGCGGCGCAAGCGGAGCGTCCTCCCCGCGGACGAGACGGTACGCCAGCACGCCAGCTGGCCCGAAGCGATCGGCGAGCGCAGAGCGCCCCAGGCTCGCCAGCTCGCCAAGCGTGCGTACGCCGAGGCGCTGGAGCGGTTCGAGCAGCGCCTCGGTCTCGGCTCGGAAGGCGAGCAGGTCCACCGGCCGTCCCGCAAGCCAGCGCTGGGCGCCACGCCCATCCAGCAGGAGCGGGCGGCGCGAGCGCACCGCCAGGGCCGCCGCCAGTGCCCCGAAGCGCGTCGGCCCTGCCCCCACGCGCGCGGGGCGCCCGAGCGCTCGCCTCGCCGCGGCGATCGTGGCCTCATGCGTGCCGTAGAGGCCGCGCAGGGCATCGGCCTGGAAGTAGGCAAGCCCCGCTCGCGCCGGCTCGACGGCCGCGCCGGTCGATTCCAGCGCGCGCAACATGGCCTCCCAAGCATCCGCGACCGCCACGGGACTTGCGGGCACGAGCGCCAGATCGGGGCAGCGGGCGAGCGCCTCGCCGAGGACCATGCCGCGCGTCACCCCCAGCGCCTCAGCAGCTCCCGAGACCTCGCCCACGCGCTGCTCGGAGCCCGGCAGCGGCGCCACCGCCACGGCCCGTCCGGCCAGCGCCCGTGGCCCTCCGGCGGCGATCACAAGCTCCAGGCGAGGCAGGTGCACGCACACGACCATACGAACATATGTTCGCATACCCGTTCCCCGCCCGCAAGCGGGGCCGTCCCCTGGATGGCTAAGCGCGGGCCGTCCGCTGGATGGCTACGCGCCGGCCGTCCCCTGGATGGCTAAGCGCCGGCCGCGCCGGCGTCCACCGCCGGGCGGCGCTCTAGCCACGGCATCGCCTGCTCGAGCGCAGCAGCTACCCGCAGCAGCAGGTCCTCGCGCAGCGTCTGTGCCGTCAACATCACCCCCAGCGGCATCCCGTCCGCGGCCACTCCCAGCGGCAGGCTGATCGAGGGCTGCCCTGTGAGGTTGGCGAGCGGGGTGAAGGGGATCCGCGCGAAGACCTCCTCCATCCACGCGCCGGCCGAGTCGATGCGACCGTCATTCTGGTCAGGCTCGCCGCTCGCCGGCGCGGGCGCCGGCGTGGTCGGACACAGGAACAGGTCGTGCTCGTCCAGGAAGCGGCCCCAGCGGCGCGAGATCGAGTTCACCACCGAGGCGGCTGCCTCGAGCTCCAGGCCGCTCACCTCGCGCCCGCGCTGGATGCAGGCCCACGAGGCCGCCTCCACTCGCTCCGGGCCGAGCTCGTGCTCCGAGATGCGGGCGAACATGTAGGCGAGGCCGGCAAGGTCCAACGCCCAGACCGCCTCGAGGCAGGCGCGCAGCCTGTCCTCGTCGACCACGGGGCAGGCCTCCTCAACGTGGTGGCCGAGGCTCTGCAGCGTCGCCGCGACCGCCTCCACCGCCGCCCGCGCCGGCGGCTCGCTCGGCACACCGAGGAACGACGCCGTGTGCACGGCCACGCGCAGCGCTGGCAGCGGCTCGGCCAGCGCGTCGGCATAGCTGACCGGCGGGCGCGCGACGTAGTAGCGGTCCCCCGGCGCGGGTCCGCAGACCGCGTCGAGCAGCGTCGCCGCGTCGCGCACGGTTCGCGTGAGCGCGAACTCGTGGGCGAAGCCGCCCACCGCCTCGCCCACTGCGGGGCCGAGAGGAACGCGGCCGCGCGAGGGCTTCAGGCCGACGAGCCCGCACCAAGCGGCGGGGACGCGGATCGAGCCGCCTCCGTCGTTGGCGTGCGCCAGCGGCAGCGCGCGGGCGGCGACCAGAGCGGCGGAGCCCCCGCTCGACCCGCCAGGCGAGCGCGCGGTGTCCCACGGGTTCAGTGTGGCGCCGTGGACGAGCGGCGCCGTATCGGTGTTGAACGCGAACTCGGGTGTCGCCGTGCGTACCAGCGCCACGAGGCCCGCGGCCCGGAAGCGCTCGGCCAGCGTGCCGTCGCGGCGCGCCACGAAGCCGTCGAGCAGCCGGCTGCCGAAGCCGAGCGGACGCCCGGCTTCGGGCAGCGTGTCCTTGACCGCCATCGGCACGCCGGCGAGCGGGCCGTCGCCGGCGCTCGCGGCGTCCTCGTAGGGGCCGGACACGACCGCGTTCAGCCGCGGCTCGACCGCCTCGATCGCCCGCATCGCGACCTCGCGCACCTCGCCGGCGGCCAGCTCTCGAGCCGCCAGCAGCCGCCGCAGCTCGGTCGCGTCAGCGCGGGTGTAGTCGGCCAGGTCCACGCCTTCTCGGCGGCGAGCCTAACGAACGTCCGCGGCCTCGGCGCGAGCGATCGGGCTCAGTCCATCGTCAGCGGGCCCTCCGCCGATCCTGAGAGGAACTGGCGCACGAACGCGTTGTCGGAGGAGAACATGCGCTCCGCGTCGCCGGCTTCCACGATCCGCCCCCTCCACAGCAGCGCGATGTACTCGCCGATCTGCCGCGCGGAGGCGATGTTGTGGGTGACGACGACGTAGGTCCCCCTGTGGATGGAATGCATCTCCTGGATCAGGTCGCACAGAAGCGCCGTGCGCACGGGGTCGAGCCCTGAGTCGGGCTCGTCGAAGATCACGATGTCGGGTTCCATCACGAGCGCGCGCGCGAACCCGGCGCGCTTGCGCATGCCGCCCGAGAGCTGCGATGGCAGGTCGTCCATCGCGTCCGCCAGCCCCACATCGCTGAGGCGTTCGGTGACCTTGTCGGCGATCTGCGCCTCGGAGGTGTCGGTGTGCTGGCGCAGGGGGAAGGCGACGTTGTCGAACACGTTCATCGAGCCGAACAGCGCTCCGTCCTGGAACAGCACGCCGATCCTCCGGCGCAGGGCGAGGAGCTCCGGCATGGTCAGCTTCGGCACCGACTGACCATGCACGACCACGTCGCCCGCGTCCGGGAACATGAGGCCGATCACGTGCTTGATCAGCACGCTCTTGCCGGTGCCCGAGGGGCCCAGCACGACCGTGATCATGTCGTCGGGAATCGCGACGTTGAGCCCGTTCAGCACGGACACGCCACCGAGGCGCTTGTGCACGTCCAGGCAGCGGATCGACCAGTTCTCCCCCTCGCCGCTCAGATCGAGGTCGGTCGAGTGGTACTGGAACTGCTCCTGCTCCTGCTCCTGCTCGTGCTCTTCTGTCGTCATTTCCCCGAGTAGACCGCGTGGGGGAACTGGCTCGTCTGACCGTTGAAGGTGAACGGCCCCTGCTGCGTGCACGGCGGGACCGGGACCGCGTTCGGCGTTTCCGGCGCGTTGGCCACTTTGAAGAGGATGATCTGTTCGATCAAGCTCTGCGAGACGTTCGCATTTTCCGGCCCGCTGACGGAGGGCACGGGGTTCGAGCACGCGCCGCTGCTGAACACCTGCAGGCCGTCGCTCGCCAGCGCGCTGAACGCGCCCGGCTTGAAGTACGGGTTCGAGCGGTCGCTGCCGATCCGCGCCGGGTAGACCGAGAGGCTCTCCGGACCGAGCACGTTCATCGTGCGCAGATAGTGCTGAGAGGGTCCTCGTCCCAGGCCTCCGACCGCGAGGTTGCTGTTCTGGAACTTCGCCTGCGTCGAGGCCGTGAGGTTCGCGAAGAAGGCCTGGATCTCGGGCACGTACAGGGAGGTGAACTGGAGGAACGGATCCAGGTTGTGCAGGACCGGTCTCAGGTTTTCGAGCAGCAGCGTCGTGTCCTCGAGCATCGGCTTGACCTGCGGCAGGCCCTTCTTGGCCGCCTTGGTCAGCGGTCCCAGCGAGGTGAGGAAGCCGTTGAAGCGCGGCGCGAACGGGACGGCTGCGGTGAGCAGTGGCGAGAGAGCGCGCTCGGTGGGCTGGAACTGTTCGAGGAACGGGACCGCGTCGACGGCGAAGCGGTCCAGTTCTTTCAGCGCCACGCGCGAGCGGCTCTCGAACGCCGGCAGCGCCCGGAACGCGTCGGCCCAGGCCTGGCTGCCTTCGGCCGCGGCGTGGAAGGTGCGCTCGCCGTTACGGATCAGCCCTTCCAGCTGGCGGTCGCGGCCCGCCAGCGCGTCGAAGACGACGCCCGTGTTGTGGATCACCGCCCGCAGCGCCCCCTCCTGCGAGGCGAGGATGCGGACCAGCTTGTTGCCGTGTTCGGCGAACGGCTCCAGGGCGGCGAAGCCCGCGTTGATCTGTTCGCCGCGGCCGTTGATGCCGGTGGCCAGTTCCTGCTGCCACAGCTGGAAATCGCGGCGCGTCTTGGCGTCGAACGCCGAGAGGATGCCGTCGAGCGTGACCGACGGTTCGACCTGGGCGTTCGGCAGGCGGCCGTTGTCGGGAAGGTTGGGGCCTTCGCGGCTCTGCGGGATCAGCTGCACATAGGTCTCGCCGAGCAGCGACTTCTGGCGCAGGATCGCGTGCATGTCCGCTCGGATCGGCGAGTATTTCGAGGCGACTTCGACGGTCGCGACCGTGCGCCCTTCCTTGCCCGGGTGCAGCGCGACGACGTGGCCGATGTTCACGCCGGAGATGCGAACGTCCGACTGTTCGGCCAGCGCCAGCGCTTTGGGGAAGCCGACCGTGAAGCGATAGCCCTTCGGTTTCAGCGGCACCGGCCCGCCGAAGGACTCCCACAGGAACAGCAGCAGCCCGAAGCAGCTGAGCACGAACAGGATGATCACGAGCATGTTCCCGAGCGTGGGCGCGCGCTTTTGCATCTCAGCCGCTCCCTCCCGCAGTGGCGTTGCCCGGCAAGCCGCCCGCCTGCGCGCCCGCGAGCTGCCCGAGGCCGAGCTTGGTGAGCATGCCGCGCGCCGCCGCGCGCGCGCGCGCGTCGAGGGCGCTGCGGGGCGCGCGCGCCGCGCTGGCGGTCGCTTTGACCGCCGTCGGCGCGAGGATGCCCTCGCTCTGGCATTCGGCCTTCGTCGGCGGTTTCAGCAGGCCGACGAGCAGGTTGACCGTCGGGTTGATTTCCGAGGCGCCTTTCAGGAGCGCCAGGATTTCGCAGTTCAGGTACACGAGCGTGCGTCCCAGGACCCCGTGCGCATCCGCCGAACTCACGACGCTGTTGAGATTGTGGTTCGACCAGTCGAGGAAGAACAGGAAGCCGCCCCGCTTGGCGCCGGGGTTGTAGGCGAGCTCGTTGAAGAACTCGTTCAGGACCGAAAAGACGGTGGCGAGCTTCGGGAACGATTCAGCCAGCGCCTGCGTGTCGGGCCGCAGCTGCGAGATCGTCGGCAGGATCTGGCGCGCGAAGGGCCGCACCTCGTCGCGGATGACGGGCGTCGTTTCCTTCGCCAGGCGGCGGGTGGCCTCGTTTGCGGGGCCGAGCGCGCGCGCGAACGGGCGCAGCTCGTGCAGCGTCGGGCCGAGCAGGCCCGCCGCCACAGCCGTCTTGCCGAGGCCGCTGCGGGTCTTCGCGAGCGCACCCGGGAGCAGGTGCAGCAGGCTTTGCACGTTGCGGTCCTCCTTCGCGAAGACCGCGAACACGGCGTTTGAGGCGTCGACGAGCTGCGCGAGCTCCTTGTCCTTTCCGCCCAGCGCTTCCACCAGCAGGCGGAAGTTGTGGATTGAACGCGCGATGTTGGCGTGGCGGATTTCCAACTCCTGGGCGATCTGTTGCGTCAGGCGCGCGGTCGGCGCGAAGCGCTTGAGCGTCGCCGCAAACGAGCGGCCGTTGTTCTTCAGCCCTTCGCCCGCCCCCGCGAGGAGCTCCTGCAGGTAGGCGCGCGTTTCCGCGTCGAGCGAGGAGAGGAACTCGTCGAAGTTGACGTTGGGCGCTGTCTGCGCGAGCGGCAGCGTGGACCCGCTCGGCAGACGCCCGGCTGAGGCGTGGCCGGGGTTGACCTCAACCGTGATGTCCTGCAGCTGGGTCTTCGGCCGCAAGAGCAGCGTCGCGTCGTGGTACAGGCGCGCGTACTTGGGCGTGATGTTCATCGTCACCGTCGCGATGCCGTCGTGCAGGTCCACGCGCGCGATTTCGCCGATCTTCGCGCCGGCGATCGTCACCGCCTGGCCCTGCCCGGGCGTCACCGCCTGCGCCGTCTGCATGTCCGCCTTCAGCGTGTAGTGGCTGTGCCCCAAAAACGGCACCCAGCTGGGTAGCTTGAGGTTCTCGTGCGAGAGGATGTATCCGCCGACGACTGCTGCGAGGGCGATCATCGTGACGACCGCGATGAACGCCGAGCGGTAGCGCTCGATCTGGTCGCGGACTGTGAGCCCGCCCTCGTGGCCGTCGGGCGACATCACCCGCTCCCGTCCGCGGGGCCCACCGACAGCGGGCCGTTGAAGTCAGGCAGCGCCTGCGTGGAGCAGGGCACCAGCGGCTTGTACGGGGGCTCGGACCCGGGGTACGCCGGGCGCGTCCCCAGCGGGGGAAGCGTGGCGTGCCCGAGCAGCCGCAGGCCCTTGAAGCTCGTGCCCTGCACGCCCGTCGGCGCCGAGCGGATCGTCGGCCCGCCGCCGCCGAGCAGGAAGTGCGCGACGTCGCCGTTGCCGTCGAAGCTCTGGCCGATGCCGTTCAGCCCAGTCAGCCCGTACCAGAATTCCTTGTAGTTCTCCACGCCGGAGGTCGCCGAGGAGTCCTGGATCTTGGTGTTCCCGGCCGGGAAGAGCACTTTGGTCAGGCATTTGTTGAACTGGTCGGTCTGGCGGTAGAAGGGCGTCTGTTCGCTCGTCAGGCGCGCCAGCGACGGCGTCGCCGCGACCAGTCCCTTGGCCACGCCGCCGAGCTCGCTGGGCGCGAGCGAGGCCCGCACCTGTTCGATCCATGGCAGCGTGGCGGTCACGGTCGCGTTGGTCGAGTGCACGCCCGGCAGGATGTCGTGCGCGAATTCGCGCGTCGGCGGGAAGGACGCGTCGAGCGCTGCCAGGCCGCGGTTGATGTTCCGCAGCGAGCTCGGCAGCTCCGCGACGGTCGCTTTCAGGCTCGGAGCCTGCAATGCGAAGGAGCGGAAGAAGGCGTTGAAGTGTTCGATCAGTTCGCCCAGCTGCTGCTCGTGGACGTTGAGCGCGGCCGTCACTTTGCCGATGCTCTTCACCAGTTTGGAGAGGTCGTGGGGCTCGGTGCCGTTGACCGCCTGCTGGACGACAGCGTTCCCACGCAGCGCCTTTTCTCCGCGCCGGTAGGCCTTGTTCAGGGCCTGCGCGGCGTCGATGCCGCGGACTTCGGGGTCCTGTTCTGCGTCTTCGGCCGCGTTCGGCTTGCGCGTCAGCCCGTCGCCCCAGCCGATGAGGAAGTTCTGCAGGTTGGCGCGCGTTTCGGTGTTCAGCGCATCGAGCACCTGGTCGATCTGCACCGGGTTGGACGTCTGCGTGATCGGCAGCGTCGCCCCCGAGGAGAGCTTGGGCGCCGAGGGGCTGCCCGGCTGCAGTTCGATGAACCAGTTGCCTTCCAGGAAGATCCGCGGGCGGATCTTGACGGTCGCGTCGGCGTGGATGGGAAGGCCTCTGCCTTCGATTTCCATGTTCACGACGCCGACGTGGCCTTCACGCCTGATCGAGCTGACCTTGCCGACGTTCACGCCGGCGATGCGCACCGGCGACTTGGAGTGCACGTTGACGGCCGAGTCGAACACCGCTTTCAGCCTGAAGCCGTGTTTGAACGGGATGTGCTTGGTGAACCCGAAGTACACCGCGACGAGCAGGATCAGCAGCCCCACGATCGCGAAGCGGATCGGGTTGGTGCGGCCGAGCTCCGAGACCGGGATTTCGTCGTGGCGTCGCCACCAGCGGGTGCGGCTCATTTGCGCTTGCCCTTCCTGGCTTTTTTGGTGACTTTCTTGGTTTTCGCCAAGCCCAGGTCCTTGAGCGTCGAGGCTGGGTATTTTTCGCCGTACAGGTTTTCTGAGCGGCTCGTGATTTCGCGGTTCTTCGCCACCAACGAGGCCGGGAGGTTGCCGATCGTGGCCTTGCCTTTTTCGTAGCCCTCGTTGCCCGCTTCGCACACCTTCGCCTGCCCTGGGCCGCCGACGTTCGGATAGGGGACGGCGTGGACGTGGTTGTTGTCGATGATCGCCGTGCTCCCGAAGAGGTGTTCCACCGAAGGCCCGTTGGCGGGGGCCGAGGAGGGATAGCCCTCGTTGTTGGGGCCGCTCGGCGCCAGCACGAGCCCCGCGCGCGTGAGCGTGCCGATCCCGACGTTCTCCGACGTGAGGCTCGCCAGGTTGCGGAACGCGAGCGTGATGTAGTTGCAGAACGCCTGTGCGGGCGCGACGCCGGCGAACAGCGGGTTGCCGTATTCCAGCGTCTGCGTGAGGTCTTCAAGGCCGGCCGAGACGATCGGGTTCTGACCGAAGGACTGCAGCGCCAGCGCCGATTCGGCGAGGCGCGAGTTGAGGTTGGTCGCCGCCTTGAGGTTCACGGCGCCCGCCTGGAACGCCTGTCCCAGCGGCCGTGCCACGGTCCGCAGCGCGTGCGCGCTGGGACGCAAGAGATGCATGAACTCGGCGCTCTTTTCGAGCAGCGGCGCCTCGAACGGGAGCGAGTGCGTCGCCTGCTCGAGCGACGCCGGCCCGCCCTCGGTCGCTTCTTCCAGCGAGCGCGAGACGCTCGCCCAGGCGGCGAAGAAGGTGTCCTGCTCGGAGAAGAAGGCAGCCTGCTGCGCAGCGACAGGGGCCGCCTGCGAGGCGGCGCGCTCGAGCGCGATGAAGAACTCGCGCAGCCCCGTGGCCGGCGAGGCCAGGTTGTGCAGCACCGGGACGGCGTTGGTCACGAGGGGGCGCAGTTCGTGGATCGTGTTGTTCAGCCCGAGGCCGCGTCCCGCAAGCCCGTTGCCGAAGTTGTTGAGGCTGACCTGGTTGCCGAAGCGCGTCTTTTTGTCGAACATGTTGAACAGCTGGTCGATGTCCACCGGTTCGCGCGTCTGGCTGATCGGGATCGTGCGCCCCGGCTTCAGCGGCTGCGTGGAGACGCCCTTTTCGAGTTCCAGGTACTTCAGACCGATCGCCGACACCGAGAGCACGATCGCGCGGGTGTCGATCGGAAGCGGTTCAACTTTTTTTTCGAGCTTCAGCTTGGCGATCGTCGTCACGCGCCCCGTCGCCGGGTCCTGATGGATGCCCAGCGAGCTGATCAGGCCGACGCGCGTGCCGCCGATCCGCACCTGGTTGGAGGGCTGCAGGCCGGACGCCTGCGGGAGCGCCACCTTGATGTTGTACGTGGGGACGAACGGAAGGCCGTTGTTGGCGTTGTAGGAGAGGAACACCGCGACGATCACGATCAGCGTCGTGATCGCCCCGATCAGCAGCGGGCTGCCAGCGAGCGAGGAGCCTCGGCGCCTGTTCACGGGAGCGTCTCCGTGGGGTCACACGTGAGCAGTTCGCCGTCGACGAACGGCGAGGAGCCGTCAGCCGCCGGCTGCGTGGCGGCGCCCGGGCAGCGGCGCAGCTGACCGGTCCTCAGCCCTTCGATGACCTTCTGCGAGCTCGTCGGGACCAGGTTGCTGCTCGAAGACCCGCCGTATGCAAAGTCGGGGAACACGGGCGAGAGGCGCGCGTAGTGGCCGTTGGCGTCGTAGTAGGCGGCCGTCTGGCCGAACGTGCGAAACAGGCCCTCGAGGTCTGGCGAGTAGGGGCCGAAGAAGGCCGTGACCGGCACCGATTCGCGCAGCGAGGTGACGCCCGAGGGCGTGGCCGTCGTCAGCGCGCGCACCAGCCCCGGCAGCGCGCGCGCGTAGTCGGTGAGGTCGTTGTTCGGCCCCGGCAGGTTGATCGCGCGGCTGAAGTTGCCGACCACCGGCGTCGCCGTCACAAGCAGCGGGCGCAGCTTGCTGAACAGCCTGCGCAGCGGCTCACTCGTGGGCTTGGACGCGTCGACGAGCGTTTTCAGCGCCCCGAACGTCGATGGCAGTTCGGCGAAGGTCTTGTTGCCGGTGCGCAGCGCGCGCGGCAGTTCGTGCAGGCCGCGCGCGAGGCTGCTCTGCTCGGAGCCGACCGCCGTGAAGGTCTGGTTGGCGTGTTCGATCAGGCCGCTGAGGTCTTCCTTGCGGGCGCCGATCGTCGTCAGCGCCTTGGCGGTTTCCACAAGGAAGCTCGTGAGGACGGGCTGGTCGAGAGCGAGCTCTTCGAAGAAGTGGTCGGTCGCTGCGATCGAGGGAGCGAAGTATTCGGTCGCGCCCCCGAGCTGACGGCCCGCGCCCGCGTACTGTTCGCCGAAGCCCTGGATGAAGCCCTGCAGGCCCTTGAGCGTCTTCGGGTTGAAGGTGTTGAAGAGCTGGTCAAGGTCGGTCACCGGCTTGGTGACGCTCGCGGGCAGCCTCGCGCCCGCCGCCAGCGCCGGGCCGTTGTTGGGGCCCGGGCTGAGAGCGATGTAGCGGTTGGCGACGCTCGAAAGCGACGGCACCCTCACTTCGGCCTTCGTGCCTTCGTGCAGCGGCACCAGCGAGTCCTGGATGTGGATCGTGATGAGCGCTTTGTCGTCCTTCGTCAGCTCGATGCCGGTGATGCTCCCCACCGGCACGCCGCCGACCTGCACCTGGTCGCCGCGCACGAGCTGGTCGGCTTCGGCGAATTCGATGTGGTAGTTGGTGCCGCCGCCGCCGGCGAGCACGAGGTAGGCCACGATCAGCACCACCAGGGCAAGCGCTCCGAACGCCGCCGGCCGCGCCAGGTTCATGCGCGCCGGGGAGTGCCGCGCAGGCGGCGGGCCCGCGGCGGGCGGGGGAGGCGCGGGCGTGCTCGGGGGGCTAGTGGTTGCCACGCGCTTGCCCTTTCCGCGCGCTCGCCGGCGGCACGCCGGGGTGGTCGGGGATCGAGGCGCTCGATGGCCCGCTGGCGACGGCCGGGTTGGGGATTTCGCCGAGCCGCGCGATCAGCTGGGTCCACTGCGTGGGCGAGATCGCCGAGCTGAGCGCGGACGTGGCGACGGCGGCCTGCTCCAGCGGCGAGAAGAAGCCGACGTGGATGTGGTTGTAGTGGTCGGCCATCGCGAGCGTGTTGTCGGTGCCCGGGTAGCGCATCAGGCTGATGATCTGATGCGGCTTCATGGCTCCCTGCAGCGTCAGGAGCTTTTTGATCGTCGCGTCGGCGATCGACCCGGGGCCCTGATGACCGGCGATCGGGACGCCGTTGATGCGCGAGATGTCAACCGCGTCCCCGCTCGCGTGCTCGGAGATGTTCCCCGTGCTGGTGAAGTCCGAGTGACCGCATTTGAGCGCTGAGATCGTCGGCTTCAGGCCGGAGACCTCGAGGAACTCGAGCACTGCCAGCACGCGCCGGTCGATCTGGCCCGTTTCGATGTCCTGCCGCCCGCACGCGTAGATCCCGATGCCGGGACTCGAGACCACCTGCTGCTCGAGCTGCTGCTTGGACTCCAGCAGCACCTGCCCGGCGCTCGGCGTGGTGGAGGCGAACGGGTTCTTGCCGTTGGCGCGGAAGACGGAGCTGTTCTCGAGCGCGACCCAGCCGTCGAGGATCGGCTTGGGGTCGATCAGCGGAGCGCCCGCTCCGGCGGGCCGGATCTGGAAGAGCATGCGCTGCGACTGCGCCGCCGTGCCCGAGGCGGCCGCGGCTGCCGAATGCCCGCGGCGCGTGCTCGAGCCACCGAGGCGGCCGAGGACGGTGCCCGCGATGACCGTCACGCCCACGTGCAGAGGCCGCAGGTAGACGTCATCGGCGCCTACCCGAACTACGCGACTCGCGCGCGCCGAGCCCGCCAGCCCTGCTCGAGGGCGCGCCGCAGCGAGCACGCCGAACACGTCCTCGCTACGTGCTGGCGCCTGCGGCGCGGCACCCGGCAGCTGAGGCGGCGAAGGACTCGACCCCAGGCCCGTGCCGATCCCCAGCGAAAGCGCCGGGATCCCGGCGTCTTCCGGCGCAGGCACCGACCGAGCTCTTGCGGACACCGCGTGCGTTCCGGCGCTGGCCGGCACCGTCGGGCGCGGTTCGGCGTTCGCGACGTGGCGCGCCGCGTGCGCGCGCCCTGCGGCAGCCGCGTGCGGCTTGAGCACCGGGTACAGCTTGGCGATGCTGCCAAGCCCCGAATACGTGTACGTGTTGCCGTAGGCGTCGCGCAGCGAGATCAGGCGCCCCAGCGAGGGCGAGTGGCCGATGCGCACGATCTTCCCGTCCTGCACCGCGATCACCGGCGCGCGGGGCTGCGAGTAGACGGCCGTCGCGGGGACCGTGCGCCGCGCGGCTCGCGCGCTTGCGCCCACGAGCGGGAAGCCGTCGGAGAAGTGCGAGGGCGCGTGCACCGGGAAGCGCGCCTCCGTCAGGCCTGTTATGGCCCCCAGCAGTTCGCTCGGCGTCCCGCCGAGCAGCTTCGCGCGCAGCAGCACCGATTCCACGTATGCCTGCGAGTGGTTATAGGAGAACACCGCCGTCGCGAGGTCGCCGCTCGCGCCGGCGGCGTGCAGGTAGCGCGCGGCCGCGAAGATCGCGTCGGCGGGGTTGTAGGGATCCCTGAAGCCGTCGCCGTTGGCGTCGACGCCGTAGAGCGCCCACGAGGAAGGCAAGAACTGCATCCACCCCTCGGCTCCCGCGCTCGAGACCGCGAGGTCGCGGCCGTAGTCGGTCTCGACCTCGTTGATCGCAGCGAGCACCTGCCACGGCACCTCGTACGCGCTGCCGGCCGCCTGGTAGATGGGGAGCAGGAACGGCGGGATGCGGAAGCTTTCGATGAAGAAGCTCGGGATGCCGCCGATCGGAGCGCTCAGCGACAGCGGCAGCGCAGGCGTGAGCGCCGAGGGCTTCGGCGCCCGCAGACCAGAGCGCGTGCCGGCGTTCGCGCCTTCGTTCCCCGCGCGAGCTTCTTCGCGCGCCGCGCGCCGCCGGGCGCTTGCGTTTTCGCCGCCCTTGGAGCTCGCCGGTGAGCGGCCCTGCGCGTGCTGGCTCTGAACCTGCGGCGTCCGCGCCGCCGGAGCTTTGCTGCCGGTGGTGCCTGTCGGCGCGGTCGTGGTCGCAGACGGCGTCGTCGTCGCTTCGGAGCCCGTGCTGCCCGCCGGCGGCCCGATCGGCACGGTGGCGCTCTGTTCGGAGCCGCCGATCGCCACCGGCCCGCTCTGTTCGGCTGCGCTCGGGGTCGAGCCGCCGACCAGCAGCGCGAGGATCGCGCACAGCCCGAGCGCCGGCGCGAGCGCGCGGCGCCGGGGCGGCCTCGAGCGTGCGTGGTCGAGCGTGCGCATCCCTCAGTTCCCGAGCAGGTAGTTGAGCAGGATCCCGTCGGTGCCCGCTGCTTCGGGCGACGGTGTGTAGTAGGTGGTCCCGGCGCTCGCCCCGCCCACCGGCTGGGTCGGGCTGCCTGAACGGTGCGCGGGGCGCGCACCCGAGATGTCCGCCGCGCTGGGCACCGCTCCGGGGTATTTCGCGAGCGCCTGCGCGGGGGTCGCTCCGTTCAGCACCGCGAGCGTGCGCGCCATCAGCACGCTCGTCTGGCGTGGGATCGCGCGCGCCCTCGCCGCCGATGCGGTCGTGGAGGCCGAGCTCGCGGATTTGCTGAACAGTTTCGAGTTCGCGCAGCTAGCCGCCGTCGAGACCGCGTAGGTCAGGCAGGCGGTGCCGATCGCCTCCGCGCGCAGGAAGTGGCCGAGCGCGTCATAGCCGTTGGCCGAGTTGGCGCCCAGGAAGATGAAGTCGAGCAGCCGCTCCAGCCCGCCCGTGGAGCGCAGGCTCGAGAACAGTTCCGCGGCGTTCGTCGAGAACGGCTTGGCGGCCGTGCCAAGGCCGCGCAGGCGGCCCAGCAGCGGCTGCAGCGACGCGAGCGCGGGACCCGACGCTTTCGCCGTCGCGCCGAGGCTCCTGAAGTACGACGACGAGCTCGAGGAGAAGGCGGGCAGGTTGGTGAACGCCTGGTTGATCCCCGGTGCCGCCACTTTGAGGTCCCTGAACACCGGGATGGTCTGGTCGGCGAAGCGCCCCAGGCGTTCCATCGCGGGCCCGAGCTGGCGCAGGAACGGCGGGAAGTCGATCAGGTTGCGTTCCAGCGCCGTGAGGTGGCGCGCGCTCGCCTGCGCGACGGTGTTGCTCTGCTTGATGAAGTCCGCGAACCGGTTGCGCTGCGCGGCCCACGGTGCCAGCGCTCGGTCCGAGTCGACCGCCAGTTTCGCGAGCACCTTGTTCTCGCCCGCGAGGATCGCGAGCACGCGGTCGAGTTCCTGCAGCGCCGGGTTGGCGCGGCGAATCACCGCGCGCAGGTCGCTGCCGCGCCCGGCCAGGCCCGCGCCGAGCTCGTTGAGGATGATCGTGAAGCGCTGGCGCTCGGGCAGGCGCGTGATGTCGCCGAGCAGGTCGACGTCGACGGGGCTGTGCGTGCGCTCGACCGGCAGCAGGTACTGGCCTGATCCTTCCCCCTGGCGGATCTTGTGCAGCCGCGGCGCCTCAGGGGTGCCCGGGACGCGCGGTTCCGTCGGCAGGCAGTCGACGAACTTCTCGCCGATCAGGGCCTGCGGGCGTATCGTGCAGCTCGCGTCCGTGCGGAAGTCCTTGAACCCGGCCTTGGTGATGTTCAGCACCACCGCCGCCTTCGCCTGCGGCGTCGGCGTGACCGAGCCCACGGTGCCGACCTTGACTCCGTCGATCTTGACGTTCTCGCCCGGGATGATGTTGGCGGCCTCGTCGAAGATCGCGCGCACGGTGTAGGTGCCGCTGGAGCCTCCTGCCGCGATCGCGAGCAGCAGTGCGACCAACAGAGCGGCCACGCCGGCCACAGCGGCCGCGCGGGCCGCTCCCCTCCTCCACCCCACCGTCTGCTTCCTCAACCCAGTCCTTCCTCGCCGTTCGAGAACAAGCCGAGCGGTGCGCAGCCGGGCGGCCCCACCCCTTCGATGGGGCCGCCCTTCCCGCTTCTCTGCGGGGAGCTTACGCCCTCCTGCGCATCAGCTCATGCTCGTCCTACCTCTAGTGCTTGGGGCAGGGGGTTTTGATCGTGGCGGTCTTCGTGATCGCCGGGATGCCGAATTCGCCGAAGCTGTTCGAACCACCGAAGGTGACTTCCGTCTTGATCGGGAAGCCACCCTTGGGGCATAGGCCCTTCTTGGGAATGGTCCCGTACGGGATCAGCGTTTTGCCCTTTTTGATCGCCGCTCCCGCCTTGATCTTGATCCTCTTCGCCGACGCCAGCGGCGCGCCGGGCACCGACGCGACCGGCGGCACCAGTGTCTTGAGCTCCTGGCCGTACGGCGCGGCCGCTTTGACGTATTTGCCCGAAGAGAGGATTTCGAGGCTCACCGGGCTCGAGCCCTTGGTGAAGAACAGCAGGCCGCCGCCAGGACCGAAGAACGCCTGCAGCGTCGCGGTCTCGGGCACGCGTTCGGAACCGAAGGTCACTTCCCCGAGCACGCTTCCGATCGGGCTCGCAATCGAGTTCTTCGGGCAGGCGCTCGGCCCGACGGACTTGAGCGCCGCTTCGGTGCATTTGCCGAAGCCCTGCGGGTGCAGTTTGGTGCCCTTTGGCAGGAAGAAGTTCACCGCCGAGATCGGCGGGATACCGCCTTTGGGGTTCTGCGCCGTGGCGCCGTACCCGGAGCCTTCGAATTCGTATTCGGCTTCGACCGCCGCGCCCTTGCCGTAGAAGTTGCCCGTGCCCTTGAAGCTGCCGCCGCCGGGCTTCGGAATCGGGACCGCCTTGGCCGTGAACTTGCTGATACTGACCGTGATTTCTTCCGCCGACGCCATGGCCGGAAGGCCGAGAGCGAATAGGCCGAGGACGGCCAGACAGGTGGATGCTCTGCGCATCAGGTTCTCTCTCCTCTGTTGATGGACAGGTCCGCCTCGATCCGGGTAGCTCCGGAGCGTTGCCGGTCCGGCGATATCGAGATCCCCGGCGGCGCCGGAGAACGGTGGCGATTTCACTTTCAACACTATCCAATAGCGATTGTTGCCTGCAAGTTGGAACGTTCGATGCTGCGCGAGCGCCGGCAAGCGCCGGGCGGCTGCCGCGCCACCGAGGCCAGGCCAGGCGGGCGGCGGGTCGTGCGGGCATGCGCTCGCCCCGCCCGCGCGCTGCGCTGTGGCCCGGGACGCAGGCTAAGGCTGAGCGTGAGTCTTAGACTTGGCTCATGAAGGGCTCCAGGCTCAGCGCGCGGAGAGCTCTAGCTCGCGGCCGTCGAAGCTCACGCCGAGCGGCTCCAGGATCACGCGGCGAGGGCCCTGCTCTACGCGTCCCGCGCGCATGCACTCGTAGCCAAGCTCCGCCGCCAGCGCCGCGATAGCGGCGCTGCGCTGCGGGTCGCAGTACAGCGCCAAGCCCGCCCCCATGTTGAACGTCGAGTAGGCAGCGCGCGGATCGAGCCCGGCCTCGGCGACGAGAAGCTCGAGCACCTCGGGGACGCGCGGGAGCGCTTCCACGCGATAGGTCAGCTCGCGCGGCGGGCGCATCAGCTTCAGCAGGCCATGGCCGGTGACGTGGCTGACGTAGCTGGGATGCAAGCCCGCTTGCAGGATCGCGGCCACGAGCGGCGCGTACAGAAGCGAGGGTTCGAGCAGCGCCTCGCCCAGCTCCGCGCCGCTTGCGAGCCTCGTCGCGTAACCGTCGGGCAGCCGCGCGGCCACCACGCGCGCGAGCGACGCGCCGTTGGCGTGCAGCCCGCTCGAGCTCACCAGCAGGATCTCATCGCCGGCCCGAAGCTCCTGTCCGAGGATCGGCCTCGCGCCCGGCGGTACCATGCCCACCGCCGCGCCCGCCAGCTCGATGTCGCCCTCGGCCACCAGTCCCGGCAGCGTCGGCGACTCGCCTCCCCCCCACGCGCAGCCCGCATCCGTGCAGCCTCTGCGCCAGCCCTCGAGCAGCGCCTGCGCTCGCTCGGGCTCGCGGTACCAGTCTGAGGAGCCCGTCGCGAAGTAGGCGTTCACCACAAGCGGCAGCGCGCCTGCGCAGCAGAGGTCGTTGACGATCGCAGCGACCGTGTCGTAGGCGACGTCCGCGAAGCGGTTGCTCCCGTGGCGCTCGTGGACCTGGCGCGCGATCACCGACTTCGTGCCCAACCCCTCCAGCACGAACGCGAACGCGCGTCCCTCGAGCTCGAACACGAACGCCGGCTCGCCTCTCGAGGCATCCAGCGCGCACGCTCCATGCGCAGCGAGCATCGGCGAAGTCGACAGCGCCTTGGCCATCGCCAGGCGCTTGCCCGCGTCGAGCGAGGCGTAGTCGACACCCGCGTCGCGGTAGCTGGCCTTCGCGCTCTGCGCGCCTGTTTTCGCGCCGGCCTGCTCGCCGTGCCTGCCGGACGTGCTGTTGGGCGTGCTGTTGGGCGAGGTCGTGTCGTTCATTCTCGGCGTGCCGGCGCGCTCCAGCGCCGTGCGGGCAGACTATGACGGTTGCAGAACCGATATACACCGTTCCCCTGCCGAGCAAAGGAGAGGGCATGGACTTCCAGCCAAGCGAGCGCTGCGCCGAATTCAAAGAGCGCCTGACGGCCTTCATGGACGAGCACGTCTACCCCTCGGAGGAGGTCTACGAGCGCCAGCTGCGCGAGTCCGGCGACGCCCATCACCAGCCGGCCGTGATGGAGGTGCTGAAGTCGAGCGCGCGCGAGGCCGGCCTGTGGAACATGTTCCTGCCCGACCGGGAGCTCGGCGCGGGCCTGTCCATCAGCGATTACGCGCCGCTGGCGGAGATCCTCGGGCGCTCGCACATCGCCTCCGAGGCCTGCAACTGCTCCGCTCCCGACACGGGCAACATGGAGGTCCTGTTCCACTTCGCCACGCCCGAGCAGAAGGAGCGCTGGCTGATGCCGCTGCTCGA
Source organism: Actinomycetota bacterium (assembly GCA_005884115.1). Classification (GTDB taxonomy): domain Bacteria; phylum Actinomycetota; class Thermoleophilia; order Solirubrobacterales; family Solirubrobacteraceae; genus Palsa-744. The sequence goes on from VAXW01000002.1 coordinate 57,079, forward strand.
CGGCGAGATCCGCTCCTCGTTCGCCATGACCGAGCCCGACGTGGCGAGCTCCGACGCGACCAACATCTCGCTCTCGATCCAGCGCGATGGCGAGGAGTACGTGCTCAACGGGCGCAAGTGGTGGACCTCCGGCGCGCTGCACCCCAACGCCCGCATCATGATCGTGATGGGCAAGACCAGCACCGACGGGCCCCGGCACCGCCAGCAGAGCATGATCCTCGTGCCCTTCGACACGCCCGGCGTCACCGTGCTGCGTGGCTTGCCCGTGTTCGGCTACCAGGACCAGGAGGGGCACGCGGAAGTGGACTTCTCCGACGTGCGCGTGCCCGTCTCGAACCTGATCGCCGAGGAGGGCGACGGCTTCATGATCGCGCAGGCGCGGCTCGGCCCGGGCCGCATTCATCACTGCATGCGCGCCATCGGCGCCGCCGAGCGCGCGCTCGAGGCGATGTGCGCGCGCGCCGTCTCGCGCGTGACGTTCGGCCAGCCGCTCGCCATGCGCGGAAACATCCAGGACTGGATCGCCGAGTCGCGCATCGAAATCGAGATGGCGCGGCTGTTGACGCTGAAGACCGCGTGGCTGATGGACACCGTCGGCAACCGCCACGCGCGCACCGAGATCGCGGCGATCAAGGTGGCCGCGCCCAACGTCGCGCTGAAGGTGCTCGACCGGGCCATCCAGGTGCACGGAGGAGCCGGTGTCTCCGACGACTTCTCGCTCGCCTCAGCCTACGCTCACCTGCGCACGCTGCGCCTCGCCGACGGCCCCGACGAGGTGCACAAGCTCTCGATCGCCCGTCGCGAGCTCGCGCCGTTCATTCCGCGCGAGGAGCCCGTCCCAAGCTGAGCGCGCCGCGGGTGGGCACGCCGCCCCGGCTGGGCGCGCGGCCCGGTGTGCGCGCGGCCCCGAGCTGAGCACGCGGCCCCGAGCTGAGCAAGCGGCCGCTTGTCAGCGCGTCGCCGCCAGCGCGCGGAGCGTGCCGCCTCCGTCAAACGCGCCCGCGCCGGATCCCCCCGCCTGGACGCTCGTTCGAATCCACGCGGTCCAGCGCAACTCGCCCGAGGGACGCGGGTAGCTGCTACTGGCGGCACTCCGGCCGCGGCACTTGCAGTCCCGTTCCTAAAGCAGCACGGACGCGGCGTCGAAATTTCACTTGGATATGTACGGCACCCGCATCTGCCTGGCAGGGCTGCTCGCCGGCGCGATCGCAGCGGGTTCCCCCGCCGTTGCCGAGGCCGGGTTCGGAATCGAGAGCTGGTTCGCAGCGACCTGCAACGCGACCCACGAAAGCTGCGAAAAAGCCGCCAAACCCTCGGAAGAAGTCGAAAAGGCCCACGAAGAAGGCTACGCGCAGGCGGCGGGGCATCCTCCTTTTGGGATCACCGACTTTCGCGTGAACACGGAAGCCGGCGGCCAGCCGCAGGGCGCTCCGGTGACGCACATCCGCGTAGACGTCGCCCCCGGTCTGAGCACCGATCCGCAGGCGGTTGCGGAATGCAAGCCTGAAGAATTCGGCACCAAAGAAGTTGTAGAAGGCGTCTTCGCGCCTCCGACGTGCAAACCCGAAACGGTGATTGGGGAAAACAAAGTCGTCGTCTACGTCGAAGGGCTTGGAGAAGTGGAACTGCACGGGACGGTTTACAACCTCGAACCGCCGGTCGGCCGCGCCTCCGAGTTCGGCGTCGCGATCGAACTACCGGTCTTCCTGACTGGAGGAATACCGGGCCTGTTCGCACACACGCTCATCGAAGGCGACGTCGAATGGGGAGCGGAACCGCAGGGCACCGGCAAGGCCGACTACCACGACTTCTTCGAAATCAATGTCTCGCCGAAACTGCCGCTGATCAAATCGCGGCTCATCTTCAAAGGCAACGCGGGGATCCCCGGCAAGGGCGGCTTCATCACGGTTCCAACCGCCTGCACGGGCGTGGGGCCGCAGACGACCACCACGATCCAGCTCTCCTCGCAGAAAGGCGAAGCGGCGGAAGCGACGTACACGACGCCGATCGGCGCCGAAGGATGCGGCGAAGTTCCGTTCGCTCCGGCGTTCCGGCTCAAACCCGAAACGAGCCAGTCCGACCTCCCCGACGGCATCACGACCGAACTGGAAGTTCCGCACTCTCCGAACGCCAACGAAATCGACGCCGCGCAGTTGAAAACGGCCGTCGTGACGCTTCCCGAAGGGATGACGCTGAATCCGTCAGCGGCGCGCGGCCTGCAGGCGTGCACGCCAGCGCAGATCGCCATCCACACGACGAACTCGGTCACCTGTCCGGCCAGCTCGAAGCTCGGGACGGTCGCGATCGACACCCCGGACCTGCCACCCGGCTCGCTGCAGGGGAACATCTACCTCGGCGGGCCGCCCTCGGGTCCTATTACCGGTCCGCCCTACATCGTCTATCTCGACGCCGAGTCCGCGCGCTACGGGGTGTCGGTGCGGATCAAAGGCGAAGCCCTCCCGAACGCAGCGACAGGGCAGGTTACGACGATCTTCTCCGAAAACCCCGAACAACCGCTGGGCAACGCGATCCTCAGCTTCAACGGGGGCGCGCTCGCGCCGGTCGCGAACCCGCTCACGTGCGCAAGCGCGACGACCTCGACAGTCCTGACGCCTTTCACGTCGCCGTTCGCACCCTCCCAGACCCCCTCGAGCAGCTTTACGGTCGGAGGCTGTCCCTCGCCGCTGCCGTTCTCGCTCGCGCAGAGCGCCAGCGGCCAGCCCGCCACCGCGGGCGCCTTCGGCAACACCAGCTACACGTTCAACCTCAACCGCGGCGACGGCCAGCAGTACCTCGCGAAGGTCACGACCGTGCTGCCCGCGGGACTCGTCGGCGCGATCCCCGCGGTCACGCTGTGCGGAGAACCGCAGGCCTCGCTCGGCGCCTGCCCGGCTTCGAGCAAGATCGGCACGGCTGCCGTGACCGCCGGCGCCGGCGCGGAACCGTATCCGTTCTCGGGGCCCATGTACCTGACCGGACCATACGGCGGTGGGCCGTTCGGCCTGTCGATCCCGATCGCCGCCGTGGCCGGGCCGTTCGACCTCGGCAGCGTCGTCACGCGCGCGGCCATCAACGTCGACCCGCACACCGCCCGTGTGAGCGCCACGAGCGCGCTGCCGACGATCGTGGGCGGAGTTCCGATCCGGCTGCGGAGCGTGAGCGTCGCCGTCAACCGCCCCAACTTCCTCTACAACCCCACCAACTGCGGTCTCGAGGCGACCGAATCGGCGTTCACCTCGACGTTCGGCGCGAGCGAAGCGCTGTCTAGCCCGTTTCAGGTGTCTGGCTGCGGAGCACTGGCCTTCACCCCCAAGTTCACCGCCGCGACCAGCGCCAACACGTCGAAAGCCAACGGCGCGAGCCTGCACGTCAACGTCGTGCAAGCCGCACACGAGGCCAACATCCGCTCGGTCGTCACCGCGCTGCCGGTGCAGCTGCCCTCTCGCCTAACCACGTTGCAGCAGGCCTGCCCCGAGGCAACCTACGCCGCCAACCCCTTCAGCTGCCCCGCCGGCTCCAGTGTCGGGACCGCGACGGCGACGACCCCCGTCCTGCCCGGCACGCTCAGCGGCCCCGCCTTGCTCGTCTCCCACGGCGGCGCGGCGTTCCCCGACCTCGACATCCTGCTCGAAGGCAGCGGCGTGCGCGTGATCCTCGTGGGCAATACGAACATCAAAGGCGGGATCACCACCACCACTTTCGCCACGCTCCCCGACGTGCCGGTCTCGAGCTTCTCGCTCGACCTGCCCACCGGGCCCCACTCGGCGCTCGCCGCCAACGCGGACCTGTGCGCGCGCCCGCTGCTGATGCCGACGACCATCACCGGCCAGAACGGCGCGCGCATCGTCCAGACCACCAGGGTCGCCGTCGCCGGCTGCGCCCACCGCGCGGGCAAAGCGAGGGTGAGGATCCTGAGGCGCAGGATCGTGCGACACACGCTCGTGCTCACAGTCCAGACCTCCTCCGGCGGGCGGCTGACGGCTCGCGGGAAGTACCTGAAGACCGTCTCACGCAGGGTGCGCACGCGCCGGACGACGCTCAAGGTCCGCCTCTCGCGCCGGGCGGTGCACGTCGTCGCGCGCCACCACCGCCTGAAGGTGCGCGTGCGGATCGCGTTCGTCGCCTCGCCGTCCAGTGCAGGGCGTGCGAGCGCGGCGACGGCCGTCACGTTCAAGCGCTGAGCCCGCGCCGGGCAGGCGCTCGACGCTGCCGCTTGAAGTCAACGCCGCGCGGACGGGGCGGGCCTGCGCTCGGCGCGCGAGCACGCCCGCACGGTTCTCTACCGTAGGCGCTGCGCGATGTCGACCGCGGAAGCCCATCGCCGTCGAGCCCAGACCCGGGCAGCGGGGGTGGCCGCGGCGGTCACGATGCTGTGCGCACTTGCCCTGCTCGCGAGCGGCGCCACCGCGAAGCCGGGCGCGACAGCCTCCGCCGCTGGCGCCGCCGAAATCACGGCCTCGGTGACCCCGGCGGAGCTGGCGTACGGACAGGCGCTGCAGGTAGCCGGGCGCGTGACCGCCGCGGGCCATGGCCTCGGCGGTCAGTCGCTGGCCTTGCAGGTCGCCCCCTACCCCTACCGGACGTTCGCCACCGTGGCGCGCCTGCTGAGCGAAGCCGACGGCAGCTTCATCTTCGGCGGGGTGCGCGCGGAACGCAACAGCCGCCTGCGGGTCGTGCTCGAGGAACCGCCCGCGCGAAGCAGCCGCACGCTCGATGTGGTCGTCGATCCCACCGCCGCTGTCGCCGCGCGCAGCCTCGGTCCCGGCAGGGTGCGGCTCAGCCTGAGGCTCGGGCACGCGCCGCACCTCGCCTCGCCGCCGGTCAGAGCCTGGTGGTTCCTCGCCGCGCACGGCGAGCACCGCTTCCACCTCGCCGCGGTTACGAGCACGCATGAGCTCGGCGGCGCGCTCACGTACGCGAGTGCCACCGTCAACCCGCCGGCGAGGAGCTTTGTGTTTCGCGTGTGCGTGCACCCGCCGTGGGCGCGTGCGCTCGGCGCTGTTCCGCGCGCGTGCTCCGCGGCCGAGCCACCGCGCGCGGGCTCGCGCCCGGGCGCGTTCGAATACGGCGGGAGCGGCCGCGGCGTCCCCGCGGCCGCGTTCCCGTCGGCGCGGGCGATTGCCGCCGCGGCGCGCTACCTCGACGCGCGCGCCGGGCGCACGGCATTCGCGGTTGTCGACAGCGCCGGTCAGCTGCAGGGACTGCGCGTACGCGAGCACTTCCAGACAGCGAGCGTGGTGAAGGTGATGATGCTCGTCGCCTACCTGCAGATGCTCGACGCGCGCCACCTTCCCGTGCGCACCCGCGATGACGCGCTGCTGCGCCCGATGATCCACGTGTCGGACAATGGCGCCGCCTCGGCGGTGCTTGGCATCGTCGGCGGGGCGGCGCTTGCGCGCGTGGCGCGCGAAGCGGGCATGCAGGACTACGCGCCCGGCGTCGGCTGGTGGGCGTTCACGCAGACCTCGGCGGCCGACCAGGCGCGCTTCTTCTTCAGGCTCGACCGGCTGATACCGCCGCGCTTCTATGCCTACGCCCGCGAGCTCCTGTCGAGCATCGAGGCGTCGCAGAGCTGGGGCATCCCGCCCGTCGCGCGACCGCGCTTCGAGGTGTTCTTCAAGACCGGTCAGCTGCCGTCCGAGGGCCTCTACAACGAGGCCGCGCTCCTGGAGCGGCCAGGCGAGACGTTCGCGATCGCCGTCCTCACGACCGCTGACCCCTCGATGAGCTACGGCCAACGGACCGTCGAGGGAGTGGCGCGCGCGCTGTTGGGTGGGTAGGCTCGCGTCGGGTATGTGGTCGGATGCCGAGGAGGACGTACTTGCCGGCGATTTGACCGCCGTGCTCGCGTACGCCACTCCGGCCTCAGGCGCGGTGGCGACGCCGGTCGCGCCCATCGGGCTGCGCGACCGCGAGGCGCGCACCGTCTCCTTCACGACCTCGCTCGGTTTCGGGCGCAAGCTCGATCGCATCACGCGTGACCCGCGCGTCACGCTCGCATACCACGCGCGCGAGCACGGCTTCGCCTCAGAGCCGCGCTTCGTGCTCGTTCAGGGAACGGCGAGCTTTCAGGCGCGACCCGACCGCTCGCTTCTCGAAGACGTTGTGCGGCCTGCGTCTGCCCGTTTCATGGGGGCGCCGCGCGCGGGCCCGTTCTGGGACCGCTGGCTGAGCGCCTACTACGCCGACCGCATTCTCGTGACGGTGGCCGTCGAGCGCGTGTGCTCGTGGGGCGATCTGCAGTGCACGGGAGAGCCCAACGTGTACGGCGCGGCGCGCCCCACCGCAGACCCCGAGCCGCAGTCACCGCCGAGGAACGGCACGCGCCCGCGCGTCGACGCGGCTCGCGCGAGGCGCAGGCTGGCCAAGCTCCCGCACGTGCTGCTCGCCTACATCGACAGCGACGGCTTCCCCGTGGTCCTGCCGGTGAGCGTCGGAGCGGCCTCCGATGCGGGCATCGCGCTCGGCAACGCCTCACTGCCGCCGGGCGGGCGCCGCGCTGGGATCTTAGGGCACAGCTTTCGCGCGCAGCTCGTAGGCCTAGAGGCCCGGCAGCACACCGGCTGGCTCGAGAGCTCGATCTACGCGCCGCACACCGAGGGCGGCTTTCGCGCGCCAGCCAACAAGACGCTGCTGCTGCTCGCGAACGGCTTCATGGCGCGCCAGGGGCTGCGGCGCGCCAGAGCGCGAGGAGCGGCCTAGCCAACGGCTGCCGGCCCACCTCCGGCTGCGGCGCGCGAGGATGCGCGGCGCGGCCTAGCGACACGCACGAGCGCAAGCGTGGAGAATGCCGGTGAAGGCACCGCCACGAGGAGAGGAATGTCGGTCGCAGTCTCCGCCAACGACATCGCACGCGCGTCACGTTGGCCGTCGGTGATCATCGTCGGAGCGGGGTTCGGGGGCATCGCCGCGGCGATCGAGCTGCGGCGAGCGGGCATCGACGACATCAGGATCCTCGAGCGCGCGGCGGACCTCGGCGGCACGTGGTATTTCAACAGCTACCCGGGGTGCGCGTGCGACGTCCCCAGCCACCTCTACTCGTTCTCCTTCGCCCAGCGCCGCGACTGGTCGCGCCTGTGCTCGCCGCAGGCTGAGATACACGGCTACCTGCACGACGTCGCTCGGGCGCACAGCGTGGAGGCGCTCGTGCAGCCGAACAGCGATGTGACGGCGTGCGAGTGGGATGAGCCCGGGTGCACTTGGACCGTTTCCACAGCGCAGGGCGAGACCTACGAGGCCGACGCGCTCGTGCTGGCCACGGGGCAGCTTCACCAGCCGTCCTATCCGCGCATCGAGGGAGCGGAGGAGTTCGCCGGGCATAGCTTCCACTCCGCACGCTGGGACCACGACTACGATCTCGCGGGCAAGCGCGTGGCGGTCGTCGGCACCGGCGCGAGCGCGATCCAGTTCATCCCCGAGATCGCCCCGCTCCTCGAGCGGCTGTGGGTGTTCCAGCGCACCGGCAACTGGATGCTGCCGCGCGAGAACCGCCGCTATCCGCCGCTCGTGAAGGCGGCGATCGAACGGGTCCCCGGTCTGCAGGCGTTCCGTAGGCGGTTCATGTTCGAGTACTGCGAGTCGATCACGCTGGCGATCCGTCACCCGCGCACGTTCGGGCGCCTCGCGCACGCGCGCTCGAGAGCGTTCATGCGCTCCCAGCTCAAAGATCCGGAGCTGCGCAGGAAGGCGTGGCCCGACTACACGTTCGGCTGCAAGCGCGTGCTGTTCAGCTCGCAGTACCTGCCCACATTGCAGCGGGCGAACGTGGAGCTGGTCACGGACTCGATCGCGCGGCTCGAGGAGAGCGCCATCGTCACATCGGCGGGCGCGCGGCTGGAGGTGGACTGCATCGTCTGGGCGACCGGCTTCAGGTCGACGGAGTTCATGTTCCCGATGCAGATCACCACCTCGACCGGGCTCGACCTGAGAGGCGCCTGGGTCGGCGGCGCGCACGCACATTTCGGCATCACGGTTCCCGGCTTCCCCAACATGTTCGTGATGTACGGGCCCAACACGAATACCTCGGGCGGATCGATCATCGCCTACCACGAGGCGCAGGCCTCCTACCTGCGCCAGGCGCTCGAGCAGGTGCGCGACCGCGGTGCGGGTGCGATCGACGTCCGGCGCGAGGTCGAGGCGGCGGGCGACCGCGCTGTGCAGGCGCGCTTCGCCGGCACGGCCTGGACGCGCTGCGACTCGTGGTACCGCGACGAGCGCGGGCGCGTGATCGCCAACTGGCCGGGCTATATGCGCGAGTACTTCGAGCAGACGCGCACGCTGCGGACGAGCGATTACCGCTTCCTGGGGCGCCCGCATGCGCCAAGCGGTGCGGACAGCGACGTGGCGCGCGAGGCCGATGGCGGCGTGGCGCGAGAGGCCGATGTCGGCGTGGCGCGAGAGGCCGATGGCGGCGTGGCGCGAGAGGCCGATGGCGGCGTGGCGCGCGGCGGCGCGCGCGCGTCGCCGCAGGGTGCCCTGGCGGATGCCTGAGCGAGAAGGAGCAGCGGCTTGACGCATGACTATGTGATCGTCGGGGCGGGGTCGGCGGGCTGCGTGCTGGCGAACCGCCTCTCGGAGGACCCCTCGGTCCGCGTGCTGCTGCTGGAGGCGGGTGGCAAGGACCGCTCGCCCAACATCAAGATCCCGGCGGCCTTCGCCAAGCAGTTTCACACCAAGCTGGACTGGGAGTACGAGACCGAGCCGGAAGCGCACGTGGACGGTCGCCGCCTCTACATCCCCCGCGGAAAGAGCCTCGGCGGGTCGAGCTCGATGAACGCGATGCTCTACGTTCGCGGCCGGCCGCTCGACTACGACAGCTGGGAGGCGCAGGGAGCGCCGGGCTGGGGCTACCGCGACGTGCTGGCGTACTTCATCAAGTCGGAGGACAACGCGCGCGGCGCCTCCGAGTTCCACGGCGCAGGAGGGCCGCTGCGGGTCAGCGAGCAGCGCTCGCCGCGGCCGCTTGACGCGCTTCTCATGCAGGCCAGCGCGGCGGCGGGGATCCCTCGCATCGCCGATTACAACGGCCCCGAGCAGGACGGCGTCTCGATGTTCCAGGTGACGCAGCGAAACGGCGCCCGCATGAGCACCGCTGACGCGTTCCTGCGCCCCGCGCTGAAGCGCCCCAACCTCGAGGTGCGCACGCGCGCGAGCGTGCTGGGGATCGAACTCGAGGGCGATCGCGCGGTGGGAGTGCGCCTGCGCAAGGGGCGAAGCGGCGAAGAGCTGGTGCGCGCCACGAGCGAGGTCGTATTGTCAGCCGGCACGATCAACTCCCCTCAGCTGCTGCTGCTGTCGGGTATCGGCCCCGCGGAGGAGCTGCGCGCTGCCGGAGTGGAGCCTCGCTTCGACCTGCCTGGCGTGGGCCGCAACCTGCAGGATCATCCGTTCGTGACCGTGATCTGGGAGGTCTCGGACCGGCGCACGCTGTATGGAGCCGACAGTCCGCGGCACCTGGCCGAGTGGCTGCTGCGGCGCTCCGGGCCGTTGAGCTCGACGGTGGCCGAGGTCGTGGCCTTCACCCGCACGCGAAGCGGCCTGCCGGCGGCTGACATCCAGTTTCACATGGGCGCCGCGTACTACGAAGACCACGGCGCCGAGGAATACGACGGCCACTGCACGGTGATCGCGCCGGTGCTGGTCTCGCCGAAGGCGCGCGGCCAGGTCTGGCTTCGCTCGGCCGACCCGACGGCGAAGCCGTGCATGATCACGAACACGCTCTCGGAGCCCGAGGACGTAGACTCGCTCATCGCGGGCATGCGCCTGGCGCGGGAGATCGCCGCCCAGGCGCCGCTGAGGGAGATCGTGATCGAGGAGCTCAAGCCGGGCGCCGACGTGAGCGAGCGAGCGGACCTCGAAGCGGACCTGCGCAGGCGCCTGATGCTGATCTACCACCCCGTGGGCACAGCGCGCATGAGCGACACCCACGAGCTGGCGGTGGTCGACTCCCAGCTGCGCGTCCACGGCGTGCGGGGGCTGCGCGTGGTCGATGCTTCGATCATGCCGACGATCCCGGGCGGCAACACGAACGCTCCCACGATCATGATCGCCGAGCGCGCCGCCGATCTCATCCGGGGGCGAACGCTCGAGCCCGCCGCCCCCGCGACGGTGCCGGCGTGAGGCGGTGAACTACCACCGCGAGGGCGCGGGCGCGTGCGCGGTGGTGCTGATCCACGGCATAGGCCACCACTGGCAGGCGTGGCGGCCGGTGATCGACCTGCTGGCGCCAGATCACGACGTGATCGCGTGCGACTCGCCGGGGTTCGGCCGCTCGCCCCCGCTCGCGACGGGCACCGAGCCGACGATTTGGGCGTACGCGCAGGCGTTCGAGGACTTCTTCGAGCAGCTCGGGTTGACACGGCCGCACGTGGCCGGCAACTCGATGGGCGGTGCGATCGCGCTCGAGCTGGCTCGGCGCGGGTCGGCGGCGAGCGCGACGGCGCTCTCGCCGGCGGGCTTCTGGACGGAGGCAGAGCTGCGCTACTGCCAGGCATCGCTCGCTGTGCTCGCGCGCCTGCCGGGCCCGATCCGCCCCGCGGTCCGAGCTCTCTCGCGCACGCGGGCGGGGCGCGCGGCCCTGTTCGCGCAGACCTTCGGATGGCCCTCGCGGATGCCCGCCTCGGAGGCGGTCGCGACGCTCGAGGACGCGTGGGCGGCGCCGGCGTTCGCGCCCGCGCTGGCCGCCTTCAGCGCTTACCGCTTCAGCGAGCCGCAGCAGCTGCGAGCGGTGCCGCTGACGATCGCGTGGGGCGTTCGCGACCGGCTCCTGCTCTACGGCCGCCAAGCCCCGCGCGCTCGGGCGATGCTGCCGTGGGCGAGGCACCTCACGCTGGGCGCCGGCCACGTGCCCTTCTTCGACGACCCTCCGGCGGTCGCGGAGGTGATACGGGCGAGCTGCGCCGCCGGCGCACTCCGAGCTGCCCGAGTGAGCGTCAGCGCGGCAGGATGAACTCGCCGCGCGCGACGGTGACCGCCGAGCCGCCGACCTGAACGCGCTCGATGGCTGCTTGCGAGCCGTGCGCGGAGGCGTACAGGCGCGAGGGCCGGCCGACCTCATCGCCCTGGGTGATCTCGATCTCATCACCAAAGCGGATGCGGCCGTGGCGGCACAGGTGCACGGCGAGAGGGCCGGCGGCCGAGCCGGTGGCCGGATCCTCGGCGACGCCGAACGCGGGTGCGAACACGCGCGTCTTGAAGCGCCGCCCGCTGCCGGCGAAGCAGTTGGCGCAGCAGTCGAGCGCTGCCAGCGCGCGCATGTCGGGGCGCAGCTGCGCGACCGCGTCCTCGCTGTCGAGCTCGACGTACACGTGCAGGGGACCGTTGGCATACGCCTCCACGGGCAGGTCCGAGCGCTCCACGCCGAGGGCGCCCAGCAGCTCGGCCTCGCGCTCGTACGTCCGCCACTGCGGGACGAGCTGGCGCATGCTCCCGAACGTGATCACCCCGCCGTCCCGGCGCAGCTCGAGCGGCACCACGCCGAGGCCCGTCTGCAGACGGAGCTGATCGCGCTCCAGCTGCGCGCCGACGGCGAAGGCCGCACCGAGCACCGGATGGCCCGCGAAAGGCAGCTCGCGCGAGGGCGTGAAGATGCGAAGGCGCGCGTCGCAGTCTCCGTCGCCGGGCAGCACGAACACGGTCTCCGAGAAGTTGAGCTCGCGCGCCAGCCGCTGCATGAGCTCAGACGGGATGGCGGCGGCGTCGGTGAAGACGCCCAGCTGGTTGCCCTCGAGCGGCTGCTCGGTGAAGACGTCGAGGACGAGAAAGGGCTCGGACCGCTGGAGCGCGGCCGAGCCCTTCGAGGTGTCGCGCTGAGCGTGCACGAGCGTGCGAGGTTAGCCGGTGCGAGGTTAGCCGGTGCGTGGCCGCGCGATGCTTTGCCGACGCTGTACGATCGCCGCGAGTTCTCGGAGCGCTTGCTCACCCCCGGTCGAAAGGAGGCTCCCATGAGCATCTCGGGACGGATCTTCGCGGCCCTCTACGACCGCATGATGGAGGGCACCGAGAAGGCGGGGCTGCGCGCGCACAGGCAGGCGCTGCTCGCGGGCGCGCACGGGCGCGTGCTCGAGATCGGAGGCGGCACGGGCGCGAACCTGCCCTTCTACCCGGATCAGGTGCAGCGCCTGACGGTGACCGAGCCGGAGGCGCCCATGGCAAAGCGCCTGGCGCGCCACCTGAACGAGCGCGAGCTGCCCGCGGAGCTCGTTCAGGCACCCGCGGAGGAGCTTCCCTTCGAGGACGGGAGCTTCGACGTCGCGGTCTCGACGCTGGTGCTGTGCACGGTGCGCGATCCCGAGCGCTCGCTCGCGGAGCTCCGCCGCGTGCTCACGCCCGGCGGCCGGCTGCTGTTCATCGAGCACGTGCGCTCCGAGGAGCCGCGCTTGGCTCGCTGGCAGGACCGCGTCAACGGCCTCCACAAACGCGTCGGTCAGGGCTGCAACTGCAACCGGCCGACGCTCGAGAAGATTCGCACGGCGGGCTTCGCGGTCACCGATCTCGCCAACGACCGGCTGGCGAAAGCCCCGCCGTGGGTGCGCCCGCTGATCATTGGGACGGCGACGACGAACGGCGCCGCGAGCACGGCCTGATCGCCTGTCAGGTGTCCGGGTTCAGGCGCACGCCGCCGCCTTCGGTGAGCGTCCAGTGCGGGTTGTGCACGACCTCCCAGGGATGCCCCTCGGGGTCGATGAAGACGGAGCTGTAGCCGCCCCAGAACGTCTCGGCGGGCTCACGGCCGATCGTCGCGCCGGCAGAGCGCGCTTCCTCGATCACCGCATCTACGTCCTCGCGTGAGCCGACGTTGTGCGCGAGCGCGACGCCTCCCCAGCCGCGCGCGTCCTCGACGGCGCTGTCCTCGGCGAGCCGCGCGCGATCCCAGAGCGCGAGCACCATGTCGCCGGCCTGAAAGAAGACGACCTGGTCGCCCGCGGCCGCGCGCGTGTGCCAGCCGAGAGCCTCATAGAAGCGGCGCGCGCGCGCAAGATCACGCACGCCGAGAGTGACCACGCTCACCCGCTGGCGCATGCTATGCGTGCGGCTCGACGCGCTCGAGCGGAGACGAACGCGTGCGCGGGGTAGATCTGCGGCTCGCTTCTGACGCCCAGCACTTGCAGCATCGGCCCGAGCTTCTCACCGAACTGGTTGCGGGCGCGTGCACCAGAACGACTGACACGGATTCCTCCTACGGTCGAAACGCGAGCGCAGGATAACCGGCCAGGTCAGCTGAGAGCTCCGCCCTTCGCGGCGACGGGCGGAGGTGTGAGCCGCCGTAACTTTTGGCACCGACGCAGCCGCAGGCACAGCAGCCGCCAGCCGGCACCCCTGTCCTGCTACCCCATGCCAAGGGCGCCGGCTGAAACGGCGGTCACGTGACCTGCGCGAGGCTGGGCCTCGCGCAGCGCTCGCTACCCGAACAGCTCGATCACAGAGCTGAAGTTCCCCTTCTGGAAGCCTTCGGGCGTGTTGCAGCTGGCGAATCCGAAGTTGCTTTCTTCGGTGCCGCTGGTCAACACCTGCGGGTTCTCGGAGCCGACGACGTTTCCGTACTTGTCGTAGAGCAACGCTGGGATGAGCCCGATCACGTTCTCGCCTGCGGCCCGCACGACACCGGGCAGCCCTTTGGCGCTGGCTTCAAACCCGCCAAACGCGCACGTTGAGCCAGCTTCGGAGTAGCCGCGGTACGTGAGCTTCCCGCTGCACTCTCCAGCCAAGGGGCCCGTAGCGACGAATGCAAGCGGTTCGGTGGACGGCGTGTTCGTTGGTCCCTGCCCCGTGTAGTAGAACGTCCCGGTCGGGTTGGCGGGAGTCCCGCCCCACGTGCAAGTGGTCGCCGCCTGCGCCGATGCCGCACCCGTTCCGAGGGCTGCCAGCGAGGCCGCGGCAACCGCAGTCATGGCGATGATCGCTCGAGGTCTCATCCGTCTCCTTTCGTTCGCGCCGCGAGCGGCGCATCTCGTCTATCCGGACGCAGCGGCGCCTGTGCTATTCAGCGACGCCGGCAGGCCCGATGAATGAGCTTATTGTAGCAGACCCTTATATAAACTGTAACTACAGAATGGACTGCCCCGGACCGAGGAAAACCTGCCGATCCGCGGGACCGTCTTGACCGGGTCGGCGAAGTAGGCGAAGACGATCTGCGGCGCGGCGGGGATCCGGATCTCGTGCTCGATGAGTGCGTCAGTTTCGCTTCGCCTGGCGCGCATCTCGGCCGCTTCGCGCCTCCTCCTCGGCGAACTCCTTCAACCGCTCGAGCCAGCTGGGCAGCAGCTCCGCGAGGAACTTCTGCAGGTCCTCGAACCCTTGTGCTCGCACGCTCAGCACGGCGCTTAGCTTAGCATAAGCTTATATAAGCGTAGGCTTGGAAAGCCTTGGCGTGCGCGATGTACGCCGGGCGACGCCGAGCAGCCATGCTCGCTCCTGCGGGATGTCGTAGGACAGGCGCGCAGCCGCCAGCACGGGCACCCACGCGGCGATCGTCGAGCGATCGAGGTCCCGTCTGCCTGCATACGCGGACAGGTAGGCGGAGTAGAGCGCCCAGCGAAACGGCGAGAGGAGGACTTGGAGCCGACGCGGCACGGGGCCCGGAATCCAGGCGCCGACGAGCAGCAGTCGCGTCCGCGCGATGTCTGCATTGGGGTCACCGCGTGATGCGGCCTTCCAATCGATGACGGCGTAGCCATCGCTGCGTCGGCGCATGACGTTGCCGGGATGAAGGTCTCCATGGCACAGGCGGTCCCCGTCGGGGAGCCGTTGCAGCGCTCGCTCAGCGGGGTCGCGCACGTCCGGCGGAACGAGCTTTGACTGCAAGCGCGCTGCGACCTCGGCGTGCAAGTCGGGAAGCCCTGCTGGCGCCAGGGTTTCGTGCAGCGCCGCGTGGACCCGGGCGAGGATCGCCGGAACGAGCGCGAGCTCCCACGGCCGGCGCAACGCACTCGTCAACAGATCGTGGGCATCGAGGCGCTCGAGCACCAACCCCGGACGACCGTCGACGTCGATCTGCTCGAACATCGCTGGAGCCGGTGCGCCACAGCGCGCTGCTGCCAGCAAGGCGACCCGCTCGCGCTCGACCTCCTCGCGAAGTGCGGCCGTGCGAGCCAGGCGGAGGACGCGATCCCCGTCGAGCGCGTAGACCTCGGCCTCGCGCCCGGCCCCGATCCGCTGTAGCTCATCGATGCGGACCTCGGCCGGGTTTTGTGTGGTCAACCGGACGGATCCAGCCGGGCTACGAGCTGCCCGTGTCGGGGAGGCCAGGCACAGCGTCGGGCTCGAGCAGTCGCTCATAGACGCGATAGCGCTTGACGATCCTCCCAACGAGCGCCTCCATCGCGCGGTTCATCGGCTCGTTTATCTCGAGGATCCAGCCGGTCTCGGCCCGTTTGATGCCGCGCCGACGGCAGGCGTCCCACACGTCGCGGTACAGCGCAGCCGCGACGCCTGTGTGCTGGAACTCGGGTTTCACTCCGAGCGCGAGCACGCGGATCTCGTCGATACGGTGGCGTGTCCGAAGCGCGGTCAACCATCCGAGGGGCAGCAGACGCCCGTTGAGCCTCGCGAGCACCTGGTTGTAGTCGGGGAGCGACAGCGACACGCCCACGAGCTCGCCTTCGGGAGTCTCGGCGAGGCAAGCGAAGTCCTCGTCGAGAACGGGCTTGAGCTCTTTGGCCATGTGCTCGAGCTCGTGATCGGTAAGCGGTACGAATCCCACTCCCACGAGCACAATCCATCTCAGCGCGCGACGAGGCCACTCAGTCGGACGCGAGACTCCGAACGGCATTGGCAATCCCCCTCTTTCATCGACGTCGGGCGACCCAGGCACGCTCGACGGTGGTCAGACTACCCCGCCGATGCGTGGTTCGCAACGGGGGAGACGGCGTCAACCGGCAGGGCTCACGCTGCGGGACGAACGCAGCGTGATCGAAGGCCAGGGCGAAGAACAGATCGAGTTCAAAGCCCGGCTGCGGTAGGCGGGGAGCCGGCCATGCTGATTCAAGGGTGGCGGTCGGCGCCGGTTGGCTGAGGCAGAGCTTATAAAGCGGCAACAGGTCTTGGCCGACGACGCCGCGGATTACGACGACAGCGAATCATTCCAATCGTCTCCGTAAAAAACCCCCGCGTTTGCGGGGGTTTACGGGAAAAGTGGAGACGGCGGGAATCGAACCCGCGTCCGCGATCGCGTGAGAGTGGCTTCTACGAGCGTAGCCGGCGCTCTGATCTCATCCCCCGCTCGCCTCGCCGGCCGGGTTGCGGGGGACCAGCCTCCTTAGATTTCCCCGGCTTGGCGGAGGCTGCCCGCACCGGGTGAGCCTGCTTTCTGATCCCGGTTTTCCCCGCCGCAGGCGAGCGGGGCCCGAGACCTCACGGCTTAGCTATTGACTAAGCGGCGAGGGCGTACTCGTGAGAGTCCGCACTTATTGTTTTCCCGGGTGTTTTACGAGGCCGCCCGGGACCTCGACTCGCCACCAACCCCACGAGCCGACCACGTCGAAGCCTGTCGTCCCCGTAGGTGTGGATGCAGCCTGAGTTTAGCGTCCGCTTCATCCCGCGCCCACGCCTTCCTGCGACCTCGGAGCGAGCGGGAAAGCGGAAAAAAAATGACGCGGCCCCGATCGCTTGAGGAACCTACTCGATCGACCCGCAGGTCTTCGTTATAGGTGGCGCGGCCTCACACCTCATTGGCCTCGCTCTTTTGCGGCTCGGCTCCGCGTCGCGATGCAAGCTAGCCTCGCGCCCTCTCCGATGCAAGTGCCACGCCGGGGCGCAGGCCGCAACGTCCGCGAAAAACGGTGGCGTTAGGAGGCGCTTATGGACGCTGCGACAATGAGGTCATGGACAGCGGCGACGCCTCGCTACCACAGCCCGCGCCGGCGCCCGTGCTGGGCGCACCCGCGTCCCGCCCGGCGTCGCCGCAGCAGCATCAGGACCCGTTTGGAATGCCCACCCCGGCGCGTGCGCGGGCGCGCAACCTGCGCGGGCGCATCGGCGGTGCGCTCGCCGCGGTGGGTGCGTTGGTCGCCAAGTTCTTCTCGGCGATCAAGGGCGTGTTGCTGCTCTTGCCGAAGCTCAAGGTGCTGACCTCGGCGGGCACCGCGTTCGTTTCGATCGCCGCCTACTCGCTGTTCTTCGGCTGGACCTTCGCGGTCGGCTTCGTTGTGCTGCTGTTCGTCCACGAGCTCGGCCACGTGATCGCACTGCGCCGCGAGGGCATCAAGGCGAGCGCCCCAATGTTCATTCCGTTCCTCGGCGCGCTCATCTCGGCGAGGTCGCTGGGCGACAACGCGCTCGCGGAGGCACGGGTAGGCCTCGCCGGGCCCGTGCTCGGAAGCGTCGGCGCAGCCGCGTGCCTGGCGATCGGCGAAGCCGCCGACAGCGACCTCTTCCGCGCGCTTGCCTACATCGGCTTCTTCCTGAACCTCTTCAACCTGCTGCCGGTGGTCCCCCTTGACGGCGGCCGGGCGATGGCCGCGATGGCGCCGTGGATGTGGTTCGTGGGCCTCGGTGTCCTGGTCGCGATGATGCTCGTGTTCCCAAACTTCGTGCTGCTGCTGATCGCGCTGTTCGCGGCGATGGAAGTGTGGCGGCGCTGGCAGGCTCGCAAAACCCGCTCGCTGGAGCAGGCCGCCTACTACCGTGTCTCAGCTCGCAACAGGCTGCTCGTGGGCGCGGTGTACCTCGGCTTGATCGTGCTCCTGGCGGTGGGCATGGACCACACGCACATACTCTCCTCACAGGGCCACAGCTTCCGCCATCTGTAGTCAGCGCCTGGCTTCGCGCAGGCCTCGTTCGATGTCTCTGGCGGTGTCGCGCTCGCGCAAGGCCTGGCGCTTGTCGTAGAGGTCCTTGCCTCGCGCCAGCGCGATCTCGACCTTGGCGCGCGGCCCGGCGAAGTAGATGCGCGTCGGCACGAGCGTGAGCCCCCGCTCATTGGCCCGCGCGGCCATGCGCTCGAGCTCGCGCCTGTGCAGCAGCAGCTTGCGGGGGCGCTCGGGCTCATGATTCTCGCGCGCGGCTGGCCCGTAGGGCGGGATGTGTACCGAATGCAGCCACAGCTCGCCATCGCGCACGGCGGCGTAGCCGTCCTTCAGCTGGGCGCCCGAGGCGCGCAGCGCCTTGACCTCGGTGCCCTCGAGCACGATCCCGCACTCCATGCGCTCGAGCAGCACGTAACGATGCGAGGCGTAGCGGTTGGACGCCACGTCGCCCGCCCCAACCTTGCGCTTGCCCTTGCCCTTGGCCATCTAACGAGCCTAGCCTTGCGCGCCGGGGTCCTGCGCGGCGAGGAGGTCGACGCGCCCGCGCGAAGCGTCAACGCGCGCAACCTGCACGCGGACACGGTCGCCAAGGCGCACCGCCGCTCCGGTGCGCTCACCGCGCAGCGCGGTCTCCTCCTCGCGCAGCTCCCACCACTCGCGCTCGCCGCCCGGGCCGCTCAGCGCGCGCGCTGGCAGCAAGCCTTCATACAGCGCCGTCACCTCGCTCGCTCCATCCTCGCGCCGGGGCGCCGCGGCGGCCGTAGCCGGCTCCGGCTCCTCGGCGGGGCCGAAGGCCACGAAGGCGCCGGCCGGGATCAGTCCGACCACCTCCCCGGCGAACGTCTGCTCCCATCCGTTGCGCAGCAGAGCGGCCTCGAGGTGAAAGCAGCGCGCGATGTCGTCGGCGTCGCGCTCGACCATCATCGCCTCGCGCTCGCACTCGGACGTCCAGATACCCAGCTCGGACAGCTCGCTCGCCAGCGGCGCACGCTCGGCTGCGCCAAGCGCGTACAGCAGCGCGCGATGGCACACGAGGTCGGGATAGCGGCGGATCGGCGAGGTGAAGTGGCAGTAGCTGCACGAGCGAAGCCCGGCATGACCGATGTTGCGCGGCGAGTAGTACGCCTGCTTCAAGGAGCGCAGCACGAGTGCATTGAGCGCCAGCCGGCCGGCGCCGGTGCGGCGCACGTGCTCATCGACCAGCTGCGAAATCGAGCCCACGAGCTCGGCCGCCTCCCGGTGGGACATCCGCTCTGGGAGCGGCGGCGTCGGCACCTCCAGCGCGCTCAGCTGCGCCACCAGTCGCGCGATGCGCTCGGGCTCCGGGCGCTCGTGCACGCGGTACAGGCAGGGGATCTTGCGCTTCTCGAGCAGAGCAGCGACCGCCTCGTTGGCGGCGATCATCAGATGCTCGATCATCCGGTGTGACTCGGTCTGCGCGCGCGGGTGGATCTCCGCGACTTCGCCTCGCTCGTCGAGCACGAACTCGGGCTCGTGCGAGTCGATCACGAGCGCTCCGCGCCGATCACGCTCGCGGCGCAACGCGCTCGCGGCCTCGCGCGCCGCTTCAAGCGCCGCCGCCCACGGACCGTCGGCCGCCTCATGCCCGGCAAAGATGCGGTCGACGCGCTCATAGTCGAGACGCGCGTCCGAGCGGATCAGCGAGCGATAGAAGGCCGTCCTGGCAACGCGTGCGCTGCCGAGCTCGAGCTCGAGCTCCGCGGTCACCGCAAGACGCTCGCGCGCGGGGAGCAGCGAGCAAGCGTCGCTGGAGAGCGCGCTCGGCAGCATCGGCTCGACGGCGCCGGGCGCGTACACGCTCGTCCCGCGCTCGCGTGCCGCTCGGTCGAGGTGCGAGCCCTCGAGGACATGGGCGCTCACATCAGCGATGTGCACCCACACGCGGACGCTTCCGGCGGACAGCGGTTCGGCTGAGATCGCGTCGTCGAAGTCCTCGGCGCTCGCCGGATCGACGGTGAAGGTCGTGAGCTGCCTCAGGTCGTGGCGCAGGCCGAGCTCGCCGGCGGCCTCGAGCCCGCGATCGCGCGTGCGCTCGGCTTCGCGCTCAACGTCGCGGGCAAAGCGCCGCGCGAGCCCTCGCTCGCGCATAAGCGCCTCGATCGCCGAGCGCGCGCTCTGACGCTCGCTCGCGGGCCACACCACGCGCGCGTCGCCCCGCGATGCTCGCGCGCTTGCGCCCGGCGCACTGGCCCGCCGGCGGCCGCTCACTTCGCTTTCGCCGCGAGCGCGTCGAGCGCCACGTCCAGGCCGTGGCGCGTGTCTACGCCGTTGGCGACGATCGCGTCGGGGATCACGCCGGCCCCCTGCTTGACGCCGCCCCCGCCGAGATTGCGCCCGCTGGGCGTGAAGTACTCACCGACGGTGATGTCGAGCGCGCCGCCGTTCGCGAGCGGCTCCTCCTCCTGAAAGACGCCCTTGCCGAACGTATGGGTGCCGATGATCGTGGCGCGGCGGTGATCCTGCAGAGCGGCGGCCACGATCTCCGACGCTGACGCCGTGTTCGCATCGACGAGCACGACCACCGGTATCGAGGTCGAGATCGCGTCGCCGGCCGCGGTCAGCGTCTGCCGCGGCTGCGCCCTTCCGCGGGTGGTCACGATCGTGCCTCGGGGGATGAAAATGCTCGCGACCAGGCGCGCCTCCTCGACGAGCCCGCCGCCGTTGGCCCGCAGGTCGAGCACGATCCCGCGAGCTCCTGAGTGCAGCAGGTGCTCGACGGACTTGCGCACTTCACCATGCGCGCCAGGGCTGAACGTGCCCAGCCCCACCACCCCGAGCTTGACGCCCCTCACCGAGCGCATGACCGAGGCGACGACGGGCTCTGAGATCGTCGCGCGCGTCAGCCTCACGCTGCGGGCCGCTCGCTGGCCGTGTCCAGGGCTCACGATGCCGAGCACGACGTCCGTGCCCGGGGGGCCCTTGATCAGGGCGGTTGCTGCATTCTCGGAGATCCCCGCGAGCGAGCGCCCGTTGACGGTCACGATGACGTCGCCCGCTCGCAGCCTGGCGCGCGCGGCGGGAGAGGAATCGAACACGCGCGCGATCGCCAGCCCGCGGCGGCTGGGGCCGACTGCGACGCCGATGCCGGCGAAGCTCGGAGGTCGGTTGAACGTCTGGAATTCACTCGGGGTGAGGTAGTGCGAGAAGCGATCGTTGAGGCTCGCGACAGCGCCTACGATCGAGGAGCCGGCGAGGCGCCTCTTCGATATCGGGCGGTAGTAGTCGCGAGCGATGCGGTCGATCGCTTCATCCACAACCCGCGTTTCGTGATCGGGTACGAGCGCGTCGCGCGCAAACGCCGGCAGGTTTTCCGGGTGCCCGCCGAGCCAGATGCCCGCCACCAGGACGAGCACCAGCGCGAGCGCGAGCGCGAGCAGGCCCAGCGAACGGCCATCGGCCACGGGTGATCGTCGGGGCGAGCGCATCGCCTCGCAGACTACGGGTCAGATGCGCAGGAAGCGCCGCAGCGAGATGCCCGAGCCGGCGGCGGATACACCGACCGCGCACGCCATCAGGATCGCGATGAGCAGCGGAAAGCCGATCATGTCAGGACGCGAGATCAGCCTGACGCTGTTCGCCAGCGGGTCCACCAGCGTGACCTTCGCCACCGCCAGTAAGGCGACCGCACCGGCTCCGCCGAGAGCGCCCAGGAACAGGCCCTCGAGCACGAACGGCCAGCGGATGAACCAGTCGGTGGCTCCCACGAGCTTCATCACCTCGACCTCGCGACGGCGTGAGAAGAGGGAAAGGCGGATCGTGTTCGAGACGAGCAGGACAGACGCGATCACCAGCAGGGCGGCCAGCAGTGCCATCGTGATCTTGATCACGCGGGTGGCCGACACGATGCGGTCGGTCTGCGCCTGTCGATTCTGAACCGCGGCGATCGCGGGATCGCTGACCAAGCGAACGCCGAGCGGGCTCGACTGGTCCAGCTCGGCGCGCAATGCCCCGGAGTTCTCGGGCCGGTCGGGAGTGACGCGGAAGATGTCGGGGAGCGGGTTGTAGCCGATCAGGGCGAACGCCTGCGGGTTGAGCTTGCGCTGCCGTTCATAGCCCGACTGCTTGGAGACGAACTGCACGCTCTTTACGTGCGGGGCGCCCTGAAGCTCGGCGCGCACGCGGGCCACGGTTGCGGCGCTCGCGCCGCTGAGCAGATCCACGTCCACAAGCACCCGTTTGCGCACGTCGTCGGCGGCGCCGTTGGTCGCCTGCACGACGGGTATGAACACGCCGAGTACGAGCGTCGTGACCAGCACGGAGGCCAGCGCCGCGAAGCTCGGTACGACGTTGCGACGCATCGAGCGCAGAGACTCTTTGAGGAAGAAGGCCGGTCTCATGCCGCGCAGCTCAGGCGACTTCGCGCCTGAGGCGCTCGCCGAGCTCGTCGGTGCTCTCCTCGCGCCCACCGTAGGAGCCCGAGGCCTCATCGCGGACGATCCGCCCGCGCCTGAGCTCGATCACGCGCCGGCGCATGCGATCGACCATGCCGCTGTCGTGGGAGGCGATGATCACGGTCGTGCCTGCGCGGTTGATGCGATACAGCAGCTGCATGATCCCGATCGAGGTCTCGGGGTCGAGGTTCCCGGTCGGCTCGTCGGCCAACAGCAGCGGCGGGTGCGACGCGAACGCCCGCGCGATCGCCACGCGCTGCTGCTCTCCGCCGGAGAGCTGGTGGGGGTAGGAGTGGAGCTTCGTCGAGAGGCCCGTCAGGCGAAGGATTTCGGGCAGCGTCGCGCGGATCTGCTTGCGCGAGGCGCCGGTGACCTGCAGCGCGTAGGCGATGTTGTCGTACACCGTGCGCGTCGGCAGCAGCTTGAAGTCCTGGAACACGACACCGAGGTTGCGACGGTAGAAGGGGATCTTCTGCCGCGGGATCTCGCAGAGATCGCGTCCGGCCACGCGCACGCGTCCCTCGCTGGGCTCGATCTCCTTGATCAGAAGCCGCATGATCGTCGACTTGCCCGACCCCGTCGGGCCAACCAGGAAGACCATCTCTTGGCGGCGGATGACGAACGTCGCGCGCTCGAGGCCCACGTCGCCGGCCCCGTAGAGCTTTGAGGCGCCACGAAACTCCACCACCCGCGCGGGCCGGGCGCTCGCCTGCGCGCGAGGGTGCGAGCCGCGGCGCGGGCCCGTGAAGATCGCGCTGGGCTCGCTCGCGGCGGGCGGATGCGTGGAGCCGCTCAGCGCCGGCTGCGCCGCCTCGAGGCTGGTTGCGTCGGTGGCTGCCATCGGCCCGGGAGGGTAGCGCTCACGGCGTGTCCCCATTGCACAAAATGCCTGCATGCAACCGGATTTGCAGCGCGCTGCGAGCGGCGTGCGCGGGGTCCATCGCGCGCCGCCGGATATGGTGGACCGACGATGGCGAGCATCGAGACGACCGTGATCGCTGCGAACGGCCTGCCGGTCCACCGGATCCCGCTGCCGGGCACCAGGGCGCTGACGGTTCTCGTCGCATTCGACGCTGGGGCGCGCAGCGAGCTTCCGCCGGAGAACGGGATGGCGCACTTCCTCGAGCACCTCGTCTTCAAGGGCGGCGAGCGCTACCCGAGCCACCGCGACATCAACGAAACCGCCGAGCGGCTGGGTGGCGTGCTAAACGCCTACACGAGCCACGATCTGGTCGCCTTCCACATCACCGTGCGCGCCGAGAGCGCCGCCCAGGCGACCGACCTGCTGAGCGATTTCGTAGGCCGCCCGCGCCTGGAGATCGAGGATCTGGACCGAGAGCGCGGCGTCGTGATCCAGGAGATCAACCGGGCGTACGACCAGCCTTCGACTGTAGCCGAGTACCTGATCGACAGGGCCGCCTTTGGCGAGCACCCGCTCGGGCGTACGGTGCTCGGGACCGAGGAGAACCTGCGGGACTTCACGCGCGAGGGCATCGTGGCCTTTCGCGAGCGCCGCTGGGCGGGCGCAAGGGGAGGCGCGTTCCTCGTGGGCAACCTCGATCACCTCCCCCCGCAGCCCACGCTCGAGGAGCACTTCGCCCGCTTCCCCGCGCTCTCCGAGCCCGCGCCCTTCGCGCCGGTCCCGGACTTTGCCCCGCAGACGCTGGTCGACGAACGCGACACCAACCAGTCGCACCTGCGCATGATCTACCGCCCGCAGGTCGACGTGCGCGACCGGCGCGAACGTGCTGCCCTGTCGATCTATGCGACCTTGCTCGGAGGATCGATGGGCTCGCGCTTGTTCGAGGAGATCCGCGAGAAGCGCGGCCTGTGCTACTCCGTGTATGCCGTCGATCACGCGTTCGCCGACGTGGGAGTCCTGCAGATCGGCTCGGGGCTTGAGTCGGCCAAGTGCGTCGAGGCGTTCGAGCGCATGCGCGAGATCGTCGATGAGCTGCGCGACCAGGGCCCCGAGGAGGAGGAGGTCGCCAGGGCGCGCGCGTATGCCGCGGGGCGCCGCGTGCTCGCGTTCGAGAACTCGGGTGCGGTGGCGCGCTACGCGGCGAACCAGGCGATCGTGCGCGGCGAGTCGATCGACCCCGACGCGGCGATCGCGGCGCTCGACGAAGTGAGCTACGAGGAGGTGCGCGACGTCGCGGCGGCGGTCGCCGACAACCTCGCCGTAGCGTGCGTCGGGCCGCACCGAGCCGAGGAGTTCGCACCGACGGCCTGAGGCGCCCTAGCGGCGCCGCGAGGGAGCGTCAGCCGATCGCGATCATGCGATCGATGGGGATTCGCGCCCGCGCGGCGATCTCGTCGGGCACGCGCACCTCGAACTTGTTGTCGCGCAGCGCGTCCAGCAGCTTGGGCAGGGTGATCATCTTCATGTACATGCACGACGCCTCAGCGTTGGCGGGGATGAAGCTCACACCCGGCGCGGCCTGCTCGAGCGCATACAGCATCCCGGTCTCGGTTGCCACCACCGCCTCCCGCCGCGCTCCCGCGCGATCGGATTCGCGCTCTGCTGCCTGCGCATAGCGCAGCATGCCGCCGGTGGAGAGCATGTGCACGCCGCCCGAATCGATGTCGCCGGCCGCCACGTACTCCATCACGCTCGTCGAGCACCCGCACTCGGGATGGATCAACAGCTCGGCGTCCGGATGCGCAGCGCGGGTGGCGTCGATGTCGGCCGGGCGTATGCCCGCGTGCACATGGCACTCGCCGTCCCACACGTGCATGCGCCGCCCGAGCTCTCGCTCGACGTATGCGCCCAGCCACATGTCGGGCCCGAAAAGGATCTCGGTCTCCTCGCCGTGGGTTGAATAAATGTGGCGCACCACGTCGACTGCGTTCGCCGAGGTGCAGCAGTAGTCCGTCAGCGCCTTCACCTCGGCGGTCGTGTTCACGTACATGACCACGACCCCGCGGGGGTACTGCGCGCGCCACTGCGCCAGCTGCTCGGCGTCGATCGACGCGGCCAGCGAGCAGCCGGCGTCGAGATCGGGTATCAGGACGGTCTTTTGCGGACACAGGATCGAGGCCGTCTCCGCCATGAAGTGCACGCCGCAGAAGACGATCGTCTCGCACTCGGCGGCTGCCGCCTGGCGAGAGAGGCCAAGTGAGTCACCGACGTAGTCCGCGACCTGCTGCACCTCTGGAACCTGATAGTTGTGCGCGAGGATGACCGCGTCGCGCGTGCTTGCGAGCTCGCGCACCTCCGCCTGCAGGGCGGCAATCTGCCTCGCGGAAAGCTCCTGTGAGTGCCCCCCAGCGGGGGCCATCGGCAGCGTGGGGGCCATCGGCAGGTTCACGGCAGCATCTCCGTCATCAGAGGCACGCGGCGGCGAGCGGCGAGCGGGGAAGGGTGGCTAGCGGCCACCTGAGGACATTCTAGCCCGCGCCTGGCGGCCGCCGGCTGGGCGGCGTACCCCCCGCGCCTGCGACCTCGCCGGGCAGCCGGCTGACCGCACCGAGGCTCAGCGATGCCAGCGTCGCCGGCCGTGGCCCTCACGGGGCGAGCTCCAGCGTCATCGAGACGTCGAGCGCCGGCGCCGAGTGAGTCAGGGCGCCCATCGAGACGAAGTCGACGCCGGTCAGGGCGCGCGCGCGCAGATCCTCGAGCGTAACCCCGCCGCTCGCCTCCAACTGCGCGCGGCCCGCCACCAGCTCGACCGCCCTGCGCAGCTCGGCCTCGTCCATGTTGTCGAGCAGCAGGCGCGGTGCGCCGGCGGCGAGAGCCTGCTCGATCTCGGCCTCGTCGCGCACCTCGACCTCGAGGCTCGCCGCCAGCTCCGGCTGGGCGTGGCGGGCGGCGTCGATTGCCTGCGCGAGGCCACCGGCCGCCGCGATGTGGTTCTCCTTGATCAGGATCGCGTCGTATAGCCCCGCGCGATGATTGCTCGCCCCCCCGGCGGCGACCGCGGCCTTCTCGAGCGCTCGCATCCCGGGCGTCGTCTTGCGCGTGTCCAGTACCTTGGCGCGCGTGCCCTCGACGGCCTTGGCAGCGCGGGCGGATAGCGTCGCAACGCCGGAGAGGTGGGCGAGGAAGTTCAGCGCCGTGCGCTCGCCCGTGAGCAGGGCGCGGGCGCGCGCGTGGATGCGGAGCACGGGGCCTCCGGTGTCGCGCCAGCGGCCCTCGGACACGAGCCGCTCACAGCGCGCCTTCGCATCGAGCAGCAAGAACGCCTGCTCGGCCACGTCGAGGCCGAAGATGACGCCCGGGGCCTTCTGCGTGATCAGGGCATTCCCGTCGGCGTCGGCGGCTACGGTGGCGGAGGTCGTCAGATCGCCGCCTCCCACGTCCTCGGCTAGCGCTCGCGCGACGAGAGCGGCGAGCTCGTCCATCCCTAGCCTCGTGAGGAGGCCGCGCTCAGCAGGTATGCGCGCACGAAGGGGTCGAGGTCCCCGTCGAGCACGCGCTGCACGTCGGAGATCTCCTCTCCGGTGCGGTGATCCTTGACCATCGTGTAGGGGTGCAGGACGTACGAGCGGATCTGCGAGCCGAAGTTCACGTCCTGGATGTCGCCCTTCTCGCGCGCGATCTCTTCCTCGCGCTCGCGCTCGCGCAGCTGCAGCAGCTTGGCGCGCAGCATCGCGAGGGCGGTGGCGCGGTTTGAGGACTGCGAGCGCTCGTTCTGGCACTGCACGACGATCCCGGTGGGCCGGTGCGTGATGCGAACGGCGGAGTCGGTCTTGTTGACGTGCTGGCCGCCGGCACCGGACGCGCGGTAGGTGTCTACCTGAAGGTCGTCCTCGTCGATCTCGAGGTTCCCGTCGGCGTCCTCGACAACAGGTGCCACCTCCACGCCCGCGAAGCTCGTCTGGCGGCGGTGCGCAGAGTCGAACGGAGACAGGCGCACGAGCCGGTGGACGCCGCGCTCGGCGCCGAGCAAGCCATACGCGTTCTCGCCCGAGGCGCGGAAGGTGGCGGACTTGATGCCCGCTTCCTCGCCCGCGCTCACCTCGAGCAGCTCGAGCTTGAAGCCGCGGCGCTCGGCCCAGCGCATCTCCATGCGCAGCACCATCTCGGCCCAGTCCTGCGCGTCGGTGCCGCCGGCCCCGGCGTTGACGCTCACCAGCGCATCGCCCGCGTCATAGCGCCCGGCGAACAGCCGCTGCTCCTCGAGCGCGGCGAGCCGCTGCTCGACGGATGCGATCTGCTCGTCGACCTCCCCTTGCAGGGACTGCTCCTCTGCGGCCATCTCGGCTAGCCCGTCGAGGTCCTCGACGTCCGCCGCGAGCGAGTTGAACGCGTCGAGCCGCCGCGTCGCACGTGCATGCTCTTCGGACACCGATGCGGCACGCTCGGAGTCCTCCCAGAAGGCCTTCGCTCCCATCTGCTCCTCGAGCGCCGCGACGCGCTGCTTCAGGGCAGCGGGGTCAAAGATAGTCCGCCAGCAGCTTCAGCTGCTCGCGGATGGCGGCCAGGCGCTCGGGGGTGGTCTCGCTCGGGCGTGTGCTCGCCATCTCGGCTCCCGCCAGCCTAGGCGCCGTGGCAGCGCTTGAACTTCTTGCCCGATCCGCACCAGCAAGGGTCGTTGCGTCCGAGCATCTGCTCCTCGCCCACGACGCGCTGCTCGACCACGGGCATGGCCTCGGCCTGCTCCTCGTCTCCCGGCGCAAACGCCTCACCGCCAGCTTCGGCGGCCGCCGCGGCGGCCAGCGCCCCTGCGCCAGCCGCGCTGTGCCCGCCCGAGTAGGAGACGCGCCCGGCGCGAGTGGAGGTCCCGGCAGCCGCGAAAGCCGACACGGGCGCGTCTCCGCCGCCCGGCTCCTCGACGTTCACCTGGACGTTGAAGATCATGCGCGCGTAGTCGGTCCAGACGCTGTTCATGAGGTCGCCGAAGAGCGCGAAGGCTTCGTTCTTGTAGGCGACCAGCGGGTCGATCTGGGCGAAGCCGCGCAGATGGATGCCCTCGCGCAGGTAGTCCATGTCGAAGAGGTGCTCGCGCCAGCGTTCGTCGATGATCTGCAACAGCAGGAAGCGCTCGAGCGCACCCATGAGCTCCTCGCCGAGCGCCTCTGCGCGAGCGTCGTAGCGCTCGATCGCCATGGCGCCGATGCGGTCGATCAGATAGACCCGGTCGACGCGCTCGCGGTCGAGGTCGTCCTCGCCGAAGTCGAGCGGGAAGAACTGCCCCAGCGCCGTGAACAGGCCGTCGAGGTCCCAATCGTCCACGAAGTCGCCGGGCGTGTACTGCTCGATCGTTCGCTCGATCACGCTGAGCACCTGCTCGCGCGCCTCCTCGCCGATGCTCTTTCCCTCGAGCACCTCGTCGCGGTAGGCGTAGATGACGCGGCGCTGCTCGTTCATGACATCGTCGTACTCGAGCACGCGTTTTCTGATCAGGAAGTTCTGTTCCTCGACCTTCTTCTGGGCTTTCTCGATCTGCTTGGAGAGGATGCCCGCCTCGATCGGTTCCTCGTTGCCCTCCTCATCGACGCCGCCGAGGCGGTCGAGGATCCTGTAGATGCGGTCTCCCGCGAACAGCCGCACGAGGTCATCCTCGGCTGAGAGGAAGAAGCGGCTCTCGCCGGGATCGCCCTGGCGCCCGGAACGTCCGCGCAGCTGGTTGTCGATGCGGCGTGACTCGTGGCGCTCGGTCCCGCAGATGAACAGGCCGCCGGCCGCGATCACGTGCTCCCGGTCCTCCTGCACCCGGCGCTCGACGTCGGGCAGCACCTCTTGCAGGGCGCGCTCCTGGGTCTCCTCGTCGGAGTCATCGGCCCCGCGGCGCGCGAGCTCGAGGCGCGCCAGGTGCTCGGGATTGCCGCCCAGCTTGATGTCCACGCCGCGGCCGGCCATGTTCGTGGCTATGGTGACGGCGCCGGGCTGGCCGGCCTCGGCCACGATGTCGGCCTCGCGCGCCGCGTGCTCGGGCTTGGCGTTGAGCACCGTGTGCCTAACAGCGCGCTCGGTGAGCCGCGTGGAGAGCAGCTCGGAGACCTCGACGGAGATCGTCCCCACGAGCACCGGCTGGCCGTTTGCGTGGCGGGCGCAGATCTCGTTGAGCACGGCCGACCACTTGCCGTCCTTGGTCTTGTAGATCTGGTCGTTGCGGTCGTTGCGGATCATCGGCTCGTTCGTCGGCACCTGCACGACGGGCAGCTCGTAGATCTTCATGAACTCCGTCGCCTCGGTCAGCGCGGTGCCGGTCATGCCGGCGAGCTTGTCGTACAGGCGAAAGTAGTTCTGGTAGGTGATCGTCGCCAGCGTCTGGTTCTCCTCCTGGATGGGAACGCGCTCCTTCGCCTCCACGGCCTGGTGAAGCCCCTCCGACCAGCGGCGCCCCTCGAGGATGCGGCCGGTGAACTCGTCGATGATCTTCACCTCGCCGTCGATCACCGCGTAGTCGACGTCACGCTTGTACAGCGACTCCGCGCGCAGCGCCTGGATCAGGTGGTTCACGAGGTGACCGTTCTCGGCGCGGTAGAGGTGGTCGATGCCCAGGAAGCGCTCCGCCTTGGCGACCCCCTGCTCGGTGATCGAGACGGTCTTGTGCTTCTCGTCGACCTCGAAGTCGAAGTCGGCAACGAACTGCTTCTTGGTGCGCGGGTCCATCCCTTCGGGCGTCTTGCCCTGCTGCATCTGGGGCGCCAGGCGGGCGAACTTCACATACAGGTCGGCGGCCTGTTCGGGGGCCCCGGAGATGATCAGCGGCGTGCGTGCCTCATCGATGAGGATGTTGTCGACCTCGTCAACGATCGCGTATGCATGCCCGCGCTGGACCTTCTCGGCCAGATCGGTAGCCATGTTGTCGCGCAGGTAGTCGAAGCCGAACTCGGAGTTGGTCCCGTATACGACGTCGCACGCGTACGCGCGCTGCTTGTCCTCATAGGGCTGCATGTTCTGCAGAACCCCGACGCTGACGCCCAGGGACTCATAGATCGGTCCCATCCATTCGGCGTCACGCCGTGCCAGGTAATCGTTGACGGTCACCAGGTGCACGCCGCGCCGCTCGCCGGACTCCTCGTCGCGCACCGCCAGGGAGTTGAGCACGACGGCGAGCGTCGCCGTGAGCGTCTTTCCCTCGCCGGTCTTCATCTCGGCGATCTGGCCGTCGTGCAAGGCCATGCCCCCGATCAGCTGCACGTCGAAGTGGCGCATCCCGACCTTGCGCCTGCCCGTCTCGCGGACGACGGCGAAGCACTCGGGCAGCAGCGCGTCGAGGTCCTCGCCCGAGCGCGCGCGCTCGCGCAGCGCGTCCATGCGCTCTCGCAGCTCGGCGTCGGTGTCGTGTTCCAGCTCCGCCTCGAACGCGCCGATCAGCGCGACGCGCTTCTGATACTCCTTGAACTTCTTCGCCTCGCCGACGTTCAGGGCGCGGTCAAGCAGGGAGGGCATCGGCCAAAGGATAGCTTCCGCCCGCGCTGCGGCCGCCGGGCGCTCGCGCCCGCCAGGGCCTGGCAGCGCCTGCTAGCCGAAGCTTTGCGTGACGGTTTCTCCTTTGGCCCCAGGGCAGTCTGCGAGCGTGACGGTGAGGGGTCCGTCGGTGGTCACGTTCAGCGTCGCCTGGCAGCTGACTTTGGCGCGTTTGGCATCGATCGTCATGGCCGAGATGTTGGTCGCGGCGATGTCGAGCGCGTTGTGTTTAGGAGCTTGTGGCGCCGCGCCCCAGGTTTTGGTTTGGCTCGTGAACGGGATCGCGGGTATCTGGCCGCCCGTCAGCGCTCCCGCGCCGGCCTGCGTTTCCGAGGCGGGCGCATCGCCCACGCCGAAGCCCTCCGAGCGCACATCGGCGCTGCCGAGCGGGGCCGTCCCGCTTCCGTTCCGCAGCGAGAGCGCGTATAGCCAGTAGGCGTGGCCAGCCGCGGTTCCGTCGGCGGCGAAGTCCATCGTCGGGTTGTAGGCGTAGGAGACGTGCGTGGGGTTCGGCTGAACCGTGTCGGTTCCCAGGAATTCGGCGGCCGGTCCGTATTCGTCGTTGATCGCGAGCGTCAGGTGGTCGCCGGCGTGGAATTCGTCGAACTCATAGCGGTAGCCGAGTTCGTCGAACCTTTTGACCTGTTCGCGCACGCCGGTGATCGGCACGAGCTCGTCCGTCTCCTCGTCCCAGATCAGGAAGGGGACGTTGCGCACCGACG
Organism: Actinomycetota bacterium; assembly: GCA_005884115.1. Classification (GTDB taxonomy): domain Bacteria; phylum Actinomycetota; class Thermoleophilia; order Solirubrobacterales; family Solirubrobacteraceae; genus Palsa-744. The sequence continues at coordinate 88,319 of VAXW01000002.1, forward strand.
CCAGCATCCGCTGCGTGAGCGACCGCAGGCCACCGGTCGGTTCCGCCGGCGGAGACCAGATGCCGAGGGCCGGAGGCCCGACGGTCGGCTGGGCCTTTGCGAACAGGTCGGGGAACTGCGTGCTGAACTTATACGTGCCGTAGCCACCCATGGAGTAGCCGGCGATGTCGGTGAAGGAGGGGTTGAGGTGATAGTGGGCGGCGACGTCGGCCCACACTTCGAAGGTGTCGGCGCCAGCATGGTCGTAGTACCACCCATCGGGCCCGCGGCCGGATGGGGTGATGACGATCGAGCCTGCGCCGCGGTTGCCGAACTCGGACTGGTTTCTGGACCCCTCGAACTGGTTGTAGTTGGCCGACAGCGAATGCAGCAGCAGCGTCAGTCCGTAGCCGCTGGCCGGCGCGGACCCGCTGGGAACATAGATCGCGTACGGCAGCAGCTGCCCGCGCATCGCACCTATGCAGCCCGCCGAGGAGCCGCAGCCTCCGGTCGCGTAGTCGGCGCCCTGTCCGGGCGAGAAGTGAGAGGCGGAGATGCGATCGAAGACGCCGCTCTGGGGCACGCCGGTCGGGCCGCCGGGCATGTCGTCGTTGATTTTTCCCAGCAGCTTTTCGAAGTCCACTTCGGCGTGGAACTGGCTGATGTCGCCGGAGGCAAGTGCTTTTGATTGAGCGGACTCGCGCCACCAGGCTGGATCCGAGGTCGTGCTCGGGCTCGGAGTCCCTGGAACCGGCTCCTGGGCGTTGAAGCGGAACGCCACGTCGTAGAAGGCGGGAGGATTGGGCGCTTCTCCGCCGCCGCCACCCTTGGTTTCGCTCCGTTCGGCGCCGGGCAGCAGGTAGCGTCCATTCGCCGCGTCCCACAGGCCGGCCGCCGCCGCGAGGCGAACGGTGGAGCTTCCCGGGTTCCACTCGCTGTGGAGCACCTTGACGGTGATCTGGTGGCGTTCGAGGTCCACGCTCACGCTCGGCGCGGGCCCCGGCACCGGGTTTCCACTAACGGCGTCGGTAAGCACCGCCGTGGTGCCGTGGATGGTCAGGAAGTACTGAGCCGGAGCGCTCACGTTGGCGCCAAAGGGGAACGGATGGCTCACGCCTTCGGTGCCCCCGATCGCGATCGCTGTGGCGATCAGGTTCGGGTCCTCGAGCGTGTTGAACGTGACGCGGAAGGCGGTCAGCCGGCTGAAGGGCTTGACGCGCAGTTCGATCAGGTTGGCTGCGTTTTCGTCGTAGCCAGGGCCGCTCGGGTAGTCGTAGGTCCCATCGGGGGCCGAGAAGAGGTCGCCGCCGCTTGAGTCCCCGCCGGGCGAGTGCATCGGGTTGGAGGGGTCGGTGGCCTCCTTGGCCCCGTGGTCGTCGTAGACGTAACCCTGATAGAGGAACTCGCCTTTGCGATATGCGCTTGCGCCCGAGATCAGGATCGGCTTGGCGGTCCAGCCCGAACGCGGCGCGTTTGTGAGCTCGGGCGAGATCGCGAGCGGTTCGTAGAGGACCGCCGGACCCGGGCGCGGCGCTGTGCCCTGTTTTTTGGGCAGCGACGACGCCGCGCTCGCGGTCTGCGCGAGCGCCAGCAACGCCAGGCCCGCCAGCCAGCTCGTGCAGAGCGCCTTCGCGCTGCGACCCCTGATCCCCATGGCCACGCCCCCTCTCCAGATCGGCATACGGAAGGCCCGCCAAGGTATCAGAACAAACCGGCGCTATGTGCCGAAAACTCGAGATTATTTGAGGATCCCGGCCGCCCGCGCCCAGCGCGGCGGCCGGCTAGGAGGGCGACTGCGATGGAGCCGGCGCGAGCCCGCGCACGGCCTCGCCATTGCCGTTCGCGCGTCGCTCCAGCGCGGCGGCGTGCGCCTCGCGCCGGTGGCGGCGCTTGTCCCGGTGGCGCTTGACCTGGCGCGCGAGCTCGTCGACCACCAGGTTGAGCGAGTGGACCATCTCCGGCGAGGCGTCGCGGGCGCGCAGCGTTACGCCCTTCAGGTACAGCGTGGCCTCGGCGACCTGGCACGCCGCCACGCGCGGGTTCGGCTCTTTGAAGATCTCGATCTCCAGGCGGGCAAGGTCTGAGACTTGGCGCGCGACCTTGTTTAGGCGACGTCCCACGTGCTCGCGAAGCTCATCGTCGACCGGGACGTTGCGACCCTTGATCTCGATCTGCATCATCGCTCCTTCGATCGCTTGCGTGGCCCAGCAGAATGCTACGCCGGGCCAGGGCGGATGTCCATCGTTCGTCCAGCCGCCCCGAGCACGCCTGGACGCGCGCGACAGCGCTTGGCGGCGAGCCGTGCGGCGCCGCTAAGGCCTGCTGGCGCACGGTGGGAAAATCCCGCGCGTGCCAGCGGATCTGTCGTGGAGCCTGCAGCCGCTGCCGATCCTCGGCGCTGCGGCTGCCGGCGGCGCATATGTGTCGCGGTGGCGGCGCGCGCGCAGAAGCCGCGGCGGGCACGGGCGTGCGTCAGCGTGGCGCTTGTGCTGCTTCTTGGGCGCGCTGCTGCTGCTGCTGGGCGCGCTGGTCTCGCCGCTGGATGCGCTCGGCGATCAGCTCTTCCTGATGCACATGCTCCAGCACGTGCTGCTGCTCGATCTGGTGCCGATACTCGCGATCGTCGGGTTGACGAAGGCGATCATGCGACCGGCGACGCGGTGGCTGCAGGCGCTGGAGATGCGCCTGGGAGCGCTGGCACACCCCGCGTTCGCGGTCGCCGCCTATGTGGGCGTGATCTGGGCCTGGCATGTGCCCGCGCTCTACGATCTCGCGCTGCGGCACGCCGGCGTGCACGTGCTCGAGCACCTGAGCTTCATGGCGGTCGGATCGCTGTACTGGTGGCACCTGCTCTCCCCGATCCGGGCCCGTGTGGGGCTTCGCGGGATGGCGCCGGTCGCCTACATGGCCTCGACGAAGCTGCTCGTCGGCGCGCTCGGCATGGGGCTGGCGTTCGCTCCTTCGGCGCTCTACGCCTTCTACGTGCACAGGACGCGCGTGTGGGGCATCTCCGCCGTCACCGATCAGGCGCTGGCCGGGCTGATCATGGCCGTCGAGCAGTCGATCGTGATGGGCGTCGCCCTCGCGGCGCTCTTCATCCGCGCGCTCGGCGAGTCCGAGCGCGAGCAGCAGCGACGCGAGCGCTACGAGCCGGTCTGAGCCGGCGCGCGGCGCGGGCGCAAGCTCTCGAGGATCCCGCTGTGGCCGGCGATCGCCCCGATCAGGATCGACTTGGCGGCCACGTCGGTGCCCGGAAAGACGATGCTCTCACGCAGCTGGGCCCCGTCCCCAAGGCGGGCGCCGTCGCCGAGCACGATCGGGCCGGTGAGGCGCACTCGAGCGCCGATCTGGACGTCTCTGCCGACCCACGCCGGTCCCTCGATCTCGGTGTCCACGTGCAGCGGTCCGCCGTCGCTCGGAGGATCTTCCACGACGAGCACGCCGGGGCTCACCTCGCGCCCCTCGACCTCCAGCTGAAGCTCGCCGCGCAGCGCGTCGAAGGTGCCCGCGCGCAGCTCGCCGAGCGAGCCGATGTCGTTCCAGTACTCGTGAATCTCGTGGATGTGGAAGGGCACCTGCTTCTCGAGCAGGACCGGGAACACGTCGGTCGCCCAGTCGACGAAGGGCCTCGCAGGAAAGTGCTCGAAGATGCTGGGCTCGAAGACGTAGATGCCGCAGTTGCCGAGGTCGGACAAGGCCTCGGCTGGCTCAGGCTTCTCCTGAAAGCCGGTTACGCGCCCGTCGCCGTCATGCAGCACGACGCCGTACTCGCGCGTGTCCTCCACGCGCTTCACCGCCAGCGTCGCGATCCCTCCCGCGGAGCGGTGCCTGGCGACCAGCGCGGTCAGATCGATGTCGGTGAGCGCGTCTCCGGAGATGACGAGAAAGGACTCTCCGCCGAAGAACTCTGCGCACGCGCGCACGCCCCCTGCGGTGCCGAGCAGCTCGGGCTCGAAGCGGTATGAGAGCTGCTCGCCGAAGTAAGCGCGAATCGTGTCGGGGAAGTAGTGCAGGTTTGCGATCACCTCGTCGAAGCCGTGCCGGCGCAACAGATCGATGATGTGCTCCATCACGGGCCGATCGAGCACGGGCACCATCGGCTTGGTGATCTCGTAGGTCAGCGGACGCAGGCGCGTGCCCAGCCCCGCCGCGAGGACCATCGCTCTCATTGCCCGCCGCGGAGCCTAGTAGCGGTAGTGGTCGGGCTTGAACGGCCCGTCGGGCGAAACCCCGATGTAGGCCGCCTGCTCCTCGCTGAGGCGCGTGAGCCTGGCGTCAAGCGCGTCGAGGTGCAGCCGCGCGACCTTCTCGTCGAGGTGCTTGGGCAGCACGTAGACCCGCTTCTCGTACTCGTCGCTCTTGCTGAACAGCTCCACCTGCGCGATCGCCTGGTTGGTGAAGGAGCTGCTCATCACGAAGCTGGGGTGGCCGGTAGCGTTGCCGAGGTTCAGCAGCCGGCCCTCGGAGAGCAGGATGATCGCGTGGCCGTCGGGGAAGATCCACTCGTCGACCTGCGGCTTGATGTTCACGCGCTCGATCCCGGGCACCCGCGAGAGCCCGGCGACGTCGATCTCGTTGTCGAAGTGCCCGATGTTGCCGACGATCGCCTGGTGCTTCATGCGTACCATCTGCTCGGCGCTGATGATGTCGCGGTTGCCCGTCGCGGTGATGAAGATGTCGCCTCTGTCGATCACTTCATCGAGCGTCCTGACGGTGTAGCCCTGCATCGCCGCCTGCAGCGCGCAGATCGGATCGATCTCCGTGATCACCACGCGCGCGCCCTGCCCGCGCAGCGATTCGGCGCATCCCTTGCCCACGTCGCCGAAGCCGCAGACCACGGCCAGCTTGCCGGCGATCATCACGTCGGTGGCGCGATTGATGCCGTCGATGAGCGAGTGCCGGCAGCCGTAGAGGTTGTCGAACTTGGACTTCGTGACCGAGTTGTTGACGTTGATCGCCGGGAACAGCAGCTCGCCGCTCTCGACCATCTGATACAGCCGCAGCACTCCCGTGGTCGTCTCCTCGGTCACGCCTTTGATCTCGCCGGCAATCCGGGTCCAGCGCGCGGGGTCCTCACCCAGCGAGCGCGTCAGCAGCTCGAGCACGACGCGCAGCTCCTCCGAGGAGGCGCCCGTCGGGTCGGGCACCGAGCCCGCTCGCTCGAACTCGACGCCCTTGTGCACGAGCAGCGTCGCGTCACCGCCGTCGTCGAGGATCATGTTCGGTCCTGCACCCTCGCCGCCGTTCGGCCAGCGCAGCGCCTGTTCGGTGCACCACCAGTACTCCTCGAGCGTCTCCCCCTTCCACGCGAAGACTGGGATTCCGCGGGGCTCATCGGGCGTGCCCTCCGGCCCCACCGCGACGGCGGCGGCGGCGTGATCCTGGGTTGAGAAGATGTTGCAGCTGCACCAGCGCACCTGCGCCCCGAGTGCGGTGAGCGTCTCGATCAGGACCGCCGTTTGAACCGTCATGTGCAGCGAGCCGGTGATGCGCGCACCGCTCAGCGGCTGCGCACTGGCGTACTCGCGCCGAATCGCCATCAGGCCCGGCATCTCGTGCTCGGCGAGCGTCACCTCCTTGCGGCCGAAGCCTGCCAGCGAGAGGTCGGCGACCTTGAAGTCGGTCTTTGTCATGGTGGCGGTCGGGTTCATCGTGAGCTCCCCATGGTAACGGCGGCGCGCTCAGCGGCTCGCGAGCTCCGCCTTCAGTTCGTCGATCACCTTCACCGGCGCCGGATCGACGCCGCGCAGGGCGGCGAGGTAGATCGAGACGAGGTCGCCGAGCAAGAGCAACGAGATGACGCGCTCGATCATCGTCTGCCCGCGCGTCTCAAGCCGGTAGCTGGCCGCTGCATTGCCCGCGATCAAGCGCTCGGTCAGGTCCATCCGCGCCTTCACGCGCGGATGCGCGTCGGAGTCGTCGAGGAACACGGCCGAGAAACGGCCCACGTCCTGCGCGCCCTCCCAGCCCGCGAGCTCGTTGTGATCTAGCTCCGGGAGCTCGTGGGCGAACGCCGGCTGCTTGGCGTTCTCGTTGATCTGCGTCTTCCAGCGGTAGGCGATCGGCGTCGTCAGGCCGGCGCCTGCGATCACCGGAGCGGTGCCAAACAGCCCGCGCGCGACCTCCTTCGCCAGACAATCCTCGGGGGCATCGGGCCCCCACTCGGCCACCAGATGCTCGGTGTGCGAGGCTGCCACATCGATCTCCGAGGTCAACCTCGGCCCTGCGCCGCACAGCGCCGCGACCTCGAGCGCGGCGACGGTCATGTAGGCGACGGCGGCGCGCGGCTGAAAGCCCCCCGGTAGAGGGATCACGGGGACGCCGTCCGCCCGCGCCATCTCCGCCAGCTTGCCGCCCGTCGTGACGACCGTGCGCCTGGCTCCCAGAGCGCCTGCCGACTCGTAGCAAGCGAGCGTCTCCTCGGTGTCGCCCGAGTAGCTGGCGCATAACACCATCGTGTCGGGCGTGGTCCACGGCGGAAGCCCGTAGGCGCGCGTGACGAAGATGGGTCGCGACGCGTGATCACCGAGCGCCGCTCGCGCGAGCGCCCCGCCGATCGCCGAGCCGCCCATGCCCGCGACGACGAGCCCCGCGGTCGTGTCCCAATCTTGCATGATCGCCGACTCCACCCGCCACAGCGCATCGCGCAGGTGCTCCGGCAGAGCGAGGACGTCGCCGAGCTGGTCCGATGGATCCACCCGTGCGATCGCCTCTCGCGAGAGGACCTCGGCTGTGGGCGAGGCGCTGGCTGCCGTGTCGCTCATCGGCGGCGTACCTCCTGCGGGCGTCGGGTCATGGGGAAGCGCATGGCAAAGGCTTTCATGGTCGGCGGCCGGATGACTTGCGCAGGGACTAAAACTTGATCGCTCCGTCTGGCAACGTGACCCCCGGGAAGATACGCGCCCCGCGCCCGATGACGTTTTCCGCCCCCACGGTCACGCCCTCCCCGAGCACGGCCCCGCCGCTGATCGAGCTGCCCGCGCCGATGCTACAGCCTGCCGCGACTATGCAGTCGCGCAGCGTACAGCGCTCGGCGACCGTTGAGCCGTTCAAGATCACAGAGCGCTCGACCGTCGTCCCGGTGCCGATCGAGACGTCGGGGCCGAGCACCACGAGGCTGCCTACGTGAGCTCCCGCGGCGACCATGACTCCGCGCTCGATGACGGCCGGCGGCACCGCCCGCCCGCGCACCTCCGCGCTCGGGTCGACCGCCAGCCAGTCCTCGCCGAGTCGCTCGCGCACGGGCGTGCGCACGTTGCCCTCGATGATGTCGAAGGTGCCCTGCAGGTAGCGCTCGGGGGATCCGATGTCCAGCCAGTAGCCGTCTGAGGGAAACCCGAACAGCCCCGCGCCGATGAGCCGCGGCCACACCTCGCGCTCGATCGAGACGTTGACGTCCGGCGGCACGAGCTCGAGCACGTCGCGCTGGAGCACGTAGGCCCCCGCGCTGATGAGGTTCGTGTCGATCGCGTCGGGGCTCGGCTTCTCCACGAAGTCGCGCACGGAGCGGTCCTCGTTCAGGCGCACGAGCCCGTAGGCGGTGGGGTCGGGCACCGGAACCAGGGCGAGCGTCGCCGCGGCCTCGGTCTCGAGGTGCTGCTCGATCTGGCGGCTGAGGTCGATGTCGCTCAGCACGTCGCCGTTTAGCATCAAGAACCGCTCGTCGAGCATCGGCTCAGCGAACTTCAGCGCGCCCGCCGTTCCACGTGGCTCGGGCTCCTCGACAAACCGCAGGCGCACGCCGCTTGCGGAGCCGTCGCCGAGCACGTTGCGAACGCTGGTGGCCAGAAAGCCGCACGACATGATCACGTCGTCCACTCCGTGCCGCGCGAGCCAATCGATCATGAAGGAGATGAACGGCCGGTCGACCAGCGGAACGACCGGCTTGGGCACGGTCGAGGTCAATGGGCGCAAGCGCGTCCCCTCGCCACCGACCAGGATCACGGCCTGCACGCAGTCACCGCCGTCCGACCCCCTCGTAGATGAGGCCTGCCGCTCGCACCGCCTGCGGGTTGAGCGCGTTGCGCCCGTCGATGACCACGTTTCCCCGCATCGCCGCCGCCACCTGCGAGAAGTCGAGCTGCACGAACTCCGGCCACTCGGTCACGAGCACGACCGCGTCGGCGCCGCTCACGGCCTCATGCGCTGAGCTCGCGTACTGAAGCGCGGGCATCAGCTTGCGTGCCTCCTGCTCGGCGATCGGGTCATAAGCGCGCACCTCGGCGCCCTCGGCGCGCAGGCGCGCTGCGAGCACGATCGAGGAGGCCCCGCGCATGTCATCGGTGTTCGGCTTGAACGCGAGCCCCAGCAGCGCGATGCGCTTGCTCGCGAGCTCCCCGAGGTGACGCTGCAGCTTTGCGACCACGCGGCGCTTCTGCAGCTCGTTGACCTCGATCACGGCGTTGAGCAGCTGGAAGTGGTAGCCGGAGTTGCCCGCCAGCAGCTTCAGCGCGCTCACATCCTTGGTGAAACAGCTGCCGCCGTAGCCGAGGCCGGCATGGAGGAACTTGGGCCCGATACGCACATCGAGCCCCATCCCGCGCGCGACCTCGACGACGTCGGCCCCCAATGCCTCGCATACGTTTGCGATCTCGTTGATGAAGGAGATCTTCGTCGCCAGGAAGGCGTTGGACGCGAGCTTGATCATCTCGGCGCTGGCGATGTCGGTGCGTATCAGCGGTGCGCGGAAAGGCTCATACAGTCGCGCGACCGCGTCGCCCGCCCAGTCGCCGTCGTCGCCGATCACGACGCGATCGGGATGCAGGAAGTCGGCCACGGCCGAGCCCTCCTTCAGGAACTCGGGGCATGAGACGTAGCTGAATCCCGCGCGCCGCTCCTCGCGGAGGATGCGCTTGATGCTCGCCCCGGTGCCGCACGGCACGGTGGACTTCATGACGAGCGCGTGCTCGCCGGAGCTGGGCATGGCGCCCACAACCTCGTGCACGGCCGATAGGTCGGCGTCCCCGGAAGCCGTGGGCGGGGTGCCCACGGCGACGAACAGCAGGCGCGCGTTCTCGAGCGCGCCGCTCAGCTCAGCGGAGAAGTCGAGGCGCTCGCCGTTGCGCTCGAGCAGCTCTTGCAGGCCGGGCTCGTGGATCGGCACCTCGCCGCGCCTGAGGCGCTTGATCTTGGCCTGGTCGATGTCCACGCACCACACGTGGCTACCGGCCTCGGCGAACCCCACAGCCGTCACCAGCCCGACGTAGCCGGTCCCGATGACCCCGATTGGCTCGCGCTCAACGCTCATGCGATCCCTGGCGTCAACCGCTCAGCGGCGGCTGCGCGCGCGTCGAGCGCTGGCGCGATCGCTCGAGCAGAGCGATGCCGGGACCGAGGCCTGCACGCCGGCGAGCCTACTGGCCGACCGCGAGGAACGCCTCATACCGGCGTATGTCGCGCCGCGCGCGCGCCTGCCGCTCGGAGCCCTCCTGAGCCTGCTCGAGGCTGGAGCGCGCGTCTCTGAGCCTGGTCTCGAGCGTGGCGCGGTCGAGCTGGTCCGGCGCGATCGCCTCCTCGACGAGCACCAGCGCGCGGTTTTCGGTGAACTGCAGGTAGCCCTCGGCCTGGGCGAAGCGCACGATCTCCGACTCCGAGCGGTACAGCCGCAGCTCGGTCGGTTCGAGCAGCGCGAGCACCGGCTCGTGGTTGGCGAGGATCCCGATCGAGCCCAGGGCGGTGTGGGTGGAGAGCATCTCCACCTCCTCGTTGAACACCTCGCCCTCGGGGGTGAGGACCTCGACTGGAAATTTCGTGTGCGCCACGATGATCAGCTCCGCAGACCTAAGGCCCCGCGCTCTCTCTTATAGGCCGGGGAGCATCCGGCCGCGCCTGACCGCTCGGCCGTCGGCGTCATTTCTTGGCTGCCTCCACGACTTCCTCGATCTTGCCCTTGAGGAAGAACGCGCTCTCGGGCACCTCGTCGTGCTTGCCCTCGATGATCTCCTCAAAGCCCCTGATCGTGTCCGCGATCGGGACGTATGTGCCTGGCGTGCCCGTGAATTCTTCGGCCACGAAGAAGGGCTGCGAGAGGAAGCGCTCGATCTTGCGCGCGCGCTGCACCGTCAGCTTGTCCTCGTCGGAGAGCTCGTCGATGCCGAGGATCGCGATGATGTCCTGCAGCTCCTTGTAGCGCTGCAGGATCTCCTTGACCGCGTTGGCGACCCGGAAGTGGTCCTCGCCGAGGATCTCCGCCTTGAGGATCGTCGAGGTCGAGTCCAGCGGGTCCACGGCCGGGTAGATGCCTTTCTCGGAGATCGCGCGCGAGAGCACGGTGGTCGCGTTCAGGTGCGCGAACACCGACGCCGGCGCCGGATCGGTGAGGTCGTCGGCGGGCACGTAGATCGCCTGCACCGAGGTGACCGAGCCCTCGCGCGTGGAGGTGATCCGCTCCTGCAGCTGGCCCATCTCGGTCTCGAGCGTGGGCTGGTAGCCGACCTGCGAGGGCATCCGCCCGAGCAGCGCCGAGACCTCGGAGCCGGCCTGCACGAAGCGGAAGATGTTGTCGATGAACAGCAGCACGTCCTGGCCCTGGTCGCGGAAGTACTCGGCCATCGTCAGACCCGATAGCCCCACGCGCATACGTGCGCCGGGCGGCTCGTTCATCTGGCCGAACACCAGCATCGTCTTCTCCAGGACGCCCGACTCCTTCATCTCCAGCCACAGATCGTTGCCCTCGCGCGAGCGCTCGCCCACGCCGCAGAACGCCGACAGGCCGCCGTGCTCGGTTGCGAGGTTGTGGATCAGCTCCTGGATCAGCACCGTCTTGCCGACGCCGGCGCCGCCGAACAGCCCGACCTTGCCGCCCTTGGCGTAGGGGGCCAAGAGGTCGATCACCTTGATGCCCGTCTCGAACATCTCGGTCGAGGGCGTGAGGTCGGCGACGTCGGGGGCATCCTGGTGGATCGGTCGGCGCTCGGTCCCCTGCGGCAGCTCATCGCCGTGGTCGATCGGTTCGCCCAGCAGGTTGAAGATGCGCCCCAGCGTGGCCTCGCCGACGGGCACGGTGATGGGACCCCCGGTGTCGATCACCTCAAGGCCGCGCGAAAGCCCGTCGGTGGTGTCCATCGCCACCGCCCGCACGCGGTCGTCGCCGAGGTGCTGCTGCACCTCGCACACGAGCTGGTCTCCGCCGGCGCCCGCGCTGATGCCCTCGGCCTCCTCCTCGGCCGCGGCGCTCGGGCGGCGCACGGTGATCGCGTGGTTGATCTCGGGCAGGCGCTCGCTGAACACGGCCTCGATCACGACGCCCTGGATCTCCTCGATGCGCCCGACGTTGCGCTGCTCACGGCTTCCGTTGGCGGCGGTGACGGCTCCGGGCTCGGTTGCGGCGGTGGCGTCCATCAGCTCTCTCGTCTCCTCACTGGCGTGGTCAAAGGTCGTTGTCGTGCCGCCTGGCGACGCTTAGCGCAGCCCCTCGGCGCCGGCGACTACCTCCATGATCTCCTGCGTGATCTCGGCTTGGCGGGCGCGGTTCATCTGCAGGGTCAGCTCCGTGATGATCTCGCCGGCGTTGTCCGACGCGCTGCGCATGGCTGTCATCTGGGCGCCGAAGAACCCCGCGGTCGACTCCACGAGCGCGCGGTACACCGAGATCTCCACGTAGTCTGGCAGCAGGCGCCTGAGGATCTGCTCGGGATCGGGCTCGTACTCGACCGCCGCGTGGGAACGCGTCTCCTCCTCGACTTCTTCACCGTCCGATGGCTCCTCGCCGACGATCGTGGCTTTGGTGAGGGGCAACAGCCGCTCGTGGGTGACGGTCTGGCGTAGCGGGGAGATGTACGCGTTGTAGACCATCTCCACGCGATCCACGCGCCCGTCGACGTAGGCCGTCATGAGATCGTCGGCGATCGTGCGCGCGTCGGCATAGGAGGGGCGGTCGGAGAAGCCCACGTAGCTGCCCTCGAGCTCGTAACCGCGGAAGCTGAGCGAGGACACCCCGCGGCGACCGGTCGCATACCAAGAGCTGCGCAGACCCTCCTGGCCCAGCTCGCCCGCCATGCGCACCCCGGCGCGAATCACCTGCGAGTTGAACGCTCCCGCGAGCCCGCGGTCGCCGGTCACGAGCAGCACCGCCACGGCGCTCTCGGACTCGTGCTCGGCGAGCAGCGGCACGCGCGCGCTCTCGGCTCCCCCCGCGGCCTGCGCGGCCTGACGGGTCATGCGCCGGATCGCGTTGGCATAGGGACGCAGCGCCGCGATCCGTTGCTCGGCGCGGCGCAGCCGCGCGGCCGCGACCATCTCCATCGCGCGCGTGATCTTCTGGATGTTCTTCACCGAGCCGATCTTGCTCTTGACGTCGCGCTGGGAGGCCATCGGATGCTCGGCGCGGCGCTAGGCCGCAGCGGCCTCCTCGAGCGGTTCGCCCTCCTCATCGAGGTCGTAGCCGAAGTCCGCGGCGAACGCCTCGACGGCCTCGTGCACAGCCTGCTGGGTCTCATCCGACCAGTCGCCGGCGGCGATCTTCTTGCGCACATCGGCGTGCGCGGCGTGCATGCGTTCGGTGAGCTCGAGCAGGAACTCGGTCACGCGCTCGACCTTGAGGCGGTCGAGGAAGCCATTGGTGGCGGCGTAGATCTGCACCACCTGGTCCTCCACCGGCAGCGGCGCGCGCTCGTGCTGGTTGAGCGTCATCACGAGGCGCTCGCCGCGGGCGAGCGTGCGCTGGGTGTCGGCGTCGAGATCGGAGCCGAACTGCGCGAAGGCCTCCAGGTCGCGGTACTGGGAGAGCTCGAGCTTGATGCGCCCGGCCACCTTTTTCATCGGCGCGATCTGGGCGTTGCCGCCCACCCGCGAGACCGAGATGCCGACGTTGATCGCGGGACGCACGCCGGAGTTGAACAGCTTGGACTCCAGGAAGATCTGCCCGTCGGTGATCGAGATCACGTTCGTCGGGATGTACGCGGACACGTCGCCGGCCTGCGTCTCGATGATCGGCAGCGCGGTCAGGGAGCCGCCGCCGAGCTCGTCGTTGAGCTTGACCGCCCGCTCGAGCAGGCGCGAGTGCAGGTAGAAGACGTCGCCCGGGTAGGCCTCGCGCCCGGGTGGGCGGCGCAGCAGCAGCGACATCTGGCGGTACGCGTAGGCGTGCTTGGTCAAATCGTCGTACACGCACAGCGCAGCGCGCCCGTTGTAGAGGAAGTGCTCGCCCATCGCACAGCCGGCGTACGGCGCCATGAACTTGATCGGCGCGGCCTCGTCGGCGGGGGCCGCGACGATGATCGTGTTGTCCAGCGCCCCCGCTTCGTCCAGCGTCTGCGCCAGAGATACGACGGTCGACATGCGCTGGCCGATCGCGACGTACACGCACACGAGGCCGGTGTCGCGGTTGTTGATGATCGCGTCGATCACGATCGCCGTCTTGCCGGTCTGGCGGTCGCCGATGATCAGCTCGCGCTGGCCGCGGCCGATCGGAATCATCGCGTCGATGGCCTTCAGCCCGGTCTGCATGGGCTCCTTCACCGGCTGGCGCTGCACGACGCCGGGGGCCTTGAACTCGGCCGGCCTGCTTTCGCTGATCGCGATTTCGCCCTTCCCGTCGAGCGGGCGCCCGAGCGGATCCACGATCCGCCCGAGCAGCTGCTCGCCCACGGGGATCTCGAGCAGCGCGCCGGTGCGCTTCACCGTGTCGCCCTCGGAGATGCGCTGCCACTCGCCGAAGAGCACGGCTCCCACGTTGTCGGACTCGAGGTTCAGCGCTAGTCCGGTCACGCCGTGTGGCAGTTCGAGCATCTCGAAGGACATGCAGCTCTCGAGCCCGTGCAGGCGCGCGATGCCGTCGGCCACCGAGAGCACGGTCCCGACCTCCGTCAGCTCGGCGGCGCCGCTCCCGAGGCCCTCGATGCGGCTCTTGAGAATGCTCGTGATCTCGTCGGGGTTGATCTGCATCTGTTTCTCCTAGGAGGCTGCCTGGGCAACGTGCCTGCGCAGCTGCTCCAGACGGTTGCGAATGGAGGCATCGAGGATCGAGTTGCCAACCCGCACCACGATCCCTCCGAGGATGTCAGGGTCCACGCGCGTGGAAAGCGTGACGTTGCGACCAGCGCGCTCGCCGATCGTGCGGCCGAGGCTCTCGGTGGTTTGTTCATCGAGCTCCACTGCGCTCGTGATCTCCACCGGGAGCGTGCGGTGCTCCTCCTCCCAGAGCCGCTCGTAGTGGGCTCGGATGCGGAAGATCACGGGCATGCGGTGGTTTTCGACCAGCAGCTTCAGGAAGTTCATGAGGATCTCATCGCCGCCGTCGATCGCCCGCGAGAGCGCCTCCTGCTTCTCCTCGGTGGAGAAGTAGGGCGAGAAGAAGAACATCTGCAGCTCGCGGTGCTGGACCAGCGCCTCGGCGATCTGGCCCAGCTGCTCGCGTATGGCGCCCAGCTTGTCGTGCTCGCGCGCGACCTCGAACAGCGAACGGCCGTAGACCTGGGCGAGCTCCTCCATCAGTTGTCGTGCGCGCCCGAGGAGATGCCGGAAAAGTCGAGCTCGCGCAGCGCCTCCTCCACGAGCCGGCGCTGGTCGGCCTCGTCGAGCGTCTTGCGCGTCACCTTCTCGGTGGCCATGATCGTGAGGTCGGCGACCTCGCGGCGCAGGTCGTCGAGCGCGCGCTTGGTGGCAACTTCGATTTCCCGCTGCGCACGCTTGGTGGCTTCGGCGACCGTCTCACGCCCGCGCTCCTTGGCCTCCTTCTCGTGCACGTCGGCCGACTGGCGAGCGCGCTGCACAATCTCATCCGCCTGCTCGCGCGCCTCCTTCAGGCGCTCGCGGTATTCACCCAGCAGGCGCTCGGCTTCCTCGCGCGCGTGCGCGGCGGAGTCGATCTCGCCTTCGATCGTCTTCGCGCGATCGTCCAGGGCTTTGCCGATCTGTGGGAACACCGCTCGGCGCAGGATGAACAGCGACACGGCGAACACCACGATCGTCCAGATCATGATCCCCACGTTCGGGGTGATCAGGAACGAGCGCGAGGCGAGCGGAGTGAGAGCGGCGCTGAGCATGACGGTCTAAAGGAAGAACGCGATGAAGCCGCCGACGAGCCCGTAGAAAAAGCAAGCCTCGGTCAGCGCGAAGCCGAGCCACTGGTCGCGCTCGACCTCGGCGCGCAGCTCCGGCTGGCGGGTCTTGGACTGGATCGAGGCGTTGAACACCGCGCCGATGCCCGCCCCGGCACCCGCGGCGCCGCCGCCGGCGCCGAAACCGAGGGCGATCGCCCGGCCGGCGGCCTTTCCGTATTCGAGGGGTTCCCCCGTCGCTGCGATTAGTGCATGAAGCATCGTGAAGCTCCTTGTCGTCGTCCTAGTGGCTTTCGACCGCTCCGCCGAGGTAGATGGCGGTCAAGATGGCAAAGATGAACGCCTGCAATCCGGCGATCAGCACGGCCTCGAACATGAAGATCGCGATCCCAAAGGGCAGCAGGAACCAGGACACGAGCTGGAGCCCGACGAGCACGCCTAGCTCGCCGCCCATGAACGCGATCAGCAGGTGGCCCGCGAGCAGGTTCGCCCAGAGACGCACCGTCAGCGAGATCAGGCGCAGGAAGTTCGAGAGGATCTCGATCGGGAAGATCAGTCCCACGATCGGGCCGCTGACGCCTCCCGGCATCAGGCTTTTGATGTATCTGATCGGGCCGTGGTGCTTGACCCCCTCGTAGGTGAACAGGACGAAGACGCTGAGCGCGAGGATCAGAGGAAACGCGACGTTCGTGTCCGCGGCGTAGATCTGAAGCGACGGGATGTGCGCGCCGAAGACCTTGAACGTCTCTCCCGAGTTGACCGGGAGCGGTATGTAGCCGATCAGGTTTGTGACGAGGATGAACACGAAGATCGTCGCGATCAGCGGGAAGTACTTGCGCTCCATGCCCTCGTCGAGGTTTTCCCTCGACATCCGGCGCGCGAAGTCGTAGAACCACTCAACCGCGACCTGGAGGCGGCCTGGACGCTGCTTCAGCCGCTGGGAGATGTACAGCATCACCCCGAGAGTGATGCCCGCGGTGATCAGCAGGTAGAGCACGCCCTTGTTGAAGGAGATCGGGCCGATCTTGAACCAGGTGTCGAGCTTGAACTCGTCGACCGGGGAGAAGATGTTGTTGGCGACGTCCGGGTCCTTGTGGGCGGTCACGCCGAACAGCACCACGAACAGCAAGATCCCGCCGATCCACGCGCCCAGCACGGCATAGCCGATCTTCCGGGCCGTGCTCATCCCCGGCTTCTCGGCCGGCGGCGCTCCACCCACTCCGGGTGCGATCGGCGGTGCCCCTGCGACGGCGCTCACGGCTCGTCTCCTCTCGGCCGGCCGCGCGCCAGGCGCACGGCGAAGGCGACGGAGTAGGCGGCGAAGATCAAAAGCGCCGCTGCGAGCCCGTCGCGGTGGGCGCCGACGGCGCCCGCGATGATGATCGCGCCGGCGAGCAGCCAGATGCGGGCGAAGGCGTCGATGAAGTTCAGCCCGAGACGCGAGCCCGGCTCCGCCGCTTTGGCGATGAGCCGGCGGTCGGCCACCGCCAGCGCCCGTTGAAAGAGCCACCCTCCGGCGCCGACAAGGCAGCCCAGGACGGGCGCCCCCCGCGCCAGCGCGAGCGGCACGGCGATAGCGAGGAACAAGAGATCGAGGAGCCGCAGAACGGCCATGAGGGCCTCCCGTCCGGAGGGCCCGGCGAAGCCCGCACGTGTTGCGGGCACAGCGTGATCTGTGGCTCGTTGGGCTCGCATGTTGATGGTCGGCAGGCCACCCTACAGATGCGAAGGCCCGCCTGCGCCCTCGTGGCGGGACCCTCTCCAAAGTCCGGAAACGGAATGTGGCTGCCGCTTTGAGTCTAGCGGATCTTGTGACTTAGTAACAACTTTGTGACATGCGCCACAGCGCTCCGCGGGCGCCACCCGAGGCGCGCCCAGGCGTGCACGAGACCGACCGCGACAGCCAGCGTCGCGAGCCCCGCGAGAACGTCGAGCACGAAGTGGTTGGCGGTCGCGAGCACGGCGAGCGACGTCAGCGCAGGGTAGGCGACCGCGGCGAGGCGCACCCAGCGCCGCTCGGACAGCCGCCACAGCGCGAGCGTGCACCAGCCCGCCCACGCGATGTGCAGAGACGGCATCGCCGCGAGCTGGTTGGCGTGCGAGGCCAGCGCCCCCGTGTGCCAAGAGCCGAAGGCGTGGCTCGAGGCGACGACATCGCTGAACCCGTACCCCGTCAGCATCCGCGGCGGCGCGAGCGGATAGAGCCAGAAAACCACGAACCCGATCACGTTCACCAGCACGAGCGAGCTGCGCAGCGGCCGGTAGATGTCGGCCCGCCGCCACCACAGCCAGCCCAGCAGCGCCAGCGTGACCACGAAGTGCGCGTTGTCGTAGTAGTCGGACACGATCAGCGCCAGCGTGTGGTGCGCGCTCAGCCAGCGGTCGAGCCCGAGCTCGGGATCGATGCGCAGCGACTGCTCCAGGTGCAACACGCCCCAGGCGTTGCCCAGCGCGAGATGCAGGCGCAGGGGCGCGAGGTTGGTGATCGCGTCGTACATCCAGGCAAGCCACGCGATCGTGAGCACCTCCGCCCACCAGCGCGTGCGCACCGGGCGGGCGAGCGCGCCGCCCGGCACGCGCAGCGACGCAACGGATCCGCTCGTTTCGATCGTCAGCGCCCCGGGCAAGCTCACGATCTTAGCTTCCGGCCCAGAGACCTCGGCCGCGGCGGCCCGCTGCAGCGCCAGCCTATACTGGCGCTCGAGCTGGATGAGCCCCGCGCGCCTTCGCAGTCTTCCCGGCCTTCCGCGCAAGCTTTACCGGCGCTCCCAGGCGCTGCGCCAGCAGCGCGAAGAGCGCCGCTTCCGGACCCGCTTGAGGCCCGATCAGGATGCTCCGGAGCTCCTGCTCTCGCCTCACTGGGACGACGCCGTGCTCGACTGCTTCGCGCTGCTTGACAGCGAGCGCGAGCTGAAGGTGGTGAACGTCTTCGCCGGAGTTCCGTCGCCGGGCAAGCTCACGCCCTGGGACGCGATCACCGGCGCCACCGACTCGGCCGCGCGCGCTCGCGAGCGCATTGCCGAGGACACCGTCGCCCTGGCTCGCACCGGGCGCCAGCCCGTCAACCTGGCGCTGCTCGACGCCCAGTACAGAGCCGACCCCCAGGCCCTGCGCCTCCACGAGCTCGATTCGGCCCTCGCAGCAGAGGTGCCGGTCGCGTCGCGTCTATACGTGCCGGCCGGAATCGGCGCGCACCCCGATCACGTCTTCGTCCGACGCTACGGACGCATGCTGCTGCGCTTCGGCATGCCCGTGACGCTGTACGCCGATCTTCCCTACTGCATCTTTCACGGGTGGCCGCACTGGGTCGACGGCGAAGACCGTGACCCGGCGCGCAACGTGAACGCCTACTGGGAGTTGTTCTTAGGCGCCGTCGAGGAGATGCCGCCGCTCGAATCCGCTGAGATCGTGCACCTCGACGAAGCCCGGAGACAGGCGAAGCTTGCGGCGATGCGCTGCTATCGCACGCAGTATCCGAGCCTCAACTACGGCGCCCGTGTGGTGCTGGGAGACCCTGCCATCCACGGCTTCGAGGTCCGCTGGGAGCTGCGCCCGCGTGGCCCACAGCCACATTGCGCTGCGGCTTGAGCGTTGCGCCAGCGGCCCGAGCGGACCCCACCCGACGCGTCGAGCGGTCAGGGCAGCTGGGGCTCGAGCCCGCGCTCGGCGAGCACCTCGAGGATCGCGGGTAGCGCGGTAGCCGTCGCCCGCCAGGAGCCCTCCGCGGCGTAGTCGTCGGCGTCGTGAAGCAGCAGCACCGCGCCCTCGCCCGCGCCGTCGGTGATGCGCGCGGTGATCGTCTCCGGCGTCGCGGCGGCCTCCCAGTCGCGGCCCCAGTGGCTCCACAGCAAGGTGCGCCAGCCGCGCTGCCGCGCGATGCGCAGCGCGCAGCTGTTGAGCACGCCATAAGGCGGGCGATAGAGCGAGACCTGGCGGCCGCTGGCCTGCTCGATCTTCGCCTGCGCGCGGTCGATGTCATCGCGCACCTGTCGCGGCGTCAGGCGCAGCAGGTTGCGGTGGCGGTTGCAGTGCACGGCCACGCCATGACCGGCGGCGACGATCTCCGACGCGAGGGTGGGATTTCGCTCAACCTGCTCGCCGACCAGGAAGAACGTCGCGCTCACACCCGCGTCGGCCAGCGCCGAGAGCACCGCGGGCGTGCCTTGGGCGTGCGGGCCGTCGTCGAACGTGAGCGCATAGCCGCTGCGGCTGGCAGTCCGGTCCTCGATGCCGAGCGGAGCACGCAACGCGGGCAGCGCTCCCGCCAGCGCCGGTGCGGCGTAGCCCAGCAGGGCCGCGCCCGCGAGCGCCCCCGCGATCGGTGCGATGGGGATGCGATGATCGTTCACGGACATGGTCGATCTCGTACTGGGAATCGGGGCGGCGGTAGGGGCCTCGAGCCTGTACAGCCTAGGGATCGCGCTGCAGGCGCTCGACGCCAGAGAGGCGCCGCACGAAGAGCATCTGCGCCTGGCGCTGGCCTGGGGCCTGCTCAGGCGCGCGCGCTGGCTCGCGGGCACCGCGGCCTCGATGCTGGGGTTTCCGCTGCAGATCCTCGCCCTGCTGCTGGCCCCGCTGGTCGTCGTGCAGCCTGCACTCGCGATGGGCCTGCTGGTGCTCCTGTTCCTGGGGCAGCGCATGCTCGGAGAGCATGCCGGCTCCTACGAGTATCTCGCGATGGCCGCGATCGTGATCGGCGTTATCTGCGTCGGCCTGGCGGCGCCGCCGCGCAACACCGCGCACACCTCCCAGCAGCTGACGATCACGCTGGTGCTCGTGGGCCTCGGCCTGGCGAGCCTGCTGCCGTATCTGTTGCACGTCCTCTCGCGCTCGCCCGCAGCCGTGACGATGGTCGGAGCCGGACTGGCGTTCGCGTGGAGCGGCGTTGCGACCAAGCTGGCCTCCGATGATCTCTCGCAGGGACACCTGCTCGTAGCCGCCGCCTGGGCGCTGTCGACGGCCGCCGCCTCGGGGGTCGGTGTGCTCAGCGAGATGAGCGCTCTACAGGCGCGACCCGCCATCCAGGTCGCGCCGGTCGTGTTCGTCACTCAGACGGTCGTACCCGTCGTGCTCGCGCCGCTGCTGCTCGGCGAGAGCTTTGCGCGCACACCGCTCGGGGGGGTTCCGCTCGCCTGCTCGCTGACGCTGCTTGTTGCGGGAGCCGCACTGCTGGCGCGCTCGCCGCTGCTGCTGGCGCTGATGGAAGGCGAGCGAGTCAGCGACGCCAGCGGCGCAGCCTCCAGCCCGGAGCGGCCGAGCCAGGAGACGATGCGCTCGAGACCGAGGACCGACGCGGCGGAGCCGTCGAGTTCGACGACCACCACGTCGCCGGCCCGGGTGGGACGCTGAGGCAGGGGTCCCTGCGCGCGAATGCGCACGGCCCCCCTCACCGGCAGTGCGCCCGAGATGCGCCCCAGCACGAGCTGGCCCACCGTGCATCCGCCCTGCGGCTGCAGGTAGTAGTAGTGGCGGTGGAGCCCCAGGGCGCGCGCCTGCGCGCCGAGGACGCCCGGCGTGCGCACCCAGCGCAGGGCCGCGGAGCGCGGGGCCGCGGGGAGCATTTCATCACCGTCCACCTGCAGCGCGCCGATCAGAGCGGGCGAGGGCACACCGCCGTCGTCTGCGAACGTGACCCGAATCCCCTTGGCGGCCAGCTGCGAGGCCACGTAAGCCACGCTGCCACGCGGCGCGCGAGCGATCACAGCGACAACCGGCCTTGCCGTGCGCACCCTTTCGAGCGGCTGCACGTGCAGGATCTTTGTCGCCAGGGCGCCAACCTCGTCGGTGGACATCATCCACGTGCCGAGCCCCAGCAGGAGCGCGAACTGCCCCGCGAAGGCGGCCGCGCGCATCCGCCAGCGGGGGATCGGATGCACGCGCGAGGGGACCCGCAGCACGACCTCCGCCGCAGCCGGATGCTGCTCGGGCGCGCCTTCCCCGGACGCGGGGGTGCCCGCGCTTCGCGCCGCCGAGAAGCTCGCGCGGACGTGCTCGCGCAGCTCGCTGGTGTCGTTGGCCAGGCGCACGAGGTCGAGAGCCGCCATTGCGCGGGTATTCACGCGCGCGTGCCCCACCGGGAGCCCGTATGAGACCACGGGGGTGCCGGCCGCCATCGCCTCCAGGCACGTTACGCCGCCCGTCGAGTGGACGAGCACGTCGGCGGCCGCGAGCAGCTCGGGCATGCGGTCGGTGAACCCGAGCACGTGCACGCGTGGCTCCCCGGCGAAGCGCGCGCGGAGCTTGGCCGCGAGGTGCTCGTTGCGCCCGGCCAGGCAGACGATGCTGCTCGCCTCTGGCACGCGGATGAACTCGCGCACCGCGCCCTCGACGTCGCCGACGCCCCAGCCACCGCCCGATACCACCACCATGTGGCCCTCCTCCGGCAGGCCCAGAGCTCGACGCGCCTGAAGCGGACAGCGGGGCTCCAGGAACTCACCGGAGATCAAGGGCCGCACGCGGCGCACGCTTCCGCGCCCGGCGATCCGCTCCACCGAGGACATCGACTCCACGTACATGACCATGTGCATGTCGATGCCGCGCTGCGCCCAGAAGAACAGGCCCGTCAGATCAGTGATCGTGGCCACCGTCGGGACGCTCACCCGTTGCGTGCGGCGCAGGCGCGCGAGCACGACCGTCACCGCCGGGTAGGTCGAGACGACCACGTCCGGTTCGTGTTCGGCGATCGTCCGCTCCAGCGAGCGCGAGCCGAACAGGCACAGCAGGCGGCTGGTGAGCAAGCGCAGCGGGCCGACGTGCTCGAGCAGGAAGTACACGATCGAGTAGCTCCACGGGATGAAGCGCAGCTGTATGCGGTAGCCGTCCTCGACGACCGGGCGCAGTACCCGGCCCATCGCAGCGAGCCCGTCGATGACGGTGACGTCGGTCGGGTCGGGCGCCTGCTCGAGCTGTGCCGCGAGCGCGCGCGCCGCCGCCGCGTGGCCCTCGCCCACGTCGGCGGACAGGATCAGGACGCGCCGCACCGAGGCATCAGCGCCACCGGGGAGGCGGCGCAGGGTTCCATTGCGGTGACGAAGTCGCATCAAACTTGCGGAGCACCGATGCCGCCAGGCGCTTTGGCGCGGGTGCACACCGCGTGCGGAAGCCCCCCTGAGATTGCGACGCGTAGCGACGAGAAGAGCTTAGCGGGCCCATCGTACGGCTGCCGGGCGCGCAGCCGCAACAATGGTGCGATGCAAGCCGCCGTGTCCACGCCGCACGCGGGTTCGCTGGCGGGAAGCGGGGCGCGCGGCGGCCCGAGCGGCCCCGCGGCCGCGCCGCACAAGCGTCGCTCGGCGCTGTTTTTGGCGGCCATCGGATCGCTCGCCTTGCTCGGTCTCGTCGGCAGCTGCCTTCTGCTGGCGGCCGGCGCCGCCGGCGAACCCTCGCAGTACGTTCCCGCCCGCAGCGGAGGCTGGCCGGGCTGGCTTGCGGGTCCGTACGAGGGTCTGGGCCAAAGCCTGGGCGCGAGCAGCTTCCAGACGCTCACGCTCGTGATGTGCGGCTGCTATCTCGCGGTCCTGCTCGCCGCGCGCAGCCTTCCCTGGCGGGCCCTGGTGCTCGCCATCCTCGCCGCGCACGTCGCCCTGCTGCTGGGTCCGCCGCTGATATCCCAGGACGTGTTCGGCTATCTCGGCTTCGCGCGCATGGGCGCGCTTCACGGGCTGGACCCGTATACACGCGTTGCCGCCGAAGCGCCCGCCGATCCGGTCCTGTACTACCTGGGCTGGCCCTACCAGCACTCCCCCTACGGGCCGCTGTTCACGCTTTGCAGCTACGCCACCGCCCCGCTCGGGCTCGCCGGTGGCTTGTGGGCGTTCAAGGCGACCGCTTTCGTCGCGAGCCTCGGCGCGATCGCGCTCGTCGCGCGCGCGTCGGCGCTGCTCGGACGGTCTGCGCGCTGGGCGGCCGCCTTCGTGGGGCTCAACCCGGTGCTGCTCGTGCTCGCGCTCGGCGGCGCCCACAACGACACCCTGATCCTGCTCACGCTGGCGGCCGCGCTGGCCTTGAGCGCCGGCGCACAGCCTCGCTTGCGGGCCGCCGCGGGCGCCCTCGTGGCGGGCGTCGGCGTCAAGCTCACCGCCGGCCTGGCGCTGCCGTTCCTGCTGCTCGCGCCAGCCCGCCTGCGCGAACGCGCCCTGCTTGCGGCAAGCGCCCTGGCGAGCGTGTGCGCGCTGGCCGCGGTGGCGCTCCTCGGCTTCGGCGGCCACGCCCTGGGGTTCCTCGGCGCCGTAGGCGAGCAGCAGCAGCTGGTCGCCGTGCACAGCATCCCAGCCGAGACCGCGCGCCTGATCGGCCTGCACGGCACGCCGAGCTGGTGGCGAGACCTGTTTGCGGCCGCGTTCGTGGCGGTGCTGCTGTTCGCGCTGTGGCGCACCGCTCGCGGCGCGGACTGGCGCACGGCCGCGGGCTGGACGACGCTCGCCCTGCTCGTCTCGACCGCCTGGCTCTTGCCCTGGTATGCGATCTGGGCGCTGCCGCTAGCTGCTGTCAGCGCCGATCGGCGCCTCCGCGCCGCCACGCTCGTGGTCTGCGCCTACGCGACCCTGATCCACCTTCCCCTCGCTGAGGGGCTGCTCACTCCACCGCGCCCGACCGCGCGTCACGGGACCCCGTTTCGCCCGTCCGGAGGCGACCGCGTCGAACTCACCGGTTTCAAGGTGCTGGACGACCGTGTGCTCGATTTCGGCCGCTGAGGCCGCCGGGCGCAGCCCGCGCAGGCGCATCGCGTCCAGGCGCCTGAACTTGAGGATCTCGAGCACGTACACGAGGTAGACGCTCGCGAGCGCCACGATCAGGCCGAGCCCGAGCATCACGAGCGTCCACCCGGTGTGCAGGTGGCCTTTGTGGTCACTGTAGGGGACGAATCGCAGCGCCAGAGCCAGACCGGCCAGCATCAGCGTCCACGCGTACAGATAGGCGATCGTGCGCCTGCTCGAAAAGCCGATGCGGGCCATGCGGTGATGGAAGTGCTCGCTGTCGGAGCGGTAGATCGGCTGACGGTACTTCAGGCGCTTGAGCACCACGAAGGTCGTGTCGAGGAACGGCACGGCGAGCAGTATCAGGGGCAGCACGAAGGACACGACGGCGGCCGTCTTCACGGCCGCCTCGACGGTGATGACGCCCATCAGCAGGCCCAGCAGGTTGGCGCCGCAGTCGCCCATGAAGCTGGACGCGGGCGGGAAGTTGTAGAACAGGAAGCCGACCGCAGCGCCAGCTGTCAGGGCGGCCAGCACGCCCGGTGCCTGGCGCTGAAGGTCGAAGGCGATGACCGTCATCGCCACGGCGATGATCGCGCACACCCCGGCCGCCAGGCCATCGACGCCGTCGGAGAAGTTGACGACGTTCATCATCGCCACAAGCCCCACCACGGTGAGCAGCGGGCCGGCATTGGTGGCGCCCGCATTGGGCAACGCCAGCACGCCGATGAAGGGCAGCGTGATCGACTTCACGGCGACGCCAAAGTGCACGACGATCACGGCGGCGAGCACCTGCCCCGCGAGCTTCAGCAGCGGCGGCAGCTCGAAGCGGTCGTCGAGCGCGCCCACCAGCGTGATCACGCCGGCCGCGAGCAGCACGCCGTGCCAGAGCTGGTGTTCCTTGCCGTAGCCGGCCGGGAGCCAGATGAGAGCAGCGACGAGCGAGCCGGCGAAGATCGCCAAGCCGCCGAGCAGCGGGGTCGGCCGGTCGGAGAGGCCGCGCTCGCGCGGCTCGTCGATGGCGCCGATGCTCACCGCCAGGCGCATCGTGATTGGCGTCACGAGCGCTGTGATTGCGGCCGCTGCCAGGAAGGCGTAAAGCGCGTCGAGCTCGGTTAGGTGCGCCATCGAGTCAGCAAAGGATCGCAGGGCGCGCCGTCATAAGACCCCGCGGCCCGCGCAGTGCGGCCGCGCGCGAGGCCCCGGTAGCGGCGGGCGCGATCAGCGAGTTATGCGATGGCGCTCGCCGCGATCTCCGCATACAGGGGATAGCGCTCCGCCACAGCCCGCGCGCGCTCGGCCAGCTCGGCCGCGATCGACTCGTACTTGGGCGTGAGCGCGCTCGCCATGATGCGCCCGACCTCGGTGAAGTCCTCCAGCTGAAGCCCGCGTGTGGCCAGCGCGGGCGTGCCGATGCGAAGGCCGGATGCCTCGATCGGCGGGCGCGGATCGAATGGGACCGCGTTGCGGTTCACGGTTATGCCGATGTCGTGCAGGCGGTCCTCCGCCTCCCTGCCGCTGAGCGCAGGCTCGCAGTCGCGCAGGTCGACGAGCACGAGATGCACATCGGTGCCCCCCGTGAGCACCTTCACCCCTGCGCCCGCCCGCATAAGCTCCCGCGCCCACGCCTGCGCACCGGCGATCGTGCGCCGCTGCCGCTCCGCGAACAGCTCGCTCGCGGCGATCTTGAACGCCACGGCCTTGGCGGCGATCACGTGCTCGAGCGGTCCTCCCTGCTGACCCGGGAACACCGCGGAGTCGATCTTCTTGGCGTACTCCTCCTTGCACAGGATCACGCCCGCGCGCGGGCCACCCAGGGTCTTGTGCGTCGTCGTCGTGACCACGTCGGCCCCGTACTCGAGCGGGTTGGGATGCAGGCCCGCGGCGACCAGGCCGGCGAAGTGCGCCATGTCCACCATCAGCAGCGCGCCCACCTCGTCGGCGATCTCGCGAAAGCGCTGGAAGTCGAGCCGTCGCGGGTAGGCCGACCAGCCGGCGAGCAGGAGCTTCGGGCGTCGCTCGCGCGCCACGCGCGCGACCTCGTCCATGTCGATGAGGCTGCTCTCGCCGTCGACCTCGTAGGGAGCGATGTCGTAAAGCCGGCCCGAGACGTTGATCTTCATGCCGTGAGTGAGGTGGCCGCCGTGTGCGAGCGAGAGCCCCATGATCGTCTCGCCCGGCTGGAGCAGCGCGTGGTAGGCGGCGGCGTTGGCCTGTGCGCCGGAGTGTGGCTGCACGTTGGCGTGCTCGGCTCCGAACAGCGCTTTGGCGCGGTCGATCGCGAGCTGCTCGGAGATGTCCACGCACTCGCAGCCTCCGTAGTAGCGGCGGCCGGGGTAGCCCTCGGCGTACTTGTTCGTCAGCACCGAGCCCTGGCATTCGAGCACGGCGCGCGGCGCGAAGTTCTCGGACGCGATCGCCTCCAGCGTATGCTGCTCGCGCTCGAGCTCGCCGTGGAGGACCGCGGCGATCTCCGGGTCTACGTCGGCGAGCGGACGGTTGAAGTAATCGGGGCTGAGCTCTGACACGACGCCCTCCTTCTCGAGGCGATGAGGTCTAGTGCCCAGGCGCGCGGCTGTGATGCGTGCCGCTCCCCGGTGGTCGATTCCACCTCAGACGCCAGTCGCGGCAGCTGATACGAGGCTAGCAGGAGCGCTGGATCGGGACTAGGAAAGCGGGGCCAGTGCCTCCTCAACCGAGGACCGCGCAAGCGCGCCTTCACGCAGGACATGCCAGCGGGAGTGGGAGTCGAGCTCACGCAGGTCGACGACGGTGGAGGGCGTGCCTGGGAGCTTGCCTCCGTCGAGCACGAGCTCCGCGCCCTCGCGCAGCCTGCTGGGCACCTCGGCGAGCGCGCACGCGTCGGGTTGGCCGGAGAAGTTGGCGCTGGACTGCATGACGGGAACGCTCACCGATTGCAGAGCCTGCAGGCGCTCAGGCAGTCGCGGTACACGCAGGCCGAGGCTCTGGGGATCGGTCCTGCAGGCGGCGGCGAAACGACCTTGGCGGTTTGGCAGCAGGAGGGTCACCGGGCCGGGCAGCAGCGCCTGCAACGCCAGGAGCTCGGCGTCGCGCAACTGCTCGAGCGTGCGCAGGGCGGGCTCGAGCGCGAAGAACATCACCGCGCACGCACGCGCCGGTGGACGGCCCTTGAGGGCGTACAGCCGGCGCGCCGCCGCCTCGTCTTGCGGGTCGCAGCACAGGCCGTAGACCGTGTCGGTCGGAAACACCGCAACACCCCCGCCCGCGACGCACGCCTGCAGGCGCAGGGCGTCGCCGTTGACGAGCGCGTCGCTCACGCTCGCACGCGCTCCCCCACGACCACGCGCTCGACCCCCGCGAGGTCACGCTCGGCCCGCACGCTGCCAAAGCCGGCGTCGGTCATCATGCGCGCCACGCCAGGAGCCTGGCCGGCGCCTACCTCGAGTGCGAGCATCTGCACGCGCCGGTGAGCGGGCACCTGCGCCAACAGCGCGCGGATCGACGCCAGGCCATCGGGTCCCGCCATCAGCGCCGTGAGGGGCTCGTGGCGAGAAATCTCTGGGGCGAGCCCGACGCGCTCGCGCTCGGCGACATAGGGAAGGTTGGCCACGAGAGCGTCGAACTCGTCCGGGACGCCACGCAACAGGTCGGCACGCAGCCAGCTGATATCCAGCCCGAGCCGCCGACCGTTGGCGGCGGCGAGCTCCAGCGCCAGCGAGCTGATGTCGCTGCCGCTCACCTGGAGGTCGCCTCGCTCGTCCTTGAGCGCGAGCGCCACCGCGCCGCTGCCCGTACCCAGGTCGAGAACGCGCGCCCCCGGGTCAAGGGTCAGCGCGACCTCCACGAGCAACTCGGTCTCCGGCCGTGGCACGAGCGCGCGCGCGTCCACGTCGAGCTCCAGGCGCCGGAAGCTGCGCCGCCCGACGATGTAGGCGACCGGCTCGCGCTCGACCGCGCGGCGGCGCAGCAGCTGCTGGAACGCCCGCTTGACCGGCGCAGCAAGCGTGAGCCCGCCGTCCAGAGCCACGCGCTCACGCCGCACTCCCAGCGCATGTGCCAAAAGCACTTCAGCGTCCAGCCGCGGAGTCCCGCAGCCGGCGATCGCAAGCGTCGCATGAGCGTCGCGCAGCGCCTCGCGGACCGTGACTGTGCCGCCCTGCGATCGCGCGTCGCGTGGCCTCGCCCTGCCGAATCGTCCATCCACACCGGCTCGTTGCACGCGCGAGCCCATCACACCGCCGCCGCCTGAGCCTGCAGGCGACGTTGCTTCTCGTCGGCCTGCAGGGCTTCGGTGAACTCCTCGAGCTCGCCCTCGAGCACCTGGTCGAGGTTGTGCACAGTTAGCTTGATGCGGTGGTCGGTCACGCGGCGCTCGCCGTAGTTGTAAGTGCGAATCTTCTCCGCGCGGTCACCCGTTCCGACCTGCGCGCGACGGTCGGCGGCGAGCTCCGCCTGCTGCTCGGCGAGGGCGCGCTCGTACAGCCGCGCGCGAAGCACGCGCAGGGCCTTTTCGCGGTTCTGCAGCTGGGACTTCTCGTCCTGCATCGAGACCACGATCCCCGACGGCTTGTGGGTCACGCGCACGGCGGAATCGGTCGTGTTCACCGACTGGCCGCCGGGCCCGGAAGAGCGGTAGACGTCGATCTGCAGGTCACCCGGGTCGATCTGCACGTCGACCTCCTCCGCCTCCGGCAGGACGGCGACGGTCGCCGTCGACGTGTGAATGCGGCCTTGGGACTCGGTTTGCGGGACGCGCTGCACGCGGTGCGTCCCGCCCTCGAACTTGAACACCGAGTAGGCCCCGTCGCCTTTGACTTCGAACGTGTACTTGCCGTCGCCGCCCTCCATCAGCTCCGAGCGCCATCCGCGGCGCTCGGCGTACTTGGCGAGCATCCTGTACACGTCCCCCGCCCACAGGCCGGCCTCCTCGCCGCCGGCCCCACCCTGGATCTCGACGATCACGCTCTTGGAGTCGTTGGGGTCGCGCTCGACCATCGCCAGGCGGATGTCCTCGGCGAGCTCCTCGCTGCGGCGCCTGGCCGCGCCCAGCTCCTCGCGCAGCTCCGCGTCCTCGCCCTCCTCCGCCAGCACCTGTTCGGCGCTGAGGATCGTGTCGTTGGCCTCACGCCACTCGCGCGCGAGCTTGGCGGCCGGCTCGAGCTGGCTGTAGGCCCTCCCCGCCTCGGCGTAGCGCGTGCGGTCGGCGATCACCTCCGGGTCGGCGATCTGCTCGCCGAGCTCGGCGAAGCGGGTTTCGATCTGCTTCACCAGTTGCTCGATCATGAAAAGAGGAGTCTATGTCGCGTGCACGCGTCGATCAGCGCGCACGCCAGTCAGGCGACCAGCTCGACGCCGACGAGCTCCTCGGGCGAGACCTGATCAAGCGGCTCTCGCGCCAGCACCGCCTGCAGAGCCGCGATCGCGACCTCGAGCTGCTCGCGGTCGGGCTGGCGCGTGGTCAGCAGCTGCAGCTTCATCCCGGGCCACATCAGCGCCCTGACCCAGCGGCGGTTGCGGTTGCGCCCAGCGAACTTGATCAGCTCGAAGGAGACGCCGGCGATCACCGGCACGCCCAGCACCCGCGTGGTCAGCAGCCAGTACCAGGCGGGCAGGCCGATGGGCGCGAACACGAAGATGGCGACGATCATCACCACCAGCAGGAAGCTGGTCCCGCAGCGCGGGTGAAGGCGCGAGAAGCGCTGGCAGTTCTCCGGCGTCAGCGCCAGCCCCGCCTCGAAGCAGGAGATCGTCTTGTGCTCGGCGCCGTGGTACTCGAACACGCGCCGCAGGTCGCGCACGCGCGAGAGCAGCACCATGTAGCCGAGGAAGATGCTCGTGCGCACGATGCCCTCGATCAGCCAGAACAGCAGCGAGGAGCCCAGCTGATGCTTGATCAGGCTCGTGAGGCCGACCGGGATGAGGAAGAACAGGCCGATCGCGAGCACGAGCGCGACCACGACCGTGCCAGCCCATGCACCGCGCGAGATCTCCTGCTCCTGCTCCTGCTCCTGCTCAAGCTGGCTTAGCTGCGCGTTGGCCGAGATCTCGAGCGCGCGAAAGCCGATCCTCAGTGAGCCGGCGAGCGCCACCACGCCGCGCACGATCGGAAGCCGCAGCGAGCGGTGGCGCCGCAACGCCGAGGACAGCGGAAACGTGCGCACCTCTATATCGCCAGGCTGCGCAGACGCGCCCTGACCTTCCTCGGGCTCGGCGGCCGGCTTGCGCACCGCCACGGCCCAGTTTGCGAGGCCCCTCATCATCACGCCCTCGAGCACCGCCTGGCCGCCCACCGGCGCGTCGCGCTGGGCAATCAGCGTGCCGGCGCCGTCGCCGGCGACCGTCTCCTCTCGCTGGGCCGCCGCCGAGGCCGTCGCCGAATTCCCGGACCTGTACTCGAGGCCCTCATCCGCGGATGCAGACGAAGGCGCGGCCGTCTGCAGATGAACCGTCGGCGGTCCGTCGCCCGGGCGCGGGCGCATGCCGCTACTTGGAGGACCGAGCTTGCGCGGTGTGCAGCCGGCCCTTGGCGACGCGGCGCTGGAAGCGCTCGACGCGTCCGCCCGTGTCCACGAGCTTCTGGCGCCCGGTGTAGAACGGGTGGCAGTTCGAGCACACCTCGACACGCAGCTCCGAGCGCGTCGCGCGGGTGATGAACTCGTTGCCGCACGTGCAGTGCACACGCGCCTGCTCGTAGGTGGGGTGGATGTCGGCCTTCATCGAGGCCTCATTCTAGCGGCCGCCAAAGGAGGCGATCGCAACCGGCGGCCGCCGCGCGCATAGCCTCCGCGCCTGCCTGCTAGGGGCAGCGATTCGCAGCCCGGCTCCCGCGTGCGGCCGTCTCAGGCTGCGGGCTGGGCGACGGGGAGGGGTTCGAGCAGCGGCGGCGCCGCGGGCTGGGCGCACGGGCGCGTATAGCGAACCGCCCGTTTGATCACCAGCCCCTTCGCGCCCAGCCAGCGGAAGTGGACGACCGCTCGGTACGCCGCCGGCGGTTCGAGGTTGGTCACCTGTTTGAGGTACTTGTACGTCTTGACCTTCGGCTCCGAGCTGCGCCACACGCCCAGGCCGGGAGCACTGATGAGGTGAAAGTGCGCTTCCCCCTGGGCACGCTTTTCGATGTCCACCCGCATGGCCATTCGGGTGGCGCCCGACACGAGCGTCATTTCGCCGGCGAACGTGGCGGATCGTTCAGCCTGTTCCACTGAGGTCACGCACTGCGCGAGCGTCGCGGAGGCCGGCGCGCTCGAGCGCGCAAGGTGCACCTGTGGCCCGGCCGCCGCGCCGCGCGCAGGCCCTGCGAGGAGCAGCGCAAGGCACCAAGCGGCCGTCAGAAGCGTCCAGGCGAGAGCTCGGCGCCGGGCGACGCGGGGTGAGGTGGATGTGGCCATGACAACCCCAATAACACGCGCTCTTAGCGCATGTTTCGCGCCCTCGCGCGCGCCGGCTTGCGCGCCGCGCCGCGCGGTGAAGCAGCGTCAGGCGCTCAGCTCACAAGAGCTGGTAGAGCGGGCCGTCGCCGCCCTCCGGCGTCGTAAGGCGCCCGCCCTTGGCGGTGATCGCCCCGCACTGGACGCAGTTTGTGTAGTTGACGATCACATCCACCTCGCCGTGCTCAGGCGCGTCCTCGGGAATCTCATAAACGCCGGCCGGACACATCCAGCGCCAGGTTTCGGCGATCTCACGCGGAACGCGCTTCTGCACGCGGATGTGGTTGGGCGCGTCGTCGCGGGTGGCGTTGCCGCTGATGAACACCGAGGAGAGCTTGTCGAAGGTGTACGTGCCGTCGGGTTTGACGTAGGAGTCCTTCGTGTCCCCCACGAACATCGGCGTCTCGTCGTTGCGGTGCCAGTCCGCGCGTCCTGGCAGCTTGCCCTTGCTGATCTGCTGCAGGCCGCTCAGCAGGCCGCCGAGGAGCAGGCCCTTCTGCAGCGGCTGGCGTGCGTTTCGCACCTCCCAAAGCTCGCGAGCGATCGCGGACTCCTCGACCGCCCGCTCGTAGGACTCGAAGCTCGACTCGCCGCGCTTGAGCGCCGCGTAGATCGACTCGGCCGCCAGCATGCCCGATCTGATGCAGTGGTGGACGCCCTTCAGGGCCATCGTGTCGACCATGCCGCCGGAGTCCCCGACCAGGACGGCGCCGGGCATCGAGAGCTTGGGCATCGACCAGTACCCGCCGCCGGGCAGAGCCTTGGCACCCCACGCGATGCGTTCGCCGCCATCGAGGATCTCGCGCACGAGCGGGTGCGTCTTGAACGTCTGCAGCAGGTCGTGGGGGGAGGTGGTCGCATCGGCGTACTCGAGCTCGACGACGAAGCCGATCGACACCATGTGCTCGCCACCGGCGCCCGTCATCGGGTAGATCCACGAGCCGCCGAGATGCCCGTATCGCGGCGAGACCTTCAGCGGCCAGGGCCCCATCGTGTGGATCAGGCGGTCCAGCGGCTTGGGGACCTTCCACACCTCCTTGACGCCGAGCTCCCAGACCTGCGGCTCGCGGCCACTGGCGAGGTCGAACTCGCGGATCGCGGCACCGGTGAGGTGGCCCCAGCTGCCCTCCGCGAGCACCGTCGCGTGCGCCTTGATGTCGGTGCCGGGCTCGAAGTTCGACAGCGGCTCGCCGTCCTTGCCGCGTCCCTTGTCGCCCGAGCGCACGCCCACCACGCGGCCGTCCTGCACCACCAGCTGGGTGGCCGCCGTCTCGGTGAGGATGTACGCGCCACCCTCCTCCGCCTGCTGCTGCTGATAGCGCGCGAGCGCCGAGACGGAGATCACCTCGTTGCCATGGTTTTTGAACGGCGGCGGGGTGGGGATGCGCACGGCCCGCTTGGCGGTGGGCGTCAGGTAGACGGCCTCCTTGGAGACCTCGCCGAAGGCGAAGCCGGTCTTGCGCCAGTCCTCCCTGGTCAGCTCCGGGAACAGCTCTTCCAACGGCGCCGGCCGCACGACCGCCCCGGAGAGGTTGTGCCCGCCGCATGTCTTGGCCTTCTCGATCACTGCCACCGGGACCTCGCCGAGCCGCTCCATGGTCTCGGGGTCGTCGCCGAGCAGCTGCAGCAGGCGGTTGGCGCAGGCGAGGCCTGCGGTCCCGCCGCCCACGACCGCAACCCCGACCTCGATCAGCTCGTCCTCGGGGTCCAGCCCGCGCTTTATGAACTCGCGCGGCGAGTCAACCGGGGGCGGAAAGGACGCCGGTGCGAACTTGCCGTTGGTGCTCGCCATCGTTCAGCTCGCCTTCTTCGCCTTCACGGCCTCGGTCAGCTTGGGCAGGATCTTGTTCAGATCGCCGACTATGCCCAGATCGGAGAACTCAAAGATGGGAGCGTTGGCGTCCTTGTTGATGGCGACGATGTTCTCCGAGCTCTGCATCCCGACCTTGTGCTGGATCGCGCCCGAGATCCCGGCGGCCAGGTAGAGCTTGGGCGAGACGGTCTTGCCGGTCTGTCCGATCTGCGCGGCGTACGGGTACCAACCGGCATCGACCACCGCCCTCGTGGCGGCTACCGCGCTGTTGCCGCCAAACGCCTGCGCTAGCTCCTCGCACAGCTTGAAGCCCTCCGGCTTGCCGAGCCCGCGCCCCCCGGCGACCAGGACGTCGGCGCCCTCGATGTCGACGTCGGCGCCGCGCTGTTCGCCGCGCGTGATCATCGTCGCCCGGGTCGCGTGCTCTGAGAGCTCGAAGCTGAGCTGCTCGACCTGCGCACTGCCCGCGCCCGACTCGCGCGCCTCGAACGCGTTAAGGCGCCCGATGATGATCCCGACGGGCGAGCGGTAGGCGATCTCGGAGATGGCCGAGTCGCCGAGTATCGGGCGCTCCGCGATCAGCTTGCCGCCCTCTGCGCGCACGTTCGTGACCTCCATGGCGACCCCGGCCCCCAGGCGTGCCGCGAGCCCGGCGCCGATCTCGAAGCCGAGCAGGCCGCCGCCGAACAGCGCGTAGCCGTAGCCGCCGTCCCCGATCGCCTTGGCCATCGCATCGACGAGCGGCTGCGCGAGGCCTTCTGGCCCCTCCGCGACGAGCACCTTCTTGGCGCCGTAGCGACCAAGCGATGCCGCCAGGTCCTCGGCGACGCCTTCGCCGAGCATGATCGCGTGCGCCTCACCGCCCAGCTCCTCGGCGAGCCTCGCCCCCTCGCTGACCGCTCCGAGCGAGTTCTTGTTGATCGCGCCGTCGTAGTGCAGCGCGTAGACCAGGATGTTCGGCATCTCTCAGCTCCTTTCGCTCACCCGCGCCTAGATGAGCTTGCGCTCGTCGAGCCAGGCCACGATGCGTTCGACAGTCTCGCCCGTGTCTTCGTCCTCGATGATCTCGCCAGCGGCCTTCGCCGGGGGCGGCTTGGCGGCGATCCACTGCGCCGCCGAGTTCTCACCTCCCACCTTCGCGGGGTCGACCTGCGCGTCCCCGGCGGAGAGGCTGTCGAGCTGCTTCTTCTTCGCTCCCATGATCGCCTTCAGCGACGGGTAGCGCGGCTCGTTGATGGCATCGCCCACCGAGATCACCGCAGGCAGCTTGACCTCGACGGTGTCGTACCCGTACTCGGCCTGGCGCTCGCAGCGCAGCGCCTCGCCAGAGACGTCCATCTTGATCACCTGCGTCAGCGAAGGCATGCCGAGATGCTCGGCCACGACCGCGCCGATCGTGTAGCACTCGCCATCGTCCGACTGCTGGCCCAGGAGCACCAGATCGGGGCTCTCGCGCTCGAGCGTCTTGGCCAGCGCGTAGCCGGTCGCAGCCACATCGGACCCAGCCAGGGCCTCATCGCAGAGGTGCACCGAGCGGTCGGCTCCCAGCGACACCGCCTTGTGCAGCGCGCGCACGGCGCTCTCGGGCCCCATCGTGACCGCGACGATCTCCTCCACGGGGATGCTGCCGCCCTCCCGGACCTGCATCGCCGCCTCGATGGCGTGGGTGTCGTAGGGGTTGAGGTTCCTCTCCCCGCTGCGGTCCATGCGCCCCGTCGACGGATTGAGCTTCTTCTCCACCGCGGCGTCCGGGACCTCCTTCACCAGCACGCATATCTTCATTCTCAGCCTGCTCCTTGTGCTCTGTTGGGGCGGATGCTACTCGCTCGCGCCGTTGACTGACGAGTCAATCAGCCGCCGCTCGCGGTGGCCTCGCGGATGAAATCGACGATCGACTGCGTGGAAGCCCCGGGCGTGAAGACCTCCGCCACGCCGAGGTCCTTGAGCTCGGGGATGTCGTCGGCCGGGATCGTCCCGCCGACGGTCACAACGACGTCGTCGATGCCCTGCGCGCGCAGGAGCTCGACGACGCGCGGAACCAGCGTCATATGCGCGCCCGAGAGAATCGAGAGGCCGACGGCGTCGGCGTCCTCCTGGATGACCGTCTCCACGATCTGCTCCGGCGTCTGATGAAGGCCCGTATAGATCACCTCCATGCCCGCGTCGCGCAGAGCGCGCGCGATGATCTTGGCGCCGCGGTCGTGGCCGTCGAGACCGGGCTTGGCCACCACCACGCGAATCTTGCCGGCGGTGCGAGTGGGCATCCAGCGCAGACTATGCCCGCCGCTGCGCTCGCGCAGCCACGTGGCCTCTGCCGACCGTGCACGCGCCCACGCAGGCCGCCGCCGCGAGCGCCGCCAGCAGCTTCAGGCGGCGCGGCAGGCGATCCAGGTGCAGCACCTCCCAGCCCTCCTGAAGTGCTATCTGGCGCAGATCGCGATCCGGGTTGACGACGACCGGATGGCCGACCGCACGCAGCATCGGCAGATCGGACTCCGAGTCCGAGTAGGCGTACGAGGCACCCAGATCGATGCCCTCGCGCAGTGCCAGCTCGCGCATCGAGAGCACCTTGCCCTCGCGGTAGTTGAACGGGCCCGCCGGGCGTCCGGTGTAGCGTCCGTCCACGACCTCAGAGCGGGAGCCGAGGCCTCCGTCGAAGGCGAGCACGTGCGCCAGCAGGTCGGCCATCTCCTGCGAGGCGGCGGTGACGATGTAGACGTCGACCCCTTCGTCCTGGTGCGTGTATGCGCGCTCCAGCATCTGTGGATAGAGGCGCGGGAGCACACCCGCCAGCACGCGCGGGGAGAGGCGGCGCAGCTCGCGCTCCGGCACCCCGGCGATCATCCTGCCCACGCGCCGGCGCACGTCGTCGGCGCGTTCGTCGGTGGAGCCCCGCAGGCGAAAGCGCAGGTTCTCGTAGACGTCCCGCAGCAGGCGCGCGCGAGAGATCATCCCGGCGTCGTACGCGGCGCGGGCGAAGAAGATCCCGGAGGACCCGGCCATGAGCGTCTTGTCGAGGTCAAAGAAAGCCGCCACGCACTCGCCGGCGGGCGTCGCGCTCGCACCGTCGGGGCCTCCCGCGGCGCGGCGCCCGCGCAGCTGCACGACGCGCCCCTGACGCGGGCGCTCCTCCGGTTCGGGATGCGCGGCGCGATCTGCCATGTGAGCGCGCCGGTCAGGACACCTTGAGGATGACGGCGTCGCCCTGGCCGCCGCCCGAGCAGATCGCCGCGCAGCCGAGCCCACCGCCGCGGCGGCGCAACTCAAACACGAGGCTGCCGAGAATGCGCGCGCCCGAAGCGCCGATCGGGTGGCCCAGCGCGACCGCGCCGCCGTTTACGTTGACCCTGTCCTCCTCGATCCCCAGCATGCGGATCGAGTTCAAGGTGACCGACGCGAAGGCCTCGTTGATCTCCCACAGGTCGATGTCCCCGGGCTGCAGGCCAGCCTTCTCCAGCGCCTTGCGCGCGGCGCTCGCGGGAGTCGTCGCCAGATAGGCGAAGTCGTTCGCGCTCTGAGCGTGGGCAACGATCTCTGCCAGCGCGGGCTTGCCGTTCGCCTGCGCCCACTCCTCCGAGGCCAGCACGAGCGCGCCAGCGCCGTCGTTTACGCCCGGCGAGTTGCCCGCGGTGTGCGAACCGTCCTTTCCCGCGAGCCCCGGCAGCGCCGCGAGCTTCTCCAGCGATGTGTCACGGCGCGGCCCCTCGTCGACCTCCACGCGCTTCTCGCCCTTGCGATCCGTGATCGTCACGGGGACGATCTCCTCGGACATGCGCCCCTCATCGGTCGCCAGCAGGGCGCGTTCGTGAGAGCGCAGCGCCCAGCGGTCGAGGTCGGCGCGGGTGAGCTCGAGCTCGTCTGCGACCTCGGTCGCCTCGACGAACATCTGCTTGCCCGAGAACGGGTTGGTGAGCCCGTCGTGGACCATCGCATCGAGCATCTTCGCGTCCCCCATGCGATAGCCGAAACGTGCCTGCGGGAGCAGGTAGGGCGCGCTCGACATCGACTCCATCCCTCCTCCAACACCGATCTGCAGCTCGCCGGCGCGGACCGCCTGGTCCAGCAGCACCGAGGCGCGCAGGCCCGACGCGCACACCTTGTTGATGGTCTCCGAGGACACCTCCTTGGGGACGCCGGCTTTGATCTGTGCCTGGCGCGAGGGGATCTGGCCCTGACCAGCCTGCAGGACCTGGCCCATGACGACGTGTTCGACCTGCTCTGGCGCGACCTGCGCCCGCTCG
Source organism: Actinomycetota bacterium (assembly GCA_005884115.1). Lineage (GTDB taxonomy): Bacteria > Actinomycetota > Thermoleophilia > Solirubrobacterales > Solirubrobacteraceae > Palsa-744. Next base: position 125,456 of record VAXW01000002.1, read on the forward strand.
AGCGCCGCCTCGATCGCGAGCCCGCCGAGCTCGGTCGCTTCCAGTGACGAAAGCCCGCCCCCCATCTTGCCGATGGGGGTGCGCGCGGCACCGAGGATCACGGTCTTTGGCATGGATCGGCTTTCCGGTCGTGTTTTGCAGGGGTCGCGGCACGGCAATGCTAGCGGTCCGGATATCGTCCCCGGCCGATGGAGGTCTCAGCCACCACCGAGGCCGCGAGCGCGACCGAGGCGGACACGATCGCAGTCGGCGTGTTCGAGGGCGAGGAGCTGGGCGAGGAGGCGCCGCCCGAGCTGACCGGGCTGCTGGCCTCGGGCGAGGCGCGCAGCTCCTTCAAGGCACTCGCGCTGGCGCACGCGGGCGGGAAGCGCTGGCTCGCCGTGGGGCTCGGCAAGCGCGAGAGCTTCAGCACCGAGCGCGCGCGAGTCGCCGCGGCGGCGGTGCACGCGCGCGCGGTCGAGCTCGCGACGCGGACGCTCTGCTGGCAGCTGCCCGTGGACGGCGAGAGCGAGCTTGTCGCAGCCCTCGTCGAGGGCACGATCCTGTCCGACTACCGCTTCACGCAGTACAAATCGGCGGACGCGGCCGAGGACGACGACGGCCTGCCCGAGCACCTCGCGGGCCTGATCGTCTCCTGCGCGAAGGAACTCAGTGCGCAGGTGGCCGAGGCAGCGCTGGTCGCCGGGGCGGTGAACGCGGCGCGCGACCTGCAGAACCGTCCCGCAAACGACCTGACGCCGAGCGCGCTCGCCGAGCACGCTACCTCGCTGGCGGCCGACATCGCGCAGCTGACGGTTCAGATCGAGGGGCGAGATGGCATTCGCGCCCGAGGCATGAACGCCTTCGCGGCCGTTGCCCAGGGCTCCGAGCAGGAGCCCGCGCTCATCACGATGCGTTACGAAGGCCCGTCGGCGTCATCGCCGCTGCTCGCCTTCGTCGGCAAGGCGGTGACCTTCGACAGCGGCGGGATCTCGCTGAAGCCGGGGGCGAAAATGGCGGAGATGAAGTTCGACATGTCGGGCGGCGCCGCCGTGATCCAGGCGGTCGCGGCTGTCGCGCGGCTGCAGCTTCCCGTGAGGCTGCTGGCGGTCGTGGGCGCGACCGAGAACCTGCCCAGCGGGCGCTCCGTGAAGCCGGGCGACATAGTCGCGGCCGCCAACGGCACGACGATCGAGATCAACAACACCGACGCCGAGGGTCGCCTCGTGCTCGCCGACTGCCTCTGCCACGCGCTGTCCCAGGGCGCTGAGCGGATCGTCGATGTCGCCACGCTCACGGGAGCGGTAATCGTGGCGCTCGGCTCGACGTACGCGGGCTTGATCTCAAACGACGACGAGCTCGCGGGGCGGGTGCAACGCGCGGGCGAGCGGACCGGTGAGATCGTGTGGCGCCTGCCGCTGCACGAGGAGTACGACAAGCTCATCAAGGGCACCTACGCCGACCTCGACAATGCGCCCGAAGCGCGCAAGGCGGGGACGATCGTCGGAGGCACGTTCCTGTCGAAGTTCGTCGGCGATACTCCGTGGGCGCACCTCGACATCGCCGGCTCGGCATGGGACCTGGAACGCCAGTACGTCGGCAAGTTAGCCTCCGGTTATGGGGTGCGCCTGCTGGTCGAGCTCGCGCGCTCCTACTGCTCCTAGGCGCTCATCTGCGCAGACCTATGCTCGAGCTGAGTCCGGTTGGATCGGGCGCGCCCACGGCTCTCCGGGCGCGGAGGCGTCCTGACCTAGCCGCTCGAGGACAGCTGCCCAAGCGCCACCGCGGGGGTCGATGTGAGCCCGGTGGTTGCCCGCCTCTCCCTGGAGCTCGATCAGCTCGACATCCCCTCCGCTCGCCCTGGCGGCGCGCGCGTAGTTGCGGCTCAGCTGCACCGACACCGTCTTATCGTGCACGCCGTGAACGAGCAGCACCGGCATCGCGAGCGGAACCTGCGCCAGCGGGTCCGCGAGCGCGTAGCGCTCGGGCACCTGGAGCGGAGATCCCCCGAGCAGACGCTCGACGGCGCCGCCACGCCATTCCCGGTGCGCGGCGGCGAGGTCGCAGACGCCCGCCAGAGCTATCGCCCTGACGAACCGGATCGGGTTTGACCCCGCCGGGGCGCCCGGCGCGTGCGGCGGCAGGGCCGCGCGGCCGGCCGCCCACAGCGCGAGGTGCCCGCCGGCTGAGTGTCCGAGCACGCTCACGCGCTCGTGATCGAGCGGCGCCTCAAGGGCGCGCACGTGGTCGACGGCCGCGCCCACGTCGCGGAAGGTCTCGGGCCAGCCGCCGCCTCCTCCGACGCGCCGGTACTCGATGTTCCACACGGCCCATCCGCGCCGGCGCAGATCGCGCGCGAGCGCGCGCATGACGAGCTTGCTGTAGCGCTTCTGCCACGAGCCGCCGTGGATCAGCACGGCCAGCGGGTGCGGCCCGCTGCCCGGCGGCAGGTGCAGCTCGCCACGCTGGCTGCGGTGCGGGCCATAGCGATACGTGCGACCCCCGGGCAGCAACAGATCGCGGATCAGCCGCACGCGCACGAGCACCCGATCGATCGCCTCGCGCACGCCGCGCAGGAGGATCGGCGGGCGGTCGGCGGCCACTGCCGGGCAATCCTAGAGCACCGGACCATGTGAGAATCTCGCAGCGGTGGACTTCGACCTCTCACCCGCTCACGAGCTGACGCGGCGCACGGTGCGCGAATTCGCCGAGGGCGAGGTCGCGCCGGTGGCCGAGGAGCTCGATCGCAACAAGGCCTTCCCGTACGAGATCGTGGCGAAGCTGGGGCAGCTGAACCTGATGGGCATCCCCTTCCCCGAGGAGTACGGCGGAGGCGGAGGCGACACGCTCGCATACGCGCTCGCCGTCGAGGAGCTCACGCGGGTCGACTCCTCGGTCGCCATCACGCTGTGCGCGCACACCTCGCTGGGGACGCAGCCGATCTACCTGTTCGGCAGCGAGCAGCAGAAGCGCGAGTGGCTGCCGCGCCTGTGCTCCGGCGAACGCCTCGGCGCGTTCGGCCTGACCGAGCCGGAAGCCGGCTCAGATGCCGGCAACACGCGCACCCGCGCGCGCCTCGAGCACGGCGAGTGGGTGATCGACGGCGCCAAGCAGTTCATCACCAACGCCGGCACCGAGATCTCGGGGATTGTCTGCATCACCGCTGTCACGGGCCCGCGCGACCACGCCGGCGCGACGGAGCGCACAGCGACGGCGCGCCCCGATCTCAAAGAGATCTCGAACCTGATCGTCCCCAACGGGACGCCGGGTTACGAGCCCGGCGAGCCGTATCGCAAGATGGGATGGAACGCCTCCGACACGCGCCCGCTGTCGTTCAGCGAATGCCGCGTGCCCGAGGCAAACCTCCTCGGCCCGCGCGGCGCGGGCTTCAGGCAGTTCCTCCACATCCTCGACATCGGACGTATCGGAGTGGCGGCGATGGGCGTGGGGCTCGCCCAGGGGGCGCTCGATCAGGCCCTTGCCTATGCCAAGCAGCGAGTCGCCTTCGGCAAGCCGATCTCGAAGTTCCAGGCGATCCAGGGCAAGCTCGCCGACATGGCGACCGAGATCGAAGCGGCACGCCTGCTCGTGTACAAGGCCGCGCGCGAGAAGGACGCCGGACGCAACTTCACCCTCACCGCCGCGCAGGCCAAGCTCAAGACAGGCCGCCTGGCCGTGCGCTGCGCGGAGGAGGCCGTCCAGATCCACGGCGGCTACGGCTTCATCGAGGAGTATCCGGTCTGCCGCTTCTATCGCGACGCCAAGATCCTCACGATCGGCGAGGGCACCGACGAGGTGCAGCAGATGGTCATCGCCCGCGCGCTCGGCGCCTGAGGAGCCGGACGGGCTGGAGGCGGGCGCGCGCCGCGCTGCGCTATCGCGGCTCGAGCACGACGAGCGGGATCTGGCGATCGGTGCGCCGCGCATAGTCTTCGTACCCGGAGTACGTCGAGAGGACCAGCGGCCACATGCGCTTGCGCTCCGCGGCTGTGGCCACACGCGCTCGCACCGGACACTGCTCGGCGCCGACCTGGACCGTCGTCTCGGGGTGCGCGAGCAGGTTGTGAAACCAGGCCGGGTTCCTGGGATGGCCGCCCTTGGACGCCACCAGTATGAGGTTCTCGCCGTCCACCGCGTAGACGAGCGGGCTGGTGCGCCTCGTTCCGGTGCGCGCGCCCACGTGGTCGAGCAGCAGCGAGGGCGGCGCGCCCGGGAAGCGGTGGCCGATCAGGCCGCGCGTGGCACGGTAGACGCCCGTGTGCGCCCCCGTGAGGCGCCTCAGCAGCGGCCAGCTGCGCTCCACCAAGCCGAGGTAGTCCATCGCCGCGCCACACTATCTGGATCCAGCCGCGCCATGACCGCGGCCGAGCGTTGGGTCGCAGCGCCCCTGCCGCGGCGCAGCCCGGGTCACGACTCGCGCTCGAGCAGCGCGGCCGCCGCGCTGGCCGGGTCGAGGCGGCGCTCGACCACCTCCTCGAGCAGCTTTTGAAAATCGTCGTCCTCGTGCAGCTCCTCTTCCAGGCGGCGGCGCATGCGGGCGGTGGCGATCGCCAGCACCTCGCTGCGCAGGTTGCGCCGGCGGCGCTCCGCGAGCTGCCCGGCGGCGCTTATGTGGGCGCGGTGCTCGCTCAGCCGCTGCACCAGCTCCGCCACTCCCTCGCCACGGCTGGCCTCCGTCTTGACGATCGGCACCGACCAGCGCTCCGGCGCCCCGGCGGGCGCGGGCTCGGCGCCCGCGAGCGAGAGCACGCCGCGGATCTCGCGCACCATCGTGTCGGTGAGCGGGTGATCGGCCTTGTTGATCACGATCACATCCGGGATCTCCATCACGCCCGCCTTCAAGGCCTGGATCGAGTCGCCCGACCCCGGCATGAGCACCAGCACCACAGTGTCGGCGTGGTCGATGATGTCGATCTCGGCCTGGCCCACCCCGACGGTCTCGACGAACACCTCCTCGCGTCCCGCCGCATCGAGCAGCAACGCTGCCTGAAGCGCCGCCTCGGAGAGGCCACCGAGCGCGCCTCGATTGGCCATCGAGCGGATGAACACGCCCTGGTCGAGGAAGTGCTCGGAGAGCCGGATTCGATCTCCAAGAAGCGCGCCCTGCGTGAACGGCGATGACGGGTCGATCGAGAGCACGCCGACGCTGCGGCCGGCCTCGCGGCGCGCCTTCGTGACCGCGCCGATCAGCGTCGACTTGCCCACCCCCGGCGGGCCCGTGAATCCGACCACGGCCGCTTTGCCCGTGTGAGGGTAGATCAGCTTGACGAGCTCCCAGCCCTCCGGCCGGTCATCCTCGACGAGCGAGATCGCCCGCGCGAGCGCGCGGCGGTCTCCCTCGAGCAGGCGTTGGGCAAGTGTGCGCTCGCTCATCGGGGGCGCAATCATCGCAGGGGGCAATACGATTCGGCGATGGAGCGCCTGCTGGCCGAGCCACCCTCCGCGCCGGGCGCGCAGGACATCGCCGGCGCCGTGCGCAGGGCGCCCGACCCGCTGCACGGCGGCCCGCTCGCGCTGCTTCGCTTCTTGCGCGCAAACCGCATGCTCAGCCTTCGCCACGCGCGCCTGATCGGCCGCTACCTGCTTCTCAAGCTCCGCTACCGCAGGCGCCTTCAGACGGACGGACTGTGCTTCATCTGCCCGCACGTGCGCCTCGAGATCGGACCGGGCGCCATCCTGCGCATAGGACGCTGGGCGTGGATCGGCCACGGCAGCAAGATCCGCGTGCACGAGGGAGAGGTGAGCATCGGCGCGAAGACCGTCATGGGCCAGGAGTGCACCGTCTCCGCGTACCAGAGCGTGTCAATCGGGCGCGAGTGCATCCTCGCCGACCGCGTGATGCTGATCGACTTCGACCACGGAGTCACCGAGGTCGAGCGCCCGATCAGGCTGCAGGGGATCTACAAGCGCGACGTGCGCGTGGGCCACAACGTCTGGATCGGATACGGCGCCTGCGTGCTGCGGGGTGTGGAGATCGGCGACAACAGCATCGTCGGCACCAACGCGGTGGTCACGAAGGCCGTTCCCGAGAACGCGGTCGTCGCGGGCGTGCCCGCGCGCGTGATCCGCATGCGCCAGGCACCCGCGGAGATGCGCTGGGGGTAGCCGACGGCACGCGACTCACGCCGCGTGGGGATGGGACCCCCCGGTGCACGTGGCCGCGTGGACCTCCTCGGTGAGGACTTTCAGCTTCCCGCTGAGCGCGTGGATCTGCTCGGTCAGCTCGGTGTTCCGCTGCAAGAGGTCCGTCTGCATCTGCGCCAGCTCATCGCGATGCTTGGCGGCAGCTTCCTCGTTGGCCTTGTCGGTCCGCGTCTGTGCCTTCTGGGCGATGATCACCAGCGCGCCCGTGTAGAAGGCGACCGCCGAGAAGACGAGGTTCAGGAGGATGAACGGCGCCGGGTCGAAACCGTTGCCGTTGAGCAGGCCGGTCCAGGAGTTGCTGAGGAAGTGCACGACGTGATTGGACAGCACCCACGCGAGGATCACTCCCGAGCTGACGAGCAGGAAGCCGACGGTCCCCATGCCGCTGGCCACCCCCTCCGATACGCGCTCCATGAAGCTGCTGCCCCCCGCGTAAGGCGATGGCCGGGCGCCCGTCTGCGCGTAGTGCGCGTGATGTCGTAACGGGTCGCTTGCGCGCGGTTGGATGGGAGCTCGCTGGGGGGATGGCATGCGTTCCTCTCGATCGGTTTCTCCAGGACCTGCATGTTTGCGCGGACTCACCCCGGAGCCATCAACCACGCGGGCTCGGCGCCCGCAGCCAGGTTCCTGAGGTGCGCCGTGTCGGCGCCGGCGCCGGTTGCGAGGGCCTCCTGCACGCCGCGCCTGTGCCGCTCGAAGCGCTCGTGCGCGTAGGGCAAGGCGAGACCGCGCGAGACCATGAACGGCCAGTCGCTCGCCTGCAGCGCGAGCAGCTCGCGGACTGCCGCCGCACCTGCTCGCGAGCGCGCCGAGAGCACTTCGAGCTCGGCGGCGCGCGCCGCGAAGGCCATCTCGGCGACAGCCGGACCCGACCACGTCGACAGATCGCCGCCCTCGCCCCAGCTGCTCGGCATGGAGTCCTGCAGCGCCATCTCCGAAGCCGGCTCGGTGCGCTCCAGCGCGTCGTCGAGGCGCACGAGCTCGAGCTCCTGTCGCGCGCACTCCTCGACGACCGCCTCCAGCCACGCGACGCCCTCATACCACCAGTGGCCGAGCAGCTCGGTGTCCAGCGCGCACACCGCCAGCCCGCCGCCCGGGGCGCCTGCGCGCGCGCGCTCGAGGCGCGCCTTCGTGCGCGCGACGAAATCGGCGGCGTGCCGCTGCGTCAGTGCGAGCGCGCGGGCGTGGTCATATCCGCTCCCGTCGTTGGCCCACGGGTTGTGGTGGTGCACGGTGTGATGGTGGTAGTCGCGGTAAGCGCCCGACGCCGGGTACCCCGACGCGCTCCACACCAGCGACATGGTCTCGCGGTCGATCGGCACGAGCACGATCCCGCCGGCGCCAACGTACGTGCGCAGGTGCCCGGCGGCCCCGAGCCCGAGTGCGCCCGTGAGCTCGATGCAGACAGCGCGCACCCCGGCGTCGTGCAGGGCGCCTTCGAGATGAGGAGCGTAGGCGCACTCGGGCAGCCAGAATCCCCCGCGCCATGACTCCCCGAAACGGGCGCGGTGCGCCTGCGTCCCCGTCTGCACCTGCAGGCGCACGCCTGCGTCACTCGCCAGCAGCGGCAGCACGGCGTGCGTTGCTGAGCACGTCCACTGCGCGTGCGGCGCGAACGCAGCCAGCACGTCCTCGCCGCGCGCCCCGAAGCTCTGCAGCGCGCGCGCATAGTCGCTCCAGGCGCGCTCGACCTCGGCCGCCAGCTGCGCGTGGCCGCCGGCGCGCAGCCCGCGTGCATCCTCCGCGTGAGTCTCACGCCGGACCCCCTCGATGAACGCACCGAAGCGCCCCGCGATGCCCGGCGCCTGGAGCTGGTCGCACAGCACCGGCGTCAGCGACACCGTCACAGGCGCGCCTCTGTCGAGCAGCTCGAGCAGCGGCAGATAGCAGCTCGCCAGCGCCTCCCACAGCCACTCCTCTCCGAACGGCCAGGTCCCGAAGCCCTCGACGTAGGGCATGTGCGTGTGGAGCACGATCGCCAGCGCTCCCCGCTGTGAGGAGCTGCTCAAGGCCGGCAGACCGCGAGGAAGTCGAGCGCGCGCTCCAGCCGGCCCCGCGTGGCCGCGCGGATCTGAAAGTCGGACGTCGCGATGGTGGGAGTGAAGCGATCGTAGAAGCGCTCGGTGAGCCCCAGGCGTGCATGCACCGCGTCCCAGCCCATGCGCAGCGCGCCATCGTGGAGGCGCAGGCGGCGCGCGTGGACGACCCCCAGCAGCTCCACGTTCGTAAAGCATGCGCGACAGAGCTGCTCGAACTCCGCCAGGCGGTACTCGCGCACGTGCCACGGGTTGTCCGAACGGTCTGCGCCGGGCGGCGCGAGGGTGAGGACGTTGGGCGTGGAGACGTACACCACGCCGCGCTCGCCCACCAGCGAAGCGAACTGCGCCAACGCCGCCCGCGGGTCGGCGAGGTGCTCGACCGTCTGCAGGAAGACGACCGCGTCGGCCGGCTCCGCGAAGGCCTCGACCAGCGCTCGCTCGAAGCGCAGGTTCGCGCGCCTGTAGCGCAAGCGCGCATGCTCGTGCGCGTCCGGGCTGGCATCGACGCCCACGACCTGCGCCGCCTCGCCGGCGAGCAGGTCCGCGCCGTAGCCCTCGCCACATGCCATGTCGATCACGCGCAGGCCGCCAGTGCGCTTGGCGATCCACTCATAGACGACCAGGTGACGGCGAAACCAGTAGTTCTCGGCGGGCACGTCGGGAAGCGTGCGCTCGCCCGTCAGCGCCAGCGCCGGCACGCCCTCGGGCTGGTTCAGCTGCTCATGCGCGTGCAGCGACACGGCGCGCGAGTATAGGGTCACGGTGGTGGAACCCGTGCTCACGGCCGAGCAGATCCGCGACGCCAACACCCGCTACCACGACGTCGCAGCCGACGACTACGACGCCAAGTGGGGGATCGACTTCGGTCCCGTGGGCCTCGAACAGGTCCTGGGCAAGGTCGAGAAGGCCCTCGGCCGCGCGCCCGAGCCCTTCGAACGCTCGCTCGAGGTCGGCGCCGGCACCGGCTACTTCACGCTCAATCTTCTGCGCGCCGGCTTGATCTCGCAGGCCACCTGCAGCGACATCTCACCGGGGATGCTCGCTGCGCTGGCGGCCAACGCCAAGCGGCTTGCGCTCCCTGTGCGGACGGCGTGCGTGGACGCCGAGCACCTGCCGTTCGCCGACGAGAGCTTCGACCTCGTGCTCGGCCACGCAGTGCTGCATCACCTCCCCGACCTCGCTGCAGCGTTCGCGGAATTCGAGCGCGTGCTCGCTCCAGGCGGCGTCGTGCTGTTCGCCGGAGAGCCCTCGAGGGTGGGCGACGCGCTCGCGGGAGTCCCAAAGCGCGCGGCCGCCGCAGCGGCACCGTGGTGGCGGCTTGCGATCGGCGCCCGCCCGGTCCGCCCGGCGGGCGGGCTGGCCGGCATCGAGGCCCGGGACGCCGCGCTCGAGGGCGTGGTCGACGTACACGCCTTCGCGCCCGACGACCTCGCCGCCGCGGCCCGTGCTTCCGGGCTGATCGAGGTTCGCGTGAGCGGCGAGGAGCTGCTTGCGAACTGGTTCGGCTGGGCCAACCGCGCGCTCGAGGCGACCGCCGAGCCCGCCGATGTCCCATGGGCCTGGCGGCAGTACGCCTATCGCGGGTACCTGCTGCTGCAGGAGGTGGACCGGCGCCTGCTCGAGCCGCGCCTGCCGGCTGCCGTCTTCTACAACCTGATGATCTCCGCGCGCAAGGCGTGGCTCTGACGGTTCGCCGTGCACGCAAAAGGGCAGCATGCACATAGCGCTGTGCGGCCGCGCCGCGGACGAGGGGAATGGCCTCTGCGGAGCGTCCGCCTAGACTCGACCCATGTTCGGGCAGCCGCGTAGGGATCTGTCGCTTTTCCCTCTCGGGATCGTCGCGGTGCCAAGCGAGGGCGTGCCCCTGCACATCTTCGAGGACCGCTACCTGCGCATGATCGAGGACTGCCTGAGCGCCGCGCCGGGATCGCCGGCTCGCGCGTTCGGCATCGTCTGGCTTTCCGACCAAGAGCTCAAGCAGGTCGGGTGCGCGTGCGAGATCGAGCGCGTTCTCGAGCGCACGGACGACGGGCGCATGAACATCCTCGCGCGAGCGAACACGCCCTTCCGCCTGCTCGAACGCCGCGAGGATCTGCCCTATCCGGCCGGCGTCGTGGAGTTCCTCGGCGACATCGAGGAGGAGGCCGACGAGCGGGCCGCGCGCGACGCGCGCGAGCTCTACAGGGAGCTGGTCGAGCAGGCCACCGACGAGCGCCTTCAGGATGAGGCGCTGCGCGAGATGGACGCTTACAGGATGGCCGCCACGGTCGAGTTCGGCTGCGAGGCCAAGCAGGAACTGCTCGAGCTGCGCTCGGAGAACGAGCGCTTGCGACTGCTGACGCTGCTGCTGCAGGCCGCGATCGCGCGCCTGCAGCTCGCGGAGCGCGCCCAGGCGCGAGCGCGATCCAACGGCAAGGTCCGCTTCAACTGAGAGCGCAAGCCACCGCGCACGCGAGCCGCCGACGGCGTGAGCCCGGGCACGAGCCGCAGGCGGTGCACGCCGCGCGCCGCGCTACTGCGGCAGGTGGCAGACCGTCTGGGCCGTCTGCAGCACGAACAGCGCGAGCCGGCGCAGGACCGGGGGCTGGCGCGGCGAGTCGTCGCTGAAGCTCACGCTCCCCTTCTCATCGCGCAGGTGATAGCGGAACGCCGATTGTGGCCCCGGCGGGAGCGAAAGGTGCTTGGAGGACGGGTCACGCAGATCTTCCTGCAGGTCGCGCGCCTGCAGCAGCTGCGCGTCCCCCAGTTTGCCCGCCGCGACGCCGTTGCAATGCACGCCGCCTTCTTCGTTGACGAGCAGCGTGAGCGGCGCTATCGAGCCGCCGGGCGAGGCAGGGGTGCGCGTCACGAGGAACAGGTCCGGCGCCCTGATCCCTTTGCAGCCAGCCGCCAGAATGGCGGCGCAGAGCCCGACGCAGACGCCCGCTGCAGCCGCACGCACGCGCCCGGCGCCGCTGGACACATGCGCGCTGCGCGCGTTCACACGCTCACCGCCACCCCTCCGCGGCGCGGATCGCCGGCGCCTTGGAGCGTGCCCTCGCGGCGGAGCACCGCCTGGACGCCGCCAAAGAACAGGTTGAGCCCTCCGAAGCGGACGATGCTCAGCTCCTTGTCCTCGAGCGCGCCCGCGTCGATTCCGGGCTCCACGTACAGCACGTCGTGTTCGAGATGCGCGCGCGGCGCATCGACCGCCTGGCGTGCTGACAGGCCGTGATCGACGACGCCGACGATCGTCTGAAGCAACGCCGAGCGGATCCTGTTCGAGCCCGCGCTGCCGAGGACCAACTCGACCTCGCCGTCGCGCATCACGACCGAGGGCGCCATCATGCTCGGCATGCGCCGCCCCGGCGGGTGGCGGTGAAAGCCGAGCGGGTTGAGGTCCTCCTCGCCCATCACGTTGTTGATATGGATGCCCGTCCCCGGGACGACGACGCCGGATCCCTCGCCGTTCGTGCACGTGACGCTGCACGCGCAGCCATCGGCGTCGATCACCGAGATGTGGGTCGTGGCTCCGAGGCGTGAACCGAGGAAGCGCTCCAGAAAGCCCTCCTCGGTTAGCCCTTCGACGAACTCCGCAGTGCGCTCCGACTGCGCCGCGGCCATCGCCTCGACCACCGCGTCCAGGCTCGGGGGCGCGGGACCGCGGTCGAGCAGCGCCAGCGCATAGGCGAGCAGGGTCCCGCCGGCTGACGGCGGCGGGTTGGTCAGCACCTCGCGATCGCGGTAGGCGACCCGCACCGGCTCGCGCTCCAGGGCGCGGTACGAGCGCAGATCGCTTGCGCTCATGACGCCGCCGTGCGCATGCAGCCAGCGGCAGACGGCCGAGGCGACATCGCCCCGATAGAACGGCTCGGCCCCGTCGCGGCCAAGCCTGCGCAATGACTCGCCGAGCTCGGGGTTGCGCAGCGTCTCGCCCTCGCGCAGGATGCGTCCCTCCGGCGCCCACAGCGCAGCGCACTCCGGCGTTGAGCGCAGCAGGTCTGAGAGGATCTCGGCGACGTACGCCTGCCCGGCGTTGAGCGCAACGCCCTCGCCTGCCAGCCGCGCGGCGGGCTCCGCCAGGCGCTCCAGCGGAAGCGTGCCCCAGCGCCTCATCGCCTCGCACACCCCTGCCGGAGTGCCGTAGACCCCGCACGAGGAGGGGCCGACGTGGAACACCTGCGCGGCGTCGCCGAACGACACGTTGATCGCCACGAGCTCCGCGGCGGAGCTGTCCTCGGGATCGGTCGAGCGCGGGTCGGTGGGCGCCTCCACGAAGAAGTCCAGGAGCGTCGCATCCCGGCCCCCGCCCGCGACCAGCATGTAGCCGCCGGCGCCGAGGCCGGTCAGCAGCGGCTCAGCCGCAAACGAGGTCAGCATCGCCGCTACGGCGGCGTCGACGGCGTTGCCGCCCTCGCGCAGCACGGCGGCGCCCACCTGCGCCGTCGTCGGGTGACCGGCGGCGACTACGCCCTTCGCGAGCTCAGCCATTGCTGAGCGATACCACAACCGCAACGCCGCGCGTGCGGCACGCGCGCAACCAAGCAGCGGCCGCGAGGGTCAGCGGTTGGGAATGAACTCGGGAACTTCAAGCTCGTCGGCCGTGCGCCGGCGCGCTGAGCGGTGCGCCGCGCCCGAGCGGCGCTGGACTCGCGGCTCGCCGTCGGGCTCTTGCAGGTGGGCCGCGCTCTTGCGCCTCCCGTTCTCGCCGTACCCGGTGGCGACGACGGTCACCCACACCTGGTCGTCGAGCTTCTCGTCGACCATCGCGCCGAAGATGATGTTCGCGTCCGGGTGCGCGGCGTCCGAGACCGACTTGGCGGCCTCGTTGACCTCCCACAGGGAGAGGTTCGTGCCGCCGGTGATCGACAGCAGGATCGAGCGCGCCCCCTCCATCGAGGTGTCCAGCAGCGGCGAGGATGCAGCTTGCATGGCCGCGTCGATCGCGCGCGACTCGCCAACGCCCATCCCGATGCCAAGGAGGGCGCTGCCGGCCTCGCTCATGATCGTGCGGACGTCGGCGAAGTCGAGGTTGATCAGCCCCGGGAGCGTGACCAGGTCGGAGATGCCCTGCACGCCTTGGCGGAGCACGTCATCGGCCACGCGGAACGCCTCGACCATGGCGGTCTGCTGGTCGAGGATCGTCAGCAGGCGGTTGTTGGGCACGACGATCAGCGTGTCGACCTCATCGGCCAGCGCGCTGACACCTTGTTCTGCCTGCTCGCCGCGGCGCGAGCCCTCGAAGTCGAACGGCTTGGTCACGATCGCCACCGTGAGCGCGCCGAGTTCGCGCGCTATGCGGGCCACGATCGGGGCGGCGCCCGTCCCCGTGCCGCCACCGGCGCCCGCGGCGATGAAGACCATGTCTGAGCCCTTCAGGAGTGCCTTCACGCGGTCGTAATCATCCATCGCCGCCCTGCGCCCCACGTTCGCGTCGGAGCCCGAGCCCAGCCCGCGCGTGATCTCCGCGCCGATGTGCAGCGTGACATCGGCGGTCGACTGCTGCAGCGACTGCACGTCGGTGTTCACGGCCACGAACTCGACGCCCTCGACCTCCGCCTCGACCATCCGGTTGACCGCGTTGACGCCCGCGCCGCCGACGCCCACGACGCGGATTACCGGCCGCCCGGCCGGCCCTGGCTGCTGCTGCGCGCGGACCGGCTCGTGCCCGGGCGCCTTCGCCGCCAGCGCATCGGCGGCGGGCGTCCGGCGGGGCACCGAGCGCGCTGTGCCGCGTTCGAGCATGTCGTCGGGAAGCTCAGATGAGAATGCATGGCGCAGGCGCTCGCGAGGCGTGGGCACGTGGTGAGCCTCGTCCTCCCCGGCGTCGGGCGCGCGCAGAGCAGGGTGCGGCGCGTCGCGCTCGCGGGCCTCGCCGGCGGCGTCGGGCTGCTCCGGCTGCGCTTCGGCTTGGGCTTTGGCTCGCTTCTCGCGCGCCTCCTCGCCGTCGCCGCCTTCGAGCTCTTCGGTCTTGCGAAAGAGGGCCGCCAGCGGCCCTTCACGCATGCTCGCCCGTTTAGCGTTTGCCATGCTCGAGAACCTCCTGCGCCAGCTGCCGGTATGACTGCGCCGCGACCCCATCGGGCTCGTACTTGAGAACCGACATCCCCTTCACCGGCGCCTCGGCGAAGCGGACGGTCTTGCGGATGCGCGAGGCGAACACGCGGTCCCCAAAATTTTCCTCGAGGATCTCGATCGCCTCCTTGGCGTGGATCGTGCGCGAGTCCACCAACGTGGGCAGGATACCCTCGATGTCAACGCCCGGATTGAGGTGCTCGCGAATCATCCCCAGCGTGTTCTGGAGCTGGATCAGGCCGCGCATCGACAGATACTCGCACTGCACCGGGACGATGACCTTGTCCGCCGCGGTGAGCGCGTTGATCGTCAGCAGGCCCAGGCTCGGCGGCGTGTCGATGCAGATGAAGTCGTAGTCCTCCAGGACGGGCTCGAACGCTTTCTGCAGCGCGCGCTCGCGCCCGATCATCGTGGACATCGCGATCTCCGCGCCGGCGAGGTCGATCGACGCGCACGCGACGTCGATCTCACGCTTGCGGATCACCTCGCGGATCGAGACTTTGTGCACGAGCACGTCGTACATCGATTTCTCCAGCGTGTCCGGGTCGATCCCCTGCGACATCGTGAGGTTGCCCTGCGGGTCCATGTCGACGCATAGCACCCGATGGCCCTCCTCCGCGAAAGCCGCCGCAAGGTTGAGCGTTGTCGTCGTCTTGGCCACGCCGCCCTTCTGATTGGCGAATGCGATGACCTTGGCCTTTCCGTCCACGGGTGCTCCGATGCTCGATGGTTGCAAGGCTTCCGGTGAGTATTCGCATAGCGCTGGACGATTCCTGCACGCGGATACGATCCGGAGGATGGTCACCGGCGAGGGCAAGCGAGGGCGCCGCCCGCCGGCAGCGATAGCCAGCTCACCGCCCGCGCGCGAGCCGGCCGCTGGGACGGGCGCCGAGAGCGCCGGCACGCGAAGGCCCAAAGCCGGGCGCGCTTCACCCGGAGAGGCGACTGCTGCTCGGCTGCGTGAGAGCCGCGTGTGCGTGTGCGTGGGAGCTGGGGGCGTCGGCAAGACGACGGCCGCGGCGGCGCTCGCGGTGGGGATGGCCATGCGCGGCCACAAGGTCGCCGTCGTGACGATAGACCCAGCGCGCCGCCTCGCCGCGGCGCTGGGGATGCGTCGCCTGGAGGGCGAGCTCGTGCGCATCAAGCCGTCGGCCTTCGAGGCCCAGCGGGTGTCGATGCCGGGCGAGGTGTGGGCCATGACGCTCGACGTCAAGCGCACGTTCGACGAGATCGTCGCGCGCCTTGCGCCAGATGAGCGGACGCTGAAGGAGATCCTCGCCAATCCCATCTACGGTGAGCTCTCCTCCGCCGTCGCGGGAGCGCAGGAGCTGAGCGCCGTCGCCAAGCTTTACGAGCTATCGCACGAGCACGACTTCGACCTGATCGTGCTCGACACGCCCCCGTCTCGCAACGCGCTCGACTTCCTGGAGGCGCCGACGCGCCTGCTCGGGTTCCTCGAGGGGCGTGCCCTGAAGGTGTTCCTCGCCCCGGGCGGCTTGGCCGCGCGCCTCTTCGGCCGCCCGACTGCGATCGTGTTCGCGATCTTCGCGCGCGTCACCGGCGTCGACCTGCTCGGCGACCTCTCCGCCTTCTTCCGCTCCCTCGCGGGCGTGATCGACGGCTTCGGAGCGCGCACGCGCCGGGTCGCCGCCCTGCTGCGCGACCCCGCGACGGTCTTCATGATCACTACCTCGCCCGAGAGCGAGCCCGCGCGCGAGGCGGCGTTCCTGGCGCGAACGCTCGACGCCCGCGGCATGCGGCGGGGAGGGCTGATCATCAACCGCGTGCACTCATACGCGCTCGAAGGCCACTCCGTCGAGCGCGTGCGCGAGCTGCTCGCGCCAGCCGCCGGCGAGCGGCTGGCAGCGCGGGCGGCCGCAAACCTCGCCGATTTCGACGTGCTGGCCGAGCGCGACAGGCGGGCCATCGCCCGGCTGCAGCGCGAGCTTCACGTCGCCCACCCACTGCTCGTGCCGCACCTGGACCACGACGTTCAGGACCTCGCGGCCCTGGCACGCTTCGCCGGCTACCTGCTGTCCTGAGAGCTCGCCGTCGCTCGCACCGCCCTCTCAGGCGCGCCGCCGGCTCAAGTCGCGGAAGCCGCAGCCGGCGACCGCTGCTCGGCGTCCCCGTGCTCGGCGTCCTGCTGATCGGCGTCCTCCTGATCGGCGTCTCCTTGCTGCTCGAGCTCCTCGTCGCGCACGAGCAGCTCATCGGCCAGCGCCGCGAGGTCGGTGCTGAGATGGCCGCAGAGGACATCGCGAAGCAGGGCCTGCAGGTGACGCGAGACCTCATCGGCGAGGCCGCGTGAGGCGGCATTGATCTGGGCGCTGCCCGTCACCACAGCCCGCTCGAGCGCGACCGCGGCAATGATCCGCTCGGTCAGCTCCGCGCGGCCCACGCGCGTGGCGCACAGCGCGGCTACGCGCCCGGCGAGCAGGCCGCTTGAAGGGCCCTCGGGCTCCAGTAGGGCGCGCAGCGCCAGCAAGTAGTCGCTCAGGGCTTCGAACTGGCTCTCGCGCTCGCAGCCCAGCTCGAAGCGCCGCAGCGCCCAGGCGAGCTCGTTGCCCTGCGGCGCACGACGGGATACGAGGTTGCAGAAGGCACGCAGCTCATCCTCCTGCTCGGCGGTCACCGCAAGCATCCCCTCTGGCCGCGGGCTCGCGCCCAGAGTCAGGGGCTGCCACGAGCCCGTGCCGATCCTCCGCCAGGCGAGCGACCCAAGCGCGATGCGCCCGTCTCCGAACAGCCTCAGCGCGCGCAGGAGGTCCCTGAGGGCGTCCGTCCCGCGCGAGATCGCCAGATGCGGGTCATCGTCATCAATTGCGTGCACGATCACGAGATGACCGCCCCGCGCGTCGTCTTCGGGGTCGAGCAGCGCGTCCTCGGGGATGCCATGCAGCGCGTCCGGGTGCGCGATCGTGAGGCCTCTGGCCAGTCGCAGCTCGGGCGATGAGATCGCTACGCCATGCAGGGTGGCGACGAGCACCAGCTCGCTCTCGCACGCGAGGTCCGCCTGCTCGAGACGCGCGAGCGCCGCCTGCAGTCGCTCGGGGCGCAGCTCGAAGTCGGTCTGCTCCTCGAAGACCTGCTCCATGAGCGCTCCCAGCGCCGCCTTCGCGCGCGTTCGACCCCGCGCACCGCCGGCGTCGACGCCGACGCTCAAGAGGTAGCGATCGAGCCCGTCGAAGCTCTCGAGCAGCCTCATCGCCTCGGCATGGGTTGGGAGCCGCTTGATCGCTGCCTCCCGTTCGGCGATGAACTCGCCCGTGAGCGCCCGGTAGCAGTAGAGGGGAGTCTCAGTTCGCCCGCGCCGCGACCCGCGGGCGCCCAGATCGAAGGGAACCTCCGCTCCCGCCGCGACCTCGGCGCGCAGGTGGTCGGCAGCCTCGTTCATGAACTCGCACAGAGCGGTCTCCAGCTGGCGTGAACGCATCGAGCGCTCACTTCGCGCTCGCCGACCGCGCTCCTGCTAGGCGAAGCTGCTTTTGCAGCGCTGCCGCTTCAGGTGGCCCTGGGCCGCAGCGGGCTCCGCTCAGGCAGCCGCCAGGGCGATCGTGCCGGCGGAGGGCTGGTCCTCGACGGCCGTCTCCTGGCCCCTAAGCCAGCTTTCGCCATAGGTGCGCATGTCGTCGATGATCGGCAGCAGCGCGCGCCCCTTCTCGGTGAGCGCGTACTCGACGCGCGGCGGGACCTCCGGGAAGGTGTGGCGCTCGACGATCGCCTGCTCCTCGAGTGCGCGCAGGCGCAGCGACAGCGTGCGCGGGCTGATCCCCGCGAGTGACCTTTCGAGCTCGCAGAAGCGCGAGTGGCCGTCGGCAAGTTCGCGCACCAGCAGCAGCGTCCACTTCCCGCAGACGATCTCCGCGGTCCTGCACACGGGACATGTCGCATCGACGGCCATTTCAACCAACACTTTACCAACTGAAGTACTGCGGCCACTCCCGGCGCGCAGCCGGGGAGCTCGAGCTGGCGGCGCCAGCTCGCCGCCGAGCACGGCGCCGGCGCACGTGTCGAGCACATCTTCAGGCGCCTGCACTCGCCGGCCCGGAGCACGGCGGCGGCGAGCACCGCGCAGGCACCCCTCCGCGCCGGACTGGAGTGAACGCGCCTCAGCTGACGCCGAGCGGCGAGCGTTTGGGGCCCGATGGAGCCGAGCCCTGCTCGGATGAGCCGCCGCGCTGGGACTCGGTGCTCGCGACGTCCTCCATCGTCGTGCCGCGGCGGCCGTCGGCCTGCATGAGCAGCTTGAAGTCGTGCGGGCTTGACGCCACGCGCATCGCGTCCTCGAACGTCACCCGGCCGGCCTTGACGTGGCCGAACAGCGCCTGGTCGAACGTCTGCATGCCGTAGTAGGCGCCCGAGGCGATCACCTCGACGAGCTTGCCCGTCTGGTCGGGGTCGATGATCATGTCGCGCACGCGCCCGGTCATGCGCAGGATCTCGCAGACCGCAACGCGCCCCCCTTCAGCGGCTGGGACCAGGCGCTGCGAGATGACGCCCTTGATCGTGCCGGCGATCATGCTGCGCGCCTGTGCGTGCTGGTGCGGGGGAAAGAAGTCAAGCATGCGGTTGATCGACTCGGTGGCGTCGACCGTGTGGATGGTCGAAAGCACGAGGTGCCCCGTCTCGGCCGCCGAGAGGGCCGTCTGAACGGTCTCCTCGTCGCGCATCTCGCCGATCAGGATCACGTCGGGATCCTGTCGCAGCACGCGTCGCAGCGCGCGCTTGAACGACGTGGTGTCCATGCCCACCTCGCGCTGGTTGATGGCCGAGCGTTTGTCGCTGTGCACGAACTCGATCGGGTCCTCGATCGTCACGATGTGCTTGGCCGTGGTGTGGTTCATGTGGTCGATCATCGCGGCCAGCGTCGTCGACTTTCCCGACCCGGTGGTGCCCGTGAGCAGGACGATCCCGCGCTCCTCTTCGGCGAGTTCGGTCACCACCGGCGGGAGCGCCAACTCTTCGATCGTCGAGATCTTGTGAGGGATCGCGCGGCAGGCCAGCGAGATCACGCCTCGCTGCTTGAAGGCGTTGACGCGGTAGCGCGCGATGTCGGGGATTTCGTAGGAGAAGTCGACCTCGTGTTCGCGCGCGAATTCCTCGAGCTTGCTCTCGTCGTGGAGCAGCTCGTGCAGCGCAGCGTGCGTGTCATCTGCGCTCAGCTGCTGCCCGCCGTCGTCTTCGACGAGCTCTCCATAGACGCGAAGCAGCGGTCGCGCGCCGACCTTGAGATGCAGGTCTGAGCCGTTTCGCTCCACGAGCTCGCGCATAGCCCTCTCGACGTCGAACATGACCTGCTGATCGGCGGCCCACGCAAGGGGCTTGAACGCCGCCGAGTCCTGCTGGACGAACGACTCGCCTGCGCTATGCGACGTCGCGCAGCTTCTGCGCCTCGGCGAGGCTCTGAAGCTTCTTCAGCGACTGGTTCTCGATCTGGCGGATTCGCTCGCGCGTGACGTTGAACGTGCGCCCTACCTCGTCGAGAGTGCGCGGGTGCTCGCCGCCCAGCCCATAACGGAGCTCGAGCACGCGGCGTTCGCGGTAGGAGAGGTTCTCGAGCGCCTCGCGCAGCGCCTCCTTGGTCAGAATCTCGGCCGCCCGCTCGTACGGCGACTCGGCGCGCTCGTCGGCGATGAACTGACCGAACTCCGACTCCTCCTCGTCGCCGACCGGCTTCTCGAGCGACACCGGGGCCTGGGCCGAGCGCTTGATCGAGTCCACCTCCTCGGGGTCGATGCCGGTGACCTCGGCGATCTCGTCGGCCGTGGGCTCGCGCCCGAGCTCCGTCACGAGCTTGCGCTCGGCGCGGCCGATCTTGTTGAGCTTCTCCACCACATGCACGGGTATGCGGATCGTGCGCGCCTTGTCGGCCAGCGCGCGCGCGATCGCCTGGCGGATCCACCAGGTCGCATAGGTGGAGAACTTGAAGCCCTTGCGATAGTCGAACTTCTCCGCCGCCCTGACGAGCCCGAGCGTCCCCTCCTGTATCAGGTCGAGGAACGGCAGGCCCTGGTTGCGGTAGTTCTTGGCGATCGACACGACCAGACGGAGGTTGGACTCCACCATCTTCTGCTTTGCGTCCAGATCGCCGCGCTCGATGCGCTTGGCCAGGTCGACCTCCTCCTGGGCGGTGAGCAGGCGCACCTTGCCGATGTCCTTCAAGAACAGCTGCAGCGAGTCGGTCGTCATGTCCGGCTTCAGGTCGAGCTGCGTTTTGGGGGCTTTGCGCCGCCCGCGCCTGTCCGGTGCGCGCTCGAGCTGTGCGGAGGCTGCCGTGGCCGGGTCGATGTCCTCGACGAGCTCGATCTCGGCTTTCTCGAGGAAGCCGTGCAGTTCTTCGACGTCCGACTCGTCCAGGTCGAGCTCGGACGTCGCCTTCGTGATCTCCGCGTACGAGAGCACGCCCACCTGCTGGCCCTTGGCCAGCAGGCCCTTCACCTCATCCAACTCCTGGAGCTCTATGACTGACATCCGTTCGGTTCCTATGAAGGCCCATCCTAACGCTTAGCCTCGCCGCGACCACGGCCGTGACTGCGCCGCTCGCCCTTCGTTTATCGGCCGGAATCGCCTCCGAGCAGAGCTGCACGCGCGCGGCGACGCCATGCGCGATGATGTGGCCATGAGCGACCCAGACGAGCGCAGCGACGCGCCGGCCGAGTCCGAAAACGACCGCGGCGTGATCGCAAACCTCCCGCGCACGCGCCCGCAGCGCCCCAGCCCGCGCCGCGCGGCCGCGCGCCAGGGGGCCAGGCGCAGATCCCGCACGGCGGCTGCTCCGCCCCGCTCGGCCAACGGACCGGCGTCGGCTCCGGCCTCCAAGCCCCCGAAGCTCGCCGCCGCCCCGCGCAGGCGCGCCGCCTCCAGCACGCGAGCGCCCCGGGCGCGTGCCGCCCGGGCGGCTCCCAGACAGGGGTTTCAGAGCGAGGCCGAAGCCGCACACACCTCGATCCAGCCACCGGGAGGGAGCGAGCTGCTGACCGCCGCGGTCGAGCTGGTCGGCGAGCTGGCCAAAGCGGGAATCTCCCGCGGGGAGCGGGCCCTGAAGGACATAGCCTCGCGGCTGCCGCTCCCCTGAGCGGCTCCAGCGCGCGCGATATGTATACTCGGCCCCACGCCGAGCTCCCGCGACCCCAGGCCGCGGGAGGCGGGGGACCCAATTGCGGACGGCCCAGCCGCCCGCTGGGGCGAATCGACGTGATCACGTCGTAGCGCTGCCTCTGGCTTGCGCGAGCCCGTCAGCTCACCCCGTAGGCGCAGATTCCGATGCGTTCGACGTCTACGAGGACATCTCTGCTCGCCGTGATGGCCGCCGCATGCGCGCTGGCGCCCGCGGGCGGGGCGCTCGCGGCAACCGGCGGCGTGGAAAGCGCGCCGCCGCTCAGCGCTACGCCGCGGACGTCCCACAAGGCCTCGCTGGCGACGTGGTTCGGCCCGGGCTTCTACGGGCAGCGAACCGCCTGCGGCCAGGTCCTCACACCTGCCGTCGTGGGGGTCGCACACCGCAGTCTCCCCTGCGGAACGCTCGTAAAGGTGAGCTACCGCGGGCGCCGGCTGATCGTTCCGGTGATCGACCGCGGCCCCTACGCGCGCAACGGCGCCGCGTGGGACCTCACGAGCGGCGCCGCGCAGGCGCTCGGGATCGCGGACACCGTGCGGATCGCCACGCGCGTGGTCGGGATCGCGCCCAACACGCCCTCCCTCGGGCTTCCGCCGGGCGCGCCTGCAGTCGCCATCGCGGGCGGCGCCGTAGCGCAATGACGGCTCTCCGCCGGCTCGCTGGATGCCGCTCGGTCGCGATCGCGAGCGCGCCGTGGCGCTCCGAGGCTCCGCGCCGTCTCTAGCGGCCCCCGCCGCCGTCGGCTGAGCCCGGCGAGCGCCGCGTGATGCGCAGCACCGGCGCAGCCCTGCCACGGGCTGCACGAAACGCCTGAGGAGCGGATGAGGAGCCTCGCGGCGGGCGCGCGCCGGAGTCGTCCCCGAGCGGCAGCTCCCATGGCAGGGCACGCCCGCGGCGCGCCGGAGGTGCCTGCCGCTGCATCGGGGCGTCGGGCTCGCGGCCCGTGCCGCCCGCGCGCGCCCGGTCGTCCTCGTCGCGCAGAGCCGCGGTCGTTCGGCGCGCGCCCGGCGCGGCCTGCGCCTCCTCCCGCGCGTCGCCGCGCTCGTCCACGATGACGGCCCCGCCGCGCGCGTTGCGCGCGACCTCGATCGCATCCGGCAGCACCTTCTCGGGGGCACGACGCCGCGAGAGCGGCCCGGCGTCGGCGCCCCGAGCCTCTGGGCGCTCGGCCAGGCTCGCCGCGAGCACCCGCGCGCACACGTGCGCCAGGCGGTCGCACAGCTCGGCGAGCTCACGCGGGCGCAGCTGCTGGCGCAACGACGAGCCGGCCTCTTCGAGCAGAGCGCCCCACAGAACCCCGCGCAGAGCCTCGACGGCAGCGGCAGCTTCATCCGGCTCTGGGGCTCCCGCGAGCTCGACGAGCGCGAGCGGGCCCGACCGACGACCGCCCGGGGGCGGCTGCTCGCCGGCGAGGAGCCGCGCGAGCTCCGTCTGCGAGCGCAGAGCCCGCAGCACGTGCACGATCAGCGCGGGCGCCTCCTGTGCCAGCGGCGCGAGCGCCAGGTCGGCGATCTGCGCAGGCGGCTGCGCCAGCATCAGCGCTATCGCCCAGCGCCTTGCGAGCTCCTGTGCGCCGTCGATGAGCGCGTCGATCGGCGCGTCCGGGAGGGGGTGCGCGGGCGCGGTGGCGAGCGGGGAGATGGAGCCCGGATCCGGCCCAGGGGTGTCGGCGCTCACGGGCGTTGGATATCACCCCCCGAGGACAGGAGCGCTACCGCGCGCCCGCACCCGGCAGCGCCGGTAGCGTGCAGCCGACATGAGCGCACTTGCGACCGCCGTCGCGCTCCTCGCCGCCGCCTCGGCGCTGTCCGCCTCGCCGCGGCTCTGGGAGCGCGTGCGGCGAGGGTTCGCCCGGCGCCCCGCGCCGGCCGTCGTCGCCGGCACGCGCAGCACGACCTCGACCGAGGGCGCCACGGGGGCCGTGCGCTCGACGCAGACGGCCGAGCTCTTCCTGCCGGCGGACGCGCTCGAGCAGATCTGGTCGCCCGAGCACCTCGAGCGGTTGGCGCGCACGTACTGGCGCTTCCTCTCGCGCGTGACGCTCGGTCTCCTCCATGTCCACTACACCGAGCGCGAGCGCTCCGTCGTGCTGCTGCTGCCAGCGCTGAAGCTGCTCACCTTCGACGCCCCCGAATACGAGGTGGACCCGCAGCGCGGGCTCGTGCGCTGGCGCATCGCGCGCGGGCTGCTGGTGGCACGACGCGGGCGAGACGGCGGCGGCTACCTGCAGATCGAGGTGCTGCGCCTGCCGAGCACGGACCCCGGGCGCGCGCATCTGCGCGTGGAGGTCGAGGTCGCCAACTTCTACCCCTCGATCGCGCACCGGCTCAGCCGCAGCATCTACGACGCGACCCAATCGCGCATCCACGTGATCGTCACGCACGCCTTCCTGCGATCACTGCGCCGGCTCGACCTCGCCGAGTCGCGCGTCGGGCGCCTGCGTCGGCACGGCTGACGCCGGCGAGCGCGACTGCGGCCGCCGCTGCGCGCTGCCCTCGCTAGGGCGGCCGTCACGCCCACGCGAGCGGCGTCTCAGTAGCGCCCGCCGCCGAAGGCCCTGAGCTTGGCGCGGTCATGCGTGGCCAGGATCCGCCTGATCGTCCCCGAGCGCGAGCGCGTGACCAGCGATTCGGTAGTCGCGCCACCGGCGCTCGGGTAGCGCACGCCCAGCAGCACGTCGCCGTCGGTCACGCCGGTCGCCGAGAAGAACACGTCCTCGCCCGCGACCAGATCGTCGCGCGTGAGCACGCGGTGGAGGTCGTAGCCAGCGGCCACGGCTGCCTCGCGCTCGGCATCGTCGCGCGGCCACAGGCGCCCCAGCAGCTGCCCGCCCAGGCACTTGACGGCGGCCGCCGAGATGACTCCCTCGGGCGTGCCGCCGATCCCCCACAAGAGGTCCACGGGCGAGCGCTCCGTGACGGCGAGCAGAGCCGCCGAGACGTCGCCGTGCGGGATCAGCCGGACGCGGGCGCCCGCCGCGCGGATGGCCGCGATGCCGTCCTCGTGACGCGGGCGATCGAGCACGACGACCATCACGTCGCTGATCGCGCAGCTCTTGCGCTCGGCGACGAGCTTGACGGTCTCCGCGAGCGGGCGGTCGAGGTCGAGCAGGTCCGCGATCTCCGGCGAGCCGGCCATCTTCTCCATGTAGACGCACGGCCCGGGGTCGAACATCGTCCCACGACCGGACAGCGCGATCACCGCGAGCGCGCTCGGCATGCCGTTCGCGGCGAGCGCGGTGCCCTCGAGCGGATCGACGGCGATGTCGACGTCGGGCGGCGAGCCGTCGCCGATGTGCTCGCCGTTGTAGAGCATCGGAGCTTCGTCCTTCTCGCCCTCGCCGATCACCACCACGCCGTCCATGCGGACGGAGTGCAGCATGTGGCGCATCCCGTCGACCGCCGCCTGGTCAGCGCCCTCCTTCTCCCCCATCCCGACAAGCGGTGCCGCCGCGAGCGCGGCCGCCTCGGTCACGCGAACGAGCTCGAGCGCCAGGTTGCGATCCGGCGGCTGATGCGATTCGGATGCGTTCAAGCGAATCGTCGAAAACCTACATCAGCCCCACTGTGACTACGATCGTGGGGTGAGTGATCCCGCCCTCGCCGTGGAGGTGCGCGCGCCGTCCGCGCTCGGGCTTGGAATCGCCGAAGCGCTCCAGCGCGCGGCCCGCGCGCGGGTCGCCGAGCGCCTGCGCGGAGGCGACGCGACGCTGTGGGGGCCGCCGGGCGCACCCGAGATCGCCGATCGGCTCGGCTGGCTCTCGGTGGCCGAGCGGATGCTCGAGCGCGTCGATGAGCTGAGCGAGTTCGCCGACGAGGTTACAGATGCGGGATTCACGGACGCGGTCGTGCTCGGCATGGGCGGGTCCTCGCTTGCGCCCGAGGTGCTGCGCCGCTGCTTTCGCGCCCAGAGTAGGCGCCCGCGGCTGCACGTGCTCGACTCGACCGACGCCGCCGCCATCCGTCAGCTGCAAGAGTCGGTCGAGCTGCAGCGGACGCTGTTCGTCTTGTCCTCGAAGTCGGGCAGCACGATCGAGCCGACGTCGCTGTTCGCTCACTTCTTCTCCCTCATCGGCGAGGGGCAGAGCTTCATCGCCATCACCGATCCCGGAACGGCGCTCGAGGGCCTGGCGCGCGAGCGGGGGTTCAGGCGCACGTTCGCCGGCGAGCCGGCGATCGGGGGTCGCTACAGCGCCCTGTCCAACTTCGGCCTCGTGCCCGCCGCCCTCATGGGGCTCGACCTGCGGGCGCTGTTGAACGGCGCCGCGGCCGCCTGGCAGACCGAGATCGGCGCGCTCTGGAGCTCCTCATCGGGAGGCGGAGCGCAGGCGCCCGAGCAGTTCCGCTCCGAGCTCCCCGCCTGCGTGCAGCTCGGAGCCGCGATCGGCGCGATGGCGCGCGCCGGACGCGACAAGCTCACGTTCGTCATATCGAGCTCGCTGCCGGGCCTCGGGCTGTGGCTCGAGCAGCTCGTGGCGGAGTCCACCGGCAAGCGCGGAACCGGCATCCTGCCGGTCGCCGAGGAGCCGCTCGTCGATCCCGAGGCGTACGGCGAGGACCGCGTGTTCGTCCACATCCGCGACCGCGAACGCCCGGAGCCCGCGCTCGATCAAACGCTCGAGGGGCTCGTCCGCTCGGGGCACCCGCTGATCACCGTGCCGACCGGCGGCCCGCTCGACCTTGGGCGCCTGTTCATGCTCTGGGAGCTCACGGTCGCGGTCGCGGGCTGGGCGCTGTCGATCAACCCCTTCGACCAGCCCAACGTGCAGCAGGCCAAGGACGCCACCAAGGCGGTCCTCTCCGGCTATGCAGGCTCGCACGAGCTCGAAGAGCCCGCGGAGGCGAGCGAGGCGCAGCTGCAAGCTCTGCTCGCGGGCGGCTCGCCGCCGCAGTACGTCGCGATCATGGGCTTCGTGGCGCCCTCGCTCCAGTTCGACCGCGCGGCAGCCGAGCTTCGCACCGCCATCCGCCGCGCCTGCCGCGCAGCCGCCAGAGGGGCGCCCGCGACCACGTTCGGCTACGGGCCCCGCTTCCTCCACTCCACGGGCCAGTTCCACAAGGGCGGGCCAAGGACGGGGCGCTTTCTGCAGCTGCTGCACGACGGCTCCGACGAGATCGAGATCCCAGGCGCGGGCTACACCTTCACGACGCTCAAGAACGCGCAGGCGATCGGCGATCTGAGCACGCTGCGCGAGCTCGGGTTGCCGGCCGAGCGCGTGCGACTGCACGGCGATGATCCGGCGGCCGCCCTGCGTGCGCTGACCGCCGCGCTCGGCCCGGCCGTGGTCTCCACAGCGGCCCGAGAAGGAGGTATCAGATGACGCAGATCGGCTTCGTCGGCCTGGGGAAGATGGGCGGCAACATGGTGCGGCGCATCCGCCGCGACTCCGAGCATGAGGTGGTCGCGTTCGACTTCGACCGCGCCGCCGTGCAGCGCGCTGTGAAGAGCGATGCCAAGGGCGCGCGCTCGCTGAAGGAGCTCGTGAAGGGCCTGCGCCCGCCACGCATGGTGTGGGTCATGGTGCCGGCCGGCGACCCCACCCAGCAGACCGTCGACGCGCTCGCGAAGCTGCTCGACCGCGGAGACGTGATCATCGACGGCGGCAACTCGCGCTGGACCGACGACAAGCGCCGGGCGAAGGCGCTGAGGCCCGCCGGTATCGACTACGTCGACGTGGGCGTGTCAGGAGGCGTGTGGGGGCTTGAGGTCGGCTACTGCATGATGGTCGGCGGGCCCGCCAAAGCCGTCAGGCGCCTCGCCCCGATCCTGGACGTGCTCGCCCCGCCGACCAACGAGCAGAGCCGGGCCGCGATCGGTCCCAGGGGCTGGCTGCACTTCGGAGGGCCCGGCGCAGGCCACTACGTGAAGATGGTTCACAACGGCATCGAGTATGGGCTCATGCAGGCCTACGCCGAGGGATTCGACGTCTTCGACAAGTGCGAGTATGAGCTTGACAAGGCCAAGATCGCGCACCTCTGGGGACAGGGGTCGGTCGTGCGCTCGTGGCTGTGCGAACTGGCCGCGCTCGCGTTCGAGGCGAACGGCAACGGGCTGGAGTCGATCGAGGGCTACACCGCCGACTCGGGCGAGGGCCGCTGGACGATCGCGGACGCGACCGCCCACGATGTCCCCACGCCCGTGATCACCGCCTCGCTGTATGAGCGCATGCGCTCCCGCGGGAGCGGAGAGTTCGCCGACAGAGTGCTCGCCGCTCTGCGCAACGAGTTCGGCGGGCACGCCGTCAAGCGGGCGGGCAGGGCCTATGGCAAAACCTCTCGCGGGAGCTCCTGAGCAGGTGAGCGTCACCCGCGAGCAGCCCGCGGCGCTCAGCGAGGCCGAGAACCCGCTCACCGCTGGGCTCGAGCGCCTGCCGGTGCCTGCGACGACGCTCGTCATATTCGGGGCCACGGGCGATCTCGCGCGTCGCAAACTGCTGCCCGCGCTCTACAACCTCGCCCACGATGGCGCGCTGCCGCAGCGCTTTCACCTCGTGGGAGTCGCGCGGCGCGAAAAGGCGCACGAGGACTACCGCGCGGAGTGCGAGCAGGCGATCCGCCAGTTCTCGCGGCGCCCGCCCGACGCGACGGTTCTGCAAGGGCTGCTAGAGCAGGTGAAGTACGTGCCCGGGGTGTTCGACGACGAAGGCGTCTACGCCGCCCTCGGCGAGGTGCTCGACGAGTTTCAGGAGCGGGCCGGCGAACCGTTGAACCGTGTCTTCTATCTCTCGACGGCGCCCTCGTTCTTCCCCGTGATCGTCGAGCAGCTCGGCCACTCAGAGCTCGCCCACCTAAAGGACGCGGACGTGCGCGTTGTTATCGAGAAGCCTTTCGGGACCACGCTGGCGGAGGCGGAGGAGCTCAACCGGCGCGTGCTCGCGATCTTCGACGAGTCGCAGGTCTTCCGCATCGACCACTACCTCGGCAAGGAGACCGTGCAGAACATGATGGCGTTCCGCTTTGCCAACGGGATGTTCGAGCCGCTGTGGAACCGCAACTACATCGACAGCGTCCAGATCACGGCTGCCGAGGACATCGGCATCGGCAGCCGCGCCGCCTACTACGACGCAGCCGGCGCGCTGCGCGACCTGATCCAGAACCACATGCTGCAGCTGCTGTGCCACGTCGCAATGGAGCCCCCTGGGAGCTTCACGGCCGAAGAGGTGCGCAACGAGAAGGTCAAGATCCTGCACGCTATCCCGCAACCGACAGCGGCCGAGATCGCGAACATGGCCGTGCGCGCGCAGTACACCGCCGGCCACGCCGGGGGCGAGGACGTGCCCGGATACGTCTCCGAGCCGGGCGTGCCCGAGGACTCCACGACCGAGACGTACGCGGCGCTGCGCCTGGAAGTCGACAACTGGCGCTGGGCGGGCGTGCCCTTCTACATACGAACCGGCAAGCGCCTGGCGCGCAAGATCACCGAGATCGCCGTCACGCTCAAGCCGGTGCCGCACCTGGCCTTCAGCCATGCCGGCTCGCTGGGCGTCCAGCCCAACCAGCTAGTGCTCACGCTGCAGCCCAACGAGGGCGTCTCCCTGCGGCTCGGCGCCAAGATCCCGGGCACGCGCATGATCATCCGCCCGGTCAACATGCAGTTCCTGTACGGCACCTCGTTCCTCTCGCAGTCGCCAGAGGCGTACGAGCGGCTGATAACCGACGCCATGCGCGGAGACGCGACGCTGTTCACCCGAAACGACGAGGTCGAGGCGCAGTGGCGCATCTGCGATCCGATCGTGCAGTACTGGGCGCGGGCTCCCGGCCCGCTGCCGCACTACCAAGCCGGCTCGCAGGGGCCCGCGGAGGCCGGCGAGCTGCTGCGGCAGGGCGACGGCTGGCGCGCGATCTGATGAGCAGAACCGACGCTGTCTGGAGCGAGCAGGACACGACGCCGGACGCGATCGAACGCGCCCTGCGCGAGCTGCTTGCCGAGCGCCACGCCGAAAGCGAAAGCTTCGTCCCGGCTCGCGTTCTGAACATGATCGTCTTCGTCGAGGATGAGTGGGGCGGCGAAATCGCCAACCGCTTGCGCAACGTCGGCCGCTACCACGCCTCCCGGCTGCTCGTCCTCTCGCACGAGCCGCGACGCGAGCGCCTGGATGCGCGCGTCACGATCGTCTCCGATGCCGATCCCGCGCCCGGCGAGCTGGCGCTGCTGCGCGAGACGGTGATCGTGCGGCTCGGCGACCGCCACCTCGACGACCTCTTCACGATCGCCGATCCGCTCATGGTGTCGGATCTGCCGACGCTGCTGTGGTTTCCGCACGGACACCCAGACGCAGCCGACGCCCTGCTCGCGCTGGCCCAGGCGGCGCTGATCGATTCGATCGAGGAGCCGGTGTGGCGCTCCGCGATCGATCGCGCGTGCGAGCTTTCAAAGAGCCTCTACGTGGTCGACCTAGCCTGGCTGCGCTCGACTCCCTGGCGCGAGCGCGTGGCCGCGACGTTCGACCCGCCTCGCACGCGCGCAGAGCTCGCGCTGCTCAGCGAGGTGGCGATCTCCCATCACCCCGACTCGACTGTCGCGGCGCTGCTGCTGATCGGCTGGCTCTCCTCAAGGCTCGGCTGGACGCTCGAGCCGGCCCGCATCTCGAGCTCAGGACCGCGAGCAAGCTGCGTGGAAGGCGAAGCGCGGGCCGGCGAGCGGCGCCTTGCGCTCTCGCTGAGGAGCGCTCCCGAGCTCGAGGTTCCGGGGCTCGCGGGCGTCGCGCTTGCGAGCGAGTCCGGGCTGCGCCTCGCGCTCGACAGGGGACCAGGGGGCCTGCGCGCGCGCCGGCGGGAGCCGGACGGCGAGGAGCGCACGTGGACGCTGCTCGGCGCATCGCGCGGGGAGGGAGGCATCCTGGGCGAGGGCATCAGGGCTGCGCTGCTGCGCGACCCCACCTACACCCCGGCGCTGAGGGCGGCCCAGGCGATGCTTCCTGACGAGACCCACGCCGCCGCCGCGACCGCGTGACGCGCCTGACGAGCTGCGCCGACGCCGAGGCCGCCGCCGCGCGGGCGGCTGATGAGGTTGCACGCGGCCTTCGCGATGCCGCGCGCGATCGCGGCGTCGCCCACCTCGCGCTCAGCGGGGGCACCAGCCCCAAGCGCGCCTATGAGCTATTGCGCGACGAGCTCGAGAGCTGGGAGGCCGTCGAGGTGTGGTTCGTCGACGAGCGCTGCGTGCCCCCGGAGCACGAGCAGAGCAACTTCCGGCTCGCACGCGAAGCGCTGCTCGAGGGCGCGGCGGGGCTCGCGAGCGAGCGCGTGCATCGCATGCCGGGCGAGCTCGGCCCGCAGGATGGGGCGCGCAGCTACGAAACCGAGCTGCGCGAGCGCTTGACGGCGCCCGAAGCGGCTTCCGGAGGGCGTCCCGATTCGATGCCCCTCCTCGACATTGCCGTGCTCGGCATCGGGCCCGACGCGCACGTGGCGTCGCTGTTCCCGGGAGCTGCCACGCTCGAGGAGCGCGAGGCGCTGTGCCTGGGGGTCAGCGACTCGCCCAAGCCGCCGCCAGAGCGGATCACGCTCAGCTTGCCGATGCTGCGGGCCGCGCGGCGCTGCCTGCTGCTCGCCACCGGAGCAGAAAAGTCGGGTGCGGTCGAGGCGATGCTGGGAGCGCCGAGCAGTCACGCTCCAGCCAGCCTGCTGCGCCGCGAGCGCCTGACGGTCGTGCTCGACGACGCCGCGGACCCCACGCCTCATGCGCGCTGAGTTCATACAGTGGGGGCCAACGATGGCCGCGACCGCCCCTAGCGCAAGCCCGCAGCCCGCGGATGGGGAGCAGGCGATCAGCGCGCTACAGGCGGCGCGCGTCCGCACCACGGCGCTCGTCGCGCAGCTCAGCGACGAGCAGCTGCAGAGCGTGCACTCGCCGATCATGAGCCCGCTGGTCTGGGACCTCGCTCATATCGCCGCCTACGAGGACCTTTGGCTCGCGCACCGGCACGGTGGCCTGGAGCTCCTGCGAGGCGACCTCGCCGATGCCTACGACGCCTTCGAGACGCCACGCTCGGTGCGCGGCGAGATCGAGTTGCTGGGACCGAGCGAAGCGCGCGGGTACATGGACGCGGTGCGTGCGCGCACCGAGTGCGTGCTGAACGATCGCGGCGTCGGGGACGGCTTCGTGTGCGAGATGGTGGTGCGCCACGAGCTGCAGCACTCGGAGACGATGCGCCAGACGCTGGCCATCGCGGGGCTGCTCCCCGATGGCGAGCCCCCGCTGGCCGCGATGGGGGGCGCCGACGGGTGGCTGAGGATTCCCGCGGGAGCGTTCGCGATGGGCGCCCGCGCCGAGGGGTTCGCCTACGACAACGAGCGGCCCCGCCACGAGGCGTGGACGGACGCCTTCCAGATCGCTCGGCGCCCCGCCAGCAACGCGGCGTGGATGCGCTTCGTCGAGCAGGGGGGCTACGAGCGCCGCGAGTGGTGGAGCGAGCAAGGCTGGGCGTGGAAAGCGCGGGGCGAGCGCGGCCAGCACACGGGAATCGCAGGAGCGGACCCCCACGCCCCCGTCTGTCACGTGAGCTGGTTCGAGGCCGACGCTTACGCCAGGGCGAACGCCGCGCGCCTGCCGACGGAGGCCGAGTGGGAGAAGGCCGCGACGCTCGGCACCGGCGACGGCGCGGCCGCCTGGAGGCTCCTGGAGGTGGGGCGTGTGTGGGAGTGGACGCAGAGCAGCTTCGGTGGCTACCCCGGTTTCGTCGCGCACCCCTATCGCGAGTACTCCGAGGTGTTCTTCGGAGAGCGCTACCGCGTGCTGCGTGGCGGCTCGTGGGCAACCGACGCGCGCGTGGCGACCCCGACGTTCCGCAACTGGGACCTGCCCGAGCGCCGCCAGATCTTCGCGGGCGTACGGCTGGCGCGCGATCTGCGCTAGCGTTCGCCGCTCCGAATCGACTCATGGAGCCGACTACGCCAGCGGAACCGGTCGCGGATGCGGCCATTCGCATCGACTCCCATCTCGGTGCCGACGAGCGGACTCTCGCTGAGGACGTGCTCGACGGCCTCACGCGCCCGTTCAAGGAGCTGCCCCCCAAGCACTTCTACGACTCGCGCGGCGCGCAGCTGTTCGACCGCATCTGCGAGCTGCCCGAGTACTACCCGACCCGTGCCGAGCGCACGATCCTGACCGACAGCGCCGAGGAGCTCTCACGCCTGACAAACGCCGCCGAGCTCGTAGAGCTCGGCTCGGGCACGGCCAGCAAGACGCGCGTGCTGCTGGACGCGCTCAGCGCTGCCGGCACGCTCGAGCGCTACATACCTGTGGACGTCACCGAGAGCGTCGTTCGCGAATGCGCGGCGGAGCTGACCGGCGAGTACCCGGGGCTGCGCGTGCACGGCGTGATCGGCGACTTGGAGCGCCACCTCGACCGCGTGCCGCCCGCCGAGGGGTCGCGCGTGGTCGCGTTCCTCGGCGGTACGATCGGCAACTTCCCCCCTGGCAGCCGCAGGCGGGTTCTGCGCAAGATCGCCTCGCTGCTGGGTCCCGACGACCACCTGCTGCTGGGCACGGACCTCGTCAAGGACCCCGAGATCCTCGAAGCGGCCTACGACGACGCGCAGGGAGTCACGGCCGAGTTCAACCGCAACCTGCTGCAGGTGCTGAACCGCGAGCTCGGCGCCGACTTCGACCCTGACGATTTCGATCATGTCGCCCTGTTCGACGCCGAGCACGAATGGATCGAGATGCGCCTGCGCGCGCGCCGGGAGCACACGACGATCGTGCGCGACCTGGACCTGCCGGTGCACTTCGACGCCGGTGAGGAGATGCGCACCGAGATCAGCGCCAAGTTCACGGCTGAGAGGCTCCAGAGCGACCTGTCCGCGGCTGAACTCGAGCTCGTTCACTGGCTGACGGATCCCGAGGAGCTGTTCGCGCTCACGCTCTCGCGTCCCGCCGGCGCGCTGGCGGAACCGGGCGCACAGCGGGTCGACTGAGCACGCCACGCGCGCGGCACAGCGGGTCCACCGAGGGCGCGGGACGCGCCCCAAGCCCGAGCCGACCCGGGCGGACGTGCCGGGACGCTCAGGAGCGCTGCAGCGTCTCGCCGGCGCCCGCGCGCGGCCGCGCGAGCGTGTGCGCGTTGCGCCCGCCGTGCTCGACCGGCACGTCTTCGTCGAGGTTCACCGTCTCGTACCCGAGCCCGTTCATGAGCTCCACGTAGGCGGCGTTGCAGTCATGCACCTCGCACAGCAGCACCGGCTTGAGCTCGGCGAGCGTGTCGCGCATGCCCTCGATCGCCTCGAGCTCCGCGCCCTCGACGTCGATCTTGATCACGTCGGGCTTGGGCACCGAGCCCGACGCCAGCAGCTCATCGATCGAGGTCACGGCGACCTCGATCCGCTCGCGATCCTCGCTCGGCACGGAGATGTGGGCGAGGCGCGAGAAGGCGGAGACCTCGGAGATGATCAGGCTCGCAGAGCCCGAGCTGCGGGCGATCGCCGTCTGGTGCAGCTCCACCCACTCGATGGCGTTCAGCGCAAGGTTCTCGCGGATCGCGGCGACGTTCTCGGGCACGGGCTCGAACGCGACCACGCGTCCGCTCGGCCCGACGATAGAGGCCGCGATGAGCGTCACGAAGCCGACGTTCGCGCCGACGTCGAAGAACGTCATTCCCGGCGCGAGCTCGCGCCGCAGCGCCTCCTGCAGCGGGCGCTCGGCGGTGCCGGTCGCAAAAGCCACGGCCGAGCCGTGCAGGTTGATGCGCAGCCCGCGACCCGGCCCGCTGAGGATCGGCACGGGCCTCCAGCGCAGCGTGTGCGACGTCCGCCGCCAGACGGTCCGCACGAGCGGGTTCGTGTGCTGCGCGGCGGCGATCCTCTTCGGCAGGCGCCGCTCGATCAGCCACGACAGCAGCCGCAGTGACCCTCTCGTCGTCCGCTGCCGCATCGCGCGACACCATACGCCACCCCGGCCGCGCGCGAACGCTACCGGTAAGGTGCCCGACATGAAGATCGACGGCGCCTCAGCGCTCGTGGTCGGCGGCGCCTCCGGCCTCGGCGAGGCGACCGCACGCCGCCTGCACGCGCTCGGCGCCGCGCTGACGATCGCCGACGTCAACGCCGAGAAAGGCGCCGCGCTGGCGGCAGAGCTCGCGGGCAGCGAGTTCGTTGCGTGCGACGTACGCGAGGAGGACCAGGTGCAGGAAGCGGTCCAGCGCGCCAGCGCGCGTGAGGGCGGCCTGCGCATCTCGGTTTGCTGCGCAGGCACAGGCTGGGCGCAGAAGATCGCGGGCTCCAAGGGGCCGCACCCGTTGATGCCGTTTGAGACGATCATCGCGATCAACCTGATCGGATCCTTCAACGTGCTGCGCTTCGCCGCCGCGGCCATGATCTCCAACGAGCCGCTCGACGACGCCGAACGCGGAACGTGCGTGAACACCGCCTCGATCGCCGCCTGGGACGGACAGGTGGGCCAGATTGCCTACTCTGCCTCCAAGGGAGGCGTCGTGGCGCTCACGCTGCCCGCCGCGCGCGACCTCGCGCAGTACGGGATCAGGGTCAACACGATCGCGCCGGGGCTGTTCGACACGCCCCTGCTC
Source organism: Actinomycetota bacterium (assembly GCA_005884115.1). Classification (GTDB taxonomy): domain Bacteria; phylum Actinomycetota; class Thermoleophilia; order Solirubrobacterales; family Solirubrobacteraceae; genus Palsa-744. Next base: position 160,314 of record VAXW01000002.1, read on the forward strand.
GCTGCCCTGCCCGAGGAGGCGCGCCAGAAGCTCGGCGCCGGCGTCCCCTACCCGCAGCGCCTCGGCCGGCCCGAGGAGTACGCACAGCTCGCCTGCCAGCTCGTCGAGAACCCCATGCTCAACGGCGAGACGATCAGGCTGGACGGCGCGCTGCGCATGCCCCCGCGCTAGCGCTCGCCCACGCGCGACACCCCTGCCGCCGGCAGGCGGCTCATCAAAAGTCAGCTGAGCCGTTCGACCATCATCGCCATGCCCATGCCGCCGGCGACGCACATGGACTCGATCCCGTAGGTCCCGTCGAGCGTCTGCAGGTCGTTGAGAAGCGTCGTCATGATGCGCGCGCCGGTCATGCCGAACGGGTGTCCGAGCGCGATCGCGCCTCCGAACGGGTTGAGCTTGTCATCGCCGATTCCGAGCTCTTGCATGCACGGCACGATCTGGGCGGCGAACGCCTCGTTGATCTCGACGACGTCGACGTCGCCGATCGTCATGCCGGTCTGCTTGAGGAGTTTCTGGATCGCGGGGATCGGGCCCAGCCCCATGATCTCGGGGCGGATCGCAGCGACGCTCGAGGCGAGGATGCGCGCCTTCGGCTGCAGGCCGAGCGAGCTGGCCTTCTCGTCGGACATCAGCAGCAGCGCAGCAGCGCCATCGTTGAGCGGGCATGCGTTGCCCGCAGTGACCGTGCCGTCCTCCTTGAACGCCGGCTTGAGCGCCGCGAGCTTCTCGATCGTGGTGCCGGGACGGGGGCCGTCGTCCTTGCTGACGATCGTCTCGGGCACGTCGATCTCGTTGCCCTCCTTGTCGATCTCGGCGTGCGCGGGAACCGTCACGGGAACGATCTCAGCGTCGAAATGACCGCTGGCCACCGCCTCGACGGCACGCGTCTGGCTGATCAGCGCCCATTCGTCCTGCGCCTCGCGGCTCACCTTGCAGCGCTCGGCGACGTTCTCGGCGGTCAAGCCCATGGGGATGTACACGTTGTAAGCCGAGCCCTCTGAGCCGTCGACGGCATGGTTGAACTCGAACGGCACTCCCTGGCCGGCGCGCGAGACGGCCTCGACGCCGGCGGCGATGTACGTGTCGCCCTCGCCGGCCTGGATCGCGTGATAGGCCATGCGAGTCGTCTGCAGCGAGGAGGCGCAAAAGCGGTTGACCGTGCACGCGGGCACGTGGTGGTCGATGCCCGCAAGCAGCCCCGCTATGCGCCCGATGTTGTAGCCCTGCTCCCCCTCGCAGAAGCCGCAGCCCATCATGATGTCCGTGATCGACTCCTGCTCGAGCGCAGGGTTGCGATCGATCAGCGCCTTCAGCGGGATCGCAGCCAGATCGTCGGCGCGAACGCTCTTCAGCGAGCCCTTGGCGGCACGCCCGATGGGCGTGCGGATTGCATCGACGATCACTGCTTCTGGCATCAGATCTCCATCTCCTTGGATCAGCTTGGAAGAGGACTATATGTGCCAGCGCTCAGGCGCTCGCCACCGTCAGCGCTCGGGCTCGCCCGGCCCGCTCGCGCCGGCCCGCTCAACCGATCCGGTCGTAGCCCCAGAGCGCGACCAGGTCACGGCCCAGATACTCGCTGAGCGCGACGACCTCTCCCTTGAAGCGGCGCCGCAGCTCCAGCATCAAGGCCTCGTCCGGCGGCGGCGGCTCGCCGTAGGTCATGCGCCTCCTGACGCGCCCGACCGGCCCTGTGCGCGGCAGGGTGGGTATCAGCGCGTTGACGGCTTTCAGTGCAGGCCCCGAAGCCGCGGCCCTGCGACGCACGACCGACACTGCAAACCTCAGCTGCATCAGCCGCAGTGCCCGCACGCCTTTCAGCCGTTCCGTCTCCACGGGCTCGACCGGCCAGCTGTCGTCGACCTCGAGGAAGCGAAGCACGCGCCGCACGGTGGCCTCATTGTCTGCGCGGAGGTCGTCATAGATGAGCACGAGCACCTGCTCGCGGGGGAACACCGCGTGGAAGCGCTTCAGCTGCTCGACATAGCGCACGTGATCCGAGTAGAGCAGCGTCGGCGGAGACTGTGAAAACGGTGGTATGTGCTTGCCCTGGCGCCTCTCTGGCTCGAGCGCCAAGGCCTTGGCAAGGTCCCTCTGCGTCTCCGTGTGGTTGTGCACGCATTGGAGGTGAAACGAGCGCAAATAGCTCGCGGGCTCGCGCAGGATCGCGATCATCCGCGCCGCGGGTGTCACCTCGGCGATGCGCTGCGCCGCTGTGTGCGAGCGCAGGTACAGAGGTGAGGCCTCACCGACGCGCCGATCAGGCTGCTTCGGAGCCTCGTGCAGCGCCGTGCAATTCAACGCGCACGCCTGCTCGTGTGCATGAGCACGGTATTTCGCGACCATCTGGTCAACGACTATGGCTTTCCGCTCGAGCGGACGGCCGTGATCCCCTACGCGGTGCGCCTGCAGCGCTTCTCCGGGCTCGAGAGCAAGCGCTCAGAGCCACCCACGATCCTCGTTCTGGGGCGGGTCGCAGTACGCAAGGGCGTCGAGGACGTCGTGGCAGTCGCCAAAGCGTTGTTCGCACGGAAAATCGACGCGCGCGTTCGCGTCGTCGGCGGGCCGGACCTGTCTTCGGACTACAGGAAGCTGCTGGAGGATCTTCCGGCCGAGAGTGCCGAATACGTTGGACGCATCCCTCCCGCTCAGATCCCGGCGGAGCTTGCGCGCGCGACCGTGCTGCTGCAGGCCAGCAAGTACGAGCCGTTCGGGTTGACGGTCGCAGAGGCGCTGGCGGCGGGGGTCGTCGTGGTCGCCACCAGCGAGGTCGGCGCGATCGAGGGCGTCGACCGGTCGGTCGTGGCGGAGGTCGAGCCGGGGGACGTGGAGGCGATGGTCGAGGGCATCTCGCGCATGCTCGAGAAGGTGCGCGCCAACCACGACGAGGTAGCCGAGACAGCGCGCGCCGAGGCCAAGCGTCTGTTCGCGCCGGAGGTCGTGTGCGGGCAGATGTCGGACGCGCTTGAAGCGCTCGTCGCGCGGACGTCCGCCCGCAACGGGGCTACAGGTCCAGGCGGCTGACGCCCAGCTCGTCGAAGCCCACGTGGTGGGCGAGCTCGTGGCGCACGGTGCGCACGACCTGCTCACGAAGCTCTTCTGGGTCGTGGCCGAAGTCTCGGCGCAGGGTGTCCCGGAAGATGACGATGCGGTCGTGCGCACGATCGCGCGACGCGCCGTCGCCCTGGTAGACGCCGTAAGCGCCCTCCCGGCGGCCCCGGTCGGAGATCACGACGGCGACGTGCGCGAGCGCGTTGCGCAGCAGGTCGGGCAGGTCGTCGAGCGCGTCGCGCACGAGCTCTTCGAAGTCCGCGTCATCGAGCGGGTCGAGCTCCATGAAGTCGCTTTCGTCTGGGTCCACAGCGAGCCCTTCTCGGGCGAGCGCCTCCGACTGGCGGACGATCTCCTCGAACTCGCTCTCGGACTCGGGGTCGCGCCAGCCGGCGAGGCGCACGGCGACGAAGGCGACCAGCGCCATCAGCGCGGCCGCGACGATCACGCCCAGCCCGACGTCCTCGAGCGCGCGCACGGCGCCGACAGCAGAGAAGCCCTGCCCTACGACGATCACCACCAGCCCCAGCGAGAGCGCGATCAGCGCTGCCACGCCCACACGCCTGAGGTGCTCGGACGCGCTGAGGTGCGGCCGCGAGGAGCGCATTGCCGCCTACTTGAGCGCGCGGCTGATCACCAGCCGCTGGATCTCGTTCGTGCCCTCGTAGATCTGGGTGATCTTGGCGTCGCGCATCATGCGCTCGAGCGGGTACTCCTTGACATAACCGTAGCCTCCCAGCACCTGCACCGCCTCGACGGTGACGGCCATGGCGGTATCGGAGCAGAACACCTTCGCCATCGATGAGTACTTCCCCCGCCCCGGCTCGCCCCGGTCGGCCATCGCGCACGCCTTGTACAGCAGCTCGCGCGCGGCCGCAGTGCGGATTTCCATGTCGGCGAGCTTGAACGAGATGCCCTGGAACTCGTTGATCGGCTTACCGAACTGGCGGCGCTCGCGCGCGTAGGCGACCGCATAGTCGGTCGCGCCCTGCGCGATGCCGACCGCCTGCGCAGCCGCGCCGAGGCGCGTGCGCTCGAGCGTGGCAAGCGCGACCGACAGCCCCTTGCCGACCTCGCCGATCACGTTGGCGTCGGGAACGCGCACGCCGTCGAACACCGGCTGTCCGGTCGGCGAGGCGCGAATGCCAAGCTTGTGCTCGAGCTTGCCCACGCTGAAGCCCTGCCTGTCGGCCTCGACGACGAACGCCGTCATACGCCGGTTCTCGCGATCGGTGACCGCGAAGCAGATGTAGAAGTCGGCGATACCGAGGTTCGAGATCCAGTTCTTGGTCCCCGTGATCACCCATTCATCGCCGTCCTTCACGGCGCTCGTCTGCATGCCCCCGGGATCGCTTCCCGCTTCGGGCTCAGACAGTGCGAACGCCGGCGACCACTCGCCGGTCGCGCAGCGCGGCAGGAAGCGCTCCTTGAGCTCCTCGGAGCCGAACAGCTGAATCGGGAGCGTGCCGAGCTCCTGCACCATCAGGATCAGGGCGCACGACGCGTCGACCTTGGCGATCTCCTCGACGGCCATGTTGAGCATCAGCGTGCCCGTGCCCGTGCCGCCGTACTCGATCGGAAACGGAAGCCCGAGGATGTCCTGCTCGGCGAGCAGCTTGCGCACGTCCCACGGGTATTCGGCCCGCTCGTCGATCTCCGCCGAGCGCGGAGCGATCTTCTCGCGCGCGATCTGCCCGATCGTCGCGCAGAGATCGAGGTGCTCGTGCGGGACCGTGTAGACGTCGCTGATTGCCTCCATCGCCATTGATCCTAGGCGATGAGCAGCTGCTTGGTTCGGTGCGGGACAATCGCCGAGCAGCTGTTCGCGGGCGGCGCTCAGCGGACGGACCGAGTCTCCACGTTTCCCTTCCGCGTCGCGTATCGGATGCCTGGGCAAGATGCCGACGGCCACCGGCCCCAGCCCGGGATACGCTCCAGTTGTGGGAGTGGCCTTTGGATATCGTGATCAGCCGGATTCCGCTGCTGTCAAACGCGGACGTCCGCGGCTCCGTTGAGCAGTTCGATCCAACCACGCCACGAGCGGGTTCGCCCGCAGACGACGCTCCCGCCGCTGGCGAGGGCTAGCCGTCGCCATCGGCGCGCAAGCCGTGTCCGGGCGCGATGAGCAGCCAGCCCACAGGTGCGGACGGCGACGTTGGGCTCGACCCCGAGCGCGTTGCCGAGTGGCTGCTCGAGGAGCCACGGGTGGCGCAGGTGACCGACGTGCGAGAGTCATATGAGCGCGATGCGGGGCACATCCGCGACACACGCCACGTCGAGCTGAGCCAGCTCTCCTCACAGGCGGCGAGCTTCGATCGCGAAAGGCCGATCGTCTTCTATTGCCGTACAGGCTCGCGCTCGGATATGGCAGCGCAGGCGTTTCGCGCATCGGGCTTCGAGGCCTACTCGATGAGCGGTGGCCTGGTGCGGTGGGTCGCGGAGGGCCGCCCGTTGTCGCCGGAGGACGGATACGTGGCCGATCACTAGCGATCTTGGAAAGCGAAGAGGAGGGCAAGCAAATGGAGGCATCGAGCGAGTATCCGGGCATCAAGCGCGGCGAGGGCTACGCGGTCGGTCATCTGGACGACCTCGGCGACGGTCCCGGCTTTCGCAAGGTCCGTCGCGGGCTCGGCGTGAGCGCATTCGGCGTGAACGCCGTCGTGCTGCCCCCGGGCATCGAAAGCGGCTTTCACTACCACGACGACCAGGAGGAGCTGTACTTCGTCCACCGCGGCACGATCGAGGTGGAGTTCGGCGATGGCTCCGTTGAGACGATCGCCGAGGGCGGCTTCGCGCGCGTCGACGCGCCCACGGTGCGCAAGATCCGCAACGCCAGCGACGCCGACGCCGTGTATGTGTGCGTCGGCGCCAAGGACGGCTACGTCGGGCGCGATGGGCACGCGCCGCCAGGCGAGGAGCAGCGCGTGCGCGCGATCGCAGACGCGCCCGCCGCCGAGCAGCCTCGGTGAGCCGCACCTGTGCGCTCCAGCCGTGAGCCACCGCGCGCGGTGAGCCCGCCCGAAGACAGGCCGGCACGCGCTCCGGGCGCCGGTGAAAGCTTGCGGGTAGCCGAGGACCTCTCGCTCCCGCTCGCCGAGATCACGCTGCGCACGAGCCGCTCCTCGGGCCCCGGCGGGCAACACGCGAACGTGACCGCCTCGCGCGTGGAAGCGAGCTTTGATGTGCTGGGCTCGCGCTCGTTGAGCGAGTCGCAGCGCTCGCTGCTGCTGGAAAGGGCGGGATCGCGCGTGGTCGCGGTCGCGCAGGACGAGCGCTCACAGGCACGCAACCGCCAGCTCGCGCTCGCGCGCCTTGGCGAGCGCCTCGAGCGCGCGCTCACGCCGCCCAAGCGCCGCCGGCCCACGCGTCCGACAGCAGCCTCGCGCGAGCGGCGGCTGGCTGAGAAGCGCCGCGAGGGCGAACGCAAGCGCGAGCGGCGCCCACCCGAGGTCTGAGGACCGCCGTGATCGGGCGGCCAGGCTCGCACGCTTTGCTGCCTCCTTCCGTGGAAGCTTGCGCTCAGGGGAGTGCGCCTCCAGCCGCGCCGCGCGAGCCGTTGCGCCCGCGAGCAACCTCGCTCGACAAGCTCTCGTACAGCTCGCGATGCCTTTCGACCATCTTCTCCCAGCTGTAGTCGAGTGCTGACGTTCGCGCGGCGCTCCCGAGCCGCCCTCGCAACGCGTCATCCTCGCCGAGCTCTCGCAAGCGCTGAGCGATGACTGCCGGATCGCGGCTGATCAGGAACCCGTTCACACCATCCCTAACGAGCTCGCGAATGCCGTTGGCGGGGGTCGCGAGAATCGGGACGCCGCTGGCTGCTGCCTCGAGCGCAACCAGCGGAAAGCCCTCGTAGCTGGTTGGAAAGACGAATGCGTCGGCCAGCTGATAGACGGGGGCGACATCGCGCGAGACGCCCAGCCAGTGGACGGCAGCGGCCGCGCCGACCTCCTGCGCGAGCCGCTCGTAGCGCTCACGGTCGCCGTCGCCCACGACGAGCAGATCCCAGGCCGCGGCCTCGGCTAGCCCGAGCGCCCGGATGACCGGCTCGAGGCCCTTGCGCTCCCACTCGCTGCCGACGAAGATCGCCAGCCGCCGTCCGCCCTGGATCTTCAGAGACGCTCGCAACGCCAAGGCCTCCTCCCGGCGCGAGCCCGGCGCGAAGGCACTCAGATCCACCCCGTTGGGGATCGTGATGGCGCGATCTCCTTGCTTGGGAAAGTGCTCGCGGATCTCCTCGGCGATCCCCTCGGAAGCACAGATGAACCGTGCCGGACGGCCGCGGGCGAACATCACGCGCTCGCCTAACCGGCCCAACACTTCAGCGGCCTTGGCATTCAACCGATAGGGCCAGCTCGCCCGACTCGGGGTCGAGGGACCCGCGTGCTGGCAGTACTGGACAGCGATCATGTCGACCCGGTTGAGCACGATCGCCCCCATCTCCAGCACGAGGCCCCGGCGCCACAACCGCACGGCGACCGTGCCCGCAATCATGAACCACGGATAGCTGACCACGAACGGGCGAGTCGGCCCGGGAACGCGACGGAATCTGACGCCGGAGCCAGCCGGAAGATCGCAGGAGTGAGCGATCACGGTCACGTCGTGACCTCTTCGCTTCAGGCCCAGCGCAAGTTCGGCGAGGATGCGCTCCATGCCGCCCACGACGCCGACGTCGTGGGCGACGATCGTCACCTCAGACGGGCGCGAACGGCTCTGCGTCACGCTGGGACGCTCAGACGCGGCTAGCGGCTGCATCAAGAGGCGCGTGGATAAGCACGATGTCCTCGAGCGATCTGGGGAAACGCGCGCAATCTGTGCAGCGCTCGTGTGTGCCCGCGAGTCTGAGCTTCCGCACGACCCGATCGTATCCCACTAGTTCAAGAGCTCCTTCACGGAGCGCTGGTGCAGGCGCCCGAGCGGCGTTTTCTCGGGGTGTAAGCCGATCGCGTTCCACAGCTGGCCCGACGCTGGGGCCCAGGCGATGATCAGGTACACCCCGAGCACCAGCGAAGCGATGCGCAGACGGCGCGAGGCAGACAGCGCAGCCAGCGGCAGTACCCACAGCACATACCACGGAAGCGCCCAGCTGAGCGTCGCGAGCAGAGCCACGCTCGCCCAGCCGCAGGCGGCGATGGCCTCGCCCCGGCGCCACGCAGACAGGCAGCACGCGACCAGGGCGGCCCCGAGCGCTGCGCTGAAGAGGACGTGCAGCGTGCTCGTCTCGCCGCCCGCGCCCACCATCAGGCCGACGATGTTGGGGATGCTGAGGTTGGTGACCAGCCGGCTCTGCGTGGTGAGGTCGGGGACATGCAGACCGAACGCCGCGAGGCTCGCGCAACCTGCGACGACGCCCGCGAGAGCCATGCCCAGCGCCACGCCGAGCAGGCGCCTCGGCGCTTTGATCAGGCTCGCGAGCACGACCGGAATGACGACGGCGCCCGAGGCCTTGATCGCGGCCGCCGTCACGAGCGCGGCGCCTGCTCCGATCTCCCGCGAATCCAGCTCGGCGAGCCGGCGCCTGATCGCGGTGCCCAGTGCCGAGCGAGCTTCGCGCGCGACGGACGCCTCACGCCCGCCCTGCGCCGGTGGCAGGTGCACGGCGCCCGCCGCGCGAGGGGCGGTCCTCGCGGCGTCCTGCCTCGCGCGCGCGCTCAGCAGCAGCAGAAGCAGCGCGAGGACGATGAAGAAGAGCATCAGGAAGTCGTTGTGGTCGCCCCCTAGCCCCCACACGAGGACGACCGGGTTCAGGCCGACGAGCACGATCGCCGCGAGCGGGTCGCGCCCGAGCAGCTCGGCGCAGCGCCAGATGAGATAGAGCGTGCCCAGGCTGGCGAGCGCGAGCAGCCCCTTCAGCGCCCAAAACGACGCGGCGACCCCGAGCGGGACGAAGGCGAAGGTGAGCAGCGTGAACAGCGGACCGTACGGGCTCAGCAGCTGGTGCCAGTTGCTGAGGTCGTAGCTCGGGTCGCCGTGCGGCTCGAGGATCGGGATCGTGGTGTAGGGATTGAGGTGATGCACCACCTCCATGCGGCCGTAGTTGACGTAGTTGAAGATGTCCGTCAGCGCGAGCGGCACCGACAGCAGGAAGAGCGCATGCACCGCGACGATCGCGCCGATAACCCACCGCGCGCGAAGCTGACGGGCGTAATACAGCGCCAGCACGTAGCCGGCGTACATGGCCACCAGCGCGCCTGAGAAGAGGTACTTCAGCGTCGTGGAGTTGCGCGTCAGGCTCGGCCACAGACCGCCAAGCGGACCCGCCATCCAGCGGGGGAAGTAGTTGGCGTGCGTGGTCGGAGCGAGCACGCTCGGCCGATTGGTCGCGGCGAGGACGATGAACGCGCTGCCCACGACGATCAGCCCCAGCGCCACGGCGCCCAGCCACGTCTCGCGCTCCGCGCGAGTGATCGCGCCGGCGCGCGCGAGCAGCGCACCTCCCCGGCCGACGCGGCCGCGCACGGCGGGCGCGTCGCGCAGCGGAAGTGTTCTCGCGTCGCCGGACATGCTGAGGGCCCGCCGAAGCGAGCCCCCGAAGGTTAGAGATATGTAGTGGCGCTCAGATGGGCTGGACGTTTACGGCCTTCGGCCCCTTGTCGCCCTGCTCGGGGTCGTAGGAGACCTTCGCGCCCTCCTGCAGCGAGCGGTAACCCTCGCCGTTGATGCCGGTGTGATGGACGAACAGGTCCTTGTCGCCGTCATCAGGGGTGATGAAGCCGAACCCCTTGTCGTCGCTGAACCACTTTACGGTGCCAGTTGGCATATGTGGGTACTCCTCCACGGTTCGTGCGTGCTGCTACGCGGAGGATGCTGCTCAGAGCCTCAACCTGCGAGCGCTTGCACTACTTTCGCCGGTCTTCGTGCCGGCCAGACCTCACGACCGTAGCAGGTCCTCCAGAGCGAGTGTTGTCGAGATGTTGCACGCCGCCGCGCTGCCTGCACGGGTCGGCGCGGCGACTGCGAGGGCTACGCTGGGGCGATCGAGCGCCGTGCAAGCAATCCCGGGGCCCCCGCCGAGCCCCGCCGGCCGCCGCCGGTGAGCCTGCGGCGCCTGCTGCCTGGAGGGAGCGTGCTGAGCGCCGAGGATGCCCTGGCGGGCCTGCGCCTCGAGCAGCGCGCGCCCGGCGGCGGCAAGCGCCCGTACGTCCTGCTGAACATGATCAGCACCGCCGACGGCCGCGCCACGATCGAGGGGCGCTCTGGCCCGATCGGCAACCGCGCGGATCGCGAGCTCTTCCACGGCCTGCGGCGCTCCGTCGACGCCGTGATGGCGGGCGCGGGGACGATGCGAGCGGAGCGCTACGGGCGCATGATCCGCGCGGAGGCGTCCAGACGATGGCGCAGCGAGCGCGGGCTCAGCCCTGAGCCGCTTGCGGTCATCGTCTCAGCGCGCCTGGCGCTGCCGCCCGACCTGCCCCTGCTGGCCTGCGCCGACGCCCGGATCGTGATCCTGACCCCCTCTGCGGCAAGCCTGCCTGCCCACGCCGCCGCGGTCGAGTACGTGCGCGCCTCGCGCGACGGCAGCCTCGACCTCGCTCAGGCGCTGGAGGAGCTGCGGGCGCGCTTCGGTGTGCGCACGCTGCTCTGCGAGGGCGGCCCGCATCTGAACTCCCACCTGCTGCTGGCTGGAGTGGTCGACGAGCTGTTCTTGTCGCTCGCGCCCAAGCTCGCCGGCGACCCTCCGGCCGCGGCGGATGAGCCCGGAGTGCCCGCAGGGCCCGGAACGCCGGGGGCCGTCACGCAGAGCGGTGGCCGCCCAGCGCCCGGGGCCGGGGCGGGGAGCCACGCTGGCGGCATCGCGAGCGAGCACGCTGGCGCTGGCGCTGTCGCGGCGCGGACTGGCGCCGGCGCGGCGCTCAGGATCATCGCCGGCGCGCACCTTGCGGAGCCGCTCGAGCTCGAGCTGGTCGAAGCGCTGGAGAGCGAGTCGCAGCTGTTCTTGCGCTACCGCGTGCTCGCCTCGGCGTCCGAGCGCTCGGGCTCCGGGCGCTCGGCCTCTGAGCGCGCATCGCCGGAGACGATCGAGAGCACCTCGGTCGCGAGCTGACGGCCGTCCGTGGCGACTCGCGGCGTGGCGACGATCCTGACGATGACCTCGTCCCCGTCGAGCTCCTCGAGCGTGATCCGCGGAGGTGCGCGCAGCGGCGTGCGCAGCGAGCCTTCGAGCAGCTCCTGCAGGTCACCGGGGGTCACCCCGGTCGGCAGGCGCGCGCGCAGGTCGACCGACTCCGGCTCGCGCAGCGGCAGCACGGCCACGTTGAGGACCACGCTGTTGGGCACCATCACCTCCTCGTCGCCGCGCGCGAGCTTGGTGTACAGCAGCCCCAGCGAGCTGACGGTGCCCTCCAGCTGGCCGGCCAGCGGGCCGCCCTGAAGTCGCACCCGGTCGCCCACGCGAAACGGGCGCGCGCTGAGAAGCACCGTCCCCGCGATCACGTTGCCGAGCGTCTGCTGGGCAGCGAGACCGACGATGACCGCCGTGAAGGCGCCTCCGAGCGCGAGCGTGCGCGCCTCGACGCCGGCGACGCGCAGCGCGACCAGCAGCGCGAGTCCGATCGTGGCGAGCCGTATCACGAAGCCGACCGTTCCCGCCGTCGCCGGGTCCAGGCGCCGGAACAGAGGCGGGCCGAGGCTGCGCCCCACGTCGCGTGCGATCGCCCACCCAAGGATCATCAGCACGACCACCGCTGCGACCGTGATCGGGGTTTCCAGAGCCGGTTCTAGTTCTTTGGCCGCCCTGCCGTGCGACCCGGCGGCGCCGAGTATGCCCACGCGGTGGTCGTAGACGGTCACCACGCCGACGAACAGGGGGAACAGCAGCAAGGCCTCAATGCGGGCGCGCTTGACGACGCGCGGGTTGACCTGGCGCAGCAGGCCCACCTCGCGCCAGGCCTGGCTGCGGGTCTCGAACAGCTTCGGGGGTGTCCGGGGAGATGGCACCTCCCCCATGATGGCGTGCGCGAGCGCCCGCAAGGACCGTGGGCGCGTTCGTGCCCGGATGGTGGGCGGGTTCATGGCGGCGTGGCCCTGGTCCGACGGCACGGTGGCCGCGTTCGCGCCGTCGTGGGCACGTTCGTGCCGCCGGGTGCACACTCGTGCTCTACCATCGGCGCCGTGAACAGGAGTCTGCGCAGGCTCATCATTCCCGCCGTGATCGTGGGCGTGGCGCTCGTGGCGGTGGCTGTCATCTACTTCGTCGACGCCGAGCACTCGCTGCCCTCGTTCTTTCCCGGCCACTCCTCGGCGTCCAGCCCCGAGGCCAACCACCACCACACCAAGCACGGGATCGCCGCGCTGGTGGTGGCGCTCGCCTGCTTCGCGTTCGCGTGGTTCCAGAGCGGACCGAAAGCTGGAGCCAAAGCCGGTGGCAGCGCCACCGGCGCCTCGAGCTAGCTCTCGCTGCAGCAAGCGGGGGGCTCGAGCCGGGCGCGCTCACAGCTATGCGTGGCGGCGCGAGCTAGCGGGCGGCAGCGCTGCGGGCGGGCCGGCCCGAGCCGGCGCGGTAACAGCGCTGCGGGCGGGCCGAGCTACCCGCCGAACGCGAAGACCAGCGTACAGACCACGCCCAGCCCGATGCAGTACACGCCGAACGGCGTTAGGCGGTTGGTCTGGAAGAAGCGAAGCAGGAACTTCACCGCAAAGAACGTCGTCGCCGCAGCGCACACGCCTGCTACGAGCGCCGGGCCGCGCACGCCGTTGCCCTCCGTGCCGAGCAGTTCGGGCAGCTTTAGCGCGGCCGCAGCCAGGATCACTGGCGTGGCGAGCAGGAATGAGTAGCGCGCGGCGTCCTCGTTGGAGAGCCCAACCACCAGGCCGCCGCCCATCGAGAAACCTGAGCGCGAGATCCCGGGCACCAGCGCAGCCGCTTGCGAGGTTCCTACGGCGATCGCTTGGCGCCAGCTCAGCCTGGCGATGCGCGCGTCGGCGTCTCCAAGGTAGTCGCCCGGCCGCGGTGGGCGACGGCGAAGCCGCTCGAAGATCAGCAGCGCGATCCCATTGATGGCCAGAAAGGCCGCGGCCGTCTGCGGCGAGGCAAACAGTTTGCGCAGCGAGGTCTCGAGCAGCAGTCCGATGATCCCCACCGGGATCGTGCCCGCGACGAGCAGCCAGCCGAGCCTCGCATCGACATCGTCGGCGCGTATCTCGCGCATCTGCAGGGAGCGCCACAGCCCGCGTACGATCCTGAGCCAGTCGCGGGCGAAGAACGCGAGCAGCACCAGCGCCGTCGCGAGGTGGGTGGCGACGAGGAAGGTGAGAAAGAACTTGTCGTTCTGGTGGATGTTCCAGCCGGCGAGCCGCGGAAGCACGACCCCGTGCCCGAGGCTCGAGATCGGGAAGGGCTCGGCCACGCCCTGCACGAGACCCAGGATCACGGCCTGGAAGTAGGAGATCGGATGGTGCATCGCGCGCGACAGCTTAGGGATCGCCTCGGCGCCCGGCAGCCGATCGCGTGGCGGCCTGCTCGGCGCCGCCCCCGGCAGCGCGACGAGCGCGCCGCAGGGGTGCAGGCCTTCAGAGAGAGGCACTCCGGTCGGTTTAGATGCCAGCAGCCGAGCGGTCGAGCAGGTGGGCGAAGTTCGGCCACATGCGAACGTCGATCTCCGGCCACGCCTCGTGCAGGCGCTCGCGCCGTAAGCTTCGCTGGGGCTCCCACCGCATCCTCGCGGCGGGAGCCGTGTTTGAAGAGAACTGATCCGTGACCTCGGAAGGCAGGCGCATGACCAGCAGGATGCTGCGGAAGCACCAGAAGACGACCACCGCAACGCGCACCCGGCGTCTGCTGGTTTGCACGCTGGCGCTCACGGGCACCGCTGCCTGGGCGTCGAGCGGGCAAGCGGCGATCACACACCCGGGGGTCCCGATCGTGAGCACCGCGGGCGTGGCACAGGTGCGCGGCACCAGCGCCCAGCTGCAGGGATCGATCAATCCCAACGGGGCGACCACCACCTACTACTTCCAGTTCGGACCAACGGTCGCCTACGGCGCGCAGACGACGAGCGCAAGCCTTCCGGCAAGCATCATCAAGATCAAGGTCGGCCGACCGGTCAGCGGGCTCTTGTCCGGCTACCACTACCGGCTGGTGGCGAGCAACAGCTTTGGCACGGCCTACGGGCACGATCGCACGTTCTTCGCCAGAAGCAGCCGGGCGCGCATCGTGATCGCGCGGGAAAGGACTGAACCGCCGACGGTGTACGGATCGACCCTGACGCTGAGAGGATCGCTGGTGGGTCCCGGCAGCGCCGGCAGGCTGCTCGTTCTGGAGAGGAGCCCCTTCCCGTTCCTCGCTCCGTTTGAAGAGTTCGGCGCTGCACCCGCGACGACCAGCGCCGCGGGAGCCTTCCTGTTCCGCGTGCCGAGCCTCACGGCGAACACCCAGCTGCGGGTGCACACGCTCGACCCACGGCCGCTGTTCAGCCCGATAGTCACGATTCACGTCGCGGCGCGCGTGACGCTCAAAGTGCGCAAGAGCAAGAACGGCACGCTCGTGCGCCTGTACGGGACGGTGACTCCAGCCAAAGTGGGCGCCCGTGTGCTCTTGCAGGTCATCAAAGCTGTCCGACCGACCGGCTCCTCCGAACGGACGAGCAGGTTCGCAACCCAGTTTGCGACGGTCGCCAAAAGAGCCACGAGATCGTTCTCGCGCTTCAGCCTGGTGACGCGGGTCAAGCGCACGGGCCGCTACCGCGCTTACGTGCCGCTGCGAAAAGGCCCGCTGGTCTCGGGCACGAGCCGTACCGTGTTCGTGCACGCAACGCCCGCGCCTCCTCGCAAATCCAAGAGAAAACCCTGAGCCGCGGCAACGGCTCCTCCCTCCGCTGCGTGCGCCTCTCAGTGCCGCGCCATAGCGGGCCTCGGGGCCGCTCAGCCGAGTCTGCGAGCGTCTCTCAGCGGCGACCGCGGAATAGGCCGCGCTCGGCCAGCAACTCGAGCACGTGCGCGGCGCACGCGTCTATGCGGTCGTCGCAGGTGCGCAGCACGAGGTCCGGGTTGGCGGGCGGCTCATATGGTGCGCCCACGCCCGTGAGGCCGGCGAGCTCACCGGCGCGAGCCCGAGCGTAGAGGCCCTTCGGGTCGCGCTGCTCGCACAGCGCGAGCGGGGCGTCGACGAAGATCTCGATGAAAGGCAACTCGTCGGCCGCGTGCAGCGCCGCCGCATTCTCCCGGTCGACCGCGTATGGGCTCACGAGGCTGACGAGGGCGATCGTCCCGGACTCGGCGAGCAGCCGCGCAACGTGCGCGGTGCGGCGGACGTTCTCGGTCCGCGCGCGTTCGTCGAACCCGAGGTCGCCGTTGAGCCCGTGACGCAGGTTATCGCCATCGAGCAGGAACGCGGGCTGTCCAGCGGCGATGAGACTCTCCTCGACCGCGGCGGCGATCGTCGACTTGCCTGCGCCGGGCAGCCCCGTGAACCAGACCGTCGCTCCCTGCTGTCCGAGCGTGCTCCAGCGACGCTCTCGTGTAACGCGCGAGCCTTGCCACACGACGTTGGGACTGCGTCCGCCCGCCGCCGAGTCGACTTCCTCCTCGACCTCGGTGTCGAGGATCACGCCCGCCGCGACCGTTTCGTTGCTGGCCGCATCGATCAAGATCAGGCTGCCGGTAGCGCGGTTGCGTCGGTAGGAGTCGTATACGAGCGGGCTGCTCAGTTCGACCTGCACTCGACCGAGGTCGTTGAGCTCGAGCGTCGCGGCGCGCTCGTCGCGGTGCAGGGTCTCGACGTCGATGCGATAGCGCACGTCGATCACACCCACCATCGCCGTCTGGGAGCTGTGCTTGACGACGTAGCGGCGGTTGCGGTCGAGCGGCCGCTCTGACATCCAGCACAGCTGGCACTCAAAGCGGTGGGAGACCGTCGGCTGGTTGTGCGTTCGCACGATCATGGAGCCGCGAGAGACGTCGACGTCGTCGCTCAGGCGCAGTGCAACCGACATCGGCGGAAAGGCCTCGGGCACGGGACCCTCGAACGTGTCGATGCCGGCCACGGTGCTGCGCTGGGCGCCCGGAAGCACCAGCACCTCGTCGCCCGTACGGATCACGCCGCCGGCGACCTGACCGGCATAAGCGCGATAGTCCTGCGCATCGGGCGACTGCGGGCGGATGACCCATTGCACGGGGAAGCGCACATCGATCAGGTTGCGATCGGAGGCGATGTGCACGTGCTCCAGGTGGTAGAGCAGCGGCGGCCCCTGATACCAGGGCATCGACTGCGAGCGCTCCACCACGTTGTCCCCCAGCAGCGCGGAGATCGGAATGAACGTGACGTCGGGCATCTCCAGCCGAGCTGCGAAGCGATCGAAGTCCTCGACGATCGCGTCGAACACACCCTCGTCGAAGTCGACGAGATCCATCTTGTTCACGCACACGACCACGTGCGGGATTGCCAGCAGCGAGGAGATGAAGGCGTGGCGCTTGGATTGCGCCACCACGCCCTTGCGGGCGTCGATCAACACGATCGCCAGGTCCGCGGTCGAGGCGCCCGTGACCATGTTGCGCGTGTACTGCTCGTGCCCGGGGGTGTCGGCGATGATGAATCGACGCTGCGCGGTTGCGAAGTAGCGGTACGCGACGTCGATCGTGATGCCCTGCTCGCGCTCGGCGCGCAGGCCGTCCGTCAGCAGCGAGAGGTCCAGGAAGTCGTGCCCCATTCGCCGGCTGGTCTGCTCGACGTGCTCGAGCTGGTCAGCCAGCACCTGCTTTGAGTCATACAGAAGACGGCCGATCAGCGTGCTCTTGCCATCGTCGACCGAGCCCGCGGTGGCGAAGCGCAGCAGATCTGCCGGGCGATCGGTGAGCCGGTGAAAGAGCTCCTCGCTGTGCGACCTCGCCGCCACGGCTTGGCGCGCCGGCACCGGGTCTGAGCCGTTGCCTTTGCCATCGCTCGGGGGGCCTGCGGCAGGCGGCACGTAGTCCATCAGGAACGCTCCCGGCGCGGGGGCGCCGGACTCGGCGAGCCTGAGCAGGCACCGGCGTCGATGCGCGCGGGTAGCATCGCGCCAACTCGAGCGGTGCAAGCGTCAGCGAAGCAGATTGGCGGCAATCCGAGCCCCTCCTAGCGCATCAAATTCAAAGACTTCCATATCGGTCCGGTTTGCGCTCGCAACAAGCCGAACCGTCCCCGCGGCCGACAGGCGACATTGTAGAGGCTCGCGGCCTGCAGCCTGCGGACGCCGCCCGGGTCCGGCTGCGCTCAGCTGATCACGGGCGGACGGTTGCTGGTGGTTGGCTTGTAGGAGTATTTGATGCGTGCCCGCTCCTTGACCACGCGCGCGGGGTTGCCCACCGCCACCGCGTAGTCGGGGACGTCCCGCGACACCACCGAGCCCGTGCCCACGACGGCGTGGCTTCCGATGCGCACGCCCGGAAGGATGATGATTTTGTGCGGAAGCCAGGCGAAGTCGCCGATCGAGATGAACCGCCGCGCGCCTTTCAAGCCGGGGTCGTCGATGTAGTGCTGCGAGGTGAACAGGTCGGCGTTGTTCATCAGCACGTGGCGCCCGATCGTGACCTCGCCCCATCCCTCGATCGACATGCGCCCACCGAGTTTCGTGCCCGCACCGACGCTGACGCGGTTCGGGTTGCGCATCCTCACCCCGGGGCCGATCAAGGCGGTATCGTCGATGCTGGCTCCCAGCGCGCGCCACGCCGCGCGTCGCCCGTCGGGCCCGATGAGCCTGCGAAACGCGTACAGCGTCATCGCGCGGCGCAGGTAGCCGCTGCGCTCGGCGATCGCGATGACGCACGAGACCGCCGCGGACCTCAGGCGGCGACGGGCGCGCGTGCCGAGCCCGGGTCTCAGTTTCCTCGCCGGGAAGGCTGCGGCCGTGGCGTCGTACTTCCCGCGCGCGCTTTGCTCATCTTCTCCCTCGTCATCATCGAAGTCCGGAGATGGCATGCTGCGCTGGGCCACGAAGTCCTCGACTGCGGTCTTCTGGGCGATCGCGCTCATCACGTCCATGATCTCCGCGTAGAGCCCGCCCCCTTTTGGCGGCAGATCCTCGGCCGAGCGGTCGATCGTGAAGTGAACGACACCCTCGGCGGAGACCCGCAGTCGAAGCGCGCCGTCGCGATGCAGCTCTGCGAGGCGCCTTACGGCTGCCTCGAACTGCTCCAGTGACCCGTCATACATGCCGCACCTCGCTCACCGATCGACATCGTAGGCCAGCGCACGCTCGTAGACGGCGAGCATCGCGGCGACGTGATGCTCCACGGCGAACGCCTGCTCGGCACGAGCACGCCCGGCGCGCCCCATCGCCCGCGACCGTTCGGGGTCTGCGGCGAGGTCGGCGACGGCTCGTGCCCAGGCGCTTGGCTCGCGCGGCGGCAGCAGGAAGCCCTCCCGCCCATGCTCGACGATCTCACTCGGTCCGCCGACCTCGGTTGCGAGAACCGGTACCTCCAGCGCCATCGCCTCGACCAGGACGCGGCCGAAGGGCTCCTCGCTGGAGGGCAGTAGCAGCACGTCCAGCGCGCGGACGAGCTCGGGGACGTCATCACGCTCGCCCAGCCACGAGACCCGCTCCTGCAGGCCGGCGTGCTCGACAAGCTCGCGCAGCCGGGCGACGTACGCCTCGTTGTCAAGGCGCGTTGCGCGGTCGACGAACTTGGCCGATCCGATCAGCAACAGATGGGCGTCCACGCCCTCGTCGCGCAGCAGCCGAAGCGCTTCGATCGCGGTGTCCTGACCCTTCCACGCGGTCAGCTGCGCCACGACGCCGAGCAGCACGCGTCGCTCTCCAGCGCGTCCCAACCGAGCCCGGGCGTGTGCGCGATCGATCCGCCCGGGGTTCCAGCGAGCGAGATCCACGGGGCTGTGAACGACCTCCAGGAGCGCACTCGGCGCCACGTCCTGTACCGAGCGGGCCGTGTAGCGCGAGTTGGCGACGACGATCGTGGCGGTTGCCGCGATCATGCGCAGAGTGGCGCTTGCGAGCAGCGCGCGAGGCAGGCAATCGCGCACGTGGACCACGCGGGCTACGCGGGTGCGGGGCGAGAGCCCGACGATCAACCCTGAGCGGATTGAGTTGGCATGCACGATCTCGCATCCGTGCCGCCGCGCCAGCCGCCCGACCTGCGCCCCGGCAACCGCGATCTCGGTGAGCGCCCAGGGCGTATGCAGCGGGTGCAGCCTGAGGCTTCCGGCGGTGCCTACGATGCGGCTAACCGGCACATCGAGCTGCTCTATGGCCTGCTGGAGAGCGCCGGCAGGGCACGCCACGTGCGCCTTCACGCTCTCTGGCAGCCCGCCCAGCAGGCCCAGGAGCGAATACTCGCCGCCGCTGACCGTCGCGGTGTGGTTGACGTAGAGAACCTTCACGGCGAGTCGAGCAGCTCCAGCAGCGCCGCCTGCACGCGCAGTGCTATCGCGGGCCACGCAAGGTCTCGTGCGCGCGCGGCGCCCGCGCGACCCAGCTTGGATGCAAGCTCGTGGTCGAGCAGGAGCCGCGTCGTCGCCTCCGCGACCTCCACCGGATCGCTGGGGTCGACGAGCAGACCGGTCTCGCCATCGACGATCGCCTCGCGGGCACCGCCCACGCTCCCGCCGAGGGCGGGCTTGCCAAACGCTCCGGCCTCCAGATAGGCGATCCCGAACCCCTCGCCGGCGAGGTGACCGCCCGGCAGCCGGCTGGGCATTGCCACCAGGTCGGCGCGCCGCAGCCACTCATCGCGCTGTCCGTCCGAGACGGCGCCGAGGAAGCTGACCGCGTGGCTGACTCCGTGAGCGCGTGCCAGCTCTTCAAGACCCGGGCGCAGCGAGCCCTCGCCGATTACGAGCCAGTGCGCGTCGGGCACCTTCGCGAGAACGAGCGGAAGAGCCTGCAGCATGACGTCATGGCCCTTGTAGCGCTCCTCCAGGCGCGCGATCGTGAGGATCGTCGGACGATCGGCCCTCCGCGGCGTCGCATCGACGGGAATGTCGACTCCGGGCGGTATCAGCTGCAGGCGCCGCGGCGTGGCGCCGGTGCCGGCGATCAACTCGGCGGTGTACGCGCTGATCGCGATCGACAGATCCGCTTCGCGCGCGGCGAAGGCGGCAAGGCGACCCCGCGCGCCGATCTCTTCGGCGTAGAAGTACTGGCACGTTCGCGCTCCAAGCAGCCGGCGGGAGAGGGTGGCCGCGGGGCTGGTGACGACGTGCGCACTGAGCGTGAGCTGCGGGCGGAAGCGAAGCGCCTCGCCAGCGCCCGCGGCATTTAGCGCGGCCATCCTGGCCGCGCGCGGAGCTATCGGGCGCCCGCGTCGGCCGCCCGCGCGCACCCTGCGCACCGCCAGCCCGCTGGAGTCGTCGAAGGCCGCCGCGTCACGATCGTCGAGCGCCACCACCAGTGTCCGGAAGGCGTCCATCCCTGCGGCGAGACGATGGACGACCTGCTGGATTCCCCCGGGGGCGGGAGGAAAGTCCGGCGTGAGGATGAGCAGCCGCGGCCTGCGGGACGGCCCCGGACTGTTACAGGTCATCGAGTCCGCAGAACCGATCGGCCCACAGGCCGAGAGCGAGCAGCGGCCAGAGCTGGTCGCTGTGGTCGTGGCGAGCAGATGCGTGCTCGGTCGCGAGCGCGGACACTGCCCGGCCGTCGAAGTAGCCCTCCTGAAAGAGCACGCCGCGATCGAGCTGACGCCCCAGCACCGGTGCGAGGGGGCCGCGCAGCCACTCAGCGGCCGGCACCCTGAAGGCCGTCTTGCGGTAGCGCCCGCCCCTGTGCGTGGCCACGATGTCGGGCCGAAGCATCTCGTGCACGAGCCTCTTTCCGCCGCCGGCCAGGTGCAGCGAGGTATCGATCGAGCCCGCGAGCTCCGCCAGTCCGCCGTGCAGGAAGGCGGTGCGAATCTCGAGCGAGCACAGCATGCTCGCGCGATCGGTCTTCATCAGCACGTCATCCGGGAGATAATGGACCTGATCGAGGTGCATCAGCCACCGTGAGGTCGATCCGTTCAGCTCGCCAGCCTTTGCCGCAAGGTCCGCCAGCAGGCCCTCTTCGCGCACGCCCGCCAGACGCGGGCCGTAGAGGTCGCCGCGGCGATGCCGCCGCCCGCTCGTCACCCAGTCGAGATTGCGCTCGAGCAGCGGCGAGGATCCGAGTCGCATGGCGAAGCGCCTACCGTGCGGCACCCGCTCGGATTGGCGCATCAGCAGGCCGAGCAGGCGATTGGCGGAGGTCGGCATGCCGGAGGTGACCCGCATCGAGCGCTCGAGCCAGCGGTAGCGTGGATAGCCGCCGAACAGCTCGTCAGAGCCCTCGCCGCCGAGGGCCACGGTGACGCGGGGGCGGGCGAACTCCGAGAGCGCGTGCAGCGGCAGGACGGCCGGGTCGGCCAGGGGCTGGTCGAGCGCCGCCAGCACGGCCGGTGCGCGCTGTTCGACGTCCGCCTGCGTGAGCGTGACCTCGTGGTGGTCGCAGTCGAGCCGCTCGGCGACCGTCCGCGCCTGCATGGTCTCGCTGACCGAGCCGATGTCGTAGCCGACCGTGAACGTCTGCAGCCGCTGCGAGGTCTCACGTGCGGCGGTCACGGCGACGAGCGTCGAGTCGACCCCTCCGCTGAGAAACACGCCCACGGGGACGTCGGCGACCATCCGCGTCCGCACCGACTCGCCGAATAGCTCCTTGGCCTGGACTGTGAGGGCCTCGAGCGACTCGTGACGCTCGAGCCCGCGCTGCGCGGGCGACCACCAGCGGCGCGCTTTGCAGCGGCCTGTTCCGCGCTGCCAGCTGAGCAGGTGTCCCGGCGGCAGCTGCCGCACGCGCCGGGCGATCGTTCCCGGTCCCGGGACATACGCGAACACGAAGAAGGCGTCGATCGCCGCCGCGTCTAGCTCGCGCAGCGCCGGTCTCGCCTCTGCCAGCGCGGTCAGCTCGGATGCGAATGCGAGCTCCCCATCGTGCTCGTGCAGGAACAGCGGCTTCTCGCCGAAGCGGTCGCGTGCGAGCAGCAGGCGCTGGCGCTCCTGGTCCCAGATCGCGAAGGCGAACATGCCCTCGAGCGCGTGCACGAGCGCGTCGCCGTACTCCTCGTAGAGGTGCACGAGCACCTCCGTGTCCGTTCCGGTCGAAAAGCGGTGGCCGCTACGGCGCAGGTCCTCCCGCAGCTTGCGGTGGTTGTAGATCTCGCCGTTGAACGCCACCCAGACCGACCCATCCTCGTTGCACAGCGGCTGATGGCCGCCGGCGAGGTCGACGATCGAGAGGCGGCGAGCGCCGATCGTCACGCCGCCGCGTGGATCGGTGTGAATCCCCTCGTCGTCGGGGCCACGGTGCCGCAGCACAGCGCACATCGTGCGCACCGCCCGTCCGTCCGCGTCATCGGTGCTGCCGGCGATCCCACACACGCGAGCAAACATAGATCATCGCCAACCGCGCTCGGTGGCCGCAGCGGTCGTAGCGGCACGAAACGGTCCACTCCTCGACATGTCTCCTCAAGCAGGCAGATCCTGGCGCCGATTAGGCCCCCGACACTGCCCTCGGCGACCGTCAGCATCACCGCTCGAACATGTCCGCAGCCCTCACTCGCCAGCTGACAGCCGCGCTCGCCTTGACCGCCGCGATCGCCGCCGGCGCCCAGGACGCTGCCGCACGCGCTCCCAGCGGTGAACGAGTCGGACTGTGCACCATCACGGCCGAAGTGGCTTCGGGCGTGGTCGCCTACGGCGAACCGGCCACGATTGCCGGGGCGGTGGCCTGCCCGGAAGGGGAAGCGGCGGCAGGGCTCCAGTTGACCGTCCACCAGCATTCGGCTGGGTCACCCGGCTTCAGCGTAGTGGGAACCGCGAGCATCGACGCGAGCAACGCGTACAGCTTCACCTCCGGCGCGATCGACTCGCCGTCCGCGTTCTACGTGAGCTTGGAACGCTCGCGCAGCCCCCGCGTCCGGGTGCGAGCGACGCCGCGCATCTCGATCGCCTCCTCGCCCGCGGCCGGCGCGCTGCTCTCGCTCTCCAGCCACCGTGGGCAGAGCGCGCCCACCGGCAGCAGGGTGACGTTCAGCGGCGCCGTCTCACCCGCGAGCGCCGGCGCGCTCGTGACGCTGCAGCGCGAGGTTCCAGGCGGGGGCGAACGCTGGCGACCCATTGGCCTCGCGCAGACCGACGCCGAGGGCGCCTACACGATCGCACGCACTTTCCACGCGCCCGGCGAAGTGGTGGTTCGCGCGGTCGTGCACTTCGGCGGCCGCACGCTCGCCGCTGGGTCCCTGCCTCTGACATACACGCTCCTGAGGCGCCAGAACCCACGCCTGACGATCGACGCTTCGGCCGGCGCGCTGGCGTTCGGCCAAGCGGTGACCATCAGCGGTACGGCGCCCGGGGCGCCAAACGCCCCGGTGACGCTGCTGGCGCGCACGGGGGGCAGAGGGTTCGCGCCGCTGGCCGTGACGACCACCGACAGCACCGGCGCTTACTCCTTCGCGGGCCAGGTGCCGCTCCAGATCACTGCGTATCGCGTCTCGGGCGCGGGGACGCGCTCGGTCACCGTGCGCGAGGCCGTACACCCGGTGCTGAGCGAAGCGGTCTCCTCGGCGAGCGCTCCGGCCGGCTCTCCGCTCGCCTTCTCGGGCACCCTCACTCCGGCCCACGAAGGAGAGCTGGTTTTGCTGGAGCGAGCGAATCCAAGCGGGCTGTCCTTCCACGTCGTGGATTCGGCGCGCGTGGGCGCCGGCTCGACCTACTCGATCACCCACACCTTCCTCTACCCCGGCTCCGCCCGCGTCAGAATCGCTGTGCGCCGCGACTCGGAGCTCCAGAGCGTGGTCACCGAATCGCGCGTGATTCAGGTCACGCCCCCACTCCGGTCCCGGGCCGCTGCGTTTCCCGAAGCGCTCGCGGCCCAGGCCAGCTCCAGCTAGGCCCGGCCTTCCCATCCCCAAATGCCCCGCAAACGCGGGGTTTGCCGAAAGGCTCCTCAGCAATGGGGTCCGGGTGACAGCGGGGTGCAATACACCGCATCGCCTCCCTTGCGGGCTGCATGCTCGCAGCCAAACGCGTGACAGCGTGATCTCTATGCCTCCTGGCCTTGCGCAGCCAGATCCACGCGGCGCTGTAAATAGCCGCGCGGATGCCACGTCATGAAGAACTTTTCGCACTGCGTATCGACGCGGAACTCGGGGTGCGCGGGAAGCCATTTTTCGAGCGCCTCCATCGGGCCGGGCCCGAACCGGGGGGAGACAGGATGGCCGTTGAGGTGAGTGTCCTCGACGACCATGTAGCTGCGCGGGCTCACCATCGGGCCGTAGCAATCGAGCTCCTGCAGCACGTGGTCACACTTGTGGCTGGAATCGAGGATCACCATGGTCGTGTCCGCGGCGTGGGCCCTTATGCGCTCGACGACCTCCGGCGCCGTCGAAGACCCCTCGATGTATGTGATCCTCGGATGCTGGGGCAGGTCAGGTCTGTTGCGGATGTCTACCGTAAGCACTCGTCCGTGATCAAGGAGGTCGCAGATCGACGCCAGATAAAATGCGCCGCCGCCGAAATTGGTTCCCGTCTCGATGATCAGATCGGGGCGTACCCGCGCGAGTATCTCCTGGTAGATCCACAGGTCGAAAGGCGATTTCATGACCCGCGTACCGAGCCACGTCGTGTCCTCTGACCACCACGTTCGCTGCTTCTGGTGGTACCACATGCGGTGAAAGAGGCCGGTGATTGCCTTTCCGCCGGCGGGCACGTGCCAAGCCACCGCTGCACCTCGATCATCAATTTCATCCGGTCATTGTCTCCTGCCTCCCCACGTCGGTCGACACGGCGACGACTGAGCGGTCCAAGGCTACCGGCAGAATCGCGGGCGCGCGGCGGGCGCGCTCGGCCCGGCGTGGCTCACGCGCATCGGCGCCGATCGCGCCAGGTGCAGGAGTTTACGCCCGCATGCCGGCGCATAGCACCCGGCAGGCCGGCGCCGGCCCCCGAGGTCGGTGGTAAGGAAGGGGTCTCCGGTTCGAGTCCGGAGCTGGGCTCTCGGCGAAAGCCCTGCAATCGCGCGCCTCTCCCCACCCTGGCGGCGACGCGGCGACAGGCGCCCAGGACTTCAGGCCCGCGCGTGCTGCCCATTCGCGGCGTTGCCGAACCGAAAGCATGGGCCTTCAACTTCAAGATCTCCGACTCGCTCATTGACCGCTATGCCGCCGGGCCGAGCGCGAGCACAATCGAGACCGCGAGCAGGCTACGAGAGGCAGTTGCAGTCGCGCTTGGGGGGCTACCGGGTATTTCTCCAGGGCTCTTATCGCAACAGCACCGGAGTGACCGACCTCGACAATGTCGACATCGTCGGGCTGGCCACCACCGTGCACAGCACTCGCGGTGGACCGCCGGCGACGAACCCGTTGACATGGGATGAGATCTTCGGACGTGTAGAACGCCGGCTCGCGAGCGACTCCCGATAGCGAGCCGCTCACGACGCAAGCCACCGGTGTCTGGCGTTAGGAGCGCCGCTTGAACACGGCGGCCATTAGAACGAGGCCGTCGACGAGCACGATCCGGCCGAGCGCGGTGCTCACCGTTGCCCATGCCGTTCCAGCGAGCGCCCGGGCGGCCGTAAACGCCGAGGCCCAGATCGTGCAGCCGGCAAGCGTCATCGCAACGAAGCCGGGTAACGGAATACGCTGAGCGCCGGCGGGCAGGGATACGAACCTCCGGGCTAGCGGGGGGAGCCTGGCGATCAGGACGGCGGGGGTTCCGTGCCTCTCGAGCAGCCGCTCCGAGCTCTGAAGCACGCCGCCGGCGCTGGGGATCCGTTCGAGCGCGCGGGTGGCGCCGAGCGCGTAGGCGATCAGCGAGCCGACGAGGTTCCCGGCGGTGGCGGCAACGACCGCGCCCGGGAAGCTCATCCAGCCTTGGTGGACAGCGAACCCGAGAACAGCAGCGTGACCTCGCTCGGGATCGGGGTGCATGCGCTCTCAGGGACCATCAGCAGGAAGACGCCGAGGACCCCGAAGCGGGTGATGACGCTGGTCATCGGTCGGCGCCAGAGAGCGTGGCGACTGCGGGCGCGTCGACGGCGCGGGCTGCGAGAATCCCCAGGACGATAAGAGCCATTAGATGTCAAGCCTACTTATCTAATGCCGCCACCACGCCGACTCCCCGTGGGAGGCTGCCGAGGCGCTCGCTGCGGTCGCGCCACTGGCCAGCCGTTGGACCGAACGGCTGCTTGCCGGCCACGATCCGCCGGTGACGATCGCTCAGTTCCTCGCGCTGCGTGCGATCGGCGGCGAGGGCCTCTCGGCATCGGAGCTGGCGCGGCGCACAGGTAGTCTCGGGCCCGGCCGTATCGCAGCTACTCACCGGCCTGGCCGACTCGGGGTTGCTGCAGCGCCGCGAGTTCGCAGACGAACGACGTCGCCAGACGCTCGCGGTCTCCCTAACCGGTCGCATCGGCCAATGCGCTGCTGCGCGATCGCTTCTCCCAGCTGCTGTCCGAGCTTCCCCGGCCGGACGCTGACCACCTCGCACGCGCGCTTTCGCATCTTGAAGCAGTGCTTGCCGGGTCGCCGCCGCCTCGGCGACCACCGCGCCCGCCCCCGCCACCACCGCACGGCCACCCGCCGAGACCACGCCACGAGCGCTGACGACAGTCGATGACGGTCCGCATCCGTGGCGTTCGCCGGCGTTGGTCGTGATCGTCGCCCCGTCGACCCATGTGTTCGCCGGCGGCTGTTGGGTCCCGGGATATAGCCGCGCGTAGAGCCACTGCCGTGCTCGGACGCGCTCCGGGACCGAAGCAGGTCCGCCGTCCACGCTGGGGTCGCGAAGCTGCTGCTCGCGAATCGCGGGGCTAAGCGCGCCTGCTTCTCGTGCGCGAGCGGTAGCCAGCGCCGAGGCGCATCTCACTGCTGCAGCGGACGAAGGCCGACGTCGCATCAAGCGCAGCGAGACGCGCTCTTCAGCAGACGTTCGACGTATGGAGCCAACCGGGATCGAACCGGTGACCTCCTGCTTGCAAAGCGCCCGCACCCGCGCCACGTTTATCGCCGAAAGATACATTTCCCCGCCACGGAGCACCCGGGGCGGGGTCGTTAATGCACTTCCGGGGTAGTCCCCTGGTGGGTGCGCGATCCTCGGGCGCTCACGAGCGTTTGACGGCCTGGTGGTCGCCGAGCGCCGTCGAACGCGCCGGGAGTCCTTGGGCACCACGCCGGGGAGCTCGCTCGCGCTCCACCAGCGCCTCCAGAGCGTGCGAGATCTGCGCGCACACCACGTCGCGGGCGAACCGTCGCTCGGCCTCCGCGCGCGCGAGCACGCGTATCTGAACAGGGTTCGCGCGCAGCCGTTCGAGCATCTCCTCGATGGCGCGAGCCAGGCCCTCGACGTCGCCCGGCGCCACCTCTGCCGCAACCGAGCGGTCGACGCCCTCGATCGAGCCGACCTCGCTAGTCGCCACGACGGGGACCCCCGCGGCAAGCGCCTCCAGCACCGACATCGGGCACGGGTCGTACTTGCTCGCCAACAGCACGAGATCGGCGCGCTCGAGCTCCGCCGGCATCTCCTTTGCAGGGATGCGGCCGCCGTATTCGGCGTTCTCGCTGGGGAGATCGTCAAGCAGCTTGGTGTAGTCCGACCACGTGCTCGGACCGCCGATAACCCGGACACGCACGTCGATCGCGCGCTCGCGCAACATCCTGGCCACCTCCACCACGTCCTCGAGGCCCTTGCGCATCGACACCCGGGTCGGTACGAGTACGAGCGGCGGCTCTGCAAGCGGCTTGCGAGAGCCGGCGAAGCGCTCGAGCCGCACGGGGTTGGTGATGACGACGGTCTTCGCGTGCGAGAACCGGTAATCGTGGACGATGTGGTCGCGGAACACGCTGCTGATGCAGATGAGAAGAGTGACTTTGCGGATCCTGACGGCCTGCACCAGCGTGCGAACCGCCATGATGGCGGCCACCACGAAGAAGTTGTAACGGGGCTGGCACCTGAACGCCAGACGGCGCTCGGCGATCAACCACCGCAACTCGCCAGCCTGGTGACTGTCCGGGCGTGCGACCAGTGGAATCGAGCGGAGGATGCTCGCTGGCACGCCGAGTGACTCGATCGTCTGGTTCTGGTAGATGAGGTCGTAGGGGTTTTGCGCGTGCCGCTTGACGATCTCTCGGCGTAGCCGCACCGACGCGACCGCTCGGAACAGCAGACCCGTTGCGAAAGTGGTGATTTTCGTGCGGCTGTACCATTGATTCCAGCGCCAGGTGCTGGCCCCCCATATGAACGCGAGGTTCTCATACTCGGTGAGTCGGGCTGGCAGGTACTTTCCCGAGCCCGGAAAAAAGCAATCGATGCGGTGACCGCGCCTGGCAAGCCCGTCCAACAGCTCGGACACCACGCCTGGAGCGCCGCCCGTTTCAAGCGGGGCCCCGCCGAGCCAGGCTATGCGCAGCGGTTTGCCGGCGGACACGAGCGAGACCCTAGCAGTCGACTTGAGGCGCCAATTCTCACCAGCGCGACCGACGCGGAGCCCCCGCGTTGCGCCGCCTGGAAGGCTGCGCTGCCCTAATCGGCGATCGCCGGGTATGCGAGACTGACTGTAATGGCGCAGCGTGCAGAGGCCGATGCTCCCCGGCCGGCACCAAGGCAGCGACCGACAGTCCTTTACGTGATGGGGGCGGGCCGCAGCGGAAGCACCATCCTCGGTGTAGCGCTCGGCAACTGCGAGAACGTCTTCTTCGCGGGCGAGCTGGACCGCTGGCTCGCGAGGTCGGGTGTCCCGCGGCGCTGTGATCCACCCTTGACGCGCTTCTGGGATGTCGTTCGTCGTGAAATGGGAGGGTCGGCCGAACTCGCCGGAGCCAAGACGACTTATCTCGAGCGCTCGTCGGCCTTGCTCGACTTGTGCAAGTGGCCACACCGTCACCGACTGCGTCCGCGCTACCGGCGCGCCTCGGAGGACCTGTACCGCGCGATCTCGCGCGCCGCGGGGGTGTCTCACATCGTGGACAGCTCGCACTACCCTTTGCGCGCGCGAGAGCTGCAGGCGCTCCGGGGCATCGACCTGTACCTGCTGCTGCTGGTCCGGGATCCGCAGGGCGTTGTCGCGTCGCTGGGCCGGGATGATGTGCCCGAGCGCCGGTTTGGCGCACCGGTGGCCAACCTCTATCTGTGGTTGACGAATCTGTTGTCGGTATTCGTGTTCCTACGTCATCCACAAGATAGGCGTCTCCTGGTACGGTACGAGGACTTCCTCGCCAACCCGGAGGAGGTGATTCGTCAGATCCTTCACCGAATCGACTCCTCCGCGCCAATCCCGGACCTTGATTCACTCTATACGGGAGTGCCCTTTCACGGTAATCGCCTGGTTCGCTCCGCGGTCGTCGAGCTGAAGCGCTCGCCCGTCGATCCGGCCTCCCGATCGCGCCTCACGGCTGTTCTTCAGCGCCCCTGGGCGTTCGTCTACTCGCGGCTGGGACCGGCGGTGGAGCCGTCGGATTCGGCCGCAGCCAGTCGAGTCCGGCGCGCGCCTGCTCCAGCGTCGCGCTCATGCAGCCACGAAGGCGTTGCTGAAAGCTCGCAACCGAGTAGCGCTCCGCGTTCTCCACGGCGCCCGCAGGGTTGAAGTCCACGTCCTCGATCGCCTCGATCGCCGCAGCGAAGGACTCGACGTCATCGGGCTTGGCCAGCAGCCCCGTCTGGCCGTCGAGCACTGTCTCAACGCTCCCGCCGCGCCGGCGGCGATTACGGGCCGGCCCGCCGCCTGTGCCTCGACCACTGTCATGCCGAACTCCTCAATCGCGGGTACACCAGCGCGCGAGCGCACGCGTAGCACTCGGCCAGCTCCTCGTCGCTAACCCGTCCGAGGAACTCGGCGTCGGGGTAGGCTGCACTGAGGGCGGCGTGTTCGGGCCCGGAGCCGACGACACGGATTGGGACTCGGGCGCGTCGCGCCGCCGCCAAGGCCACATCTACCCGCTTGTGAGGCGCTGGCGGGGATGCTGCGTCCGGACAACGCAGCCGCCGACAGCGCCGCCGACCAGATCGCGGTGCTAGATAAGGCGGCCGAGCAGCTGCCGCGCGAGGTGATCGCTGACCCCGACTGCGAGATCTTGCTGCGCGCCGACGCGGCCGGCTCGGCGCTCGAACTCTGCCAGGCCGCGCGCGACGCGAAGATCGGCTACCTCGTGGGGTTCGATCTGACCAAGCAGGTGCGCCGCGCGATCCTGTCGCTGCCCGAGGCGGCCTGGCGCCCGGCGCTGCACCAAGACGGCGGCGAGCGCGAGGGCGCGCAGGTGGCGGAGATGACCGAGCTGCTCGAGTTCTATGACTGGCCCGAGGGCTCGCGCGTAATCGTGCGCCGCGAGCGTCCCCATCCGGGCGCGCAGCTCACCTTCACCGATCTCGAAGGCAACCGCTTCCACGCGACCCTACCGACCTCGCCGGCGACGCGGTCGCGCTCGAGCGCCTGCGCCGCGCACGCGCCAACGCCGAGGACCGCGTCAGGGCCGCCAAGCAGACCGGCCTGGAGAACCTCCCGTTCCGCGAGTTCGTGCTGAACGAAGTCTGGTTTGAGCTCTCGCTCATCGCCCGGGACCTCAGCGGTCTGGACACAGGCGCTGTGCCTGGAGGGCGAGCTTGCGATCTGCGAGCCAAAGACGCTTCGCTACCTGCCGCTGCACACCGCCGGGCGCCTGGCCTTCCACGCCCGCCGCGCGATCCTGCGTCTGCCGGCGAGCTGGCCCTGGGCGAGCGAGCTCGCCGCCGCCTTCGCGCGCCTGCAAGCGCTCTCTCACCCGCCGGCTGACCGGGAGCTCACGCCCCCGAGGACCACGCCCGCTGGCGCGCAGCGCCCGCTGATCGCTTCCGCCAAACGGCTGCCCGACAGGCTGTGCAGAGCACCCGCGCCAACGTCGATGCCGCGTCACGGTCGCGCCGCTCGCACGCAACTCCTCCCGCCTTCGAAGAGTGCGCCGCCTCTCACCTATCCACCCTTAATGCACGATCGAGGCTAGATGCGCACCGCCGGGTGAAGGCGGGAGAAGATCAGCCTCCACGGCGCCTGCAACACGGTTGTTACGGGCGAGTATCCAACCGACGCTACCGGTGGTGACTCAAGGGCCACCACCTCCGATCTGAGCAGTTTGTTGCCGACCAGCGGCACCCCCGTGTTCAGCGCCTGAAGGTCGGGAATCTCAGCGCTCGAGCCGACGAGGTCCAGGATCTCGCGCAGCGCCTTACGGGGCGCCGCGAGGAAGTCCTCATATCGCAGGAACAGCCTGCGATCGCGCGCGTGACGCAGAAACACCAGGACGGAGAGCAGGTGCGTAAGCCACAGCCGCGCGTTAGTCACGACGGCGTGCGCGCGACGCTCGGCCACGTGGTGGCGACTGATGTGGCGCAGTTCCGAGGCGACCACACGCTGAGGGCTGCGCACCAGGAACAGGAGGTACAGGTCGATGCCCTCGAGGTGCTGTAGCTCACGCGCGCGCAGCGGGAAGTGCGAGGTGTCGACCACGTACGACGCGTCCGCCTGTCGCGCGATCGCGCAAAAGAGATCTTCAGCGACTCTGCGATAGCGCGGTCGCATCCGCCGGCGCTGTAGCGATCGGTCAGGGCGCAGTACCGCCGCGGAGCGCTCCAGGAAGCGGTTGGGACCGGGGCCGAACAACTCGCCGGCGCCGTCAACCCGCTCACCCACCGCCTGCCAGAATCGCGTCCGCTCCGAGCCTCCGATGGCGGGCCTGCCGGAGTTCACCAACCACTCCTCCACCTCACCCGCATAGAAGGTTTCGGCGCAGTTGCCCAGCGCGACGCCGAGGATCGTGCTGCCGCTGTGCCCGGCTCCCATGACATAGATCACCTTCGGCCTTGCGCTGCTCGCTCCGGGGTCTTTCATCAAAGGTGTGAAATCGGTGCGCTGATCAGGTCAGTTGCGCGAGCCACTCTGAGTCGCCGCGCTGGATGCTCTGGTACAGCCGCTCGGACTGCCTTACGTGATGGCGTTCAGTCTTGCGTTCCCACGCGCGCCAACGAGCTCGATTGAGGACACGAAGCAGCGGGCCGAGGATTGGGACGCGGGATCTCGGCAGCGCCTTTGGGGCGCCGTCACGATCCACCAGGCTCAGTTCGCCGGTGCGGAAGCCGGCTCCGTGGTGATACACGATGCCCCCGTAGACGGCGTAGTAGAGCGGATCGAGGTTGACGCGGTTGGTCCGCAGCAGCTCGAACCATGGTGTTCCCGTGAGCTCGAGCCTGCGCAGGAGGTTGCCCCCGACGTCGCCGCCGCGGCGCCCATGCGGGCCTTGCCAGGTGTAACCGCTCGTCCAGTCGCCGGGGAGCTCGTTCCACGCGCGGACGGTCGTGACGCAGAAGCACGGGTGTGGCTGGGGCTCGTTGAAGTTCTCTGCCCGACGCACGGCAATCAGCGCACCCTTCTCGAGGCCCACGCGGATCGTGGGCATCGGATCGGCGACCAAGAACGCATCGCCGTCGAGGAACATGAGCAAATCATCTTGTGAAGCGACCTGCGAGATCTCCATCGCAAGGTGGTTCAGCTTGCCGGCATGCGACCCATGCTGGTCGAGAACCTGATCGAAGTGACTGCCGTATGACGGGTCGATGTGCTCGAGTGAAGTCCAGATCTGATGCGGAACTGGAAGGTGCTTGTGCAGGTGCTCGGTCTGGATCTTGATCCAGCGTGGCGAGCGGTAGTGGACCGTCGCTACGTAGAGCATCAAAGTGCCGGCGCGCCAGCGGAACGGTTGTTCATTTTCGCCAAAGATGCACGGTAATCTGACAGCGTTGCCTCGCCGATCAGGCGCCACGAGAACTGTCCCGCCACCTCGCGGCAGCGCTGTGAAAGAGCGCGGTACGCATCCTCCTGGAGTGTAAGGATCTCCACCAGCCGCGCGGCGAACGCCTCTACGTCTCCCGCGGGAACGAGCAGTCGGCGATCGACCCGACCCACGGTTTCGCGCGGGCCAGGCACGTCGTAGCAGATGCTCGGGATCCCGGCGGCGAGCTTCTCCAGCACACCGATGCCGAGACCCTCTATGTAACTAGGCAGCGCGCCCGCGCGAACGCCGTCGAGCAGGTGGGCGAGCTCCTCGGTTTGGTAGCTCGGCACGACCCGCACCGCATCCCGCCCCACGCCCAGCGCCTCGACGATCTCCTCGCCTCCGCTGCCTGTGCCGAGGAATGAAAACGCGGCCCGGGGGACTGCCTCACGGACACGCGCAACGATCTCGGGCCAGTCCTGCGATCCCTTGCGTGGGGCCCAGAACCCGATGAAGGCCACGCGTGGGGGCTCGTCCGCGTCGGCCGGCAGCACCCCGCGCATCTGCTCCAGCTGTCGCTGGCTGATGCCGAGCGGGCGCACCACCGTCTTCTCGCCCATCGAGAGGTGTGCATCCACGTACTCGCGCTCGTCCTGGTTGGGGACGATCGCCAGATCACACAGCTCCAGCGTCCTTGTCACATGGTGCAGGAAGCGCCGTTCGCGCCAACGATGAATGGGACGCGCCACGAGATGCCCGGTGCGCACCTGTGGCCAGCGACGGCGCGCCTCGCGCTCGAAGTCCGCATAGAGCGGCGCCAGCCCAACCGAGCGGGTCACCATCAGGCCCTCGAAGCCCAGCTGGCGCTTTGTCACCGGGAGGTTGCCCTGGTGAGCATCCACCACGTCGTAGTCGCACGCAAGTGTGCGTACCCGCCGCACGGCCGGCGCGGCAAACGCTGCGAGCGAGATGCCGAGAAGTCCCGGCCGCCGGTCACCAAGGATCTCGCGCCGGTCGAGCACCCGCACCTCACAACCGTGTGCGCGCAGGATCTCAGCGAGCTCGAGCTGCACGCGCGCTCCCCCAAGCTCCATCAGCGCGGGCAGGTGCATGACCATAAGTACCCGCAGCGGG
Source organism: Actinomycetota bacterium (assembly GCA_005884115.1). Classification (GTDB taxonomy): domain Bacteria; phylum Actinomycetota; class Thermoleophilia; order Solirubrobacterales; family Solirubrobacteraceae; genus Palsa-744. Next base: position 194,169 of record VAXW01000002.1, read on the forward strand.
CGCTCATCCTCGACTGTCATCGCCGGCGCCGGTCCAGCCGTACGGCGTAGCAGCGCACAGGAGTGCCGCGTAGAGTTGTGGAACCTCGCATGGACGTCTTGGCAGAACTGCTCCGGCGCACGCCGAGCCTCAAGGGCAAGGGCCGGATCGTGTCACATTGGTTGCGGACTCGCAGCGGGCAGCGGTCTCGGATACTGCCTGGTGGGCTGGAGATAGCGCTTGACATGAGCGTTCCGTACGAGGCGATGATCTGGATCGGGTGGGAGGAGCAAGAGGAGCTTCGTGCGCTGCGCCAGCTGCTTCACTCAGGCGAGACTTTCATCGACTGCGGAGCGAATATTGGGCTGTGGTCCCTGGTGGCCGCTCCGATAGTGTGGCCCGACGGCCGCGTCATAGCGTTTGAGCCCAACCCTTTAGTCGCCAAGCGGCTCGCGGATGCCGCGGTGCAGAGCTCTGTCATCGAGGTGCACACGATCGCGCTGTCGGACAAACCCGGCGTGCTGCCGCTGGCGGCCGGACGCGAGCACAATCTGGCGCACATCAGCAGCGAGGGAGCATGCACGGTGCCGGCGACGACGCTAGACGCGATCCTCGACCGCCGCCCCGACGGCATCAAGATCGACGTCGAGGGATACGAGCTGCATGTGCTGAACGGCGCCGAACAGGCGCTCTCGCATCGACCCTGGATCATCGTCGAGTTCAACAAGCAGCACAGCGCGGCCGTGCGGCTCGCCGATTGGTCAGTTCATGGGCACCTGACGGACCTCGGCTACCGTGCGCACACGGTCATCGGCGAGCGGCTCGCCGATGAGTGGACGCCGAGGTACGGATACGCGAGCGTCCTATACCGAGTCTGAGCTCACGGTTGCCGGCTGAGGCCAGCGGCGGCATTCCGAGTCGCTGCCTGCAGCGATATCTGCCGCTGCTCCTTGAAGGCACGCAGCGCATCGAAACACGCACGCACGCCCGTAGTGCGGAAACGCATCACTGTGACAGGAAACTGCACTAGCGTGAGCAGCCTGTTCCGAAGGGTGGGCTGATAGATGAATGAGTGACAGAGGCCCGCGAACAGTGGAGCGCCCCACAGGGTGCGAAGGTCGCTGAACGAGCGAGCGTTTGGATCGTAATGGTGAATCACAAACGTGCTCTTGAGGTGAAGGATCTCATAGCCTAGCCAGTGCAGGCGGCTGCCCCACTCGAGATAGGAAGCCCCGAAGGCGAAGCGCTCGGAGAAGCGCAAGCCCCGCTCGAAGATCTCACGCGGATAGATGCTTGCTCCATCGGCGATCCCCCACATGCGCTCGCCTGGCGGCGGGTTGACCGAATAGCCACGCGGATGAAGCTGAGGCGGACATCGCCAGGCCGCGGCGGTGTGCTCCCGGCCGGGGAGGCACTCACCGATGATCCAAACCGCGTCTGGCCGCTGCTCGACGGCCCGAATGCAGGCCTGCATGTGACCGTCGGGGAACTCGTGGTCATCGTCCATCGTGCGCACATGCGTGCCGCGGCAGGCCAGGGCCGAGAGGTTCCGGTTCGCGTACAGCCCGCGGTGCGGCCCGGTCACGTACCGGCACTCATAACGCGCCGCGAGCGCCCGACACGTGCGGGCCTGCTCGGCATCGGAGTCGTCGCAGAGAACGACCTCGAACGGCTGAACGTGCTGCGCGCGCAGCGAGCGCAGCGTCCGCTCGAGGCTTTCCGGACGATTGCGGGTGACGAGCGCGACGCTGATGCGTGGCGGCGCCGTGTCCGACCCGTCGACCAATTCCCCTCAGTGTCCGCTCCGGGCGAACGACGCAAGGATCTCACCTCGGTAGGCGGCGTCGATCGCCTCGATCAGCGCTGGCAGGTCCCCCGTGGGGAGGACTAGCCCCTGACTGCGCTCACCATCGATCAAGTGCTTCATCCCCGTGTCCTCGCTGACGATCACGGGCACGCCGCACGAGACAGCCTCGAGCGCGGCATAGCCGAACCCATCGCTGAACGTGGGGTGAACGGACAGCCGTGCGGAGCGCACGTGTGGCAGCGGATCGCCGTGCACCGTTGCGATCCGCGGATCTTCAGCGCAGGCGCGTTCGACGAAGCGCCGCATCCCGCGCGAGGCCCAACCTCCGACCATCGTAAGCCTGATGTCGGGGTGCGGCAGGGCACGCACCGCGTCTATCAGCAGGGGAACGCCCTTGACAACGGTCAGCGCGCCCACGTACACGATGTCGAATGTGGTCGAGCTGCGCTCGGGCCTATCCACCGCATAGCGCGGGTCCGGCGTCAGCGGGAACGTCACGAGCACGCGCTCGCCGACCCCCTCTTCGAGGAAGGACTGGCGCGCGTACGGCGAGGAGACGTAGATGCGGTCGGCCCCGCCGTACTCGAGCAGGGTGCGCTTGGCCACGCGCGGGGCCCAAGATCCCTCGAGCGGGTACTGCTTGTACGCGCGTGCGTACTGACGCACGACGCGGCGCAGATGTGCGGTGGCCGAGACCAGCGAGAGTGACTCGAAGCCGGCCTGCCTTGCAGCGCCGAACTGCACCAGCGCGGTGCCGTTGAAGGCGATCAGGTGGTCAGCCGCCGGCAGCCTGCGGGCGGCTTGAGCATCGAATGCCACGCTGGCGTTGAGCACGCGCCTCGCATTGCCAAGTCGGAGCGGAGGCGCTTCCAGGGCGGCGTCGGCGGCGCGCGCCAGAAGCCCGCGCCGAGTCACGCTCGCAGAGGGCAGGACGGGTGCTGCGCATATGCACACCCGCGCCTGGCCGCGGCGGTCGAGTGCGCCGACCAGCTCCCTGAAGTGGCGTCCGAGGCCACCGACTCCATACGGCGCGGGGCACGATGCCACCACCCGGCCGGAGGGGAGGACGGCCTCCTGCGCCTGTTCGGCCCGCACGCGCCAGGAGCGATCCGTGGCGGGCCCGGGCGGTCGCGCCACCCCCGGCGGTTCAGCCGACCTCGTCATAACCCCACAGCGAGACCAGGTCACGCCCCAGATACTCGCTGAGAGCGACTACCTCCCCCTTGAAGCGGCGGCGCAGCTCGAGCATGAACTCCACATCCGGCGCCGGTGGCTCGGCCTGGAGCAGTCGCCTGCGGAGCGGGCGCAGCAGGCCCTTGCGCATCCGAGCAGAGGCGAGGGTCCGCGCAAGCGCCATGACGGGACGGGACACCGGACCGCGTCCAGCCAGGAACCGGCGCGAGAACTGGGCGAGCCGCCCGGACCGCAACCGGGCCGTCGGGTTCGCCTCCAGGACCTCGAGCGGACCGGTGTCGTCGACCTCCAGGAATCGCAGGACGCTGCGCAAGGTGGCCTCGTTGTCGCGGCGGAAGTCGTCGTAGATGATCACCAGCACCTGCTCGCGCGGGAAGACAGCGTGGTAGCGGCGCAGCTGCTCTACGTAGTCGAGGTGGTCGGTGTAGCGGTGCACACGCCGTCCCGCGCGAACGACCTCCTCGTTGATGACCGCCGTGCGGAAGTCCTGCTGCGTCTCGACTCCTTCCTGCAGCAGATGCAGGTGAAGCGAGCGCAGGAAGCTCGCCGGCTCGCGCAGGATTGCGATGATCCGGGCCCCCGGCTGCGCCGCGGCGATCGCGCCGGCGGCGGTTCGCGAGCGCAGGTATGACGGCGAGGCCTCCCCGATGCGCTGGCCCTCCGTAGCCGCGTCAAACAGCGACAGGTACGCCTCGAGCGTTTCAGGCGCAGTGCCGGGAGCCGGTTGCAGCAAGTCGCGCAGGTCGCTGGCGAAGAAGCGCGGCTCCTTCAGGTCGGGCATGTAGATCTGAGGGTGGCGCCTGAGCATCTCATACAGCGCCGTCGTGCCGCTCTTGTGCTGTCCGACGATGAAGAAGTCGGGCACCCGTCTGTCGTGGATGCGTTCCGCGAGAACCTGCTTAGTCGATGCTGTCATAGCCCCACAGCGATACGAGATCGCGGCCCAGGTACTCGCTGAGCGCCACCACCTCCCCCTTGAAGCGGCGTCGCAGGTCGAGCATCAGCTCCTCGTCGGGCGGCTTGGGCTTGCCGAACACGAGCCGGCGGAGCACGAACTTCTGTAGCTCACGACGCTGGCGTTGGGGCGTGAGCCTCTTGACTACCGTCTTGATCGACGAGGACAGAGTGCCTCTTCCGACCGATATCGCGTGCACCACTTCGTCGAGCTGCTGCGAGCGGGTGCGCACGCTGGGATTGATCTTGAGAACCTCGATCCGATAATCGTCGTCGACCTCGAGGAACCGGAGCACGTCGCGAACCGTCCCCTCGTTGTCCTTGCGAAAATCGTCATAGATCAGCACCAGCACCTGGTCGCTCGGGAACTTGTCGTAGTAGCGGCGCAGCTGCTCGGTGTAGTGAGCGTGATCGGAGTACAACAGCATCTGGGGCCTGTGTGATCGGCGGGGGACGTGCTTGCCCTTGCGCCTCATATCCTCCAGCGCGAGCGCCTTGCGCAGATCCTTCTTTACCTCGACATGGTTTTGAACCAGTTGCAGGTGAAGCGAGTACAGGAAGCTCGCCGGCTCTCGCAGTAGGGCGATGATCTTCGCCGCGGGCTGCAGCGAGGCTATGTTGCCGGCGGCGGTGCGCGACCACAGATAGGAGGAGGATGCCTCGCCGACGCGCTGCTCGGGCCCTGCGTCGACGAAAAGGGATAGGTACTCCTCGAGCGTCTGTGGCGGGGTCCCACCTCGCTTCGGCTGGAAGCGAGGGCGCATGTCCGTTGCGAGGAACCACGGCTCCTTGACCTCGGGCATGTAGATCTGCGGGTGCGGGCGAAGCATCTCGTACAGCGCCGTGGTGCCGCTCTTGGCGTGCCCGACGATGAAGAAGTCCGGGATCCTCGTTCCAGAGGCCCGGGCGGGCGCGCGGAACTCTCCTCCTGGCAGCGTCATGCGAGTGAGAGTGTAACCGCGCTGCATCGATCATCCGGCACCTCGAGCGCGCTGCGGATCGCCGCCGGCGCCAGCGCGTCAGGGCGCCCTAGGCGCTGTGCTGAGGAGAGGTTCCGCGCTGAAGCTCGGCCAATGCCTCATCCCGGCGCTTGATGAGGAACAGCACGGCCGAGCCGTCCTGCAGTCGAATGTTGACGCGCCGGCTCAAGGGGCCGCCATCGGGCCTGAGATCACGGTAGATCGTCTGATCCCGGGCTTGGGCGCCGTAGACGGAGGTGATGTCTTGCAGTCGCCACGCACGGGCTTGGCGGCTTCGACTCAGGCGGCCCGGTACATGAAGCAGTCGGCAGTTCGTCAAATACAGCGTTCCGCCTACAGCCTGCCCGGGTAGCGCGAGCTTTGCTCTGTCGTGCCACACGATGCGCTCACCGGCTTCGAGTGTCGGATTCGAGCTGAACCGGCTCACCTCGACACTGTCTCGTCGATCGCTGACGGCATCCCCATCGGACCAGTCTAGCCCGCGCGACGGGGCAGCTGGCCCACTAGGGCCCTGAACGCGCGCGCGGTCACGTCGACGCCCATCCTCTGCTCGTGGAAAGCGCGACCACGCGCGCCGAGCGCGCTGGCGGCGGCCCGATCGCGGATCAACGTCACGATCGCCTGCGCAAGCTCGCGCGCCGAGGGCGGGACCACCCGAACGACGTCCTCGCGAACGAGCTCAGGCCATGTGTTGCGACCGTCGATCGCCACGACCGGACAGCCCAAGGCGAGCGCGGCGGCCAGCGAGCCCTTTCGCGAAGACGGTCCTCCGCTGTCCGCGAAGACGAGCAGATCGCACGCGGCCAGCTCCTCGGAGAGCGGCTGGGCGGGAAGGGGTCCCGAGAACGCGAGCGCCCCAGCGAGGTCGCGTTCGCCGGCCAGCTCGAGCCATCGCTCCGCTGACTCGGAGTCCCGCCCGGGCGCCCCGAGCAGCTTCAAACTCACGGCCTCAGCCTCGCGGCGCAGGATCCGGAGCGCGTCGAGGACCAGCGGGCGGTCGATGCCCTCATATGAGTAGCCGAAGATCCCGATCACCGGCCCCCCTCCACTCGGTCGCTTAGAGCCAGTTGGCGGAGGGAGATTTGAGAACACGGGCGCGACTGCGAGCGGCCGCGAGGGCAGCCAGCGCCGTGAGGCAAGCCAGCGCGCCTGGAGATCCTCGGTCACCATCGCCGCACGGGCCGTGGCGATGACCTCGATCAGCGCTGCGCGCTGGCTCAACGCCCAAACCGCGCCGCGCCAACCGCCCCGGCGCCACGGATATGCGAGCTCGTGAAAGAACGCAACCACCGGAACACGAGCGCGTCTGAGCGCGGCGAGCATGGGATGAACGAACAATGGAACACCCCGGTAGGTGTGGCTGAAAACCGAGTAATGGAGCACCGCGACGTCGGGCCGGCTCTCTTCAAGCTCGGCGCGCAGGCGCTGCGTCCAGGACCCGATCTCCGTGCGCGAGCCCCGGAGCGAGAGGTGGTCTCGCACCAACCAGTGTCTCGTACAGGTTGTCCGCTCGTCCTCGAGGGCATCGGCAAGTAAGAAGGCGTGGTCGCGAACGCCGCAGATTGAGTCAACCGACATCCCGACGACCGCCACGCGGAGAGGGCTAGCCGGAGCCGACGCGACCTGGTCGGGACGACCGGCGACGAGCTCTGACGGGCGATCGACCGCGGCCATGACCTCGCGGTCAGTCGAGCTTGTCATACCCCCATAGTGTCACGAGATCGCGATCGAGATATTCACTCAGCGCCACGACCTCGCCCTTGAACCGGCGACGCAGCTCGGTCATCAGCCGCTCATCGGGCGGCCAGGGGTCGCCGTACAAAAGCCGGCGCCTAATCGGGTAGATGACGCGCCGGCGCGTCTCTTTCGACATTAGCCGTTCGATCGTGCGCTTGACTGCTCCCGATACGGGTCCGCGGCCCTGACGGACCACGCGCGAGAGGTTGTTGAGGTGAACGGAACGCACTCTGCGCGTAGTGGTGTTGACATCCATCACCTCAATCGGGTGCGTGTCGTCGACCTCCAGAAAGCACAGCACCCGGCGGACCGTAGCCTCGTTGTCACGGCGGAAGTCGTCGTAGATCAGTGCAAGCACCTGCTCTGGCGGAAAGACCGCGTGGTAGCGCTGCAGCTGCTCGACGTAGCGAACGCGGTCGGAGTAGATCAGCGCCCGCGGCCAGAATGCATACTTCGGGATCATCCTGCCTTCACGCCGGGCATCGTCGAGTGCGATCGCCTTCGCGAGATCCTTCTCTTCCTCGCTGGCGTTCGACAGAAGCTGGAGGTGAAGCGAGCGCAGGAAGCTTGCGGGCTCCCGGAAGATGGCGATGATGCGCGCCGCCGGCTGGACATCGGCGATGGCTTCAGCCGCCACTGGCGACCACAGATAGGACGTCGATGCCTCGCCGACGCGCTGGTCGGGTCGCGCATCGGCGAACAGGGCGGCGTATTCATCGAAGGACATGGGTTTCTTGCCGGTGAACTCGATCGACTTCTCGCCCGGGGTCTGCGGCTGCGGGTTGTTGCGCGAGAAGTACCAGGGCTCCTTGGCGCGCGGCATGAAGATCTGCGGATGGCGCCTCAGCATCTCGTACAGCGCGCTGGTACCGCTCTTCGCTTGCCCGACGATGAAGAAATCGGGGACCCTCGCGTGCGCCCTCGAGATTGCTCGCGAGGCTGAGGCTGGCTCAGGTGAATCTGTCATAGCCCCACAGGGTTACGAGATCGCGACCGATGTACTCGCTCAGTGCTCGAACCTCTCCGGCGAAGCGATGGCGGACCTCGTTCATGACGCTCGCATCTGGCGGGCTCGGAGCGTTGAAGACCAGACGCTCCTTGACCCGCCGCAAAGGACCGCGGCGCAGTTTCTGCGGCGTGACCGCCTTGATCGCGGCCTTTACTCCGAGTGACAGGGGACCCCGGCCAACGGAAACCGCGTGCATCAACTCGTGAAGACGCTGCGAGCGCACCCTCACCGTCGGGTTGGCCTCGACCCCCTCGATCGGAAGGCTCGCGTCGACCTCCAAGAAGCGCAGCACGCGACGGACGGTAGCCTCGTTGTCCCGGCGAAAGTCGTCATAGATGAGCACCAGCACCTGCTCAGGTGAAAATGCGGCGTGGTAGCGGCGCAGCTGCTCGACGTAGCGCACATGCTCGGAGTAGAGGAGCAGCTGCGGCCAGTACGTGTACTGGGGTATCTGCCGTCCAAGGCGCCGCTCGTCCTCGAGCGCGAGCGCCTTGGCGAAGTTGCTCTCGGTCTCGATATAGGTCTCCACGAGCTGGAGGTGCAGTGAGTAGAGGAAGCTCGCGGGCTCTCGGAGTATTGCCACGATGCGCGCGTCGGGCCGTAGCGCTGCGATGCGCTTCGCAGCGGTGTGCGACCAGAGATAGAGGGCGGACGCCTCGCCCACCCGCTGCTCAGGTGAAGCGCCCGCAAACAGCGACGCGTACTCCTCGAGCGTGTGCGGCGTTCCTTCCGGGCGCGGCGGCGTGCGCTCGTGCAACTCCGCGGCGAAGAACCACGGCTCCTTGTACGGCAGGTGCAGCTGCGGATGCTGAGTCAGCATCTCGTACAGGGCGGTGGTCCCGCTCTTGCCGTGTCCTACGATGAAGAAGTCAGGCAGCCTGAGCGAGGACGCGCCCACGACTCTGGCGTGATCGTCGTGCCACCGTCGCATGTCCGTGGCAGCGGCCGAGTCGGCAGAGCGGCTCACGCGGCACCCGCTCCGGAGGTGCCTGCCAGCTCGGATGCCACGCGGTAGTAGGAGTTCTCGCGCTCGAGAAGCGCTTTGGTATCGAAGGCCACCAAGCGGCCGTCGATGATCACCATCACGCGGTCGCACATGTCAAGCGTCGACATGCGGTGCGCGACGATGAACAGCGTGAGCTCGTGACTGAGGCTCGTCAGCGAGGCACTGATGGCCTTCTCGGACTGGGGATCGAGCGCACTCGTCGGCTCGTCCAGAATGAGCACCTCCGGCGAGCCGGCCAGCGCGCGGGCGAGGCAGATCCGCTGCTGCTGACCGCCGGAGACCGCGGCGGCACGAGGGCCCACGATCGTCTCGTATCCGTCGCGCCAGCTCATGACGACGTCGTGGATGCGAGCGAGACGGGCTCCCCGTTCGATCGCCTGGGCGTCCAAGTCGCGGAAGAAACGGATGTTGTCCGCAACGGACGCATGGATAAGGCGAGGTTCCTGGGGAACGTAGGAGACACGCGCCTGCCAGTCCCGGCGTGCGAACTCCTCGGCAGGCGTGCCGTTCACCAGATAATGACCGTCCTGAGGTTCACGCAGGCGGAGCAGCAGCTGGACGAGCGTCGACTTGCCAGCGCCCGACGGGCCCACGATGCCGATCGTTTCGTTGCCGGCCACCGCGAAGCTGATGTCCTGCAGCGCCGGGACTCCCTCGCGGTAGGCGAAGCTGACGCGCTCAAAGGCAAGGGCTTTGATCCGCGGTAGCGGCAGACCCCCAGCGCGCGGCGCATCGGCGCGATAGCGCTGTTCGGCGTTCTGCGTGCGCTCAATGAACGGCAGCGCCTGTACCAGCCCCTGATAGGCGGTCTGGACGCTCTGACCGGTGGAGCCGGCGCGCACCATCAGCAAGACGACACCGCCGAGCGCGCCGGCATGCCCCCGGCCGATCGCCTCGAGGGCCGCCAGGCCGCCGATGAGAAGCAGGTAGATCATGGCTTGGTAGAGGGCCGGAGCGAGTCTCATCAAGAGCTGGGTGCGATACGTGATCTCACGGGTTCGCTGCACGAAGCCATCGATGCGCGTGCGCTGAGCTGCATCGGCTCCGAAGACGTGTATCTCTTGTGCAACGCTTACCGCCTCAGCGATCCCACCTGCATAGTTGACCTGAGCTTCCGACATCTCCCCGGCGCGGGAACGCAAGCGCCTCCGCATCGGCGCCAGGATCGCGAAGCCCGAAAAAGACACGGCCAGCACCACCACGGCGGCGAGCACATTGAGGGCGAACGCCGAGAGCGTCAGTACGACGAACATGATGCCCGTGGTGATCAGGCTCGTCATCATCAGCGCGGCCATGGTCGCCTGCATCACCTGGTTCGTCATTGTCTCCTGCAGCTGGCCTTCGCGATCGGTTGACTGCACCCGCCACGATGAGCGCGTGTAGGCATCGAAGATGCGTGTTCGAAGGCCGGCCTGGACACTCGTGGCGATTCGTGCGGGCAGGACCGAGACGGGCACCACGAGCAGGATGCGGATGATGCAGACCCCGAACGCGATCTCGAGCAACGTTCCTATGGACGCGTGGATCGAGAACGGGCCGATATTGGTGTGCAGGTGCGAGCCGCCCTTCACCACCCCGTATGCCAACTGAGCGATCAGGGCAAGCGTCGCAGCTTCGCTGAAACCGGCGAGCAGCGAAAAGCCCGCGAGCGCCACGATCATTCTGCGACGATCACCGATGAGCAGGTCTAGCCGCGTGCGCGTCGTGGTGCGCGTGGCGGAGCGCTCCGCGCGCGCGCTATGCCGACTCATGTCGACTCCTCACAACCGCGCCGGAGGTACCGCTTGCGCCCGTCAGCCAGTACGAGGCAACTCCGGCAGCGAACCAGTAATACGGCCCGAGCGCGGCGCTCGCCCCAAGATAGCCCGAGAAGCCCATCAGCAGGAGCGCGAACACCGGCGCAGCCACGCCCGCCACGGCCAGACGAAGCTCGGGATCAGCGATGTAGCGCAGCCTGCGCACTGCGAGCAGCATGACACTTAGCGCAAGCCCGACCCAGATGACCAGCCCTGGCGCGCCGGTTTCGTCTGCGAGGAGGTTGTATTGCGTCTCCCCGGTGACGCCACGGCCTTCCGGAAGCAGTTCGCTGACCTTCCCCCCGAAGCGCGACGCTGATCCCACGGTCCCCAAGCCGACGCCGAACGGTGCCTGGCTCAGGACGTGGGGAATGTTTTTCCACAGCTGCGCCTTGTAGCTGGACGAGGAGAAGCTGACGCTTTCGTAGCGCTTGAAGGTCCCATTACCTGCTGCTGACGCGAGCACCACGCCGGCAGGGATCGCAAGGGCGACCACGGCGAGCAGCGCCGCGAGCGTACGGCTCGCGTTGCGCCCTGCGAGCGAGGACAGCAACGCGAAACTCACCGCAGCAATTCCCGCTCCAACGAGCTGGAGCCGACCGGCCCCCACTGCCACGCCGATGAGCGCGCCAAGGCTGAATACCACGGCGATCCATCGCTGACGCCTGCGGGCGATCGCGACCAGCGCCAGCGCACCGGGCAGGGCGATGAGGCCAGTGCCGCCGCTGAATCCCTCATCGGACCCGAGCGCGAGAGGGCGGACCCGCGCTTCCCCTTCGCTGACATAGATCCGCGCACCGCCCCCCACTCCGTTGGCGGCCGGGAAGACGCGTTCGGAATATCCCGGACCCCAGCTGGCCAGTTGCGCTGGACTCAGCCGCGACTGGTAGGTCGCAACCCCAGCGTTCGCAAGCGCGATCACACCGAGGACCAGAAACAGCTGACGAAAACGCACCTTGGAGCGCATCACCGCGTAGCCGAAGAAGAAGAACGGAACCCACTGGAGCTGCTGCCTGTATCCACCCAGGACGTGAAGGAGCCCGTGCGTCCTGGGATTGAACGCCTCGAGCACCACGACGCCCGCGAACGCGAGCACCCACCCGGACAGCGGAGGCAGTCGCACGCGTTCCCGCTTGACTAGCAGGCGCAGCAGCGCGCCGAGTGCGACCGCGAAGATCAGCACGTTTCGCACGGCTGAGGCGGCCGATCCATATCCGCCGACGCCGAGCTTGATTGGCCCATCGAGCAGACCGAGATAGACCACAAGCAGGGTGACCGTGACCTCGAGACGCGTGCTGACGACGAGCGCGACGACACCAAGCGCCCCGACAATTGCCGCGAGCGCCAGCAGCAGGTTCGGCTTGGGTACCTCAAGGCTCACGGCGAGGGCGAGGGCCAGGGGAACGAGTGCGCTGACCGCCAGAAGCGCGAGCTCGCGCACTCGACGATCCAGGACCGCCGGGTGGACCCCTGCGGGTGAAACAAACAACCGCGGGGACCGGCCGCTCATCGTCCGATCAGCTTGGCTCCCCACACGTGGCCGTTGCGTGACGACGCGAGACCGTAGCGCTCGATCTCCTTGGGCGGAGCGCAGTTGGCCACGATCCCCAGTGTGGGCGCGAAGGACTCCTGCCGAAGCATCTGCGCGAGCCTTTGCGCCGACACTTCGCGCGTGTGTCCCACGCGAGCCACGACGATGACTCCGTCTACCAACGGGAGCAATGGCATCGGGTCGCTCACCTCGATCGGCGAGGAGGCATCGACCAGGACCAGGTCGAAATCGTCGGCCAGCTCCCTTAGCAAGTCGCCCATCGCTTCGCTCGCGAGCATTGCGGGAGGGTTGGCGAGAGCTTGCCCGCTCGCCAGCAGCGAAAGCGAGCCGCCGGTTCGCAGCTCGGCAACCGTCGCCGCGGCCCCGGTGGACGACCGCGAGTCCCCGCGCGCAGGCTGCGGCGCTGGCGCGACCGGCTGGAGCACCTCCTCGAGCGCATGAGTTCGCATGAGCACATCGGCCAACCCGTAGGAGTCCTCGGCGGCCAGGAACTTCGCCTGCACGGGCCGGCGCAAATTGGCGTCGAGCACGATGACGCGCGCTCCGGCGTCGCGCTGCACGATCGCCAGGTCGGCGACCAGCGTTGACTTGCCATCTGCCGGATCTGGGCTGAGAAACAGGATCACCCCCCCGGATGGCCCCTCCCGCTTCAGCGCCCTTCCCAACGACAGGGTTGTATGCAACCGCCGCAACGGCTCGAGCAGGAATTTCGACGGCGCCGGCCTCCCTTCCCGGGTCACGATCGGCTGCCTGACCTTCGGTAGCGCGGTGAGAATCTGCGTTCCAAAGATGGCCTCCATGTCCGCCAGAGAGCGCAGTCGCCGGTCGAAGCGCGCAAGCGCATACGCTCCAATCGCCGCCAAGACGATGCCGATCACGAACCCGAAGATCGCGTTCTTGCGCGGCTTCGGTGCCACGAGCCGCGCGAGTTTAGGCCTGGCGGGATTCAGCTGCCGTGCGCCGGACGATCCCAGCTGAGCTTCGAGCTCGTTGATGCGGCTGTTCAGATTGGCGATCTGCAGGATGTTCGCGGTGCTGTTCGCGCCCGAGGTCGAGGTCTTGGTGTTGCCGCTCGATTTGGAGGTGCGCTGCGCCGACTGCGCCGCGCTTGCAGCTTCGATCCTTGCGAGCTGCCGGCGCGTGATCGCGAGTTGGGTCCTGATCGCGCGCTGGCGAGTTGACACTTGGCGTTTTAGGTATGCCTGCGCGGTGGCGTTGGCGAGCAGCGCGGCGCCGCGTCCCGTGTGGGCTTCGACGGAAATCCCGACGAACTGGCTTTTTTCCGATGCCTTGGCGCGCACCTTCGCGCCATGCAAGAGCTGTTTGTTGCCCTGCGCGCGCAGGCGTTGGCGCACTTCTTCGACGACGATCGAGTTGATTATCGTGGCTTGTTCAGCCGCGTTGACCTTTGGAGATTTCGAGCCGCTACCCCTTTCCGTCGGTGCCTGTTCTTCGGCGCCGGCTCCGAGGTACAGCTTCGTTTCTGCAAGGTAAACCTTCGTCGTGTGCTTGTAATAGAGGTACGTGGCCCCGGCTACCAGGACACCGACGGCGAGAATGATCCACTTGCGCTTCCACAGTGGTGCGAAGATGGCGGTGGCGTCGGTCGTCTGGTTCATCGGCAGGATCCGTCCGTGCGTCGGCCCCGACCATCATATGGACCCCCGGTAATAGAGCTCTAAATGATACCGTCCACCAGGGCTGCTCTGGCAAACCCGCATGCAACCATTGCGTCGGCCGGACAGCGGATCCGGGCCGGCAAGCGAGCGTCGCTAAGGTCGCCGAATCGGCCGCTCTCGCGCGTAGAGCTGGTCATGCACGGCGACCGCCCGATCCCATAACGAAACCATTGCGGACCCGGCGCGTGCGGCCCAGCTGGACTCACAGGCGCGCATCGGCGAGCGGTGATCGCGGGCGTGCGCGATCACGGTCACCTCGTGACCTCTCCGCGTCAGGCCCAGCGCAAGTTCGGCGAGGATCCGCTCCATGCCGCCAACTACGCCGACGTGGTGGGCGACGAGCGTCACCTCACATGCGCGCGGGCCGTTCTGGGTCGTGTTTGGGCGCTCAGGATCGTCGAGCGGCATCCAGGCTCCCGTCGGCGTGGACGATGTCCTCGAGCGATGTGAAGAAGCGCTTGCGAAAGCTCACCGCCGTGTAGTCGCGCACGAAGCGCTCGCGACCCGCGTGACCCAGCGCGTGGCGAAGGGGAGCGGAGCTCAGTAGCCGTTCCAGTGCGTCGGCGAGATCCTCGGGGTTTCCCGAGCTTGCGAGGATCCCGGTCCGTTCGTGCTCGACGATGTCCCGAGGACCGCCGGAGTCGACCGCAACGACGGGCACTGCGGCGGCCATCCCTTCCAGCAGCACGAGCCCGAACGGCTCGGGGTCGGACGCGTTGACGAGGATGTCCATCTGCTCAATGAACGGCATCGGATCCGGAACCTCGCCTACCAGCGTGACCGCGTCATCGAGACCGAGGCGCGAGACCAACGCCGGCAACGATCTTGCGTACTCGGGCGAATAGCCGTAGGAGTCGCCGCCCACGATCATGAGGTGCATGGGGAACCCCCGCCGACGCAGGATCGCCTGCGCCTCCAGCAGCCGATCCTGCCCCTTCCACGGTTGCAGACGCCCCACGATCCCCACCATCGTGACGCCGGGGGGAAGCTTCATCGGCGCGTGGTTCGAGCCGAGCCCGGGAGCCATGCCCGGCGGGATGACGACCGTGCGCCGGCGCGGGCGAAGTCGCTCCTGGGCTCGGGCAGCCGCGGTGGAATCGCAGGCTATCGCGCGGGCGGGGAGCAGATGCGCGATGTGTTCCAGCGTGTATGGCTTCGCGATCGAATGCTGCCACCACACGACCCGCTCGGACATGCCGGCGAGGATCGCCGCCGGTGAGCCGTACAGCTGCGTCTTAGAAGCCCAGTTGAGGATCAGATCAGGCTGGCGGTCGCGGAAGAGGGCGGCCAGTCGAACGACCGTCGCCCCCCACCGGTGGACCTGCCTCAGGCGGCCCGCCGGGATGACGTCGACGGGCAGCCCAGCCTCACGCAGCTCAGCCGGCCACGGCCCGTCCTTGAAGAAGACGAGCTGCAGATCGTGTCCGCTCTCCCCCGCGCCTTCGAGGATCGTGTGCAGCACCGCCTCTGCTCCGCCGAGGCGCTGCCACCACGGAACCGTCACGAGGATACGCACTGATCACCGGGCGCTCGAAGATCCGCGAGCATGATTTCCCGCACGACCGGATCGTATCCAAGCGCTCTCGGCCGCCCACCGGTACGTTTCGACGGTCGAGTCGATCCGACGTGACCACCTCGGCGGGCTTGTGCGCGGGCCGCAAATAGACTGACCCCTCGTTTGCATCACTCTGCGATCGGAGCTGCGGGCTTGCACGAGATCAACCAGCCAGTCGGCCGCTTCACCGCCGGCTCGAGCATCGTGCTTGTCCACGATTACCTGCTTGTCATGCGTGGCGCCGAGCGCACGTTTGCCGCTCTCGCCGAGAATTACGCCGATGCCCCGATCGCAACGCTTCTCTATGACGAAGCGGGCACGTCCGGGCGCTTCTCAGGCCGCGAGATCATCACCTCACCGCTCCAGCGCCTGGGTGTGAGTCAGGCGGCCTTCAGGCGACTTTTGCCTCTGTACCCGATCGCGATCGAACACCTCCCACTCCCCCCTGCGATGGTGGTGCTAAGCAGCAGCAGCGCATTTGCGCACGGGGTCAGGGTCCCTGCGGACGCCGTTCACGTGTGTTACTGCCACGCACCCTTTCGCTACGCCTGGTCCGAGGAAGAGCGCGCGCTGGGCGAGGTCGCGCGGCCACTGCGGCCGCTTTTGCGGCTGCAGCTTCGGCGGATGCGAAGATGGGACACCTCGGCGAGCAGGAGGGTGCACGCTTACATAGCGAACTCACGCTTGACGCGCGAGCGCATCAAGCGCTACTACGGGCGCGAGGCGCCGATCATCCACCCACCCGTCGAAACGGAACGTTTCTCCGTGGGCACTCCAGGCGACGCCGTCCTGGTCGTCTCCGAGCTCGTGCGCCACAAGCGCGTGCACGTCGCGCTGGAGGCGGCTCGCCGAGCCCGCGTACCGATCCGCGTGGTGGGATCTGGCCCCGATCACGGCGCGCTTAGCGAGGCCTACCCCGAGGCAGAGTTCGTCGGTCGCGTGGGCGATGAGCAGATCGCGAGGCTCTACGCGGGAGCACGCGCGGTGGTGGTGGCGAGCATGGAGGAGTTCGGGATCACGGCCGTCGAGGCGCAGGCAGCCGGGCGCCCGGTCATAGCTGCGGCCGCCGGTGGGGCGCTCGAGACCGTGCTCGACGGCGAGACCGGACGCCTCGTGGAGCTCGACGATGTGGACGGGTTTGCACGGGCGATCGCCACCATCGACGGGCTCGAGTTTGACCCCCTTCGCGCCGTGGAGAACGCCGCGCGCTTCTCGGTCGCCGCCTTCCAGCGCGCCGTCTCCGCGGAGGTCGAGCGAGTGGCGAGCCGCAACCTCCGCTCACGATGAGGGCACGACCTCCGAGTGCCGGCGAGCATCCCCCGGCGCAGGCGAGCCGGGGATCATGAGAATGTCCGCGATGAACTCGCCGACCCTCCGCTGTTGCGCGGGTCCGTCGAACGATCCCATCGGTGCACGCTGAATCGCGCTGCGGTGCTCCTCCACCTCGGCTCGGCTGATCGTTTCCAGAAGCTCGACCAGCGCGTCGACATAGGTGGGGCTCCAGGGCGCGTCACCCGGCAGCCGCCAGAAGTAGCCCTCGTCGAGATCGTACGCAAGCGGGACCTGGCTGGTGATGATGGGGAGCTCTGCTGCCAGGTACTCACTCAGTTTGGTCGTGTATCGAAAAGCGCCGACGCCGTCGACGCTCTGCGACAGACTGGCCACATCGAATGCGCGAAGGTAGTCGGGCACCCGCTCGGCCGGCACCCTGCCCGGCAACAGCACCCTGCTCCCGAGGTCCTCACCCGCTATCTCGATGAGCCGCGCTCGACCCGAGCCATCGCCGACGATGCAAACGACGATGTCGTCGCGCTGAATCCGTCGAACGGCGCTTATGAGCTCGGCCCCGTAGACATACCCGACGCTCCTGGTCCACTCCAGCGAGCCAACGAGACCTACTACCAGGGCATGATCGGCTATACCCAGCTGCTGCCGGGCTTGGCCGCGCTCCTCGGTCGCAGCTGGGGTCCGTGCCCATCCGGGGGCGCTCATCGCGCGCCGCGCTCCGTACGTCAACGCGCGGCCCGCGAGGTAGGGAGTCCAACCGATGTAGCCGGCACAACGCCGGCACAGGGAGCGCTCGTACAGCGTTCCAGCAGCCCCGAGCAGCCGCGAGCGCAGTCGCAGGTAGGGGCCCACCGCGTCTCCGCTGCAGACTACGAATGGAATCCCGAGCAGCCGGTTGAACGCCAAAACCATGATCCCTCCGGCGAGCCCTGTCCCCTCCATGACAACCAGGCTGGGGCGCTGCGTGCGCAGTGCTCGGGCAAGCGCGACAGCCGAGCGCAGCTTCTTCGCGTGGTCGAAGGGGAAGACATCCGGGTGCACGGGCGCGAGCAGATAGCCGAGACGTACGGCGTCCAGATGCTCGTGTCCGTGCGTGGCAAAACACAGGATCCTGTGGCCCGAGGCGTTCACGTTGTCCATTCTGCGAGCGCTGCGCTCAATCGCGTCGCGCAGCGGCCGAGTTTACGACGGGCGCCGCCGGCCCAAGGCTGATCCGGCGGCCGCGCGCGCGGGGGTCGGGATGGGTCGGGCGCGGGCCGGCCGCTCTGCTCAGACATTCGTCCTGCAACCGCGAACAATCTTGGCCCCGAGACGGTCCCGTCCGAGGCAGGGTTTAGACATGCTTCGGCCGAACAGAAGCTGATGCTGCTCATCCTGATACCTGTCGCGTGGCTCGCGCTAGTGACCCTCTTGGTCGCGCTTTGTCGCATGGCCGCGTGGGGCGATAGGGCAGACTTGGGGCGCACGCGCGTCCCGGTGAACGACCCCGGGCACACCGTCGGCGCCGGCCTGCGCGTGTGGAGCGATCTCGACGAGCTCGTCTACGGGCAGCGCATTCCGCACCGTAGCGCGGAAGTGCCGGCAGGCGCCGTGGCGCGAGAGCCGTTGGTGTCCAAGCAGAGGCGGCGAATCGCCTTTCATGCGCGCTAGCTGCGCACGCGCGCTAGCTGCATAGCGACCGATACGCCGCGCTCAAAGGCCGCGACGCCCGAGCACGTGGGGCACGGTGCGCAGCAGGATCTTCATGTCGTTCCAGAGCGACCAGTTGGCCACGTACAGGTAGTCGAGCGCCACCATTTCCTTGAGCGGGACGCGCGCCGGGCCGAGGATCTGCCACGGGCCCGTCATCCCGGGGGTGATCTCCAGGCGGCGGCGGTTCCACCCCTCGATGCGCTGGTCCTCCTCGAGCACCAGCGGGCGCGGCCCGACCAGGCTCATCTCGCCAAGGAAGATGTTCAGGAGCTGTGGCAGCTCGTCGAGCGCGCTCCGCCGCAGCCACCTCCCGACGCGGGTCACGCGCGGGTCTTCGGCGATCTTGAAGAGCCCCTCCTGCGCCTCGTTACGGTGGCGGAGCGAGTCCTTCAGCGACTCGGCATCGGGCACCATGGTGCGGAACTTGAGCATGTAGAAGCGCCGGCCGTGGCGTCCGACCCGCAGCTGGCGGAAGAAGACCGGCCCGCGGCTGTCGACCTTGATTGCGAGCGCTATCGCGATCATCAAAGGCGCGATCGCGAGCAGGCCGATGGACGCGCCAACCAGGTCGAACGCGCGCTTGATCGCCGCCGAAGATCGCGTCAGCTCGAAGCGCCTGACTCCCATCAGGGTGACGCCGTGCAGGTCGTCGAACTCGACCGAGGACCCGACCACCTCGAGCATCCGCGGCAGGATGCTCACGCGCACGCCGACCGCCTTCAGCGTGCGTACCAGGTTCAGCGTCTCCGACGCTTCGGCCTCCGGTCCGCAGCCCGGCGCGATGATGGCGCGGTGAACGTCGAGCGTGCGCGCGAGGTCGCGTATCTCGGAGAGCCTCGGCGCCGAGAAGGCGTCCGTGGACCACGGTGCCGCCTTGTCGAGATCCAGGTGCGCGACCACCCGCGCGTTGATCCCCCCATGGCCGCTCAGCTTTGCGCGAACCATTTCCGCAGACCGCTCGTCACCGATGAAGAGGCAGCGCTCGGTGGGCGCGAGTCGCATCGCGCTCGCCCTTGCCGCGGCGCGGGAGAGGATCAGCAGACCGGCGAGCACGAGCCACAGGAACAGCGCCTCGCGGCGATCGAGCGAGCCGGCGACGACCAGCCGTCCGCCGAGCCAGGCGACGAGCGTGCAGAGCGTCGCGAGCTGGAACAGCTTCGGCGCCTCGTCGAGGGTCGTCTTGCGCAGCAGCGTCTCGTCGCGGTCATACAGGCCCATCAGCTTGGCTCCCACGAGCAACAGAGGTACGCCGGCGAAGCTCTCCCAGGTCAGATGCACGGGCACACGCCGCGAGGAAAGCGCGACGGTCAGCACAAGCGCGGCCAGGATCGCCACGGCGTCGGCGATGACGAGAGACCGGCGAAAGATGGTGTCGCGGCGCAAGCACGCCGCCGGGCCCCGGACCTCGTCGACCTGCGCCGATGGCAGGCGATGCCGCGCGAGCGTGCCCGCGCTACGAGTGCCCGTGATCCTTCGGGTTCCGGTGGCCAAAGCGCCCCAGGCCACCCCTGTCTCAGTCCCGCTCCCCGTCTCCACGCTCATGAAAGCTCCCCGCCTCCTTGCCCGCCACCATTCATCCCCGGAGGGTGGCTCACGGGTCTCGGACTAGCACCGAAACCACATGATTGATGCTCAAGGCCCCCATCATGCACCGAAGCCGGCCACGATGTCAAGGCCATTGACGCGCAATTACCCGCGCGACCCATCATCGTAACTCCATGGAGGCCTAGATGTGCCGTTCCGGCGCCGATCGGCCCCCAGCCGAGCCGCCCCGCCCGCTCGCCCGCCGAGGTGCCAATACATCGGACGTCCCCGCGACGGTCCGCGAGCACGCCTCGCGCCGCCCCCGGACTCCTAGCGACCGGCGTGGGAACCTGCGCGAGCGCTCCCGCGCGTGCACGCGCCTTTGGAGTTGCTCCTGTTCGCCCCCACCTGCTAGGCCACGCCATTCGGTTGCCTCCCTGCGGTTTGTGTCCTCTCGATGCCGCATCTTCACCGCTACCCGAAGAGCGGGTGTCGAGATCTTGTGACCTCGCTTCCGCTTGCCTCGCCGGCGATGGGCCGGCGCCGCTCGCGGTCGTCGCAGACGCCGAGCGCCCGCGCACGCGTACGTTTAGCAGACGGGGCGCCCGAGTGCGGAAAGCTGCCTTTGCGGAGCCATCTGCGTCCTAGCTCGGCTTGACGGCCCGGATGATGGCCGCCCCGGCATGCTCGTGGACGCGGTGCGTCTCGCGGATCTCGATGTTCTCAAGCCCGGCGACAGCAAGAGCCTCCTCGAACTCGCGCCGCGTCAGCGCGCCGGCGACGCAACCGGTCCACTGCTGCATGTCGGCGCGAGTTGCGTCGTCCATGTTCTCATCGGCGACCACGTCGGAGATCGCAAACCGCCCTCCCGGCCGCAGGACTCTTGCGGCCTCCCGTATGACCTGCGGCTTGTCGCCGGAAAGGTTGAGCACGCAGTTTGAGATCACCACGTCGACGCTCGCGTCGGGAAGCGGGATCTCCTCGATGTAGCCCTTGCGAAAGTGGACGTTCTCGACTCCGGCCTCTCGAGCGTTGCGCGTCGCGAGCTCGAGCATCTCATCGGTCATGTCCACGCCGATAGCCTTGCCCGTAGGCGCTACCCGCCGGGCCGAGATGAGGACGTCGGCGCCTGCGCCCGAGCCGAGGTCGAGCACGGTCTCGCCCTCGTGCAGATCGGCCACGGCGGTCGGGACACCGCAGCCGAGCGAGGCCGCGACGGCGCTCGCCGTCGTTTCCGGCGCTTGCGCGTCGTCATACAGCGAAGCGCCGAAAACCGCGCGTCCGTCCTCATCGTCGAACCGGGCCGCGGATCCGCAGCCTGCATCGCCTGAGCCGGCCAGCGCCGCGGCGGCAGCGGCATAACGATCGCGCACCCGCTCGCGCACTTCTGCGCCGGCTGCGGCCCGCCCCTCCGAGCAGCCGCACGAGCTCGAATGGGGAGTGCAGCAGCTCTCCATCGCGCTCGACTCACAGCAGCTCGCCTGCTGCTCGGTCGCGCAGCACTCTGATGTGACGGTCTCTAGTCCAGCCATGCGGATAGCTCCTTCAGCGCGTCGGGGATGACGTAGTAGTAGGCCCAGAGGCCGCGTCGCTCGGAGTCGACGAGTCCGGCCTCGCGCAGCTTCTTGAGGTGATGGCTGAGCGTCGGCTGGCCGACCTCGAACAGCGGGACGAGCTCGCACACGCAGACCTTGCCGGCGTGCTTGCGCAGCACGTCGACGAGCTGCAGGCGAATCGGATCGCCGAGGGCCTTCGCGACCTCCGCCATGCGCATGGCCTGGTCACGCTCGACGTCGGGGTACACGACGGGCTCGCAACAACGCTCCCCCGCTGCCCGCTTCTGCTTCGGCGCGAGCTCCAGATCGATGGACATCAATCTACGTATATCAATTGAAGTGATTGCTGTCAATAGATAGCATCGCGTGCCCAACAAGTCCACGCCGGGTTCGAGTTCTTTTTTGTCCAGCAGGTACAGGTACTTCTTGAACAGCGACGTGGTGCCCGGTCCGTCTTTACGCACGACGCGCGTGTCGGCATCGTGGATTCGCACGGTTCTGAGCCACTTGTGACCGGTTTGGCTTCGTTGAGAACTTTGCTCCAGGCGGTGATTTCGCCCTTGACACTTTCTCCGCCGTTGTCTCTTTCAGCGCGAGGCGTCCTTCCGCTCGCTCATCGTGTTTGCGGTAGCCAGGCGAGCGGGCAGGAACGTCGCCGCTGGCAGGGCCGTGCTATCGGAACTGGCGGCTTCCTCCAGGGCCCCTTCGAGCCGTTCCTGGTTGGCGATACGCGACGCGAAGCTCCACGTGGCGGCGCCGCCAACGACACTTCAGTGACGGGCGCTCAAGCGCGCCGGCGGTTGCCGCGCTTCAGGGTGATTCCCTCGAGCACGTGTGCGACGGCCTCGCAGGCGTCGACGGCCGCCTCGAGTGACTCGAAGATGTCCTTCCAGCGGATCACGACCATTGGGTCGATGCCGCCCGCGAACAGCGAAGCGACACCGTCGCGCTGAAGGCGATCGCCCTCGTTCTCCAGGCGGTGGATCTCGACCAGGTGAGGGCCGAGCTCCGCTCCGGTGCGCAGGCAGCGCAGCGCCTGGGCGATCTGCTCACCGGCGCCCACGAGCACGTCCGCGAACTCGACGGCCTGCTCCATCGGAGCCTCTACGCGGTACAGGCCGAGCTGAGCCGCGGCCTGCTCGGAGTGGTCGACGATGTCATCTAGCGCCGTGGCGAGCGCGTGGCCATCGCCGGCCGTGAACGGTGCGCGCAGGCGCCCGCCTGCGGCCAGCCGGTGGATGATGTCGTGCGTGATGCGATCGCCTTCCTGCTCGCAAACCTTCAGGTCCTGAGCGAGGGCCGCCCGCTCGGGGTACTCGGAGAGCAGATCGCGCAGCAAGAGGCCCGCCCGCTGCACGTTGCGACCGGCCTCCTCGATCAGGGACATCAGATCGGTATCCACTCCCCGGCTGAGCAGGCTCATCGACGCGAGCATATTGGCCGGGGGCGGCCCCAGCAGCACTCGGACTCTTTCACGATTACGAGTTTGCAACGCGCTCGGGCGCGTTCGCTGGCAGGCTCGACCTCGTGTCGAGCCCTCGGGAGAGTCCGGCCAGCGAGGATGGCCAGACCCTGCGCGCGGGCGAGCTCGAGGTGAGGCTCGGGGACGGGCTCGTGCTGGCGGGCGGGCAGGTGCTGGTGCTGTCCGTGCGGGAGTTCGAGCTGCTGGTCGCACTGGCACGGCGGCTCGGCGCGATCGCCCGGCGCGAGGAGCTGTTCAGCACCGTCTGGGGAGGCGAACTGAGAGCCGGGGACCGCTCGGTCGACGTGTACATCAGCAAGCTGCGCGCGAAGCTCGAGAAAGCCATGCCCGGGTGGCGCTTCATCCACACGCACCCCGGCTTCGGATATCGCTTCCAGCCACAGTCTTGGTCGCGCTCTCAGGCCGGCTCGGACTCCGACGACGTCGATGCCGGCGCGAACGGCCGAAGTGAGCTTTTACGAAATGTTCACACCGGGCTCGCGAGGCGGTAAGAGACTGGCGCCGCTACCGAACCGGCGGGGGGCTACGAGAGCCTGCGCCGTCGTCACTCATCCAATCGAGTCAGAGGAGACGCAGTGACCAGCAACAAGATCGGCGCGCTCGCGTGCGCGACGCTGCTCGTGCTCGGCCTCGCCGCGTGCGGCAGCAGCAAAAAATCGTCCACGGGCGCAGCTGGCGCAGGCGCAGCGTCGGGCACGATCTCGGGCGCCGGCTCGACATTTGCGGCGCCCGTGTACGAACAATGGGCCTCGGCTCAGTCGGGCCTGACGGTGAACTACCAGGCCGTGGGCTCGGGTGCGGGTATCACGGCTCTCGAGTCCAAGACGGTCGACTTCGGCGCCAGCGATCCGCCGCTGAAGCCGGGCGATGAAGAAGCGATCGCCAAGAACGGAAGCCCGGCGGTGCAGATCCCGATGTTCCTAGGCGCGATCACCGTCTCCTACAACCTCCCCGGCGTGCAGACGGGGCTGAAGATGGACGGCAAGACGATCGCCGACATCTTCCTCGGCAAGGTGAACAAGTGGGACGACGCCGAGCTCACGGCGCTGAACCCTGGCGTCTCGCTGCCGGGCACGGCGATCACGGTTGTCCACCGGTCGGACTCTTCAGGCACGACAGCTGGCTTCACCGGCTTCCTGGCCAGCGTCGACCCCGAATTCAAGAGCAAGGTCGGCGAAGGCAAGGACGTGCAGTGGCCCACGGGCACGGGCGCGAAGGGCAACGCGGGCGTGGCGGGAGCCGTGCAGCAGACGGCGGGCGCCGTCGGCTACGTCGAGCAGGCGTACGCGTTGCAGCACAACTTCACCTACTCATCGGTGAAGAACAAGGCGGGCCAGTTCGTAGCTCCGAACCTCGCCTCCACGAGCGCCGCCGCGGCCGAAGTCAAGGTACCGGTGAATCTCGGGCTCAAGATCTCGAACCCGGGCGGTGCGCGCAGTTACCCGATCACCTCGCAGACGTTCATCGTCGTCAACAAGGACCTGTGCAAGGCGCGAGCGCCTGGCGGAGAATCCGCGGCGAAGGGTGTCGCGAGCTTCATCCAATACGGGCTCACACAGGGACAAGCCGTGCTCTCACAGGCCGACTACGCGGCACTGCCGGCGGCGATTCTCGCAAAGTCCAAGGAAGCGGCCGCGAGCCTGCAGTGCAACGGGGCGGCGCTGAGCGGGTAAGCCCGAGGAAGCCGCCGGGCGATCCGATAAAGATCAGGACGTGCAGGTAGCCGCAAGTGTGAGCGGTGGCCCCGCGCTTCTTGCGCGGTCACCGCTCGCGCGGCTGCCGGATCGAGCACTCAAGCTCGCACTCACGGGGCTTGCCGCGCTGATCCTGGCGCTGATCGTCTACTTCTTCGTGCGCTTGGTCGGCGAGGCGCATCCCGCATTCGCGCACGAAGGCGTGTTCGGGTTCGCGTTCAACAACAACTGGAACGTGAGCGCCGGGAGGTTCGGCGCCCTCCCGCTGCTCCTGGGCACCCTGATCACCTCGGGCCTGGCGCTCCTGTTCGGCGTGCCGATCGCCGTCGCGACGGCGCTCTATGCCGCCGAGCTCGCACCGCTACGCATCCGGAGCGCCCTGGCGGTCCTGGTCGAGCTTCTCGCAGCGGTCCCTTCGGTCGTGTACGGACTGTGGGGGATCTTCTTCCTCGCCCCCAAACTCCAGGGCAGCGAGCAGTGGATCGCGAATCGCCTGTCGTTCGTGCCCTTCATCGGCGGAGGCGCCGTGACGATCCCCAACTACTTCATCGGCGGCCTGATCCTGGCAATCATGATCCTGCCGATCGTGAGCGCCATCAGCCGGGAGGTGATCGCCACGGTCCCTTCCGACCACAGAGAGGCAGCGCTCGGGCTCGGGGCCACGCGCTGGGAGATGATCAGGATCGCCGTCCTCCCCTACTGCCGCGCCGGGATCGTGGGCGCCGCGATGCTCGGGCTCGGCCGCGCGATCGGCGAGACGATCGCCGTGACGATTGTGATCGGGGACGCGCCTCAGCTTGGCAGCCACCTCTTCGGGCAGGGCTACAGCCTCGCCGCGGTGATCGCGAACGAGTTCGGCGAGGCGCAGGGGCTGCATCGCTCGGCCCTGTTCGCCGCGGGGCTGGTGCTGTTCGTGCTGACGCTGCTCGTCAACGCGGTGGCGCGCGTGCTCGTCAGCCGGGCGTCGCGTGGCCGCGCTGAGCCGACGCCGGCGGGGGTCTCGGCTGGCGGGCCGCAGACGCTGAGCGGAGCGGCGGCATGAGCAGCGCGGGTCAGGCACGGCTACCGGCACGCTTCGCCGTGAGCGCCGCGCGCCGGCGGCGCGATCTGCTCGCGCGCGGCTTGATCTTGACGGCCACGGTGATCGCGCTGGTCCCGCTCGCGCTGATCCTCTACTACCTGCTGCGAAAGGGGCTCGGGGCGTGGTCTACGAGCTTCTTCAGCACCGACCCGACGGGCAACACGTTCTTCAAGACCTCGAGCATCGGCGGGATCAAGAGCGCGATCCTCGGCACGATCGAGATGGTCGGATTAGCCGCCGCGATGGCCATCCCGCTCGGCACGGGCGTGGCGGTGTGGCTGATCGAGTACGGCCGTGACAGCTGGTTCGCGCACGCGGTGCGGTACTTCGTCGACGTGCTCACGGGCGTGCCGTCGATCGTGTTCGGCCTCTTCATCTACATCGTGCTCGTCGTCGGCACCGGCAGCTCGTATGGCGCCTACAAGGGCTCGTTTGCGCTCGCGCTGCTGATGCTCCCGGTCGTGACGCGCTCGGCGGAGGTGATCCTGCAGCTGATACCGAGCGGCCTGCGCGAATCGGCGCTCGCCCTCGGCGCGCCGCGCTGGCGCGTGATCTCGCGGGTGGTCCTGCCCACAGCGCTGCCGGGCCTCATCACGGGGGTGTTGCTGGCGATTGCGCGCGCCGCCGGCGAGACGGCTCCGCTGCTGTTCACAGCGGGCGAGACGCTGAAGACGAACTACGGCCTGGGGGAATTCATGAATGCGCTCCCGGTCCAGATCTACCGCGACGTGACCTCCCCCACGACGGCGGTGGTAGACCGCGCGTGGGGCACGGCGCTGACGCTGGTGGCGATGATCCTGTTGCTCAATCTGATGGCGCGTCTAATCTCGCGGCGTAGTCACGTTGCATGACCACAGCCGACGGACTACCTTCCCCGCTAGCCGACATGGAGCCCGAGAGCCGCCTTCAGAGCGAACGCCCACAGCAGTCGGACGGCTCACAGGCGCGGGCTCGTATCATCGGCGATTCGGCGCGCTTGGCGACACCGACTGACAATGCGATCGTGACGAACCAGGGCGTCAGCGTGACGCTCCGCGGCCTGCGCGCGTTCTATGGCGACGCCGAACAGGTCAAGGGAGTCGACCTCGAGTTCCGCGCCAATGAGGTCACCGCGATCATCGGCCCATCGGGCTGCGGCAAGTCCACGATGATCCGCTGCATCAACCGCATGCACGAGGAGATCCCGGGCGCCCGCGCCGAGGGCGAGGTGCTGCTTGACGAGACGGACATCTACGACCCTGCGGTGGACGTCGTCGCCGTACGGCGCGCGGTCGGGATGGTGTTCCAGAAGCCGAACCCGTTTCCGACCATGTCTGTGTTCGACAACGTCGCGGCCGGCCTGCGGCTTGGAGGGCGAGTGCGCTCGGTCGGATCCAAGGCCGAGCTGCAGGCTAAGGTCGAGTCCGCGCTTCGCGGCGCGAGCCTCTGGGAGGAGGTGCGCGAGCGGCTGCACGAGCCCGGCGCCGGCCTCTCGGGAGGCCAGCAGCAGAGGCTCTGCATCGCGCGTTCACTCGCCGTGGACCCGGAGGTGATCCTGATGGACGAGCCCTGCTCGGCGCTGGACCCGATCGCCACGCTGCGCATCGAGGAGCTGATCGATGACCTGAAGAGGCGCGTGACGATCGTGATCGTCACTCACAACATGCAGCAGGCGGCGCGCGTCGCCGACCGTACGGCCTTCCTGCTCGGCGGAGAGCTCGTGGAGGTGGGCCCGACGCAGCAGATCTTCACGACACCCTCGGATCCGCGAACGGAAGAATATGTCACGGGGAAGTTCGGCTAGCGGCGAGGACGGCCAGGAGCAATCCGCGGATCGAGATCCGCCTGGCGGCGAGGCGGCGGGTGCGGGTGCGACGGCTGCTGCCACGAGCGCTGCAAGAGCGGAGACCCATCACACCCGCGCGCACTTTCAGCAGCAGCTGCAGGAGCTCGAAGCGAACGCGCTCGGAGGCCTGGACCTGATCATCGAGCAGCTGGACCGCGTGCTCGAGGCGCTCGAGCACCAGGACGTCGAGCTCGCGCAGATGGTGATCGCCGACGACGACCGCGTGGACGGCCGCTACCTGGAGGTCCACCAGGGGATCCTCTCGCTGCTCGCGCTGCAGGCGCCGGTCGCGGGAGACCTGCGCCTCGTCGCTGCGCTGCTTCACACGATCAAGCACATCGAGCGCATGGGCGACCAGTGCGTGAACATCGCCAAGCTGATACCGCTCTCGGGACACGAGCCGCCGGTGCGGCCCGAGGTGCTTCGCGCGCTCGCAAAGATGGGCGCCCACGCCCGCTCCGAGGTCGCCCAGTGCAAGGCCGCCTTCGCCGGTCGCGAGATGGGGCTCGCGGAGGACCTCGTGCGCCAGGACCGCGACATCAACCGCCTCAACCGCGAGATCTTCCGCATGGCGATCGAGATCGGCGAGGACCACGACACGCGCGAGTGGGCGATGCACATGATCCTCGTCGCGCGCGCACTGGAGCGGATCGGCGACAACGCGGTGGACATCGGCGAGCAGGTGGCGTTCGTGGTCACGGGGCTCTTTCGCGAGTTCTCGGACTCCTCCCAGGCCGCGGGGCTGCCGGCGGACTCCGGGCCCGCGTAGCGCCTCGCGGGCGCCAAGACGCGCTTTCAGCGCGCGCAAATAGCGCCGATCTCCTGTGAACATCCTGTGACCCTTTCTCGGGCCGGCCGCAAGACCGCGCTCGCGGCCTCTAGACTTCGCGCCGATGACGGACAGCACCACCGCCAGGGATCTGGCGGCGCCGTCGGGCCGGGGGGGCGCCACCTCAGCGCTTCGTGTTGCGGTCCTGGATCGCGACAGCGGCTTCATCCAGGTCCTCGGCAAGCGCATGGACCGCCTCGACTGGGAGCATCGCGTGCTGGCGAGCCCCGTCCCGGCCGATGCGGTGCTGTCCATGCGGCTCAGCGCGCTGATCGTCGACCTCGCCGTCCTGGGAGGGCAGGCGTGGGAGTGGCTGGAGCGCCTGTGCGGGGAGCTGCCGCAGCTGGGGGTCGTCGTCTGCACGGGTCCTTCGACGGTCGCTCAGCGCGTGCGCGGCCTGCGCCTCGGGGCGGATGACTGGATAACCAAGCCATGTCACCCGGAGGAGGTCATCGCGCGCGTACAGAGCGTCGTGCGGCGCCGGCGGCGCCCGGCGAGCCGTGGCACGTCGCAGCCACTGCTGGCGGGCGAGGTGGAGATTCGCGTGGATCAGTTCCAGGCGTTCGCGGGCGGCGCCAGCCTGGACCTCACGCGGCGCGAGTTCGAGCTGATAGAGCTGCTCGCGGCGGCCGAGGGACGCGTGCTCGAGCGCGAGGAGATCTACTCGCGCCTGTGGGGCTACACGATGGTGCGAGGCGACCGCTCGGTGGATGTGTTCGTGCGAAAGTTGCGCCAGAAGCTCGAGAAGGCCTCGCCGCGGTGGCGCTACATCCACACGCACTTCGGCATCGGCTACCGCTTCGCCGCCGAGTCGCTCGACGTCGATGCCACCGACATCGACGTCCCGCCTTCAGTCCCCGTCGGCTGGACCCCCGGCGATGAGCGCGAGCTCGCGCGGGCGCAAGAGGGCCGCGAGCTCGCCCCCGGCGCCCTGTAGCCGCACGACCGCGAGCCCACCCTTCTTTATCTCCGCGCGCGCGCCGGTCAGGGCGCCAACCACTCCCGAGAGATCGGGCTCGTGGCCGACGATCAGCAGGCGCCCGTCGGGGCCGACCTCGGAGACGGCCTCGAGCGCGCCCTGGGCGTCGAATCCGCCCGCCAGCGGCGGGTGCGCGCGCAGCAGCTCGCGCTCCGCACCGTTCCACTCGGCCACCGCGAGCTCCGCGGTCGCTCGCCCGCGCGCCTTAGGGCTGAAGAGCACGGCGTCGAAGTGCGCTCCCAGCCGCCGCAGCGCGACGCCCGCGGTCCGCGCCTGGCTCTCGCCGCGAGCGGTCAGCCGGCGCTCGGCGTCGGCGCGCGTGCCGTGCGGCTCGGCCTCGGCATGCCGTAGTAGCCAGAGCTGACGAGCCATCGCCCTACCTGCACCCTACCGTTTCCGCGGCGCGCAAGCGGGCCTGCAGACGGAGACGTTTGGCGAGGAGATACCGCCGAACACGCTCGTCGGTTGTAGCGTTGGGGGAAGCATGCACGGCAACGGCCGCCAGGATCCCGACCAGCGCCTCGCCGGCTTGGCCACGGCCGCTACGGCTGTCTCAGCGCGCGCCACGGACGGCGAGGCCGACCTGCAAGACCCCTCGCTGTACCTGAACCGCGAGCTCTCGTGGCTCGACTTCAACGAGCGCGTGCTCCAGCTGGCCGAGGACGAGCAGCTGCCACTGCTGGAGCGCGTGAAGTTCTGCGCCATCTACACGACGAACCTGGACGAGTTCTACATGGTCCGCGTCGCCGGGCTGCACGACCAGATCGACGCCGGCGTCGAGAGACCGGGCCAGGACGGGCTCGCGCCGGCGGAGACGATAGCCCTGATCCGCGAGCGCACGCTCGGGCTCGGCGAGCGGCTGACGGAGTGCTTTGAACGGCACCAGCGCCCCGCCCTCGCCGACCACGATATCCGCCTGGCGGGAGTGAGCGAGCTCGACGATGAGCAGCGCGCTCAGCTCTCCGCGCACTTCCAGCGCACGATCTTCCCCGCGCTCACACCCCTGGCGGTCGCGCCGGGGCGTCCGTTCCCCTATATCTCCAACCTCTCGCTCAGCCTCGCGGTGCACGTGCGCGACCCCGCCAGCGGCCAGACGGTGTTCGCGCGCGTGAAGGTGCCCACCGAGATCCTGCCCCGCTTCGTGACGCTGAAGCAGCCCGCGCCTGCGCCCCCGCTGCTGATACCGCTCGAGGACGTCATCGCCCACCACCTCGACGCGCTGTTCCCCGGCATGGAGATCATCGACCACGACGTCTTCCGCGTGACGCGCGACGCGGATCTCGAGGTCTCCGACGATGCCGCGGATCTGCTGCAGGCGGTCGAGGACGAGCTGCGTCGCAGGCGCTTCGGCGAGATCGTGCGCGTCGAGGTGGGCGCCGGGTGCTCTGCTCCCCTGCTGGAGGAGCTCACGGGGCTGCTGGGCGTTCGCGACGACGAGGTCTACCCGGTCGCGGGGATGCTCGACATGGGCGCGCTGTGGCAGCTCGTTCGCCTGCCGGGCCACTCCGAGCTTCGCGAAGCGCCGCTGTCCGGGATCACCCACCCGCGTCTGGCGCGCCACGAAGACGAGCGCCCCGACGTGCTCGCCGCGATGCGCGAGGGCGATCTGCTCGTGCATCACCCTTACATCTCGTTCGCGACCTCTGTCGAGCGCTTCGTCGAGCAAGCCGTCGCCGATCCGAACGTGCTCGCGATCAAGCAGACGGTCTACCGCACAAGCGATGACTCGCCGCTCGTTCCGGCGCTGATCGACGCGACCGAGCGCGGCAAGCAGGCGGTCGCTCTGGTCGAGTTGAAGGCGCGCTTCGACGAGGGCATGAACATCCACTGGGCAAAGGCGCTCGAGGAGGCCGGCGTGCACGTCGTCTACGGGCAGCCGGCGCTCAAGACGCACGCCAAGTGCGTGCTGGTCGTGCGGCGCGAGGGCGACGGGGTGCGACACTACGTGCACATCGGGACGGGCAACTACCACTCGGCGACGGCGCGCCTGTACACCGACTACGGGCTGTTCACGACCGACGAGCAGATCGGCGCGGACGTTGCCGACATGTTCAACTACCTGACCGGCTACGGGAGGCCGTTGCACTATCGCAAGGTCCTGATGGCGCCCAACCAGCTGCGCGAGGGCGTGCTCGATCAGATCGAGCGCACCGTCGCGGCGCACGAAGCGGGCTCGCCTGCGCGCATCGCGATGAAGATGAACGCGCTCGTGGACGGGCGCTGCATCCGCGCTCTGTACGCGGCCTCGCAGGCCGGCGTGTCTGTGGACCTCAACGTGCGCGGCATCTGCTGCCTTCGTCCCGGCGTCCCGGGGATCTCCGAGAACATCCGCGTCGTCTCGATCGTGGGGCGCCTGCTCGAGCACTCGCGCGTATTCGCCTTCCAGCGAGGCGACGAGTACGCGATCTTCATCGGCTCGGCGGATTTGATGCCGCGCAACCTCGACCATCGTGTCGAGCTGGCGGTGCCGATCGAATCGGAGGAGCTGCAGGCGGAGCTGCTCGACGTCCTTGAGCGCGCGCTCGCCGACAACCAGAACTCCTGGGAACTGAACGGCGACGGCTCCTGGACGCGGCGCGCGCCGGCGCCGGGCGAGGAACCCCGCAGCCTGCAAAGAGAGCTCGCCGAGCTGTACGCGTCCCGAGCAGCTGAGCCCCAGGCCGAGAACGCGGCGAACGCGATCGGCGAGGCCACTCGAGCACTGCCAGGGCGTCTCTGAGAGCCGTCGAGCCCGCCTCCCGAGTGGCGGCCAGGCTGCCCGCTAGCGCATCGCGCAGCGCCGCTTAGGTGTCAGAGCGCCGCTTGCCTGCCCATACCACGGCGCCGATCACCAGGTAGATGATCGCCATCGCCGCGATTGCGATCAGGAAGCCTTTCAAACCCCCTATGGTGCCGGCGAAAGCGCAGAAGGCGAACAGCGCCACCATCCCGGGCACGCCGATGCACCCTCTGCCCTCATCGGACGGGCCTCGCTTCTGCACGCCGGGAAATGTAGGCGCTCGTGCCGTGACGCGCTGCGGGTGTAGGGCTCGGCGCCGCGCGGCGCGCACGGCGGCTGGCCCGATTATGGTCGCTGCGGGCCGATCGGGTCGCGTTTGGCTAGGTAGCGGGCGCGGGTAGCGCGTCGAGAGCCTTCAGGTCCTCGACCGACTGGTAATCGAGCCCCACGAGGTGATCGCGGCGGTAGCACACGGTGCCCTCGTCTCTCGGCTCCCCTTGGCGGTAGGCTGAGGAAATGCATGCGGGTGCGTTGCGCAGGGCGCTTCCGATGCCGATCAAGCGTTGGTTGAAGTGGCTGCTGGGGTGGGTCTACGCGTGGCGACGGCGCGTGGGAACGCTGACCTCGCCGCGGCGTAGAGGCAGCGGCGCATCCGCCGCGCACCCGCACGCGACCGCGAGTGCCGTGAGCGAGAGCCTGCCCGCCGGCGCACTGGACTGCCTGTTGGCCGCAAACGTGCACGGGCTTTACTGCGTACCGCGCTCATCGTCGCACCGCCCCGTTTCGCAGGCGATCGTCGCCGCCGACGTTTGGGAGGAAGACACGCTGGAGCTCTTGCGAGCCGCCGACCCCCACGGCGACATCGTGCACGCGGGCACGTTCTTCGGCGACTTCGTCCCCGCGCTGGCGCGCTCGCGGGGGGAAGGCTCGAAGGTGTGGGCGTTTGAGCCCCAGCCCGAGAACTACCGCGCGACGCAGATCACGATCCTCCTTAACGACCTGTCAAACGTCGTGCTGACCAACGCGGGGCTTGGCGCCGAGCGCGCGAGGGCGCTGCTCGCCACCACCGACCGCAAGGGCACGCCGTTGGGTGGGGGCAGTCGCGTGATCAGGGACCGAGCGCGGGCTCACTGGTGGGCCAACGAGCGGGTGGAGCTCCTGACGCTCGATGAGGTCCTTGGCGACGAGCGCAGGGTGGCCGCGATTCATCTCGATGTCGAGGGTCATGAGCAGGAGGCGCTTAAGGGAGCGATAGGCACGATCGAGCGCTGCCGGCCGCTGATCGTGCTCGAGACGATGCCCGAAGCTGGCTGGCTCGAACGCACCTTGCTGCCGCTCGGCTATCGGGCATGTGGCTCGGTGAACCTGAACCACGTCCTGCGCTGCGAGTAAGCGCCGCCGACCCGGCGTATTGCGATCAACGAACCTTGTCGTAGCCCCACAAGCTCACGAGGTCGCGGCCGAGGTACTCGCTGATTGCTACAACCTCGGGCTTGAACTGACGACGGAGCTCGAGCATGAGCTGCTCATCGGGTGGTCGAGGGGCCGCATACTGAATTCGTTTCCACAGCGGGTAGAGATGGGCCTCGCGGAATCGCCTCGATGTGAGCCCAGTGATTGCCTTCTTAGCGGCTCCCGCGACCGGCCCCTGCCCTCGTCGCAGCGTTCGTGTCAGATTGCCGAAATGGACCGAACGAATCCGGACCGTGGGGTTGGCGTCCTCCATGTTGAGCGCGGGTGTGTCGTCGACCTCGAGAAACCGGAGAACCTGGCGGAGGGTCCCCTCGTTGTCGGCGCGATAGTCGTCATAGATCAGGACGAGCACCTGCTCACGTGCGAAGACGGCGTGATAGCGGCGCAGCTGGTCGACATACTGAACATGGTCCGTATATCTGCGCTCCGTAACGCCTTTGACGCGTTCAAACTTCTCGTTGGCAAGGGCCTGTCTGAGATCCTTCTCGGTCTCGCCGTGTCCTCGCTGGAGAAGATCGAGATGGAACGAGTAAATAAAGCTCGCCGGCTCACGCAAGATCGCAATGATCCGCGCATTCGGTTGCACCTCGGCGATTGCACGAGCAGCAGTCCGAGACGTGAGGTACGAGGGAGACGCCTCACCCACGCGCTGCTCGGGTTTGGCCGCGTCGAAGAGTGAGAGATATTCCTCGAGCGTTTGCGGATAACCCGGTTTGTGCCCCGCTTTCATATCGGTGGCAAAGAAGCGCGGCTCCTTCATGTCGCACATGTACACTTCGGGGTGGCGTCGAATGGCGTTCCACAGTGCGGTCGTGCCACACTTGGGATGGCCGACAATAAAAAAATCGGGCACACGTTTTCGTGCCTCTTGCGAAGCAGTCTTTTGCTCAAGTAAGCTCGTCATATCGCCAGAGCTTCAGGAGGTCGCGATTCAGATATTCGCTTAGCGCGCTGACCTCTACCTTGAAGCGTTCACGCAGTTCGCGCATCAGCTGCTCGTCAGGTGGCTTAGGGTAGGTGTAGACAAGTCGGCGCCGCAGCGGATAGACAAAATCTTCGCGAAGCGCGCGGGTCGTGACTGCCTTAGCAGTCCTCCTAACGACCTTCGCCAGCGGACCGCGGCCCGCGGCGACCGCGCGCGTCATGCTGTGGAGCCGCACCGAGCGAACACCGACGGTCGGGTGGGCCTCGAGCGCGTCGATCGACGCCGTCTCATCCGCGTCCAGAAAGCGTAACACCTCGCGAAGTGTCCCTTGGTTGTCAGCTCGAAAGTCATCGTATATCAGCACGAGGATCTGCTCGGGCGGGAATACGTCCCGATACCGCTGCAGCTGTTCAACGTACCGCACCCGATCCGAATATATGAGCGCCTGCGGCCAGTAAGACGAGGCAGGGATGTTGCGCCCTTCACGACGCGCGTCGTCAAGGGAGATGGCCTTGCGAAGGTCCTTCTCCGTCTCGCTCCCAATTGTCAGGAGCTGAAGGTGCAACGAGTGCAGAAAGCTCGCAGGCTCTCGAAACAGCGCGATGATACGCGCGCTCGGTTGAGCTTCTGCGATGGCGCGTGCAGCAGTCGCGGACCAGATATAGGACGTCGACGCCTCGCCGATGAGCTGATCAGAGTCAGCGTCACTGAAGAGAGAGAGATACTCGTCGAGGGACATCGACCGCCTGCCAGTAAACGCGATCGAACGCTCATTGGTTGTCTGTGGGTGTGGGTTGTCGCGTGAATAAAACCAGGGCTCCTTGTGAGCCGGCATGTAGATCCGCGGGTGCTGCCTGAGCATTTCATAGAGAGCGGTCGTTCCGCACTTCGCGTGGCCGACGATAAAGAATTCCGGAAGCCTCCGGCCGATGCTTCCGGTCGTCTCCTGTGACCTGGGTGCAGTTGCCATAGCGGAACTTTAGCCCACCGTCGAAGGCGCTCTCGGCTGGCTTGAACCGGTCGCGTGGCTCCCAAGCGGGCTGTCAGCCTGATGATCCCGGGCCTTTCGGTGGACGATGACCGGGACGCGGGGCGTGCTGTCGATCTGTTACCCCGGCGCGGGCCTAGAGCGTCGCTAGCGCCTGCTTCAGGTCGTCAACAGACTGGTAGTCCAGACCAAGCAGGTGGTCGTGTCGATGACGGACGATTCCGTTCTCATCGATCACGATGACCGCTCGCTTCGTGCCCAACCGACCGTACGCGCCGTAGGACTTCGCAACCTTACCGCCGACGTCCGCTAAGAGCGGGACCGTCAAGCCGTGCTTCTCACTGAAGCCTTCATGCGAGGACACGTCTTGGGATGAGATGCCTACAACCGTGGCGTTCAGGGCTGCGAACTCGTCTGGCCGGTCCCGATAGGAGCAGAACTGTTTTGTACAGACCATCGTGTTATCCCCCGGATAGAAGAGCAGCACGATGCGCTCGCCGCGATGGTCTGAGAGCTTGAAGGGTCCCTCCGTGCCAGGCAGCTCGAAGTCGGGTGCCTGCTCGCCCACCTGCGGGCTTTTCTCCATGCTCGCGTCCTCCTCTGCCTCGGTCGCGCCGATCGCGGCCCTTGCGCCTGAGCATAACCGCACCGCCCGGCCTGCACGCGCAATCGAATGCGCTAGAACGCGGGAGCGATGTCGGCTCTCGGACTGCGCTTGCGCTCCTGCTTCGCCGCGCTCGCGTGCGCCCTGCTGGTCGCGTGCGGCGGGAGCGCTCCAGCGGAGCGCTCCACGTCGACAACCGTGGCAGCCGCGATTCCGAGCTCGACCGCGGCATCCACTCGGCGGCTGCTCGATTGGCCCGAGTTCGGCCTGAGCCCGCAGCGCAGCAACGTCAGCGAAGACGCCACCGGTATCACAGCGGCCAACGTCGCACGTCTGCGCCAGCAGACGGTGACGCTGCCCGGCACCGTCGATTCCTCCCCCATCTACATCCACGCCGCATCCGTCGCCGGGGGCACGCACGACACGATCGTCGTCACCACGACCTACGGCAAGACGCTGGCTGTGGACGCCGGCAGCGGAAGGGTGCTCTGGACCTTCACGCCAGCCGGCTACCGCAGCTGGGCCGGCACCGCGCAGATCACGACCACCAGCCCGCTGGCGGACCCCGATCGCCGTTTCGTCTACGCCGCCTCTCCCGACGGCCTGATCCACAAGCTCGCGCTCGCAGACGGAAGCGAGGCCCGCACGGGCAGCTGGCCCGTGAGCGTGACTCGCGACGCCACGCATGAGAAGCTTGCCGCCGCATTGAACATCGACGGCGGCGAGATCATCGCCGCCACTGGTGGGTACCTTGGCGACGCCCCCCCTTATCAGGGTCACGTCGTCCTGATCGACCGCGCGACGGGGCGGCTGCGCGCGGTCTTCAACACGCTCTGCTCGAACCGGCGCAGGCTGATCATCCCCAGCAGCTGCGGCGCCAGCGGGTCGGCGATCTGGTCGCGCGCCGGCGTGGTAGTCGAGCCGGGCGGAACACGTCTGCTCCTTGACACCGGGAACGGGCCCTGGAACGGGCGCACGAACTTCGGCGACAGCGTGCTCGAGCTCAGCTTCCCAGCGCTGCGACTGCGCCAGGCATTCACGCCCACGAACCAGCGAGAGCTGAGCGAAACGGACACCGACCTGGGGTCGAGCGCGCCCGCATTGCTCGGTGCTGACCGTGTGGTCGTGGCGGGCAAGGACGGCGTGATGAGGGTGCTCCAGTTCTCGCGCTTGAACGGCCGCGCTCCCTCAGCGCGCCATACGCTCGGGGGCGAACTCCAACGCCTGTCGACGCCGGACGGTGGCCAGCTGTTCACGGCCCCGGCCGTATGGCGGCGCGGAGGGCGAACCACCGTATTCGTCGCCGACGAAAACGCGACCGCCGCCTACGTTCTGCGTCGCGGCAAGCTCTTCCGCGCGTGGCTCAATCCCCGCGCTGGCACCAGCCCCATCATGGCGGGCGGCCTGCTGTACGTGTACGACCCCTCCGGTGGCGGCATCGAGGTCTACCGGCCCGGCTCACCGCGCCCGCTCGCCCACCTCGCCGGCGACTCCGGACACTGGAACAGCCCGATCGTCGCCGACGGGCACATCGTCGAGCCGGAGGGCAACGCCAACGACCACCTGCTGTCCGGCACGCTCGAGATCTTCTCGGCGCGCTAGTCGGCGTTCCGCCTGGAGGCGTCAGTGCTCGTGTCCGGGCTCGTGCGGGCCTTGCGCGCGTTGACGGCCGCTGTCACCCACCATGGTGCCAGCGGGCGCGACTCGGCGCCCAGCCCTTCCAAGATCACGCCGCGAGAGCAGATGAAGGCCAGGCGCCTCTGGTCGCGATAGTCCCTCATACCGGTGTAGTCGGTCATGTTCTGGGCGAGCGGGACCGTGGAGAAGCCGAACTGGGCAGCGAGCTCGATGACCGCCTCCCGGCTCGGTATCAGCACCATCTCGTAGTCGACGACGCTGTGCGGGTCGGCCAGGTTCGAGACCTCAAAGACGCTCGAGCGCGCCCGCGATATGTCGGTGTCGATCACGATGACGCTCGCGTCCACTTGCCTGATCAGCTCGAACAGCGACACGGGCTTGGCCGTGTGGTCGAGCAGCCCGAGGCACAGCACCACGTCAAAGGACTCGGTGAACTCGTGCTCGAAGATGTTGGCGAGCACGAAGCGATAGCGGTCGCGCTCGACCTCCTTGGCCTCAAAGACGAGCTCTGCCTGCTCGATGAATATCTTGCGCCCGTCGATGCCGAGCACGAACTCCGCGCCAGCCTGCAAGGCAAGCAGCGACCACAGCCCGGCGTTGCACCCGAGGTCCAGCACGCGCCGGCCCTGCAGCGAGCCGCCGAGCGCACGCACGAGCGGCTCGAAGAAGTAGGAGCGCCGCTGCTCGTGACGGTTGACGATGCTGCGGTCGTGCACGGGCGTCGAGATCCCCTCATCGAAGTCGAACCGGTAGTGCCAGTAGGGGAACGCGGCGATCCGGTCCTGCAGTTCCTGCGCGTTCATGTGCATCCTTCCTGGGAGGCAGAAGCGCCACCGGGACAGGCCATGTGGGTCGCGAGCGAGCGAGAAGTATAGGGTCAGGGCGAGAAGCGCTCGCGGGCTCAGCCGTCAGCGATACTTGAGGCGTGGAGCACTCGCTCGCAGGCCAGTTGCTGCTCGCCTCGCCCAATCTCCGCGACCCCAACTTCGCCCGCACGGTTGTGCTCATCGGGATCCACAACGAGGAGGGCGCCATGGGGGTCGTGCTCAACCGGCCCTCGCAGACGACCGTCTGGGAGGCGGTGCCAGCGCTCAAGGACGCCGTCGGCGAGCAGGAGGCGGTGTTCGTCGGCGGCCCGGTGCATCCGAGCTCGGTCGTGTGCCTGGCGGAGTTCGAGGACCCCTCCGCCGCGGCCGTGCTGGTGCTCGGGCGGATCGGGTTCCCGGGCCACGACGTCCAGCCGGAGCTGCTGCGAGAGGTTACGGCGCGGACGCGGGTGTTTGCGGGCTTCGCCGGCTGGGGCGAGGGCCAGCTCGAGGCGGAGGTAAACGAGGGCGATTGGCTCTCGAGCGCGGCGCTGGCGGAGGACGTGTTCACCGATCAGCCGCTGCGACTTTGGAGCAACGTCCTGGCGCGAAAAGGCGGAGGCTTCTCGCTGCTCGCGCGGATGCCGCTCGACCCCAGCATGAACTGAGCCCCGCGGGTGCTGAAACCGCTCTGCCTGGTGCTGTTCGCGTGCGTCGCCCTGCAGCTCGCGGGCGTGCCGCACCCGACATCAACGGGGATCGCGCGAGCGCAAGCGCGAGCGAGGCCCGCCGGCGCGGCGGAGCCCCGCTCGGTCGTGATCGCGCTCCTACCGACGGGCGAGCGCGCCCTTGCGCGCGTGCCCGGCTTCTCGATCGGCTTGATGTCTGCGGCCCAGGGGACGTACTCGCGCGCGCAGCTGCTGCTGGACACGACGCAGGGTGCACGCGTGGCCTCTTCCGCGTACGCGCGCTCGCGCCCTGCGGCTCTCTCGCTCGCGCCCGCCGGCGAGGGCGGAGTGATAGCCGGCTGGTCCGCCGCGGTGCGACGCGCACACGGGGCACCGGCGCTCTTGCGCCCGGGGCTGCTCGCCGCTCGCATTCCCGGCGGCGCCGCATACGCCGGGATCGCCGGGACCGACGCACTAGATGCCGTGCTTGCGTCAGATGAGGCCGGCCGCGTGCACGCGGTGTCAATGGGGCCGGCGGGAACGGTCGTGGCGCGCGCCGCGGCGCTCGCCGAGCGCTCGCGCCTGGTCGTGTGCGACCTCGCGGCGGGTGCCGCAGGGCGCGGGCAGCTGCGCGCGCTGCAGCTACGGCGCGGAGCCGGCCAGCTGTTGCTAGTCATCCAGCGCGCCGGCGGAAGCGCTCACCAGCTGCTGTGGGCAGCGGCAGCCGGGCTGGAAGCAGGCCCGGCGAAGGATCTGACTTCGGCGACGACCGCTCAGCGCGGGCTGATCAGCGCCGTAGACGTCGCGACCACCGTCCTCGCCCACCTTCACATCATGGCGCCCTCAGACGCGCTTCGCGGCAAGGTCATCCACGGCGATGGAGCGCTCGACTCGCCAGGCTTGCGCACGCTGATGGGCCGGCTGGCTGTGATCGGCCCGCGGCGGCTGCGAGCGCTGGCGTGCCTGCTCGGCGCCTGGGCAGCGCTACTTCTGCTCGCCGCGGCGGGCAGAGCGCGCGAACACAAGAGGCGGGTTCTGCGCGTCGGCGCCCTCGCGATGCTCTGGACTCCCGCCGTCGGGCTCGTTGCGGCCGCGATCGAGCCGAGCCCGGGGGGCGAGTACGCGATCTTCGTGTGCGGGTGCTTGGCCCTGGGCGCGCTGAGCGACGCGGCGCTGCCGTGGCCGCGAGCCCCGCTTATCCCCGCGCTCATGACGC
This sequence comes from Actinomycetota bacterium, assembly GCA_005884115.1. Lineage (GTDB taxonomy): Bacteria > Actinomycetota > Thermoleophilia > Solirubrobacterales > Solirubrobacteraceae > Palsa-744. Next base: position 234,404 of record VAXW01000002.1, read on the forward strand.
TGGCCGCGCTGGTCGTGGACGCCCTGGCACGCTCGCAGCTACAGATGCGCTCGCTGCTCGGGCCCAACCCGATACTGGGCGCGCGCTTCTACGGGTTCGGCAACGAGCTGAAGCCCGGCCTCGCGGTGCTCGTGCTGTGCGCGGTCGCAGCAAGCCTCTACCCCGCGCGGCGCGGATCCCGCGCGGTTCTGACGATGGCCGGCGCCGGCGTCGCTCTGGCCGCTGTCGTCGGCTCGGCGAAGATCGGCGCGGGCGTTGGAGGCGTGATCCTCATAAGCGGCGGGTTCGCCGTGGCGAGCGTGTTGCTGCTGCCCGGCTCCATGACCCGGGCGCGCGCACTGGCTGTGCTCGCGAGTCCCGTGCTGGCCCTGATTGCCCTGGCGGGGCTGGATCTCGCGACCGCAAACGGCAGCGGCCACTACACCGGCAGCATCCTGCATGCGCACTCGACGGGCGAGGTGCGCGATGTGATCGTGCGCCGCTACAGCGCCGCGTGGAGGGAGCTCCGCAACCACGCCATGCCGGTCGCGACCGCGCTGGCGCTCTCCAGCAGCGTGCACGCGTTGCGCCGCAGAGATCGCCTGCTCGCGCCCGTCGCCGTAGACCCCGCGTGGCTCGCTGCATTTGCCGGCGGGCTCGTCGCAGGGCTGCTCGGATCGCTCAGCGAGGACTCGGGGCCCGTGCTGCTGGTCGTGGCCGTGTTCACGCTGGGGTGCCTTGCCGCCTATCTGTGGGGACGGCCCCGCACTACGCCCCGCAGTCGCGGCAGGCACCGCGTAGGACGATCTCGTGCTCTGCCACGGTCAGCGGGATCGCCTTGCTGAGGCGCTCGATCGCGCGCTCCAAGCCGGCATCCGAGAAGGGTGTGACGCGACCGCAGCTGACGCAGACGAGATGATGATGATGCTCCTCAGCGGGGCGCGCGCGCTCATAGCGCACCATCCCCTGCCCGACCTCCACGCGCTGCACCAACTGCAGCTGCTCGAGCTCGTCGAGGATCCTATAGATGCTCGCGCGGCTGACGCTGCGCCGCCCGGGGTCATTCTGCGCGTGCTCGATATCGGCGACGCTGAGCACGCAGGTCTGCGCCGCCAGCAGCTGGAGCAGCGCGCTCCGCGCGCCGCCGCGCTTGTGGCCGGAAGCTGCCAGCGCCGCCTCGGCGCGCCCGATCCAGTCCTCACCGCTCATCTCAGCCACCTCGTGAGCGCGTGAAGCGCCACCGCGAGCGCGATGATCGCGCTGCTCGGCGGCAGCGACGGAATCGCGAAGGCCAGCGCCAGCCCCGCCCATGTGCATGCGACCGCGAGCGCGCCCGCGAGCGCGATCCCTGCGAACGGCCGCGCCGCCAGCCGGTGCGCGCTGGCTGCGGGCGCCGCCAGCAGCCCGAGCAGGAGCAACGCGCCCACCGCCTGCGTGGCGCCCGCGGCGATCACGCCCAGCAGGCCTAGGAAGGCGACCCCGAGCACGCGAACCCGCACGCCGCGCGCGGCGGCCACCTCTGGCGCGACTGACGCGAACAGCAGCGGCCGGGCGATCGCGAGCACGAGCAGCGTCGCGCCCAGCGCAGCGGCCGCCGTGAGGCGCGCTTCGCCCGCCCCGAGGCCGAAGATCGAACCGAACAGCGTGCGCGCACCCTGCAGCCCGGAGCCAGCTTGAGAGCTGGCGCCGAGACGAGCGAGGAAGAAGACGCCGAGGCCGAGCACGAACGTGAACGCGGTCCCGATTGCCGCGTCGCCCGCGCCCGACGCCGACGAAGGCGCGCCTGCGCCGCGTGCGCGGGGTGCATATGCGAGCGCGCCGAGCGCGATGCCAACGGCCACGGTCGCCGTCAACAGACCAATGCGCTGGTCAACGCCCGCCGCCGCGGCGGCCAGGGCCCCGGGAAAGGCGACGTGACCGAGCGCGTCGCCGGCGAACATCTGCCCGCGCAGAACGGCGAACCATCCGCTGACTCCGCACGCCAGCGCGACGCAGGTGCCGGCCAGCAGCGCGTTGCGCATGAACTCCTGGCCGAGCATCACGCCACCAACTCGTCCGGTTGCACATCGAGGGTGCGCTCGTCGCCCTCGTCGCTCGCTCGCCGCGGCAGCAGCGCCGCCGAGGCGCGCGCCAGAACGTAGATCGCGAAGGACACGCTCGCGACGAAGAACCCGGGTGGATACACGGAGAAGTAGGCGATTCCCAGCCCCAGCCACACGACCAGCAGACCCAGAACGACCGTCAAGGCGAGGCTCAGCACGGGGCGCGGGGTAAGCGCCTGCGCGCTCGCCGCGGGCGCGACCAGGAGCGAGAACACAAGCAGCACGCCCGTGATCTGGCTGATCGATCCAACCGCGATGCCGAGCAGCAGCAGGAAGGCGCTCGCCAGCGCACGCACCGGCACGCCGCGCGCGCTCGCGGCATCGGGATCGATCGACGCGAAAAGCAACGGCCGTCCGATCGCCAGCAGAAGCGCGAGCGTGAGGGCGGCGAGCGCCGCCAGCGCGACCAGCTGGCCGTCGGCGATACCGAGCAAGTTCCCGAACAGAAGCCCCTCCAGGTCGCCGAGCACGCCGCCATAGGCGCTCACGAACAGGAAGCCCGCGGCGAGCGCGAGCGCCTGCACCGATCCGATCCATGCGGAGCGCTGCCTGAAAGAGCCTTGCCGCGCCTGCGTCGAGGAGCCAAGCGCGAGCGCGCCGGCTCCGCAGAAGGCGTAGTAGCCCGCCGCGGCCGGGGCTCCCAAGAGAGCCGCTCCGCTGGCTCCAGGAAAGGCCATTACCGCGAGCGTATGTCCGGCAAAGGTCTCGTGCCGGACGAGCATCAGCCACCCGAGCAGTCCTGCTGTCACGGCCGCGACGCTGCCGGCCAGCAGCGCGTTGACCATGAAGTGGTATTCGAGCAGCTGGCTCAGATCCGAGGCGAGGTTCCAGCTCGCGGTCGGGCCGGCGAGCTCAGTGCGCATGGCCCTGGGCGGCGAGGCTCGACTGCATATGACGGTCGTGGTGAAGCGCCGGCGCGTCCGGCTGGCCGACGACGACCACGCGCCCGTCGGAGGCACGAAGCACCTCCACCGGCACGCCGTGCAGGCGGCTGAGCGTCTCGGCGTTGATGACCTGCTCGACGGTCCCTTCGACGGCGCGGCCCCCAGCGAGGTATATGACCCGGTCGATGTAGGGGAGCAGCGGGTTGACGTCGTGTGCAACGAGCAGCACACCGACGCCGGCTTGCCGGCAGATCCCGTTCACGAGCCGCGCCACGCCGGCTTGATTGGGAAGGTCGAGGCTGTCGAGCGGCTCATCGAGGAGCAGCAGCTCGGGGTCCCGCACGAGCGCCTGCGCTATCAGCAGACGCTGCTGCTCGCCTCCCGAGAGCTCATCAATGGCGCGATCTGCATACCTGCCGCCGCCAACGTCCTCGATGACCCGGGCTACCCGCTCTCGCGCGGACCTTCGCCGCGACCGCGCCGCGCGCCCCGGAAGCGGCAGCGGGAGCCCCCAGCGATCACCATCGAGCCCCAGCCTGACGATGTCAACCCCGCGCAGGCGCGTGCCCGGCTCGAAGGAGTGCCGCTGCGGCAGGTAGCCGATCGCGGCATTGCGCGCGCCGGCTCGCTCGCCCAGGACGCGCACGCGGCCGCGGTGCAGCGCGAGCGCGCCCAGCACGACCCTCAGCAGCGTCGACTTGCCCGATCCGTTCGCGCCCAAGAGCGCCACGAACTCGCCCCTGGCCATGCTGATCGAGACCTCGCCCCAGACGGCGCGTCCCGCGAGCTGGACGCTCGCATCTTCCAGCTCGATGGCCGACCCCTCGCGCATCGCCGTGCTCGCAAACGTAGCATAAGACTGAGTCTTGTTCTCGTAAAGGTCCCACGCGACGCCCAGCCGACGTCGCCGGATCGTCGGCGAGATCCATTGCGGTGGACGCCCTGCTGGGCGAGGTGAGCTTCTCAGTCCGCCGGCATGCGCCAGCGTTTGACCAGCAGGACGGCACCGGTGAGCACGATCAGGCCCAGCACGATCCCGCCGGCGATGTAGCGCAGTTTGTGGTGGCGCGGTTTTTTGTTCGCCTGCTTCACGGCCTGGCTGTGCGTCAGCACCGCGACGCGCACGTGCTTGGCGGCTAGCTGTGCGCGAACCCTGGGCTCCTGGCCCTTGGGATATTTGAAGAGGACGTTGCGACCGTCCTTGAGCGTCGTGCGCACCGTCTGCAGGAACTTGTTGATCGTCGCGCTCCTGATCTGCCTGGCGGCGAGCTGCTGCTCCCAGACCTGTTCGCTCTCTTTTTCATAGACCGGCGTCGCCGCGCCAGCCGCCGCTGCCAGCGCGAGCGCGCCCAGCAGGCAGCACAGCCCCCGCATCGCGGCGCGTGAGCAGGTCGATCGGCGCATCGGGCGGGTACCCTAACGCGTCAGCTCGCCGTTCGTCGCAGCGCTACTTGCGCGCGAGGCGCAAGGCCTTGTTGCGCTCGACCTTCGCCAGCACGAGCTTGCGCATGCGCACGGCCGTCGGCGTCGCCTCGACGGCCTCGTCCTCGCGCACGAACTCGAGCGCCTCATCCAGCGTCTGCTTGTGGTGGGTATCGAGCCGCACGAGGACCTCCGCCGTGGAGGAGCGGATGTTGGTGAGGTGCTTCTCCTTGCAGGGGTTCACATCGAGGTCCTCAGAACGGGAGTTCTCGCCCACGATCATGCCCTCGTAGACCTCCTCGCCGGGACCGACGAAGAGCACGCCCCGCTCCTGCAGCGTCATCAGCGAGTAGGTCGCCGTGGCTCCGCGACGATCGGCTACGAGCGCGCCGGTCGAGCGCGTCAGCAGCTCCCCGGCCCACGGCTCCCAGCGGTCGAACACGTGGTGCATGATCCCCGTTCCCCGCGTCTCGGTGAGGAACTCTGTGCGAAACCCGATGAGTCCGCGGGCGGGCACGAGATAGTCCATTCGCACCCAGCCCGTGCCGTGGTTTGTGATGTGCTCCATCCGGCCCTTGCGCGCCGCCAGCAGCTGCGTGACCGTACCGACGTGATCCTCGGGCACGTCGACCGACAGGCGCTCGACGGGCTCATGGCGCACCCCGTCGATCTCGCGCTCGATCACATGCGGCTCTCCGACCGTCAGCTCGAAGCCCTCGCGGCGCATCATCTCCACGAGCACGACGAGCTGCAGCTCGCCGCGGCCCTGGACCTCGTAGGTGTCCGGTCGGTCGGTCTCTCGAACGCGCAGCGACACGTTGCCCACGAGCTCCTGATCCAGGCGCGCCTTGATCTGCCGGGCAGTCAGCTTCTCGCCGTCGCGCCCCGCCAGCGGCGAGGTGTTGACTCCGATCGTGATCGACATCGCCGGCTCATCGACGGTGATCACGGGCAGGGGGCGCGGATCTCGCGCATCGGCGAGCGTCTCGCCGATCGTGACCTCGTCGATGCCGGCGACCGCGACGATCTCCCCCGGTCCTGCCTCCGACGCGTCGACGCGCTGGAGCGCCTCCGTCACGTAGAGCTCGGAGACCTGTGCTTGCTCGATCGTACCGTCGGCCCGGCACCACGCGATCTGCTCACCCTTTCTTATGTGCCCGTGACGGATGCGGCAGATCGCCAGGCGTCCGACGTATGGCGAGGCGTCGAGGTTGGTGACGAGCGCTTGCAGCGGATGCTCGGGGTCGTGCATCGGCGGAGGGATGCGCTCGAGGAGCAGATCGAACAGCGGCGCGAGGTCCGCGCCGTCGAGCGGCGCGCCCTCCTCGTAACGCAGCGAGGCGCGGCCTGCCTTCGCGTTGCAATACACGATCGGAAAATCGATCTGCGTCTCATCCGCATCGAGGTCGAGGAATAGCTCATACACCTCGTCGACGACCTCCGCGATGCGCGCATCGGAGCGATCCACCTTGTTGACCACCAGGATCAGCGGCAGCCGAGCCTCGAGCGCCTTGCGGAGCACGAAGCGGGTCTGCGGGAGCGGTCCCTCGGATGCGTCGACGAGCAGCAGCACCCCGTCCACCATCGTCAGGCCGCGCTCCACCTCCCCGCCGAAGTCGGCGTGCCCGGGGGTGTCGACGATGTTCAGCTTCACACCCCCGTAGTGAAGGGAGGTGTTCTTGGCCAGTATCGTGATCCCCTTCTCGCGCTCGAGGTCCATCGAGTCGAGCACCCGCGTCATCACCTCCTGTCCGGCGCGGAATGCGCCCGACTGCCACAGCATCGCGTCCACCAGCGTGGTCTTGCCGTGGTCGACATGCGCAACGATCGCCACGTTGCGAACGTCCTCTCTTGCGGCGAGCACGGCCTGACAGGCTAGCGGCGGGCCCCAGCGGCTCCGCGGCCAAGCCGCACGCCGAGTCTGGCCAGCGCCCGGGGGTAGTGCTCGGCCTTGGCCACCGTCTGCTCGAGCGCCTGCGCGAAGCGCCTGATCTCCTCCTCCTCGACTGTCAGCGCTGGCAGCACCTTGATCGTGTTCATGCGATGGCCCGCCACCTGGCACAGGATGCGGTGCTCGTGGAAGAGGGGAACCGTGACCAACTGCGCGAAGAGGCCCGCCTGGCGACCCTCGACAGCCTCCCAGAGCATGCGCGCCGCGCGACCCGACGGGGGCCCGAACTCGATCGCCCACATCAGACCCAGACCGCGCACCGCGCGCACGACCTCGTAGTGCTCAACGAGCGGCGCCGTCAGCTCGAGCAGCAGTGCTCCCAGCTGTTCGGCGCGCGCGACCAGGCGCTCCTGGTCGATCACGCGCAGCGTTGCAAGCGCAGCGGCAGCGGCCAGGTCGTTGCCGCCGAAGGTCGAGCCATGGCGCACTGCGCGCTCCATGCCGTCGAACACCCGATCGAAGGCTGAGCGCGAGACGAGCGCCGCCCCGATCGGCACCATCCCGCCGGAGAGAGCCTTGGCGATGCAAACGATGTCGGGCTCGAGCTGCCAGTGCTCGAGCGCGAGAAAGCGGCCCGTGCGCGCAAGGCCGGTCTGTACCTCGTCGCAGACGAACAGCGTCCCGGCCGCTCGGCACAGCGACTGCGCGCTCGCCAGGTAGCCGGGGGGCGGAATGTTCACGCCCTTGCCCTGGACCGGCTCGAGCACAAGAGCCGCAACCGGGGGGCCTTCGAGCGCGCGCGTCAGCGCATCGAGGTCGCCGAAGGGAACCGGATCGCATCCCGCGAGCAGCGGCTCGAAGCCGCCGCGAAACTCGTCGTTGCCATTGATCGAAAGCGACCCCATCGTCAGGCCGTGGAAGGCATGCTCGGCGTACAGCACGCGTTGACGGCCGGTGGCCGCCCGCGCGATCTTGATCGCGGCCTCGACGGCCTCGGTCCCGCTGTTGGCGGGAACCATCGCCGCGACGCTGTCGGGCGCCCGCTCCAGCAACTGCTCGGCCAGGACACCGCTCAGCAGCGTCACCCCGAGCTGCGGCAGGTTGGCGGTGCGCGCGGCCATCACCTCCTCGATCGCAGCCACGACCTCGGGGTGATTGCGCCCGAGCGCGAACACGCCATAGCCTCCAAAGAGGTCCAGGTAGCGCTCTCCGGAAGCGTCGATCAGGTGCGCACCCTCGCCTCCGCGCCACTCCTTGTCGAAACCCAGCGTGCGCAGGATCCGGCCCATCTGCGGGTTCAGGTAGCGGTCGTTGAGCGCCATCTCCTCGCCGCGGCGGGCGTCGAGGATCTCTGTTATCGGCGGAAGCGTGGAGTGGACCACGGGCAAAGCGTATGCGCGCGGGCTCGCGCAGGCGTGGCGCCCTTGCCCTCGCTGGGCACCTCGGCTAGGATCCGCTCGGAGAGGGAAGCTCACTGAATCTTCACCGGCGTGCGCACTCGTCACGGCGAGGATTGCGCCAGGTGGGCGACACACGGATTAGGGGGATGGGGTCGTTGTCCGACAGCACGCGTTTTTCAGTCGATAAGCCGTTCACGCGGCGCACATTCCTGCGCTACGGCGGCTCGTTGGGGGCTTCGGTCGCCGCCGCCTCCAGCGGCGGCGCGATCTGGCGCGCCGCATCAGCGCTGGGCGCGACCGTCAAGCAGCCGGACAGCCTCCCCGACCCGAAGCGGCCGGCAGGGACGTCGACCAGCGCGATGCCGTTCGATCACATCGTGATCGTGATGATGGAGAACCACTCCTTCGACAACCTCCTGGGAGCGCTGGCGCGCTCGGGGCAGCCTAAGGCGAAAGGCCTGAAATTCAACACGGCCGGTGTCGCCCTCAACAGCAACCCTGGCCCAGAAGGCCCCGTGCGCTCGTTCCCGTTCCCCAACACGGCGCAGGGCCCCAACGTCTCGCAGAGCTGGAACGCCACGCACGAGCAGATCGACGGGGGCCTCATGGACGGATTCGTGCGCTCCGTCGGAGGCGCGGTGCAGCCGATGGGCTACTGGACCGAGGAGGTCCTGCCGTTCGCCTACTCCATGGCGCGCACCTTCTGCGTGGCCAACCGCTGGTTCTGCTCGGCGCCCTGCCAGACCTATCCCAACCGTCGCTTCCTGATGGCTGGCACCGCGTACGGCAACATCGCGACAACCACCGAAAGCCTGTTCGACCCGCCGCCGCCGAACGGCACGATCTGGGACCGCCTGCACGCCTACGGGATCAGCTGGCGCAACTACTTCACCGACCTGCCGTCCGTGGGCGTGATCGGCTCGACGGTCGAGAAGTATCCCGAAAACCTCACGCCGATCGCGCAGTTCTTCGCCGACTGCGCCACGGGCAGCCTGCCGGCCGTGAGCCTGGTGGACCCCGAGTTCGGCGTCGCCGGCATCGTCGGCTCGGGTCTTGCCCAGCTGCCGGCGCTCAAACCGCTGGCGGAAAAGCTCGAAACGACGGGCGGAGACGAGGAGAACCCGCAGGACATGGCCTACGGCGAGTACTGGGCCTACAAAGCCGTAAACGCGGTGCTCCAATCGCCGGCATGGCCGCGCACGCTGCTGATCTACACCTACGACGAGCACGGCGGCTACTACGACCACGTGCCCCCACTGGAAGCGATCGCTCCTGACTCGATCCCTCCCGAACTGGGTCCGAACGACGTGCCCGGCGGGTACAACATCTATGGGCCGCGCGTGCCAGCCGTGGTGGCCTCGCCGCACTCCAAACCCAACGCGGTCACGAACGTGGTCCACGACCACACGTCCGTGCTCGCCACGATCGAGGCGAAGTGGAACCTCCCGCGACTCACCTATCGCGACGCGAACGCGAAAACGGTCATGGATTTCCTCGACCTCGAACACACTGCGTTCTTGCAACCACCGACAATCACCGAACCGCCTGCGCCGGTGGAAGCGGTGACGACCCCCTGATCTGGAGGGACCATGCCAAGCTGCTCCGCCACTCGCACCGACGCGCGCCCGACGCGTAGATCGTGGCCGCCAAGGTCTCTGGCCGTACGCAGCGCCCTGCTCGTCCTCTGCGCGGTCGCGTGCGCGGCGGCAGCCGGACCATCGGAGGCCTCCGCAACCTTCCGCACGCCCAAAATCCGCCACGTGTTCGTGATCGTGCTGGAGAACCAGGGCTACGCCGCGACGTTCGGCAACCCGACGGCCGACCCCTACCTGGCATCCACTCTTCCGGCGCAGGGAGCGCTGCTCGAAAACTATTACGCGACCGGGCACGAGAGCAACGACGACTACGTCTCCCTCGTCTCCGGCCAGCCGCCGAACCCCGAAAACCAAGCCGACTGCCAGTCGTTCAACGACTTCACGCTCCCATCCACCGAACCCAACGGCGTGGAGGGCGGCGTCGGCTGCGTGTATCCGTCGTCGGTCGCCAACATTGGCAACCAGCTTTCGGCGGCGAAACTGAAGTGGAAGGGCTACATGGAGGACATGGGGAACGACCCCAATCGCGAGGCGGCGGCGTGCGGGCACCCGCCGGTGGGGGCAAAAGACGGAACCCAGAAAGCCGAGCCAGGTGACGGCTACGCCACGCGCCATGACCCGTTCGTGTACTTCCACTCGGTGATCGACGAAGCCAGCTACTGCGACGCGCACGTGGTCGCGATGGGGTCACCGACGGGCGCGATGCCGGCGGCCGCGCTGCGCCACGAGACCGGCCTTGCCACCGACCTCTCGTCTGCGACGAAAACGCCGAAATTCGCCTTCATCACGCCGAACCTCTGCAACGACGGCCACGATTTCCCCTGCACCAACCAGACGAGCGGGGCCTCCGCGCTCGAAGACATCGACGCCTTCCTTGAAACCTGGGTGCCGAAGATCACGGGCTCGGAAGCGTTCAAGAAAAACGGGCTGCTCGAGATCATCTTCGACGAGGCGGGCAACTCGGAAACGGAAGCGTGCTGCGGCGAGACGCCGGGACCGGCGTCGCCCTTCCCCGGCATCACGGGTCCGGGCGGCGGCAGGGTGGGAGCGGTGCTGCTGTCCCCGTTCATAAAACCGGGGACAGTGAGCAGCGTCGAATACAACCACTACTCATCGCTCGCCACCTGGGAGTCGCTGTTCGGCTTGCCCCGGCTCGCCGACGCCGCCTCTGTGCCAGCCATCTTCGGCCCCGACGTCTTCACCGCTGCGGGCTGATCGCAGGGGCCGGCCGACCCTACAGCGCGGCGAGACGGGCGGCGAGGAAGTGACGCTCGGGCTCCGAGCGCGTGAGCTCGAGAGCGCGCTCGTACGCGACGCGCGCCTCGGTGCGCCGGCCGAGCCGGCGCAGCAGGTCGGCGCGGGCTGCGTGAAAGTAGGGGTAGGAGCTGAGGTCGGAAAGCGCCTCTATCGCCTCCAGGCCAACATCGAGGCCGCGCGCTTCCGCCAGCGCCACGGCGCGATTCAGCTCCACCACCGAAGAGCGCGTCCGCTGAGCGAGCTCGCCGTAGAGCGCGGCGATCTGCGGCCAATCGGTGGCGTCCTCCGCGTGCAGCGAGGCGATCGCGGCCTGCAGGACATAGGTGCCGCGGCCGCCCAGCGCGAGCGCCTTCTCGAGCGCGGCGCGCCCTGCCTCGATCTGGCCCCGGTCCCACAGCGCCCGGTCCTGATCGGCCAGCAGGACGAGCTCGCCATCGCGAATGCGAGCAGCGCGCCTGGAGTCGTGCAGGAGCATCAAAGCGAGCAGCCCGAAGACCTCGGGCTCATCGGGCATCAGTTCAACCAGTGCGCTTCCGAGGCGGATCGCCTCCGCGGCAAGCTCAGCGCGGCCGCCATATCCCTCGTTGAAGATCAGGTAGACGACCGCGAGCACCGCGCTCAAGCGATCGGGCAGCAGATGCGCCGGCGGAGTGCGGAACGGGATTCCAGCGAGCCTGATCTTGCGCTTGGCGCGCACCAGACGCTGTGCCATGGTGGCCTCCGAGACAAGAAAAGCGCGCGCGATCTCCTGCGTGCGCAGGCCGCCCAGCGCACGCAGCGTAAGCGCCACCTGCGCATCGGTGGCGAGTGCCGGATGACAGCAGGTGAACAGCAGCTCGAGCCGCTCGTCGGGGAAGATGGTCTCGTCCACCTCGGCCTGCTCCTGCTGTGCGTTTGCGCGCTCGATCAGGTCCGAGTCGGGTTTGACCTTGCGCTCGCGACGAAGCCTGTCGATGGCGCGATTGCGCGCGGTGGTGATCAGCCACGCGGCCGCGTTGGCGGGCGCTCCGTCGCTCGGCCAGCGCTGCGCCGCGACGGCGAAGGCTTCCTGCGCGGCTTCCTCGGCGAGGTCGAAATCGCCAAGGAAGCCCACCAGCGAGGCAAGGACCCGCCCCCAGTGATCTCGGAAGACCTGCTCGATCAGCGCTCGACCACCGGTCGTATCTCGATCGCTCCCCCGAGCCGAGCGGCGGGGATTCGCGCGGCCAGCTCGATGGCTGCGTCGAGATCATCGGCCTCGAAGAACAGGTAGCCGCCGAGGGCCTCCTTGACCTCGACGAACGGGCCGTCCGTGGTCAACGTCGCGCCGTCCTGAACGCGCACGGTCGTCGCCGTCTGCGGCGGCTGCATCTGCACCCCCGGGGTGACGCCGTCCGTTTGGCTGATCGCCCGGTAGTCGGCGTAGACGGCCTTCTGCTCCTGCTCGGACAGCCCTCCCCACTCCTCGGTGCCCGGCAGCGGGGTGTCGCCTTGGTGGATCAGCAGCATGTACTTCATGGCACCTCCTGGGATCTTGATCGTTTCAGCTAAGACGAACGGGGCGCGCGTAAATCGACACCCACGCCCGCGGAACATCTCGCCCGTCATCGCGCGGACCGCCGCGAGCGCCCCACCTACACGCGCCCGTCCACTGGGTACGCTGCCGGCGTGAGCCTTCACCCCCTCGCGGAGCGTTTTGCGTCGGTCGCCGATCACTACGAGCGCGGGCGCCCTGAGTACGCGCCGGCGGTGATCGGCGCACTCGCAGCAGAGCTTGGCCTGGCGCGCGGGGCCATGGTGCTCGATCTTGCTGCCGGAACCGGCAAGCTGACGCGCGCGCTGCTGGCCGCCGAGCTGGATGTCATCGCGATCGAGCCGCAGGCCGCGCTGCGCGAGGTGCTCGCCACGGGCGTCGGCGAGCACCGGGTCCGCGAGGGTCTGGCCGAGGCGATACCGCAACCCGATTCCTCCGTGCAGGCGGTCACGGTCGCCGACGCCTTCCACTGGTTCGATCACGGCAAGGCGCTCGAGGAGATACGCCGCGTGCTCGTGCCCGGCGGCGGCCTGGCCGTGATCGCGACGGTGCCCGATTGGGGGGGCGCATCGTGGGCGCACGAGATCGGGACGTTGATCGCGGCCCTGCGCCCCGAGCACCCACACTTCGACGGCCCGCCATGGCAGGACGCGCTGCACGCGAGCGGCCACTGGCGCGACGTGCGCGAGGTGAGGGTCACCTGCACCCGGCCGGCGGAGCCGGAGCGGATCGTCGACCACATGATCTCGATGAGCTGGGTCGCCGCTCTGCCGCCGGCTCGGAGAGACGAGACGATCGAGCGGATCCGGACGTTGATCGAGGATGGCGAGACGCCCGCCGAGATGCCCGTTCACGTTGTCCTGGGATTGGCCTCGCTGCGCGCCTGAGGACGAGGGGCCCTTCGCGCCGTCAGGCGCCGACCGGGCTGCGCTGGTCGAGCGCTATCGCGCCGCTGCCGGTTCGGTCAGGCACGTGTCCTCCTCTGCGTACGCCGGTGAGCAGGCGCAGAGCACCTTCAGCGGAGCGGTGCCCGTGTTGACCAGCTTGTGGCGAGAGCCCGGCGGGATAAGCGCGCAATCGCCCTCAGCCACGATGCGCTCCTCGCCGTCGATGACAAGGCGCCCTTCGCCGGCTGTGATGAGGTACAGCTCCTCGCTGGTTCGGTGGTAGTGCTCGGTCGTCGCCGCACCCGGCGCGAGGATCGCCTCGGCGAGGCTCTGGTTCTTTGCCGGCGCCGACACACGTCCTGCCCACTCCCTGATCTCCGAGCCGTCGAGCGAGGTGAAGGCCTCGAGGTCTCGATAGGAGCGAACGTGCACCGCCGCCCAAGTCTAGATCGGGCGCCGCTGCGGACGCTCGGCGGTTGTTCGACAGCGACAGGGAGGGGTCATGGCGCGGAGGTAGGCTGCTTCAGCGAAACTGGTCGCCGTTTGGGACCTCGCCGCCGCGGCGTCGCGCTCGACCGGCAGGCCGAGCCGAGCGCTGGGCGCTCAGGTGGGACCGAAACCACGCGCGTGCCAACTCGGCGACACGCTCGAGTGCTCCCGGCTCTTCGAAGAGATGACTCGCGTGCTCCACGATCTCGAGGCGGGTCTCGCAGCGCAGCTGTCGTTGCGCCTGCCGGTTGAGCTCGAGCACGACCGGGTCGGCGCTGCCGACGATCAGGAGCGTCGGCGCCACGACTGAGGCGAGCTCGGCGCCGGCGAGGTCTGGGCGCCCTCCGCGCGACACAACGCTGAGGACGCGCGCGGGGCGCCGTGCGGCGGCCATGAGGGCTGCCGCGGCTCCCGTGCTGGCTCCAAAACACCCCACCGCGAGCTGTGCGACTGCGGGCTCGCTCTCCAGCCAGTCGATCGCCGCGACCATCCGGCGGGCGAGCAGCGGGGTGTCGAAGCGCAGCTCGCCAGTGCGCAGGTCTGCTCTCTCCTCCTTCGCCGTGAGCAGGTCGAGGAGCAGCGTGGCCAGCTGAGCTTCGTTGAGCCGCATAGCGACTTCGCGGTTGCGCGGGCTGTGGCGGCCGCTGCCGCTCCCGTGCGCGAAGGCCACGACGCCGACTGCGCCCTCGGGCGCCGTCAGGTCGCCGACCAGCTGTGCAGGGCCGGCGGAGATCGTCACCGACCGGGTCAGGCTGGCTGTCGATGAGGCGCCCATACGCAACCGCTACCCGCAGCGCATGGGAAGGATGCATGATCGCGGCCCGGCCCCGCACACGTCGCGTCCCGAGGACCTCAGGACGCCAGGTCAGGAGAGCCTCAGTGCCGGTAGCCTCCAGCCGTGCGCGAGGTAGCCCCCGGCGTGTTTCACTGGCGTGCCTACCACGAGCAGATCGGCATCGATGTTCACTCCTATCTGCTCGAGCCTGCTGGCGTGCTGCTCGATCCCATGCTGCCGACTGCTGGGCTCGACGCCGTTACCAGTCACGGCCGACCCCACACGATCCTCCTGACAAACCGCCATCACCTCCGTGACAGCGAGCGCTTCGTGGCGGAGCTCGGATGTGCCGTACGGGCACCGCGGGCGGGGATGCACGAGTTCGCGCGCGAGGCGCCGGTCGAGCCCTATGACCCCGGCGACGAGCTGCCTGGCGGCGTGGTCGCGTTTGAGGTTGGCGCGATCTGTCCCGACGAGAGCGCGCTGCATCACCCAGGGCTGCGCGTTCTCGCGTGCGCCGACGGGCTTTTCCGCGGGGACGATGGCTCGGGAGCGCTCGGGTTCGTCCCCGACGAGCTCATGGGCGACGATCCCACGGCGGTCAAGGAAGGTCTCTTCGCCTCATACACGCGCCTGGCTGCTGAGCTGGACTTCGATCACCTCTTGCTCGCGCACGGCGAGCCGATCGCCGGCACGGGCCGGGAGGCTCTGCGCACATTCGCCACCGAACACGCATAGCACGCGCTCGGTTCGCTGACGGAGCGCGGTTGAGCGTGTTTAGGAAGACGCTGGAGTCTTCGGCCTGGCAGGTGATCGAGGCGAGCTTGGGCGAGCGGCGCTGCGCGCACGCCCCGCGGGCCCGACGCTCGCCGGCTGACCTTCGCGCTGCTCCTCGTGCGCACGCCTTGTCTGCGCCTTGTCCACGTACATGGCGGCGTCAGCGTGCCTGACGAGCGCCGCAATCGTGGATCCGTCGTCGGGAAAGAGGCCACTGCCCACGCTTGCCCCTATGCGGACCTGCACGTCGCCGAGGCGGAGGGCCTCTCCGAAAACGGCGCGCACGCGCGCCTCCGCGGCTCGCACCTGGTCCCGCGACTCGATCTCGGTGAGAATGATCGCGAACTCGTCGCCACCGAAACGCGCGATCGAGTCGGCGGCCCGCGTCGTTGCCTGCAAGCGCCTGGCCACCTCGCGGATCAGTTCATCGCCCGCGTCGTGCCCGTACAGGTCGTTGACGTCCTTGAAGCCGTTTAGGTCGACGAACAGGAGTCCCATGCGCGTCTCTCCCGACTCCGCAATCGCGAGGATAGTGTCGATCCTCTGCCTGAAGCCGACGCGGTTGAGGAGCCCGGTGAGCCCGTCGTGGTTGGCCCTGAACTCGAGCGTGTCCACGAGCTGGCCGTTCTTGAGCGCGGTGGCCGCGAGCGCGGCGACCCCGGTGAGCTGCGCGAGCAGGTCGCGCGTGGGGTCGAGCCGTTTCGGATGCGCGGTCACCGAGACGGTGAGCACGCCGAGGAAGTCTCCGCGCGCGAGGATCGGAACCACGACCATCGCGATCACTCCAAGCATCGTCATCAGCTCTGCGATGTAGGGATCCTTCTCCCCCGCGCGAAAGAACATCGGCTCCGGGGCCGCGATCATCCGCTGCAAGGACGGGGTGTCCGCCGGCGAGATCGTCATGTCGCGAAGATGCGAGAAGGACCCGTCGAAGCCGCCGGCTCGCGCCTGCAACCGGAGGCGCTTCTCGACCTCGTCCCAGAGCCACACGCTGACGCGGTCGCAGTCGACGACCTCGGGGACCGACGCGGCCAGGCGCTCGGCAACCTCGTTGCTCGTGCCCGCCTCCGCGAGCGCCAGCGCGAGCGAGTGCAGCGCGCTTACCTCGCGGTGGCGCCGATCCGACTCATCCAGAGCCGTCGCCATGTCCAGCACTGCAGCCGCGTGCTGGGCGTACAAGCGCAGCAGCTCCTCTTCCTGAGGAAAGAACTCCATCGAGGTCGGGTAGTGGGCGATCAGCTGTCCGTATGACCGGCGGCTGGACTTGACATCGACCGCGAGCGCCGAGCCGCTCATGGCGCTGCCCCCGAGCGTCGCCCAGACGAGGGCCTCGCCGGCGTCCGCGTCGATGCCGTGAGAGTAGACCTCCAGCTCGGCTCCCTCCCCGGTGCGCACGGCGAGCACGTGGCTCGGCGCACGCACGGCGGTCGCGGCGCGTTCGACGATGCGTTGCAGCACCGTTCGCAGGTCAGCGGCCGAGACCAGATCGCCGGCCGTCGCAAAGCAGCTCTTCAAGCGCGCGGACATCGCGAGCATCTGCGCCTCGAGCGCGGTCACCCGCAGCTGCGGGTCCGCGGCCTGCGCCGCGAGCTCGGCGTCCCAGCTGACCTCATACAGGCAGCTTGCGTCGCCGCGCGCCTGGCATTCGCTCTCGCTCACCCTGGCCAGCGGCAGACCGAACAGAATCGTCGCGCTCGACATCAGCCCGGCAGCCCAGTCGCAGTGAAGGCGCGAGCGCTCGAAGCCCGGCCGGGCCCGCGCCCTCACAACGGCGCGTCCCGGACGTGCCTCGAGCGTTTCGAGGTCGGTCACGGCGCTGAGTTTCGCGGCCGTCCGTGTGATCTGCTCGAGCACAGCCTCGGTCGATCCCAACGATCGCAGGATGGTCGAGACCTGGGTCCCCGCGTGGCGGCGCACGGTGTGCTCGCCGACGTGTCGCGCGAACGCCTCATCGCCGGACTCCGCTACCCCGGCTTCGAGCAGGGCCGTCGCCTCCGCGAGGGAGATCCAGTTGTCCGGGTTTTCGAGATAGGCCAGGTCGCGGTTGCTTCCCGCGCGCCCGAGCACGGACCCGACAGCCGCGTCACCACCTTCCTCGCGCACAACGCTCAGGAGGGCGCTCGTCATCGAGCAACAGATCTGCCTGTCCGTGCCCGCCACCGATCCAGCTCCTACGCCTTCGGCTGGCCCAGCTTCGCTCTGCATGGGGAAATGCTCGGCCGTTGCTGCGCTGAGCTTGAGCGTTCTGTGACGAACGTGCGCAATTGTCATCACCGCGTCGTGGCACGCTTCAGGTCCGGCTTGTGCACAATTCGCTCCTATCGAGCGGAGAGCTTCCAGCCCGCAGGATCTAGGCTAGGCGATCACCGGCAGACGCCGCCTCCGACCGCGATCTTTCCGACCAGCGGCAGCTTGCGCGAGGAGCTGCCCACGCGCACCTTCACGCAGCCGGGAGCGACGCGCCAGCCGTTGGCTGCATCCGACCAGAAGGAGAAGGAGCGCGCGTTCAGCGGGACGCTCACGCGCTGGCTCTGCCCGCGCGCCAGCGCCACCTTGGCAAACCCCTTGAGCTGCTCCGGCGGCTGCGGCACGCCGGAAAGCGAGGGCAGCGAGAGATAGACCTCCGGCACAGCCCAGCCGCTGCGTGCGCCGGTGTTCGTCACCGTCACGTTGACCGTCGCCGAGGGTTCGGGTCCGCTGCCGGGCGTGACGGTCAGTTCGCCGAAGCGGAAGTGCGTGTAGGAGAGGCCAAAGCCGAAGGGGAAGGCCGGTTCGATGCGCTGGTTGTCGTACCAGCGGTAGCCCATCAAGACACCCTCTTTGTAGAACTCCTGGTAGTAGGGGCAGGGGACCCAGGCGTGCAGTTCGCATTCGTATTCGGGCGTGACGGTTCCCGGGTACTGCGCCGCCCCGCCCGGCGCCGTCGGCAGGTCGGCTTCGCTCTTGGGGAACGTCGCCGGGAGGCGCCCGCCCGGGTCTGAGTCGCCGAACAGCACGTGCGCGATCGCCGTGCCGCCGTCCTGCCCCGGATACCAGGCCTCGAGCAGTGCGTTGATCGATTCGCGCCACGGCGTGAGCACCGGCGCCCCGGTCTCGAGCACGACCACCGTGTTCGGGTTCGCGGCGGCCACGCTCGAGATCAGTTCGTCCTGGTTGCCGAAGTCCAGCTGGCTGTCTTCGGGGTTTGCTGGCGTGGCCTCGGCGTCGCTGCATTCAGGGATCAGCGACATGCAGTGCTTGTCCGTGCCCTCGCCCTCGGAGTCGGCAGCGATCACGATCGCGACGCTTGCCGCGCGCGCCGCTTCCTGTGCGCCTCCCACGCTCGTCCCATCGTTGTAGGTCACGATGAGCTTCGACTGCGCGGCGCGCGCGCTGATCCCTTCGAGCGCGGTGACCTTTTCGTAGGGGCTGACCTGCGAAGACCCATCCCCGAAGATGTACTGCTTGGCGGCCGGGCCGATGACCGCGATCGAGTGCACTTTCTTGGGGTTGATCGGCAGCGCGCCGCCGTTGCGCAGCAGAACCGCGCCACCTTCCTCGGTGCGATCCGCCACGGCGGTGTCCGCCGCGCGGTCGTCCTGGGAGATGTCGTTCGGCCACGTCGGGTGGTCGAAGAATCCGACGGCGAAGAGCTTGCGCAGGATCTCGTAGACGCGCGCTTCAAACGTCGCCTGCGTGACCGATCCGTCCGCCAGCGCAAGTTCGACCTGCGGGGCGTTGTAGCAGCTGGGGCCGATGTCGAAGTTCATGCCGGCATTGAGGTCCGCTTCGGTCTCGTGGCAGGCGAGGAAGTCCGAGACGACGAAGCCGTCGGAGCCGAACAGGCCACGGAAAGTGTCCTTTAGCAGGAAGGGATTGGCGCAGGCGTACTGCCCTTCGAGCAAGTTGTAGGAGCACATGGTCGTCGCGCTGTGCGCTTGGATGTCCGCCATTTCGAATGGCGTTAGCTCGATCTCGTGCAGCGCGCGCTGGTCGACGTGGACGTTCACGAAGGGACGAGAGCCGTAGAGGCCAAAGATCGGCGAGACGCCGATCTGGCCCTCCTGGTTGTTGGCGGCGAAGTGCTTGACGTCGGCCATCACGCCCTGGGATTGGAAGCCATCGATCCACCCGACCGCCGTCTGTCCGGAGAGAAACGGATCCTCGCCGTAGGCCTCGAACGTGCGCCCGCCGAGCGGCGTGCGCATGATGTTCACTGTCGGTCCGAAATCTCCGTCAAAGCCGCGGTGCCTGACCTCCTGGCCGACGACCGAGCCGTACGTAGATGCCATCGATTGATCGAAGTTGGCGGCGAGCGCCATCGCGGCAGGCATCGCGGTGGCCGGGTTGGAGCCCGACCCCAGCCCGCCCGCGCCGACGGCGCCGTCGGTCCACTTGACCGGCGGCATGCCGACGTCGCTTGCTTCCTTGCCCGTCAACACGCCGATCTTGTCTGATTGAGACATCGCGCCCAGCAGCAGCATGGCGCGCTCGTCGGGCGAGAGCGAGGTGTCGCACCACGGATGCGTGCCACAGCGGCCTTCGGCGTAAGAAGTGGGCGTGAGGATCAAAGCGGCCGCCACCACGGCCAGCACCAGGCCGCACCGCAGGGCTCGATAGCGGCGAGTCGCCCGGCCGGCTCCTCCGCAGAGATTTCGTGTCATCGACTTGCCTCCCCCAGTAGCCGTCCCACCTGGAGCCAACGAGAAACCTTGCCGTTACACCAGAAGTAACCTGCGGTACTCAACGTACAGCGATCGAGGCCCGTTGTCAACAAAAAGATCAAGCAGTACTCTTGGAGATGCTGCGCGCGATTGACTCCTGTTCATTCGGGCCGGTGCATCGACCATGCTTTCCGCGGTGGCACCTGACAGATCGCCTGAGAATGCGATTCCGAGCGTGACCCCCGGCGTCTTCTTCGGGGCGCCCGTGGCGCTTCCCCGCGGTCCCCACGCGCTCCCGCGCGCCGACGTGTTGGCCGAGCAGCGCGAGCGCCTGATGGCGGCGATGACAGACCTGATCGCCGCCGGCGGGTACACGCGCGTGACGATCGGCGCGCTGGCGAGCCGCGCAAAGGTCTCGCGCACGGCGTTCTATGAATGCTTCCCCGGCAAGGAGGCGTGCGCCTTTGCGGCGTATGACCGCTTCATCGAGGTGTTGCTCGGCGCGCTGGCCGAGAGAGCGGGGGAAGCTGTCGACCTGGCCGAGCTGATCGGCGCGATCGCAGACGGGTACTTCTCGATGCTGGAGCGAGACCTCGTGGCTGCGCGCGCGTTCCTGGTCGAGTTCGATGCGCTTGGACTCCAGGCCCGCGACCGCCGTCGCGTGGCACTTCGAGGCATCGCCAGTTACCTGCGCCAGATGCACGAGGAGTTCCGCGCGTCGGACCCGACGCTCGCGCCGCTGTTCGCGGAGGAGGTGTATCTGGGGATTGTCTACGTCGCACGCCAGCTCGCCTGCGATGCGCTCGAGGAGCAGCGCAGGCCCAACCTGCGCGGGATCGGCGAGATCCTCGCCCCTTGGCTGCTGACGGTCTACCGCCCAGACGCGCTCGCCCGCCCTGCCGTTAGTCGGGTGCCGTCCAGGCGTCGGTCAGCCCGGTAGGCGTCGCAAATCCACCAACCGCTTCTATTCGACCTTGGTGACCAGCTCGCAGGTCGAGGGCTGGAAGTCCTCGCAATGGCTCCGGACCCTCCCGATCCGCTCGCGAAGCTCTGACGGCTCCTTCCAGGCATGTTGCGCCTCGAAGCTCTCCCACGGCGCGCAGCTCATGTAGTTGCTCGGGTGATCCGATCGCGGACCAGCCGAAACGTTCCCGACCCGGCCATGCGGCTCGCCCACCTCACAAACGCGGTCCACTCCTGAACGAACGCCTCTTCCTCGCCGCGCTTGACCACCCAAGTGCCGCTTGTGTATGTCTCGCTCATGGGTCGTCGAGTGTAGATGTCGCGCGGCGCGAGCCGTAGATCTCGATTGGTCGATGGATCGGTCATCCGGTTTTGCGCGATAGACCCGTAGCGCGGGCGGCCTTCGCGAACGCGCGCGCCCTGCCAACCTAAGCGCGCGTGGCATGGATGCGGCGAACATTCCCGGCGGCGCTCGCATTCGCAGCGGTCGGCTTCTCGGCGCTCGAGAACGGCGGCTTCTTCCCCACCTCATGGGGGTGGCCGGCGATCGCGTTCCTGGTGACCGTTGCGGTCGTCTCCCTGCTCGCCGATCGAGTGCGTTTCGCGCGCGCCGACATGCTGCTGCTCTTCCCACTCGCCGGCTTCCTCTGCTGGACTGCGCTCTCCGCGCTCTGGTCGCCGGGCGCCCAGCTGCCGATCCAGGGCGCGCAGCTCGCGCTCGTCTACGTGGCGGCCGTCGCGGCGTTTCTGCTGCTCGACTCGGTCTTGCTTCCGCTGGGGATCCTGTGCGCGATCACGCCGGTGGCCGCTTACGCCCTTGCGACGCGCTTGGTGCCAGACCGAGTCGGCACGTACAACCCTTCCCCGAGCGGCTACCTGCTCGCGGGGACCACGGGCTACCAGAACTGCCTCGGCATCCTGTGCGCGCTCGCGGCCCTTATCGCCCTCGGTGTGGTGGCCCACGCGCGTCGTCTCGGCATGCGCACCGGCGCAGCTCTCTTGCCGGTGATCCTTCTGCCGACGCTTTACTTCACGTTCAGTCGCGGTGCCGCTGCCGCGCTGGTCCTCGGCATCTTGTGTACCGTCGCGCTCGAGCGACGGCGACTCTCCTACTCGGTGACGCTGCTCACCGCGCTGCCGTTGCCGCTCCTCGGCGTTTGGTTGTGCTCGCGCTCGGGGTCCCTCACGCGGGCGGGGTCGCCGCTATCGGCCGCGGCACACGACGGTCACCGACTCCTCGTGGTGCTCGCCGTCCTCGCTGCGCTTCAGGCAGCCGTGATCCTTCTGCTCGCGACGCTCGAGCGTCGGATCGCCGTCACGCCGGAGGGGCGCCGCGCGTATGCGGTTGGTCTGGTGGTCGTCGGCGCGGCCGTCCTTGCGGCAGCGCTCGTCCGCATCGGCGACCCGGTGACGTTCGTGGACCACGCGACCGACGCGTTCACTACCGAAACCGCGGCGGCCGGCGGCGACCTCAACGGGCGGCTCGTGACGCTGTCAGGGCACTCGCGTTCGCAGTACTGGAACGTCGCGTGGCGCGAGGTTCGCGAGAACCCATTGCTGGGTGGTGGCGGCGAAACGTTTCGCCGCTACTGGCTGCAATACCGGCCCGCAAAGCTCGACGTCCTGAACGCGCACAACCTGTACCTGGAGACGCTCGCCGAGCTCGGCCCTCTGGGTCTGTTGCTGTTGCTCGCCGCGCTCGCGGCTCCCCTCGTGGCCCTCAGGCAAGCCGTTGGACATCCGCTCGTGCCGGTCCTAGCGGGCGCATATGTGGCGGCGCTCGCGCATGCGTTCGTTGACTGGGACTGGCAGCTGCCCGCTGTCACGCTCTGCACGCTCGCGCTCGGGAGCACGCTGCTGATTGCAGCGCGCCGCTCAAGAGACGAGCACGCGGTGGCGGCGCGCGTTCGCTGGACGACAATCCCGCTGGCGCTCGCGCTGATCGCGTTCGTGTTCGCTGCTCAGCTCGGAAACAACGCGCTTGCCGGCGCCGAACGTGCCGCCAACCGTGGCGACTACCGTTTCGCGCTCGCACAGGCACGCAGCGCGCACGACTGGCTGCCGTGGGCAGCGTCGCCCTGGCAGCTCATCGCTGAGGCCCAGCTCGCCAGCGGCGACCTGACGGCCGCCAGCTCGAGCCTGCGCCAGGCGATCAGGCTCGATCGCTCCGACTCGTCCACTTGGCTTGACCTCGCGCTGACGAGCACCGGGCGCGATCGGCGCCGCGCTCTCGCGCAGGCGGCGCGCCTGAACCCCCTCGGCCAGGACGGGCCGAAGATCGGCCGATAGCTTGCGCGAAGGAGAAGGCCCTGACCAGGCACGGGTGAGCGCGTTATAGGGGTCAGGACGTCGCGCCGGCTGGCGAGGCTGCGCGACGACCCGCCCGAGACGGGCGAAATGCTCCCCATCGAAAGGACCCCCGTGCGCAAACGACTGACCGGACGCGCCCAACGGCCCGCCGTCGCGGGCGTAATTGCATGCGCAATCATCGCCTCGTACGCGGCCGTGGCCGGTGCTGGCGGTACGCACAATACGAGCGCGAACTCCCAGTACCACGGGCAGGCCAAGGTGACGATCTGCCATCACACAGGTTCGGCGACGAACCCGGATGTGACGATCACCGTCGGGGCGCCTGCCGTCCGGGCGCACTTGGGTCACGGCGACACGCTCGGCGCATGCGAACTGCCGTCGAGCTCGCCAGCCGCGGCGACGACTACGGCAGGGTCAAGGCACACATTGAGGGCGCATCACAAGCGCTCTGCTCACGCCCCGTTGCTCCGACGCACGGCGCACACCACTTCACCGACGCATTCAAAGCCCGCACATGGCGGACCCGGGCACGGGCACGCCAAGCGCGGGATTGCGGGCGCGGGCGCAGGAGCGTCTGGCGGTTTTGGCTCTCAGACCAAGCAGATAGGCTCGCTGGTGTCCGGGGCCGCGCACTCCAAACGGGGACACCGCGGCGGCACGACTCAAGCCAGCGGCTCGCCAAACGGAAGCGGGCCGGGCTCCGGCGCACCGGGCAACTCAGGCACGGCGCCCGGTCACAGCGGTAAACGAGGCCAAGGCGTCGGCCACGGCACGTAGCGCGACACGCTCGAGGTAGCGCGACAGGCGCAGCTGCGGTGGGGAGCCCCACGCCGGGCTCTCCACCGTACGCGTCGTCCGATATCGGAACGAAAACCCCGCATTCGGGTGATTTTGATGTCGGGGTGATTGGTTCAAGTTGGCCCCCTACCGGAGCGGGGCCCTCGCGCTACCGTACCGATGACAGATGACGCGCTTGGTGGGCATCAATCACGTGGCCCTCGAGGTCGGGGACCTGGAGGAGGCGCTCGTCTGGTATGGGCGCGTGTTCGAGTTCGAGCTGCGCGGCCGGGCTGGAGACCGCATGGCATTCATCGACATCGGCGATCAGTTCATCGCGCTTGCCTCAGGCCGCACGCAGTCACCCGACGGGGCAAGGCACTTCGGGCTGGTGGTCGATGACAGGGAGGCCGTGCGCGAGCGCCTGCGCAAGGACGGGATTCCCGTGCAGTCGTCCGGATCGCTCGACTTCACGGACCCGTGGGGCAACCACGTCCAGGTCGTCGACTACCGCGACATCCAGTTCACCAAGGCGCCGGAGATCCTGCGTGCGATGAAGCTGGACGGGCTGAGCAAGAGCGAACAGGCACTCGAGGAGCTGAGCCAGAAGGGAATGGCCACGGAGTCGTAGGGGACCGAAACCGCGCGCCTGTCACAGGCTTCTTCTTCGACGTCGACCCCTGGCGCACCAGCCGACCAGGCGTCGGGACAATCAGAATCGGGGCGCCCGCATCTGAACCGCGGACCTCAGCGCTCGTCGCGAGGCTCGCGGAGCCAAAGTGACTCGTGACCCTCCTCTCGCGTGGATGCCGACGAAGGCCCGCTCATCGCGCGTGACTCTACGCCTGCGGCCGCCTCCGGACGTTCGTCGGTGATTCCATGTCGAGAAACGCCCAGCGGCTCCGCTCACCAGGTGAAGGGCCACGACAGGCGAGGCCCGCGACGCCAGGAGACGACTATGCCCAAGTACCTGCTCCTCAAGCACTACCGCGGCGGCCCGGAGCCGCACCATCCCTTTCCCCCCATGGACCAGTGGGCGCCCGAGGACGTGGAGGCGCACATGGCCTTCCTGCGGCACGTCCGCGAGCTGCTCCGGGAGAACGGCGAGTACGTCGACGCGCACGCGCTCACGCCGGAGCGCAGCTGGGTGCGCTACGGCGGCCCGGACGCCGCGCCGGTCACCACCGACGGCCCGCTGCCCGAGACCAGCGATCTGGTGGCGGGCTGGTACATGATCGACGTCGACTCGTACGAGCGCGCGCTGGAGGTGGCGGCCTACGTCTCCTCCGAGCCCGGCCCGGGCGGCGAGCCGCTGTACGAGTGGATCGACGTCCGGGAGGTCATGTCGGGGGCGGCCTCGGACGACTGAGCCGGCGTGCTCGACGATGGGACGCGAGGACTGGACGAGGGCGCGCTGCGCGCCCTCGTCCCGCGCGTCCTCGCCGCCCTCATCCGGCGGGGCGAGGACTTCGACGCCGCCGAGGACGCCCTGCAGCAGGCGCTGCTGGAGGCCCTGCGGGTGTGGCCCGAGCACCCGCCGCGCGATCCGCACGCGTGGCTGACCACCGTGGCGACGCGGCGGCTCGTCGACGCCCGCCGTAGCGAGGCCGCCCGTCAGCGCCGCGAGGAGGCGACGTACGCGGAGCCGCGGCCCGCCGCCACCGAGGCGGGCGACGACACCTTGTTCCTGCTCTTCTGTTGCTGCCATCCCGACCTCGCGCCCGCGTCCCAGGTGGCGCTGACCCTGCGCGCCGTCGGCGGCCTCACCACCCGGGAGATTGCCGACGCCTTCTACGTGCCCGAGGCGACGATGGCGCAGCGGATCAGCCGGGCCAAGGGCACCCTGCGGGGCCGCCGCTTGGACCAGCCCGGCGACGTCGCCGTCGTGCTGCGCGTGCTCTATCTCGTGTACACGGCCGGCCACGCGGGGCGGGTGGACCTGGCCGCCGAGGCGATCCGGCTCGCCCGCCAGCTCACCCTGGCCACCGAGGAGCCCGAGGCGCGCGGGCTGCTCGCGCTGATGCTCCTCAACCACGCCCGCCTGCCGGCACGACTCGACGCCGGGGGCCGCATCGTCCCGCTGGACCGGCAGGACCGCGGCCTGTGGGACACGCGCGAGATCGCCGAGGGCGTGCACGTTCTGCAGTCGACGCTGGCCACGCAGACGGACGACCGTCCCCCCGGCCGCTACCAGATCGAGGCGGCCATCGCCGCCCTGCACGACGACGCGACGAGCGCCGAGGAGACCGACTGGCCCCAGATCCTCGCCTGGTACGACGACCTGGTCGCCCTCAGCGACGACCCGGTGCGCCAGGAGCCGGCCGCGGTGCTCGGGCGCGCGGTCGCCGTCGGCCACGTGCACGGTGCCGCCGCTGGGCTGCGCGAGACCGACCGGCTGCGCGAGGTGCTCGGCGACCGCCATCGGTGGCATGCGGTCCGCGGCCACCTCCACGAGCTCGCCGGCGACGTGCCCGCCGCCGGCGCAGCGTACGCGGAGGCCGCCCGCCGCGCCACAGACGTCGCTGAGCGCGACCACCTGGTGCGTCAGGCGGCCCGCGCGCGGGCTAGCGCCGCCGCGCGATGAACCGCGCCCCGAGCTGCCCGAGTGGCTCACCCGGGTCGGGGTTCGGTCAGTGCACGCGGATTCGGATGGTTCGGCTGAAGCCTCTCGCGTGGTGGCGGTCGGGCGGGAGCGTCGCGCGATAGCGACCGCCGCGATGTACCCGTATGCGAAGGCCGTACACCGACGAGTTTGTGCTCGTCCTGTGCAGAACCGGCCGCGCGATGGTGTGCCAGCGCCGGTCGGATCCAACTCGCTGGATTCGAACCCGCGCGCCATTGTGGCGCGGCGCGACGCGGCCGCGGAAGCGAATCAGTTGCCCGCGCCGAGGATGGGTCCTGCTCACGAAGAAGCTGACACGGAAACGCACCAGAACGAGCACGGGTGCACTGCTCACGCCATTGGCGAAGACCCGGAAATAGGAGTTCGACGAAGGCGCAAGCCCCGCAAAGGAATAGGTGCGATTCGGACCGGCCGTCGTTGTTGCGAGGTTCACGAAGGGTCCTGTGGCGGTTGCCGAGCGTTGCAATGTGACGGATGCGTGGGCTGCGCGGGGACCGAGCACCGAGCCCCGCACCGTTGTCGGCTGGCCATATACGATCGGATTCGGCGATGCGGCGATCGTCACCGCCGTGGAGGGTTTGGCGGTCTTGAACGTGTGATCTGCGCCGGTGCTCGTTCCGGAGGCGTTGGTCGCGACCAGGCGGTAGTGGTAGGTGATGTTCGGCGTCAGCGATCCAGCTTTGGCCGCGACGTTGACGTTCATCGTGCCGCTGCCCGCGTTTGCGGCTGGGGACGGCGTCGTGCTGCCGTACGCAGTGCTCGTCCCGTACTGAAAGTAATACGTGGCTGCTTGACCCTCCGGGTTGACCGTTCCGGTCAGCGTCGCGGACGTCGCCGTGACCGCTTTCACCCCACCCGTGGATACTGCAGGCGCCCTGGGGATGGGGGGAGCAGCGTTTGTCTTGAACGTGTGATCTGCGCCGGTGCTCGTTCCGGAGGCGTTGGTCGCGACCAGGCGGTAGTGGTAGGTGATGTTCGGCGTCAGCGATCCAGCTGCGGCCGAGACGTTGACGTGCATCGTGCCGCTGCCCGCGTTTGCGGCTGGAGACGGCGTCGTGCTGCCGTACGCAGTGCCCGTCCCGTACTGAAAGTAATACGTGGTCGCTTCACCCTCCGGGTTGACGGTCCCGGTCAGCGTCGCGGAGGTCGCCGTGACCGCCGTCACGCCACCAGTGGACACCACGGGAGCAAGACCGGCGGCGGCAGCGGGCGCGACAACGAGCGCACCGGCGCAAAGCCAAAGAAGGATTTGTCTAGGCCTCAGAACGCCGCGCATACAGACACCGGTACCCACACAAACCATTTCGAGTCACGGGCTAGCCTTCTGTTCGACTTATCGGGGCGATCGGTTCAAGTTGGCTTGGATAAAGGGATTTCGGGTGCTTGCAACGGATTTGCAATCGCCAGGCTGCGCCCGTCCCCGATTCACAGCCGACAAGCCCGCTGTATGCCATGCCCGCGGCTTGGTTTCCCCCGCCGTCGCGAACATGCCAGACGGTCGCACCGGGTCAGGCGACCGAGAAGAGCTCCCACTCGCCCGGGACGCCCTTGAGCTCGTGGACGCCGTGCTCGGAGAATTCGATGCCCGAGCCGACGACCAGGTCCTTGACCGTGCGCGAGACGAGCACCTCGCCAGGGCCTGCCAGCCCACAGACGCGGGCAGCGAGGTGCACGCACATGCCGCCGATGTCGTCGCCGATCACCTCGCACTCGCCGGTGTGAAGGCCCGCTCGGAGCTCGATGCCTAGTGGTTCCGTTGCCGGGTTCAGCCTCCGGGCGCACTCGATCGCGCGCGCCGGGCCCTCGAACGTCGCGAGGAAGCCGTCCCCGGTCGCCTTCACTGCGCTGCCGCCCTGGCGCTCGATCTCCGCCCTCGCGAGCTCGTTGTGGCGCTCGAGCAGACTCCGCCAGCGCCGGTCGCCAAGCTCGGCTGCTCGCGCGGTCGAGCCCACGATGTCGGTGAAGAGCACAGTGAGAAGACGGCGATCCACAGGGCGGACAGGTCCCGCGCCGGTCAGAAACGACTCGACCTCGTCAATCAACGCGTCGACGTCCCCGGCGAAGGGGAAGTGGTCGGCGCCCTCGAGCTCGACGAGCCTCGCTGCCGGGATCCGCTCGGCGATGTAGCGGGCACCCTCGACCGGCCAGGTGATGTCGCCCCTCCGGTGCACTACCAGCGTCGGGACGGAAATCACGGGCAGGATCTCGCGGATGTCGACTTCGGTGGCGAGGCGGCTGATCGCCTTGGCCATAGTGGGACTTGCTGCTTGGCGCTCATACCGGGCCCACCACCGAACGAGATCGGGGTCCTCGGCGAAGCTGGGAGCGAACACGTCGAGCCAAAAGCCCTGGCCCCAACCCTCTTCGATCAGCTCGGCTCCAGCCGCAGCCTGCTGCGGCGTGGGCGCCCAGGGGTAGTCCTCGGCCCACGAGCCCTTCGCGTATGACCCGTACATCACGAGCGCGATGACCCGGTCGACGTAGGTCGCCGCGAACAGCGCGCTCATCGGCGCTCCCTCGCTTGCCCCAAAGAGGGCCGCCCGCTGGACCCCGACCGCGTCGAGCACCGCGGTCAGATCCTCCATCCGCTCCTCGAGCGTGGGTACCCCCTCGACCGGGTCCGAGAGCCCCGTGCCCGGCTTGTCAAAGCCGATCACCCGGGCAAAGCGGGTCAAGCGGTGGATCGCACGCTGGATCGGCGGGAACTCGAGCGACGCCTCCACGTGGGAGACGAACCCTGGGACGAACACGAGATCAAGAGGAGCATCGCCGACGACGGCGTAGGCGACCTTGAGGCCGCGACTCTCGGCGTAGGCGATCCGGGGTTCGATCACAGCGGGGCCCGTTCTGGAAAGCCTCAGCCGGGGTCGGCTTCGGCGAGCGCAGCGGCGAAGCTCGCGGTGTCACAGATCACCTCGAGGGAGGTGGCCTTCCGCTCCGCGAGCGCTCCCTCCCCGCTCCACGTAAAGACGTGGGCGAGTCGGACCGCCACCCGGCGCCCGCTGGTCGGGAGTACCGCATGCCAGGTGCCGAGCATGACCAGACGGTCACCGTCGCCGATGAACTCCTCGGGCTCGGGATGGGGATCGTCGACCCGGTTGCTAACCGTGGTCATGAACTCGAGCGCCTCCCACGGGCCCTCGTACGTGCCCCCAGCGGGCAAGGTCGTCGGGAACACGAAGGTCGCATCAGGAGCGAAGCGCTCCATGAACTCGGGGTCGTGCTCACGAAAGAGCCGGTAGCCCTCGCGGAGGTACTCGACATCCTCCGGTGTGAGATTTGCTGACATCGCCGATGTCGCCTTCAGCCCGCGCGCTGCCCGGTGATCGCGGCGACCACGGCCGCCGTGTCGATTAAGAGCTCGAAGGCAGCGTACCGCTGCTGGCTCAACGCGCCCTCGACGCCGGTAAGCCGGTACACGTGCGCGAAGCGAATCGCAACCAGCTCGCCCGTCGCCCGAGAACGACCATGAAAATGCCCGAGCACGACCAGGCGGTGACCGTCGCGGATGAACTCCTCGGGCTCGGGATGCGGGTCCTCGAAGAGCTCGCCGACGTTGTTGAAGTACTCGAGTGCCTCCCACGGGCTGCCGTAGGTTCCGCCCTTCGGCAGCGTCTCGGGGAAGACGAGCGTGGCGTCGGGCGTGAAGCGGTCCAGGAACGCCGGATCCCCCTCCTCGAAGAGCCGGTAACCCTCGCGGATGTAGTCGATGTCCTCTTCGCTCAGGCTCCCCGGCACAAGACCCACTCTAGGCCCAGCACCCAAAAGGGCGCAGTGCCCCTCAGGGCTCCGCTCGGTAATCCGGCCATTTATCGTTCGCCCCCAGACGTCTTGCGTGACGGGGAGCGTCCGAGCGGTTTTGCACCCACGCTCGCTGAGGACGAGCACGGGCACGGAGCGCGTCGATCCCGAGACCGCTGCGTTGCGCCCAGTAGCAGTCGTCTGGCCGTCCTCGGCCGACGCGCTCGGGCGTCGTCCCGAGCAGGCGTGCGAGGCGCTAGGTCCGACGCTCCTGCTCTTGCCTCGGAGCAGCAGCGCCGGCCGCCAAGCTCGGCGGTGCCTTCCTCTCCCAGGCGTCGGCGAGCAGGTCGGCCAGCCTGTCGGGGTCGACTCGGTAAAGGTGTACGTGAATGGCGCCGAGCCGCTTGCCCCACCAGAACTCCGTGCACGTCTCAGGTTCGCGCTGGGCAGCGGTGAGTATTCCGGCCTCGTCGAGCATCACATTCATATGGTCCTCATCCCACAGGGTTGCGAAGATCTTGCCCGCGACGCGGAAGGAGGGCCGGCCGTGATGGTCCTGCTCGATCGTCTCAGGCAGCCCGAGTGCGAGCGATCGAGCCTGTTGCTGGGAGACCACGGTCGCGCTCAGGCCGCCGGCTCGGGTCGGTATGTGCCAAAGCTCCACGTGTGCCCGTCGATGTCGCGCGTCGAGTACTCACGTGAGCCGTACGGCATGTCCTCGATCTCGCGCGTGATCTCGGCGCCTGCTGCCTTGGCGCGCTCGTAGTGGGCATCCGCGTCTTCTACGGCGACGTAGACCCCCTGATCGCCGGGATCGCCCTGCCCGAACATGATCGTCCCCGCGCCGAGCGACATCTCAGCGTGCCGGATCACGCCTTGATCGTTGCGGTGAACCGCGCGCTGCTGAAACCCAAACGTCTGAGCGAGCCACTCCAGCGCAGCGTCCGCGTCGGCAAAACGTATAAAGGGGAAAATATTTGGTGTCTGGTCGGCCATCTCGTGCTCCTCGGTCGGATTGCCGGAGACTCTAGGACACGGCCGGGCTGGCGTCTTGGACAAACGTAACCTGCTCTGCGAGGTACGCCGTGGGAGTGGTCTGAGCGAAGTCGCGGAAGTCACGGTCCAGGTGCGCCTGGTCGTAGTAGCCGCAGGTGGCGGCGAGCTCTGAGAGACTCGAGCTGGACGCGCCCAGCAAGCAGTCGCTCGCGTGGCGGAAGCGCAGCATGCGCGCGACGAGCTTTGGCGGTAGACCGACGTGCTCGCGGAAGCGCGCCGCCAAGTGCTTGCGGCTGCAGCCCAGCTCGGTCGCGAGCTCGGCGACACGGAGTCGTCCCCGGCTCGCGGCCAGACGCCGCCAAGCCCAGTCGACATCTGGCGGCGGCGGGTCGGCTGCCTGGAGCTTGGCGGCGAGCATGGCCTGCACCAGATCAAAGCGCTCCTCCCAGGTGCCGAGCTCCATCAACCGCTCTTCGAGCACGCGCCCCTCCCGGCCGAGTAGATGCTCCAGCGCCACGACCTCGCGCGCGAGCGAACACATCGACTCGCGGAAGATCATCCGGGTTGCGAGCGGGCTCAGATCGACCTGCACGCCACGCATCTGGCCCTTGTGCTCGATCACCGCGCACGCATCGTTGAGACCAGCCACAAACGACCCAAACCAGGCCGCGGGCTGCGCCAGGTCAGCACGATCAGCCAGCCCCAGCCGCGGTCCCAGCCCGAGAATCATGACGACCCCGGTCGAAAGCGGCTCGCGCTGCCGCGCCCGGCCCGGTAGCTCGGACGCGTAGCCCCAGTAACCGCGAATATGGCGCCTGAGCGCCGGGTCCGCACGCCGGACGACCAGCTCATTCGTCACGCTCAGGAGCATAGTCGGCACAGGACCGGGCTCTCCCGGCTATGGCGCGATCTATAGCCACAGCGGCGAGCGCACGGCAGCCCTACGCGACGGCTTTGGCACTACAACCATCACACACTCGGCCCTCGGCCACAAGCCACTGGTCGCCGGGTTACTCCAGCGAACCAACGCTTTCGGTACTTGCACCTAAGACCGCTCAGCCAACCTGGCCGGGTCTTCGGGGTCATGCCGGTTGCCGAGTTCGTTGAGCTTCGCGGCTTGACGCGTTGCCTCGGTAGCGAGTGCGTCGTCTATCGACTTCCGGCCGAGGTGCAAGACATAGAAGCACGCGCCCGCTCGTTCGGCCTCTGGAAAAAGGCGACCCTCCGAGAACAGTTCCTGCACTTTGAGGGCGTGTTCTGCTGCCTCCTGCGACAGTGGGCCGGTCGCCCCGGCGTGGAGTAGCCGCCTACGCCTCCCCTCCAGATCGACATTGGGAGCCGGAAGATTGTCAAGGAGCTTCTTGTCGCCGCCCTCCTCGCCGACTAGCTCTTGGAGCCAGTCCACGGCGAGCTCGGCCAGCTCGTAGGCGACGAGCCCCGTGTGTTTTTCCTTGCCCAGGCGCGGCGCTTGCATCAGGTCCGCCCGCGCTGGATGGTTGTCCGGCAGCATCGAGCCGAACCCCTGAAGGAAGTAGTCGGCCATCCCCATCTCCGGCGTCGCCATGAACCGAGGTTAACGTTCCCCGCAAGCACAGGCGCTGCGGCCGTCTGCAGAACCGCAACGGGAGCCGGCCCGCCTCCGCGACGCGGAACTCGACCGCGATCTACGCTCCGAGCGACTCCTCGGTCAGCCCGAACGGAGTTCCCTCTGAGTCCTTGCAGATCGCCCACTTCTCCCCTGGATGAACCACGCTCCCTCCGAGCGCCTCTACCCTCTCCAGTGCCTCGGTCACATTGCCCGTCGCGAAGTAGGGCAGCGAAAACGAGTCACCGGGGCCGCGTCCGCGGGCATGGACGCCAACCGCAGGCGCTCCTGAGCGTGTTTGCCAGCCCTCCCCCTCGCCATCCCGGCGTGCGTCTAGCTCGACGCTTAGAAGCTCCGCCCAAAAGCGGCGGGCGCGCTCGGGTTCATCGGCAGGAAACTCGATGATGGATAACGAGGAACGCGGCACTGCCCGCACACTAGACGACATCTACTCGGACAGGCTGCGCGCGTGGCGCGAGGAGGAGGCGCGCTCCTGCTCCTAGCCAGAGTGAATGCGAAGAAGCCTCGGGCGAAGCGATCCAGGTTGCAACGTCGGGGGCGGCCGAAGAAGAGGAAGGCTGAGCGAAGCCCGGCGCGTCTACTGCACGAGGGCGGAGAGCCGCACGCCGCCTCGATGGCATGAGCCACCGCCCGCTCCGAAGCCACAGGTCCAGCCGCCGGGCAGCGTCCAATATTTGCGGTAGGAGGGCGAGCTCGGTCCTCCATGTTCGGTGCCATGCCCGCTCATGAAGGTCCGCATCACTTTGCGAGCCCGCGAACAGGCGAGATGCCCGCTCTCCACACGCACGACCAGGGAATCGCCTGAGACGCTTATGCGCCCGCACCTCGAGGTCGCCGCCGTGGTCGCCCCGGCGAAAGCCATGGACGCCGCCACCACCGCGACGGTCCCCCCAAGAAGTCGGCTCATGCCGCGGCAGTCTAACCGCCAGCACTGGTGGCTCCTGCTGAACGCCAGGAAACGCACGGTGTGATTGACGAGTTGATGAGCGCCACGCTCACCGCGCGGAAAGGCCACTACACCGTCGACTACTACTACGATGAGCAGCCGCCTGCGAAGGAGTGACGCATAACCGCGCTTCGCGAAAAGCCGCCTCGGAGTTGCGCGCTTGCGCGAAAGGACGCGCCGCACGAGCTTCACCCCCGCTGTCGCTGGGGACGAGGTGCAGTCGTACCAGCAGCTCCTTGCTCGCTCTCGCTTCCAACGCGAAGCGGGCGTAACGGCTGGATGGATCCTCGGGCAGCGTCTGTGCACCCCGATAGCCGAAGCCAGCCGCAAACGGCTCCTCCACAGTGGTGAGCGATTCCGCATC
Source organism: Actinomycetota bacterium (assembly GCA_005884115.1). GTDB lineage: Bacteria > Actinomycetota > Thermoleophilia > Solirubrobacterales > Solirubrobacteraceae > Palsa-744. Next base: position 268,344 of record VAXW01000002.1, read on the forward strand.
AGAAAGCCAAATCAACGATCCGCCGCAGACAGCCGCGGACGCGTGAACGCCTCATGATCGGTACGTCGCCGGTTCGGGTCCAGCCGGGCCCATGGCGGCGCCGCTACGTCATAGGAGCGCGCGTGCCCAGGCGCCGCTTGAACGGGAGGTAAGGCTGGATCCCTGTCACATCAAGCAAGCGCTTGAACGACGCGGGAACCGGGGTGTCAATGAAGTACCGGCACCCATGCTGCTTACAAAGGGTGCGCCCTGACAGAATTGTGCCCAGACCTGTCGTATCAATGAAGTCGACTCTCTGAAGATTGAGCACGACTTCGCGTACCCCGTCCGCGCACACGGCTTCTAACGCGCGGTCGAGTTGCGACGCGCTGTCCAAGTCCAACTGCCCGCTTAGAAACAGCACCCGGCGCGCTCCTCGTCCAGCGATCTCGACGTCAAGCACCGATCTCTCAACTCCCACCAGCTCGCGTGACGAACGACCGAGACGGTAGCGCGACTTCTGCCCGCCGATTGCGAGATCGCGTTCACCGCGTCCGCGCGGGTCCGCGTGAACCGCAATGAGTTTGGGTCCGCGACACGCTGAGCTCGCGATCGTGGCGGCGTCTGTGCGGGCTCGCGCCGACCAAGGACTCCTGTGTTGGGACAAACATCGGGCATTGGCCCGCGAGCCGGTCACCAGACTCGCCAAGGTCGCGTCGCGGCTAAAGTCGAAATCCCCTGCAAAACAACGGGTCGTCGCTCAATCGGGGCGCCCGGATTTGAACCGGGGACCTCACCGACCCGAACGGTGCGCGCTACCAGGCTGCGCCACGCCCCGAGGCGCAAGCCAGTATTCCACACGCCGCCGCCACCCAACCCGGGTATCTTCGCCTCCGTGGCTGCAGTAGCGCTCGCCGAGATCATCAACGAGCTCGACGCGCTGCTCGAGCCCGCGCGCTTCGAGGACTACTGCCCAAACGGCCTTCAGGTGCCCGGTCCCGAGCAGGTGGCAACCGTGGCGACCGGGGTCAGCGCCCACCTCGAGCTGTTCGAGCTCGCCGCCGTCGCAAACGCAGACCTGCTCGTCGTGCACCACGGGCTCTTCTGGGACTCATCTCCTCGCGCACTCGACGCCGCGCTCAAGCGGCGCCTGAAGGTCCTCTTCGACGCTGACATCGCCCTCGCCGCCTACCACCTCCCGCTCGATGCGCACCGGCAGCTCGGCAACAACGCGCTGCTCGCCCGCGCCCTCGACGCGCACGAGCTCGAGCCCTTCGCCTACCACCGCGGCGAGCCGATCGGCTTCCTCGCCCAGCTTCCCGGCGAGGGAATGCTCGCCGAGGAGCTGTTCGCGCGCGTCGCCGAGGTCACCGCTCGCGAGCCGCTCGTGTTCGACGCGGGGCCCGCTCGCGTGCAGCGCCTGGCGATCGTCTCCGGCGCAGGCGCCGACTTCCTCGCCGACGCCGCAGCCGCTAGGGCCGACGCGCTGCTCACCGGCGAGCCCGCCGAGCGCGTCATGGCGCAGGCGCGCGAGTGTCGCGTGCACTTCATCGCGGCCGGGCACTACGCGACAGAGACGCTCGGCATCAAGCAGCTCGGCGAGCACCTCGCGCGGCGCTTCGGCGTGCGCCACCACTTCCTTGACGTGCCCAACCCCGTATAGGCGCGCAGACGGGGCACGCGCCCCGCAGCGGATCTATGAGGGGACGCGCCGCGCAGCGACCTCTAAGATTCACTCTTGCTGGCCCGCACGACCATCGAGTAGGAGGAGAGTTCCATGGAGGCAACCGCCGCGGCGTCGCCCCACGCGCCCACCACCGCCTCGCGCACAATCGCCGACCTGATCTCAAACTCAGCCGCGGCGCACGCCGAGCATGTGGCAATCCGCTACAGGCGAGACGGCGAGTGGAAAGACGTGACCTACGCACAGCTGGCCGAGATCGTGCAGGAGATCGGCCTCGGGCTGATCGACCTCGGCCTGCAGCCCGGCGAGCGGATCTGCATCCTCGCCAACACGCGGCCCGAGTGGTCTTTCGCAGACATGGCCGCGACCTCGGCCGGCCTCGTGGTCGTGCCCATCTACCAGACCAACTCGCCCGAGGAGTGCCTGTGGGTGATCTCCGACTCCGACGCCTGCGCGATCGTCTGCGAGGACGAGCACCAGCTCGCCAAGATCGCCGCCATCAAGGACCAGCTCCCCAACCTGCGGACCGTCGTCGTGATCGACCCCATCAGCGCCGACGCCAACGGCTCGAGCCACGGTGCCGAGCTCGGCGCGATCTCGTTGGAGGACGTTCGCGAGCGCGGGCGACCGCGCTCGGCAGCCGAGCTGAATGCACGGCGCGATGCCGTCCAGCCCGAGGACCCCTTCACGTTCATCTACACCTCCGGCACGACCGGGCCGCCCAAGGGCTGCGTGCTCAGCCACGGCAACTATCGCGCAATCGTCTCCATGGTTCGCGAGATCGGCGAGATCCAGGGCGACGAGGTCACCTACCTGTACCTCCCGCTCGCGCACTCCTTTGCGCTGCTGATCCAGCTGGCGGCATTCGATCTCGGCAGCACGCTCGCCTACTTCGGCGGCGACACCAAGCAGATCGTGCCCGAGCTGCAGGACGTCAAACCCACGTACCTGCCCTCGGTCCCGCGCGTGTTCGAGAAGATCTACGCGCTCGCCAACGCAGCCATCCAGGCGCAGCCCCCGGAGGAGCAGGAGCGCTCCCGGCAGGCGATAGAGCTCGGCGTCAAGGTCCGCGATATGACGGCCGCCGGCGAGCCAGTGCCGGCCGAGCTGCAGGCGCAGTTCGACGAGGCCGACGAGAAGCTGTTCAAGAACGTGCGCGCGATCTTCGGCGGGCGCGTGCGCCACGCCACCAGTGGAGCAGCGCCAATCGGTGTCGAGATCCTGCGCTTCTTCTACGCCTGCGGTGTTCCCGTCTTCGAGGGCTACGGGATGACCGAGACGGCGACCGCCGCCACCATCTCCACGCTCGAGCACCACCGCTTCGGGACCGTGGGGCGCGCCCTGCCCGGCGTCGAGCTGAAGATCGCAGACGACGGCGAGATCCTGATCAAAGGCCCCAACATCTTCAAGGGCTACCACAACAACGCCGACGCAAGCTTCGGCGCGGTCGAGCACGGCTGGCTGCACACCGGCGACCTCGGCTCCGTCGACGAGGACGGCTACCTCTCGATCACCGGCCGCAAGAAGGACATCATCATCACCGCCGGCGGCAAGAACCTAACCCCGGCCAACATCGAGAACGACCTCAAGCAGTGCCGCTGGATCTCGCAGGCCGTGATGCACGGCGACCAGCGTCCCTACCCCGTGGTGCTGATAACGCTCGACGAGGAAGAAATTGCAGCCTACGCGGGCGAGCACAACCTGCCCGCGGACATCCCCTCGCTCTCGCGCGAGCCCGCCATCCGCGAGCTGATCCAGGGCGAGGTCGACCGCGCCAACGCGAAGTACGCGCAGGTCGAGCAGGTCAAGAAGTTCGCGATCCTTGACCACGATCTTTCGCAAGCAACCGGCGAGCTCACGCCCACGCTGAAGGTCAAGCGCAACGTCGTCAACCAGAAGTACGCCGCCATCTTCGACCAGCTCTACGAGGGCTGAGAGCGGCAGAGAGCGCGCGCTCGCGTCCACGCAGCCGCAGCCGCTGCCGCAGCCGCGGCGCGAGCATGCGCCGTGGCGGGCGGCCATTGCTGCGAACATAAAAAAGCGATGCGCACCGACCCAAGCGACACCGGCGGACTCTTCATCAGCCGGCGACCCGGCACCGCTCCCATCCACTATCGAGAGCAGCCGCAGCGAGCCGGCGAGCTTCGCCAGCGCGTTGACAGCTCGCTCGCCGGCGTCCTGCTGAGCGCGATGTTCGCCATCAGCCTCCTCTGCTGGGGGCCCATACCGCTGGCCTGCCTGTGGATCGGCTCGGAGGTGAACTACCTCACCGGCAGCGTCTTTCTCGGGATCATCGCCGCGTTCGCGGCCCTGTTTCCGCTCCTGTTCGGCGCCCTCGCGATGCTCACGCGCCTGGATGAGGCGTGGATCCTGGTGCGCCGTGCCGCCGGCTACGACCAGCGCTCCGGCGCGCGCGGCCGGGTCTTCGGTGCCACAGCAGCCGTCTGCGCGCTCGTGTTCGTGTTCTGGTTCGTCGTCATACACGGTCCCGGGTCGGGCATCGTCTCCGGCGGCGGGCACGCGTGAAGGTGCCTCTCCTCGGCCCGCCTCGTGCCGGCATGAGCCGGAGCGCGCTGGCGGCGCGCTGCTAGAACAGGCCTAGCGTGAGCCTGCTCGACTACTACCGCCAGTTCGAAGCGATCCCGGTCGAGGAGGTCAACGAGCGCCTGCGCGAGGAGGCAGCCGAGCGGCGGCGCAAGGCGCTGGCGCGCGTCGAGACGCTGGACCTCTCGCAGACCACGTGGATGGAGCTGCCGCACGTGCGCATCGTCAACGCGATCACGTACGCCGCTCGGCGAGCGCTCAACCGCTACCCGCACCTGCGCGGCTCCGCGCTGCGCGACGAGCTCGCGAGCAAGCACGCGATCGATCCTGCGCGCGTGATCCTTGGCAACGGCGCGGCCGAGCTGCTCAGCGCGGCAACCCGGGCGCTGATCGGCCCCGGCCAGCGGCTGCTCACCTCCTGGCCGTCGTACCCGCTGTACCCGATCATGGCGCGGCGCTCGCACGGGCGCGCCGTGCCCGTCTCGGGCGGCGTCGATGCGCTGCTCGAGGAGGCGCACGAGCCTGAAACGCGGGTGATCGCGCTCGCCAACCCCAACGATCCCACCGGCGAGCTGATGCCCGTCGACGAGCTGCGACGCCTGCTCGACGGACTCCCCGACGGCGTGGCCGTGCTGCTCGATGAGGCGCTCGTGGAGTTCGCCAATGCCCAGCCCACCAACGCGGCGCTGAGCCTGCTCGAGGACCATCCCCGCCTGCTCATCTTCCGCAGCTTCTCCAAGGCCTGGGGCCTGGCGGGGCTGCGCGTGGGATACGCGCTCGGCGGACCCGGCTCCGAGGAGGTGCTCGCCGAGCTCGCGCCCGACCTCGGCGTCTCCGACGCCTCCCAGTCTGGCGCGCTCGAGGCGCTGCGCTCGTGTTCAGAGCTCATCGCCAGCCACGTGCGAGCAGTCTGCGAGGAGCGCCCGCGCCTTGAAGGCGCCCTGCGCGACCGCGGGTTCGAGGTGACCCCGAGCCAGGCCAACTTCCTGTGGGTCGCACACCGCTCGCTCGCAGGGGGCGAGCTGGCGGCGCGACTGGCGCGCGCCGGAGTACTCGTCGCAGAAGGGTCGCCGCTCGGAGAGCCGCGCCACGTGCGCATCGCGATCCGCGACAGCGCTACCTCGGGACGCCTGCTCGAGGCCCTCGAGAAGGCCGCGTAGAGCTTCGCGCGCGCCCCGCGCTCTGCCTCGCACGCCGGCGCGGACGCCCGGCACGCGACCCCTCGCGGCGCGAGCGAGCCGTGCAGGCTCGCCGAAGCCGCTCCTCTGAGCTGAACAGCCGGTCTAGCTCGAGGAGCCTGCCTGCCGCAGCAGCGCGCCCGTCGTCCCTTCCAGGATCTTGCGCCAGGCGCTCACGTGCTCGCGCTCGGTGTCGAAGTGCTCGACCACCTTGCGCACTCGTGCTCCCGAGATCTCGATCCCGTGGCGGTCCGCGATTTCGCGGTAGCGGGCGTACTCGCCGGCCAGGTGTTTGGTCACCGACTCGAAGCCGTGGCGAGCGATCTCGACGCGCGAGGTGAAGTTCATCATCGAGGTCTGGAACATGAGCTCGTCGGTCGGTTCGGGCTCGATCAGCACGATGTCGACGCCCGGATAGCGCCGCTCCCAGCCCTTGGCCAGTTCGTGCAGGCGCTGGTGTGCGACTAGCTTGAACACCTGATAGCCGATCTGCGGAAAGCCCATGTCCGACACGCGCCGCGGGCGCGTCCCGCCCAGCGTGCGCACGGTGGAGGTGAAGTCGTTCACGAACGGCACGATCGGGTTGATGACCACGATCAGCTTCGCGCCCGCCTGCACCGCGATATCGAGGTTGGTCGTCGAGACGATCCCGCCGTCGATCAGCTCGCGGTCCTCGACGCGCACCGGCGCATACACCATCGGCAGCGCGCCCGACGCGCGCACCGCTTTGGAGATCGGGACGTCGGCCGAGTCGACGCCGAACACGACCCGCTCGCACGTGTCCAGGTCCGTGGCGGTGATGTAGAGCTCGTTCGGCAACTCCCTGAAGTCGTCCGTGCGCCCGGGCTCGTTGAGCACCGTGTGCAGGTACTTCTCGATCCCCTCGCCCGTGTACGCGCCCGAGGGCAGTCCCTCCGCGAGCCCCAGCATGACGTCCATCAGCGAGACGCTCCCGCGCTGGGAGAACATCTGTTTTGCCAGCTCCGCGGCCCTGATCGGCATCACGGCGCCCTTGCGAATGAACTCGCGCACGTTGAGGTGCAGCAGGTCGCTGAGGTCGACGTCCTTGAACGGCTGGTGACCCTGCTGGGTCACGACGCTCATCATCTCCTCCGGCGTGATCCCGTTGGCGCACAGGGCAGCGATGAACGCGCCCGCCGAGGTCCCCACGTAGACGTCGAACTGCGTGACCGTGCTGTTCAGGGTCAGCAGGTCCAGCGCGCGCAGCGCGCCTATCTCGTACACCCCGCCCGTGAACCCGCCGCCGCCCAGCACGAGCGCGGTCTTGTCCGGACGCGGCCGCCTGCGCCGCTCGACCGACTCCTGCCGGCCCACCCCGCGCGCCGCCATCCTGGCCCGCCGCTTGGCTGCCGCCCCCTTGCCCTTGGCCGTCGGTTCGAGCTTGACAACCTTGCCCATGGCAGCTTCATTCTACGGGCACGTGACCCTGAAGTCCTTTTTGCGGGCCGCGCGCGGGCGCGCGATTGCGCGCGCACCTGGGCGCGGGCGGGTCGGGCGCCGGCGTGCGGGGGCTGCGCCCCTGCGAGCCTGGCTGGCTTGGAGCGCCGCCGCGCTGGGCGCTGCTGCGCCGGGCGCCGCCCTCCTGACCAGCGCGCCTGCCGCCCAGGCACAGGGGCCCGACCTGGCGGCCGTGCAGAGCGACCTAGCGCACCAGATGCGCCTCGCCGGCGCCCTCTCGAGCGCGTACGTCTACGACCTCACCACGAATCAAGCCCTCTTTTCCGAACGCGCAAGCGTCATGCGACCGCCGGCCTCGGTCGAGAAGCTCTACACCGCCACCGCCGCGCTAGCGCTGATGGGCCCGACGGCGCGCCTCTCGACGAGCGTGCTGGGCACGGGGCAGCTCAGCGTCGCAGGCGTGTGGGAAGGGGACCTCTACCTGCGCGGCGGCGGAGATCCCACGTTCGGGAGCAGCGCCTTCATCGGCAGCCACTACGGCGGCCTCGGCGCGAGCGTCGCCGCCCTCGCCTCTCAGCTGCGCCAGGCCGGGATCCGCGCCGTGAGCGGGTCGATCCTCGGCGATGAGTCGCTCTTCGACGCCCGCCGCGGCGAGCCCTCGAGCGGCTACGCCTTGGACCCGTTCCTGGTAGGCAGGCTGAGCGCGCTGGCCTTCAACCGCGGGGCGACCGGCTCGCTGCACGGCGCCTCCGCGCCGGCAGCCTACGCCGCCCAGCAGCTCAGATCGGCGCTGAGCGCGGCCGGGGTGCGGGTCGCCTCTCGCGCCCGCGCCGGAATTGCGCCCCCGGGCGCGCTGCTGCTCGCGCAGGTGCAATCGCCCACGCTCGCCCAGCTGCTCGCGCTCACGCTCCCTTCCTCCGACAACTTCTTCGCCGAGACGCTGCTGAAGGACATCGGCGCGCGCTTCGGGGGCGCGGGCACGACCGCCGCGGGAGCGGCCGTGGCGAGCCGCACGATCGCCAGGCTGCTCCGCATCCACGCGCGCATCGTCGACGGCTCCGGGCTCTCGCGCTCCGACCGCACCTCTGCCTTCCAGGTCGGCGAGCTGCTCGTCGCCCTCGCCCCCACGCCGCTCGGAGCACCGCTGCGCAGCTCGCTGGCCGTCGCCGGACGCAGCGGGACGCTCGCGGGGCGCATGCGCCGCACGGCGGCCGCGGGACGCTGCCAGGGCAAGACCGGGACCCTCATCGGGGCGTCTAACCTGGTCGGCTACTGCCTGTCCTCAAACGGCCATCAGCTCGCCTTCGCGATCTTCACCGACGGCGTGGCGACCTCGTTCGCACACCACGTTCAGGACCACATCGTGATCACGCTCGCCAGCTCCAGCCTCACCCCGCCCGCCTGAGGTCAGATCGCCTCGCTCGCGCGGCCCTCCGCGGCCGGTCTTCGCCGCCCCGTCGTCTCGCCCGGGCGCGGCCTGCCGGCGCCGCCGTGCTACCGCTCGAGCATGCGCCTCAGGGCGGCCTCATCGAGGACCTGAACCTCCAGGCGCTCGGCCTTCTGCAGCTTGGCGCCTGGGCTCTCGCCCGCGACCACGTAGTCGGTGTTGCGCGACACCGACCCCGTCACGCGCCCGCCCGCCGCCATGATCCGCTCCGTGGCCTGCTCGCGCGACCACTCGGGCAGCGATCCCGTGAGCACCAGCGTCTTGCCCGCAAGCGGCCCCTGCGAGGGCGCCGGGCCATCCTCGCGCAGGCGCAGGCCTAGCTCGCGCAGGTCCTCGATCAGCGCGCGCATGCGCTCGTCATCGAGCTGCTCGCGGATCACGCTCGCCATCTTCTCGCCGATCCCCGGCGTTTCGGCGATCTGCTGCTCGGAGGCGCCGAGAAGCGAGTCGATCTCGCGAAAGCGCTGCGCGAGGTTCCTGGCCGTGACCTCGCCCACCTCCTCGATGCCGAGCGCAAACAGAACGCGCGCAAACGGCCGCTCCCTCGACGCCGCGATCGCCCGCAGCAGGTTCCTCGCCGACAGCTCGGCGAAGCCCTCGAGCTGCACCAGCTGCGCCTGCTCGAGGCGGTAGAAGTCGCCAGCCGTGCGCACCAGCCCTCGCTCCTGCAGCAGCGCAACCTGCTTCTCACCGAGTCCCTCGATCTCCATCGCGCCGCGCGAGACGAAGTGCTTGAGCAGCTGCCATCTGCGCGCCGGGCAGTCCCGGTTCGGACACTTAGTAAACACGGCATCCGCCGGCTTGACCGTCTCCGTCTTGCAGAACGGGCACCTCGCCGGCGGGCGCGGGATCCGCGGCCGTCCCTTGCGCTCGACCACGTGCGGCGCCGGCGAGACGACCTGCGGGATCACGTCGCCGGCACGCAGCACGATCACCTCCTCGCCCGCCCTGATGTCCTTGCGCCTCAGGTCCTCCTCGTTGTGGAGCGTGGCCATGCCGATGCGCACGCCGCCCACTTCGACCGGCTCGAGCACCGCGTAGGGGTGCAGGTCGCCGAACTTACCCACGTTCCAGGCGACCCGCTCCAGGCGCGTCACCGCCGTCGTCGGGGGGAACTTCCACGCCACCGCCCAGCGCGGGTCGCGGCCCACAGAGCCCAGGCGCCGCTGCAGCTCCAGATCGTCGACCTTCACGACCGCGCCATCGATCTCGAAGTCGAGATCTCCCCGGCGCTCCTGCCACTGCAGGCACTGCGCGATCACCTCCTGCTCGCCCGCAAGCCGCTGGATGTCGTCGTTGACGCGGAAACCGTGCCCGCGCAGCCACTCAAGCGCCTGCCAGTGAGACTCGAACGACAGGCTCTCGTCGGTCACCCCGACCTGATAGCACCAGATCGACAGCGGACGCCCGACCGCGTCGGCGGGGTCCAGCTGGCGCACCGTGCCCGCGGCCGAGTTGCGCGGGTTCATGAACGTCGAGAGCCCCGCTTCGGCGCGGCGCTCGTTGAGCGCCGTGAAGTCGGCGAGCGACATGTACAACTCTCCGCGCACCTCCAATAGCCGCGGGGCGCCCTGCACGCGCAGGGGTATCGCTCCGATCGTGCGCAGGATGTGCGTGACGTCCTCGCCGATGCGTCCGTCGCCCCTTGTCGCGCCGCGCTCGAGCACCCCGTCGCGGTACACGAGGCTGATCGCCAGCCCGTCGATCTTCGGCTCGACCACGAAGTCGAACTGCGGCGCAGCGATGCCCTCGCGGGCGAGGTGATTGCGCATGCGCTCGACCCACGCCGTGAGCTCCTGCTCGGAGCGCGCGTTGGGGAGCGAGAGCATCGGCTCCAGGTGTTCGACCTTCTGCAGGCGGCTCACCGGCGCGCCGCCGACCCGCTGCGTCGGCGAATCCGCCGTCAGCAGCGACGGGTGCTGCCGCTCGAGCTCGCGCAGCTCATCCAGCAGGCGGTCGTACTCGTCGTCTCCGATCTCCGGGTCGTCGAGGACGTAGTAGCGGTGCGCGTGATGGTCCAGCTCGCGGCGCAGCTCCGCGGCCCTGGCGATCTGTTGCCGAGTCGGCGCCTCCCGCTGCGCGCTCACGGTGCGTCGTGGGCGACGGGAGCCAGCAGTTCGTCGAGGTTGAAGCGCCGCAGCGCCTCCAGGCTCGGCCTGTCGGTGAGATCGAAGTGGATCGGCGTGACCGCGATCCGCCCCGCCGCAACCGCCGCCAGGTCGGTGCCGGGCTCGTCGTGGAAGCCGGGGTCCGCGCCGTAGATCCAGTAGCGCCGGCGATGCTCCTCCTCGCGCTCGAGCTTGAGCTCATCGCGGTAGATGCGCTTACCCAAGCTCGTGACCTCGACGCCGCTCGGCGTGCCCGCGGGCACGTTGATGTTCAAAAGCGTCCTCCCCGGAAGCGGCACGTCCTCGATGCGCTCCACCAGCCTGGCCACGAACGCGGCCGCTACCTCGAAGCCGAACCCGCCGTCGTAGCGGAAGTCCAGGGCCCTCGCGCCAGACTGCTGCGAGACAGCGATCGCCGGGAGGCCCAGGACCACTCCCTCGAGCGCCGCGGCGACGGTGCCCGAGTAGGTGATGTCATCGCCCAGGTTGGCGCCGTGGTTGATGCCCGAGACGACCAGATCGGCAGCGAAGTCCTGCACCAGGCCGAGGCTCGCCAGGCGCACGCAATCCACCGGCGTCCCGTCGCTGGCGTATCCGACCGTGCCATCCGAGAACGGCACCTCCGTGACCCACAGAGGCCTGCGCGTCGTGATCGACCTCGCCATCGCCGAGCGGTTGCCGTCCGGCGCGATCACCGCCAGGCGCACGTCTTCAAGCCCGCTCAGCGCGCGGCGCATCGCCTGCAGCCCCTCGGCCTCGATCCCGTCGTCGTTGGTCAGGAGCACGTTCAGCATTCCCAAGCCAGGATAGGGGCAGCTTCGGTCCCGGCCGTGAAGATCTGCGCCGTGCCGGCGTGCCCCCCAGAGCCTGCCGCGACCCCCGTCTGCGCGCCTAGGCGTAGGTCTGCGACGCGCCGGCTTGCCGGTGCCCGGCCGCGGCCGTGCACCGGGCTCTGCCGCTAGCCGTAGGAGACGCGCGCGAGCGCCAGCCCGTGTGCCGGCGCCGTGCGTCCGGCCTGCGAACGCGGCCTGCCCTGCAGCAGCTCGGCGAACTCCGACACCGTCCGCCGCCCGCTGGCCACCTCGAGCATCGTGCCCACGAGCACGCGGTTCATGTGCCTGAGGAACATGTCGGCCTCGATCCAGAACTCCAGCACCTCGCCGCTCGCGCGCCACTCGGCCGCCAGCACACAGCAGTGGAAGTAGGAGTGATCGCTTTCGCTCGGTGTGAACGCCCTGAAGTCGTGCCTCCCCCGCACCAGGTCCGCGCACGCGTGCAGCGCGTCCACGTCGAGCGGACCCGCCCACCAGAACGCGCGCGTGCGCTCGAACGCGCTGCGCGCGCGCCGCGCCAGCACGCGGTAGCAGTAGGTGCGGCTGCGCGCGTCCCGCCGCGCGTCGAACGAACGCGCAGCCGGCTCCGCCGCGAGAACCGCCACGTCGTCGTCCAGCAGTCCGTTCAGCCGCGCCGGATCGACTGCCTCGTGCGAGTAGCTGGCGACCTGGCCCCACGCGTGGACGCCCCGATCGGTGCGCCCGGCGACCCTCAACCTCAGCGGCCGGCCGTCGCTGCCCGTCTCGCCGAGTACGGTCCAGAGCGCCCGCTCGACCTCCTCCTGCACCGTACGCATGCCCGGCTGGCGTCCCCAGCCGGCGAAGGCGGTGCCGTCATACTCGAGCGTTAGCTTCGTGACCATCCCGGCTGCCCCCATCGCGGCTGCCCGCCGCGCCGGAGAACTCAGACGAGCTCGATGAAGACCATCTCCGTCGAATCGCTACGGCGCGGGCCGAGCTTGAGGATGCGCGTATAGCCGCCCGCGCGCTGCGCATAGCGCGGCGCGAGTTCCTCGAACAGCTTGTGCACCGCGAACTTGTCCTGCGAGAGCGTCGAGAGCGCCTGGCGGCGCGCGTGCAGATCGCCGCGCTTGGCCAGCGTGATCAGCTTCTCGATCTCCGGCTTGACCGCCTTCGCCTTGGCCTGCGTGGTCCTCACGCGCTCGTGCTCGATGATCTCCTTGCTCAGGTTCATGAGCAGCGACTTGCGATGGGCGCTGTCGCGGCTGAGCTTGTGCCTGTTCTTCTGGTGTCTCATGGCCTTGTCCTGTTCAGTCGCGGGCGCGTGCGGGGGTTGGCGCCGGGTTGGCCTTGGCCGCGCCGCCGCGCCGCCCTGCCTGCCGGCCGCAGCTCGACCCCCGCTCAGTCCTCCCGCAGCGAGAGACCGCGAGCGTGAAGCGTTTCGATCACCTCGTCGATCGACTTCTTGCCGAAGTTGGGAATCGCGTTGAGCTCCGCCTCCGACTTTGAGATCAAATCGCCGACCGTCTGAATGCCCGCGCGCTTGAGGCAGTTGTAGGAGCGGACTCCAAGCTCGAGCTCCTCGATCAGGATGCTCCACTCCTCGCCCTGCAGCGCCGCCGGAGCACCGGCGCCCACGGCCAGGCCGTGCCCGTCGAGCGCGCCGCCCGGCGTCGCACGCAGCTCCTGGATGCGATCGGCGTCGGTGAAGATCGCGAGCTGGGAGATGAGCAGCTCGGCGGCCTCGCGCAGCGCAGCCTGGGGGTCGATCGAGCCATCGGTCTCGATGTCCAGCGTGAGCTTGTCGAAGTCCGTCTTCTGCCCCACGCGGGCCTGCTCGACCGCGTATGCGACGCGCCTCACCGGCGAGAAGATCGAGTCGATCGGGATCACCCCGATCGGCTGGTCCGGCGACTTGTTCTCCTCGGCGGGTCTGTACCCGCGGCCCCTGCCGATCGTCATGTAGAGCTCGAGCTTGGTTTTCTTCTCGAGCGTCGCCACGTGGACGTCGGGGTTGAGGATCTCCACGCCCGCCGGCAGATCGATGTCTTTGGCCGTGATCTCACCTGGCCCCGTGACCACCAGCGGAGCCTCGACCTCGCTGGCGTCCGAGTGCATGCGGCAGACCACGCCCTTGAGGTTGAGCACGATGTCGGTCACGTCCTCCTTGACGCCGCCGATCGTCGAGAACTCGTGCGCGACGCCCTCGATACGCACGCTTGTCACGGCCGCCCCCGAGAGCGATGAGAGCAGCACGCGCCGCAGCGAGTTGCCGAACGTGTAGCCAAATCCGCGATCGAGCGGCTCGATCGTGAACGTGCCGCGGTTCTGCTCCACCGACTCGCTTGTGATTCGGGGGATTTGAAAGTCGAGCATCAGAGTCCTAACGTCGTTTTGGTCTGGCGCCACGTGGCTCGCGACGCCGCTGCGGGATGCCCCGCACGCGGCGGGGCGTTTAGGGTCTTCTACTTCGAGTACAGCTCGACGATGAGCTGCTCCTGCACCGGGGCAGCGACCTCGCGCCGCTCCGGCTTGCGCAGCACCTTGGCCGTGAGCGACTCGTGGTCGGCCTGTAGCCACGCGGGGATCTGTCCGGTGAGCTCGGTCGCGTCCCTGACGACTTGCGTCGCCGGCGTGTCCGCCTTGATCGCGATCACCTCGCCCGGGCGCACCTGGTAGGAGGGAATGTTCACGCGGCGGCCGTTGACCGTCCAATGGCCGTGCCTGATGAGCTGTCGCGCCTGGCGCCTCGAAGCCGCGAATCCGAGGCGCACCAGCACGTTGTCCAGGCGACACTCCAGCAGCGCGAGCAGGTTCTCGCCCGTGATGCCTGGCTGGCGCGAAGCCTTGACGTAGTAGCCGTGGAACTGACGCTCGAGCACGCCGTAGTAGCGACGCGCCTTCTGCTTCTCGCGCAGCTGCACCCGGTACTCGCTCTGTTTCATGCGACCGCGTCCGTGCTCGCCGGGCGGGTAGGAGCGGCGCTCCACGCCGCACTTGTCCGTCAGGCAGCGCTCGCCCTTGAGGAACAGCTTCTGGCCCTCGCGGCGGCACTGCTTGCACTGTGGAGAGGTGTCCCTTGCCATATCGCCCGATCGCGTGCTCGTCCTCGCCCGTCCTACACCCGCCGCCGCTTGCGCGGCCTGCAGCCGTTGTGGGCCTGCGGGGTGACGTCCTTGACGCCCGTCACCTCCAAGCCCGCGGCCTGCAGCGATCGGATCGCAGTCTCACGACCCGAGCCTGGCCCCTTCACGAACACCTCGACCTTCACCAGCCCCTGCTCGAGGCCCTTGCGGGCGGCGGCGTCGGCAGTGACCTGGGCCGCGAACGGGGTCGACTTACGCGACCCCTTGAAGCCGGCGCCTCCCGCTGACTCCCAGGCGATCACGTTGCCCTGCGTGTCGGCGAGCGACACGATCGTGTTGTTGAACGACGTCTTGATGTGGGCCTGCCCGATCGGGATGTTCTTCTTGGGCTTGCGCCGGCCGCGGGCGCGTTTGGGAGCGGGGGGCATCAGCTTCTGGCGGGCCCTCCCGACCCGCGCGCGCTCCAACGTGGCCGGTGTGCGATTCGCCGCAGCGCGCTCACTTCTTGCCCGCCCTCTTCTTGCCCGCCACCTGCATGCGCTTGGGGCCCTTGCGGGTGCGCGCGTTGGTCTTCGTGTTCTGTCCGCGCACCGGGAGTCCGCGTCGGTGTCGCAGTCCGCGGTAGCAGCCGATCTCCTGCAGCCGTTTGATGTCCTGCGAGCTCTCGCGCCGCAGGTCGCCCTCGACCGTGAGGCTCGAGTCGATCGCGTCGCGCAGCCTGGCGACCTCGTCCTCGGTCAGGTCGCGCACGTAGGTGTCGGGGCTCACGTCCACCTGCGCGAGCACCTTGTTGGCGGTGGGCCGGCCGATGCCGTAGATGTAGGTGAGCCCGATCTCCGAGCGCTTGTTCAGCGGGAGGTTGACTCCCGCGATGCGTGCCATCTAGCCCCTCACCCCTGGCGCTGCTTGTGGCGCTTGTTCTGGCAGATCACCAGCACCACCCCGTGGCGGCGGATGATCTTGCATTTCTCGCACATCGGCTTGACCGACGGTCTTACCTTCATTGATCCCTTCGGCTCGGTTCCGGCGATCCGGCTCTGGCTGCCGCCTAGGCCGCCGCTACCGGGTCGTCGGGGCTCGCAACGGCGCACGAATACGCCGCATTTGAGCAGGACTCCGGATGGTAGCAACTCCTTCCGGCCGTCGAGGGCCGGGCTCAGCCCACGCTGGCGGCACCCTCCGCGGCCGGCTCGGGCGCGCCCTTCGGCGCACGATCGCGCCACGGGGTCAGGATTCTCGGACCCGCGCCCGTGATCGCGACCGTGAACTCGAAGTGCGCCGCCAGCGAGCGGTCGCGCGAGTAGATCGCCCATCCGTCCTCGCCCACGCGCACCTCCGGGCTCCCGGCGGTCATCATCGGCTCGACGGCCAGGACCATGCCCTCCTCGAGTAGCGGCCCCTTGCCCGGTGTTCCATAGTTCGCCACCTGCGGATCCTCGTGCATGCTCCGGCCGATGCCGTGCCCGACCAGCGAGCGGACCACGGACAGCCCCGCGCCCTCGGCCGCGTGCTGGATGGCGCTGGAGACGTCCCCCATACGGGCACCCGCGAGGCACTGCGCAGCGCCCGCCAGCAGCGAGGCCTCGGTCCCGGCCAGCAGGTTCTGCGCCTCGGCGGAGATCTCCCCAACGGCGAAGGTGCGCGCCGCATCGGCCACCCAGCCCTGCAGCGTGACGCCGACGTCGATCGAAATGATGTCGCCGCCCTTCAGCCGGTAGGGCCCAGGGATGCCGTGCACGACCATCTCGTTGGGGGAGGCGCAGATCGAGCCCGGAAAGCCGCGGTAGCCCTTGAACGTGGGCACGCCACCGCGAGCACGCACGAAGCGCTCGGCGATGCGATCGAGCTCGGCGGTGCTGACGCCTGGGCGCACGTGCCGCTCGAGCTCCGCCAGGGTCGCCACCAGAACCTCGCCGGCACGCGCCATGGCGTCGATCTCAGCGGGGGTCTTCTTGATGATCACCCGCGGAGCTTAGCCTTCCTCAGAGCTCCTCCTCCAGGCGCAGCGTCGCGACCGTGGCCCTGATGTGGGCATGCACCTCGTTGGCGTTGCGGTTCCCGTCGAAGCGCCGCAGCAGGCCTGCGTGATCGTAATGGTCGATCAGAGGCTCGGTTTGGGCGTGATAGACCTGCAGGCGGTGACGGATCGTCTCCTCGCGGTCATCGTCGCGCTGGACCAGGCGCGCGCCATCCTGATCGCAAACATCCGCGTGCTTGGGCGGGTCGAACTCGACGTGGTAGATGTGAGTCGGGTTCTTCACGCACATCCGCCGGCCGGTGAGCCGGCGCACGAGCGCCTCGTCGGGCATCTCGATCAGCAGCGCCGCCGTCAGGCGCCGCTCGAGCTGCTCGAGCGCCTCGGCCAGGGCATCTGCCTGCCTCTCGTTGCGGGGAAAGCCGTCCAGCAGGAACCCGTCGCGCGCGTCGCCTCCGCTTATCCGCTGCGTGATCATGCCCACGATCACCTCATCCGGAACCAGCTCGCCGGCGTCCATGTAGCGCCGGGCCTCCGTGCCCAGCGGCGTGTCCGCGGCAACCTCGGCGCGAAGGATGTCGCCCGTCGCGATGTGCAGCAGTCCGAAGTCCTCGTGCAGGCGCTCGGCCTGGGTCCCCTTGCCCGCGCCCGGCGGGCCGAGCATTATCAGGTTCAGCTCCGACAACTCGGGCGCAGCCTATCTCTTGCCTGACGGTCGCGGCTCGGGGGGCCGGAAGCCCGCGCGCGAGCGAGCGCGCAGGGGCGCGCTACTTCAGAAAGCCCTCGTAACTTCGCATCATCAGCTGCGCCTCGAGCTGCTTCATCGTTTCAAGCGCGACCCCGATCACGATCAGGATCGACGTGCCGCCGAAGTAGAAGTTCTGGTGCGTGCGCGCGATCAGGATCGCGGGCAGCGCGGCGACCGCGGCCAGAAACAGCGCCCCTGGGAACGTCAGGCGGGCGAGGATGCGATCCAGGAATTCCGCGGTTGGGCGCCCCGGGCGCACGCCCGGGATGAAGCCGCCGTACTTCTTCAAGTTGTCGGCCTGGTCGACGGGATTGAAAGTGACGGCCGTATAGAAGTACGTGAAGAGGATGATGAACAGCGACTCGCCCACCACGTAGTGCCATCCGTTGGGGGTGAAGAAGTCAGATATCTGACGGCCCCAGTGCGATTTCACCAGCTGACCGACCGTCGGGGGGAAGGCCATGATCGAGGCCGCGAAGATGACCGGGATCACGCCCGCCATGTTCACGCGGAGCGGCAGGTAGGTCTGGCCGCCCTCGCTCATGCGCCGGCCGATCACGCGCTTGGCGTACTGCACCGGGATACGCCGCTGCCCTTCCTGCACGAACACGATGCCCGCCACCACGGCGAGAACCAGGAATGGCATCATGACCTTGAAGACCTGGTCCTGGCTCGTCCACCAGGCTTCGATGCCCGCCGGCAGCCGGGCCACGATCGAGGCGAAGATCAGCAGCGAGATGCCGTTTCCGATCCCGCGCTGAGTGATCAACTCGCCGATCCACATCAGCAGCACGCAGCCCGTCGTAAGGCAGACGACGATCAGGAAGATGTGCGGGGCGTCGAACTTGCGCACGACCGATTCGCCCGCTTTCGCCTGCAGCGTGTGGAACAGGAAGACGTAGCCGATCGACTGTGCGAAGGCCAGCCCGACGGTGAGGTAGCGCGTGTATTGGGTGATGCGCGCCTGCCCGACCTCGCCTTCCTTGGAGAGTTTCTCGAGCGACGGCACCGCCACCTGCAACAGCTGCAGGATGATCGAGGCGGTGATGTAGGGCATGATCCCCAGCGCGAAGATCGCGATCCGCGACAGTCCTCCTCCGGAGAAGAGGTTCAAGAGGCCGAGGATGTTGGAGCCGCCGAACTGCTTCTGGATGTTGTTGACGGCCGTGAGGTTGACGCCCGGCACGGGGACGTGGGAGCCAAGCCGATAGATCAGCAGCATGGCCGCGGTGAACGCGATCTTCTTGCGGATGTCCGCGACCTGGAACGCGTTCAGGATGGTCGAGAGCATGGGTAGCGGGCTCGGTCAGTCCTCGACGATCCGGCAGCTGCCGCCCGCCGCCTCGATGCGCTCGCGCGCCGCGGCGCTGAAGGCGTGGGCGTGGACGGTGAGCGCCTTGCTCAGCTCCCCGCGGGCCAGCACCTTGACCGGGATCTCCTTGCGCGTCCCCAGCCCGCTGGCTCGCATGAGCTCGAGCGTCACCTCTGTCCCGGCCTGGAAGCGGCTCTCGAGCGCCGCCAGGTTGACCGCCTGAGTGCGCGTCCGGAAGGGCTCGAAGGGCATCGACTTCTTCATGTGCGGCCCGCGCAGCTTTCGCATGCGCATGTGCAGCGGCATCTGCCCGCCCTCGAAGCGCACCCTGCGCTTGGAGCCGGCGCGCGCGCCCGCGCCCTTCTGGCCTCGCCCCGCGGTCTTGCCCGTGCCCGAGCCCTCGCCGCGTCCGATGCGCTTGCGCGGACGGCGGCTGCCGCGCGCGGGCGCCAGGCTGTGCAGACCGATGCGCGCCTTGCCGTTCTCGGCCTGGGGGCTCACTTGCCCTCCTTGACCTCGACGAGATGGCGCACCGCGTGCACCATCCCCCGCGTCGCCTGGCCGTCTTTCAAGCGCACCGAGTGCCCGATCCGCCTCAGGCCGAGCGAGCGTAGGGTCTCGATCTGTTTGCGGTTGGCGCCGTTTCGCGATCGGCGCTGCGTGACGATGAGCGTGGCCACTATCCCGCCGCCTCCGCTCTCTCCTCGCGCGCGCTCTCGGGACTCGCGGCGCCGTTGGCGCCCGGCTCCGCGACGGCCTGCGTCTCCGTTGCCGAGGGCGCTTGGTCGCTGTCCTCGCCGCCCAGCCCGAGAACCCGGTTGATCGACAGCCCGCGAAGCTCGCCAACCTCCCGCGGCGTGCGCAGCCCGCGCAGCCCCGCGACGGTGGCCTTGACCAGGTTGATCGGGTTCTGGGTGCCAAGGCTCTTGGAGAGGATGTCGTGGATGCCCGCCAGCTCGAGCACTGCGCGCACGCCTCCGCCCGCGATCACGCCGGTGCCTGGCGAAGCCGGCTTGAGCAGCACGCGCCCGGCGCCGAAGACGCCGGTCGTCTGGTGGGTGATCGTGCTGCCGTGCTTGGGCACCCGGAAGAGATCCTTCTTTGCCCGCTCCACGCCCTTCTGGATCGCCAGTGGCACCTCGTTGGCCTTTCCGTAGCCGACGCCCACGACTTCGCGCTCGTCGCCAACCACAACCAGAGCCGTGAACGAGAAGCGCCTGCCCCCCTTGACGACCTTGGCCACGCGATTGATCTCGACCACGCGCTCCTGGAGGTCCAGGCCGGCCGGGCTCACGGAACGATCTGCGGGTATCGACATTGCGGAGAGGAGGGTAGCGGTCCTGACAGTCCGTCAGCGCTATACGGTCAGTCCTGCCTCGCGCATCGCGTCGGCGAAGGCGCGCACGTGGCCGTGGTAGCGGTAGCCGCCGCGGTCGAAAACGGCTTCCTTGACGCCGGCGGCTTGCGCGCGCTCGGCCAGGACGGCGCCCGCGCGCCGGGTGCGCTCGGGCTTCTGTAGCGCCCGCAGCTCGGGCTCGTACCAGTTCACGGCCGCCATCGTGTGGCCGGCGCTGTCATCGATCAGCTGCGCCGAGAGCCCGCGGTTGGAGCGGAACACCGCGATCCGAGGGCGCACGGCGGTGCCCGAGATCTTCGCCCGCACCCGCCGGCGGCGGCGCAGGCGACGTTCGCCCTTGGTCTTGACGCTCATGCGCGCTTGCCCACCTTGCGCTGGACGTACTCGCCCTCATAGCGGATGCCCTTGCCCTTGTAGGGCTCGGGCGGTCGCTGCTTGCGGACGATCGCCGCCGTCTCCCCGACGAGCTGCTTGGAGATCCCCTTCACGACGACGCGCGTCGGTTGGGGCACTTCGAACTCGATTCCCTGTGGAGCGGTGATGGGAATCGGATGCGAGTAGCCCACCGCCAGCTCCAGGTTCTTGCCCTTCAGCTGGGCACGGTAGCCCACCCCCTGTATTTCGAGGCGTTTCTCGTAACCGGTCGTAACGCCGTGCACCATGTTTGCCAGCAGAGACCTCGTCAGGCCGTGCAGCGCTCGGTGCTCGCCGCGGTCGGTCGGACGCTTGACCAGTAGCTGCTCGCCATCCTGGGTTACCTGCATGTCGGGGTGGATGCGCTCTGAGAGTTCACCTTTGGGCCCGTTCACCCGGACCTCGTGCGGCGTGATCGAGACCGTCACGCCCGCTGGGACCGCGATCGGCTGTCTGCCTATCCTCGACATCGCTCGCCCTCACCACACCTGGGCCAGAACCTCGCCGCCCACGCCCTTCGCGCGCGCGTCGTGGCCGGTCATCACGCCGCGCGATGTCGAGACGATCGCCGTCCCCATGCCCCCGAGCACACGCGGGATGTGCTTGGCGTCGACGTATGTACGGCGCCCAGGACGGGACACGCGCCGCAGCCCCGAGATCGCCGAGCGACGGTCGTCGGTGTACTTCAGACGGATCTGGATGAGTTGCCCGGCGCCGCCCTCGGGTGCCGCGACCAGCGTCCAGGACTCGATGTAGCCCTGCTCGGCGAGGATCCGCGCAAGCTCGCTCTTCAGCGTCGAGGCAGGGATCTCGACGGTCTCGTGAGCGGCGTGGATCGCATTGCGCACGCGCGTGAGAAAGTCCGCGATCGGATCTGTCATCGACATGGCTGCCCCGGCCTGCTGGTCGTGTTTGCGTTGATCGTGTCGGTCATGCGCCGAGCCGCCTACCAGGAGGACTTCGTCATCCCCGGGATGTGGCCGTTGTGCGCGAGCTCGCGCAGGCAGATGCGGCACAACCCGAACCTGCGGTAGACCGCCCGCGGACGCCCGCAGCGAGTGCAGCGAGTATAGGCGCGGGTTTTGAACCTCGGTGGACGCTTCTGCTTGACGCGCAGCGATGTCTTGGCCATCAGCCTCCCTCCTCCTCTGAAGCGGTGTCGTTTGCGTCCGGCTCGCCGGTCTCCGGCGCGGTGGCCTCCGGCTCCGCCTCTGCCGGCCCCGGCTCGGAAGTCTCTGGCTCGTCGGCCTCGGCGGGCGACTCTGGGGCGGCGGCCTCGGGCTCGGGGGCGGCCTCGACCTCGGCGCGAGACTCTGGGGTCGCGGCGTCAGGCTCGGGGGCCTCCGACGCTGCGGGGGCCTCCGACGCTGCTGCCTCGGGCTCGGCGGGCGACTCTGGGGGGCCAGCCTCAGGCTCGGGGGCCTCCGAGGCTGCGGGCTCGGGCGCGGCCTGCTCCTCGCCGGGCGCCTCGAAACCCGCGGGACGGCCCTGGGCGGCGAACGGCATCCCGAGAGCCAGGAGCAGCGCAAACGCCTCCGCGTCGGTGGCGGCGCTGGTCGTTATCGTGATGTCGAGACCACGGACCTCGTCGATCGCGTCGTAGTCGATCTCGGGGAAGATGATCTGCTCTCGCACGCCCATCGTGTAGTTGCCGCGTCCGTCGAACGAGCGCGGATTCAGCCCGCGGAAGTCGCGGATGCGCGGGATCGCGATCGAGACCAAGCGGTCGAGGAACTCGTAGCTGCGCTCGCCCCGCAGCGTCACGGCGAGCCCGACTGGCATGCCCTCGCGAAGTTTGAAGGCCGCGATCGACTTGCGTGCGCGCCGCACACTCGGCTGCTGGCCGGCGATCGTCGCGAGCTGCTCGCGCGCGGCTTTGAGCACTTTGGAGTCCTGCTTGGCCTGGCCGACCCCCATGTTGAGTGTGATCTTCTCCACGCACGGGGCCTGCATGATCGAGGAGTAGCCGAAGCGCTGCATCAGCTGCGGGCGGATCTCCTCCAGATAGCGGGTCTTCAATCGCGCCGTGGGAGCTTGTGTGTCGATCGCGCTCACGCCGTCCTCATTCCAGCTTGGCGCCGCTGCTCTTGGCGACCCGTACGCGTTTGCCGCCCTCGCGATCGATCCCCACGCGCGTGGGCTTGCCGCGGCCGTCCAGCAGCATCACGTTGGAGACGTGGATCGGACCCTCGCTCTCGATTACACCGCCGAGCTGCCCTCCGGTGACGGAGGCCTGCGCCGGGCGCACGTGTCGCTTGGCCATGTTCAGGCCCTCCACGTAGAGGCGCTCCTTCGCCGGTTCCACGCGCAGCACGCGGCCGCTCTTGCCGCGGTCCTTTCCCGCGATCACGGCGACCTGGTCGCCGGAACGGATCTTCAACGCGCGGCGCTTGGCACGAGAGGCGGAAGCACGGGCCATCACAGCACCTCCGGAGCCAGGGAGACGATCTTCATGAAGTTGCGCTCGCGCAGTTCGCGAGCGACGGGCCCGAACACGCGCGTGCCACGCGGGTTGTTCTGCTCGTCGATGATCACCGCCGCGTTCTCGTCGAAGGCGATGTAGGTGCCATCGCCGCGGCCGATCGCCTTCTTGGTGCGGACGACGACCGCCGTGACGACGTCGCCCTTTTTGACGGCGCCCTGCGGATTTGCCTGCTTGACGGTCGCCGTGATGACGTCGCCCACGAACGCGTAGCGGCGCCGCGAGCCGCCCTTGACGCGGATGCACAGGATCTCGCGCGCCCCCGTGTTGTCGGCGACGCGCAGGCGCGTCTCGTTCTGGATCATTGCGCCCGCTCCACCACGTCGACGAGCCTCCAGCGCTTGGTGCGCGACAGCGGGCGGCTCTCGACCACCCGCACCACGTCTCCGATGCGGGCGTCGTCGTTCTCGTCGTGCGCGTGCAGGGTGCTCGAGGAGCGCACGATCTTCTCGTAGCGCCGGTGGCGCCGGGCGACTTCGGTGCGCACGGTGATCGTCTTGGACGCCTTGTCGGAGATCACGACGCCCAGGCGCACCTTGCGCGCGCCCTGAACCGGTGCATGCACGGGGGGCAGTGGCACCGCCGGAGCCTTTTCGGCCGCCTTCGCTTTGGAGCGTTCCTGCAGGCGCCGGGCCCGGCGTCGCACAGCCTTGACACGGCGCGTGGCCAGGCGCTCTGCCTGGCGCTCCTCGGGCGAGCGCTGCGGCCTCGCATCGCCGCGATGCTGCGAGCGCGCACGACGGCGACGCTGCTTGGGTGAGAGCTCCTCCTGCTCGGGGGCCGGGGCCGCGGCCGCGCCGGCGTCAGCCTCCTCGTCCGGGGCCGCGCCGGCGTCAGCCTCCTCGTCCGCGGCCGCGCCGGTGGCAGCCTGCTCGTCCGGGGCCGCGCCGGCGTCGGGGGCAGCGTCCTCGGCGCCGGTCTCCTCCCCCGCTTCGCCGGTCTCGTCCGCTGCGCCCTCCTCGCCTGCCGCCGGGACCTCGGCAGCGGCGTCCTCGGCGGCGGCACCCTCCTCGGCCGCGGGCTCATCGGCGGCCTGCCCAGCGGCATCCGCTGCGCCATCCCCGGCTGCGGACTCCGGCTCCCCCTCCCCCGGCGCCTGCTCGCCGACCGGCTCCGCTTGGGCTTCCCTGCTCCCCTCTGCCTGCACCTGCTCGGAAGCTGCGGCGGTCTGAGGCTCAGAGCCCTCTGGGGAGGCGGACGGGTCGCCCCCAGGCTGCTCGTCTGCGACCGGGGCGTCGTTGTCGGGTTCCTCGTCGGCCATTCTCTGCTCTCTGCGTCGTCGTGCGTGTGCTCTAGGGCCCTCAGCTTCGCGGCTGGAGCTCTGCTGTCAGTTCCCGCTCGCGGGCCACCGTCAACGTGCGCGCGAGGTCGCGCCTGGCGCGACCGACGGCTGCGGTGTCGTCGAGTTCGCCGGTCGCGTGTGCGAATCGCAGCCCGAAGAGCTCTTTGCGCAGCGTAGCCAGCTGCTTGGCGAGTTCTCCATCATCGAGGTCGCGGAGCGCTTTGGCCTGCATCGCCTCAGTCCTCGCGCGCCACAAACTTCGCTTTGACCGGGAGCTTGTGCGCGGCGAGGCGGATCGCGTCGCGCGCGAGCGGCTCGGAGACGCCGGCAAGCTCGAACATGACCCGACCCGGCTTGACCACCGCGACCCAGCCTTCGGGCGAGCCCTTGCCCGAGCCCATGCGCGTCTCGGCGGGCTTCTTCGTGACGGGCTTGTCGGGAAACACGTTTATCCACACCTTGCCGCCACGCTTGATCTTGCGCGTCATCGCAACTCGCGCCGCCTCGATCTGGCGGTTGGTCAGCCACCCGCCCTCGAGGGCCTTGAGCCCGTACTCCCCGAACTGGACCTTCACCTGGCCGCGCGAGTTGCCGCGGCGCCTGCCCCGGTGGTGCTTGCGATGCTTGGCGCGCTTGGGTGAGAGCATCAGCGCCCTCGCCCGCGCCCGTTGCCGGGCCCGCCCTCGCCACCGCGCGCTCGCCCTCGGCCGGGTCCTGATCCGGCGCCCCGCCCGCGGCCGCGCGCGTCGCGGCCGTCGCGCTCGGAGCTAGGCGGCGCGGGCGCCGTCATGTCGGTGAGATCTGCGCCCGTGTAGCCCTCGGGCATGATCTCGCCCTTGTTCATCCAGCACTTCACGCCGATCCGTCCAAACGTCGTACGCGCCTCATAGAAGCCGTAGTCGATGTCGGCGCGCATAGTGTGCAGCGGCACGCGGCCGTCGGAGTAGCTTTCGGTGCGCGCCATCTCCGCGCCACCCAGGCGCCCGGCGACCTGCACCTTGACTCCCTTGGCGCCCGAGCGCATCGCGCTCGTCAGGGCCCGCTTCATCGCGCGGCGGAATGCGACCCGGTTCTGCAGCTGCTCGGCGATCGACTGAGCGACCAGCGCGGCGTCGAGCTCGGGGCGCTTGATCTCGAGGATGTTGACCTTGATCTGCTTGTTGGTGATGCGGTGCAGGTCGCGCCGCAGGGCATCCACTTCGCTGCCCGACTTGCCGATCACGATGCCCGGACGCGCGGTGTGGATGTTGACCTCGAGTTCGCCCGAGTCCTTGCGGATCGTGATGTCGGAAAGGCCGGCATGCGCAAGCTTGGTGGTGATGTGCTCGCGGATGCGCACATCCTCGGCGAGATAGTCCGAGAAGTTGCGCGCGCTGAACCAGTTCGACTTCCAGTCGTGGATGTATCCAACGCGCATCGCCTCTGGGTGAACCTTCTGTCCCATCTGTGGTAGCTCTCGCTTTGCTCGCAGTGCTCAGGGTTTTGGTGTCAAGGTGATCGTCAAGTGGCTCGTACGCTTGCGAATTGATGTCGCGCGCCCCATCGCGCGCGGCCGGAAGCGCTTGATCGTCGGCCCTTCGTCGGCGTACGCGTCGCGCACGATCAGATCGGCCTCGAGCAGTTCGTGATTGCTCTCGGCGTTCGCGACCGCCGACTCGAGCAGCTTGCTCCAGTCGCGCGCCACCTCACGCGGGGTGAATGCGAGGATAGCGCGCGCGTCCTGCACGGACTTCCCGCGCAGGTGGCCGCTGACGAGCCGCGCCTTGCGCGCTGACGTTCGCACGTAGCGCGCCCGCGCCCGCACCAACCGGCGCCGGGGCGCGCGGCTGCGTCTCGCGCGGGGCGGGGGGCTCGCGGGCTCCCCTGTGGCGTCGCGCTGCCGGCCCGCGGCAGGAGTGGCGGCCTCGGCCGGCTCGCCCTCTGGGGCCTTCGGCGCCGCTTTGGCGCCGCGCGCGCGGGCACGGCGCGGTTTCTCCTGGGCGGGCGGCCGCTGCTCGTCGGGCTGCTGCGCGCCTTGGGTGGCCTCACCAGCACCTGCCTTCGCACTCTGTTGCTTGGCGCCTGCGCGTTTCCTGACGCGAGGTTTCCTGGGCGCGGGCTGCTCGGCCGGCCCGTCGGCCGGGGTCTCGCCGTCCATTTTCTGCTCCGCGCTCATCGCAGCTTCGCCGATCCCGCATGTCCCCGGAACACCCGCGTGGGGGCGAACTCGCCGAGCTTGTGCCCGACCATCGACTCGCTGATGAACACCGGCACGTGCTTGCGGCCGTCATGCACGGCGATCGTGTGTCCCACCATCTCCGGGAAGATCGTCGAGGCGCGCGACCATGTCCTGAGCATCTTCTTGCTGTTGGCGGCGTTGAGCTCTTCTATGCGCGCCATCAGCCGCTCTTCCACCCATGGCCCCTTCTTGCTGGAGCGGCTCATCTCTGCTTGCCCTTGCCGCGCCTGCGCCCGCGCACGACCAGCGCGTCGGAGCGCTTGTTCTGCTTGCGCGTGCGATAGCCGAGCGTCGGCACGCCCCATGGCGTGACCGGATGACGTCCAGCCGTGGTCGAGCCCTCGCCGCCGCCATGCGGGTGGTCGACGGGGTTCATCGCCGTACCCCGCGTCTGTGGGCGCACGCCCATGTGGCGCTTGCGGCCCGCCTTGCCCACCTTCACGTTCTGGTGGTCGGCGTTCCCGAGCGTGCCGACGGTCGCGCGGCAGGCGGCGCGTACCATCCGCATCTCGCCCGACGGCAGGCGCAGCGTGGCCATGTCGCCGTCCTTGGCCATGAGCTGGATCGACGCACCCGCCGAGCGCGCCATCTGCCCGCCGCGGCCGGGCTGGAGCTCCACGTTGTGCACGACCGTCCCGACGGGCATGCGCGCGAGCTCGAGGCAGTTGCCGACGGCGATGTCGGCACCCGCGCCCGAGGACACGGTCATGCCTACAGCCAGGCGCTGGGGCGCGAGGATGTAGCGCTTCTCGCCGTCGCCGTAGTGCAGCAGGGCGATGTAAGAGGAGCGGTTGGGGTCGTACTCGATCGCAGCCACCTTCGCCTCGATGCCGTCCTTGCGCCGCTTGAAGTCGATCTGTCTGTAGGCGCGCTTGGCGCCGCCGCCGCGATGGCGAGCCGTCTTGCGCCCGTGCGCGTTGCGCCCGCCGCTCTTGGCGAGCCCTTCGACGAGCTTCTTCTCGGGCTTGCTCTTGGTGATCTCGGCGAAGTCGGGAAAGGAGGCCGCGCGTCGGCCGGGACTGGTGGGCTTGGGCTTGCGGATGGCCATCGCTACAAGCTCCTAGGCCTCGACGGCCGCGAGGCCCTGGAAGATCGGAATCGTCTCGCCTGCCTGCACCTGCACGATGGCCTTCTTCCACGCCCGCCGGTGGCCGCGCGTGGTGCCACGCCGCTTGGGCTTGGGCTTGACCGCGACCGTCCTGACCGCCACCACGTGGACGCCGAAGGTGGACTCGACGGCCTGACGGATCTGGGTCTTGTGGGCTTCGGGGTGCACTCTGAAGGTGTAGCGGTTGGCCGCCGAGAGCACGTAGCTCTTCTCCGAGACCACAGGGCGGATGATCACCTGCGAGTGGTGCATCAGGAGCTCCCCGCGCACACGCGCGCCGTCAGGGAGGCGAGAGCCTCATTCGAGAGCAGCAGCGAGGCCGCTCCGACGAGGTCCGCCACGCCCACGTCCTCGGCGTTCTTGACAGCGACGTCAGCGAGGTTGCGAAACGAGAGCGCGGCAGCCCGCTCCTCGGAGACGAGCGCCACCAGCGTAGGACGGGGCTGACCCCAGTTCTCCAGCAGCGCCGAGGCATCGCTGGTCTTGGGCTCTTTGAAGGACGCCGTGTCGATGATCCCGATCGATTCCCTCTCGGCGTGCAGCGAGAGCGCGCTGCGCAGCGCGGCTCGCCGCTCCTTGCGGTTCACCTTGAAGGCGTAGGAGCGCGGCTGAGGCCCGAACGCGATGCCTCCGCCCGTCCAGATCGGCGAGCGGTTCGAGCCCGCACGAGCACGCCCCGTACCCTTCTGGCGCCACGGCTTGGCGCCGCCGCCGGAGACCTTTCCGCGCGTTTTCGTGGCAGCGGTGCCGCGGCGGCGGGCCGCCTGCTCGGCACGGACGCTCTGGTGCACGAGCGGGCCGTAGAAGCGCTCGGCGAAAGCTGCCTCGTCGAGCTTGACCGTCTTGCCGGCCCCGAGCACGGGTGCGTCAGGCATGGCTTCGAACCTCCACGATCCCGCCGCGCGGACCGGGAACCGAGCCGCGCACCAGCAGCAGATTGTCCTTGGCGTCGACGGCGACCACCTCGAGCCCTGACTGGGTCGCGCGCCGGTTGCCCATCTGACCCGGGCCGCGGATCCCCTTGACCACGCGAGATGGCGTCGCCGATGCGCCGATCGAGCCGGGCGCGCGCACGTTGTGCGACCCGTGCGACTTGGGGCCGCTGCGGAAGTTGTGGCGCTTGATCGTCCCCTGAAAGCCCTTCCCCTTGCTCGTCCCGGACACCTTCACGCGCGTACCCACCTCGAAGGCCTCGACGGTCACGGTATCGCCGAGCTGAAGCTCCGTCTCTTCGCGGAACTCGACCAGGCGGCGAAGCGGCGGGGCGTCGACCTTCTGCAGGTGCCCAAGTTGGGCCTTGGAGAGGTGCTTTGCCTTCGCTGGGCCGAACGCCAGCTGAACAGCGTCATAGCCGTCCCGCTCGGCCGTGCGAACGGCCGTCACCGGGCATGGCCCGGCCGCAAGGACGGTCACGCGCTCGACGCTGCCGTCCTCCTTGAAGACCTGCGTCATGCCGAGCTTGGTGGCGAGGATTGCGGACACGCTGCCGGGCGGGGCTCAGGTCGCTAGCCGGATCTCGATGTCCACGCCGGCGGGCAGATGGTCCAGACGCTGCAGGGAGTCGACCGTCTTGGGCGTCGGCTGATGGATGTCGATCAGGCGCTTGTGCGTGCGGATCTCGAAGTGCTCGCGCGAGTCCTTGTCCTTGAACGGTGAGCGGATCACGCAGTAGACGTTCTTCTCGGTGGGCAGCGGCACCGGACCTGAGACCGTCGCACCGGTGCGCGTGGCCGTCTCGACGATCTCCTTCGCCGCCGACTCGATCGCGGAGGTGTCGTACGCCTTCAGGCGGATACGGATCTTGTTCTGGGTTGCCGATGCCATCGAGGTTTTTCGTTGTGTTGCGGGTTCTGCTTGAACGCTGGTGTTGCCGTGGTCTTGTTCCTGCTCGCTTGCCTTTTGTCTGTGTTTTCGGGCCGCCCGATCCGCGCGGCGCGGGCGGCTCTGCTCGCACCCCGCTTCGGTGCGGCAGCGACGCGCGGGTCGCACGGCGGACCCCGCCTGCTCGCCACCGCCTGGCCGGCGGCTGTATTAGTCGTATCGGACTGCCAATGTGCCACCCGCCCCTGAGGGGCGGGTGGGTACTACTCGATGACCTCTGCGACCACGCCCGAGCCCACGGTACGGCCACCCTCGCGGATCGCGAAGCGCAGGCCCTGGTCCATGGCGATCGGCTGGATCAGTTCGATCTCCATCTGGACGTTGTCGCCGGGCATGACCATCTCGACGCCCTCGGGCAGCTTGGCCACGCCGGTGACGTCGGTGGTGCGGAAGTAGAACTGAGGCCGGTAGCCGGTGAAGAACGGGGTGTGGCGTCCACCCTCCTCCTTCTTGAGCACGTAGACCTCAGCCTTGAACTTTGTGTGCGGCGTGATGGACCGGGGCTTGCACACCACCTGGCCGCGCTCGATCTCCTCGCGCTTGGTGCCGCGCAGCAGGACGCCCACGTTGTCGCCCGCGCGCCCCTCGTCGAGGATCTTGCGGAACATCTCCACGCCGGTCACGACGGTCGAGCTGGTGTCGTGGATGCCCACTATCTCCACGGACTCGCCCGTTTTGATGACGCCCTGCTCGACGCGGCCGGTCGCCACGGTGCCGCGCCCAGTGATCGAGAAGACATCCTCGACCGGCATCAAGAACGGCTTGTCGAGCTCGCGCACCGGCTCCGGGATGTAGGTATCCAGAGCGTCGGCGAGCTCGAGGATCTTCTGCTTTGAGGCCTCGTCCCCTTCCAGCGCCTTCAGCGCCGAGCCCGTGATGAAGGGGATGTCGTCGCCGGGGAAGTCGTACTCGGAGAGCAGTTCCCTGACCTCGACCTCGACCAGCTCGAGCAGCTCCTCGTCGTCGACCATGTCTGCCTTGTTGAGGAACACGACGATGTAGGGGACCCCGACCTGGCGGGCGAGCAGGATGTGCTCGCGCGTCTGCGGCATCGGGCCGTCGGCGGCGGAGACGACGAGGATCGCGCCGTCCATCTGCGCGGCGCCGGTGATCATGTTCTTGACGTAGTCGGCGTGCCCGGGGCAGTCGACGTGCGCGTAGTGGCGGTTGTCCGTGGAGTACTCGACGTGCGAGGTCGCGATCGTGATCCCGCGTTCCTTCTCCTCGGGGGCGTTGTCGATCGACTCGAAGCTCCGCACCTCGGCGTTGCCTTTCTCGGCCAGCACGGAGGTGATGGCAGCCGTCAGCGTCGTCTTGCCGTGATCGATGTGACCGATGGTCCCGACGTTCACGTGCGGCTTATCGCGCTCGAACTTCTCCTTCGCCACTTTGGTTCGCTCCT
Organism: Actinomycetota bacterium; assembly: GCA_005884115.1. GTDB lineage: Bacteria > Actinomycetota > Thermoleophilia > Solirubrobacterales > Solirubrobacteraceae > Palsa-744. Next base: position 298,762 of record VAXW01000002.1, read on the forward strand.
GTATCGACTCGTGTGTCCGCCTGTGACAGCGAAGTGAGGGAAATCTATCTAACTGCGGTGGTCACTGCTGCTCGGTGCAGGGCGGGCCTGGACGGGGCTCGTCTGGTGGCGGCCATCGCCTCGCCTCACGCCGGAACGGGCTCGCCGGTGCGCTGCTCGACGATCTTCTCGGCAATGTTGGGCGGAACCTCCTCGTAGCCCTCGAACTGCATCGTGTGGTTGGCACGACCCTGGGTGTTGGAGCGCAGGTCGGTGGCGTAGCCGAACATCTCGCTGAGCGGCACGCGCGCGCTCACGGCGAGCGCGTTGCCGCGCCGCTCCTGGCCCTCGACGCGGCCGCGGCGGCGGTTCAGGTCGCCGATCACCTCGCCGAGGAAGTCCTCGGGAGTCACGACCTCGACGGCGAAGATCGGCTCGAGCAGCACCGGTTTGGCGCGTTTGGCGGCCTCTTTGAGCGCGATCGAGCCGGCGACCTTGAAGGCGACCTCGGAGGAGTCGACGTCGTGGTATTTCCCGTCGACCAGCGTCACGCGCAGGTCCACGATCGGGTAGCCCGCCTTGACGCCGTTCTCGAGCGCCTCCTCGATGCCCTTTTTCACCGCGGGTATGTACTCGGAGGGCACCGCACCGCCCTTGATCTTGTTGATGAACTCAAAGCCCTCGCCGGGGGCGGGCTCGACGTCGATGTAGACGACGCCGAACTGGCCCGAGCCGCCGGTCTGGCGGACGAACCTGCCCTCCACCTTCTCGGCGCTGCCGCGCACGGTCTCGCGATAGGAGACCTGCGGGCGCCCGACGTTGGCCTCGACGCCGAACTCGCGCCGCATGCGGTCCACGATCACCTCTAGGTGGAGCTCGCCCATGCCGGAGATCTCGGTCTGCCCGGTTTCCTCGTTGGTGCGCACCTGGAAGGTCGGATCCTCTTCGGCCAGGCGTCCGAGCGCGATCGACATCTTCTCCTGGTCGGCCTTCGTCTTGGGCTCGACGGCGACCTTGATGACCGGCACGGGAAAGACGATGTTCTCGAGGTGGATGGGCGCATCGGGGGCCGCGAGCGTGTCGCCGGTGATCACCTGCTTGATCCCGACGGCGGCCGCGATGTCGCCGGCGTAGACCTCGCCGACCTCCTCGCGGTCGTTGGCATGCATCATCAGAATGCGCCCGATGCGCTCGGTGCGCCCCGTGCCGACGTTGAGGATCCGCGAGCCCGAGGCGAGCGTCCCCGAGTAGACACGGAAGTAGGTCAGCTTGCCGACGTACGGGTCCGCGGCGATCTTGAAGGCGAGCGCCGCGAACGGCTCGGCGTCGTCCGCGTGCCGCATGACCTGGCGCTCGTTCTCCTCGCCTTTGATCAGTTCCGTCCCGACCACGGGCGGCACGTCCAGCGGCGATGGCAGGTAGTCGATGACGGCGCCGAGCAGCGGCTGCACGCCCTTGTTCTTGAACGAGGACCCGCACAGCACCGGCGTGAGCCTCGTCGAGAGGGTCGCGTGGCGGATCGCCTCCTTGAGCTGCTGCTCTGAGATGTCGGCTTCCTCGAGGATCAGTTCGAGCAGCCCGTCGTCGTAGTGGGAGACCTCCTCCAGCAGGTGTTCGCGCGCGGCAACCGCCTGCGCCTGCAGCTGCTCGGGGATCTCGACGATCTCCTGTTCGGTGCCGAGCTCGTCCTTGTAGAGCACTGCCTTCATGGCCACGAGGTCGATGATGCCCTCGAACTCGGCCTCAGACCCGATCGGCAGCTGGATCGGGACGGGGTGGGCGCCGAGTCGGTCGCGCATCGTCTGCACGCCGCGCTCGAAGTCGGCGCCGATGCGGTCCATCTTGTTGATGTAGGCGATGCGCGGCACCTGGTACTTGTCCGCCTGGCGCCAGACCGTCTCGGACTGAGGCTCCACGCCGGCCACCGAGTCGAACAGGGCGATCGCGCCGTCGAGCACGCGCAGCGAGCGCTCGACCTCAACGGTGAAGTCGACGTGGCCGGGCGTATCGATGATGTTGATGCGGTGACCCTTCCACTCGGCAGTCGTCGCCGCCGAGGTGATCGTGATGCCGCGCTCCTGCTCCTGTTCCATCCAGTCCATCGTGGCCGCGCCCTCGTGCACCTCGCCCATCTTGTAGGTGCGACCGGTGTAGTAGAGGATGCGCTCGGTCGTCGTCGTCTTGCCGGCGTCGATGTGCGCCATGATGCCGATGTTGCGGGTCTTCTCGAGGGTGTACTTGCGTGCCATGGAAGTGTGCTTGTGGGTGTCGAGCGCTGCCTTCGGGCCAAAAAAATGGGCCCCTCGGGCCCACGCGCGCTGCTGGTCGGTATGGACCGCTCGGCGTAGCTATGTGCCCAAGGTCTCCATTTCCTAAGCCTCATCAGGCCGCACTCACGTTTGGCGCGCGAGATGCGACCTGAAATCGACTATAGCAGAGGGATTCGTCGCCTCGGCCGGCATTCCTGGGCGCGTGGACCACATTTCAGGCCTCAAGGCGTGAGGCCCGCAGCATGCCCAGCTCACGTTGCTGCGAGGCGCGGCGAGCGCCCGGCTGGCTACCAGCGGTAGTGCGCGAAGGCCTTGTTGGCCTGCGCCATGCGGTAGATGTCGTCCTTGCGCTTGTAGGCGCCGCCCTGCTGCGACTGCGCCTCGGTGAGCTCGTTGGCCAGTCGCTGCGCCATCGTCTTCTCGCGGCGCTGGCGGGCAAACTCGACCAGCCAGCGCACCGCCAGCGTACGCGCCCGTCGGGCCGGCACCTCGACCGGAACCTGATACGTGGCCCCGCCGACGCGGCGGGAGCGAACCTCGAGCGTGGGCGTCAGCGCCTTGATCGATGCCTCCAGGGCCTCGACCGGATCTTGATCGCCGCGCTCGCCGAGCAGCGCCAGGGCGTCGTAGACGATGCGCTCGGCGATCGACTTCTTGCCATCGAGCATGACCTTGTTGATCACCTGCTGGACGAGCTTTGAGCGGTGGATCGGATCCACCTCCGCGGGGCGAATCTGGGCGGCTGCGCGGCGCGGCACGAGGGTGCTATCTCTTCTTCACGCCGTACTGCGAGCGAGCCTTCTTGCGATCTGAGACGCCGGCCGCGTCGAGCGTGCCGCGCACGACCTTGTACCTTACGCCGGGGAGGTCCTTGACCCGGCCGCCGCGTACGAGCACGACGGAGTGCTCCTGCAGGTTGTGGCCCTCGCCGGGGATGTAGGCGGTGACCTCGATCGAGCCCGAGATGCGCACGCGCGCGACCTTGCGCAGGGCCGAGTTGGGCTTCTTCGGCGTGGTCGTGTACACGCGCGTGCAAACTCCGCGGCGCTGCGGCGCGGCCACCTTGCGCTTGCGTCCCGTCCCCGACTTCAGGCCCGGCGTGGCGAGCTTCTTCTTGGGCACCACGCGGCCCTTGCGCACGAGTTGCGAGGTGGTCGGCATGTGGGCGCTGATGCTAGCAGCGCTAGGCAGCAGCGGCTGAGCCGGCGGCGCGCAGCGGCGCGGGCATCAGCGCGGCGGCGACCACCACGAGCACGAACGCGAGCGCCTGCAGCGTCACGCCCAGCGGGCTGCCCGCCATGGGGTCGCCGAAGACGACGATCCCGCCTGCTATGCCGGCGATGTTGGCCGCCGTGCCGGTGACGGCGATGACGGGTACCGCCTGCCCATCCTGTAGCCCGCGGGCGGAGGCGTAGAAGGCGACCACCGAGGCGCTCAGGGCGACGAGCAGCCACGGGCTGAGCGCCAGCGCGAGAAGTCCGTGTGCTCCGGAGATCCCGGTGAGAGCCTTGATGGCGGTGTCGGAGACGCCGAACAGAATGCCCGCCGCCGCGCCCAGCATCACGCCGTGATGCTCCACCGGCCCGCCCATGCGCGGGCCCATGATCAACAGGCCTCCGAGCCCGAAGAGGGTCGCCTCGAAGGAGATCATCGCTGCCTGCGAGAAGTGCGCGTGCGCACCGTGCATCGCCGGCGCGGTCAGCCCGAGCATCACCAGCCCCGTGGCAGTCAGCATCAGGCCCAGCCACTGGCGCGGGCCGACCTCGAAGCCGAACATGCGCTCGGCCATCACCGCGATGAATACAACGCCCGCCGCCAGGGACACCTGCACGACCGACATCGGCGCGAGCGCGAGCGCTGCCACGTGCAGGCCCCAGCTGCCCACAGCGATCGCCATGCCGAGCGCGAACCAGCGCGATGAGTAGAGCGCGATCGCCGAGCGTAGAGGGTGCGAGACGCGCACCTTCGCGACTGCGTTGGCCCCGCGGTACTTGTAGAAGAACGCGAGGTTCGAGGCGAACGCGCATGCGAGCGCCAGCAGGATTCCAAGGTCGATGGTCAAGGTCATGGTGTAGGTGGGGGAGCGCTAGGCCGAGAATGCATCGGTGGGGGCCGCCGGCTGCTTTACTGACTTGAGGCGACCTCGGCACATCGGCCGTTTCGCAGAGCTTGCCGGGCGCACATGTGTGCGAGCTAAAGAACGCGCCAATACACCGATAGGCTGCGCTCCGCAGAGGCCGCTGCTGCTCGTCGACATCGACGGCGTGCTCTCGCTGTTCGGCCCCCGCGAGCACGGCTCGGCGATCGCGTCGGTCGCGCCCGCTGTGGAGGCGTCCGCCGGCGAGAAGGGCGAAGAGGCGCCGGTGAGCGGGTCCTTCCACGCGATCGACGGCATACCGCACTTCCTTTCGTCCACGGCGGCCGCACACCTGCTCGGCCTCGAGCCTTTCTTCGAGCTGGTGTGGGCAAGCGGCTGGGAGGAGAAGGCCAACGAATACCTCCCCCGCCTGCTGGGGCTGCCGGCTGAGCTGCCCTATCTGCGTTTTGCTCGCTCCTGCGGGCCCGGCACGAGCACGCTCGGGCACTGGAAGCTCGACGCGATCGACGCGTACGCCGGCGAGCGCGCGCTCGCCTGGATCGACGACGCGCTCGACGCCACCTGCCACGAGTGGGCGAGCGCGAGGAGCTCGCCCACGCTGCTCGTGGGAACAGCGCCGCAGCGCGGCTTGACCACGCGGGAGGCCCAGCTGCTGCTGGACTGGGCGGCGAGCCTCGCCGGGCGCTGAGCGCGCCGGCGCCCTACTCCTCGGCCGGCTCCTCCGGAATCTCGAGCCCGGCCAGCTCCTCTACGAAGCCCGGATCGCCGCCGCCGGCCCCGATTTTCTCGAGCGAGGCGAGGTCGGCGTCGTACTCCTGGCCATAGCCGCCGTTGAAGCCCTCGCTGTCGGAGAGGCCGAGCTCGGCCGCGATCTCGTCCTGGTCGAGCAGCCCGACCTCGTCGATCGCGCGCGGCAGCGGCTCCGATGGTTCTATCTCGATCCGCCGGTAGCGCTTCAGGCCAGTAGCCGCAGGGATCAGCTTGCCGATGATCACGTTCTCCTTGAGTCCGTTGAGGCGGTCGGTCTTGCCTTCCAGCGAAGCGTCGGTGAGGACCTTGGTCGTCTCCTGGAAGGAGGCCGCAGACAGGAAGGAGTCGGTGTTCAGCGAGGCCTTGGTGATGCCGAGGATGATGTCCTCGAACTGCGCCGCCTCGCCGCCGTCGGCGGCGATGGCCTCGTTCACCTTGGCGAACTCGAAGCGGTCGACGAACTGTCCGGGCAGGTAGCTGGTGTCGCCCTTCTGTTCGACGCGCACCTTCTTGAGCATCTGGCGCACGATCAGCTCGATGTGCTTGTCGTTGATGTCGACGCCCTGGGACTTGTAGACCTCCTGCACCTCTTTGACGAGGTACTGCTCGGTCTCCGTGCGTCCGCTAACGGCGAGCAGCTCGTGGGGGTACACCGAGCCCTCGTTGAGCTTGGTGCCGGCGGCGATCTTTTCGCCGTCCTTGACGAACACCCGCGTGCGCCGCGGGAACGCGTGGCGGTGCTCATCACCGTCCACGTCGGTGATCACGACCGTCAGCGCCTTCTCGGTCTCCTCGAGCGAGACGACGCCGTCCTGCTCTGAGATCTTGGCCAGGCCCTTCGGCTTGCGCGCCTCGAACAGCTCGACCACGCGAGGCAGGCCGTGCGTGATGTCAGCGCCGGCCACGCCGCCGGTGTGGAAGGTGCGCATCGTCAGCTGGGTGCCCGGCTCGCCGATCGACTGGGCGGCGATGATGCCCACGGCGTCGCCGATCTGAGCCAGCGAGCCGGTGGCCATGGCGCGGCCGTAGCAGGCCTGGCAGACCCCGCTTTCGGCCTCGCACTTGAGCACCGAGCGCACGGGGACCTTGACCTCGACGCCCTTCTCGTGATCATCGCCGAATGCCTGGGCGATGTCCTTGAGCTCCTCGCGGCCGACCTCGGCGCCCTGCTCCACGAGCATGCGGTTGCGCTTGGTCTTGATATCAAGCGCCGCGACGCGCCCGACGAGATCGTCGTTGAGCTCGCCGCCTGGCTTGAAGACCGGCATCTCGATGTACTCCTTGGTGCCGCAGTCGGCCTCGCGGATGATCACGTCCTGGGCGACGTCGACGAGCCTTCTTGTCAGGTAGCCCGAGTCGGCCGTGCGCAGGGCGGTGTCGGCCAAGCCCTTTCGCGCTCCGTGCGTGGAGATGAAGTACTCGAGCACCGAGAGGCCCTCCATGAAGTTGGCCTTGATCGGACGCTCGATGATCTCGCCCTTGGGGTTGGCCATCAGACCGCGCATGCCGGCCAACTGGCGGATCTGCTTGAAGGAACCACGCGCGCCCGAGTTGGCCATCATGAAGATCGGGTTCAGCTCGTCGAGGTTCTTGATCATCGCGTCGGCGACCTCGTCGGTGGCTTCGTTCCACTTCTCGACCACGGCCTCGTGCCGCTCCTCCTGGGTGATCAGGCCCATGTCGTACTGGTCGGCGATCTCGGACACCTGCTTCTCGTAGGTCTCGATGATCGACGCCTTCTCCGTCGGCACCACGACGTCGTTCTTGGAGATCGTGATGCCGGCCTGCGTCGCGTACTTGAAGCCGAGGTCCTTGAACGCATCGAGCACCAGAGAAATGGTCGTGGCCCCGTATGTCTGTACGAGCAGGTCGATCAGGAGCGTGGTGTCGCGCTTCTTCATCGACTGGTTGACGAAGCTGTACTTCGAGGGGTCGAACTCGCTCCCGAGCGCCTGCGCGAGCGCACGCTCGATGCGGTCGTTGTAGATGATGCGCCCGATCGTCGTGAGCACGTGGCCGCCCTCGCGCCCGTAGGGGCGGAACTCGGCGATGTCGTGCAGCTTCACCATGCCGCCCTCGTAGGAGAGCTCGGCCTCCTGGGCGGTGCGGAAGACGTGCGGGCGAGGCTGCGCGGCGGGCCATTTGGCGCTCGTCAGCAGCTCGCGCTTCGCCGTCAGTTCGTCGGACTCGGGCCCGTAGGTGAGGTAGTAGGCGCCGAGGATCATGTCCTGTGTCGGCGTCGCCAGCGGCGCTCCGTGGGCGGGGCTGAGGATGTTGTTGGAGGACAGCATGAGGATGCGCGCCTCGGCCTGCGCCTCGGCCGAGAGGGGCAGGTGCACGGCCATCTGGTCGCCGTCGAAGTCGGCGTTGAAGGCGTGGCAGACGAGCGGATGCACCTGGATGGCCTTGCCCTCGACGAGCAGCGGCTCGAACGCCTGGATTCCCAGCCGGTGGAGCGTGGGCGCTCGGTTGAGCAGCACGGGGTGCTCGTGGATGACCTCCTCGAGCACGTCCCAGACCTCGGCGATCATCGAGTCGACCATCTTCTTGGCGGCCTTGATGTTCTGGGCGGACTTGCGCTCGACCAGACGGGCCATGATGAAGGGCTTGAACAGCTCCAGCGCCATGATCTTGGGCAGACCGCACTGGTGCAGCTTGAGATAGGGACCCGCGACGATCACCGAGCGGCCCGAGTAGTCCACGCGCTTGCCGAGCAAGTTCTGGCGGAAGCGGCCCTGCTTGCCCTTGAGCATGTCCGACAGCGACTTCAGCGGCCTGTTGCCGGGCCCGGTCACGGGCCGCCCGCGGCGCCCGTTGTCGAACAGGGCGTCGACGGCCTCCTGCAGCATGCGCTTCTCGTTGTTGACGATGATCTCAGGCGCCCCCAGGTCGAGCAGGCGCTTGAGGCGGTTGTTGCGGTTGATGACGCGCCGGTAGAGGTCGTTGAGGTCTGAGGTCGCGAAGCGGCCGCCGTCGAGCTGGACCATGGGGCGCAGCTCGGGCGGGATCACGGGGATCGCGTCGAGCACCATCATCTCGGGCTTGTTGCCCGACTGGATAAACGCGGAGACGACCTTCAAGCGCTTGACCGCGCGCGCCTGCTTCTGGCCTTTGCCGGTCTTGACCTGGTCCTCCAGCTCTGTGCGTTCGGCGTCGAGGTCGACCTGCTCGAGCAGGTCACGGACCGCCTCCGCGCCCATCCCGCCGCGGAAGTACTCGCCGAAGCCGTAGGAGGAGCCAAAACGCTCCTTCAGCTCGCGGAAGGTGGCCTCGTCGTGCTCGATCTGCTTGGGCTCCATCGTCTTGAAGAGCTCCCACACGTTGCGCATGCGCTCGGCGGCGTCCTCGATGTAGGCCTCGGTGTCGGCGATGTCGGCGTCGAAGGCCTTGCGCAGGTCCTTGGTGAGCTTTTCCCGCTCCTCGTCGGAGAGCTTTGAGAGATTGACGTCCAGCGACTCGGCCCACAGGTGGTCCTCGTCGTTGAAGTGCGTCTGTTTGCCGTTTTGCAGGTACTTCTCGCGCCGCTTGAGCGACTCTTGCAGTTCCAGAACGCGCTCCTCGCGCTCCGCCGCGTAGCCGTCGAGGACCTTGTTGACCTCCTTCTCCAACGAGTCCAGGTCCTTGGCGCGCGCCTCCTCGTCGACCCAGGTGACGATCGAGGCCGCGAAGTAGAGGACCTTCTCCAGTTCCTTCGGCGCCATGTCGAGCAGGTAGCCGATGCGGCTGGGCACGCCCTTGAAGAACCAGATGTGGCTCACGGGCGCGGCCAGGTCGACGTGCCCCATACGCTCGCGGCGGACCTTCGAGCGCGTTACCTCCACGCCGCAGCGCTCGCACACGATGCCCTTGTAACGCACGCGCTTGTACTTGCCGCAGTAGCACTCCCAATCCTTGGTCGGACCGAAGATCCGCTCGCAGAAGAGCCCGTCCTTCTCGGGCTTGAGCGTGCGGTAGTTGATCGTCTCGGGCTTGGTGACCTCACCCGAGCTCCAGCCGCGGATCTGCTTTGAGGACGCGAGGGAAATCTCGATCGCGTCGAAGTTGTTTATGTCGATCATTTGGCTGTGGCTCTAGCTTTCGCTCGCGTGTTTCACTGACTTGTCGGCTGCTGCTGGCGTCGGGGTGGCGCAGCCCGTTGAGGTCGCCCGCGCGCGCCGGCGCGCTTTCGGGACTACGTCTCGGCCAGCTTTCCCTCGGCTCCCTCGGCTCCCCCACCCTCGAGCTCCTCGATCCCCTCGAGGTCGAGCCCTCCCTCGAGCAGCTCGCCATCCTCGGCGGCCGACAGCTCGCTGGCATTGGGGCCCTCTCCATCGCCCGAGGCGCTGCCCTGCTCCTCGTCGTTCTCGAGCTCCTCATCTGCGGCGTCGCCCGCCAGCGCGCGCACGCCGGAGAGGTCGATGCCGAGCTCCTCGGCGGCGCGCAGCAGGTCGTCGTCGTCGTCGCGGATGTCTGCGCGCTGGCCCTCCTCGGAGACGACGTTGACGTCGAGCGCCAGCGACTGCATCTCCTTGAGCAGCACCTTGAATGACTCGGGGATCGAGGGCTCAGCAATGTTCTCGCCCTTGACGATCGCCTCGTAGGCCTTCACGCGCCCGACGGTGTCGTCGGACTTGATGGTGAGCATCTCCTGCAGCGTGTATGCGGCGCCGAACGCCTCGAGCGCCCACACCTCCATCTCGCCGAAGCGCTGTCCGCCGAACTGCGCCTTGCCGCCCAGCGGCTGCTGGGTGACGAGCGAGTAGGGACCGGTGGAGCGTGCGTGGATCTTGTCGTCCACGAGGTGCAGCAGCTTCAGGATGTACATGTAGCCGACCGTCACCTGCTCCTCGAACGGCTCGCCGCTGCGCCCGCTGAAGAGCGTCACCTTGCCCGAGGCCTGCTCGCCGGGGCGCCGGCTCTTGTTGACGTCCATGCGGATGCGCCCGCGGTGCTCGTCCTGCCAGCTGACGAGCGCGTGGTCGACGTCCTGCACCGTCGCGCCGTCGAACACGGGGGTCGATATGTACACGCGCCCGTTGGAGCCGTTGGTGCCCGCGCGGTGGGCATCGCGATAGGCGTCTGAGCCGTCGTCGTACCAGCCCTGGGCAGCCACCCAGCCGAGGTGCGTCTCGAGGATCTGTCCGACGTTCATACGGCTGGGCACGCCGAGCGGGTTGAGGATCACGTCGACGGGGGTGCCGTCCTCGAGGAACGGCATGTCCTGGACATCGACGATCTTGGAGATCACGCCCTTGTTGCCGTGCCGGCCCGCGAGCTTGTCGCCCTCTGAGATCTTGCGCTTCTTGGCCACGAACACGCGCACGAGCTCGTTGACGCCCGGAGCCAGGTCATCGCCGTCGTCGCGCCTGAAGGTCTTGACGTCGATTACGACGCCGCCCTCTCCGTGCGGCACCTTCAGCGAGGTGTCGCGCACCTCGCGAGCCTTCTCCTTGAAGATCGCCCGGATGAGCTTCTCCTCGGCGGTCAGCTCGGTCTCGCCCTTGGGCGTGACCTTGCCCACGAGCAGGTCGCCCGACATGACCTCGGCGCCCACGCGCACGATCCCACGGTCGTCGAGGTTGCGCAGCGACTCCTCCGAGCGGTTGGGGATGTCGCGGGTTATCTCCTCCTCGCCGAGCTTGGTCGTGCGGGCGTCGATCTCGTATTCCTCGATGTGGATCGAGGTGAGCTCGTCGTCCTGCACGAGGCGCTTGGAGAGGATGATCGCGTCCTCGAAGTTGTAGCCCTCCCAGGACATGAACGCGACCATCAGGTTCTTGCCCAGAGCCATCTCGCCGCGGTCGGTGGAGGAGCCGTCGGCGAGCACCTCGCCGGCTTTGACCTTCTGTCCGTTGCGCACGCGCGGCTTGTGGTGGATGAGCGTCCCCTGGTTGGAGCGCATGAACTTCTGCAGCTCGTACTCGACCTTCTTGCCGGATCCGTCCTGCACCACGATCTGATCAGCGTCGACATACTCGACGGTGCCGGAGCCGGTGGCCAGCAGCACATCGCCGGTGTCGAGCGCCGCGCGGCGCTCCATGCCGGTGCCTATCAGCGGGGCGTCGGTCTTCAGCAGCGGGACCGCCTGGCGCTGCATGTTGGAACCCATCAGCGCGCGGTTGGCATCGTCGTGCTCGAGGAACGGGATCATGGCCGTCGCCACCGACCAGATCTGCTCGGGCGAGACGTCGACGAGGTCGACGTCTTTGGGGCCCACGGTCACGTACTGGCCGGCCTGCGTGCGGCACAGGATCTCCGAGCCCTTCAGGCGCCCCGTCTTGGGGTCGACGGGCGTGTTGGCCTGCGCGATCACGAGCTCCTCTTCCTGGGTGGCGTCGAGGCGCACGACCTCCTCGCTGACGACGCCGTCCTTGACCACGCGGTAGGGCGTGGTGACGAAGCCGTACTCGGACACCTCGGCGAACGACGACAGCGACCCGATGAGGCCGATGTTCGGACCCTCGGGGGTCTCGATCGGGCACATGCGGCCATAGTGCGTGGGGTGCACGTCGCGCACCTCGATAGGTGCGCGCTCGCGCGTGAGCCCGCCTGCCCCGAGGGCTGAGAGCCGGCGGCGATGCGTGAGCCCGGCCAGCGAGTTGGTCTGGTCCATGAACTGGCTCAGCTGGCTGGAGCCGAAGAACTCCTTCAGCGCGGCCACGACAGGTCGGATGTTGATGATGGTCTGCGGCGTGATCGTGTCGGCGTCCTCGGTCGTCAGACGCTCGCGCACGACGCGCTCCATCCTGTAGAGCCCGATCCTGAAGGCCTCCTGGATCAGCTCGCCGACCGTGCGCAGGCGGCGGTTGCCGAAGTGCTCGTACTCGTCGAGGTGCTCGGCGACGGGCTCGCGTGGCATGCTCGCGGCCTCGGCGGCGTAGTCCTTGATCTCCACCTCGCCGTCCTCGGACAGGCCCAGGCGCTTGGGCAGCAGCACGAGCTCGCGGACGAGCGCCAGGATGTCGTCGTGCGTGAGCGTGCGGGTCTCGATATCGATGTCGAGATCCAGCCGCGAGTTCAGCTTGTAGCGGCCAACGCGCGTGAGGTCATAGCGCTTGGCGTCGAAGAAGAGCTGGTTGAGCAGCGTCCTGGCGTTGTCAACGCTGGGCGGCTCACCCGGCCGCTGCTTCTTGAACAGCTCGATCAGCGCTCCCTCTTCGGAGCGGGTGACGTCCGTGTCGGACTCGATCGTGTTGCGGATGTAGAGCGAGTTGTCGAACAGCCGCAGGATCTCCTCGTCGCTGGCGTAGCCCATGGCCCGCAGCAACACCGTCACCGGCAGCTTTCGCTTGCGGTCGATGCGCACGAAGACCTTGCCCTTCTTGTCGATCTCGAGCTCGAGCCAGGAGCCGCGAGCGGGCATCAGGTTGGCTATGAAGACCTGCTTCTCGCGGTCCTTGGGCTCCATCAGATAGGCGCCCGGGGATCGCACGAGCTGAGTGACCACGACGCGCTCGGTGCCGTTGATGACGAACGTCCCGCGGTCGGTCATCCAGGGGAAGTCGCCCATGAATACCGACTGCTCGCGGATCTCGCCGGTCTCACGGTTGATGAAGGCGACCGTTACCGTCAGCGGCCGCGCGTAGGTCAGGTCCTTCTCGCGGCACTGCTCGAGCGAGGCGACGGGCTCATCGAACGCGAACTCGCCGAACTGGACGGCGAGATTGCCCGTGTAGTCCTCAATCGGCGAGATGTCGTCGATCGTCTCGCGCAGGCCGCCTTTGCTGGGATCCGTCAGCCAGGCAAACGAGCGGCGCTGTATGTCTATGAGGTTGGGAACATCAACGGTCTTGCTGAGGCGCGCGAAGCTTCGGCGCGTCCGTAGAGCATCTGCAGCGGCCAAAGAACGACTCCTTCGGAGTGGCGAGAAAACGGGCAGAGGAGGGCGCCGAAGCGCGACTAGCAAAGATAGCACAGACCAGCGACGCCCCTAAGGGCCGCCGGTGCTCACGGACCCCGCCCTCGACGCTCGCGTATGTGGCGCGATGTCGTGCCTTGGGCGGCTGCGGCTATTGACCAGCGCCGCAGACTCTACCGGAAAATGCGCGTTTGGGAAGGGGGATAAAGGACTACTTCATCTCGACCGACGCGCCCGCCTCCTCGAGTTCCTGCTTGAGCTTGTCGGCCTCCTCCCTTTCGACCCCCTCCTTGACCGGCTTGGGAGCCTCGTCCACCAGGGCCTTCGCCTCTTTGAGGCCCAGCCCAGTGGCGGCCCGGACGACCTTGATCACCTGGATCTTCTTGTCGCCCGCCGAGGTGAGGATGACATCGACGGCTCCCTGTTCTTCGGCCTGCTCAGCGGCCCCGTCGCCGCCGCCGCCGGGCGCGGCGACGGGCGCCGCAACTGCGGCTGCCGAGACACCGAACTCCTCCTCGAGCGCTTTGATCCGCTCGGCGAGCTCCAGCACCGAGATGCTCTTGAGCTCCTCGATCCACTCCTGCGTGCTTGTGGCCATTCCTTAGTCCTCCTTGGTGGGATTCGCATCGGCCGGTTCGGACTGCGACTCAGCCGAAGCGCCCGCCTGGTTGTCGTCTTCTTGCTCCGGCTCTGCCGCCGGCTCAATCTGCTCCCCGCTCGTCGCCGTCTCGGCGACGACCTCCTCCTTCTCCTCCTCGGCGGCCTCTTCCGGTTGTTCGGCGGCGGGCCGCTCCGACTCCTCGGCAGCCGTCGTCTTGGGCTCGGCGGCCTTGCTGTCGTTGGCGTCCTCGGGCGCCCCGGCCTCGGGCTCGGTTTCCTCCTCGGCCGCCGGCTCCTCGGCCCCCTCCGCCGCAGGCTCCTCCGCCGCGGGCTCCTCGGCAGCGGGCTCCTGTGACTCCTCGGCGGCCGGCGCCTGGGACTCGGCGGCTGCGGACTCCTCCGCGGCCGGCGGCTCGCCTGCTGGCAGCTCGCCGGATTGCTTCTTGTCGCGGACCTGTCCCAGAGCGAGGGCGAGCCCTCCGAGCAGCGCGTGCAGCGTGCGCACTAGTCCGCTGACGGGCGACGCGACGACGCCGACGAGCTGGCCGTAGAGAACGTCGCGTGAGGGCAGCCGTGAGAGCGAGCGGATCTGCTCGATCTCGAGGGTCGCGCCGTCCACGATCCCGCCCTTGAAAGGCAGCAGCTGGGTCGCGCGCCCATAGTCGGCGATCGCTTTGGCGGCGGTTGCGGCATCCCCGCGCACGAACGTCAGGGCTGTCGGGCCGTCGAGGTAGGCCTTGAGCGCCTCGGTCCCAGCGTCATCGGCAGCGCGTTCGGTGAGCGAGTTCTTGACGACCTTGAAGCTCGCGTCGGCGTCGCGCAGCTTCGCGCGTAGCTCGGCGATCTGCACGACGGAGATGCCGCGATAGTCCACGGCGAAGATCGCCTGCGCCTCGTCGATGTTTGCGGCGATCTCGGCGATCGCAGCAGCCTTTTGCTCTCGGTTCATCGGGCTCCTATCCAGGTCTTACGCGCAGTGGAGCGCGGCCGGGGGTCTCGGGTGACCTCTGTCTACGCTGCGATCGTCTCGGAGGACGCCTCCTGGCTGGCGCTGCTCTTGGCGAGCGCGGGATCGTACTTGGCGCTCGGATCCACCTTCACGCCGGGGCCCATCGTCGAGGAGAGGGTGATCGTGCGCAGGTAGCGTCCTTTGGCCGCCGAGGGCTTGGCCCGGATCAGCTCTTCGACGACCGCGGCGTAGTTCTCGAGCAGCTGCTGGTCCTCGAAGCTCGCCTTGCCGATCACGAGGTGGACGATCGCGGTGCGGTCGGTTCGGTACTCGACCTTGCCGGTCTTGGACTCTTCGACGGCCTTGGCGACGTCGGTGGTCACCGTGCCGACCTTGGGGTTGGGCATCTTCCCGGCCGGCCCCAGCACGCGCCCGAGCCGGCCCACGATCGACATCATGTCGGGCGTCGCGATGGCGACGTCGAAGTCGGTGAAGCCCTCCTGGACCCGCTTGGCGAGGTCCTCGCCGCCGACGTAGTCTGCGCCGGCCTGCTCGGCTTCGCGCGCTGGGTCGCCCTGTGCGAAGACGGCGATCTTGACGTCCTTGCCGACGCCGTTGGGCAGGGCGATGGTCCCGCGCAGCTGCTCGTCGGCGTGGCGCACGTTGAGCCCCGTGCGGACATGCACCTCGATCGACTCGTCGAACTTTGCCTTGCTGAGGCTGCGCACCAGCGCCACGGCCTCGGCCGGCTGGTACTCGTGCTCGCGGTCGACCTCCGCGAGCGCATCGCTGTGGCGCCTGCCGCGGCGGCTCACGGCGCCACCTCCACGCCCATGGAGCGCGCGGTGCCGGCGATGATCTTGGCCGCCTGATCGACGTCGTGAGCGTTGAGGTCGACGAGCTTGCGCTGGGCGATCTCACGCAACTGCGCCTGGGTGATGGTCCCCACCTTCTCGCGGTTGGGCTCGCCGGAGCCCTTCGCGATGTGAAGCGCCTGGCGGATCAACACCGCGGCGGGCGGCGTCTTGGTGACGAACGTGAAAGAGCGGTCCTCATAGACGGTGATCACGACCGGGATCACCGTTCCCGTTTCGCTCTGCGTCTGCGCGTTGAAGGCCTTGCAGAACTCCATGATGTTGATCCCATGCTGGCCCAGCGCGGGGCCGACGGGCGGCGCCGGGCTCGCCTGTCCGGCGTTTGCCTGCAGCTTGATCGTCGTCAGAACCTTCTTGGCCATTTTCTACGTCGGGGTTCGGATTTGCGGTTGAGCGGGTGGAGGATCCAGCGGAGCGGGGACGCCGTGAGCGTGGCGTGCCGATCGTAGATCAAAGATGCGATCTTCGATCGGCCGGCACACGAGCGAGCGAGTGCGTAGCTCCGCCGCCGATCATCGATCGACTCAGAGCTTTTTGACCTGGTCGAAGCCTACCTCGACGGGGGTCTCGCGGCCGAAGATCGATACGAGCACCTTGAGCTTGCCGGCGTCGTCATTGATCTCGGAGATCTCACCCGAGAAGTCCGACAGCGGGCCCGAGACGACCTTGACTGACTCGCCGATCGAGAACTGGGCTCGCGTGCGCGTTGCCGTGGCGACCTCCTTGTGCAGCAGGCGGTCGACCTCGCTCTGCGTCAGCGGCACGGGCTCCTGCGAGGCACCCACGAACCCCGTCACGCCGGGGGTGCCCTTGACGACGCCCCAGGAGTCCTCGTTGAGCTCCATGTTCACGAGCACGTAGCCGGGCATCGTGCGCTTCTCGACGGTGACCTTCTGGTTCTCCTTCATCTCGGACACCGATTCGGTGGGCACGACGACGCTGCGCACCGCTCGTTGCTGGCCCAGCGAGACGATCCTGTGCTCCAGGTTGTGCTTGACCTTGTTCTCGTGGCCTGAATAGGTGTTGACGACGTACCAGCGGAACATTCAGCCTTCCTCAGAGAACGAATTCGACGATTTCTTTGGCCACGAAATCGGCGGCCCCGAGGTAGAGGCCGGCAACGGCGACGAAGCCGAGCACGACCGCGGTCGCCTGCGTGACCTGGCGGCGGTCGGGCCATTGCACGCGCTGGAGCTCGGCCCAGCTCGCACGCAGGAAGGCCGCCGCGCGGTTGCCGGAGGGCAGCGGCGCGCCGGACGGTCGCTCGCGGACGCCTGCCGCGACAGCGCCGCCGGCACCTTGAGCGGTGCGCTCGAGGCTCGCGGATGCACCGGGAGGAGCGTCGCCGTATTGGTCGCGCTCCAGCGCAGCGCCAGGAACCTGCAGAGCATCTTCGGCGGCCTGGTCAGACTGCAGAGCATCTTCGGCGGCCTGGTCAGACTGCAGAGCATCCTCGGCGTCCTGGTCAGGCGGCGAGGCGTCTGGCGTGCCAGCCACCCCGCCGGCTCCGCGCACGAGCGCGGCGTCGAACTCATCGACGCCGCTTGAGGCGTGCTCGAGCGCTCCCGGTACGTCCGTGAGCGGAGCCTGCTCCCCGGAGTGCTCGCTCTGGGCAACGGAGCCGGCGCTCCCCGAACGCGTGCGCGGCGAGCTCGCGCGCCGACGCTCGCGGCGCTGCTTTGCGCGTTTGCGGTCACGGGCCACAGCTGCGCCCCGGCGCTAGCGGGTCTCCCGATGGCTGGTGTGCGCGCGACACCAGCGGCAGTACTTGCGCATTGTCATCCGATCGGGATTGTTGCGCTTGCTCTTGTTGGTTTGGTAGTTGCGGCGCTTGCACTCCTCGCAAGCGAGCGTGATGGCGATTCGAACGTCTCCGCGGGCCATTGTGAAATCCCTGCGTGGTGGTTGATAGGCGGCTCCGGGCGAAGAAAAACCCCGCCCAGCGCGAGGTTCCAGCAGTCTAGCGCGCTCGGGCGCGACCGCGGCCTACGCTGTCTGCGGCGCGCTACGGTTGCGCCATCGAGCACCGGGTACCGCCTCAGCTCGCTGGGCGAGGGCGCCTGCGCGCGCCACGGGGGCTGCTGGCCGGCGTCTCGCTCGCGAGCGTCGCAGCGGCGCTCGCGTTGACGCTGCTGCCGGCGGTGCCGTCACGAACCGCGGCGCGCACCCGGCGCGGCGCGAGGAGCGGCGGGGCGCTTGCGCAACCCGGGTCGGGTGCTCGAGCGCGAGCGGCGAGCCGAGCGGGCGGCGGCGCGCAGCGGCCGGTTGCTGGGCGGACCCCGGCGAGCAGCGCCTCGGCGCTGGCGCCCCCCGGCGCGAGCTCTGAGACGGCGGAGGTGCGCGGTCTCATAGCGCGCGGTCGCCCGGTCTACTGCGCCGGAAGGCGGGGCCGCGAGGTCGCGCTGACGTTCGACGACGGCCCTGGCCCGTACACGCGGCTGGTGCTGGCGAAGCTGCGAAGGCACCATCTGAGCGCGACGTTCTTCGTCGTCGCGCGCAACATCCCGCTGGTCAAGGGCGCGACGGGCGAAGAGCGGTCGCTGGGCGCGGTGGGTGACCACACCTTCAACCACCCGCTGCTGACGGCGCTTTCGCTGGGGGCGGCGCGACGCGAGATCGCGGGCGCGAAGCGCGCGATCGAACACTCCTCCGGCGGGCCGGTGTTCCTCTTCCGGCCCCCCTACGGCGCACGCGACGCGGCCATCGACGGGCTCGTCCGCCGCCTGGGCCTGCTCGAGGTCCTGTGGACGGTGGACAGCCGCGACTCGCTCGGAGCAGACTACGTACAGATCGAACGCAACGTGATCGCGGGCCTGCGCCCGGGAGCGATCATCCTCATGCACGAGAACCGCGGCCAGACCGTGCGCGCGCTGCTCGGTATCTTCGCCGCGCTGGCCCGCGAGCGCCTGCGCGCCGTGAGCGTGCCGCAGCTGCTGAGCGACGACCCGCCTGGCCGGGCGCTGCTCCCGGGGGGCGCGGGCTGCCGAGCCCACGCCGGCGCTCTGACGGGGAGCTGACGCGGGCAGCGCGCGGCGCGCGGAGCCGTGCCTACTCGTAGAGCGTGAAGGTCGCCGCGACCACGTACAGCGCGACGAGCGCCCAGCCCTCGAAGGCGGCTGCCTCGCCGTCGCCAGTCACCTGTGCGAGGGCGAGCGCGGTGAGGGCGAGCGCGCCGATGTAGACGGGCGCGATCTTGAACGTGAGCACGGTCGAGAGCGCGAAGGAGACGAGCACGAGCAGCGGGAACAGGAAGGCGGAGATCTGGGCGACCGAGTTCTTGACGACCGAGATCGCGAGGTCCGAGCGTCCCTTCCAGGCGAGCACCAGCCCGGCCGTGTTCTCGACGGCGTTGCCGGCGATCGCGACGATCACCAGACCCGCGAAGGCCTGCGAGAGGTTGAGCTGGTCGATCGCGGGCCTCAGCCCGTTGACGAACCAGTCCGAGACGAACGCGGAGCCTGCGCCGCTGAGAGCGAGCAGCGCGAGGCTCGAGGAGATCGACAGTCTCGGCCGCTCGCCCGCCGAGCGCTGCTGGGGCGGCGTGTGCGCGGCGGCCGCGGCGTCGGCACGCAGGTAGGGAACGACCCAGAAGAGGTACACGAGCAGCAGGCACACGGCACCGACGATCGAGATCGCCCTGACGTGGTGGCTCGCGGGATCGCCTGACCTGACCGAGAGCCCGAGCAGCACGATGATGAAGACGGTCACCTGCATGAGCGTGGCCGTGTCCCTGGGCAGGCGCTTTGAGAAGCGCATCACGCCGTCGGGCGCGCGCTGGGCGCCGACGACGATCACGAGGCCGAGCACCAAGAGCGCGTTGGCGAGGATCGAGCCGATGATCGCCGTCTGCGCGACGATCAGCTCGCCCTTCTGTAGCGCGAAGATCACGACGAACAGCTCGGGCAGGTTGCCGAGCGTTGACTGCAGCATTCCGGTCGTGCCCGGGCCGAAGTGCTCGCCGAGCTGCTCTGTGGCGAACGAGACCACCCACGCGAGGCCTGCGAGCGCGACGGTCGCCAGCGCAAAGCGAGGCACGGCGGCCCAGCGCCCGTAGTTCGCGGCCCCGGCGAGCGCCGCGGCCGCGATGATCGCCAGGAGCGTCGCGCGCTCCCGGTGGCTGAGCCCTGCCATCTGAAGGCGCGTCGGCTGGCGGCGCTCAGTGATGGTCGAGCACGCGGTCGATGATCCCGTACTCGAGCGCCTGCTTAGCGGTGAAGAAGCGGTCGCGCTCCATGTCGGCACGGACCTGCTCGGCAGGGCGACCGGTGTGTTCGGCGTAGATCTGCTCGATGCGCCCGCGCACGTTGAGAATCTCGCGCGCGTGGATCTCGATGTCGGTGGACTGGCCGTGAAAGCCGGCCGAGGGCTGGTGGATGAGGATCCGCGAGTTGGGCAGGGCGGCGCGCTTGCCTTTGGTGCCGCCTGCGAGCAGCAGCGACCCCATCGACATGGCCACCCCGACGCCCATCGTCTGGATGTCTGGCTTGATGAAGCGCATCGTGTCGTAGACGGCGAGCCCCGAGTAGATGCTGCCGCCGGGCGAGTTGATGTACATCGCTATGTCCTTCTCGGGGTCCTCGCTCTCGAGGTGCAGAAGCTGCGCGACGACGAGGTTTGCGACCTGGTCGTCGATGGGAGTGCCGAGGAAGATGATGCGCTCGTCGAGGAGCCTGGAGAAGATGTCGAACTCGCGTTCGCCGCGGGCGGTCCGCTCTATGACAGTGGGGATCAGCGGCATTGGTGCCCACCCTACCGCGCGGCGATCGCGGCTCAGAGGTCGACTGAGCGCATTACGGCCTCCGGATAGCGGTCGCCGGCAGGCGCCGGCAACGCCTCGGCGATGTGCTCGACTTCGGCGTCGCTGAGCGTGACATCGGCGGCGGCGAGGTTCTCTTCGAGATATGAGACGCGCTTTGTTCCGGGGATCGGCACGATGTGCTCGCCGCGGTGCAGCACCCACGCGAGAGCGAGCTGGCCGGGCGTGATGCCCCGTTCGGCAGCCAGCTCGCGCACGCGCTCGGCGAGCTTGCGGTTGTGCTCGAGGTTCTCGCCTGTGAAGCGCGGGCCAAAGCGCCGGTAGTCGCCCTCGTCGAGCTCCTCGGTCGTGCTGAAGCGCCCGGAGAGGAAGCCGCGGCCGAGCGGCGAGTAGGCGACGAGCGCGATCCCAAGCTCCTGCAGCGTGGGCAGGATCTCGGGCTCGACATCACGCGTCCACAGCGAGTACTCCGTCTGCACGGCCGTTATCGGGTGCACTGCGTGCGCGCGGCGGATCGTCCGCGCGCTGGCCTCGGAGAGCCCGATGTAGCGCACCTTGCCCGCCTGCACGAGCTCTGCCATCGCGCCGACGGTGTCCTCGATCGGAGTGTTGGGGTCGACGCGGTGCTGGTAGTAGAGGTCGATGTGATCGACCCCGAGTCGCTCGAGCGATCCCTCGACGGCTTCGCGGACGTAGGCGGGACTGCCGTCGATCGCGCGGTCGATGAGGTTGTCTTTGCTGAGTAGCCTGATGCCGAACTTGGTTGCCAGGAAGACCTCCTCGCGGCGCGAGCCGATGGCGCTGCCGACGAGCTGCTCGTTGGTGAAGGGGCCGTACATGTCGGACGTGTCGAGGAAGTTGCAGCCGAGATCGAGGGCGCGCGCGATGGTCGCGCGGGCTTCGCCCTCGTCAGCTGCGCCGTAGAACGCCGACATCCCCATGCAGCCGAGGCCGATCGCGGAGACCTCAGGGCCGCTGGGCCCGAGCGTGCGCGTTGTCATGACGCCGGTTCCTTTCCTGGTGATCGAAGAACAGCGCTCGGCGCCTGCGAGCGCCGGAGCGCGCCGCTGGCGTATCGAGCGTGGCCCCGGGTATACCAGCCGCGCTCGCCCTGGCGCGCAGAGGCGCTGGGCCACATAAGCTTCTCCTTCGTGTTCCCCGCCAACCTGCCCAACGTGCTGACGGTGCTTCGCATCATGCTGGTGCCGGCGCTGGTGGTTGCCCTGCTGGGCAACACACCGGCGGGCGACGTGCTCGCGGCGGTGGTGTTTGCGCTGGCGTCGGTTACCGACTTCGTCGACGGCCGGCTCGCGCGTGCGCGTGACTCGATCACGACGTTCGGGCAGTTGATGGATCCGCTGGCGGACAAGCTGCTGATCGTGGCGGCGCTGATCTCGCTGGTCTCGCTACATCGGCTGGCGGCGTGGATCGCGATGGTCATCATCACGCGCGAGCTGGGGGTCACGGTGCTGCGCATGGCGGCAACGCAGGCGGGCGTGGTGATGGCGGCGAGCGCGTTCGGGAAGCTCAAGACGTGCCTGCAGATCGCGTCGATCCTCGCCGTCATCACCGTGCACGGCCAGCCGCCCTGGGTGTCGGCGCTGCTGTATGTGACGGTGCTGGTGACCGTCCTCTCGGGCGTCGACTACTTCTTTGGCCTGCGCCGGCGCCTGCAGCGCGCGGCCGCGCGCCGCGTCGGCAGCGGCACCTGAGCGGCCAGCCCAGGCTAGGCGCCGGCGGGCATGATCCGGCGGGCGTCGTTGAGCCATTCGTCGAGGCTCGTGTGGACGAGTGCGGGCAGTCCGGAGGAGATCTCGCTGCGCAGCTGCGAGAGCAGGCCGTGGCGCTCGGCGACGGCGTTGTGCTGGTGGATCGTCTCGAGGTTCTCCTGGCGGGCGAACACGAAGCTCCCGTCGTCGAGCTCGGGGAAGCGGGAGAGCACGCCGGCGATCATCTCGCGCACGCAGTCCTCGACGAAGCGGGGACGGCGGTGAGCCTTCTCGACCACCTCGACCTCGTCGGAACGCTTCATCAGCTCGTAGATCTCCGAGGACATGCTCGCCTCGGCGATCGCGAGCAGCGTGGCTGCGTCGATCTCGGCGTCGCACTCCTCGAGACACCCGATGTGCAGCGTCGCCAGACCGCGCTGGTTGTGGGTAGCGACGGGAACGTGCTCGAGTACGCGGGTGACCTGCTCGCTGCTGAAGCCATCCTCTTCGAGACGCTCGCGCGCGCGCGCGGCGACGAGCTCCTGCGCGCAGGGGCACGCGGTGATCCCGGTGGCCGCGACACCGACGATGCGGCGGGTCCCGTGCTCGAAGGCGACGGCGCGTCCGAGGAGCGTGTAGATCTCCTGCGTCTGCACACCTGAGACGGGCGCGGGCTTGTGCTCGGGGTAGCGGGCGGCGATCGTGACCTCGGCGCGGTCTGCGCCCTGGCGGGCGCGAACGATCTCAGCCACGTGCTGGGCGAGCGTCTCGGCGCGGAACGGCGACTCGCTGAGCACGACCTCGCCTATGGCTTCGTTGACAACCTCCTCGAAGCGCGACATGTGCGCGCCCTTCTGGTCGCGGCTGAGGTCGATGAAGCACTCGAGCTGTGCGTAGTAGAGCTCGTCGCGAATGCGGACGACCTTCTCGATGCCGGTGACGCCCACGCGCGAGAGCCCGATGGGAACCACGGGCGAGCGCGCCTGCACGTCGGCGCCGTCGCCGCGCACGGCGGGTTGAGCGGTTGCCGAGGAGATTGTGTGCATGGCGGCCAGCGTAGCGCGGGCGAGCCGGACACTCGCGGCTGGCCGACTGGGCACCTGCACGACCGGCAATTCTGGTATCACTCCGCCACGGTCGGGCGGGCGGGCCGCCCGGGCGGGAGTTGAAGGTTGGTGGGGATCAGGTTGAGGGAGATGGACCAGGGTCTGACCGTTGCAACCAGCGCCACCGCCGAGCTAGAAGAGCTGCGCGGCGAGGATGCGCGGCCTTGGGGCCGAGCGGCGCGCGCGCCGGAGCTCAAGCAGATGGAACTGGAAGCTGGCAGCGATCCGGGCCTCGACTCGCTGCGCCTGTATCTACGCTCGATCGGCCGGGTGCCGTTGCTGACCGCGGTGGAGGAGATCGCGCTGGCGAAGCAGATCGAGCGCGGCAATATGGCCGCGAAGCAGCACATGGTCGAGGCGAACCTGCGGCTGGTGGTCTCGATCGCCAAGGGCTACGTGGGCCGCGGGCTGACGTTCTTGGACCTGATCCAGGAGGGATCGCTGGGACTGATACGGGCGGTCGAGAAGTTCGACTACCGCCGCGGCTACAAGTTCTCGACGTACGCAACCTGGTGGATCCGCCAGGCGGTCTCGCGAGCGCTTGCGGACAAGGCGCGCACGATCCGCATCCCGGTGCACATGGTCGAGCGGCTGAACAAACTGATCAGCGCCGAGCGAGCGCTGATCCAGCAGCTGGGCCGGGAACCGACCGCCGCGGAGCTCGCCGCGGAGCTCGAGTGCTCGGTGCCCGAGGTGCGGGAGGTGCTGCGTATGGCACAGCAGCCGGTGTCGCTCGAGAAGCCGATGGGAGAGGACGAGGGCTCGGCTCTCGGCGACCTCGTCGAGGATGTCTCGGCGGAGTCTCCTTTTGAGATCGCCTCCGCTGCGCTGCGGCGAGAGAGGATTGCGCGGGTGCTGCAGTCGCTGCCGGCACGCGAGCGCGAGGTGATCGAGCTTCGCTACGGCATCGTGGGCGGCCGGGCGCGCACGCTGGAGGAGGTCGGACAGGCATTCAACATCACACGCGAGCGCGTACGCCAGATCGAGAACCGGACGCTGAAGAAGCTGCAGTCGCTGCCCGACGCACAGCAGCTGCGCGAGGCGTCGTAGCGCGAAGGCGTTCGAGCGAATATCCCCACGCGCCTAGTAGCGCGCGTGCATATTCGCTCGAACACCTCGTCGGGCTCGGAGTGCTCGGCTGCCTCGCCGGTCAGACTCTGCCCGCGAGCGGGCGGCGGGACTAAACTGACGACCGCGCGGCGGGGTTCCCGAGCGGTCAAAGGGGACGCGCTGTAAACGCGTTGGCTCAGCCTTCGCAGGTTCGAATCCTGCCCCCGCCATTTGTCGTCGTGCAGGCGTCGCCCGCTGCCCCGCGAGCATCTCGGCTCGACGGCGTACGGCGCCAGTCCGACCGCGAGGGGCCAATATCCGACTCCGAGCCGAGCTGCCCGGACCCAGGCGAGCGGCACCGCGAGGACGGTCGTGTGCGGCGATCGAGCCACGGACGAGAAACAGGCGCAGTCGGCAGGGTCGCTCAGTGCGGAAGCGGCGAACCCGCGAGGACGAAGAACCAGACCAAGAACGCGATCACGGCAACCCAAACGGTGACCATGACGATCCCCTCCAGGACGGTGCCCCCCACCTCCCGGTCCAGTTCATCTCGCCAACCCTCGTCGCGCATGCTCCGCAGCCACGCGAGCCGACGTTCGCGAGTGGCCCGACCGCTGAGCCGGTCATACATCGCGTTGAGGCGAGTCAGCGCTAACGCAATGGCGAACACGAGGACACCCAGCACGACGATGACGACGAAGACAGCCTGCATCGTGAGCTGTTCCCTGCCGACCACCTGGGAGCCGACCCAGAGGGCGAACAAGGGGGCCCCAGTCCAGATGCTGATCGCAAGAAGCGCGGTAGCGGCGCTCACCAGTAAACGCTTGAGGAGCATCGATTCTGCATGGAGGATCTCGCACGGCTCGATCGGATGACGAGTCGCACGACCAAGGTGGCGATCGGCGTGACTGACTTTGCCCCAGATCACGCGGCCAGCGCCAGCGCGTACTCGTGCTGAATGCGGGGCTGTCGCTCGTTTCGCAACCGTAGCCGAGGCACTCCCGGGCCACTGCTGGAGCCGTTTGCCCGGCGCATTCGCCCTCGCACGGAGAGCCTCTGTCCGTCCCTCACATGTCGGTGGCGGTGTTGGCCTTGATCAGCCGTCCGCACAGCATCCGCGAGATGTTGAGCAGCAGCTTGGCGGCCAGCGCGGGCTCCTCGGTGATCAGCTTCTGCAGCGTGCCGTCGGAGAGCGACATGATCCTCACACCCGGCGTGGCCGCGTAGACGTCGGACTGACGCGGAAGCTCGAGCAGGAATGCCATCTCGCCGAACACGTCTCCCGGACCGAGAACGTTGATCAGCCTGCCCTCGTGCCGGACCTCGAGGGTCCCGCCCAGGACCAGGAACAGGTTGTGCGAGGAGCCGCCCTCCTTCAGCACGCGATCCCCCGGGGCGCACTCGATGATGTTGCTGCGCGCGATGCACTCGCGAGTCTCTGACGCGTCGAGGCCGGCAAACGCATGGAGCGGCTCCTGTTGCAGGCGCTCGAGGGCGACTTCGATGTGGGCCCAGTACTCCTCGGGGGCCGATTGGGCAGCGGAGCGAACGGCGTCGGGGCGACTCAGCGCCGCATCGATCGAGTGCGGCAGGCAGGGACGGCCTTCGCCGTCCCGGCTGCCGATCGCCTCGGCCAGGCCGTCAGTGTCGCCGACGAGCCATACCAACGGGATCAGGTAGCCGGCTTCCTGGCTGTTGATGTTGTGCTCGGCGTACGTTCGGCCTCCGGAGGAGAGGTGCAGCGAGAGCAGATGCGGCTCGCAGTTGCCAAACACCAGTCGAACACCGCGGGCTTCGACATCCTCGCTGATGAAGTCCCGCAGCTTCGATGAGATCGTCGAGCCACGGAGCTGGGGCGTGACCATCAGTCGCTCGCCGACGGCCATCACCCGCGCCGGCGCCTCGGCCAGGAACGGACCGAGGCTGTATTGGTCGATCTGGCGAGCCGAGAAGCCGTCTGCGCCGAACGTCAGCCGCGCCGTTCCCACCACCTGACGGTCCTGACGGGCACCGTATAGGACGCTGTGCATGTCCTCTGGCTCGACCAGCCGGCGCCCGCCGTGATCCGCGATCCGGCCGTAGCGCCCCAGCTCCTCCACGTATACGGAGTAGCGAAAGCGAAACAGCTCCTCGCGATCCCGATCCGACAGCGCCCGGAAGAGCTCGACCGTCATCGCCGGTCCTTGGGGTCGGGCTCGGCGAGCGAACGATCCCCATCGAGAAAGAGGACGAGCCTAGCGACCTTGCCCTTGCGGACGGGAACCAGGTTCGTTCCCCTTGCCTGAAGCCATGCCCCGCAGGTGGAGCGTACGAGATCGAGATTCGACGGCGGATAAGCGTCCACCGTTCGAATTATCTCCGGCGCCGAGCCGGGCAGCGGGCTCGTCGCGACAGCAACAGGCGCCCGCTCAGAAGTCGTGGAAGAACTGAAGAAGCCCGTGCAGCAGGAGCGCGCACGCGTTCCCGATCAAGCAGAACGCTGCGCAGCCGAGCGCGTACACGACTACCCGGGAGGTCGCCGTGGAGAGCCGCCGACCGATCACGAACACGAGGCTCGCGCTGGCCAGCGGCATCAAGGCGAGCGCGACGGCGAAGCTGGCGGCGAAGCCCGTGAACAGCACGAGCAGGAAGTTGACCGCAGGGAGGACCGTAGACGCGACGCCGGCAGCAAAGCTGTCGCCGGGTGTTTTCCCGGACGCGTTCTCTCCCGGCAGGTTGGGCGGAACGATGGGGATGAAGTCGAATGGATCCATCGCTTAGTAACTCGGTCGCTAATACGGCTCGCTTGAGGAAGGAACGATCGCTGCAAACCGAGCGCGCGGTCCAGCGGCCGGACCGTGGACGGCGCGCTGACCGGCTCTGGGGGCGCCATCGACCGCTCGTGATAATCCTCACACACGGAGCGAAGTCACACACACCGGCGCAGCCAGGGATCAACATCACCCTATGAGGGGTGAGATCCAAGGCGCACATCCGACTGAGAAGGAGGCCCCGTGGACACCCTGACCGAAGCCAGACCAGCCGGTGGGATCGAACTAGATGAGCTGAGCCTCCGTGTCGTGTTCGGCGAGACGCTCGATGCCGACGTTCCTGACTACTTCGACCCGATCTCCTACTGCTACGAGGAAGCCGACGCCTGGTCCTGGACCAGCGCCACCAGCTGGCAGTAGCCCGCGCTACTCGCCCCGGCGGCGAAGCGCGACCCCCACGGTCCGCGCGGACGCGCGCCAAGGGACTCAGCGCGTCACCGCCAACGGGCCCGGCCGAGCGCACCCACGGACGTCGGCGCGGACCCCGTCGCGGCCGGCACAGCGTGCCGCGGACCGTCGTGGAATGATCGAGCAGCAACCGGCTCGAAAGGAGTACTGCGATGGAGTCCTCGCAGACGCCGCAGACGCCCGCGAGGGTACTCGTGGTGGCACACAAGACCGCCGCAACCAAGCCTCTGCTCGACGCAGTGCGAGAGCGCGCCCAGCGCGGGCCCGCGACGTTCACGCTCCTCGTGCCCAACCCTGCCCACGGCTTGCACAAGGTCGTGGACCCCGAGGACCAGCAGGCGAGCGAGGCGCAGACGGTCATCAACGAGGCCGTCCCCGCGCTCAGCGAGGCCGCCGGCGCTCCCGTCGAGGGCATCGTCGGTGACGCGGACCCCGTCGCGGCCGTGCATGACGCGATCAACCTGCGCGGGTTTGACGAGGTCATCGTCTCGACACTGCCAGTGCGTCTCTCGCGCTGGCTCAAGCTCGACCTGCCGAGCAAGGTCGCAGGCATGGGGCTGCCGGTGACGACCGTCACGCCCGACCACGGCTAGCGCGCCTGCAGTTCTCCGCTCTTTGCCGTAACGCAGGCCTGGAGCCGCGCTAGAGTCAGTCGGCGCGCCCAGCTAGCTCAGTTGGTAGAGCACTTCCATGGTAAGGAAGGGGTCGCCGGTTCGAGTCCGGCGCTGGGCTTGGCTTGAACCGCAAGTACTCGCTGCTGAACCGTTCGGTCGAGACGACTGGTACTCGTTCGTTGCGCTAGTCAGCTCGACCCGTGCTTAGACGCCCGCTCTGCTCGCAGAGCACAAGCGTGACGAAGTTGTGGCCCGTGCCGCTAGCGCAGGTCACCACGCCGGCGACTTCACCGACTGGTGGGCGCTGTTCGGGGCCGTCTGGCGACCGGTCGCGAATCCGACCGAGGCGAACACCGATACTTCGAGGCGGCGGGAGCTTGGCTAGCACGGGCCGATGGGGGCGTGAGAGGCTCTGCGTGCGATGTTTGATCCCCCGGCCGTCGGCAGTCGCTTCGCCGTGGTGCGCGCGCCCTCGGGGCTTGGCCTTCGCGCGTCGGGAGTGGAGGGGCTCGGGGACGCATTGCTCGGGCACGGCCTAGCGCAGGCGCTATGCGCACGCATCGCCACCAGCGTCGCGCCCCCGCCGGCATCCGGTCTCCGCGACGCGGCGAGCGGTGTACTCAACGGGCCCGAGGTCGCCACATACGCCGTGTCCCTCGCCGACGCGGTTGGGGTGGTGCTCGACGTCGGCGAGGTGCCGCTTGTCCTCGGTGGCGACTGCAGCGTGTTGCTCGGCGGGGCATTAGCGCTGCGCCGGCGAGGTGCCGCCGGGCTTCTTTTCCTCGACGGGCACGCCGACTTTTACCAGCCGTCCGCTGAGCCCTCGGGCGAGGCAGCCTCGATGGACCTGGCGTTTGCCACCGGCCATGGGCCACCCGCGGTCGGTGACCTCGAGGGCCGCTCCCCGCTCGTCCGTGCCGAGCACGCGGCATCGTCGGCTTCCGCGACGCGGAGGAGCAGGCTCGCGACGGTAGCCAGCCGATCCCCGCCGAGCTCCTCGCGCTCGACCTCGCCGTGGTGTGCGAGGCCGGCGCGCGCGGCGCCGCCGAGCTCGCCCTTGCCCACCTGACCCGCCCTGGCGCTCCCGACCACTTCTGGGTCCACGTCGACGCGGACGTGCTCGACGACGCGGTCATGCCTGCGGTCGACTACCGCCAGCCGGGCGGCCTGTCGGCCGATGAGCTGGCGACCATCCTCGCCTCCGCGATGGCTACCGGCCGCGTCGCGGGTGTTGAGGTCACGATCTACAACCCGGCGCTCGACCCCGCCGGGACCGCAGGTGCCGCGCTCACCGACGCCCTCGCTCGCGGGCTCGGGGCCGTGACCCCCTCGACTTCGACTGGGGCCGCGTAGCGGACGCGCATTGGTCAGGTTCGCGTCGTACTTGCCCGGCGGTCGCCGTGGCTCCAACGGGAGCGCCGGCCAGCACCGACGGAGACAATCGCCTTCTCACAGGAGCGGTCGTGGCCACCGCCGTCCAGCGCCTTACGACGGGCGATCGGGATCGCCTGCCCGGGCGCGTCGGCGTAGCCTTCGTGGCCAATGCCTCCGCAAACCCACTACGCGAAGAGCGGCGAGGTCAACATCGCCTATCAGGTCGTCGGCGACGGCCCGCTCGACCTCGTCTTCGTCCCTGGCTTCATCTCCCACCTGGACCTGCAATGGGCGGACCCGCGGATCGCCCGCTTTTTGGAGAAGCTCGCCTCCTTCTCGAGGTTGATCATGTTCGACAAGCGCGGCACGGGGCTTTCAGACCCCGTCGCCGCCCCGGCGCCGCTGGAGGATCGCATGGACGACGTGCGCGCCGTGATGGATGCGGCCGGCTCTGAGCGCGCCGCGCTGTTCGGCCTTTCGGAGGGTGGGGCCATGAGCGTCCTGTTCGCGGCGACTTACCCCGAGCGCACACGCGCTCTGCTCCTCTGCGGCACTTTCCCGAACGGGACTCTTGACCCCGACGACAACCCGGGTGGGCAGCGCTGGGTCGACGGGGTTCAAAGAGTGCGCTCTGCAACCGAGCATTGGGGTGAGGGGCGCACGCTCGCGTACATGGCCCCGAGCGCCGACAGCGAGCGCGACCGAATCGGACGCGGCATCTTCGAGCGCTCGGCCGCCAGTCCACAGATGGCACAAACCCTCATCGACATGGTCCTTGAAACCGACGTCCGGGAACTCCTGCCGACCCTCCGTGTGCCGACCCTGGTCCTGCACCGCGCCGAGGAGTTCGTTCCCGTCGAGTGCGCGCGCTACATGGCTGAGCGCATCCCGGGCGCACGGCTGGTCGTGCTGCCGGGGATGGACCACATTCCCTTCTACGGCGACGCCGATGGCTACGCCGAGGAGATCGAGGAGTTTCTCACCGGTGCCCGTCAGGCGCCCATATCCGATCGCATCCTCACGACCGTGATGTTCACCGACATCGTCGGCTCCACCGAGCGTGCCGCGGCGCTCGGCGACGCGCGCTGGCGCGAGCTGATTTCTCGCCACGACGAGCTCATGCGCGCCGAGCTCGAGCGCCATCGGGGTCATGAGGTCAAGACGATGGGCGACGGCTTTCTGGCCACCTTCGATGGTCCCGCGCGCGGGATCCGCTGCGCCCGGGCTGTCGCCGATCAGGTGCGATCTCTGGATATGGCGCTGCGCGCAGGGCTGCACACCGGTGAGTGCGAGCTTATTGGCGACGACATAGGCGGAATGGCCGTGAACATCGGCGCGCGTATCGGCGCGCTCGCGGGTGCCGACGAGGTGGTCGTTTCAAGCACCGTCAAGGACCTCGTCGTGGGCTCGGGTATATCGTTCAGCGACCGCGGCACCAGCGAGCTCAAGGGGGTGCCTGGCGAGTGGCGCCTGTTCGCTGTGGACCAAGTCGAAGCACCGCCCAGCGACCGGCTCGTGCCAGACACCCGCGAGCGACTCTCGTTCACAAGCTCGTAGGGACGCTCCGCTTTCGTCTTCTCGTCCGATGGTGAACGTCGGGACGCAAGCGCTCCCGCTTCGCCCCGCGGAAGCGAGCCTGTACGGCGGCGGCGCCGGTACGACCGGAGCTCGTCCGGAACGGCCGTCTGGAGCTTGATCAGCGACGCGCTCGCTGCCACACGAAGGCGGGAGTCCGGCGGATCGCGTCGCTCGCGTACGTGAGCGGCAAGACTTGGTCAGGGCGATCGACCGGCCACGCGCCGCGCGCACGGCGACGGCGGTTCGGCTCCCGCGCTAGTCGACGCTCTCGACGATCGCTTCGCCGCCACGGCTCGGGAGCAGGGTGACCCCGCGAAAGCGTGCTTTCTCGCTCGTGGCCCGCGAGGCTCGCAGCCGCGTCCGTGCCAGTGTCGCCGAGATCACGACCTTCATCTCGAGCCGAGCGAAGGCGGCGCCGATGCAGCGCCTCACGCCGCCGCCGAATGGGTGGCGACAACGACCGCCAGGCGCTCGCTCTGCGCGATTACGTAGTCCCGAGTCCCGTTCGATCCGCTACCCGCAGCAGGACAACGCTGGTAGCGAGAATCCACGCGAAGAACGTCGCCGGCACCCAGACGATCACCGAGCTCTCCAACGACAGGAAGTCGCCGCGGCTCATGAACGATGCTGCGATCAGGACGTGCGCGTCCACGGCGAGCAGGGCCAGCCAAGCAGTCCACGCTGGAAGGCACCTGTGTCGCAGGACAAGTGCCGAATACGCTCCGAGGCACACGGCGGTGGGGATCGCTGAGAGCGCGAGTAGGCCGAAAGTCAAGTCACTGAGCGACGCCGCAAACGCCGGCTGCTGCGGGCGGTAGCTCATCACGCCGGCCGTGGCGAAGGCAGCGAAGCTGAGCACGGCGAGTGCGAGCGCGCCGAAGGCGAAGACGGCCGAGAGCGGCTGGGGCGCTGGCTCGATCTGGCGCAGCCATGACCACAGTCCGCCGGTGAAGCAGAGAAACAGCCCCATCGCGAGGCTGTAGATGTACAGCGACGCGATCGTCCGTCCGTGATTAGCTTGGAGGTAGGCGGCGACGTGGGCGGCTGAGGCGTGTGTGCCCGGCGCATTCCAGAGGGGAGGTGCGATGAATGCGCCCACGATGATGAGGGCGAAGCTGCCCAGGCCAGCCAGCGCGATCAGGCGTGTTGCTCGTGCACTCAGCGACGCAGTGGTCAGCGTGCCTGTATCGGCACGCCTGGCGGGCGATTGAAGCGATGCAGCGAGCGTTCCCATGTTGCACGCCTCCGTCGGTCGGTACTCGGTTGACCCGACCAACGCTGCCAGCCGCAGAGTGGTTTGTCGATTACCTCCGAGGTAGGTTCTGCAGCGCCTCGGTCGGGCGCTGTCGCTTTCGCATGCAAGGAGGCGGCCCACTCAGGCCGCGACACACTCGGAATGGACGAAGAGCCAGCTGTCGCGTTGGAAGCATTATGGAAGCCTCAGCCGCCCGGATCCGACCCACAGGCACCCGCAGGACTACGCCCAACGTCCCGCGCCACGGGCCGAGATCCGCAGTCAGGATGCAGTCGCTTCCTGTCATCGGTAGTTAGTCGCCGACGCGATTGTGGGTTGCGGCGCCGCACGTTGGGCGCAAGCCTAGGTCGTCGCGATCATCTGACCGAGGTCTGTGGCTCGCTCAACGCGGCTCCCCCTCATAGCGAAGACTTCGGTGGCCGGCGCGGACAGGTACGTGTGGGCCCCGGCGCTGGATCGTCGCCCGCGAGTGCGTGAGCGGCAAGGCCGATGCCCCATCCCAGGAAAGGCCACATGGGCCAGAAGTAGCCGGCACCGGTGAGTAGCCAGGCGCTGACCAACAGCGCGTTGACCAGGAGGAACGTCCGCACGTGACGCCTGAGGGCCCCACAGATGGGTTGCGGCCCCTGCGCTGGGAGGTCGTCGAGTAGCGCATCAAGCTCGCCGCGGGTGCGCGCGGCGAAGGTGACGTCTAGCCGCTCGGCGAACTCGTCGATGCCCAAACGCCCCTGCTGGCAGTGCTCGCGCAGCAGAGCCGCCGTGTGCTCGCGCTCGTCTTCGGATGCTCGGAGAGTTGCGGGCATGGTGGTCATTGCTGCTCGACCTCTGGCGGGTCGTCGTAGAACTCGCCGTGAACTCCAAACGGGATGTGGTGGGGAACGTGTGCCCTGGCGCGCTCCTGCATCGTCTCGGCGTCAAGCACGAGCAGGTAGGAGCTGCACCGCTCTGCGTCAAGGACGATTGACAGCAGTGCGCCGCTGTCCTCGCGCGGGCTCTCGGGAGCCGCGACGAAAATCGGCTCGCCAGGATAAGCGCCGTCCTGCGCCCAGACGTCGGCCCCTCCGCCGTCGACATCGAGCTTGACGATTGGCACGCTGTCCCAGCCGTTGGATGGTCCGTCTCCAATGCCGTACGCGTACCGGTAGGCGCTGCCGTTGCAGCGCGCGTAGTTGATGCGTGGCATCTCGATCGCATGATCGGACAGCTGCTCCACGGCGACGTCCCGCCGGCCGTCGAGCGGCAGACGGTAGCGTCGCACGGTGGGGGGTGCGCCCTTGCGCGATTCGGCGTCGATCGCGTCCCAGTAGAAGCGGTCGATCACGCCCGGATCGTCGTAACCGATGAGGTCCATCACGATCTCTCCGTCGCGCTCGAACGCGTTGACATGGTGAAAGCAGAACAGGGCGTCGGTGTCGAGGTTGGCTACACGCTCGCCGGTGTGGCGGTCAAGGACGTATATCTGGGTTGCGCGATCGGCCTTCCAGTGGAAGCTCTCGATCAGTCCACCTCTCCTGAGTGCCAGCTCGATCGGCTTGACTACCAACGGGCCGGCAACCAGCACCGCGTGGCGCTCCGTCAGGGCAAAGGAGTGCATATAGGCGGGCTCGCCCACACCGATCGACGCAAGGATGCGCGCCGGGCGCCCGGGCGCCTGCGTGAACAGCTGGTACTTCGAGCGGGCGCCGAGCTTGGTCGTGTATCCGATCAGCGCACCGCTGGCGGGGTCCCGGTGGGGGTGCGCGGTGGGAAGCGTTCCCGGTCGCGGCGCCTGGACATTCAGCGTCTGAAGCGTCTGCGGGTCAAAGACGACGGGCATCGGAGACTCGGTCATGGCCATGTACTGCTCGCCCAGGCGAGTGATGTTGACGGCGCCGTTATCCGTGATCTCTGGGGTGACGAACAGCGTCGCCAGGCGACGAAACAGCGAGCGGCAGGGGTCGCTGGCGAACTCTTGAAAGCCAAGGCGACCGGTCTGCTCCGCGGCGCGGAAGGCTTTGCCACGCAGGAAGCGGTTGCCGTAGCTGACCTCGCCATCGCGGATGCTGAAGCGGTGCAGCATCGCCAGGCCATCAAACCAGTGATTCAAACGCTGTGCGCCCAGATCCCACTTCGAGGGCCCTGTGCGCAGCAGCGATCCTGACAGCCACCGTGGTAGCTCGCCTTCGATCGCCAGGCTGTCGATCTGGTGCTCTTGCTCAAGCGGCTGAAAGCCAAGTTGATGACGTCCCGTGTCTCGCGCGATCGTCTGCATGGTCTATCCTTTCCAGCGTGGTTCTACTAAAATCGTTCTTCTTTTACCATACCAGAGTTACTATTGCAAGAGATCCGCCTGACACCCATCTCATTCATCGTCCTCGGGCTGCTCTCGTGGGCCGAGAAGGCGACCCCCTATGAGCTCAAGCGGATGGCGGCGTCGCTGTCTGATCTGTGGTCCGTGCAGCACACCCAGCTCTACGGCGAGCCCGCACGGCTAGCCAAGGCGGGCTACCTGAGCGAGCAGCAGGAGGCGACGGGTAGGCGCCGCAAGACCTACGCGCTGACGAAGAAGGGCCGCGAGGCACTGGCGGCATGGCTGGCGGGACCCACGAGCGCCTTCACCGAGCTGCGCGACCCCGGCCTGCTCAAGCTCTACTTCGGCGCTGACCCCCAAACCGTCGCCGCCGAGCAGGCCGAGCTTCATCGCCGCAAGCTCGCGGAGTACGAAACGTTCGTCGCGCGCGGATCGCCCGAGGAGGCTGAGGGCCCATTCCTCGCGCTACAAGCGGGGCTCGCGCACGAGCGAGAGTGGGTCCGCTATTGGGAGAAGCTGGAGAAGCGAAAAACCGAGTCCCGGTGACGCGGCCAAGCTTCCGCATTCGCACGTGAACGAGTGCGCCGGTCGCCGAGTCCGAGACTGTCGAGTCGGACGAAGAGCAGCCGTCGCGGTGGAAGCTCTAGGGAAGCCTCAGCCGCCCCGATCCGACCCGCAGCCACCCGCAGAACGACGCCTGAACGCCCGCCCCACGTACAGAAACCCGCAACCACCCGCCCGCCCTCGCTCGCTGATGGTAAGGAAGGGGTCTCCGGTTCGAGTCCGGAGCTGGGCTTGGCTTCCCGAAACGAGGAATCCGCGCCACCGCGGAGTGGGATCGCGCCAAGGACGAGCTCAATACTTCACGTACGACGATCGTCGAGCTGTGCTCTATCGGGAGCCAAGCTTGCGCGCTCACGCGCAGCGTCACCCACCGGGCTACTGACCAGGCTCAACCAGGAGCCGATCCGCCGTGCGGCGGTGAAAGCTCCCCAGGCCACCGCCGCGACAACGTCGGCGTCGCTTGGATTCGTGCGCCGGAAGGCGACAACGGCGTCGTCGCTAATGCGATGAGGGGCAAGGGCCGCGATCAGGGCAAGACGGGCACCCGCATGTGACTGCGCGTCGAGATCACACACGGCCTGCGCGAGCCAGTCCCACTGCAAGGGTGGATCATTGCCCTCCCAACTCGCGAGGACGGTCCTCACATGTGACCGGACGGCCTCCGACAGAACGGCTGCTCCGGCTCGCTCGATGGCCGCTGCGAAACATGCCAGCGCCGACGCGACCGTCGCCGCCGGCCGAGCCCAGCCCAGATCGAATGGAAGCTCCGCGCGAGGCAAGCGGTGCAAGGTGCGACCGGGGGCTCGCGTGCGCCTCATCGCTCGTCCCGCCGCATAGCCCACAAGCGGCGTGACCAAGCTCCGCAGCGGACGAGGGCCGACGCTCATCCCCTGATGGCCTTGAAACACCTCGACCACCCGGTTGACGTAGTGAAAGGCAACGGCTGTCCCGATCAGCTCGGGAGCCTCCCGCGTGGTGAATGGCGGGTGGTGGACGAGCTCATCGTTCGGCCTCCGCGTGGCAGCAGCCCAAGCCAGCAGCTCGCGTCTGCGCTCGCCGCCGATGCCTCCGATCGCGCCGCTGAGCGCGTCGCGATCGTCATGCGCGCCAGCGACCCCGGCGAGGAGAGCATGCGCCTCCACACAGAATGGGCAGTCGTTGGTCCTCGAGATCGAAGTCGCGACGGCCTCCTTATCGGCGCGCGCGACCACGCCATTCACAAGCACGGTCTCATAGAGCACGCTCCACGTGGCCGCGAGCAGTTCGGGGTGCGGGGAGTGCGCCAGGAACGGCGAGTTTCCCGCGGGATCCTGCAAGAGCGCAAAATCGCGTTTGATTTCGCCGTAGATGTCCGCGACCAGGCCGTCGGCATGCCGACGCGTGACGGGCTCGATGAACCTCATCGACGCAGCACCGACTCGCGGGCGTCTCGCGAACCGCAGCCGGGTCTGCGTCCCCCACGATCCCTGCGACCGGACTGCCGGCAGCCTCGCTCAAAGCGGGAATACGGCCCATGCTCGGCGCGTTCACGCACCACGTCCATCGACGCACGCGTCGCAGCCGTCTTGTGTTCGACCGCAGGCACCCTCGTCGTTGCCTGTGAGGCCTCCATTGCGGACCTCCTTTGGACGGTTGCACCGATCATCGCACGACGCCGCGCTCCGCCACGAACGCGTACGGGCGAGCGAACTGGGCACGGAAGCCACCCGCCTGAACCTCCACGCGGCCCCCACGCCCGGACGATCCCGACGATGCGACCCAGTTCAGCCCCGCGATGCCTACCTCACGCTGCGCGCTGACGTCGCTAGGCCGTCGCCGTCGTCATCAGGGCGGCCAGCGGGCTGCGGTCGAAATAGACCTCGTTGCGCACGATGAGGTCGCCTTCGAGGATCACGAGGTCGAGCCCGGCGATGTCGAGTGATCGGCTCTCGCCGGCCTGCGCGAGGCTGCCGGCCCAGCGGATCGCAACGCCGTCGGTCCCCTCGAGCGGGAACAGCTCCTGTGGTTCCCAGTGTTGCGTCCAGCGGGCGAACAGCTTGGTTAGGTAGGCGCGCATGGCGTCGCGCCCGACGACCGGCCCGCGCGTGTTGGGGTCGAGGTAGACGAGGTCGTCCGCGTAGCAGTCGAGCACGCGCTCGACGTCCTGTGTGTTCCAGGTCGACAGCACGTGCTCGGCAAGCCGGCGATGGCGCTCCAGGTCCGAGGTCATGGGGCCCCTCCTGACGGTCGGCTTTTTAGAATCCGGTTCTTGAACTATACTCAAAGAATGGCAAGAGGGCTTCAACGGTCAACGGCGAGCGTGCTCGAACGTGATCGACGCAAGCCCGGCTCGTGGGCGACCACCCCGGCCAAGCGCAGACGGATCCTCGACGCGGCGCTTTCCTGCTTCGACGAGAGGGGGATCGCGGCCACGACGATCGACGACATCTGCGCGGCCGCGGGTCTCCACGTCGGCAGCATCTACCACCACTTCGCCGGCAAGGACGACATCTTCGAAACCCTCGCCCGCGACGCGATGGGCGACTATCTCGCCGGCGTCGTCGACGCGCTCGCCGGCGGCAGAAGCTCCCCGGATTCGATCCGGCGGCTGGTCGCGTTCCACGTGCGCTGGGTCGAGCAGCGCCCGGCGCTCACACGGCTGATGCTCAGCTGGGAGGAGACAGAACGCGACCGCCCCAGCGGACGCGAGCACTACGTCCAGTACAGCGAGGCGATCGGCGCCTGGCTACGCCGCGAGGCGCGAGCTGGGCGCATTCGCAGGATGGAGCCCGACCTGTACTCGACGCTGCTCATGGGCCCGCTGATGGAGCACGCCCGCCAGCGCTCCGCGGGACTGACGAGCGCGTCGCCGCAGACCATGCAGCGGGGACTCGCCGCCGGGCTGCGGCGAGTCCTTCTCAGCGGCGGCGACGGATAGGAACGGCGGATGCGAGAGCTGACCTACGTCGCACCCAAGAAGCTCGAGTGGCGCGAACGGCCCGACCCGAGCGTGTGGTCGCGGTTCGACGCCGTCGTCAGGCCGGTCGCCGCCACGACGTGTGACGTCGACAAGGCGATCATCCTCGAGCACTCACCGGTGCCGGCGCCGTTTGCGATCGGCCACGAATGCGTCGCCGAGGTGGTCGAGCTCGGCGACGGCGTGACCCACCCGAGCCCGGCGACCTCGTCGTCGTGCCGTGGCACATCTGCTGTGGGCGCCGCGACGTCTGCCGCGCCGGCCTCTACGCGCATCGACCGCTGACCAGGCCGCGGGGAGGCGCCGACGTGCCCACCCGATACGGCGGGGGTCACGGCTCACCCCCAACTTCGAAAAACGCCGCCTTGTATTCCCGCGGGCCGGCTGTAAACTTGGGCGCTACAAGGCTTCTCGCGGCTTCTTCGAATCCGCTCGCGCATGGCCCCGCCGGCTGGACGCCCACGGCGACCTCACGGACAGTTTCTTCCTCAGCTCGAGAGGGCCGACTCTCAACGAGGGTCGTGTAGTGCGAACGACGCTCAAGGAGGTCCCCATGATTACCAAGACACCGGCCGAGCTGCGCCGGGCACGTGACCGTCCGGCTGGCGCCCGTAGCCGCGAAGCGGGTCAATACGTCCGAGTCGGCCCTGTTGGCGACCCTCGGGTGCACCGCGGCGGCGACACCGATGCGCTGGACTGGCGCTCGGACCCTCAGCTACTGGAGATTCTCGCGCGTGGTGTCAAACGTGAACGAGAGGCTCGCGAAGAACCAATTCCCTTGGCACGGTGACACGTTTGACCGGTTAGAGGCGGATCGACCGGACGATCTCAGCACGAAGGCGGCTCGGCGCCGTCACCGCCTGCCTGGCGCTCCAGCCAAGCGCGCTCTCGCGTCTCCAAGGACATCCAGAGCATCGTCCATGTGCGCCCGCTCGTCAACGCCAAGAGAGCGATGGGCGCGACGTAGGTTGCCAGAGCGTTGTCAGGTAGCGGCGGGCCTGTGTGCCGTGTCAAGCGCCGGCACTGGCGCGAGGCTAGGAGCCACGCAGCCGAGCGCAGCGAAGCGCTGGCCCCACAGAAGACCACTGTTCGCCTCGGCTCTACGCCTCGTCCGCGCCAGAGGCGCTTTCGGCGGCTTGCGGACCTCGGCCGGTGCTCTACTACAGGGCCAGCTCACCTCAGACGCTACTCCTACCTACGGGCCAGCACAAGCGAAGTCTCGCCCGCCCGCTACTGCTGGCTGATGGTAAGGAAGGGGTCGCCGGTTCCCCTACGGCCCGCTGAACCCGACCGAGTAACACGGGCCTTCATTGCAGTTGTCGCTCGACTGGATGGCGCCTTCGAAGAAGTCCGAGACGAGCTGCTGCTCGGCGGTGGTCGCGCGCGGAAGGCCGTGCGGGTCGTGGCCGGTGCGGTTTGGCAGGTTTTCGAGCGGCGGCGGTTCGGTGCCGACGAACGAGCCCGAGCCGGGGAACGTTTCGCGGATCGGCCCGCCATCCCAGAAGTAGATCGCCGAGCCGGCGTAGGGGTAGCGTTTCAGCGTCCGCACGTTCCACAGCGGCTTGTTCTGCGGCCAGCGGCCCGTGTAGAGGACCGGGCGGTGACCCCGCGCGCCGATCGTGCGCGCCTCGACTTCGGCCTGGTAGTCGGTTACCTGGTGGTCGCCGAACGCGACGTCCAGCAGCACCTGGTGGGGCGGCGTGTCCGGGAGCGGGTTGGAGGTCATCCGCTCCGCGTAGCCGTCCGGCTCGGATCGATCCCACAGCAGCTCGATGATGTCGAATATCAGCGGCCGCGCTTCTTCGTCGGGATAGCTGGGGTAGAGCAGTTCTGCGAACTGGTCGAAGTCGACCGAGCGCGGCAGGAGCACCGAGTAGTTCATCGCCGGCACGCCAAGCGACGCGCGCGTGAAGTCTGGGGACACTGCCGTAAGCGCCCCGCCCATGATGCCGCCCTGGCTGTTGCCGTTGTAGTACAGGTGCTGGGTGTTCAGCACCGAGGGCGTGCTCAGCGTGCCGTCCCGGTGGAAGGCTTCGTTGCTCTCAAAGCCGCTGGCACTGATCATCGCCCGGCCGAGGTAGAGCTCGTCGAGCAGTCCCTGCTGAAGACGGTCGGGGAGCTTCGGGAACTGAGAGAGGTTCCCCGTCGCCGCGACCGCCGATGGCACGTCCGAAAGGGACATGCCGATCTCGTCGGTGGCGCACTGCACGATGTCGTGTGCCTGGGAGAGGCTTCGCTGCGGCCCCGACGCGACCTCGCTCGCTTCGCCGAAGAGGCCGTGCCCGTATAGCGACGGGCGCGCCGATTCTGCGGGGCCGGCCGTCGCGACCGCCGGGATTATGCAGTCGAAGTTCGCCGACCAGACGCCGTTCTGGAGCGGGGTGCCTTCGGGGCTCAGCACCATCGTGCCGCCGGGCCCACAGCTCGGGAAAAGGAAGCACGGGACGACGAAATCGCCCTTTACGCGCCGCGCGATTTGCCCCGGATTGGGTTCGTTTTCCACGCTCGTGACGGTGAACGTGGGCGACGTGCCTTCGACGATGCCGTTGGCGAGGTTGCTGTCGCCGAGCGTCGAGAACGCGGTGTTGCGCATGTAGAGCTCGCGGCCTGTGTTGTTCTGGTCGCTTGCGACCGTGAAGTCCCAAGCGAGGTAGAGGCTCGAGCGCTGTACGCCCGCCGCTTCGAGCTTGGAGAAGAGTTCTTCGAAGTGCGCCCGCCGCGCGTTGACCTTTTCTTCCGACGAGGGCAGGTTGTCGCGGTAGCCGCGGAACCCTTCTGGCGCACTGAGCTGTTCTTTTTTGGCGTTCACGAGGTTTCGCAGCGCGACGATGTAGCGATGTCCGGAGGTGAAGTTGATGCTGGGGTGGATCTCGACGTCCGCCTTTTTCGCTTCGACCGTCGAGTCGATCTCGACCCAGATCGGCCAGCGCTTGCCGGTGCTCGCGTCGATCACGAGGACCGGCGCCGTGAGCGCTTTGTAGCGGCCGGGGTGGTTGATCGGGACGGCTCGCGTCGCGTTCACGTCGGCGACAGTTTCGATCCCGGGGATCTTCAGCGTGATCACCGAACCCGGGCTGAAGCCGTCACCGGTGTTGTAGGGCGCGACTTCGATGGGCGCGCCGGCAGCGTTTTTCGGCATCGCCAGTTCCCTGAAGTCGATGCGCCGGCCCGTCGGAGTGGTGGGGTCGGCCTTCGTGTAGTAGTCGTCGGGGAACGGCAGCATGCACTCGGAGCTGCCGGGACTGGCGATGAACTCACATTTGGGTGCGGTCGGCAGTTCTTCGGCTGCGCTCGGCGCGACGTTGATCGCGCCCGCCGCGAGCGCAAGCGCGAGCACAACGCACGCCCGTACTTCAAGAGTCCTCATCGCCATCCCCCTTCGCCTCGCTCGGCGGTCATCCACGACCGCTATCCCACTCGGGCGCGAACTCTAACACGCCGCGCGCGCCCGCTCCAGCACCTCGACAGTCACCCGGTAGCCGCCGAACTCGGCACCGAAGACCAGACGACAAACCCGGCCTTCGAGATGAGCAGCGACCTTGTCCTCGAGGACGGCGCCGGGCTCTCGCAGGCCTTACCTCGCAGCGGGGAGGCGTCCCCGGGTCGGGTCGGGCGCCGAGCTTGCCGCTAGCGCCCGCCGTCAGCCCGCCGTGAACACTCGATACGGGCCGCCGAGCGGCCACGCATACACGAGCCGGCTGCCGTCGCCGTGGACGACCGTCCGCACGCGCGCGCCCGTCGCCGATATCGGTGCGCCGACCGCGCTCGGGACGAACAGCATCGTCGCCGTGCTGCTGCGCCGTTCGACCGCCGCCGATTCACCCTCCAGGTCGAAGCTTCGCGCAGCGGGGTCGTAGGAGAAGCTGCGCAGGTCCCCCGCCGTGTAGAGCGGGAA
This sequence comes from Actinomycetota bacterium, assembly GCA_005884115.1. Taxonomy (GTDB): domain Bacteria; phylum Actinomycetota; class Thermoleophilia; order Solirubrobacterales; family Solirubrobacteraceae; genus Palsa-744. The sequence goes on from VAXW01000002.1 coordinate 340,485, forward strand.
CGCGCGCGAGGTGTAGAAGATGCGCGACGCCTGGGCCGTCCCCGGCGGGAAGGGCGGACCGTAGACGCCCCAGAAGACGGCGCGGTTGACGTCGTTGGCGTTCTCCTTCCACAGCCACAGCGCGCCGCCGACGCCAAAGTGGTCCTGCAGTTCGTAGCTCGTTTTGAGCACCGTTTCATCGTCTGAGGGGTTGTTGCCAAACTCGCCCACCCACAGCGGCAGGCCGAGCGCTTTCGCGTCGGCGATCGCGCTTTCGTAGCCGCCCTGCGAGGGGAAGAACCGTGTCGATGCAGCCTGCTGATCGAGCGTGAACACACCCGTATAGACGTGCGGCGCGTACACGACGTTGGCATACGAGCTGTACGCCGACCACGGAGTGACGATCGCGCTTTGGTCGGTCACGTCGCGCTCCACGTTGGGCTCGATGAAGAACAGCTGGCGGAAGCCCGGCACGTTCGCGACGACGTGATCTATGACCTTCGCGTAGAACGGGAACAGCTCGGTCGAATCCACCTCGCCCGGCGCCGCGTTGAACCCGGGCGAGGGCTCGTTGATGATCTCGTACCCGGCCACGGTCGGCTGTTCGTGGAAGCGCTGCGCGAGCGCCAGCATCGCGGCGGCGTAGTGCTCCTGCAGCCCGACGCCATCGGCTGCGGGGATGTCGTCGTAGAGCTTCTGGAAGTCTTCCTGGACGGCCGGGTCGAGCTCGCGCACGCCGTTCAGAGCGCAGACCGGCGCGATGTGTTCGCTGGCCCAGGCCGGAGCCCCGTCGAAGCCGCGGATTGCCTGGAATGGCGGCGCGCACGTTTCGCCTGCGCTCGTGTACAGGTACTTGCTCCACGCGTCCTGGTGCATGTCGATGACCACATAGATCTTCGCGCGCTTGGCCCAGCTCACGACCTGGGCGATGCGGTTGAGGTAGGTGCCGTCGATCCTCCCTGGGGCCGGCTCGAGCAGACTCCAGGAGATGTTCAGACGGATCACGTTGTAGCCAAGCGGCGCGAGTTGCGCGAAGTCATAGCTGCAGATATCGACGCCCTCCACCGTCGCGTCGTCGGCCGGGCAGGCTCCTTTCGCGTAGGCCGAAGGAGCAGTCGGGTACGGTGGCCGCAGGTCTTCTCGAAAGTAGTCCGCGAGACCGTCGGCGTTCACCCCCTTCAGGAGCACCTCCCGCCCGGAGGGGTCGACAATCTGAGAAAGCCCACTCGGGCCACCCGCTTGGCCCACGCCGAGGAACGGCAGCGACGCGGCCGCCTGCGAGGCGGAGATGCCCAGCGTAACGCTGGCCACAATCACCCCAATCCCCCACGCTCGAGAGCGCATCGCCACAGGATAGGCCGATCGCGCCCGCCGTGCGCGGCGCCGCTGACGCCGCGACTAGCTGCTTAGTGCATCGGCCGCATCGGCCGCGGGCGCTCCGCCGTCGCTGCTGACGTGTTCTCGCGCGACCATGACGAACGCCTCGACGAGCGGGTTGTGATGGTCGCAGCGCCATGCCACCGCGAGCACCGCCGGGTCGGCATCGATGAGCGGAATCGCGACGACGTCGGCGAGCACCTTCGGCACCAGCGCGGCGCTTGAAGCAGCGAGCGTCGTGATCGCTCGGCCAGAGGCCACGAGCGCGGCCATTTCAGAGGCGCTCAGCGCACAATCGGATGTGACGCGCGCCGCGCGCCCCCCGCGGTGGTCATCGAGCCGCCAGAACCCCGCCCAGGTCTCCTCGACGGACGGGTCGCAGCCCAGGAAGGTCTCGTCGAGCACGTCTTTGAGCGTCAGCTTGGCGCGCCGCGCGAGGGGATGACGCTTGGAGGCGATCACCGTCCGGGGCTCGGTCCACAGCGGCTCGACGTCCACCTCCGGATCGGGAGTTGGCGAGAAGCACATCGCCATGTCGACGCCCGCGAGCCACGACGCCGTAGAGCCGCACGGGAACCCGAGCTCGTGAAAGCTCAACTCGGCCTGCGGTTGGGCATCGTTGAAGCGAGCGAACAGCTGCGGCGCTTTGTCGAAGGGCGGCAGTCCGAGGAAGCCGAAGCGCAGCTCGCCACTGGCGGCGCGCGCGAACGACTGGGCTGTGAGGGCGGCGTCTTCGGTCGCCGCGAGCGCGGTGCGCGCCTTGGCCAGGAAGGCCTCGCCCGCCTCCGTGGGCGTGACGCCTCGGGGGTTGCGATGCAACAGCTCCACGCCGAGCTCTGACTCCAGCTGCGCTATCGCCTGCGAGAGCGCCGGCTGCGCGAGATGCAGCTTGCGCGCCGCGCGCGTCATCTGTCCCTCTTCGGCGACCGTGACGAGGTAGCGCAGCTGCGTCAGCCTGGGAAGCATCGCCACCTCAGACGCTGTGGGCGATCTGCCGGACTCCGATCCTTGGTGTCAGACTGACCTGAGATAAGCGGTGTTTATACCAGCACCGAGCGACCTTATGCCTCGCGCTCGGCGGGCCGGCGATCAGCTGTACGCGAACTGATCAGCGGGCGCGTTTTTCGCGCTCGTGACTTTGCTGACCGTCGCTTTGACGTCGACGGTGCCGGCTGCATGCGGCGGCGAGACGAGCGTGCAGGAGGTGCTCGAGCCGCAGTTGACGGCCGAGGCTTTGGCGGTGCCGAATTTGAAGGTTGTGGCGCTCGCACCGAGGGCGAATCCCGCCCCTGTGACGGTGACGCTCGTCCCGCCGGCGGCAGATCCTTTGTTCGGGCTCACCCCGCTTACGACGGGGAGGTATTTGAAGTGGTCGGCGAGCACCGCCGCGCTGGTGCCTCCGGGCGTCGTCACGGTGACATCCACGATGCCCGCTGCGTTCGCGGGCGCGCTCGCCGTGATCGACGTTTCGGAGTTGACCGTGAAGCTCGTCGCGCTCTTCGAGCCGAACTTGACCGCCGATGCGCCGCCGAAGTTCGTGCCGCTGATTTTCACGACGGTGCCCCCGGTGACAGGGCCTTTTTTGGGCGTCAGCCCCGTCACCGCGGGCGCCACCAGTTCGACTTCGTTGGCGATGATGGCGAAGTTCTGCGTCGCCCACTGCGCTTGGTTCCCGAATTCGCTGGCGCCTCCCGTTGGCCCGTTGAGCTGGCTCGAGCCCCAGGCGACGTTGTTGTTGGAAGGATCGGTGCTCGCTCCCGCGTAGTCCCCCCAGCGACACGAGATCGCGCCGAAGAGTTTGCCCAGCGGCTGGCTGGGGCAGCTGAAGTCAGAGTCGACCGCGCTCGAGCTGGCAAGCGTGACCGGGGTGTTCATCGTCCCCAGCGGCGCCGAGGGCGCGCGCGACTGCGCCATCACCGCCACCAGTTCGGCTTTGCTCCCCGTGTCGTAGTCGAGCACCGCCCCACCCCCGAGCGTGGGCGCGATCGCGCCGTTGAAGGCGAACCGGCTGGGATCGGAGATCGTCCCCGCCTGCCTGACTTCAAGCGTCGCGGGCAGCAGCTCATACCAGCGCACCACGGTCCCGGCCCCGCCGGCGATCGTGTGCTGCGTCCATACCACCTCGGCGCCCCCTGCGGCCGGATCCGCCGCAGCGGCGGCCTGGGTGAGGCGGCCGTCCAGTGAGTCGAGGCGATCTTTGCTGCTCGGCTGGGGCACGTTCGGGGGAAGCGAGAATGCCGCCACCGACGGCGCGCCCAGCGCTTTGAGTTCGGGCGCGCTCGCCGTTCCCGCGACCTGCCAGATCATGATGTTCTGCCCGCTGCCCGAGAACGGAGACGCGTTGTCGGCAGCGACGACGAAGCCGCCGGACGATTCGTCGGCCACCGTCGCGGGCTCTGGCGTGACGGCGAGGTGTGCTTCGACCGAGGTCTTCAGCGGCGTGGTTTTCGACCCGAACGTGGTGAGCGCCGGTGCTGCCGGGCACGACGCGATCGTCCCGCCGGCCGGCTTGGGGAGCGAGAGGATGTGGGCAGTGAGGAACGCTTCGGTTTCGGCATTGAACGCGTTCGAGCCGATGATCATGTGCGTCGCGCCGAGCCCCAGCTTGGGGTAGTCCTCGAGCACTTTGGCGGTGGGATAGGCGTATCCGCACCAGCCGTGGCCCGCCGCCGTGCTCAGGTCTGAAGGGTCGCTGGTCTTCGAGAACCCGACGTAGATTTCGTTTTTGGCGCCTGTCCCGTCGCAGCGGATGGCCGAGTAGAACCAACGGGCGGTTTGCGGGTCGTACTTGACCTGCGGGTCGCACGGTGAGAGGCCACCCGTGAACGCCGCCAGCCCGACTGCCGGACCAAGCGGGGAGAGCGTCGAGCGCGCATATGCCGCGACCTCCTGGTTGACGATCTCGACGTAGTCGCTCGGCCCGATCGCGCCGGTGGTGTCCGGCGGCGTCACATCTCCGGCTTCGCCCTGCGCTGCGATCTGAGACGCCGCGTTCAGTCCGCTGGCGTTCAGCGAGCCAAACACCGCCGCGAACGTGCCTGCCGTCGCCGAGCCGGATTGCGCGTTCGCGCGAAGGCCGCCGGCAGAGCTCGACGGGAGGGCTGCCGAGAGCGGCTCGTCACCCTGGGCGCGCGCCTTGGCCTGCGCGTACGCCGAGGAATCGGCTACCCGCAGCGGAAGCGACCTCGCCACGCCCGACGCCTGCGAGCCTTCGCCTGAGTGGACCTCGCGCCCGTCGATCCTCGCGGCAGGCGCCACGCTGTGAGCTTGCGCCACCTCGGCAGATGCGGGCGACGCAGTCAGGCTGATCGCCATCAATAGGAGCGCAGCCGTGCGCACGAGGCGAGGCAGGATAGCGCAGGCCCGCGGTCTCTACGCCGGTCTCAAACGAACGTCGAGCGGGGGTCTAACGGGAGGGCGCGCCGAGCGATCGCTCGGCGACGGCGCCTAGATCACGGAGTTGATCTCGACCTTTTCTTCGCTACGTTGGAGCGTCGTCAACGTCAGGCCCGCCTGCACAGGTGCGCCTTCGCCAACGGCGACCATCAGGACGTCGGCAGGCATCCCTTCGAAGTTTTCCGGTTTCTGTTTGCCGGATTTGCTCAGGAATTTCAGCGTCGCCGTGAGCGCCATTTTGTTGGAGGCGACGGGCACCAGGACCGAGCCGCTCACGTCCACGGCCGTGCCGCCGCAGGTGAATTCCATCACCGGCGATCCTTCGGCGGCCGGGAAGAGGTCGAGCGCGATTTTGTCTTTCGCGAATATTTCGGATTTTTTTTGGACTCCGAGCGAGCCGTCGAGCACGCTCGTGCGGATCACTCCTTCTTCGGCTCCTTCGCTCGTGCATTTGGATGCGCTCAGTTCACAGCCGGTGAGCGTGAGCACGACGTTGCCCATCGTGTGGCGCCCGGTGTATTCGCCTGTTCCGCTCTGCCCGCTGCAGGAGATGCGGGTGGCTCCGCCGACGGTTTCGATCGTCGCGGTCGTGAGTTCTTTGATTTTCGTCGTGAATTTCGCGTTCGGTCCCGGGCCCGGTTCCCATTCGAACGAGAATTTTTCGGACGTCGCCGGAGTCGTGCAGGCCGCCGTGGAGAATCTGCCTTTGACCCCTTTTGCAAGTTTCACGCAGCGCCCGAATTCGGGAGGGTTGGTGGTGGTGAAGACACCATCGGCGCCTTCGCTCATGCCCGTGGGGTTGGTGGCGACGATCTGGAAGTGGTAGGTCGTTTCCGCGGTCAGGCCCGTCAGTTCGGCCGACACCGGCACGGGGTTGGAGCTGGAGCCCGGCAGCATCGTGCAGGGAGCGCTCGACCCGTAGGTGGGAGAGGTGCCGTAGTTGAAGTGGCAGTCGCTGACGAGCCCGCCCTGCGGGTTCACGGTGGCGTTGAGCGTCGCGCTGGACTGCGTGACGGCAGTTGCCGGCCTGGTCTCGACCGTCGGCGGTTGCGGGATGTTGACGAACGCCCAAGCCGCGCCGGCGTTCGTGTTGTCGCCGGGGCCGCCGACCAGGGCGGTCGTGCCGTCGCTCGAGAGCGCCACACCCGCGCCGAACAGGCCGGCCCCGCTCGCGTCGGCTGCCGTGAGCTTCGTGCCGGCCTGTTCCCATGTCGAGCCCGAACGCGTGAACACCCACGCGGCCCCGACCCCGGTGTTGTCGCCCCGTCCTCCGATGAGCGCCGTGTTCCCGTCGGCGGACAACGCCACGCTGTAGCCGAACAGGCCGCGGCCGACCTCGCCGCCACCGGTCAGCTTCGAACCCTGCTGCGACCAGCTGCCTCCGGAGCGCACGAAAACCCACGTGGCGCCCGCTTCGGAGCTGTCGGCGAGGCCGCCGACCAGGGCCGTGTTGCCGTCGGCGGACAGCGCCACGCTGTAGCCGACGTGCGCTTCCCCGACCTCACCGCTTCCCGTCAGCTTCGCGCCCTGCTGCGACCAGCTGCCTTCGGAGCGCACGAACACCCACGCCGCTCCTGCGCTTGAGTTGTCGGTACCCGCGCCGATCAGCGCCGTGTCGCCGCTTTCCGACAATGCAACGCGAAGCCCGAAGTGACCTTTGCCGGTCTCGCCACTTCCCGTCAGCTTCGCGCCCTGCTGCGACCAGCTGCCTTCGGAGCGCACGAACACCCACGCCGCGCCGACGCCGCCGTTGTCGTTGAGCGCGCCGACCATCGCCGTGTTCCCGTCCGCGGACAGCGCGGTGCCGATGCCGAATTCCGCACTGCCAACCTCTTCCGCGCCCGTCAGCTTGGGGCCCTGCTGCGACCAGCTGCCTTCCGAGCGCACGAACACCCACGCCCCGCCGACACTGGAGTTGTCTACCGGCCCGCCGATCAGCGCAGTGTTGCCGTCGGAGGAGACCGAGACACGGAACCCGAAGCGTGCTTTGCCAACCTCTTCGGCGCCCGTCAGCTTAGGGCCCTGCTGCGACCAGCTGCCTTCCGAGCGCACGAACACCCACGCCGCGCCGACGCCGCCGTTGTCTCCCGGTCCGCCGACCACGGCCGTGTTTCCGTCGGCCGAAAGCGCGACGCCTTCGCCGAGTTCACCGCCGCCGCTCTCTTCGCCGCCGGTCAGCTTCGAGCCCTGTTGGAAGAAGGGGTCGACGCGTAGCGGATAGCGCGCGCCGCGGTCGTCGATCAGTAGCTGAAGGTCGCCCCCTGCCCGGCGCATGGCTGCCGGCAGCGACCGGCCCCTGTCATCGATCACGCTCAGCTCGCCGTAGCGGAGGGCGACGGCGCCCGCTCGGGTGCGAAACACGATCTGCGAGCCCGCCTGCTCGGCCCTCAGCGAGCCACTCAACCGCATCGCGAGCACGGCAGCTCCGGCACCGGCACGCGGTCGCCTATGCAGGATGAAGCCCTGCTCCAGGCCGTATGGCCCGTTGCCGTAGAGCGCCGTGACCGTCGCGTGGGCGTAGATGAGGCGGCTCCCGGCGCTCCTCGGCGCCACCGCTGCGGCGGGGCGGAGGTGGCCGATGCGCCCAAAGGCCGGCGCCCCGAGCGACAGCGTCCCGCCCGCGGTGCGCAGCCGGACCGTCGCGGCGCTGAAGGTGGTCTCGATGCCGCCGCCCCGCGTCTGCAGCTCCGTTCCGCGCCGGGCGGCCCAGTAGGAGTGATCGGATGCGCCCATCGCCTTCGAGGCCGCCGCCAGAAGCCCCGCCGGCAGCGCCCTGACGGCAGCGCGCGCGTGAGCGGCGCCCGCCGGGGGCGCCGCTGTGTCGGGCGGCGAGAACCACGGCGGCAAGGCCAGCGCAAGCCCAGCGAGGAGGGCAATCGCGGCGCCCACCGGGGCGGTGCGACCCAGCCTCATCGTCAGCCCGGTCGCGACCTCAGGTACGAGCACGGGGTGCGAGCGCGGAGCGCTCACCAGCTGTAGGTGAACTTGTCGTAGACGTTCACGGGACTGACGGCCTTGGCGACGGTCGCCGTCACGTCAACCGTGCCGGCGGCGCCGGGCGGAAAGGTCATCTTACAGCGCGTGCTGCTCGCTCACGACACGCCCGTGGCCTTGGCTTTGCCGAGCTTGAACGACGAGGCGGGCCGCCGCGAGGAGCCGCGGCAGCCAGCAGCCGAGGCTAGGATTGCTCGCCGACGCCGGCCATGTCCCACTCCTCTTCCGCTGAGCCCGAGCTGATCGACCTCATGCACCTGGGACGGGCGAACGTGATCGGCGCGTGGCGACTCGGTGACGTGATCGTCGATCCGGGACCCAGCAGCTGCCTCAGCGAGCTGCTGGCGGCGCTCGTTGGACGCCCGCCGCGGGTGCTCGCGCTGACGCACATCCACCTCGATCATGCCGGCGCAGCCGGCTCGCTCGTGCGCCACTTCCCGGATGCCGAAGTGTGGGTTCACGAACGTGGCGCGGCTCACCTGATCGACCCGAGCAAGCTGCTCGCGAGCGCGCAGCGCCTGTACGGCGATGAGATGCACCGCCTGTGGGGCGATGTGCTGCCGGTTCCCGCAGATCGCCTGCGGGTGCTCGGCGGCGGCGAGGTCATAGGCGAGTTCGCGGTCGCCTACACGCCCGGTCACGCCTCCCATCACGTCTCCTACCTGCACCGGCCGACGCGTCGCGCGTTCACGGGAGACGTCACCGGCGTGCGCATCGGGCGGGGCCGCGTGATGGCTCCGACGCCGCCGCCGGACATCGACGTGGAGGCATGGCACGCCTCTCTGAATCTGATCGAGGCGTGGAGACCCCTCGCCCTGTCGCTGACCCACTTCGGCAACTACGAGGACGTCGCCGATCACCTGCTGGCGGCACGCACCGCGCTCGATTACGAGCGCGAGCTCGCGCTCGACTGCACCGAGGAGCGCTTCTGCGCGGCCATCCGCGCCGCTGTCTCCTCCTCCGGCGCAGCGGACGCCGCGGCGGCCTACGAGCAGGCGATGCCGCCTGCGCAGAGCTTCAGCGGCCTGCGCCGCTACCTCAACCGCCGGGCGAACTGACGCGCCCTCGCCCAGGGCGCGACCCGGCGCCGGGGTGCGGACCGGCACGAACGCCGCACCAAGCCACGCCAGCGCGCGGCCCGGTCGGCCGCGCCAGACCACGCGAGCTTCTCTGACAGACTGCGCGGGCCGTGGCGCCGACGAACCCGCACATCACGCCCGAGCTGAGCGCCGAGCGGCTCGCGGGCACGTTTCCGGGAGATCTCGGGATCAAGATCACGGAGATAACCGACGAGCACGTGCGCGGCCGAATGTCGGTCGACCGCCGCCACCTGCACCCCATGGGCTATGTACACGGCGGCGCCTGGGTCGCGTTCGCCGACACGATCGCCGCCTGGGGGACATTGCGCCACCTGCCAGATGGGAAGGGCTTCACGACGGTCGAGCTGAAGATGAACGTCCTCGCCTCCGCCAGCGCGGGCGATGAGCTGAGCGCCATCGGCGAGCCCCTGCACGTGGGCTCGCGCACGCACGTGTGGGAGGTGCGCGTCTTTCGCGGAGAGGGCGACCGGCTCTCAGCGAACTTCATCTGCACGCAGATCGTGCTCTGAGCAGCGCTACGACGCTCAGGACCACGCGAGCGACCACAGGCTCAGCGCGGCCGGCGTCGCCAGCCCCGAAAGCCCTCCGAGCGTGTGCCGTCGGACCGGCCCCTTAGAGCGCGCGCAGGAACTCGAGCAGTGCCGCGTTGACCGCGTCGGGCTCCTGCTGCTGAACCCAGTGCCCCGCACCCCCGACCACGACCTGGGCGCGCAGGTCGGTGACCCACCCCTGCATCGCCTCGGCGGGCATGAAGCTCCGCACGGGGTCGCGCTCGCCCGTCAAGAACATCGCGGGCTGCTCCACGCGGCGCTCGGCGACCCCGGCCTTGAGCTCCCAGTTGCGGTCGATGTTGCGGTACCAGTTGAGGCCGCCGGTGAATCCCGTCCGCTCGAACGCCTCGATGTACACAGCGAGCTCGGCCTCAGACAGCCACGCCGGCACCTCAGGCGCGCGCCCGTCCTCCTCGGCCCACTCCGCGGTCCACTGTCGCGAGGTCGTCAGAGTCCGGCGCACATCTCTGGCGAGCGCCGCGTCGGCGACGCCGGGCTCTTGGAACCACACGATGTAGAAGTCCTCGCCCAGGTGGCGGCGCATGATCGCCAGCGGCGCGGCGGGCGCCCGGGGGACGAACGGCACGCTCAGGCCGACGACGGCGCGCACCTGCTGCGGATGCAGTACGGCGAGATCCCATACGAGGCTCGCCCCCCAGTCGTGACCGATGAAGACCGCCGAGTCCTCGCCGTAGGCGTCGAGCAGGCCGCAGAGGTCGCCCGCGAGGGTGATGACGTCATAGGCCTCCACCTCCGGCGGTGCCGAGCTTCCTCCGAACCCGCGCAGGTCAGGCGCGAGCACGCGGAAGCCCGCAGCGGTCAGCGCTCCTATCTGGTGCCGCCACGAGAAAGCGAGCTCTGGAAAGCCGTGGCACAGGACGAGCAGCGGCCCCTCGCCCGCCTCGGTCACGCGCAGCTCGATGCCGTTCGTCGCGACTTGACGCTCCACCACCGAGCGCACCTTACGCTTTCGCCGGCGGGTCGGCCCCCAAGCGGCGAAGACGGCGCCGCAGTCAGCTGAACAGCGCGTCGACCGAGACGGCGATCGTGCGTCGCGCCGGCTGCGGTGCCGGCGCCAGCGGCGCAACCGGCTCGCGGTCGTGGACGACCTCGAAGAGGCGCTGCACCTCAACGCTCAGGAAGCGCGATGCCGAGCCGAGCCCGTGGGCGTCGTCGCCGCCGCGCGGACGGTGGAAGTAGCGGCTCGGGACATAGACCTGCAGCAAGCGGCGCGCGCGCGTCAGCGCGACGTACAGCAGCCGGCGCTCCTCGGCGATGCCCTCCTCGCTGGCCGCGTTCATGTCGGCGGGGAAGTTGCCGTCGTAGGCGCCGATCACATGCACCGCTTCCCACTCGAGCCCCTTCGCCGAGTGCACGGTGCTCAGCACGAGATAGTCCTCGTCGAGATGTGGCGGGCGTGCGAGGTCGGCGCTCGAGCAGGGCGGATCGAGCACCAGCTCGGATACGAACTGCCGCACCGACTCGGAGCTGCGCGCTGCCGCGGCCAGCTGGTCGAGGTCCGATACGCGCGCCCGCCCGTCCTCGTAGCGAGCCGTGATCAGCGGCGCGAGCGCCTCGCACAGCTGCTCGACGAGCGCGCCCGAACTTGCCTTTGCATCAGCGCCGTGCGCGCAAGCCAGGGCCTCGAGCAGGGCGACCGCGGGTGCACGCGCGCTGTCGGGAAGCTCCAGGCACGCCTGCGGCCAGCGATCGAGCGAAGGTGCGCGGCCGCCCGGCGCTTGCAGGGCGTCGAGCGCTCGGCGCGCGCGAACCGGGCCCACGCCGTCCAGGAGCTGGAGCACCCGGAACCAGCTCACCTCGTCGGCCGGGTTGTCGCAGAGGCGTAGCAGCGCGATCAGATCCTTCACGTGGGCGGCGTCCAGGAACCTCAGGCCGCCGTACTTCACGAACGGGATTCCCCGCCGCGCGAGCTCGAGCTCGAGCAGGTCTGAGTCGTGGCCGGTGCGAAACAGCACTGCCTGGCGGCGCAGTTCCATGCCCTGCTCGCGCGCCGCGCTCACTCGTTCGCAGACCTCGTGCGCCTGCGCACCCTCGTCGCGGGGGAAGCACAGCACCGGCGCCTGCCCGCCCTCGCGCTCGGTCCACAGCGTCTTGGGATAACCGCTCTCATCCTGAGCCGAGACGGCGTTCGCCACCGCCAGGATCGGCGCCGCAGAGCGGTAGTTCTGCTCGAGCTTGATCGTGCACGCGTCGGGGAAGTGCTCGGGGAAGTCGAGGATGTGGCGCGCGCTCGCCGCGCGGAAGCCGTAGATGGCCTGGAAGTCGTCGCCGACGACCGTCAGCTCGCGGCGCGTTCCTCGCAGGCTGCGCACGATGTCGACCTGGATGCCGTTGACGTCCTGGTACTCGTCCACGAGCACGTGCTCGAAGGAGTCGCCCATCGCGGCTCCGACGACCTCGTCGCGAGCGAGCGCACGCCAGTAGAGCAGCAGGTCGTCTAGGTCGAGCACGCCGAGAGCACGCTTGCGCGCGCCGTAGGCGCGGAAGCTCTCGGCGAGCGCCTCGCGGTGCTCGGCGCACCAGGGAAATGACTCCGCCAGCATCTCCGCGAGCGGCGCCTGCGAGTTGACCGTGCGCGAGTAGATGTCGAGCATCGTCTGCGCGCGGGGGAAGCGGCGGCGGCTCTGCGCCTGGCCGCGGTCCTCGCGCACGAGGTCGAGCAGGTCGGCTGCGTCGGCGGCGTCGAGCAGCCCGAAGCCGGGGTCGAGGCCCAGCGAGGAGGCGTGCAGGCGCACCATGCGGTGGGCCACCGAATGGAACGTCCCGCCTACCACGGGGCCAGCCTGCGGGGCCGCCCGCTCGGCGAGCGCGCGTGCGCGGCGGACCATCTCGCGTGCGGCTCGCCGCATAAACGTCAACAGCAGGATGCGCTCCGCGGGTATGCCTTCGCTCAGCAGCCAGGCCATGCGCGAGCACAGGGTCGTGGTCTTGCCCGTTCCGGCGCCGGCGAGGATGAGGAGCGGTCCGCCGGCATGCGTGGCGGCGGCGCGCTGCGCGCCGTTCAGATCATCGAGCCATGCGCGCGCGGCACGATCGTCGAACATGCGTTCGCCAAGCTAGGGGACTCCCCGGATGGAGCGCACGCCCGCTTGCAAGGGCCGAGTGCGGACGCCGCGCGAACCTTTCCTGGGCGCTCGCTCGACTTAGGCTACGCTGGCTCCTCGCACGCGCGCGATGCGCGTGCACCCACACGCCGGGGATGACAGACGCCGCAATCACCGAGATGCCGCCTGAGCACGTCGACGTCCTGATAGTGGGTGCCGGCCTCTCCGGTATCGGCGCCGCCTGCCACCTGCAGGAAAGCTGCCCCGGCAAGAGCTACGCGATCCTCGAGGCGCGCGAGCGCATAGGCGGCACGTGGGACCTCTTCAGGTACCCCGGGATCCGCTCGGATTCCGACATGTACACGCTGGGATACGTCTTCCGGCCGTGGAGTGAGCCCAAGGCGATCGCGGACGGGTCCTCGATCCTTTCCTACGTGCGCCAAACGGCGGCCGAGCACGGCGTCGAGCAGCACATACGCTTCCAGCACCGCGTCGTGAGGCTCGAGTGGTCAAGCGCGCAGGCGCGCTGGACGGTGTACGCAAGGCGCGAAGACACCCAGCAGCAGGTGCGCATGAGCGCTCGCTTCGTGTTGATGTGCAGCGGCTACTACCGCTACGACGAAGGCTACCTGCCCGAGTTCGAGGGCATGGAGCGCTACCGCGGCCAGATCGTGCACCCCCAGCACTGGGACGAGAACCTCGACTATGAGGGCAAGCGCGTGGTCGTGATCGGCAGCGGCGCAACCGCCGTGACGCTCGTGCCCGCGATGGCCCGCAGCGCTGGCCACGTGACCATGCTCCAGCGCTCACCCACCTACATCGTCTCGCTGCCAGCCGAAGACCCGATCGCGAACTTCCTGCGCCGCCACCTGCCGGCGAAGCTCGCCTACGCGATCGTGCGCTGGAAGAACGTGCTGCTGACGATGGCGAGCTTCCAGCTGAGCCGGCGCAGGCCGCGCGTGGCCAAGTGGCTCATTCGCCGGGGCGTGGAAAGACGGCTCCCGCCCGGGTATGACATCGACACTCACTTCAAACCCGCCTACGGCCCGTGGCACCAGCGTCTTTGCCTGGTCCCCGACGGCGACCTGTTCGAGGCGATCGGCGAGGGGCGCGCTTCGATCCGCACCGACCACATCGACACCTTCACCGAGAGCGGCCTGCGGCTCGCCTCAGGCGCGCACCTGGACGCCGATGTGATCATCACCGCTACGGGCCTGAACCTGCAAATCCTGGGCGGCGTCGAGCTGTCTGTCGACGGGCGCGAGATCGCCATCCCCGAGACCTATGGCTACAAGGGCATGATGCTCAGCGGCGTGCCCAACCTGGCGCTCGCCTTCGGCTACACGAACGCGTCGTGGACGCTCAAGTGCGACCTCACGTGCGCGTACGTGTGCCGCCTGCTCAACCACATGGACGCGCGCGGCTACGCCGCGTGCGCGCCCGAGATGAGCGATCACTCGGTCGCAGACGAGCCGTTCATCGACTTCTCCTCCGGCTACGTGCTGAGGTCGATCGACAAGTTCCCCAAACAGGGGTCCCGCGCTCCCTGGCGGCTGTTTCAGAACTACGCGCTCGATGTCCTCAGCCTGCGCTTCAGCCAGCTCGAGGACGGCGTGATGCGCTTCTCGCCCGCGCCCACCCAGGCGCCCGCGCTCGAGCACGTCGCCGCCTGAGAGCGATCCACGCAGCCGCCGATCGCGTCGCCGCCGCCCGGTGCGTACGGCCCGCTCTCACCCCGTCCGCGTCAGGCCTCGTCCCCGTCCGCGTCAGGCCTCGTCCCCGTCCGCGTCAGGCCTCGTCCCCGTCCGCGTCAGGCCTCGTCCCCGTCCGCGTCACGCCTCGCCCCGTTCGCGTCAGGCCTCGTCCCCGTCCGCGTCAGGCCTCGCCCCTCGTCCGCGTCAGGCCTCGTCCCCGTCCGCGTCAGGCAACGCCTTCGTCCGCGTGGGGCTCTCCGGAGCCACGATCCGCACCGCTGCGGCCCGCACTGGCCTCGGCCGCGACCCCGGCAGCCGCGCCGGCGCCCCCCTCGACAGCGACACCGGACGGCCAGATCGTCCATACGGCGAGCTGCTCGACGCGGCCGCGGATCTCCACCTCACCGAACGGCGCGAGCTCCTCGACCGGCGTGCGCATGCGCCGCCGCGTGGAGTCGGAGATCAGCAGCATCGTGCCGCTGTTCTTCGTCAGCCCCTCCAGGCGCGAGGCCGTGTTGGTCGTGTCGCCGATGGCCGTGTACTCGACGCGCTGCTCGGAGCCGACGTTGCCGGCCATCACCGTGCCGCTGTTGAGGCCGACGCCCATCGCGAAGCTGTGCTCGAAGCCCTGCTCCGCGAGCCATGCGTTGACGCGCTCGAGCCGTGGTCCGACCATCTCGCGTGCGGCGGCCAGCGCCCGGTCGGCGTGATCCTCCTGCTCCAGCGGCGCGCCGAAGATGGCCATGATGCCGTCGCCCATGTAGCTGATCAGCGTGCCGCCCGCCTCGAGGATCGCCTCGGTCATCTCGTTGAGGTAGCAGTTGACGACCTCGATCACGCGCGCGGCGGGCTGCGTCTCCGAGAAGCTGGTGAAGCCGCGCAGATCGGAGAACAGCACGGTGCAGTCGCGTTCGACGCCGCCGAGGCGCAGGTTCTCGCCTGTCATCGCGAGCACCTCGTCGACGACGCCGCCGGGGACGAAGCGCGCGAACAGATCGCGCACGCGTTCGCGCTCGATCGCCTCGGTCACGTAGAGGACCGACAGCGAGGCCAGAGTGCCGAGCGCCAACGCGAGCAGCGGATACACATACGACACGATCCATCCGCTGTTGAACGTGAGCTGGACCGCAACGCTGAACAGGGCCGCCAGCGCCAAAGCCTCGAGCAGCGAGCGCCAGCGGCCGGCGCGCAGGCCGCTGAGCGGCACCGCGAGGCCGAGGAGCACGATCAGGGTCACGTCGATCCAACCCGGCGCCTCGCGCAGAGGAACGCCGCGCACGAGCGTGTCCACCGCGTTGGCCCACATCTCGACGTTGGGCATCACGCTCGATCCGCTCGTGGCTGTCGAGTTGTAGTCCTTCAGGATCGACGCCGTTGCGCCGACGATCACGATCTTGCTCCTGAAGAGGTCGCGCGGGAAGCTCCCCCGCAGCACGTCCAGGAATGACACGAACCTGACCGTTTCGGGGGGCCCGTCGAAGTCGATCGGCGCGGTGCCGTCGCCGCCGAAGCGCGAGCGCTCGACCGCATGAGAGGTGGCGGCTTCGACGGCGGCGACCCCGAAGCTGTGGAGGCCCCTGTAGGAGTGGGCAAAGCGGCGCACCACCCCGTCCGGGTCCTGCACCACGCGCACCTCGGCGGCGCGCGCCCCGATTTCGCGCAGCAGTCCTTCCCCCCCGAGCAGCTGCGTGCGCCCGCCGGCTTCCACGTTGGTCGTGGCGAGCACCGTTTTGCCCCGCGCGCGTGCGAGCGCTTCGATCAGGGCGTTGTCGTCGGCGAGGTCGGTTGGCGTCGAGAATTCGAGGTCGAGCGCGATCGCGCGCGCCCCGTCGCGCCGCAGCGCGTCGATCACGCGGGCGTCGTCGCGGCGTGGCAGGGGAAATGCCTGGCGCTGGCCAAAGCGCGGCGCTTCGTGCAGCGTCGCAAGGTCGATCCCCACCACAATCAGCTCGCGCGGCCGCACGTGGCGATGGCGAATCGAGTAGCGCGCGTCGACCGACTGCAGCTCGCTGCGCCGCAGCAGGTGGGTCGCGTAGGCCGCCACGCCGAGCCCGACCGCGACGGCGCCGACCGCGAGCAGCAGCGCGGTCTTACGCCGCGGGCCGCGGATCTGCATCGCCACTACCGCGCGAGCGGGCGCTCGCGAGCGCGTGCGCCGAAGGGAACTCGATTTGACATTGCTTCACGTCCTGTTAGCGTGACGCTGGAGGGGCGGCACGCCGCGGCAGGGGCTCGGCTGATTCGCCCGCAAAGACTCGAAGCTAGGGACGGTTGACGATACTGGGCGGATCGATTGCCCGCAAGCATGGGGGTTGGGGACGTGCATGCAGTTAGCCCGCGATCGCTGCGCAACTGGAGGGCGGCTGTCGCCTTCGCCGGACTCGCCTGCGCGGCGCTCGCCGGCGCCGGGCAGCTCGCTCTCGCGCCTCTGAGGTCCGGGAACGGATCGACGGGGAGCGCGGGCCTTCGCGCGGCGACGCTGAGCGCCCCTGCAGGCCAGCCGGCGAGTGGTCTGCTGAGCCTGCCGGCGGCTGCGCGCGCGCCGATCTCGGCCGCGCTCGGGGCGTCGGATCGCGCCTACTGGGTTGGCGCCGAAGGGCATCCGCTGGAGGCGATCAACCGAGCGCAGCGGCTGCGCGTGCGCTTCGCGCGCGCCGGCGCGCTCGTGAGCTCCGGGGGAGTGCGCCTGCGCATGCGCCCGGCCACGATCGCCGGACAGGCGGCGAGCGCCGGGGGCGGCAGCGCCACCGGCGAGGCGCCGAGCGTGAGCGCCAATCGCGTCACCTACCGCCGCGGCACGCTCAGCGAGTGGTACCTAAACGGACCGCTCGGCCTCGAGCAGGGCTTCACCGTGGCGCGTGCCCCGGCCGCGCACGGCCCGACGACCTTGACGCTGTCGCTCGCGCTCACGGGCAACGCGCACGCGCGTTTGAGCCTCGGCGGCGAGCGCGTGACGTTCTCACGCGCCGGCTCACCGGCGCTCGCCTACAGCGGCCTGCGCGCCAGCGACGCGCGCGGACGCCCACTGCGCGCGTGGATGACGCTCGATGGCAGGGCGCTGGGCTTGCACGTGGACGCAGCCGGCGCCCGCTACCCGGTCTCGGTCGACCCACAGCTCGCGCTGAGTGAACCACCGCTCACGGGCGGCGAAGAAGAGACGGGTGCCGGGCAGTTCGGCTACGGCGTGGCGCTGTCAGCCGACGGCAGCACGGCGCTGATCGGCGCGCCGGACGACAACGGCGGGGTGGGCGCGGCATGGGTGTTCACGCGGTCGGGCAGCTCCTGGAGCCAGCAGGGCCCGAAGCTCGTGCCGGGCAGCACCGAACCCTCAGGTGGCGAAGCGTGCACCGGAGAACCCCTCGAAGAAGGCGAAGAATGCGGGTTCGGGCGCAGCGTGGCGCTGTCCGCGGACGGCAACACCGCCCTCATCGGCGCACCGCGCGCGCTGGGCGCGGAAGGAAGCGCATGGGTCTTCACGCGCTCGCCCCAGACCGGCACATGGAGCGTGGAGGTGCGCATCAGCGGCGCCGCGCAGGTGACGGGCGAAAGTCGCTTCGGTCGCAGCGTGGCCCTGTCGGCCGACGGCCGCACCGCGCTGATCGGATCGCCGGGCGATCGAACGGGGCACGGAGCGGCGTTCGTCTACACGCATCCAGCCCCTGGCTTCTGGGTGCGGAGCGCAGAGCTGCTGCCACCCGATGACATCGGTGCCGGCTACTTCGGGCGCACCGTGGCGCTTTCAGGGACGGGCACGACGGCGCTCGTTGGAGAGCCGGGCGAGGATCACTTCGTGGGCTCAGCCTGGGTGTTCACTGGCGCGGGCAGCTCGTGGAGCGTGCAGCAGGAGCTCACCGGCGGAGTCGAAGAGGTCGAAGAAGGGCGCTTCGGCTACAGCGTCTCGCTCTCCGGCCCCGGCGGCACGGCGCTGGTGAGTGGGCGGACCGACAACAACCGCCAGGGCGCAGCCTGGGTGTTCACCCGCTCGGGGACGACATGGACGCAGCAGGGCCCTAAGCTCACTCCCAGCGAAGAAGCCGAAGGCCGTGAATTCGGCATGAGCACGGCGCTGTCCGCCAACGGCGACACGGCGCTCATCGGCACCTCGCACGACGGTGACAACCGCCTCGGGGCAGCGTGGGTGTTCACGCGCTCCGAAGGGACGTGGTCGCAGCAGGGCGAAAAGATCACGCCCGAAGAAGAACTGGCCCCGGCGTGGTTCGGCGCCGGCTTGGCGCTGTCTGCGGGTGGCTCCAGCGCGCTCGTCGGCGGGCCGAAGACGGCGGTGAGAACCGGGGCGGCGTGGGCCCTCGACGGCATCTCGGTGCCGGCACCGGTGGTCAGGAGCGTCACGCCCGCCTCCGGTCCCGCCGCAGGAGGCACGCCGCTGACGATCGAAGGAAGCGGCTTCCAGGCGGGCGTGACCGTGACGATTGGGAGCGCGGCGAGCCAGGTCAAGGTGGTCTCCGAAAACACGATCACCGCGACCACCTCCGCTGCGACGGCCGGCTCCTACGAGGTGGTCGTGAGCGACGCGAGCGGCACCTCGACGGGTGGGCCGAGCTTCACCTACGACGCTGCGACAGCGCATGACGTAGAACAGCCCTCGCAACCGCCGGTGACGAAAACGCTCGGTACCACCTCCCCCGGCTTGGGCATCCTCGGCACCGTCTCCAGCGTCCCCGGTCCGCCTGTGCTGGCGGTCAACGGAAACCTCGCGCCGGTCTCGGGGACAGTCAGCTACGAGCTGCCTGGCACGCACACGTTCGTCACGCTCTCGGGCATCCGGCAGGTGCCGTTCGGAACCGTGATCGACGCCAGGCACGGAAGGGTCAAGGTCACAACGGTCGGCCCGCACGGCGTGCTGCAGACGATCGAATTCTACGAAGGCGAGTTCGAGCTCACCCAGGGCCGCAACGGTCGCGTGGTGGCAACGCTCGTGGGCGGCAACTTCGCCGTGTGCCCGACGGCGCGCGAGCGCGCGCACCACGCGAGCGTGAGCGCGAGCACAAGCGCGCGGCGCAGCTCGCGCAAACGGCTGGTGCGCAAGCTGTGGGCGAGCGGCAAAGGCAGCTACACGACCAAGGGCAACTACGCAAGCGGCGCGGTGCTGGGCACGCGCTGGCTGACGGAGGACCGCTGCAACAGCACCTGGATTCACGTCGTCACCGACCGCGTGCGGGTGACGAACCTCATCAACGGCGTCCGCAAGACGATCCGCGCGGGCCAGACCTACAAGGCCATATTCCGCGGCTAGGCCAAGCCTCCTAGTCGACGCGCTCGAAGATCGCGGCCATGCCCTGGCCGCCGCCGATGCACATCGTCTCCAGGCCGTAGCGCAGCTCGCGGCGGCGAAGCTCGCGCAGCAGCGTCGCAAGGATGCGCCCGCCAGTCGCCCCGACGGGGTGACCGAGCGAGATACCTGAGCCGTTGACGTTGACGCGCTCGAGCCCGTCCGGCAGCTGCCACTCGCGCAGCACGGCCAGCACCTGTACGGCGAAGGCCTCGTTCAGCTCGATCAGGTCCATGTCCTGGAGCTCCAAGCCGGCGCGCTCGAGCGCGCGCTGCGTGGCGGGCACGGGCCCGACGCCCATCGTCTCGGGCGCGACGCCCGCCACCGCCCAGGAGACGAGCCGCGCCAGCGGCTTCAGGCCGAGCTCGGCAGCCTTCTGCGGGTGCGTGACGATGGATACCGCCGCGGCATCGTTCTGACCGCTGGCGTTGCCTGCGGTGACGGTGGCCTCGGGATCGCTGCCCACCATCAGCGGTCGCAGCGCGGCGAGGCGCTCGAGCGTGGTGTCCGCGCGCGGGTGCTCGTCGCGCTCGACAATCTGCTCCTCGCCGCGCACGAGCACGCGCACCGGCACGATCTCCTCGGCGAAGGTCCCGTTCTGCTGAGCGGCGACCGCGCGGAGATGGGAGCGCAGGCCGAGCTCGTCCTGTTCGGCGCGCGAGATGCCGTACTGCTTGCGCAGGTTCTCGGCCGTCTCGATCATGCCCCCGGGGACGGGGTGGTTGACGCCTCCGGCGGTCACCCGTGGGCGGGCGAGGCGGTCCTCGAGGCGAACGCTTCCGCTGCGCACCCCCCAACGCATGCCGAGCGCGTAGAACTCGGCCTGGCTCATGCTCTCGGCGCCGCCCGCGAGCACCAGATCGGCGACCCCTGTCTGCACCTGCATCGCGCCGACCATGACGGCCTGAAGGCCAGAGCCGCAACGGCGGTCAAGCTGTATCCCCGGCACCTCGATCGGAAGCCCCGCATCGAGCGCAGCCACGCGACCGATCGCCGGCGCCTCACCGTTGGGGTAGCACTGACCGAGGAGCACCTCGTCGATCGCCTCGACGGGGAGCGCGGTGCGGCGCATCAGCTCCTCGATCACGGTGGCGGCGAGAGCTGCGGGCGGGACCTCGCGCAGGACGCCGCCGAAGCCGCCGACGGCGGTCCTCAGCGGCTCGCAGATCACAGCCTCGCGCACAGTCGCAAGAGGGTGCCACAAAAGCGAAACACATCAGCGCCCCAGCCGGACGGCCCGACGCAAGCATGGAGCGACCGGGGGCCGAGACACTAGCCCGCCGGTCGCTCCCTACCCGGATGACCTGTGGCCGTCCAGGAGCCCTTTCGGCACCGCTGCGCGCCGACTTGACTGCCGTCGTTTCAGCTCGACGCAGTCGCGCGCTTCAGCACTGGCCGGCGAGCCTCAGCGCGTGCTCGTCTGCCAGAGCGCTCGGTCGCGCGCTTCAGCACTGGCCGGCGAGCCTCAGCGCGTGCTCGTCTGCCAAAGCGCTCGGTCGCGCGCTTCAGCGGGCTCGCGCTGCGCCAGCGAAGCTTCGTTTGACGAGCTTGCTGACGCGCTTGCGCAGGCTCGCCGCCATCGCCTTCTCCCTCTCGGCGGTGATCGAGCCGGCGGCGCGGGCGGCGGCGAGCACTTCTTTCTTGGCGGCCACGATCGCGTCGATGAGCCCGCTTTCGGACTTGCCGCTGGTGGCGCTCGCGATCGCTGCAAGCGTGCGGCCGGATTCGAGCTCGCTCTGCAGCTGCACGGCGGTCATTCCGAGGTAGCTGGCCGCGGCGCGGAAGCCCGGCGTGGCGATCAGCCTGTGAGCTGGCGGAACGCGAGCGTGGCGGCGGGCGCGGAGCGCCTCGCCGCGTCCTCGGGCGTGCGGTCCGCCTGCCCTGTTGACCTCGGCGCTGACGCGCTTGGAGAGCTTGGCGGCGATCGCCGCGAGCTTTTCACGCTTGGCTGTAACGAGCGCTTCGATCACGCCTGCGCTCGAGCGCCCGGGCGTCGCGGCGGCTATCTCGGCGAGGCTCTGATCGGAGTCCAGTTTGCGTGCGAGCTGAGCGGTTGGGATGCCGAGGTAGCGGGCCGCCGTGTGCAGATCGTGACCGCCGCCACGACGAGCCAGGCCCGGTGCCACCCTCGCCGCGTGCGCCCTCGGCTGCTTGCGTTGGCCGGTGGCGGTGAGCGCCGCGGCGGAGGCACCGCCGAGGAGCAGGATCACGGCGGCACCGGTGAGCAGCTTCTTCAAACGACGGTCCATGTCAGAGACTTTGCCCATCTCCTCTAAAGACGCCGACGGCGTGCGCTAAATGGTACGTAAAAGGTCGTGCGCGAGAGGCGCTAGCGCCGCTTGCGGCCGGAGCGGCGTTCGGCGATGTAGGTAAGAACGATGCCGACGAGCAGCGAGACGACGATCACGATGATCAGCGGCGCCTTGCTCGAGCCGAAGATCCAGTGAACCTTGACTTCGTTGAGGTTCCGCACCGCAAAGACCGTGATGAGGATCGCGAGCACGACCATCGCCGCCGTGCGCGCGCGCTCGCGCCGGCTTCGCTCATCACCGGCTCGCTCCTGTTTGGGAGGGTTGGGAGGCGGTTCGCCAGGCCCGGCCATCGTGGCTCGATCCTACCCGCTTGCCTGGCCGGCAAGGTGAGCGGCGCTAGACGGCCTCGCCGGCGCGCACGCTCAGGCGCAGCTCCTTGCCCACCCAGGAGCACGACGCGGAAAGGTCCTCGACGCCGAGCGCGGCGGCGACGTTGAGGGCCATGCCGCGGCGAATGAAGTCGTCGATGCGTTCGGCCCCCGCCCCGGAGAGCTCGCGCACCAGCTCCACGAGCTGCGCGTAGCGGCGGCGAACGCGCGCGCGTACGACCTCGTCGCCGCAGGCGGCGTAGGCCTGGTGCTGGAGCATCAGGTAGTCGCGCTCGGTGCGTAGCAGCTCCCTGTAGGCGCGGCCCATCGCGTCAAGCGCGTCCTCGCAGCCCTCGGCGCTGCCCTCGGCGAACTCCTCGGCGGCCTGCCTGAAGGTCGCGGCGACGTGCTCGAACGAGCGCTCGATGGCGGCCAGGAACAGCTCGCGCTTGCTGGCGAAGAGGCTGAACACGTACGGCTGTGCCACGCCCACCCGCCGTGCGATCCGCTCGACGGCGGTGCCGTGCAGGCCGCCGCGCGCGAACTCGTGCACGGCGGCGCTGATCAGCTCCTCGCGGCGCTCTGCGGCGGGCACCCGCCTGCGCGGGCTCTGCTCGGCGGCGCTCATGTGCACATCACGTTAGATCTCATGCTGGAGATAAATTAGCAGCCACTAATAAGAACATCAAGAGCGGCCTCCCGGCCGCCCGAGTTGTCGCGCCCAGCTTGTACGCCGGCCACCGTCAATACCATGCGCTCGGTGAGACTTAGCGTGCGCACAGCGGTTGCGCTTCTCGCAGCAGCGTCCGCCTCCGCGCTGCTGGTGGCCTGCGGCTCGAAGACTAAGACCGTGACGGCGGGCGAAGCGCCGCTCAAGGAGCCGGCGAGCACGGCCGCGCAGAGCACGTCCACCAGCCGCACCGCGCCGACCGCACCCGCCGCGCCGCAGGGGAGCGGGGGGACCTCGGCGCCGACGAGGACGCGCTCGGCGCCCGAGCCGGCCTTCGCGCAGCCCCGGACAGGCGCCGAAGGGGTGCAGGCGGCGGCTGCGGTCGTGCGCGCGCACGGCTTCACCCCGAAGAGCACATCCGACTACCACCCCCGACAGACGCTGCGCGTGCTCCTGGGAACGCGAACGGGATCTGCCGACGGGTACGGCCAACAGGCGTTCTTCTTCGTCAACGGCCGCTACATCGGCACCGATACGCGCGAGCCGAGCGCCAAGCTGCGGGTGGTTGCGCAGGGCGACACCGAAGTCACGCTCGCCTACCCGCTCTACAGCGCTCGCGATCCGCTCTGCTGCCCAAGCGGCGGGCAGGCACGCGTGACCTTCCAGCTCAACAACGGCAAGCTCGCGCCGCTCGAGGCGATCCCGCCGCTCAGCTCCTCGACGGGGCTGAGCCGCCAGTAGCGGCGGCGGCCGGCGGGTTCCCGCCGGCAGGTTTCCGCCGGCGAAGGAACCGGCCGGTCCAGCCGCCGAGCGGTGCGGTTGAGGTCTCACGCGGCGGGCCGTGCCGGCGCGGGACGCCCGCCGCGTTTCAGCTGCGGCGGAGGAGCCGCCGCCACAGCGGCGGCGCTTTCGGCTGCGTGCGCTGCCACTCGTCGCGCAGCACCAGCTGCCCGCGCGAGCGGGCGGCGAGAACGCACTTGGTGTGTGCGTGGCGCCGCCGCCGGGTGTCGCCTTCGGGCGCTATCAGCATATGCTCGCTGAGCGC
This sequence comes from Actinomycetota bacterium, assembly GCA_005884115.1. Classification (GTDB taxonomy): domain Bacteria; phylum Actinomycetota; class Thermoleophilia; order Solirubrobacterales; family Solirubrobacteraceae; genus Palsa-744. The sequence continues at coordinate 364,266 of VAXW01000002.1, forward strand.
AGGGAGGTTATGACCACAGAACGGACATCTATAGGTCGCAGGCTTGCGGTTCGCCGCTCGCCGTACCGTCCACCAGCGAGATGGCGGAAGGCCTCTCATGGCTCCATTGTCGCGCCCCTCGCAGCGATCGCGGCCACGGTCGCGCTCGGGGTCGGGGTGGCGCTGGCGCGCGCCCAGCTCGAGCGCCGCGGCGAGCGCGCGAGGCTGCGACGCGAGCGGCGCTTCGGGCTGCACGCGGACGAGCGACTGGCCGACGGGCTCAAGCGCATGGCGCTCGGCCAGCTCGACCTGGCCATCGAACAGGTCGAGGACGCGGGCGAGCGGGTGTCGGCCGCCATCGCGGTGCATGAGGCACGCAAGGCGCTCAAGCGCCTGCGCACGCTTCTGTACCTCCTGCGCGACGAACTCGGCGATCAGGCTTTCGCTCGCGAGAGCGAGCTCGTGCGCGAGGCGGGTCGCGTGCTCGCGGGCGCGCGTGACGCCGAGGTGCTGGTGCGCACGCTCGACGACCTCGTCGCGCGCTACCCCGCCGACCTCGCGCACCTGGGCGATCTCGCGCGCCTGCGCGCGGCGCTGGTGGCCGAGCGCGAGCACGCCGCCGCGATGACGCTCGACGGCGTCACGCAGGCGCAGGCGCTCTTGTACCTGCGCGAGGTGCGCATCCGCGTCTGCGGCTGGACGCTTGCCGATCGCGGCGGCATCACCGCGATCGAGCGCTCGCTGAGGCGCATCTACCGCCAGGGACGACGCCGGATGAAGCGCGCCAAGCGCGGCTCGCCCTCGCGCGCGCGGGCCTTTCACGAGTGGCGCAAACGGGTCAAGGACCTGCGCTATGCAGCCGAACTGCTCGAACGGCCGCAGCGCTCGAAGCGCGTGGCTGCCGCTGGCGGCTCACCGCGCTCGCAAAGCGCGAAGGCGCGCGAAGGGGTCGCGCACATACGCGCGCTCGCCCGCGGGGCAGACGCGCTCGGCGAAGTGCTGGGAGAGGAGCACGATCTGACGATGCTCGCCGCGCGCGTGAGCGCGGGCGCCGACGGCGCCGACGGGGCGGTCGCAGGCGCGGGCAGCGCCCAGGTGAGCGCGCCGGGGCGAAGGACGCGGCGCACGATCCTGAAGCTGATCAAGCGCCGCCGCGGGCGCCTGCGCAAGCGCGCGCTGCGCCAGGGCAAGCGCATCTACCGCCGAAGCCCCAAGCGCTTCATGGCGGGAGTGCGCCGCGCTTACGCACGAGCGCAGCGGGGCTGAGGGCTCTCCTCACCGGCGGAGCGCGGCTGAGGCGCCGGCGCCAAGGCGTGCTCGCGCGGCGGCCTCAGCTCACGCCGATGATCTCGAACGAGCGGCTGCCCCTCGGCAGCGTGACCGACGCCCGCTCGCCGACCGCGCGCCCGATCAGCGCGACCGCCACCGGCGACTCCGCCGACAGGCGTCCGTGCGCGGGGGCGGCCTCGTGTGAGCTGACGATCTTCCACTCGTGCTCGGCGCCGTGCTCGTCGCGGACGCGCACGGAGGACCCGAAAGCGACAACTCCGGCGCCCGCGGCGCCGCCCTCAACGGATCCCTCCTCGACGACGACCGCAGCAGCGATCTTCTCGCGCAGGCGTCTGATCTTCGTCTCGAGGTGCGCCTGGTCGTTCTTGGCAGCGTGGTACTCGGCGTTCTCGCTCAGGTCGCCCCATTCGCGCGCCGTGCGGATCTGCTCGGCGATCCTGCGGCGGCCGTCGTCCTCCAGGGCGGCGAGCTCCTCGTTCAGCTTGCGCAGGCCCTCGGCCGTGATGAGCTTGGCGGCGTCTCTGCTCGCACTAGGCATCAAACAAGCCTACAAACTGCGAGCGCACTCAAAAGTAGGTGCTCGCGGGCGTCGCCAGCAGCGCGTAGATCTGCGCGATCGCTGCCTGCACGAGCAGCTGCGCCGTCGGCGGCGTGCCTCCGATGAACAGGTCGCCGCTGCTGCGTTGGCTCAGCCATGCGGTGTTGACGTACGCCTGCGCCAGGGCTGCGCCGGGGGGATCGTGCGTCACGGAGTCGAGGTACATCAAGTTACGGAAGTAGACCGACGGGAAGAAGGGGTTCTCGGCCGCGAGGCGCTGGGGCGTGAAGTATTCGAGCGCCGCCTTCGCGGTCTGCCTGGCCTGGTAGAGGTAGGCGCCGTTTCCGGTCGCCTGGTACAAGAGGGTGCCCGCGCCGATCATCGTGCCCTGGTTGTAGCTCCACAGCGTGGCGTCGATCACGCCGTGCTGGCGGATGTGGTCGGAGTAGAGCGCGCTGGGCTGCTGCAGGCAGCGGCGCACCCATTCGTAGGCCATTTCGGCGAACTGCAGGTATTGCACCCGGTGGGTGATGTTGTACAGCTGCACCGCAAGCTCGCCTGCGGGGGCTGTGCTGACGGTGTTGCGATCGGTGTTTTCGATTGTGTTCGAAAACGGGATCCCGCCGGGACACGCAAGCGTGGGGTCTGTCTGCCAGCCGGCCATCTCGAAGGCCATCACGCCTTCGGCGTAGCCGAGCGCACCGGCGCTGTGTGTCAGCTTGTAGATGCGGGCCAGCTCGATTCCGAGCCAGTCGTTGTCGTCGTAGAACTTCGGGCCACCGGGGCCTGTCGGAGGAGCTGGCGCTCCGTCGAACGCCGCCAGCGTGCTCGTGTAGGTGCCTTCGGGCGCACCCGAGTTGTTCGTGTCGAGGTAGTTGCGAAGTCCGATCAGCCGTGCGTGGATTTCTGCCCTGAACGCGCTCGCGAGCCTCTTGATGTTGGCCATGCTGACCGTCGCGGTGAGCGCTTGCGAGAAGGGCCAGAGGAATGAGAACGGTTCGCCCGCATAGAGGCCCGAACCCGGCACGTAGTAGGAGCGCTGCATCGCCGCAAACGCGCGCAGCGCGCGCGCCGGGTTTCCGCGCAGGGCCGGCTTGTGCGGCTTCCTCTTCTTCTTTGTCTTTGCGCGCGCGCTCGCGAACGCAGGCGAGGAGTGCGCGCCGGAGAGCAGAGCGGTCAGGCGTGCGGCGCTCGCGCGCGCCTTTGGCCGGAGTCCGCTGAGCGGCCGCGAGATGCCGGCCGGGTAGCTGGATGCCGCGAGCCGCCCAGCGGAGCGCCGCGCGGGCGAGGATGCGCGCTGCACAGAGGTGTGCGCGCCCGGCCCGGCCCCCATCGCGGGTGCGGCCGCGAGCGGCGATGCGGTCTCTGGCGCGGGCAGGACGCCGACTGAAGCCGCCGCCGCGCATCCCGCGGCGAGCCTGAGCGTGCGCGCAAGCGGGCGCGCTCGCGCTCGCTGCGCCGCTGTGGCGAGAGCGCCCGCCAGCGCCTCGCGCGGGCGCCGCAAGGGCTTCGCGGCGTGCTCGTTGAGTACATGCACAGTGATCCGCCTCTCGGCCACAACAGTCGCGCGCGTCGTTCGATTTGGTATACGCGTGCGCACTCGGATGCGCGCGCACGACACGACCAGCACTCCGCTCTGAGCTGGAGCAGGCCTTGAGCAATCCTGGCAGAGCTGGTGGCGGCGGGCGGCGATTCGACTACACGGCCGTGGGGCACGTCACGGCGGACGTGCTCGGCGACGGGTCGCGACAGGCGGGGGGCGCAGCCTTCTACAGCGCGCTTCAGGCCGCGCGCCTCGGCCTCAGCGCGCAGATCATCACGCGAGGAGTGGCCGCCGAGATCGAGTCCCTGCTCGAGCCCTATCGCTCAGAGATCGAGCTCGTGGTGCTGCCCAGCGGGCGCACGACCGCGCTCGAAACCCTCGGGCAAGGCACCCAGCGCACGCAGCGGCTGCTCTCGTGGGCCGGGCCGATGGGCGAGGGCGTGCACGTCCACACCGCGATCCTGCACCTGGCGCCCGTAGCTCGCGAGACTGGCCCGCGCTGGCGCGGGCATGCGGGCTTCGTCGGGCTGACGCCCCAGGGCCTGGTGCGGACGTGGGCGGCAGATGGCGCACCGATCACCCACGTGCCGTTGGAAGCGCAGCTGCTGCCGCAGCGATGCGACGCGATCGTGATCAGCGAGCAGGAGCGCGAGAGCTGCACCGCCTTGATCGAGAGCGCCGGCCCGATTCTCGCAGTGACGGCGGCCGCGCGTGCCACGACGCTGCGCCTCGGCGATGGGGAGCTGAGGACAGTCGCCGTGCCCGCGATCGGCGCAGTTCGCGATGACCTCGGCGCCGGCGACGTGTTCGCCGCAGCCTTCTTCGTGTCGCTGCGCGACGGGCGCCCTGCGGAGGACGCCGCATCGTTTGCCAACGCCGCCGCCGCAGTCAGGATCGAAGGTCTCGGCGCGAGCGCGATCGGGTCGCGAGGAGATATCGAGGCGCGCATGCGCGGCGCCGAGTAGCTGGGCGCGGGTAGCAGAGCTCCGCGTCGTTATCGCGTCGCGGCCAGAGCGCCGTCGAGCATCTCCGCGAGCGCCTCTGCGCGCAGCGCGTCCGATCGCCCGCAAGCGCGCGCGGCGAGCAGCAGGCTTCCGCCCACTGGCGCCATCTTTACGACCGAGATGCGGGCACCAGGCGCGAGCGGCAGCACCGCTTCGCTGAGCGGACGCAGGAAGACGTCCCCGGCGCGAAACGCGCTCCCGATCAGGCCTATCGGGAAGGGATGCGTGCGTGCGCCATCCGCTTCGCCGCCCGCCGTGCCGAGGCCGGTCTGGCGTACCACGGCCGCGACCTGAGCCCCCAGCTCGGCGGCCCCACGCGCGTAGAGCTCGACGGCGACCGCGTCGCCGTCCTGTGCGAGACGCGCGGTCTGGCTGGCGAACGCCGCGATCTCCCCCTTGTGCAGCGGCTTCGAGTAAACGAGCGCGGCCAGCTCCTCGATGCTGGCCACGCCGTAGAACGCGACGGCCGCCTCGCGCAGCGCCGTCGCGGGGCCGCTGCGGTCGCGGTCCCGCAGCGCCGCGCTGATCGATTGCGAGCCGAGCCAGTAGCCGCTTCCCTCGTCGCCAAGCAGGTGGCCCCATCCCCCGGCCCGCCAGGCGCTGCCTGTGGGACCGAGCCCGAACACGTTCGATCCGGTGCCCGAGATGACCGCGATCCCGGGTGCGGCGCCGGTCGCGGCCGCCCAGGCGGCGACGACGTCGTTGACGACCACCCAGCCGCCGCCGCGTGCGCTTGCGACCTCGTGGGCTATCGCGGCAGTGTCGGTTCCCGCCACGGCGACCACGGCGGCCGCGAGCTGCTCGCGGGTGATGCGCGCATGCTGCAGCGCCTCATCGGCGGTCGCAAGCAGCGTTTGAACGGCGGCCTGCGCGCCGATCGCATCCTCGTTGCTGGGCCCACCGTGCGCGATGTGAAGCTCGGACCCCTCGAGGTCGAGCACCGCGGCGAGGGTCTTCGTCGCACCTCCATCGATCCCGAGCAGGTAGCGCCCGTGAGCTTGCGGCGCCGGCTCTGCGAGCGCGGGCGGCAGCTGGATCAGCGATTCGTCCTGCACAGCTGCATCCTTCCAGGATTCGCCCCGCTGGCTAGGATGCCCCGCGAGTGGCGACGAGCGCTGTCTTCCCCACGGTCCCGATGCGCGCCGGCTCCTACGAGTCCTTCTACCTGCGTGCCGTCTCGCCGGATGAGCCGCTCGGCGTCTGGATCCGCCACACGGTGCACAAGCCTCCGGGCAAGAGCCCGAGCGGGTCGGTGTGGTGCACCGTGTTCGACGGGCGAGCGCCAGCGCCTTTTCAGCACAAGATCACCACCCAACAGCTTCGCGTGCCGCACGACGGCTGGATCGAGATCGGCGAACCGAGCGCGGGTGCGCGCGCCGCCGCAGGTGGGGCCACAGGTGAGGCCGCAGGTGGGGCCTCTGGCGAGGGTGCGGGCGAGGTTGCGGCCGAGGGCTCCGGCTCGCTCGCTGTGCCCGCGGAAGGGGCGAGCGAGGGCGCGGTCATGAGCTCGGGTGAAGCGCGCGGAATATGCGGGCCGGCGCGCTGGCGGCTGAGCTTCAGTTCGCGCGAGGGCGAGCTGCGCCACCTCCCGCGCCCATGGCTCTACCGTGCGCCGCTGCCGCGAACGAAGCTCACGAGCCCCCTCCCATCGGCTCTCTTCGAGGGCACGCTCGAGCTGGCGGGGCGAGCGGCGATCGAGCTGCGCGCGTGGCCGGGCATGATCGGCCACAACTGGGGGTCCGAGCACGCCGAGCGCTGGATCTGGTTGCATGGCCTCGGCTTCGCCGAGGCGCACGACGCCTGGCTCGATGTCGCATTGGGCCGCGTGAAGGTTGCGGGGCGCATGACCCCGTGGATCGCCAACGGGGCCCTGGCGGTCGGAGGACGGCGCTTTCGCCTCGGCGGGCTCGCGACTCGCGGGCTGCAGGTTGCCGAGAGCGCCGCGCGCTGCGAGCTCGAGCTTCCAGGCGAGCGCGGGCTGAGAGTGACCGCGCGCGTCGAGGTCCCGCCGGGGACCGCGGCGGGCTGGCGCTATTCGGACCCGAGCGGCGGCAGCGAGCACGATGTCGTCAACTGCTCCATCGCCTCGCTCGCGCTGTCGGTGACGCTCCCCGGCGAGAGCGCTGCGCGCGCGCTGCGGACCCAGCACGGCGGCGCGTACGAGCTGGGGATGCGCGAGCACGACCACGGGATCGAGATCGCTCCCTTCCACGACGGGTGAGCGGCGCGGAGACGATGGCGCGCTACGAGAAGGGTCTCAAAGAAGTAGGCGATGGCCTCTATGCCTACCTTCAGCCGGACGGCGGCTGGGGCTGGAGCAATGCGGGGCTGGTCGTCGAAGGCGAGCGCACGCTGCTCATCGACACGCTTTTCGATCTCCACCTCACCGAGGAGATGCTCGGCGCGATGCGGCGCGCGGTGCCCGCCGCCGCGCGCATCGACACGCTCATCAACACGCACGCAAACGGCGACCACTGCTACGGAAACCAGCTCGTCGGCGGCGCTCGCATCCTCGCGTCCGAGCGCACGGCGGCCGAGATGGCGGAGCTCCCGCCGGCGGCGATGGCGGTGATGGTCGAGCAGGCGCCGTCGTTGGGTGAGGTCGGGCAGTTCTTTCTGCGCTGCTTTGGCGCCTTCGACTTCAACGACATCGAGCTCGTGCTCCCCGAGCAGACGTTCAGCGGCGAGCTCGAGATCAAGGTCGGCGAGCGAGGGCTGCGGCTGATCGAGGTCGGTCCCGCACACACGCGCGGGGACACGCTCGTACACGTGCCCTCGGCAGGCGTCCTGTTCTCGGGCGACATCCTGTTCTCGGGCTCACACCCGGTCGCGTGGGCGGGGCCAGTCTCGAACTGGATCGCCGCCTGCGATCGGATCCTCGCGCTCGGCCCCGAGGTGGTCGTTCCCGGCCACGGGCCGCCGGCCGGGCTCGAGGCCGTGCGGGAGCAGAGGGCGTACTTCGAGTACCTCTACGACCAGGCGCGGGTGCATCACGCCGAGGGGCTCACACCGCTCCAGGCGGCGCGCGCGCTGTCGCTGAAGCGCTGGGCGGACTGGGGCGAGCGCGAGCGGCTGGTCGTAAACCTAGCCAACATCTACAGCGAGCTCGACGGCCAGCACGAGCCGGTCAATCCACTCGAGGCCTTCAACCAGATGGCCGAGCTTGCGCGCTGAGCGCGGGGGCGCTCGCCCGGCGCGCCGCCCGAAAACCGCGCCACGGTCGCGCGCCCGGTAGGAGCAGTCGCCCCGAACCGGCCACTGCCGCCCGGCGGCGAGATCAGCGGTCAAGCGGACCCATCTCGCCGGCCGTAAGCGGTCCGGGTCGGCTGCTACCGGCAAATTTCAGAGGGCGGAGGCGAAAGCCGCCTCCGCCCTCTGAGCGGAAACTTCTCGATGTGCTAGGCGCTCACGGCAGGTAGCCGAGGTTGCCTTCTTTGACGCCCGTCTTGAAGGAGCCGAAGTAGGTCGCGCCTTTGCCTTCGGTTTTGGTGGCTTCTTCTTCGAATCCTTTTTCGCCCACGCACTGGCCTTCTTCGTATTCCCATTGGATCCCGCGGAAGGCGTTGTTGAACACAAGGCGTTCGCGTATGCCGGTCGGGTACTGTGCGCTGATTTTGACCGGTTCCAGTTTGGTTTCAAACGTCGCTACCGGCTCTTCCGTTTTGGAGTAGACGGTCTGTCCGCCCCAGCTGAACGTGCAGATTCCCGATCCGATCTTGGCGTTCCCTGCCGAAATGATCACTTGGCCCACCCCTTCACCTTTGCCTGGGGCGTTGGGAAGGTAGGTGAACACCATCGGTTTGCCTCTGTTCACCGAGGTCGGTATCCCGCCTTCGAACGAAGGACTGAATTTGGCCACGGTGAGGCATTTTGCGAATTTGACCTGGGTCGTGAAGCTTGTCGACGTACTCCACGTCGGAGCGCCTTCTGCCGCGGTCTTGGCGTACGGGTGGCCTATCTGGCACAGGACGTTGAACGATCCGAACTGAAACTCTTGGCTGAATCCCGGGTGTTCCGGATCCGCCGTCCCGACGCCTTTGCCATTGGTCGGGCACGGTTCCGCTTCCGAGCAGGGGTTGGGATTCCGGCTCGCTGTGAATTCCCCGGCCAGCGCCGCTGACGCTGTCAGCGCAAACACGCCCACCAGGGTCATCGCCCCGAGCGCCTTCCTCATGTGTCTCATCGTCCGTCGTCCTCCTCATTCGCCCTGGCCCATATCTCCCGCCGGGTTCATCGCACGACCGAACCGACCTGCGCAGCAGCCAGCGCGTACACCCCGGCACCCTCCCGGAGACCCAGGAGGGCACTGCGCGCGTAGCCTACCACGGATCCGCGGTCCGCACACGCATTTGCCTGGCCTTCACAGGCCGCTTGCGCCGGCCCTTCGCTCGCCCGCCGGACGCTCGTTCGCACTCGTTTCAGAGGCCATCCCCCTAGCTGCGCGCCTGGTCGTAGCCGAGCAGCGCAAACCGGCGCAGGGCCTCATTGACGCTCGCCTCGGCCTGCGCCACGCGCGCCCGCGCGGAAGCGTACGCCGCAGCATTTCGCGCGCGAACCGCGTCGCTCAGAGCTGCATACGCATCGCCGGCGCTGCGCGCGGCGCCGAGCAGGGCCGACTGGACGGCTTGCGCCGCGGCGGGCGCTTCGAGCGCCTGGATCGACGACGCAGCCCCGTGGAACTGCTGTGCCAAGCGAGCTGCAAGCCCCCCCAGGCCGGCCGATGCACCGCGCGCGCCTGCAGCGCGGGCGACCGCTGCGCGGCCCTGTCGCACGGATGCGAGCACGGCGGCGAGCGACCGGGCGTACGCAGGGACCGGGGTCAGGTCGTAGCCGAGAGGCTGCCCCACGCGCGTCACGGCGTTCACTACCTGTCCGCACGCGCGCATGACGGACGAGTCGTCCGCGCTCGCGTAGCAGGCGAGGACCGTCGAGCCCGAGCTGGCGTTCGGGATCGCGAACACCGTCAGCGCCCGGTTGAAGCCAGCTACGTTCATGCGAGAGTAACGGTAGGCCTGCACTTCAGAGAGGTTCACGACGTCCGTACGCGGGCTGGAGCGAAGCTGCGCCAGGAGTCCTTGCGGCAGCGGACCTGGGTCGCCTGCTGCGAGCGAGCCGACGGTCAGGCCGGCGCGTGCGGCTTGCCCTGGCGGGGTAAGGGTGAGCTCGTGCGCAAGGACGAGCCCAGCGATCGGCGGGCCGCCCGCCGCGCGCTTCCACGCCGAGGGGTAGTCGAGCAGCACGCCGTCCACGAGCACGGTACGCGTGCTCGTGGACGAGGACCCGTGGCCACCGACCCCGTGCCCGGCCTCGTAGCCGAGCGCGGCCACGGCCACGAACAGCAAGAGCGCGACGAGCGGGCGCCTCGCGCCGAGGCCGCCGCCCACGCGCTCAGCCCGAGCTGTCAAACGAAGACCCGCCACCCGCCGGCGGCTGCGATGCCTTAGCCGGGGGACGCGGTGCTGGTCTGCTGGGCCTCGTCGACGGAGCGGGCGCAGGCGAAGGCGGTGGCGAGGAGCTCTGTGGGGGGATGTATGTCCGGCTTGGCGCATGCGCGGCCGGAGCGCTGGAGACGACTGCTGGGCTGACTCGCGGCGCGGACCTTATGCGCGGATGCACGACGCGCCGCGCCACCTGTGGTGAGCTCCACGCCGTCGTGACGTCTGCGCTTTCGAGCGGCGCGAGCGGCGAGCCGCCGGCGAGCGAAGCGGGGATGACGGCTTCGAGCGTCCCGGCAGACAGAACCGCAGGCGCGGCGAATTCGCTCGTGCTCGGCGAGCTGGTCGTGCGCCCAAGCGCGAAGAAGCACACGAACAGCGCCACGACTCCGGCGGCCTGCCAAGCGCGCGGATGGTTGAAGACCGCGGGTTCGTGGCCGAACGCGCGCTCCTGGTCGATCGGGGGCGCCCTGCGCCGGCCTATGCCAAGGGTGCTCATGAGCGCGGGTGCTCTCTCGGCGTGGCGCAGACCAAGCGCGGCCAGGCGTCACGGCGGCCGTCTGCGCAGACCGGCGCACGATGTCTCCTGAACCCCATTACAAGATTGTCTCCCGACCGCTCCGGTTTACTCCATCCTCACATGGCCGACATTCCTGTCAGCTGTGGCCGGAATCCGTCCCGCCTCGCCCAATGATATGCCCCAACGCCTCTGCGTGAGGCACCGTCGCGCGCCCCAGCTAGCGGCAGCCCACCGGGCGGCCTCCGAGATAATGGGCTGATGGCATATGACGAGCATCTCGCCGAGCGCGTCCGCGAGCTCGTGGCAGCGCATGCCGAGCTAACCGAAAAGCGGATGTTCGGAGGGCTCGCCTTCCTGATCGGAGGCCACATGTCGGTGAGCGTGAGCGGAGCAGGCGGGCTCTTGGTGAGGGTGGATCCGCAGCAGACACAAGCGCTGCTGGCAGAGCCCCATGCACGCCCGATGGTGATGCGCGGGCGGGAGATGGACGGATGGCTGCGCGTCGACGCCGAGGGCGTGCGCGACAAGCGGGCGCTCGAGAAGTGGGTGCGGCGCGGGGTCGCTTACGCCCAGTCGCTGCCGCCGAAGTCATGAGCTGGCTCGCGACGCCGCCGAGGCGGGCCGGCGACGCGGCCACCGGCAACAGTGGGGGGAAACGCCACGCCCCCGACCGGCGCTACGGGTGGATCGTCTCGCCGGCCTCGAGCATCTCGACGAACTTCATCAAGCGTCGCTCGCGCGTCTCGGCGCGCTTGGCATCGGCCAGCCGGTACAGGATCGCGTAGCGGTTCTGGCTGTTGAGGCGCTCGAACGACGCCTTGGCGGCGGGGCGCGCTTGCAGCGCACGCTCGAGATCCTCGGGGATCGCGCTGCGCGCCTGGCTCTCGTATGCCGCCTCCCAGCGGCCGTCGGCCCTGGCGCGCTCGACCTCCGCCAGCCCGGGCCGGCGCATCCTTCCCTCCGAGATCAGCCGTTCGGCGGTCTCGCGGTTGATCCGCGACCACCTGCTGCGAGGGCGTCGCGGCGTGAAGCGCTGTAGGAAGAAGCGCTCATCCAAGGCCTCGCGCCGCCCGTCGATCCACCCGTAGCAGAGCGCGCTCTCGAGCACCTCGGGGTAGCGCACGCTGTCGAGGCCGCTCGCCTTCTTGGCCATCTTGATCCAGACGCCGTCGCAGTCGCCGTGGTTGTCCTCGAGCCAGCGCTCCCACTCGGCGGGGGATGCAAAGCGGATGCTTGCGTGGCTATCCTCGGCGCTCATCGCGGGCGGGGTCCCGGCGGGCTCCTTACGACGCCTCGCTCTGCTGCCGCGAGGCCGACCGCGGCCGAGGCGTTATCGGCTCGTCGTAGCCTCCACGCGTTGAGCATGCGCGCGACCAGCTCGGCACTCGATTCGGCGCCCATCTGCGATGCAGTATCGCGCCAACGAGATCGTGACGAACTTCACACACAGTGCCTAGTCCGCCGGCCCCACAGCCCGGAGGGCCTCTTCGGGTGACCTGTAGACCTCCGTGCGAATGATCTTCCCCTCTCGCACGGTCACGACAGCCGCCATCCGTTCCTCGTGGAGCGCTACACCGCTCGATCTGCCCCGGTGGCGCGTTGGCGTGATGGCCAGAACTCGCTCCTCGTCGATCTCCTTCACCTGCTCAAGCCTCGTCCTCGACTGGACGGTTGCCTCGACGCCTCGCAGCCAATCGCGATAGCCGTCCATTCCACGGTGGCTTCCACCCTCCAAGGTGGAGTCCACGAGAGAGACGAACTCATGGTCAGGGTCGAAGAGGTCGCTCATCGTCGCGAAGTCTGGCTTCGGTCTGCGGATCGCAGCCTCAATTCCCCGGCGCACAATCTCCACGTTCTGCTCAGAAATACGCCATCACCTGCCCGCAAAATGCGCGATTTCATCCGTCGCGGGTGTCGACTGAACGGTCGTCATGAGCTCTCCTTCGACAGGGCCTACTCCGTCAGGCCGAGGTCGGCGATTAGCGCGATCGAAATAAAGATCAAGCCTCGCGACCTCGCCATCGCGAATGTGGTCTTCGAGCGCACGAGGTCAAGGTTCGCGGATATCGGCTACTCACGCTCCTCTCAAGGCGTATCGGCGGCGGCGGCGCGGGCCTCGTCGACGTCGGGAAGGGCGTTACCCGCGCGACCTTGTCATCGGCCCGAGGACCATTCCCAAGCGGCTAACGGTCGTCGTCGCTACTCGCCGACGCGCAGGTAGGATTGCACCCGCTCGACGTGCGGCGCTGGTACCAAGCTGCCGTTCGGCTGCACCCGCCACCGCCGCCCATCCGGTCGCTGTAGGATCGGGGAGCCGTCATGTGCCGTGACGACCTTGTGGTCTGGCGGCAGCTCGCGCAAGCGCTCAAGCTGCCGAGCTGTTAGCAGGATGTTCATATGGCCGCCCCGACAGTGGCTCTGTGATCACGCACGGCTCCCTCGAGGCGCTCCAGGATCTGTTCCGAGGAGACCAAGTCGTCCAGGTGTTCTGGCGCGACCTGCTCTGCGTAAAGGATCGTGCCCGCGATCCCTTCCCGTAGATGCTTGGCGTCCGGCATCACGATGATTCGTGCCATGAAGGCTCCTCCTTACGTTGTCAGTCCACTTGCGGGCGAAAACGGTGGCCAGCCTGCGCCCCGAGCTTTACGGTGTCCATCCGCGCTCCTCACTCCCTGGTTCGGGCACTGCACGTTCCGGGAGCTCGGTCTTCGCGTGCGGCCCTGCTTCCCGGCCAGGAGCGAGCGAGGTTGCCCACAGCCAGGGCGAGCACGGCGCCGAAGCGGTGGGTTTCGCCCCGCAGCCGGCAGCCTCAAGCAGTTGGCCTGTCCCGCGTAGGCCTCCTAAAGCTCGAGGAGCGATCTCTGATCCGGGCACCTCAACGCACTCCTTGGTCCAGACGAATCAACCGCATAACGGACCGAGCTACGTTGGCCAGCGTCTGACCGCGTACTCGTTCCGGCGTCTGAGGTGCAATGCCAAGCACAACCAGTGGCCGCGCTGATGGAATCGCTGTCGCCCGATCGTAGCGCCCGTGCTCGCCGCCGGGTGCGGCCTCGCCGTGACTTTTGCCGCTCAGTCCGAGATTTTGATGCCCTTGAACGGCCGGCGAGCCCATACTACGCTTTCAACGCGCCGAGTTTGCGAGCCTCGCGAGCCGGGCAGCAGAAAGGAGATGACGCGACCGAAAGGGCCTCGCGAGCCCTGCCGGAGCAGGAGTAGCGGACGTGGACGCGCAACCTGATGCACGCAGCACCCCGCTCGCCGGGGGACATCTCCTAGCGGCGATCTCGACCAGCATCGTCGGCATCCTGCGCGAGCACTACGGGCGGGGTCCGATGAAGGCGAAGACCTACGCGCTCGACGACATCATCGTGGTCGTCATGCGCGGCAGCGGCTTCACGCCGCTCGAGCAGACGATCATGGACAGCGGCCGCCCCGACCGGGTCATCGCCATGCGCGAGGACTTCCAGCGCGTGATGGCCGAGCGCTACAAGCAGAAGATCGAAGAGCTCACGGGGCGCACGGTCCTCGCGTTCCTCAGCCAGGCCCACGTCGAGCCCGATATCACGATGGAGATCTTCTTCGTCGACGGCCCGCTCGAAGGCTTCGGCGCACTGGAGCTCACCGACCTCGAGCGCGACGAAACCTGATCAGTCGCACGAAACGCGTCGGCGACCAGCGCGCCCGAGAGGATTCGAACCTCTGACCTTCGGTTCCGTAGACCGACGCTCTATCCAGCTGAGCTACGGGCGCAGAGCCCGCCCAGTCTAGGGATTCTGCCTCGCTGTCACAGAATTGGCTCGGCGAGATCACGATTAGATCACGATTAAGTCGGAGCGACGTGGGTCAGGGCCTCCGTTCGAGCCTACAGATAGTCGGCCTCCCCTCCCCGGCAGCCAGTGACTCTCCGCGCCGGCCCGACTGCGCGAAGGCCGCCGAGGCGAACGGCAGCCTCGCTGGTGAGGCCGGGCCGCCTCGCGTTGCAGGACGCGGCGGCCCGGCGTGCCCGCCCATCCACGCGCGGGTCCAAGGCTGCGCCTTGGTGGGGCGATCCAGTCGCAAAGCTAGAGTCGTCTGGGCTCGCACGTCGGGCTGGGCTCGCGCCGTCGACGGCGAGTGGACTCCCCCGCCTACGAGCAGCTCAGGCAGCAGTCAGCGGCCTGACCCACGCGAGCTGTACTCGCGTAGCCGTCCGTCTGAATCGGCACCTACTGTCCCTAGGTTGCGCCATGGCTCAGGCGGATGGCATCCCAGAGATCGGCGCCGACGACTTCGCGCGGCGCTTCTCGCTGCGCGCGCCCAACCTCATGTGGCTGCTGGGCGCCGGCGCGTCGGCGGCGGCCGGCATACCCACCGCATCGGACATGGTGTGGGAGTTCAAGCAGCGGCTGTTCATCTCCCAGAGGCGCGTCTCGGCGCAGGCGGTATCCGACCTCTCGAGCGGCGCGGTGCGCGCCCAGTTGCAGGCCCATATCGACGGCTCCGAGCGGCTGTCGGCGGTGGGCGCGCCTGACGAGTACGCCACGCTATTCGAGGCGGTCTATCCCGCCGAGGCCGACCGGCGCGCCTATATGGACGCCAAGATGGCCGGCGCGCGTCCCTCCTACGGGCATCTGGCCGTGGCCACCCTCATGCGCGCCGGCCGCTGCCCCATAGTTTGGACGACGAACTTCGACCCGATGGTCGCCGACGCCTGCGCGCGGGTGTTCGGGACGACAGGACCCCTGACCACCGTCGCGCTCGATGCCCCGGTTCTGGCCGCACAGCTCATCGGCGAGGCGCGCTGGCCGCTGGAGATCAAGCTGCACGGCGACTTTCGCTCGCGGCGGCTGAAGAACACGCCCGACGAGCTGCGCCAGCAGGACGCGCGGCTGCGTCAGGTGCTTATCGACTGCTGCCGGCGCTACGGCCTCGTCGTGGCCGGCTACTCCGGACGAGATGGCTCGGTGATGGATGCACTGGAGGAGGCTCTCGAAGCCGACGGCGCCTACCCTGCCGGCCTTTTCTGGCTGCATCGCGGCGAGGACGAGCCATTCCAACAGGTTGGCCGGCTGCTGACGCGCGCGGCCGACGCCGGCGTCGAGGCGTCGCTGGTGCACGTGGATAACTTCGACGAGGCCCTCCGCGACGTCGTGCGCCTGCTCGACGGCCTCGACACCGCTGTCCTGGACGACTTCGCCGCGGAGCGTCGACGCTGGTCCGGCGCTCCGCGCCCGGCTGGCGCGCGCGGCTTCCCGGTCGTACGCCTCAACGCGCTCCAGGTGGCCGAGTCGCCGACGGTCTGCCGGCGCGTGGTCTGCTCGATTGGCGGCTACAGCGAGATCGCCGAGGCGGTCAAGCAGGCCGGCGTCGACATCCTCTACGCGCGCGTACAGTCCGGTGTGCTGGCCTTCGGCGCCGACGCCGATGTGCGCGCCGCACTCGAAGACCACAACATCGACGAGTTCGACCTGCACACGATCGAGACCAACCGCCTGCGCTACGACTCAGGCGAGCGCGGCCTCTTGCGCGACGCCATTGCTCGCGCCGTGTCCCGCGATCGCCGCCTGCTGCGCGTACGGCGGCGCAGCAGCGACCTGCTCTACCCGGCCGATGCCGCCGATCCGGCTTGGATCCCGCTGCGGGGGCTTGTCGGTGAACTGACTGGCACGGTGGCCGGCCATCCCGAGCTTGCCTGGCATGAGGGAATTGGCACCCGGCTTGACTGGGCGGACGACAAACTGTGGCTGCTCATCGAGCCGCGTACTGTGTTCAGCGGCATCGACGAGGACAACAAGGGGGCAGTCTCGGACTTCGCGCGCGAGCGGAGCGTCCAACGCTACAACCGCCAGCTCAACGAGCTCATCGACTTCTGGAGCCATTTCCTGTGCAGCGACGGCGGCGAACTACGGGCGCTGGGCATCACCGACGGCGTCGACGCGGTTTTTCGCCTCTCGCAGGCGACGGCCTTCTCCAGGCGGGTGCGGGCGTGAGCACCGAAATCGCGCCGCACCTGTGCCTGCCCGAACCCGAGCTGTCGTTTCATCCCGATCGCAGCTCCGACCGCCACGTCCACCCGCTGCGCGGCCTGCTGGCCTACGGGCCGCACTCCAAGGGCCTCGTACTCGACCCCATCCGCGTGGCGACGCTGGCGCCGGTCGGTGAGAGCGATCAGCTATACGGCTTCATGAAGGAGCTCAACTCCTCCTACAAGCCGCTCGAGCGCCGCGAGTACCTGCCCGAGTGGCCGGGGTTCCACGGCGTCTTCGGCATCCGCATGCGCGGGGCCGGCGCGGACTGCCACGCCGAGCTCGACGACCTGCTGGAGGCTGAGTTCCAGGCGTCACCGACTCCACATGTCGTCCTCGCCGACCGCATCACCCGCGCCATCCAGGCCCTCGAAGCCTACCGCGACGCCTTCGACGTGCTGTTCATCTACCTGCCGTCGCGCTGGGCGCCGGGCTTCTACGGCGGGCCGAACGAGGACTTCGACCTGCACGACCACATCAAGGCCGCCACGGCCGCCCGCCGGCTGCCAGTGCAGATCGTGCGCGAGGACTCGGCGCTGTCTTACCGCTGCCGCGCCTCGGTCATGTGGCGGATCGGCCTGGCGCTCTACACCAAGGCAGGCGGGGTGGCCTGGAAGCTCGCCGACAGCGACGAAGACACCGCCTACATCGGCCTCTCCTACGCGGTGCGGCCGCTCGAGTCCGACCGCCCGCGCTTTGTCACCTGCTGTAGCCAGGTCTTCGACGCTGAGGGATCTGGGCTCGAGTTCGTCGCGTACGACGCGCATGAGGTAGAGGTCCAGCGCGACAACCCCTTCCTGTCGCGCACCGAGATGTTCCGTGTGATGACACGCTCGATGGAGCTCTACCGGCGCCGGCACGCCGGCCGCACGCCCCGACGTGTCATGGTCCACAAGACCACGGAGTTCAAGCGGGATGAGGTCGATGGCGCGATGCAGGCGCTGCACCTGTGCGAGGCCGTCGACCTCGTCCAAATCGTCGAGGACGTCGGCTGGCGCGGCGTGCGCATCGACCGCCCGAGGGGCGGCGGCGCCAAGGGTGAGCCCGCCGCCTATCCCGTCGCGCGCGGCACGGTGATCGGCCTGGGCCCGAAGGAGGCGCTGCTGTGGACGCACGGGTCGGTGCTGGGCATCGACCAGCGCGGCTCGTACTTCCAGGGTGGGCGCTCGACCCCGCGCCCGGTGCGCTTGGTGCGCCACGCCGGTCACGGATCCTGGGACGACACCGCCCGCGCCATCTTGGCCCTGTCGAAGATGGACTGGAACAACGACAGCCTCTACGACCCGCTGCCGGTGACCATGAGCTACGCCAAGGTGCTTGCCGGGGTAGTCAAGCGGATGTCGGGCCTCGGCTCGTCGCCCTATCAGTTCCGGTTCTTCATGTAGTGAGCTCGCGTTCGTCGTTCGCACGGCGCCGAGCACGTGCTTCCGGCGAGCCGCGGTTGACGCACCTCGGCTACGAAAGCGCAGGGACCCGCGCTCGGGCTTAGCGTGCAGCATCGGCTGACGCCGGCGGTGACCGAGCGGCAAACAGCCACCGCCTGCGCACTCCTCCACAGCGCTCGCCAGTCGCAATCATGCGGCGAGAGACTCCTGTCATGACGCTCGACCACTTCGACAACTGGGATCCTGGCCCGCTCGAGCCAGGCGAGCGGCTGTTCCTCGACACCGGCAAACACCGCGAGATGGCAATGATCGACTACTCGCTGACCGAGGATCGCTACATCGTCTCCTACCGCGAGGCCGGCGAGGTCCTGGCCACGCACGTCATGCACAGCGGCATGTCCGACCTGCTGGTGTTCCCGATTCTCTTCGCCTACCGCCACTGGCTCGAGCTCGAGCTGAAGTCGCTCATCACGCTGGGCCAGCAGTGGCGCGGCGAGAACATCGAGCCGATACACACGCACAAGCTCGAGGTGCTCTGGCCGCTGGCGCGCGCGGCCATCGAGGCGGCCTTCCCGGATGATCCCGCCGACCTCGACACCGTCGGGTCGATCGTCGACGAGCTCGTAGCAGTCGACCCCGCGTCCATGAGCTTCCGCTATGCGCGCGACCGCACAGGCGGGGTCAATCTGCCGGCCGGCCTCGAGCGCGTCAACGTCGGCCACATTGCCACGGTGATGTCGCAGGTCGGGATCTTGCTCGACGGCGCTGCCGACGCGATGGCCGACATGCTGGCCAACGCCGACGACCTCGGCCCGTAGGAGACGAGTTGCTCGACGCTAGGTGGCGCGCATCTTGTGGATGATCGGCACGCGTGGCAGCGGCACCGTGGCCGGATCCGTCATCGCAGCGTGATGTACCGCGCGGACCGCTCGATCACTCGTACCGAAGAGCGCTTGCTCGGCCCAGCCGTAGGTGCGCTTGTTGAGCGCTTGCACGGTTGCGGCGTCAGCCTCCTCCACGGCGAAGCCGCCTGTGCCCGGGGTTAGCTTCAAGCACGCACTGGGCGCGATGGGCACGGTGGCCTCTGCGGCGGGCGAGCTTTCCCATGCATTGCCACGCGACGCCGGAAGGTGCGCGTCCCACATCGCCAGCCCGCGGTCGCTCGTAACGAGCTCGCTGCGGCCAACGAGGAGCGTCCAGTCCATCTGTGCGACCGCCGCAGCGACGCCGCTGACGCTCATCAGCAGCGCCTGGAACGGCGCCTCGTCGGGCAACTCGATTGTCCGCCGACCCTGTTTGAACGCCTTGATCTGCTCGATTGCCCACGCCCTTATCTCATCGTCAGTCGCGTTCGCGTTGGTCGTCTCGCGATAACGCGCAGCGACACGTTGCTTATCCCGGAAGAATGCATGCAGCTGGGCCTCGGCCGCAGCATGCGCCACCTGCCGGTGCTGTGCCAGCCCGGTTGGCGTGCGCCCCTGCTGGAGCGCGATGAAGAACGCAATCGTCGCGCGATCGTCATCACTAATCGCCGCCGGCACTGCGCCTAGTCGCTTGATCGGGTCGGCGGCGTACCCCTCGATGACGCTCAAGAACGCCTCGATGACCAGGTTCACCGACTTCTCGTGCTTGTCGAGGGTGTAAAGGTCCTTCTGGAGCGCGACCTCGCCCGGCTTACGCTGGGCGACCTCCCCGCTGGCAACCGTCAAAGCGAACAGCTTGCATTCTCGTGTCTGCGGGGTGGCCCACCGAGCCAGCAGGAAGCTCGGGACGTAGTGCTGGTTGCGCGCAAGCGTGTCGGGCAACCGCTTGGTACCGGCGGCGATGTCGCGAAGGTGCTGGAGGAACGGCGGGTTTGGGACAGCGGCCACAACCGAAGCGTAACCTCGTCGTCCTTGAGCGCTCTCGCACCGTGCCGCCATCCAAACCGGCACGGGCAGCCCTCTTGCGCGATCAGCAGTCGTTCTCGATCACCCCGCCGCCGGCGACCGCTCGGGACGAGCTACACGCGTCCGCACCTATGCCCCACTCGCGCCCGCGCTCATGGGAGACCGAGCGTGTCCAGCACATCAGATACGTGCTCTAAATTTGCGAGCCAGACTGCCAGCTATCGCGCCGACGCCCGCCGCAACGTGTCGAGCTGAGCGAGATAGCCGCTAATCGCCTCCAACGCCGCCTCCCGGTATTCGCCGGTCGGGTGCTGGTAAACGCGTGTCGTGGTGTTGTCCAGGTCACCGAGCTGGCGAGTCGAGTGGCCGACGTAGGCGGCTACCTCGACGGTCGGGATGCCGTTCGCGAGCAGGTGCGAGGTGAACGTGTGCCGAAGGTCGTAAACCGTAAAGCTCGTTCCGGCCTTCGCACTCGCTGGGTCCCATACGTCGCGGTAGAAGTTCCGCTGCCCCCACACCCGGCCCGTCGGGCTCGGAAAGATCAGGCGCCGGTGAAGGCGAACGGGTGCCGCGCTGGACAGGACGGCCGGGAACAAGGTCCAGCGCCCGCATTCCTCCTTGCTCTTTCTGCGAACGCCCTTCGTCGTCTTCAAGCCGGGCCGGAAGGCGGCATCGTCGTTCGCATCCCCTCCCAGCACTCTCGCGCGCTGATGCACGAAAACGAGCTGCCGCTTCTGATCGAGGTCGGAGCGCTCGAGTGCAAACAACTCCTGCGTGCGACATCCGCTCACGAGCGGAGCGAGACACACCGCACGGTGCTGTGGCTTGACGTGCCTGAGAAACCGCGCGAACTCATCAGGCGGTATGTAGCGCCGCTGGCGCTGGTCTCTGGTCGGGTTCAGTAGCGGATCGTCAGGGTCCACGCGCATCCGGTAGGCGGGATTCGTCTCGATCCGCCCCTCGTCCATCGCGTAGCCAAGCACAGCGGACAACGAGGAAACGGCTCCGTCGATCGTGCTCTTGGCATATCCCGCTTCGAGCAACGCGACCTGAACGTCATGCAACATGCCACGCGTCAGATCGCCAACCGGGATTCTCCCCTGCTCGGGCAGATGGGGGATGACGTACTTGCTGACCCGGTGCTTGTTGGTTGTGATCGTCCGCTCGTCTCGGCGGACCCGCAATGGCCAAATCTCATGCCATCTGGCGAGGGTGAGGACAGCTCCCGGCATCGTGCGTGCAGCGCCCGGCGTCGCGCGCTGCGCGTTTAGCTCGTTGACCTTCTCCAACGAGGCTCGGTTGGCGTCGCCCTTGCGCTTGAATCTCCCTGCCTGCCGAGGGCGACCTTCCAGGTCCACGTACCGCGCAAGAAAGTATCCGGTCCGAGCGCCGCGCTTTGACTCGGGACTGCTCGCAAGCTGCCGGGCCTCACCGCTTGGCTTCCTTTGTGCTCCCTTCGTGCCCACCTCAGTCGACCTGCCGATGTGCACGCACATACTGCTCAACGTCCTCGGGGTAAAACCGCAACTTGCCGACGACTCTGTACGCCACTATCTCGCCGCGCTTCACCAGCCGGTCGATCGTGTTCACATGCACGTTGAGATACGACGCGAGCGTATGACGGGTGAACAGTGGCACCTTCTCGGCCACCCGAACGGTGATGTCCGTGGCCATCTCTGCCGTCGGGCGCGGACGTAGAACCGAGACGTTGTCGTAGGCGTCGTTCATGGGGTCTGCTGGTTGGACGCTTCGCACTCTCTGCGTAGTACGCCGAGCTACCGGCTCGACGCGCAAACGAATTTCACCCCGTCGTGCGAGGCTGTGGGCATCGCCACGCGAGTCGCGCTCGCCAAACTTGCACGGTGCGCGTCCAGCTCGAATGGACCCAACGCTGCAATGTGGCGCGGCGCGGCGCGTGCCCCGCTGCGCCTTCTGATGGCGTCCGGCCGATTGCGTGCCGGCCGCCCGCCTCGCTCGCGCGTTGGGACGAACGGAAGCAGCCGCTACCAAAATCTCGCCGGGCGGCCAGCCGCTACATTCTGCGCGCATGGGAAGACCTCAGTTCTTCTCGTGCCGCCCCGGCGGTGTGAGCGCACCGCCGGGGCACTGATTGACCGTAAATTCTACGCTCGCCCCGCGACAGAATCCTGGCGTGCGAGGACCCCTCAGGCGCCATCTCTGAGGTTCAAGCGCAACTGGGGACGAGCCTGAGCGAGCAGGCGATCCCGCCAGCGAGCCGCGTATCTGATGCAGTTAGAACAGCGTCGGTGGCGACAACCTGGCAGCGGCTCATCGCGGCGCGCGCGATAGGACCAGGCCATCGAGTCGGCTGAGGAGAGCGCGCCCGCCACGCTGATGAGCCCGCGCGTCTTGAAGCCAAAGCCGTGCAGCGAGAGCCCAGCGTCCGCGAGCGCCCACACGACCTCCTCGACCTCGGCCGTCGCCTGCCTGCGACAGATCGAGCCCACGCCGACATGCGGCTCGCGCCTCAGATCGACACCTGCGGCCTCGTACAGAGCCACGCAGCGTTCGTAGTCGGCTCGCGTCCACCCCTGGAGAACCGGCACGTATGGCAGCTCGGGGCCGCGCTCGCGCAGCTGGAGGAAGTTGGCAACAGTGCGGCGCTGGTGATCGTCGACGCTGAGGCCCGTACGCGCGCGCATCGCCGGCTCGCACATCCAGTCCATCGGTGCCGCCCAATCGAGCATCCCGACCTCGGCCGCGTAGCGACGCGTGGCCTCCACGTACTCCTCGGGCGTCGTCCTCCACCGGCCATGCATGGCGAGGCTTTCGGCAGACTTGCCCTGAGCGCAAGGCGCCGATGCGACACGAACAGCGGACCGACCGCACGCGACAGCCAGCTGACTTCGTGCGTGCCGAGATAGAACGTCCACGCGGACGCAGCCAACCGACGCTCGACGCTGCTGATGGCCATCGCTCCTCCAGTGCAATGGGGCTCTTTGAGCCAGGTGGGCACCTGCCCACCTGATTGCTCGCCCGAGCAGGTCGTGGAGGAGCCGTCAAGCAAGTTCACTAGTGACGTCCGTGCCCCGCCGCAGGCGGGGAGACGAACTTGCTTTACGGCGGGGGAGCGACCTGCTACTGACACGTGCCGTCCATCTGCCCACGGCGGCGATCGCGCCACCTGAATCCTTGCCGGTGACCCATGTGGCCGCCGGGGTGAGTTGGTGAACGGCCGTGCCCGCAACGGTGAGCGCTCGACACGCGCCGCGCGCCAGCCCTCGCGGCAGAGCACGCGGCCGCGTCGTGCTACGCAGCGGCGGGGACCTCTCGCGGCTGGCGCTCGGGTGAGTCACCGTCGCGCGGGGGGCGATCCAGGAACTCGACCGCGTGGGCGATGATCTCCATGCCCCGGCGCTTGGCGCCGTCGGCTGCCTCCCATGCGGTCGGTTCGAGGCGTGCCGATACGCCCACGAGGCGTCCCTTGCGCAGATGGGCAGCACACGTCTCGGCGAGCGAGCCCCACACCGTCACGTCGAAGAAGTCGGCGCTCGGGGCGTCCTCGTCGGGCCTGAGGGGCTTTCGAACCGCGAGGCCGAGGGTCAGCACGGAGCGTGCGCCCGCGCTTGTGGAGACGTTGCGCAGCTCGGGATCGCGTGTCAGCTTCCCGATCAGGGTTGCGGAGTTGGTGGGAGATGGATATGCCATTGCGTCTTCTCCTGTGTCAGGTGGTGGTGTGCGTTGATGAATCCCGGCCCGGCCGGCGACCGCCGCGCGGAACCGAGCCCGCAGGGCGAGGGAAACCCCCTCAGGGGTTGCAGCGCTAGGCGGCGCCGGCCAGACTCGGGTGAGGAGACAGAGCGCAAACCACCACTGCTGCACGGTGAGAGCCGACGAAATGGCCTCGCCCAACAACGACGTAAGCGGGTCGGCTCAAGCAACGATGTGGGAACGATCAGCGCCATGTCAGGAGCGCCGCCGATCCGCCGCAGAGTGCGCGAAGGGGCGACACTCCTAAGCCGGGCTGAAGCACGCTCGCGCAAGCGAAGTGCGGGCCGCTAGGGTCCGACCGAGATCTGGGCGCTCGCGCGAGTGTCGCTCGCGTAGGCGGGCGCTGAGAGATCGGGGTGCGGCTGTTCGGGCAAACCTCAAGAGCGGAGCAACGACAGTCTCGCTAGGCCGCCAGCGAAGCCTGCCGCGGCGGTGTGGCCTGCGCTTCGGTCCGCAGGCCGTCTTCGATGCGCCGGGCGATCGCATCGATGGCCTCTGCGCAGCCACGGATGGCGTCCAGACCCCCGCTCTCACCCCAGCCGGCGACGTAGGACACGGTCGCGCCGGAGGTGTCCAGGCCGACCGAGCCGCAGACGATGTAGGTCACGGTGTCGACGAGCACCTCGGCGCGGCGCCGCCCATAATCGCGGTAGCCGATGCCGAGGGCGTGGGCAAGCTCGTGTACGAGCACGCGGACCTGCGCGTTCACCGCCAGTTCGGCGTTCACGACGATCTCGTGCTTGCCGAGATCACACCAGCCGTCGGCGGGCCCCTCGAGCGGCCTGCGAGTCACGGTGTAGCCGAGCTCCTGCGCCAGCCGCTCAAGTGAAGGCAGCAGATGCGCGTGCGTGGCGCCGTCGATCGGCTGGCATGGGGGCTCCAGCGGGACCGGCTCCGTCCCGGGTAGCGCTTCGGTCTCCCCGACGTCGAAAACCGACACCGCGCGGAACACGATTCGCCTGCGCTCCTCGCCCTCACCGGCCGTGTCCCGCGCGGCTTGCTCCGGCTCTCGCTGGCGCACGCTCATCGGCGCGAGAATGCGAATCGGGCGCTCGCCCTTGCGCACGCAGCGGTTGAGCTCAAGGAACGCCCGGAAGCCGGCGACATAGTTGGCGTCGGGGCGTTGCAACGCGATCAGAAGCTGGTTGCCGAACGAGTAGCGCGCCAGGCCGTTGCGCGAGCGCACCTGCACCCAGCGCTTCCATCCTTCAGTGGTCAGCAGCGCACGCGCCGCCTTCTCGAGCCGCTCACGGTCGGCCTGGCGGGGCTGCGCGCGCTCGGACTCGTTCAACTTGCGATATCCCATGATTCACCGTTCCTCGGGTCGTTGACCCGCCTGGTGCGGGGCCGTTCTCCCGACCCAACGCACGCGGAGCGTGCGATCATCGGGAGGGGAGCGCCCCGCACGGGCACGCGGGCACGTGAACGAGCGAACGCTGCGGTCACGCTTCGACATCCCTGGGGCTCACGCCCAGGCCCTCCCTCGCGATCAGTGCGAGCACGTCGCTGTGCACCCACGGCGTCGGCTCTTCCTGGCCCGCCTCGGCCACCTGTCCGATGCGGCGCATGAGCCAGCTGGTTTCGCCGCTGACGATGCCGCGCGGGCCGCGGCGCACGCGCCCGCAGCGGATCGCAATCTCGCTGGCGGTGACCTCACGCCGCTCGATCGCCTCGGCCACGGCCTCGCGCAGCCGGCGGTTGAGCACGATCGGACTGGCGCTCGCGCGCTCGTGCTCGGCGCGCAGCAGCGCAACCGAGACCGCGTCGTCACGGTCGTGACGCCGCACCGCCGCCACCGTGAGACTCAGGACGGGCTCGTAGGCTTCAACGGCGCCGATGACCACGCGCACGCTGACGGGCACGACCCGTCCGTTGATCCCGCGGCACCAGCGCAGCTCGGGGATCGAGAGCGAGCCGGCCGCCGGCTGGAGCCGGTACAAACAGCCATGGCGGTCGACGAGCTGCGCCGCGGAGCCCTCGCTGTTGACCTCGTGTCCGCACCCGACAGGCGCCGCATCGAGAGGCGATGCGCCTTCTCCAAATTCAGACCGGAGGTCGGCCTGAGTGACTGACCTGCAGCGCCTTGACCGCCCCGCTGTGAGATACATCTGAGCGACGGCGCGCGCGTTGCTCGCCGGCTCATCCGCGGCGATGTGGGCCACCAGGCGGGCGCCTCCGACGCCTTGGTCGATGACAAGCCGCGTGCCGCCGGCACCCCGCACGCACGCGAGCTCACGTGCGGCGCCGAGCTCGTCGACGTATGTGCCCAGCCGCCCGCTTACCGCGCGAGACGAGTGGCGTGCTCGACCGTTGCGCCGAGCAGCCTTTGGAGGTGGGGCAATCGTTGTCATGGCTCTCCTTCGTGGAGGGCCCGCCCGATGCGGGCCGTTGCCCCGACCGCCGCACGCGGAGCGTGCGAAAATCCGGAGGGGCAGGCCCGCGGGTCCCGACGCCCGGGACTAGGCCGTGAGAGGTGTCACGCCGCCTCGTCGTCGAACTGCTGGGCAACGATGCTGCTCGCCATCGGAACCTCGCCCAGCTCCGTTGCCTGCTGTGTGTAGTCGGCCACGAGCGCCTTCAGCGCCGCGTAGCCGTCGCGCTCGAGCCCACGCTCGACAAGGTAGGAGCGTCCCGCGCCCGAGGCGGGTCGGTCGGTGATCCGTACGCAACCGCCGATGCGCTGTCCGTACAGGACCCGCTCGACTCCGTTCACCTGGTAGCGCCCAAGCTCGGTGAGCTCGGCCACGCGCCTCTGAGGAGTGACGCGCACGATCGCGGGCGGGCGCGTACCCCAGCTCGCTCGGGAGCCGAAGCCGGAGATCTCGCTGGGGTGCAGTGCTGTCGCGTAGGGCTGTTCAGCGGGCTGCACGTCGCGAGGAAGTTCAACGTGCCTTCCACACGTTTCCTTGAGTCGCTTCAGACGTTCGATTTCGCCACTGGCCTGGCGTCGGGTGCGCGGCAGGCTGAATGTGGTGCCGGTCTGCAGGGCGAGGCTCCTGATGTACGCGAGCTGCTTCGGGGTCGGTGAGCGGCCCGCTGCGTGCTTGGTCATCGCTGTCTCCTTGTGGTCGGGGTCGAGCACGCCCCGGCCAAGGCAGGCCGGCGAGGCGAGTCAAGCCCCGTCCCGTCAGGGATCGCCGCAGGCGACGCGAAGCGCGGGGCTTGACGCGCCGTAAGAGCCGGTCTGCTGGCCTAATGGGGGTGTGCTCGAACCCGACCCGAGGAGCGACTTGCTCAGCGACGACCCGCATGCGCTAGGCCATGCACGGCTATCGGTATGGGTTATCTCGCGTCCATGTCCGCGCCGCCCGCGGCACTCATCCGTAACGACTTGGTGGTGACTTCCTGGCATTGACCCCTGCGACCACCACCAGTGCCGATCACGACCCGCTACCACCACAGGCTTGTCGTGCAGACCGTGCTGGGTCTCTTGCTGTTCGTCGTCCATGTACTGGGTGCTGCCCGCTCGCTCCCGCTCACCGCTCTGCAGCTGGCCTCGCCATAAACATCTGTGATGTGTTGGTCGAGGAAGGGGGTCCCCGGATCGGAGCGAAGCGGAGAGGCGGGGACCCCCTTCCTCGGGCCAGGTGCAGAGCCAAACCTCGGGAGCGAGCGGGCAGCAGCCTGTTCGTCTGGGTGTTCGGGCTATAGACGAAGACCCAGACGAACACCCAAACGCCTCCTCGGCACGATCACCCGAAACGAACACGTGAGACACAAAGCACGTCGCTCACGGTGGTCGGGCTCACACGCGGAGTCGCTTTGGCGACGGCAACGTGTCAGGGGAACAACGTGAGATGCTGACCCTGCGGCGCGCCCACCGGGCGGGCGGGCGGCCCCTCCAGCGAAGGATGCGCGCCGTGATGGGCCACGACCAGCATCGAGCTGGGGAACCGCCACGCGTCCAGGTCGACGTCGTGATCGCGTCCGCCGAGCCGAAGACGCTGCGAACAGGATCCATGTTCCCCTGGCGTGAGGTCGGCGAGCACGCTCTTGAAGGACTCTCCGCGCGCCAGGAAATGCTGGCTTGCGCCCCACACCAGACGCATCGCCTCTCGTCCACCGCCGCGTGGGTGGACGCCGCGACGAAACATTAGTATCGACCGGTCGGCTCTCGCACGGGCCACGGCCCACGCCGCCACCTGCTGAGAAACGTCGTAGCGGGCCACGAGCTCCCACAGCCCGTTCGGCTCGGGCGGTGCGGAGCGTGCGGCCGGGGACGGCACGAGTAGCAGCGTCGCGAAGTGGTGGCAGAAGCGCTCCTCCAGGTGGTCGGGTCTCGAGGCTCGGGTGGGCGGTGGCCCGGGCTCGTAGAAGAACGTGTGCGCTAGCTCGTGTGCCAGAACGAACCGCATGTGGCGCCGCGCACCATCCGCCTCGGCGGCACGAGCCCACAGCCGCGAGTCGACGACGGCGTTGAACCCTCGCTGTGTCGGCACCAGCATCGCAGTGTGCTGCGCGGAGCCGACATTGAGCAGCCGACGTACCACGCCCACGCGCGCTGCACGGCAAGCGTCGCGCATGGCTACCGCCTCGGAGTCCTTCACGAGCCCGCGCCGAGCGAGTGCGGCAAGCTCCCCCGCGGCCGACAGGCATGGTCCGCCGCCAGACGCGGTTCTGGGCCACCCGCCCATCAGCGCACCGGGTCCCCGGGCTCGTTGGACCCGTCCCGTGGATCGTCCAGCGGGATCTCCGCCTGCACTCCGGACTCGCCTGAACCTTCACCCGCGCTTCCCGAGGGTCTCTCGGGCGCTTCCTTGGCCTCACGTGCCTCCCACGCGTGCCGGTACTCGTCGGTCACGGCCTCCAGCGTCGGCCGCTTGCCGATCCCCACTGAGCCGTCGTAGAACGCGGGAACTAGCTCCTTCAGCTCGCGCTCCTGGGGTCGGGTGAGGTTCAGGATTTCCGCGGCGTGCCGCCGCGCCACCTTCGCCGGGCGGACCGGGTCATCATCGTCGTCCCACTCGCTTATGTGCAACTGCTCGGCGATGGCCGCGAGCAGCGCTTCGCGACGCAGGTCATCGGCGCGCACGTCACGGTGCACGAAGACCTCCAACGCCCACAGATCGCGGTGGGAGTCGTAAATATCGCTCCCACGCTCGTGCCCCGAGCTCAGCTCGCGGCGCAGCATCGTCTCGATCAGCTGTTCGTCATCGACGAGCACGAGCGCCGGCTTCAGGCGCATTCGCTCCGGCGGGATCCACAGCACCGCATGCCACGCTGGGTCGATACCGGCGAACGTTGCGGCTGCCTCCTCAACCCGACGGCGCTCGTCGGGCTCGCGCCCGTAGGTCTCCCAGAGCCGCTTGGCGTGCACCCGTGCGCTGATGCGAGCGACCGGCTTGAATAGCTGCCGGTCGAGCAGAGCGCCGGCTAGGTCTCGCACACCTCGCCAGCGCGCGTCCTCTGCGAGGCGGCCCCCCTCGGCGAGCAGGTACTCGAGCAGCCCCTCGTCGCCGTGGCGCAGCAGTGTCGTTTCGAGCTCCGCGCGCGCCGCGGCCATCAATTCGCGTGCGCCGGCCGCTTTGAGCTGTTTGGCGACATGGGAGCGCAGTGTGTCCAGGTCACCTCGGTCGACGCGCTGTAGCACCTGCCGCAGCGCCCCGTCCGTTGCGCTCTGGCGATCGAGCTCGTCCATCCAGAGTGCGTCGGCGTACAGCTGCAGAAGCTTGCCGACCATTGCGTCAGCCGCGAGCTTGGCGTGGTGGGCGAGAGCTCGCTCGGACAGCTCGTAGCGGTAGCGCAGATACTTCAGCAGCTCGGTAAGCGTGTCCTTGCGCTCGCGGCCGGCGCGGACCACGCGCAGCACCATCCGGGAGGGCTTGAACGGGTCGTCGCTGCGCGACACGTACATCGAATCGAGAAACCTGTGCCCGAGCGCGGCGGGGAGGCCCGTGAAACGGTGATCGCGCGTGAGGTAGTCCATCAGATCGGCTGAGATCGTGTTGCCGACGATGTCCTGCGCAAACGGGTAGCTGATGTCGGCGACACCCGGGTCCTCGCCCTCCTCCGTGGGGTCGGGCTTGAATCGCGCGGAGAGCACGAGCGCGAGGATGTCGTCCTTCAGGGCCTTGCCGGCGAGGGAGACTCCACGCTCGATCGCGTCCCGTGCCGTAGGGTCGATACGCTGCCAGAGCTTCTCGAACCGATCGAGATTCTCATCGTGCGGTTCGAGCAGCTGCAGCTCGTCCTCGACCGAGTGGCCGAACGGCACGTGGCAAAAGTCGTGTAGAAGCGCGCCGAGGCGCGTGAGCAGGATCGCCTCCGCGACCCGCCTCAGGTAGTCGGGGCCGCCTGCGTGCGCCTCTCGCTCCCACTGGCCAAAGAGGTCAGGGGTCGCGTTGGGCTCGTCACGCTGTTCAAGGACGATATCCAGCAGCATCTGCGCCGCCACCACCGTTCCGAGCGAGTGCGAGAAGCGGGTGTGCGTCGCGCCGGGGTAGACGAGGTGGGTGCTGCCGAGCTGCTTGACCCGCCGTAGCCGCTGAAAGGGCGGGGAGTCGACGAGCAGGCACTCCAGCCTCGTGAGACGAACATCGCCGTGCACTGGGTCTGTGATGACCTTCCCGGGAGCAAACAGATCAGGGTCGAGCCCGTAAGGGCGCGTTTCGCGCATCGCGGATGAAAGACCCCACTTCGGCATCAGATTGAGGTTACGCCTCGACTCGGCTGGACACGGCCGCGTGGGTCTGCTCGATAGCGAGCCCGCGAAGAACGCTGAGGGTATCGTGGGGCGGCCATGGCGACGGCCTACATCGCAAGCCCCCTGGGGTTCTCGGAAACGACGAGGGCCTACTACTGCGACGTGCTTCTGTGCGCCATCCGTGACGCTGGAATCGAGCCGCTCGACCCATGGGCCGATCCAACGGCCGAGCACGAGTTCGCCGAGGCGCAGGCATTGCCCGCGGGCGAGCAGCGGCTGGCGGCGCTGCGGGCCGTCAATGGGCGCCTCGGCGAGGCGAACGCCCGAATGATCGGTAGAGCGGACGGCATGCTCGCCGTCCTTGACGGCGCTGACGTCGACTCTGGCACCGCCGCGGAGATCGGGTTCGCGGCTGCGCAGGGCAAGCCGATCGCGGCGCTGCGTCTTGACGTCCGCCAGACGGGCGACAACGAGGGCGCGGCTGTCAATCTCCAGGTGGAGTATTTCATCGCGGCGACCGGCGGGGCGATCGAGCGCTCGCTGGACGCCGCCGTGGCGCTGCTCGCCCGCCTGCTGGCCCCGTAACCGGCGGCTAGCTGTCGCTACCAGGCAGCCTCCTGCCATGGGAGAGTCAGATATCGCGACCAGGCGCCACACTAGAGGTATGCCACCGCCGGCCGAGGAGTTCAGACTGGAGTGGCTCGGCCCTTCTGAGCGCGCCGCGCTCGATCACCTTCTGCGTGAGTTCAAGCTCCGCGGGTGGCGTGACGAGGACGATGCGGCGGGCGCGATCGTTGGTGTACTCGTTCGTCGCGGAGGTAGCGCCTCGTGTAGGGCGGTGCTTGGAGCAGTGCCCGCGGACTTCCTCGTGCGTAACGGAATCCGCCGAGCCGATGTCAGGCGGCTACTTCAGCGGATGAGTTTCGCTTCCGCCCGGTGATGTCCCGTCTCAGCCACTCTGGCTGCGAAGCTGGTCGTCGGCCTGCTGACCGATCTCGGTGAGCGTTCCGTCGGTCCCGATGTAGCCGGCGGCGAGTAGCAGCCGCGCGGTGTCTACGCCGTCCCAGACGCTCGCCTGCGCGTTGGGGACGGCACCGGTGGTGCGGAGTGCAATGACGCCATAGCGCAGCTGGTCCCTTGTCTCGTTGGGCACCTCGTGGACGTGCTGGACCACAGATAGCTGGGCCCGTTGGGAGAGCAGCCTGACGATCTGGTCTCCGCGTTTGCCCAGCTCTGAGCCGTATAGCGGTCCCTGGACGCTTCGGCCCTTGAGCAGAAAGGCCGAGGCGACACGTCGACCGCCGAGCTGGACGCGGTCGCTCTCGATGTCGGAGCGCTCGCCGCCCCAGTCCCGGCCGATGTAGGGGTCGCCGATCACGGTGTGAACGCAGTGCTTGATGACGCGCTCATTGATTTGCAAAGGGGTGCTAAACGCCGCGACGGCCCTAGCGTCGATCGCCCGCACGGTCGCAAACGAGTCGATCTCGTCGATGCGCAGAAGCTGAACGTCGCTGCTAGCAGAGCCGATGCGGGTTCCGGAGAGTGCATCGCTGAGCGCGCGCCGCAGGCGCTGCGCATCGATCTGGTTGCGTTCGAGGAAGTCGCGCGGAGTGATGTAGCCGATGTCGACGGCGTCGATTGTCCGCGTGTCGCTCGCAGCGACGGCGAGGGTGATCGCGCTGGCCGCGTCGTCGGGGTCGCGCCATCCTTGCCGTTGGAAGACTCGCAGGACCGCGTCACAGTAGGCCCGAAGATCGAGTTCGCTCACTTCTTGCGCAGCTTGCGGCGAATTCCCAATGCGGCGTCTGTGACTGAGAGCCGGTAGACCTTGCCGCCTGGGCTACGTCGGTGCATGAAGACGGTGAGGCCCCACTCGTTCTCAAGCTCGTCCAGCTTTCGGTTGACCGTGTTGGTGGACCATTTGCCCTTGAGCGCCTTAGCCATCTCAGCCTGTCCTCGCTCGCCGTCGATCAGCAGGTACACATCGCGCAGTGCGTGATCGTGCTGCATCGCAGCAAGGATTTCTTCCCTGCGCTCTTTGCCCTGAGCACGCAGGAGCGTTCGGGTCATCGCCTCAATGTCCCCAAGGTCTTGCTCCATGCGCGCCAGGCGCTTGAATGTCTGCTCGGACTCGGCCGTGACTATCAATCCTCGTTCTTGCGAGACGCGTCGACGGTCTTGCGGACGATGGACCCATTCATCAGCGCCAGCATTCCAGTGAGTGCGGCAACTGTCGCAGCGGCTGGGATTTTGGTCCCGGCTTCACGATGCTCTAGTCCTGCTCGACGCCGCCAGCCGGAGTGATGTTGAGGCCGAAGCTGTCGAGGTCGCCGAGATGCTCCAACCGCCCCTCGGGTGACAGCGAGGCGATCCCGAGCTGGCGCCAGCGCTTCGACCATTTTCCCACAGCGGCTGTTGAGACGCCGGCGAGGTCCGCTAGCTCGGCGAGACTGCGCTGCCCGTTGGCGGCGTCATAGGCGCGGCGTTGCGACGCGCTGCCGAGACTACCGTCGATCGTGGCACGTACCTGTGGCGTCGCTACAGCGCGTTGCCAGCGCAATAGCTCGCGCAGAAGGCTCGTGGTGTCCTCGGCGCCGGCGGTCATCGCCGTTTGCTCGTTGCCCGGGCCGACTTCTTCGCGCCCGGTTTGGTTTTGGGCCTGGCATTGGCTCTCGTAATCGCCATGCGCACGGCGTCTTCCTGCTTGCCGGTGATCGCAGCGATTGTCTTGTAGCTCAGCCCGCAGCTGTCGAGTAGCACCTCGATGCGTGCCGCGTCGGGTTCGTCGGCGACCCGCTTTTCGCGCTCGTCGATGAGCAGCGCCGTGATTGCAAGCAGCAGCTCCTCGGCGTTCGGTTGGGTGTGGCCTGCTGATGCCATCTAGCCCTCGAAAAGCCCGGTGCTTCGATATGAGACAGATCGCCCGCTCCCGCGGCGGGTCAGTGCGCCGCGACTGACGAGCTCGGCGATCCGGCGTTCGACTCTCGGCTGTGACTGTCCGCTCGCTCTGCGTGCAGCTGCCTTCAGTTCTCCCGCTCCGATCCTATCGCCAGCGTTCGCGACCAGCGCATTGAAGACCTTGTCGGATTCAAGCTGCTCGCGCTCGCGGGCGAGGTGGTCTCGGAGCCCGACCAGGATGAGCGCAATTAGCAGATCGAGCTTCTGCTCGATCGCGCCGCCATCGGTCAATTGCGTGCGTGCCTCGCTTCCCACGCAAAGAAGCGTACGCTCGCTTAACGACGTCTCCAGTGCCTATCCGGATTGTGCGAGCGCCGATCGTCCCACTGGGCTACGTGCCCGCGATGCCCAATCGGTGTCGCTTAGAAGCGCGGCTCGCCCACGGCAGTCGCTTGATGGCGCCGCGAAGCTGGTGGGCGTTCACGCGGGTGTAGCGCTGGGTCGAGTCCAGGTGCTTGCGCCCGAGCAGCTCTTGGATCTGGCGCAGGTTCGCGCCCGCGCTCAAAAGCTCGGTGGCGAAGACGTGGCGCAGCGTGTGGGGCGTGATGCGCTTACGCGTGTCGACTCCCGCCGCGCGAGCGTAGCGGCGAAAGGTGGCGGTGAGGATCGTCGGGGAGAGGCGGTTGCCGAGCACGCCCACGAACAGCGCCGGGTGATCGCGCGGCGTACGCGTGTCTCGGTAGGCGAGCAGAAGCGGCACCAGGCCGGGGTACAGCGGCGCCACACGCGCGCCCGCCCTTGGCGTTGCGCACACGGATCAGACGGCGGTCGAGATCGACGTCGTCCCAATCCAGCCCGAGCAGCTCCGAGCGGCGCAGGCCGGCGTAGGCGAACAGGGCCAGCAGTAGCCGGTCGCGCTCGAGCTTGCCGGCGTGGCCCCGGACCCAGACCCCGTCGTAGCAGGGGGTGTCGAACAGTCGCGAGAGCTCACGGCGATCGAGCACGTCGGGCAGGACTTCGCGCTTCTTCGGCGTGCGCAGCACGTGCGCGGGGCTGCGCTTGAGGTGCTCACTCTCAACACAGAAGCGAAAGAAGCAGCGCAGCGCCGCAATCGTGCGCGCCTGGCTCGACGGCGCCGGGCGATGTGTGGCCTCCTCGGCCAGGAACCGGCGCAGGTCCCCGGTGCGGATCTCAGCCAGCGCCGCGATGCCCCGGCCGCACAGGAACTGAAGACACGCGCGCACGTCGCGCGCATAGGCATTGCAGGTGAGCTCGGCCAGACGGCGCTCGACACGGCAGTAGATGAGGAAGTCAGACAGGGCATCGAACATGTGCCTCTCGCTTTCGGGCAGGCCCCAGCTCCGTCGAGCCTCGTATGGCGATTCTCCAGCTTACGGTCGGCCTAACTGGGGATGCGCGCCGGACGCGCGTCAGCCGCTTCAGGCGCACCAAGTGTGCGCTGCCCAACAGCGCCCGTGATAGGACTTCTCGGCATGGCGGTCTGGACAGTCAAGGCGGGAAGACACGGCGAGCGCGAGGAAAGGTGCCTCGAGCACAGCGTGGTCGGGGGCCGCTGGGGACGCATCTCTGATCTGAGCGACGTCAGAACTCGGCGCGAACTCAACGCTCTCTGTGAAAGAGAGGAGCCGGAGTGGTCGGCGAAGACCCGCGCGAACTACGTCGCGCAGCTGTGGTCCCTGCGCGAGCGAATGCTGATCGAAGAGTTGGTGGTGTTGCCGCTCAAGACGACCGGCACCGTGGCCGTGGGACGTATCTCGGGCCCATACGCCTATCGAACTGATCTAGGCGAAGAGCTCTGCCACGTTCGCCCGGTTTCGTGGATCAAGACCGACCTACCGCGAGACAGCTTCGACCAAGACCTTCTTTACTCCTTCGGTGCCTTCCTGACGGTTGGGCGCGTTCGTCGCGACAAGGCCGAGGAGCGGATTCTCGCGGCCGCCAGCGGCCAGACGCCGGACCTGCAACCGGCGTCCGAGCCGTCTGGCGACGACGCGATCGACGTCGAGGCCGCGCCCGATCCCGCCCAGCTGGCGCGCGAGCAGATCCGCCAACGGATCAGCCAGACGATCGCCGGTCACGACTTGGCCTACCTCGTCGGGGCGATCTTCGAGGCACGCGGGTTTTCGGTGACGGCGAGCCCGCCCGGAGCAGACGGCGGGATCGACCTCCTGATGGGATCTGGTCCGACGGGCCGGGAGAGCCCGCGCATCGTCGGACAGGTCAAGACCGGCCAGGCGGGTGTGGATGACTATCGGGCAATCTTTGGTCTGAAGGAGGCGCGCCGCGCAGACCAAGGCCTGCTGGTCGCGTGGGGGGGATTTAGGGGCAACGTCAAGCGCGAGGCGCAGGCCGAGCACTTCTCGATGGCGCTGTGGGACGCGGACGATCTCCTCGACGCCCTGTTCGGCACGTACGAGCAGCTACGAGAGGACATGAAATCGCGCCTGCCTTTGAAGCGCACGTGGACGCTCGTCCTCGACCCGGAATGAGGGCACCACGGAACCGAAACCTGAGCCGCGGCATCCGCGTGTGCGGTCCGTGTGCGGTAGACCTTTCGCCCGGGCATTGCAGCGAGACCGCCGCGCCGGCGTCAAACGCCAAGATCCCAATCACAGAGGCAAGATACGGGCCCTCAGGAGGGCCCCGGCGGCTCTCTGCATCCAACAACAGGTCAATCGGGGCGCCCGGATTTGAACCGGGTGTTTGCGGCTCCGGAGACCGCGCAGAGCGCGAGCCCCGCATGAGTTCACGGCTGCCGAGCTACGCCGCCGGGAGCCGACTGGCCAGCTCCGTGTGGATGACGCGGGCGTGCTCTGCAGTCAACGACCCCGCTCTGTTTAGTCGCTTAGCCAACCGACGAGGGTAGTAGAGCGGGAAGCCGTTGATCTTGAGTGTCCGTAGAACCGGAAGGCCGCTATCGGCCATGAATCCCTCTGGCGCAAGAAAGCACAGGCACCCACAAACGGGGACCTTGGGCGCCACGTGTGCAAGCGCATCCTGCACGACGGCGATCTGCTTGACAAGGCCGTCAACGAGCTTGGTCTGGTCACGGCCGGCGATCTTGAGCTTCGACGCGCCGAACAGCGGCGTGACCACCCTGATCGCTCCGCGGTAGCGCTTGGCATCGATCACGTACACGCCCGTGGCGGCCACGGCGATGTGATCGATGTTGGCGCGACTGTTCGGCATCCGCCGGTCGTGGAGCATCAGGACACCGGGACACCTTCGGGCGAGCGCTGCCGCAAGGAGCCGCTCGCCCTGCGC
Source organism: Actinomycetota bacterium (assembly GCA_005884115.1). Classification (GTDB taxonomy): domain Bacteria; phylum Actinomycetota; class Thermoleophilia; order Solirubrobacterales; family Solirubrobacteraceae; genus Palsa-744. The sequence goes on from VAXW01000002.1 coordinate 400,415, forward strand.
ACCAATCGCCCAGTTCTTCTCATCGGCCATCTGACGCTTCTCCTTCGCCGACGGACCAAAGAGCGTGACAATCAGCCAGCGCAAACTCCACTTGTGCGGCGCGTTCTGGAGTCTTCGTTGACGCCGACGCTCGGCCTCGCGGCCAGCGCTACCTCCCGCGACGCCTGGATCTGGCTCCTCTTGCGCACTCATCCCGGTGGGTATCGACAACACCGTTGCTGGGCTCTAGTTTGCGCTCAATCGTGCCGGCTCGTCTTTGGCGACCTACCGGCATCGCTCGCTAGTCTGGCACGCCCGCAACCGCTGCCTGCGAGCGCACGAACCGCCTGTGATGGCGCGCCTGGGCCCTCGCCACCGACGGCAGGGACGACGCCACGACTGCTCCCGCGGCAACTATGGATGGGGCAAGTCAAGCGGAGGCCTCGCTCGTGCTTCACGCTAGCCCGCCGGTCTCCCGTCGGTGGCGAACAACGAGGGGAGCTCATACACCAGCGATCGAGCCGAACAGATGCCCGGATCCTCGCGCAGCGCGGGCGGCAGACTCGGTGTCCGCTGCATTCTCCAGTCTCCAGCGAGAACACGCTCGCGACTGGTGAAGACGACCCGCTGCCTTGCCGGATGAGTACCTTCGCGCGGTCCGGCGTGGTCGTTGCCTTGCCACGCGGAGAATGTCTGATCGGCCGTCTCGATCAGGCGGCGTAGAGGCTGCTCGCGTGCCGTCAGAAAGATCACCGAAGGCGGGATCGAGTGTCGTGCGAAGGGGCTCTCGCGCCAGCCCTCGAGCAGCCAGTCGTCGTATCGCCGCAGGCGGTCTATCTGCTTGTGCGGGCGTTCAGTCCGGTCGTACTCGATCAGAACCGCCCAGCGGTTCTCGCCCGATCCGCCGATAAGTGTGGCGTCGGGCTCGAGGTAGCCTCGACGGCTGCCTTCGGGGTGCAGTCGCGTCCCTCGCGGTGGCTGGGCGGCGGGCGAGCGCTCCCCCTCCCCGCGCGCGGCGCTGTCAATGCGCCCCGAGCGCGGTCCCATCAAGGTGAAGGGCATCCTGTCGATGAGTCCTCCACCTCGGGGCCCCGCCGCTTCCCGGGCTACGCGAAGGACCAGCGCGGCCAGCTGCAGATCGTGTTCGGTGTAGCTGATGCTCGTAAGCGCGGCTGGGACGTAGGTGCGCTCGCTTGGCGCCATGCCTCGTCTTCTCAGCGCCGACCAACCCGGAGAGCTGAGTCGGTAGTTCCATTCAGCGCTCCCGCGCTCGGATAGCGGGCGAAAGCGATCCATGTATCCGCCGTCGTGCAGGCGCTTGAGCCGCGCCTGTCCCGCCCGTTCGCCGCGCTCGCCCCATCCGAGCAGCACGAGCTGGCTTGTGGAGAGGAAGTTCACGTCGTAGAGCAGCGCCATCAGGCGGAGATCGCGCTCGGTGAGTGCGACCGCCGGCGCCGGCTGCTCGCGGTGTCCCCACTGGATATCGAGACGGCGTCGCGGATCTGCCCTTGGCCGGCGCTCCTGCTGGCAGCGGCCTTCGGTCGACGGACGGAGCCAGCTTGGCGGAGGTGTGCGAGCAGCTCGCGCTTCAGGGCTCCCCGCGCCTGGATGAACAGCGTCCGATAGATCGTCTCGTGCGACACCCTGCCAGTGTGATCCTCGCCTCGCTCGAGCTTCAACCAGCCGGCGATCTGCCCGGGCGACCAGTCCTCGCTGAGCTTGGTCGCGACGAGCTCGCGCAGCTTTTCGTTCAGCGCGAGCTTGCATTGCTGCGGGCGCCTTGCGTTTCTCCACGTCCTCCGATCGGCGTCAGCGGCGCGATACCGCGCTCTGCCGCCGTGCCGAGTGATCTCGCGGCAGATCGTCGCCGGGGAGCGATCGAGACGACGGGCGATTGCTCGGCCCGACTCGCCCGCCGCGAGGCCGCGTGAGATCTCCTCGCGCTCCGAGAGTGTCAACGCAAGGCGGCTGCGGCGCCGCTCAGGCGGCGTGATGCCACCGTGCTCCTTCAGCGTTGTGAAGATCGTGCCAGGCGCCCGGGCCAGCGCTCGCCCGCCGCTGGGGAGCGTCGAGAGTGGCCCGTGCAAAAGACCTGCCTACGGCGGGATTGCTTCCGCAGGAGATGCCGACGGACGCGCCCGGTAGATCGTGCTTCCTTGACGGCGACCAGCTATCGAAAATGATCGGCAGCTCGGTGCCGTGCCGGGACGAGTGATCACCGCGTCGACTTACGCTCGGAAGTAGACCGGCAACCTGGGCGCAGGCCCTTCGGTCGGTGCAAAGACGTAGTCAGTCAAAGCCACCCGGTTGCCGCCCGCGCGCTTGGCACGGTACATCGCGGCATCGGCCCGGGCGAGCAGCTCAGAAGAGCTCACTCCAGGGGTCGCGTCGATCGGCGCCACTCCGATGCTAGCCGTGCTTGAGCGGCTGCCGTCTGGCGCTTCGACCTGGATCTCGGCGATCGCAGCGCAAAGGTCGCGGGAGATCTCCGCGGCCGCGGAGGGAGATGCCTCCAGCAGCAGTGCGGCGAACTCATCGCCTCCCAGACGCCCGACGATGTCGGCCTCGCGTAGGCGACCGCTGACGACACCGGCGACGTCGCGGAGCAACTGGTCGCCGGCGGCGTGGCCCAGGGTGTCATTGATCGGCTTCATGTGATCAAGGTCGAAGAGCAGAAGACACGCGTTGTCTCCGTACCGGCGCGCGCGCGCCAGCAGCTGATCGAGCTCGTCTTCGAAGCGGTGGCGGCTGAACAGCCCCGTCAGCGAGTCGCGGTTGGCTAGCGCGTAGAGCTGCGCCTCGAGCGCGCGGCGCTTGCCGTCCGTGCGGCTCAGGGTCCTTGCACACCACCGGATCATTCCAATCAGGCCCGCTATCGCGAGCGCCGTCATCCACCAGGTCCCGGCATGGAAGTTGAACAGACCCCCTTCCACGCTTCGCAGGTGCAGCCAGCCCAGCACGAGCGGAACCACGACGCAGAGCGGAACCATCCGCCGCACAATGACCCCAGCCGGGCTCGTGGTCGTGGCGAGCTCCAGCACGCGGCCACGTGGACGAGCGAGCAGGAGCGCCACCGAGAGCGCGAGAAAGCACAGGGCCGTGTTGACCGCCAGCTTGGCTGCTGAGGCCGGGCCATAGAGGGTCGGGATCGAATACGCATAGCCGATGAGGCTCATGGCAGGCGCGATCACCATCGGTATCGCCAGCAGCTCCGAGACGCGCCAGCGCCACTTCCTGCCACGGTCTAGCGTCAACAGCGCACCCGTCAGAAGCAGAAAGCACACGCCGACCATCGGTGCGAAGCGGCCCGAGTAGGGCATGCCTGCGACCCGAGCTTGGTGGCGAAGGAATGGGAACTCGTCGATGCCGAGCTTGCGGTGGAGGACGTACTCGGCCAGGACGGCTACGCCGAGCAGGCCGGGAACGCTCGCCAGCACCCGCCCCCACGTGCGACGCCGACCCTGCACCTCGGGTGCGAGGAGGAGGATGGCAGCTGCGCCCGCACCGAGGCCGAGCGCGGTTTGAGCCTCCATGGCGACGGCGCCCGGGACGACCGCGCGAACAGCGGAGACGTCCAGCCCCCACCCCACGCCGATCACGGCGATCGCGGCGGCAATCACGACTAGCCCGAGCAGCCTTACGCAAAGTCGGTAAGGCGCGTGATCCGATGCTGGCAGGGGCACGTTCGTCTATCGGCAACAGACGAGCGGCACCTAAGGACTGGGCGAGTGTCGCGAGGATCCGACAAAGGTCGAGCCTCGGAGCCGCGGAAGCCTTGCTGACAGACCCGCGTCCACTCAGGATGTCGGCCGGCATCACCTCGCGACCGAGCGTGACCAGCCTCTGTGCATGGCGTCGGGAACCTCACCCGGGTCCCAGCCCTGGCCGGCTCGCGCGGTCGCGTGGTCTGCCATAGGCCCACCTGCGGGCCCACCCTGAGCGTTCGGGCGCGTGCCCAACCGCTCGCCGCCGTCCCCGAAGGCCCGTGACAGACCTGGTCTCTGGCGACTACCGTCGATTAGCACGCGATGCGGTTGCCCCCGGGAGCCCTTGACTGAACCCGGATTTGCAGAACTTCTTCTGGTAGGGGGCGCGAGCGACGTGCGCTCCCTTTGCAGGCGTTTTATTTGCGTTCTGGTACTCAACCGACTCGGTGTCAAGGCCCTCAACCTTATACGGCCGACGTAGATGCGTTCACCGCCGCCTCGTGCCTCCATTTTGCGTCCTTGTGTCAGACGTCCTGGACGGATCTGACCCGGTGGATGTTCTCAGGCTGTTCTCACGCCCGGAGCGTGCCAATTGTTGCCCCCCAACTTTGAACGGCTCGGTTGGCAGTCACCGGCGACCGCGCGACGGACGGCGTCGGATGATCGCAGACGGCGTTCAACAGGTCACGTGCCACTCTCGGCATCAATGATGCCGAGAGTGGCAGCTTGCGTTGGGGCGATGTACCTGCTTCTGGCATCCCTGAGACCTGAGGGTCGAACGCGTCACGTCGGAGCAAGCATGTGACTGCTGCCGACTCGCGCGTCAGCCCTTCTTCATGTAGCCGGCTACGGCAGGGGTGCGCCAGCGCTGACGACCTCATTTGGATCGCATCGACCGTCCGCCTGGTCGGCCGGGGGTTGATGCCCGTCCTTATGGCTTGTGCTGCTGACGGGGCTTGTGACGACGCTCACGAGGGCTTGGACGACGTTCGGGTCGAGCTGTGTGCCGGCGTTTTCGGTGAGCTCGGTGATGGCGGTGGAGAGTGGCAGTGCCTTGCGGTATGAGCGGGTCGTGGTCATCGCGTTGAAGGTGTCGCACGCCGAGACGATGCGTGCCGCGACGGGGATGACCTCGCCGCTGAGGCCATCGGGGTAGCCGCCGCCATCCCACCTCTCGTGGTGGGAGCGAACGATCTGGCCGACCTCGCCCATGAAACCACCGATGCGGTCGAGCATTCTTTGGCCTTCCACCGTGTGGGTCTTGATGATCTCCCACTCGCGCTCGTCAAGCTTCCCGGGCTTGTTGATTATCTCCTTGGGTATCGCGACCTTGCCAACGTCGTGGAGCAGGGCTCCGAGTTCGACGGCCCTCCGCTGGTCCGGGTCAAGGCCTAGCTCCCGGGCGACGTCGAGCGCGAGGCGTACTACGCTACGGCAGTGCTCGCCGGTGTAGCCGTCGTCCGCCTCGACCACGTCGCCCAGCAGCAGCGCCGTGCCGTGGTAGGCGTCGGTGAGCTCCAGCAGCTGCGCAAGGCGCATTTGCCGCTCGTTTGAGAACAGGCCCAGGACCCCAAACAACGGCACGATGAGCAGCGCCGCGAACTGGCTATCAGCGTAGGCCGCCGCGAAGGCGACGGCGAGACCGAGCGGGGAGAGCGCGATATCGATCGCGTAGACTTCGCGCACCTCTTCGACGAGCCCAGCGATCGTGATGTCGGTTTGTAGGCCCTCCCACGCGGCGTTGGCCATGAAATCGCATGCCAACTGAGCTGCCAGCGCGAGCAGTAGTATGCCCCAGCGGCCGTCGGGGCTGTAGTCGTGAGCTGCCAAGAGGACGAAGGAGGGTCCCAAGGCGAACCAGCTGTTGGCGGGCACCGTCAAGACGCGGCTGGGCGAGGCATGACGGCGCCAGACGCTCGGCGCCATCCCGAGCATCAGGCCCAGTGCCACCAACAGCGGCACGAGCGAGACCGGCACGGCGAAGAGCATGGGCACGAATACGGCCTGGGTCGGCACGGTGAACCCGGCACCGACGTCGAAGCGAACGTTGCTTGCGACCGCAATGCCCAGCACATAGAGCGTCGCGATCGGCACTGAAAAGCCTCGGGGTGCGCCGGCGGAGATGGCGAGCGCAACGGCCGCCACCACGAAACCACCTCCGATGAGGAGGTGTCCACGGCGCTCGGCGGAGATCGTTCGCTGCTCTCGGCGGGCGAACGATAGCCGTGCGCGCTCGACCAGTCTGACGGAATACGCGGACATAGGCGGGGCTACTCAGATATCGCCATCGGTGCGCCAGGACTTGACGACTTCCACTACTAGTGGGATACCGATCATCCCTCTCGGCGCTTTGGGGGATCGAACACGCGTCCAGACGTGTCCAACGGCCTCGATCGCATGACGGCTGGCGCCGAACAGCGAACAAACAACTACTGACAAAGGCAAACCCGTCGTGAGGCGGGGACGCAAAGTCAGAGGTCTCGAACACGAGATGGCTCGGCTGCCGATGATGAGCAAGGAGGCTTCCCGTGTTCCCCAACCTGTTCTCTCGCGCAGCCACAAGGCGGCTGCTGTCGCGCAGATCGGCTGGCTTGGCGTCGATCTTTCACTGGCGTCCTGGTCAGCACCCTCTCGGTGGCGCCGGCCCAGGCTGAACTCGTCAGAAGCGGCGCATGCAACGAAGCTACTCTCTCCCAGCCGTTTCTACGATGGGGCGACTCAAACCTCTACGAGCTGCTCCCCGGCGGCAACTTCGAGCGCTCACTCTCCGGCTGGACGCTAAGCGGAGGCGCCAGGAAGGTCACGGGCAGCGAGACCTACGCAGCCACCGGCTCCCTCGGCGCCTACTCGCTGAGCGTCCCCGCCGGAGCCTCGGCGCAATCACCGTTCACGTGTGTCAACGCGAGCCACCCGACGTTTCGCTTCTTCGCCCGCAACGAAGCAGCCGCGTCCATCGCGCGCGTCGAAGTCATCTACAAGACACCACTCGGGACAGCTGCGGCCTCCCTGGGCGCGGTCGCGCTGAGCGGCGACTGGCAGCCAACGCTGCCGATGCTCACCAACTCGATTGCCGGAGGATTGCTCTACGGCGGGACAGGCCAAGTGGCACTTCGCTTCACGGCCGTCTCAGCAGCCTCCCGCATCGATGATGTCTTTGTAGATCCGCGCATGCACTAGCGACCACGGCCACCCCGCAGCCGGCCCCTTCCCGCGAGCGCAGGCACTCCCCCGCGGCACCACCTGCCGCGCTCATTTCCATAGAGCCGGCCTCGGGCTGGAGCTGACCGCAGGCGCCGTCACCCTCAGTGCTGGGCTGTAGTGCCGCGGACGCGAGCGTTCGCACTCGAAGGGCGCTCGCCAAGTTCAGTCCTGGGCTCCCCGGGCGTGACGGTCGATCACACGTCGCTCGTCGCGTGGGAAATGACGCGCCATTCGCGGACGCGAAATCGCGCAGCTGCCCGAAGAAGACAAGCGCAAGGTTGGCACCAGCATTTGGTCAGCGCGACAGGCCGGATCCCCGTCCAGCTCGATCACTCGAACACGCGTCCGGTTGCCCTAAACGGGCAGGGATTCGTGCCGATACTGCCCGTGAAGTACTACAAACCAAGACTGCAAAGGCAAACGCGCCGCGAGGCGGGGACGCAAAGCCAGGGGTCTCGAACACGAGATAGCCCAGCCGCCAGTAGATGCAAGGAGGCTCTCGTGTTCTCGTTCTCGTCTCACCGCACATCCGCAGCGATGCGCCGCCGCGTTTCGCTCTCGCTGCTTGGCACCCTCGCCAGCCTCACCCTCGCCAGCGTTCTGAGCGTGCTGCCCGTCGCCTCGGCGCAGGCAGCCACCGGTACCTGCCCCAGCTCTGTGACCTCGCAGCCCTTTCTGAAGTGGGGCGACTCCAACTACTACTCGCTTGTGCCAGGCGGCGACTTTGAGGGCTCGCTGACCGGATGGACCCTCTCCGGGGGAGCCAAGACGGCCACCGGCAGCGAGTCCTATGGGGTCACCGGAAAGGTGGGCAAGTACTCGCTCTCGCTCCCCCAAGGCGCGTCGGTGCAATCGCCCTTCATGTGCGTGACCGAAGTCAATCGGAGCTTCAGGTTCTTCGCGCGCAGCGAAGCGTCCTCCTCGAGCCTGCGCGCCGAAGTGGTCTACCAGACCTCGAGTGGGAACGTGTCCGTCACGGTTGGGAGCGTCACGGCGCAAAGCGGCTGGGAACCCGCTCCGATACTGAAAACGGGTGCAGTGATCGCCAGCGCCTTGAACAACGGGACCGCCCAGATGGCCCTCCGCTTCACTTCGGTGACGGGGTCCTCGCGCATCGACGACGTATACCTCGACCCGCGCATGCACTAGTCGTGGAAACGCCGCCGACAAACATTCAGAGAAACACGCATCCCCCGACTCGCCGTCGCGCCCTGCGCGACACGAGTGCTCCTCTCCATTAACCCTGACTTTGCGCTCGAGCCAGTATGAGGAATCTCCAGCCCTTTGCCCACCTTGTGCGTCGTCCGTCTCGCGACGGCGTGCGTCCCCTTCCCGCGTGCGTCCAGCCTGCGCGCTGCCAGTCAAGGGCGGCGCCCAGTCGGCCGACGCTGCGAGTATGCGCGTAGTCACCGGTACCACGACTTCCCAGCAGCAGCGGGTGAGCTTGCCCATGGAGGCCTCGGGCGTGTTCGTGGCGAGCCGCGGCGCACCCCCGGGACGCCTGGTCAGCAACCCCCGGGGCCTCGTGGTGGGGGTTGTGCGCGGTGTCGCGGTGTTCGGGCTGTGCGCCTACGCCGCCCATTCGCTTCTCGGCCTGGGCGGCCGCGGCATGGACGGCCTCTTCGAAGATTGGGTCTTCAACGGCCTGCTGCTTGCGAGCTCGGCACTCTGCCTGCTGCGGGCGGCGTGGTCGACGCTGGAGCGCGGCGCCTGGAGCGCGCTCGGCGTGGGGCTTGGGTGCTGGGCGCTCGGCGAGGTCATCTTCACGCTCGATCCGAGTCAGGTGACGGCTGCCCCGTTTCCGGGCACGAGCGATTTTCTGTGGCTCATCTTCTATCCGGCGGCGTTCCTGACCCTCGGCCTGCTGGTACGCGCGCGCGTGCGCGAGTTCTACCCAAGCCTTTGGCTGGACGGTGCCGTGGGCGCTCTGGCCTTGGCGGCGTTGGCTTCGCAATTCGTGCTGCCGACGATCGCCACCGGTACAGGAGGCTCGCTCAGCAATGTTGTCGGCGACCTCATCTACCCGCTCGGAGATCTCCTGCTGATCGGCTTTGTCGTGGCCGTGCTGGCGATCACTGGCTGGCGTCCGGGCCGGGTCCTTGCCACGGTGGCCGTTGGGCTGGCGCTCAGCGCCGTGGCCGATGGCCTGTCGCTTTACGCCTCGGCCACCGGCCACAGCGGAGCGAGCGTCTTTGACTCGCTGTGGCCGGCCTCGGCCGTGGTCCTCGGCTGGGCAGCCTGGCAACCGGCTAGGCCCTCGGCGGTGATCGGGCTCCATGGTCGCCGCCTGCTCGTGTTCCCAGTGGGCTTCGCCGTGGCGGCGCTCGGACTGCTGGTCCTGCAATCGGTCGACCCGCTGGACGGAGCGGCGTATGTCCTGGCGGTGCTCACGATCGCCGGTGCGATCGCCCGCATGGGCCTGACCTTCACGGAGAACCTCGCGCTCGTCGATCGCAGCCGCCACGAGGCGCTGACCGACGCGCTGACGGACCTGGGCAATCGCCGCCGACTGCTGCTCGCGCTCGAGGACGTGCTGCAGTCGGCCAGTGTGCGGGCGCCCTGGGCGCTGTTGCTGTTCGACCTCAACGGCTTCAAGCGCTACAACGACACCTTCGGCCATCCCGTCGGCGACGCCCTGTTGGCGCGCCTTGGGGCCAAGCTCGCCGAAGCCGCCGCGCCTGACGGGCAGGCCTACCGTCTTGGCGGCGATGAGTTCTGCGTGCTGACCCGAGTGGATCAGCGATCGCCCGAGGCGGTGTCGGCGGCGGCCGTTTGCGCCCTCTCGGAGCACGGCCGGGGCTTTGACATCTCAACGGCCCACGGCTGCGTCCTGCTGCCGACGGAGGCGCAGGACAGCTCGACGGCACTGCAGCTCGCCGACGAGCGCCTCTATGCCGACAAGCGTTCCCGGCAGTCCTCCAATGCGCCCGATCAGCTGCGTGACGTGCTGTTGCAGGTGATGGCCGAGCGCCAGCCCGAGCTGCCCGAGCACCTCCACGAGGTCGCGGTCATCGCGCGCTCCGTCGGGCGGCAGCTGGGACTTGAAGGAGAGGAGCTCGAGATCATGATCCGCGCCGCTGAGCTCCACGACGTCGGCAAGGTCGCGGTGCCGGACGCCATCTTGCAGAAGCCGTCCGCGCTCGACGCAGCTGAGCGTGCGATCATCGAGCGTCACTCCGAAGTGGGGGAGCGCATCCTCGCGGTGGCCCCGGCCATGGGCCCCGTCGCTCGCCTCGTCCGCGCCAGCCACGAGCGCTATGACGGATTTGGCTACCCCGACCGCCGCGAGGCCAAGGACATCCCTCTAGGAGCCAGGATCATCGCCGTCTGCGACGCGTTCCACGCGATGACTAGCGACCGTCCCTACAGCCGCGGCATGGATGCAGCCGACGCGGTCGCCGAGCTGCGCCACCACGCTGGCGCCCAGTTTGACCCCGACGTCGTCGAGGTCTTCTGCGCCGAGCTGGCTGGCGGGCGACCGAGCCCCGCAAGCGCGGCCACGGCCGCCCACTTCTCCCCCCAACGCGAGCGAGCGTGAAGTGGTGCGCGCCACGATCGGCTGCTCCAACTGCCTCACCAGGGCAGCTTTTCGCGGCCGGACTCTGCTCGTCGCGCTAGCAGCGAGCTTCGCCGCCGGCGGCGGCGGGGCCGCCAGCTCCGCCCAGGCTGCCACCCCCTACACCGCGTATGTCGCCAACTGGGCTGCAAACTCCGTGACCCCGATCAACACCGCCACGAACAGCCTCGGCAGCGCCATCGCTGTCGGCACCTCCCCGGCCGGGATCGCGATCACCCCCGACGGCAAGACCGCCTACGTGGCCAACTACGGCTCGGGCACTGTCACCCCGATCGACACGACCACCAACACCGCGGGCAGCGCCATCACCGTGGGCTTCTGGCCAGCCTCGATCGCGATCACCCCCGACGGCAAGACCGCCTACGTGGCCAACTACGGCTCGGGCAGTGTCACCCCGATCGACACGACCACCAACACCGCGGGCGCAGCGATCACCGTCGGCGCCTCCCCCGCCTCGATCGCGATCACCCCCGACGGCAAGACCGCCTATGTTGCCAACTCGTGGTCGGGCACGGTCACGCCGATCGCGGTGGCCACTAACACCGCGGGCGCAGCGATCACCGTCGGCGCCGCGCCGATCGCCGTCGCGATCACCCCCGACGGCAACACCGCCTATGTTGTCAACTCGGGCGCCAACACGGTCACCCCGATCACGGTGGCCACCAACGCGGCCGGCACGCCGATCACCGTGGGCAGCGCGCCGATCGGCATTGCCATCAGCACCGACGGGGCCAGTGCCTACGTGGCCAACTCAGGCTTCAACACGGTTACGCCGATCACGCTGGCGACGAACACGACCCGCGCACCCGTCACCGTGGGCAACGGACCGCGGGGGATCGCGATCACGCCCGACGGGGCCCGCGCCTACGTCGCCAACTTGGGGGACGTCGACTTCACCGGCAACACGACTTCGGGCTCAGCGACGGTCAGCGGGATCTCCTCCACAGCGCGCCTCACGCAAGGCATGGCCGTGACCGGCGAAGGAATCCCGAAAGGGACGACGATCGCCGCGCCGCCGGGGCCGAGCAGCATCACGCTCAGCCAGGCCGCCACGAAAACCACGTCCGGGGTGGCCCTGAGCGCATGGGAACCGAGCACTGTGACGCCCGTCGCCCTTGCCACCCAGACGGCCGGTACGGCGATCAGCGTGTCCGCCGGGTTCGGCGCCGAGCCCGCGATCACCCCCGACCAGGCTCCGGTCGCCTCCTTCACGTTGACCGCCGGGGCGGCGGGCTCGGCCACCTCGTTTGACGCCTCGGCCTCGACCGTCGCCTACGGCACGATCACCTCCTATGCCTGGAACTTCGGCGACGGCAGCAGCGCCACCACCTCTACGCCCACGACCACTCATAGCTACGCCGCCCCCGGAACCTACGCGGCCACGTTGACCGAGACCGACTCGGCCGGGACCTCCACCACGCAGGTCTTCACCGGCCAGACGATGAGCCGCAACGGGGGGCTTAGCGCCCAGGCAATCCGGGCCGTGACGGTCGCCTCCGCGCTACCGTCGACGCCATCTCCACCGCCCAAAGCCTTGCCAGCGTCCGGCTCGCCGCCCGCGACGCCCGTCCTCATATCTGCGAAGTCGGTGAGCATCACCGCGCGTGGCGACGTCCTGGTCCACCTCACCTGCCCCGCGACCGCGCGTGGCGGCTGCCACGGCACGATCACCATCCGGCTCGCTGAACCTCACATCCGACGGACCCGCGCCCTCGCCGCGCGCTGTGGACGTGGCTGTCGCTCGCTCGGCAGCGCCAAATACGAAGCCCGTGCCGGGCAGAAGGTTCGGGTCCGCGTCCACATCGCCTCCGTCGGGCGCCGGCTGCTTGCCCAACGCAAGAGCCTGCGCGTCACGGTGACCGCCACGAGCGTCTCGGGCGGGCACACCGCGACGATCGTCCGCAAGATCACGCTCAGGGCCCGCACCCGCGCCGCTTAGCGCAGACTCGCAGGAGCGCTGATGCGGCGACTTGTGTCACAGGCCGAGGATGAGCGCGAGGGTTCGACCGCGCGCAGCTCGCCGGCGTCGAGGCGCCCAACGAATGTGCCGAGGCGCTGCGGTCGACACCGTCGTCTGCTCGAAGAGGACGTGCGTTTGGCGCCCTTCGAGGATGATCGACTGACGTTTCGTGTCCCGAAACGTGTCCCGAATGTCAACAGATATGACCCGCTCCACGCTGCTCCACAATGGCCTGAGCTGAGGGGGTCCCTCTGTGCATGCCATCTCCTTGAAGGCTGAGAGCTGCCAAGCCACTCAGTCCCAAGGAGGACACCGGATGAGACTCCACGGTAACGCCGAGCTCAGCCTGAATAGGCGCCGTCGTCTGGCCACGCGAGTCCAAGAGGATGGTTGGACGCTGAGGAAGGCGGCCGAGGCCGCCGAAGTCAGCGTCCGCACGGCGCGCAAGTGGGTGCGCCTGTCAGATCACGATTAGATCACGATTAAGTCCCCGGAAGGGAGGTGTGCGGTGGTGCGCGGAGGTGACTGCTATACCGGGCGCTGGTACAAAGCCCCTGCAAATGGTTTCATGGCGATGGGTCGGGGTGAGCGCGCCAGCAGAGAGTCGGAATCCCGAGCCTTGGTTCCGTAGACCGACGCTCTATCCAGCTGAGCTACGGGCGCTGGAGCCCAGGAGTCTAGTGTGCTCACATCTGTGCCCATCGCCCAGCCGCGCGGGCCACTTCTCGAGGAGTTCGCCGAGCCGCATAGCTTCACGACCGGCACCTTTCACCGCTCGTCGCGGAGCTGCTCGAGCGGTGCTAGTCCGTTGCGCGGAGCCGCGCGCTAATGTCGGCGCGATGACGTTCGTCCTGCTCACCGGGGCCACGCGCGGCATCGGGCAGGCCGCCGCCATCCAGCTCGCTCGCTCTGGAGCCGAGCTCGCTGTGGTGGGTCGCGACCACGAGCGCGTCAAGCGGGTGGCCGACGAAGCCGAAGCGGCCGGAGGCGGCGCGCAAGTTCATCAGCACGTAGCCGATCTGTCGTTGATGGCCGACGTTCGCGCGCTTGCGGCAGACGCGCTCGATCGGTACGAGCGCATCGACGTCCTCGCCAACAACGCCGGCGCGCTGTTCAACACGCGGCGCGAGACCGCCGAGGGCTTGGAGCGGACGTTCGCCCTCAACCATCTTGCCCCGTTCCTGCTGACCAACCTCTTGCGGGAGCGCCTGGTGGGAGGTCGCGTCGTGACCACCGCATCCGACGCTCACGCGGGCGGGCGACTGGACCTCGAGGACTTGCAGTCGAAGCGCTCTTACGCGGCGATGCGCGTGTATGCGACGACCAAGCTGTGCAACATCCTCTTCACCCGCGAGCTCGCTCGGCGCGCTCCCGAGCTACGCGCCAACTGCTTTCACCCTGGCGTCGTGCGCACCGGTTTCGCCAAGGAAGAAGGCGGGATCTGGAGGTTGCTGACGACCCTCGGCGCCCCGTTCTTCCGCTCGCCCGCGCGCGGGGCCCGCTCCCTGGTGTGGCTCGCGCTCTCAGAGGAGGCGGGCGCGCTCAGCGGTGAGTACGTGGAAGACGAGAACGTGCGCTCTCCCAGCGCGCAGGCCCGGGACAGCAGCCTGGCGGCGACGCTATGGGCGCGCAGCGCGAAGCTCGCTGGACTTCCCGCGGAGGCCGCGGCCTAGGCTCGTACGCGGTGTCAAGCGGCGCCGCGGACCGCCCACGCCTTCGCCGAGATCACAAACGGGGGCTCCGGCAGCCTCTCCCTGCAGAGCTCGCGCAGTGCGGTGCGCCTATCCGGCTCGAGGCCGGCGACGTAGGTACCCGACGGGGCGACGCCGAGCGTGAACGGCTCCCACCAGTCCTCGAACTTGGCGTGCTCGACGTCTACCGCGACGGCTCCGTCGACGATGTCGTCGATTCCAGCCGCGTGAAAGAGGTCGGCCAGGTGGCCGCGCCTGCTACCGGGGAGGACAGACCCAGTCTCGACCTCAGGATCGAGCGCTTGAGCGGCATCCCAGAACGGCCCGAGCGGACCGCCTTCGGTGAAGTCCCACACGCATGCGGCGACAACGCCGCCGCTCCGCGTCACCCTCGCCATCTCGCGCAGGCCCCCGACCGGATCGTCCATGACGTTGACCACGAGCTGGGCGAGGGTCGCATCGAAGTAGCCCCCTTCGAACGGCAGATCCTCAGCCGGCGCGCGGATCGCATCGACTCCAGGATGGCGGCCGAGCAGGGCCGCGACGAATTCCTCCGACGGGTCGACCGCGGTAACCCGTCCCGGCCCGACCCTCCCGGCGAGCTCCGCCGTCAGCGCACCGGGGCCGCATCCGACGTCGAGGACCCGGCCGTCGAGCGGGAGTCCGGCGAAATCCGCGAAGGGCACCGCGAGCGGCCTCGAGTAGCGGCCCATGAACCGGTCATAGGCATCGGCATCGCTCAAGCTCACTTCTTCTCCTTCGGCGGCAACGCGCGAGCGAAAGCCACGCTCTGCATAGCCCAGGGCTCGAGCGCTCGCTTCGTGGAGACCGACTCGGCATCCAGCCGAAGCCAGCCCTTCATCTCGCGCCCTCGCATCTCGAACGGCCCCGCGCCGGGCTTGGCGAGCAGAGCCTCGGTCTCCTCCCTTGAACAGTGGATCATCAGGGCGCCCTAGCCGCTGACCCCGACCGCCATGTGCGCGTCGATCATGAAGCCGATGCCGCCGAACATCTTCTGCTCGGCGTAGCCGTCCTCGGAGGCGATCAGCTCGCGGATCCGGTTGGCGAGATCCTCGTCGCAGGTCATCGTGGCAATCATCGCGCAATCGAACGCGATCGAAGCGCTGGTAGCGGTCAGCTCCCAGGCGGTCGAGCAGGCCGAGGACGTGGCTGTGGTCTATGCCCAAGCTGACGAGCAGACGAAAACGTGGCTACAACCAAGTCTTCTTCAAGAAGCTTCTGGTCGCTCCCGAGTCGGATGAGGAGCGGGGCGAGATGGTCGCCCGCATCACCAGGGCCGAGCTGAGGGAGCCCTATGCAGCTCTTCTGGCCGAGAGGCTGGCGCCCGAGGTGCTCGACGAGGCCGAGCTGATCCGCTCAGGCCGCTGGAACGCCGAGCCCGACCCAGAAGAGTCGGCCTCTAGCGCGTGTTCTAACTTCCTGAAACTGGCGGAGAGGGAGGGATTCGAACCCTCGAACGAGGTTGACCCCCGTTACGCGATTTCCAGTCGCGCCCGTTCAACCGCTCCGGCACCTCTCCGCGACAACTGCACCCTAGACGCTCGCACATCGGCCCGACGGGCGGACCGCGCGTCCGAGCCTGGCGGCGCGCACGTCCTGCGGAAGCCGTTGCTAGGCTGCGCCCGTGATCCTCGCCACGAGCGAAGCTACGGGCAAGACGATCGGGCTGATCGCCACCTTCGGCGGCATCGGCGTGATCGTGAACGTGTTCGTCGTCTACCTCGTGATCCAGATCCGAGGCGAGCGGCAGCAGAACCGCGAATATCGCGAACGCCAGCTCCGCCAGTAGCTCTGCCGACCTGCTCCTCGCCGCGCGCTCGCGCCCGCTGCTAGGCGACGAAGACCGGCGTTCCGACCGGAGTGCGGCTGTAGAGCGCGATCACATCCGGGATGCGCATGCGCACGCAGCCGTGCGAGGCGGTGTGACCGATCGTGCCGTACTCGCCTGGGTCGATCCCATGGATGCCTGCGCCGCCGTTGAACGACATGAAGCGCGCCTTCAGGGGGTCCATCGGGCCGGGCGGGACGACCGTGCCCGCGAGCGCTCCGGCCCATGCTTTGTTGGGCACGTACCACGGCGGGTTCACCTGCTTCCACTGGATCGAGTACATCCCGGGGGTGGTTTCAAGGCCCTGCATCCCCACCGCGATTTCATACGTGTCGGCGAGTTTCAGGTGCTCGTAGAAGCGCAAGCGAAACGCGCTTCTGTCGATGATGATGTAGGCCGGGTACTTCGACGCGAGCTGCGACACCGTCACCGCCGGCCTGATCTTGTGTGTCGGAACCTGCACCGTGCGCAGCGAGCCGGTGGCGCTGAGCGCGTGCTCTATGCCCGCGCCGAGCCTGCCGCTTTCGACGGCGACGCCGGGACGAGAGTGGACCTTCGTGAGGCCCGTCGCGCTGGGCTGCACCGACGCGTTGCGTACGTCCCGGTTGACGGCCGCGCGAATCTTCGCCGTGAGGTTGCGAATCGCCTGGTGCGAGTAGCTGGCTTCGACGGGGATGTCGCGCTTGAGGCTGCCTCCGAAGAGCCCGCGAAAGGTGCGCGTGAGAATCGACGCGTCGCGGCTCACCTTCACGGCCCGAGCAACCATGCTCGCGACGTCGATCGTCACCCCCGCTTCCCGCACCCCGAGCGACCAGCTGCGAGAGCCGGCGCGCACCGTCACCGGCCGGTCCAGGCGCGCGATCAGCACGCGCTGCAGCTTCTCCCGTGCCGCGGCCTCGTGTAGGCCGCCGACCGGCACCCCGCCGACGCTCACGCCGTGCGCGATCAGGTCGCGCCGCGAGTGGTCGTACAGGTACACCCCTGCAGCGAGGATCACGGCCAGAGCCACCGCGATCAGCGCCGCGAGCCAGCCGAATCCGAAGCGGGCGGCCGCGCCGCGAACGCGGGCCGCAGCGTTGCGAGCCGTGACAGATGATGCATTCACCTACGCGTCAGGCTTTCAGTGGCCGAGATCGGATGCGCTTTCGCCTAGACGACCGGGGACGTCGCTCGAGGCGATTGTAATCCGCGCGGCGACGGTGCAAGGCCCCTTGCGCGCTCTACAGGCGGGCGACCAGCGCCGCACACGCGGTCACGAAGATCGCGAGCGAGAGCGCGGCGAGCGCGCCGTCGAGCGGCGCGAGCAGGCCCTCGCGCGACAGCGCTTCGGAGCTGCCGTCGCTGCGCATGCGCGTTCCACTGACCGACTTCGTGCGGCGGCGCAGCTCGCGGGCCGGCGTGCTCAGCCGCCGCTGAGCGGCGCTCATCGCGAGGCACCCGAGCGCGATCAGGATCCCAGGCAGCCGGATCTGCTCGGCGTTTGCGAAATAGCCGGTGAACGCCGGAAAGGCGCCCCAGCCGAGCGCAAACCATGCGTCACCGTGAAAGCGCCCGCCAGCCAGCTCGAGGTTGTACGCCGGCAGGAACAGCGCCCCGGCAACCACCAGGGGCAGTAGCCAGACCGAGACGATCAGCACCCCGACGATGCCGATCGCGAGCGCGCCCGCCGAGGAGAACGCCGCCAGCAGCACGAGTGCGCGATCGCTGAGCGTGGTTCGCAGGGGGCGATCGTGGAGCTCGTCGAGAGCGTGCGCAGCCACCCCGACCGCGAGCGCGAAGGCCACCAGCCCCCAGATCACGCGATCCGCGTGCACTCGCGGCGCCAGCGCTGCGCCGAGCGCGTAGTAGCTGAGATGCCAGAGCGTGTACGGCGGGTGCAGCAAGGTCAAGAGCTCCGCGGCGCGGCCGCTCCCGAGGGCGTAGAAGGCAGGGCGCTCGGGCGCCGCCATCGCGCCTCAGGCCCGTCCGCCGGCGGCGCGCGCCGCCGTGCCCGTGCCCGCGCCAGCGGGGCGATCGCGGCGCTTGCGAGCCCACATCAGCACGCCGCCGCCGAGGCTCATGCGCCGCACCTCGATGTCCACGAGCCCGGCCGCACGCCAGTACTCGATGATCCGCTCGAGCGGGTGCTGCTCGTAGAAGCCGCGGATGCTCGGGCCGAGAAAGCGCCCGACCCGCGCCCACTCGCGCGATGCGACGCGCCCGAGCAGCGGCAGCCCGATCGCCGTGTAGAGCCTCCACGCAACGCGCGCCGGCGCGCGCTGGGGCACGCCGAACTCGAGCGACGCCACGCGGCCGCCTCGGCGCACGACGCGCGCGAGCTCGGCCAGCGTGGCGCGCGGATCATCGACGTAGCGCAGCAGGTAGGTGAACGTGAGCGCATCAAAGCTCTCGTTCGCGAAAGGCAGCGCCTCGGCCTCGGCCTCCAGCAGCTCGATGCGCCCGCCTTCCCCCGCGCCAAACCTTGCCCGCGCCCGAGCGAGCATGTCCGCGCTCTGGTCGATGCCCACGACCGAGCAGTCGCAGCGCTCCAGCAGCTCGCGCGCCACCAGACCGGTGCCCGTGGCGACATCCAGTACGCGGTCCCCAGGTTCGGGCGCGAGCACATCGACGAGCGCGCGTCGCCAGCGCGGGTCCTGACCGAAGCTGAGCGCCGCCGAGAGCAAGTCGTAGCGGCGCGGCAGGCCCGCAAACAGCTCAAGCGCCTGGCGCTTTCGCGGCGACGGCGCGCTCCCGTGGTCGTTTTCAGCTCGAGGGTCCATCGAGTCGCGGCCCAAGGCTAGCCACGCGCGCGAGCCGAGATGCGCTCGCCCGCGAGGCGCCTGAGCTTCGAGCGCTCCCGTGCAGAGCGCAGGACGGTGCGATCGCGCGGCGCGGCCTCTGAAACAATCCCCCCGGACATGCGCACGCTCGCGATCGCGCTTGCCCTCTTCGCCAGCGCGTCTGTCGCAGGGTGCGGCGGTGGCGGATCCCCCGCACGCAGAAGCGCAACCGGCGCCCGGGGCCATGCGCCGTCCCCGCGCGCCCTGAGCCCGAAGCGTGGTCTGGCTTTTGCACGCGCCGTCAACCTCACCGCTGCGGATCTGCCTGAGTTCAGAGTCTCGCACGAACACGCGCACAAGACACCCGCACAGCGCCAGGCCGAACGGGACCTGCTCCGGTGCGCGGGGAGCGCCACGCGGGGAGCGCACGCTGCCGAAGCAAGCTCGCCCAGCTTGGTCTTCAAGCGCGGGCTGATCGATTTCGGCGTCAGCTCCGAAGTCCTGGTCAGCGCAAGTCCATCGCTCGCCAACGGCGAACTCGCCGCGCTGCACACCGCGCGCGTGCGCCACTGCTTCTCGCGCTATCTCGATGTACTGCTGCGTACGCAGCGGCTCGGAAACGCCACCATAGGGCCCGTATCGATCCAGTCGGGCAACCCTCCCGCGCCGGGGACCAGCGGAAGCTTCGGCTGGCGGGTGACGGCGACCTTCCGGCTGGTGAGCGTGCGGGTCCCGTTCTACCTCGATCTGCTTGGCTTCGTCCTCGGCCCCGCGCGCGTGACGCTCATCAGCTCGGGGGCGCTGCGCCCCTTCCCCGCTGCCATCCAGCAGAGGCTCTACACGCTGCTCCTCGCGCGCGCTCGAGAGCACGCGCTGTAAAGCGCTTCGCGGCGGCGGCCCGCCTAGTCGTCGGCCGGCATCTCGACGCCGAGCCGCGCGAGCACCTCGTCGCGATCGGTGCCATGAGCCCTGAGCACGCGGTCGAACGCCGGTCCATACACGCGCATCACGGCGATCAGCAGGTCCGTCGTAGCCACGCCCGTGGCACCTCGGCGGCTTGCGATGCCGGCCGCGTCTTCGGCGATGCGCGCCACGGCGTCCTGACGCGGTGGCTCGCCCCCCGCTCGCGTGCCGTCCGCAGCCTCACCGTCCTCGGACACGAGCGAGACCTCGCTCACGCCCAGCGCCTGCAGCGCGACTCCCACGCGTCCGTGCAGTCGCAGAACCCGCAGCCAGCGCTCAGCCTCGTCATCTGGGGTGCGCGCGAACGGAAGCGCCGTGGAAGCGATCCCGAGCACCATCGCCGCATCCGGAGCAAGCGTCGGGGCCGAGCTCATCGCGCGACTCCGATGCTCGCCTCGCGCGACGCCTGGCGCGGGTGCAGTAGCGCGACGTTTTCACGGCGCAGGATCACCTCGGGCTGCCCATCGCCGAGACGCACGTGCAACAGCGCAGTGCCCGTCTGTCCGGCGGCGATGCTCGCCTGGCGCGTAGTCTCGGCGATCTCGCCCGGCTCCAGGCCGCACTCGAGCAGGAAGCGCTGTACAGGGTCACTGATCGCTTCGTCGCAGTCGAGCTCGAGTTCCTCGACGAGCACCCTCGGGTTGGCAGCGCGGCCGTCGAGATACAAAAGGCATGCCGCCATGTCATCTGGGCGCGCGTCCGTCTGCTCGGCGACCCTGTCGAGCAGCACGGCCGCACTCGCTCCCACCTGCAGGTCGGCCACCGTCTGGCGAAGCCGCTCGGCGCCGAATAGGTCCTCCCCGACTCTTGCCTCGGTGACGCCATCGGTGTAGAAGCAGACCGTGCCGCGGCCGGGCACCGAGATGACGGTCTGGCGCGCGCCTGTGCGCCTGCCCGCGCCAATCGGTGGCGAGGAGGAGACGGTGATCGGCGTGATCGCGCGCGAGTGCGAGCCGAGCACGAGCGGAGGCGGGTGTCCGGCGCCGGCGTAGACGAGCTGCCGCTCACGCGGGTTGTAGGTCGCTGCCACGACCGTCGCAAACGATCCCCCGAGCTGGCGCTCGAGCACCGCGCCGGCCGTCTTGATGGCGGTGCGTGGCGACTGGCCCGCCTCGAGATACGCCCGCAGCGTGAAGCGCATGAGCGCCGTGTGCGGCAACGCATCGCGACCGTGTCCCGAGACGTCGCCGACGATAACGCCGAGCTGACCGTCCTCGAGCGCGAACACGTCGTAGAAGTCTCCGCCCGCAGCAAAACCGTCGGCCGGCCGGTACGCGGCCGAGGTGGCGACCGGACCGAGGCGCGCCGGCGGGGTCGGCAGCAGCGCTGCCTGAAGCAGGCCAACGTCGTCGAGCAGCTGCCGGCGCTGGCTCTCGAGGCGTCGTGCGCGAATTGCCGAGATGCGCGAGCGCACGGCCAGCAGCAGTGCCAGCGCGAGCAGCGCGCCGATCAGAATTCGGACGGGCGTGGGCACGACGCCCACGATCCTCGTGATCGTGCGTTCGATCGGCGAGGAGCCCGCCGAGCTGCGTGCGTGCCGCTGAGGTCGTGCTGCGGGCGCCTTCGTGGGAACGGGCGCAGCGGTGAGCGCTGTCGCAGGTGCCAGCCCGCCAGCCGGGAGCGCGCCCCCGCCGGCGCCGCCTTTCGACGTGCGCGAGCGCTTGCTCGCCGTTCGGGAGCGATGACGTGCATGACGCGTGCGAGTGGCGGGGGTCTGCGGAGCCGTAGTCGTCGCGCCAAGTGTCGGTGCCGACGATGTGCTCGCTGCCTGCGCCGTCGGGCTGGCACTCGGCGCGGCAGGAGCGGCGATCGACGCTGAAGCCTGAGCTGGAGCCTGCGAGCGCGCTTCCCTCTTGCCCTGCGAGCGCGAGGCGAGGCGGCCGGAGCTTCGCTTCGGACGAAGGCCCTGGCGCGTGCGGGCGGATGCGGTCCCGCTGTGCCGGGGGGCCGCCGTCTGCGCGAGGACGGCGCCGCCGGCGCTCGGAGCCTGGGTGCCTTCCACGGCTCGGGTGACCCGGCGGGGCTGAGTGAGCGCGCGCGCGTGGGTGTGCCCTTTGAGCCGCCTGCTCGCACCCCTCGTCGTGGCGGCCCCATGCAGGCTCGCGCAGCACGATTCGCGGGTATTGGCAGCTTCGGCGTCCGTCGGCGCCGGCGAGGTTGGCGCGGTCGCGGTCACAGGCTTGGGCGCTTCCACGTGCGCCGTGCCGCTCGAGCGGTGGGTGGCTCCGCGCGACTTCAGGCTTCCCGCTGCCAACGAGCCGGCGGCCGGTAGAAGCACGCAAAGGGCCGTGAGGATGACCGCCGCCGAACGCCGTCCGGCGCGGAGGGAGAGGGTCGGTGAAGGGTCGCTCGTCATGGCCAGAAATCAGCTGGCTTGAGCGGCGTGCCCCCGGGTGTACTCGAGTGCTTCCTCCAGCGTCGGAAGGATCGTGAAGACCCCTTCCATGCCCGACAGCTCAAAGATCTTCAGCACGTTGGGACGCGAGCACACGATCACCAGCCGCGAGCCCTCGCCCAGCGTCCTGTTGACGGCGACCAGCACGCCCAGCGCAGTCGAGTCCATGAAGGTGGCGCTGGAGAGGTCGACGACCTGATGCTTGCGACCCGCCTGCAGTGAGTCGACGAGCATCCACTTCAGGCGCGGCGCGGTGGACAGGTCGAGCTCGCCCTCGACAGACACGACGCTCGTCGCGTCGTCGATGTCGCGCTGAATGATCCCGAAGTTTGGTGTGCTGGCCTGCACTTTCAAGCCTCTCTTGACTCGCTTGAGGAGCCTCGGCCTGTACGGCGCTCGAGGGTCGGGTGAGCTGGCTGGTCCTCACCCATTCACCATCACTCTCGGCAACCCTGCCTCGCGACCCCTGCACGGGCCGCGATGATCCAACAGATGTCCAAGATCTCCAGAAGCGGCGCCCACATCCAACGGCGCCGCGCCGGCCGGGGGGCGATCCGCATATGCTGCTCGCGCCTACACGGACCAGCGCGAGGAGGAGGACTTCAGATGAGGCGTGGACAAGGGAGGAGAGGGCGATGAGCTACAGGCTCAGCCGCACCGAGGATTGCGAGTCGACGGGCAACTGGCGGCTGGTACGCAGGACGCTCGGCATGCGAGCCTTCGGAGTCAACGTCGTCGACATCGCCCCCGGCGAGCAGATACCCGAGCACGACGAGCTCGCGCGCGACCAGGAGGAGCTCTTCTACGTCGTCGACGGCGAGCCCACGCTCGTCATCGACGGCGAGCCCCACCCGGCCGCCGCCGGGACGTTCGCGCGGGTCGATCCCGAGCACTCGCGCACCGTCCGCAACGACGGCGCCGAGCCCGCGCGCATGCTCATCGCCTCCGCGCCCCGCTCGAGCGGCTATGAACCGATGGAGTGGGCATGAGCACCGCCTCAGTCGACCTCGCCGAGGTGATCGCCACCTACAACGAGGCGTGGAACGCGCACGACGTGGAGCGCATCGCCACCATGCACGCTCCCGACATGGTGTTCGAGAACCACACCGCCGGCGAGCGCGCCGAGGGCGAGGAGGCGCTGAGACACATCGCGAACATCTTCGCCTCGTGGCCCGACATCGAGTTCAAGACGCGGCGGCTGTACGTGAGGGAGGACCTCGTCGTTCAGGAGTGGACCGCGAGCGCTACGCACGTCAAGCCGCTCAGCAGGGGCGAGCTGGTTGCGGAGCCGTCTGGCAAGCGCATCGAATGGAAGGGCATGGACGTGATCCCCTTCGCGGGCGGCAAGGTCAAGCGCAAGGACGTCTACTCGGACTCGGTCTCGATCCTGCGCCAGGTCGGCCTGCTCTAGTTCGCACCAGCCGAGCCTGAGGACGCGCGGCGCGACCGCCAGCGCGAGCGGCTCGCGTCACAGCGAGCAGCGAGCGGATCGTCCGACGAGATACTTAGATACAATTTCAGTCAATTGATCTCTCAACCTCGGGAGGCGCGCGATGGAGCTGGATCGAGCAAGCGTGATGTGGCGTTACGCCGGAGATGCGCGCATGCTGCCGTTCCTCGGCAGGGCCTTCCTTCTGCAGGCCGCCCATCCGACGATCGCGGCGGGAGTCGCCGACCACTCCAACTTCAAGGTCGACCCCTTCGGTCGCTTCAAGCGCTCGTGGGGGCTCGTGCTCGACGCTCTCTACGCGGCCGACAGCGAGCGCGTGGCGGCCGAGATCCGGGCCTCGCACAAGCCCATACAGGGGGTCAGGAGCGACGGCCGGCGCTACACCGCGTTCGAGCCAGAGGCCTACTTCTGGGTGCTGGCCAGCGGGTTTGAGACGATCGTCTCGGCCGCCCAGCGATTCGGTCGCCCGTTCAACTCCGCGGAGGAGCGCCGCGGATACGAAGAGACGCGCGAGCTTGGCAGACGGCTCGGGCTGCTCGAGCGCGACATGCCCGCCTCCTACGAGAGCTTCCAGGATTGGTATGCGTGGATGCTCGCCGAGCGCATCGACGACAACCAGACCGTGCGAGACGTGCTCGCGGTGCTCCGCCGCCCGAGCCCGCCGCGCGGCGTTCCCGCGATCGTGTGGCCGCTGCCGCGTGCGGCCGTGGCGGAGCTCGGCTGGCTTGCGACCGTTGGCACGCTCCCCGCGAGCGTGCGCGCACGCCTGCGAATCCAATGGAGCGCGATCGACGAGATCCGCCTGCGCGCGATCGCACAGGCGTTCAAGCTGCTGAACGTAGCGCCAGCCAGCCTGTTCTATCTGCCCCCGGCGCGCCAGGCGTTCAAGCGCCTCGACGCCCACGCCCTCGCAGCCCCGGGCGCCGGCAGCGTGGGCAGCGCGCGGCGAATGGTTTCGTGAGCGACTCGGCGGCGCTGGGCCGGCTCCTGTCCCCAGCCGAGGAGCCTGTCGACGAGTACGCCGAGCGGATCCTCGATGCCGCACGCGACCAGCTGGTCCAGTTCGGCCTGCGTCGAACCTCGCTCGAAGACATCGCGCGCGCAGCCGAAGTCGGCCGCGCGACCTTGTTTCGGCGCTTCCCCAACAGAGACGCGCTCATGTCCGCGCTGGCCTCGCGAGAGGCGCAGCGCTGCATCGCCTCCGTCGACGCCCAGGTGAGCTCAATCGACGCCCGTCGCGAGTTCCTCGTCGCCGGCGCCCTCGCGGTGATCCGCGAGATCACGAGCAACGCGCTGCTTCAGCGCCTCCTGCAGACCGACCCCGAGGAGATGCTCCCGCTGCTGGCCGGCCGAGGCGCTCCGATCCTCGCGATGGGGCGGGCCTACATCGCCGTTCAGCTCGAGCGCCTGATTGATCAAGGTGGCGTGATGAGTTCCGATTCGCAGGCCATCGCCGAGGTGCTCGCGCGCCTGGTCCTCTCGCTCGCGCTCAACCCCGAGACCGTCCTCCCGCTCGCCGACGAGGATGCCCTCGAGGCGCTGGTTGGCCGCACGCTTGCGCCGTTGCTGCTGCCCGAGACGTCCTGAGCGCGCACCGAGAAGGCGCAGGCTGGGCGTCGAGGGACGCGCGCTGTAGCTGCTGCCAGACTGCTCCCGTGCGTGTGCTGGCGATCGTGCACGAAGCGAGCGCTCCTCCCGGCGTGTTCGCCGACGCTGCTCGGACCCACGGCGCCGCGCTCGAGGAGTGGCACATCGCGAACGGCAGCTCGGCGCCGGGCGACGCGCGCGAGTACGACGCGGTGATCAGCCTCGGCGGGGCGATGCACCCGGATCAAGAGGACAGCCACCCATGGCTCGTGCAGGAGAAGCTGCTCCTGCGCGAGCTACTCGACACGGGTACGCCGCTGCTCGGGGTATGCCTCGGCGCACAGCTCTTGGCCGACGCCGCCGGCGCGCCCGCGCGCAGGGCTCAGGCGCCCGAGATCGGCTGGATCGAATTGGACCTGACGGCGGCTGCGGCCAGCGATCCGCTGCTCTCGTCCCTCCCCTCGCGCTTCAGTGCGTTTGCCTGGCACAGCTACATCTGCCCGCTGCCCCCCCGCGCGACGGCGCTCGCCCACAGCGCGGCCTGCCTGCAGGCGTTCCGCGCTGGCGAGCAGGCGTGGGGTATCCAGTTCCACGCCGAGGTCACGCGCGAGGACGCCGAGGGCTGGATCGAGGACTTCCGCAGCGATCCCGACGTGCTCGAGCTGCCTCTCGACTGGCAGCAGCTGCGCGCGAAGACGCGTGCCTCGATCGGCCCGTGGAACGAGCTCGGCCGCGGCATCTGCCGGCGCTTCCTCGACGCGGCTACTCGGGCGTGAGATACGCGGCCGAGAGCCCGCCGTCGACGAGAAACGTCGACGCCGTGACATACGAGGAGTCCTCGCTCGCGAGAAACAGCGCCGCGCGGGCGATCTCGCTCGCGTGCGCGAAGCGCCCCATCGGGATGTGGACGAGTCTTCGCGCAGCCCGCTCGGGATCGCTCGCAAACAGCTCGCGCAGCAGCGGCGTGTCGACAGGGCCCGGGCACAGCGCGTTGACGCGCACGCCGCGGCGCGCGAACTCCACGCCGAGCTCCCGCGAGAGCGACAGCACGCCCCCCTTGGCGGCGGTGTAGGAGATCTGCGAGACCGCCGCCCCCATCACGGCGACGAACGAGGCCGCGTTGATCACCGAGCCCCCGCCCGCATCGAGCAGGTGCGGGATGCCGTGCTTGCAGCACAGAAAGACGCTGCGCAGGTTCGCGTCCTGGACACGCTGCCACACCTCGGACGGGGTCTCGAGCACGGACGCGTCCTCGCCGGGGTTGATTCCGGCGTTGTTGAACAGGACATCGACGCGGCCGAACTCCTCGCGCGCGCGTATATACATCGAGCGCACCTGCTCCTCGTCGCTGACGTCAACCTGCAGCGAAAGTGCGCCCTCGGCGCCCTCGCGCAGGTCGACGCCCATCACGATCGCGCCCTCGGCCGCGAACTGCCGCGCCGTCTCTGCGCCGATGCCGCTGGCGGCACCGGTGATCACGCACACCTTGTCCTGGAGGCGGCCGCTCATCAGGCCGCCTGCGTGGCGTAGAAGACGTTCTTGGTCTCCGTATACTGCTCGGCCGCGTCCGGTCCAAGCTCGCGCCCGTAGCCAGACTGCTTGAAACCGCCGAAGGGGGTGCCGACGCGAACGGAGGTGTTCGAGTTGATCGACAGCACGCCCGTCTCGAGCGCTCGCGCGACACGCAGCGCCTTCGCGCCGTCGCTCGTCCAGATGGATCCCGACAGCCCGTAGATGGTGTCGTTGGCGAGCGAGACCGCCTCGCTCTCATCAGCGAACGGGATCACGCATGCCACGGGACCGAAGATCTCCTCGCGAGCGGCTCGGTCGCTGTTGGAAACCGGGGCGAGGACCGTCGGCGGATACCAGTAGCCGGGTCCGCTCGGGGCGGTGCCGCGGATCGCGACGGGGGCACCGTCGGGGACGAACGAGGCGACGGCCTCGCGCTGGCCGGCGGATATGAGCGGTCCCATCTCGCTGGCCTCGTCCAGCGGGTCGCCGACGCGCAGCGACGAGACCGCGGCCTCCAGCCTCTCGAGAAAGGGCTCGAGTGCCGAGCGCTCGACGAGAATCCGCGACCGCGCACAGCAGTCCTGCCCCGCGTTGCCGAACACGGCAGCGGGTGCCGCCGCCGCGGACCGCTCGAGATCGGCGTCAGCGAAGACCACGTTGGCCGACTTGCCACCGAGCTCGAGCGTCAGGCGCTTGATCGTGGCGGCCGCTCCCTGGGCTATCTGGCGACCGACCTCCGTCGAGCCCGTGAAGGCGACCTTGGCCACGTCGGGATGCTCGACCAGGCGCTTGCCGCACACGCTGCCGGGGCCCGCCACGACGTTCAAGACGCCCTCCGGCAGCCCCGCTTCGAGCCCGATCTGCTCCAGCCGCAGAGCCGTCAGCGGCGTGAGCTCGGCGGGCTTGAGCACGACCGTGTTCCCCGCCGCCAGCGCCGGCGCCACCTTCCAGGAGGCGATCAGCAGGGGAAAGTTCCAGGGGACGATCACCCCGACCACCCCCAGCGGCTCGCGAAAGGTCATGTCCACGCCCCCCTCGACCGGGATCGTTTGGCCGAACAGCCTCTGCGGCGCTGCGGCGTAGTAGCTGAACACATCCACGACCATCTCGATCTCGCCACGGGCGTCACGGATCGGCTTGCCGGCGTTTCGCGCCTCGAGCTGTGCGAGCTCTGAGACGCTGCGCAAGAGCTCTCCGGCCAGGCGCTGCAGCAGCGTCGAGCGCTCGCGCGGGGGGAGCGGGCGCCAGCTCGACAGCGCCCGCTTGGCGGCGCCGACGGCCGCGTCCACCTCCTCCACGCCGCCCCGCGGGACCTGCGCCATCACCTCTTCGGTCGCCGGTTCGACGACGGAGATCATCCGCGCTCGAACATGCGGCGCCTCTCGTAGTCCGTGACCACCTGGTCGAACAGGCGCTGCTCGGTGCGGCCGTAGTTGAGATAGTGGCGCCAGACCTCCTCGCCGAAGGCGGCGCGGGCGAAGTCGCTGCCCTCCCACAGCTCGACCGCCTCGCGCAGGCTCGATGGGAATGCTTCGGCGCCCGCCGCCTCATACGCGTTGCCGACGAGCTCGGGACCTGGATCGCTGCCGCGCTCGATCCCGTCGAGCCCCGCCGCGAGCAGCGCCGCGTAGCCGAGATAGGGATTCACGTCGGCCCCCGGGATGCGGCACTCGACCCGTCGCGATTGCCCGTGCCCGACGATGCGAAAGCCGCAGGTGCGGTTGTCGCGCCCCCATGAGATCGACGTCGGCGCCCAGCTCTCAGTCGCATAGCGCTTGTAGGAGTTGATCGAGGGGGCGACGAACAGGGCGAGCTCGCGGATGCGCGCGCGCAGTCCGCCGAGGTAGTGGCGGAACACATCCGTCTCCTCCTCTCCCTCGACGAACGCGCTGCCGCCGTCGGAGGTGCCGACGAGGCTCGAGTGGATGTGGCAGGAGCTGCCGATGTCTTTCTCCGAGGGCTTGGCCATGAAGGTGGCCGACACCCCGTTCAAAAACGCGATCTCCTTGACGCCGTTCTTGTAGATCGTGTGGCGGTCGGCCGAAGTGATGGCATCCGCGTAGCGGGTGTTGACCTCGTGCTGCCCGTACCACGCCTCGCCCTTTGAGAACTCGATCGGGATGCCCGCGCCCTGCATGCCGCGACGGATCGCGCCCAGATACTGCTCGTCCATGGTCGTGGCCAGCACGTGGTAGTCGAGGATGTAGGGGATCGTCGGGGTCAGATCGCGGTAGTCGCGCTCGTGCGCCTCCGCGTAGCTCTGCTTGTAGAGATAGAACTCGAGCTCGGAGGCGAACAGCGGCGCGTAGCCGAGCTCGTGGGCTCGCTCGTACTGCGCGATCAGCACCTGCCGAGGCGAGGGCTTCACGGGCGAGCCGTCGTGGCCTACGACGTCGCAGAGCACCAGCGCCGTGCGGTCGAGCCACGGCACGCGGCGCAGCGTCGAGATGTCGGGCGCGATGCCGAAGTCGCCGTAGCCCTGCTCCCAGTTGGCCAAGTCGTAGCCGGGCACCGGCTCCATCTCCATGTCCAGCGCGAGCAGGTAGTTGCAGCCCTCCACCCCATGATCGGTGACCTGGTCGAGGAAGTAGCCAACCTCGATCCGCTTGCCGAACAGCCGCCCTTGCATGTCGGTGAAGGCCGTGACGACAGTGTCGACCGTGCCCGCCTGCGCCTCGCTGTCGAGCTCCTGCAGCGAGAGCATCCCGGCGACCGCGCCAGGGCCGCCGGGTCGTGGTGCGCTCATCGCGCGCTTACTCCGCGCCGCCGCCGAGCGCGGGGGCGGGAGGCGCCTCGGGCGGCGCCTCGATCACGCGTCCGAGCTCGTCCGTGTCGATCGTGCGGACCGGTCCGGTGTAGCGGTTCTTGGCCGAAATCCACCACCAGATCCCCACGAGCAGCCCGATCACGAGGACCAGCGGCGCGTAGTTGAACGATTCGAATTTGAAGTCGCCTTTCCACGGCACGCCCGCGGGCACGGTTGGGATGTCGAGCGCGTAGACGACGAGCACGACGAAGGCGATCGCGCCCACGTTTACCCATTTGTAGTGGCGTCCCAGCGTCCACGGCCCGGGCTCGAAGCGGTCGCCCATGCGCAGGCGCAGGAACACCGGGATGATGTAGGCGAGGTACAGGCCGACGGTGCAGATCGCCGTGATCGCGAAGTACGCCCACGGGAAGCCGACCTTGTTGCCGAAGTACGCCGGGATCGTGATGATCAGCGCCGCGATCGAGGATGCGAGCACCGCGAACATCGGCACGCGCTGCACGTTCAGGCGCCGGAACAGCGCCCAGCCCGGCATGCCGCGGTCGCGAGAGAAGGCGTACCAGGTGCGCGAGCAGCTGGTCAGACCGGCGGCGCCGCAGAAGAGCTGGCCGACCGTGCAGATCAACAGCACCGCCTTGGCCGCGGCCGAGGTGAGAGCCGTCTCGATGACCGGGATCGAGCCACCGCCTTTTTCTGTGATAGCCGGCACGTTGGTCGCAGCGAACACCAGGGCGAGCAGCACCGCCCAACCGGCGATCGCCGAGAAGAACACCGAGCGCCAAACACCCTTGGCCGCGCCGAGCGCGGCGCCGCGCGTCTCCTCGGCCGTGTGCGCGGACGCGTCATACCCGGTCTGCGTGTACATCGTCAGGATGAAGCCGATCGGCAGCACGTACAGCCAGTAGAACGCCCCGCTGAAATGGCCTCCGTGGAAGCCGGTGTTGTTGAAGCGGTGACCGAACACGAAGCCCGCGTCCTGGTGGTGTGAGGGCACGAGCGCGAGCAGCAGGATGATCGTCAGGACGCCCAGCACGTGCCAGCCGACAGAGACGTTGTTGAAGATCGCCAGCAGCCGGTCGGCGAAGATGTTCACGAGCGTGTATCCGATCAGGATGATCAGGAACAGCACCCACGTCGCGTGCAGGGCATGCGACGGGCTGGGGGCGGTGAAGTCGAAGCCGAAGACCTTGACTCCGTAGAGGCTGAGCGTCGCGAACAGGAACTGCGCCGCCCCGTATCCGACGCCCGCGACGATGCCGACGAGGCCCACGATGTTGAACCAGCCGGTGATCCAGCTCCAGCCCTTGCCGCCGAGCTTGGCCGCCCACCAGTAGGGACCCCCCGCGGTAGGCATCGCCGAGGTCAACTCGGCCATCGAGACCGCGACAAGCAGCACGAAACAGCACAGCACCGGCCAACCGATCGAGATCCCTATGGGTCCGCCCGCGGTCCACGCGAACGAGAAGTTCGTGAAGCAGCCGGCGAGAACCGAGATGATCGTGAACGAGATCGCAAAGTTGGTGAAGCCGCTCCACGCGCGGGTCAGCTCCTGCTTGTAGCCGAGGTGTGCGAGCTGGCGCTCGTCCTCACCCATCGTTCCCGGCGCGGCCCCTACTGGTGTCTCCCCCACAGTTGCCTCCTCAGGTTCGCGTCACTCTCACTTTGCCAATGGTGTGATCATCCAACCTATGGACACGGCGACCATACGCCCGCGCGCGCACGATGTCAACGGAACGCAGCACTGATTGCGAGGTCGCCGTCATCGGCGCCGGCGTGGTGGGCTGCGCGGTGGCGCTGGCGCTCGCGCGGCGGGGCGCGGCGGTGACCGTGATGGAGGCCGAACCCGAGCCCGCATTGGGCGCGAGCGGCGCCAATTCGGGGATCCTGCACACCGGCTTCGACTCGCCACCTGGAGAGCTCGAGACGCAGCTCATCCTGCGCTCGGCCGAGCTGCGAGAGGCAGCGCTCGCGACCCTCGGTGTCCCCGTCGTGCGCTGCGGCGCAGTGATGCACGTTCGCGATCGGACCGAGCGTGAAGCGATCTCGGCGCTGCAGGCGGGCGCGCGGGCAAACGGCGTGGAGGCCGTCGAGCGCGCCGAGGGAGCGCTCGAGATACCCGGTGAGGCCGTCACCGACCCGGTCGCCTATACGCGTGCGCTCGCACAGTCCGCGCAGCTGCACAATGCGCAGGTGCTGACCTCCTTTCGCGTCTGCGCGATCGAGTGGACCTCCCCCGGGACGCTGCTCATCCGCTCGGAGGACAGCGCAGCGGTGTCCGCGCGCGCGGTCGTGAACTGCGCCGGGCTTCACGCCGACGCGGTCGCGAGGATGATGGGGGACGACTCGTTTGAGATCTACCCGCGCAAGGGGGAGTTCCTGGTCTTCGATCAGCCCGCGGGCAGCCAGCTCGATCGGATACTGCTTCCCGTGCCCACGGAACGCACGAAGGGCGTGCTCGTGTTCCCCACCGTCGACGGCAAGGTGATCGCGGGGCCGACGGCGCTCGACCGGGAGGACAAGAACGACCGCTTGGTGCGGGCAGAGGCGCGCGATGAGATCCTGCCCAAGGCAACCGCCATGTACCCGCCGCTGGAGGACGTCGAACCGATCGCCGCATATGCCGGGCTGCGCCCGGCGGGTCGTGGCGTCAACTACGTCGTGGGCGTGTCCGCAGGGTGCCCGCGACTGGTGAACGTCGCCGCGATCAGATCAACCGGGCTGAGCGCGTCGCTCGGGATCGCCGAGCGCGTGTGCTCGATCGTCGCGTCCGTTGGCGTTGGGCTGGGGCCGGAGCGGGAGCTTCTGGCGGGCCAGCTCGAGACGCCGCAGGAACCGTGGTGGCGCCGCGCCGCGGGGGGCCGAGCGCGATGAAGCTGCTGCTGGGAGTCGACGAGGGCACCTCGGCGGTCAAGGCGGTGCTCTACGATACCGATCTGCGCCAAGTCGCGGAGGCGCGCCGCGAGAAGCCCCTCTCCCATCCGCGGCCAGGATGGGTCGAGCAGGACCCCGAGGACGTGCTCGCTGCTGTGGTGGGGGCGATCGGGTCGGTACTCCGCGAGGCTTCCGGCGAGATCGTCGCTTGCGGGCTCGATCACCAGGGCGAGTCCGTGCTCGCCTGGGACGCCGACAGCGGACGAGCTCTAACGCCAGTCGTGACGTGGCAGGACAAGCGCTCGCTACAGATCCTCGAGCGGCTCGAGGCCTCTGGTCGCGCTGAGGAGATCCGAGCGCTCAGCGGCATGCCGCTCGACCCCTACTTCTCGGCCGGGAAACTCGCCTGGCTGCTGGAGCACGACGACGCGGTCGCGCGCGCGCTCGAGCGCCGATCGCTACGCCTCGGAACTGTCGACTCGTTCATCTGCGACCGTCTCGGGGCGGGGTTCGCGACCGACCCTTCGACCGCGTCACGCACGCAGCTCGGGGCGCCGGAGTGGGACGCCACGCTGCTCGAGATCTTCGGTGTGCCGGCCGAGGCGCTGCCCGCGATCGCCGACACCGTCGGCGCGCTCGGGACGCTCAAGCACGACTCCTGGCCAGTCGAGCTGCCGCTGCGCGCTCGCTGCGTCGACCAGCAGGCCGCGCTTGCCGGGGCTGGGTGCGTGCAGCCAGGCCTGGTCAAGGCGACGTACGGCACGGGCGTGTTCGTGCTCGCGCACGCCGGCGAAGAGGTCCCCGAGCCCGGGGGCGGGTTGCTGCCGACGATTGCTTGGCGGGTGGCCGGCAAGGTCGAGTGGGCGATCGACGGCGGGGTTTTCACCGCAGGCGCGCTGCTCGAGTGGCTGAGCCGCGACCTGGGCCTGGCTCCCGATCCGGCGTCCCTCGTGGCCGCTGCCAGAGAGGTGCAGGACGCGGGCGGCGTGCGCGTGCTGCCCGCGCTCGCGGGCCTCGGCGCGCCGTGGTGGCGACCGTCCGCCCGTGCCGTGATCTCCGGGCTGACCGCGGGCGTGCGCAGAGGTCACGTGGCGCGCGCGGCGCTCGAGGCGATCGCGATGCGGGTCGCAGACGTCGTGAGCGCGGTTCGCGAGAGCGTCCCGGTCGAGGTCCTGCGCGTCGACGGCGGCCTCACGCGCGAGGACGCGCTGCTGGCCTTCCAGGCGGACGCGGCGGGCGTCGTGGTGCAGCGCGGCGCCGTCGACGCGACCGCCGCCGGGGCGGCGGCCCTTGCGGCCGTGGGTGCAGGCATCTGGGAGTCGACGCTCGAGATCGGAGAGCGGGTTTCGCTGGGCGAGCGATTCGAGCCCGCCGGGGATGAGCGGTCGCGAGCGGCCGCCCACGCCGAGTGGCGCGAGTTCGTGGAGCGCGCGAGCGCGCTGTAGCGACGGCGCGGGGCCGTGCGCGCCGCGCGGCCGGCCCCGCTAGATGAGCCCCATCAGGATGTGCTCGGTCCCCTCTATGTGCTCGCGCATCAGACGCACCGCCCGCGGACCGTCTCCGCGCCGCAGCAGGGTCACGAGGCCCTGGTGCTGCGCGTTTGAATGAGTCAGCACCTCCTCCGGGTGGGCGATGAGCGCTATGAGGTCGCTCAGCTGGCCCTGCACCTCGGTCATCGCCTCCACAAGGCGTGGCGATGAGGCTGCCTCGGCGAGGCCGATGTGAAAGCGGATGTCGGCGCGCCGGTAGTCCTGAAAGCGGTCGGCATTCGCCATGCGCTGGACCAGCTCTGCGAGGCTGCCGATCTCTCCCCGCGACGCGCGCTCGGCCGCGAGCAGCGTCGCGCCCGTCTCGATCGCCACGCGGTAGTCGAGCACCGCCCACGCTTCGGCTCCCAGGCGCCTGCTCTCGCGCTCGGAGAGCGGTGGACGCTCGGCGACGAACGTGCCCCCGGTTCGGCCCCGAAGCGAGATGAGATGCCCGCTCTGCACGAGCGTGCGCAACGCGTGACGCAGCGTGGAGCGCGAGATCCCGAGCTGGTCGGCGAGCGCCCGCTCCGCGGGCAGCCTCGACCCGGAGGGCAGGATCCCGAGCCGAATCGCGGTGCCGAGCCGCTCGACAGTCTCCTCGAACGTCGTGGGCGGTCGCACGGGCTTGAAGACCGAGTCCATGACCGCGTCGCCCTGCATGAGTCAACGGTACTCTCGCGCGGCCGCTACTCAAGCGGTCACCCGGGCATCTTGCGCCAGCCGCCGACGGCCGCGAGCGCTCGAAGCGCTGGCCATGGAGAGCTGCGGTCGCGCCGATGAATAAGCTCCCGCGCATGGCGGATTCTGGCGACGGAGTGGAAGTCAACGGCGTCGCGCACGTCATCCTGAGGGTCAATCGCATCGCCGAGTGCACCGCCTTCTATGACCAGCTGATGCCGTTTCTCGGCCTGCGAACGGTCGCTGTTCGCTCCGATGACTTCGTCTACTACGTCGGCGGCCGAACGGCGCTAGGGATTCGCCGCGCCGAGGCGGAGCACGTCCACGCCCAGCACGCAGAAACCGCGCCCGGGATCGACCATCTGTGCTTCAGGGCGCGACGGCGCGAGGATGTCGACACGCTGTACTCGTTTCTGAGCGAGCTGGGGGCCGACATCGTGCGTGCCCCCGAGGAAGGCCCGTGGGCACCCGGTTACTACTCACTCTCCTTCCGCGACCCCGAAGGAATCAGGCTCGAGGTGAACCACGTGCCCGGGAAGGGGATCTTGGCCGAGGGCGCGTCCTTCGATCCGGCCCCCGACCACCCGCTCACCGGCCGCTCGTGACGCCCCCCGAGCGCGGGCGGCGACGGGTCTAACCTGAGACCCGATGGCCAAGACGTGGGTGCTCGACACCGAGACGAAGGGGACGGGTGCGCACATAGCGCCCCTGAAGCGAGACGACCGCGCGAAGTCGCGGGAGCTCAACCTCGTCCGCTTCCATCCGCCCGCCGACGCACCCGGCTCGGGCTCTGGCGCAGCTCAGCCGTCGGTTTCCCCTCAGGCGATGCGCTTCAAGGTCGTCGACATCCTGTCGGCTCGCGTGCTCGTCGAGGATGTCACCGTGCTTGCGGCATTGCAGGCGCTTGGAAGCCTGCGTAAGGCGATTGACGCTCGCGTCTACGTGCGCCGCGCAGACGGGGGGCGCTGGCGCCTGCTCAGCCTCAGCGACACGAGAACGCTGTGGTCACTCCGCGAGTGGGCTTCGTCCAGCTAGGGCCTCTCGACCCGATCGCGGGCGAGCGAGACCGCGACGATGCTAAGGCGATGGGTCGGTCGAGACGGGCAGCAGCAGCGAGGTGCCGTCGGTGCCGCCGAAGCGCACCGTGTTCGTGCCCGGCAGAAGCGGCACGAAGCTCGAGGTCGCGGGCTCGCTCCCGTTGAAGGCGATCGTCCCGGGGAGGGCGTTGGGCATGTTGTAAGAGGTCAGCCGCAGCTGCAGGCGATGTCCCGCCGCGAACCGATACGCGGTTGGGGCGATTGCGATTTCGTAGTCGTAGAACGTTCCCGGAGTGAGCGGTTCGGGCGTTGCCAACGTCTCCAGGGGTTCCCTGCGCGTGCTGCCGCGCGCGAGCGCGCGCAGGGAGGCGCGCAGCTGTCCCTCGGCGACGATGCTCTGGCTGCCGTCTGGCGCGACGTCGCAGATCTTCGCGAACCAGTCTGTGTCGGTCGCCGTGGAGGACGCGACGAGGTGCAGCGCGATCGGTCCATCGAGCGCCAGCGCCTGTGAGAGCACCGGCGTTCGCCACGCGAGACCCTGCTCTTCTTCGACGCGCTGGTCGATCGGTATGTAAGGGGTGATGGCCACGGTGCCCTGCTCGTCGAATGTCATCGACAGGCCGGCGGCCGGGTCGCTGATGTAGCTGGCGCTTGCTTCGGCAGGAAGTTTTGCCGAGATCGTTTCAGGCCCCAGATAGTTGCGTTTGAACCTGGTCGACGGGGACGGCCAGGCGCTCGTCTCGACGTAGTGTTCGGCCTGCTGGTCGTAGAGCCGCACCCGAGGCAGGCTCGGCACTTCCATGCCCATCAGGTAGCGCTGAAAGAAGAGCATCTCATGGGCCTCGACGTTGTCGACCCCAGGTGGGTTGCTCGTCGGGTCGAATGGGGTGCCGCAGCCTTTGTGCGTGCAGGGTCCTACGTTCAGCAGCGTCTCCACGCCCTTGCGCCGCTCGAGCCGCCGGTACATGCGGATGTTTCCGCCGACGAAGGCATCGCGCCAGCCGTCGATGACGAATACCGGGACGCGGATCTTGGAGACATGGGTGATCGGAGAGCGTTCGTAGTAGAAGGAGTCCTCGTAGGGATTTTCGAGATAGTCGAAGGCGATCGAGCGGCCGGTAGCCTGTTCGTACTTGGCCGTGAGCGTCCCCGGGATCATGCTGGGTTCGGTGTTGGGCCCCGTCAGCCCCGGAGCGCCCTGCACGGCCAGGTACTGGCTGTCGAAGAACAGCGACTCAATGCCGCCTGGGAAGGCCGCGTCGTTGTAAATGTCGGCGAACGCCTCGATGGGGGCGATCGCCGCGAGGTGGGGCGGGTCCTGCTCGGCGATCAGGTACTGGCTGATCCCGAGATAGGAGCCCCCTGACATGCCAACCCTTCCATTGGACCACGGCTGCGTGCCCAGGTACTCGACGAGCTCATAGCCGTCCCGCGCCTCGCGCGGCGAGAAGTAGTTCTCGTTCAGGTTGCCCTGACTGCCGCCGGTGCCACGCACGTCGACGACGGCGAGCACGAATCCGCGGGTGGCGTAGTCGCTCGCGGAATCGCACGAGCACGCACCATTGCGGGCATAGGGCGTGACATTGAGAACGGCGGGAAAGCGCCCCGGTGCGGGTTCGCTGCCGTTCTCGGAGGGAAAGGTGATCGTGGCGCCCAGTTCGACGCCGTCGTCCATGCGGATGAATCGCTGTTCGGAGTAGGTTGCCGGATACGACGCGGGCGGCAGCGTGCTCGGCGGGTTTGAGGGTTCTTCGGATTGGGCCCCGGCGGGGGCAGCCAGGCCTGCCAGCAGGAGCATGCAGACAGATCGCAGCAGCGCCGCTCGCCTTCCCTCTCGCCATCCCATCGAGCGCACCATACAGGATCACGAACAAACATGTTCCTAAAGGGGGCGGCCAGCTAAGCTCCCAGCATGGAAGTCGCCGAGAAGCTGCCGCGAGGTCGCCACGGGCTCAGTCGCGAGGATGTCGCGCGCTCGCAGCGCGAGCGCCTGCTGCGCGCGATGGCAGAGGCTGTTTCGGAGCTCGGGTACGCCAACACGCCGGTGGCCGACGTCCTGCGCCGGGCGGGCGTCTCGCGAGAGACGTTCTACGAGCAGTTCGCGAACAAGGAGGAGTGCTTCCTGGCCGCGTACGACGCCGGCGCCACCACCTTGCTCCAGGCGATCGGAACCGCGCTCGACTCCGAGCCGCCCGCCAAGAACGCGGGGGACCGGCTCGAGCGGGCACTCAAGCGTTACCTCGCCGCGCTCGCGCGCGAGCCGGCGCTCGCGCGGACATTCCTGGTGGAGGTCTATGCCGCCGGGCCGGCAGCGCTGGCGCGACGGGTCGAGGTCCAGCGCCGGTTCACCGAGGCGCTCACCGTCCAGCTGAAGGTGAAGAGCGAGAGGCAGCGCTTCGCGTGCGAGGCGGTCGTGGCCGCGGCCAGCGCGCTGGTCACGCAGCGGGTGTGTGCGGGGCGCGCCGAGGACATGCAGGAGCTCCACGCTCCGTTCCTGCGCTTCGCGCGCAGCTCGCTGGAGGCGGCGGGCGTGGCGCTGGCGACCCCGTAGAGGCGCTAGAGGCCCTGGCGGCACCGCGCTAGCTCAGGCCGTCAGGCGCACGGTTCCGCGACCGATTACCTCGACTTGCCCGCCGGGCTCGCAACTGGAGATGGCAAACGCCTCGCGCGCCAGCGAGCGGCGCAGCAACGCGAAGGTGACGGACCCAAGGGCAGCTGGGATCAGCAACGCAAGCGCGCGGTAAGCGAGCACGGCCGCAGTCGCGGCTGTTAGAGGCACGTGGTAGAGCACAAGCGTGCCCACCAGTCCGACGTCAACGCCGCCGATGCCGCCTGGGACGGGTATCAAGCCCCCGAGCTCTCCGATCAGATAACCGATCCAGATGATCGCGAGCGGCGGCACTGATCCGAAGGCGTGGAACGTGGACCACAGGATCATCACGTCGAACGCCAGGTAGCCCGCCAGCCCGAACAGAAGCAAAGGGTCGCGCGCGCGCAGCAGCGCGAGGGCCTCCGCTACGCCTCCCGACAGCGTGCGCAACGCGCGTGCGATGCGCGAGGTCGCCGCCGAGCGTGCCGCGAGGCGCTGCTCGAGAGTCCCCGCCCAGCGCCCACCTGCGATCGTCGCCACGACGGCGACCGCTGCGACGAGGGCCGGCAGGAGCGTCAGGCCGAGACCCGCGCGACCTGCGAACGCGCCGACGGCGAGGCCCGCTCCCAGGATGACCACGCCCAGCACGTTGGGCAGGCTGGTCAAAAAGAAGAACGCAACGCTCCTTCGAGCGATCCGCCCGCCGTCCATACCTGCGCGGTGCAGTGCCCAGGCGCCGAGCGCAAGGCCGCCCGCGCCACCGGTGGGGATGACGGCGTTCGCTCCGAGCTCCGCGAGTCCGATCTCCGTGCTCAGACGCCAGCTCATGCGCCTGCAGAACACGCTTCGGAAGACGGCGACATAGGAGAACCCCGAGAGGACCTTGAGGCCGGCGCCGAGGGTTAGCCATCCAGGGCTCCCGTGCGCGAAGCGCGAGCGGAGGCTCGCCAGGCCCGGAACGACCGTGATCAGAGCGACCACGATGATGGTGATCAGGCCGAGCGCAAGGACGTGCCGGCGGAGCCGGGAGCGCTCCATGTCCGGCGGGGCGAGATCCTCGCGCGCGGCGAACGCGGCTATATCGGTGCTCAAGGCGTGCTCCCGAACCGGTTCCCCGGTGGCCCAGCCTTAAGCTCGCTCACCCGCCACACACATGCTCACGGTATCCGAGGGTTGCGAGCGAGGTCTTCAGGCGCCCAAGGACGACCGCGCGCATGCCCAACGACGAAGGCCGCCCGGACGGACGGCCCTCGAGGACCTACTGTCGGTCTGTGCAGGGCCTCAGGGCCCTAGTCAATGCTCACCACGAACGGCTTTGGCGTCGTGTTTTCCGGCGTACTTTCGGATGGACAGAGGTGGTTGCCGTTATCAAACGTCGCCGCCCAGGAAATCGTGTAGCTCCTTCCGCGCTTCCGCTTGCGCAGCGGCGCCGAGAGTTCGACCCTGCCGGTCGCTTCGCCCGAGAGGCTCTGCGCGGGGACGTGCGGCGCCGTGACGCTGACGGTGAGCGTCACGTGGGCCAAGTTGTCGCCAGGATCGGAGGACTCCGACGCTTCGATCGGGACCTGTTTCTGCGACAGCGGGACGGTGAGCGTCCCTTCAGGAGTCACGGTCACCCCCGAGATCTGCACGAAGTCCGGATCGAAGCCAGAAACGAACAATGAGCAGTCGCGAAACGTCGGGCTGTTGGCCGCACCAGCTGAATCGATCGGCCCTAGCGCGAGCGCCAGGACCGTCAGGCCCACAAATACTCCAATCCTCCGCATACGATGCCTCCAGTCGTGCCGGATGGAGAGCGTCCCT
This sequence comes from Actinomycetota bacterium, assembly GCA_005884115.1. Classification (GTDB taxonomy): domain Bacteria; phylum Actinomycetota; class Thermoleophilia; order Solirubrobacterales; family Solirubrobacteraceae; genus Palsa-744. Next base: position 440,320 of record VAXW01000002.1, read on the forward strand.
CAGAACTTGCCATCTCCTCCGGGAGCGGTTTCCTAGTCAGGAGTAGATGACGTCTCGACGCGGCATTCCTTCCTGACATCGGCGATGGCCGTCAGTGGACGCCGTAGGCGATCACGTAGCCGGGTGCGGGCAGATAGCTCGCTCCGCCCGCCGAGACGAACAGGTTGTGTTCGGCAATCGCTACGCCCGCGCTCGTGAGGTTCGTCACCGCTGCACCCGCATCGGCGCTCAGCGGCCGGCGCACGAGCGGCAGCCCGCTCGAGGCTTCGAAGCCGTCGAGGTCCGAGTCTCCATCGACGGTCCACGTGACGCCCGCGGCTGTGCTGACCGACTGGTAGTGGGTGCCGTCGCCAACCGGGCTCACCCACTTGGTGGCACCGCTCGAGCGCTCGAGCGAGAACATGTCCCCGCCGGGCGTCGCCACGCCGTAGATGGAGCCGCCGTCGTACGCGGTCGAGTCGGCATTGCATGCGAAGCACGACGGGCCGACGATCGTGCTCCAGACCGGGGTCATCGTCTTCGCATCGGCGACGTGGTAGACGCCCGACTTCTGCAGGTCGCCGACGACCTTGGTCCCGGCGGCGGTCGTGAACAAGTTGGCCGCAGAGCCGAAGTCGAGGTCGAGCTGTCCGCAGATCGGATCGTCGAGCGGATAGGGCACTCCTTCGTTGGCCGAAGCTTCACACGCCGGGGAGTGGCTGAGTTGCTCGAGCGTTTCGGTGTACTGGTCGACGTTGCCTTCGTAGGAGGCGACGATCTGGCCGAACGTCGGGCGCGACGGGTTCACGTCGATCTTGAGGATCGCGTCGGTGGTCTTGTACTGCTTGGTCTTGCTCGACGGGTTGCCGGCGCCCCAGTAGGCGTACTTGCTGGACGGGTCATAGGCGGGCGTGCTCCACAGCCCGCCTCCGGCGTAGCCTTCTTCCTGGGCGCTCTGCGGGATCGTGGGCGTGATCTTGACGACCGCGCCGGTTTTGACGTTGATCAGCGCGAAGCCGCCGGTAGCAGTCGGGTCGCCCTCGGGAGGTGAGTAGCCGGCGAGGACGAACCCGTTCGCGACGATCGGGCTGGAATTTGTGTACGAGCCGTCTTGAAGAGCGCTGCTGGTCAGCGGCGGCGCGAACGGCGCGCTCTTCCAGATCACGGCGCCCGTCGACCGGTTGAGCGCGATCGCGTACGGCGCCATGAACTCATCCACCAGATAGATCACCGCTTTGCCGGAGATGGCCGCTGCGCCCACGACCACCCCTCCCGAGCCGGGGTTCGGCGCTTCCAGCTTGCGCTGCCAGATGACACGCCCAGTCCGGGCGTCCAGCGCGTAGGCTGTGCCGCCGAAAGAGCCGATGTAGACGCAGCCGTCGTAGACGACCGGCGTCGAGTTGAACCCCGTTTCGTCTCCGGCCGAGGTCGTCGAGAACACCCAGACCGGGGCCAGACCGGCCACGGCCCTCGGCGCGAGGCCGCTCTCTTCGGGCTGCGAGCGCGTGTTGGCGACATCGTGGCCGTACATCGGCCACTGCCCCCCGCTCGCCGGGATTGTCGTGCAGGGAGCCGAGGCGGATGCCGACGAGGAGAAGGCAAAGCCGCACAACGACAGCGCGACGCCAACGAGCAAGGCGACCTTTCGCGCGCTCCCAACGGTCCGACGTCCGCCACGGCCCCGATACATCTGCCCCTCCCTTTCCTCGCCTCTAGACGTACTCGCTAGTTCCCATATCCGGGGGCGCCTAAACAGATCGTCCCCGCACCTCACCCGAGGCGGTCCGGCGACGGATCGGTGAGGCGTGCGCTCCCCCACGATCGGCTCTGTCGAGCCAAATCGGGACCACCAGATAAATGCCGACTCCCTCAGATATCTCCTCTCTTGAGCGCGGCTGGCGCCGAGCCGCTAGCGCGACCCGGCGCCCGCTTCAAGCGCCGGACTCCTAGAAGTTCAGACTCTCGAAGTCATTCCAATAGATCGTCACCTGGTCGGTCGTGCCTTCCCAGTTGGGGATGTTGAGCGTCCGAAGCCCTCCGCCGCCGCGTGAGTTCAGCTGGTATTTCACGATGGCATTGGGTGGCGAGCTCGCCGGGATGTACACCTGCGCACCCTGGATGAAGGGGAGCGCGCTGGTCACCGGGTCTGGGTTCAGGGTCGTTTCTTCCTTGCCTTCCCAGTTGAACGCGAAGTACGCGTTCACCAGCTTCGACACAGGACACAGGGCCGGAGTGCAGATGTTCAGACCGTTGACCAACAGTTCGTCGTTCTGCCCCGGTTCGTTGCCCCAGTACTCCTTGTAGCGGATCATCACCGCGCCCGAGCTTTTGGGTTGCTTTCCGGTGTAGTTCTCGAGCGGTTGCGACCCGAGCAGGCGGATGACGTAGTCGTTTCTCGGGAACGGCTCCATGTAGATGTGGAGCGTCTTACCCGGTTTCACGAGCGCGAACTCATAGCGCACCCCCGATTTGGCTGCCACGGGCCCCCACGCGCCTCCGCCGGTCGAGGGGTCGGTGATCAGGAACGACGCGAGCGGCGTTTTGGTCGTCCGCGCGCCGTTTGAGTCGAGTGGCCAGATTTCCACTTTGTCGCCGGCCAGACCCGAGTTCTGCGGGAATTCAAGCGCCTTGCCCGCGAGCTGGATGTTTTTCTGCGGCACGATGTCGTGTTTCGGCAGCGTGTTCCGGAAGAATTTGTACATCTGGATGAAGGACTGCGAGGAGGTGGAGGACTGCACGTGCGTCTGGTCGGGGATCGTGACGTTTTCCGCCCCTTCCATGTGGCGCCCTTCAGGTCCCGTCGGCCCCGAGCGTTCGGCCCACAGCGCGAGCGTCCGCACGCCAGGGTTTTTTTGCTGGCCGTCCATGTTGACGTAGGCGGCCACGTTCGCTTTGCGTTCGGCAGCCTTTTCCCCTTCGGTGAGGTAGCTGTACGACACCGAGGTTCCCTCCGAGTGCCCGATGAGGTCGACCTGGGACTTGCCCGTGCGCTGCTTCAGCGCCGCGATCGCTTCGTCGATCTGTTTGTCGACTTCTTCGTGGTTACCCACAGCCGCCGTCGAGTCGTAGTCGATCTCTTCGACCCAGCTGTGCGGATAGCCGTTGCTTTCGAAGCGCATCGCCTGGGAGGCGAAGTTCGAGCCCGCGCTCTCGAAGCCGTGCACGATCAGCACCGGGCGGCGTTCGAACTTCCCCGCGTAAGCCGCCGGTACGCTAGCCAGCAGCAGCGCGCCGGCGGCTAGCGCGCCAACAAGCAGGCGCGGCCGCGCGCGGTAAGCAAGCCGATTCCAAGGACGGATGTTGCTCATGTCTCTCCCCCTCTCGCCAACCCCAGCTGGCTTCTAGCGGTACAATTGGCGGGAACGTATCAAAACAGACTCGCCAGATGTTCCATAAACTAGATATTATTTGAGTCGTGCGCGAGACCTCGATCCGACCGGCTCCGCACGCTCAGCCTCGTGGCCGGCCAGCAAGCGCCAGCCGCGAGGACGTGCTCGCGCTGGCGATGCGCCGCTACCTGCGCGGAAGGCGCGTCGACGTGCAGGCGATCGCAGGGGAGCTCGGGCTCGGCAGGACGACGATCTACCGCTGGTTCGGATCGCGCGACGAGCTCATCGGCGAGGTCCTCGTGCGCGCGGCCGAACCGCTGCTCGAGCACGCCCGAGCGGGCGCCGCGGGTAGCGGCGGGATCGCGCTGCTCGACACGCTCGACCGCTTCAACCGCAGCCTTGCCGACGCTCCGGCGCTACGCCAGTTCATCGAAAACGAGCGCGAGGCGGCGCTGCGCGTCATCACGTCGAGTGCCGGCAAGGTCCAGCCCTGGGTCGTTGGCGCGGTCACCGAGTTGATCAAGGCGGAGGTGCGCGCCGGGACCTACCGGCCCGCGATCCAACCCGCCACGCTGGGCTACGCGATCGTACGCCTCGGCGAGGCGTTTCTTTACAACGACGCCGTCGCGGGCATGCGTGGCGACGTCCATCGGCTCCGGGAGGTTCAAGGGGCGCTGTTCGGCGCGGAACGTGCCGAGAACGGCGCGCCTGCCGAGAACGGCGCGCCCGACTGAGGCTAGTGCGCTCCTACGGCGTCGCCCCGGGCGTCGCACGTCCGGTGGTCGCGCCCGGACCGGACGTGCGGTTCTCATTTCAGGTTGTTGTCGGGCGAGTGCATGCTGAGAGCCGGCGAGCGAGCAGGGCCGCGACCGCGCCGAGGTGGCTACCAGGGCCTGGCGGGCAGCGTCCCCGCCTTACGCGCGGGAACGACAGCTAGCGCCAGGCGCCCGAGCGTGAGGGCGGCCAGCATCAGTCCGAAGTCACGCAGCGCAATGTCGTAGTACTGCGGGGCGTTCTTCGTCAAGAGGTTCACGATGATGCCGAGCAGCCAGCCGGCGACCACGAACGCACCGATCCTCGGAGCGACAGCCACCAGCAGTCCGGCGGCGATCTCGACCCCTCCGACGAAGTACATCCAATCCTGGCCGCTGGCGAAAGGTTGGACTTCATTGACCCAGCTCGCCAAGTAGTCCGGCCAATGGACGGTCCAGTTGAAGAACTTGTCTACGCCGAACAGGATCGGCGCGACCGTGAACCCGATCCGCAGCAGCCAGAACGCCTGGTGGGCCGCCGCGCCTACGTCCCGCGGCTCCGCCCTACGCCCGCGGCCGTCTCTCGCTGTCCCCACCCCGGGACCAAGCGGTGTCTCAAATGTGGTGCTCGACATTTGACGCCTCCTTCAGGTTCTCCGCGCCGGCAGTCGACGCCGAAGAATCCTTGTCGTTTGACAGTTAGCGTCGTGTGCGCAGTGGTTATTACCGCGCTAGGTCGTGCGAATCCGCACTAACCGCGGCCACTGCAGGCCGTACCGGTGTCAGCGATCGGCTTCGACGATGGATGCCACGTCGACGTCGTGTACGGAATCACGACTCGGGACGGCACCAGCGCCGTCCCGAGTCGTGATGATCTAGAACCCTGCTTCCACGACCACCTCGCAGTTGGCGTCATGGACTGCCGCGTCGAATCCCCCAAGCGGCGCCGTGTCGCCGAGCGTGAGGAACGTCGAGCTCCACGTCACAGAGGAGATTTGACTCGAGAGCGTTCCGGTCTCTTCGCCTGTGGGGTTGGCGGTTTCATAACAACTGCCGAGCGTCCATGGCGCAGTGAAGCCTTCTGCCTTGGCGATCGCGTCCTTGGCGTCGGCGGGCAGCAGCCACTTCTTTTTCACGTCGTATGCCGTCGACTGCTTGATCGCCACGACGTAGGCTTCGTGGGTCGGGTACAGGGACTGGATCATCGCCGGCGTCCAGCCGCGGTAGGTGCCGAACAGCGGGCACCCAGTACCGGCGTTGTAGGCGACTGGCGCCTCGATGAACGGCTGACGCACGCCGCCCTCCGCCAGGCCGTTTGAGTCGCGCACGAGTTCACCCGCGCTGTTACGCGTAAGTCTCGGCATCGACGGCCCCATCGCGCCTTTTTCGAAGTACTTAGCGATCGACGCGACCTGGGCCCGTGCGGAGTAGTCGACCGAGCCGCGGTTGATCGAGCACGCGGTTTCGATCGGATCGGGCGTGCCCGGAGCCGTCTCATCGCGTTTTTCCTCGCGCGCGATGTAGTTCCAGTGCACCTCTGGGTCGTGCGCGGTGCCCGCCTCCTCCCACACGCGGAAGTGGGCGTTGTCGGGCGCCACGGCGGGCTGCGTCTCCTCGTTGAGTTGCCAGATCGGGGTCGAGAAGTCGTTGTACGGACCGCCCCCGCGCGAGATGGCGTAGGCGTCAATTTGACCGCGGTTGTAGCCGCCGTTGACGAATTTCGTCAGCTCGCTCGCAGACTGCGAGGCGCCGTCCGCGACGAGATGCTTGACCGCCATACCGCGCATCGGATCGACGGCAGGCACGCCGCCGAAGAGCGGGGCGAGGTTTTCGCTCGGATGGCGCAGGGCCCGGATCGCCTGCGAGAAGATGTCAAACGCGAATTCATCTCCTGGGTGAACAAGCGCGGCGTAGCGGTCGGGATCCCAGGTCTTGAGCGACATCGGACCACAGCACACACCCAGCAGCTGTGCATCCACGACGACGTAGCCATAGCCGTGCTGCATGAGGTATTCGCCCGTGACCGGCCAGAGCGTCTCGATGTCCTTCTGCCCAGTCACGTTGACCCATTCCACGATCACCGTGCCGTTGAACTTCGCCGGGTCGGTGGGCAGCCGCACCAGCATGCGACTCTCGTATGGTGCCGAGACGCCCTTTTCCAGGTTCGTGGCGGTGCCGTTGAAGAAGTACTCGTTCTCGGTGTAGCTGTAGCCGTTTCCCGAAAGCGGGAACAGGCTGTGATTCCACGGATACCCATGCACGCCCCCTTCGATGGGGCCCTGAACCGCGGGGTTCGGTACGGCCGATGCCAGGGCCGCTCCAGCTCCATATCCAGCGATCACGGCCGCTAGCGCGATTGCCAGTACGCCCGCGACGATGCTTCTAGGTTTCATCAGCTCCCATCTCCCCTCCTGGCGGACACCGCCAGCAAGCGGCGCGCCTTTGTCCTGGCAGGCTCCGGCACCTTGCCGCGCCCCCACAGCGTGGGCAACATATCGGCGAAGTGTATACCTGTCAAGCATTTCGGAGTCTTGTTGCCCTCAAGACGTGGGCAACATATGTAAAGAGAGGTTTATAGACCAGCCGAGCGCTCTGGGCGCGCAGAGTTCCTTCTCGCGGGACTGGTCAGCGCAGCCAGCGCGCGTCTAAGGAAGCAAGCGAGGACATCGTGCGCGCACCCTCACGGTCAAGCCGAGCCGTCCTCCGTTTGACCTGCCCCGAGCTAGTCGAGCAGCAGCGCGACGATCTGCGCGGCGCGCTCCACGGCGGGTTCGACGGTGGCGAGGGCGTCGTTGTAGATGAAGCCCTCGGTCAGCCGCACCACTGCGTACGCCAGAACATCGGGAGCGACCTTCGGACGAAAGGCGCCGGCCTGCTGCTCCTCCCGGTAGAGCTCCGCGAGCTTCCAAACAGTGCGCGGTTGAACACCCCCCGCGGGAGAGGTCAGCACGCGCAGGGCGAAATGCGTCTCCTGGCGCAGAAAAGCATGCAGCGGCTCCGCTTCCACCAGCGCGCCGACGTGCTGACGGTAGATCGCGAGAAGTCGCTTCGCACCCTCGTGCTTGGGATGGTCGGCCTTGGCCCGCTCGAATATTTCATCGGACAGCGACCACAGGACGTCGCTCAGGAGCTGCTCGCGCTGGCCGGTCCAGCGGTAGAGCGTCGGGCGTGAGATCCCAAGCTCGGAAGCGAGCGCACGCATGTCCACGCGCCGGCCTTCGAGGTACATCCGCCGCGCGGTATGAAACGCCGCCGCTGGCGTCGGTCGGGTGCGCGTAAGCCCCGCACTTGGGTCGCGAGACTCCTTCAGGGCGAGCGACGCGTTCCTCGTCGGGAGGTCGAGTTCCACGGGGCTGCTGCTGGCGTTCACGACGTCAGGATAAGGCAAATCTGACAGAAGCGCCAAATGTTGCTTGCGTGACACGCGACGACCTAGTACCTCGGCCAGGCGGTCGACCGGGCGTGTCCGGAGTGCCTCGTACGCGCCGGCGGTGCCCCCGAGTCACGCGGAAGAGGGGCCGAGCGGAGCCTTGGCCAAAAATTGCTACGAACCGGCCCGATCCCCCCACGACGAAGGCCGCCCGGACGGACGGCCCTCGAGGTCCCGGTCGGCCGGTTTGCAGGGCTTTCGCAAGTCCTACGCCCTGGTCGGCCGCGATAGCGGGGGCGGGATTCGAACCCGCGACCTTCGGGTTATGAGATCGCCAGAACCCGCTGCGGTATGCACAGTATACCCGTGTTTACTGGACTTGGGGCCGGGTCGACTGGGCCCGATCTGCTCATATTGGAACGAAGATTGGAACGACCGCGCGGCTGTGCGGCAGCCACGTGAGTCCTCCCCGAACCGTGCGCCCTTGCTGCTCGCGCCCGTCCCCGCGAGGAGCGGGTGGTTCCTTATAGAGGAGCTGGCTCGATGCTCGGCTTCCGGCTCCATCGAATCCGGGATCACCGGCGTTCCGGAGCGTCGCCTTGGCTCTCATCGAGCCCTCTCCCCGTGATGACACCGGGGGTTCGAGAAGACGCACGCACACTCGGGCGCATGCGGTCCGGTCTCCAGCAGCCCGACGCTCTGAGCGAGCGACCCTGCTGACGGCGCGACATGATTGTGGTCCTCCACGCGGTGCTAGACTCGCACGAGAGGGACCGTGCGGCATCGCTCGCAGGTCGGGTCAGGGAAGGATTTCCGTGCGACGCTGTTTGTCGCTGGAGCTAGGCTCGACCCGGAGGAGGGGACATGTCCACACCAACCGGCGCGTTGCGAACGGCTATGGGCTGCACGCGCGCTCAGCGGTGCTCGCCCCGGCCAAGGGCGGCGGTGCCCGTGCGCTCGCTTTTGGCAACAGCGTTGCTCTTGCTCGGCCTCTTGGCGTTAAACAGCGACATCGGCGCCGCATATGCCACCAGTCCGCCGCCTACGGTCGCAAAGGTGAAACCCGGCGCCGGCCCGGGAACTGGGGGGACCTTGGTCACCATCAAAGGCACCAACTTCACCGAAGCCACGGCTGTCACATTCGGCTCGACCGATGCCGCCAGCTTCACGGTGAAGTCGGCCACATCGATCACGGCTAGGTCTCCGGCGGGGACCGGCACGGTGGACGTGACGGTGACCACCACGGGAGGAACAAGTGCCACCAGCTCGGCCGATCATTTCACCTACCTGCCCGCCGTGACCGCGGTGTCCCCCCGCAGCGGTCCCGTGGACGGCGGCACCGAAGTCAACATCACCGGTGTCGACCTCGACGGTGCCACTGCCGTCACATTCGGCTCGACCGACGCCGCCAGCTTCACCGTGAACTCGGCGACCTCCATCACAGCGGTCTCCCCGGCAGTGGCAATGCCGGAGAAAGTTCACGTGAGGGTGACCACACCCGAAGGGACGAGCCCCGCAACATCGACAGACACCTTCAAGTTCACGCCCACGGTGAGCGACGTGAGCCCAAGCGCCGGGCCTCCCGCGGGCGGCACGACGGTGACGGTCACCGGCACTGGCTTCGCCGTGGGGGAAACCGGGACGCGCATCACATTCGGACCGAGGATGGCAGTCTCGGTGGACTGTGCGACCACGACCGAATGCGTCACGACCACACCAGAACTCTTACCCGGAGTGCGACACATCGGGACTGTGGACGTGAAGGCGACCGTAAACAAAATAAAAAGCCTGAAGACGTCTGCCGATCAGTTCGACTACCACGGCCTCTACCTCCGCTCGTTTGAACGACGCCGGCGACTTCCCGTGGGGGAAGAACTCGACCTGGTCGAGACTATCTCTCCGAGAGAATTCAATGAGTGCGATGCAAGGCTCCACGCGAACATAACCGCAAACGGCGAGGCTACGGACGAAATTTACGTGTCCGGCGTCATATTCTACATAAATTGCCTACCCTACGAGTGGTCCGGCGTACTGCCCGCGCCATACACATTGCGGATCAACTCCGACGGAACGGCAAGCATCGAAGGCAGGATGGGCGTCGGCAAGAATACCGGAGGGTGTGTCTACGAAGGCGAAGGGATGTCTGGCGGGTTTGAAATCGACCGCCCCTTCTTGGTCAGCCTAGGGGGAACGTTCACGCGGGTTGAAAAACCCCCCGGAGAAGAATGCTCAGAAACGGAACGCGTCTTCATGAACCTGGAAGAACCCAATAGCAGTGACCTCGAAATCGAACTGGTGCAGTGAATTCGGGTAGCTGATCGCTTTCGCGGCAACGCCATCCATGCGCGGGCCGCGCCCGAGGCCCCGCGCTTACGAGTTGGGCACCTGTCGGCGTGCCTTGAGTCACGTCCTGCGCCCTGCGTGACAAAACTTTGACAAAAGCCGTCCGGTCCGATGCGTCCGATGCGTCCAGAGACAGGGACAAAATGAACGATCTGGACGCTGGCGGACATCTACGCCGGACGTATCAGGTTGAGGGCCTTGTCCGGAGTATTCCGGGTGGTGGTTCGAGTCCACTCGGGCGCACCAAATTGTTCCGACTCAAACCGTTGCTCCAAGAAGGGCCAGAGGCCGTTCCAGCGCCCACAAGAGCCCGCTCGGGCTTGCGTGGGCGCTGCTCGTCCGTGTCGCCCTCGCTGTCAATGGCGCGCTCCCGTAGGGCCTCGTCGACGACTTCCTTCAGTACCTCGCTCTCTCGGGCGATGGCAGCCCGTCGTAGCTCCTCGCCAAGGATCACGTCGAAGGGTTCGGCCAGCTCGCCCGTGACCGTGTAATCATCGCCGATCAGTGCCCCGGCGCTGGTCGCACGGCCGGTGGCCCGGCGGAGGAGGACAAAGCACCTATGCCCGGTCAGTCGGCCTGCACCATCCGTGAGGAAGACAGCCACCATGACGGCAATATCTTGAGCTTGCTGATGGCTGACGACTACCGGTGGCCGTGGAGCGTTCAGGAGATCATGCAGGCCTACGGTGATGAGCTTGAGGTTGTTGATGCCCTGGCCCGATTACGGGCTGCTGGCCTCATCCACCGGTTTGACAACTTCGTCTTTCCTACCAGGGCGGCGTTCTACTGCCGGCAGCTCGAGGAGTAGACAACGATCCCACGGCGATCCCACACGTTACAGTGAGACGTGAGCCCTTCGGCTAAGAATCTGTCTGTTCCGCTGTTCCGGGCGATTTGCAGGTACTTCGCTATGTCGGCAGTTTTTCTTTGTAGAACGGATTTGACATGCGCCCAAATACCTGGTAGAGACCCGCGTCTCGGATCGGAATATTCCGCTCCGGCACTGAACGACTAGGGGCTGGGGGCAGCGATGGACGTCCGCGCTGCCCTGACTGACGCTGCTCGATTGGATAGGACGCGGTCCGACTCTTGAAATATTTCGTCCCTCGATTGGAGGCGCCAATGAGCATTCCCGCCCGCGCGCTCTGGCCGTCAGACTTTAGCCTGCATTGCCCGCCACGCGCATCACGCCACCAGCGTGGGACCGAATGCTCCAGCCCTGTATTCCCCGCCCGCCGTCGACTGGTCGTCACCCTCCTAACGTGCCTATCCCTCGTTGCTGTCTTGCTGCAGCAAGCTGTCCCAGCCTCGGCCGAAGGCCTGCCCGAAATCGAGACGGCGCACATGGCCGAAATTGAGGAATGGGCCTACCGCAACAGCGATCTGACATCTCCACCTGTCGGCTGCGGGACGGTCTGCATGAATCTCTGGAACGCCGAGCGAACCAGCGTACCCAGCTCGGTGGGTGGACTTTGGGATGCGCTCGGCTACATGGAGGTCGAACTCGGGCTGTGGAGCTCGCTAAAAGAATTCGCCAAAGAATTCGGTTCCGCAGCCAAAATCGGTGCGCCACCGTTCCGCGTCGGCTGGCACATCGGCAGGGGAACCACCGAAGGTGGGAAATGGATGGAAGTCATCGGCCCAACGGCTCCCCCCGGAGAACCTGCCGAATGTCACGGCATCGAACCCTGGGAAACCCGCATGATTCCCACGGGCGAAGAAGTGGGCACGTCGTTTTTTACACCAGCCACCTCGCCAGGCAACGAATGGTACCTGCACGTCTGCAGCTCGGACATCGTCGCAAGCTGGGCGCCCCACGACAATCCAGAACAACCGCAAGCCACCTGCGGCGAAGGAGCCCCAGGGTCCGAAATTTCTGGATGGACCAAGCAGGAATGGCACTGGAACACCTGCTACGAGGGACTCAACAAAGGTGTAGAAGTGTTCGCGGAAACCCATGCCCAAGCATTTCATCGTCCGTTCCATTTTGCGCCCGTCCACGACTGGGAAGGGCAGCTCCTCACAGGGGAATATCAGCGCGGCATCCAGACGCTTGGCGGATCAGATCCCGGCACTGCGGCTGTCAAAACCGGGCTAGAACACCGTCTCGAAGCCTCGACGCCCTTGCGCGAATGGGTGCAATGGATACTTGAAAGCCAGCACGGCCGAAATCCCCTCCTGGCCGTTCCCGGTGAAGAATACGGTGCCGGCAGCGCGACCGATCCCAATCGTGTGAAGTGCATGAGCAAAAAACCAGTGAACTGCGCCACTGGCAACGAGGTCGAGTCCCAGCAAGACCTCCTGGTCGGAGGGCTCGGTCCGGGCCTATCGCTCACGCGGACCTACAACGCTCAGCTTGCCGCTGAACAGACCTCACCGGGCATCTTCGGCTATGGCTGGACGGGCTCGTATACGGCACACCTGACCCTGAGCGAAGGCGGCACGATAGCCAACGTCTACCAGGACGACGGCAGCGTCGCGCGCTTCCAGCTCTCGGGCGAAACGTGGAACCCGATCGATCCGCTCGACCAGGCCCGGCTGACCAAAGAAGCAAGCAACTACGCCTTCACGCTTCCCAACCAGACCGTGCTCCACTTCAACAGCTCCGGGGTGCTGACGAGCGAGACCGACCGCAACGGCAACAGCCTGACGATGACCTACAGCGGCGAAGGGCGCCTGGAATCCGTCACCGATCCGGCGTCGCGCAAACTCGTCTTTGCATACAACGGCGAAGGGCGCGTGGAAAGCGTCAAAGACCCGATGGGACACGTCGTCAAATACGGCTACGAATCGGGCCAGCTGGCGAGCGTCACGGAGCCTGGCGAAACCGAACCACGCTGGCAGTTCAAATATGACGCGTCACATCGCCTAACGACGATGACCGATGGTCGCGGGGGAAAAACGACCATCGAATACGACAGCTCAAACCGCGTCACGAAGGAGACGGACCCGCTCGAACGCTCGACCAGCTTCGAATACGAACCGTCCCGCACGAAGGTCACGAACAAAGCCACCGGAGCCGTGACCGACGAGCACTTCTCCGTCGACAACGAGCCAACATCTATCACGCGCGGCTTCGGCACGGCCAGCGCCACAACCGAAGAATTCGGCTACGACACGGCCGGCAACCAGGCGAGCGTGATAGACGGCAACAAACACACCACCAAATACGTCTATGACAGCGAAGGCAACCGCACGAGCATGGTCGACGCGGCCGAACACGAAACTAAATGGGGCTACGACACAAAGCACGACGTCATCTCGATCACCACACCGAAGGGCGAGACGACCACTATCAAACGCGACAGCCACGGCAACCCAGAACTGATTGAACGCCCAGCGCCGGCCGGCAAAACCCAAGTCACAAAAGAGAAATACAACGCCGCCGGCGAGCTGGACTCCGTCACCGACCCGCTAGAACACATCACCAAATACGAATACAACACACAAGGGGATCGGACGGCTGACATCGACCCGGAAGGCGACAAGCGCACCTGGACCTACGACGAAGACTCGCTCGAGACCTCCTCGGTCAGCCCGAGAGGGAACGTCGAAGGCGCCGAAGCGTCCAAATACACGACGAAAATCGAACGCGACGCCCAGGGCCGACCGATAAAGATCACCGATCCGCTTAGTCACGAAACCAAATACGCCTATGACGGCAACGGCAACCTCGAATCGCTGACCGACCCGCTGGGCCACAAAACTAAATACACCTGCGACGCCGACAACGAGCGCACGAAGGTCGAAGAGCCTAACGCCACGATCACCGAAACCGGCTACGACGGCGCCGGACGGGTGACCAGCCAGACCGACGGCAACAAACACACGACCAAATACGTCCGCAACATCCTCGAGCAGGTCATCGAAATCATCGACCCGCTGGAACGCAAGACGACTAAGGAATACGACAAAGCCGGCAACCTCACGAAACTAACGGACCCGGCTAAACGCACCACGACCAACACCTACTACGCCAACAACCTGCTGAAAGAAACGACCTACTCCGACGGCAAAACACACTTGGTCAAATACGAATACGACGCGGACAACGAGCGCACCAGCATGGTCGACGGCACCGGGACGACCAGCGACACCTACGACCAGCTCGATCGCCTGACCGAAGCCAAAGACGGCCACGGCAACGTCGTCAAATACGAATACGACCTGGCCAACGAGCTGACCAAGATCACCTACCCGAATGGCAAAGCCGTCACCCGCGTGTTCGACAAAGCCGGGCGGCTTGAAAAGGTCACTGACTGGTCAGAACACACGACCAAATTCGTCTACAACCCCGACTCCTACCAGACGGCGACCACCTTCCCAACGGGGACCACGGACGAAGACAAATACACTTATAACGAAGCCGACCAGCTCACGGAAGTCAAGATGCTCAAGGGGGCAGAAAGTCTCGCCTCGCTGGTCTATACACGTGATAACGACGGGCAGGTCAAAACGATCACCAGCAAAGGCCTGCCTGGCGAAGAAAAACCAGCCGTCGAATACGACGCCAACAACCGCCTGACTAAAGGCGGGACAGTCGCCTACGAATACGACGCCGGTGACAACCCGACCAAAACAGGGTCAAGTACCAACACTTACGACGCTGCCGACGAGCTGAAAACCGGCACGGGCGTGACGTACAGCTACGACGAACTGGGGGAGCGCACGAAAAAGACGCCCTCCACGGCAGCCACGACTTATGGTTATGACCAGGCTGGCAACCTGATCTCGGTCGAACGGCCCAAAGAAGGTAAAGTCGCCGAAATCAAAGACAAATACGCCTACGACGGAGCCGGTCTGCGCCTCTCGCAGACGATCGGTGCCACCACGACGTTTCTGGCGTGGCAGACGAGCGAAAGCCTGCCGCTGATCCTCAACGACGGGACCAACAGCTACATCTATGGTCTCGAAGGCGTTCCTATCGAGCAGGTCTCGAGCGGGGGGACCGTCCTCTACCTGCACCACGACCAGCAGGGCTCCACCCGGGTGCTCACGGGATCGACCGGAAAAAGCGAAGCCACCTTCACCTACGACGCTTACGGCAACACCACCGGCACGACGGGGACTGCGACGACGCCGCTCGGCTACGACGCGCAGTACACCAGCTCAGACACCGGACTCATCTATTTGCGCGCTCGCGTCTACGATCCGGCGACGGCGCAGTTCATGCGCGTGGATCCGCTGGGAGCGGCTACCAGGGAACCCTACACGTACGCAGGAGATAACCCACCTCGATACCTCGATCGCACAGGTCTTGGGTTTGAAGTGGAACTTCCTGAAGGCGTTCCGTGTAGCTGGCCGTGCGTTCCTCCCGCTGTCCACGAAGGATTCGAAGAGGCTCTCAACGGAGCCAAGGAAGGCTTTGAAGCGGTCGTGCATGTGATCGCCGGAAGCGAAGAAGCAAACGATGAAGGTGAACAGGAGCTCAAGGAACGGCAAGCTGAGGAAGCAGAATGCGAAAACCGCTCTGGGGACCAGCTCCGGCGCGAATCGGAACAGATACTAGGCCGAGGTCACAATCCGGCGCGTATCAAACAGTGGCAGGAATGGTGGAAAGATGTCAGCGCGCAAGAGCGAAAAGACTTCCACAAAGCGGGTGGTAGAACGCCCAGAAAGCGCACCTAGACGCGCGCCGATGGCCTCGGCACGCGGGCGCATCCAATGTCGGAGTATGAGGCATACCCGTCCGGATAATGCGTAATACTCGCAACTCGTGCCATGAGCCGCTGAAGCCTCGATCGGCGCACTGGTATCCTCCTCGCTCAAGCCGCGAGAAAACGCTATCATTTACGTTATGGTGACGCGTATTGCTGATCGCGACTTACTTCGCGCCTGGCAGATTTCTATTGAGGATTACACTGACGACGTGTTCGCGGAGATAGAGAGGCTACTTCCGACGCTTATTGCTGCTGGGTATGCAGAGGCCGATGATGACAGATGGAGTTTTACGCCGAAGGGCGTAGCGCGAGCCGAAGCGCTAGAGCGCGACGCGAGGGCGTAACGGGAGTCACTGGATGACGCGAGGCCTAGTGCGCTTCGGCTTCTCGTTCCGCTCTTCTTCGCGCTTGCGCAGGTCTTCACGATTATGGCGTTCGTCGGCTTCTAGCTGCTTCTTGTTTTCCGGCAATTGACCGGATCGGCCGGACCAGCGAACGGTTTGTCACGCAAGGATGCGGAGCGGACGAGGGCATGGGAAATTGAGGGTCCTGTAGCCCATCCAGACCAGCTGGCGGCTGCGGTCAGACCCGCTGATCAAGTCAAGCCAGCTCAGCCCGCCACCCCGCCCGCGCCCGTCAGGCCCGATAGGCGGCGGCAGCCGAGCCGTTGCTGAGCCAGGCGCTAGCTCGCGTCATAGTCAGGCCTCGGTCTGACGAGGAGCAACTAGAGGCGCTCGAGCGAGTCAAACACGAATGGCAGACCTTCAACGAGGGTGACCGTAGGCAGCTGCTCGACGTGGTTGATCGTGCGCAGACCTCTGGCGGCTCAAGGGAGAGCTGAAATCGGCGGCAGATCCTAATGAGATCACTGATGGAACCGAGTACGCGATCTGGGGCATAGTAGGACCTGATGCTTACGTCGCGAGAAAGTCCTCGCTTGGATGTTTGTCCCTAGAGGTCGCGTAATGGCACTTGTGCGACGCGCGGCGAGCCACCGACCCAGGCGCCGTGCAGAGGCGTAAATAGTGTTAGGCGGCCTGGGAGGGCGCGCGCAGCTCTCCGGCGATAGGCCGAAGCATGAGATCGCGCACGACTTGCGGGTCTTGCGACTGAGCGAGCGCCCACATGAGCTTTACCGTGGCGGTCTCAGGAAGCATGTCATGCAGAAAAGCGCCGCCGGCGTCGTTAATTGCCACGGTCGTTTCATAGACTTTCCCGTTCGTCGGAGGCGCTTCCGCGATTGTAGTGACTACCACTATGTCTCGCTGAGTGCATCGACGAATGAAGCGGGAAACCGAGAACCGGGGGTCGTCCGTGTCAGCCGGCCCCGTGGCGGACGGATACAACTCAATGACCACACCGCGAACGTGTCCTTGGTCTATGGCATCGAAGGTTACGTCAAGATCGAGACCTGGATATAGGCGGATAGCGAAGACATGTTCGTCGACTTTCAGCAGAAATCCCTCACTGTGCTGCATGGGGTTGTACGGCTCGATGGGCTCAAACTCCTCCCCCTTAACAACGCCGACGGGGTCTCGGTTGATCGATGCGAACGCCGCTCCAGCCGCCCGTAGCTTTCTGACGTGTGTTCCGAGATACACGTATCCGGGCAGCTCAGAACCGCCCGCAAAGCAGACGTATACTCCAGGGTTCAACGAGCGCATCGCGATAAGCGCTGTGTGCACGTTCCTAGCAGCATCGGATCCGCGTTGGCCAGACGGAATATTCGAGCCGGTCAACACAACTGGGAAGTCGATGTCGGTCAGAAAGAAGCTCAAGGCGGAAGCGGTGTAGGCCATCGTGTCCGTTCCGTGAAGAACGAGCGCTCCGATGATGCGTTCATGCTCCGCGAGTTCGCATATAGAATCGGCGATCGAAAGCCAGTCCTGGGGCTCGAGGTTCTCAGATAGTTGCCGGATCGGATACCTGACGGCGACCGATGGACGTGTTGGTCCGGGCCACTGCTCGCTGGTCAGATCGGCCTCCGCACTCGTCGGGTCTTGCCCAACTGACAGGACCGAGTCGTCCTCTCGCGCACCGATTGTGCCGCCAGTCAAGACTAGACCGACAGTGCAGTCGCTGTCGATCGGATCTTCAAGCTCGCGCGCGCCAAGTGCGTGCTCCATCGCGGTTCCCTTCCTTGGGTGATGTCCGAGATCCATCCCGGCTGTTGCAGACGCCGCTGGGACCTCATCGCCTCCGGATCGCCGCAACTTGAGGAGCCAGAACCTGAGCCGACCGAGGCGGCGCTCCTGTCGCGTCGGACTACGCTCGCCTCCAGTGCGCATCGCACCGGTCGACAGAAGACGGTCAGGAGAGGACTTTTGGGCCACTATATAGACGGGCCGCTCCTCTAGGCCCAGTATACGCTGGGCGATCCATGCCCGCAACAGCCTGCTCAAGCCCCGGCATCTCGCGCCTAGAGACTACGCTACCCGAGCCGAGAACCCTATTCGCGATAGGGAGCCCTGACCCCTTCTGCGGCGACGATCGGGGAGTCAGCGTACTGGATAGTCGAGACCCCACTCGGGGATCAACGCAACGCGATCTAGCGTTTCCTATAGTTCGAATCCGGCTTCGGTGAGGAAGGGGGCAGCCACGGTCGGGGAAGACTCGGAAGCAGGAGTCGCCGAGACGGCTAACGACGGATCGTCGGCGACAAACATACCCTCGGTAGGTCGACTACAGGAGACGCCAAACGCCCGCCGCGAGACTGGGATTCTGGCAGCGGCCGTAACGGCCGTGCCTCTGCTCGTCGCCTCCGGAATCAGCCTCATCCCACAGCTCGAAGGCGTTTGGCCGACCGCATTAGGCATCGCTGTCCTAGTCGTTATTACGGTCGTCGTTGGCGTGCAGATCGTTCGCAGCGCCCGGAAGCTTCTAGTCGGCCAGGGAGCCGATACCGAGATCCTCGCCTATCAGGACGATCGAGAGTCCGGAATCCTCCGGAAGGGCGACATCCCAAACGTCTCACTTCGTGTAAGCACGATACACCTCATCGTAGATACGCTCACGCAGGCCATACCAGACGAAGACAATCGGCAAAGCGCTCTCTACCAGTGTGGTGCGGCCGTCGGCGAAAGCTGGGTCACGGACTTCCACAAACAGCTGCTAGCGCTCGAAATTGAGAAGAGCGATCTGCTAAGGCAACTGCTGAAGTGGAGTGAGTACGACGCGACAGCTGGTATGGGACGCCTGACAGTGGCAGTCAATCCCAAAACCGGCGAGGGTCTCGTAGCGTTAGCTAATAGCTTCTTGTCTCGGTCGCCGTCACGCTTCCCCCTGAATTGGTGGTTCGCCGGATATCTCGCCGGAAGCCTCCGCCGCCTACTCGACCGCGAGGTTCTCGTCGAGCTTCTCGGTCCTACCGAGGCCGCAGCGCCAATCACGCTCTTTCAGGTCATCCCCGGCACTGGAGAACCCGAGCCGCCGCCGACTAGGGTTGGGCCTCGACATCCACAGTCCGTCGCGCGCGGCCGTGTTTTGCTCAAGAAGCTCAAACGACCGCTCCCCGAGGAAGAACCTATGGACACCTGACGGTCGATGCACGTCGCCGTGTTCAGGCGAATGCACTTCGTGCCTACGCCGCGTGCTACCGGTTGTGCGACACGAAGGCGACTAGCGACTCAGCTTCCCTGCGATCCGCCTAGCCCGCGAGCAGCGGACCACGTGGGGCGGTAACCGGATCATCGTGCCGCTGATCGCGTACCTTGGAACCGATCTTTAGACGAGCCGACTGGAGAAATGAAAAGTGCGCCTCTCTTACCTCAGCCTTGATCATTTCGATGCCCGCGTCCCGTTCGCCAGAGTCAGCGTCGGTTTCTGCCAAGAGGGCACTGATACCGAGCCCCACCCACTGTAGCTGAAGTTCTAGGTAGGCGCGGGTGATGTCATGTGCCTCGCCTAGCCGCATGACGACGCGCTGGTAAAGACCAAAGACCGGAGCGGCAGCCTCGTAGAACGCGTCCTCAAGCGCTCGAAAGTGCGGATCCTTCGAAGAGTAGTCCTCGTCCGTGATAGTGACCGATACACCGAGCTCTCGCAACAGCAGCGGCCTGCCTTGGCTGCCGGCCTCGACCGGCGACGGAGTTCGAGGAATCGACCGCGACCTATTGAGCAGGAAGATAAGAAGCTGGTTGGTCGTTCCGGCCATTCGTGCACATTCGTCGAGAAGCGCACGGAGCTCCTCGAGATCACGAATCTCCCGATCGTATCGGAGCTGAACACGCTGTCGCCATTGTGCGGTGCCCGCCGCGACAAGTGCGAGCGTTAGTGCGCCGATGAAGGTGAGCCAGACCGGTGTTTGATCGCCGCCGGTCGCAGCCAGTATCGAAGTGCTGTGCATCCGGTGATCCTATTTGGTTCGTCACCCGTGCTCATCGGTTGGAGCCGTCACATAATACCGCTTGTGCGACATGTGGTAACTGCCCGCGACCGGGTGTATGGTCAAATATCAGGCTGACGTCCCGAAGAGCGTTGCGACACTCTCAGATGATTCATTTCGCTTGCGTCGACCTGAGCGGCTGGTCTTTGGAGGCATATCGAGCAGCTGGTCGAGAAGGGGGTCATCGACCCCCCAGACACGCTGGAGGTAGAGCGCCGCCAGTTGTAGGTTCGCTAATAGCTCAGCGACCGGAGCGCCTAGCTACCGCAAAAGACACAGCCTCTCTCCTCTCTCGTTATCAGCAAATTGACCAAGAGGTCGACTGCCTCCACCGAGCAACTATGGAGACGGCTAGATCATGGAGCCAGCTAGTTGAGGACGAGATTAATCGCAGACTCGAAGGCGACTGAGCGCTTCTGAGATGGCGGCCTTGTACAGCTCGTCGGCGAGACGCTCAATCGGCATGGACGGATCACGAACAGCTACCGACACGAAGCTGCTGACCGTATCTTGCGAGACAGTCTGGTCGAGCAGCTTGGCAACGAGCGAACGCACCTCTCCAGGCCCCAGAGGCTCGCCTGCGTCGCACATGACATCCAGGACTGCCACCGTTCGACCTTCGATCAAATTGTCGAGCCATCCGTGATCGACCGGGGTCGCTAGCGCGGACCCGAGCCACCCGGTTTGGCATCCGGTACGTAGTCGATGACAACCTTCAGGCTTGACAAAGGGTTTGAGAACTGTCCTACCAAGTGCAGACGCCGCACGCTTTGACTGCGCCGGACCCGCGGCCGATCGTTCCGCGAGGCCTAGGCTGTAAGCAAGCCGGTTCTGCTCACGTGGTCGCCGTGAACTTCAGCGTGCCCTGACAGAGCCCGATGCGTCGGCTCCTGTACGGTAGGCGCAGGCGGAGTCGCCCTTCCAGGCGTCCTGACGCTGTGAACTTAAGGAACACGCCGATTCCGCCTCTCTTGGTTTCTCGGCTTTCCGACCATTCCAAGGCGCTGCGGACGGTGTGATTGCTGATCGTGAGGTTGTCGGCGTAGGACAGCCACGATTCGTTCAGCGACAGGGCGTATCCGTGCTGGCAGTCGACAGGCATCTCGATGCTCAGACCGACGATGTGCTTGCCGTCTCCTGAGACGTGAACGACGATCTTGCGGGTTCGTGAGCGCCGCGTGACATAGAACCCAGGCAGGTTGGGCGGGACGGTTGCCTGGGCGGGTGCAGCTTTCTGGATTGGTGGCGCAGGCGGCGGCGCAGGTGCGGGAGCTGGCGCAGGAGCCGGCGCGGGAGCTGGCGGTGGTTTGACAGCTTCGACCCATTCGTGAACCCACGATGCGATGAGGTCGGCGCGGGTGAATACGGATGGGCGCAACGTTGAACATTCTTCGTAGCCGTGACTGGTGATGCCGAGCGCGACCACGCCACCTCCGTTGGGATTGGAGACGAGCAAAGGGCCGCCGCTGTCCCCGAAGCATGTTCCTGTTTCGTATTCGGGCGGGTCGATCGTGCAGAGCTCGTACCCCTCATAAAACGGCGACGCGTTGCTTTCGCAGTAGCTGGGCCGCTGCACGACAGTCGCCGCCCATCGGAGCCGTTGCGTTAGCGTTTCCTGTTCGCCGAAGGTCTTGCCCTAACCAGCGATCACCCCTTCCGTCCCGGCTTCCAAGATGGGCGAGTCAGAGGGGTAGGACGCGAGCGAGATCGCTGGCGCGCTAGTCGGCGCGGAGAGGATCAGCAGGGCTGCGTCGCCGGTTAGGTAGACGCGGTTGAAGCCCGGGTATACGACTACGCGCGAGACGCCGAATACCTGCCGGGAGGGTGCGGTCCAGTCAACGTTCCCGGTGACCACTGTGTAACCGGACGGGTCGTGGAGTCGCCCCGTTTCTGTGTCCTCAGCGCAGTGACCCGCCGTTAGAACAACGTTCGCAGCCACGACCGTTCCGGTACACCTGCCACTAGCTCCGCTGATATACGCGAGCCACGGGTATGTGCCGTCTTCTGCCGCGCTGCCGCCAACGATGGCGGCGCGGGCAACGGGCGTTCTACCCTGGCGGTGGCGCTGGTTATGGGGACGACGATGGGCAGCAGGGTGCACTTGCCCCCCTGTCGCCGCCCGAACCGCCGCCGGAACCATCGCCGCATACAGCAGCTCTAGCGCCCCGGCTGTCCTGGCGAGGACGCGCACAACCCTAAACGTACCGTACCGCCGACACAGAAAAGCATCGGTGGGTGCGTCCAGACTCTTGAGCCGACCGCCACCCGATCGAGTGGCGGTCGGCTCATCAGCTAAGGGCCCGGGACGCCGGCGGGAAGGCGAGCCTCGAGCCGTGCGAGCAGGGCACCTCGTCCGTCCGCAAACAGTGAGCCGCCAGGTAAAGAGACGAATGATTCTTAGCGGGTCGAATCCGCGTCCTCCGCCAGCGTTCCCGCCATCGGGATCTCCGAAGCCGGTTGGTTGGGATCGCCGCAGCGCTCTCCGTCTTGACTTGTTCCAGGCCCGAACTCGGGCGCTCGCTCCGACTCGGCCTCGGCGCTGAACGCACGCTCGACGAACTGCGCACCGTTCGTGGGGTCCGGAGCGAAGTGCCGGTAGATTTCGGTGGTCTTGGAGTCGGCATGGCCCATCCACTCCTGGATGTTCCGGAGCGGCGCCCCCTTGGCCGCCATCTGCGTCCCGAACGTATGGCGCAGGGCGTGAAACGTGATGCCACCATTGCGCCCGACCCTGTGACCCATTCCCGCGGCACGCATCGCCTCGTAGAAGCGCTCCCGCAATCTGTTCGGGTCGTATGGATTTCCCGTCTCGGGATGGCAGAACACCAAATCGTTCTCACTGCGGTAGGCGCTTGCCTTGAACAGCAGTTCCAACGCACGCGCAACCCGATCCGCCATCGGGACCGAGCGAGCCTCGTGTGACTTCGGGCTTCCCAGCCTCCCGCGGGTGAAGTTGTCCGCGACGCGGATTCGCGCAGCCTGCCAGTCGACATCAATCCACCTGAGCCCCAGCAGCTCGCCCTGGCGCAGGCCGGTCATCGCCGCCGTCAGGTAAAGAGCGCCCTCGATTCTCCCGAGCACGTCATCGGGTACCGCGCGAACGACCGCCTCGAGCTCCCCGACACGCAGAAAGCGAATCCTGCGGTCGGGCGAGCGGTTCTTCGTCGGCCGATCAACATGCCCGACCGGGTTGATCTGAGCCCATTTGCGCCTGATCGCGTAGCGGAACAGGCCGTGCAGGAAGTTCAGATGGTTTTGCACCGTCTTCGATGAGAGCCCAGCGCCGCGCTTGCGCTTGAGATAGGACGCGACCTTCGGCGGTCCGATTTTGTCAATCGGACTATCGCCAAAGAACGGCTCCAGGTGGCCTTTGAGATAGCCCCGGTAGTCCTGAATGGTGGAGGGCTTACGCTCCATCACGTGCTCGAGATGATCGACGTACCTCTCTCCCACCTCGCCGAGCGAGTGCCGGTCGGCGCTGGCGACGACGACGTCGTTTTCCATCCGCCTGCGCAGCTCGCGCTCGGCCTGATTGCGGGTCAGGCCCGACCGAGAGCCCGGCGCCCGCTTCTCGCCGAGCTTTCGCTGGACGCGGCTCGAGCCGACGCGCCAGGAGCCGTACCAGGATTCACGCCCAGCGGTGTCCCTGTAGGGGAACAACCGACCGCTGCCGTAGGAGCGCTTGCCCATGGCTCAGCGCCGCCTCGGTGTCGACGTCCGCGCCCGCAGCACCCCGCGAACTCTCAGGCTTGGGTGTTCTCCGCGACCCACTCCTCCAACAGCTGCTTGGTGAAGCGAACGTGCCGGCCGACTCGCACACACGGCAAGCGCCGTGTGCGCACGGCCTCGTATATCCAGCTCGTCTTTACCGACAGAAGCCGCGCCGCCTCTTCCGGGCGCAGCAACGGTCCCCCGTGCGTAGTGAGGGTGCTCGCCTGCGGGTCCGAACCCGAGCTTGTCGAGGGGATCATTTCGAGACTTCCCTTTCAGTGTTCGCTTGACTCCAATTGCTCCCGAGAGCCAGACGCGCCCGGTTATGGAGTTAGCCGACCTGGCGTGGTCACACGCAACGGAATTGCGGTGAACGGGAGCTAACGGCGCACTCCGGTCTCGCTGCGGGTCCGAGCGACCCGTCGCCCCAGCGGCGTGAGGAATGGCGCGGGCCGCCTGCGGGGACTGGGGACGCGGCAAATCGCTACGCTGCGCGCGCATGGGAAGACCTCAGTTCTTCTCGTGCAGCCCCGGCGGTGTTACTGCACCGCCGGGGCACTTTGACAGTGAATTCTACGCACAGCCAGAGACAGAATCCTGTCGCGCGCCGACCAGCTCAGCCGACCTCTGTCAGGTTGAGCCGTAGCTTGGGGTGAACCTGTGCGAGCACGTGGTCCCGCCAGCGAACCGCGTATCTGACGCAGTTGCAACAGCGTGGGGTTGCCGACAACCCGGCAGCAGCTCATCGCTGCGCGCGCGATAGGACCCGGCCATCGAGTCGGCTGACGCAAGCGCGCCTGCCACGCTGAGGAGCCGGCGCGTCTTGATGCCGAACCCTGCAACAAGAGTCCTTGCTGCGCCAGCGCCCAAACTATCTCCTCGACCTCAGCTGATGCCTGCCTGCCTGGCGCAGGGAGTCGGGCTCGGTGAAGGTCTCGCCCGCGAGCGCCTTCTCCGCGATCGCGGTCTCTTTGCCGCTGGCGTAGGGGTTGTAGGCGAGCGGGCCATCGGGTGTCCACTCCCTGAAGCGAGCTCCCCGGCGCTCTGCCGCGAGCATCAGCTCCTCGCGCAACAGCGCATCGCCCTTGGGGTCGATCACGACGGCGCCGTGGCAGCGCTCGCTCAGCCGGCAGGCGATCCACGCCTCGCTGATCGTCTTGCCCGAGCCCCTCGCGCCGAGGAGAGCTCGAGCTCCACGGCGACGGCGCACCCGCCCGCTGAGAGCAATGCCAGGTCGGGGCGGTGAAGCGCCGGGCGCCCGCCCGGGAACTCGCCCAGCTTGGCCGAGGCGATCAGCTCGCCACGCTCGGCCTCCGCCGCTCGGATCTGGCGCTCGCTGAGCAGCTCCCAGCGCGAGAATGCCCCGTGCAGCGCGACTGCGACCGAAGCCAGCTCGGCGGCGTGGCGGAAGCCGCCGGGGCCGACGCGGTAAACGCCGAGACGTTCGAGAACGCGCCAGCGCAGGGCTTCGGCGGGGGCGATGTACAGGCCGGGCTGGCGGTAGAGGAGCGTGCGCTGCTCGAGCAGACTGCCGGACACGAGGCATTTGAGCCGCGCGTAGGCCCAGCTGCGCCCCATCGCGAAGCGCTCCATCACGTGCTCGGCGCCGGCCACGCTGAGCCGCCGGTCCAATCGACGATTTCCGCATCCCCCCTTTCGGTGTGCATGAGGCCTCCTGGGCGCAATCGAGGACAACTGCTGCAGAGGGATGTCGGTCAGAGCGACCCGATGACCCCCCACGAGTTGACCGGCTCTGATCGGGCCGACGGTTGGACGGAGCGCGCGAAGCGCGCCAGCTCTCAGGTGGTTGCTTGCTCGGCGTCGGCGTCGCCGGCGGCACGGAGGGGCGCGAGCATCCCGCGCTGCTACCTGCGCCACCACCCCTCAGTGCCTGCGGGCCTTGCGAAAGACCCACCGCACGCCCCCCGGCGCCGGCATGACGGGCTTGCGCAGCGACGGACCGTGAAGGTCAGGTCAGGCTCAAGCGCTCATCGCGCTTGCGCCTCGTGCCCACCACCGCGAGTTCGGGGCGAAAGCCGGGAGGTGAGCGCCGCTCGTGGCCGCGCCGCGCCTGCTGCTCCGTGGGGTCGTCCGTACTTCTGCGACGCCGCGCGGGAATGTCTGAAGTGAGCTGCGGGTAGCCCCGGGACAGGAGGGTTCGGGTTCGCCTGGCACTTCCACCACGACCGGGTTTGTGGACAGTGTGCGCGGCGCTTCACCCGACGCGGTTCCGGTGACGGTGGCCACGTTGATGTAGGTACCAGGGCATGTAAGGATGTGGTTGCATGTGTACGTGGTCGCTTCGCCGGACGCCAGCGGCACTTCCCCGCGACCGCCGCCGATCGTGCCGGGGTCGCACAGTGCGTCGGTGAAGTTCGACAGCGTCAGCGCCGGGAGGCCCGTGTTCTTGACGACGATCTCGTATTCCACCGTCTGCACCGTCTGTTCGATCGCAGCCGTCAGCGTTTCCGTCGTGTAGCCGGCTTCGCTTTCGGCGAGCCGTTGCAGCTTTTCGACCGTGAACGCAGCTTCACCCCCGGAGGCAGTGCCCTGAACGGTTGCGATGGCGGTTGCCGTGGCTGGCGTCGCACCCGGAGCCCCAATCACCTTCAAGGTGAACGTATAGGTCTGCGGAGATTCGCTCCCGTTCGCCGGGAGGCTGACCGGAAATGAGGCCGCGCCGCTGGCGCAGTTCGTGGATATCGGCAGGCCAGCGATAGCCGGAGTCGCGCTGAGTTCACACGTGGTCGCGTTTTTGACGTTTGCGATCAAGGTGATCCGCCCACCACCTGGCCCCAGTGTGCTCGGGGTGGCCTTGAAGGAACCTGACACAACGCTTGGTGCCAGGGGAGCAGGTCCGCTGAACGGACCACCTGCATCAGCAATCCGAAAGATGTGCCCGTATACGGTGAGCTTGCCGCTCTTTAGATCGAGTGTCGGTGCCGTGAGAGACGCTTGGATCTCGAGAGGTGATCGGAGGGTCCACCACGGGTTACTCGTGGTGTCAGCCTTGAACTCGAGTCCCGTGGTCAGGCTCAGCTGCGGCCCTGCGACACCGTATAGGAGTGCTTGTAAGGCCGGTTCGAGGTGTGCGGCCGCGCCTGCATCTGAGCTGACCATCGGCGCACTGAAACCGAAGCTCGCGTTGGGCCCGCTAAAGACGGGTGCGAACCTACCCTTGGAGTAGCGTACGCCGCCAGTAATCGACGCGCTTGCTTTCAGGCTGCTGGTGGCGTCGGCGCTCGCGTCGATGGTGGCGTCGACGTAGAGCTGGCCTGCAACGTGACCACGACGGGGATCAGCCCAATCGTGCCAACAAACGTCGCAATGCGCAGCGGATGCGCAAGCACAGGCGTGCTCTTGAGATCGCAGCCAGCGCTAGCGTGCAGCTCGGCGCTGAGTGACGCGCTCGCGGTGCCCGTCAACAAGAATTCGGCGGAGGTAAGTCCGCCGAAGATCGAAAAGTGCGCGTGCAGCGACGGCGTGATCCCGATCGAGGCGGACCCTTTCAGAGCTGCCGAGGCGCCAGCCGTGCACGAGACGCCTCTGCTCAGACCGGGGTTGAACGTGGCGCCCGTCCGTGCTGCAGGCCTCGCGGGCCGGCTCGATGATGCTTGCGAGACCTGCTTGAAGCTGGCGAGGTCGAGATCACCCCCATTGCTGCCGAGAGCTTCCGCGAGCGTCGCGGGCACGGTGGTGACGACGATGGTGCAAGGAGGCTTCACGTTGACAAAGTCGATCTTCGTAAGCGAGCCCTCTGGAGTCGAGGGGCTGTATCCGATCGCGAGGATTTGGCCGACCCGGGGCGAGCTGCTTAGCGTCGGGCAGGCAGCGATGCTTCTCCGCGCGCTGGACCCTGGCGCTCGCGCGTGGAGCACAACCCGTCCGGGCTGCCCTGGAGGTGGGAGAGAGACCACGGTGCTCGCTGCGACAACCAATGGGGGCGGTCCCAGCGTGACGCGCGCTGCCCTCGACGCGACGACGAGGCGTCCCGCTTTCTGCAGCAGCACGCGGAGGGTCACATTCCCAGTGTGGCTGGGCGCGTGCCAAGGTAGCGAGAACGAAGTGCCGATCACGTGGACACGCACGCGCTTCGTCCAGGTTCGGTGTCGACGTTCCTGCAGGGCAACTGCGAGGCCCCTGCCCGAGTGCTGGATGCGACCGGGGAGTCTCACCGTCGAACTCGTGAACGCGCGTTGCGGGATCGACACCAGCAACCTCGGGCGCGTCGCCGCTTGCGCGTGTGTCGGGGCAGCAACCAGGACGCCGACAGTGATCGCGGCTAGGACGGCAACACGCCCTCGCCATATCGACACCTCACCGCTCCGTGCCGCTACTCCGGCGCCGGCCCACCGCACGGACGAGATTGGTTGCGAATCTGACACACCATGAGACATGTCGGCGTATCGTAGTCTGCGCGGGTTCAGCGACGGCCCCTACGCTGACTCCTCATCAAGGCCATCGGAGACGGACCTCGGGTCGACCTGCTCGATCTTGCTCAGCTCGACGGTCATGCCTGTTTCCGTCACCGGCGCGCCTCCATCTGTTCCATTTCCGCCACGGTCGTTTGCGCGCCAGGGTGGCCGGCAGCTGCGGCTGCGTTTCTCTCCTCGAGGGTGACCAAGGTTGAGACGATCAGGAGCATCGTCTCACAGCGCGGACATGAGATGTCAAAGAGCTCCTCGTAGCTTTCGCGAGAGCCCTCACGTGCCGGGCCGCGCCAGTCGCAATTCCAACACGCCAACTGCGCGTTCTCGTCGTACTCGGAGTAGCGCAGCGGCTTGGCATACGGGCCAGAGCGATGCCTGCCCAGCGTCGTCTGCCGCTCGCCCGTCGCCGGGTCGATCCAGACCTGCGGCCAATTCTCTGCCGGCGGTCTGTCTGTCATCGCCTGTCGCTCCACTTCGCTTGCGGCTCCGCGCCGCGACTGGGGCTCGTCGGGGGCCTCGTGGGCCGCGGCGGGCGAACCCCTTCGCGTTCCTCTTCGCGCAGCGTTTTCGCCCACGCGTGCCGCCTGTAGACACTGCGCCGCCGGGTCAGCGGAGCGTCGCCATCGGGCCCGAGAGCGGCCAGCAAGATTACGACCAGGACTGGGACCGTGATGATCCAATCGGCAACGCTCATCTCAGGACGGATGCATCCGGTTGCGCCGTCAAGACGCGTCCTCGCGTCCAGCGGCAGGGGCGGGTCCCGTCGGGTACGGCTGACCAGGCATCAGATGCAGATCCCAAACCGTTGGATCGTTCTCGGTCGGCTCGATCCAGCCCCTCAGCAGACCGTTCGGGTCCACAAACACCAAGCCGTAGTGCAGGACGATGAAGACGCTGTCGATGGGTCGGGTGCCAACTGAGAGAAGGAGCGGATCGACGGTTCTCAAATCAGGTGGGCACCTGCCCACCTGATTGCTGGCCCTTGCAGGTCGTGGAGGAGCTGTCAAGCAAGTTCAGTAGTAAGGGCCGTACCTCGCCGGGGGCGGGGGCTCGAACTTGCTTTACAGTGGGGGAGCGAGCTGCTATCGCCACGGGCCGTCGATGCGCCGGGTATGCCCGACGGGCTATTGGGAATCCTTGCCTTTAACTAGCGAGGGCGGTATGCGTTAACGGCGTTACCGGCGCATGTGCGGTCGGCGTCCTGGTCAAGCCGGCGCATCCTGTCGCGACGCCAGGCTAAGCTACGCGGCCGCCCAACTAGCAGGAGTATGCTCGTCGGCTCGATTGGCTAGACTCCGCGCGCCTATGAGAGCACTTCGGAGATACGGGCTCCCGCTTGCCCTTGCCGGGGGGCTTGCCTGCGTGGCTGCCCAGGCTCAGGCTCACGCGTCAAGCCCGCATATTTCGGTGGTTCTGAGCGGTCCCCTCACCGGCGTCCATGTGGAACGGCAGTATACATATCGCATGACGGTGATAGCGCCCAAAACCTATCGTCATGTGCTGATCAATTTTCGAGTATTGGCACTGGGTGGCGGCTCCAATGTCGGCAGTCACGACCTCCACAAAACCAATTTATTTGCCCATCGCCCGTGGGCGGCGAGTTATTACATGTATTTTCAGTGGGCACCCGCATCGAAAATGGATGAACTTGAACTCGCGATCCTTCAGCCGTCTAAGAAAAGCGGCCGCCTCAGGACGTTGTTCGCTAAGCGATACCCGGTAAGCACGTTACCTGGCGAACCGAACCATGGCGGGATAAGCCCCTCGAATCCACTCCTTGGAAGCTGAAGCGGCATCCTGGCGACCCCGGAACTAAGCTAAGACGAGCTCGACCGGCCTCGAGTTGCGAGCACGTAGGACTTTCTGCCCTTCGGCTGCTTGATGAGCCGCACGACACGCCGCTCTGTCAGCGGTCGCAGAGCACCATGCACAGTCGTGGGTGCCAAACCGGTGGCGTCTGCTACCTGTCGCGCAGTCAGCGGGCGTTCGGGCGTGGCCCGCTCACGCAGAACCTTCACGATCGCCACTTGATTTGCACCCTTGGGGCGACGCGCGCCCATCGGCGGTTTGAGTGCTGACGATGGCGCGCCTGACGGCGATCGTCGGGCGTCCGGGAGCGCCGACTTGCGCGCACGGCCGCGGCGCGCTCGTCCATTCCCAACCGCCGTCCGGGAACGTGAATCGTCCAGCACTCGTGCTGCAGCCTCGATGCTGGCGTACTCCTGCACCTGTGGGCGCAGCTCGCCAAGCCGCTCATCGATTTCTCTGCGAATGCGATCGAGCGTGTCTGACCCCTGCATGTGTGCCTCCGTGTTGCTCGCCGAAATTCTGGAGCGGTGAACCTAGCACGGCCGGGAGGCACGGTGATCGGGATGAATTACCGCTGCAAAGGGCCGCGCGCCCACCCCTCGGGCGGGCCCACGGCCCCGTCCGGCTACGCAGCGGCGGGAACCTCCTCGGGCTGCTCCGCGGAGGAGTCGGTGTCGCGGGAGGGGCGGTCCAGGAACTCGACCGCCGTGGCGATGATCTCCATGCCGCGGCGCTTGGACCCGTCTGGCGCATCCCAGGCGGTAGGTTCGAGTCGTGCCGACGCTGCGACGAGGCGGCCCTTGCGGAGATGCGCCGCGCACGTCTCGGCGAGCGCTCCCCAGACAGTGACGTCGAAGAAGTCCGCGGTTGGGGCGTCGTCCTCGGGCTTGGTCGGCTTGCGAACCGCGAGGCCCAACGTCAACACGGAGCGCTGGCCCGCGCTCGTGGAGACGCTGCGCAATTGCGGGTCGCGGGTCAGCCTGCCGGTCAGAGTCGCGCAGTTGGTGGGGGACGGGTATGCCATTTGGTCTTCTCCTGGGCTCGGTGGTGGTGTGCGTTGACGAAGCCCGGTCCGGCCGGCGACCGCCGCGCGGAGACGAGCCCGCAGGGCGAGAGGAGCCCCCCTTGCGGGGGTTGCAGCGCGCAAGGCGGCGCCGGCCAAACTCGGGTGAGGAGACACAGCGCAGACCACCACCGGTCGCGAGAAGAGAGCCGACGAAATGGCCTCGTCCAACAGCGACGTAGCCGGGTGGGCTCAGGCAACGATGTGGAGAGAATCAACGCCATGTCAGGGGTGCCGCCGATCCGGGGGGAGTGCTCGGAGGGCGACACTCCTAAAGCCGGGCTGACGGACGCTCGCGCAAACGATCAGAAGCGCTACGCCGCCAGCGAGGCGTGCGGCGACGGGCACTGCGACTCTGAGCGCAGGCTGTCTTCGATGCGTCTGGCGATCGCGTCGATCGCCTCCGCGCAGCCGCGGATCGCGTCCAGGTCTCCGTCCTCGCCCCAGCCGGCGACGTAGGGGACGGTCGAGCCCGACGTGTCGAGGCCCACGGAGCCGCAGACGATGTAGGTGACGGTGTCGACGAGCACCTCGGCGCGGCGGCGCCCATGCTCGCGGTAGCCGATGCCGAGCGCGTGGGCCAGCTCGTGCACGAGCACGCGCACCTGCGCGTTGCCGGGAAGCTTGCCGTTGATCACGATCTCGCGCTTGCTCTGATCGCACCAGCCATCGGCGGGTGCATCGAGGGGCCTGTGGGCGACGGTGTAGCCGAGCTCCTGGGCAAGACGCTCGAGTGAAGGCAGCAGATGCGCGTGCGTGGCACCGCCGATCGGCTCACACGGCGGCTCGAGCGGGACCTCTTGGGTCCCAGGGAGCAGCTCGGTCTGAGAGACGTCGAAAACCGACACGGCGCGGAACACCATCCGCTTGGGTTGCTCGCTCTCACGCTCGACGTCACGGCCGGCTTGCTGCGCCTGTCGGTCGCGGACGCTCATCGGAGCGAGGATGCGAATGGCGCGCTCGCCCTTGCGCACGCAGCGGTTCAGCTGAAGGAACGCCCGAAAGCCAGCGACGTAGCTCGCGTCGGGGCATTGCAGGGCGATCAGCAGCTGGTTGTGAAACGAGTAGCGCGCGAGGCCGTTGCGCGAGCGCACCTGCACCCAGCGCTCCCATCCCTCAGAGCTGAGCAGCGCACGCGCCGCCCGCCCGAGTCGCTCACGGTCGGCGCGGCGGCGCTCGGCGCGCTCGGACTCGGTCAGCTTGCGATGCCCCATGGTTCACCATCCTTTGCTTGCTGGCACCGCCCGGTGCGGGGCCGCTTCCCCGACCCAGCGCACGCGCAGCGTGCGATCGTTGGGAGGGGAGTGGGCCCGCCTCAGAGCAGCGGTGCCGCGGGGCCAGCAGGGTCGAGCACTCCCCCCCGCGCTCGGCCCCGTCAGTGCTTGCCTCACGCCCTAGGCTTCCTGCTTCTCGTCCTGCGGCGTCGAGCCGCGGGGCGCCTCGCCCACGGACGCGCTGAGCTCCTCCTCGGGCTTGCGGTGGGCGCGCGCCTCGCGCTCCAGCGCGCGCTGCAACTGCACGTGAGAGGCGGGCAGCAGCTTCTTGGTGAGCCGCGCGAACGCCTTGCGCGCGACGTCCTTGCGCGAGCTAGGCAGCACAGAACGCCGGCGCTCGCTCGCGGGCAGCACGAGCTGCTCGGCGTAGTGCTGCGCGGCGAACACGACGAGCGCCCGGCCGTAGAGCTCACCGGCGCCTTGGGCGCCCTCGACGAAGCGCCACAGCCACGCAACGGCGTCCTGCACCTCGCCGTAGGTGACCTTCGTCTTTCCGGGCCTGCCGCTCTTCAGCGTCGGCGTCGTCGTCGTGCGGTGCTCTTCGATCACGAGGCGAATGCCGTTCGCGGCGATCGTCGCGACAGTGTGGTCGCGACCGCCGAGATAGCCGTGCCCGTCGGGGCCCAGCAGGCCGTAGGCGAAGAAGCGCGCGACATCCAGGTCGGCCGGGTCGACGGTGGCGAGCTTTCCCAGCAGCGCGGTGCCGAGGTCGAGGTTCGTCCCGTGCGCCCTGGCCGCCAGCTGGCGGACGGTAGCGCGGTGCTCGGCATCGAGCTGCTGCTGCGGAGTGCGCTCGTCCTTGCCCTGCGCCCGGCGGGCCGTACGCTCAGCCGCTGCGCGCTGCTTCGCGGCGCGCAGCTCCTCGAGCGTGCGCTTGATCGCCTGCTTGGCCAGCTCGCGGTAGAGAGCGCGGTCGGTGATGATCGGCGTGCCGTGATCGAACTCGAGCAGCACGCCGGCGGCCCGTGCCTGGTCGACTTCCGCCTCGCCGAAGCGGATCGTCGGTGGGCCATAGGCGTAGCGCTCGATCTGCGCGTGCAGCGCCTCGGCCTCGGCGTAGGCGGCCTCGATCTTCTTACCCAGGCGCAGCTCGGCGATGTCGTGGGAGCTGAGCGTGGCCAGGTAGGCGCCGAACGCCTTGCAGCCGTTTTCGCGCAGGGCATTGCCGATCACCCAGCCGGGGTTGCTCGTGAACTGCTCGCCGCTGATCTCAGCGGCGGCGATCGGAGCCACGGCCGCGTCGCAGAGAGCCGGCGACACCTCGGCGATCTTCGTCAGCGTCGCGACCGCGCCCACGGGCAGCTCGCCGCTGCCGATCAGCTGCTGGGCGGCCTCGGGCAGCTCGAGGATCTTCGCCCTGGCGCCCACGAGCTTGCTGCTCCAGCCGAGCACGCTCGCGGCGCCGTCGAGGGTGTAGCCCTCCTTGAGCATGTGCGCCACCGCGTGCGCCTCCTCCAGGGGGGAGAGCTGCTTGCGCACGACGTTCTCGGCGGCGCTGTCGGCGCTAGAGCCCTCCTGCTCGCGCAGGGTGACCTCGACCTCGTTCAGGCCGAGGCTGCGGCACGCCGCGTAGCGGTGATGCCCGGCCACGAGGGTGAAGCGCTCGCCGTCGGGGCGAACGACGAGCGGGACTATCAGTCCCCGGAGCGCGATCGAGCTGGCGAGCGCATCGACGTGCTCGCGGTCGAGCTCGCGCGCGTTCTGGCTCAGGTCGATCGCGCTGAGGGCGACGCAATTGGGCGCAGCGGCGACTGTACTCATGAGAGAACCTCCATTTGCATGGCCCCGCCCGCTGCGGGGCCGATCCCCATCTCCCGCGCACGCCGCAGGCGTGCGATCATCGGGATGGGGTCGGCCCGCGCGGCACTGCCGCCGCGATGATGGGGTCACAGTTCGACCTCGCGCGGGCTGACCCCGAGGGCGCGGGCGATGAGGGCAAGGACGTCCGTGTGAACCCACGGAGTCGGCTCGGTGTGTCCTGCCTCCGGTAGCTGGCCGATGCGGCGTGCGAGCCAGCTCGTTTCGCCGCTCACGCTCCCGCGCGGGCCTCGCTTCACCCGCCCGCAGCGGATCGCGATCTCACTGACGCTCACCTCGCCGCGCG
>VAXW01000003.1 GCA_005884115.1 Actinomycetota bacterium
GTCGGAGCCGAACGCGGGCTCGGACATCTCGGGCGTGCGCACGACGGCGAAGTTCGACGAGGCTGCCGGGGAGTGGGTGCTGAACGGGCAGAAGGCATGGGCCACCAACGGCGGCATCGCCGACGTCCACGTGGTGATCGCCTCCGTCGATCGCGAGCTGGGCTCGCGCGGGCACGCCGCCTTCGTCGTCCCGATGAGCGAAACCAAGGGCATCACGCAGGGCACGAAGGTCTCAAAGCATGGGCTGCGCGCCTCGCACACCGCGGATGTGTTCCTCGACGACTGCCGCATACCCCAGGGCCACGTTCTCGGGGGCAAGGAGAAGCTCGACAAGCGTCTCGCGCGCGTTCGCGAAGGCAAGCCGAGCAAGTCGCAGGCAGCCATGCAGACGTTCGAGGCCTCGCGCCCCACCGTCGGCGCGCAGGCCCTCGGGATCGCTCGCGCCGCCTACGAGTACGCGCTCGAGTACGCGAAGGAGCGCGAGCAGTTCGGACGCAAGATCATCGAGAACCAGGCGATCGCGTTCACGCTCGCCAGGATGAAGCTCGAGATCGACGCTGCCCGCCTGCTGGTCTGGCGGGCGTCGTGGATGGGCCGCAACAACGTCCCGTTCGAGAACGCCGAGGGTTCGATGAGCAAGCTGAAGTCGGGAGAGGTGGCGGTATGGGTCACCGAGCGCGCGATCCAGATCCTCGGCGGCAACGGCTACACGCGCGAGTTTCCCGTCGAGCGCTGGCACCGCGACGCCAAGATCTACGACATCTTCGAGGGCACCGCCGAGATCCAGCAGCTGGTGATCTCGCGCGCGATCTCGGGAATGCACATCAAGTAGCCGTTCGGCCTCCAGGGTCACGAAGGGGCGGGGGCGGCTTCGAATGCGTGTGCGGACGCCTCAACTGAGCGGACCGCACATCTCACACGGCGTGCGCTGGGCTCGGCCGTGCGGGCCGGCGCATGACACAGGATCGCCCAGCCGACAGCGCTGAAACCGGCGGAATTCGGGCCCGATCGGACGGTGCCGGCGGCGTCTGGGCGGCCGCTATCATCCCCCCGTCGATCTTGGGAGGCCAGCGATGACGCGTTATTTGATTGAGCGGGTGTGGGACCCGATGCTCGAGGAGGAGCTCGCGACGATGGGCCCGCGCTCCAAGCAGATCCTGTCCGAAAACGAGCGCTTCGCCTCCGTCGTGTGGGAGCACTCGCACACGGTCATGGACGAGGAGGGGCGGATCAAGTCCTACTGCGTCTACTCCTCGCCCAACACCGAGCTCATACACGAGCACGCCAAACAGCTCGGCGGGCACAGCATCCACCACGTCTACGAGATCGGCGGAGACATCTCGCCCGCCGACTTCGACTGACCGCGCAGATCGAACTCGGCGTGCCAGGCCTTCTGCAAGGCCACGTACCTGCGTAGGCGCACGCGCCGCTTGCGGGCCTCATCGCCCTCCGGTATGAGCTCGAGCGCCTGATCGCATAGCGCGATCGCCTCCTGCTGTGCCCAGCCTCGGCCGGCCTGGTCGGCGGCGATGATGAGGTAGTCGACGGCCCGCGCGCCCTCTCCGGCGTGGCGCCAGTGGTGCGCGAGGGAGCTCGCGTAGGCCGTGCTCTCGCCTGCCGCCGCCTCGATGAAGCGGGCAACGGCCGCGTGGCGCTCGCGCCGCGCGGCCAGCGGCAGCATCGAGTAGGCGACGTCGCGGATGAGCGCATGCTTGAAGCTGAGCTCGCGGTCGCCCTCGATCCGCGATCGAGGGAGGCGGCGGATCAGATCGCGCCGCTCGAGCGAGCGCAGGAGCTCCTCGACCGGGCCGGGCACCTCGAGCGCCTTCAGGCTGCCCTGCCAGAAGACGTCGCCGACGACCGCCGCGCTCAGCAGCAGCTGGCGCTCGGGCACCGGGAGCTGGTCGAGGCGCGCCGCGATCATCGCCTTCACGTTGCTCGGCAGCTCCTCCGAGCCGGGCTCCGCTCCCTCGCAGAGCCATGCCGCGAGCTCCTCGATCAGCAGGGGGTTGCCGCCCCCGGCCCGCTTGACGCGTGCGACCGCAGAGCCCATGTCGGGGAGCTGCGCAAGCAGCACGCCCGCCAGCTCTTCGGCGTCCGTCTCAGCCAGGGCGTCGAGCGGGAGGGTCACGTTGGTGGGAAGCTGGGCCCAGGCGGGCTGCGCGTCGAGAAACTCCGATCTCGCCAGAGCGAGCACCAGCAGCGGCGCATCGGCCAGGCGCACCGCCAGCGCCGCGAGCAGCGCGAGCAGGCCGTGATCGGCCCACTGCAGGTCCTCGAGCACGATCAACGTAGGGCGCTCGCGAGCGATCGCTTCGAGAAAGCGCTGCGCCGATGCGAACAGCAGCTCGCGGTCCTCGACCGCGTCCTCGGTGAGCCTCGCGAGGATCGACAAGCCTACGGCCATGCGCTTGGGGTCCTCGTCGGGGAGCAGATCTTCCAGGCGTCTGATGAGCTTCGCGCGCGCAGCCCGCGCGTCGTCGTTGGCGAGGATGCCGCACGCATCCGTGATCAGTTGCGCGAACGCGCCATATGCAGCGCGCTCGCCGTATGGCAGCGAGCGGCCGCGCAGGATCAGGCCCTCCTCCTCCCCGACGCGCCGGGCGAGCTCGCGTGCCAGACGTGACTTGCCAACTCCGGGCGTGCCGACGACCGTCACCAGCGCTGGACGCAGCTGCGTGCGCGTGCGCCGCCAGGTCCGCCACAGGAGGTCGAGCTCGGTGTCCCGGCCGACGAAGGGCGCGTCGGAGAGCAGGCGCTCGGCGGGCGCCGGGGTGGCCGAGCGCGCAAGCCACGCTCGCAGCGGGGCCGACTTGCCCTTGGCGAGCACCGGCGCGGTGTCTTCGTACTCGATGTCGCCCCCCGTCGCCTCGCGGGTCTGCTCGCCGACCATCACGCCGCCCGCGGGCGCGGCTGCCTGGAGCCGCGCCGCCGTGTTCACCGCATCGCCCATGACCGTGAGCTCGCGCCGGCTGTCGGGCCCCACCCGCGCGAACAGGACCTCGCCCGTGTTCACGCCCACTCGCACCTGCAGGTTGCAGAAGTCCTCGGCGTTGCGTGAGGCCTGCTGCTGGATCTCGAGCGCCGCGCGCACCGCCCGCGCGGGATCATCGTCGTGCGCGACCGGCGCGCCGAAGACCGCCATCAGGGCGTCTCCGATGACCTTGTCGACCGCGCCTCCGAAGCGCTCGACGATCTCGCCCATCGCGCGCATGCAGCGGTCGACCATCGAGCGCACGTCCTCCGGGTCGGTGCGCTCGGAGAGGGCCGTGAAGCCCGAGAGGTCGGCGAACAGAACCGTCGCCCAGCGACGCTCCTCGCCCACCTCCGCGGCGCCCACGGCCGGGTCCTCGCTGCCCAGGGTCGCGCCGCACTCCCCGCAGTAGCGAAATCCTGGCGGACTGCTTGCGCCGCACTCCCGGCAGGCTCGCTGCAGCGCGCAGCCGCACGCGCCGCAGAAGCGCTGAGCGGGCTCGGCGCTCTCGCCGCACGCGGGGCAGCTGATCGAGGTGCTCACCGGCGCTGCCTAGGCAACCAGCGCTTCTGCCAGCGCCGACGCGCCGTCCGCTGGAGTGTCCATATCGCCCTCTGCCATCGTCCGCGCGTTCTCATCCCAGCCAGCCTTGCAGCGCGCTCCGACTGTAGCCCATCGAGTCGCGCCGTCCACCCGCCCACGCGAGCGCCGCCCGGGCTCTGAAACCGGCACTTCGGAATACTTCGCCGCGAGCATGTCGCAGCGGGACATCGACGCGCTTCGTCAGCTGATGGCGGCCTTCAACGGGGGCGACAT
This sequence comes from Actinomycetota bacterium, assembly GCA_005884115.1. Lineage (GTDB taxonomy): Bacteria > Actinomycetota > Thermoleophilia > Solirubrobacterales > Solirubrobacteraceae > Palsa-744. Next base: position 3,791 of record VAXW01000003.1, read on the forward strand.
GGATCGGATCCTGAGCCTCACCGATCCGGACTTCGAGGCGGTCATACCGCCGCAACTCTCTGCCGAGCCCGACACGTATCGTGGCCACGAGGGGATCAGGCGGTACTTCGAGTCCTTCTATGAGGTGATGGACGAGATCGAGTTCGAAGCCGAGCGCCTCTGGGACGCGGGCGACTCGGTCGTGGTCGCGGTGCACATGCGGGCCAAGGGCAAGCGGACGGCGATCCCGGTGGTCCAGAGCTTCACCCAGGTGTGGCGCATGCGCGAGGGCAGGGCGCTGAGCGTGCGCACCTACCTCTCGAGCGAGGAGGCACTTGCGGCCGCCGGCCTCTCTCCGCAGGCGGACTAAGCGTCTGGGTGCTCGCCGAACGCCCGCGACGCACCGCCGCCGTCGAGCTCGCCGATCTCGGGCGCCTCGGTTCGGATCAGGTGGGTTAGTGCTTTTTGAGGAGGTGCCCCGGCGTTCTCGAGGTCGGCGGCGAGCGCGATGGCCGCGCTCGGCCTGCGCCAGGGACGCCTGATCAAAAGCCACGCCACCGCGATCAGGAGCAGGGCGGCGCAAAGGAGCCAGCCGAGGGTGGTCGCGTCGATACCCACGTACTTCAGACCGGACGCCGCGATCACGAACGTGATCACCGGTCTGACGTAGCGGTCGGGAGCCAGCGACGAGAACAGCGAGCCGACGAACACCGCCGGGACGCTTCCGATGGCCAGAGAGGCGGTCACGCCGAAGTCGACGTGGCCGAAGGCGAGCGCGCCCAGAGCTGCGGCGGCGGTGAGGGGCACCGCCTGCGTCAGGTCTGTCCCGACGAGCTGGTTGGCGCCCAGCACGGGGTACAGGAAGAGGAGCATGACGATCATCAGCGAGCCCGAGCCGACCGAGGTGATGCCGACCACGATGCCGCCGATCATCCCGATCACGACAGTGCGCAGGGGCCGCGGCGTCACCTCGTGGACCACTCCGCGGCGGGCCTGCCCGCTGCGGCGGTCGAGCACGTAGCGCAGCACCATCGCGCTGGCTCCCACCAGAAGTGCGGCGCCGAGCGCCCTCTCGATGTTTGTCTGCGCCGACTTGGCATGACCCATGAGGCTCAGCACGTATGCCCCCAAGAAGGCCATGGGCACCGAGCCCAGCACCATCCAGCCCACGAGGCGCAGGTTCACGGTTCGCTGTCGCAGGTGCACCGCAGCGCCGATCGGCCGCATCATCACGGCGGCGACCAGGTCGCTCGAGATGGCCTTCGAGGGCTGCACTCCGAAGAGCAGGATCAGCATCGGGGTCATCAGCGCCCCGCCGCCGGCGCCCGTCATCCCGACAAGGAAGCCCACGACGGCGCTCCCAAGAACGATGTATGGGTCTACATGCACGGCCCCTCCTCCACTGCCGTTGCTCGACTCAGACGGCGTTCCCCTGACGTCGGCGGAATGCTAGCCGCTCACGAGGGCGCCCCAAGCCAGAGCGCGCAGAGCGCTTGCGAGCGCTGCAGACGCTCGCAGCAGAGTGTGTGCTCGCCGGGCGGCGGTGAGAGCACACGCCCACCAGCACGGCGCGAAGGAGCATTGTTCAGCTACCTTATCAAGAATATTGAGACGTCAAGCGGCAATCGCCACCGCGCTCGCCGACCTTGGCGTCCCGTCTGCCTACCAGGCCTGGGTCGCCTGACAGTGTGGACACGCGACCGTCGTGGACACCGCCGCCAGGAACAGATAGCCGCACTCGCAGGCATAGGAAGCCCGGTCCATCGGACCGCCCGCTGCGCGCGCCCGCTGGACCGCGAGGTCACACGGTGGGGCGGCCTCGCTGAGCTCGCGTCCCGCAGGGGGGGTCGCGCGCGGGGGCCTCGCGGGGTGGCCGTGGCTGCCCGGCTCCGTATGCGGCTGCACGCCCGCGCGCGCCTGCAAGGCCGTCGCGAAGCCGCCGCGGGCGGCGCGCCGGCGCCGTAGGGCGAAGGGGGCGAGGTGGGGGCGCCCGGCGAAGTCGATCAGGCTGGTCTTCATGGCTTCTCTTGGGAGACACTCGGCCCCCGCCAGAAGGTTCGCCCGCGTGCGCGATTCTCCTGGCCGAATGGTTTAGGTCGGAAGTGCCGCCGTGCTGCCCGCGGGCGTCATCGGTGCGACGGCCTTTGGGATACTGGGGAGGATGAACCCCGCGCGGAAGCGAATGGCGCGACTGGTCGCGGCATTGAGCGCGGCCCTGGTGCTTGCAAGCGCGCTCATCTACACGAGCTTCAGCGCCGCCAGCCCGGCCCTCAGCCCCAGCCAGCTCCTGCACCGCGCCCAGCCGGGTCGCAGCTATCAGCTCACCGGCGTCGTCGTCGGCGGCTCCGTCCGGCGCGTCGGGGGCGTGCTGTACTTCGCCGTCGCCGATCGCCGCGGCGCTGCAAACGTTCCGCTCTCCTACACAGGGACCGTGCCCGATCCGTTTCGCGAAGGACGCGAGATAATCGTCACCGTACGCAAGGACGGCCCTCGCTTCGTCGGCGAACGCGACTCCCTGATCACCAAGTGCCCTTCCAAGTACAAGGCCGCCCCGGCGGGCGAGAAGCAGAACTACTAGCTACTCCACCAGCCCTACGGCTTTGAGGGCCTGGGCGCGGTCCTCGTGCTCGTACAGGTAGACGATCCTTCCGTCCCTCAGCTTGAAATGCCCGTACAGGTGAACGTCGACTTCGGCCCCGCTAGCCGAGCCGCGAGCGGTCAGGTGCAGGACGGCCACTACATCCTCACCTGCGTCGATCAAAGCTTCGATGCCGATGTGGTGCTCGGTCCATGGGTCGAGCCATCCGGTTCTGATCCGCATGGCACCGGCGAGGCCGTGCGACACGGTGTGATTCTCCTCGAAGGGCGCCCAGTCGACCTCGGGATGCGTGAGTTCGCGGAAGACGTCGTCGCTGTTCTCGAAGGCCCAGAGCCATCGCCTCACGACCTCCACGTTCTCCTGCGACACCGCCTACCCCCGTTGCTCGGCGAGGCGTTCGGCGGCGGCGCGGGCCTCGTCGATGCCTCGATCGTCCCAGGTGGTCAGAAACCGCGTGATCACACCGTCTTCCCACACGTACACCCATGGCGACACTTGGTGAAGGTCACCCCCGCCAGCCAGACGCCCCCGATGACGTGTCAGGGCAAGAACCACTCCACCGCCGACGTGGGCAATCTCCTCAAGCTGAATCTCGTACGCCTCGTAAGAGCCAAGCCAGTCTTCAAAGGCTCCTCGGATCGCCTCCTCCCCCTCGATGGGTCCGTCGAGCGTCGTCTCCCAAAGGGCATCCGCTGCGAAAAAGCTCAGGATCGCGTCGACGTCTCGGCGGTTGCCAGCCTCAAGCGTGCGGCGCGTCAGCTCGATCACGTTGGGCGTCGTGGACTCCTCGGGCATCGCCCGCCCAGTATCTCGCAGGGGAATGCCCTCAGAGTGACGCGGCGAGCTCGTGTGCGAGTCCTCGTGCCGGCTCGAGCCCGTCGCCCTCGCGCTCGACGGCGGGCGAGACGAGGCGGAAGCGGTTCTGGCCCAGCGCGTACACGGCAACCTCGCCGACTTGCATGCAGGCGCCGACCGCGTTCGTCTCCCAGGCTCCCGGCTCGCGGTCCATAGGCCGAGATTGGGAGGTCGTAGAAAACCGTGCTAGAGGACTGCCAGCGGTGAGACTACGATGCAAGCATGGTGTGCATAGGCGCTCTCATGGCCACCATGCGGCGCAACCGCGAAGCGCGAAGGGAGCTGCTGACCAGAGGCGAGCGCGCGGTTGGCTGGCTGCTCGCGTTCCTGCCAACCATCCTCCTCGTCGGTGCGATCGCGCTTCTCATCTCCGGCCACGGGGCGGCCGCGCACGCTTTGGGGATCGCGCTGCTGATCCTCACACTGGTTGTCGCAGCCGTTCCCATCTCGCCGCTCTTGAGCGCGAGGGTGCGGCGCCGACCAGCTCAGGCCGGAATTACCGACCGCCAGCCAGACGCACCCCGGCAGTAGGCACCGCGCCCTGGGCTCTCGCTGGTTCCCTCGCGCGCCGACCGCCCGTGCGGCTCGCGGAAGACGGCGGCGCGTGATGTCAGCGAACGACGCCGAACGGGCAGCTACGGGGTAGCATGAGCGGCCGACCGATGGCCGAAAATCCCCGTAAATCCGGGACTCCCCGCGACTGGCCGACATCGGCCAGCACGGGGGTCCAAGAAGCAGGGCTACCGAGTGTCGGCTCGCCCGCCCGCTCGCTTCGGGGAGGCGCTAGGTACTGATGGCAGCGCTCGGAAGCAGCTGCCTGGTGCTCTCGCTGGCGGTCTGCGCCTACGGCATCGTCGCTGCGATCTATGGCGTGCGCAGCGGCCGCGTGGAGTTCACCGACTCCGCGCGGCGCACGGTGTACGCGCTCGCGGGCATCCTCACCGTCGCCTTCGCCGTGCTCGAGCTCGCCTTCCTGCGCAACGACTTCGCCTTCAACACCGTCGCCGACACATCGAGTCGCACGACGCCCGCCCTATACCGCGCGGCGGCCGTGTGGTCCTCACAGGAGGGCTCGCTGCTGCTCTGGGCGTGGCTGCTGTCGCTGTGGTCCAGCCTGGCTCTGTTCTTGATGCGCCGGAGGCTTCGCGACGTGACCGGTTACGCGACTGCCGTGCTGCTCGGCTTCGGCGCGTTCTTCATCTCGCTGATGATCTTCTACGCAACGCCGTTTGCGACCACGAGCCCGGCGCCGGCGGAAGGTGCGGGCCTGGATCCGTTGCTGCGCTTCCCGACGATGGTGATCCACCCGCCGATGCTCTACTCGGGCTACACGCTGTGCACGATCCCGTTCGCGTTCGCCGTCGGCGCCCTGCTCACGCGCCGGATCGACGCCGACTGGATCTCCGCCACGCGCCGGTTCGCGCTCGCCGCCTGGCTGTGCCTCGGGGTCGGCATCCTGCTGGGAGCGCGCTGGTCCTACTCGGTGCTCGGCTGGGGTGGCTACTGGGGGTGGGACGCGGTCGAGAACGCGTCGCTGATGCCGTGGCTGACAGCGACGGCGTTCCTGCACTCGCTGATGATCCAGGAGAAGCGCGGCATGCTGAAGGTGTGGAACACCTCGCTCGTGCTCGCCACGGGCTCGCTGGCGATCATGGGCACTTTCCTGGTGCGCAGCGGCATCCTCAACTCGATCCACGCGTTCGGCAGCGCGACCCTCGGGGTGCCCTTCGTGGCACTCATCGGCGTGCTCGTCGCCGGTTCGATCTACCTCGTCGTATCGCGGCGCGACGCGCTGCGCAGCGAGCACCGGCTCGATTCGCTGCTGTCGCGCGAATCGGCGTTCCTGGCAAACAACCTCGTGCTCGTGGGGCTCTGCTTCGTGATCTTCTGGGGCACCTACTTCCCGCTGATCTCCGAAGCGCTCAACGGCACAGCCGCGTCAGTGGGGCCACCATGGTTCGACCGCTACACGGTGCCCCTGGCCCTGATCCTCGTGCTCCTGAGCGGCATCGGACCGCTGATCGCGTGGCGCCGCGCCACGCTCGCGAGCGCGCGGCGCAACTTCGCCGTGCCGCTGAGTGCGGCAGGGATCGCTGCGCTCGCGCTGCTCGCGGCGGGCGTCCCGGGGCGGCCGCTGGCGATCGCGTTGTTCGCGTGCGCGGCGTTCGTGTTCGCGAGCATCGGCCAGGAGTTTGTCCGCGGCGTGGGCGCGCGGCGCCAGATCACGCGCGAGGCCGTCCCTGCTGCGCTGCTGTCGCTCGTGCGTCGCAATCGCAGGCGCTATGGCGGCTACATCGTCCACGTTGGCATCGCCGTCCTGTTCGTCGGCGTGGCTGCCTCCTCATCCTTCCAGCACGCCACCGAGGTGGGGCTCTCTCCCGGCTCTGCGGCGCGGGTGGGCGCATACACGATCAGCTACGTGCGTCCCACCGCGACGGTCACGCCCGCCGCCGACGCCGCGCACACCGGCTCGAGCATGAGCCTCGGCGCCGTGCTCGACGTGAGCAAGCGCGGCCACCACGTCGCGACTCTGCGGCCGAGCCAGGGCTACTACGACTCCGGCGAAGCGGCTCAGGGGTCGGTGGGGCACCTGATCGGAGGGCAGCCCGTCAGCCACATCAGCATGAGCGAAGGGGTACTGCGCGACGTCTGGAGCGCGATCGCACCAAACATCTCGAGCCCCGCCTTGCAGCGCATCGTAGACGCAGGCAACCGAACGCTCCCGCCGCAGGACGCGCCGATCGCACTCGGCTACCTCGCGCGCGAGTACCTGCAGCATCCGCCGGCAGCACAGTTCCACTTCATCGTCTCGCCGCTCGTCATGTGGATCTGGATCGGCGGCGCGATCGTGTTCGGCGGTGGGCTCATCGCCGTGTGGCCGCCGCCGAGCGTCGTAGTCCGCCGCGTCAGCGTGCGCGCGCGAGCACGCTCGGCGGGCGACCCGGTCCGCGCCTGAGAGACGGTGAGCGCGTCGAGCAGTCGCGGTCGGTGCCTCCACTAGATGGATGCCTTGGTCGTGCTCCTGACGCTCGTGCTCGTCGCCGGCGTCCTGATCGTGATCAGTGCGCCGCTGCGCGCACGCGCCGCCGAGCGTCGCGGCAGCACGCGCGAGAGCGAGCACACGAAACCGGAGCCCGAGCGGGCGGCGCTTGAAGCCGAGCGCGAGGCCAAGTACCGCGAGATACGCGACGCCGAGCTCGACTATCGCACCGGCAAGCTATCTCGCGAGGACTACGAAGCCGTCGACGCAGCCCTGCGTCGCGAAGCGATCGCGATCTTGGATTCGCTCGAGCGCGCGCAGGCGCCCTCGAGCGACTCCCTCGAGGACTAGGCCCAGGGTCGCTTGAGCAGGACGATCGCGTTCAGCAGGAACAGGATCGAAAAGAAGATCGTCCACCGGTTGAGGTTGCGCTCGACCATCGAGCCTCCGCCCAGCGGGCCCGTTCCGCTGCCGACTCCGAACGCGCCGGAGAGCCCCGAGTCCTTGCCCGAGTGCATGAGCACGAGGAAGACCACGATCACCGAGATCACGACCTGGAGCACCGAGAAGAGGGTTTCCATGGCCCACACTGTAATGCCTGGCGCCACCGTCCGGGGTATGCGTAATTCTCGGACGATCGGCCAGTTTCCAAGCCCCCGCTCGCGTGGCGGCGGCCCGTTGCCGCCGTATCTGCCATGAACATTCGGCGCGGCTCGCGGCATGCGCGATCACGACTCCTTTACCTTGCGGCAATGCCGCGCCGATATAGACCCCAGTGGGCGTACCGGGGCCTTGTGGGCTAGCTGCGCCGACCACGACCATGGGACGACCCAGCAATGAAGATCCATCCCGGCGCGCGGCCCCCGTTGCCGGCCCCAGCAGGCGGGCGCTGCGGATGCTGGTCTCGGCGCTCGCCGGCGGCGGGCTGACGGCGGCCGGGCTGGGGGCTCTCGTAGGTCCGGCGCTGGGCGCCGAAACCACTTCGATCGGTACGCCGGGCGAAGGGACCTTGGGGTCGGGACCGGCCGCAGGCGCCCCCGAAGCTGGTGGCGCTGGCCAGCCGGGGCAGACTGCCGCTGGGCAGCCCCCAAGCACGAACACGACCACGGCGCCGACCAACACGACCACGGCGCCGACCAGCACGACCACGGTGCCGATCGGCGACCCCTCGAATCCGTCCGCGGCCGACCAGCCCGCGCCGCCGCCGGAACCGCCCAAGGTTGTGCTCCAGCGCAAACAGTCGCCCAGCGGCGCAAAGCCCCCCAGGCGCAGCGGCAGCGCGACCGGCCAGAAGCCGAGCGGCAGCGCGAAGAACGGGCACGGCGGCCCCAGCACCCCGAGCGGCGCCGGAAACGTGGCGCCGGCGCCGGGCATCATTGCGGCCCAGGCCGGAGCCTTCGCCACCGAACTCGCGAACTCGGCCGCGTCCGCGCAGGCGCTGGCCTTCTACCGCATCCCCCTGTTCCTGCTGCCGATCTACCAGGCCGCCGCGGTCCAGTACGGAGTTCCCTGGCAGATCCTCGCGGCGATCAACGAAATCGAGACCAACTACGGCACCGACCTGGCCGTCTCGAGCGCCGGCGCGGAGGGATGGATGCAGTTCATGCCGGCCACGTGGCTGCAGTACGGGGTCGACGCGCTGAACGCGGGCTACGCCGATCCATACAACCCGGTCGACGCGATCTTCGCGGCCGCCCGCTACCTGCGCGCCGCCGGCGCCGCCCACGACCTGCGCGCGGCGGTCCTCGCCTACAACCACTCAGACGAATACCTCAACTCGGTGCTGCTGCGCGCGAAGCTGATCTCGGCGTACCCCAAGACGGTTATCGCCACTCTCACCGCGCTGAGCGACGGTCGTCCGCCGCTCACGGGCGGTCACCTCAGCTGGGGCCTGCCCTCGACGACGGCTGCCGTGCTGGGATCGGCGGCCACTGCACCTCGCTCGAGTGCGACCGCAGGCGCGAGCCCCGTGGCCGGCAGCACGCAGCCGGACGCTGCGAGCGCCCAACAGCCGGCCTCTCCACTGGCCGCGGCGGCCGCGGCTGTGCGCGGGGGCGCGGGAGCCGCCCAGCCGCTGCAGATGGTCGACGTCAGAGGCGCGCCCAACGCCTCGGTGGTCGCCGTTGAGGACGGCCGCGTGCTCAAGCTCGGCCACTCTTCGAAGCTCGGTCGCTACGTCGTTCTGCGCGATGTGTACGGCGACGTGTTCACCTACACCGGTCTTGGCAGCATCGCGCCCAGGTACAAGCCCGCGAAGGTCACGCGCACGGCCTCAGCGTGGCGCAGGCAGCTCGAAAACACCGCGGCGATCAGGCCGGAGCGCTCGCCTGCGGAACCCGCGAGCGCGGGCAGCCAGCCGCCCTCGACGCTGAGCGTTGCCCGAGCGAGCGCGCGCAAGGCGCCCGGGTCCGGCGCTGCGAGCGCGGCTGTATCCACGCACGCGATCTCCGCGGGCAAGGTCCGCCTGTTCGCTCACCCGGGCAACCCCGACGCCCAGCTCGCTTCAAGCAAGGGAGCGTCGCGGCCTGGATCTCGGCACGGCGACGGCTCCCGGCCGCTGCGCGCCGGCTCGGTCGTCTCGCAGGGAACCGTGCTCGGTAAAGCGCGCGTTCCGCCCGGTGCGCACAACGGCCACCTGCGCTTCGCGATCCGCCCGGCGGGGGATCGCAGCACCATCGATCCGCGCCCGCTCCTCGGCAACTGGCTCGAGCTCGAGGCGGCGCTGCACCCCGCCGGAGCGCCCCCCAACGCCGACCTTCTCGGCGCGACGGCCACAGGGGTGTTCCTGTTCTCGAAGGCCGAGCTCGAGCGCGCCGTGCTCGCCGATCCCGGTATCAACATCTACCCCTGTGGGCGGCGCGACATCGCCTCAGGAGCGATCGACAGGCGGGTGCTGGCGGTGCTCGCGTTCCTCTCGCGAAGCGGGCTCGCGCCGACCGTGAGCGCACTTCGCTGCGGGCACAGCGAGTACACGGTCTCGGGCTACGTCTCCGAGCACTACACGGGGGACGCCGTGGACATCTCCGCCATCAACGGCACTCCGATTCTCGACCATCAGGGCGTGGGGACGATCACCGATCTCACGATTCGCGCGCTGCTCACTCTGCAGGGCCCGTTCGCGCCTCACCAGATAATCAGCCTGATGCGCTACCCCGGCGCCGGCAACACGCTGGCGATGCCCGATCACTACAACCACATCCACGTCGGCTTCCGTCCGGACGGCGTAGGGCCGGCGCCCGGTCCGGGTGCGACCGCCACAGCCACCCGTGCTGGCAGACGCGCCGGCACGTTGTCCTCGCCGCCGGCCACGGGCCGGAGCATCAGCTCCGCGCAGTGGGACCGGCTGATCCAGCGCATCTCGGCGCTGCCTGCTCCGGCCGTGTCGAGAAAGCCGAGCTCGGCCGCGATCCGCAACAGGAAGCACCCCTAGGCCTGCGTGCGCGGGGCCCCATGGGCCGGCGCCCCGTCGGCGCGTGCAGTTTTCCTAACCGGCAGCGCACAGCGGTTCTCGCAGGCGCGTCTGCGATGATCGCGCGATGCCGCCACGCGCCGGGATCGATCTCGGAGGCACCAAGATCCAGGCGGTGCTCGTCGACGAGAGCAATGACGTCCTTGGCTCGGTGCGGCGTCCCACGCCCACGAGCGGCGGTCCCGCCGATGTCGCCCGCGAGATCGAGCTGGCGCTGCGCGACGCATGTGCCGGCGAGCGGCTTGATCCATCCTCGCTTGCCGGCGTTGGCGTCGGGTCGCCTGGAACGATCGAAAACGGCAACGTCAGCAGCGCACGCAACCTCCCCGGATGGGAAGGCAGCTTTCCTCTCGCCGCAACGCTCGAAGCGGCGCTCGGCTGCAAGGTGAGGATCGGCAACGACGTGCAGGTGGCGACCGAAGCCGAGTTCAAGCTCGGCGCGGGCGAGCCCTACAGCTCGTTGCTCGGGGTCTTCTGGGGCACTGGAGTGGGGGGAGGCCTGATCCTCGATGGCAGGCCGTGGCGCGGCCGCGGGGGCGCAGGCGAGATCGGCCACGTGGTCGTCAAGCTGGACGGCGCACGCTGCACGTGCGGGCGCATCGGCTGTGTCGAGGCTTACGCCGGGCGCGCAGCCATGGAAGCACGGGTACGCCGCCAGCACGAGGAGAAGGGACGCCGGACCGATCTGTTCAAACTGATGGAGGAGCACAACCGCACGCGCCTGACCAGCGGCATCTGGGCGCGAGCGCTCGAGCACGGCGACACACTTGCGAGCGCTGCGATCGAGCGCGCGATTCGCGCGCTCGGCGCGGGCATCGCCTCCGTCGTGAACGTGCTCGACGTCGAGAGCGTGGTCATCGGGGGCGGGCTGGGCGTGAGGTTCGGCGATCCGTATGCGAAACGGATCGCTCAGGAGATGCAGCCGCACCTGTTCGTCGACTCGCGACCGCCCGCTGTGCATGTCGCCGCGCTCGGCGACCTCGGCGGCGCGCTCGGCGCGGCGCTGCTGGTGGCTGAGGAGGGACCACCGCCGGCGGCGGGCTGAGCAAAGGCAGCCCCCCGCGCGCGCTCGGCCCGGCGGCGCCGCGGTCGCGGGCTCGAGCTACAGCGCGCCGTCCAAGGCCGGATCGCGACGCTCACCCGCCGCTGGCGGTCACCACGACGAGCACGAGCGAAAGCGTTGAGAGCACCGTGACGGTGATGCCGGTCACGAGGTCGGGGAGGCCACGGCTGCTGCGCGCTCCCATCACGTGCGCCGAGCGCGCGAGTCGCCAGATGAAGAACAGGTTGATCGGCAGAAGCAGCCCGTTGACGACCTGTACCCCGATCAGCAGTGAGATCACGGGAACGCCCGGGATGACGGCCACGAACGCGCTCACGATGAGCATCGTCGTGATGATGTTCACGAACACGGGCGCCTCCTCGCGCCTGCGCCCGATCCCCTTTTCATAGCCGAGCGACTCAGAGATCACGTACGAGGTCGCTATCGGCAGGATCGCCGCGGCCAGCAGGCTCGCTCCCAGCAAGCCGACGCCGAAGAGCACCTCGGCGTAGTGACCTGCGAAAGGATTCAGCGCCCGGGCGGCGTCGGCCGCCGAGGAGATGTCGTGCACGCCGTGCGTGAACAGGGTCGCGCCGGTGGCGATGACGATGAATGCCGCGACCAGGTTCGCAAAGACCGCGCCGGAGACCGCCTCGCGTTCCTCGCGCGCCAGCTCGTCCTCGCGCGCTCCGCGCTCGACGACCGCCGACTGCAGGTATAGCTGCATGTAGGGGGTGATCGTCGTTCCTGCGGTCGCCACCAGCAGCAGCACGTAGGAGGTGCTCGCATGCAGATGCGGCGCCACGACCGCCCTGCCCACCGCGCCCCAGTGCGGGTGGGCGAGGATGGCGGCGATCGGGTAGGCAAAGAACGGGATCGTGAAGGCGATGAACACACGCTCGGCAGAGCGATAGGACCCGCGCACGATGATCAGCCAGATGCCGAGCGCCGCCACCGGGACGGAGGCCTGTGCGGGGATCCCCGCGAGCCCCAGGGAGGCTCCCACACCGACGAACTCCGAGACGCAGAGCCCGAGGTTCGCCACCAGCACGGCGCTCGTCGCGAACACAGACCAGCGGATGCCGTACTCCTCGCGGATCAGCTCGGCGAGGCCCTTGCCGGTCACGACCCCCATGCGGGCAGCGAGCATCTGCACGACCCCGAGCGAGAGCGTGATGAGCACGATCGTCCACAGCAGCCCGTAGCCGTACTTGGCGCCCGCCGAGGCATAGGTCGCCACGCCGCCCGCGTCGTTGCCGGCGTTGGCGGCGATCAGGCCCGGACCGAGGAGCCCGACGAAGGCGAAAATGCGTGTCCTGCGCGGGCTAAGGCGGGCAGGCAGCCGCGGCCGGCCAAGCGTGGCCGACCGGACGCGGCGCATAACGGGCGGTACTCGGACCACCATCGAACTGTCCGCCTGCTGCGCTCACGCGGGCAGTGTATTCAGTCCTCACCGAGCAGGCCGAAACGACGCCGCCAGCTGCGCGGGAGCATGGCTCCGAGCAGATCGTCGACCGTCACCACGCCCACCATCGCTTCGTGCTCGTCCGCGACCGGTATCGCCGTGAGGTTGTAGTCGGCCATCAACCGCGCGATCTCCTCGAAGGGGGCATCCGGGGGGATGCAGGGCACCTCGTGCTTGATCACCGCCTCAAGCCGGCTGCCCTCCGCCGCGCGCAGCAGGGCTGCGACCGGCACGCTTCCTTCGAGCGTGCCGTCGGCGCCGCGCACGAACACGCTCGTCAGCAGCTCGGGCGCGATCGGGCTCTCGCGCACCTCGCGCAGCGCCTCGCTGACCGCTGTGGTGCCCGCGAGAAGAATGAAGTCAGGGCTCATCAAGCCGCCCGCCTCGGCGGGGTCGTAGCCGAGCAGGGCGCGCACCTTCACGCGGTGGCTCACTGGCAACAGCGCCAGCACCGGCTCGCGGCGATCCTCATCGAGCTCGCCGATGATGTCGGCGGCGTCGTCAGGCGCCATGCGCGAGAGGATGGCCGCGACCTGGGCGTCCGGCCGGTCCTCGAGGAACTCGCGCTGATGCTGGTCGTCGAGCTCCTCGAAGACGTCCGCCTCGAGCTCGCGGTCGTCGTCGCCGACGGCCTGGATGATCTCCTCCCCCTCGGGGCGCGAGGCGGCCTCGACGAGGTCGGCGATCTGCGCCGGATGCAGCTTGGCGAGCTTTGGGTGGGGCACGCGCAGTCGCACCGTGGGCACGTGCCCGACGAACGGCTCGACGCCCGCCCAGTCGAGGAACTCGCCGGTCGCGATGTGCACGCCCAGGCCCTTCGGGAGCAGGCGGCGCAGGCCACCGCGTGGTCCGGTGTCCACGCCGACCACCCGCCACGAGCCGCCGGCGTGCGCGAGCTCGATCTCGTTGGCGCGCACCAGGCGGGCGCCCTCGACGTTGATGAGCTGGCGGTCGAGCAGGTCGCGCTTGAGCAGGACCTCCTCGGGCCGGCGCTCGAAGTGACGCAGGTCGAGCTTCTCGGTGCGCAGGACGACGCCGTCGGGGGCCATGTCAGAGATGCGCTCGACCCCGAGAAACGACGTGCGCCCCGCGACCCTGACGAGAAACCCGGTGATCGGTGGATACCCCACCCCGCCGAGCCTCACGATCACGTCCTCGACCCTCCCCAGGCGCTCTCCAGCCGAGTCGCGCAGCGGGCTCCCCACCACCGAGGAGAGGTGCAGGATCGGGGGCGCCTGCGTCGCGTTCACGGCGCTCATCGTAAGGGCTTCACGCGCTGCCTCCACGGAGCAGCCGCTCGATCGCAGCCGCGAACGAGCCGGCGTCGAGGCTCCCGGGCGAGAAGCGTCGTGGCTGCGACCCCGTCCGGTAGAGCAGGAACGACGGCGTCACCGAAACGTGAAAGCGCGATGCGAGCGCGCGGGCCTGCGCCAGCTCACGCGAAGGCCCGGCGCCGTTGCGGGCGGCGAGCGCCCGCCCGACGTCGACGCCGGGAATCGCGCCCGCCAGCGCGCGCAGGTAGAGGTCGGTCACGTATGAGGTGTTCTCCGAGCCCTGGTTCGCGTACATGAGCGCGACGAACTGGAACAGGCGATCCTGTTCGCCGATCGCGTATGCGACCCGCGCGGCACGTTCGGAATCGTGGCCGATGGTGTCGAGGGCATGGAGGATGACCCGCACGCGACCCGACCTCACGTAGCGGCTGATGATGCGCGGGAGCGCGTCCTCGGAGAAGGTCGCGCAGGCGGGGCACTGCAGGTCGGCGAACTCGACCAGCGTGACGGGCGCCCGCTGATCGCCGAGCGTCGCTGCGATTTGGGGTATTCCGCGCAGCAGCGCAAGCGCGCGCGCAGCCCCCGGCACGGGACGGCCCGGTCGCAGTTCGGAGGTGCTGCCGCTCGTCAAGACCGCGGCGAGCACAGCGCCCGACAGGCCGATAGCCACGACGAGCGCGCCGAGCTGGTAGCGGCGCCTGCGCCTCGTGGCGGCGCGGGGATCCTCCTCGACACGGCTCATGCACCACTTCTACCGCAACGGTGGCGCTCGCACGCGAACTATGTTGGGCGCGGTGAAGCTCCCCTTCTGGCTCTCGATCGCGGCGCTCTCGCTCGTCCAGGGTGGGGTCGTGGCGTTGCCCGCCGCCGGCGCTGCGAGCGGCCGCCTTCGCTTCCTGCGCGCCCGCCAGTGGGCGCTGATCCCGCCCCTGTCGGTGGTCGGCTTCGTGCTCGCGGCGCGGGCCGCCGAGCGCGCGAGCGCCCAGACGTTGACCTACCTCGCGCTGGTTGCCGTGCCGCCTCTCGCAGCGGCCGCGCTGGGGACGCTCGCCGCCGGCGCGCGGCCCGCGCTCGCGCTGCTGGCGATCCCGCTGTTCGCGCTTGCGTGGGCGGATCGGGCTGGGCTCGCGGGAGAGGGCGCCGCGCTCATCCTCTCCGCGATGAGCTGCGTCGCGCTCGGCGCGCTGATCGCTGCCGTCACTCCGGCTCGCTGGCTCGGCGCCGGGATCATCGCGATGGCGGCAGCCGACACGGCGCTCGTGGTGGCCGATCAGCTGCAGCGCCCGAACAGGGTGCTGCAGGCTGCCCACCCAGCCGCCGGACTGCCGCGCCTGCAGAGCGTGGTGTTCGGCTCGGCCGGGATGGGGTACGGCGACCTCTTCATCGCGGGGCTGCTGGGGGGCCTGCTTGCGGCACGCCTTGGGCGGGCTCCACAGGTGCGCGCCGCGCTGCTGGCGGCGGCGCTGGCGCTCGCATTCGACCTTCTCTTCTTCTTCGTCGACGAGCTTCCGGCCACCGTCCCCGTTGCGCTGACGCTGATCGCGCTGTCCGTGCACCGGTCCGGGCCCCGGCGCAGTCTCGAGCTGAGCGACGGCGCGCGCGGCGGCGACCCCCGGACCGCCTGTGCCCCGCGGGCGGCGGATTCAGGGGGCGTTCGGGGGTTCCTGTTCTTCCGAGGACCCAGACCCTTCGCCCTGCGAGGGCGTGTTGCCCGTCGACCCCCCGGCTGACAGCGACGGCGCCGGCACATTTATATGGATCGGCGCCAGTTTGATGCCTTGCAGATGAATCCCTTCGATAAGTATCTGCAGGCCGGGGATCTGGATCGTCTTTATGCGCACGCTGCCGCGCAGGGGCAGGCCGCGCAGGTGAACTTTGCCGATGTGCGCCTTGGCGAGCTCTTGCTTGGCGCAAGCTGACAGGGCGCTCTTGTACGTCGCACTGCCCGCGTCCACAGACTTGTAGTCGAGGACCGCGCCGCTGGCGGACACCTTGGGAGAGGGAAGCCTGACCCCATGCTTGCGCATGCAGGCGGCGAACCTGGAGAGCCTTGTGACCTGCTTCGCGCTGGGAGGAGTGGAGCTCGGCGGATTGTGTGCGTGGGCAGGTTCACTGCCAGCGCACGACGAGATCAGCGCTTCGGCGCGCGCGCGGGTGATGCCCTTCGGGAGCTTTGGCACCTTGCCCGCGCCCAGTTCGGCTTCGGCGCGCGACGTGAGGGTGACCCCTTTCCTCGATAGGCAGGCGCTCAGCGCACGCACCTTGTCTTCGCCCGCTTTCGCCGTCGCGGAGCTGCCACTCGACAGACGCGCGCCGGAATTCGCCTTCTGCGTCTTGCTGCTCCCCGATGAGCCGCCGCACGCCGAGAGCCCGGCGATGAGGACCAGAAGCAGCAGCGCGCTGGAGATCGGTACCGGCCTACCGAGATGGATGTGCCGCATGTGAATTTCGGTTCGTCCCCCAGAGATGAATACGTCGCCTCAAGGAGGCGACTCCCGCGAACGATAATGAACCATCCGTCGACCCGCGCCGGTTGGCCGCAGCGGCCTGCCGCGCGCACTGGCGCGGGGTGAACCTCAGCCGCCGCGCCGGAAAAACCGCAACTGGACGCCGCGCCCGCGCGCAGCGCTCAGGCGCTCGAGGCGAGCCCGTCGATGCTCGCGGACTCGGCGTCGTCGCGTGCAGTCTTGATGGCCCGGAGCGAGGGCGTCGCTGCCGTCAGCTGCGCCTCCGAAGCCGCTCGCTCCGTCTCGTCGGCGTCGCCCTCGGATGCAAGTCGAGCGCGGGGAACGCGGGCGCTGGACTCGAGGGCCGGCGGCGCAGTCAGGGCGGGATCGGATGCGGCGCCTGCGAGCTCGATTCGCCGCACCTGCGGGACGACGCGGTGATCGAAGGAGCCGACGGCCTCGTTGTAGGCCTTGACCGAGGAGTCGAGCTGGCGCCCGACCTTCGCGAGCGGCTCGATGAAGCGGCCGAGCCGGCGATGCAGCTCGCGCGCCGAGTCCGCGATCTCGCGCGCGGACTCCGCGATCAGCTCCTGGCGCCAGCCGTAGTGGACCGCCCACAGTAGGCCGATCAGGGTGGTCGGCGTGGCCATCAGGACCTGGTGCTTGACGCCGTACTCGATCAGGGCCGGATCCTGGGCCAGCGCCGCTTGGTAGATGCCGTCGGAGGGCACGAACATGACCACGAACTCCGGCGTGGACTGCAGCTGCGACTGATACGCCTTCCCCGCGAGCTTGGCGATGTGCTCGCGGGCCTGGCGGGCGTGGCGCTCCAGGTGCTGCTCGCGCTCGTGCTCGAGCGTCGCCTCGAGCGCCGAGAGGTAGGCATCGAGCGGCACCTTCGAATCGACCACCACGAGCTTGGCGCCGGGCAGGCGCACGAGCATGTCCGGTCGCAGCGCCCCGTCGTCCCCGTCGATCGTGCTCTGCTCTAGGAAGTCGCAGTGGGCGACCATGCCCGCCATCTCGACCACGTTGCGCAGCTGGATCTCGCCCCACGAGCCGCGCGTGCTGGGCCGCCGCAGCGCCGTAACAAGGTTTCCGGTCTCGGTACGCAGCGTGCCCAGGCCGTCGCCGAGATTTCTTAGCATCTGGGCGAGCTCTCCCTGAGCCTGGCGGCGCTCGCGCTCCAGCCGTCCTATCTCGTTCTCCATCCGCCCCAGCTTTTCCTCGACGGGCCGCACGAGCCCCTTGATCTCCTCGCTGCGCTTCGCGAGCTCGCCAGCGCCGCGCTCCTGCTGGGCGCGAGTCTGGTCCTCGAGCCGGCGCGCGAGCAGGTCGCCCGTCTGGGCGAGCACGTCGAGCGATATGGCCTTGAGCTCGTCGCGCAGGCGCTGCTCGCGCTGGTGCTCCTCATCCCGATGGCGCCCGCGACGCCCCGGCGCCTGGCGACGGGCCAGCGCGACGCAGACGGCGGCAGCCAAGAGGATGGCGAGGATCAGCTCCAGAGCGCTCACAGAGACGGTCAGGATGCCAGCCGATGCGGACGAGTCCAGCCGCCTGCGCGCGGCGC
The DNA here is from genome assembly GCA_005884115.1 of Actinomycetota bacterium. Taxonomy (GTDB): domain Bacteria; phylum Actinomycetota; class Thermoleophilia; order Solirubrobacterales; family Solirubrobacteraceae; genus Palsa-744. The sequence goes on from VAXW01000003.1 coordinate 21,471, forward strand.
CGCGTGCGCGAATCGGCCCGCCGCAGAGCCTAGAATCCAGCGCCTTACGAGGTAAACCCCGACTTGACACGATGGCTTCGGCTCGGCTATGCTCGCGGGGCGCTGAGGCCACGAGCATCGGCGACGGGTGCAGGTGTCCTGTGCCGGGCGACGTTCAATTCAATGGCGGGAGAGCGCTGGAGGCTCATCGCTGCGACACCGCACTCGGTGTGCGGCCGGCCGGCTTCCGCTCGCGACGAGGAGGATGTGAGAATGCAGGCCAAGAAAGGCTTGGCGGTTGGGTCCCGCTTCCGCGCGACCGTAATCGGGTGCTGCACGGCGCTCGCATTGGTGCTCTCGGCTGCGGTGGTTCCGTCCATCGCGGGCGCGACGACACTGCCGCCAGTCAAAGAAAAATACCTGGCGCTCGGGGACTCGCTGGCCTTCGGCTACTCCGCGCAGCTCTACCACGAAGGCGAAGCGAACGGGTATGAGGACCCCGAATCGTTCGAACACGGCTACGTGAACGTGCTCTTCAAGAAACTCAAAAGCGCGGCCGTGAAAGTGGGCAGCAACATCAATCTCCAGAACGACGGCTGCCCGGGCGAGACCTCTTCGGGGGTGATCGGGACCAGCACATCTCTGCTCGAAACGCTCAACACGGCGTTGAAAAAATCGCAAGAAGAAAACAAACTTCCCACGGTCAAAGGGACAAGCCCGTGCGCATACCAGGCGGGATGGAATGCGTTCAAAAAAGTAGGCGTCGGCGGGCCTCTGCACCACCCCTTCTCAGGGTCGCAGCTCGAAGACGCGCTCGCGACGATCGCCTACGCGCAGAACGTCGAAAAAAAGCCCGTCACGACGGTTTCGCTGAACATCGGCGCCAACGACGAGCTTCAGTCGCTCGGCAAAGTTGAAAAAGAAGCCCAAGAATTCGTCCAAGCCAAAGTCGAAAAAGTCGGCAAAGAAGCCGTCGAAGCGAAACTGGCCAAAGTCGCTAAAGAAGCCATCGAAGCGAAACTGGCCAAAGTCGCCCAGGAAGCAATCGAAGCCAAAATCAACGAACAGGTCTTCATAAAATGCTCCGAAAAAGCATTTGCTGAAACCGGCGGTGAAGAACCGGCGTACGTTGAAGCGCGTGAAAAATGCCTTGAAACAGAAGGCAAAAAACTAGGCGAAGAATACTACGCCGAACACAAAGCCGAACTCGAAAAAGAAGGCAAAGAAGCAGCCGAAAAATACTTCGGTGAAAACAAAGCCAAACTAGAAAAAGAAGGCAAAGAAGCAGCCGAAAAATACTTCGGTGAAAACAAAGCCAAACTAGAAAAAGAAGGCAAAGAAGCAGCCGAAAAATACTTCGCTGAAAACAAATTCAAACTCGTATCAGAAGGCGAAGTGAAGGGCGCCGAACTGATCGAAAAAACGGTTCCTGGTCTGTTTGCGCAGATCAACTCCAACATCAGCGGTATTGTGTTGGCGATCCGTAAGGCCGGGACGCTCGGTCTTAACGAAGGCAAAGACATTGACTACAACGGGAAAATCATCTTCCAAGGTGGTTACAACCCGTTCGGGAAACTCTTTGTGTTCGCGTTCGAAGGCGTCAAATTCGTTGAAGAAAACGGAGGTCTCGCAGGGCCATTTGCGAAACTCACCGGGCGGTGCGATGTGCACGGCCTGACCGAAAAAGAAGAAATCGAAAAAATCGAAGCAGGGTGCAACGCTGCGCCGGCGCAGCCTGGCTTCACTGGCCTTGTGAAAGTTCTCAACAACGCCGAGTACGCAACAACCCACGGCGGCTACGGGGCGTGTATGACATTCCCCCAGAAAGCGTTCAACACCGGTAGCCAGACGACGGAGCCGGAACGGTTGAAACTGTGGGTGAACATGACCAACGCGACGCAGACGGAAGTCAAACCGTCGGTGCTGGTCTACAACGGCCCGGACATTCATCCGACGCCTGCGGGCTACACGCAGCTCGGGAAGGAAATGGCCGTGGCGAAAGGCAAATGCCACAAAGAAGGGCTGCCGGGCTTCTAAGGGGCACCAGCAGCACCCGCGACTAGCGGGAGAGAAGCGAAGGAGGGGCGCCCGGCCTAGTTGGCCGGGCGCCCTCCGCCTTTCTGGTAGCTGGCGGCGGTGGATTGAAGGACCCCGAGCATCGCGGGCGCCGCCGGGACCAGGCGGGCGCTCTCGGGGAGCGCTGCGATCACGCGCCGGCGAGGCGGCGTCGGGGACAGGGCGCGGATCGTGATGTCGTCTCGCACGGCCGACAGCGCCAGCTCCGGTATCAGCGCGACGCCCACGCCGGCCGCGACCAGGCCCTGGACCGTCTGGTAGTCGTCGCTCTCGAAGGAGACCCGTGGCTCGAAGCCGGCAGCGTGGCAGCAGCGGACGACGTGCCTGGCGCACGGGCTCGAGCGTGATGTCTGCACCCAGGCGTCCTCGGCGAGGTCCTCCAGTCGCACGCGGCCGCGAGCCGCCAGCCTGTGAGCACGCGGCATCGCGAGGTACATGGGATCTTCGAGCAGCGGCACGACGCTCACGCCCTCCAGCGCGAGATCCTCGCCGGCGAACTCGAACAGCAGCGCGAGGTCCAGGTCGCCGGCGAGCAGGCGCGGCGCGATCTCCTCGGGCTCGCCCTCGGCGAGCGTCAGCTCGACGTCGGGATACTGCGCGCGGAACGATGCGATCGCAAGCGGCATCAGCGCTGCGCCGGCCGTGGGGAACGATGCCGCCCGCAGACGACCGCCGCGCAAGCCGGCGATCGCCGAGAGCGCCGTCTCTGCGGCCTCGATGCGGGACAGGATCGCCTCCGTGTGCGCCATCAGGGTCTGACCGGCGGCCGTGAGCGTCACCCCGCGAGGCTGGCGCTCGAGAAGCTTCATCCCGGTCTCGGCCTCGAGCGCCGAGATCTGCTGCGAGACGGCCGACTGCGAGTAGTCCAGGGCGGCGGCCGCGGCGGACAGTGAGCCGCGATAGGCGACCTCCTTGAGCACCTTCAACCGGCTCACGTTAAGCATAAGACCAACTTATATCAGGATTCAGTGATGTCAGTGGCACTGATGGGAGGAAGGTGCCACCATGAGTTCGAACTCTGGATCCGAATCACGCACTCAACGACCCTTCGCGAGCTGAAACGCGAAGCGCACGACAGGAGCAGTCATGGCCACCAAGATCATCGTTTCCTACGACGGCACCGCAAACGAGAACGACGCCATCGCGCTCGGTCGCGTGTTCGCGCGCGCAGGCACCGAGGTGGCGCTTGCCTACGTCCGTCACACGCACGAGCCCGACCGCAACCGCGAGACGCTCGTGCAGAGCGAGGCCCACGAGCTGCTCGAGCGCGGCGCCGCCGTCTTCGGCAGCGCCGAGATCGCGCGCCACGTCGTCACCGACCGCTCGACTCCCGAGGGGCTGCGTGCGCTTGCCGAGCGCGAGCGGGCCGACGTGATCGCGTTCTGCTCGGACTCGCACACCGCGCACGGACACATCACGATCGGCAACTCGGCCGAGCGCCTGCTCGAAGGCGGGACGACGGCGATCGCGATCGCGCCGGTCGGCCTCTCCGAGCAGCCGGTCGCGGAGATCCACCAGATCGTTGCGGTCAGCGACGGCGAGGGCGGCGCGCGCGAGACAGCCCGCTCACTCGCGTCGGCGCTCGGCGCAACGGTTGCGCCGGTGGCCGACGGGGAGACCGACATGCTGGTGGTCGACTCGCGCGCCGACTCCGACCCGGGACACATCTGGCTGAGTGCCTCAGCCAGGCATGTAGTCGAGATCGCCCGCTATCCCGTGCTGATCGTCCCGCGCGGCGTAGCGCTCTCGTTCAGCGGGGTCGCCGCGGCCCTCAGCGCGTAGCGTCAGCGGGCGGATCGTGCGCGCGCGAGCGCGTAGCGGATGAGCGCGCCCGAGAGGTCGAGCAGCCCGCCCAGGAGGTGACCGAGCGGACCTGTCCACAGCCACGCCTCGGCGCGCATGCGGCTGCGAGGGCGACGGGCGGGGCTCACGAGGAGGCACGGTATCGTGGCGGAGGTGCCGGCCGCGCTGAAGACAACCGTCACCGAGCTCGGCGCCTCGCGCGTGCGGCTGCAGGTCGAGGTTCCGGCGGGAGAGCTCCAGGGACGCTTGGAGCGCAAGGCGCGCCAGCTCGGGCGTGAGCTGAAGCTCCCGGGCTTTCGCCGCGGAAAGGTGCCCGCCCCGCTTGTGATTCAGCGCATAGGCCGCGACGCCGTGCTCGAGCAGGCCGTGCGGGAGGAGCTGCCGAGCTGGTACTCGGACGCGGTGCAGAGGGCCGGCATCGTCCCCATCGGCAACCCCGAGGTCGATCTCGGCGAGCTGCCGCCGAGCGGGCAGTCGCTGCAGTTCTCGGTCGAGGTCGGGGTCCTGCCGACGGCCGAGCTGGGCGAGTATGAGGGCCTCGAGGTTCCGCGCCGCGAGCCCGGGGTGAGCGAGGAGCAGATCGACGCCGAGATCGAGCTCGTGCGCGAGCGCCTTGCCCGCCTGGAGACGGCCGAGCGACCCGCCGCTGAGGGTGACTTCGTGATCATCGATTATCGCGGCGTCCTCGTCGACGCGGCGGGCTCCGGCGAAGCTCAGCCGCGAGGTGGGGATGAGCCCTTCGCGGGCGGCGAGGGTCGAGATCAGCTCGTCGAGCTCGGCGCCGGAAAGCTGCTCGAGGGCTTCGAGGAGGGCATCGTCGGAGCCAGCGCCGGCGAGGAGCGCTCGCTGAAGCTCGCCTTCCCCGCCGACTACGGGAACGCAGAGCTTGCCGGGCGCGAGGCGAGCTTCGAGGTCGCGGTCAAGGAGGTCAAGCGCAAGCGGCTGCCGGAGCTCGACGATGAGCTCGCGATCGACGTGGGCTTCGACGACGTCGCAGAGCTCCGCGCGGACATACGCAGGCGCCTGACGGACGCCGAGGAGGCTCGCATCGAGGCAGAGTTTCGGGAAGCGGCCCTCGACGCCGCCGTCGCGGGGGCACGCCTGGAGCTCGGGCCGGAGCTGGTCAAAGCGCGCGCTCAGGAGATGTGGGAGCGCATGCTCCACTCGCTCGCCCACCGCGGTATCACGCGCGAGGCCTACCTGAAGGTCGCCGGGCGCAGCGAGGAGGAGGCCATAGGAGAGCTCGAGGACGACGCCGATCTGGCCCTGCGCCGCGAGGCCGTGCTCACGGCGATCGTCGCGGCGCGGGGCATCGCTCCCTCCGAGGAAGATCTCTTGGAGGCTCTGCGCCCTGGCGCCGAGCGTGAGGGGATCGAGCCGCAAGAGCTGCTCGAGCGCCTGCGTGAGGGCGGGCGCGAGGAGGCCGTGGCCGAGGACCTGGCTGCGCGCAAGGCCGTCGATCTGATCGCCGAGACGGCCAAGCCGATATCCGTCGCGAAGGCGCAGGCGCGCGAGCGCCTGTGGACGCCGGCCGTCGGCGCCACCGCCGGCGAGCCCTCCTCCGGCGGGCTGTGGACACCGACCCAACGAACATGAGCCAGCTAGCCTTCTAGAGGATTCCGGCCGGCGAAGCGAAACCAAAGCGAGACTATGAGCCCACTTGTACCCATGGTCGTCGAGCAGACCTCGCGAGGCGAGCGCGCCTTCGACATCTACAGCCGGCTGCTCAACGAGCGCATCATCTTTCTCGGGACTCCAGTTGACGACCAGATCGCCAACCTCGTCGTGGCGCAGCTCTTGCACCTGGAGTCCGAGGACCCGGAGAAGGACATCTCGCTGTACATCAACTCTCCCGGCGGCTCGGTGTACGCGGGCCTCGCGATCTACGACACGATCCAGTTCGTCAAGCCGGACGTGCAGACGATCTGCGTGGGCATCGCGATGTCGATGGGCGCGCTGCTGCTGGCCGGGGGCGCGGAGGGCAAGCGCATGGCGCTGCCCAACGCCAAGATCCTCATCCACCAGGTCTCCTCGAGCTTCGAAGGCCAGGCGACGGACATCGAGATCCACGCCAAAGAGATCATCGACGTGCGTCGCCGCCTGGATGAGATCATCGCCAAGCACACCAACAAGGAGCTCGAGGACGTTCGTAAAGACACCGACCGCGACTACTTCATGAGCTCCGAGGAGGCGCGGGACTACGGCATCATCGACCGTGTGATCTTCGAGCACTAGACCGGATCCAGGGACGCGGCGCCGCTACGAAAGACAGCAGATGGCCAGACCCACCGACTCAAACGAGCAACTGCTGTGCAGCTTCTGCGGCAAGTCCCAGCGGCAGGTCAAGAAGCTGATCGCTGGCCCGGGCGTCTACATCTGCGACGAGTGCATCGACCTCTGCAACGAGATCATCGACGAGGAGCTCTCGGCACCGGCCGCCTTCGACCTGGAGAACCTCCCCAAGCCGAAGGAGATCTACGAGGTGCTCGACGAGTACGTCGTGGGCCAGGACGCCTCCAAGCGCACGCTCTCGGTTGCCGTCTACAACCACTACAAGCGCGTGCAGATGATGATGTCGGGCGAGTCCGACATCGAGCTGCAGAAGTCCAACATCCTGCTGCTCGGCCCCACCGGCTGCGGCAAGACGCTGCTCGCGCAGACGCTGGCGCGCATCCTCAACGTGCCGTTCGCGATCGCCGACGCGACCGCGCTGACCGAGGCGGGGTACGTGGGCGAGGACGTCGAGAACATCCTGCTCAAGCTGATCCAGGCCGCCGACTACGACGTCAAGAAGGCCGAGACGGGGATCATCTACATCGACGAGGTCGACAAGATCGCGCGCAAGGCCGACAACCCGTCGATCACGCGCGACGTCTCGGGCGAGGGCGTGCAGCAGGCGCTTCTGAAGATCCTCGAGGGCACTCAGGCCTCGGTGCCGCCCCAGGGCGGCCGCAAGCACCCGCACCAGGAGTTCCTGACGATCGACACGACCAACGTGCTCTTCATCTGCGGCGGCGCGTTCGCCAACCTCGACAAGGTGATCGAGCGTCGCATCGGTCACAAAGGCGTTGGCTTCTCCGCGGCGATCGCGCCCAAGGGCGAGCGCGACACGGGCGAGGTCTTCGAGCACTGCCTGCCGGAGGACCTGATCGAGTATGGGCTGATTCCCGAGTTCGTCGGGCGTCTGCCCGTGATGTCGGCCGTGCATCAGCTCACGCGCGAGGACCTCGTCTCGATCCTGATCGAGCCGCGCAACGCGCTGGTCAAGCAGTTCCAGCGCTTCTTCTCCTTTGACGGGATCGAGCTCGTGTTCTCCGAGGACTCGCTGATGGCCGTGGCCGAGAAGGGGCTCGCGCGCGAAACCGGGGCGCGCGGCCTGCGCTCGATCGTCGAGGAGATCCTGCTCGAGGTCCAGTTCGAGTTGCCCTCCCGTCGCGACGTGAAGAAGTGCGTGGTCACCAAGGAGACGGTCGAACGCGGGCTGACTCCGACGCTCGTCACCGAAGCCGCGCCCGAGGAGCGCGACGCCGAGCCGCTGCGCGAAGAGTCCGCGTAGCGCCCGCTAGTATCGGCCTGTGTCCAAAGCACGCCAGGGCGGTCTGGGCCAGCGAGTCGGCGCGCTGCCGTGGGCGCGGCTGCTGCGCGGGGGAGTGCTCATCTCGCGTCGCTGGAGGGCGCTTTCGGGGAAGGAGCGCGCGCGCCTGGCCTCGCTGGTGCGGGAATCTCGCGGCAGCGTGCGCAACCTCAGCAAGCGCCAGCAGGTGCAGTTGCGCAAGCTCGTGCGCAAGCTCGACCTCAAGGGCCTCGGCCGCGAACTTGCGCCCCTGGTGCGAGGCCAGAGCCGCCGCGGCCGCCGAGCACGCCGCGGACGGCGCTAGGCAGGAGCGCGAGCTCACCTCGCGAGCGCGGTACCGCCGATGCCCGACGAGGACCTTGACAGGCTGTCGACGCGGGAGCTCCACGACCGCGCGGTGCGCCGAGCCGAGAAGCACCTCGACGTGAAGTTCTTCTGGTCGCTGCTGCAGATGATTCCCGCCGCCGAGACGGCGAGCGGCGACCTCGGGGAGGCCGAGTTCGACATTCAGAGCTCGAAAGGTCTGATCTCTGCCGCCGTCCACAGCGGCGACGGGGCGCTCGGCGAGGCGCTGCGCCCCTTCTTCATCGACTACCTGCGCAAGCACCCCCGCGCATAGGGCCCACTCATCGCGCCGCCAGCGAGAACGACCACCACGGCGCGCGCGCGCGCGAGCGGCGTGCACGCGGCTCGCACCGCGGACGCTCACAGCCCGCGTATCGTCTCCTGGACAGAGGAGAGAGCGCTCGCGCACCTGCGCTCGCTCGAGCTGTTCGGAATGCGCTTCGGGCTGCAGAGGATGCGGGCCTTGATGGAGCTGCTCGGCTCTCCGCAGCGCAGCTTCGAGTCGATCCATGTCGTTGGCACCAACGGCAAGTCCTCTACCACGCAGATGGCGGCGGCGATCCTCGAGCGCCACGGCGTCCGTACCGGCGCCTACACCTCGCCCCACCTGGTGGGCTACCGCGAACGCATCCACATCGGCGCGCGCGAACTGTCCGGAGAGGCGTTTGCGCGTGCCATCGCGCGAGCCGCGCCGGCGGCCGAACGCGTCGACCGTGAGCTCCCGGCCGGGGAGCGCGTCACGCAGTTCGAGCTGCTCACGGCGGCGGCGTTCTGCGCGATGCACGAAGCGGGAGTTCAGATCGCGGTGATCGAGGCCGGGCTCGGGGGTCGCTACGACGCCACCAGCGTCATCGACGCGCGCGTGACCGCCCTCACCAGCATCGGCCTGGAGCACACGCGCTGGCTGGGAGAGACCCAGCGCGAGATCGCCGAGGAGAAGCTTGCGGTCGTGGGGCGGGGAGCGACGCTTGCGCTCGCCGCCCGGCTCGCGCCCGAGGTGCTGGTCGTGGCCGAGCGCGTCGCTCGTGAGCGCGGCGCTCGCCTGCAGCACGCGTCCGAGCGCGCTCCCGGGGCCCAGCTGCTCGCCAGGGGTGCCTTCCAGGAGCGAAACTTCGCCCTCGCACGGCTCGCGGCTGAGACCTCGCTGCTGCAAGCGGGCGCCGGACTCCCCGACGCCTCGGCGCGCGAGCGGGCTGCCCGCGAGGCGGCTGCCTCGGTTCTGGTGCCGGGCCGGCTGCAGCTGCTCGATGGTGATCCGCCGACAGTGCTCGACGGGGCGCACAATCCGGCGGCGGTCGCGGCGCTGCTCGAGTCACTCCCCGACGTCGTCGGCGTGCAGCCGCTGGGGCTCGTGTTCGGTGTGCTCGACGACAAGGACGCCGCGGGCATGCTCCGCCCCCTGGCCGGGCGCTGCCAGCGCGTGTGGCTGACGGCGCCCGCCAGCGAGCGCGCGGTGGCGCCGGCGGCGCTCGTGCCGCTCGCGCGCGAATGCGGCGTGCTGCGCGTCGTCTGCGAGCAGGCACCCGCCCGCGCGCTGCTTGCCGCGCAGGAGTGGGCGCGTGGCCAGCCCGGCGCCGTGCTCGCCTGCGGCTCGCTGTACCTCGTCGGTGAGCTGCTCGAGCACATCGGCGCGTTCGATACCGTGGAGCCGCTCAACGTGCCAACGGGTGCGCTCAAATGAACGACGAGGGGCCGTCCGTGCTGACGATGATCGGCGCAGTGGCGGTGATGGTGGCGCTCGTAATCCTCGTGTTCTTCGCCGCCGGCTACGGCTTCGGCCGCCTGTTTCTCTAGACTCGGCCGGCCTATGTTGCCCGTGGCGTACTTCGGGATCGAAAGCAGCGGCCTGAACCTGGTCATCGACCTGTTGATCCTGTTCGCGGTCGTCCTCTACCTGTCACTGATCTACTGGACCTACGCCGACGCCACCCGGCGGATCGTCGACCCGATGCTGATCGGGTGCGCAACTGCGGCATCGCTGTTCCCGTTCGTCGGCACGATCATCTACCTGATCCTGCGCCCCCCCGAGTATCTCGAGGACGTGCGCGAGCGCGAGCTCGAGATCCAGGCTGCCGAGGCCCGCTTGCATCAGCTCGACACCTCGCTGTGCCCGCACTGCGACTATCGCGTCGAGCGCGACTTCGTGCGCTGCCCGAGCTGCCTGCGCAAGCTCAAGGAGCGCTGCGTCAGCTGCGGGCGCCCGCTCGACCAAGCCTGGACTATCTGCCCCTACTGCGAGACGGAGGTCCCGCCGGCGGCGTCGCGCCGCCCGCGCCGCCGCCGCGCGCCGCAGGTGCACTCCGAGCGTCCCGAGCTCGGAATGCCCGCCACCGAGGGCGGGCGACGCGTCGACGAGGCGCGCGCCGAACGCGACCAGCGCACCCCCGCGGGCTCGGCGTCCCCCTCGGACGGCGACAGCGAGGGCTCGCGGGCCGCGGCGCTGCCGGCCTCTGAAGGCGCGGGGAGCTCTGCGCGCGCAGCTCGCCCGGGGCGCTCAGGACCTCGCACGCGGCCCGGATCGTAGACCACCCGCGCATGGCAGAGGCAGCGACGGAGCGGACGTTGATCCTCATCAAGCCGGACGCCTTCGCGCGCGGATTGACCGGCGAGATCATCGCGCGGTTCGAGCGCAAGGGGCTGACGATCGCCGCCCTGAGGGGCATGACCGTGAGCAGAGAGCTCGCCCAGGAGCACTACGCCGAGCACGCCGAGCGCCCGTTCTTTGGCGAGCTCGTCGACTTCATAATCTCGGGGCCGATCGTCGCCATGGTGCTCGAGGGCAGCGAGGCGGTGCAGGCGGCGCGGCAGGTGATTGGAGCGACCAACCCGCTCGAGGCCGCGCCCGGATCGATCCGCGGCGATTACGCGCTCGAGGTCGGACGCAACATGGTGCACGGCTCGGACTCGCCGGGCTCGGCCGAGCGCGAGGTTGCGCTTTTCTTTCCCGAGAGCTAGCCGCGTCGCGGGCGGTGCGTCGATGACGCCGCCGCCAAGCGTGCGCCTGCCGCTGATCCTGGCCTCGGCATCGCCACAGCGCCAGGCCCTGCTCCGGCGCTTGGGCGTGCGCTTTGAGGCGCGCCCCGTCGATGCGGCCGAGCTCGACCGCGGCGATCCTGAGGAGGTGGCGCTCGCCAATGCGCTGAGCAAGGCGCGCGCCGCGCGCGTGGCGGACCGTGCGGAGGCGGTCATCGGGTGCGACACCGTCGTGGCGCACGGCGGCGAGATCTACGGAAAGCCGGCCGATGAGCGTGCCGCGCGAGCGACGCTGCGCGCGCTGAGCGGCGAGACGCACGAGGTGATCAGCGGACTCGCGCTGGCGCTGCCCGACGGCGAGCGGACCGCGACGGCGCGCACGGCTGTCAGCTTCCGCGACCTGAGCGAGGATCTGCTGGCGTGGTATCTCGCCCTCGGCGAGTGGCGCGGGCGCGCCGGCGGCTACGCGATCCAGGGCGCGGGGTCCGCGCTCGTGCGCGCGATAGAGGGGGATTACGAGAACGTCGTCGGCCTGCCTCTGGCGACGCTCTTGGACCTGTATCCGGGACTGCTGCTCCCCCGACGGCTCTGAGGCACGGCCGCGCTCAGGCATGCCGCTGCAGCGCGGCCGGCGCAAATCGGGCGTTCGCTAGACTGCGCCGGCGGGTACGCCCGGAACTCGCTGATGTGCAGCGCGTCGCGCGCGTGCGGTGCGCCGTCGAGCCGAGCCTGCCCTCTCTCCCATGGGCATCTTCAGCTATCTGACCGGATTCGGTGGCCGCGACATGGCGGTCGACCTCGGCACCGCGAACACGCTCGTGTACGTGCGCGGTCGGGGCATCGTTCTCTCCGAGCCGAGCGTCGTCGCGATCGACTCCCGCTCAGGCGAAGTGCACGCGGTCGGCATCGAGGCCAAGCGCATGCTCGGCCGGACCCCGGGCACGATCCAGGCGATCCGGCCGCTGAAGGACGGCGTGATCGCGGACTTCGACGTGACCGAGGAGATGCTGCGGCACTTCATCCAGAAGGTCCATCAGAATCGCTGGGCGCACCCGCGCGTCGTCGTGTGTGTCCCCTCGGGCGTCACCGGCGTCGAGAAGCGCGCCGTCGAGGAGGCGTGCCTGTCGGCGGGAGCTCGCACGGCGTACCTGATCGAGGAGCCCATGGCCGCTGCGATCGGCGCGGGCCTGCCGGTGGGCGAGCCGACGGGCTCCATGGTCGTCGACGTCGGTGGCGGGACCTCGGAGGTAGCGGTCATCTCGCTGGGCGGGATCGTCGTCTCGCAGTCGATACGCGTTGGCGGCGACGAGATGGACGAGGCGATCATCAACTACGCCAAGCGCGAGTACAAGCTGCTCATCGGTCAGCAGACGGCCGAGGAGCTCAAGCTGGAGATCGGCTCGGCGTGCCCCATGAGCGAGGAGTTGCAAGCCGAGATCCGCGGGCGCGACATGGTGGCCGGGCTGCCCAAGACGGTCGTCCTGACCAGCGAGGAGATCCGACAGGCGCTCGAGGAACCGCTCAACCAGATCATCGACGCGGTCAAGGAGACGCTCGACCGCACCCCGCCGGAGCTTGCCTCGGACATCATGGATCGTGGCATCATGCTCGCGGGCGGAGGCTCGCTGCTCCAGGGCCTCGATGAGCGGCTGCGGGAAGAGACGCAGATGCCCGCGCACCTGGCCGAGTCGCCGCTGACGTGCGTTGCGGTGGGGTCTGGGCGCTCGCTCGAGGAGTTCGAGGCCATCCACCGCTCAAACCGCAGCACACGCAACCGCCGGCGGCGCTGAGCACCCCCGGCTTTGCCCCCTCCGCCGGGGGTACTCTTCATTGCGCTGAACGTTCGGAGGATCGCAACACGTGTATGACAAGTCGGTTCGGCGGCGACGAGCAGTGCTCGCGGCGCTCGTCGTTCTCTCGCTGATACTCCTCACCGCCTACTTCGGCGAGGCTCCCGGCGGCCGCCTGCACTCGGTCCAGCGTGGCTTTCTGACCGTCATCTCCCCGATCCAGGACGGGGCAAACAAGGCGCTGAAGCCCGTCCGGGACCTGCTCGGCTGGGCTGGGGACACGCTGCACGCCAAAGGCCAGCGCAACCAACTCGTCAAGCAGGTCGACAGGCTTCGCCGCCAGCTGGTTGCAGACCAGGCAGAAAAACAGTCCTACCGCGAACTGCTCGCCCTCTACCACCTCGACAGCCAGCTGAGCATCGGCAACTACCACCCCGTCACAGCGACCGTCGTGGGCAAGTCGCCGAACATCTGGTACGCGACCGTCACGATCGACAAGGGAGCAGCGGACGGGCTAAGGGTCAACGACCCCGTGATCAACGGCGAAGGACTGGTCGGGAAGGTCGTCCAGGTCGCCTCCGACGGCGCGCAGGTCAGTCTCCTCACCGACAGCACGTTTGGGGTCTCCGCGCGGCTCAGCGCCAGTGGCGCGACCGGCATCGTGCAGCCGCGGGTTGGCGACCCCAACGACCTGCTGCTTCAGTACCTGCCCGCCAACACCCGTGCACAGCCCGGCGACTACGTGGTCACGTCGGGCACCGTGTCGAGCGGCGACGACTCGCTCTACCCGCCAGGCATCCCGATCGGACAGGTGACCTCGGTGAACGAAGAAAGCGCGTTCAGGTCCGTCAACGTGCACCCGCTGGCCGATCTTCACAACCTGGACGTCGTGCAGGTTCTGACCGCGGCTCGCAGTAGCCTGCCGGCGAACCTCAGTCGTCTCGCTGCCAGCCTGCCGCCCGGGCAGAGCGCCGCTGGCGGCGCCTCGGCCGAACAGCTGGCGTCAACGGGAGGCGGACGATGACGGCGGACAGCTCGCTTCCCCTGCTCGTGCGGATCGCTGCGCTCGCGGTGGTGGCGGTGTTCCTCCAGATCGGCGTGATCTCCGAGGTGCCGGTGTTCGGTGTGAGCGTGGACATCTCTCCCCTGCTGGTGTGCTTCCTCGGCCTGCTTTGCGGCTCGGTGCTCGGCGCCATCGGGGGCTTCGCCATCGGCCTGCTCGTCGATCTGCTGCTTCTGCAGACGCTGGGCCTGACCTCGCTGATCTTCACCGTGCTCGGGTACTGGTCCGGGCGCCTTCGCGAGCTTCGCGACCCGCAGGCGGCGCTCACCCCGTTGCTCGTGGGCGCGGCCGGCTCGGCGGCGGCGATGCTGGGCTACTCGCTGATCGAGTTCCTGCTCGGCGTCGACGCGCCAGTCAGCCTCGAGCTGCTGCGCGAGATCGTGGTCGGCGTGGTCGTGAACACGCTTGTCGCGCTGCCCGTGTGGGCGATCGTGCGGCGCAGCCTCGCCGGCAGCCTGCCCGACGATCCGCGCCGCCGGCGACGGCGCGCTTACACGACGGGCGGCCTCAGTCCGCTCTCCCGCGCATGAGCGCCATCGAGCCTGGCGGACAGACCGAGCCGCGCCTGCCCGTTTCGCCGCAGCTCGCGCTGCGCGTGGCGATCATCGGCGGTCTGGCGATGACGATGTTCGCGATCATCTTCTTTCGCCTCTGGTACCTGCAGGTGCTCTCCGGCGAAAAATACGTGCAGCAGGCCAACGCCAATCGCGCCCGGGACCTGCCGATCGCGGCCCCGCGGGGGGAAATCCTCGACGGCGAAGGCCGCTCGCTCGTCGCCAGCCGGGTGACCAACGCGGTACAGATCGTTCCCTCCGCGCTTCCGCCCCGAGGCGCCCCGCGGCTGCGTCTTTACAGACGGCTCGGAGCGCTGCTCGGCATGTCTCCACGCCGCATCGAGGCGCTCGTGATCAAGGGCCGCACCGAACTGCCCTACGCGCCGGTGACGATCAAGACCGACGCCGGCCAGGGGGCCCTGACGGTGCTCGCCGAGCGTGAGAACGACTACCCAGGCGTGACGCAGGAGCCGGTGTCGATACGCGACTATCCCTACGGGGAAATGGCCGCGCAGGTACTCGGCTACGTCGGCCAGGTCTCGCCGCTGGAGCTGAAGATGCGCGCCTTCCAGGGCGTCAAGCAGGGGACCGTCGTGGGTCAGGAAGGTCTCGAGTACTACTACGACCGCTACCTGCGAGGCACTCCGGGCACCCAGCGCGTGGAGGTCAATGCGGCTGGCTACCCGGTGCCGAGCAAGCTTGCGCCGACGCTTCCCAAGGCCGGCTACAGCCTGAAGCTGACGCTTTCGCTGCCGCTGCAGCGCGAGGCCGAAAAGGCGCTCTTGGAAGGCATCGAGCATGCGCGCGCGGGCGGCAAACCAGCGGTGGCGGGCGCGTTTGTGGCGCTCGACCCGCGCAACGGCGAAGTGCGGGCGATCGGCTCCTACCCGAGCTTCGACCCCAACAAGTTCGCCAAACCGCTGACCAAAACCGAATACGAAGCACTCGAGGGCAAGACCGGACCGGGCGGCGAAACGGTGCCAGCGCGCTTGACGGACAGAGCCGTCAACGGCACCTACCCGACGGGCTCGACGTTCAAGCCGATCACGGCGATGGCCGTCCTGGAAGGCAACGTCGTCAGTCCCTCCGCGGGCCTCGGCGCCGGGCAGTGCGTCACGGTCTCCACGCAGCAATTCTGCAACGCGGGCAAGGCCGATTACGGCCCCCTGGGGCTGGTGCAAGCGCTGAAGGTCTCATCTGACACCTACTTCTTCGAAGCCGGCGAGCTCGCCAACGCGTATGGCAACGTGATCCAGCATGAGGCGCACCAGCTCGGCGTTGGCCAGCAGACCAGAATCGACCTGCCCAGCGAGATCACGGGACTGGTGCCAACGCGTGCGTGGCGCGCGCGCGTGGCGGCCGAAGAGCTGCGTTGCGAGCGACGCAGGCACGTCTCCAGCTGCGGGATCTCCGACGGGCGCCCGTGGAGCGTCGGCGACAACATGCACCTGGCCGTCGGCCAGGGCGATCTGCTCACCTCGCCGCTGCAGATGGCGGTCGCGTACTCGACGCTCGCCAACGCCTTCACGGGTGGGGGCAATGGCGCCGTAGTGCGTCCGCACCTGGGGAAGGAGATCGACGGTTCTCAGGGCGCGCTGGTGCAGGCGCTCAAGTTCCCGCCGCGACGCCATGCGCGACTCAACCCCTCGGACGTGAGCCTCGTGATGGAAGGGCTGCACGAGGCCGCAAGCCAGCCCGGCGGCACCTCCGCCGCGGTGTGGAGCGGCTGGAACCAGGCGCAGCACCCGGTGTACGGCAAGACCGGGACCGCCCAGCACGCGCTCGGAGAAGACCAGTCCTGGTACATCTGCTACCTGCCGGACCCGAGCCGGCCGATCGTGATCGCGGTGACCGTCGAGCAGGGCGGGTTCGGCGCCGAAACGGCAGCGCCGATCGCGCGCCTGCTGGCTTCGCAGTGGTTCGGAGTCTCCAAGCACTTCGTCGCCGGAACCTCGAAGACGTTTTGACCGAGCCGGCAACATCGACGCACCCAGTCCGCGCGCGCGCTCGGCGGCCCGTCTGGGAAAGCGTGGCGCCGCGGAGCCCGATCACCGCTCGCGAGCCGGCGCCCGGTGTGCGCCGGCCGTGGCGCCTGCCGCTCGATCCGGTGCTCACGGCAGCGGTCGTGGGGCTGGGCGTCGCCTCGGTGGTGACCCTCGGAGGGGCGACCAGCGGCCTGATTCCGGCGCAGCCGCACTACTACGTCAACCGCCAGGTGACCTACCTGATCGTCGGCGTGCTGCTGATGCTCGCGCTGTCGCGCATCGACTACTCGCGACTGCGCCGGCTGCATGGCGCGATCTATGGCCTGCTGCTGTTCATGATCGTCGCGGTCCTGGCGATCGGGCACACGGCCAGGGGCTCTCAGCGAGCGATCAACCTGCCCTTCTTCTCCTTCCAAGCCTCAGAGGTGGGGAAGGTGCTTCTGATCACCGCGCTGTCGGCGTTCGTCGTCGGGCGTGCGCGCAAGCTGCGCGATCGCGACACCACCGCACAGGTGATGCTCGCGGCGCTGATCCCGGCGATGCTCGTGATCGTGCAGCCCGACCTGGGCTCGGGCATGGTCTACGTCGTCATCGCGGTCACGCTGCTGTTCGTCGCGGGGACCTCGTGGAAGCACTTGAGCGCGCTCGCCGCGCTGGGCGCCGTGTCGCTCGCCTTCGTGCTGGTCGCCGCGCCGGCGGTGGGCGTACACGTACTGAAGCCCTACCAGGTGCAACGACTGACAGCCTTCCTGCACCCCTCCACCAACTCCCAGAAGGAAGGCTATCAGCAGGTGGAGGCGAAGATAGCTATCGGGTCAGGCCAGAAGACCGGCCGCGGCGTCAATGCCACCCAGACGCGCTTGAACTTTGTGCCCGAGGATCACACCGACTTCGTCTTCGCAGCAGTGGGGGAGCAGTATGGCTTTCTCGGCGCCGCGCTCGTGCTGTCGCTGTATGCGCTGCTCATCTGGCGCGGGCTGCGGGTGCTGCTGATGGCCAAGGACCTCTTTGGGGCTCTGATCGCTGCCGGGGTTGCGGCTATGCTCATGTTCCAGGTATTCGTAAACGTGGGAATGACAGTCGGAATCATGCCCATCACGGGCGTCACGCTGCCGCTGATGAGCTATGGCGGCTCGTCGGTCATCACCACGATGCTGGCGATCGGCCTGCTGCAGTCGGTCTACGTCCAGGCACGCAGCGCGCAAGCGTCGAAGGGTCGCATGCCGTGGTGAGGCCGAGCTCCTCACCGCGTCGCTTCAAGGCGCCGAGACCGCGTCGCTCAAGCCAGCACCCTGCCGCCGCTTCGCAGCTGTGCGGACGGCGGGCGCAACAGAAATCTGTGACGGCGATTGCCGCCCGCGCCTCAGCGGCGCCGGGTGTACGCGCCGAACGCCTCATTTCATCCATGGCCGTTACCCGTGCGCGCGTCGACTGCGCATGCAACGCGCACCCGCGCACGGCTCCTAGCCCGAGACGGCGCACAGCCACTCGGGCCGCGGCCCCTTCCTACACCGAAAGACTGGTTCAACGTGAAAAAGCAAGTACTTGTGAGCGTCGATCGCGCGGAGACGCGCGTGGCGCTACTCGAGGCGGGCGGGACGCCCGCCGCCGCCCGCTCGTCCGCCAAGCAACAGCGAGGCGGACCTGATCCGGGCGCCGGTTACCGCATCGCCGAGCTCTACATCGAGCGGCGTGGCGGACGCTCGATAGTCGGAAACATCTACAAGGGCAAGGTCGACAACGTCCTGCCCGGGCTCGAGGCCGCGTTCGTGGACATCGGCCTGGAGAAGAACGGCTTTCTGCACGTCGACGAGATCGTGCTGCCCGGCGTGGAGGCCCCCAGGCGGGGGCGAGGCAGCGCGAGCGGCCGCAAGATCGCAGATCTCCTCTCGCCGGGTCAGGAAGTCGTCGTGCAGGTGGTCAAGGACCCGCTGAAGACGAAGGGCGCGAGGCTCTCGATGGAGCTCACGATCGCCGGGCGCTACATGGTGTACGCGCCGACCGGCGAGGGCGTGGGGGTATCGCGCCGCCTGGAGGATCGCGAGCGCGACCGGCTGCGCCGCCAGACGGCGGGCCTCGAGCTCGGCGGGGGCGGCGTGATCATTCGCACGGCAGCGCACGGCGCCAAGCGCGCAGATTTCGAACGCGAGCTGAAGTACCTGCACAAGCTGCACGAGGTGCTCGAGAAACGCGTCGCCGAGACCGTCGCGCCAGGGCTCGTCTTCCAGGAGGCCGACCTGTCGGTGCGCGTCGTGCGCGATGTCTTCTCGGCCCACTTCGAGCGCGCGATCGTAGACGACGAGCAGCAGCACCACCGGCTTGTGTCGTTCTTCACGCGCACAGCGCCCGAGCTGGTGCAGCGCGTCGAGCTGTGGCAGCAGGAGGAGCCGTTGTTCGAGGCCTACGGCGTCGACAAGGCAATCGACGGCTTGCTCTCGCGGCGGGTCGATCTTCCGAGCGGCGGCTACCTGATGATCGACTACGCCGAGGCCCTGACCGTGATCGACGTCAACTCAGGCTCGTTCATCGGTCGTGGCAAGGGCGCAGGTCTCGAGGACACGATCACCAAGACCAACCTCGAGGCTGCCGAGGAGGTGGTCAACCAGCTGCGGCTGCGCGATATCGGCGGCATCATCGTGATCGACTTCATCGACATGGCTCGCGCGCGCAACCGCGACGCAGTGATGAAGACCCTGCGCAAGACCCTCGATGAGGACCGCACGAAGACGTTCACAGCCGAGATCTCGAAGCTCGGACTCGTGGAGATGACGCGCCAGAACGTCACCGAGGGAGTGCGCGAGATCATGAGCCGTCCCTGTCCCACCTGCAGCGGCGAAGGGGTCATCCGCTCGGAGGAGACGATCGCGATCGAGATCGAACGCCGCCTTCGCGACATCGCGGCAGAAGAGCCCCAGACCGAGGCCTTCCTGGTGCAGCTCAACCCCCGCGTGACCGCCGAGTTCACCGGCCACGGCTCGCGCGTGCTGCACGCGCTCGAGCGCCAGACCGGCAAGTCGTTCTTGTTCGAGGGGTCTGAAGGACTGGCGCTGGATCACTTCGCGATCACCTTCCAGGGGACGCGCGAGGAAGTCGAGGAGCGCGCGCTGCCGTTCCGTCCCGGAGACGAGGTGCTCGTCGAGATCGTCGAGCCGCACATGTACGACGTCGATAACGCCGTGGCGAAAATCGATGGCTACATCATCTCCATCGCCGGTGCCGCTTCATACGTGGGTGAGAAGCGAATGGTGCGCATCGACCAGGTCGGGCGCACGGCCGCGAGCGCCCTGCTGCTCGACGACTCCGGAGCGCCGATCGAGCCGCCTGCGGAGCACTCGGGCTCGGCGGCCGACAAGACTGCTCGCGCGCGTCGAGTCGCCTCTTCCAAGCGAGCGGCGACGAGCGAGTCCAGCGCATCGGGCGCGCGCGCCCGGCGCGGCCGACGGGCGCTCGAGAGCGAGGATGCCGACGCCCGCCAGGAAGCTGGCCTCAGTGCCACGCCGACTGCCGTTGACTCCGAGCCGGAGGATCAGAGCGCTGACGGAGCCGGCGCCGCGGACGCCGCGAGCGCAGAGAAGGACTCGGGTGGGGGGGATGGCCTACAATCCAAACCTCGCCGTCGCGGTCGACGGGGCGGGCGGCGTCGTTCGAGTGCCAAGGCGAAGGCCACCTCCGACTAGGCGGGCTGCTTCGCCCGCGTCCGCGCGAGAAATCTGGGGTCACCACAGCACATGTACGCGATCGTTAGAACCGGCGGCAAGCAGTACCGCGTCGAGAAGGGACAGCGGCTGCTCGTCGAGCGTATGGCTGCAGAGCAGGGCAGCGAGGTCGCGCTCGAACCTCTGATGCTGCGCGCCGAGGAGACGGTCCTCGATGAGCAGGCCCTGGCTTCGGTGAAGGTGACCGCCAAGGTCCTCGCGCACGTGCGCGGCGAGAAGCTGCGCGTGTTCAAGTTCAAGCCCAAGCGCGGCTACCGACGCCGCACCGGGCACCGCCAGGATCTCACCCAGATCGAGGTCACGGACATCGCTAAGGCGCGCGTCAAAGCGGCCGCCGGGCGCTCCGCCGCGGGCGAGCGCGAGACAGCCGGCGCCGGTGCCACGGCGAGCAAGCCCAAACGCGCGGTCAAAGCTGCGGGCGCCAGAGGGACGGGCGCCGCCGCCAAGGGAGCCGCGAGCGGGAAACGGGCGGCACCCGCCAAACGGGCCGCCGCACCCGCCAAGCGCGACGCGCCGGGGGCCGCCAAGGCCTCGAAAGCCAAGCCCGAGCGGGACGATGGCGCATAAGAAGGGGCTCGGCTCGAGCCGCAACGGACGCGACTCCAACGCGCAGCGGCTGGGCGTGAAGACTTTCGCGGGCGAGGCGGTGAGCGGTGGCGAGATCATCGTCCGCCAGCGCGGCACGCGCTTCAAGCCGGGGGCGGGCGTCGGGATCGGCAAGGACGACACGCTCTACGCGCGCGCAGCCGGCACCGTCCAGTTCACGACCGGGCGCCGGGGCCGCGTGGTCAGCGTGCTCGCCGAGCCCGAGCCGAGCTAGCCGGCCGCAGCCCCGACGGCCTCGCCGCCACGGCGATGCAGCGCAAGAGCTGATGGCAAGACCGTCGGACAGGTTGCACGACCGCGCGCGGATACACGCTCAGGGCGGCCGGGGTGGAGATGGCGCGACGAGCTTTCGCCGCGAAGCGCACGTGCCGCGCGGCGGGCCCGACGGCGGAGACGGCGGTCGCGGGGGCGACGTCGTCGTGGTGTGTGATGACTCCCTGCGCGACCTCGTGCGCTTCAGTCGCAGGCGCAAGCACCACGCCGGCCGCGGCGGTCACGGCGGGGGCGCGTTGCGCCATGGAGCCACGGGCGAGACGCTCGTGCTCCCGGTGCCGCCCGGGACGAGGATCGTGGGCGAGGACGGCGATCTGCGCGGGCGCAGCTGGGAGCTGTTGGCCCCCGGCCAGCGCGCGCGCGTGGCGCGCGGGGGCGCCGGCGGGCGCGGCAACAAGCACTTCGCGACCGCCACGCGCCAGGCGCCGCGTTTCGCCGAGCGCGGGCTCCCGGGCGAGGAGGGCTGGCTGGCGCTGGAGCTCAAGCTGCTGGCCGATGCCGGTCTGGTGGGCCTACCGAACGCCGGCAAGTCATCTCTGCTGGCGCGGCTCACGCGCGCCCGGCCGAAGGTCGCCGACTACCCGTTCACGACGCTCTCACCCGTGCTGGGAGTTCTCGAGGGCGACGAGCGCCAGCTGGTCGTGGCCGACATTCCCGGGCTCATCGAGGGCGCGAGCGGCGGCGCCGGCCTCGGGCACGATTTTCTCGCCCACCTCGAGCGCACGCGCGTCCTCGTGCACGTGCTGGACATCGGCTCGGCAACGGCCGCCGGCATAGAGGCGCACCCCGCCGCCGACTACGAGACGATCGAGCACGAGCTGGAGGCGCACGATCCGCGCCTCGCCCAACTGCCGTGCGTGCTCGCGCTTTCCAAGGTCGACCTCATCGGGGAGGAGCGGGCGAGAGCGGCGATTACCGAGTGGGAGCGCCGCCTCGGCGGCCGCGTCCCTGTGGTCGCAACCTCGTCGGCTACGGGCGCGGGCCTGGAGGCGCTCTCGAGGCTGCTGCTGCAGCGCGTCGCCGAGAGCGAGGCCGCCGAGCAGCACGAGCGGGCCGATCGCGAGGCGCATCCCGTGGTTGGCGCCCCAGCGGGCGGCGCGGCGGACGCCGGTCTCGCCGGCGCGCCCAGCGCGCTTGTGCCCGAGAGCTTGGCCGAGCACATCGTCTTCCGCCCCGCGGGCGACCGCGGCTACCGCGTCGAGCGCCTCGGGCCGCGCTCGTTCGCCGTCCACGGCAGGGGTATCGAGCTGCTGCTCGAGCGCTTCGACATCGACAACGAGGAGGCGCTCGCATACCTCGAGGCGCGGCTTCGCCGCATCGGCGTGCTCAAGGCGCTCGAGGCAGAGGGCTTCCGGCGCGGGGACGAGGTCGAGATCGCAGGCACCACGTTGCGCCTTAAGCTCCAGCCATGAAAAGGGTCGTCGTCAAGCTCGGCTCGAGCGTCGTCGCCGATGCTCGCGGCGATCCGCGCCTGGATGTTCTCGGTGGCCTCTGCGATGTGCTGGCCGGTGCGCACCGCGAGGGAGCCGAGCTCATCATCGTCACCAGCGGCGCGATCGCGAAGGGAATGGGCGTGATGGGGCTCGCGCGGCGGCCGAGCTCGATCGAGGAGCTGCAGGCGGCGAGCGCGGTCGGACAGGGCAAGCTGTACAGGATCTATGACGAGCTCCTGCGCGATCGTGGCGTGACGAGCGCTCAGCTGCTGTTGACGTTCTTCGACATGAGCGCTCGCACCCACTACCTGAACGCGCGTCAGACGGTCACGACCCTGCTCGCCTGGCGCGTGATGCCGGTGATCAACGAGAACGACACCACCGCCACCGACGAGATCTCCTTCGGCGACAACGACTTTCTCGCGGCGCAGGTGGCCGTGCTGATCGGCGCTGACGAGCTCATGCTCCTGACCGACACCGACGGTCTCTACAGCGCCGACCCGCGGGCGCACCCCGACGCGCGAATCGTCAGCCAGGTTGACGACTTCGACGCTCTGCAGGAGATGGAGATCGGGCATTCGAGCTCGCCGCTTGGGTCAGGCGGCATGCGCTCCAAGGTCGTCGCGGCGGAGATGGCCACCGCCGCGGGCATCGTCACGGTGATCTGCAACGGGCTGCAACCCGAGACGCTGCGGGCGGCGCTCGCCGGCGAGCCCGCGGGAACGCGGTTTGAAGCTCGCGAGGCCCGCTACAGCTCGTTCAAGCTGTGGCTGAAGTACGCCAAGCCGGCGCGCGGCACGCTCGTGGTGGACGCCGGGGCTGCGCGTGCCGTACGCGAGGGTACCGCGAGCCTCCTGCCGGTGGGGGTGGTCGAGGTCCTCGGCGCGTTCGACGCCGGCGACGCCGTGAGCATCGCAGAAGTCGCCAACGGCGGCGAGCCGGGACCGGCCCTCGGAAAGGGGATCTGCAACTACTCCGCCGAGGAGCTGCGCCAGGTGCTGGGGATGAAGTCCTCCGCGGTTCGCGAGCTGCTGCCGCGCGCGAGCGCGGAGGCGGTTCACCGCGACTACCTAGTGGTGGACTGACCCGTCGTAACCTTTAGGCCCATGGCGACCGCCACATCCTCCGTCGCGGACATCTGCCGCGCCGCCAAGCGAGCCGCGGCCACGCTCGCGCGGACGCAGACCGAGACCAAGGATGCCGCGCTGCTCGCGATCGCGCAGGCGCTCCAGTCGCGC
Source organism: Actinomycetota bacterium (assembly GCA_005884115.1). GTDB lineage: Bacteria > Actinomycetota > Thermoleophilia > Solirubrobacterales > Solirubrobacteraceae > Palsa-744. The sequence continues at coordinate 44,879 of VAXW01000003.1, forward strand.
TCGGAGCAAATCCTGCTCGCCAACGAGGCGGACATGACCGCGGGCGAGCAGGACGGCATGGACGCGGCGCTGCTCGATCGCCTGCGCTTGGACGAGGCGCGGATCAGCGCGATCGCCGGCGCGGTGCGCCAGATCGCCGCTCTCCCGGACCCCGTCGGCGAGGTGGTCGAGGGAAAGCGGCTGCCAAACGGGCTGGACGTACGCAAGGTGAGGGTCCCGCTCGGCGTTGTCGCTGTCGTGTACGAGGCGCGCCCGAACGTGACCATCGACGCCGCCGCTCTGTGCCTGAAGGCGGGCAACGCGATCGTGCTTCGAGGATCCTCCGCGGCGCAGCACTCGAACGCCGCACTTGCCCAGCTCGCCGCCGAGGCGGTCGTCGCGAGCGGGCTGCCGGAAGGCGCCGTGAGCCTGCTGCGGGGTGGCGATCGCGCCGAGCTCGGCGAGCTGGCGACGCAGCGCGAGAGCGTCGATCTGATCATCCCGCGGGGCGGAGAGTCCTTGAAGGAGGCTCTGCAGCTGCTGGCCACAGTTCCCGTCATCTACGCCGCCTCGGGCAACTGCCATGTCTATGTCGATGCCGCCGCCGACCTCGAGCAGGCCGAGGCGATCGCCATAAACGCAAAGGTCCAGCGGCCGGGCGTGTGCAACGCGGCCGAGACGCTGCTCGTGCACCGCGACGTCGCGGCGGAGTTCATCCCCCGCTTGCTGCCCGGGCTAGCCGCGTGCGGCGTGCTGGTGCGCGGGGACGCGCGCACGCTCTCGCTGGCGAGCGGAGGGGAGGGGGGCCGCGACGCGCTCGCGCCCGCCGGCGAGCTGCTGCTCGAGAGCGCGCAGCAGAGCGACTGGGCCACCGAGTACCTGGATCTCGTCCTCGCGGTTCGCGTCGTCGATTCGCTGGCGGAGGCGATCGAGCACATCGGACGCTACGGAAGCGGTCACTCCGAGGCGATCGTGACGCGCGATCGTGATGCTGCCCGTGCGTTCCAGCTCGGCGTGGACGCGGCCTGCGTGTACGTCAACGCCTCCACGCGCTTCACCGACGGCGGCGAGTTCGGGATGGGGGCCGAGATCGGCAACTCCACGCAGAAGCTCCACGCGCGCGGACCGATCGGGCTGCGCGAGCTCTGCACCACGAAGTACCTGGTCGAGGGCGACGGGCAGATCCGCGGATGAGGAGCACGTGGCGCGGGTCGGGATCCTCGGAGGCACGTTCAACCCGCCCCATCTCGGTCACCTCGCGCTCGCGCGCCACGCGCGCGCCGAGCTGGGGCTGGCGCGCGTACTGCTGATGCCTACCCACACGCCGCCGCACAAGCTGCCCAGCGCAGATCCAGGCTGCGCGCACCGGCTGCAGATGTGCCGGCTGCTGGCGCAGGGCTGTGAGGGTGTCGCGGCGTGCGGGCTGGAGATCGAGCGCGGCGGTGTCTCCTACACGGTTGACACCTTGCGCCAAGTCTCCGCGGGGCACCCGGGCGTTCATCTCCTCTACATAGTGGGAGCTGACAGCGCGCGCACGATGCCCCGGTGGCGCGAGCCGAAGGCGCTGTTCGAGCTCGCCGATCTCGCCGTCGGGGAGCGCTCGGGCGCGCAACGCCAGGAGGTGCTCGATGCCCTGGCTCCGGTCAGGGGCAGCGCGTCGATCTCGTTCCTGAAAGCCCCGTTGCTGGAGATCTCCTCCTCGCGCGCGCGGCAGGCGGCGGCCGAAGGCGGCCCGCTCGAGGATCTCGTCGGGTCGCGGGTCGCTGATTACATCGTGGAGCACCATCTCTACGGCGCGAGGTCGCCGGGGGGCTGATGCGCTCGAGCGAGCTGGTCGATGAGATCGCTCGCCACGCGGCCGACAAGAAGGCCGCTGGACTGATCCTGCTCGACCTGCGCGAGATCGTCGGCTACACGGACTACTTCATGATCTGCTCGGGCAGCACGGGACGCCAGACGAAGGCCATCCACGACGGCATCCTCGAGGGCATGAAGCGCGACCACGACCTGCTGCCGCGGCGCGTCGAGGGCGCGAACGGCGCCGAGTGGATCCTCATGGACTATCTCGACGTGGTAGCACACATCTTCACGCCGCAGGCGCGCGACTACTACAGGCTAGAGGAGCTCTGGGGAGAGGCGCCCGTGCGAGCCGCCGGCGACAGCGCCGCGCGCCAGGGCGCCGTCGCCGCCTGTGCCCCTCAGGGTGCCGAACGTGGCGTCGCGGGCGAGCGCGCGTGAGCACGATCCTCTCGGGCCGCTCCGCGCGCGTGAGCGCGGTGATGCGAGAGGGCGAGCAGGTCACGCCGCTGGAGCTGTTCTTCGACCTCGTCTTCGTGCTTGCGCTCACGCAGTGCACGACGCTGGTCACCCACTCGCCCACATGGGAAGGGATGCTCAAGGGACTGCTCGCGCTGGGCGTGCTGTGGTGGTCATGGGTCGGCTACGCGTGGCTCACGAGCGTCGTGGATCCGGAGGAGGGGACCGTACGCCTGGCCATGTTCGCGGCGATGGCCGCGTTCCTGGTCGCCGCTCTGGCCGTCCCGGGCGCATTCTCGTCGGAGGCGCTGCTGTTCGCGTGCGCATACGCGTCGGTGCGCGCCGCTCACATTCTGCTGTTCATGCTCGCCAGTCGCGAGGATGAGGCGCTGCGGCGCTCCGTGCTGGGGCTCGCGCTCAGCACAGCCATCGGGTCTGGACTGCTGTTCGCGGCGGCGGCGGCCTCCGAGCCGCTGCGGCTCGTGCTGTGGGGCGTGGCGCTGCTGCTCGATATGGGCGGGCCGTACCTGTTCGGCGCCGAGGGCTGGAAGCTCATGCCGGCGCACTTCGCCGAGCGCCACGGGCTGATCGTGATCATCGCGCTGGGAGAGTCGATCGTCGCGATCGGCGTCGGCAGCCGCTCCGGGATCGGGGCCGGCGTGGTGAGCGGTGCGGTGCTCGGCGTGGTCGTGACCGCAGCGCTGTGGTGGGTCTACTTCGACGTCACCGCGATCGTGGCGGGTCGGCGCCTGGCGCGGGCGCAGGAGGGCCGCGAGCGCAACGAGATCGCGCGCGACTCCTACTCCTACCTACATTTCCCCATGGTCGCCGGCATCGCGATGCTCGCGGTGGGTCTGAAGCGGACCCTGATCGACGTGGGGGCGCCCTTGAAAACCGTGCCCGCTGCCGCGCTGCTTGGCGGCGCGGCGCTGTACCTGCTGGCGCAGGTTGCCTTTCGCCTCCGCAACGTCCACTCCCTGAGCCTGCGCCGGCTTGTGTGCGCCGGCGTGCTGCTCGCCCTGGTGCCCGCCGGCGCCGCGCTTCCTGCGCTGCTCACGCTCGCGCTGCTCGCTGCCCTGCTCGTGGGGTTGATCGCCTACGAGGCGATTCGCTACGCCGAGGCGCGCGAGCGCGTGCGCCACCAGCCGCAGCCGCAGTAGGGCGCAGTAGCGTGGCGTAGCGCAGCGAAGCGACTAGGAACGGATCGGCTGCGGCTGGGGGTCCCGCCACATCGGCCACATCAGAGGCCCGCGCGGCAGTCGCAGCTCACCCAGCACGCGAAAGCCGTGGCGCGCGTAGAAGTCGATGTTCCGCTCCTTGGAGGACTCCAGGAACGCCCCCACGCCGTCGCTGTCGCAGCGCTCGAGCACCGGCTGCAGCACCGCCGAGCCCAGCCCCTGGCCCTGGGCGTCGGGATCGGTGCCGAGCACCGCCAGGTACCAATGCGGCGGGCGGTCTCTCGGGTGCTGCCTCTCGATCCCGAGCACGCCGGAGACGACCAGCGGCAGGCGGGGAAAGAGGCGGGGATACAGCAGGCAGCGCGCCAGCTCCGCGTCCTGACGGGCGCTCGTCCTCCAGCGCTCCGGCGGCGCCCACAGCGCGGCGCAACGCAGCTGCTCGTCGGTCCACACCTCTTCGTGGTCGAGCAGATGGCGCATGCGCGTCGCGTGGAAGCGCTCGAGCACCCTCGCGCGCAGGCGATCCGATGCGCAGGCCCAGCGCGCGACGGGGTCGTCGAGAAACGCTCGCGCGAGCACCTGCGCGAGCGCCGGCACCTGCGAGGGCTCGGCTCGTCTCAGCTTCGGCGCAGGGCGCTCCACGGCGTCAGGCCGCGGTCGCCTGCCCGACGGCCGAGCGCGCGGAGCGTCGCGTGAGGTCTGCTCGCTCGCGCATCACGACGCGGCCCGCCCGCGAGGGGCTGATCGCGATCCCGCGCCTGCGCGCGGTCTCGGCCGGGCCGTCGGCGGGCTCGAGCTCGAAGCGCTCGAGCAGGGCGCGCAGCACGAGCTTCATCTCCAGCTGGGCGAAGCTCGCCCCGATGCAGCGCCGGCGACCTCCCCCGAAGGGGATCCACGTGTACGTGCCGGGCGCCTGCTCGAGGAAGCGCTCGGGGCGGAAGGCGTAGGGGTCGGGATAGACGAGCGGGTCGTGGTGCACCAGGTAGGCCGAGGCGAACAGCACCACGCCGGGCTCGTAGCTGACGGGCCCGATCTGCACTTCTTGCTTGACGAGCCTGGGCTCGGCGCTCGGTAGCACGGGCTTGCGCCGCATGATCTCCTGGATCGTGGCTGTCAGGTACGCCTCCTCGTCGTCGTCGAGCTCGTCGTGCAGGCGCGCCTGGACGCGCCGCTCGTGCGCGAGGGTCGTGAGCGCCCATGCCAGTTGCGAGGCAGTCGTCTCGTGCCCGGCCACGAGCGCGGTCATCAGCTCGTCGCGCAGCTCCGCCGGGCTCATCTCAGACCCGTCCTCATGCCGCGCCGCGAGCAGCAGGCTGAGCACGTCCTCGCCGTGCGAGCCCTCTGTGCGACGCTCCTCGATCAGCGCGAATATCAACTCGTCGGCGCGCGCGCGAGCCGCTTCGAAGGAGACCATCGGTCGGCGGCCGGCGAGTAGCTGTGGCGCGAACGGCAGCAGTGAGAGCGGGCTGTCCCCGAAGGCCAGGATTTCCCTCAACAGCTCGCGCAGCGACTCGAGCTGCGCCCCTCGCTCGAGCCCGAACACCGCGCGCAGGATGATCTCGAGAGTCAGCCGCTGCAGCCGCGGATGCGACTCGAACGCCTCGCCTTGCGGCCAGCCGGACACCTCCTCGTCGGCGAGGTCTGCCATCAGCGATGCCAGGCGCTGCATGCTCTCGCCGTGAAAGGCCGGCAGCAGGAGCTTTCGCTGTCGCAGGTGCGGTGCCTCGTCGAGCAGGATCACCGAGTTGGCGCCGACTACCGGCTCGAGGATCCGCGCTCCCTCGCCGGGGTGCAGGACGTCGGGCGGCGCCTGGAAGAGCTGCTTCAGCTCGTCGGGATCGGAGAGCACGACGAACGGGCTCTGGCCGATGAGGCGGATGGTGAAGCGCCTGCCGTAGCGCGCGCGGCAGCGCTCGAGGTAGGCCGTCGGACGGCTCCACCAGCCGATCGTCTGCAGCAGGGCCGGCGCGCGCGGCCCGCGCGGCAGTTCACTTCTCATGACAGCTCCTTGCAGTGCGCCGGGTGAGGATGGAGCTAGTCGGGCTCGAACCGACGACCTCCGCCATGCCATGGCGGCGCTCTCCCAGCTGAGCTATAGCCCCGGGGCGCTCCATCGTAGCGCCCGCGCAGAACTGCGCGCGATGACCAGCGCTATGCGCGGCCGGGCTGGCTGGCCGGACTCAGGCCGGGCGCGGGGAGACGGGTGCCCGACGGCCGGCTTCTCGGCGCGCGAGCTCGAGCTCGGTCTGCACGGCTGGGCGCTGGTTGTCGATCTGCAGGCGCCGTTCGAGAATCGGGACGGCCGTGCCCGGCTGGCGGTCGAGCCGCAGTGCCCTGCCGAGGTCGTAGAGCGCGTATGCGTAGGTGAGACACGTTTCGCTGGACGGTTCCAGGCAGCTTTCGAGCCTCTCGCCCGTGGCGGCGATCGCCTGCTTGAGGACCGAGATCGCGCCAGCGAACTGGCCTTCTTGCAGCAGCGCGTGCCCGCGGGCCTCCAGCTGGGCGGCGAGCACTGGGGAGACGGGCGTCGACGGGGGCGCAGGCACGCGCCGCTGCGGGGGTGCAGCGGGCGAGGACGCGCTTGGCGCGGCTTTTCCCGCTCTCGAACTCGGCTGATGGGCGGAAGGGGAACGGTGAGGTCGCGTACCGGCTCCGCCGCCGGCGACGAGCGCGGCGACGAGCGCGGCAGCCGTTATCAGCGCCGCCGGGGCGAGCCAGCGCCGCAACGCTTGACCGCTTCCGCGCATTGGCGCGCGCGGCGCGCGCGGCGGGCGCGGCAGTCTCGGGCGAGGGTGGGGCCCTGGCGGTGAGCCCGGCACTGGGCGAAGCAAACTCAGCGCTCGCTCCGGGGCGCGGCGTGCTCGCGCGCCGGCGGTGCCGCAGGCCTTCGCGAGTGACCGTGCTGCGTGGCTTGCGGCGCGCGAGGAGACCTCCGCACCGGCGGCGAGCCAGGCGAGCGCGCGGAGCGCCCGTCGGCGGAACGCTTCGGCGCTTGCGAGCAAGGCGGTGCTGCGGAGCGAGCTCCGCACCTCTCCCAGCACAAGCGTTGGGTCGGTTTCTGAACCGGTGCTCGTTTCGAGCTCGGCCTCGACGCGGTCGTAACGCGGATCGAGCCTCACGCCCAGCAGCCGGCGAGCGGAGAGGGAGCCCTCGTATGCGCGCTCAAGCGGCAGCCCGGCGAGCTCGAGCTCGGACACGACGCTGGCCGGATATTCGATGCCTGCGTCCCGCAGCTGTTGATAGCTGACGGGCTTGCCGCCGGAGCGGCGCAGAACTCTCAGCAGCCGTGCCTGCTGCTCGTCGAGCTCCAAGTCGCTGACTTGCTCAACCGGGAGGATCATCCGCGCTTCGCATCCAGTTATCGCGCATACAGGGCGCTGACGCGCCGCTCGACCTCATGCGCATGGGCGACCGCAGAGTAAACCCGCTCATACAGGCCGCTCGCCCCCCTCGGATCGTGCAGGGAACGCGTGTCGACGTCCTCGTCGAGCATGATCGGGCGATCTCCGAACTCTTCGTCGCAGTCGGCCAGGACAAGGATGCGGGGCATGCTGCCGTCCTCCTTCTGCAGCTTTGGCTGAGGCGTGAACCCCTAGATAGCCGCCCCGAGCAGGCTCAAAACCTAAGAATTGCTCGCGGCACGGGCCCGTGCGCGCTCCCGCAGCGCAAACGCCTCGCTCAGCCGCGCGGGATGAACTCCGGCACATCGAAATCGTCGCCGGGCTCGGTGCGGGGGCGCTCGCTCTCGCCGGGAGCGGCCTGGTCGAGGCGCGCCGTCATGCCGCCGTGCGCCAGGCGGACGTCGCGAAGCAGGCGCTCGGCGTTGTTGCGCAGCGACGATGACAGCTCGCGCAGGTTGCGCGAGAGCTCGGTTCCCTCGCGCAGCACCTCGCGCGCGGCCGCATGCGCAGCGCCCACGATCTCGCGCGCGTCCTGGCGAGCCTTCGTACGGACCTGGAGGGCCTGCTCGCGCGCCTCCTCGAGCAGGCGCTCGAGGTCCTCGCTGCCGGTCAGCAGGGCACTCTCGGCCTGCTCGCGCGCCTCGGCGAGCTGAGCCTCGGACCGCTGGCGGCTGTCGGCGAGCAGCTTCGTGCTCTCAGCGCCGGCTGCCTCGCGGATGGCCTGCGCCTGATCGTGCGCGTCGGCGAGCGCGTGCTGGGCTTCGGAGTGGCCGGCGGCTCGCAGCTGTGCGGCCTCCTCCTGCACGGTGGCGAGCGTCTGCTCGGCCTGCTGGCGCGCCTCCGCGCGCGCGCGCTCGGCCTCGGCGTGAATGCCGGCGACCGCCGACAGGGCGTCGTTGCGCGCCGCCTCGGCCTGTGCGCGCGCGGAGCGCAGGATCTCCTCTGCCTCCGCCTCGGCCGCGCCGACGCGGTTCTCGGCCGCGCGCTCGCCCTCGGCGATGCGCTCGCGAGCGCGTGCCTCGGCCTGCTCGCGCAGGCCGGCTGCCGCTTGCTCGGCCGACGCGATGATCGCCGCCACCCGCGCGGAGATGAGATCGGGCTGCTCGCGCTCCATGAGCCCATGTTAGACCTCCCCCGGCGCACCGCGTATGGCAGAAAGCGTGGGATATCTGTCCTTGCAGACAAGCGCTGAAGCGGTCATTATCGAGGCATGCGGCAAGCGCTCACCCAGGCACGGCGAGCACCGCGAGAGGTCGCGTTCGTGCTCTACGAGAGCGTGCAGAGCCTCGACGTCTCTGGCCCGCTCGAGGTTTTCAGCGGCGCGCAGCGGATCATGCGCGCCCGTGCCGGCGGATCCCGCGGGTACCGCCTTCGCACGCTCAGTCGCGACGGTGAGAAGCTGCGCAGCTCGAGCGGGCTGACGATCGTTCCGGACGGCTCGCTGCGGGATGCGCCGCCGTCGATCGACACGCTGATCATCCCCGGCGGAGCTGGATCTAGAGAGGCATGCGAAGACGCGGAGCTCGTGGCGTGGATCGAGCGAGCTGCAGCGCGGACCAGGCGCGTGGCGGCCGTGTGCACGGGCGCCTTCCTGCTCGCTCGGGCCGGTCTGCTCGCGGGGCGCCGGGCGACCACGCACTGGGCCGCAGCGGATGCGCTCGCGCAACTGCATCCCGATGTCGACGTCGACCCGGAGCCGATCTTCGTGCGCGACGGCCACGTATGGACCTCGGCCGGCGTGACCGCGGGAATCGACCTCGCGCTTGCACTGGTCGAGGATGACCTGGACCGGGAGGCGGCGCTGACGATCGCGCGTCATCTGGTGGTGTTCCTGCGCAGGCCGGGCAGCCAGTCGCAGTTCAGCGCCACGCTCGCAGCGCAGGAGCCGCGACGCGATTGCCTGCGCGAGGTGCAGCGTCTGGTCGTGGAGAACGTCGGCGCCGGCCACACCGTTGAGGCGATGGCCGCTCGCGCGCACATGAGCCCGCGGCACTTCGCGCGCGCGTTTCGCGCCGAGACAGGTTTCACGCCCGCGCGCTATGTCGAGCGCGTGCGCGTGGAAGCGGCCAGGCGGTGCCTGGAGGACACCTCCGAGCCGGTCGCTCTCCTCGCGGCGCGCTGCGGATTCGGCAGCCCCGAGACGATGCGCCGAGCGTTCGTGCGCATCCTGCACGTCTCACCGGCGGAGTATCGCCGCCGCTTCAAGCCCGAGCCCGAGAGCGCGAGCGTCGCCTGAGAGGGGGCGACACCAGCCTCGGGCAGGCCGCAGCCGAGGCCGGACCCCCCGCCCCACACCTCCTCAACCACAACAACCACGAACACGGAGCAAGGAGACCCAGATGAGAATCGCCATCCTCCTGTACGACCGCTTCACTGCGCTCGATGCGATAGGGCCATATGAGGTCCTGAGCAGGCTGCCGGGCGCCGAGCTCGAGTTCGTCGCTGCCGAGCGCGGGGAGGTGCGGACGGACAACGGCATGCTGACACTGATCGCCGAGCGCTCGATCGCCGAGGTCCCGCGGGCGGATGTCCTGCTCGTTCCGGGCGGCCCCGGGGAGGTGGCGGCGCGCGCCGGCGGGCCGGTGCTCGACTGGGTGCGCTCACTGCACGAGACGACGACGTGGACGACGTCGGTGTGCACGGGATCGCTGATCCTGGCGGCTGCCGGCGTGCTCGAGGGCAGGCGCGCGACGAGCCACTGGCTCGCGCTCGAGCAGCTGGCGGCGCTGGGTGCCGAGCCCGTCAGCGAGCGCGTCGTCTTCGACGGAAAGATCGTCACCGCCGCGGGCGTCTCGGCCGGCATCGACATGGCCCTGCAGCTCGCCGCGAGCGTGGCGGGCGAACGGGTGGCGCAGGCGATCCAGCTGGGCGTCGAGTACGACCCCCAGCCGCCCTTCGACGCCGGCTCGCCGAGCAAGGCGCCGGCTGAGATCGTGCAGCTGCTGCGCGGGCACAGCCGCTTCGAAGCGCAGCTGACCTGAGCGTCGCGGGCGCGGCCTGAGCGCGGTCGCGGCGGGCGATCCCCCGCCGGATGGTTGATTCCACGCTCCCGCGGCCCTGGATCGCGCGTGTGGCCGTCGCGAGCCGTTGTCCTCGGGCTCGCGCTTGCCACCCGCAAGGGCTTCGCCCTGCCTCCGTGGCTCGCTCGGGCTCGGCACCCCCAGAGCAGAGCACGCGACCGTGGAATCAACCATCTAACCTGCGATCTCGGATGGCAGCGCACGCATACGACCCGCATGAGATCGAGTCCCGCTGGCAGGAGCTGTGGGCGCGGGAGCGCACGTGGGAGGTCTCCAACGAAGGGGCCGAGGACGCCTTGCAGGCGGGCGCCGGCGATCTCGGCGATGAGTCGCGCGCGGCGGAGCGCTCGTACGTGCTGGAGATGCTCCCCTACCCGAGCGGCGAGCCGCACATCGGCCATCTGAAGTGCTACGCGGTCGGCGATGCGATCGCGCACCATCAACGCAGGCTCGGCCTGCGCGTGCTTCACCCCATGGGCTACGACGCGTTCGGGCTGCCGGCCGAGAATCACGCGATCAGGACCGGCGTGCATCCGCGCGAGTCCACGGCCGAGTCGATTGTCTCCTTTCAGCGCCAGTTTCGCTCGTGGGGCATCTCGATCGACTGGTCGCGCGAGCTGGCCACGGACGAACCGAGCTACTACCGCTGGACGCAGTGGATCTTCTTGGAGCTGTTCGCGGCGGGCCTCGCCTACCGCAAGGAGGCGGCCGTCAAGTGGTGCCCGAAAGACCAGACGGTTCTCGCCAACGAGCAGGTGACCGCCGAGGGGCGCTGCGAGCGCTGCGGTGCGCTCGTCGAGGCGCGGCAGCTGGAGCAGTGGTTCTTTCGCATCACCGACTACGCCGAGCGGCTGCTGAGCGACCTCGATCAGATCGACTGGCCCGAGCACGTCAAGACGATGCAGCGCAACTGGATCGGGCGCTCGGAGGGCGCCGAGGTCACGTTCCGCTGCGAGCAGCTGGGCGTCGACTACCCGGTCTTCACGACGCGGCCCGACACGCTGTTCGGCGCAACGTTCTTCGTGATGGCGCCCGAGCACCCCGAGGTGCTGCGCATGGCGGCTGGGACCGAGCACGAGCAGGCGGTGCAGGAGTACGTCAACCGGGCGCTGAACGAGACCAACGAGGAACGCGGCAACGCGGAGAAGCCGAAGACGGGCGTACCGCTGGGGCGCACCGTCACCAACCCGGTCAACGGCGAGCAGATCCCCGTGTACGTCGCTGACTACGTGCTGATGGAGTACGGCACGGGGGCGATCATGGCGGTGCCCGCGCACGACGAGCGCGACTACGCGTTCGCGCGCGCCTTCGGCCTCGAGATCCGCAGGGTGATCGCGCCGCCCGGCGACGGTGCCGAGGGAAGCGCGGGTGAAGGAGAGGGGCCCGCTGAGGCGGGCCAGGCGGTCGGTCTGCCGTACACCGGGGACGGTGTCCTGGTCAACTCGCGCCCAGATTTCGACGGCCTTCGAAGCCGCGAGGCGCTCTCAGCGATCGTCGAGTGGCTCGACCGGGAGGGCAAGGGGCACGCGTCGGTCAACTACCGTCTGCGCGATTGGCTGGTCTCTCGCCAGCGCTACTGGGGCACGCCGATCCCGATCGTCTACTGCCCGCAATGCGGCACCGTGCCGGTGCCCGCTGATCAGCTGCCGGTCGAGCTGCCTGACATCAGCGACTACACGCCCAAGGGCCGCCCGCCGCTGGCGGCCGCCGAGGACTGGGTCGCGACGACGTGCCCCACGTGCGGTGGCAGCGCGCGCAGGGAGACGGACACGATGGACACGTTCGTGGACTCCTCCTGGTACTTCCTGCGCTACTGCGACCCTCGCAACGAGCGGGCGGCGTGGGACCACGAGGCACTGGCCGAGTGGATGCCCGTGGACCAATACATCGGCGGCGTGGAGCACGCGATCCTGCACCTGATGTACGCGCGCTTCTTCTGCAAGGCGCTCGCCGACCTTGGCCACCTCGGCTTTCAGGAGCCCTTCGAGGCGCTGTTCACGCAGGGAATGGTGACGAAGGATGGCGCGAAGATGAGCAAATCGAAGGGCAACGTGGTCTCGCCCGCCTCGATCGTGGAGCGCATGGGCGCGGACACGGCGCGCTGCTACATCCTGTTCGTCGGTCCGCCCGAGCAGGATGCCGACTGGTCTGATGCTGGCGTCGAGGGAGTGCACCGCTTCCTCGGCAGGCTGTGGCGGCTGGCGGCCGAAACCGCAGAGACCGCGGGGCCGCCGGCGGGTGCGGCCGCCGAAGGCTTGAACCCGGGCTCGCCCGCGGAGGAGGCGCTGCTTCGAAAGTCGCACTGGGCGATCGAGAAGGTGGGCAGCGATCTGCGGCGGTTTGCGTTCAACACGGCGATCGCCGCCGTCATGGAGCTGCTGAACGAGTGCTCGCGCGAGCGCGAGCAGGTCGGCGCGCAGATGCTGCGCTTCGCGCTGGCGACGGCGGCCTCGCTGCTGTTCCCGTTCGCTCCGCACGTGTCCGCTGACATCTACGAGAAGCTGACCGGCCGGCGCGTGTGGGAGGAGCCGTGGCCCCGCGCGGACGCCAACCTGCTCGAGACGGACGTCTATGAGCTCGTCTGCCAGGTCAACGGCAAGCTGCGCGATCGCGTGCAGGCCAGCGCCGACGCGAGCGCCGAGGAGCTGAAGGAGCTGTGCCGCAGCGCGGCCAACGTACGCGTGCACCTCGATGGCAAGGAGATCGTCAAGGAGATCGTCGTGCCGGGCAAGCTCGTGAACCTCGTCGTACGCTAGCCGCATCGAGACGGTGCGCGTAGTCTCAACTCGATGCCGCAGCTGAAGCCCGTGTACCTGATCCACGGCGACGATCATGGCGCCGTCGCCCAGCGGCGCGCGGGCTTGCGCGCGCTCGCCGAAGGCCTCGGCGAGGGGACGGTCGTGGTCGAGGCGCTGGAGGGCGAGCGCGCGACGCCGGCTCTGCTGGCGGGTGCGCTCGCGACGATGACGCTCTCGGGCTCGGGCGGTGAGCCGGGAGAGCTTGAGCGGGTGATCCTGGTCGAGGGTGTCGAGCGCTGGCGAGGAGCCGAGGTCGAGGAGGAGCTCGCGGCGGCGCTCGAGAACGTGCCGCCCGGGACGACCGTCGCGCTGTTCGCGCGCGAGGAGGCGCGCGCAAGGATCCCGCCGGCGCTCGCGGAGCTTGTCAGGCGCGCGGGGGGACAGGTCGTTGCCCAGATGACGGTCAAGCCTTGGGAGCTGCCCAAGTGGGTGCGCGCCCGCGGGGCCGAGCTCGGGCTGCTGCTCGACGCGGACGCCGCCAAGGCGCTGATCGCGCAGGTGGGCGAGCGCCAGCAGCGACTGCTGCGGGAGCTCGAGACGCTCGCGCTCGAGTTCGGCGGCGGCGGGGCGGACCCCGACAGGGACAGGCACCCTGAAGGGCACAGGCACCCTGAAGGGCACAGGCAGATCAGCGATGCCGACATCGAGCGCCGCGCAGCGCACTCGGCGGAGTGGCGCGCCTACTCGCTCGCCGACGCGCTGCTCGGTGGACGCGAGCGCGAGGCGACGCTCGGCTATCTACGTCTGCGCGAGCAGGGCGAGCGCCTGCAGGGGCTCTCCTACCTGATCGCCCAGCGCCTGCGCGAAGGCCTCGCGGCTGCCCTGCGGCTGCAGTCGGGAGCGCCGGCGGCGCAGGTGCGAAAGGGACTGCGCATGCCGCCGAGGGCTGCCGAGCGTTTCATGGCGGACGTCGCGCGCACCGACCCGGCACGGCTGCGGAGTGCGCTGGCGACGCTGGCGGATCTGGAACTCGACGCCCGTGGCGGTCCGGCGCTGGCGGCCGCTCGCGCGGGAAAGGGAGGGCTGGACGAGGACACGCTCGCGCTGAGGGCGATCGAGCGAATCTGCTGTGCCCGAAAGGGTGCACCTACTAGTACTAGTAGGTGATTGCCTCGCCGACGGCTGGGCGCGCCGCGGCGTGGCTGGCGGTGCGCTTCAGGAAGCGCTCGCGCGGATGCGCGCTGCCCGCGACTTCTTGCGCGCGCCGGCGTTGCGATGCAGAGCACCCCGCTTGACGGCCTTGTCGACGGTGCTCTGCAAGCGCGTGTGCTCGGCGTCTGCGGCTTGCGCGTCGCCGCTCTCGACGGCGCTCTGGAGCTTGCGCAGGTATGTCTTGACCGCGGAGGTGTAGTTGAGGTTCTCCAAGCGCTCGCGCTCGGAGCGCAGGATGCGCGTCTTCTGAGAGTGGATGTTGGCCATGACTGACGGCGCGCAACGCCAACCGTGGGCTTCCAATGCCCAGCTTGGGGCGCCGCGGAGCGCCGTACTATAGCGGCGTTGTCCGCGAGCGCCGAAGTCTTCGCCGAGGAGCCGGTCAGACCGCCGCCCCCCGGCGGCGGGGGCGTGGCGCGAAACACGGCCATCTTCTCGATTGCGACCGGCGTGTCGCGCGTGGCGGGCTTGGCGCGCGAAGTGTCGGTCGCCAAATTCTTCGGCACCAAAGGCCCGTTCTCGGCGTTCACGCTGGCCTTTCAGATCCCGAACCTGGTCAGCAACCTGTTCGCGAACGCCGCCCTGTCGGCGGCGTTCGTGCCGGTGTTCACCGAACTGCTGCAGCGGGGCAGGCGCAAGGAGGCGCTGCGGCTCGCCTCGACCTTGTTCTGGATCATGCTCATCGTCCTGGGCGCGGTGACGGCGGTGTTCATCCTCGGCGCCGGCGCGATCCTGCCGCTGTTCACGGGCGGCAAGTTCAACCACACGCTCGACGGCATGGCCGCGGGCTTCTCGCAGGTGCTGTTCCCCGTTGTGCTGATCCTCGGCCTGAACGGGCTGCTGGTCGGCATCCTGCAGTCCTACGACCACTTCTCGATCCCGGCGATCGCGCCCGCCGTCTGGAACGTCGTGATCCTGGTCCTGCTGTTGGCGGCGCGCCCGCACTTCCACGGCGAAGAAGCGCAGCTCTACGTTTACAGCGCCGCAATCCTGGTGGCCACGGGCGTACAGCTGCTCATGGCGGTGGGAGCGCTGGGCAGGATCGACTTCCGTTTGCAGCTGCACATCGATTGGCACGACCCGCGCGTCAAGCAGGTCTTCGCGCTGATGCTGCCGGTGACGATAGGCCTGGGGATCGTCAACCTCGACCAGCTGATCAACTCGGTCTTCGGCACGCTCGTCTCCGCCGAAGCGCCGCGCGCGATCGACAACGCGTTTCGCGTGTACATGCTCCCGCAGGGCCTGTTCAGCGTGGCGGTGGCCACGGTCCTGTTCCCAACGCTGTCTCGCATGGCCGCCGAGCGCGACGCCGCCGCGATGCGCCGTGCGCTGGGGATCGGCATGCGCCAGATCAACCTGCTGCTGATCCCGGCGTCGGTCTTCATGATCGTATTCGCCACGCCGATCGTGCGGCTGCTGTTCCAGCGCGGCAACTTCACGCCGCACAGCACGCACATCGTCTCGGTGGCTCTCTTCTGGTTTGCCTTCAGCCTCCCTTTCGGCGGACTGAACCTGTTGTTGACGCGCGCGTTCTTCGCGGTGCAGCGTCCCTGGATCCCGACGCGCCTTGCGGCGATCAACATCGTCGTCGACATCATCGTCAGCATTGGCCTGTACCGGCCGTTCGGGATCGCCGGCCTGATCATCGGCACGGTTGCCGCCAACGCGGTCATGACGGCGCTGCAGCTGCATCGCCTCAGGATTGGCTTCAACGGGCGCCTTGAAGGGGCGCAGACGACGATGATCACCGCGCGAATCGCGCTCGCGTGCGTCCTGCTGGCGGGCGCCGCATGGGCCGCATGGTTCCTGCTCGACCAGCTACTGGGCCGCTCGCTGCCCGCGCAGATCGTGAGCCTCGGCGCTGCCGGCGCTGCCGGCCTCGCGATCTACATACGCGCGGTGCTGGCGATGCGGGTGCCCGAGGCACACCAGGTGAGCCGTTTGATCCGCGCGCAGCTCGGACTTCGCGCGGCCCGGACCACCTAGCAATACGCGCCCCCCGGCTACGTGCCTGCGCAGCGGGCCTGCGTGCGGCGCGGACGTGGCGCGCACGCGCCGGGTTGGCGCGCGTGCGCCGGGCTGCCGTGCGTCCGCCGAGAAGGTACGCGTCCGCCGAGGAGCCGCCGATGAAGGCGGGCATGCGGCCGGACGAGCCTCAGCTCGCCCGGCTGCCCGACTGAAACCGCCTCTGAACTACTGCGTCCCAGGACTTCGTGTCTTTGCCTGGGCGGCGCGACACTCCCGGCCGCCTGGACTGGCCGCCCACCGTGGTGGGCGCGTTGCCACGGCTGGGCTATGGGCCCGTGGCCGAGTCGGCGATCCGCCGGATGACGAAGGCTAGCGCGTCGAGTGCCCTGAGTCAGAAATTGGCCGAGTGTTTGCCGAGTGGATGGTCGCGTCGGAGGTTCGATGGCGGCGCGGAGCCCGCTGAGCGTACGTGAGCGCCGACGGTAGCGTCAGGCGCGGGCAGCTGCCGGGAACGCGATCGAACTTCTGACTCAGGACACTAGGCTGTAGCGGCCGTGGAGCAGTCCAGGATCCGCAACTTTTCGATCGTCGCGCACATCGACCACGGCAAGTCCACGCTTGCCGATCGCATCCTCGAGCTCACGCACACGGTGTCTGCTCGCGAGATGCGAGCACAGGTGCTCGATTCGATGGAGCTCGAGCGCGAGCGCGGCATCACGATCAAGGCGCAGGCTGTGCGGGTCTTCTACCGCGCTGCCGATGGGCAGACCTACCAGCTGCATCTGATCGACACGCCCGGCCACGTCGACTTCACCTACGAGGTCTCGCGCTCGCTCGCCGCGTGCGAGGGGGCGTTGCTGATAGTCGACGCCTCCCAGGGGGTCGAGGCGCAGACGGTCGCCAACAGCTACCTCGCGATCGAGTCGGGGCTCGAGCTGATCCCGTGCCTGAACAAGATCGACCTTCCCAGCGCTGAACCTGACCGCGTCGCGGGTGAAGTGAGCGAGCTGATCGGGGGTCCGCCTGAGTCCATCCTGCGCATCAGCGGCAAGACGGGAGCGGGCGTGAGCCAGGTGCTCGAGCAGCTGATCGCGCGCGTGCCCGCGCCGTCGGGCGATCCCGAGGGGCCGCCGCGGGCGCTGATCTTCGACTCGGAGTTCGATCAGTACCGCGGAGTGATCGCGTACATCAGGGTCGTCGATGGTGCCTTTCGCAAGGGGGAGGCGATCCGCGCGATGGCGGCTGGGACGCAGGCGGAGATCGACGACATCGGCGTGTTTTCGCCGCAGATGATGCCGACGGACCAGCTGGCGGCCGGCGAGGTCGGGTACCTGATCACGGGCTTGAAGGACGTCACGCAGCTGCGGGTCGGCGACACGCTGACGGTCTCCGCACGCGGCGGCGGCGCCTCGCGCCCGCCAGGCACGCGCGAGGCGAGCGAGCCACTTCCCGGCTATCGCGAGGTAAAGCCGATGGTGTTCTGCGGGCTGTTCCCGATCGACTCCGACGATTATCCCGACCTGCGCGATGCGCTCGAGAAGCTCACGCTCAACGACGCGGCGCTTGTGTGGGAGCCCGAGACCTCTGACGCGCTCGGGTTCGGCTTTCGCTGCGGCTTCCTCGGCCTGCTTCATATGGACATCGTGCGCGAGCGGCTCGAGCGCGAGTACGACCTCGAACTGCTGGCGACGATGCCCTCGGTCGAGTTCGATGTGACGCTCTTGGGCGGCGAGGCGCTGGTGGTGCACAACCCCTCCGACATGCCCGATCCGAGCGCGATCGCGGAGATCCGCGAGCCCGTCGTGCGCGCGTCCGTGATCGCGCCGAGCGAGTTCGTGGGCGCCGTGATGGAGCTCTGTCAGCAGCGCAGGGGCGAGCACGCGGGCATGCACTACCTCTCGCCTGAGCGCGTGCAGATGACGTACGACCTGCCACTCGCTGAAATCGTGCTCGACTTCTTCGACCAGCTCAAGTCGCGCACGCGCGGCTACGCCTCGCTGGACTACGAGCTGAGCGCGTCAAAGCCGTCGGATCTGGTCAAGCTCGACGTGCTCCTGGCCGGCGACCCCGTGGACGCGCTGTCACTGATCGTGCACCGCGAGAAGGCATACGAGATGGGACGCACGCTGACCGAGAAGCTGCGCAAGCGCATCCCGCGCCAGCAGTACGACGTCCCCATTCAGGCCGCGATCGGCTCGCACGTGATCGCGCGCGAGACGGTCAAGGCGTTTCGCAAGGACGTGATCGCGAAGTGCTACGGCGGCGACATCACGCGCAAGAAAAAGCTGCTCGAGAAGCAGCGGGAGGGAAAGAAGCGGATGAAGCAGGTCGGCCGCGTCGAGGTGCCTCAAGAGGCGTTCCTGGCGGTGCTCGAGCTCGACGAGGGCTGAGGGAGATGCAGCGCCCCGGCAGCGCGCGCTCTCACCCTTGCGGGCACAGGCGGGAGCGCTGAGCAGCGATGCCCCTGCCTGTGCCCGTGAGGGTGCTGTTCGTGTGCCTCGGCAACATCTGCCGCTCGCCGACCGCCGAGGGCGTGATGCGCGCGCTGGTGCGCGAGGCCGGCCTGCAGGAGACGGTCGAGCTCGACTCCGCAGGCACCGGGGGCTGGCACGTCGGCAGCGGTCCCGATCCACGCGCCGCAGCGGCTGCCGGCGCGCGTGGCATCGAGCTGGGCGGCCGCGCGCGCACGGTCACGAGCGCGGACTTCGAGCGCTTCGATCTGGTGTTGGCGATGGATCGCTCGAACGCGCGCGAGCTGCGGCGCCTTGCACGGGACGGGCAGCAGCGCGCGAAGGTGCGGCTGCTGCGCGAATTCGATCCCGCCCGTGCCCGCGAGGGTGCGAGCGCCTCCGCGGGAGAGCTCGACGTGCCCGATCCCTACTACGGCGCTGCGGGCGGCTTCGAGGAGGTGCTCGACCTCGTGCAGGCGGCGTGCGCGGGGCTGCTCGCCCGCATCATGGAGGGCTCGCTCGCGTGAGCCTGCCCGACGGCGCCCGCTGCATCGCGCGCGTCGGCGGCGGCGACATCAACGAGGCCTACCACGTCCAGCTCGCGGACGGGCGAGAGGCGTTCGTCAAGACCAGAGCAGGTGCAGGCAGCGGCGAGTACGAGGCCGAGGCGGCGGGGCTGCGCTGGCTCGCCGAGCCAGGCGGCGTGCGCACGCCGGCCGTGCTCGACGTCGGCACGAGTTACCTGGCGCTCCAGTGGGTGCCGCGCGGCACCCTCAGCGAGGCCGGCGCCGAGGAGCTGGGAAGGGGCCTCGCGCGGACCCACCTCGCAGGGGCAGGAAGTTTTGGCGCCTTCGCGAGCGCCGGCGCGGAAGCTGGGTTCGGCTCCCTGCGCCTCTCCAACGAACCGGCGCCCGACTGGCCTTCGTTCTTCGCGGATCGGCGCCTGCGCCCGCTGGCGCGCATCGCACGCGAGCGCGGCGCGCTCTCGCGGACGGGCGCGGAGCTGGTGGAGCGCGTCTGCGAGCGCCTGGCGGATCTGTGTGGTCCGCCCGACCCGCCGGCGCGCCTGCACGGCGACTTGTGGGGAGGCAACGTGATGGCCGACGCGCAGGGGCGCGCGTGGCTGATCGATCCCTCGGCCTATGGCGGGCACCGGGAGATAGATCTTGCGATGCTGAAGCTCTTCGGAGCTCCGTCGGGGCGCATCTTCTCCGCATACGAAGAGGCCGCGCCCCTTGCCGAAGGCCACTCCGACCGTGTCGGCCTCTACCAGCTGCTGCCGCTGCTCGTGCACGCCGTCCTGTTCGGCGGCTCCTACATCGCTGCAGCCGAAGGCATGGCTGCGAGATATGCGGGATGAGCGCGTAAGGCGAGGCCGCGCGCGCTGGCTGACGCGCCTGCGCCAGTAGGGAACGCGCCAGCCGCGAGCACGGGCCGCGCCAGCATCCGTCCCGTATCTCAGCGCGCGTCGGTTAGAGGAGCATGCGTCCCAACACGCTCACCGAGCGCCGACGGCTGTATCTGCTGGCGCGCGCGGTCGTGGCCCGTCACTACCGCCGTGAGCTGACTCTCGCGGTCGTCGCGCGTGCGCTGGCGAGCTCGCCGCGGCAGGTGCAGAGGGCGTATGCGCAGTTCGGCGAGACGTCGTTCAACGAGGACCTGCGCGCGCGGCGCATGTCGGTGGCTGCGGGATTGCTCTTCGAGCAGCCCACGCTGGCGGTCGCGGACGTCGCGCGGCTGGTCGGCTACCGCCAGCCCGCGCACTTCGCGCGCGCGTTTCGTCGCTGCTACGGCCTGGCGCCGGCGCGCTTCAGGGCGCGGGCGCGCGTGCACCGGGCGCAGGCGCTCGCAGCGCGCGCTCAGGCCGATGGACGCGCGAGCGCGCTGGCGAGCGCCGTGGCTGAGCCGGTCTGCTGGCAGGCCCGGCCGGGAAGGCTCGCGAGCACTCGCTGAAGCCTCCCGTCGATCTCTCCGTGGAGACCGGGGCAGTACACGGGAGGCGGCAGATCGCCTCGGGAGGAGCCGGGCGCGTTGAGCGGCAGCAACTGGTGGGCTGCGGCCAGCGCGCGGGAGGGGGTATCGGAGAAGACGTCGATCGCGACCCGGCCGCTGTAGAGCTCGATCGAGCGCCCGCCGTCGTACACCGTGGCGGGCACGCCTCGCACGAGGATGTTGTGCTGAGGGCCGAGCGCGCTGTTGGAGTGAAGGCGGTAGATGACCGTCGTCACCTGCAGCGGGAGCAGGCAGCTGCCTCCGCCGAAGACCCCTTTTCCGTGCGCGCAGTCGCCGTAATAGACGCTGTCGCCGACCGAGGCGAGATAGCCCTTCTGGCCGTCGACCGCCGCGAGCGGGTAGCGCTGAAACGTCGCCCCCACCCAGTACACCGGGAAGTAAGGAAACGTCTGCGCTTCGGCGAGCGCAGCGTCAGGGATGGGTCGTGGATGCTCGGTGCCGCACCCGCTGGCGAGGGCGGCGGCGCACGCGGCAAGCACCGAGAGCGCTCCACGCACGGCGCGCATGAGCCTGCCGCGGACCGTTGCAGCTCCCATGCCCGTCATTATCCCGGCGGTGCCGCGCAGCTTCACAGCGACTTCCCGGCCGCTAAGTGGTTCTCGCAAGTACGCGACCGCCGATTCCTCAGCGGTCGGGCCGGGGTCCGGTGGGGTAGCGCACCGGATCCCGGTCGATCTTCTCGCCAACGCGCTGCGCGTCGTGCCACGCACGAGCGCTCTCGCAGCCGCATGCGCGGTGGCGTGGCTTCTGGTGGATCCGCGCACCCCCGATCTCGCCGGGGCTGTCTACCGCGTGCAGCTGTTCCAGCGCTTCGGCTTTGGGATCTGGGACGAGCACTGGTACGCGGGTCACCTGCTCCCGGGCTACAGCATGCTGTTCACGCCGCTCGCGGCGCTCGTGGGCCTGCGCGCGCTGGCGGTGATCTCGGCGGTGACCTCGGCGGCTCTGTTCGAGCGGCTCGTGCTGTGCGCGTACGGATCGCGGGCGCGCTGGGGCGCTGCGTGGTTCGCGCTGGCGGCCGTTGCGGACATCTGGATCGGGCGCCTGGCCTTTGCCCTCGGGGTCACGCTGGCGCTGGGAGCGGTGCTCGCGCTGGCCAACGCGCGCCGCCTGGCGGCGCCTGTGCTCGCGGCCTTGTGCGCGGCCGCGAGTCCGGTCGCCGGTGCTCTGCTCGTGCTGGTCGCGCTCACGCATGCCGCGACCCGGCGCTCGCCGCGGTCGCTGAGCGCGCTCGTCGCGCCGGTCGCGCTCGTCCTGGCGTCCCTGGCGGCGCTGTTCCCCGAAGGCGGCTCGGAGCCCTACCCGATCCTCTCCTTCGCGGCGACGGCAGCGGTCGTGCTGGCTTTCCTGGCCGTGCTGCCACGCGAGCACCCTCACGGGCACGGGCAGGCCCAGCTTCGCGCCGGCGCGCTCATCTACCTCGGCGCGTGCCTGATCTGTCTGCTGGTGCCGACTCCCATGGGGAGCAACATCGAGCGCTACGGCGTCCTGCTGGCGGGTCCACTGCTCGTGTGTGCGCTGCTCTGCAGCGATCAGCCGGCGCACTCGGCGCTCTCGCGCGTGAGCAAGTCTCGTGCGCTGCTCGGGCGCGGTCGGAGCATTGGGCTTGCGGGCGCGGCTGCGCTGAGCGCGTCTGCGCTGTGGCTCGCTTGGGGGCCCGTGCGCGAGACGCGCGCGGTGGACGGCAACCACTCCACCAGCGCCTCCTACTATGCGCCGGTCGAACGCTTTGTGCAGGAGCTCGGGCCGGCCCCAGTGCGGATCGAGGTGCCGCTCACGCGCTCCCACTGGGAGGCGGCGCTGCTGGCGGGAAAGGTGTCGCTGGCGCGCGGCTGGGAGAAGCAGCTCGATACGCGCTTCGACGAGGTGCTGCTGGCGCGCGACCTCAGCGCTTCTTCCTACCTGCGCTGGCTGCACGAGCAGGCGGTTGCATATGTGGCGCTTCCAGACACGCCACTTGATCCCTCGAGCGCCGCGGAGGGGCGTCTCATACGCGCGGGCCTGCCCTACCTGCGCGAGGTGCGCAGGAGCCAGCACTGGAGGATCTACGCGCTCGCCTCTCCGACGCCGCTGCTGTCGGGCCCTGCGCGCCTGCTGTCGCTCGGCCACGATGGCTTCTCGCTCAGGTCGAGCGCGCCCGCGCGGGTGCTCGTTCGCGTCCGCTACAACAGATACCTGGCCGTGGTGAGCGGCGCCGGCTGCGTGCGCCGTGCGCCGGGCGGTTGGACGCTCATCGAAGCCAAGCGCTCGGGGGCCCTGACGGTGGCCGCGCGCTTCTCGCTCGAGCGCGCGATCGGCATCGACGGCGGCTGCAGCTGAGGTAGGGACCGTCCGCTAGCGCGGGGCGAGCGCGTACAGGCCGGTGGTCCCGGTGAGGTAGATGTCGACGCCGTCGCTGATCACGGGGTCAAACTTGCCGCTCGGGAACCGGAATACGAGACGTCCCGTCGAGACCCCGAGCCCGTAGGTGCGGCGATCTCTGAGGTCGGCGAAGTACACAATCCGCCCGATGACCGTCGCCGAGCCCGAGATGGCCCCGCCGGCGTGGTATCTCCACGCGATCCTCCCGGAGCGCGCGTTGAAGGCATAGAAGGTGCCGTCGTAGGAGCCGACGTAGACCGTCGGTCCGAGACCCGGCGCGTTGGTGACTGCGGGCGATGCGTACACGTAAGCGCCCGTCTGGACGGCCCAGTCGAGCGCGCCCGTGCCGGCGTCGTATGCGTACATGCGCCCGTCGGTGTTGCCCAAGAAGACGCGTCCGTAGACGACGGCCGCGGTCGAGTAGAAGTTCCCGCTGCCCAGGAGCCCGCCGCCGGACCCGCTGACCCACAGCCTGCGCCCGCTGCGCTCGCTGATCGCTTGGACGTGGCCGGAGTAGTCGCCGAAGTAGAGCACGCCGCCGGACAGCGTCGGGCTGGCCTTGACGGCTCCGGCCGCGTGGTAGGTCCACACAACGTTGCCGGTGCGGGTGTCGAGCGCGTACACGGTCCCGCTTTCGCTTCCGATGAACACCTTGCCGTCGTCCACCAGTGGCGACGACTCGGTGCGGCTGGAGATGCGGCGCGACCAGCGGATCGAGCCGCGCGCGACGTCCAAGGCGACCATGCGGCCGGGCAGCAAGACGGTCGCGTACACGGTCCCTCCGACCACCGCCGGCGCGGACGCGGATAGCGACCCTAGTCGATGCGCCCACATGACCCTGCCGGTGTGCTTGTTCGTCGCTTTCAGAACGGCGTTGTCCGCGAGCTGGAAGATGCGTTCGCCCTGGATGACGCCGGGAAACTCGAGCAGCGAGCCGACCGCATGCGCCCAGCGGCGCTTGAACGGGGGATGCACCCGCGCGGGCGCAGGGAAGAAGCGCGTGTGGTTCTTGGTGTAGCCGTAGAAGGGCCACGCGAAGCGGTCGGGTCCGCGTGTCGGCAGCGACGGCGTCGGCTGCGCGATGAAGCGGGCGTGTGGGTGGTAGACGCTCCCCGGCCGACGGTGCTCGTAAAGATAGAGGCCCAGCCCGGCGCCGATCAGCGCGACGAGAACACCAGCCGCCGCCACACGCTGGCGGGGGGAGCGCGGGAGAAGCCGCTGCAGGAACTTGCGCACCGGGCGCTGAGGTCTACGCGGCGAGCTTGCGCGAGCCCGAGGAGGCCCGTGAGGAAGCCTCCTCTGCGACACGCGCAGCAGCTCTCGGTGCGTGAAGTAGTGGGGGCGGATGCGCCGCTGGCGCGGCGGCGCGACGGCGCGGTCGCAGCAGCGCGATGCTACGCGCGCGGCGCGCGGCCATGCGCAGGAGGCTCAGCACGAGCAGCGACAGCGTCGCCAGCGCGAGCGGGGGGAGCGTCAGTCCCGCCGCCATCGCAAGCACGTCGTGGTCCCCGCTCAGTGACCAGTTCCACAGCAGGTAGTCACCGAGGGTGAGCCCCGCGACGAAGACCAGTGGCCTGTGGGACACGGGACAACACACTAGTCGCCGACGGGGACGGACGCACGCTCGATCTTGCCTGCACGCGCCTCGTGGCGCCTATGATCGCAGCCCATGAGCTTGCGCGACCGTGCATCGCTGGTGTTCGCGCCCGGGCTGCTCGACGGCCAGGTCGCGCTCGTGACCGGGGGCGGAACCGGTCTCGGAAAGGCGACCGCGCTGGAGCTCGCTCGCTGTGGCGCCACGGTCGCGATCGCGGGGCGCCGCGCCGATGTGCTCGAGCAGGCCGCGTCTGAGATCGGTCAGATCGGCGCGGTCGACTGGATCCCGGGCGACGTGCGCGAGCCAGACGACGCGGCGCGTCTGGTGCGCGCGGTCCTCGACCGGCGAGGGCGCCTCGACGCGCTCGTGAACAACGCCGGCGGTCAGTACTTCACGCCCGCTGAGATGATCGCCACGAAGGGCTGGCGCGCGGTCTGGCGCCTGAACGTCGACGGCATGCTCAACATGGCCGAGGCGGCGTACGAGCTCGCCCTGGGACAAGCGCGGGCGGGCGCGATCGTCAACGTGACGCTCTCGCCGCACCACGGGATGCCTGGTATGGCTCACTCGGGAGCGGCGCGGGCATCGGTAGAGGCGCTGACGCGCGAGCTCGCCGTGCGCTGGCGCGAGGCGTGTGTGTGTGTCACCGCGGTAGCTGCCGGACATTTCGCCACCGAGGTGACCAAGAAGTACCCCCAGGCCGTCAGAGAAGGGGCGGCGCGCTCGGTACCTTTGCAGCGCCTCGGCGCCGTCGAGGAGCACGCCTGGCTGGTTGCGCTGCTCGCGTCTCCCCTCGGGCGTGCCCTCAACGGGTCGACCGTGACGCTTGACGGCGCGCGCGACAACTGGGCCGGCCCGTGGCCCCCTCCCGGGCTCACGGACGCTTCTGGCGAGGTGCCCGTGGAGGAGCGCCGGGTCGCGGAGGCAGGCTGAGAGGCGACCGAGCCCTTGGGCTGAGGCGTGAGCGCCGGTCACAGCGCACGCCGCGCACGCCCGCACAGCGGCCCGAGAAAAGCGGCGGACGGGAATCGAACCCGCGTCATCGCCTTGGAAGGGCGAGGCTCTACCGTTGAGCTACCGCCGCGCGCGAACGTCGCTCGCTGCCCGTTCGCGCACGATGACAGTTTGCCCAAACGGAACCGCGCTCCGCCGTCTCACGGAGGAGTGCCCGGGAGCGGACGGCCACGTAGAATCGAGAAGGACCACCCACGGGGAGTGGCGCAGTCTGGTAGCGCACCCGGCTGGGGGCCGGGCGGTCGCTGGTTCGAATCCAGTCTCCCCGATATCCCGAAAGGCCTCCAAATGGGCCGGCTCGAGGACGTGCGACCGCCGGCCGGGGGAGGCTCTATGGAACAACGATGGAACAAACTTTGGGACGGACGTTGAAACCCCGCTCGTTCCCGGCGTGGGTCCTGGCCCCGAACCGGCGGCGCGGGCGCACGCAATGGCCGATGATTGGGCGACATTGGCATGGTGCTTCCTGACGTGATCTCCCGTGATCTGCGGATCGTGTTCTCCGGAACCGCCGTGGGCACGAAGTCAGCACGGACCGGCGCGTACTACGCCGGTCCCGGTAACCAGTTCTGGCCGACCCTTCACAGGGTCGGCCTCACTCCCCGGCAGCTCGTACCAGCGGAATACCAACGGGTGCTTGAGTACGGCATCGGCTTGACCGATGTGTGCAAGGTCGACGCGGGCTCCGACCGCGCGATCGCAAACGACGGTTTCGACGTGCCGCGACTCCTCGCGCTGCTGGACCGATACCCGCCCGCGATCGTCGCTTTCAACGGCAAGAAGGCTGGCTCGGTCGTGCTGCAGCGACCCGTCGATTACGGGTCCCAGCCGGAGCGGATCGCGGGCGCGAGTGTCTTCGTCCTGCCATCTACGTCGGGCGCGGCGCGCGGTTTCTGGGACGAGCGGCACTGGCGAGCGGTCGCGCAGGCCGCTCGCTGATACCTGGCTGTCGCGGCGCCAGCCCCTGCGGGTGGGCTGATCATGCCCGCCTAGCGGTCGCGAGGACGACTCGGTTTTCGGTCCCATACGCTTGCGCCTCGACCTCGAATGGCCCAAGGCGCTCCCCTCCAGGCAGAAGCTCACGGCCGCGTTCGCGCCGCCAACCGCGC
This sequence comes from Actinomycetota bacterium, assembly GCA_005884115.1. GTDB lineage: Bacteria > Actinomycetota > Thermoleophilia > Solirubrobacterales > Solirubrobacteraceae > Palsa-744. Next base: position 71,175 of record VAXW01000003.1, read on the forward strand.
CAGGCGCAGCTGAACACGCTCTCGTCGGCGGCGCTCTTGAAGCGCGGCACGTAGGTATCCACACCGGCGACAGAGCCGTAACGCACTCGTAGCCGCTGGGGAACATCCTCGCCGCGCCGAAGTGCCGGGCGATCCGCCGGCTTGTGCGACCACTCGAAAACGAGGAACGCGCCGATCCCGGTATAGAGGGACGCGAGCCGGTTTCCGGCAGCCTGGAGACTGACGTCGGCATCGCTGGCAAGCCGTTCGACGCCTTGGAGGCCCTCGTCCAGGCTGTAAAGGTCCTCGACGAGGTCGCGCGGCATGAGTAAAGTCGCCGCACCAAGGTCGCACAGGTACTCCTCCTCGGCGTTTCGTGCGTTCTGCCCGGGCTGCTTAGTGTCCAGCCGGTAGCGCGTTTCCTTCCGAAAACCGGGAAACGCGAGATGGATGAGCTCGTGTGCGCACGTGAAGCGCTGCCGCGCAGAGCGGTCGTCGTCGTTGAGGTCCATGACGAGTTGGCCGTCTAGGTCGGCGTAGATGCGGCCCGCGAAGTCGTGTGGAGCGTGACGCGACTCGACCCCCTGGACTGAAGCGACCAGCTCGACGTCGACCGGCAACCTGTCCTGCCCGGCTTGCCGGCGCAACGCACCGGCGTGGCGCTCGATGATCTCCTCGGGCGCGCGACCACGATGGCGCTCGATCAGCTTGATTACGAGCGGCTCGCTCCAGGGTCTACTTCTCGTCGGTCTCGGCATCCGGATCGAGGCCTCGACTGAGGCGCAGCGAGTTGTAGATGTACGCCCAGCGCTCGGTGGAACGCGGCTCGTCGCCTTTGCGAAACTTGATGCTAGCCAGGGTCCGCACCTCGGCGCTGCTCAGCGCTTGCTCATCGGCAAAAGCGCGCAGAAGGGGCGCAACGTGGAGCTCGCCTTGATCGACGCGATAGCGCGGTCCGCCGAGCAGGTCGGCGACGGTGACATCAAGTGCCTCGGCGAGCCGGCCCAAAAGCTCCAGGGACGGATTGCTGGGCTCGTTCTCGAGGCGCACCAGGTACGGCTTGGAAATCCCACTCGCGTCGGCGAGCTGCGCAAGCGACATCGCGGCCTTTTCACGCTCGCGGCGGAGACGCTCTCCGAACTGCTCGGCTGGCATCTGCGGGATCTTAGGTCGGCAAACGGCGTCAAAGAAAACGCAAACTGCAAGCAACCGACATTCCGGTATTGTCTGGTACCATGATTCCCGACTATGATAGACCACCTGTGAACACCGAACTCCGACTCTTGGCCAGCCGCGGAGGAACGGCATGAGCGTTCGATCGGGAATCTGCCGCCACTGGTCTCGGTCAGGCGTCGAGGTCGAGCTCAAACTGGCTCCAGGCGGTTTAAGGTAGAGGGAACAAGAGGGGGAGGTACTTAAGAAGTGGCGCCTGAGGTCTTCGTCGAGGAGTGGCAGGCCCAGTACGGGTCGCCGATGCTGATCGCGGGCGAAGACCTGCCCGGCGGGACGGTCGAGCTTGCCGAGCAGCTGCCCGCCGACGGCGGTTTCACGATCCGCCCCGCAACCGCCACCGACCCGGGGTCGGTCGCGTTCGTCGATGGCGTTCGCCGCGGCGACGCGCACCTTTACGTGCGCGACGACGACGTGTTCGCACACGGCGTCGCCGGCGCGCACGCGCGCGGTGCCGCGCTATGCGACGGCGAGGCGCGCATCGATCATGTGCGGGTGGCGCGCATGATCATCTGGGGAGGCGGCCAGCAGGTGCCGGTGCCGCAGCTGGTTGGAGGTTGGCAATGGCAGGTGGCCTCGATCCACGACAACGACGCCGACGCGCCGCTGCGCGAGCTGCAGAACCGCATGCGCCAGGCGGAGGCCGAGCTCGCTGAGCGGCTCGCGGCCGAGGGCTGGCTGGTGGTGGCTGACGGGCCGCTCAGCTTCGTGCGCTCGCGTGACCTGCCCGTTTGCGGCTACGTGAAGACCCACCACCGGCCGCTGTTGCCGCCAGAGCTGCACCGTCGCGTGCCGGAGCTTGGCGTGGGCGACCGCACCCCTCTGTTCGCGATGGGGCGCGAGCGCTACTCCTGCTACACGCGCATCGCCGCCGGCGCCGACCACGCCAGCCCCTGGCATGCGGTCGCCCGGCTCGAGTTCCCGCAGAGCGCCGGGCTCGAGGCGGCACATGTGACCGCGGACAAGGTGACCTGCATGCTGCCGCGCTATGCGGGGATCCCGCACACGGATCCCCGCGCGCCCCAGAACCTGCAGCCGATTGCCGCGCTGGAGCGCCAGCTGCGCCACCGGCTCGGCCATCCCGGACTTTCTACCCGCGCGGTGCGTGGAGCCGCGCGCAACCTGGCTCTCTCCACCGGAAGGAACCCCTGATGACGAACCCGGTTCAGACCCCCACCCGCCTCGGCTTGGTCGACGGCGCTGTGCCGGCCACCTCCAGTCGCTTCTTCTGCGTGCTCGATGACGACGCAGTAGTGCAGCTCGACGACCTGATCTGCGTCAGCCAGCGGCTGCCGAACGGCGAGGACGTGACCCACTACGGGATCGTGGTGGAGGAGTCGGGCCAGATCGAGGGCGCCGAGTGGGCCTCCGACACGCAGCGCATCGCCGACCAGACCATGCCGGGCCAGCCGATCCGGCGCGCCGAGGTGCAGATCTTGAGGACCGTGCCCGAGCTGTGGCTGGCGCCGCGCTCCGGCGCCGAAGTGCACGCTGCGCGTGGCGCCGAGCGCGAGCGGGCGCTATTCGCCGACCAGATGACCGAGCGGTTGCCGGTCGGGCTCGACCAGGCCGGTGAGCCGATCTGGGCCGACTTCTCATTCATGAACGGCGAGAAGGGCGGGCACGTGTCGATCACCGGTATCTCCGGCGTGGCCACCAAGACCTCCTATGCCACCTTCCTGCTCTACCAGCTGTTCGAGACCGAGCATGGCCGCCGACTGCTGGGCCAGCAGGCGCCGAACGCGCGCGCGCTCGTGTTCAACGTGAAGGGCGAGGATCTGATGCATCTGGACCGGCCGAACCGTCGCTTCGCTGCCGATCTGGAGGCGCAGGCGGGGTGGGCCGCGATGGGCGTCGATCAGCCGGGCCAGTTCCGGTCCGTGCGTATCTACGCGCCGCGCTCGCGCTCCGCGCAACAGCACGCTACGGCCGCCGACGTGCAGAGCCGGCCGCATAACGAGGTGCGGGTGTACGGCTGGACGCCGTTCGAGTTCATCCGCGACGGGCTGCTGCGCTTCTGCTTCACCGAGGAGGAGGACCGCCGGACCCAGGTCGGCTTCATAGAGCAGCGGGTGCGCGTGCAGCTGGCGCGCCACTGCTACCTGCTCGAGCACGGCGACGGCGCGGTGGTGATCGACGATCCGCCGCAGGGCACCTCTTACAACTTCGAGCGCATCTCGCTGGCTGGCCGGCCGGAGCGCAGCGCGGGCGGAGGCACCGTAATCCGCGACTTCTCCGACCTGGCCGACTTCCTGGTTACCGTTTGCGACCCGGCTGACGGGGACCCGGCCTGGCAGGCCGGCGTGCAGCAGGGCACGCTCGCCGCCTTCGTTCGCCGCGTGCTCGCGCTGCAGCCGCGCATGGGCCATCTGGTGGCGACCGGCGCCGAGCGTGTAGCGCTCGACGAGCACGTCACCGTGGTCGACATCCACACGCTGCACGACGCCGCGCAGCGGTTCGTGGTCGGCGCGCTGCTGGACGCGGTCTTCGCCGAGAAGCAGGGCGCCGGCCGCGAGCCGCTCCGCTTCATCGTGCTCGACGAGCTGAACAAGTACGCCCCGCGCCAAGGCCAGAGCCCGCTGAAGGAGCTACTGGTCGACATCGCCGAGCGCGGCCGCTCGCTCGGCGTGCTCTTGATCGGCGCACAGCAGTCGGCGCACGACATTGATGCGGCGATCTTCCGCAACGCCGCGCTGAAGGTCGCCGGCCGGCTCGACGCCAGCGAGGCCTCCGAGTACCGCTTCCTCTCTGCCGAGCTGCGCGAGCGCGCCGCGCGCTTCCTCCCGGGCACGATGGTGCTGGATCAGCCGCTGATCCCGGCACCGATCCCGCTTCGCTTCCCGTTCCCCTCGTACGCGACCAACGTGGCCGAGGCCGGCGCGGCCGACCCGCAGGCTGCGGCCGCGGCCACCGACGATGCCTTCGACCGGGCCGCTGGACACTTTGCCGGCTGATGCGCGTCCTCCACGTCTCCGACTGGCACCTCGGCATCACCACCTACCGGCAGGACCGGCGTCCCGACCTGGAGGAGGTGCTGGAGCAGACGCTCGCGCACGCGCGCGAGTGCAAGCCGCATCTAGTGATCCACACCGGCGACCTCTTCCATCATGTGCGACCCGGGCTCGAAGATGTCCGGCTCGCCTGCGAGACCCTCAGACGGCTCAGCGAGCTGGCTCCGGTGGTCGTCGTCTGCGGTAATCACGACTCGCCCGCGCAGCTGCGCTTCCTTGACGAGTTCGTCTTCCCCGGCGAGCGCCTGCACTTCGTTGATGTGCCGCGCCATCCGCGTGACGGCGGCATCCTCGAGTTCGAGGCGGGCAGAGAGCGCGCGCGGCTGGCGGCGATCCCGTTCATCTCCGGCGAGCGGATGGTCGAGGTGTTCGAGGATCCCAAGACCTGGATGACCGGCTACGCCGACCGCGTGCGCCGCATCCAGGAGGCGCTAGGCGAGGGACTGCGTGACGGCTACCAGGGCGAGCGCGACATCCTGTTGTTCGCCGCGCACCTGCACGTGACCGGCGCACAGGTGACCCGCTCGGAGCGGCCGCTGCATGTCTCCGACTCCTACGCAGCGCACGCGGAGGCGATCCCGAGCGTCAGCTATGCCGCTTTCGGCCACATCCACAAGCCGCAGCGCCTGCCCGGCAACCAGCTCGGCTGGTACGCCGGCTCGCCGGTCGCGCTCGACTTCGGCGAGGAGCACGACCAGAAGGTCATGCTGCTGATCGAGGCGGCGCCCGGCCGGCCGGCGCAGGTCACAGATCTGCCTTACACAACAACCCGCCCGCTGCGGCGTGTGACAGGTACGCTCGAGGAGTTACTGGCGTTGACCGACATCGGCCACTCGCTCTGCCTGGCCACCGTCACCACCGAGGAGCCGACTTCAGGGCTGGCGGACTCACTACGGGCGGCGTGGCCGGACTGCACGCTGCTAGAGGTCGTGGAGGACTGCGCGGCGCGGCGCGTAGAGGTGCTGAGCGCCGATCACGCCGAGCGCGACGAGGAGGCGGAGCGTCCGATGGCCGAGCTCTTCGCCGACTATCTCGCCGAGACCGGCACCCAGATCGCGACCCGTGGCGAGGCGCTGGCCGCCTTCGAGAGGCTGCACGCTGCAGTCGAGGCCAACGCCGCTCCTGAGTTCCCCGAGCTTGCGGCCGCGGAGGTCACCCTTTGAGGCCGCTCGAGCTGCGTCTGAAGGGGCTGCGCTCGTGGCGCAACGAGCAGACGCTCGACTTCTCGGACCTGGCGCTGTTCGCCATCGTCGGCGACACCGGGGCGGGCAAGAGCTCATTACTGGAGGCGATCGTCTACGCGCTCTATAACGCGTCGACGTTCTCTGGGCGCGACGTGCGCGCGCTGATCTCGGACGGTCAGCAGACGATGCACGTCTCGCTCGACTTCGAGGCGGACGGCAAGCGCTGGCGTGTCACGCGCTCCACCTCGCGCGGCAGCTACCCGCCCTCGACCCACCAGCTGGTCTGCCTCTCCGACAACGAAGAGCCGCCGCTTGAGCGCGAGAGCGCCGTGACACATCGGATCGAAGAGCTGATCGGGCTCGACTACAAGGGCTTCACGAGCGCGGTGCTTCTGCCGCAGGGCCGCTTCCAGACGCTGCTGACGGCCACCGACAGCGAGCGCACCGCGATCCTGAAGGGCATCTTTCGCCTCGACGAGCTGGTCAGGGTGCGGGACTCGGCCGATGCGCTGCGGCGTGCTTTGGAGTCGCCGCTGGCCGAGTTGACCCGTCGGCGCTCGGCTCTGCTGCCCGACCCGTCGGCGACCGCCGCCGAGCAGGCCTCTGCCCTCGCACAGGTACGCGCTGCAGCGAAGCAGGTCCGTTCGCTGCGCGACCGTTGGGAGTCCGCGCAGCAGGAGGCGAGCGCGCGCGCGACCGAGGCTGAGCAGGCGGGGGCGGACGCCGGTAAGCTCCGCCGCCAGCAGCAGGCGGTCCCGGCGCTTGACGATGCCATGAGCGCCGAGGCCGAGCTGGCCGCCGAAGCCGAGCCGCTCGCCCGCGAGCGCGAGACCCAGCACGCCGCCCACTACCAGGCCCGCGGTGCGCTCGCGAAGGCTGCCGACGCCGGCGAGGGGGTCGACCAGCTGAGCGAGGCGTGTCCGCGGCTTGACGACGCGGCCGAGCAGCTGCCGCAGCTGCAAACCGCCATCGAGCGGATCGGCGGCGAGCTCGACCAGCATGCACAGCGCGAGGCCGAGCTTGCGGCCGAGGCCGAAGCTATCGCTCAGGCGCGTGCGGAGCTTGACGCAGCGGCCGAGGCGTGCACGCAGCTTGAAAGCGCAGCCGAGTTGGCCGAGGGACAGCACCAGGCGGCGGCGACCGCGCTGGCCGCGATGCGCCGGCGCTACGAGGAAACGGACGGGTGCCGAGCCGCGCTGGCCGAGGCCGAGGAGACCGAGGCCGCAGCCGTGCGCGCAGCGGGCGAATTCGACGAGGTCGAGGCCGCCGCCAAGGCGCAGCTCGCCTCCGCGCATGAGCGCTTCGACGCCGCGCGCCGCACCGAGAGCGCCGCCGCGGCCGCCGTCGGGCTCGCCGTCGGCGACGACTGTCCCATCTGCGCGCGCGAGCTTCCCGCCGGCTTCCGCGCGCCGGCCGCGCCAGATGTGGAGGCCGCCCATGACGCGCTGCACACGGCCGAGACCGCCAACCAGCAGGCCGCCGGCGCGGCCGCCACCGCGCGCGCCGAGGCCAACATCGCCGGCCAGCGGACGCACCGGACGCGCCAAGCGCTCGGTGATGCCGAGGAGGCGCTTCGGGCTGCCGAGGCGACGTTCGCGGTCACCGTGCTCGGCAAACCGGATCTGGCGACCGGCGATGACGAGCTGCTGGCTCCGCTCGCGGAGGCGGCGCGCGCGGCGCGCAAGGCGGTTAGCGACGCGGCGACCGCCGCCGCCGGCAGCGAGGCCGCGTTAATGGCGCGCGACGCGCAGCTTGCATCGTCGCGCACGACGCAGCAGGAGACCGCCGCGCGGCTCGCCCGCGAGCAGGCCGAGACCGACCTAGCGATTGGCCGCCACCGGACGGTGCTAGCGGCGCTGCCGCCGCGCTTCCGCCCCGCCGGCGAGGCTGGCGACGAGCTGGCGGCCGCCCGCGATGCTGCCAGCGCGCGCCTGGCAGAGCTGCGCACGCTGCGCGACCAGCAGGAGGCCGCCGTGGCCGCGCTCGCGCAACTCGACGCCGCCGAGCGCACGCTGGCCGAGCAGCGCGAGGCCCGGGTGCTCGGCCCGCGCCGCCAGGCCGCCGCCGCCGTGAGCGCGCTACGGACCCTGCTTGACAACCTGGATCCGCCGCTCACGAGCCCCGAGCCGCCGGCTGAGCATGCGGCGCTTGCCGACCACGCGGCCTGGATCGTCAAGACGCTCAGCCTCGCCGAGACAGCCGCGGGCGGGCTGGAGACCAAGCAGCGCGAGCTGACCGAGGCCGCCAAGGCGGCCGAGGCACATGTCGCGGCGCTGTTGGAGGAGGCCGATCAGCTCGATCCGGAGCACGCGATCAGCGACGCCGCCGGCTTACGCGACGCGCTCGAGGATTGGGCTGGCCGCGAACGTACGGCCGACACACTGCGCCAGCAGGCAGAGGGCCAGATCGAGCCCGCGCAGAAGCTTGACAACGAGATCAAAACCGTTGAGCGCCTTCGTCGCGCGTGCGACGAAGTGGCCAGACTCCTAGCTGATGGAAAGTTCGTCGGCTGGCTGGTCGGGCGCCGCCAGCGCGCGCTGCTGGAGGTTGCCTCCGACCGCTTCCGCGAGATCTCGGGTGACCGTTACGGGTTCGCGGAGGACTTCCAGGTGGTGGACCGCCGCACCGGCCAGCCGCGTTCGGCGAAGACGCTGTCAGGCGGCGAGACCTTCCAGGCGAGCCTGGCACTCGCGCTCGGCATGGTCGAGCTGGCGGCGCGTGGTGGTGGCCGGATCGACTCGATCTATCTCGACGAGGGCTTCGGCTCGCTTGACCCGAACGCGCTCGACGACGCGCTGTCGGCGCTTGAGCGGCGCGCGCAGTCCGGGCAGCTCATCGGCGTCATCTCGCACGTGGCCGCGGTTGCCGAGCGGCTGGAGACCGTGCTTCGCGTTAGCACCGGCAGCGAGGGCAGTCGCCTGGAGCGGCTCGGCGCGTCTGCACGCGCGCAGATGTTGGAGGCGGAGCTGGCCGAGGCGCAGGCAGCGGCGTGATCGAGTGGTTCGAACGGCTCGGTGACGTGCCGGGCATCACCTGGCAGCCGCGCGCCGAGGCCGACTCGCGCCTGATCGGGGCTCGTCCGGTCGTCCGCGAGAAGCGCGTCGAAGGCGATTCCGGCATCGGCTGGGTAGACGCCCAGGGGCAGCCGCTCGCCGACGAGTGGGTGTGGCGCGACAGCCCGGTGACGCTGGCGATCGAGGGCTACTTCGAGGCGCCGGCCGAGCGGCGGCTGAGACTGGCGCTGGCCGCGCTCGAGGTGCCGGGCACGCGTGCCGACTTCAGCGAAGCGCTGGGTTACGCGCAACAGGCCGTCGAGCAGCAGGCACGACCCGATTACACACTGCTGGAGTCGCTGCTCTCGGCGCACGTCCAGCTGGTGCTGGCCGATCCGAGCGGCGTGGTCGGCGAGCGCCGCCAGCTTGACCGCGCCGGCCAGCCGCTGGCCCTGCTGCTGAATCTGTATCAGCGCGAGGGCTTCCTGCGCGAGGCAGCGGGGGTCGAGCGGCTGCTGTCAAGCCTGCCGGCCGAGATGCGCCCGCGCTACCTCGCCGAGCCAGGCCCGGCTGCGCTGATCGATGCTCTTGAGGAGCTTCGGTGAGCGCGGGTCGCGATCTGATCGAGGCGCCCGCGGGCCACTGGGTGGAGCTTCACCGCGCCAGGCGCCCCGCGGCGCTCGGTGCCCTCGAGGCCGCACTTGGGCGCCTGCTGGCGAGCGTGCTCGGGGGGAAGCAGGCAGTGCGGCTCTCGTCCGGGTCACAGGGCGCCGAGGGTCCGAGCCGTGTGGAGCTTGTGGGGCTCAGAGAGGCTGATCGCGCCATCTTCGCTACGCGGCTGTCCATGCCCGAGAGCGGCCCGCGACACGTGCCGGCCGGTGGGCTCGATCTGGCCGCGATCCGGCTGCCCGAGCTGGTGCGGGCACAGCCGTACTGGACCATGTCCGCGGCTGGCTTTCGCAACTATCTCGAGTTCACCACGCTCGACGCGGTGATCTGCCAGCGGTTCTTGGCGCCGCTGCTTGGCGATCTCGCCTACATCTTTCGGCTGCGGGCCGGCGTGGGCCCGAAGAGTGCCAAGGGGCGCGGCCACCATCTGGCGCGTTGCGCTCAGGCACACCAGGCACTCGGGCTGGCTTCCGATCAGCTGCAGGCGCTACTCGATCCCGAGCTGAGCGCGGAACAGGTTGCGGCCGCGCGCAGCGCGCTGATCACCGGATGGGCAGCGTACCCCGAGGATGTCGGCGAACGCGCGATGGCACTCTTCTCCGGGGAGCTCGCGCAGGCCTACTACGCAAAGGCGCGCAAGGACGGCTCGGTCGAGGCGGCGCGCGTGCTGACCACCAACGTCGTGCCGCTGCTGGAAATCACGCTCGGCAACTGGCCGACGCTGGTTGCCTACCTGGGCGAGACGCAGGCGCCCGCCGACGCAACCCCAGTCGCGACGCCCGAGGTGACGCTGCCGGCGGAGCCGCCGCCGGAGGTCGCGGAGCGGCTTGCCGCGCTGCGCGACTGGTGGGCGATGTACGACGCGAGTCACGCTACGCAGCGTGCCGGCATGGAGCCACTCGACGATCTGGTCCCGAAGCGCTGGGATTACGGACTGCCGGACGAGGACGGTGGCGGTCGGCGCCGTGGACTGGAGCGCCGCGCGCTGGCGCCGGAGCTCTTATTGTCTATTGCGTCGCTCTGGGGCAAGCAGGTCTTGGTTCGCCATCCGGACATGCTGGTGTGCGAGCCGCGGCCGCTCAGCGTGCTCGCGGAGCTCGTGCAGCCGGCGGCCGGTTTCTGGGACGAGCTCTCGCTGACCGCCTGGTTCCTGTGCTTCGGTGCATATTCGCGGCACACGCTCGATCAGCTCGAGGAGTTTCAGCATGACACGCGCGACGTGCTCGCCGAGCTTGGAGCACCGGTCAATCCCGGAATCTACGGCGAGCTGCTGGCGCTCGCCGAGCGCCACCCGTTCCTGATCGAGCCGGCAGGCCTCGCCATCGGCGTCAGCTTTGAGATCAACCTCGACGACGCGGGTGCGCCGACCGTCTCGTCTCACATGGTCCAGCCCGAGCGGCGCTCGCACCCGCAGGTGTTTGAGGCGCTGCGCGACATCATCACCCGCCACCGGCGCGCCTGGCTTGCCCAGCACCTAGACGGATATCTCGACCACCTCTGGCGACGCGACCTAGGCGCGGGCGCCGAGGTCTACTGGAAGCGCTATCGCGGGCGCGGCAAGGCGCCGACAGTCAAGCAGGCGCTGCCTGATGTGGCCGGACCGGCGCAGCGCTGGTTCGGCGCCGACCACGGTAGGCTCTCGCGACTGCTCGCACTCGACGGCCCGATCACCGAGTCGCCGGTACCCTCGCCGCGCGCGCTGCCCGACGATCTGCCCGCGCTCCAGCACGAGGTCGCCGAGCAGCTGCTTAGCGCCGCCAAGCCAAGCGACGACGGGCGCGACCGGCGCTGGGACGTTGAGCGCTTCGCCCAGCAGGCCGCGACCGTGCTGGTCGCCTGGCAGGCAACCGGCTCCGCGCCGCCGCGCAGCGCCGTCTTGGGGTCCGGCTACCGCTTCGTGATCGACCAGACCTTCGGCAGCGACCTCGACGACGCCTACCGGCTGCTGGTGGCGGCGATCCACGGCGCGCTTGAGCGCCGCGGCCATCCGGCTGCGGCCAACATCTAGCGCTGGAGCGAGTTACATACCGCGGTAGATTGCCGCGTATGGGCTGGCGTGACTGGCTCGGTCGCAGCTCGAAAACGGTGGTGGCGCCACGGAGCATGCTTACGCCGTTCCTCTTAGAGGGTGAGGAGTTAGTGGAAGTGGTCGGCGAGTCCTTTTACCAGCCGGCCCTGTTGCGCCAGTGCCGTGCGCGCAGGGGCGATCCGGTGCGGTTTCCTTGTCGCGCCTATCTGGTCGCGCAACCGGACAACCCGTACGACCGCAACGCGGTTGCCGTGCAGATCGGCGGGCAGCTGGTCGGCCATCTCTCGCGCAGCGAGGCACCGCGCTGGCTGCCGCTGGTGCAGCAGCTCGCCGCGCGCGGTTACGCCGCCAGCTGTGAGGCGATGATCGCCGGGCGCGGTCGCGAGGGGGAGACTGACCACCTCGGTGTCTTCCTGCATCTGCCCACGCCGACCGAGGCGCACGCGCAGGTCGCCAAACTCGCGACATGAGGCCGTGCAGGCCCATCAAGATCTGCCCGCGGAGCTGGAGGTGTTGAGTCCGCCTTAACGCCGTACGACCCAGAGCCTTGAGCCGAGTTATGGCGAGGCGGGCGTCATTTCACTCAGGATGAGACCGGGTGGGCAGTCGGCTGGGTTGCTGCGGCCGCGACCTGTCCTAGGTATTCAGTTAGCACGCACTCGAAATCGCGCGTAGCGTCGATCGTGCCCGTGAGAGAGTGCGCTGCCTCATGCAGCAATGTTCCGGCGTAATCGGCGAACGACTGAAGCTGCCGGCGAGCGATGACTATGGATCGCAAGTCGCTATCCCAAACACCGTTGGTGGTGTCCAAGCCGACGCGCATCGTCTCCGAGATCTGTACGGGCAGCGCGACCGCCTCATCCGACTCGATTAGGCTCAGAATCTCTCGCGTTCGGTCGAAGACAGCCCGTTCCGCTGGCTGAAGGGCCTCGGGAGCGACGAACTCGTACTGGAAGCTCTCGTTGTACTCCTGCACAAAGCCCTGGAAGGTCCGCAGGTCGTAGTCGCCAGCTTCGTACTGCGCGTCCAGCTTTGCTCGATGGTCCGCGCTCACGATGACGACCTCATATCCATCTCGGCGCATGTGATCGATGACATTGGGCGCCTCGTGAATCTCGTCCTCAGTGACGAAGGTGACTCGTGAACGCGCGCTTAGCAGCGTGTAGGCGCGGTTGGCGATCTCAGTCCACTGCATCTCGTCACACTGTGCCCCTCGTGCGCGTGCGCCGACCTGGTCCGCCAGCGCCTCGACCACCTGCTCGGATTCTGCACTGCGCAATATGGCCTTTACGCGATCCGTGTAGGTAGTGCGTCCGACATTGAGCCGCTCACGGTTCAGTCGCTTGCGCATCGCCGGCGTCAGATCGGTGATGTTGTACGAAAACAGGAAGTTTGGCTCCTCGTTGGCGAGCACCCCTGTGATGTAAACGCGAGCTGCCTCGGCTCCGCGCTCCAGGATCTCGCCGTATGTAGTCGACTCGATGCAACGCTCCTCGGCGAAGCGCAGGAACATCGCCTTCGCAGCCGCCACCTTCCCTCCAGTGACGCCCTGAAGTTCGACGTCGGTGCCGAGGCCGTTCGGCGCCGAGTCGAAGTCCACATGAAGCGTCTTGATTCCTCCGAAGTCATGCTTGCTGGCCTCCACCAGGCGGAAGGTGCCGTGGGCCGATCTGATCACAACATCGATACCGCGACGGTGAAATGTCGCCAGCGCATCCTTCAGACCGACTCCAAACTTCCCGATCACACCCTGGGGCGCTTGCAGCTTCTCCTGGCTTTCATTAAGGGTGAAGTGCTCGATCTGCAAACCACGCCCGAAATCGCGCACATGCCACGAACCCTGTTGCTCGTAGATCTCGATGTCCCCGGTTCCCGTGAGCGTTTGCTCGTCGAGCGCGTTCGCGATTACCTCGCGAATCGCGTGCTCCACCTCCCAGTGCTCGAGCACCTCCTCAATGTTCAGGTCAAAGAGGCTCGTCGTTGCCATTCGTCCCCCCTCTTGCCGGCGACCTCCGTGTCGCCCGTGTTCCGGCAGGTTATACCAAGGATTTGGCTCTGCAAAGAGACTTCAGAAGGCGTCTTCATTCGGCCACCCGTATCTAGCGATGCCTCGCCGACTCGGCATGGCGCTGTCTGAACTGTCCAAGCCCACAAAAGAGGACGGAGCACCTGCGCTCCGCCCTGGTGCCCCTTGTATGGTTGATCCACCGCAGACGTGTGAGCTGTCGCGCTTGTCGTCGTGGAGAGCGGCATGTCAGTGACACTCTTCTGCGCGATGCTCGAGAGCGTTCGCGCCTTCGCACCGGCGGTGTGCCTGCACGTCAGAGCACTGGGCGCCGTCCGGTCGGTCATTGACCACCCCCCTCTCAGCTCACGCATCGAGTGGGGTGGTCAATGACCTCCCACCATGGGAGGTGAGAGGGCAGGCAGAGCGGTTGTTGGGGTACCGGATCTGATTCCCAAGAAGGGATCGAGTTCAAAATCTGATCGAAAGAAAACGCTGCTGCCACGGGTAAGGCCGGCACTGCGCTGGCGCTCCGCACCAAGCAGGAAGGGGTTTGGTTGCGTCGCTGACGATCGGGCGGCCTTACGGCACGTTATTATATGGCTTGACATATAAACTTATATTGGTATGATCGTGGTTTCGTACTCGATCTGGAGGTTGACGTGGCAATAGCAGCCGGCAGTGGCGCGCGCGGAGTCCTCGCTGAGATCGACCAGCGCCTTGCCGAGATCGAGCGTAAGCTCGAGGGCCATCGTGCCTTGATCTCAGAACGCGATCGCCTTTTCCGCGCGCGTGCGACCCTGCTCGGCGAGCCGGCTGCCGGTCGGGTCTCCCAGGACGACGTCGCCAGCTATCTGACAGAACACCCCGGCGCGCGCCCGGGCGAGATCGCCAAGGCGCTCGGTGTCGCCTCGGGCACGGTATCGGCGCACCTGTTCCGGGGCAAGCGCAGCCGCTTCTCGAGCCGTGGCGGCGGCTGGTACGTGCGCCGTGAGAGCGCAGGCGCACGGCGGAGATGAGCCGCCTTCGCATGATCCTTCCCGCACGCCACGGAGTCGGCGCGCGGCGCCCTGTCGCTCAGGGGGATTGCGAGCGCCTGCGGGCGGGCGATCTTCGCCTCCTCGCGTGGCTTGCCGAGCAGTACGGCGCCGGGGCCGATCAGCTCGGCGTCCTCCTCGGCCGCGGGCCGCGCACCGTGCAGCGCACGATCGCGCGTCTGCGGGTGGCGGGCCTCATCCAGACGATGCACATGCTTGTCGGTGATCCCGCGTGGGTTATCCCGACGACCTCTGGGATTCGGCTCGCCGGCTACGGCTTTCCCGCCTGGCGGCCGCGCGTGGGCATGTTGGCCCACGTCGCGGCGGTGAACGACGTGCGCCTGCACGTGCAGCGCCGCTCACCGGACACAGAATGGGTCTCGGAGCGACTGCTCGCGCTGGAGCGGGCCCCCGAGGAGCATCTCGCCGACGGTCTCGCGATCACCGCCGGACAACGGGTCGCGATCGAGGTGGAGCTGACCGTCAAGAGCCTGCGGCGCACGCGTGCAATCCTCGAGGAGCTCTCACAGCGCTTCGACGCGATCGCCTACTTCTGCGCGCCGGGCCCGCACCGGCAGCTGAGCGCGCTTCAAGCATCCGGGAGCTGGCCGAAGCTGACGGTGCGCGAATTGCCGGCCGGGCGCCGACTGGCTTCGTGAGGACCGCGCTCGGAGCTCGCGCTGTGCTCGGCCGCCGCCATCGGCGGGCTCCTCGGGCGCCTATCGCCTCACCGAGCACCTCGCCAATGCTCGGCGAGGCAGAAGGAGAACGCGGATTCGTCGTCGCGCGCCGTCTTTCGGGTGAACGCGCGGCGCCCGCCGACGGCAGCCTCGTGCTGCTCTCGCCAAGACGCCTCTGCCGCCACCTACTCGTGTGTGGCGCCACTGGCTCAGGCAAGACCGAGACCGTGCTGCGCTTGGCATACGCCGTCGCCAAGGGCAGCGAGGCGCCGGTCTTCTACCTCGACGGCAAGGGCGATAAGCACAACGCGGAGCGCTTCCTGGGTCTGATGGCAGACGCCGGACGGCAGGTCCGCGTTTTTCCCAACGAGCCCTTCTTCGGCTGGCGCGGCGCGGCACACGAGGTCCACGGCCGCTTGATGGAGGTGATCGATTACGCGAGTGAGGGCCCGGCCGCGTGGTATCGCGACGTGGCCAAGAACGTCCTGCGCCTGACGTGCGAGCATCCGGACGGGCCGCCGCGCTCGAGCTCCGAGCTCTTGGCGCGCATGGACCTCGCCCATCTGAAAACGGTCCACGGCGGCTCGAGCGCGCTGGCGGCGCTGAGCGCCCAGCAGCTTGCGCAGGTCCGTCTGCGCTACGAGGCCTTCTTCGGGCAGGCCCGTGGAGCGCTCGACGGCTGCTGGTCCTGGGAGGACGCCTCCGCGGCATATCTCCTGCTGGACAGCCTCGCATTGCACGAGGAGACCGCGGGCCTCGCGCGCTTCCTGTTCGAGGACTTCGCCCACTACTTCAAGGCCCGTAAGCTCAGGGAGCGCTTCGCGCTCTTGATTGTCGATGAGTTCTCCGGCCTCGCCTCGGCGTCGGGGATGGCCGCGCGGATCGAGCAGGCACGCGGCTTCAACACGGCCCTGGTACTCGCGCCGCAGGTGATCGCAGGTATGGGCGATGAGGCCGAGGTCGAGCGCATCACGGGGAGCGTCGAGACGGTGATCTGCCACCGCGTCAACACGCCCGAGCCGGTCGTCGGCCTGGCAGGGACGCGGAGGGGGATCGAGTACTCCACCCATTTCGGGCTTGAGGGGAGCACCGGCCACGGTTCGGCGCGCGTGCAGCACCAGTACAAGGTCGACCCTGACAAGGTGCGCTCGCTCGATCCCGGGATCGCCTATCTGATCAGCCGCGGACGCGCGATGAAGATCGCGGTCTTGCGCGTACCCGACCTGAGGCGTGAGCTTCCGACGCAGAGAAGTTGGAAGGGGGGTGAGAGCGCTGTCCCGCACGACATACGGGTGTCGGAGAGAACAGAGCTGCCCTTCTGAGACGGAGATCAAGCTGTGCCCTATTCCCTCTTGCGCCTAGCCCGCCGCTTCCCCCCAATCCACGCTCTCGCGCTGTACCTCGCGACCCAGCTCGTCGAACTGCCCGTGATCCTCTCGCGCATCGTGATCACGCTCGCGGTCGCGGCGCTCGTGCTGCTAGTCAAAGGCGATTCCGTGAGCGGAGCCGAAGGCATCGCCGAGCTCGCGCTGATCCCCACCGGCTGGGCGATCCTCGCCCTGATCACGCCGTTCGGCGGCGGGCTTTGGTGGCGCACGAACATGGGTGGCCGACCACCCTCAGAGCGCGAGCGCGCGGCCTTCGAGGATGCGATGGAGCAGCTGCTCGAAGCGAGCGACGCTCGCCTTCGGCTGCCGACGCGCTGGTTCGTGATCGACGTGGCGGAGCCCGACGCCTCAGTCTGCGGCCACACGCTCGCTCTCTCGCGCGGCCTGTTCGAAAGCGAGTACCTCCCGGCCGTTGTCGCGCACGAGCTCGGGCACCTCAACTCCAGCGACGGCATGCTCACGGCGGCGCTGAATCGCCTTGTGATTCACCCGCCGCCGCGCATGAGCGAGAAGGAGCGCGAGCGGCGAGCGGTTCAGATCCATGCCGACGATCGCGTGATGCTCGGGATCACGGCGATGGGCGCGCTCATATGGCTGATGCGTAGGACGATCGCCTTCGCCAAAGGCGGCTTCGCTCTGGGGCTGCTCGCTCCGTTCTGGGGCTCCTATTGGCGTGAACGCGAGTACGTCGCCGACCGGTTCGCAGCGAGGCTCGGGGAGGCTGATGCGCTGGCCGACTTCCTCGAAGTGCATGCGCTGGCCTACGACCACCCTGTTCCGTTCCTCTGGCTTACCGAACACACGCATCCGCCGGCCGAGCTTCGCATCGAGCGCCTGCGCAGGGCGGCGATCGCTGGCGGGTCGCTAGCGGAGGGGCCTGAACCCGTCAAGGCCGCCCCTGCGGGGCCGCCTGCGGCGGATCCTGACGGACCGACCTTGACCGAACCCGGCCCCTCCGCTAGGGAGGCTCTCAGGTCGGCAGGGCGGGCCCTGCCGACGAACAAGGAAGCGAAGCCATGATCGGAGGTGGTAGGTGAAGGCCTCTCCCGTACTGGCCGCGAGACGGCCCGTGATCGTGCTGTCCGGGAGTGCGAACCGCCGCGATCCCCATCGCGCTCTGGGAATCGCCGCGCCGGCGCCGCTCGGCTCCGAGCGCGCCGCCATGGATCCCCTGCTGACGGCCGGAGAAGTCGCGGGGCTGCTCCAGGTCTCCACAGCATGGGTGTATGCGCAGACGCGTGCGAAGAAGATCCCGCACGTACCGCTCGGGCGTTATGTGCGCTACCGGCGCTCCGCCGTTATCGAGTGGGTGGCCGCGCTCGAGCAACAGTCGAGCACGTGCGTCGCCGTGAAGCTGGGGGATCGGTAGGTCAATGGCGGAGAGGAGGCGCGCCGGCACGGGCCACCTCTACGAGCGCGTCGGCGCCTACTACGGGCGCTGGCGCACGCCCGACGGCCGCTTGCTGAATCGCAAGGTGGGGGAGATGAGGAGCTCGGGCGAGCGCAACGGCCTCACGCGCGCACAGGCAGAGCGCGAGTTCAGGCGGATGCAGGAAGAGGAGGAGCGCACGCCGCGACGCACGCGAGGGGCGGAGAGTCCGGCTGTGGCGGCCGCTGCCGATTCGCTGCGGCGCAAGCTGAAGCTGAGTGGCGCGCGGCCTTCCTACCTCGAGAACTGCGAGTCGATGCAGCGGGTGCACATCGCGCCACGGGTCGGCGCGCTGCCGGTCAGCGAGCTCACGACCGTCCACGTCGAAGCGCTCGCGAGTGCGATGCTCGAGCTGGGGCGCTCGCCCAAGACCGTGCGCAACACGCTGTCCTTCCTGCACTCGGTTCTTGAGCATGCGATCGACCGCGGCTGGACCCGCGAGAATCCGGTCCGTCGCGTCACGCGACCGGGTCGTCGCCGCCAGGGCGAGATCGAGCCCGACCTCCGGTTCCTCACTCTCGCGGAGCTCGAGGCGGTCCTGCGCACGCTCCCCGACGAGGTCGTCCGTCGTACTCCAGCACCGACGCGAAAGGGACGTCGTGGACCGGCCCCGCCGCCACCACCGGATGTGCTCGGCCCAGCGCTGCGCGTCCTGGTGCTCACGGCCGCCATGACCGGCCTGCGCCAGTCCGAGCTGCTCGGCCTACGTTGGCGTGACGTCGACTGGACGGCGCAGCGCATCCGCGTACGCAACGTCTACGTGCGGGGCGAGCACTCCAGCGAGGGCAAGTCCGACCTCTCGACGCGTCGCTCGGTGCCGCTCGCCGATCGCCTCGCGGGCGAGCTGGACCGCCTTTCGCAGCGCACGCCCTACGCCGCGGATGACGATCTCGTCTTTGCCCACCCGCAGAGTGGCCGCCCGCTCGACCGCGCGAAGGTCACGAGGCGCTTCAAGGCAGCGTGTGGCGAGGCCAACGTGCGCGTCGTGAGGTTCCACGACCTGCGCCACACGTTCGCTACCCGCCTCGCAGCGTCGGGGCAACCGCTCCGGACGATTCAGGAGTTCCTCGGACACGCCGACTCCACGACCACACAGATCTATGCCCACTACGCGCCGTCGGAGCACGAGGTAGAGATGGTGAACGATGCGTTCGCCGTCAGCGACGAGGTGCATGCATCGCCGGAGCTCACCGGTACCACACCCAAAAGGACACGCCCTGGAGCAAAGACGACCGGACAACGGGGTTAAGGCGCGCCGCCGGCACGGCGCACAAGTCACAGGCCCCGAAGCCGAGGGCGACAGCCGCCCCATCGCTCTGTCAGTCGGAGCTATCAATCCCGCTGCGTCCGCAGTTTGCGCTGACCGCGAGGTCGATGCTCCTTGCGCCATGCACGTCGCGCCAGTTCCCATGCGAGGTGGCTGGCGCCGCGCTCGTCGTTGGGACCGCGCGCCATGAGCTCAAACATATCTCCCACGTTCTGCCAGCACTGGTCGTAGGTCGGGTAGCCGTTCTCGTCCCTCCACAGGCCTGTGTCGCCATCCCATACGGCGTTTGGCTCGAGGAATGGATGGCGCTGCGATTTCGGTCGCCGGAGACGACCTGGAGGTCTAGGAGAAGGCGGTGGGGGTTCGGCCGAGAGCGTAGTCTGCATGGCTCGCATGGCGACGGCCGGATCGAAGCGCAGCCGTCCTCTGGTGTCGCCCCCGACCCTGATTGCGCCGAGATCACGAGCGTGGTCGTAAACGGTGGCGCGGCTCACTCCCAGGAGCTCCGCGAGCTTCTTCGCGTCCACCAAAGTGCGCGGTGGGCGACTCGGCTTCAGGCGCTCGGCGATGAGATCGGCAAGCCGTTCGAGCTGACCGTCATCGAAGGCGGATGAATGCTCGAGTCATGGCGTCGCGCGCCTTGAGGTGTCAGCTTAGGATGGGGACCGACGAGGCCGCACGTAGCAGCGGAAATCAGAAGGTACGGATGACCGAAGATGCCCGCGACTCATGGAGCCTGGCTTTTGTCGGCTGCGACCACTTGGCGACATGTCTCGACTAGCCCCGCTTAGCGGTCCCAAGGAGCGTTAATCCAACAACAGCATGTTGAGCTCTGACGCAGCCCGCTCCGCTTCGGTCAAGAAGCGCGAGCAGATTTCGAGAAATCCCTCTTCCGTCAGTCCGTGCGCCGACACGACATAGCGAAATTTCACATCTCTGTCTCCGTCGAGATCCCATGCGCCGAAGACATGCTCGTGATTGGCCGCAAGTAGCCGATGTGCGGCGCCAGGCGACGCGACAGTGCCGGGGATCGGCCATGTCACGAACGAGAGCCACACTTTGCCATCTTCGAAACCCCAGATGCTCAGACGCACTAGAGTCTCGCCGGCTCGAAGACTGAACATGGGCCTGTCTGGGTCGTTTGCGTCCTCACCATATGATCCCGTCACCCATCGACGGACGGATTCGTAGATCGACCGATGCTGGTCTGAGCTAAAGTCCATGCTAGGGCGCGCCGTGCTCGTTGCCAGCAGGCAAGATAGCAATACGGGTTCTCGTGCGATGCCTAATCGCGAGACCTTGCTGCCGCCGCGATCGTCCCAGCGGACACGATCGACAACGCTTGGAGAGCACGGGCAAACATTGGCGTTTTCAAAGGGTGGGACGGCGAGGGCACCGACGAGATCATGCTGTCATCGGCCGCATCCATCCCGATTGGTAGCCTCGGCCTGCTTCACATGAGCCGTACGCACGGAGGGCTCAGACCCTGAAGCGCTGGCGGCACCGACCGCAAGCGACGAGCCCAGCTTCCGGCACCCTGTTCCTCGTCCCGCAGTGCGGACACGCGTACGTGGACGCCGTTGCCGACGCTGTGCTCCCGGTACGGTCCGCCACTGCTGGGTCGTCGGCCCGCGCCGCGGTTTGCTCCCGACGTGCGGTTTCGATCGCGAGTTCAACCCTTGCCACGATCTTCTTTCCGCGGCGCCGAAACCCCAGCTGAGTCACGACCTCATCGAGAACTTGCTCCTTCGTGCGCAGCAGGGTGTCGGATTCGATCCACTGAACTAGCCGTGTCAGCTCACGACTCGAGTATTCGCCGATACTCGCCCGCCCAACACCAACCGGGCAGGGCCCGCGTGCGGGCAGTCCGCCGGGTGCTCGTTGTCCTGCGGACTCGGGCTCGCGTTTCGCGCTGCGGTGGTGCCGACCATCGCTACTCGGGTCGTCCGTACCGCCGCCTGACGATTCGGCGGCGTCAGCCCGCCGCACCGCGGCGTCGTAGGCAAGCCGGGCGCGTTCGATCTCGCCCTTCTTGTCGGTGAACCACGACTGCGACCAGATCCGATGAAACTGCCAGCCGAGGCGTTCGAGATGCTCCTGTCTGAGGCGATCGCGGTCCCTTGCTGACTCCGACGAGTGGTAAGTTGCGCCATCGCACTCAATCGCAAGGACCATGCGGCCAGGTTGGGTCGGATGCTTGGCGGCGAAATCTACCCGAAAGCCGGAGCTGCCGTACTGGGCAGTGAGCGGGATCCCAGCCCGGACAAGATGGTCGCGGACGTCGACCTCGAACGGATTTAGCTCGGGAATTATCTCGGCGGGCTTCCCCAGTTGCGTCCCGCTAGTAGAGCAATACTCAAGGTACGCGCGGAGCAACTCAACGCCGCGAGCCCTCGACCTATCTGGATCCATGTCATGGTGGGTAAAGGCGGAAACGAGGATCATCTTCTCCCTCGCCCTCGTTACGGCGACATTGAGACGTCTGTCGCCACCGTCCTGGTTGATAGGACCAAAACGGTAATAGAGTCGACCGTCAGCGCTCATTCCATAACCGATCGACAAGATGATCGCGTCGCGCTCGTCTCCCTGAACACGCTCAAGGTTCTTGATAAAAAAAGGCTCGGCCCGACGTTCGTCAAAGAAGCCGGCGAGCTCCTCTTCGTGCTCATGCAATGCGACTCGCAGCGCCTCATCGATTCGGTCAGCATGCTTTAGACCCATCGCGATGACGCCCAAGCTGAAATCGGGACACATTTCGGCGTGCTCGATGATGAGGTCGACGACCGTCTGAACCTCTGCGGAGGCGCTCGTCTCAGATCCAACCTCGCCCGGAACAAATGGTACGTGCACGTGGCTAATGCAATCTGGCCCGACGACCCCGGGGAATGTCGTCAAACCGCGGTCGTACATGTAGACATTAGAAAAGGTGATCAGCCGCTCATCGCGCGATCGGTAGTGCCATTTGAGCATGCGAAAGTCGATAAAGGCCCCAAGGGCCTCGAGTATGCTCTCGTAGCTCGAATCGACGGCAAGATATGCCGGCTCGGGGTCGTCCGCTGCTTCGGGATTGTTGACTGCAAAGAAGGATGTGGGCGGTAGCTGGCGCTCGTCACCCGCGACCACGAGCTGTTGGCCACGCAGAATCGCAGGCATGGCCTCTGCAGGACGGATCTGGCTGGCCTCATCGAACACGACGACATCGAAGTAAGGCCGGTCGGATGGTAGGAGCTGCGACACCACTAGAGGGCTCATTGCCCAACAGGGCTTGACCGCCATCATCACGTCCGGCGCTGCGGAAAACAGCTGTCTTGTAGCGAGGTGCTTCCGCTTCTTGTTGGCCTCGGCCCGGATAATCGCTGCGGCCTCGGGTGCTTCGTCCTCAGCGCGTACGGCCTGTTCCGCACACAGCCGTCGTACGCGCGCCGGTGTCGTTTCAATGTGTTCGCGATCCGCGGCTTGAAACTCGGTAACTAGCTCATCGTGTTGGGACCCATCGAACGACCCCAATCGCGGGTCCTCGAGGTGCAAATGCTCAACCAACGAGGTCAGCCACGCGTGACGGAGAATCGCGGCAGCTTCCGTGCGGTTGATTGGTTGTCCCTCGAGACTCGCTAACAGCTCGGTGAGCCGAAGTCCGTCGAGCTCGACCCGAAGACGATGGAGCTCGGGCAGCTTGGCAAGCGTTGGCACGTCTGCGAGCAGGGCGTCGAGCTCCGCGACTATGTGATCCGGTGGACCGTCGATTGAGTCACGACCGACGTGCCCGGCAATCTCTCTAAGACCTGAGCAGATCGCACCGTGACTCGAGCACAGGGCCTCAAGGTCGCCTGGGCTTGAAGGTGCCGCCTTGGCACCAGCTGCGACGGCTATCCAGTCGTGGCGTAACGCTTGGGCTCGCAACGCCGCCTCCCGCAGCGCACGCGCAGACAGACGCTGGTCATCCAAAAGCGCGCCACGCAGGGCTTTCTTTGCGGCGCGATATCTCGAATTCGTCAGTGTCGCGGACGCGCGAGAGATTGCCGAGTCGTGCAGGGGAGCGGCGTCCTCGATGAGTTGATCCAGCGGAAGCTCGTAGACCTCGTCACGCCACGTCGTCGACAAGTCGACGAATCGGTCCCACAGCTCGAAGCGATCGTTCCATTCGGCCCATGTATTGGGCTCAGCAAGACCTGTTGCCGCGCGCGCTTGGCGGAGCATCGCCAATACTTCGGGAAACTGCCGTCTGATTTTCTCGACTTCAAGCTGGCGGCGACTCGCCTCGTCTTGCGAGACTACCTTTGCCGCCGCCCACGGTGAGCCGGATCGGCGAAGCTGAAGGCCTCCTAATCCGACGTAGGCTTGGAGGGCCTCGGTCGCCTGCGCGAGCTCTCTCGCTCCTACGGCATTCAGATCCGCGCCTCGGAATCGAGTCTCGCTGCTTGCGTTCGGCATCGCCAACAGCTCTGCGTGTGCCTCAAAGAAACTGATTTCCCATGGCGCCCGTGGCTCATGGAGCGCAACCGAGTGCTCGGTCAATCGATCTCTGCGACTAACGAGTCTTCTATGCAGGTCGGTCATGTCCGGTCGTGCGAGGCTCGCGTTGCGGTTGATGGCCTCATTCAAAGCCTGCGCCACCGTGCGCCGAGATGACACACCGCCGTGCAGGTCAAGCACCAGATCGCCGAGTTCAACCTCCTCTAGTCGACGCAGAACGGCGTCGATGGCGGCACGCTTCTCCGCCACAAACAAGACACGCTTACCACGCGCAACCAGCGTCGAGATGAGATTGCAAATCGTCTGACTCTTCCCAGTCCCCGGCGGCCCTTTGATGATCAGATTCCTTCCCGCCAAGACCGCGTTGATTGCGTAGTTCTGGCTCGCGTCTGCATCCAAGACGAGGAACTCGTCGCGCGGCGGAACGTAGTCGGGCGACGGGATAATGACTCCGCTCCCTATGCCGCGAAGATGTGCCTGCGCCTCGGTACTCCCAGCGAGCGCCGCCACAATGTCGTGCTCTGCCATTGCCTCAGTAGATCCCTCTAGGTCGCGAACCATCGGCATACGTGCATACGAGAAATTGCCGATCACGAATCGCTCCTCAATTTCAAAGTGCGGCACGGATGCACAGCGCTCCCGCAACCATGCAAAACACAGAGCAAGCTCCTCTGGCGTATCGATGATCCCCTCGATCCCTGCCGAGTCCAACAGCTCGGCTGGATCACATGCGGTATCGAACTCCGCCTTCAGCATCTGCAAAAAGGTGGGATTCACCTCAAGCTCACCGGTCACAGAAAGCTCAAACTCCACCTGAGCAGCCCCCTTCGGGGCCAGCCTAACTGGGACTAATAGCACCGGCGCCGCAGGCGTAGCGGCGCTCTTCTGCTTTGCCCATGTCGCCATGCCGCATGCCAGATACAACGTTTCGATACCACGCTCCTCAAAATGAGCGTTGGCCTTGTTTCGAACCGTGCGCGCTCGCTTGACGGCATCTTGGCGCTCCTCGGTGTCGGTAAAAAGGCTGGTCAGCGACACCGAGCGCCCCGTCAGGACTCCGTATACGAGATGACGTGGCGAGGAGTCAAGGGAGAGTGTTCCCGCGACCAAGTCTCTGTAGTACAGGAGGTTATTGCGACCGGTCAGATCGACAAGCTGACCGGTCCAGGTCTTCGTTGCCTGGCGCACCGCTTCGAGGCGGTCACCATCGAGTCGCTCTGTCGCCCTCTCGTCGATGTCCACGGTCCGCCTCCAGCTTCAAGATATCGGCGGGGAACGGTATCGAGTCGGATCGAAGCTCGCAACGATATGCCAGTGAGCTCGAAGCTAACGGGTCCAGCCAGTCCAGCCAGTCCTGCCAGCCGAGCGCCGAGCGGAGGGGTATGAGGAGGCCGCTCAAGGCGCGTGATCTAATCGCAAGCATCTTGGACGACTACAACGAGGATGAGTACCGGCGGCAAATGGAGGCGTGGCTTGCCATTGCCCGCCAATCCCTACGGCGAGGCCATGACGCGCGCCTATCGCTATCGCGGGTTCGGGCTCGAGCGATTCTGGCACTGGCGGCGCTCGAGTGCCGCTATCGTCCCGTTTGAGCCGGCCGTAGGCATGCGCGGCGCGGCGTCTAAGCGTGGCTCTGCGCTCGCTCTGAAAGGCCGATTCGATACGCACGCGCACGTTACGCGAATCGGTCTAGACGCATAGCGGGTGTCTGCTCCGCCGAGAGGGTCTTTTGGCCCAGCTTGCTCTAGCCCTTGTCGCGCGATGCGAGCCGCCTTCTCGCGGGCTTCTGCGATTCTTCTACGCGGGGAGCATCCTGAGGAAATCGTCCTCTGCTAGTAGCTCGATGGGATAGCCCGCTGTACGTAGCTCGGCAGCCCTGAGCATCTTGTTGGAGTGTTCGCCGTCGTTGACCTTGTAGGCATCCTGCATCCCGAGAACCAGGTAGTGGACCTTCTTCGACACGCCGCTGGCCACGCCCCCGCCCGCGTTGACGACGAGCTGCGCAGCTTCCGCGCGAGTTAGGCCGCATGAGAGTGTGCCGGTGAAGACGACGATCCGGTTGTTGAAGTCGCTGTCCTCGGGGATGGTGTCGATGGTCGGCGTCAGGTCTGCGAGACGGGGGCGAGGCATTCCGTGCGGCGTCCACGAGGTTGCCGTTAGGCGGCCCGCCAGCATGCCCATAGCTTTGCTTGCGTCCTCGACGGTGGTGGCACCCGCAACCCCGCAGCAGGCGATCGCGAGTTCTGCCGCGGTCGCGGCGTCCGCTCCGGGCTCATGGTGCTCGAACTCAAGACCGCACTCGCTCGCCAGGTCCGGGAGCCGGTATGAGAGTCTCCCTGGCCACGCACGGCGCGCGAGAGCGCAAGTGCAGTAGTAGGTGAGCTCCGGCCAGTCGCTCGCTGTGGCCCAGAGTGAGTGGCGGAGAACGCTGAGGTCGAAGGGGGCGTAGTGCGCGACAACCGGGCGCTCATCGATCGATTGGAGGACCGCCGGCCACACCTTCGACATCGGCTGGCTGTTGGCTGTCATCTCTGGCGTGATCCCGTGGATCGCGATGTTGAACTCTTGGTACGTGTTGCCCGGAGGCCGGATGAGCCACCTACCGACCCTCGTGACGCGGCCAGCCTCAACGGCTGCGACAGCCACAGCGCAGGCACTGTCGTGCGAGGAGGTCGCTGTCTCGAAGTCGAGGGCCACAAACCCACCCGCACCCAGCTGCCGGCCTGCGTCGAGGTCGGCTGAGATGTTGCGGACCGCCTCTAGCGGAGGGTAAGACGGGATCGCAAGGACCGGCCTTGAGGAGACAACGGGGCCGTCTACGACGACCCCGACCCGTACCTCGATGTTGCGCGGAGAGACCCGGTTCTCGGTCTCCGGATGGTCCGCCGCCGCCGACTCCCGCTCAAGGCCGTCGCTGCCGGCCTCGCGCTTGCGTCGCCACAGCATGGGATGAGCCTAACTCCTCTCACTGATGCGAGCAGAGGGCGCGGTGGCCGAGATCGGCCTTCGCCTCCCTCGACGGTGGGTAGGCGGTTCCCGCTGTTGGGACCGTAGTCTCACGGAGCAGATGTGCTTGCACCCGACGTGGCGAGCCCCCTTGTTTGGGACCGTCGCACGTATGACCGTAGCGTCGATGACCTCGGCTTATGCCCGATGTGCGGCGAGCGGCCTGCGGACAAGCACGCAGCCCACCGCGTCGCCGTCTCCGACCGAC
This sequence comes from Actinomycetota bacterium, assembly GCA_005884115.1. Taxonomy (GTDB): domain Bacteria; phylum Actinomycetota; class Thermoleophilia; order Solirubrobacterales; family Solirubrobacteraceae; genus Palsa-744. The sequence continues at coordinate 97,763 of VAXW01000003.1, forward strand.
CCGAACAGATGTTTGCGGAACAATTTGGGGAACAAATTGAGCCAAACTCAGCGCTCCCCTGAACAGGGGACATCAACAAATCCGGGGCTCATCAACTGAGCAGCAAGCGATCCCTCGGGCTGGGGGCCGGGCGGTCGCAGGTTCAAATCCTGTCTCCCCGATTGAGAATGGCCTTGCGCGTCAACACCCGCGCGCGCCTAGAAGACTTCATGCCGACGGCGGCGGATGCCGTCAAGGCGGCGCCGGCAGCCGGCTGGCGCCGGCCCGCAATCTTCGCGCTTTTTGCGGTAATACTTCCGGCGTGGCGATCGAGAGGGAGCCTCAAGAGGGTCGGAGCGAGAGCGAGCGCAAGCCTCGTTCGGCGGAAGCGACCCAGAAGCTCGACATCCCCCAGCGCCGGGACAAGGTGCCGCGGGAGATCCGTGATGTGTCCTTCCCGGTGGCGGTTCGCGGCTATGAGCGCCGCGCCGTCGATGCATACGTGGAGCGCGTCAATCGCGTGATCGCCGAACTGGAGGTCGGCAGCTCGCCGCGGGCGGCGGTGAGGCACGCGCTGGACCGGGTTGGAGAGCAGACCAGCGGCGTGCTACAGCGCGCGCGCGAGGCGGCGGAGGAGATCACGGCAACGGCGCTGGCGGAGGCCGAGGAGATCATGGCCAGCGCGAGGGCCGAAGCGGAGCAGAGCTTGGAGGAGGTCAAGCTGCAGTCCCACCAGCTGCGCGGCCGGTCCAAGGAAGAGGCCGATCAGATCCTCGCCAAGGCACAGGCAGCTGCGGAGGAGCAGTTACGCCACGCGGAGGAACAGACGACGAGGGTGCGCCAGGAGGCCGAGGAGCGACTGCGCGCGCTGCAGAGCGACACCGACGCGGTCTGGGACGCGCGCCGCAAGCTGCTCGAGGACCTACCGCGGATGGCGACCGACCTCATGGAGGTTGCTGGCGCGGCGGCGGCACGCCTCCAGCGGCCCAAGGGTGCCGGCAAGTCGCCGGCGCCGCGCAAGCAGCAGCAGCCGTCGAGCGACTCCTCCGGGCACACCCGCCCGAAGCGGCCCCCCGCACCGGCGCAGGCTGAGAAGGCGCGGCCGGAGCAGGCCTCATCCGAGCTGGCGGGGGTCGAGAAGGCGACGCTGCAGCGAGCGACCGAGCGCAAAGGCGGTTCGGTCTCTTCCACTCGCGCCTAACGGTGCTTCCGCATCAGAGCCACGAGGCTTCCCGCGTTGCAGGGGCCACGCACTCCCTCCCGCTGGGGCCGGGCGGTTGCAGGTTCGATTCCTGCACGGCCCATGACTGTGATGTCTCCCCGAGCACAAGAAGGGTATGCAAATCCCCGTTGCGACAAGCGGGCGACAGGACGTCGGCTACCGAGCTGAGACGTGCTCGTCGCGGCTCTGCTAACGATCCATCTCCATCGACCGAGGAGGTTCAGCGCGGTGATCATCACGACAATGAACGACCTGCCTGGCTACGAGATCGATGAGGTGCTCGGCGAGGTCTTCGGCCTGACCGTCCGCGCGCGGAACGTCGGCTCTCAGATCGGCGCCACGCTCAAGTCCTTGGTGGGTGGCGAGCTTCGCGGCATGACGAAGATGCTGGCCGAAGGGCGCCAACACGCTCAGCAGCGCCTGGTCGAGACGGCTGAAGAGAAGGGTGCGAACGCAGTCATCGCCTTCCGCTTCGACACGTCCGAGCTTGGCACGACTTGGACCGAGATCTGCGCGTACGGGACCGCCGTGCGAGCGACCAAGCGCTGACGCCGCAGGCGCTCGGGCCGGATCAGTCGGACGTGCCTCGGCGCGCTCAGGGCGCCGAGGAGAGCCGGCGAGCGGCTTCGCGGCCCCCAGAGATCTGGCAGCTCCAAGGACCACCTGGCGGACATAGCGCGATCGAGGCGCGAGAAGCGCTCGGCTCATCGGCTAGCGACGCGACACAACTCGAGCCCTCCGCGCGTCGCCGCGGACGGTAGAGCTCCTCGGGTAACGTGGCCGGTGGTGCCCGAGCGCCGCTACCGCAGCCAGAGCGAGAAGACACCGGCCGATCGACTGATGGCGCGCTTCGCCCAAAGTCGACTGGGCGGACTGCTGTTCATAACCGTCTTCCCCGCGATCGACAAGCGGGTGATGCCGCTCACCGGGGGCCGGGTGAGGATCGGGATGAGACAGCCCGTGCTGCTCTTGCACGCGCGCGGTGCACGGACGGGGCGGCCGCGGGTGACGCCGCTGCTGTATACGCCGCGGGGGGAGGACTTCGTCCTGGTCGCGTCAAAGGCTGGCGCCGAGCGCCACCCCGCCTGGTATCACAACCTGACGGCGCAGCCCGACGTCGAAGTCGAAGTTGACGGTGGGCTGATACCTGTGAGCGCGCGCGAGGCCGAGGGGGCCGAGCGTGAAGAGCTCTGGCGCCTGGTCAACGACAACTACGCTGGGTACGACGCCTACCAGCGGCGCGCGGGCGCGCGCCGGATCCCCGTCATGGTCCTAACCCCGCGCTGAACGCCGACCTCACGCTGGGGCGACGTGGTGCGATGGTCCCGTGATTTGGTTCGGGCAGGAGACCGCGGTGATCGAAGCCACGTAATTCCCCCTGGCGGCATGCCGGTAGAGCTACCGGAGCTTCATGCGAGCTCGGCTATCAGGAGCCGGTAGCCGAGGTCGATCTGCTCGAGGTCGAGTAGAGCGGCGTTGCGCTCCTGCCAGGCACCGGATGCGAGGTCAGCTTCCAGCCGGCTGACCATCTCGGTCGTCTTGCGCTCGTCGACGCGGGCGAAGACCGAGATCCCGGCGCGTACGCGCTCATCGAGGTAGGCGTCGGGTCGGCGCCAGTAGGCGTGGTAGAAGCCATCGCGGCAGTCATGGGGGATCGCCACCGGCTCGATGCGAGCGCCTCCGAGGCAGTCTGCGATCTCCTCGATCGCGAGGCCGAGCTGGCGCTTGGACGCGGGCAGGTACTCGCGCGTGAGCCAGAACTCCTCGGCGAGAGCTCGATCCCAGGTGAACACGACGACGCGCCGACGGGCGACCCGCCGAAGCTCGCGCAACCCGAGCGGCCTGTCCTCCCAATGGTGGTCGGAGAGCACCGCCATCGCGGCGTCGAAGCTCGAGTCCGCGAACGGGAGCGCCTCGGCCCGCGCTTGAACGACGGGTGCCGCGCGTGGGGGGCGCTGGGCGATCATCACCGTCGAGGGCTCGACCGCGACCAGCTCACGGTCGAGCGGCTCGTAGCTTCCGGTGCCGGCACCGACGTTCAGAACGGTGCGTGCGTCCCCCAGGGCGGCGTGGATCGCCGCGGCGATTCGGGGGTCCTCGACGCGGGTCCGCGTGTAGGTCGTGCCGATGCGGTCGTACAGGCCGGGACTGGCCATCGCCCTCACGCGGCTGCGGGCAGCTCCACGCCGATGAGTCGCAGCTTCCTCGTGAGCGCTCATTTAGAAGTCGCGCCGATTGGCCAGACGCTCGGGGGCGTCGTGCCGCGTCAGCTCGTAGAGCGCGAGGCGCTGAGGTCCAGGGCTGACGAGCTCGACGCCAGGCCCATGAGGGATCTCGAAGCGCGCGCCGATCTCTACTCCACGATCCTCCAGCTCGGTGATGGCCCGCGCGAGATCAGCCACGCGGTGGACGAGCACCGGCTGGTCGCCCTCGAGATGACCCGCGAGCAGCAACGCTGGAGGGTCGGGGCTCAGTCGAACCATCGCCACCCTCGTCCCGAACGCCTCGATCGCAAACACGAGCTCCGCGCCCACCTGATCGGTGAAGTGCTTCAGATCGACTGCCACGTCCCGGCTGGGGAGGTAGACGAAGTCGAGCGCGTCGAACACGGACGTGAGCCTACGCTTGGCAACCCGTCTGCCGCGGGCCTCGCAACCGGCCTCAGCCCGACCGCGCCAGGAATGCGTCGACGGCGCGGTGGTGCTCGGGGCTTCGCCAGCACTCGCGGATCAGGTCGTGCTCGCGCCTCTGCACCAAGCGCAGGTCGGTCTCGACTGAGTTCTCGGTTAAAAGCGACTTGATCATGCGCAACTGCGGAGCCGGGTTGGCGGCAATCTCTTCGGCCAGCTCGATGGCGCTGTCCAGAAGCTCGTCGGGCGGTGTGAGCCGGTCCGCCAGCCCCATGCGGTTGGCCTCGGCGCCGTCGTATAGGCGGCCCGTCAAGCACATCTCGCTCGCACGGCCAAAGCCCACGCGTTGCACGAGCAGGCGCGTGCTGGCCAGCTCGGGCACGAGGCCCACCCTGATGAACAGCATCCCGAACTTGGCGCGCTCGGAAGCGACGATCAGGTCGAAGGGCAGGATCATCGTCATCCCGATGCCGACCGCGGCGCCGTTGACCGCCGCCACAAGCGGCTTGGACTCGCGCGCGAGCTCTACCCAGTTGACGTCCGGGGGCATTCCCCCCGACTCCTCGCTGTCGCCACCCGGATCGACACCGTCGAGGCGCTTCTTGAACGTGTCGCGCATGTCGGCGCCCGCGCAGAAGCCACGGCCCGCGCCGGTCATGACGATCGCGCCAACGCTCTCGTCGTCGTTGGCGGTGCGGATCGCGTTGGCTTGCTCGGATGCCATGCGTGGCGTCCACGCGTTCAGGCGCTCGGGCCGGTTCAGCGTTATCAGGGCAACGGCGCCGCGCGGCTCGTACGTGATCGTCGAGTAGCCCACGAGCGCATCCTCCCGCGGCGGCGCAGCCCGGTCAAGACCAACCGCGGCCGCCACTCGATGAAGATGCGGCCTTCAAGCGTCACGCTTGTCGCCTCGCCGGGACGCGCGTCGCGCTGCAAGCTAGTGTCAGGCCGTGTTCGACCACGTGACGCTGCGCGCTGCGGACTTGGCATCGTCAGAGCGCTTCTACCGCACGGTGCTAGGCGCGATCGAGGTCGATCCAACCCACGCGGGCGAGGGCATCATCGAGTGGGACGATTTCTCGATCCTCGCCGCAGACGACCGGGCTCCGCCCACGCGGCACCTGCACGTCGGGTTCGTCGCCCGCACCCCTGAGCAGGTCGATGCCTTCTGGCGCACGGGCGTCGATCACGGGTATCGCGACGATGGACGGCCGGGCGGGCGCGCGCACTACAGACCTGACTACTACGGCGCGTTCCTGCTTGACCCCGACGGCAACAGCGCGGAGGCCGTCTGTCACGGGGACACGCGCCGAGGCGGTCACATAGACCACTTGTGGGTCGGCGTGCGCGACCTCGAGGCGGCCGCGGCCTTCTACAGGCTCATCGCGCGCCACGCCGGTCTGCGAGACGGTCGCCGCTGGGATGGGGGAGTGCAGTTCCGCGGGGCGTGGGGAACGTTCTCGCTCGTATGTGACGGCCGGCCGGTGACCGAGAACCTGCACATCGCCTTTCCGGCCCCCGATCGTGAGACGGTCGGTGAGTTTCACCGGGCTGCGACAGGCGCCGGCTTCGCCAGCAACGGCCCGCCGGGCGAACGGCCCGAGTACCACCGCGGCTACTACGGCGCGTACGTGCTCGACCCCGACGGCAACAACATCGAGTCCGTGTTCCACGCAGCTCGCTAGGCCGCGCGCCCCTCGGGGCTCCCTGCGAAGTACTCCTCGTCGCTGACCTTCTCACCCCAGTAGGCGTCGTTGCCGTTCTCGTCCGCCTCGTGGAGCGCCAGGTGCGTCATGAAGTGACCTGGAGCGGCACCGTGCCAATGGTCCTCGCCCGCGTCGAAGCGGACCGTGTCGCCGGCACGGATCTGCTCGACGTCGCCGCCACGGCGCTGCGCGAGGCCGACGCCCTCGGTCACGTGTATCACTTGTCCGTTGGGGTGCTTATGCCAGCCCGTGCGCGCGCCGGGAGCGAAGTGCACCCGGTAGGCGCGCAGCCGGGAGGGCGAGTCGGTGGGAGCGATCTCGTCGATGTACGCCCGGCCTGTGAACCAGTCCGATGGAGCGCTGGCGGTCTCGGGTCTGCTGCGGATGATCTCCATCGCGATCGCGCGTCTGCCGTGCGGACCGCCGACCGGCGGAAGGAACCCCGCCGACCGGCGTCATGGGGGAGTAGCAGCTCTTCATTACCACTCCCCCTCGAGAAAGGTACATCATGACTACCTCAGCCAAGCATGCCTCGGGCGTGGATGCACCAGCGACGCTCGCGGAGCCACCTGACGAGTCGCAGCACGGCTTCAGTCGCCGCTCGCTGCTGGCGAGCGGGGTCGCGGTCGGGGTCGGAGCGGGCCTCGCCTCCTTCGAGTCGGCGGCGAGCGCCCTGGCGACGAAGCCGGCGTCGCACAAGCTGGGCGAGGGCGATGCAGCGATCCTCAGGTTCCTCGCTACGGCGGAGATCCTCGAGACCGACTTCTGGCAGCAGTACAACGAGCTCGGGGGCGTGCAGGACAGCGAGGTGCCGGGAGGCAGCGGCAGCAAACGCTACACCGAAGCTCTCGAAGTGCTCGACGAGGACATGCCGCAGTACATCCACGACAACACCGAGGACGAGTTCACGCACTTTACGTTCCTGAACGCATACCTGGAATCGCGAGGCGCGGAAGCGGTCGACCTCAAACAGTTCGCCACGCTGTCTAGCAGCAAAGCGACGGGAGCCCAGCAGATCGGACGCCTCACCAACCTCATGGAACTGACCGTCGACACGAGCTGGTGGACGCGCTATCGCAGCTCGTCGAAGAACCTGGACCTGGGCGACTCGTTCGCGCAGGCCGTGCCCGACCTCGCGAAAGGGAGCTTCCCGGCGATCCCGAGAAGCGACACAGACCTCGCGCCGGAAGACCACATCCAGGCGATTGCCAACACGGCGGGATTTCACTTCGCGACGATCGAGCAGGGTGGCACGAGCTTGTACCCGTCGCTCGCCCAGCGGGTCAATGACCCCGAGGTCCTGCGTGTCGTGCTCAGCATCGGCCCCACGGAGGCGATGCACTTCCAGACCTGGGCCGACAAGGCTGGCAACGCCCCGTCCTTGACCGACCCGACAAACCGCCTGGAATTCCCCGATCTCAACGTAGCGCCGTTCGGTGGCGAAGAATTTCAGACCAACCTGATCATGCCCGAGCCCACGGTGTTCCTACGCAAGAGCCTGCCGATCGTCTCGATCGTGCGTCCAACGAACACGCAGGGAATCGCCATGGGCGTGGTCGAATTCCTCACCGCCATGGGCCTCTTCAAGGGACAGTCGCAGGACTTCTTCGACGCCTTGCACACCCTCGCCGCGGAGGCCGACGCAGCCAAGCGCTGAGCTCTGGCACCGCTCACCCCGGGCGCCGAGTCACACTGGGCGACCGACGGCCCCTCGCGCATACCCGGAGATGCGCCGAGAGGGCACTCGGCGCCCAGTGCCGGCGCGGCGGCGGCAATGGCGCGCCCGGAGGCCCGTTCGCGCGCCCCGGTCTGGCCGCGTCTCGGTGTGAGTTCTTGCGGATGCGCCCGGGGCCATCGCATCGACTTACGTCCGGCTCGCTCAAGCACCCCCGAAGGGGGTCGATAACGTTTGCGGCTCGCTCAAGCACCCTCGAAGGGGGTCGATAACGTTTGCATGAACGGTTCAGAGCCCCGCGGGATCATCGACCCCTCGGTGCTGCGGCTGCGCGAGGCGACGGTAACGGCGGGCGTGTGGCTCACCTACGTCCTGTGCGCGACCGGTGGCATCTACGTCGTATTGACGTGGAGTCGCCCCAACCGCACGCTGCTCGCAGCGCTGTTCGGCCTGGCGGCCCTCTGCGGCGCGGCTGTAGCGCGGCTGCCGCGCGCGCGCATCGTACGCAGCCGCCTGCGCGAGGTCTTTTTCCTCGGCTGGTCGATACTCGACCTCGTTCTGATCGCTGGCGTCACGCTCGCAGACGGGGGAACCGCGAGCCCGCTCTCTCTGATCTTCTTCGTGCCCGTCGTATTCGCCGCCACGACGTACCCACTTGCCTCGGTGGCCACGGTAGGCGGCCTCACCGTGTGCGCATATCTGGCGCTCGCGATCGGCGTCGGAGGGTCGAGCGCGAGTGAGCAGACGCTCTTCACGGTGGTGCTCGCGTGCGCCGGTGCAATGAGCGCCTGGCAGGCGCGCAACCACGACCGCCAGCACAGCGCGCTCGCAGAAAGCTCGCGCAGCGATCCTCTCACCGGATGCCTGAACCGTCGCGGGTTCGAGGAGCGAGCGGCGGCCGAGATAGCCGTCGCCATGCGACGCTACCGGCAAGGAGCGGTACTCGTGCTCGACGTCGATCACTTCAAGCTCGTCAACGACCAGCACGGACACGCCGCCGGCGACGAGCTGTTGTGCTGGGTCGTGCTAACCCTGCAGCGGTGCCTGCGGCCCAACGACGCAGTCGGGCGGCTGGGCGGCGATGAGTTTGCGGTGCTGCTTCCGGAGATCGAGCCGGCGGCAGCGTTCCTGAGCGCTGCGCGCATAGCCCGGGCACTCAGCGCGCGCGCCCCGGCGTCGATCGGCGTGGCCGCATTTCCGATCGACGGCACCGAGCTCGAGGAGCTGATGCGCCGGGCCGACATGCGTCTGTACGAGTCGCGCCGCGGTCGCCCGCAGGGTAGCTCGAGCGGCATGACGGAGCGCCTCAGCTGGGCCACGGCAATGGCCGAGGCCATCGACATGCGCATGGACAGCCGGCATGAGCACTCGCGGGCGGTCGGCGACTGGGCCGTCGCGATCGCGCAGCGGCTCGGGTGGGAGCAGGAGGGCTTGGGGCTGCTGCGCATCGCGGCGATGCTCCACGACGTGGGCAAGATCGCCGTTCCCGATCACATCCTGCGCAAGCCGGGCCCGCTCGAGCGCATGGAGCTGGAGGCGATGATGCAGCACTCCCACACCGGGGCCGAACTCGTCTCGCGCATCGAGGGGCTCGACCGCATCGTGCCCTGGATCCGCCACTCACACGAGAGCTTCGACGGCTCGGGCTACCCGGACGGCCTCATTGGCGAGGCGATCCCGCTGGCGTCGCGCATCCTGCTCGTCGCGGACGCCTTCGATGCGATCACCAGCACACGTCCCTACCGTCAGGCGCGCTCGGTGGCTGACGCGCGCGAGGAGCTCATGCGTCACGCCGGCCGTCAGTTCGACCCCGCGTGCGTGCGCGCCCTGCTCGAACACCTCGAGGGCCTGGAGGAGAGCGAGGGCAGCGGTGCCGGCACAGGCGCCGACCTGCGCGCAGCGGACGCCGCCATGGCGTCGCCCCGGCTCGCGCCCTAGCGCAGCCAGAGGTCGCGCGGCGCGCCCGCGGCTCAGCTGTCGCGCTGCGGGGCTCGGCGTGCCAGCAGCGAGGTGGGCATCACGCGCAGCAGGGGGGCGATGACGTTCCAAGGAAAGCGCGGCACCGTGGCGTAGGCCACGCGTCGCTCTATCAGGTCGGCGGTGATGCGCGCGCCCTTCTCCACGTCGATCAAGAACGGCCGGCTCCTGACGTCCTGGTTGAGCGGCGTATCGATATAGCCCGGCGCGATCGTGGTAACGGCTATGGGCTCGTCCAGCGTCTCGGCACGAACGGACTCGAGGTATGCCCGGACCCCGGCCTTCGACGCGCTGTAGGAGCTCGATCCGGGGAGCCCGCGCACGCCTGCCACGGACCCGATGCCGACCACCTGTCCCTCGCCCCCCTGACGCCGAAAGAGCGCGACAGCGGCGTCGATCGTTGCGATCGCGCCGGTCAGGTTCGTGTCGATGATCAGGCGCGCCCTGTCCACGCCGCCCTCTCCGACGCGACCGGAGTTGCCGACACCCGCGTTGGCGACGACGATGTCAACCCGCCCCAGCTCGGACGCCGCCTGCTCGATCGCGGCGGTCACCGCGGCGTCGTCCCTGACGTCGAGCTGGCGCACATGGACCCTGCGCTCGGGTTGTCCGGCGTTGATCTCGGTGCGCAAGCCTTCGAGCGCGTCGACCCTGCGCGCAGTGAGAAACAGGTCGTAGCCGCGACGGGCGAGCTCGAGCGCCAGCGCGCGGCCGATGCCGGAGCTCGCGCCCGTGATGAACACCGCCTTGGACACGGCGCCACGATACCTTGCTCCGGCGGGCAGGTGCGAAACCCGGCGCCCGCGTGGCATGATGAGTTGGCGCTCACTGAGCCGGCAAGAAAGGAGAAAGCAATGGCGCTGCAGCTCGGCGAGGAAGCACCCGATTTCGAGGCGCAGACCACGGAGGGGCCGATCCGCTTTCACGAGTGGATAGGCGACTCGTGGGCTGTGCTGTTCTCACATCCCAAGGACTTCACACCGGTGTGCACGACCGAGCTCGGCTTCATGGCCAACGCGAAGCCCGAGTTCGACCGCAGGGGCGTGAAGATCATCGGCCTCTCCGTCGATGCCACCAGCGATCACGAGCGCTGGGCTCGGGACATCGAGGAGACGCAGGGCGCGGCGCCGAACTACCCGATCATCGGCGACGAGGAGTTCAAGGTCTCAAAGCTCTACGGGATGCTTCCGCAGAGCGTCTCCGGGGATCCCAAGGACCGCACCCCAGCCGATAACCAGACGGTGCGCAACGTCTTCGTGATCGGCCCGGACAAGAAGATCAAGCTGATCCTCGTCTATCCGATGACCACCGGACGCAACTTCGACGAGGTGCTGCGGGTGATCGACTCGCTCCAGCTCACGGCGAAGCACAAGGTGGCGACGCCCGTGAACTGGCAGCAGGGCGAGGACGTGATCATTGCCGGCTCGGTCTCCAACGAGGAGGCCGAAAAGACCTATCCCGACGGCTGGAAGGAGCCGCGCCCGTACATCAGGATCGTGCCCCAGCCGAGCTAGCCGCCCGGCCTGGCGAAGGCACCTTGCGGCGGGCGCCAGGGGTCATGATGTCGCGCGCTCGCGCACGATCCGTCGACCCGCCCGAGAAGGTTAGCGTCGAGCTGGAGCGGTGGCTCGCCGGATCGGGCAGCAAGACGCTGCAGAGCCTCAGCGAGCTGTTCGGCGAGAAGACCTTTGCGATCGTTTTCGTGCTGCTGCTCGGCGTGCCGGCGCTGCCGCTGCCGACCGGCGGCGCAACGCACGTCTTCGAGATCATCGCCGCGCTGCTCGCGCTGGAGCTGATCGCTGGGCGCCGGCAAATCTGGATTCCCCAGCGCTGGCGCACGATCGAGCTCGCCGGCCAGCGCCAGCAGCGCTTCATCGCGGGGCTGCTGAGGATGATCAGTCGCCTGGAGCGCGTCTCGCGGCCACGCCTACGGTTCCTATTCGATCACCGCCTCAGCAACCTCGTCTTCGGGCTGCTCGTGCTCGGCGGCACCGCCGGCGCGTTCCTGGCACCGCCGTTCACGGGGCTCGACACGCTCCCCGCCCTCGGCGTCGTGCTCCTGTCGCTGGGAGTGTTGCTCGAGGACATCCTGATCGTGCTCGCGGCCGTCGTCGTCGGGATCGCGGGCGTGGCGCTCGAGGTGGTGCTCGGCAGCGCGGCGATCCATGGCCTCGGCGACTTGCTGTAACCCTCGCTCGCCTGGTTCGGCAACCGCACGAGCGCTTGCAGGCACGCGAGTACGCTAGGTCCTGACTTCTCGGTGCGGAGCGCGTTTGCCGATATGTGAGTGATGGCAGATATCACGCCTTTCACAGGGGGTCGGGCTGGGCTGCCGCTGGCCGGGCGCCTGTCGAGCGACCAGCGGCTCGCGAGGCTTGCCTCGCGCGGCAGCGCGCGGGCGGTCGCCCTGCTCTACGAGCGCCATCACCAGGCCCTGTATCGCTACTGCCTGGCGATCGTCCGCACTCCCGACGACGCCCAGGACGCGCTGCAGAGCACCTTCATGCGTGCCTTTGTGGCGCTGCGAGCGTCCGAGCGCGAGGTCGCGGTGCGACCGTGGCTGTTTCGCGTCGCCCACAACGAGGCCGTCTCGATCCTGCGCCGGCGCCGCCAGCACGAGTCCCTCGAGGAGCAGCACGAGCCCACGCGGGACACCGTGGAGGCGAGCGTGGCCCAGCGCGAGCGGATGGCTCAGCTCGTCACGGACCTGCAGGAGCTGCCGATCAAACAGCGCGCCGCGCTCCTGATGAGAGAGCTCAACGGCCTCTCGATCGAGGAGGTGGCATCGGCTCTTGGGGTCTCTACGGGCGCGGCGAAGCAGACGCTGTTCGAGGCGCGCAGCTCGCTGCACGCGTTTGCGGAGGGCAGGGACATGGAGTGTGAGGCAGTCAGGCGCGCGATCTCCGACGGCGACGGGCGCGTCCTGCGTGCTCGCGGCGTGCGCGCGCACCTGCGCGCGTGCAACGCGTGCAGCGAGTTCCGCGCGCTGATCGACTCGCGCAGTGCCGAGTTGAAGGCGCTGATCCCGCCTCTGCCCGCGGCGGCGTCGGCGAGCGTGCTCGCGGGCCTGCTGGCTCACGGCGGCGGCGTGCACGCCGGCGGTGCGGCGGCCACGTCAGCCGCCGGACTCGGAGGCCATGCGGCAGCGTCGGTCGCGCTCAAGGGCATCGCCGGGTTCGCCGTGGCGGCAGCCGCCGGTGCGGGAGCGGTCCAGCTGATCTCCACGACCGGCGGGCCGACCAAGCATCCCGCTCACACAAGCCGCGCGCATGAGGTCAGGACCGCGGCCGGCAGCAGTCCCGCCCAGCCCGCGTCGACCTCGAGCGCAGGCGCACCGGTGCCGCGGCACAAAGCGCGCGCCCGCTCCAGTGGCCCGCCGCGGGCGGCGCCCGGAGCCGCCGCCAACGGCCGAGCGGACGCTCAGGGCGCTCGCGGCCGGCGCGGCACCCATGGCAGCGAAAACGGCCGCGGGCAGGCGGCCAAGGGCGTGCGCGGCGCCACTCACGCAGGCGCGCGCAAGCGCCAGCTCGGCCGCCATCGCCACTCGTCCAAGCCGCCCAAGCCGGCGCATAAGCCTCACGACAAAGCCCCGAACGTCGTCGCCCCGACGGGCGCACGCAAGGAGAACCCAACGCCGGCGCGTCCGCCGCTCCTGACGCCGAGGCAACTGCGCCTCCCATCCGAAAGCCCCTGACTTAGACGCCCGCGGAGCGTCTTAGGCACCGAACGGACTCAATCCACCAAGGAGGCATTCGATGACCGTCCGCAAGACCATGCTTGCCGCCTCAGCAGCGGCGCTCATGAGCACCCCGGTCTGGGCGATCCCGTCCCAGGCGTCCTCGAGCCATGCCAACGGCCATGCTCCGAAGACGACGCCGGTCGGGCCGCCGAGCAATCGTCCTGCGGACGAGCACGGGCTGGTGAAGGGCAAGAGCGGCGCTCCGAGCAATCACGGCAAGTCGCACAAGTGCTCGCCGCACAAGGTGGCATTCATCGTGTCGGGCACGCTCGTCGAACTCATCGGGTTCCACGAAAACACCGACGGCACCTTCAGCGGTGAAATCAAGCTCACCGTGAAGCGGACCAACCATCACGCGCGCGGCGAGAAAGAAGGGACCGTCGAAAAAACGTACACGCTCACGAACGTGCACGTGACCTTTGGCCTCAGCGACGTCAACAAAGACGGCAAGGTCAACCTCGAAGACGTCAAAGCCGGCGATCGCGTCAAGTTGATCGGGAAGGTCACGAAGATCGCCAAGAAGTGCGACCACACGCATTTCGAAGCGCAGAAAACGATCCGCAAGGTCGTCTTCAACGCAGCCTCGTAGGCGTGCGGCAGTGAGGCTCGGCTCCCCTCCGCCTCGCCGGCGAGGGGAGCCGTCGCTGTCGCAGGCAGTGCAGCGGCGAGCCGCCTCCCTGCGAGCGCCGACCGGCTCGATCTAGGCGCGCGGGGGCCGGACTCGCTCTACGAGCGCCGAGCCGATCATCTAGGGTTCGCTGCCACGCAAGCGCACATGCGATGGCACGCGATCTGAAGCTAGGGCTCAACACGGGCTACTGGGCCGGGGGGCCGCCGCCGGGCGCGGCTGCGTCCATCGCCGAGGCCGAGGCGCTCGGCTTCGACTCGGTGTGGACGGCGGAGGCCTACGGCTCTGACTGTCTCACCCCGCTGGCATGGTGGGGCGCGTCGACCGAGCGCTTGAAGCTGGGCACGGCGATCGTGCAGATGTCAGCGCGCCAGCCAGCGGCGACGGCGATGGCGGCCATGACGATGGACCATCTGTCAAACGGTCGTTTCATCCTCGGGCTAGGGGTGTCCGGCCCGCAGGTCGTCGAGGGCTGGTACGGGATGCCCTTCGCCAAGCCGCTGGCGCGAACGCGCGAGTACATAGGGATCCTGCGCGGCATCTGGGCGCGGCAGGGACCGCTGACGAGCCCGGGGCCCCACTACCCGCTGCCCCTGCCCGACGGCACCGGCCTCGGCAAGCCGCTGAAGGCGTCGATCCATCCCCTGCGCGAGGAGATTCCCATCTACCTCGGCGCTGAGGGGCCCAAGAACGTTGCCCTGTGCGCCGAGCTTTGCGACGGCTGGCTCGCGATGCTGTTCTCGCCTACCCATCAGGAGCTGCACCGGGACGCGCTGGCGGAAGGCTTCGCGCGCCCCGGCGCGCGGCACAAGCCCGAGGAGTTCGAGGTGGCCGCGACGGTGCCGCTGATCGTCACGGACGACCCCGACGGCGCCATCGACGCGCTGCGCCCCTTCTATGGCCTCTACTTCGGGGGGATGGGCGCGAAGGGCATGAACTTCCACGCCAATGTCGCCATCCGCATGGGCTACGAGCGCGAGATCGCAGAGATCCAGGACCTGTACCTCGGCGGCAAGAAGGAGGAGGCCGGCGCCCGCATCCCGCGGGAGCTGATCGAGGAGATGTCGCTCGTCGGCTCGCCGGCCAAGATTCGCGACGACTTGGAGAAGTGGCGCGAGTCGATCGTCACCACGCTGCTCATCTCGGGCGATCCAGCCACGTTGCGCGCTGCCGCCGAGCTCGTACTGGGTTAGCCGGGAAGCCGCCCGCGCTGCGCGGTCACTCGAAGTCGGGCTCGACCCAGCCTGGCATCAGCTCGGGCAGCCCGTCGCTCACGCGGTCGGTGAATCGCGCTGGGCGCTTCTCGAGGAACGAAGTGACCCCCTCAACGGCGTCGGCGGACTGGCCGCGCGCGAGCATGCCGCGCGAGTCGGCCCGGTGGGCGACCATCGGGTGATCGGCTCCGAGCATGCGCCACATCAACCGCCGCGCGAGCGCCACTGAGACTGGCGCTGCGTTCTCGACTATCTCCGTGGCCAGGGCGCGTGCTGCGCCGATCAGCTGCTCGCTCGTGTGCAGGCTGCGAACGAGTCCCGCCTCGAGCGCCTCCTGGGAGGAGAAGACGCGCCCGGTCGCCACCCACTCCATCGCTCGGCTGATACCGACCACGCGCGGCAAGAACCAGCTCGAGCAAGCCTCCGGGATAATGCCGCGCCGCGCGAACACGAAGCCGATGCGCGCGTCCTCGGCCGCCAGGCGCACGTCCATCGGGAGCGTCATGGTGGCCCCGACGCCGACCGCCGGGCCGTTGATGGCGGCGATCACGGGCTTGGTGCAGGCGAACACCCGCAGCGTGAACTCCCCACCGTTGTCGCGCGCGGGCGCCCCCGCTTGCGCGCGCTTGCGCCAGTCGAACGTGTCGCCTCCGCCCTCCAGGTCGGCTCCCGCGCAGAAGCCGCGGCCGGCGCCGGTGACGATGATCGCGCCGATCTCGTCGTCGGCGTCAGCTTCGTCGAACGCGGCCATCAGCTCGCCGCACATCGTGGCGGTCCACGCGTTCAAGCGCTCGGGACGGTTGAGCGTGATAGTCAGGATGCGATCGGCGACGTCGGTGGCGATCTGCTCGTAGGCCATGTGCGAGAAGCGCGCCGCTGCTCAGGCGATCTGGCGCATCGCGGGACGCCGGTCGGCCCACGGGAGCGCGCTCTCCAACTGTGCGGCCAGGGCGATCAGAGGCCCCTCCTGCCAGGGGCCTGCGACTAGCTGTACGCCGACGGGAAGTTCCTCCTCGGTGCTGTGCAGCGGCAGGCTGATCGCCGGAAGGCCGGTGACGTTCCCGAAGGCCGTGAACGACACGCTCGCCACGACCTCCGGCACCGGCTCCTCGGGCGCGGCGTGAGCGGCCTCGAGGATCTTGCCAGCTGGCGGCGGCAGGATAGCGGAGGTGGGGGTGACGAGCACGTCGAAGTCCCTGCCCCAGCGGGCCGTCTGGAGGCGGCTGATGCGCTCGAGCGCGTTAGCGGCGAGCACGTAGTCGTATGCCGACGTCTCGCTGCTCAGGCGGCGCTGGTGGGCGATGTGCGGCTCGACCGCCGACCAATCGACGCCGTCGTAGTCGGCGAGGCCACCCTGCGTGAGGACGATGAACGGCGCGATCAGCTCCTCGGACACGGTCGGGACCTGCACCTCCTCGACCGCGTGCCCCAGCGATTCGAGCGCCGAGGCGGCTGCGCCCGCGGCGGCGCTGCAGTGCGCGTCGGTGGGTATCCCGAGCGGCGCCTCGGCCATCAGGCCGATGCGCAACCGACGACGCGGCGTGCGCGTCTCCTCGGCGAACGGGCGCTCCGGCGCGGGGGCGTTGTACCAGGCTTGCGGGTCGATCCACGAGATCGCGTCGAGCACGACGGCAGAGTCGGCGACGGTGCGCGTGAGCACGCCCTCGACGACTGCGCCCAGCCAGCTCTGAGCTAGGCGCGGGACGCGGCCGCGGCTCGGCTTCAGACCCACGAGGCCGCAGTAGGAGGCGGGGATGCGGATCGAGCCGCCGCCGTCGTTGGCGTGGGCGAGCGGGAACATGCCGGCGGCGACGGCCGCCGCGGCGCCGCCGCTCGAGCCGCCGGGCGAGCGAGCGGGGTCCCATGGGTTGCGCGTGATCCCGTAGCGCTTGTTCTCAGCGACGGTTATGAGGCCGAACTCGGGCGTGTTCGTGCGTCCGCAGAGAACGAAGCCGGCGCGCTCGAGCGCCGTCACGACGAGCTCGCTCTCCGCGCTCGGCTCAGGAGGCGCGCTATGCGAGCCGTAGCTCACCGGCCAGCCCGCCACGGGCGTCAGATCCTTGATCGGCAGCGGTACGCCGAGGAACGGCGCCTGCTCACCCGCCGCCAAGCGGCGGTCCGCCTCCGCGGCGGCGGCGCGCGCGTCCTCGTCGTTTCGCCACACGACCGCAGCCAGCTCACCGTTGAGCTCGTCGACGCGCTCGAGACACGCGTCAAGCAACTCTACGGCCGAGAGCTCGCGGCGGTGGAGCGCCGCAGCCAGCTCGAGCGCGGGCGCAGACGGGCCGAGCCGATCCATGCGCCGACCATACCAGCGGCGCACATCAGCTGCCCATGACGAGGACCGAGCGAATGCCATCCCGAGCGTGCATGAGCTCGAAAGCGCGGTTCACGTCCTCGAGCCCCATGCGATGCGAGATCAGCGGCGCGACGTCGATCTCGCCCCCCAGGTAGCGCTGGACGAGCTCTGGCACCTGGTCGCGTCCCTTGACGCCGCCGAATGACGAGCCGCAGATTCGCCGGCCGGTGATCAGCAGGCGCGGCACCACCTCGAGCATCTCGCCCTTGCCGGCGACGCCGACGATCGTACAGAGGCCCCAGCCCATGCGCGCTGCCTCCAGCGCTTCGCGCATCACCGCGACCAGGCCGGTGGCCTCGAAGGTGTAGTCCGCGCCGAGGCCGCCCGTCTCATCGAGCACGCGCTCGACGACGCGACCGTCGGCGCGCCAGCAGTCGGTCGCGCCCTGGCCGCGCGCGAGCGCAAGGCGCTCCTGGGAGAGGTCCACGCTGATTATGCGCTCGGCGCCCTGAAGGCGGCACCCGGCTACGGCGCCGAGGCCGACGAGCCCAGCGCCGAAGACCACACACGTGCTGCCGCTCTGCACCTGAGCCGTGAACATGGCGGCGCCTAGCCCGGTCGAGAGTCCGCATGCGAACAGGCAGGCCGCCTCAAACGAAGCCTCGCCGGCCACCTTGGCGAGTGCGATCTCGGGCATGACCGTGTACTCGGCGAACGTCGAGGTGCCCATGAAGTGGCGGATCGGCTGTCGCTCGCGCGATAGGCGCGTGGTGCCGTCGGGAAGGTAGCCCTCGTTCTGCTGCTCGCGGATCGCGAGGCAGAGGTTCGTGCGTGGGCTCAGGCAGTGGACGCACTCGCGACACTGCGGCGAGAACAGGGTCACCACGTGGTCGCCGGGAGCCAGCGAGCGCACGTCCTCGCCGACCGCCTCAACGATGCCCGCGCCCTCATGCCCGAGCACCGTGGGAGCGTACCCCGACGGGTCGGCGCCGGAGGCGGTGTACATGTCGGTGTGGCAGACGCCGCACGCTCTGAGCCTCACGAGCGCCTCCCCGGGGCGCGGTCCTTCAAGATCGAGCTCGTGCACGACGAGCGGCTCGCCGAACTGCTCGAGCACCGCGGCGCGGATCTTCACGGCCCGATCGTAGTTGCTTGGCCGGCCCGCCCGCTCACGTGTGCCCCACGCGCCGGCTTCACGCGCCGAGCAGGAACAGCGGCCAGCGGCCGGGGACGCCCTTGAGCTCGTGCAGGCCTCGGTCCTCGAACGTGAACGGACCCCCTACGACCGTGCCGAAGACGGTTCCCGACACCAGAACCTCGCCCGGGCCCGCGAGGCCGCCGACGCGCGAGGCGAGGTGGACGGCCATCCCACCGACGTCCTCGCCGATCAGCTCGCACTCGCCCGTATGCATGCCGATGCGGACCTCGACACCGAGCTCGCGAGCCTCGGAGGTGATCGCGAGCGCGCACCGCAGCGCGCGCGAGGGCGGGCCATCGAAGGTTGCGAGAAAGCCGTCGCCCACGGTCTTTACCTCACGGCCCCCGAAGCGGACGAGCTCCTTGCGGACGGCGTCGTCGTGGCGCGCCAACAGGTCGCGCCAGCGACCGTCACCGAGCCCTGCGGCGCGCGCAGTGGAGTCGACTATGTCCGTGAACATGACCGTCAGCAGCGCCCGCGCGAGGCGGCCGCGGCTGCGGGCGCCGGTGAGGAACTCCTCGATCTCCTCGAGGATCGCGTCCATGTCGCCCATGAACGGAAACGAGTCGCTGCCCTCGAGCTCGACGTATCGGGCTCCGGGGATGTGCTCGGCGAGGTAGCGCGAGTGGCGCAGGTCCCAGACGAGCTCTCCCCGCCGGTGCATGATCAGCGTCGGCACGCTGATGCGAGGCAGGTGCTCGCGTACGTCGAGATCGACGGCTGCTCTGGCCATCGCTCGCGCCTCGCCGGGGCTCGCGGCGAGGCGCTGCAGGCGCGCGAACCAGGCGGCCAGGGCGGGGTCATCTGCCATCGAGGGCGCGAACAGCGCGATCGCGGGGTTGTCGGGCTCGCCCCAGATGGCCACGCCGCGCTCCGCCGCCTCGATGCGCTCCTCGCTCCCCAGTGCCCACTCGTAGTCGGGTGCCCACGAGGTGCGCGCCACCGAGGCGTACATGATCAGCGCGCCGACGCGGTCGGGATGCTCGGCTGCGAGCAGCACGCCCACTGGCCCGCCAAGCGAATACGTCAGCAGCGCCGTGCGTTCGCTCCCCGCCGCGTCGAGCACAGCGAGCGCGTCTTCGGCGTCCTGCTCGAGCGTGTACTCGTCGAGGACCCGGTCGGAGAGGCCGCCGCCGCGGCGGTCGAAGACGATCACGCGGCTGAAGGCTGCAAGTCGCTCCAGGAAGCGGCGCAGCGCGGGCAGCTCCCACAGGTGCTCGACCTGCGAGATCCAGCCAGGCAAGAACAGCAGGTCGAGGGGTCCGTCGCCGATCGCCTGGTAGGCGATGCTCGCCTCGCCGCTGTGCGCGTAGCGGGTGACGGGGGCCATCAACGGTCCTCGAGCGCTTCGCGGAACGACCGCGCGGCCTGCACCGTTGCGCCGGCCGCGTGCACACGGTCGGCGAGCCAGTGGTCGGAGGTCACCACGCGCACCCTCGCGGGATCCGCCGCTGCGTGCAGGCGGCGCATGATCTCGTCGTCGGCCGAGTCGCGGCGCGGGCGTGGTGCGTGCGCCACCTCGATCACCGTCGAGGTGATGCGCGGAGACGGTGGCTGCTCGAAAACGACGGTCACGTCCTCGCCGCTTGTAGCGACCCAGCGCTCGAGCAGGTGCACCAGCTTGACCATCGCCGCGTGGCGGTCTCTCCACCACTCATCCTCGGCACGTGTGCCGATCACGTTCATTCCATCGATGAGCCACCGCACCGGCGCAGCCTACGCATCGAGGCTCCGCTGGGCCTCGGCAGCCTCCTCGAGGCGGTCATCGCCCCAGAATGCCCGCTCGCCTACGACGACGGTGGGCACCCCAAACACGCCCAGCGCGAGCGCCTCATCATTGGCGCCGCGCAGGGCGTCCTTGATGTCCTGCTGGTGGATCGCCTCGCGCAGCTCATCTGCATCCTCGCCCGCGCGCCTGCCCGCCTCGAGCACGACGTTGAGCTCGCCCAGGTCTGCGCCCTCGAGGAAGGAGAGCCGCATGGCGACGAGCGCCAGGCGCTTCAGCCGGATCTCGCCTGCTGGCGCGCTTCCCGGCTCGCCAGGTGCGACTCGCAGGGCGTTCGTGCTCGCGGCGGACACGGCGGTCAGCGCGCGCGCGATGTACAGGTCGTTGGTCGGCCACCGCTCCGGCCAGCGAATGGGGCCGAGCCCGCGCGTCCGGGCGCGCGCCTCGCAGTCGGCGAGGCCGCGCGAGCGCTCCTCGGTGAGACCCCACGAGTTCCTGCCGTTCGCCTTGAAGAGCCCTCCCAGGAACAGCGCCCGCCAGCGGGCGCCCGGCAAGAGCGCCTCGACCCGCTCGGCCGCCAGCCACGAGTAGGGGGACATGGCACCGAAGAAGAACAGCACCCTCGCGGGCACGGGCGGGCTGGTCGCGGGCACTGCCTCAATGTACTCGTGCGACCCTCGCGCGCCCACGGCGCGGTCCACTCGCGCGCGGCGTCAGCGAGGTAGGGTCTTGAGCGTGAGCAAGCACGTGCTGCTCGTCTCCTGGGAGTACCCGCCTGTCATCGAGGGCGGGCTCGCGCGTCACGTGCGCAAGCTGGCCGAGGCGCTGGTGCGCCAGGGCGCGGCAGTCGACGTCCTTACGCGCGCGATCGGTGGCAGCGCGGCGCCGGCGGGCGGCGCGAGGAAGGGTCTGCTCGCGGTCGAAGACGTGGGCGGCGTGCGCGTGCACCGCGTGCCGGAGCCCGGTTGGCCGCGCGATCTAGATCGCTTCGTGGCGTGGGTTGAGCAGATGAACGAAGACATGCTCGACGCGGGCAAGGCGCTCGCCGAGGAGGAGGACTTCGACCTGATACACGGCCACGACTGGCTCGTGGCGCGGGCCGCCGCGGCGCTTGCCGATCGCCTGGGCGTGCCTTACGTGACGACCGTCCACGCCACCGAGCACGGTCGCCACCAGGGCTGGGTGCAGGACCACCCCCAGTCGCACATCCATGCGGTCGAGCGCTGGATGGCGAATAGGGCAGACGCCGTGATCGTGTGCTCCTACTACATGCGCGGGCACGTGGCCGACATCTTCGACATCGCTGAGCGGCGCATCACGGTGATCCCCAACGGCATCGATCCGAGCGAAATGCGCGCCGTGGGCGACCTGCAGGCGCTGCGGCTCGAGTTCGCGCGGCCCGACGAGAAGCTCGTGCTGTTCGTGGGGCGCCTCGTTTACGAGAAGGGCTTCCAGCTCGCGCTTGACGCCCTGCCGGGGGTGATCGAGCAGGTCGCCGGCGTGCGTTTCCTGGTCGCCGGCAGCGGCACGCACGAGGCAGAGCTGAAGGCGCAGGCGTGCCGGCTCGGCCTCTCAGGGCATGGGAGCTTCCTGGGCTGGATCGGGGATGACGTGCTGCACTCGCTGTACCGCATCGCAGACCTGTGCGTGGTCCCGTCGATCTACGAGCCCTTCGGGCTGGTCGCACTGGAGGCGATGGCCGCGGGGTGCCCGTGCATCGTCGCCGACACCGGCGGGCTGCGCGAGGTCGTGCCGCGCGGTGAGCGCGTGGGGCTGCGTTTCAACGGGGGTGATGCTGCGCACCTGGGGGTGATGATCGAGCGCCTGCTCGTCGACTCGCGCCTGCGCGAACGGCTGGTCGCGGAGGCCTCGGAGCACGTGCTGCGCTTCGACTGGGACGACATCGCGGCGCGCACGCGCGGCACCTATGGGGAGCTGGCGGGGCGCGAGGGTGCTGGCCGGCGCGCGGGCGAGCTGGCGACCCGCCACGGAGCAGGGAGCGGGGGATGAGCGCATCGCTGCGTGGGCTGATGCAGGACGACTTCCCGCTCACGCTGCACCACATCCGCCGCAGGATGCGCGCATGCAGCCCTGACGCGCAGGTGGTGAGCGTCGTCGAGCCCGGCACCGTAGAGCGAGCCAGCCACGCGCAGCTGCTCGAGCGAATCGACAGGCTGGCCAGAGCGCTGCGTTCGCTGGGCGTCGAGCAGGGAGATCGGGTGGGCACTTTCGCGTGGAACACGCAGCATCACCTCGAGCTCTACTTCGCGATCCCTTGCATCGGCTCGGTGCTGCACACGCTCAACGTGCGCCTGTTCGAGGACCAGCTCACCTACATCGTCAACCACGCCGGCGACAAGCTGATCTTCGTGGACGACTCGTTGGTGCCGACGCTCGAGCCGCTCGCGCGGAAGCTGCCTGGTGTGTCTCACTACATCGTCATGGGGGACGGCGACGCGGGCGATCTGCCCAACGCACTGCGCTACGAGCAGTTGCTCCGGGACGCCGGGCCCGGCGAGTTCGAGTACCCCGAGCTCGACGAGCGCCAAGCGGCGGCGCTGTGCTACACGAGCGGCACGACGGGCAACCCAAAGGGGGTGCTCTACTCGCACCGCTCGATCAGCCTGCACTCGACCGGGACATTGATCTCTGACGGGTTGGGCCTCTCGCGCGGCGACCGAGTGCTGGCCGTCGTGCCCATGTTCCACGCCAACGCCTGGGGGTTGCCGCACGGCGCCGCGCTCGCGGGTGCGGACCTTATCTTGCCCAACCGCTTTCTCGCAGCCGAGGCGCTCGCCGGTCTGATCGCGTCGGAGCGCCCGACCTTGATGGGCTGCGTGCCGACCATCTTCGCCGACCTGCTGCGCTACGCCGACGCGCACCCCGAAGTCGATCTGTCCTCGCTCACCAAGGCCACCTGCGGCGGGTCGGCGGTCCCGAAGGCGCTCATGCAGGACTTCGAGGCGCGTCACCGCGTGCGCGTATTCCAGGCCTGGGGCATGACCGAGACGAGTCCCGTCGCCACCTTCTCGCGCCCGCGCGAGCGGAAGCACGACGACGGCTACTGGGATGACCGCGCCAAGCAGGGCCAGCCGCTGCCGTGGGTGGAGCTGCGTCTGGTCGACGACGCCGGAGCCGAGGTCCCGTGGGACGGCGAGTCCACGGGCGAGATCGAGGTGCGCGGCCCATGGATCGCGGCGCGCTACTTCAAGGACGAATCGAGCGAGGAGAAGTTCGACGCGGGTTGGCTGCGCACGGGCGATATCGCCGCCGTCGACGAGCGCGGGTTCGTGCAGATCACCGACCGCGCCAAGGACGTGATCAAGTCAGGCGGCGAGTGGATCTCATCGGTCGAGCTCGAGAACGAGGTCATGTCGCATCCCGACGTGATCGAGGCGGCGGTGATCGCGAAGCCCGACGAGCGCTGGGCGGAGCGCCCGCTGTGCTGCGTGGTGGTCCGCGACGGCGCTTCGACGACGACCGCCGACATCATCGAGCACCTGCGCGACCGCGTCGCCAAG
This sequence comes from Actinomycetota bacterium, assembly GCA_005884115.1. Lineage (GTDB taxonomy): Bacteria > Actinomycetota > Thermoleophilia > Solirubrobacterales > Solirubrobacteraceae > Palsa-744. The sequence goes on from VAXW01000003.1 coordinate 121,277, forward strand.
TGGTGGCTGCCCGACGAGTTCGCCTTCATGGCGGAGATCCCCAAGACCAGCGTCGGTAAGTTCGACAAGAAGGTCCTGCGCACGAGCCTGAGCGAAGGAACGCTTGAAGGGCGCACGCCAGTGTCCTGAGGCTGCCGGCGCGCGCCGAGCCAGCTGCAAGTCTTCTCTCGCCGCTCAAGTCTCCCTCCCACCGCTTCCGATGGGGGGACAGCGCTCCCGGCACATAGGCGCCCACGCGGACTGGTAAAAGCAAATCGAACGCGTGTTCGCCTTCTGCCAGGGGACGATCCGGTTCACCAAATTGCGATTAGAATCAACCCATTCAAGGCAAGGAGCCCACGCGGTGGGGGCACAGCGATACACGATCACGGAGGTTGGCATGACTCGGACCAATTTCGTGGCCTCGAGCAGGCCACAGGCGGCAGGCGCAGGAGCTGGCAAAGGATCGGTGTGGGCGCGCTCGGCCCTTCCGGCCGTGCTCTTTAGCGCGCTTGCGCTCGCCCTTCCGGCGACCGCCGCGGCCGCGGGCGAAGGCCTGTCGGGCTACAGCCAGACGCCTCCCAGCACGAGCACGACCCCGCCGCCGACGACCACGACGACCGAAACGCCCAAATCGGGAACCGCGCCTTCGAAAGAAAGCTCGTCCTCGAGCTCTTCGTCGAGCTCGTCATCGTCGTCGTCCTCGTCCTCGAGCGGGGTGGCTCCCTCCAGCGAAGCGACCTCGCCGTCGAAAGCCGCAAAAGCAACGCTGCCCTTCACGGGCCTGGACCTGCGCTGGACGCTCGGCGTCGGCCTGCTGCTGATCGGCTCGGGTCTTGTGATCGTCGGCGCCCAGTATCGCCACCGCCGGCGCCTGGACGGTTAGCGAATCGGGCCGCCTTCCGGTTCGGCTGGCGCTCTAGCCTGAGAAGTGCGTCGTCGGGCGCCTGAGGCGGCGCCCGTCGACGCTGAGGTCGACTCGCTCGTTGTAGAACGAGACGAGCCCTGCGATCGGGAGCATGGCTGCGGTCGGGAAGTCGTACGCCCACGCGATGTCCTCATGCAGCGCCTTGCCCACACGCGCTGACCAGTAGGCGCTGGTCGTCCCCTTATATGGGCATGAGGTGACGGTGCTGGTCGGGATGAGGTGATCGAAGCTCACCTCGGTGCGGTTGAGGTAGTAGCGGGTGGGCAGGCCCGTCTCGAACAGCAGCACCGGGGAGGAGGACTCGCCGAGCAGCACGCCTTCGAGCTCGACGCGCACGTGCCGGGTCGAGCGGATCGCGTCCACACGGGCGTAGGGGCTGCGTGGGTGGACGAAAACCTGTTCGTCCTCCTCGAACCACGCGTCGAGCGAGCCCCAGTCGAAGCGCACCGTGCCCGACAGCACCTCCAGCGGCGAGTCCGCGAGCACCTTCGCGGCGCGCGGGCGTGTGACCTGGCCAACCGAGAGCGCGTGCAGCTCGACGTTTCCGCGGCTGCTCGCCTGCGTGCGCCCTTCGGGAACGAGCAGCTCGCTGCGGACGTCGCCCAGCGGGACGTAGTACTGGGGGTAGGCGGGCGACTCCCACACGTACAGGGCGCGGGTCGTGTCGAGCACGAGCTCTCCGGCCAGCCATGCACGGATGCGCCGCGGCACGGGCTCGACGTGGTCGGCGCGCACGAGGGTCGACGGGTAGGCGGTGTCCGGGAGCTCTTGTGTCTGCCGCATGCCTTCGATCATGGCGCGAAATGCTCGCCGGCGCGTTCTCGGCGACCCGCGCTGACGCTCAGCCGCAGGGGCCGGCCAAGGCGAGGCGGGTGCGGTAGATGCGCATGTCCGCGCGCTTGAGGTCCGCGTGTGTCTGAGTTCGAAGCGCGGGGACGTCCTCGCGGTGGTAGGGGCTGGAGAGGCTCTCGTTGTGCCCGATCACGTCGCGTAGGGCGATGTGATAGCCGCAGCGTAGCCAGCGCACGAGCTTCAGGCTGGCGCTCATCTGCGCGCGGTCAGAGAGCACCTGCTGGTCGCTGAAACCGACGTGCTCGACGCCGATCGCGGCCCAATTGAGCCCGACGGTGTGCCGGCACATCACGCCCAGGGAGACCAACTGGTGGATGGCGCCGGAGCTGTCGATCACGAAGTGCGCGCACGTGCCCGGCAGCTCGCGCAGCTCGGGGTCGGGCACGTCGGGGGCGAACGTGTTGTACGTCGCCTGAAAGCTCGGCGTCTCGGTGTAGTGGATCACGATCACGTGCGGGTGAACGAGCCTGTATGTGGGGGTGATGAAGCTTCCGTAGTGTCGGCGGGCGTACGCGATCATCTCCGCCTTGCGCCGCGGACCGAACGGGATTGGGTCCCAGATGATGCGTGGCTCCGAGGGCGCCCGCACGGCGGCCGCCGGCGCCGGCGCTCCTGAGGTCGCGGAAGCGCTGCGGCTCGCAGATGCCGCGTCGCCCTCCGACAGCGCCGCGGCCGGTGCGGCTGCTGGAGCGAGCGCCGCGGTCTGCCTGATGCTGGCCCTTCGGGCTTCCCCGCAGCCGGTTGACAGCGCGCAGCAGGCTGCGACGAGCAGGAGGATCGCGATGCGTGGAGCAAGCCGCGCGGGCGTCACCGCGTGATCACGAGCTTCGTCCAGCCGCGCTCGAGGAGCGCGTCGGGAGCCTGCGCCCAGGGCACGACGGCCGTGGTCACGAGCTCTGGGCGAAGCGCCCCGGAGGCGGCCAGCTCGATCACGTGCGGCATGGCGTCTCGGGCGTTGACGCGTCCGGTTCGAAACGTGATGCCCTTGGTGTACATCTCGAGCAGCGGCATCGGCGGCTGCTCTGCGAAGTAGATCGCGGTGCTCGTGCAGACGCCGTCAGGCGCTGTCGAGCGCAGCGCGAGCGCCAGCCCATCGGGATCGGCGCTGGCGTCGACGGTGACGGAGTACGGGCCGAGCCGCCTGGGTGTCTCAGCGAGCGTGCCCGCGCCGAGCTTCGCGGCCGTCTCCCGGCGGCGCTCGTCGGCGTCGACGTACATGACCGATCCCGCCCCGAGCGCCACCGCGAGCCCGGCAGCGTACAGACCGATCGATCCGGGGCCTGCGCCGCCGACGACCAGCACGTCGGCGCCAGGCTGCTCGGCAAGCGCCGGGCCGACGGCGCGCCAGGCGTCGCTGAGGTTGTCGGAGGCGCTCGCGACGGCCGCGGGCTCTAGACCGCCTGGGATCGGCACGAGCATGTGCTCGGCGAAAGGGACGCTGACGACGTCGGCCAGGAAGCCACCCCATTGCTCGACGGCGGGCCCAAAACCGTACGTGGACATGAATGCGACGCCGCTGCAGTTGGCGGTCCGGCCGGCGGCGCATGCCTCGCACGCGCCGCAGGAGATCTGGAAGGGGACGCTCACGAGCTGGCCAGGCTGTAGCGACCCAACCCCGTCGCCCACGTCGAGGATCTCGGCGACGCATTCGTGGCCGATCGCGAATGGCGGCTGAAATGGCGAGGCCCCCGCGATGATCAGCGCGTCGAGATCGCACGTCGCGACCGCGAGCGGGCGCACCAGCGCGGCACGATCGGAGTGCAGCCGCGGCTCGTCGACATCGCGCCACTCGAGCGCGTCGGGGCCGGTGAATGTGAGCTGCTGCATGCGGACTCCGATCGGTGAATGCGGATGAGAGGACTCGAACCTCCACGGACTTGCGTCCACACGGACCTGAACCGTGCGCGTCTACCAATTCCGCCACATCCGCGCGTCAGCGAAGAGCGAAGATAGCGCACGCGCACTCCCGTTCTGCGGCGTTGGCAGCCGGCCGTGCGCCTACACCGTGGCCGGAGGGCCGACGGGCGTTTCTCGCTCGAGGCTCTCTGCTAGCCTCGTGCCGTTCATCCGCGCCGCTATCGTCCAGGGGACTAGGACGCCGCCCTCTCATGGCGGAAACCCGGGTTCGAATCCCGGTAGCGGTACTTGACCGAGCGCCCGAGAAATCGGGCGTTTCGGCGTTTCAGGAGCCCGGGTGCTAACAGGAGTGCAAACACGACTTCGCAGGTTTGGAGGGTGCGCGCCAGCGGATGCCGCTACGGGGAAACCGACTATTCGCCTAACAGGGCCGCGATGGCGGGCCGCGCTTGTTTGACGTACTGCAACATCGCGTCGTAGCCGCGCTCGATCAGATCGGCGATCTCGGTGAGCCGGTTTGGTCCTGGCGGTTGTGAGTCGCGCGGCTGACCTGCATTGCGACCAGGGCTGAGCGAACGATCGTGATCGCTTCGACCATCGACTTAGTCGACTCATCGGCGACCACGAGAATCGCCTCAGGGGCGTGAGGCCGCATCCGCAGTCGGGCAACCGAGGCTCGGGCTCGTTGGAACGCATCTTCCCCTTCTTCCACGAGCGGCTCGACAATGTTTGGCTCCGGCCCGACCACGAGGGCCACCCGCCGCATCCTGGCGGCGCTTGCGCCGAGCTCCTCGAGTGCAGTGGCCACATCGTCGATCCGTGCGATGAGGTCGTCGCTCGCCTTTAGCCGCTGCTCCTGGCGGAACCGCCGACGATCTGCGATCCACGCCGCCCCGTAGCCGAGAGCCGGCCCGACGACGCCGGCCACCACGATCCCGACGATGGCTGTGGATGAGTCAGTCGTCGAGGCTCCGAGTGACTAAAGGTCCGTGTCTAGGCGGCGCGCGTCATCGCGCATCCTCTTGCGCAGCACGCCGATCCTCCGGCTTGCGTTCGGGTTTGGCCCAATCCGCGACCCACTCATCCGCAACACCTGCGCGCTCTCCTTGTGCTTTGAGCACGAGCGACTCCACCACGAGCTCGATCGTCCGCTCCGATCTGGACCGCGCGCGCTTACGGATCGGCGCGCGGGTCTCCGTGACGGCAACATACGAAAGCAGGTCGCGGAGGGCGAAACCCTCTCCGCTCGGCAGGGCGACGGCGAAGCGCTGCTCAAGTCCTACGACAGCCGCCGGGCTGACGCGCTGAAGCTGCGCAGGCTAGGCGACGACGTCGACGTGCCCGACGAGGCGGAACAGGCGCGCCTTCAACGGTCCGTCGCGGACGCGAAGGAGGAGCCGAACACCATCTGCGCGGTCCGCCTGCTGCGCGAAGAAGAACGGCTCAAGGTCATCGCCGCCGGCCTACCGCACTTCGACGCCGAAGCCGAAGAGTCCGCTAGGGCGTATGAGGCGCTAGGCGAGACGCTGCTCGCCGCGCTCGCCGACTTTCAGGCCGTTGGACAGGCGAAGGGAGCGGCATGGGGGCGCTCGCGAGAGGGCCGCAAGGAGCTCCGCCTCGATCAGATGCCGGGAGTCGGCTATCACGACCTCGGGCATCTGAAAAGCGAGATCCAAGACGCGATCCGCAAGACGCGATCCGCACCGCATGGCCGGCCAACAGTGAGGAGCGTTGGCGCGAGTTCAAGGCCCGGGAGCAGGCCCCGTCAGGAGCGAGGCTCAGCAACCGCGAGGCGCTCGCGACCTTCAGCGGCGAGGCGGCATGATGAGCGCCACCGCGACCCAGCCGGTGGAGGTAACGATTGCGATGGTGCGCTTCAGCCTCGCACCGACCGTGCGCGAGGGGCGCGAGCACGCGCACTGTCTCGGCCGAAGAACGCGCGTAGGACGTACCTGCACCTTCAGCTAGGGCGTGACTACCGGTTCTTCCGTCGCGGCAGTTCACACCCCCCGTTAGCGTTAGAGCATCACGCGAGCGCGTCGATATCTGAGAAAGACTCTTTCATGTTGATCTACTTCCTGATATCGATCGCCGTCGTGAACGTTCTCGGCGTCGTTGTCATGGCACGACTAGAGCGCAGACTCTCGGGTACCACGGATGAGCTTCGGCACCCGGTCGCTCGCAGGGGTGCAGACCCGGTCATCCCTGCCAATCTGTCCTGCGGCGACGATCGAGTGCGCGCTCATCAGCCGGTCCCTTGTCGGCCGTCCTACCTCACGCTCTGATGGCGGCTGGGGGCACGATCACCCGCGCGATCGAGCGGACCGTGCTCGCGAGCCGGTGCCTTGTCGGCGCCAGCGACGACCTGCGGGCCTACGCCCGCAACGGCGGCCTCGCCGGCCAGGCCGCCGCTGACCTGCTGCGAGACCAAGCGCTGACGCTCGAGCAGATAGCCCAGACGATCGACGAGCTGAGGGCGTGAGCGGTCGGCCAGTCCTTCGCAAGCTGGACGGCCGGTGGGCACTGGAGTACCCGATGGAGTCAGACGGTCTCGCATCTTGTCTATCTCACAGGCGACGCGAAGGGTGCTGTCGTGGATCGCGGCCGTGAGGAGGATGAGTCCGTTCATGAACTCCTCCTGCGTCACGTCGGAGATATCTGCGGTCTCGACGGTTACTTGCCTGGGAACGTCCGCGTCTTGCCTCGGTCCCCAGGCCACATCCTCCCGCACCGCAGACCCGCGCTCAGCTCGCTCCGCGTCACTGTGCGCGGGTTATTGCCCAGCCGAGATGCCCGGTTGGCCGGCAGGGCAAACTGACACTCCCGCAGTTTGCGGTGGAATCTTTCGCCGCGGACGTTAAGGTCCTTCCCGATCGGGGGTACGTCAGCCCAGCACGCGGGCAGGTGGAGCCCACGGAGCGGGCCTCAAGCACGCTAGGAGGCGCCGCCCGCGTGCCTTTTCGAGACACCTCGCCAGGACCGATCCGCTGTGCAGGCAATAAACGGCTATTGGGGCAGGGGCAGGTAACACACTGCGGCCGGCGAATCGTCCCGAATGCTAGTTCTGACACGAAAGGCCAAACAGAGCATCATGATCGGAGACGACGTCGAGGTCACCGTGCTCGGGGTTCATGGCGAGAAGGTGCGTCTCGGCATCCAGGCGCCCTCAGACGTTCCGGTGCACCGGACCGAGATCTATCTGGAGATCCAGCGGCAAGAAGACGCGCAGGGCAGTGGGACAGATGTCAGCTCCGAGGTGGGCGATCCGTTGCGCGAGACTGAGGGGCCGAACGAGCAAGGCTAGGCGCCATGGCGACGTTTGGCGCACTGGCTGATCCAGATAGAACGCTCGACCCTTTACCGCTGGCGGGACGCAACCGCGATTCTGAGAGCGCACCGGGCAGAAGGGGGAAAGTGATGGCCTACACGCTGGAAAAGACCAAGACTCCGGGCATCTTCAGGCGCGGTGGCCGCTATGTGTTCAGCTACCGCGTGGACGGGCGGCAGAAGTGGGAGTCGGCGCGCACGCTCGATGAGGCGCGCAGCCTGAAATCGGAACGCATCACCGATGCGAACCGTGGAGAGCTCGAGGAGCGATCGACGGTCAAGCTGCACGAGTACGTGGGCGAGTGGATCGATCGCTACCAGGGCACCGGCAGGCGCGGCTTTCGCGATGAGACACGCAGCGAGTACCGCGGGTTGCTCAACAAGTACGCGCTGCGCTACTTCGCCAAGGACACGCTGCTGCGAGCGGTCGTCCCGCGAGAGGTCGCAGGGTTCATTGCGTGGCTTCTAAGGCAGTCGAACGGGCGCAGGGGCACACTCACGGACAAGTCCGTGCGGAACGCCCTCGGGCTCGCGTCAGGCAGCGCGCGCGGTGGAACAAGGGCGACGGGCAGGTGATCGGCCCGCTCAAGTCAAGGCACGCTCGGCGCGACCTTCCCATCCCGCTCGAGCTAGCGGACAAGCTCCGCGCGGCCGTGGCGGGCAGGGTGGAGGACGGCCTGGTGTTTGTGAGTCCCGAAACTGGCCGCCCATACGATCCCCACCACCTGCACTTGCACGTGCTCAAGCAAGCGTGCGCGGAGGCGGGCGTGGAGTGGGCCGGGTTTCACACGTTCCGGCACACGATCGCGACGCGCAGGTTCGCGTCGGGCCGCAACGCCGTCCAGGTCCAGCATTGGCTCGGCCATCACTCGGCGGCGTTCACGCTGGCGACTTACGTTCATCTGCTGGACGGTGATCTCGGCGGCCCGGTCGTTCCTCACTTGAATCATGAGGAGACTGCTAACAAGGCCCACGCCACTGGGCGACACTAGTAACAGCGAGGCTCCGGTGGAAATCGCGGATTAGCAGGACGTTTGCGGTCGCCGCGACACAGGCGCCACACCATCAGCGTGTTCGAATCCCGGTAGCGGTACTGTAAGACCCCCAGAAACTCTGGGGTTTTGTGTTTCCTGGGTACGCGGTAGGAATGAAAATAGGAATGGCTGCAGCCGGCTATGCAGCCAGATAGCCGCCTAGAAGCTCGCCAACGTGTTCCCGTGGAGAGGTCGGGCCAGAGGGTTGTCTGGGTTCCCCCGGAGGACATGGGAGCTAGGGCTAAGCGGGCTGCGATCGCGCGGAGCCTAGTGTCCGAGCCAGCCTGTAATGGGGGTGGGAGAGATGGAGCCCCGGCATTGTTCACGCGCCTGGGATCGCTGACCCCTCAGAGCGCAGGATGCTATGGGCACTCACCCTTGGAGTTGTACCTGACGAGTTGTTTCTTGAGCGCGATCGCCTCGTTGCGTTGGGCCTGAGTGAGCGTGTAGTTCGCCGACGGTCCCGCGTACAGAGCGCCCGGGACGCCGTCCTCGGTATTGCCGGAGAGCCAGGAGTTGGCCGTGGCCACCACGGGCGCGATGCAGCTTGGCGAGCCGTTGGCGAGGTTCAGCTCGCTCGCCAGCAGCTGACCCGCTAGGCAGCTGATCGCGTTTTGCGGCGTCGAGCTCGCGCAGTTCATGGCCCTGAAGATCGCGCTCGCCTGTTCGGTTGTTTCGACCCGATAGCTGCCGATGCTCTGCGGCAGGTATTGCTGCGTGTTGGGCGAGCCGCTGCTGAGGTGGTTCTTCCAGTAACCCGGCGTAAGAGGGGCAGACGGCTGCGCTTGCGAGCATTCGACTATGAATTTTCTATCGCTCTCTCCTCCGACCCCGTTCGTTACCCATCCCGCATGAACTTTGATTTCGTGCGGTCCGGGCGCGATGCTGATCGTCACGGTATTCGTCCCGGAGGCTCCGTTGAACGTGAATTCCCCTTTATAGATCAGGACCCCGTCGACCTTGATGCTCTCTTTGATCGTGTTGTTTTCCGCCGGGAATTCACTGAACGTCCAAGTCACAGCAAGCGCGCTAGAGGAGGCGCATTCGACTGTCGACGGCCCTTTCGCCGCCGACGCGGACGATGCGGTCAGTCCCGCTATCCCTAGAGCGAGTACGAAGGCGAGTAACGGCCTCAGCCCCACGCTGCGCCGCTGCTCCGGCTTCAAGATATCGGGCGATCCATCGACCCACAGTTGACCGGATGCCTCATCGAACATCGCGCAACCTCTCTCCGCGTCCGAGCGAATTCGCCCCTCGCGCGCTTCATCCGTTAAGGGGTTGCCTACCCGTACGAGGCAAGGAAAATCTCTACAGACTGCGGAAAGCCGCAAATTGCGGGTTTTTGGCCTGTGCGCACCTTCCGCCTTCCATGAGCGACCGGCGGCGGCGAGCGTTCCAAGCAAGGCCGGCACCACCGTCGATGAGTCGTCGAGCCCGTTCCGCAATCCGAGCAGCACCCTCCCTCCGCGTCGCGCTAAGGCGATAGCCTCGCAAACCGTGCCGCCCCGCCTACCCCCGTTTCTGGGCGTAGCGCTAGTCGCAGAGTGCTTTGCGGTCGCGGCTTTGGTGCTAGTAGTTACGAGCGATGGCGTTCCGGCGATTGTCTGCGGGGCCGTGTCCGCGGCCCTGTTTGTGCTGCTGGCGCGGCGGTCGAAACGCCGCTGAGCCCCTACCTGTCGCCGTAGGAATGAACTAGGAATGGCGTGCAGGGATCGCACGGGTTTCCAGCGGTTTCCAACGGTGCTCGGGCCAATGTTTTCCGGGATCGCCAGCACCTACGGGACCCCTAGCCAGTTTTCGAATCCCGGTAGCGGTACTGAGCGGCGCCCCGTGTTTACGGGGCGTTTCGCGTTTCAAGCTGTTGGTGCCAGCGGGAGAACTGACGGCCGTGAGGCGACCTGGTCAGGTGTCGTGCAGCTCGCTGCTGTGCGCGTGATCTGCCTCGCCGTACTGCGCGTCCGCGCCGCTCTCCTCCTGTTCGAAACGAGGATCTGGGTCCATGGCTTCATCCCTGAGAAGTGACCGCGCTAGGAGCTGGTCCTCACGCGCTGAGGCCGCCGCCGAGATCGCAGCCGCCAGGCGACGCGCGCACGAGCGGTGAGCTCGCGAGGCGCTTGAGCCCCGTGCGGGCGGGTAAAAGCCAAGAAAGTCCTCGCGAGTGAAAGGTGATTTGAAAATGCCGCCACGCGGAGTCCGCAAGGGCACCAAGCGTGCCCGCCAGTACGAGCACATCAAGGCGAGCCAGCGCACACGCGGCTCCTCCGAGAGCAGGGCCGAGGAGATAGCCGCCCGCACGGTCAACAAGGAGCGAGCCCGCGGCGGCGAAGCGCGCAGCCGCTCGCGCACCTCAACGCGCGACATCTCCTCGGGGCGGCGCGGCGGCCTGCGCTCGGGCAAAGCCGGCCCCCGCGGTCGCACGCGCGACCAGCTCTACGCAGAGGCGCGCCACCTCGGCGTCGAAGGTCGCTCGAAGATGAACAAGGCCCAGCTGCAGCGCGCCGTCGACCGCAAGAAGCGGCGCTAGCAAGAACCGCGGCGGCTTCAGCGCTCGTACGGCGCCGCGTCTGCCTCTCGCAGGGTGAGGCCCAGCCCAGGCCGGTCTTCGTCGGGCCTCAGCGTGCCGTGCGCCGGCTGCAGCACGCCGTCGAACAGCAGCCCCTCGATGCGCGCGTGGTCGTGGAAGTACTCGACGTGCATCAGCCGCGCGATCGCGGCGCACGCGTGGGCGTGGATCGCGGGGCTCGTATGAGCCGAGAGCGGAATGCTGTGAACAGCGCACAGGGAGCCAATGTTGAGAAGCTCCGTGATCCCCCCACAGCGGGTCACATCGGCCTGCAGCACGTCGACAGCTCCGGCCTCGAGCATGCGGCGGAAGTAGAAGGAGTCGTAGCCGTACTCACCGGCTGCGACTCGCATCGGCGCCGGCACGCGGTCGCGCAGCAACGCCAGGCCCTCGAGGTCATCCGATGAGACCGATCGCACGCGCGGCTTCGTGCGCGGCTTCTCGATCCAGACCGTTGGCCCGCTGCCGGTCAGGTGGGCAGAGCATGTGATGGCGGAGGGTCACTGGGGCCACGCCCTGCGCGAGTACATGCGTGACTACAACCACTGGTACACCCTGGGAGTGCTCAGCGAGCTGTTGCCCCGCCCCGATAACCGGGTTACTCTGGCCGAGGAGCGGGACCGGAACGACATCCCCGTCGCGCGCCTCGACGACTACACCCAGTGCGACAACGATCGGGCGAACGTCGCCTACGCGAAGGCGCGGCTGCTCGAAATCATGGACGCGGCCGGCGCCCAGGAGACCCTCACCATCGACCGCTACGCCCACCTCGTCGGCGGCTGCGCGATGTCCGACTCCCCCGGCCACGGGGTCGTGAACTCCGACCACCGAGCGTGGGACGTGCCGAACCTGTTCATCGCCGACGGCAGTGTGATGCCAACGCAAGGCTCGGCCAACCCAGCTCTCACGATCATGGCCCTCGCGTCACGCTTGGCAGAACGTCTGGCCGAGAAGCGGATCGGCTAACTCAATGCTCGGTGGAGCCGGGCCGGGAGACGGCGGTGGGTCAACAACCGGCGAAGGCGGCACGGGCTGCGGCCCGGGCGAGGGGTCGGGGGTCGGCGTGGGCGGGCTCGGGTCCGGCGACGGCGGGCCTGGACCCGGCGCGGGCCGGGGCGGTGTCGGCAGCGGTGTCTCCGCCACCTCTGCCGCGGTTGCCCCCCGCGCGGCCGCGGCGTTCATAGAGAGCGCGGGCGGGTACCCACCGCACCTGCGGAGACTAGAGGGACCACTACCTTCCGATCTATCTCTATCGGACTTCACCTCGGGTTGACGCCTACCCGGGGATTCGTGCATGAAACCGTGGCCGAGAGGTCTGCAGTCCGGAGTTTGCCCACGATGTCCCCGGGTAGCACATGGGCGAAGGAGGTTTACCGAGCGGTTGCATGCTCGCGCGCGAGCGGGGGTTCCGCGCGCGCACTAACCGCGATGCCGATTCGAGGCGACGGCGGTTTCGAGCTCGGCGAGACGGCGTCGCTGAGTACCTCGACGTAGGCAAGGCGGCTGAAGTCGTCGATCGCCACGTGGCAGTACTCCCAGCCGGCGGTCCCGCGCTTCCTGCCAGCACGGTCCATGAGGGGAGGGGTGTAGTGCTGGCGACCAGTGATGCGATAGCCCGCGCCACGCTGGATGCGGCCGAGCTTCTTGACGTCGACGTGGAGGAGCTCGCCCGGGCGTGAGCGCTCGTAGCGAACGATCTGCTCCTGGTCCAGTCGCGAGCGTTTGCCCAGACCGATGCGCGTCAGGATCCCCTCCACCGCGGTGATCGGCATCTGCAGCACCTCGGCTATCTCCGCGCCCGTCATGCGGGTGGAGCGGCGCAGCAGCGCGATCAGCGTCACGCGCTGCTCTGGCGTTGCGCTGGGCGAGCGGTGTGGGCGGCTCGAGCGATCGAGCAGGCCGGGTTCGCCCTCAATGCGGTAGCGGTCCACCCACTTGCGCGCCGTGCGGACGCTGACGTCGGCGGCCTCGGCCGCCTTCGTCAGCGTCCAGCCACCCTCTTGAACCCGCGTGGCCAGGCGACGGCGCTTGTTCAAGCTGAGCTCGGCGTTACCGTGCAATCTCATCCGGTGTCCTCGTTGTGCTGATTGGCTTCGACACCTCTCAGCCTCCAAGGAGGCCCGGATGAACAACGTCCTCAGGTTCTAGAGCTAGCCGTCTCACTTGCGTGGTCGCTGTCCAGCCCTCGGTCAGCCTGTTCCCTCCAATAGCGAGCCCTGCAGTGGCGGATATGTGAGCGTCTCGCCTGGCCCGAGCACCGCGAATGGAGTGAGTTCGTGCGGAACCGGCCTGCGCTCCAACCCGAGGTGCAGCACCCGCCAGCCCCGCACGAGCAGCGCGTCTGCGACAAGCCGCCGATGGCAACGGCGCCAGTTCGCCTCTGCACACATCAGCGCGCTGATGTGCGCGCGCGCGCGGTGCGCGAGTCGCTGAAGCGCCGCCTGGAACTCCTCGCTCCTCATATGGTCGGCGTATCCGCGGAAGGCCTCGTGCTGCCAGCCAGCGTTGGGCGAGCTGCTCGTCGGGCGACGGAACCCGCCGAGCGCGGGCTCGTGTGTGTAGCTGATGCCGTGAGCCGGCAGCTCGAGAGATAGAGCATCGCTGCTGAAGTGCGGATGCCGCCTCGATCGAGGGACGGTCCTCACGTCTACGAGCTCCGTTACGCCGACCGAGCTCAGGAGGCTCCGAAGTTCGACTGGAGACCGCGTCGAGTGGCCGACCGTGTAGATGATTGGGAAATGCTGCAAGCCCATGACCAGAGTCGGATGCCTCAGTCAAAGCGCGCGCGTCGCGAGCATCTCTCGGGATTCGCACAACCCAGGGATCAGAGGGATCAAGCCTCCTTGAGGCGCTATGTGTGCGGCACTCATGTCGCTGGAGCGCTCGCCGGCAAACCGGCGGCTGGCGTGCCTTGTTCGGTGGCTAGCAGATCCGTTCGCGCAGGAGCTGCTTGCCCTTTTCAGCGCCCTTGCGACTCTCAGCCTGGGCGCGGCGGAAGAATTCGGCGAGCTCCTTGTCTTCGGCACGCTCCGCGTCCTGGATGTAGATCTCCAGTCGCAGGACGTTACTCAGGCACTGCTGCAGGAACCAGATGATGTTGTAGTCCTTGTCACTGGTCCCCGTAACCCCGCCGGTCTCAGTGTTCTGAGTCTCAAGCGTGGCACTCGTCATAACGGTCTCATCTCCTCAGCTCGGGAACGCACGCCGTGCTGGATGAACGCGCGGCACATCTCGAGTTTGTGTCTACCCGATGCCCCAACCGACAAACGGATGCGATTGCCAGCACCGCCCACGGGTTGCGGCTGTTGTGAAGACCGCGGGATGAAGACCTCTTGGTCGGTACACACTCGCGACTCCGCGGTAGCACCAGCGCGCGTGGTCCAAGGAGGCCTACGGCAACCATCGCTGCCTTGATGCTTCCTCCCACGTCCCACCCGAGCGGCGGCGGTCGGACTAGGTGGCGAGGTGCTTCGCTTCCTGCTGTGGCGGTTGCTGGGGCTGCTCGCCGCGGTGCTGGCGGGCGCGTCGCTCGTGTGGCTGCTTGGCGGCGGGCCTGGCCGAGTGCTTCGCGGCCAAGGCGGGGCGCGCGGGGGCCGCCCGCCGGGCCCGACGGTCGCCAGCTCTCTTGCACGCGCGCCAGGCGCGATCTGGAGCGGGTTGCCGATCGACGGGGTGCCCCTCGCTCGGCTGCTGTTAGCGGCCGCCGCGGCGGCCGCGCTGCTCCTGGTCGCCAGCAGGTGGCGAGCGCGAGCGCGAAGGCGCTACGTACGCTTGCGCGTGGAGCCATACCGCGCCGACCACGCAAGCGTCGAGGCGCTGATCTCAGTGTTCGAGGCTCTCCACAAGCGAACGCTGCCGAGGTGGTGGCGCCGACTGGTGGCCGGTGCGCCCACCGTGTCGCTCGAGTTTCACTACACCGCCGCGAGCACAGAGGAAGCGCAGCGCGGGCGGACGCCCGAGCCGCGCGGGTCTTACGGTCGTCGCTGGCCAGGGCACGTGACAGGCCAGCAGGCTCCCTGTGCGTGGCTCGCCGTCACGTGTGTGAGCGGCGCGGAGCCGGTGGTGGAGGCGGCTCTCCGGAGCGCCTATCCGAACTGCAGCGTTGCCAGCCCTCCGGTCGCGCTGGAGGTGCCGCCGGCACTCATCCGACTGAAGAAGCAGGCTCATTTCATCACCAGGGTCTCCTCGCACGGCCGCTTCGAGCGTGAGCGCCAGCCCTCGGTGAACCGGCTGCTCACCACGATGGCGACCTGCGGTCCACCTGCGTTGGTGCAGCTGGCGCTGACGCCCGCGCCGCTGGCCTTGGAGCGCTTCGCGAGATCGATGTACAGGCGTGCGGAGCTCGACGCGGGCGGCGGGCGTCTCGCCCGGGCGCCGGCGGCCGGGGGATCGCGGCTGCGCGACGCCGAGTTGCAGGGCGGGCTCGACCTGCAGCACCGGCCGCTGTTCTTCGTTGACATCCGCATTCTCGGCCCGACTCGAGTCGCTTGCGAGCAAGTCGCCTCCCAGCTGCGTTCCGAGGGAGCCGAGAACCAGCTGGTCGAGCGTGGAACGTGGGTGCGCCACCGCGTGCTCGGTCTTTACGATCGCCGCGTTCGCCGCGGCGAGGGTAGCCCGTTACCGTCGCTGCGCAAGAGCGCGTTCGCGCCGAGCGAGCTTGCGGCGCTTTGGCAGATCCCGGCCAGCGACTACCTGACCGTTCCCCTCGCGCGGGCTTCAGTTCCCCTCGCACCTGCGCCACCCGCGATCATGCGACCGGCGAAGGGCGAAGGGACCCTGAGGGACTCGCTGGGGCCGGTCTCGATCCATCCCCAGCTGCGCCGGCAGAACACGGCCGTGCCCGGGACAGTGGAGCAGGGGAAGTCGAGCTACCTGGTAGCGACGGTCGCCGAGGACCTGCGCCGCGAGCGCTGCGCGGTGATCGTGTTGGACCCGAAGGGCGACGCGGCCGACGCGGCGCTGAGCTGCGTCCCACCGCAGAGAGCGTGCACGCTGCTTGATTTCGCGCGCCCTACGTGCGGGTTCAACCCGCTCGCCGTCGATGCTCCCGCCGATGTGATCGCCGACTACGTGGTCGGGGCGCTGAGAAACCTGTTCACGGACGCCGACATCCGTGCCTCCTCGGACCGCTACCTGCGCAACGCGATCATCGCCGTGCTCGCATATGACCGCAGCTCGACAATGTGGGACGCTGCCCGGCTTCTGTCGGTCGGCGAGGAGGGCTATGCCTACCGCCGCTCGGTGGCTTCGCGGGTTCGTGCTCTGCCTGAGTACAAGGAGATCTCGGCGTTTTTCACCGCCGAGCTGACCGCCCAGCTGGCAGACGCGCGGAGCGTGACGACCTCAAAGCTCGACGCCCCGGTCAACAAGCTCGCGCGGCTGCTCAACTCGGCGTCGATCAAGCGGGTACTGCTCAACGATTCATTGCTCGTCGACTTCGACCGGGTCATCGCGACCGAAGAGGTGCTCATCGTCAAGGGTGCGCTGGGGGCGATGGGAGCAGGCAACACCTCCGTTCTCATGCAGCTGCTGATCGGAATGCTCGACGCCGCGCTTGCTCGCCAGCAAGACCTCGTGCCTGACTCCGCGCGCGTGGCCGTCGCCCTGAAGGTCGATGAGGCACCGCTGGTCATCAACCGCGGCTTCGCGGAAACCATCGCTCTCAAGCGCTCGGCAGGGCTCGAGACGGTCGCGTGCTGGCAGAGCGACGCACAGTGGACCGATCGCGATGTCCGCGATCAGCTCGATGCGCTGTTCGCGCATCGGGTCTATTTCGCAACCGGATCGGCCCGCGAGGCGCGCGCCTCCGTGGGAATCACGATGGCGGAGTTCTCCGACACCGTAAGGCCCCGGATCGAGCATCTCTCAGCCCTGGGGCGCCCCGATGCGCGACTGCATCTTCCAAAGCACCACGCGATCGCCAGCTGGATTACCCACGAAGGGCGGCAGGCGCCCTTCCTCGGGCGCACGGTTCCGTTGAGCGTCGACCGCGAGCGCCTGATGAGACACGCCGCAGAACAGCGCGCCCGGGGCGGGCGCCACCTGTCCGACTTTCGCCAGCCCCATTGGGACCCTGCGCAGCGGGCACCCCGCGGCGATGGTGGCGGCACGCAGGAGCCGCCCAGATTGCAGCTGCTTCCGCTCCCCGCGAGCACGGCCGAGAGCTATCGCGAGCTCGTCGAGCTCGACCGCGCGCAGAGCGTGCGCTGGGGAGGGCGGGTGCGGGTCGTGCGCGCCATCGAACCCGATGGCCTGGACCTCGAGATCCTCGCGCTGATCGTGCGCCTCGGACACGTGCTGACCAGCCAGATCCACCGGCACTTCAACCCAGCCCGCGCGATCACGACGACACAGCGCAGGCTCAAGCGGCTATCGGATGCGGGTCTCCTCGAACGCTTTCAGTTTCATCGCCGCGACGGTGGAGGGGTTCCGATGTGCTACGTCGCGGCCGACGCGGGTCTGCACTCGCTGCGCGCGGCCGGCAGCCTGCCGGCCGACGGTGAGGCGACCAGCGATCTCGCGTCGAGCTCCTCGCGCCTGCGCCGCGCGCGCCGCGACGTACACGCCGCCGGCTGGGCTTTAGCGCTCACGCGCGCCTTGGCCGACCGGCGTGTCGTGCTGCGAGGCGGTGCCGAATCCGCGCTCACGCCGCCAACCCACACCGACGGAGGCAGGACGCTGGCCCTCGGCCCATCGCACCTGCGGCTCCCCGGCGGACGCATCCCACACGATTTCCTCAGCACCGACGGCACAGGTCGGCGCTCTGAGGTCGAACGCTTCGACACCCTGAGGCCACAACTGGTCATCGAGGTCGGTGCAGCGAACACCGCCGCCGGCGAGAGGGCCGAGCAGCGCGCGCAGGCCGTGCGGGAGCCACGCGCTGGCACCGCCGAGGGCGCGGGATCGCACTCGACGATCGACGTGATGGTGGAGATCGACGATCGCCTTCCTACCGGCCGCGCCGTCGGCAAGCTCGAGCGCTACGAGCACTTCCTGGCCGGGTGGTCCGCCCACACCGCTCGCTATGGGCGCCGCATGGAGGCGGTGCCGTTAGTCGTGTTCGTGTGCCGCGACCGCGCTCGCGCTCGGCGCTGCGCCCAATGTGCAGACCCCCTGCTGCGCGCGTGTCGTGCCTATCCCGGCGAGTACCCGCACGACTGGCTGTACACGGGCAGGTCCCGAATCCTCTTCGCAAGTGAGCGCGACGCGCATGAGGGAGTCCTCTATGCGATGGGGGTCCCGAGCCTGCCTCCCGACGTTCGTGTGACCGCGGCCGGCGGAGACCCTCGCGCTGGATCGGTGCAGACCTGCGTGCGAGAGATCGTCGAGGCAGATCACGACCGGCCTCGCGGACCGTCGCTGGACGGCGGTCGGTGAGCTCCGCTCAGAACGTCCGCCGCCTGGCGCGCGAGCGCTCGCGCCTTCAGCAGGTCAGGTGCGCAGTTGGGCCTTGCCGTAGTGCAGTCGCCACCCCTCCTTCAAGGGCAATGGCGCAGTTGCGCGACTGCCCGCAAGCCGGGCAACGGCGGCGCGCGCGCTCGCGATCTCGCACAACCAGACCAAAACCAAGCCTGACTGCGATGCCCGGCTGCGCTTCGCGGCACGGCGATGACCGCGCGGGGCTCCGCTATCCCAATCCGCGAGTAGCCTGGCTGGCTCTTCCTCTCTCACTTCCAGAACCGATAGAGCCCGGCGAGCCTCCTAGCGGCCCGCCCGAAAGACACGAAACACGCTTGCACGCGGTTGGGCGCTAGCTTCTCACCCAGCCCGACGATCGCTCGAGCGACCTCGAAGAGCGAGCACTCCGTCGCGAAGCGCCCACCTCCGAGAGTGCGGCTGCGGCTCGGCGAGTACACGGACTCCGGCGGGCGGCCACGGCAGATCATCGGCATCGACGGCGCCGGCGGCAGCGTGTTGGTGATCGATCGCGATGCGGTGACGCACGGAGACGACCGGCTCCTGGCACACCTCGCTGCCGACGAGCCGATCGAGAACGCGTCGCTCGTGTCTCGCGGCTACCTGGGCGAGGGCGTCGTGCGGTGCATCCGCCCCCGGCGCGTGGTGGCGCGAGACTTCCACGCCGCGCCACTCGACGACGAGGACGACGACGAGCCCGAGCGGGCTCCCCTGGTGATCGACGCACCCGAGCTCGACCGGGCGGGCCATGCGTACCGACTCGAGCCGGTTCGCGGCTCGTTGTGCATACCGGAGCTGCGCTGGCGTCGCCTGCCTCCGAGCGCCGTCGCGGCCGATGCGTCCATCGTCAGCGTGCGCGAGGCGGTCGCGCGGCTCGAAAGCTACGAACCCATCTGCGCTTTGACGCGGCGGACGCTCCGCGCACACCGCCAGACGCGTCAGCTCTCGACCGCTGTCCTGCGCTTGGAGGTGCAGCGCCTGCAGCGGAGTCCGATCGTCTTGAACCGCGGACTCAGAGAGGCGGTGATTGCCGCGACCGAGCGGCACGGCCTCAGCATGAGCGAGATCGCGATGCGCTGCGGGCGGATCAAGTACGACCGCGCCGGCAACGCCAGCGGCGAGACCAGCTGGCTCGCGCGGCGGCTGGGCATCCTGCCCGAGGGCGGGCAGCAGGCGCCGACGCCGTGGATCCACAGCGACGTGCTCGCGCTCATAGCCCGCCGGGGCCTGGGCGTGAGCCCTCGAGAGGTCGAACTGGACTGAGCTGACGCGCCGCCACCCCGCGGGCCGCAGCGTTCGATTCCTCGCGGGAGCAAGCGACCCGCACCCAGCAGGACCACTCGCGGCGCCGGGCCCAGAGGGCCCGTGCCGCTTCTCCATCCGACCACGAGCCGACTCCAACGGCGCGTGCGCCTCGGCTGCCGCTTGCGCGGGCGGGGCTTGAAAGGAGGGGCTATGCCCTCACGACCGCAGTTATCCCAAACCGGCTTTGATCCTCTCGCGCCCGTCGGCGCACTCGTGCACTGGCTCGCGGTTGCGACCGCCGAGGTGGCGCTCGGCGTCCTCGTGGGGCGCCTGGGCGCGCGCCTCATGCGCCGCTTGAACCTGCACTGGGGCTGGGCGCTCGTCGGACTCGCGCTTGTCCTGACCATGCACCGCGCCCTTGGCAGCGCGAGCCCGATGCTCGCAGTCGCGATGCTCGCGGCCGCGACGCGCGTAAGACGCTGGCACCGCGACGACGTTCAGGCAGGCTGTGATCTGGCCGCATCCGCGGACCGCCGAGTCACGCCGCTCAGTGCTTTCGGACGCGCCCTCGGACGCTCTTTCCACGCCTTCGGCCGCACGAGGCGCATCCGGCCCGGCGCTTCGCTCGGCGGATCGCGCGGAGAGCTCGTGCTCGGGCATGAGGCGGGCGGTCGTGCGCTGGAGATCCCCCTGTCGCTCAGCGGCGGTGGACGGCACATGCTCATCATCGGCGCCACCGGCTCCGGCAAGACCGTGACGCAGACCTGGATCGCGTCGCAGGCCATCGCGCGCGGGATGGGCGCCGTCGTGATCGACCCGAAGGGCGACCGCTTCATGCGCGCGACGCTACGTCGCGCCGCAGAGACAGCCGGACGACGCTACATCGAGTGGACTCCTTCGGGGACGTCCGTCTACAACCCCTACGCCCACGGAAGCGACACCGAAATCGCCGACAAGGTATTGGCCGGTGAGCGCTTCTCAGAGCCTCACTACCTGCGCCAGGCGCAGCGCTACCTCGGCCACGTGGTCCGCACTTTGCGGGGTGCTGGGGTGGAGGTGAGCCTCGCGGCCATCGTCGCTCACCTGGATCGCGACGAGCTCGAGGTTCGCGCCCGCCAGCTTGACGAGCGGGAGGCTCTGGTCACACACGCGTATCTCGACTCACTCACCTCTCGGCAGATGCGCGATCTAGCGGGCGTACGCGACCGCCTTGCGATCCTGACCGAGTCCGACGTCGGAAGGTGGCTCGATCCGCGAACGGCCGCGGTGCCGCGTTTCGACCTGTTGGAAGCGGTTCGCGACAGGGCCGTCGTGTACTTCGATCTCGCCGCCGACAGTCGACCCCTGCTCGCGCAGATGCTCGGCGCGGCAGTCGTCCAGGACCTGCAGACCACGGTGGCGGCACTTCAGGGCAGGCCCGTACCAACCGTCGCCGTGATCGATGAGTTCTCGGCGCTGGCCGCGCCCCAAGTCGTGCGGCTGTTCGGCCGTGCGCGCTCGTCCGGGCTCAGCCTGCTGCTCGGCACCCAGGAGCTCACCGATCTTCGCGTAGCTGGACGCGAGCGCTTGCTGGAGCAGGTGATCGGCAACCTTTCGGTGCTGGTCGCTCATCGCCAGGTCGTCCCCGCCTCAGCGGAGCTCGTGGCGCGCATCTCGGGCGTGCGTGGCGCGTGGAAGACGATGCGCCGGGCGGACGGAACCTTCACGCGAACAAGGGTTCGCGAGCAGGTGCTCCGACCCGAGCAGGTCATGGAGCTCGCTCGCGGCTGGGCCGCCGTCTCGGTCCTGGAGGCTGGTTCGCCCGCGCGCATCGTGAGCGTCATGACGCCGCCCGCGGGACCGCCGGCGAGCGATGTGATCTCAGACAGCCTCGCAGGCACATCTGCGCCGGCATGCGGAGGAGGAAGGCGATGAGTACCTCCAGCGAGCAGGCACTTGGCGCCTCGCGCGAGCGCGTGGCGCTCGTGCGCTGGATCTCGCTTATGGGCGCCGCGACGGACCAGGCGGTCGCCCGCCGCGAGCAAATCACGCTGGCCTCAGCAAGAGCTCGGCTCACAGGAGCGCAGCGCGCCGGCTTGCTCGCGCGCCGGCGCCCGCTCTACGGGCAGCCTTCGTTGTACTTCGCCACCGCGGCCGGGATGAAGGTGGCAGGGGAGAGCGGGCTAGGTCAGTGCCGCGTGAGCGCGGCCAACGCGGCGCACCTCATCGCCTGTGCTGCCGCCGCGGCCGAGCTCGAGAGCAGCTTCCTCGAGCACACCGTACGCAGCGAGCGCGAGCTTCGACGCGCGGAGCAAGAGCTCGGCGTACCGCTCGCGAGCGCGCGCCTCGGCGCGCCGGGCGCGGAGCGCTCGTGGCATCGTCCGGACCTCGTTCTATGGCCGCGAGCCCCGCGCGCCGGGCTCCCGGTCGCGGTTGAGGTCGAGCTCACGGTCAAGGCCCCACGGCGGCTGGTCGAGATCTGCCGCGCATGGGCGCGGGCACGGTGCGTCGCGGGGGTGCTCTACCTGGTCTCGCCGCAAGTAGAGCGGCCGCTGCGGCGCGCGATCGAGCGGGCGCTGGCGGGCGAGACGGTCGTCGCCGTTCCGCTGAGCACGTTGACGCACGCGCGCGACGGCCACCGCGTTCATGCGTCGCGGGCCAGCCACAGCGCCGCCCACTCGCCCCGCTCCAGCGTGGCCTGAACGCTCATGCCACGGGCCGCCCGGAACGCGTCAGCGACCTCGCTTGCCTGCTCGCGCAGCAGGCCACCGGCGAGCAGGTGCTGCGGCGTGAAGGCCATCTGGCGCGAGAGCTCGAGCAGCAGTGGCACCAGCAGGTTCGCCACCACGACCGTCGAGCTCACACGCTCGCCGCCTCCTGCGATCGGCGCGAGCGGGCGCGCGCGGATGTCGAAGCGGCGTATCTCCACGGACGCACGATTGGCGGCCACGTTCACTCGCGCCGCATCTACGCTGTCGCGGTCATGGTCGAGGCCGACCACCGGCGAGAAGCCAAGCCTGGCGGCCGCGATCGCGAGCACTCCGGATCCGGTGCCGACATCCAGCAGCGGACCGCGCTCTCGGGAGGCCGCCAGCCTCAGCAGCAGCTCCAGGCAGAGCTGCGTGCTGGCGTGCGCGCCGGTGCCGAAGGCCTGACCGGGATCGATCACAATGTCCTCGACGCCGTCCTCGTGGCCGTCTGGCGCCTCCCACGGCGGTCGTACGCGCAACGCCCGGACAGGGACGCGCCCGCCGTGAATGTGTGAAAGGCAGGCAGGCGCGCGGATCAGAACGGGGCGGTGGAATCGCTTCCAGCGCGCCTGCCAGTCGTCGGCGATCTCAGTGGTCGACACCTCCACGAGCGCGTCGCCGGCGGCAGCTTCCAGCGCGGGCAGGCTTGGGATCTCGCCAGGGGGCCCGTACACGGCGAACTCGACCGTGCCGTCCTCCCCCGGCACCTCTTCAAGGCCCGAGGGCGCGATCTCGAGAAGCTCGGCGAGCACGACCTCGGCCAGCTCCGGCCGGACGCGCACGGCGAGACGGATCACGCAGCCTGGCTGCCCAGGGCCCGGCGAAGCTTGCTGAAGATCGACTCCTCCGAGCGCAGGTTCTCAGCGGTCAACGTTCCGCTCAGCCGCTCCATCAGCTCGCGCTGCTCCTCGCTGAGGCGCCGGGGTATCACGACGTTGACCACCACGCGCAGATCTCCGCGGCGCCCGCGATGAAGCGCCGGCATGCCGTGACCGCGCAGGGTCAGGACCTCGCCCGGCTGTGTCCCGGCAGGCAGCTCGATGGAGGCCTGCCCGTCAAGCGTCGGCACCTCGAGCTTGGTCCCCAGCGCGGCGAGAGGCGCAGGAACGTCCAGCGCCGTGATCAGGTCATCACCCTCGCGCAGGAAGCGCTTGTCCTCCTTGACGCGGACAAGCACGTAGAGGTCGCCGGATTCAGCTCCTGCCTCGCCCGCGTGCCCGCGACCCGTCAGCCGGACTCGCTGGCCATCTGATATGCCGGCCGGGACTTCGACCGTCGCCCGGCGTACCGCCGCGCGCCGTCCGCGGCCGCGGCATTCGCGGCATGGCCGCGAGGCGAGACGCCCCTCGCCGTGGCAGGCGTCGCATACGACGGTGCGCACCATCTGGCCGAAGGGCGTGCGCGCCACAGAGCGAAGCTGACCGGCGCCCGCGCAGCGAGCGCACGTCTCGATCGGGGTACCCGGCTCGGCACCGTTTCCGTGACAGCGCTCGCAGCGCTCGACCGCCTCGTAGCTGACCTCCACGTTCGCGCCCTGGCTTGCTTCGAGGAGATCCAGCTCGATGGACACGGCGACGTCGCCGCCCGGCGCCGGCCCGGGGCGTCCACCGAACATGCCACCACCACCGAAGAACGCGTCGAACAGGTCGCCGATCGAGGAGAAGGCGTCGAAGTTGGGAGCGAACCCGCCAGAGCGAAGACCCTCGTGTCCGTAGCGGTCGTACATCGCTCGACGCTCCGCGTCGGAGAGGATCTCGTAGGCCTCGGCGGCCTCCTTGAACTTCTCCTCGGCGTCGGGGTCGTGTGCGTTTACGTCCGGGTGCAGCTCGCGCGCGAGCGCTCGGAACGCCCTCTTGATCTCCTGCCCGGAGGCGTCCCGTGACACCGCAAGCACGTCGTAGGGATCACGAGGCATGCTCGTCGCGTCAGGTCTCGGCATATGCGTCTTCGACATAGCGCGACAGCTGGTGCGCCGCCTCGCGAACGGTGACGATCGCGCCGGCGTAGTCCATGCGCACGGGGCCGATCACCGAGACCGCGCCGAGCTTGCGTCGCGCCATCCCGTAGCCCGTAGCCACCAGAGCGAGCGAGCGCAGCGCGGGAATCTCGTTCTCGTGCCCGATCCGCACGTAGATCCCCGACTGATCGAGCGCAGCGCGCAGCACGCGCAGGAGCAGCACACGGCGCTCCAGCAGGCTGACCAGGCCTTTGAGCTGAGCCGCGTCGTCGATCTGCCCACCGGCGAACAGGCGCGCTGAGCCCCCCACGTAGAGTTCGTCGTCTGCCTCGACCTCGAGGTGTCCGAAAGCGGGTGCCAGGCGCTCCAGAAACGCGAGCTCGACCGCGGACAGACTGGAGTCAACGAGTCGCTGCAGGAGCATCCGCGCGCCCAGCCCGAGGCCGACGAGGCGCTCGTTCAGGTACTCCCCGGCCCAGGACACAAGCCCGGGGTCTACGGGCTGCTCGTATGTGGCGAACATCTTCGAGACGCCACCTGTGGAGGTGATGATCACGACCATCACGACCTGCGGCTGCAGCGCGAGGACCTCGATGTGCCGGATCGATGCGGTCGTCAATGAGGGCGCGGAGACGACCGCGAGCAGGTTGGTCATCTGCGAGAGGGTCTCGGTCGTCGCCCGCATCGCCTGGTCGACCTCGCGCTTGGTGAGCGAGAGCTCGAGCCGGCGCGCGGGCGTCAGCCCGTGCCCCGAGCTCAGCATGCGGTCGACCACGTAGCGATGCCCGGCGTCGGTGGGTATGCGCCCGGCCGAGACATGCGGATGCGCGAGCAACCCCTGCTCCTCGAGCAGGGCGAGTTCGCTGCGCACGGTCGAGGGCGCGCAGTTGAGCTCCGGGTCGGCAGCGATCGCCTTTGACGCTACGGGCTGCCCGCTGCGCAGGTACTCGTCGACGACGGCGCAGAGGATCTGCTCCTGGCGGTGGGTGAGCATGATGAGATTGTAGGCGCCGCCTCATCGGCGCCAACAGGCGTCGGCTGCCCGGGCTCGGCGTCTTGCGTGCCGCGGGCAGGTGCCGTCAAGGCTCGATCTCTGCCTCGGCGTTGCGGATGATCTGGTTGCCGCCCTGCTCTGCGACCGTGTCGATCACGATCCGGGAGCCGTTCGCCTCGCGCACGGTGCCGCTGACGACGATCTCCTGCTCCGGCAGCCCCATCCCGCGAAACTGGACGGACAGGCGCTTGAGGTGCTCCGGCCCTCCCGCCGCCTCCGTCTGCGCGCGGGCGACCTGCGCCATGGTCCAGAGACCGTGAAGGATCCTGCCCGGCAGGCCGACGGAGCGTGCGAACTCATCATCGATGTGAATGGGGTTGAAGTCGCCCGAGGCTCCCGCGTAGCGCATCGTCACGAACTTGTCGGGCGTCACTCGCAGCTCGGGGATGCTGGCACCGGGGTCACTTGGAATCTGCGATCGCTCGGAAGACATGGTCACACTCCTCGGACGATGTTCGTCCAGGTGCCGCGGCACACCTGCTCGCCGCGCTGGTTGGTCGAGATCGACTCGAACGTGTAGTAGCCGCGTCCGTCGCGCTCGGAGATGTCCTTGACGCTCGTGGCGGTCGTTATCTCGTCGCCGGCCACGACCGGCGGCCCCCACTCGAACACCTGCCCGCCGTGGACCATCATCGCGAAGTTGAGCCCGATCTCTGGATCGAAGATCGGAGGCCCGACCGAGGGGGCGCTGTAGACGACCGCGAACATTGGCGGCGCCACGACGTCCGCGTATCCCGCCGCGCGGGCAGCATCCACGTCGAGGTGGATCGGGTTGGTCTCGCCTACGGCGCGCGCGTACTCCTTGATCTTTTCCCGGCCGACCGCGTACAGCACGGGCGTGTAGGTCTTGCCAACTGCCTTGGTGTCGACTGGCATCCGAAGCTCCTCGCGGCGCGGACTCGTTCTCAGGGTTTGCGGCGCGCCAGTTTACGCACATGGTGCGCGGGGAGCCGCGTGGCGCGAGCCACGGACGAGGGTGCGTCTCCGCGCCATGGAGTCGCGGAGACCGCAGTCGCACCCCGGGCGTCGGCGTTAGAACTCGAGCTCGCTCTCGCCGGCGCCCGCGCCGACGAGCTCACCGTCCCCGGCACCGTCCTCGCCGCGCTGATCGCCATCCTCCTCGTCGCCTCCGGTGGGGCTGTCGAGGAACTGGACGTTGTCGGCGACAACGCTCACGGCCTGACGGCGCTGCTGATCCGCTGTCTCCCACTCGCGCCAGTCGAGCCGCCCGTCTATGCCAACGCGACTGCCCTTGCGCATGTACTGGCTGACGCTCTCGCCGGAAGCGCCGTAGACGTTGACATCGAAGTAGTTGGGCTTCTCCGTGTAGCCGCCGTCGGAGTCGCGCCGGCTGCTGTTGCAGGCGATCCTGAGCGCGCACACGCTCCCCCCGGAGGGGAGCGCGCGCAACTCGGGATCACGTGTCAGGCGGCCGATCAACACCACGCGGTTGAGGCTCGAGTAAGGCATGAATGCGTCTCCATTTGATCGATGGTGAACCCCCGCAGGCAACCGTAGGCGCTGCATGGGACGGTTCTCGCGCTTGGCTCAGCGCTCAGGCCGCTCAGGCATCTCCACCGCGGCGGGGGTACGCCCCCAACTCGCGCTCAGGCAGGGTCTGGCACCTCGGTGGCGGCGCGCACGATCGAGCGATACACGAGGTCGATCGCCGGCCGCGCGCCGCCCTCTTCGACCATCAGCTTCCCCGCCGCAGCGAGCGCCGCACCGATCGTCTGCAGCGCCTCTTCGTCCTCGCCCGGGTCGGGATCTCGGCAGGCGGCGACCGCCATTTCGAGCATCGCGACCGCTTGGTCGGCGATGCCGCTGAACAGCGCCGGACCGACGAGGCTCGCGTATCCGTAGACGCGCGCGAGGCGGCCCGACAGCGTTATCGACGCCCCGCGCAGCGGCGCGCTCGCGGCAGGTAGGCCGTCGCCGTCGAGAAGCGCGGCCATCGTTCCCCCGAGGAGGGCGCGCGTGGTTGCATCTGATAGGCGTGCCTGGCGGGCGACCCGCAGCGCGAGGTAGAGCGTCGTTGCCGGTGCCCCGTAGGGAGGATCTGAGGCGAACACTATGCGCTCGGGCGGCACGCGCGCGAACAGCTCGATCACGTCGAGCGGAAAGAAGCACGAGATGTCATACAGCACACCCGGATGCTCGGCGAGGGCTGAGGTGAGGATGCCCTGGTCGCAGATCGCGCCATGAGCCAGGATCACGACGGCGCCGGGATGACGCAGAGCGAGGTCCACGAGTCCCTCCGCGAGCGGCGGCAGCCCCCTGCCGGCGTGGATGAGGATCGGTACGCGCTCGCTCTCCGCCAGCCTGAAGACGCCGTCCATCTCGCCCCCGTCGAACACGAAGTCCTGCGCCCGCGGGTGGAGCTTGATCCCGCGTGCGCCCGCCGCCAGGCAGCGTTCGGTCTCGCCGACCGGGTCTTCGGAGGGATCCAGCCGGCAAAAGGGCACGAGCCTGCCGTCGCTTTCTCGCGACCACTCCAGAACGCGGTCGTTGGGCACGCGGTAGCCCGGACGGCGCTCGGGATCGTGCAAGGGGAACACGCATGCTCGACGCGCCCCCGCTGCGTCCAGCAGCGAGAGCAGCTGCGGCAGCGCCAGCGAGCGACCGTCCTCGTCGAGTCCCAGGTGCGTGTGCGCGTCGATCAGTTCGCAGTCCGGCGGACGAAGGCGCTCGGTCTCGGCCAGAAACGGCGCCAGCGCCTGGGCGTACAGCGAATCGTTCACCGGCTGGACCATATTCTGTCCGCGTGAGCTGGCGGGTCGTGATCGCGGGCGGTGGCTTCGGCGGCTTCTACGCCGCTCGCGCGCTCGAGCGCACCCTGCCCAACCAGAGCGCGCGCGTCACGCTCGTCAACGACGCCAACTTCATGCTGTACACGCCGCTCCTGCCTGGCGCCGCGGGCGCGACGCTCGATCCGCGGCACGTCGTGGTCCCGCTGCGCGCGGAGCTGAAGCGCACCGAGCTGGTGATCGGCCGTGTCAGCGGGCACGATCCCGCGGGGCGCACGCTGGCCGTCGAGCGCGTCGACTCCTCACCGCTCGAGCTCGCCTATGACCAGCTCCTGATCGCGTTGGGCTCGGTCTCGCGGACGTTGCCCATCCCCGGCCTGGCCGAGCACGGGATCGGCCTGAAGTCGCTCGCCGATGCCACCGCCGTGCGCAACCAGGTGCTTCAGTGCATGGACATCGCCGAGTCGATCGACGATCCAGCCCGCCGCCGCGAGTACCTCGGATTTGTATTTGTGGGCGCCGGCTACGCCGGCGTTGAGGGGTTGGGCGAGCTGCAGGATTTCGCGGCGCACGCGATCGAGCTGTACCCGCGCTGCCGCGCCGACGGCATGCGCTGGGTGCTCGTCGAGGCGCGCGAGCGGATCATGCAGGAGGTACCCGAGAGCCTCTCCCGGTTCGCCCAGCGCGAGCTGCTCGCGCGTGGCATCGAGGTGCGCACGCGCACTGAGCTGCTCGCACTGAGCCAGAGCGCCGCCACGCTCTCGGGCGGCGAGACGATCCCCACGCGCACGCTCGTGTGGACGGCGGGCGTGAAGCCGAGCCCGGCGATCGCCAAGCTCGGGCTCACGCGCGACAGCAGCGGCCGGCTGCCCGTGGATCGCACCCTCCGCGTGGCCGAGCTTCCGGGGGTGTGGGCAATCGGCGACTGCGCGGCCGTTCCCGACTCCAGTCGCCCAGGTTCGCTGTGTCCCCCGACGGCGCAGCACGCCATCCGCCAGGGCCGCCTCGTGGCGCGCAACATCGCCGCCACGCTTCAGGGTCGTGAGGCGCGTCCGTTCACCTACCGAACCAAGGGAGTCGTCGCGGAGCTTGGCCGCAACAAGGCGGTCGCGATCACATTCGGCGTGCGCTGGCAGGGGTTCCCGGCCTGGCTGATCGCGCGCACATATCACCTGCTGCTGATGCCCGGAATCGGTCGCAGGCTGCGGCTGCTCGTCGATTGGAACGTCGCGCTCGTGTTCGGTCGCGACACCTCGGCGCCGGGACGATTGGGGACCCCCACGCCGCTGGAGGCCGAGCAGGAACAGGGATAGAGACTCCCCGCCGCCGCGCACGCGTGCGTATCCTCATCTGGTGGCCATCTCAGAGCAGATCAAGATCGACGTCCAGGACGCGATGCGCGCCGGTGAGCGCGACCGCGTCGGCGCGCTGCGGCTGGTGCTCTCAGAGCTGCAGAAGGCGGCCAAGGAGGGTGCCGACGACGAGCTCGCCGTGCTGCGTCGCGAGCGCAAGCGACGGGCCGAGGCGGCGAAGGCGTACCGCGAGGGCGGCCGCGAGGACCTGGCCGCGGCGGAGGAGGCCGAGTCCGAGCTGATCGCCGCCTACCTCCCCGCAGAGCTGTCCGATTCCGAGCTCAGCGCCATCGTCGAGCGTGCCGTCCGCGAAGCCGGCGCGGAGTCCGGCAAGGACATGGGCGTGGCGATGAAACATGCGATGGCCGCCGTCGAAGGCCGCGCCGACGGCAAGCGAGTCTCGGGAATGGTGCGGGCGGCGCTCGGCGGATGAGGGGCGCATGAGGGGCGCGCGCGGGGGGGCGATCGTGTCGGCACTTCAAGGATGAAGACCCACCTCGAGCTTCCCGACGACGTCGCCGTCGAGCTGGCAGGAAGCCAGGACGCGGTGCTGCACGCGCTGCAGGCCCACCTCGACTGCAAGGTGTTCCTGCGCGGCAACCTGCTGACGTTCGATGGCGATGAGAACGAGACGCACGTTGGCGAGCGCGTCGTGCGCGAGCTCTCCGAGCTGATCGCGCGCGGCCACCAGATCGGGCCCGGCACGATCGCGGCGGTGACCGGCGCCCTCGATGCCCACGAGTCGCCCGCACGCGTGCTGGAGGATGTGGTCTGGCGCCACCGGGGCCTGCGTATCGCGCCCAAGACGCTCAACCAGAAGCGCTACGTGGACTCGATACGCGAGAACACCGTCACGTTCGGCGTCGGGCCGGCCGGGACAGGCAAGACGTTCCTGGCGGTGGCGCTCGCCGCCGCAGCCCTCGCCCGGCACGAGGTCAACCGGATCATCCTGACCCGGCCCGCGGTAGAGGCGGGCGAGCGGCTCGGCTTTCTGCCCGGCGACCTGATGGCCAAGGTCGACCCCTACCTGCGGCCGCTGTTCGACGCGCTCCACGACATGCTCGATCCCGAGAAGGTCTCCCAGCACATCGAGCGCGGCGTCATCGAGATCGCGCCCCTGGCGTTCATGCGCGGACGCACCCTCAACGACTCCTTCGTGATTCTCGACGAGGCGCAGAACACGACGCCGGAGCAGATGAAGATGTTCCTCACCCGCCTCGGCTTCGGGTCGCGCATGGTCGTGACGGGGGACATCACGCAGGTCGACCTCCCGCGAGACCAGCGCTCGGGCCTGATCGTCGTCGGCGACATTCTCAACTCGATCGAGGAAATCGCGTTCGTGAGCTTCGGCGCCGAGGACGTCGTGCGCCACAAGCTCGTGCAGCGGATCGTCGAGGCCTACGACATGCACGCAAGCCGGGAGCCGGCGCACGCTCTGCCAGACGAGGCCAAGCCCAGCGAGCCCCCGGGCGCCGGGTCCGCCGAGCGCCGCAGCTGATCGCGATGGTCGAGGTAGAGGTCTTCGGCGCTGGGCCCACCGGCGGCGGCGGGTCGGACAAGGCGCCGGCGGCGACATTCGCGGGCGCGCGCTCGCTGACAGAAGCTGAGGTCCGGCAGCTGTGCCGCCTTGCAACGGCCGCGGCAGGAGTCCACGACGGCCACCTCGCGGTCGAGTTCGTGAGCGCTGAGCGAATCGCCGAGCTCAACGCGCGCTATCGCAGCCGGGCGACGGCGACTGACGTGCTCGCGTTTCCAGTCGACGGCGCTCTGGCGTCAGGCGGGGAGCGTCCGGACGTCGACGGCGTATGTCCGGCCGGGGCGCGCGAGCTCGGGGACGTCGTGATCTGCGCTGAGCTCGCCAGCGACGCACGCGAGGCGATCGTCCACGGCGTGCTGCATCTGGTGGGGCTCGACCACGAGACCGACAGCGGCGAGATGCTCGCGCTGCAGCGCCAGCTGCTCGCCCAGGTGGGCGTTTGACGCGCAGCGGCTTCGTCGCCCTCGCCGGCAGGCCCAATGTCGGCAAGTCGACGCTCGTCAACGCTGCCGTCGGCGAGAAGGTCGCGATCATCTCCGAGCGTCCCCAGACCACGCGGCGTGCGATCCGCGGCGTCTGCCACCGCGGGGACTGCCAGATGATCCTCGTCGACCTGCCCGGGGTTCAGCGCGCCCGAGACGCGCTGACCGAGCGCATGGCCGGACGAGTACAGCAAGAGCTCGCGGGAGCCGACGTCGTGCTGCACATGCTCAATGCCGAGCAGGGCATCGGAGGTGGCGATCGTTTCACCGCGCGCGCGCTGACGAGCGGCGGCTCGAGCGCAAGCTCGCGCGTGGTAGCCCTCAACAAGATCGACCGCGTTTCGCGGGCACGGGTCGCCGAGCTTCTCCAAGAGGCTCTCGCGCTCGGGGTGAGCGATGAGGTGTTCGCCATGTCCGCGCGCACGGGCGAGGGTGTCGAGGCGCTTCTCGAGCACCTCGCGCTGCAGATGCCGCCCGGGCCCTTCCTGCTCGCCGAAGGCTCCGCTTCAGACCAGTCCCAGCACGTGCTGCTGGGCGAGCTGATCCGCGAGGCCGCCATCCGCCGCACGCGCGATGAGGTCCCACATGCCCTCGAGGTCTTGGTCGAAGAGATCGAGCATCCCCGAGCCGGTCTTGCGAGGGTGCGCGCGCTCATCTGGGTCGAGAGCACCTCGCAGAAGGGGATTCTGATCGGCGCCGGCGGGCGCATGATCAAGGCAATCGGGAGCGCCGCACGTCCCGAGCTCGAACGTGAGCTCGACGCCCACGTCCACCTCGACCTATCCGTCAAGGTCCGCCGCGCCTGGCGTGCCGATGAGGCGCTGCTCGACCGGCTCGGCATAGGCTGACGCTCGCGCTAGAGCCTGCCGCGGAGCCGCTCGGCCACACCTTCCACGCCCGCGAGCGCGAGCTCCGAGGCGAACTGGAAGGGCACCGTTACGACGCGCAGGCGCCGGCGGCGCAGGCGTGCGAGCTGGTTGCGCTGAAAGCGCGCGCGAGCGTGCGCCGCGCGCGCGGCGAGGACGGCCGCCCGCGCGAGCGCCTCGTCCTCGCTCGCACGCTCGAGCTGGTCGAGCTCCGCCGCGCTGAAGCGCTGCGCGAGCACGCCGTTGACGATGACCGCGTGCAGCTCACGACCGAAACCGCCCGCCAGCCTGTCCGCGAGCTCCAGGGTCTCGGTTATCGCCATCTCCGTCGGTTGCGCAACCGCCAAGTAGCTCGTGCGCGCCGGATCCTCGAGCAGCTCGCGCACGCTCGCGGTCTGAGCGGCGACCGGTCCGACGCGCGCGATCGCTCCGAACGTGCGTGGCGACTCGAGCATCCCGAGCGCGTGGCCGGTGGCCGGCGCGTCGAGCACGACGAGCTCGTAGCTGTGCCGCGCGCGCGTTCGCTGGCGCCGTGTCAGCTCCCAGATCTTGACCATGCTCACTAGCTCTTTGGCGCCCGGAGCCGCGGCCGCGAAATACTGGAATGTGCCGCTTCGAGCCAGCACCCGGCCCGGAACTCGGCCGCCGAGCGACTGCAGCCACTCCAGCAGCGCCTGGTCGGGGTCGATCGAGATCGACCACAGCTTCGGTGCCAGCTGCGACTCGGTCCCGGGCTGCGGCGCTCCTGCCTGAAGGAGCGCAGGCAGCCTGGCCTGCTGACCGAGCTCGGCCACGATCGTGCGCGTGCCGGCGCGCGCTGAGAGCAGCCCGATCGCCGCGGCGACCGTGGTCTTGCCAACGCCGCCCTTGCCCGTGATCACGAGCAGCCGCTGCTCAAGCGCCGATCTCACCGGCGCGAACCTTCTCAGTTATCGGCGGCATTGCGGCGCGACCTACAATCGTGCGGATGAGCACACCGATTCACGCCGAGCCCATCGACGAGCAGGTCAGCTACGACGAGCGCGGCCTGGTGCCGTGCGTGGTGCAGAGCTGGAGCACGGGAGAGGTTCTCACGCTCGCCTACATGAACGCCGCCGCGCTCGCTCGCACGCGAGCAACTGGCGAGCTCCACCTCTACAGTCGCTCGCGAGAAGATCTCTGGCACAAGGGCGAAACGAGCGGGAACATCCAGGTGGTGAAGGCGCTGCGGCTCGACTGCGACGGCGACACGCTGCTCGCCCTCGTCGAGCCCGCTGGGCCCGCGTGTCACACCGGTGAGCGCACCTGCTTTCACCGCGGTGAGCTC
This sequence comes from Actinomycetota bacterium, assembly GCA_005884115.1. GTDB lineage: Bacteria > Actinomycetota > Thermoleophilia > Solirubrobacterales > Solirubrobacteraceae > Palsa-744. The sequence goes on from VAXW01000003.1 coordinate 154,508, forward strand.
GTCCCGGCGGCGCCGCACGAGGTGCTGCCCCAGCTCGAGCGGACGATCTCCGACCGCGCCCGCACGCGCCCTCCGGGCTCATACACGGTCGAGCTGCTCGACGACCCTCAGCGCGTCGGCGTCAAGATGATGGAGGAGGCCGAGGAGGCGGCGCGCGCGGCGCGAGAGGAGTCGGCTCAGCGCCTGGACGAAGAGGCCGCAGACGTGCTCTATCACCTGCTCGTCCTCCTGCGCAGTCGAGACCGCGGCCTGAGGGGCGCCGAGCAGGTGCTCGATGAGCGTCGCCGCTGACGCGTTGCCCGTGGCGGTGCCGGTGGTGCCGAGCCTGGCCGAAGCGAAGGCGCTTTCCGCAGCGCACAACCTCATACCGGTCTGCCACACGTTCACCGAGGACTGCGAGACGCCCGTCTCGGCCTTCCTGAAGCTACGCGAGCTCGCGCCCGGAGAGCCGGCATTCCTGCTGGAGTCCGCCGAGCAGGGCCAGCGCGTCGGGCGCTACTCGTTCATCGGGTTCCGTCCGCGATCGGTGCTGCGCTGGTCGCTCGCCGACGGCGGCGATCCTTACGCGCTCGCGGCCGCGGAGGTAGCGCGGGCGGTTCAGGCCCCATTGCCGCGCGCAACGCCGTTCGCCGGCGGCGCAGTCGGCTATTTCGGTTACGACCTGGTGCGCTCAGTCGAGCCGCTTGGGCCCCCCAACCCCGACCCACTCGGGCTCCCCGACATGGCGCTAATGCTCACGGACGTGCTCGTCACGTTCGACCACCTCAAGCACACCGTCTCGATCCTCGCCAACGCTGACATCTCGGGCGAAGGCGAGGTGGAACGGGCCTACGCAGCCGCCTCGGCGACCATCGCCGAGGTCCGCGCCCAGCTTGCCGGACCGGTGCCGCGGGTCGAGCCCGCGCCGAGTCCGCGCGCGGTGCCGAGCTTTCAGGCGAACATGCCGCGGGAGCGCTTCGAAGGCATGGTTGAGCGGATCGTCGAGTACATCTTCGCGGGCGACGCCTTCCAGGTGGTGCCGTCGCAGCGCTGGTCGGCTCCGGTGCCCGTCGAGGCGTTCTCGATCTACAGGGGGCTGCGCGCCATCAACCCCAGCCCCTACATGTACTACCTCGACTTCGCCGACTTCCAGATCGCGGGCGCCAGTCCCGAGCCGCTGCTGACCGTGCACGGGCGCCGCGTCAGCACCAAGCCGATCGCGGGCACGCGTCCCCGGGGCGCTACACCCGAAGAGGACCGGGCCATCGCCGGCGAGCTGCTGGCCGACGAGAAGGAGCGCGCCGAGCACGTGATGCTCGTCGATCTTGGACGCAACGACCTCGGCCGCGTATGCGAGTTCGGCACCGTGGCCGTCGACGAGCTCATGGAGATCGAGTCCTACAGCCACGTCATGCACATCGTCTCGTCGGTCTCCGGGACGCTGCGGCCCGACGTAGGCGCGATGGACGCGCTGCGCTCCGTGCTCCCAGCGGGGACGCTCTCGGGCGCGCCCAAGGTGCGCGCGATGCAGATCATCGACGAGCTCGAGCCGGTGAAGCGCGGCGGGTACGGCGGCGCGGTCGGCTATCTGAGCTACAGCGGAGATCTCGACACGGCGATCCACATCCGCACCGTCGTCGTGCGCGACGGCGCGGCGCACGTGCAGGCGGGGGGCGGCACCGTCGCGGACGCGAGGCCCGACTACGAGTACGAGGAGTCGGTCGCCAAGACGACGGCCGTGACGCAGGCGATCGAGCTTGCTTGCGAACAGCTCGACTGGCCGTGACGGCGATGCGCGTCCTCGTGCTCGACAACTACGACTCCTTCACCTACAACCTCGTGCAGTACCTCGGCGAGCTCGGCGCCGACGTGCACGCGGTCCGCAACGACCGCGCGGCCGTCTCCGAGCTGCTCGCATCCGGCTACGAACGCTGCGTGATCTCGCCCGGTCCGTGCACGCCGGAGAAGGCGGGCATCTCGATCGAGCTCGCGAGGGAGATGCCCCAAGCGGGCGTCCCCACGCTGGGCGTGTGCCTCGGCCATCAGGCGCTCGCGCAGGCGTTCGGCGGCTCGGTGAGGCTCCACCCGCCGGTTCATGGCAAGGCGACCACGATCGAGCACGACGGCCGGACGATCTTCGCCGGTGTGTCCTCTCCGCTGAGCGTGGGTCGCTATCACTCGCTCGTTGTCGACGACGCGCTGCCCGCATGCCTGGAGCAGTCGGCGCGCGGAGACGGCGTCCTGATGGGGCTGCGCCACCGTGAGCTCCCGGCCGAGGGAGTTCAGTTTCACCCCGAGTCGGTGCTCACCACGGAGGGCAAGAAGATGCTCGCCAACTTCCTCGCCTCGCGCTGATGCCCAACCCGGTCCTCACCCGCGCGATCGACGCGCTGGCCTCGCGCACCGACCTGAGCTCCGCGGAGGCCGAGCAGGTGCTCTCCGAGATCATGCACGGCGAGGCCTCCGAGGCGCAGATCGCCGCCTTCCTGATCGCGCTGCGCACCAAGGGCGAGGCCGTGGAAGAGCTCGTGGGGCTGGCGCGCGCGATGCGTGCGCTGGCAACTGGAGTGCCCAGCGCACGGGAAAACCTGCTCGACACGGCCGGTACCGGCGGCGGTCTGCGCACGTTCAACGTCTCCACCACCGCCGCGCTGATCGCCGCCGGAGCCGGCTGCGCCGTGGCCAAGCACGGCAACCGCTCTGCCACGAGCTCGTCGGGATCGGCAGACGTGCTGGAGGCGCTCGGCGCGCGCATCGACCTCGACGCGGCGGGCGTCGCCGCCTGCCTGGATGAGACCGGATTCGGCTTCATGTTCGCGCCCGCGCACCACCGGGCGACGCGCTTCGTCGTGCCGGTCCGCCGCGAGCTGGCGGTGCGCACGATCTTCAACATGCTCGGGCCGCTCACCAACCCCGCGGGCGCGCGCCGGCAGCTGATCGGGGTGTCGGACCCGGACCTCATTCTCAAGATCGCCGAGGCGCTGGCGCACCTCGGTGTCGACCGAGCCCTCGTGGTGTCCTCCGAGGACGGGCTCGACGAGATCTCAGTCGCGGCCCCGACGAGCGTCGTCGAGGTCAACGGGGAGAAGATCGTGCGATACACGCTCACCCCCGAAGAATTGGGCTTCACGCCGGCTGATCGCGCCGTGATGGAGCGCGAGTGTGCGGGAGGGACGCCCGAGCAGAACGCCCAACGCACGCGCGCGATCCTCGACGCCGGCAGCGCCGGCGAGGGATCCGTCAGCGCCGACCTCGCCCTGATCAACGCCGGCGCCGCGATCTATGCCGCCGGCGCCGCAGACTCGGTGCCCGATGGCGTCGAGGCTGCGCGCCAGGCGATCGCGGACGGGCGAGCTGCGTCCGCGCTCGACGGCTACGTGCGCATCAGCCGCTCGCTCGCGCCCGTCGAGGCTGCGGGATGAGCGCGGCGGTCCCCAACGTGCTCGCGCGCATCCTGCAGAGCACGCGCGCCGAAGTCGAGCGCAGAAAGCAAGAGGTCCCGCTGGCCGAGCTCGAGGCGCGCGGCGATCGCCGCTCGCCAGCCACGCAGGCGCCAAGGGCCTCCCTGCGCGAGGCCCTGCGAGCCCCCGGCATCGGCGTGATCGCGGAGTTCAAGCGCCGCTCTCCCTCGGCCGGAGTTCTGCGCGTCGCGGCGGATGCCGGCGAGCTCGCGCGAGCGTACGAGCGCGGCGGCGCGGTGGCCCTCTCGGTCGTGACCGAGGGACCCCACTTCGACGGCTCGCTCCGGGACCTGCGCGAGGCGCGCGCGAGCAGCGTGCTTCCGATCCTGCGCAAGGATTTCGTGATCGACGCCTATCAGCTGCACGAGGCGCGCGCGGCGGGTGCCGACGCCGTGCTCCTCATCGTCGCCGCGCTCGGCGCTCACGAGCTCGCGCAGCTACACGCCGAGGCCGGCGCGCTGGGCCTCGGCGTGCTGGTCGAGGTGCACGACCGCGCCGAGCTCGCGCTGGCGCTCGACGCCGGCGCCGAGCTGCTCGGGATCAACAACCGGGACCTGCGCGATTTCAGCGTCGACGTCGCGCGCACGTCGCAGCTGATGGCCGAGGTGCCCGGCGAGGCGACCGTCGTCTCGGAGTCGGGTATCGCGAACGCCGCCCAGCTCGCCGCGCTCGAGCAGCAGGGGGTGCACGCGGTCCTCGTCGGCGAGTCGCTCATGCGCGCGCCCGACCCTGCAGCCGCGCTGCTCGCACTCAGAGGCGCATCCTCGGGAGAGGAGCTGGCCGCGAGCGGAGACTCGAAGACAATTTAGCCTCGCCGCTGCCGGCCTTTACTTCGCGTTGATAGCCGCAGATCATCCTGTGTCGCGATGAAGCGCATGTTCGCGATTCCCTTCCTCGCCTCGCTCGTGGGCGCGGGCGTAGCCGTCGCCGTGATCGCCGCCGCGGGCGGGCTCGACAACAACACCCAGCAGAGCATCACGACCGTGCAGGCCACGCCGATTGCGCCCTCCAATGCCTCTCAGCAGGTGCGCGGGATGACGCCGCACGAAGTCTACGTGCGCGACGCGCCGGGAGTCGTGTTCGTGACCTCCACGATCGTGCAGCGCTCGGAATCGCCCTTCAATCTCTTCGGCGGCGGCGAAACGCAGAGGCGGGGCGTCGCCACGGGCTCGGGGATCGTGATCGACCGCCGCGGAACGATCCTCACCAACTGGCATGTCGTGGAGAACGCGATCAAGGTGACGGTGAGCCTCGAAAAGGGCAAGACGGTCAACGCCAGCGTCGTCGGCAAGGATCCTTCCAACGACCTCGCCGTGCTGCGCGTGCAGCCCGACGGCCTCGCGTTGAAACCGCTGACGCTCGGCAACTCAGCCGGCGTCCAGGTGGGCGACCCGGTCTACGCGATCGGCAACCCCTTCGACCTCGAACGCACGCTCACGACCGGCGTGATCTCGGCCCTTCAACGCCAGATCACCGCACCCAACGGCTTCACGATCAACAACGTGCTGCAGACCGATGCGCCGATCAACCCCGGTAACTCCGGCGGGCCGCTGCTCGATGCGGCCGGGCGCGTGATCGGCATCAACTCCCAGATCGAGACCGGTGGAGGGGGTGGCGGCAGCGTCGGCATCGGCTTCGCCGTCCCGATCAACACGGCCAAGTCCGAGCTCGGCCAGCTGAAGCAAGGCGGCACCGTGCGCGGCGCCTACATAGGCCTGACCTCGCTGACCATCGACAGCTCACTGTCGGCGCTGAACCTGCCGGTCAAGAGCGGTGCGCTGGTGCAAAGTGTGCAGAAGGGCACGCCGGCGGAAAAGGCGGGCATCCGCGGCGGCAACGTCAACGGGAGCATCGAAAACGGGCAGGTCGCGGTCGGCGGGGACATCATCGTCTCGATCGACGGCAAGGCGGTCCACAGCTCCGAAGACCTGGCAAGCGACATCTCGGCCAAGCACCCGGGCGACAAGGTGACCGTAGGACTGAAGCGCGGCGTCGGCAACGGCCGTTACGAGGATAAGAGCGTGACGGTGACGCTCGCGAGCCGGCCAAACGCGGTGCCGGGCGCGAACGTGCCCGAAGGCTAGCGCTACCGTGGGGGCGTGGCATCCGCGCACCCGCAAGTAAAGATCTGCGGCATCACCAACCTCGCCGACGCCGAAGCCGCCGCGCGGCTCGGCGCGTGGGCGCTGGGGATGGTCTTCTACGAGCACAGCTCCCGGCGCTGCTCGCCCGCGAACGCGCAGCAGATCGCCGCCGCGCTGCGCCGGCGGGTGAAGCTCTGCGGGGTGTTCGTCAACGCGCCGCTCGAGCTCCTCGTGGCCACCGCCACCGACCTCGGCCTCAGCCTGCTGCAGCTTCAGGGGGAGGAGGGCCCGGCCTACTGCGCTGAGGCTGCGCGCCGTAGCGGCGCGAGGGTGATCAAGGCCGCGCAGGTGCGCGACGCGGGCGACGTGCGCGAGCTCGAGCGCTACCACGTCGACTTCCATCTGCTCGACGCAGGCGCCAGGGACGTGCGCCGCGCGTACCTGCGCGGGGGTACCGGGGACACCTTCGACTGGTCCCTGATCTCCGCGCGCCGCTCGAAGGTGCCGCTGATCCTCAGCGGCGGCCTCACGGCCGAGAACGTGGGCGAAGCGGTCGCCGCCGTACACCCCTACGCCGTGGACACCGCCAGCGGCACCGAGGCCGCACCCGGCCGCAAGGATCAGGCCAAGCTCCTCGCCTTCTTCGCCTCCGCCAGGCAGACGCCAGCCGGGCCCTCGCAGATCGGCCTGCCGGCGTGAGCGTCGAGGCTGCTGAGCCGCCCATCGAGCACCGCTTCGGCGCTTACGGGGGGCAGTTCGTCCCGGAGACGTTGATGCCGGCGCTGGCCGAGCTCGAGGCGGCCTGGGTCGAGGCCCGCGCCGATGAGCGGTTCCAGGCGACCCTGGAGGGCATGCTGCGCGACTACGGAGGGCGACCCACGCCGCTGTATCTCGCCGAGCGGCTCTCCGAGCGCGTGCAGCGTCCTGTGTATCTGAAGCGCGAGGATCTCAACCACACCGGCTCGCACAAGCTCAACAACGCTCTTGGCCAGGCGCTGCTGGCGCGCAGGATGGGCAAGACCCGCATCATCGCCGAGACCGGCGCCGGTCAGCACGGCGTCGCGACGGCGACCGTGTGCGCCCTGCTTGGCATCGAGTGCGTGGTGTACATGGGCGTGCACGACACCGTCAGGCAGCGACCCAACGTGCAGCGCATGGAACTGCTCGGCGCGACGGTGTGCTCCGTCGATGCCGGCTCGAAAACGTTGAAGGAGGCCACCTCGGCCGCGATCCGCGACTGGGTCGCGAACGTGCAAAGCACCCACTACGTGATCGGCTCCGCCGTCGGTCCCGCTCCCTACCCCGCGCTGGTGAGGGATCTGCAGCGCGTGATCGGCGAGGAGGCGCGCGCGCAGCTGCTCGAACGCGAGCGGCGGCTGCCCTCGCGGGTGGTCGCCTGCGTGGGCGGCGGGTCGAACGCGATCGGCATCTTCGCCCCCTTCATCGACGAGCGTGGGGTGGAGCTGATCGGTGTCGAGGCCGCTGGCGAAGGCCTGCAGAGCGGGCGCCACGGCGCCCCCCTAACGGTCGGCGGGCGGCCCGGGATCCTGCATGGCTCGCGCTCTGCGGTGATGCAGGATGCCGAGGGGCAGATCATGCAGGCGCACTCGATCTCTGCCGGCCTCGACTACCCCGGGGCCGGGCCCCAGCACGCGTTCCTGCGCGACACGGGCAGGGCGCGCTACGTCGCCGTGACCGATCAAGAGGCCGTGGCGGCGTTCAGGGAGCTGTCGCGTCTCGAGGGGATAATTCCGGCGCTCGAGACGGCTCACGCGCTGGCGTGGGTGCTGGCGCAGGCAGACGGCGAGCTCGACCTCGTCTGCCTCTCGGGGCGGGGAGACAAGGACCTCGCCGAGGTGCTCGGCGGCGACCACGCGTGAGCGCGGTCACGGCCAGCGGCGTGCGTCGTATCGCCGACGCGTTCGCCGGCAGTGACAGACGCGCGGCGCTGATGCCGTATCTGATGGCGGGCTTCCCGACAGTCGAGGACTCGCGCAGGATCGGTGAGGCGTGCGTGGCGGCGGGCGCTGATCTGCTCGAGCTAGGAGTGCCCTACGCCGACCCGCTGGCGGACGGACCCGTGATCCATGCCGCGGCGACGGCGGCGCTGGAAGGCGGCGCCACCCTTCCTGCGGTCCTCGATGTAGCGCGCGCGCTCGCGTCTCGGGCCCCGCTGGTGCTGATGTGCTACGCCAACATGGTCTTCGCACCCGGCGCCGATGCGTTCGTCGAGCGGCTTGCCGACGCGGGTGCGTGCGGGGTGATCGTTCCCGATCTCCCACTCGAGGAGTCCGCCGAGTTGCGTGACGCCTGCGACGCACGCGGCCTGGCGCTCGTGCCGCTCGTTGCGCCGACCACGACCCCCCAGCGCCTTGCCGCGATCGGCAGGGCGGCACGGGGATTCCTCTACACCGTCTCGCTCGTGGGGACGACCGGTGAGCGCGACTCCGTGCAGGAGAGCCTCGCCGCGGCCATCGCCCGGGCGCGCGCGAGCACCGAGGTACCTGTCGCGGTGGGCTTCGGCATCTCGACACCCGAGCACGCGCGCCAGGCGGCCGACGCCGGGGCCGATGGGGTGATCGTCGGCACGCGCCTCGTGCGGGCAGCCGGCGAGGGCGACGACGCCGCGGCTGCGGTCTCCTCCGTGGTGGGCGAACTAGCGGCGGGACTGGCGCGCGCTCGCTAGGATTGCCCCCCGATGGGACTGATCCTCACCGTCACCGGCGGCCTGGTCGTGTGGATCGTGCTGTGGGCGCTGGGAAGCAAGGGTTTTGACGCCTTCATGCTCTCCGCGGCGATCATCCTGGTAGGAGGCTCGCTGAGGATCCTCTCCGGCTACCTACCGGGTCGTCGCCGCTAGGTGAGCGGCCGCTGGCTCTGCCTCGCCGGCCTGGCTGCGCTTGCCGCGAGCGCAGCTGGCTGCGGAGGGGTTGGGGGCGCAGGCGCGTCGGAAACGGCCGGCAGCCAGCTCGCGGTGTACTCGAGCTTGCCGCTGCAGGGCCCCCTGGCGGACATCAGCGCGGAAATCGTCGACGGCGAGAAGCTCGCGCTGGCCGAGGCAGGAGGGCACGTCGGGCCCTTCACCGTCGGGTATGTCTCGCTCGATGATGCCGACCCGAACAGCGGCAAGCTCGACCCGGGTGCCACGGCCACCGACGCGAAGATGGCCGCACAGGACACCAGCACGATCGCCTACCTGGGCGAGTACGACTCAGCGGCAACCGCGGTGTCGCTCCCGCTGATCAACGCTGCCGGCATCCTGCAAGTGAGCCCCGCCAGCCCTTACGTCGGTCTGACCTCGACGCTTGACGCAGGGCAGGACGAGCCGCAGCGCTTCTACCCCACGGGTGTACGCACCTTCGCTCGCCTGCAGGGTGGTGACCCGGCGCAGGCGGCCGCCCAGATCGAGCTGATGCGGCTGCTCGGTGTGCGTCGTCTGTACGTGATCGACGACCAGGACCCCTTTGTGCAGCCGCTCGCGCGCATGGTCTCGGCGCAGGCCGAAAGCGCGGGCGTTCGCGTTCTGGGACACGACAGCATCACCACGAGCGTGGGGTCCGTTTTCGCCGGCGAGGTCGAAAAGGTGGCCGCCAGCGGAGCGCAAGCCGTGTTCTTCGCCGGCTCAGGCGGGCCGGGCGCTGCCGCTCTGTGGCGCGCGCTACACGAGGCCGACAGCCGTCTGCTCCTGCTCGGGTCCGGCGTGATGGTGGACGACGGGTTTGCCGCACGCCTCGGCGCGGCGGCTGTGAGCGCCTATCTGACGACACCGATCCTCCCGCTCCGCTCCTACCCGCCGCCGGCAGCCCGCGTGCTCGCAGACTATCGCCGCCGCTTCGGCAGCGACGGGGGCGCCTACGTGCTGTATGGCTATGAAGCCATGAGTGCCGTGCTGGACGCAATCCGACGGGCGGGCCCGCACGGCAACGAGCGTCGCGCTGTCATCGATCGCTTCTTTGCCGCCCGCGGCCACGGCTCGGTGCTTGGGCGGTTCTCCATCCGACCGGACGGTGAAGCGGCCGTCTCGCGCTACGGCGTCGACCGCGTCGTCGGCGGGCGCGCGACCTTCTACCGCGCGCTCTCACTGGGCGGTTACTGAGAGCTCGATTCGCTGCCCGGCTGCAGGCCGAGCGTCAGGCGGAAGCGTTCGACGCCGCCTGGCAGCCGCTTGCCGCCGCCAGCCAGCGTGGTGAGCGCATGCAGATACGGCACCAGCGGCGCGACGCTTTCCTCTTCGGTGAGCCCGGCGCCTTCGAGCACGCTGAGCAGCGTCGAGAAGTCGATCGTGATGCTGGGCGTGATCCCATCGGAGAGCGCCGAGGCCGCCGCGCCATAGGAAGGCGCGCTCGCGAGCTGGGCCGCAGGGTGAAGGGCCGCGGCGACCGATGCTTCGCCGAGCCCGACGACGAACTTTGCCGCCCCGCCGGCATCGCGGCCGGCGGCGATGTAGAGCACGATCGGTAGTCCCGGAAGCCGCGCGGCCGCCGCCGCTTCGGTTCCTGGCAATTCGGCGTGCTGGATCGCGCCGCCGCCCGCTCGCAGCTTTGCCGCCAGGGCACCCACCGCCGCGCGCGAGCGGGCCGCGTCGCTCGAGCTGATGACGGCCCCTCCCTTCAGGTCCAGCAGCCCGCTGCCGCTCGCAAACAGCCCCGCAGATCGCATCCAGCCTTGAAACTGGCGCTTGGCTTCAGGCGTTTCTGCGCCCAGCGCGGCGAGTGGGGCGAGCAGCGCGCCGAGCAGCCCTTGGAGGCTGATCGGCGACGATTCTTCTTTCTTGGAGCTACCTGCAGCGAGCTGGGCAAGCTCGCGAAGCACGCGCACGTCAGTGCCTAGCGTGCTCGAGACGTCTCCCAGCCCGACTGCGAACCAGGAGTCAGCGGGCAGTTCCCCAAGCGCCGCAGATCCGTTGGCGACCGAGGAGAGCAGCCCGCCGCTCACCTGCGCCGAGCCCACCGTGTCGATGTCGAGCTCGATCGAGTTGGTCGTCGGGACCAGCGATACGTTCGCCGGGCGCTCGCCGGTCAGCTGGCCGAGCAGCGCTGCCAGGCCTTCGCGGCGGGCGCCAGCGCGCCCGCCAGGCGAAGCGGGCGCCGACGTGGAGGCACCCGAGGGCGCCGCGGCGATCCCGCTCAGGTAGAAGTGGGCAAGCGCGTCCTTCGGTCCCGAGGTCACGAGCCTCGAGTAAGCGGCGGAGCGCGCGAGCGAGGGCTGCCCGAGCGTCGTATCGATCACCTCGTGCAGAGCCGATTCGCTCCCGATCACGAGCAGCCGGTCGACGATCCCGAAGCTCACGCCGGCGGCCGTGACGCGCACGGACGCGCCTCGGTAGGTATCGCTCCGCGCCCCCGCGCGCCCCGCCTGGAGGGCCATGAAGGCGCGCGCCTTGACCGTGTCGCTCGTGTCCATCACGATCGCTCCCTGCACGCCATGCGCGCTGAAGGCAAACGGCGCGGTCGCGGAGCCGCCGAGCAGGCCGCGCTGCAAGTGCGAGAGCAGCTGTTCCACCTGCGCTTCGCCGGCAGCGCCCGAAGAGCTGAGGAAAACGCCCGCCCTGGGCCCGAGCCATGGCGCGACGTCGCGCTTGAAGTCGAGCTGCGGCGAGCCTGGCGTCTGGAGCGCGCCGAGCAGGCTGAGGTAGGGATCGGCCTGGCCGCTCAGCGTGCGGCCCGCGGCGAGCGCGGACTGCTTCAGCGACCCCTCGGGGCGGACTGTCGCGCCGGCGTACATCGCCACCGACGCCGGAACCGCTCGCGCCGGATCCACGCCCGAGCTTGCCGGATGCGCCGAGCCGCAGCCGGCGGCGGCGAGCAGCAGGGGGGAGGCGATGAGCGAGCCGGCGAAGCGCACGAGGCGCGCGCGCCGCCGCACAGTCCAGTGCCGTTGCACGCCCGCGCGGTCACGCATCAGTCCGCGATCGTAGCGGCTGCCCGCAGCGCCGCGCGCGGCATGACGAGCCCCGCGCTGCGAGCGCTGGCGCGCACGACCGCTGCCGTGACGGATCTGCGCACGGTCGCTCACGTCGCCCGCGACGGCCTCGCCTGCGCCCGACATGGGTCGAACGGGAACGCCCTGCGTGGAGTGTGCCCCACCGCTCGGGAAATCGGACGCCGGTGCGGGCCCGTGGCGCCGGGCAGAGGTGTAGTGGGAGAAAATGTTCGACAGGGGTTGTAATGTGGGAGAAAGTGGGGTATGGTCGCACACAGCGAGCCGGGGTGGAGGGGCTCCTCCCACCCCTCCACCTCGGCTCGGAAGCAAGCTCGGAGCGCACTGTGGTTCCCTTTCGTGGCACGTTCGACCATACGCTCGACGCAAAGAACCGGCTGACGATCCCCGCCCGCTACCGTGCCGCGCTCTCCGACGGCGTCGTGCTCGCGATGCCAATCGACATGAGGCCCTGCGTGGGCGTGTGGCGTCCAGCCGAGTACGAGAGCTTCAGCCGCCGCGCGCTCGACGAAATCTCTCCGCTCTCACCGCGCCGCTCCGAGCTGGAGCGGTTCTTCTATGGCAACTCGCAAGAGGCAGATCTCGACGCCGCCGGCAGGATCATGATCCCCGGCTTCCTCGGCGATCACGCCCAGCTGAAGAAGGAGGTTGTCGTGGTCGGGGTTGGCGACCGCATGGAGCTGTGGAGCCGGGGGGGCTGGGACGAGCACCGACCGACGCTGCTGAGCGGCGTCGCGGAGATCACCGCGAGTGTCGCGCACGCTTGAGCTGCCCCGTCTTCGGCCGATCGCGCGCCTCCCGGCCCTGGCAGGCGCGGGCCTCGGCGCCGACGAGCCCGCGGCGCGCCGAGCGCCGGGCGATGTCGGGCACGTTCCCGTGCTCGCCAACGAGCTGCTCGACGTGGTCGAGGCCTCGGGCATCGAGTTGCCGGGGGCGGTGGCTATCGACTGCACCTTCGGCGACGGCGGCCACGCACGGCTGCTGGCCGAGCGCCTGGGCGCCGCGGGGACGCTGATCGCGATCGACCGGGACCCTCTCGCCGAGCAGAGGTTTGAAGCCTTTGCGCAGGAGGTCGCCTGCTCGGTGCGCTTCATCCGCGCCGGCTATGCCGAAGCGCTCGAGCTCTTGGCGGGCGAAGGGCTGCGCGCGGGGCTCGCCTACTTCGATCTCGGGATGTCCTCCATGCAGCTGGACACGCGCGAGCGCGGCTTCTCCTACGCCTATGAGGCGCCACTGGATATGCGCATGGACCCTGCGCAGTCGCTCACCGCTCGCGAGATCGTGCAGAGCTGGGACGAGCGGCGCCTGGTGCAGGTCCTGCGTGAGTTCGGCGAGGAGCGCCACGCACGACCGATCGCGCGCGCCATTGTCAGCCGCCGCGCCAGCGCTCCGATCGAGACCACGAGCGAGCTCGTCGATGTCATCAGCTCGGCGATCCCCACGCCGGTTCGCTTCGCCGGCGGGCACCCCGCCAAGCGCTCCTTCCAGGCGCTGCGAATCGCCGTCAACGACGAGCTGGGCCAGCTCGATCGCGCCCTGCCGCTCGCCTGGGAGGTCCTCGGCGTCGGCGGCATGCTGGCGGGCATCACCTTCCACTCGCTGGAGGACCGCCGTCTCAAGCGCTTCCTCGCGCAGCGAGCGCGCGGCTGCGTGTGCCCGCCGGAGCTCCCCGTCTGCGTGTGCGGACGCGAAGCAGAGGCGCGGCTGCTGACGCGGCGCTCGATCGTCCCGAGCGCTTCCGAGCTCGAGCGCAACCCGCGCAGCAGCTCCGCCAGGCTGCGTGCCGCGAGCAAGCTCGCCGAGGCGAAAGGCCGCGCGCGGTGAGTGCGCCCGCCGCCGCCGCAGCGCCCGCGCTGGAGCCCCCCCGCAGGGCGGGCTCGCGCGGCCCGATGCCGGCCGCCGCGCCCCCAGCGCGCAGGCCCCGCCCGGAGCCCTCGCGCCCGCCGCGGCGCGTCTCCGGCCCGGCGCGGCGCGCGCCCGCCGCACGCACGCGCGACCTCTCTCTGCGCACCGGCGGCTTCGTTCTCGGCCTGCTCGCGGCCCTCGAGAGCCTCTCCCAGCACCGTCTGATCGATCGCCTGATCCGCAGCCGAATCTGGATCGGCCTGGTCGCCTTCGCGCTGATCGGGATCGTGACGCTGCAGCTCGGATTGCTGAAGCTGAACGCCACGATCGGGCGCGCGCTCGAGCGTGAGGCGCTCCTGCAGCGCCAGAACGCCGGGCTGCAGATCGAAAACTCGGAACTGGCCGCGGACCACGAGGTCGTCTCTCGCGCCGAGCGGCTGGGAATGGTGTCCGTGCCGCTTCAGGCCCTGCGCTTCGTGAGCGCCGATCCGCGTCGCGACCCCTCTCGCGCCGCCGACGCGCTCCGTTCGGTTACGCCCTCGGCGAGCGCGGAAGGCGCGACGCCGTCCGCATCGTCGCCGGCAGCGGCCGAAAGCACGGCTTCCGCGCAGAGCTCCTCGGCAGCGCTCGCACAGGCTCCGACGTACTCGAGCTCCGCGGGAGCGGTCGTCTCCCAGCCGCGCGCGCAGAGCGTCGAAGCCGCCGGCTCCTCGGGCGAACCCTCGAGTGCTGCCTCCGTCGGCGCGGCACCTACGAGCACGACCGCGGAACCGGCCGCCGGGGTCGCACCTTCAGGGGGCAGCGCGGCGGGCTCGTCCGGGGGGTAGGCATGGCGATCGTCCAGCGCCGGGTGGGTTTGATCTTCGCGGCCTTCTTCGCGCTGTTGATACTCGCGGCAGCGCGAACGCTGTACCTGGCCGCCCTCCAGGGCGCGACGCTGCGCCGGGCCGCGCGCACGCAGCAGCTCACCACTGAAGCCGTGCCCGCACAGCGCGGGACGATCACCGATCGCAACGGAGTCGAGCTCGCCGTCTCGGAGCCAGCCCAGGACATCTCGGCCACGCCATACCTCGTCACCGACCCGCTCGCCAGCGCCCGTCGGCTCGCGCCCATCCTCGGCCGCCCGGAGACCCGGCTCCTGGCGGAGCTCTCGCAGCGGCGCGGGTTCGTGTACCTGGCGCGCGCCGTGCCCGCCAGGCAGGCCCAGGAAGCCCTGTCCCTGAAGATCCCGGGCATAGCTGGCGCGCCGGTGATGCGCCGCGTCTATCCCCGCGGAGCGCTCGCGGCGCAGGTGCTCGGCGCCGTGAGCACCGAAGGCAGCGGACTGTCGGGCCTGGAGTACTCGCGCAACGCCTTGATTGGCGGGCGAGCAGGCGAGCGGCGCGTGGTCAGCGACGCGCGGGGCCAGCCCGTCTCGATTGACGAAGTGCACCCAGAGGTGGCCGGATCGCCGGTCACGCTCACGCTAGACGCGAACATCCAGCAGCGCAGCGAAGAAGTGCTCGGCGCGCTCGGCAGCATCTTCGCTCCCAAGGACGCGACGGCCATCGTCATGGATCCCCGCGACGGCACGATCCTCGCGATGGCCAACTGGCCGGCCGTGAACCTGAACCAGCCCGGCACCTCATCGCCGCAGGCGCTGGAGAACAGAGCTGTGAGCTTCGACTACGAACCGGGGTCCACGTTCAAGGCGATCACGGTCGCGGCAGCGCTTCAGGACAGGCTGGCGACGCCCGCGACGGGCTTCGATGTGCCCGACAAGATCCAGGTCGCCGATCGCACGATCCACGACGACACCGAACACGGCAACGAGTCGCTCACGACCGCGCAGATACTCGCCCAGTCCAGCAACGTCGGGGCGATCAAGATCGGCATGCTCGAGGGACCAAGCGGCTTCGCCGCGTGGACCAGGCGCTTCGGGTTCGGCGCCCGCGGCGGGATCGAGCTGGCCGGCGAGGAACGCGGGACGATCCTCCCGCTGAGTCGCTACTCCGGGTCCTCGATGGGCAACCTCCCAATCGGACAGGGGCAGCTCGTGACCCCGATCCAGATGGCGAGCGCCTATGCGGCGATCGCCAACGGTGGCGTGCTGCGCCGCCCGCACGTCATCGCCGCCGTCGACGGGCGACGCACCGCCGAGCCCGCCGGGCGCCGGATCATCTCGGCCGCGACCGCGTCGTCGCTGCGTGAAATGCTCGAGGGCGTCCTCGCCCCAGGCGGGACGGCCAGCGAGGTGTCGATCCCCGGCTACCACCTGGCCGGGAAGACTGGCACCGCGAGCAAGGTCGATCCGGCGACGGGACAGTACTCCAAGACCGCCTACGTGGCCTCGTTCATGGGCTTCGCGCCGGCGTCCAACCCGGCGCTCTTGTGTGCCGTGATCGTCGACGAACCGCACGCGGGGTCGATCTTCGGCGGTACCGTGGCAGCGCCCGCGTTCGGGCAGATCATGAGCTTCGCGCTGCCATATATGCGCATCCCGCCGGGATAGCATCAGCCGCATGAGGCTCGACGAGTTGCTCGCCGACTTGGACAGCGCCGCCCCCGTCACACCGCACGCCGGAAGCGATGCGGTGGAGATCGCCGGCCTTGCCTACGACAGTCGCAGTGTTCGCGCTGGCGAGCTCTTCTTCTGCGTGAAGGGCTTTCAGAGCGACGGGCACGACCACGCCGCCGATGCGGTCCGCGCGGGAGCCGCCGCGCTGATCGTCGAGCGCCCTCTCGGTCTCGGCGTGCCCGAAGTGCTGGTCCCATCCGCGCGCGCCGCCATGGGTCCGATCGCGGCGCGCTTCTATGGGGACCCGAGCCGGGAGCTGCGGGTCGTAGGGGTGACGGGCACCAACGGCAAGACCACCACCGCCTACCTCGTGCGCGCGCTGCTCGAGGCTGCCGGCGAGCAGTGCGGGCTGCTCGGCACCGTCAAGTCCATCATCGGCGGCGTCGAGGAGGCTGTCGTGCGCACCACCCCGGAGGCGATCGATCTGCAGGCAGACCTGCGCGCGATGCTCGACGGCGGAGATCGCGCCTGCGCGATGGAGGTCTCCTCGCACGCGCTCGAGCTCGGAAGGGTGGACGGCCTGCGCTACAGGGCGGCGATCTTCACCAACGTCAGCCGCGACCACCTCGACTTCCACAACACCATGGAGGACTACTTCCTGGCCAAGCGGCGTCTGTTCCTGCCCTCGGCGCCGAATGGGGAGCGCGCCGAGGGCGGGCAGCCGGACGTGAGCGTGATCAACGTCGGCGATGCCTACGGGCAGAGGCTCGCCACCGAGGTACCCGGGGCGCGCACGTTCGCCCTCGAGTTCCAGGCCGACTACAGCGCATGGGAGCTGCGCTGCGATATGAGCGGCTGCAGCTTCGAGCTTCGCACCCCCGCGGGCGCCCGCAGGGTCAGCTCGCCCATGCGCGGGCGCTTCAACGTCGCCAACGCGCTGGGGGCGCTCGCTGCCGCGCACCTGCTCGGCGGCGATCTGGAGGTGCTGGTCGGCGGCCTGGAAGAGGGCGTGCGCGTGCCGGGGCGCTTCGAGCCGGTCGACGAGGGACAGGACTTCGCCGTGCTGGTCGACTACGCGCACACGCCCGACTCGCTGGAGAACGTGCTGCGCGCCGCCCGCGAGCTGGTGGGTGCCGACGAGCAGGCGCGCGGGCGCGTGACGTGCGTGTTCGGCGCGGGCGGCGACCGCGACCGCGGAAAGCGCCCGGTGATGGGCGAAGTAGCGCGCCGGTACGCCGACGTTCTGCTCGTCACCTCCGACAACCCGCGCTCGGAGGACCCCGAGCAGATCATCTCCGAGATCATGGCCGGGGTAAGGCGGGTCGAACAAGGGCCGCCACCGGATGACCCAGCCAGGCCCAGTGGGCCACACGCTGCCGGTGGGGGAGCGCGAGCCGAGCCGGCGCGCTTCATCGTCGACCGCCGCGCCGCGATCGCCGACGCAGTCTGCAACTCGGCGAGCGGCGACGTGCTCGTCATCGCCGGCAAGGGGCATGAGCAAGGGCAGGAGCTCGCCGGCGGGCGCAAGGTGCCATTCGACGACGTGACGGTGGCCAGGGAAGCGCTGCGCGAGCGCGCGAACGCAGTGCCGGCATGGCGCGCGGGCGGTCAGCGGTGAGCTCGCGCGAGGCGAGGTTGCGTGGTGGAGCCTGCGCCGGCAGGAGCCGACGATGAGGGCTTGGACGCCCGCGTACGTCGCCGATGCCGCGGGTGCACGCCTGCTCGGCGATCGCGGTCGCGCCCGCGGAGGACCGACACGAGCGGCGATCGATTCGCGCACGCTCACGGGCGGTGAGCTGTTCGTCGGGCTTCCCGGCGCGCGCACGGACGGCGGGGCACATGCCAGGGACGCGCTCGCGGCCGGGGCGTGGGGCGTGCTCGTCGCGCCCGCCCATGCCGCGCCTCTCGCCTCCGAGGGGATCGTGCTCGAGCACGAGGACCCGCTGCGCGGCCTGCAAGCGCTCGCGCAAGCCTGGCGCACCGAGCTGGGGTCCGGCGCGGCCAGGGTCATCGCGATCACCGGGTCGACCGGCAAGACCTCGACCAAGGACATCCTCGCCGCGCTCCTGCGCCCGCATCTGCGCACCGCCTCGAGCGCGGAAAACCACAACACCGAGATCGGGCTGCCGCTGGCCTTGCTCGCGGCCCCCGCTGACACGCAGGCACTCGTGCTCGAGATGGCCATGCGCGGGCCCGGACAGATAGCCGAGCTGACCGCGATCGCGCGGCCCGACGTCGGCGCGATCGTGAACGTCGGCCCGGTGCACCTGGAGCTGCTCGGCTCGCTGGAGGCCGTCGCCGCGGCCAAGGCCGAGCTGATCGCCGGGCTGGCCCCCGGTGCGACGATCGTGATCCCGGCCGGCGAGCCGCTGCTGCAAGCACACCTCAGAGACGACATGCACACGGTGACCTTTGGCGAGGGCGGCGATGTGCAGCTCGTGCGTGCAGACGGCACGGGCGAGGTGCAGGTCCGCGCGGGCGGGCGCGTCCTCGAGCTGCGGCCCTCATTCCGGGAGCGCCACAACCTGACCAACCTCCTCGCAGCGGTGGGCTGCGCACGCGCTCTCGGCGTCGAGCCAGAGGGTCCGGTGGAGGTTGGCTTCTCGGCGATGCGCGGCGAACGCTTGGAGACCGACGCGGGAATAGTGCTCATAAATGACTGCTACAACGCCAACCCGATGTCGATGCGGGCGGCGATCGACGAGCTCGCGGCAACCGCGCCCGGACGCCGCGTGGCAGTGCTCGGGGACATGCTCGAGCTCGGGCCGCAAGCGCCTGAGCTTCATCGCGAGCTCGGAGCGCACGCGGCGCGGCGCGGGGTCGAGCTGCTCGTCACCGTCGGCCCGCTGGCGGAGAACATGCTCGCAGCGTTCGCGGGCGACGCGCGTGCGGTCGCGGACGCGGATGCGGCTGCCGAGGCTCTGGGCGGGCTGCTGCGCAGCGGCGACACGGTGCTCGTGAAGGGCTCTCGCGGCGTCGCGCTCGAGCGCGTAGCCGAAGCGCTCGGCGCGCGCCGGGACGCGAACTGGGCGAGCAGTCCCACAGGCGGGGCGGCGCCGGCGGCGGGCGCGCGGCGGCGCTGATGGGGCGCATCCTCTTCGGCGGCACCGCAGCGCTGCTGATCTGCATCTTCCTGAGCCCCAAGTTCATCGAGTTCCTGCGCGAGCGCGAGTTCGGCCAGCACATCCGCGAGGAGGGACCTGAGGGGCACCACCAGAAGGCGGGCACGCCCACGATGGGCGGCGTGATCATCTTCATCGCCATCTCGATCCCCTTCCTCATCCTGAGCGACTACGACTGGCGCTCGGTCGGCGTCTTCGGCGCCGCCATCTCTTGTGCGCTGCTCGGGTTCGCCGACGACTACACCAAGCTCGTGCGCCGGCGCTCGCTCGGCCTGCGGGCGCGGACCAAGCTAGCCGTCACGATCGCGATCTCGCTCGGCCTGTGGTTCATCGCCAGCCACGAGGCGCACCTTGCCAGCACTCTGCGCCTGCGCTTCGTCGACTATCAGATCAACCTGGGGCCGCTCTACCCGGTGCTGATCTACCTGGTCGTTGCCGGGACGACGAGCGCCGTCAACCTCACCGACGGCCTCGACGGCCTCGCGGCCGGGTGCGCCGCGATCGTGCTGCTCGCGTACGTGGCCATCACCTTCATCACGGGCGAGTACGACCTCGCGATGGTCGCCGGCTGCCTGGTCGGCGGCTGCATCGGCTTTCTGTGGTTCAACGCCTTCCCGGCCACGATCTTCATGGGCGATACCGGCTCGCTCGGCCTGGGCGGGGCGATCGCGGGCCTTGCGGTGATGACCAAGACGGAGCTGCTGCTGGTCCTGCTCGGCGGCATCTTCGTGATCGAGGCGCTGTCCGTCGCGATCCAGGTGATCTCCTTCCAGGCGATCCGCAAACGCGTCTTTCTGATGGCGCCAATTCACCATCACTTCGAGCTGCGCGCGTGGTCGGAGACCAAGATCATCCTGCGCTTTTGGATCGTCGCCGCGATCTGCTGTGCGATCGGCTTCACGATCTATCGCCAGAGCATCGGCTGAGCATGTCCCCGCGTCCTGAGCTCCCGCCCGGGCCATACCTCATCGTCGGCCTCGGACGCTCGGGCATCGCCGCCGCCCGCGCGCTGCGGGCGCGCGGCGCGAGCGTCACCGGCTACGACGCCGGGGAGCCGCCCGAGGCGGTCGCGCTGCTTGCCGAGGGGGTCGAGCTGAGCCTCGGCGAAGCCCCCGTCGAGACGCAGCTGGAGGGCGTGCGCACGGTCATCAAGAGCCCCGGGGTCCCGGATGCGGCGCCGGTGATCGCGGCGGCCCGAGGGCGCGGGCTCAGCGTGCTGGGCGAGCTCGAGCTCGCGTGGCGCTTGCTGCCCAACGACTTCATCGCCGTGACCGGCACCAACGGCAAGACGACGACGGTCGAGCTCATCGGCCACATCCACCGGCGGGCGGGCCGCGCGGTGGCGGTGGCGGGCAACGTGGGCACCGCGTTGAGCTCGCTCGTGGGAGCGCTCGCGCGCGAGGCGACGGTCGCCTGCGAGGTCTCCTCCTTTCAGCTGCACGACGCGAGCCGCTTCGCGCCCGAGGTCGGCGTGCTGCTGAACGTGGCACCGGATCACCTCGATCGCCATGAGACGATGGAGGCGTATCTGGCAGCCAAGCTCAAGCTCTTCGCCCGCCAGCGCGAACGGGACTACGCGATCGCCCCACCGGACATCCTCGCGCTCCTCGCCGGCGGGCGAAAGGTTGCCTTCGCCCGCGGCACGGGCTTTGAGATGTGCGAGCACGACGGGAGCATGTGGTGGCGGGAGCGCGCGCTGCTCGAGGTCACCGAGCTGCCGCTTCGGGGGCGCCACAACGTCGAGAACGCGATGGCGGCGGCGGCCGCATGCCTGGTCCGCGGCCTGGAGCCCTCGGACGTTCGCGCCGGCCTGAGGTCCTTCCGCGGGGTCCCGCACCGTCTGCAAGAGGTCGCGCGCCGCGACGGCGTGCTGTACGTGAACGATTCAAAGGCCACCAACGTCGCCAGCGCGTTGGTCGCGCTCGAGGCGTTCGCCGGCCAGGCGCAGGTACACCTGATCCTGGGCGGGCAGGGCAAGGGACAGGACTTCGCGCCGCTGCGTGAGCCCGTGCAGCGCGCGTGCGCGGGCGCGTATCTGATCGGCGAAGACGCGCCCGCGATCGAGCAGGCGCTCGCCGGCGTGGGCACGCCGCTCCTGCGCTGCGGCGAGCTCGAGCGCGCCGTGCACGCCTGCCGCCACGCTGCACATCCCGGCGAGGTCGTCCTGCTCTCGCCAGCCTGTGCGAGCTTCGACCAGTTCAGCGACTTCGAAGCTCGCGGCGA
The DNA here is from genome assembly GCA_005884115.1 of Actinomycetota bacterium. Lineage (GTDB taxonomy): Bacteria > Actinomycetota > Thermoleophilia > Solirubrobacterales > Solirubrobacteraceae > Palsa-744. The sequence continues at coordinate 175,659 of VAXW01000003.1, forward strand.
GCGCTTCTGCGAGCTCGTCCGCGAGGGAGGCTTCGGCCAGACGACGTCGAAGTGAGCCGCGATGCCAGCAGCCGTTGCACGCCGCGCAGGCCGCGGGGGTCCGCCGACGGCGCGCGCGGGGCGCAAGCGCGACGGCTCGGAGACTCGCAGGCCCGCGCGCTCGCGCGCCCAGCAGTCGCTGGAGCAGCGCATGCTGCTGACCGCGACGCTCTGCCTGCTGGCCTTCGGCGCGGTCATGGTGTACAGCGCCTCCTCGGCCAGCACGCTGCTTCAGGGGCGCGGGAACGGCAGCGGCTACCTGGTGCGCTATCTGCTGTACGGCTCGATCGGCCTGCTGATCATGCGTCTGCTGGCGCGCGACGGCGTCAGGCTCCTGACGCGCATCACCGGGCCGCTGCTGGGCGTGTGCTTCGTGCTCGTGCTCGCTGTGCACGTGCCGCACATCGGCGTGAGCGTCAACGGCGCACGGCGCTGGCTCGGGACCGGCCCGCTGCAGTTCCAGCCTTCGGAGCTCATGAAGCTCGCGCTCGTGCTGTACGCGGCCGCGCTGCTGGCACGGCGACCCGAGCGCGTGCACGATCTGCGCGAGCTCGTCAACCCGCTGATCGTGGTGGTCGCGGCGGCAGCGCTGTTGATCGTGACGCAGCCCGACCTCGGCACGGCTCTGGTGATCGCGTTCACGGTCACGGCGATGCTCGTCGCAGCCGGCGTCTCGCTGCGGACGATGGCGGTGATCGCGGGCGCGGCGCTCGCCGTCGTGGTGCTGTACGCGCTCGTGCGCCCTTACGCGCGTGCCCGGCTCACCTCGTTCTTGAACCCGTGGGCGCACGCTGCCGGAAGCGGGTTTCAGGCCGTTCAGGGGCAGATCGCAATCGGCTCGGGCGGGCTCTTCGGAGTCGGCCCGGGACAGTCCGTGCAGAAGATCTTCTACCTCCCCGAGGCGCCGACGGACTTCATCCTCGCCGTGATCGCCGAGGAGCTCGGCGTCGTGGGCGTGTGCGCGCTGATGTTCCTCTACGGGCTGATCGCCTACGCGGGCCTGAGGACGGCGAAGGCGGCGCGCAGCCTCTACAGCGCGCTGCTCGCGGTTGGCGTCACCTCGCTGATCGTCTCGCAGGCGCTTCTGAACACGTGCGCCGTGCTCGGGTTGGCGCCGCTCACGGGCGTGCCCCTACCCTTCGTCTCCTACGGATCGAGCAGCCTCATCGTGATGCTCGCGAGCATGGGCCTGCTGATGAACGTCGCCGCAGGCGGCAGCGCGCACGTGCGGCTGCTGCCTGTGCCGCGCCAGCGCGCGCTCGACGCGCGCGGGCGTGAACAGGCACGATGGGCGCGTGAAGCGAGCAGCGGGCAAAGTGGTGATCGCAGCGGGGGGAACCGCGGGGCACGTCGTTCCGGCGCTGGCCGTGGCAGACGCGCTGCGAGCTGACGGCGTCGATGTGGCCTTCATCGGCGCCGACCGCGCCGAGGCTCAGCTCGTCCCGGCGGCGGGCTACGCGCTGCATCGGATCACCGTCCAGGGGATGAGCCGCACCAACCCGCTGCGCGCCGCGCGAGCGCTTCTGCTCGCTGCTCGCGCGGTGCGCCGCTCGCGCGCCCTGCTGCGGGAGCTGGCGCCTGACGCGGTGATGGGAGGGGGCGGCTACGTCGCGGCGCCGGTTGTCCTCGCAGCCCTGCTTCGGCGCGTCCCAGTCGTGTTGACCGAGGCCGATCATCACCTGGGGCTCAGCAACCGCTTGCTGGCCCCGTTTGCGCGCACGGTGTGCCTCGCCTTCACGCCGCCGCCCGCGCGCCGCCGGCGTCGCGCCGGTGCGCGGGGGCAGGGCTCCGGTGCGGCCTGGGATGCCGGGCGCGCGCGGCGAGCTGCCAGGCGCGGGCGCCTCCGCGTGACGGGCCGGCCGATCCCGCCGCCCTCCCGGGACGCCGAGGGAGCGCGCCGGCGCGTTCAGATCTCATCCGATGAGACGTGCGTGCTGGTGTTCGGAGGCTCGCTCGGCGCGCACTCGATCAACATCGCCGCGATCGAGGCGTTCGCCGGCAGCGCCTTCCGGGTGCTGCACATATGCGGGCGGCGCGACTATGCGGAGCTTTCCGCGCACGAGCTGCGCGCGGGATATCGCCTGATCGAGTACCTCGAGCAGGCCGACTTCGCCGACGCGCTGGCCGCCTCTGACCTCGTCGTCGCCCGTGCCGGGGGGTCGATCTTCGAGATCGCCGCGCACGGGGTGCCGGCGATCCTAATTCCCTATCCGCACGCCGCGGGCGGTCACCAGAGCGCCAACGCCCGCTGGATGTCCGAGGCGGGCGCCGCGCTGACGATTCCCGACAGCGAGCTGAGCCCGGCGCGCCTGGCCCGCGAGGTCGCAGCGCTGCTCGGCGACCGCGCGCGCCTGGCCGAGATGGCGCGCGCCTCGCGAGCGCTCGCGCGGGTGGACGCGGCGCGGGAGGTCGCGCGCGAGATCCTCCTGGCCGGCGGCGGATGAGCAGCTCATCGCAGCCGTGGCGCGGGCGGCGCCTTCACTTCGTCGGCGTCGGCGGAGCCGGCATGAGCGCCTACGCGCGCGCCGCAAGCGCCCTCGGCGCCGAGGTCAGCGGCTCGGATGCCCACTCGAGCCCCTACATCGAACGACTGGCGGCCGACGGCGTGCTCGAGGCGAGGATCGGCCACGCTCCCGCCAACGTGCCGGCCGGGGCCGAGGTGGAGGTCGTCTACTCCTCGGCCGTGCCGGCCGAGAACCCCGAGCGCACGGCAGCCCGCGAACGCGGGCTCGCCGAGCGCTCGCGCGCGGAGATCGTGTCCGAGCTGAGCGCGCTGCGGCAGACGATCGCCGTGGCCGGAAGCCACGGCAAGACAACGACCGCGTCGATGATCGTGCACGCGTTGCGCGCCGCCGAGCTCGACCCCTCCTGGCTCGTGGGCGGGCCCGTGGGAGGCGGCCTCGCCAACGCGCACTGGAGCGGGGGAGAGTGGCTGGTGGTGGAGGCGGACGAGTCCGATCTCTCGATGCTGAGCCTGCACGTCGAGGTTGCGGTGCTGATGAACGTCGAGCTCGATCACCACGCCACGTTTGCCTCGCTCGCGGAGCTGCGCGAGGCCTTTCGCGCGTTCCTCGCGCGAGCGAGCGGCGCGATCGTGCTCCCCGACATCGCCGAGCTCCTGGAGCTCGCGCCCTCCGCGAAGGACGCGGACGGTCGGGGCTCGCTTCCCGCCCGGCGCGGCGCCGGCCGAGGCTCGGACCCCAGCCGCCCCACGCTGGTCCTGTATGAGCATCCGCGGGCGACGCTCGATCCGCAGGGGTCGCGCTTCAGCTGGAGAGGCGCCGAGGTGCGCCTGCGCGTTCCAGGCGAGCACAACGCGCTCAACGCGGCGGCAGCTCTCGAGGCGGCTCGCCTCGCGGGTGCCGAGGAGGAGCGCACGATCGCGGGGCTGTCGGCCTTCACGGGCGCAGGACGGCGCTTCCAGCTGCTCGGCCGCACGCGCGCGGGCGCGCTGCTCTACGACGACTACGCCCACCATCCAAGCGAGGTCGCGGCGACGCTCCGGGCCGCGCGCACGCTGTCGCCGCGACGCCTGGTGGCGGTCTTCCAGCCGCATCTGTACTCGCGCACCGCAGTGCTCGCGCGCGATTTCGGCCGCGCCCTCGCGGAGGCAGACGTCATGATCGTGCTCGAGGTCTACCCGGCGCGCGAGCGAAGCGAGGACCATCCAGGCGTGAGCGGCCTTTTGATCGCGGAGGCGAGCGCGGACGTCGCAGCTGGACGGCCCGTCTACTGGCTGCCCGCGCCGGCCGCAGCCCAGAGGGTGCTCGCGGGCATGCTCGAAGAGGGGGATCTATGCCTGCTGATGGGCGCCGGCGACATCGACAGCCTCGGGCGAAGCCTGGTGGGAGCATGAGCGACAAGCAGCCGCCTGCGGGCGTCAAGGAGCGCTTTCCGCTCGCACGGCTCTCGACCGTGCGCACCGGCGGAGCTGCCGAGCACTTCGCGCGCGCCAGCGATGACGCCACCGTCCAGGAGCTGCTGAGCTGGGCCTACGGTGCGGACATCGAGGTGAGCGTGGTGGGTTCCGGCTCGAACCTGCTGATCGCCGATGACGGCGTCCGCGGGCTGGTGGTCAAGCTCGATGGCTCGCTGGCGGCGATCGAGCTCGAGGGCGAGCGGATCCGCTGCGGCGCGGGCGCGCGCCTGCCCGCCGTGGCCGCGCGCGCGGCGCGCGCCGGGCTCACGGGGCTCGAGTTCGGCGTGAACATCCCGGGGACCGTCGGGGGCGCGGTGAAGATGAACGCCAACGCGTACGAGGGCGAGCTGGCGCGTGTGCTCGAGTGGGTCGAGATCTGCTCCGCCGATGGCCTCGAGCGACGCACCCCGCACGAGCTTGGCTTCGCTTACCGCCGCTCGAACGTCGCTCCCGGCGAGGTCGTGATCCGCGCCTGCTTCTCGCTCACGCCGTCGGACCCCGAGGCGGTGGCGACGAACATCGCGGGCATGCGCGCACGCCGCCGCGAGGCCCAGCCGCAGGGGATCAGGACATTCGGCTCGACGTTCAAGAACCCCGACGAGCCGCGCGCCCGCGGCCGCAGCGCGGGGCTGCTGCTCGCCGAGAGCGGCTGCAACGGCCTGCAGGTGGGCGGCGCGCGCTTCTCCGAGAAGCACGCGAACTTCATCGAGAACACCGGCTCGGCGACCACCGCCGACGTGGTGGCGCTGATGGCTGAGGGCCGCCGGCGAGTGCGCGAGCGCTTCGGCGTCGAGCTCGAGCCGGAGGTGCAGACGCTCGGCGAGGTGCGCTTTCCCTGGCAGTAGGGGTTCGCCGGGCGGGGTCGAAAACATGAGCGATGGAACGCTCGATCGCCGCCCGGCGGCTGGGGGCCGGAGCCGTGGCCCCCTCCCGTCCTGCCACCCCATCCGCCAGGGCGCGCACCCAGCTCCGCGCTCCGTCATCCGCCGCGCGCCTGCGCCCCGGCGCCCGCCCCGCCGGCCGGCGCGCCCGCCCCCGCCGCCGTTCGGGCCCCCGCCGCACGGAGCGGGCCCTGCGCGCGTGCGCCACCGGCGCGCTGCTGGCGCTCGAGATCCTGCGCCAGCGCAAGCGCCTGCGCGTCGGGCTGCTCGCGCTCGCGCTCGGGGCGCCGCTGCTGAGCGGCGCGTGGATGTGGCTGCGCGACTCGTCGCTGGTCGCTGTGCGCCACGTGAGCGTCGTCGGCGCCCACGGTCCGGAAGCACGCGCGATCGAGCGCGCGCTCACGCTGGCGGCCAGGCGCATGAGCACGCTTGATGTCCACCGCGGCGCGCTGCTGGCTGCGGTGGCGCCGTTTCACCTCGTGCGCGCGATCGACGTCTCGACGAGCCTCCCGCACTCGATGCGGATCGCCGTGAGCGAGCGGCTGCCCGTGGCCGCCCTGCTCGTCGGAGAAGCACGGACCGCTGTCGCGTCCGACGGCATGACACTGGGGCCGCGACTTCTCTCGGGCAGGCTGCCGACGGTGAGCGGAGGCTACGAGCCGCCGACCGGCGCGCGGGTGCACGACTGGCGGTTGCTCGGGGCGCTCGCGATCCTCGGGGCAGCGCCGCGCGCGCTCGACGCCTCGACCAAGCGCGTGCTTCTAGGGCCGAAGGGCTTCACCGCCGTGATGCGCGGGGGCCTCGAGGTCTACTTCGGCGATTCGAGCCGCCCGCACGCAAAGTGGCTTTCGCTGGCGCGCGTGCTAGCCGATCCCGCCTCGGCCCACGCTCTATACGTGGACGTGCGAACGCCGGAGCGCCCAGCGGCCGGGTTCGCGCCCGGCACCGCGCCCACGAGCGCGCTCGGCGCCAGCACGGGCACGGGCTCGATCCTGCAGCAAACCTCCGAATCGATCACCGCTGCGCTCGCCGCCGGGCTCGCCGCCTCGGGCGGGGGCGGGTTCTCCTCGGGCGTCCAGGGCGTCTCCGAAGAATCCCAGCGCAGTACCGAATCCGAAGCGCCGACAGCCCACAGCGCCCCCGCGGTGGGGGCGCCGAGCGCCGAAACGAGCGGCGCATCCGCGGGTTCAGCGCCGACGCCAGGAGCGCCCGCGATGGGCGGTTGACAAATGTCAACCTCAACCTGAGACTTATGGCAATTCAGCCGGCGCCCTCGCGCGATGGTCGAGAGTGAGCGGATATGCAATGATTGTTGCGTTATTAGCCGTTTTCGTTGACAGGGCGAAGTTGCCTGCATAACGTCCACAATCCGGCGGTTCGGCAACCTGTATCCTCCGAACCCTAATTTCTTACTGAAGGGTTCGGCGCAGACATCATGGAGAACAGCGGAGCCTATTTGGCTGTCATCAAGGTCGTGGGGGTCGGCGGCGGCGGCACGAACGCCGTCTCCCGCATGGTCGACGCGGGCCTGCGCGGGGTGGAGTTCATAGCCGCCAACACCGATGCCCAGGCGCTCGCCATGTGCGACGCCGACATCAAGCTGAACATCGGGCACGACTCGACCAAGGGGCTGGGCGCGGGCGCCGACCCCGACGTCGGACTGGCTGCGGCGTCGGAGTCGCGCGACGACATCAAGGAGGCTCTGAAGGGCGCAGACATGGTGTTCGTGACGGCAGGCGAGGGCGGCGGCACGGGCACCGGCGCAGCTCCGGTCATCGGCGAGATCGCCAAGAATGAGATCGGCGCGCTGACCGTCGGCGTGGTGACGCGCCCGTTCGATTTCGAGGGAGCTCAACGCGCGCGGCAGGCGAGCGACGGAATCGAGCGCCTGCGCGAGGTCGTCGACACGCTGATCGTGATCCCGAACGAGAAGCTGCTGGCGGTCGTCGAGCGCCGCACCTCGATGCTCGACGCCTTCCGCGAGGCCGACAACGTCCTGCGCCAGGGAGTCCAGGGGATCACCGACCTGATCACGATCCCGGGCCTGATCAACCTCGACTTCGCAGACGTGCGCACGATCATGCACGACGCGGGCTCGGCTTTGATGGGGATCGGAACAGCCGGCGGCGAGAACCGCTGCGCGGAAGCGGCCAAGGCGGCGATCTCCTCACCGCTGCTCGAGGAGTCCGTCGACGGAGCCACCGGGATATTGCTCAACATCACCGGCGGCAAGGATCTCGGGCTGTTCGAGGTCAACGACGCCGCCGAGATCATCCAGAACGCGGCCGACGCGAACGCCAACATCATCTTTGGTGCGGTGATCGACGAGAGCATGGCCGACGACGTTCGCGTGACCGTGATCGGCACGGGCTTCGACCACCGCCCGGGCCGCAGCGCCCGCCGGGACAGCCGGGCGCGCCGCGACCGCGGGCCGCGGATCGACGACCGCCAGCGCTCCTCGCTGGAGATCTCGGACGACGAGATCGACGTCCCGCCGTTTCTGCGCTAGCGGCTTGACCCGACGCCTGGCGGCGCCGAGGACCGCGTCCACTAGCCTGCCACGGACCATGAGCTCCTCCGAGAAGCGGCCTCCGCGCGCGCGCACGCCGCTGTTCGAGCGCCACCGCGACGCCGGGGCCAAGCTGGTGGAGTTCGCAGGCTTCGAGATGCCGGTGGAGTACGAGGGCGTGACCGCGGAGCACCTCGCCGTTCGCGAGGCGTGCGGGATCTTCGACGTCTCGCACATGGGCGAGATCGAAACGAGCGGCGCGGGTGCGCTCGCGCTGTTGCAGCGCGTGCTCTCCAATGACGTATCGGCGATCGCCTTCGGCGTCGAGGGGGGCGGCGCGTTTGCCGGAGGGGCCCAGTACAGCGTGCTCTGCCGCGAGGACGGCGGCGTGCTCGACGACGTGTTCACCTATCGCCTGGACGAGCATCGCTACCTGACCGTCACCAACGCCGCCAACCACGCCCGCGACCTGGAGTGGTTCCGCTCGCACGCGGAGGGATTCGCTGACGCCCAGATCACCGACCGCATCGCCGACTACGCGATGCTCGCCGTGCAGGGCCCGCTGGCGCGCGGGTTCGTGCAGGCGCTGTCGGACTCGCCGCTTCCCGCGCGCATGACCGCAGCCTTCCGACGGCTCTCAGGTGCCGAGGTCCTCGTCTGCGGAACCGGCTACACCGGCGAGGATGGCGTGGAGCTGCTCTGCCGCCCCGAGGATGCGCCGACGCTGTGGGACCAGCTTGTCGCCCGTGGCGCCAAGCCCGCGGGCCTCGCCGCGCGCGACACGCTGCGCCTGGAGGTCTGCTTTCACCTCTACGGCAACGATCTGATGGTCGAGCGCGGGCCGATCGAAGCGGGCCTGGGATGGTGCTGCCGCGAGCACACCGGCTTCATTGGCGCCGAGGCGGTGCGCGCCGTCCGCGAGACGGGCCCGCGCGAGCGGCTGGCCGCGTTCGAGATCGTCACGGGCGGAATCGCCCGGCCGGGCAACGAGGTGCTCGGCGGGGGAGTCGTGACGAGCGGCACCATGTCGCCCAGCCTGCGCACGGGCATCGGGCTCGCGTACGTGCCCGCCGAGCGGGCCGAGCCGGGGAGCGAGCTTCAGATCGATGTTCGTGGCAAGATCCGCTCCGCCGTCGTCAAGCAAAAGCCGCTCTACCGAAAGGCCCAATGACGGTGGAGGCCAGCTACCCGGAGGACCTGCTCTACCACCCCGAGCATGACTGGGCGCGGATCGACGCCGGCCTCGAGGAGGCGACGCTCGGCATCACCTGGTACGCGCAGGACGCGCTCGGCGAGGTCGTCTTCTTCGAACTTCCCGCCGTGGGGAGCGCCGTGCGCAAGGACGAGCCCTACGCCGAGGTCGAGTCCGTCAAGGCCGTCTCCGACGTGATCGCTCCACTGTCTGGCGAGATCATCGAGGTCAATGGCTCCGTCGAGCAGGATCCGCACGTGATCAACACCGATCCCTACGGCGAGGGCTGGCTGGTCAGAGTGCGCCTCTCAGACCCAGGCGAGCGCGAGGCGCTGATGGACGCCGGCGCATACGTGGCCTCGCTCGGCTCCTAAGCCGGCGACCCCGCGCACGGACGCCGCCGCGGCCAGCCTGAGGCGCGATCCGCAGGCCCGCGCGCTGCGGCGGCTAGTCTGACGTCGACTTGAGTCGTTACACGGCCATCACTCCTGCGGACCTCGACGCGATGCTCGCGGCGATCGGCGTCGGCTCCGTGGAGGAGCTCTTCAACCGCCAGATCCCCGAGACGGTGCGCCTGCGCCAGCCCCTCGCTCTGCCCGACGGCGAGGGCGAGCAGGAGGTCTACGCGCACCTGCGCGAGCTCGCCCAGCGCAACACAAGCGCCGAGGACGAGCTCAGCTTCCTCGGCGCGGGGATGTACGACCACTACGTGCCGGCGATCGTCGACATGATCACCGAGCGCTCCGAGTTTCTGACGCCCTACACGCCCTATCAGCCCGAGATCTCCCAGGGCGGGCTGCAGGCTATGTTCGAGTACCAGACCGCAATCTGCGAGCTGACCGCCCTGCCGGTCTCCAACGCGTCCTCCTACGAGGGGCCCTCCGCGCTCGCGGCCGCCGGCTACCTGGCAAAGCTGCACAACGGCCGCCGTCGCTTCGTCATCAGCGCAGGCCTTCATCCGCACGCGGCCGAGACGCTGCGCACGCACGCCCACGGCTACGGCATGGAGGTGGAGGAGGTTCCGCTTCGCGACGGCGTCACAGACGCGCAAGCGTGGGCGCACGCGATCGACTCCGACACCAGCGCCGCGTTCTTCGCCCAACCCAACTTCTACGGGGCCGTCGAGGACGCCGAGGCGCTGAGCGCCGCCGCCCGACACGCCGCGCCAGAGCATGGCAATGCCGGTGCCGGCGGCCAGGCGAACGGCGGCGATCCGATTGACGGCGCCGGCTCCGGCGGCGAGGCCAATGCAGTCGGCGCCGACCCAGTGGTCGTCGCGCAGGTCGATCCGATCACGCTCGGCATCCTCAAGCCGCCGGGCGAATGCGGCGTGGACGTCGCCGTGGGCGAGGGGCAGCCGCTCGGTAACCGCCTGGACTTCGGCGGCCCGTCGTTCGGCTTCTTCGCGGCCCGCGAGGAGTACCTGCGGCGCATGCCCGGGCGCATCGCGGGGGAGACCGTGGACGTGGACGGGCGGCGCGGGTTCGTGCTTACGTTGCAGACGCGCGAGCAGCACATCCGCCGCGAGAAGGCGACGTCGAACATATGCACCTCGCAGGCGCTCAACGCGCTCGCTGCCGTCGTCTACCTCTCATGGCTGGGCCGCGCCGGGATCGTGGAGCTCGGGGAGCTGCTGCTCGCCCGCACCAGCTACGCGCGCCGGGCGCTGTGCGCGATCGAGGGCGTGGAGCCGTTCTGCGAGCAGCCGGTGATCCGCGAGTTCGCGCTGCGCCTCGACGCCGACGTCGCCGCCGTGCGACGGCGCTGCAAAGAGGTGGGCGTCAACCCCGGAGTCGACGTGCAGGCGCTCAGCGCGCGCGCGCAGGACCGCGGCCTGCTGCTCGTGGCCCTGACCGAGCGGCGCTCGCGCGCGGACATCGACCGCCTAGCGGCGGCGCTGAAGGCCGCGCTCGCCGCCGAGCGCGAGGTCGTGAGCGTGTGAGCGCCGTGAGCACGCTGACAGGCAGCCAGCCGCCGCTGCAACGCGAGCGCGCGGTGACGATCTTCCAGAAGGGCGCGCCCGGGCGGCGGGCGTTCAGGAGCCCCGAGCTCGACGTGCCCGCCGGCGAGGGCGACGAGCTGCTGCCGTCGCGGTTGCGCCGCTCCAAGCCGCCTGCGCTACCCGAGGTGTCCGAGCCGGAGATCGTCCGCCACTATGTCGGGCTCTCCAAGCGCAACTTCGACCTCGACTCGGGCTTCTACCCGCTGGGCTCGTGCACGATGAAGCACAACCCGCGTCTGCACGAGCGCGCCGCCGCGCTGCCCGGCCACGCGCGCTTGCACCCCCTGCAGGACGCCGAGCGCGCGCAGGGGGCGCTCGAGCTGATGTTCAACCTGCAGCGCGCGCTCGCCGAGATCTCGGGGCTCGAGCACGTGTGCCTGGCGCCGTCGGCCGGTTCCCATGGGGAGCTGGCCGGCGTCCTGCTCACCCGCGCCTACCACGAGTCCCGTGATGAGGTGCGCCGCAAGGTGCTCACGCCCGACACCGCCCACGGCACCAACCCCGCGACGGTCACGATGGCGGGGCTGGAGGTCGTCAAGCTCGCGACCAACGACGCCGGAGGCGTCGATCTAGACGATCTCCGCGAGAAGGCAGACAGCGACGTTGCCTGCTTGATGCTCACCAACCCGAACACGCTGGGGCTGTTCGACCCCAACATCGAGGAGATCGCACAGATCGTGCATGGCGTGGGCGCGACGCTGTACTACGACGGCGCCAACCTCAACGCCGTGATGGGCCTCTCGCGTCCCGGCGACATGGGCTTTGACATCGTGCACTTCAACCTGCACAAGTCGTTCACGCAGCCCCACGGAGGCGGCGGACCCGGCGCGGGCCCGATCGCCGTGTCGGAGCGGATCGCGCCCTTCCTGCCGCCGGGGCAGGTCGTGCGCGGCGAGGACGGGACGTTCGCGTTCGCGCCCGCAGCACCATCGTCGATCGGCCGCCTGCGCGGATTTAACGGCAACTACGGCTGCTTCGTGCGCGCCTACGCCTACATCTGCTCGCTCGGCGGCGACGGCCTGCGAGACGCGTCCGAGACGGCGGTTCTGAACGCCAACTACCTGCTCGCACGCCTGCAGCAGACGGTCGAGCCGGACGTGCGCTCGTACCTGCCGCTGGCGTACGGGCAGCTGTGCATGCACGAGTTCGTCCTTTCCGGCGGACCCATGCGCCGCGCGCTTGCAATAAAGACGGTCGATCTCGCCAAGCGGCTGCTTGACTTCGGCTTTCATCCCCCGACCGTCTACTTCCCCCTGCTCGTCGAGGAGGCCCTGATGGTGGAGCCGACCGAGACCGAGACCAAGGAGACGCTCGACGCGTTCGCCGACGCGGTCGCGGCGATCATCGCCGAGGCGCTAAAGGACCCTCAGATCGCCCGGGACGCCCCCTACTCGACGCCCGTGCGCCGGCTCGACGAGGTCGCTGCGGCCAAGCGCCCGGTCGTGCGCGAGCGCCCCGTCGTGCGCGAGCGCCCGGCCGGAAACGGGCACGCGGCCGGGCACAAGCACCCGGGCGGACACAGGCGATGAGGATCTTCTCAGGGATCCAGCCGACGGGGCAGAAGCACCTGGGCAACTACATCGGCGCGATCGTCCAGTACGTGGCAAGCCAGGAGCGCGGCGAGGGCATCTTCTGCATCGTCGACCTGCACGCCATCACCGTCCCATTCGATCCTGCCGAGCTGCGCGAGCGCGGCTACGACACCGCCGCCATCCTGCTCGCCGCGGGGCTCGACCCCGAGCGCTGCACCCTCTTTCGCCAGAGCGACGTGCCCGAGCACACCGAGCTCACCTGGCTGCTCTCAAGCGTGACCGAGCTCGGACGCCTGCAGCGCATGCACCAGTTCCGCGACAAGTCTTTCGGGCAGCGCGAGCTGGTGTCGGCCGCTCTGCTGCTGTACCCCGTGCTGCAAGCCGCCGACGTGCTCGCCTACCGGGCGAGCGAGGTGCCGGTTGGCGAGGACCAGCGCGAGCACCTGGAGCTGATGCGCGACGCGGCAAGGCGCTTCAACGCGCGCTTCGGCGACGGCGATGAAGTGCTCGTCGTGCCCGAGCACCGGATTCCACAGGTGGGGGCGCGCATCATGGACCTGCAGGATCCGACCCGCAAGATGTCCACGACGGGCGGCTCGCCGCAGGGCACCGTGTTCGTGCTCGACGAGCCGGCGGCGATCGGGAAGAAGCTGCGCGGCGCCGTCACGGACTCCGGCAGCGAGGTCTGCCGCGCGCCGGAGAAGCCCGGTGTGAGCAACCTGATCGAAATCCTCGCCGCCGTGCGCGGCGTCGAGCCGGCCGCCGTCGAAGCCGAGTTCGCCTCTGCTGGGTACGGCGAGTTCAAGGCCGCGGTGGCGGGCGCCGTGGTCGACTACCTCGCGCCCGTGCGCGAGCGCTACCTGCAGCTGCGCGCCGACGAGACGGCGCTCGAGGCGATCCTCGAGGACGGGGCCCGCCGCGCGCACGAGATGGCGCACGCGACGATGCTCGACGTGCGCAAGCGCATGGGGCTCGGCGCTCCACGTCGGGACCGGGCGCTACGGTGACGCGGTGGGTTCGCGTCCAGTGAGCTGCGCCAAGGCCCGCGCCCCGGGGCTGCGGCGGTGAGCGTCGCGAGCTTCGAGCTCGACCTCGAGATCTTCTCGGGGCCGTTCGATCTGTTGCTCACGCTCGTGCTGCGCGAGGAGGTCGACCTGATGGAGCTCGAGCTTGCCGAGGTGGTGCTCGCGTATCTCGATCACCTCGAGTCGCGCGGCGAGCTCGACCTCGAGGCGGCGACCGAATTCATCGTGCTGATCGCCGCTCTGCTGGAGCTGAAGTCGCGACTGATGCTGGCGGGCGAGGAAGAGGGCCTCGACGCCCTGGCAGAGCTCGAGCCCGAGCACGCCGCCGAGGAGCTGCTCGCGCGCATGCTCGATGCGCGCCGCTACCGGTCAGCCGCAGCCCATTTGAGGGAGCTGCTCGCGCGCGAGCGTGGGGTGCGCTTCCGTGACGCGCCACTGCCCACGCACTTGCGCCGCGTGATCATGCAGCCAGCCCCGGGCTCCGCCGACCCGCTGATTCTTGGCGAGGCGATCGGCCGGCTGCTGAGCGCTCCGCCGGCCATCAACCTCGAGCACGTCGCCGTCCCCCGCGTGCCCGTCGCCGAGCGCGTGGCGCACCTGCGCCGGCTGCTGCGCCGCGGGAGCTTCAGCTTCGACGAAGCCGTCGCGGGCGCAGACCGTATGACGGTCGCGGTCACCGTGTTCGCGCTGCTCGAGCTCTACAAGCGCGGCGAGGCCAACTGGGCGCAGGCGGAGAACTTCGGCGACATCGCCGTGCACGCAGCCAGCCCCCCCGCGACCGAGCGCGGGGCGCTGGAGCGGGCTGACCTCGCGCTCGCAGCCGGGGGTGCGATGTGAGCGGGAGTCCCCAGGAGCCGCAGCTCGTGCGCGCCGTCGAGCCGCAGCTCGTGAGCGCCGTCGAGCCGCAGCTCGTGCGCACGGTTGAGGCGCTGCTGTTCCTTTCCAACGATCCGCTCAGCGCGGGCGAGCTCGCTGAGGCGACGCAGGCGAGCGAACGGGACGTCGCCGGCGCGATCGCCCAGCTTCGACTCCACTACGCGCCCGGCGAGTCGGGCATCAGGCTGCGCGAGCTCGCAGGCGGGTGGACGTTCACGAGCGACCCCGCCGCCGAGGAGGCCGCGCGGCGCCTGTTCAGCCGCACGCGCGTGGCCGCGCTGACCCCCGCACAGGCCGAGACGCTCGCGATCGTCAGCTACCTGCAACCCGTCTCGCGGCCAGAGATCACGCGCATCCGCGGCGTGAGCGCCGACTCGGCGACCTCCACGCTGCTCGACCGCGAACTGATCGAGGAGGCCGGGCACTCGCAGTTCGGAGCGGTCCTCTACCGCACCACGACCCAGTTCCTCAAGCTCTTCGGGCTGCGCAGTCTCGATGAGCTGCCCGAGATCTCGCGCTGGGACCCCACGCCCGAGGAGCAGGGGCAGCTGCGTGAGCGCCTGCTGCGCGCCGGCGAGGCGCGGGCGGAGGTGCCTTAGGGCGCCACTGCGCCGAGCGTGTGCCCTCAGCGGGCGAGGGCGGGAGTCGCTTTGCCCGACAGCGGTGCCCCTCGCTGGCTTCGCGGGATAATTGCTGCGGATGTCGGCGAACGTGGACCTCGTGCGCTCGATCTATGCGGACTGGGCGCGCGGGGACTTCACCGCAATCGGGTGGGCGGATTCCGAAATCGAGTTCGTGTTCGCTGGCGGACCTGCCCCTGGTGCTTGGACGGGCGTCAGCGACATGGCAGCCACCATGCGCGACTTCGTCATGGCCTGGAGGGACTTCCGGGTCAAAGCGGAGGAGTACCGCGAGCTCGATAACGAGCGCGTTCTCGTCTTCTCCAACCTCGGCGGGTCCGGCAAGACGAGCGGACTTTCGCTGCGGGAGATGCGGTCGGAGGGAAGCGAGCTGTTTCAGATACGCCGCGGCAAGGTAGTGCGGCTGGTCATCTACTGAGATCGCGACCGCGCGCTCGCCGATCTTGGGCTCGAGAAGTAGGGCTTCAGGCTACTTCGGCCGCCAGCTGCCCGCAGGCCGCGTTGATCGCACGCCCCCGCGTCAGGCGCACGGTGGCTGGGATGCCGCGCGACTGCAGCGCCGCTTGGAAGGCGGCGATCGACTCGCGGGTGGAACCCCTGTAGGGGTCGGCGCCTGCGGCGATGGTGGCGTTGTAGGGGATCAGGTTGACCTTGAAGATCGATGAACCGCGTGCGCCGGGCCGGGGTCCGGCAGCGGAGCGCTCGCCCGGGCCGCCCGCCGGACGCGCCCGTGCCGCCGGATAGGCGCCCGCCGCCGGCCCGGTGAGCAGCCGCGCCAGCGCGAGCGCTTGCTCGTAGCGGTCGTTGACGCCGGCGAGCAGCACGTACTCCACGAAGATGCGGCGCCGTCTGCGCGCGTGGAAGGCACGAGCGGCGTCGATCACGTCCCTGAGCGGGAAACGGTCGTTGACGGGCATCAGCTGCGAGCGCAGCGCTTCCTCGGCGGCATGCACGGAGATCGCGAGCCGCAGTGGCCGGTCGTGCTCGGCGAGCCGTTCGATGCCCGGGATCCAGCCGACGGTCGAGATGGTCGTGCGCCGCTGCGTCACGCCGAGGTCGGGCAGGCGCTCGCAGGCGGCGAGCACGGCATCGAGGTTGAGCATCGGCTCACCCATGCCCATGAACACGCAGTGCGTGAGTGGCCGCGCGGCACGCTCACCCTGGCCGCTCGCGCGAGGCGTGGCGGGGTGTCCGCCGTGGGCGCCGTGGTCGCCGCGAGCTGCGCTCCGGTAGCGCGGGTGCTCTTCCACGCGCGTGAAGTGCAGCGCCTGATCGACGATCTCGGACGCGCTGAGGTTGCGCGCGAAGCGCATGCGCCCGGTCGCGCAGAACGTGCAATCGAGCGGGCAGCCGGACTGCGAGCTCACGCAGATCGAGCGGCGCCGGTCGCGGTAGCGCATCAGCACGGTCTCCAGCGGATGCCCGTCGCGCGTGGCGAACCGGGCCTTGATGGTTCCGTCGCAGGCGCGCGACTCGCGCTGGAGCTGCAGGCTGGAGAAGGGAAGCTCGCTCGCGAGCGCCTCGCGCAGCCAGGCGGGCAGGTCGGTCATCTGCTCATAGGAGGCCGCGCCCCTCGCAGCCCAGCCCCACACCTGGCGCGCGCGGAATCGCGGCTGCCCGTGCCGGGCGAGCGTCTGCTCCAGCAACTCGAGGTCCATCGATGCAATGGTTGCAGCAGATGCGTCTTGCCAAGTACCTCGCGCACGCCGGCGTGGCATCGCGTCGCGCCGCCGAGAGGGTGATCGCAGACGGGCGCGTGACGGTTGACGGCGAGCTCGTCACGGACCCCGCATGCGACGTGGACGAGCAGAGCGTCGTCGCGCTCGACGGAAGGCCGCTCGAGGGAGCCGAGCGGCGCGTGGTCTACGCGCTCAACAAGCCCGTTGGCGTGGTCTCGACGGCGCGCGACACGCATGGTCGGCGGACGGTGCTGAGCCTCGTGCCATCGCACGGGCTGCGTCTGTATCCGATCGGGCGCCTCGACGTGCAGTCGAGCGGGCTGATCCTGCTGAGCAACGACGGGGAGCTCGCCAACCGCCTGACGCATCCGAGCTTTCAGGTCCCCAAGACCTACCGCGTGAAGGTCGGCGGGAGCAGGGTTTCTGAGCGCGCGCTGCGCGCGCTGCGCGCGGGCGTACATCTCGAGGATGGGCTGACGGCGCCGGCGGCGGCGCGCCTGCTGGGTGCGCACGCGATCGAGATCACGATCCACGAGGGCCGCAAGCGCCAGGTGCGGCGCATGTGCGCCGCGGTCGGGCATCCGGTGCTGGAGCTGCAGCGCGTCGCCTTCGGGCCGCTGCGCCTGGGGGCGCTGCAGCAGTCTGAGCACCGGCGCCTGAGCGCGGCAGAGATCGAGCAGCTGCGCGCGCTCTGACACAATCGCGCCCCATGCGGCTCTTCGCCCTGCGCGGCGCGATCAGCGTCGAGCGAAACGACGCCAAGGACATCCTGGACGCGACGGCGACCTTGATGCAGGAGATCATCGAGCGCAACGCGCTAAAGCCGCCGGACGTCGTCAGCTGCATCTTCACCGCCACCAACGACCTCAACGCCGAGTTCCCCGCGGTGGCGGCGCGCGCGATCGGCTTCGACCGCGTTCCGCTGCTGTGCGCGCGCGAGATGGGCGTGCCAGGAGCGCTGCCGCGCGTGATCAGGGTGCTGATCCACTACTACGCGCCGGAGGATCACAGCGCCACCCACGTCTACCTCGGCGAGGCGAGCTCGCTGCGTGCGGACTTGAGCGCGGCACAATAGGGCGCGTGTCGCTCGAGTTCTCAGCGCGCATCGCCCGCATCCCCAGCTATCCGGTGGCCGGCGGCTACGCGGCCGAGGCCCCGCCGGTGCGCCTGGCGAGCAACGAGTCTCCCTTCCCTCCGCTCCCGCCGGTGCGCGAAGCGGTCGAGCGCGCGCTTCAGACGCTCAACCGCTACCCCGACCCGTCCAACTCGCTGCTGCGCAAGCGCCTATCCGAGCGCTACGAGGTCCCGTCCTCTCGCATCGCGATCGGCAACGGCTCCTGCGACATCCTGCTGGCCGCCGGCGAGGCGCTGCTCGAGCCCGGAGCGGAGGTCCTCTACGCGTGGCCGTCGTTCTCGGTGTACCCGCACCTGAGCGCTGCGTCGGGCGCGCGTGCGGTGACTGTGGCGCTCGACGAGCACGAGCGCCACGACCTCGAGGCGATGCTCTCCGAGATCACCGTTGCGACGCGGCTGGTGCTCGTGTGCAACCCCAACAACCCGACCAGCACGGCTGTGCCGCTGGCGCAGCTTGCCGACTTCGTCGCCGAGGTCCCGCCGCAGGTGTGCGTAATCGTCGATGAGGCCTACTGCGAGTTCAGCACGCTGGAGGATCCCGACGCATCGATTGAGCTGCTCGACCGCCACCCCAACCTCGCACTGCTGCGCACTTTCTCCAAGGTCCACGGCCTGTGCGGGCTGAGGGTCGGGTTCGCGCTGTGCGGGTCCGAGGAGCTGCCGCTCGCGCTGGAGAAGGTGCGCCAGCCGTTCTTCTGCAACGCGCTGGCCCAGGCTGCGGCGACGGAGGCGCTGTCACACCAGGACGCCGTCATCGACCGCGTAGCCGCGACCGTGGCCGAGCGGATCTCGATGGATGAGAGGCTGCGCGCGCTGGAGCTCGAGCCGGCGGAGTCGCAGGCGAACTTCTGCTGGTTCTCCCTCGGCGAGCGCGAGGAGCTGCAGGTGCTGCGTGACCTCGAGCACCGTGGGGTGCTCGTGCGCGGCGGGTCGGCGCTCGGGCGCGAGGGCAACCTGCGCGTGACGTACGGCAGCTCGCGCGAGAACGAGCTGTTCCTGACGGCGCTTGCCGAAGTGCTTTGAAGCTGCTACAAAGTCGGCGAGACGACCGTGCACTGCGCAGCCACCGCATACCTTCGCAGCACCCTCGCGTGCGCCGCGCGCTCGTCCTATTCCTGGCGATTTATGTAGGCGCTTCGGCCCGGGTCCGACCGTGAGCGGGCCCGCGCGGCCGCTGCGGGTCCCCGCGCGGGACTGAGCGCCCTTTCCACGGGGCACTGGCCCCACTCGCGACCGCTCCGCGGCGCGGGCCTCACGGTACGCAGGCGGTGCCCGTGCGGGCGCTCCGCGCGCCCGGCGCGAAGGCCACAGCAAGCCGTAGTTATTGAAAGGATGAGTCGATGATGATTGTCATGAGGGAGACCGCGACCGACGAGGAGGTGGAAGCGGTCGTGCGCAAGATCGAGGGGGCCGGCGCGATCGCGCATCGCAGCCGCGGCGCGCGCGTGACGGTGATTGGCGCGATCGGCGACGTCGAGCAGGACGTCAGCGTCGAGAGCCTCGGGCTCGAGGGGCTGCCGGGCGTGGACCGCGTGGTGCCGATCCTGAAGCCGTACAAGCTCGCCTCGGCGCAGATCACGCACGGCGAGCGCACGGTGCTCGACATTGAGGGCCGAAAGGTGGGAGGCGAGAGCTTCGCCCTGATCGCGGGGCCGTGCACGGTCGAATCGCGCGACGTGACGCTGCAGACGGCGCGCATCGTGCGCGACGCTGGGGGGACGCTGTTCCGCGGCGGCGCTTACAAGCCGCGAACCTCGCCCTACGCCTTCCAGGGCCTGGGCGCGGAGGGGCTTCGCCTGCTCGCCGAGGCCAAGGCCGAGACGGGGATGCCGATCGTGACCGAGCTGATGGACATCCGCGATCTCGACGCGGTGCTGGAGGTGGCCGACGTCGTCCAGATCGGCGCGCGCAACATGCAGAACTACCCGCTGCTGGCCGAGATCGGTCGCTGCGGGCGCCCGGCGCTGTTGAAGCGAGGCCTGTCGGCGCCGCTCGACGAGCTGCTGATGGCCGCCGAGTACATACTCAAGGAAGGCAACCGCAACGTGATGCTGTGCGAGCGGGGGATCCGCACGTTCGAAACCGACCACCGCCGGGTGACCCTCGACCTGATGGCGGTGCCGATCCTGAAGGAACTCTCGCATCTGCCGGTGATCGTCGACCCGAGCCATGCGGCCGGACGCCGCGAGCTCGTGCTGCCGATGTCCCTCGCGGCTGCTGCCGCAGGAGCGGACGGCATCATCGTCGAGACGCACCCCAATCCCGAGGAGGCTGTTTGCGACGGCCCGCAGGCGCTTCGCGCGGACGGCTTCGCAGACTACGTGGCCGCGGTCGAGCGGGCTGCGACGCTGGCGGGCAAGGCGCTCAGCGCCGTCTGATGGCGGACCGGCCGCGGCGAGGAGCCAGCGCGCGGCCGGCCGTCCCGCGGGGGCGGACGCCTTGAGGGTTGCGGTCCTCGGCCTTGGGCTGATCGGCGGATCGATCGGGCTGGCGGCGCGCCGGCGCGGGGGCGCGGTGGTGGCCGGCTACGACCCCGACGAGCACGCCGCCTCCGCGGCGCTCGGGCTGGGAGCGATCGAAGCGCGCGCGCAGGACGTGCGCGGCGCGGTCGAGGGCGCGGAGGTGGTCTTCGTGGCCACGCCGGTGGGCGCCCTCGCGGAGACGGTTCGCGCGGCGCTTGAGCACGCGGGCGCCGACACAGTCGTCACCGATGTGGGATCGACCAAGCGAGTGGTGGCCGAGGCGGGGTCCGATGCGCGCTTCATCGGCGGTCACCCGCTCGCCGGCGCCGAGACCTCGGGCGTGGAGCATGCGCGTGAGGACCTATTCGAGGCCGCCACCTGGTATCTGACGCCCGCGCAGGGGAGCACGGCGGGCGTGCTGTACGAGCGCCTGCACCGCCTGCTCACGAGCATGGGAGCGCGGCCTGCGGCGATCGACGCCGACACGCACGACCGCCTGCTTGCATGCGTCTCGCAGCTTCCGCATGTGCTCGCCAACCTGCTTGCAGCGCAGGCGGCGGGAGCGCTGAGCGGGCAGGAGCCGCGACGCCTGCCGGCAGTGGGCCCGAGCTTCCGCGACGCGACGCGCGTGGCGGGCGCGAACAGCGGCATCTGGACGGACATCTACATGTCCAACCGCGACGCGCTGGCGACGGCCATAGACGAGTTTGCGGAACGCCTGGGGCAGATGCGCTCGTTGCTCGCCGCGGCGGACGCGGCGGGCGTGCGCGCGTGGAACGAGCGCGCGCGCGTCGATCGCGAAGCTCTGCTGGGCCCGGGCGTGACGGGCGGTCCGGTGCACGAGCTGCGCGTGTCGGTTCCGAACCGCCCGGGGGTGATCGCGGAGATCGCGCTCGCGCTGGGCGGCGCGGGCGTGAACATCGCGGACATGGCGCTGTCGCCGTCGGAGGACAACAGCCAGGGGGTCGTTGCGCTGTGGATCTCCGGCGATCAGCAGGGCGCTCGCGCGCAGGAGCTGATCGCAGGGCTGGGCTTCCCGGTGGCGCGGCCGTGAGCGGCGCCGGCCCTGACCTCGCCGCCGGCGGGGGGGTGCGGAGGCGATGAAGATGCGCTTCGAGCCCGCGCACGGCCTGGCGGGCGAGCTGAAGGCGCCGCCTGACAAGTCGATCTCCCATCGCGCCGCGCTGCTCGGCGCGATGGCCTCTGAGCCAGTCCGCATCGAGCGCTTCCTGCACGCCGACGACACGACGGCGACGTTGCGGGCGGTCGCGGCCCTGGGTGCGCTGGTCGAGGAGCGAGTGGAAGAGGTGATCGTGCGCGGGACGGGCCTGCGGGAGGCGCGCGAGCCTGGCCACACCATAGACGTGCGCAACGCCGGCACGCTCCTGCGCCTGCTGCCGGGCTGGCTTGCAGCCCAGGAGGGGCGCTCGTTCACGCTGGACGGCGACCAGTCGATCAGGCGGCGTCCGATCGATCGGATCGCTGAGCCGTTGCGCCAGATGGGGGCGGAGCTGAACCCCACCGACGGGCGCTACGCCCCGTTCGAGGTTCGCGGGGCTCGCCTGCGCGCGATCTCGCACGAGCTCGGCGTGGCGAGCGCGCAGGTGAAGTCGTGCGTCCTGCTCGCGGCACTGGCCGCAGACGGGGCGACGACGGTCGGGGAGCCCGCGCAGAGCCGCGACCATACCGAGCGAATGCTGCTGGCGGCGGGCGTGGGCATACATCGTCACGGCCGCCATGTCACCGTGCAGAACACCGATGAGCTGCTGCTGCACCGCGTCCGCGTCCCCGGCGACGTCAGCTCGGCGGCCTTCCTGGTGACGGCTGGCGTGCTGGTTCCCGGCTCGCGCCTGCTGATCGGCGATGTGGGCGTGAACTGGTCGCGGACGGGCTTCTTGCGCATCGTGCGCCGCATGCAGGGGATCGTGCTCGGCGATCTGGAGCCCGAGGGCGGCGAGCTCTCGGCCGAGGAGCCGGTGAGCGACCTCGACGTTGCACATGGGGCGCTCGAGGGCGCGGTCGTGGAGGCCGAGGAGGTTCCGCTGGCAATCGACGAGCTGCCGCTGGTGGCGCTGCTGGGGTGCTTTGCGGAGGGCGAGACCGTCGTGCGCGGCGCGCAGGAGCTGCGCGTGAAGGAGTCCGACCGCATCGCCGGTGTGGTCGACGGGCTGCGCGGCCTCGGGGGCGAGATCGAGGCCACCGATGACGGCTTCGCAGTGCGCGGCACGGGCGGGCTGCGGGGCGGAGCGCTCGACTCGCGCGGCGACCACCGCCTGGCGATGATGGGCGCGGTGGCGGGCCTGGCCTCGCGCGAGGGCGTCGAGGTGGCGGGCATGGAGACGGCAGCCGTCTCCTACCCCTCGTTCGTCGAGGACCTTCAGAGCCTGCACCCGTGACGCGCGCGCCGCGATGCTCGTAGCGATCGACGGCCCCGCGGGCGCCGGCAAGACCACGGTCGCGCGAGCGCTCGCGCGGGAGCTCGGCTTTCCCTACCTCGACAGCGGTGCGATGTACCGCAGTGTGGCTTTGATGTGGCTCGCTTCGCCGGCCAGCGAGCCGGCTGCTCTCGCCAGAGGGTCGCGTATCGAGTTGCGCGGCGAGGTTGTGCTGCTCGACGGCCGCGACATCACTAGCGCGATCCGCGAGCCGCGGGTGACGGAGGCTGCCTCGACGCTTGCCGCGGACCGTGGTGTGCGCGAGGCGCTGGTGGCGAAGCAGCGGGCGCTGCTCACGAGCGGCGACTGGGTGGCCGAGGGCAGGGACATCGGCACGGTCGTGGCGCCTGACGCTGCGTTGAAGGTCTTCTTGACGGCGGCGCCGCGCGAGCGCGCACGCCGCCGCGCGGACGAGCTCGGCGCCGACGTGGACGCGGTGCTGGCCGAGCAGGCGCTGCGCGACGCGCGCGACTCCACGCGCGCACACTCGCCGCTGCGGCCGGCCGAGGGGTCGGTCACGCTCGACACGACGGGCATGTCCGTGGCGCAGGTGGTCGCGCACGTGGCCGCGCTCGCGCGCAAGGCTGGAGCCTGACCGAGCGACCTGCGCGGTCATACTGGCGCCATGAAGGTCGCCGTCGTGGGCTATCCGAACGTGGGCAAGTCCTCGCTCGTCAATCGCCTCTCGGGTACGCGCGAGGCGGTCGTGCACCGGCGTCCGGGCGTCACGCGCGACCGCAAGGAGATCCCGTGCGAGTGGAACGGCTTGCAGTTCGAGCTGATCGACACCGGCGGCGTCGACCTGCGCGAGCGAGACTCGCTCGCGGGCTCGATACGCGAGCAGGCACAGGCGGCGCTCGCGGATGCGCAGCTCGCGGTGCTGGTCGTGGACGCGCGCGCGGGCGTGCGCCCGGGCGATGAGGAGCTTGCCGAGCTGCTGCGCCGCGCGCCGGCGCCGGCGATCGTCGCGGCGAACAAGATCGACTCGTCACTCGAGCTGGCGCTGGCTGCCGACTTCCACCGCCTGGGCCTGGGCGAGCCGCTGGCCGTATCCGCCGCCCAGGGCCTCGGCACGGGCGACCTGCTGGACCGCATCGTCGAGCTGCTCGGCGCGCCCAGCGAAGTGGCGCGCGAGACGCAGGGCGCGGGCGGGGCGGAGGCGGAGGCGCCGGCTGTGCGGGTGGCTGTCATCGGGCGCCCCAACGTGGGCAAGTCATCGCTCGTCAACCGTTTTGCGGGCGAGGAGCGCGTGATCGTCGCCGAGGCGGCTGGCACGACGCGGGATGCGATCGACATGCCGCTGCGGGTGCAGGACCGCGAGCTCATCCTCGTCGACACAGCGGGCCTGCGGCGGCAGTCCAAGGTCGCTGACTCGGTCGAGTACTACACGGCGCTGCGCTCCCAGCGCGCCGCCGAGCGCGCTGACGTGGCGATGGTCGTGTGCGACGCGACCGACGGCGTGACGGCGCAGGACCTGCGCGTCGCGGAGCTTGCGATGAAGGCGGGCTGCGCGACGCTGATCGTGCTCAACAAGTGGGACCTGCAGGCGGATGGCGAGCAGGAGCTGAGGCGCGCGCGCGAACGCGTCGCCGAACGCCTGCGCCTGCGCCCGCGCGTTCTGACGGCGAGCGCGAAGAGCGGGCGCAACGTCTCGCGCCTGCTGAGTGAGGCGATCGCGCTTGGCGATCGCGTGGCCGGGCGCATACCGACGGCGGAGCTCAACCGCTTTCTCGCCGAGGCCGTGCAGGCGCGCCAGCCGCCGGTGGGCACGCGGCGCGGCTCGGCGCAGCACCGCTTGAAGCTGATTTTCATGACGCAGACCGCGCAGCGTCCGCACCGCTTCGCCATCCAGGTCAACTCCCGCGGGCGCGTGACGCGCGACTACGCGTACTTCCTCGAGAACCGCCTGCGAGCGCGCTACGGCCTGGAGGGCGTGCCGCTGATCATCGACTTCGTCGAGCGCGGCGAGCGCCGCGCCGGCCGCCGGCGCGCGCCGCTTCCCGGGAAGGGTGCGCCGCTGGCGTAGACTGTCGCCGCTCTCCGCCTGTCCGGCATCACGACGTACGACCCTGGAGCGATTTCTGCGCAATGAGCGAGCTTTCTGACAGCGAATTCCTGTTCACGTCGGAGTCCGTAACGGAGGGACACCCCGACAAGATCGCCGACCAGATCTCCGACGGGGTGCTGGACGCGGTGCTCGCCGACGACCCGTACGGTCGCGTCGCGTGCGAGACGCTGGTCAACACCGGCCTGATCGTGGTCTCGGGCGAGATCTCCACGGAGACGTACGTCGACATCCAGGGGGTGGCACGCGAAACGGTGCGCAAGATCGGCTACGACGACGCCGGCTACGGCTTCGACTGCCACACGTGCGCGGTCATCAACGCGATCGACAAACAGTCGCCGGACATCGCGCAGGGCGTCGATGCGGCGTATGAGACGCGCCATGACCCTTCCGACGAAGACGAGCTCGATGTGGCCGGCGCGGGCGACCAGGGGATGATGTTCGGTTACGCGACGAACGAGACCGAAGAGCTGATGCCGCTGCCGATCTCGCTTGCGCACAAGCTCGCCAAGCGCCTCTCTGAGGTCCGCAAGGGGGAGGTCATCCCATATCTGCGCCCCGACGGCAAGACTCAGGTGACGGTGCGCTACCAGAACGGGCGCCCGGTGGAGGTCGAGAAGATCCTGATCTCGACGCAGCACGCCGACGGCATCGACAGCGAGACGCTGATCAAGCCGGACCTGTTCGAGCACGTTCTGCGCCCGGTCATCCCGGCCGAGCTGTACGAGGAGAAGAAGCTGGCCAAGAACTTCCTGGTCAACCCGACGGGGCGCTTCGTGATCGGCGGGCCGATGGGCGACTGCGGGCTGACGGGGCGCAAGATCATCGTCGACACCTACGGGGGCATGGCGCGCCACGGCGGTGGCGCGTTCTCGGGCAAGGATCCCTCCAAGGTGGACCGCTCCGCGGCCTATGCGGCGCGCTGGGTGGCCAAGAACATCGTCGCGGCCGGCCTCGCCGACCGGGCCGAGGTGCAGGTCGCCTATGCGATCGGCGTCGCGCACCCCGTGTCGGTGATGGTCGAGACGTTCGGCACCGCGCAGGGCGGCGCGACCCGCACGACGATCGCGCGGGCTGTCGAGGAGGTCTTCGACCTGCGCCCGGGCTCATTCCGCGAGGAGCTCAAACTGCACCGCCCGATCTACCAGAAGACCGCTGCCTACGGCCACTTCGGCCGCGACGAGCACGACTTCACGTGGGAGCGCATCGACAAGGTGGAAGCCCTGCGCGCTGCCGCCGGGCTCTGACCTAGTGTCAGGGCGATGCCAGCCATCGCCCAGGTGGAGCCGATGACCACGGCCCGCGCTCTGCGCGGGCCGTTCGACTACCGCCTGCCCGATGAGCTGCGGGAGGCGGGCGTGCAGGTCGGCTCGATGCTCGTCGTCCCCTTCGGCCGCCGCAACGTGCTCGGGGTGGTGGTCGGACTCGCCGACTCCAGCGAGGTCGTCGAGGAGAAGCTGCTGGCGCCCTTGCGCGCGCTGGAGCTGGGGGTGCCGCCGGCGCTGGTGGGACTGGCGGAATGGATCGCCGCCGAGTACTGCTCGACGCTTGCTCGGGCGCTGTCGCTGGTGCTCCCGCCGGGCGCCACACGACGCCTGGGTGGCCGCCGCCGGCGGGCGGTCCCAGCTCTGACTCATCTCCCGGTTGGCTCGCGCGCCGCCGCGCCGCCGGCCCTCAGCGGCGACCAGCGCGCGGTGCTCGAGGCCCTCGAACACGACCTCGTGGAGCGCCGCGCGGGGCTCAGGCTGCTGCACGGTGTGACGGGGTCGGGCAAGACGGAGGTCTACCTGCGAGCGGCCCACCTGGCGCTCGAGCAGGGCCGCGGGGTGATCGTGCTGGTCCCCGAGATCGCGCTCACACCGCAGATCGTCGGCCGCTTCATCGACCGCTTCGGTGAGACCGTCGCGGTGCTCCACTCGCAGCTGCGCCCCGCGGAACGCTACGCGGAGTGGCGCCGCCTGCGCGCGGGTGAAGCGCGCGTCTGCGTTGGGCCGCGCTCGGCCGTCTTCGCTCCCATCGAGGACGTGGGCCTGATCGTGGTGGACGAGGAGCACGAGAGCTCCTACAAGCACGAGGGCGACCCCCGCTACGACGCGCGTGAGGTGGCCGAGGAGCGAGCGCGCCGCTGCGGCGCCCTGCTGCTGGCGGGCAGCGCGACACCGCGCGCGGAGAGCGTGCACAGGCTCGCGCGGATGCAGCTGCCGCGCCGTATCGATGGGCGCCGCCTGCCGCGGGTCCACGTGCTCGACATGCGCGAGCACGCTGGCGGGCACGGTCACCCCGTCGGGCACGGGCACCCCGTCGGGCACAGGCAGCCGGGCGGCCTTCACCCGCTCACCGATGAGGCGCTCGCGCGCGTGCGCGCCGCGCGCGGCAAGGCGATCGTGCTGCTCAACCGCCGCGGCTGGTCGAACTTCCTCTCCTGTCGCAGCTGCGGTCGCGTGTGGAGCTGCCCGCACTGCGACGTCGCGCTCGTCCTACACCGCGCCGCCCGCTGTCTGGCCTGTCATCACTGCGGCCACCGCCGGCCCACTCCGGCCAGCTGCGAGCACTGCCTCTCGACCTCTGTGGCGCGTCACGGCGCCGGTACCGAGCGCCTGCAGCATGAGCTCGAGCGCGTGCTCGGCGACGGCGGCTTCCCGGTCTTCAGGCTCGACGCCGACGCGGTGTCGGCGGAGCCCTCCGGCGTTGCAGCCCTGCTGCACCGCTTCGAGAGCGCGGAGTGCGGCGCGCTGATCGGCACACAGATGGTGGCCAAGGGCCACGACTTCCCGGACGTCAGCCTGGGCGTCGTGCTCGACGCCGACGCCACGCTGCGCTTTCCGGACTTCCGCGCCGAGGAGCGCACGTTCGCGCTCATCGCCCAGCTCGCCGGACGGGTCGGCCGCGGGGGCGAGGGGCACGTGCTCGTGCAGACGATCGCGCCGCAGGCGCGCGCGATCGTCCACGCGGCCGCGCACGACAGCGAGGGCTTCCTCGCTGGGGAGCTCGAGCGCCGCCGCGCGCTCGGCTATCCGCCCTTCTCGCACCTGATCCGGATCGTGTGCGCGGCCGGAGACTCGCGCGCCGCGCGCGGCGCGGCGCAGGCCGTGCGCGGGCGGCTCGACGGCTTCGCGGCTGCGCACGGCGACGGCGTCTCGGACCGCCCCCCCGAGCGGGTCATCCTCGGACCGGCGGCGCTGTTTCGCCTGCGCGGGCGCGAGCGCCAGATGGTGCTCGTCAAGGCGGCCGACCGGCGCTCGGCGGTCCAGACGGTCGGCCATGCCGTCGCGCAGGCGGCTGCTGCGCGCGAACACGCAGGGGTGAGCTTCAGCGTCGACGTGGACCCGCAGTAGCAACTGCGACTCGTGCGCCGATGAGCGGCTAGCATCGGCCGGCAGGGACGAGTGAGGTGTGAGACCGCTTGAGGACCCGAAGATCGCACGGTGAACGCCACGCAGGGCGTCGCCGGCCGCTCGCGTGGGCGGTAGTAGGCGCGAGCTTGTCCGCCCTGCTGCTTGCGCTGTCGGCTCAACTCGCGTTCGCTGATGTGACGCCCACAGCGTCGTTCATCGCGAGCGCGAACTACGGCGTGGAACTCCCGGTGCAGTTCGACGCGGGCAAATCGGAAGACCCCGACGGGAAGATCGTGAGGTACAGCTGGAAATTCGGTGACGGGAGCGAAGGCAGCGGTGTCGCGCCTGCACACACGTACGCGGCGACCGGTACCTACGAAGTGACGCTCATCGTCGAAGACGACGCACACCTCGAAGCGATGACGACACAATCGGTAGCGGTCAGGAAATCACAGAAAATCAGCTTCACCTCGACACCGCCGGGCGCGGCTGTGGTCGGCGGGGCCACGTACACGGTGGAAGCCACCGCGACCTCGGTCCTGCAGGTGTCGTTCTCCTCGGGCACGCCCGCCGTGTGCGCCGTCTCGGTCTCGACCGTGAGCTTCATCGGAGCTGGGACGTGCACGGTTCTTGCCGACCAGCAGGGCAACAACGAATTCGCTCAGGCGGTGCAGCGACAGCAGTCCTTCGCCGTCGGCAAGGGCACCCAGAACATAAGCTTCACCTCTGCTCCGCCAGGCGCGGCCGCGGTCGGCGGGGCCACGTACACGGTTGAAGCGGCCGCGACCTCGGGCCTGCCGGTCTCGCTCTCCTCGGGCACGCCAGGAGCGTGCGCCATCTCGGGCGCCACTGTGAGCTTCATCGGAGTTGGCACGTGCACGATCCTGGCGAACCAGCCGGGCAACGAAAACTACGAAGCCGCCGCGCAGCAAGGCCAGTCCTTCGCCGTCGGGAAGGGCACCCAGAAAATCAGCTTCACCTCGACCCCTCCGGGCGCGGCCGTGGTCGGCGGGGCCACGTACACGGTGGGAGCCACCGCGACCTCGGGCCTGCCGGTGTTGTTCTCCTCGGGGACGCCCGCCGTGTGCGCCGTCTCGGGCTCGACCGTGAGCTTCGTGGGCGTCGGCACATGCACGGTGCTGGCTGACCAGGGCGGGAGTGGAAACTACAACGCGGCCGCGCAGGCGGCGCAGTCGTTTGCCGTGCGCGCCGTGCGCCCGTCGGCGCCTAACAGCAACTTCGGCGGGCATGCGAGCTACAACACGCGGACTGGCGCCATCACCGTGAATGTGACAGTCAGCAATCCGGGCAGATTCACGTGGCGGGCGACGTTCGCCAACGGCAAGTTCGGCGTCTTCGCATCGGCGCGCTCCAAATGTCGCCATGGCCAACTGAGGCTGAACGGCAAGTGCCGGCCCGCGGCGATCACATTTGGCAAGGGCGTGACGAACGTGACGGGCGCCGGTCCGGTGACTTTCGTGATAAAGCCGAGCAGATCAGCGACACGGGCGCTCAAGTCCCGCGCGGGACGCAAGAAGGGCGTCCCAGTCAGCCTGAGCCTCAGATACCAGTCCTCGCTCGGCGGCGCACCCGTGTCGCACACGGCGTCCTTGACGGTCAAGCTCAAGGGCTAAGGGCTCGAGCGCTGCCAGGCGAGGCCGACCCGGCGCGTCAGCTTGGTTTGATCCGCCGCGGCATTCGTCCAAATGTCCGTCTCGCCGGCGGTGTCCATGGCGGTCGCTAGCATCGCGCGGGCACGCGACGACGGGAGGAAGCTTGGCCGCTGGCCGATCGAGGCGCACACACTGGGACCTTGGATCAGGACCCGGGATGCGCGGTCGCGTGAGGTGGCTTGGAGCTCTCATCTGGTGCCTCTGCGCGCTGGCCGCGATCGCGGCGGGATGGGAGGCGCCCGCAGCAGCGGGAGCCGCGCGCGCGGTTCCGGCCAGCCAGACGCTGCTGGGCGGGCGCGCCTTCCCCTCCGGGGGCCAGAGTGCGCCCGTATCCCGGTCGATACCTCTACGGGTGGTCGAACCGGTCGCGTACGGGCGTCAGAAGCGCGAAGCTAGCGAGCGAGCGAGAGCGGAAGCGCAGCGAGCGAGCGGTGCCTCCGATGCCTCCAATGTCTTGCTCGGGTCACGCTCGGGCTTCGGACCGAACGCCGTCCTCTTCGAATCGCTCAACAGTCCTGGTCTCAGCGGGTCGGGCGAACTGACGCCACCGGACACGACGGGCGCGATCGGTCCAGCGCACTACGTCGAGTTCGTCAACTCCGAAGTCGCGGCCTTCTCGCGTGCGTCGCTCGGCGAGGTGGGCTCCGCGGTGGACCTGTCGACGTTCACGGGGGGGATCGCGGTGTGCGATCCGCAGATCAAGTACGACCCGCAGTCGAGTCGCTGGTTCTACGCAGCGCTCCGGTGTGACGGAACGAAAAAAGAAAATCGGCTGTACCTCGGCTTCTCGAAGACCAGTAATCCGACGGACTTCAGCATCGCGAAAGGGCACGGCTGGTGCGGCTACGAATACAACACCGGAGAAGCGCTCGAGGACTACCCAAAGCTCGGCCTGGACCCGACCCACATCATCCTGGGCACGAACAGCTTCAACGCCGTGAGTGAAGCGTTCGTCAGCGCACACATCTTCGCGGGCGCCAAGCCGACCGGGACGATCGAAGAATGCCCCGCCGCCCCCGAACTCAAACAGTTCGGCTCCCCACTGAGAACCTCGGTGGGCATTCCCGGCAATCTCGCCTTCACGCCCGAGCCCGCGACGGTTTCGGGCGAATCGCCGACCGGCTTTGTCGTCTCGGCCGACATCGGCGGGAAAAACCTCATGATCTGGCAGGTCGCTGGCACCGCGTCAAAACCCGAACTGTCAGCGCTCGGTGCCCCGGCAGTTCCGTCCTTCGAAGTTCCGCCGAACGCGCCGCAGCCTGGAACCGCCAATCAACTGGACACAAGTGACGCTCGTCTCACGCAGGCCGTCGCTGCCCCCGACCCGAATGCGGGCGGGGCTGAGGCCGTGTGGACCCAGCACACCATCGAAGGCGGCGCGGGGAGCGTGGTGCGCTGGTACGAGATCGTGCCGGGCAAACTGGAAGTGAGGCAGGTCGGCACGATTTCCGAACCGGGCAAGTTCGTCTTCAACGGCGCCATCGCGCCGACCCTCTCGGGGGGTGCGGTGGTCAACTACAACACCGCCAGCAGCTCGGCGTTCGTGCAGCTGATGGCACAGTCGAGAATCGGCTCGGCGCCGCTCGGCACGATGAACACCTCGATCCTGCTCGCCTCCTCGAGCGCCGCCGACGTGGACTTCAGCTGCCCGAGTGAAACGAAAGAAAAAGAACCCTGTCGTTGGGGTGACTACGCGGGCGCGAGCGTCGATCCGACCAGCGAAGACGTGGTCTGGGGATCCAACCAGACGAACGGCCTCGCCGCCGGAGGGTTCGCTCAGTGGCGCACTCGGAACTTCGCCCTCGAACCGAACGACCTCGTGCCAGTGGCCTCGTTCACGATCGTGCCCAACCCCGCCACGGCGGGCTCGCCGGCGGGCTTCAACGGCAACGCCTCGACCGACCCCGACGGCACGATCGCAAGCTACAGCTGGAACTTCGGCGATGGCACCGCGGCGGGGAGCGGCGCGGTGCCGACTCACGTCTACGGCGCACCTGGCACGTACACCGCCACGCTCACGGTTACTGACAATGGTGGCAACACGAGTTCGGTCTCCCAGGCGGTGAGCGTCGTGGCGGCGCCCGCGAGTTCGACCCTCACGCCGCTCCCCAGTGAACCTGCGCCCAAACCCAAACCGTCGCCCAACAGCGGCTTCTCCGGGCACGCGAGCTTCGATACGACGACCGGCGCCATCACGGTGAGCTTGACCGTCGCCAACTCCGGGATCTTCCGCTGGCTGGCGACGTTCGCGAACGGCAGGTTCGGTGTGTTTGCGGCGCGGGCGGCCAAATGCAAGGCCGGGCAGATCAGGCTCAAGCGCAAATGCCGGCCGGCGAAGGTGACGTTCGGCAGGGGCTCGAAGGCGGTGGCCGCCGCGGGGCCGGTGATCTTCACGATCAAGCCCACGGCCGCGGGCAGGAAGGCCCTGAAGACGGCCGCCAAACACAAGAAGGGCTTACCCGTCACGCTCACGATCACCTACCAGTCGGCGCTCGGGGGCGCGGCGGTGACGCACACAGCGGTGCTCAGCGTAAAGCTCAAGCGCTAGGCAGTCGCTCACCGCGATGCCGGGCGAGCGGCTGCGCATAAACTCAGGCCGTGGCCAACGAGAACACCGTGCAGGAGGCCGAAGAGGCCCCACTCGAGCACGCCGACGTCGAGGTTGAGCTCGAGCAGGGCGCGCCCCCCGTCGAGGAGCTCGACCCGGAGACGCGCGCGCGGCGCGACGCGGCGCTCGCCCGGGTGCGCAAGCTCGGCGACCCCGTGCTGCGCGCGAGCGCCGTCCCTGTGGAGCGCTTCGATGACGTGCTCGGCAGCGAGATAGACCGCATGGGTGAGCTCATGCACGACGCGCTGGGCGTGGGGCTCGCGGCGACCCAGCTGGGCGTGCTGCATCGCGTGCTCGTCTACCGCGTGGACCCCGAGGAGCCGGTGACTGCGCTCGTCAATCCGGAGCTCGAGTGGACGAGCGAGGAGGTCGAGGTCGCCGAAGAGGGCTGTCTGAGCCTGCCGGGTGTGCACGTAGAGGTCGAGCGTCCAGCGCGCGTGCGCGTGCGCGCGCGCGACCGCGCGGGCGACGAGCTCGAGATAGAGGCCGAGGGTCTGCGCGCGCGCGTGATCCAGCACGAGATCGACCACCTCGACGGCATCCTGATCCTCGATCGGATCTCGCGAGAGGCGCGCAAGGAGGCCATGCGAGCCATGCGCGAGTCGCGGGAAGCGGGCGAGCCCTGACCCAAGCCGAGCGGCGCTGATCTTGAGAACGGTCTTCCTCGGCACCTCGGACTTCGCCGCCGCGGTCCTCGATCAGCTCGCCGCCAGCGCGCGCCATCGCCCGGCCCTCGTGGTCACGCGCCCCGACCGGCCGAGTGGCCGCGGCCGGCGGATCACCTCTCCGCCCGTCGCCGATCGCGCGCGCGAGCTGAAGATCCCTCTGGTGCAGCCGGCCAGCGTCAACGACGTGCGCGCGCGGGAGCGCATCGCGCAAGCGGAGCCGGTGGTGGTGGTCGTGTGCGCGTTTGGCGCGCTGATCAAGGAGCCGCTGCTCTCACAGCATGAGCTGCTCAACGTCCATCCCTCTCTGCTGCCACGCTGGCGTGGCGCGGCGCCCATCGAGCGGGCGCTGATGGCGCGCGACGCATCCACGGGCGTCTCGCTGATGCGCGTCACGCAGGGCCTCGACAGCGGCCCGGTGACGGCCGTGGCAAGCGAGGCGGTCGAACCGTCGGACACGTACGGCACGCTCTCCTCGCGGCTGCGACAGGCCGGCGGGCAACTGCTCGTGCGGACGCTCGACAGGCGCGAGGAAGGCAAGCCGCTGCCGTTCATCGAGCAGCTCGAGGAGGACGCCACCTACGCCGAGAAGATCTCGGCCGCCGATCGCATGCTCGACCCCGAGCGCCCGGCATCCGAGCTGGAGGCGCGCGTGCGCGCGCTCAGCCCGCACATCGGCGCCCGCGTAGCGCTGCCGGACGCGACGCTGCTCGGCGTCAAGCAGGCCCGGCTGCGCGATGGCGCGGGGCCCGCCGCCCCTATGGCCGACGTGAAGGGTGTGCAGGCGAGCGACGGCCGCCTGCTGCTCGCGTGCACGCCCGGGCTGCTCGAGCTGCTCGTCGTGCAGCCGCCCGGCGGCCGCCCCATGGACGCCGCCTCATACCTGCGCGGTCACGGGCTGCCGGGGCGCCGGTAGCGACGGGCGTAGCTCGGCGGCTCAACGCCCGATGCCAGGAGGGGGTCGGGCTCGGGCGCACCCGCACGCATCTGCATCGGGATCACGCCCGCCCATGCGGGAAGGGCGTAGTCCTGCTCGTCATCGACGGGGGGCCCCGTGCGGATCTTGGCGGAGGCCTCCTCGATTGGAATCGCCCCTAGAGAGGTCGCCCTGAGCTCGTTCTCACTTGGCGGGCGAACATCCGGCCATCGTCCCGGGACGATGTGTTCGACGATCGCCTCGAACGCCGCAAGCTTCTCCGCGCGGTCCTCGACGCTCCTGGCTTTCCCCAACAGCATCACGGAGCGGTATTGCGCCGAGTGGTGCATCGCCGAGCGTGCAAGCACGAGCCCGTCGATCAGCGAAACGGTCAGGCACACGGGTGCCCCCGACGTCAGGACCCTCAACGCGCGCCCGGCGGCCGCTCCGTGCACGTATACGAGGTCGCCGCAACGCGCATGCAGCGTCGGGATCACGAACGGCTGCCCGTGCTCGTCGGCGAAGCCTAGGTGCGCAACCAGGCCCTCGTCGAGGATCGCGTCGATGTCTTTCCGCTCGTGGCTGCCCCTCTCACGCTTGCGTCGCAGGCGCACTCGGTCGGAAGAGGGGCGCGCAGGGGCTGTCTCGAGCGGCGGGGACGCTGGCGTTGCCGACGGTGTCTCGATATCTGTCATAGTACAGAGCAATGACTGCACTGACACAGTATCGCATCCGTGCGGGCAACGCGGCGCAGCTGGTTCGCAGCATCGAGGAAGGCGTCGCGAGCGGCGCCCTGAGACAGGGAGAGCCCCTTCCCTCCGTACGGCGCCTCGCCCGCGAGGTCAACTTGAGCCCCGCGACCGTCGCCTCGGCGCTGGCCGAACTGCGACGGCGGGGCGTGGTCGTGAGCGAGCAGCGGCGCGGAACGCGAATCGGCGACAGGCCGCCGATCGGCTCGGCGCTGTCGCCGCTGCCTGTGCCGGAGGGCGCCCGCGACCTCTCGCGAGGAAACCCCGACCCCGCCCTGCTCCCGGATATCTCGCGGGCGCTGGCGCGGACGCCGCTGCCGGTGCGCCTGTACGGCGAAGCGGCAGACGTGCCCGAGCTGATCGAGCTCGCGCGCGAACGGCTGGCGGCGGACGGGATCGCCGTGCGGGAGCTGTGCGTCGTCAGCGGCGCGCTCGACGGGATCGAGCGCGTCCTCGACGTGCACCTCCGCCCCGGCGATCGCGTAGCGGTCGAGAACCCGGGCTACGCCGCACTGTTCGACCTGCTGCGGGCGCGCGGGCTCGCGATGGAGGCGGTCGCCGTCGACGAGCGCGGGATGCGCCCAGCTGAGCTGCGGGCCGCGCTGGCGCGCGGCGCGCGCGCCGTGCTGATCACCCCTCGCGGGCAGAACCCCACGGGTGCTGCGCTCGACGCGGCCCGGGCGCGCGAGCTGCGCGAGGTCCTCGCCGCGGCCCCGCACGCGCTCCTGATCGAGGACGATCACCTCGCGGAGGTGGCCGGCTGCGCGCTGCACAGCACGATCTCGGGCACGGGCCCGTGGGCGGCCACGCGCTCGGTCGCAAAGGCGCTTGGCCCCGATCTGCGGCTGGCGATCCTCGCGGGCGACGAGCGCACGCTGGCGCTCGTGCAGGGACGCCAGCGATGTGGCCCTGGCTGGGTGAGCCATGTTCTGCAGCGGGTCGTGCTCACGCTGCTCGGCGACCCGGGCGTGACTGCGTCGATCGCACAGGCGAGCTCCACCTACGCGACGCGGCGCGAGCGGCTGCTGAGGGCCCTGGCCGACCAAGGCGTGCCCGCAGTCGGCCCCTCGGGCCTTAACGTGTGGGTGCCCGTGGCGGATGAGACGCACGCGGTCGGAGCGCTGCTGCAGCGCGGATGGGTGCTTGCCCCGGGCGCGCCGCACAGGCTTGCGGGCAGCGAGCCCGGCGTGCGGGTGACGATCGCCACCCTCGCCGACGAGGAGCAGGCTCGGCGTCTGGCGGCCGACATCGCTGAGGTGCTCGAAGCGGGCGTGCCGAGCCGCAGCGGTTGACGCTCGTGCCGGGCCCTTCCAACGGATCTAAGGTCGCGGTGGCGCCGGCGCGCGCGTGCGCATATGCGGTTCTGCGCAGGGTGTTCGAGCAGGGGGCGTTCGCCGAGCGGGCGCTGCGTGCCGAGGCGCGATCGCTACCCGGGCGCGATCGCAGGCTGGCGACGCGGCTTGCCTACGGTGCGGTGCAGCGCAGGCGCACGCTCGATCACTTCGCCGAAGTGCTTTCAGAGCGCCCGACGGCTCGGCTCGAGGCGCCTGTGCTGGCGGCCTTGCGACTGGGGCTATATGAGCTCGTCTACCTGGCCGGCGCGCCCGATCGCGCGGTCGTCGCTGATGCCGTCGAGCTCGCGAAGGCGAGCTCGCGCGCGGGCCACGGGCTCGTCAATGCCGTGCTGCGCCGCGCGGCGCGAGAAGGCACCGACTCGCTTCTCCGCGGCCTCGCCGACGACACGCCGGAGCAGGCCGCTCTGAAGCACTCGCATCCCACGTGGGTGGCGCGGATGTGGTGGGAGCAGCTCGGAGCCGACGCGGCGAGAGCGCTCATGGACTACGACAACGAGCCATCGGAGCTCGCCCTGCGAGCGAACACGCTCGTGATGGACGCCAACGCCCTCGCTGAGAGGCTCACCGGCGATGCGAGCGGGTCGGCCGGCGAGGCGCCGGCCGCTTCGGGTATGCGCGGAACGCAGCGAGGCGTGAAGGTGCACCTCGACGCCAAGATCCCTGAAGCTGTGATCGTGGAGGGGCCGTTCGACGTGCACGGTTCGCCGCTGTGGCGCACCGGCGCCTGCATCGCCCAGTCGCGCGCCTCGATGCTGGCGGCACGGAGCGTGGCCCCACGCCCTGGGGAGCGAGTGCTCGACCTGTGCGCTGCGCCGGGAGGCAAGACCACGCATCTGTCCGCGCTCATGGACGCCCGCGGGGAGGTTGTGGCCGTCGAGCGGGACCGCCGCCGGGCGGGCGAGCTGGCGAGCACACTCCGGCGGATGCACGCCGGGAACGTGAGGATCGAGCTGGCTGATGCTGCCGCGCCGCTTGCCGGCGAGGCGCCGTTCGATCGCGTGCTCGTCGATCCGCCGTGCTCGGGACTGGGTACGCTGCAGGCGCGCCCCGACAAGCGCTGGCGAGTCACCGAAGAGGACGTCGAGGAGATGGCGCGCGCGCAGGCGGCGATCCTCGCCGCTGGCGCCGACGTCCTTCGTCCGGGTGGCGTGGTTGTCTACTCTACGTGCACGATCTCCGCGATCGAGAACGAGCGTGTGGTTGCGGCTTTCCTCGACTCCCACGATGACTTCACCCTCGACGATCTCGCGGCCGAGCTGCCCTCATACGCGCACTGGCCGCTCGCGCGCGAGGGAGGGTCCGGCGCGCCGGTGGCCGCGCGCTGCTCGAGCACGGGCTCCACGGTGCTGACGCTGCCCCACCGCGACCGCACGGCGGGGTTCTTCATCGCCCGACTGCGAAAGGCCTGAGCGATGGACGACAACGCCCACACGCCGCCGAGGGCGGCGATCGACCCCAGCCGCGAGTGTCCGGACTGCCACGAGCCGTGGCTGCGCCCGGCGAATCTGCCGGGCCGCTACCGCTGCGTCTACTGCCTGCACCGCTTCGAGCTCGCGTCGGTGTGCCCCAACTGCGGCGAGCACTCGACGATCGTGAGGATGTCCTCGACCGCGATCCTCAAGTGCAACCACTGCGGCGAGTCGATGCTGCAGCCGATATGACCTCGCGCGCGCAGCCTCTGCTGCGCGGCGTGCGTGTGGCGCCATCGATCCTCTCGGCCGACTTCAGCCGCCTCGGCGAAGAGGTCGCCGAGGTTCTCGACGCCGGCGCCAGGATCATCCACGTGGACGTGATGGACGGGCACTTCGTGCCGCCTATCACGGTAGGCCCGCTGGTCGTGGCGGGCATCGCCGAGCAGGTGCAGTCCGCGGGGGCGATGCTCGACGTCC
Organism: Actinomycetota bacterium; assembly: GCA_005884115.1. Taxonomy (GTDB): domain Bacteria; phylum Actinomycetota; class Thermoleophilia; order Solirubrobacterales; family Solirubrobacteraceae; genus Palsa-744. The sequence continues at coordinate 213,240 of VAXW01000003.1, forward strand.
ACCTCATGATCGAGCGCCCGGAGCGCCACGTCGCCGAGTTCGTGAAGGCGGGCGCCGACTCGGTGACGGTTCATGCCGAGGCCACTCCTCATGTGGCCTACGCGGCGAGCATCGTGCGCGAGAGCGGCGCCTGCGTTGGCGCGGCGGTCAACCCCGGGACCCCGGTGGAGGCGCTCGCCGAGCTCGCCTCCTCGATCGACGTGGCGCTGTGCATGACCGTGAACCCGGGGTGGGGCGGTCAGCCGTTCATGGCGGGCTCGCCGCAGAAGGTGGCTCGACTGAGGGCGATCGTTGCTGATGAGGTGGCGCTCGAGGTGGACGGCGGCATCGACGTCGACACTGCGCCGCTGTGCCGCGCGTCGGGCGCGAGCGTTTTCGTGGCGGGCTCGGCGATCTTCGCGTCGGGTGAGCCCGGCGAGGCCTACCGGGCGATCGCGCGCTCGGTAGGCGCCGAGTGAGGGGCGGCGCGCGCGAGCGTGCGCGAGCCCTGTCTGTATAGCGCCCACAACAGCGCCGTCAAGAGCCCCGCGGCGCCTGCGTAGCCGAGCTCGGTGCGCGTGAGCTGGTCGGAGACGGCGGGTGTCAGCATCCAAGCCAGGAACACGGCCGCGGCCAGCATCCAGCAGACCGCCGCGGCCCGCGCACGATCGCGTGCGAGCGCCGCCTGGTTCAGGGCGCCGGAGGCCAGGTGCAATCCCATGCCTATGCCCACCGCGGCGAGCCCCGCGCGCCCGTAGGAGTAGTCCTGTCCGAAGAGATGGCGCATCACGTAGGGCCCTGCCGCGAGCAGCGCCAGCGAGACAGCGCAGGCGAAGGCAGCGATCGCCAGCAGCGTCACGCGGATGGCGCGCGCGAAGGCGTCGTGGCCCGCCGTCGCCTCCAGGCCTGTCAGGTGGGGCAGGAGCGAGGTCTGGATCGCCTGGAAGAGCTGCAGCGGGGCGCGCGCTATCAGCAGCACCTCGAACACGACGCCCACGAGGGCCTTGCTGGACGAGGTCGCAGCGACCGTGAGCACGGCGGCGTTCAGCAGCGTCTGCTCGGAGAGCATGATCCCTGATACCCAGCCGGCGAAGCCGGTGCCGCGCCGCAGCGAGAGCTGATCGTGGGCCGCTGCCTCCTGCACGGCCTCGGTGCCCGGCCCGGCGAGCGCCGCGTCCGCCTCGTCGGCGGTGATCGGGCCGGCCAGGGCCTCGTCGGCGGCTCGCGTCTGGAGTGGGCGCGCGCCGCCGTCGCGCCGCTCGCCCCCGCGCCGCGCGAAGGCCGCGGGCACGACCACTAGCGAGACGAGCGGCGCCGCCGCGATGCCCATGGCGACGGCGCTCTGGCCGCTCGCCAGGCCGACGGCGACGGCGAGCGCGAAGCACAGGCGCGAGAGCGACTCCATCAGCACGAGGCCGCCGTAGAGAGCGAAGTACTCGTGCCCCGCGAGCCACCCACGCGCGAAGTAGCTGGCGGCGTAGGCGAGCGTGCCCGCGACCAGCACGAAGTACAGCGCTTCGTAGCCATCGAAGACTTCGTCCGTCAGCTGACCGTGCAGGATCACGGCGCAGAGCAGGAACGCCAGCGCGAAGCCAGCCTGGATCGCGAGCGGGACCCGCAGCGGGTGCTCGCGATGGCCGCGCGCGCGACGCTCGGCGATCGTGCGCGAGAGCAGCTGTTCGATCGGCCTGTAGATGACGGAGATGAGCACGAACATGACTGACCACAGCAGCGCGATCCGCGAGGTCGCCGCTTCTCCCAGCACATGGCTCGAGGTGGAGAAGTAGGCGAGCGTCAGCGCGCCAGTCGAGGCGATCCCGACGGAGAGGATGCGCGCGCCGCGCCCGTAGGAGCGAGCGCGCGATTGCGGGGCCCTAGAGGCGGACAAGCAGCATCGTCCACGGCAGCGGCGAGCGCACCTCGACCACGTCCCCGTAGCGCGAGAGCAGCCGCTGGAAGGAGCGCTTGGAGAAGTGGTTGAGATGGCCCGGGGTGTTGCCCAACTGCCTGACGTATGCGCCGCGCGCGAGGTTGAGCGCGCGCCAGAGGGGCTCGCGCGGAACCGACACGAGCAGGTAACGCCGGGCGCAGCGTGCCATCTCCGCGAGCGTGCGCTCGGGCTGCGGTACGTGCTCGAGCACCTCGATCGCGCTCGCGAGGTCGAACTCGTTGGCGGCGAAGGGAAGGCTTTTGGCGTCCACGGCGCGGTACTCGAGGTTGGGCGCGCGCCGCGCCGACCACCCCGCCTGGAGCGACTCCTCCTGCAGGTCGATGCCGACGACGCGCACGTCCTCGCCGAGCCGCATGGCCCAGCGGTGAACGAGCACGCCCTCGCCGCAGCCGACGTCGAGCAACGACGCCGGGTCGGCGCGGTCGAGCAGCTCATCCAGCGAGCGCTCGAAGGCGCTCATCAGGTGTCGCACGACCGGGTTGGAGGCGCCGTACTTGTCGTATGTGTTGCCTGTGACGATCCCGTCCTCGGACAGCGTCACGCCGCTCACATTCGCACCGCCTCCCGCGGACGTGCGGCGGCGGGCTCCGCGTCGGGCGGTTGGCCCGCTTCGTAGTGTGACGGCGCTACGCCGAGCTCGAGCTCGATTCGCCGCACGCGCTCGAACGTCTTCTGCGTCATCACCCGCTGCGCTGCCAGGAGGTCGCCGATCACCCCCAGCGCCCACAGCACGACGGCGGCTATGAACAAAACCGCGCCCAGGATCAACGACTGCACGTGGCCCTTGCCGTTGCCAGCGAGATAGGCGACCGTGAAGCGGACCCATACGCCGATAGCGCCCAGCCCGATCAGGACCGACAGGCTCCAGAACACGCGCAGGGGCTCGTACTGGGCGTAGATGCGAAAGATCGACAACGCGTTGCGGCGGACGTAGGCGCCCATCGAAGGGAACAGGCGCGACTCGCGCGTCTTGGTGTTGGTGCGCACGGGCACGTGGTCGATCGCGACGAGCAGCTTTCCGGCCTGGATGATCGTCTCCAGCGTGTAGGTGAACTTCGAGACGACGAGCATCTGGATCGCGGCCTCGCGGTTGTACGCGCGGAATCCCGAGGTCGTGTCGGGCACCGACGTCGACGAAGCCTGGCGCACGACCCACGAGCCGAGCCGTTGGAGCGCCTTCTTCAGGGGCGAGAAATGCACCACGTCGCCCACCTCGCGGTCGCCGATGACCATGTCGGCCCGCCCTTCCAGGATCGGGCGCACGAGCCGTGCGACGTCGGGGCCGTAGTACTGGTTGTCGGCGTCGGTGTTGACGATCACGTCGGCGCCGAGCTTCAGCGCAGTGTCGATCCCCGCCTGAAATCCGGTCGCGAGGCCCTTGTTGTTGGTGAGTCGCACGAAGTGGTCGACTCCGTGTGCGCGCGCGATCTCGACGGTGTCATCGGTGGAGCCATCGTCGACCACGAGCCACTCGACGACCTCGAAGCCCTCGACCTCTCGCGGAAGGTCGGCGAGCGTCCGCGGAAGCTGGTCGGCCTCGTTGAAGCAGGGGATCTGGATGATGAGCTTCATCGCCGGCGATTGCCTAGACTGCGCCTCCGGCAGTATCCCAAAGCGCACGCCGCGATCCTGGCGGAAAGCGCGGACGGCGCGGACGGCGCCGATGCCGTCCGCAGACGGCCGAGTCTCGATGCAAAGCGCGACGCTCACCCGGGCGGCACCGGGCCCGATTCGGCTGGCGCGGCTGCGCGGCGTCTCGCCGGGCAGGTGGGCCGCCCTCGCCCTGGCGGCGATGTGCGTGCTGGCGCTGGTCGGCTACTTCGTCTACCCGACCTATCCCACCTACGACTCCTTCTACGCGCTGCTCTGGGGCCGCGACGTGCTGCATCTGCACCTGCCCGACTTTCGCGTCTACCGCGGCCCCACCGAGCACCCGCTTGCGATCGCGTTCGGGGCGCTGTGCTCGATCTTCGGCCAAGGCGGCGCCCGCCTGATGGTGCTCGGCTCGATCGCCTCGTTCGTCGCGGCGGTCTCTGGCCTGTACCGGCTCGGCTCCCTGTGCTTCGGACGGGTGGTCGGCGTCGCCGCCGCGCTGCTGCTGCTGAGCCGCTTCTTTCTCGAGAACCTCGCGGCGCAGGGCTACCTCGACATCTCCTACATCGCACTGGTGGTGTGGGCCGTGGTGCTCGAGGTGGAACGCCGCCGCCGTGGCGGGCCAGTGCTCGTCGTGCTCGCTGCGGCCGGCCTGCTGCGACCCGAGGCCTGGGTGCTGAGCGGCTGCTACTGGCTCTGGTGTTGCTTCGGGGGGCAGGCGCGCGAGCGCTCACGCGCTGGGCGCATCAGGCTCCTCGCGCTGGCGGCGATCGCGCCGCTGGGCTGGCTTCTCGTGGATCTCGTCGTTACCGGCAACCCCCTGTACTCGCTCAACTCGACGGCCGGTCTGGCCCAGGAACTCGAACGCACGCAGGGACTCGCCAACGTCGTCGCGTCGGTGTGGACGTTCGGTGTTCGCATCGACAAGCTGCCCGTGATCCTCGGCGCGCTCGCCGGGTGCGGGCTCTCGATCTGGCTCGCTCCTCGCCGGGCGCTCGCGCCCCTGGCCGCGCTGCTCGCACTGATCGGCGCGTTCGTCCTCGAGGGCGCCGCCGGCGCGTCGGTGATCGACCGCTACCTGCTCGGCGCGGCCACGCTGATGCTCCTCTTCTGCGCCGTCGCGGTCGGCGGCTGGTCGATGCTGGAGGCGGGCTCGCTGCTGCGGCGCGCTTGGATCCTCGCTGCCGCGGCACTGCTGGCCTACGGCGTCTCGACGGCTGCCTCGACGGTCAGCCTCTCGACGCTGCGCACCACGCTCGCGTATCACGAGGACTTCCATAAGGGGCTTGCCGTCGCGCTCGCCAACCCCTCGGTGCGTGCCCAGCTGCACCGCTGCCCGCTACTGTCGCTGCCCAACAACAAGCTGATCCCGGACGCGCGCTGGATCCTCGGCAGCGTCGATCAGCACGACATCGTCGCCCGCAGCCAGGCACGCGCCGACGTGGGCAAGCACTCGCATGCGCTCGAGCACCGGCTGGCGCGCGGAAGCGTGGCCGTCTATCCGCTCGGCAGCGCGGTCTTCTACGTGGCGATCGTCGATGTCGGCGACGATCCGCGCGACCAGATCCCACAGCACGGATTCCAGCGCATCTTCACGAGTCGCTACTACGCCGTCTATGGCAACTGCTGATCTGCCCCGGCGCTGGGCGTGGCCGGGGCTAGCGGTGGTGATCGCCGGCGGTGCCGGCCTGCGGCTATGGGGGCTCCGCCAGGGGCTGCCGTACGTATTCAACACCGACGAGGGCGACCACTTCGTGCCACACGCGGTCGCCATGTTCGGACACAGCCTGAACCCGCACTACTTCGCCAACCCGCCGGCGTTCACCTACGTGCTGCACTTCCTGTTCGCGATCGCCTACGGCGGCACCGCTGGCGTGCGGCACGCCTACGCGCTGCATCCCGACCACCTGTATGCGCTCGCTCGCGCCACGGCGGCCGCGCTCGGGGCGATCGCGATCTGGCTCCTGTACGCGACCGGCGCGCGCCTGTTCTCGCGCACGGTCGGGCTGCTCGCGGCGGCGCTCGAGGCGGTGGCCTTCCTGCCCGTCTTCTACTCGCACCTCGCGCTCAACGACGTGCCTACGCTGGCCCCGCTCACGGCGTCGCTGCTGGGGACGGCCGGGGTCCTTCGCTTCGGGCGTAAGCGCGACTACGCGCTTGCAGGCGCGGGACTTGGGCTGGCGTGCGCGAGCAAGTACACGGCCGGGATCGCGCTCGTCCCGCTGCTCGCCGCCGTCACGGCGCGCCTCGCGCGCGCCCGCTCCAGTCCAGCGGGCAACCCTGCCGCGGCGGGCACAGCCGCAAGCGCGCTCGCCGGCCTGTGCCTGAGTGGCGCGATCGCGCTGGCCGCGTTTGTGATCGCCAACCCCTATGCGCTGCTCGACTTCGACAGCTTCCACGCCGAACTCGCCCACCAGTCGGCGCTGTCCTCAGAAGCGCAGGGCAAGCTCGGCGCGCCGAGGCACGGCGGCCTCCTCTACTACATGTGGTCGCTGACGTGGGGTCTCGGCTGGTTGCCGTCCCTGGCCGCCCTGGGCGGAGCGTGCACGGTGTGGTTCGCAGGGCGGGCCCGCTCGCGACGTCGCCCGGCGCCCGAGGTCGGCCGCCACGCGGCGGCGGGCGGCGGTCCGCAGCGGGGCGGCGCGAGTGGCACGAGCGGCGTGGAGCTCGGCCTCCTGCTCGTGCCGGCGCCGCTTCTCTTTCTTGCCTTCATGGGCGCCCAGGGGCGCTACTTCGGGCGGTGGCTTCTGCCGATCTTCCCGTCGCTGTGCCTGCTCGCCGCGTTCTTCATCGCGTTCGCGGGCGAGGGCCTCGCGCGCCGCTCCCAGCTGGCGCTCGTGGCGCTCCGCGCCCGGCGCCGGCGAGTGCCGGCCACGCCGGAGCCTCGCGCACGAGCCCCGCGTGCGATCGTCGCCGCGGCCGTCGCGCTGCTCGCCGCCGGCGCGCTCGCGCAGGGCGTCCTCTACAGCGTGCACGCGGGACTCGTGCTCTCGCGACCGGATACGCGCAACATCGCCCGCGCTTGGATGCTCGCGCACATTCCCGCCCGCACGCGAATCGTGGTGGAGCCGATCGCCCCTGACGACTGGGCCCGCGAAGGGCCTGCGGCCGGCTCGCGCTCGAGCCGCTATCGCTGGCTGAAGTATCCGTCGATGCGCTCGCGCATCACGCGCGCGGGCACGCTCGCGCCCGCGGCGGTCCGCGTGGGGATTGAGGAATACGAGCGCACGCTGAGTCCCGCGCTGATCGGCTACTACACCCGGCACTCCTACTGCTGGCTGATCAGCGGCTCGACGCAGTCGGGGCGCGCCTTCGCCGACCCCGCGGCGGTGCCGCTCGCGATCGCCTACTACCGGGCGCTGTGGCGCTATGCGCAGCTGGCGTATGGGGTATCCCCGTACTTCCGCGGGCGCGCGGCCGTGGCCTTCGGGTTCGATTGGAGCTTCGACTACTACCCTCTGGCCTACGCTCGGCCCGGGCCGGAAGTGCGGGTATATCGCCTGCACGGCGCTCGATGTGGGCTCTGAGCAGGGGATATCCTGGGCGCATGCCCGTCTACACCGACACCGACCGGGCGCATCTGGCGCGCGCCATCGAGCTCGCTCGAAGGGGCACGGGCGCGGTCCGCCCCAACCCGGTGGTGGGGGCCGTGATCGCACGTGGGGAAGAGATCCTGGGTGAGGGCTGGCACAGCGAGTACGGCGGCGCCCACGCGGAGGTGAACGCGATCGAGGCGTGCGGACTTGCGGATCTCAGCGGCGCAACTCTTTATGTCTCGCTCGAGCCGTGCTGCCACGAGGGCAAGACCCCGCCCTGCACCGAGGCGATCGTGCAGGCCGGGATCGGGCGCGTGGTGGTCGCCTCAGACGATCCGACCGAGAAGGCCTCGGGGCGCGGCCTGGGCATCCTGCGCGACGAGGGCGTGGAGGTCGTGATGGCCGACGGCGAGCTCACGACCAGCGCGCGCCTGCTCAACCAGGCCTTTCGCAAGCACGCGCGCTCGGGACGCCCGTGGGTCCGGTTCAAGTCTGCGATGACGCTCGACGGGAAGGTGGCTACGCGAACGGGCGACTCGAAGTGGATCAGCGGCGAGGCCAGCCGCGAGCTCGCTCACCGCTGGCGCGCCTCCGTTGACGCGGTGGTCGTAGGCATCGGCACCGCGCTGGCCGACGATCCGCAGCTGACCGCGCGTCCCGAGGGGATGCCGGCCGAGCTGACGCGCCAGCCACGGCGCGTCGTGTTCGATACGCTCGCGCGCCTGCCGTTGACCTCGCAGCTGGTTGGCGCTGCGTCGGAGGTGCCGCTCACGGTGGTCGTCTCACGTGCCGCGCCACGCGCCGACACCGATGCCCTGGAAGCGGCGGGCGTGCAGGTGATTGTGGCGACCGGCGAGAACGAGCCCGCGCGCGTGCGCTCGGCGCTGGACCAGCTCGGCGCGGACGGGATCGCTTCGCTGCTCCTGGAGGGCGGCCCGCACCTGGCGGGCGCGTTTCTCGACGCCGAGGAGATCGACGAGATCAGGCTGTTCCTCGCGCCCCTGCTCCTGGGCGGGAGCGCGGCGCGCGACCCGTTGGAGGGCGGCGGCGTCGAGCACATCTCAGAGGCCGTTCGTGCGCTCACCTTCGACTGCGAGCGGGTCGGCGATGACCTACTGATCTCCGCGCGGCTGCACGAGTGGTGAGCGGCTTGCACGCGACGCGCGGACGAGTCTGATGTTCACCGGCCTGATCGGCGACCTCGGGGTGGTGGGCGCGATCGAACGAGAGGGCGACGGTGCGCGCCTGCGCATACGGACGCGGCTCGCCGACGAGCTGAAGCCGGGCGATTCGATAGCCGTCAACGGCGTGTGCCTGACCGCGACGGAGGTCTCCGAGGGAGGCTTTGCGGCCGAGGCGATGCTCGAGACCCTCGCCCGCTCCTCGCTCGGCGCGCTGCGCGAGGACGCGGCGGTGAACCTCGAGCTTCCGCTGCGTGTCGACGACCGCCTCGGCGGGCACGTCGTGCAGGGCCACGTCGACGGCACCGGCAACGTGCGCGAGGTGCGCTCGGAGGGGTTTGCCCGCGTGCTCGAGATCGACACCGAGGAGAGGCTCGCGCGCCTGATGGTCGAGAAGGGATCGGTCGCGGTCGACGGCGTCAGCCTCACCGTCGGGGCGGTGCGCGAGGATGGCTTTCAGATCCGCCTGATCCCAGAGACGCTCAACCGCACGAACCTCGGCTCGGTAGGCGTCGGCGACCTCGTCAACATCGAGGTCGACGTGCTCGCCAAGCACGTGGCAAGGCTCGTGGGTGCGGCGGATGCAAGCAGCGAGGTCGCGACGTGAGCGAGTCGGTGAGCACCCCGTTTGCGACCGTCGAGGAGGCGATCGAAGACGTTCGCCAAGGGCGCATGGTCGTCGTCGTGGACGACGAGCATCGCGAGAACGAGGGCGACCTCACGCTGGCCGCCCAGTTCGCCACCGCGGAGGCGATCAACTTCATGGCCAAAGAGGGCCGCGGGTTGATCTGCCTGGCACTCACGCCCGAGCGCTGCGAGGAGCTCGGGCTCGACCTGATGGCCGCCAAGAACGAGTCCGCATTCGAGACGCCGTTCACGGTGACGATCGAGGCGCGTCACGGCGTCACCACGGGCATCTCCGCCGCCGACCGCGCGCGCACGATCCAGGTCGCGATCGACCCGAACTCCGGTCCGCGCGAGATCGTCCAGCCGGGGCATGTCTTTCCCCTGAAGTCGCGTCCCGGCGGCGTGCTCGAGCGCACCGGCCAGACCGAGGCCGGCGTCGACCTCGCGCGCCTGGCGGGCCTGAATCCGGCCGCGGTGATCTGCGAGATCCTCAACGACGACGGCACGATGGCGCGCGTACCCGACCTGACGCAGTACTGCGCGCACCACGGGTTGCGCATGATCACGGTCGCCGACCTGATCGCCTACCGGCGCCGGCACGATCGCTTGGTCGAACGGATCGTTGCCACCCAGCTGCCAACCGCGTTCGGCGACTTCGAAGCGGTGGGCTACCGCTCGCTGATCGACGACAAGCACCACGTCGCGCTGATCAAGGGGACGGTCGCTGGGAGGAGCGACGTGCTGGTGCGCGTGCACTCGGAGTGTCTCACCGGCGACGTCTTCCACTCGCTGCGATGCGACTGCGGCGAGCAGCTCGAATCGGCGCTCGCGATGATCGAGCGCGAGGGCGAGGGAGTGGTCCTTTACCTCGCCCAGGAGGGCCGCGGCATCGGCCTGCTCAACAAGCTGCGCGCCTACAAGCTGCAGGAGGAAGGGCTCGACACGGTCGAGGCCAACCTGCGCCTGGGGCTGCCCGCCGACCTGCGCGAGTATGGCATCGGCGCCCAGATCCTCGTCGATCTCGGCCTCAGCTCGATCCGGATCCTCACGAACAACCCCAAGAAGATCCGCGGCATGGAGGGCTACGGTCTTTCGGTCAGCGCGCAGATTCCGATCGAGCACCTGCCCAACCCGCACAACGAGGCTTACCTGCGTGCCAAGCGCGAGCGCCTCGGACACACGCTGCACCACCAGGCGCTCAACCTCGACGAGGAGATGCTTCACGCCGAGCAGGAACGCGACGCCGCTAAGCAGCAGCTCCGGGATGAGGCCCTTGACCAGCGCAGACGCCGCGAGGCCGGAGGCGGATGAGTCCGGCGCGGTTCGCGATCGCCGTCGCGCGCTTCTATGAGGAGCTGGCCGAGCGACTGCTTGCGGGGGCGCAGGCGGCGTTCGCGGAGGCCGGTGGCGTCGGCGTCGAGGTGTTCGACGTCCCGGGGGCGTTCGAGCTTCCGCTCGCGGCGAGCTATGCGGCCCGCTCCGGGCGCTTCGCCGGCGTGGCGTGCCTGGGGGCGGTGATCAGGGGCGAGACCGACCACTACGACTTCGTCTGCGCCGAGGCCGCGCACGGCGTGATGCGGGTGCAGCTGGACACCGGCGTGCCCTGCTCCTTCGGCGTGCTCACGTGTGAGACGATGGAGCAGGCGCTCGCGCGCAGCGGCGGCGACAAGCGTGACCAGGGTCGCCACGCGGCCTCGGCGGTCTTGGCGATGGCGGCTCTGCGCGGCGACCTCGACAGTCACTAAACTGGCGCGCCGATGGCGAAGGTTTGTCACAGCTGTGGACGGGGGCCGGCGTTCGGCCACAGTCGCAGCCACTCGATGGTCGCCACCAAGCGGCGGTTTGACCCGAACCTGCAGAAGGTGCGGATCATGGTGGGCGCGGCGCCGGCGCGCGTGTATGTCTGCACCCGCTGCCTGAAAGCCGGCAAGGTCGTGAAGGCGCCCTGAAGCCGACACGGCTCGCCGCCGAACGCTGCCTCTCTCAGGGCGCGCAAAGCTGATTAGGGGTGTGATCGTGGCCGACACGAATCTGCCCCGCTTCCGCGCAGCCGTCGCAGGAGCGCTCGCGCATCTCGAATCGCGCCGGCAGGAGGTCAACGACCTGAACGTGTTCCCGGTCGCAGATGGCGACACGGGCGACAACATGACGCTCACGCTGCGCGCCGTGCTCGACGAGCTCGACCGCCTGCAGGGCGCAGACGGGGAACGCACGGTCGATGAGATCGGGCGCGATGAGATCGTGCAGTCGGTCGCCCGCGCGGCGTTGCTGGGAGCGCGCGGCAACTCGGGCGTGATCCTCTCGCAGCTGATTCGCGGCGCGGCCGAAGAGCTTGTCTCGCGGCCCGGTCAGCTGATCGATGCGACGCTGATCGGTGCCGCGCTCGCGCATGCCGCCGACCGGGCATATGGCTCGGTGCGACTGCCCGCCGAGGGCACGATCCTCACGGTGGCGCGCGAGATGGCGCACAAGATCGTGACCGACGTGGCGCACAGCGCCGAGAACCCGCGCATGGGCCCCGCCACCGAGCCGGCGGAGCAGGACCGCGCCATCGCCAGCGCGCTCGAGCGAGCGGTCGCTGCCGGGCAGGACTCCGTCAAGCGAGGCCCGGAGCTGCTCGCGCCGCTGCGCGAAGCCGGCGTGGTCGACGCCGGGGGCTACGGCCTGACCGTGATCCTGGCCGGCGTCGTGGCGGCGCTGCGCGGGGATGCGCCACCGGATCTCGAGCATCACGCTCCGGCCCGGATCAGCCACCCAGAGCACAGCTCGGGGACGTATCGCTTCTGCACGAACTTCGCGGTCACGGGCGAGGGCCTTGCGCCGGGCCGCTTCATAGCGCCGCTCGAGGAGATCGGCGACTCGGTGCTCGTCGTTGGCGACGCGAGCACGCTGAAGGTGCACGTGCACACCGACGACCCCGCTCGCGCCACCGCGGTGTTCGCGCAAGCCGGCGACGTCTCGCGCCTGGATGTCGCCGACATGCGCCTGCAGGTAGGCGCGCGCGGAGCCCGCCTCGCGGGCAGGATGGCGGCGGACACCAACGGCTCCGGGCCGGGTGGCGCGCCCGCCTCCGGACGGGGCACGGGAACATCCAACGGCCTGGGGGCGGCACGCTGCGGCGCCGTCGCGGTCGTGAGCGGGGCTGGGTTGGAAGAGATGTTTCACGAGCTGGGGGTGCACACGATCGACGGAGGCTCCACGCTCAACCCGTCCACCTTCGACCTGCTCGCCGGCATCCACGAGGTCCCGGCGGAGGAGGTCGTGGTGTTTCCGAACAGCGCCAACGTGATCATGACCGCGGAGCACGCCGCGAGGCTGTCGGACAAGCAGGTGCTCGTGGCCCCCACGCGCAGCCAGCAGGCTGGGCTCGTGGCTGCGCTCGCGCTCTCGCTCGACCGCAGCGTCGAGGAGAACGCCCGCACGGTGACAGACGCGCTCACGCGCGTGCGCACCGGCGCGGTCGCGCCCGCAGCACGAGACGACGCGCTGGGGCGGTTCAGGCGCGGAGACGCGGTCGGCTTCATCGAGGACGAGGTGTTCGCGTGGGGTGACCCCGGCGAGACCCTGCGCGCGGTCCTTCGGGCGCTCGCGCGCCCAGGCGAGCTCTCTGCGGCGCCCGAGCTCATCAGCGTGCTCGCCGGCGAGGGGGCGCCTGTTGGCCTCGAGGAGGTCCGGGCGATGCTCGACGGCGGGGTGGAGCTCGAGCTTCGGCGTGGCGACCAGCCTTCGTACTGGTGGCTGCTCGCAGCCGAGTAGCACAGCGAGCCAACGGGGGCGCTTATGACCGCGTGTGCGGTCATCATGGCTTGCTATGGGCGCAGCGTCTCTAGAGCAGACGCCTTCCAGGCAGCGCTCGCGGGGATCCCGTCGAGCGCCCCGCGGCCCCTTCGCGTTCGCCTCGACGCGCGCGCTCTCGCGCCGCGCGATGATCGGTGCCCCGGTGCGCTGGCCCCGGCCCTCGCGGCTGCTCGAGCCGCTGGAGCTGCCGGCGGGGAAGATGGCCGACGGCATGGCGTCGCTCGGGCTGCTGACGGTAGGAGCGCTGCTCGAGCACCTGCCCAGAGACAGCCGCGAGGCGCGCACCATCGCCACGCTCGCCATCGGGGAGCAGGCGACCGTCGCGGTCCAGGTGCGCTCGATCCGCGCACGGCCTGTGCGCCGGCGCGGGATGCGGCCGCTTGTCGAAGCGAGCGTCCACGACGCCACCGGAACCATGCGCGCGATGTTCTTCAACCAGCCCTGGCTGGCGAAGCGCTATCCCCCGGGCACCGAGCTGTTGCTGCACGGCAAGGCCGAGGCGCGCGGCAGCTTCCGCGTCACGCACCACGCGCTCGGCAGCGGCTCGCTCGCCGGCGGAGAGGCCGAGCCCGACGCGCCCGAGCGCGGGCTTGACGCGAACAGCGCTCCCTTCCATGGCGGCGGCGGCGATGGCGCCCAGGTCGCGCACTACCCGGCCAGCGAGGGCGTGAGCTCGACTCAGATCCTCACGCTCGTGCGAGCCGTACGGCCCGCGCTGAGGGATGTGCCCGACGCGCTGCCGGCGCGGACGCGCGTGGCCGAGCGCCTTCCCGACAGGCCGAGCTCGCTGTCGGTCATGCACTTCCCGAGGTCGGCGGGCGAGACCGAGATCGCTCGCGGGAGGTTGGCGTTCGAGGAACTTCTGCTGGCGCAGCTGTTGCTGCTGCGCCGCCGCGCGCGCCGGCGGGCACGCGCGGGCGCACCGGTGCTCGCCGAGGAGGCGTCGCTCACGGAGCGCTGGCTCGAGCACGGACTTCCGTTCCCGCTCACCGGCGATCAGGGGCACGCGATCGCGGAGATCGCCGCGGACCTGCGGGCGCCGCACGCCATGCAGCGCCTTCTGATGGGCGAGGTCGGAAGCGGCAAGACGGTGGTCGCGCTGTACGCGATGCTGCGCGCCGTCGAGCACGGCCGTCAGGCCGCGCTGATGGCTCCCACGGAGACGCTGGCCGAACAGCACTTCGCCACGGTCCAGAGCCTGATGGGCGCCGAGCCCGTGAGCGCTGCGCTCCTCACCGGCTCCACGCGCGCCAGCAGGCGGCGCGAGGTGCTGGGCAGGCTCGCGAGCGGCGAGCTCTCGCTCATTGTCGGCACGCACGCGCTGATCGAGCCGGATGTGCGCTTTCGCTCGCTGGCGGTGGCGATCGTCGACGAGCAGCACCGCTTCGGCGTGCGCCAGCGGACCGCACTCGACGAGAAGGGCCCGCCGCACATGCTGCACATGACCGCCACGCCCATCCCGCGAACGCTCGCGCTGGCCGGCTACGGCGACCTCGATACGAGCGCACTGCACGAGCTGCCGCGCGGGAGGCAGCCGGTGCGCACGCGCATCGTCGTCGGCGAGCGCGCGCGCAGGCGCGCGTATGAGGAGCTGCGTCAGGAGCTCGCCACCGGCCGGCAGGCATACGTCGTCTGTCCCCTCATCGACGAGGAGGCCGGCTTGGGCGACGAGGACCGCGCGAGCGGCGCGCCGAGCGCGCGGGCCGCAACGGCCGAGCTCGAGCGGCTGCGCGCGGGCGAGCTCGCGGGGTACGAGCTCTCGTTGCTGCACGGCTCGATGCGCCCGCAGGCCAAGCAGGAGGCGATGGCGCGGTTTGCGTCTGGACGCGCGGATGTGCTCGTGTCCACCACCGTCATCGAGGTCGGCATCGACGTGCCAAATGCGACCGTGATGCTGATCGAGAACGCCGAGCGCTTCGGGATCTCGCAGCTGCATCAGCTGCGAGGACGGGTGGGGCGCGGCGCGCACCGCGGGCGCTGTCTGCTGATGGGCGCATCCGCCTCCCCACAGCGACTGCGGGCCCTGGCCCAGCACTCCGACGGCTTCAGGCTCGCCGAGATCGACCTCGAGCTGCGCAAGGAGGGCGAGCTCGTGGGGACCCGCCAGTCAGGGATCAACCAGTTCAAGGTTGCCGTCATGCCCGAGGACGGCGCGCTGCTCGAGCGCGCGCGCGCGCACGCACAGAGCATCATGGACGCTGATCCCGAACTCGAGGCACCCGAGCACGCGCTGCTGCGCGACGAGCTCGAGCGCATGTACGGTCGCGAGGCGATCGCGCCGCTGCGCGCCTGAGCGCCCGCCGCGGCGCGCACGCACGTAGACCGCGCGGCGGGGGCGAGGAACAGGGGGCGCCAGCGCTGGGGCGCGGACCGTTACGTTTGTGCGATGCGGGTGATCGCGGGACGGCTGGGTGGCAGGCGCCTGGCAGCGCCCAGGGGGAGAGGCACGCGGCCAACGTCGGACAAGGTTCGCGAGGCCGTCTTCGCGCTGCTCGGCGACGTCGCAGGAACGCGCGTCCTCGATCTGTTTGCCGGCACCGGCGCGCTCGGCATCGAGGCGCTCTCGCGCGGGGCGGCGGGAGCCGTTTTCGTCGAGCGCGACCGGCGCGCGGCGCGCGTGCTGAGCGCCAATCTCGGTTCGCTGGGCATCGATCCTGATGAGGTAGAGGTGCGCCGCGCCGACGTCCTGGACGTCCTGCGGAGCGCACGTCGCAGCGAAGAGACATACGATCTCGTCTTCATCGACCCCCCCTACCGCCAGGCGCGCGATCGGGGGCCGGAGCTATCGGAGAGCCTGATCCCGCTGCTTCGGCCGCGGGCACGCGTCGTCGTCGAGAGCGACGGGCGGGCGCCCCTGCGGCTCGGCGTGGGGATCGAGCTCGAGCGCCGCTACGGCGACACAATGATCACGATCCACCGTCACGAATGAACTTGAACGAAAAGGCGATCGCGGTGTGCCCGGGCACGTACGATCCGGTCACCAACGGCCATCTCGACGTGATCCGTCGCACCGCCAGCCTGTATGACGAGGTGGTCGTGGCGGTCGTCAACCGCGCGGTCCGCAAGAGCGGTGTGCTGTTCGATATCGAGGAGCGCCTCGCGTTCATCGAGCATGCGATCGAGGGCTTCGAGAACGTGCGGGCGGAGGCCTTCTCGACGCTCGTCGTCGAGTTCGCACGCAGCGTCGGCGCCAGGGCTATCGTCAAGGGACTGCGAGCGATCTCCGACTTCGAGTACGAGCTGGAGATGAACCAGCTCAACCGCCGCCAGGATCCGGAGATCGAGTCCGTGTACCTGATGGCGAGCCCTCTGTACAGTTTCCTGTCATCAAGCGGCGTGAAGGAGCTCGCGACCTTTGGGGGTAGGATCGATGACCTCGTGCCGGACGAGGTGGCCAAGCGCTTGCAGGAAGAGCTCCGGCGCTGACGAAAAATGGGATGTGACACGTGATTTTGATCCTCATCCCCGGCTCCTGTGGGCTGGGCCCTAGAGGCGGCAGGCCGTAGATGGACGTTCTCGTACTCATCGACAAGCTGGACGACTTGGTGCACAACGCAAAGACGCTGCCCATGACGGACACGGTGCGCGTTGACAAGGAGGAGATCTACGACATCCTCGACCAGATGCGCGCGACGATCCCGGAGGAGATCAAGCAGGCCCGCTGGATCGTCAAGGAGCGCCAGGAGATGCTCGCCGAGGCCAAGAAAGAGGCCGAGCGCATCATCAAGGACGCGCGCGAGCGTCAGGACAAACTGGTCGGCGAGGAGGAGGTCACCAAACAGGCGGAGCGCGCCGCCGAGGACATCATCGAGGACGCGCGAGCGCGCGAGCGCGAGATCCGGCTCGGCGCCGAGGACTACGCCGATGAGATCCTGAACACGCTCGAGGTCAACCTGTCGAAGTTCATCGCCGCCGTCCAGCGCGGCCGCGAGCGACTGCAGGGAAAGGACGAACCGGCCGAGGTCGGCTGAGCGCGGTCGCCACCGTCGCGAGCGCGTTGGGTACGCTCAAACGGTGAACGCGCGGGAGGCTCGCCACAAGCTGCAGGTCGCGGCGACCCTGCTCGGCACGGGCATGCTCGCGCCGACGCGACCCGACAAGGCGGCGCGGTCACTGGCGGCTCTTCACCGCTGGGGACCCACCTCCGCGGCCGCCTATCTGGGAGCCGCGATCCGCCACCCCGACCGGACGGCGATCGTCGACGAGCGCGGGACGCTCACGTTCGGTGAGGTGCAGAAGCGCACCAACGCCCTCGCCAGGGGCCTGCTGCAATCCGGCGTCGGCGAGGGCGACGGCGTCGCGATCATGTGCCGCAACCACCGCGGCTTCATCGAGGCGACGGTCGCCTGCTCGAAGCTGGGAGCCAACGCCCTGTACCTCAACACGGCGTTCGCGGGTCCGCAGATCACCGACGTGGTGCAGCACGAAGACCCGGTCGCGGTGATCTACGACGAAGAGTTCGCTGAGCTCGTGGACGCTGCTGCAGCCTCCCGCAAACGCTTCATCGCCTGGACGGAACCTGGCTCTCGGCACTCCGAGTCGCTGCTCGGGGAGATGTGCTCCTCGGGGCAGGACTCCGAGCTCGAGCCACCCCTCGAGAAGGGCCGCGTCGTGATCCTCACCTCGGGTACGACCGGCACGCCGAAGGGCGCGACGCGCAAACAGCCCGACTCGATCGACCCGGCGGCGTCTCTCTTCTCCAAGATCCCCATGCGTGCGCGCGAGACGACGGTGATCGCGGCGCCGATGTTCCATTCTTGGGGGTTCGCCCACTTCACGCTGAGCCTGCCGCTCGCATCGACGCTCGTGCTGCACCGGCGATTCGACCCCGAGGACACTCTTCGGGCCGTGGCGCAGCACCGCGCGAGCGTGCTCGTGCTCGTGCCCGTGATGCTGCAGCGCATCCTCGATCTCGGCGAGGAGATGATCGGGCGCTACGACACGAGCTGCCTGCGCGTGATCGCACTGAGCGGCTCGGCGCTTCCGGGCGAGCTCGCGACGCGAGCGATGGACACGTTCGGCGACGTGCTCTACAACCTCTACGGCTCCACCGAGGTGGCGTGGGCGACGATTGCCACGCCGAAGGATCTCCGCGCCGCGCCGGGCACAGCTGGGCGGGCGCCGATGGGCACGGTCGTCAAGCTGCTCGACGAGCACGGCCAGGAGGCCAGGGCCGGGGAGCCGGGCAGGATCTTCGTTGGCAACGAGATGGTCTTCGACGGCTACACCGGCGGCGGCGGCAAGCAGATCATCGACGGGCTGATGAGCACCGGCGACGTGGGCCGCTTCGACTCGGCCGGGCGCCTGTTCGTCGAAGGCCGTGACGACGAGATGATCGTCAGCGGCGGGGAGAACGTGTTCCCGCGCGAGGTCGAGGACCTGCTCGCCGACCACCCGAAGATCGAGGAGGTCGCGGTCATCGGCGTCCCCGATGCGGACTTCGGCCAGCGCCTGAAGGCGTTCGTCGTGCTGCGCGACGGCGAGCGCATGAGCGAGCAGCAGGTGCAGGCGCACGTGAAGGCGAACCTCGCGCGCTTCAAGGTGCCGCGCGAGGTCTCCTTCCTGAAGCAGCTTCCACGCAACGCCACCGGCAAGGTGCTCAAGCGCGAGCTCTCGGAGCTCGGCGGCGCGGCGCCGGTCTCCTAGCGCGCGCCGCGCCGGGCGCGATGGATCGCTCGATGCGCCGCTAGTCTGGGATGCGATGGGTGCGCGGACGGATGAGTTCGATCTCGGTTCGCTGCGACTCGCGCCAGGGGAGGGCCGGCGACTATCGCTCGAGGTCTCGCTCGCGCCGCTCGTGCTGGGCAGCGAGACCTACCGCGCAGACCCTGCGCGCGTGCCAGTGTCGCTGGAGGTCTCGCGCATGCTCGGCGGCGGCTATGCGCTGCGCCTGAGCTTCGAGGCGGCGCTCAGCGGCGCGTGCATGCGCTGCCTGAAGCCGGCCAGCCCGCGCCTGGCCGTCTCGGCGCGCGAGGTCGACAGGCCCGGTCACGGGGAGGAGCTCGAAAGCCCGTACGTGAACGACGAAACTCTCGATCTGGCTGCCTGGGCTCGCGACGCCTTCGTGCTCACGGCTCCGCTCAAGGTGCTCTGCCGCGAGGACTGCGCCGGCCTGTGCCCGGTGTGCGCGGTCGATCTCAACGAGGCTCCTGCCGGCCACCACCACGAGCGTCGAGCGGATCCGCGCTGGGCCAAGCTGCGCGAGCTCAAGCTGAAGTAGCTGCGTTTGCTGCTGGTAGCCTTCCCCCCTCGATGGCCGTCCCCAAGAAAAAGCAGTCGCACAGCCGGACCGCCAAGCGCCGCGCCCAGCACAAGATCGGCGTCCCTGCATTGAACGCGTGCCCGCGCTGCCACAGCCCGCGGCGACCGCACAGGGTGTGCCCGGTTTGCGGCACCTACGCCGGCCGCGAGATCGTGACGCCGAGCACCGGCAGCGGCGATCACGAGCACGACCACGAGTAGCACCGGCGTGGCGCCAGCGGCCCCGCGCTCCTCATCGCCGGCCGCTGCGGATGACGCTCCGGCGACGGTCGTCGCGGTCGACTGCAACGGAGCCGACCTGGGTGCCGCCGAGGTCGCCGCGGGCGCGGCCCTCGCCGCCGAGCAGGGCGTGCACTCGCTCCTGTTCGGACCCGCCGAGGAACTCGGCGCGCGCTCTTCACGCGTCGAAGTGGTCGATGCGCCGGTCTCGATTGCCAAGAGCCCGGACCCGGCCGGCGCGGTGAGAGCACAGCCGCAGGCCTCGATCGTGCAGGCCGCGCGGGCTGTCGCCTCCGGCCGCGCACAGGCGCTCGTGTGCGCGGGCGGGACGGGCGCGGCGCTGGCGGCATCTCTCTTCAACGTCAAGCGAGCTGCCGGCATCTACAGGCCGGCGCTCGCGCTCCCGCTACCCGTGCCGCGCCACCCTGTGACGCTTCTCGACGTGGGGGCCAACGCGGTGGTGCGGCGCGAGCACATGGTGCAGTTCGCGTTCATGGGCGCAGCGCTGTCGCGGACCGTCCTCGGGGTGGCGGAGCCGCGCTTGGGCCTGCTCTCCAACGGCGAGGAGGCAGGCCGCGGGAGCCCGCTCGTGCTCGAGGTCCATGCCGAGCTCTCGGAGCGCGCGCGCGCGGGCATCGAGGGCTTTCAGTTCGTGGGCAACGTGGAGGGCGATGACCTCGTAGCGGGGGCAGCAGACGTGGTCGTCACCGACGGCTTCACCGGCAACGTCGCGCTGAAGCTGATGGAGGGGGTCTCGCAGACGATGCTCTCCGCGATCAGGGAGGCGGCGGGTGCGCATCTGCGCGGCAAGATCGGGGGCGCGCTGCTGCGCGGCGCGCTGGGCTCCTTCCGCCACGAGATCGACCCGGAGCGGCAGGGCGGCGCGTACCTGCTCGGCCTGCGCCGGCTTGGCGTCGTGCCGCACGGCCGCTTCACCCGCGTGGGCTTCGCACAAGCGATCGTGCGCGCCGAGCGAGGCGCTCGCGAGGACATCGTCGGGCGCACCCACGACGCACTCCAGCGCGCCGGCGCGCTGCGCGAAGCTCCCGTGTCCGCGCCGGTCGCTAGCCTGCGCAAGGCAGAATGAGGCGCTCGTCATTGCCAACCGGCGTATGGAGCACGCCGTGCAGCTGAGCGGACGGCCGTCGATCCCGGAGCGGCGGCGTCGATGAAGGTTCGCCCGCGCGAGGAAGTGTTCTCGCTGATCCAGGCACACCTCGCCGACGAACTCGATCTGGAACCGGATGCGATCGGCGAGGCGACGCGCTTCAGGGAGGACCTGGAGGCCGATTCGCTCGACCTCTACACGCTCGTTCAGGAGCTCGAGGACACCTATGGCGTGAGCATGTCCGACGAGCAGGCCGCCAAGATCCTGACCGTGGGGCAGGCCGTCGATTTCGTGCTCGCGAGCATGGGCGAGCGGGCTCACGACGGCAGCGGCTGATGACCGGCGATGGAGCTGCTCCGCAAGCTGCTTGCAGAGTTGCCGCCGGAGCTCGAGCGGCAGGTCTTTACGCACTCGTCCTGGAGCGAGCGGCGCAGCGATTCATACGACCGGCTGGCCTTCCTCGGCGACAGCGTGCTCGCGCTGGCCGTCACGGCGCATCTGTACCCGCGCCTGGAGGCCGAGCGCTTCGGCGCGGGCAGGCTGACCAAGATCCGCGCACAGGCCGTCTCGGGGGTGTCCTGCGGCGCCGTCGCCGAGCGCCTTTCGCTGCCGCAGCGCCTTCGCGCGGCAGCTCCTCACGCGGCCCAGGACAGCGCGGCGGCGCTCGTTGTGACCGAGCGCGTCCTCGCGTCTGTCATCGAGGCCGTGATCGGAGCCTGCTATCTGCATGCCGGCTACGAGCGCACCGCCGCCGCCGTGGTCGATGCCTTCGGCCCGGAGATCGAGCAGGCGCTCTTGAACCCGGTCGATTTCAAGTCAGCTCTGCAGGAGCTCTTGGCCAGGCGCGGCGAGCGGGTCAGCTACGCGGTGGCGCGCGAGGAGGGCCCGCCGCATGCCCGCCGCTACACGGTCTCGGCGTGCGTCGAGGGCAGGGTGCTCGGCACGGGCAGCGGCCGCAGCAAGAAGCACGCCGAGCAACAGGCAGCGCGCGAAGCGGTCGAGCAGTTGGAGGGGTAGGGGCCGCGTGTACCTGAAGTCGCTCACGCTGAAGGGCTTCAAGTCCTTCCCCGACCGCACGCGGCTCGACTTCGGTCCCGGCGTGAGCGTGGTCGTCGGCCCGAACGGGTCAGGCAAGTCGAACGTCACCGACGCCGTACTCTGGGCCATGGGCGAGCAGTCCCCGCTCGCGGTGCGCGGCCAGTCGATGCAGGATGTGATCTTCGGCGGAGGTCACGGCGTGCAGCCGCGCAGCTCGGCCGAGGTGGAGATCGTGCTCGATAACTCCGACGGCGCCATCGAGCTGCCGCTCAGCGAGATCTCGATCGTGCGCCGCCTCGACCGCACCGGCGAGGGTCAGTACAGGCTCAACGGCACCCGCTGCCGCCTCGGCGACGTGATCGAGGCGCTCTCCGACACGGGTCTTGGCAAGGAGACGCACTCGGTCATCTCGCAGGGCCGCGTCGAGGCGATCGTGACCTCCAGGCCTCGCGACCGGCGCCTGCTGATCGAGGAGGCGGCGGGCCTTGGCAAGCACCGCAAGCGCAGACGGCGGGCGCAGCTGAAGCTCGAGCGCACGCAGGAGAACCTCGACCGCGCGCTCGACGTCGAGCGCGAGGCGCGCACGCGCCTGCGCCCGCTCAAGCGCCAGGCCGAAGCGGCCCAGCTGAACGAGCGCCTGGAGCGCCAGATCCAGCAGGCGCGACTGGAGCTTGTCCGCGACGAGGTGCGCCTGCGAAGCGCAGAGATGGAGCGGGCGCGCGCAAGCGCGGCGGAGGCCCGCGGGCGAAGCGCCGAGCTGTCCTCGGCGCTGCAGGCCACGATCGACAGGCGCCTGGCCGCCGAGCGCGCGCTGGCCGAGCGAAGCCGTCTCCACGAGCAGCTGACATCGCGCGTATTCGCCGCGCGCGGCGCGCTAGATCGTCTGCTGTTGCGCGAGGAGCAGGCGCGTGCCAGCGCTGAGGCCCTGGCGCGCAGGATCGAGTGGGCCGAGCGGGAGAGCGCCGGCCTGCTGCAAGCGGGTGATGCCACGCACGCCGCCGAGGATGCGGCGAGCGCCGAGGAGCGGCTGGCGGCGTTGACGTCGCAGCTATCCGAGACGCAGGCAAGGCTCGCGCGCGGCCTCGAGGACCAGCTGAAGGAGCTTGTGGCCGAGAGCCACGCCGCGCGCGCAGGCGCCGAAGCTGCCGAGGAGGACCTGCTGCAGGCGCGACAGGCGCGCGCGCGCGCCGATGAGATGGTCGAGCAGGCGCGTGAGGGAAGCGTGTGGGCTGAGACCTGGAAGGACGTGCGGCGCGTGATAGGGGAGGGGGTCAGACGGCTGCTCTCCCAGCGCGACGAGCGCCAGCGGCTGGCCGGCGTGGAGAGCGTCGCCGCCGAGGCCGAGCAGGTGGCGCGAGGCGTGGTCGAGTACGCGCTCAAGGGCGTGCGCGCCGCAGAGGACGCCCGCGAGCAAGCCGAGATCGCGCTGCGGGACGCTGAGCGGCGCCTCACCGAGGCGCGCGAGGCCCAGCGCCGCAGCGAGTGGCTGATCGAGCAGCGGCGAGGCGCTGCCGAAGGCGGGCCTCTGGCGGTACGTCGCGCGGAGCTTGAAGGCGAGATCGCCGCCGCGCAGGAGCGGTTGGAGCGGCTGGCGGGTGCGAGCGCGCGGCGCCATGCCCGCGCGGAGGAGCTCCGCGCGATGCGAGCCTCCGACGGCGTCCTGCGTGAGCGCGCGCAGCGGCTGCTGGCGGCGATCGAGGGCGGACGGGAGGCGATAGCTGCCCGCGCGCAGGCTCTCGAGGGCGAGCTCGCGGGAGATCGCAGCGCCGGCGAGCAGATGGCGAGCCAGCTGCGCGCATGCGCGAGCGAGGAGGCCGAGCTGCAGCGCGCGCTGCGGGAGGCGGGCGAGCTGGTGACGGAGGCGGAGGTGAAGGCGCAGCGGGTCCACGACCAGCTGCAAGAGGCCGAGCAGGAGCTGGGCGCGATAGCCGAGCGGTTGGGCCTTCAGCCATCCGAGCTGGACGCCGCGCACGCGGTGGCGCTGGGAGACGAGCAGGCCGCCGAGCTGCAGGCGCGTGTCGAGCGCCTCGAGCGCAGGCGCGCGCAGCTTGGACCGGTCAACCCGCTCGCCCAGCAGGAGCATGAGCAGGCCGTCGCGCACGTCGAGGAGCTCGAGGGGCGGCGTGTGGATCTGGAGACCGCGATGCGCGAGCTGCGGGCGCTGATTGCGGACACGGACAAGCAGATCGAGCAGACCTTCCAGCGGACGTTCACGGCCGCGGCGGAGAACTTCTCAGAGCTCGTCGACGAGGTCTTTCCCGGCGGCTCCGGCAAGCTGCGCTTGGTCAGCGAAGAGCGCGCACCGCGCCCGGTGCTCGGTGGTCAGCCGCTGTCCGCGGCAGCGCGGAACGGCGAGGGCAATGATGAGGAGGAGACCCCGGCCGAGGCGGGCGCCGAGCACGAGGCCGAGGTCGAGCTCGCACGACGCGAGCAGGAAGAGCTTTTAGGGGTCGAGATCGAGCTGACCCCCGCGGGCAAGTCAACCAAGCGGCTGTCTCTGCTCTCGGGCGGGGAGAAGTCGATGACGGCACTTGCCTTCCTGTTTGCCGTCTTCCTCGCGCGGCCATGCCCGTTCTACATCCTCGACGAGGTGGAGGCGGCCCTCGACGACCTCAACCTCGACCGCTTTCTCGGCCTGCTGCGCCGATACGCCGACCGCGCGCAGTTCATCGTGATCACCCACCAGAAGCGCACGATGGAGGCAGCGGACTGGCTGTACGGGGTCTCGATGGGCTCCGATGGAGTCTCGAAGATCCTCTCGCGGCGCCTGCCGGCCGAGGTGGCCGAGGTGGCCTGAGATCGCTGGCGGCTAGTCGTCCTGAGTCAGAAATTCGACGGCGTTCCCGGCAGCTGCCCGCGCCTGACGCCACCGTCGGCGCTCACGTACGGTTAGTACGCTTCGCGCCGCCGTCGAAGGCCAGACTCGACCATCCGCTCAGCAAACACTCCCCCAATTTCTGACTCAGGACACTCGTTGGCGCGCGACTGGAGCGATCTGTTCATCGTGTCCGGGCCTGGAGACGGGGGCAGCGTGCGCCCGCGCTCGGACCGAGCGCCGGCCGCAGAGGACGCCAGCAAGAGCGGCGAGGACGGAGATCGAGATCCCGCGCGCCAGCAGTCGGCGCGTCGGGGATGGGTGCGGCGGCTGCGCGAGAGCATGGCCTCCACGCGCCAGGCGCTGGGCGGCGAGATCAACGCGACGCTCTCCGGCGCTCTCGACGAGAAGGCCTGGGAGCGCCTCGAGGAGGCGCTGATAGTGGCCGACGTCGGCGCCGCCACGACCGCGTCCGTGGTGGCGTCGCTCGAGGCTGCCGCGAGCACGGGAGAGGCGCGTGGCGGCGAGGCGCTCAGCGAGCGCCTGATCGCGCTGCTGGCCGACTCCACGCGCGTCGGGGAGGCGCGCATAGACATCCGCTCGAGGCCAGCGGTGATCATGGTCGTGGGCGTGAACGGCACCGGAAAGACGACCACGGCGGGGAAGCTCGCGTGGCATCTGCGCAACGAGCTCGGCTGTACGGTGCTGCTCGCGGCGTGCGACACATACCGGGCTGCGGCGGCCGAGCAGCTGGGCGCGTGGGCGCGCCGGGCGGAGTGCGAGCTCGTCGCGGCAGAGCAGGGCTCAGACCCCGGTGCGGTCGCCTTCGAGGCAATGGCACAGGCCCGGCGCACAGGGGCCGACATGGTGGTCGTGGACACCGCCGGGCGACTGCACACGCAGACCGATCTGATGGCGGAGCTCGGCAAGGTCCGCCGCGTGCTCGGCCGCGCGCTGCCCGGTGCGCCGCATGAGACGCTGCTCACGCTCGACGCGACGACCGGCCAGAACGGGCTCGTGCAGGCGAGGCAGTTCGTGGAGGCGGCAGGGGTCAGCGGGGTTGTGATGACGAAGCTCGACGGCACCGCGCGAGGTGGGATCGCGCTGGCGATCGCCGGCGAGCTCGGACTGCCGGTGAAGCTGATCGGCGTGGGCGAGTCGCTCGAGGACCTGCGTCCTTTCGATGCGGACGATTTCGCCCGCGCGCTGATCGCGCCCGCATGACGCGCGGCGGCGCGCTTGCAGGGATATTCTGGAGACATGGACACATGGGTCCTGTGGCTGGTGGCGGCGTGCGTCCTCGGCGTCGGCGAGATGCACCAGGGCGGCTTCTACCTGGCACCGTTCGCTCTGGGGGCAGCGCTCGCCGCCATGGTCAGCCTGCTCGGGGTGGGTGCGCTGCTGTCCACGATCGTGTTCCTGCTCGCGTCGGCGATCGTCTTCGCGACGCTACGGCCCGTCGCCCGCCGCCACCGCCATCTGCCGCCGCCTATCCGCACGGGGGCTGCTGCGCTCGTGGGGCGCCCGGCGATCGTGCTCGAGCGAATCGCCAACTCCGAGGGCGTCGGTTGCGTGAAGATCGACGGCGAGGTGTGGACGGCTCGCAGCTACGACGAAGAGCAGGTGTTCGACCCGGGCGAGCGCGTCGAGGTCGTCGAGATCCGCGGAGCGACTGCGCTTGTGATGCACTGAGCTTGCGCCGGCACTTGCACGCGGGAAGACAAGAGAAAGGAACCCACCGATGGTCGCTGTGATCGTAGTCGTGGTCGTGGTTGTGTTCGCGCTGATCGTCGCCGCGCGCACGATCCGCGTGATCCCGCAGGCGCGAGCGGGGGTGGTCGAGCGCCTCGGCCGCTATAACCGCACCCTGCAACCGGGGCTGACGATCGTCACGCCGTTCATCGACCGCGTGCGCCCGCTCGTGGACCTTCGCGAGCAAGTCGTCAACTTCGCGCCCCAGTCCGTCATCACCGAGGACAACGTCGTGGTGGGGATCGAGACGGTGCTCTATTTCACGATCACCGACCCGCGCTCGGCCACGTACGAGATCGCGAACCCGCTTCAGGCGATCGAGCAGCTGACGGTGACGACGCTGCGCAACGTGATCGGCGGGCTGACGCTCGAGGCGACGCTCACGGCGCGCGAGAACGTCAACGCGGAGCTGCGCACGGTGCTCGACGAGGCAACGGGCAAGTGGGGTATCCGCATCAATCGCGTGGAGATCAAGTCGGTCGACCCGCCGCCTGACATCAAGACGGCGATGGAGAAGCAGATGCGCGCCGAGCGCGACCGGCGCGCGGCGATCCTGACCGCAGAAGGAGAGAAGCAGTCGCAGATCCTGACCGCCGAGGGCGCCAAGCAGGCCGCGGTCCTGACAGCTGAGGGCGCGCGCCAGTCCGCGATCCTGCGCGCGGAGGGCGAAGCGAAGGCGATCGACACGGTCTTCTCGGCCATTCACGCCGGCCACCCGACCCGGGAGCTGCTGAGCTACGAATACCTGCAGATGCTCCCCCAACTGGCCGAAGGCGATGCGAACAAGGTGTTCGTCGTCCCATCCGAGTTCGCGCAGGCATTCGGCGGGCTCGGCGCCGCGCTCGCGCGCGCGACGGAGCCCGCGCCGCCTGGTGCGCTGCCGGGCGCGCAGGGCGATGGTCCGCCTGGGCAGGCCACCGGCGGGCCCCCGCCGCCCCCGAGCGCTGCCCCCCCGCGGGCGCCCGGAACGCCCCGACGCCGCGGCGCCGAGGAGACGCCGCCGCGGTCCGATGATCAGCCGGCAGACGGCGCCCGCTGAGGTGACGCTGATCGATGAGGCGCTCGAGCGCTACGCGCACGAGCATACGACGCAGCTCGCCGAGTGGATGCGGGAGCTGGAGCGCGAGGCGCGCTCTTCCTTGCCCTACCCGCAGATGCTCAGCGGCCAAGTGGTCGGGCGCCTGCTGGAACTGCTCGTCCACGCAGTCGGGGGCCGCAACGTTCTCGAGATCGGGACCTACGCGGGCTACTCCGCGCTGGCGATGGCCGCCGGCCTGCACCCGGAGGGCCGCGTGATCACGTGCGAGATCGAGCCGGAGTTCGCGGCCTTTGCGCGACGCCACATCGAGCAGAGCCCGTACTCCGAGCGCATCGAGATCCGCGTCGGCCCGGCGCTCGACACGATCGAGACGCTGAGCGGCCCGTTCGACTTCGTGTTCATCGACGCGGACAAGACAGGCTACCCCGCCTACTACGAGGCGGTCCTGCCCAAGCTCGCGCCCTCGGGGCTGATCGCGCTCGACAACACGCTGCGCTCCGGCACGGTGCTCGATCCTGGTGCGAACGAGGCGGCGCGCGCGATCGACGAGCTCAACGCGACGCTCGCGCGCGACGCTCGCGTCGTGTGCACACTGCTGACCGTGCGCGATGGCATAACGCTCGTGCGCCGACGCTAGCCTGGCCAGCGGTGTTCGATTCGCTCGCACACAAGCTGCAGGGCACGCTCAGCGAGGTGCGCAACCGCGGCACGCTCACCGAGCGCGACGTGGATCTGACCATGCGCGAGATCCGTCTGGCGCTGCTCGAGGCCGACGTGAACTTCCAGGTGGTCAAGCAGCTCACGGCTGACCTTCGCGAGCGTTGCAGAGGGGCTGAGGTGATCGGCCACCTCAACCCTGGCCAGCAGGTGGTGAAGATCGTGGCCGAGGAGCTGACGAAGCTGATGGGGGGCGCCGCAGCGGCGCTGAGCTTTTCGGCCCGCCCCCCGACCGTGATCATGATCGCGGGCCTGCAGGGCTCGGGCAAGACGACAGCGGCGGCCAAGCTCGCGCGCCACCTGCGCGGGGAGCACTCGAGCAGCGTGGCGCTCGCCGCCTGTGACACCCGCCGCCCGGCGGCGGTCGAGCAGCTCGTGAAGCTGAGCGCGCAGGCGGGCGCCGCCGCGTATGAGCGCGGAACCGACGCTGACCCCGTCGAGATCGCGGCGTGGGCGCTCGAGCGCGCTCGCGACGAGGGCAAGGACGTGCTGATCGTCGATACGAGCGGGCGCCTGCACGTGGACGAGGAGTTGATGGGCGAGCTCGTGCGCATGCAGGCGGCGCTGGAGCCGCACCACGTGCTGCTGGTGGTCGATGCGATGACGGGCCAGGACGCGGTGAACGTCGCCAAGACGTTTGCCGAGGCGGTCGACTTCGACGGCGCCGTGGTCTCCAAGCTCGACGGCGATGCCCGCGGCGGCGCGGCGCTGTCGGTGCGCGCGCTGACGGGCAAGCCGATCCTGTTTGCCTCCACCGGCGAGAAGCTCGAGCAGTTCGAGCGCTTTCACCCCGATCGCATGGCGCAGCGGATCCTGGGGATGGGCGACGTGATGAGCCTGATCGAGGCCGCGGAGCACGAGTTCGACGAGGACCAGGCGCGCGACCTGGAGAGAAAGCTGCGACGCAACGAGTTCGGCCTCGACGACTTTCTGGGCCAGCTCAAGATGATCCGCCGCATGGGCCCGCTGAGCAACCTGCTGGGCATGATCCCGGGGCTCGCAGCTGTCCAGCCGCAGCAGGTCGATGAGCGCGAGCTCGACCGGATCCAGGCGATCATCCTCTCGATGACCGGCGACGAGCAGCGCAGGCCGGAGCTCATCAACGGCTCGCGGCGGCTGCGAATTGCGCGCGGGTCGGGGACGAGCGTGCAGCAGGTCAGCGCGCTGCTCAGGCAGTTCTCGGAGATGCGCAAGATCATGCGCCAGCTCAGCCGCGGCCGGATGGGCGACATTGGCGCCCTGCTGCGCGGAGGTCCCTGAGCGCATCTGCACGGCGGCGCGGCGGCCAGACACCGTCTAAGCTCTGGCTCGCAGGAGCAGAAAACGAGCAGAGAGGACAGAGTTGGCGGTCAGGTTGAGGCTCACGCGCGTGGGCGGAAAGAAGGACCCGATCTGGCGGGTGGTCGTTGCCGACCAGCGCTCGCCGCGCGACGGTCGCGTGATTGAGACGATCGGCCATTACAACCCGCAGAGCGATCCGTCGACGATCGTGCTCGATGAGGAGCGCGCGCGCAGCTGGCTGGCGCGCGGTGCTCAGCCATCGGACACGGTTCGCAAGCTGCTGCGCATCAGGGGCATCTCCGCGGGCGGCGCGTGAGCATGTCCGGCAGCCTCCAAGGGCGACCGGCATGACCGCGCACAGCGACGCCGACGATCTTGCGCAGCCGGGCGAGATTCCGCGACAGCTGCTCGAGTATCTGGCCGAATGCCTCGTTGACTCGCCTGAGAAGGTCTCGGTGGAACGTTTCGAGGGCGACGGCGGGACGATCGTCCTGGAGCTGTGCGTCGGCCCCGACGACTACGGCAGGGTGATCGGCCGCGGCGGGCGAACCGCCCATGCGCTGCGGGCGGTCGTCAAAGCGGCGGCCACGGGCGAGGGCTCGCACGTGCTCGTCGACATCGTCGAGTGAGCGGGGGCCGCGAGCGGCCGCCAGCGGTTGCAGTGCGAGAGCCGGACGCTCAACTCGAGGCGGGTCGCGTTGGCCGGGCGCACGGCCTGGACGGGAGCTTCTACGTGACCGGGGCGCAAGCGCGCCTGCTGGTGGTGGGCACGCTCGTGAGCGTCGCGGGCGCCACGGCCGCGATCGTGCGCCGCGCCGGGACCGACGAGCGCCCGATCGTGCGCCTGCAGGGAGTCGACGACCGAGCCTCCGCCGAAGAGCTGCGCGGCCTTTCGCTCACTGTCCTGCGGCGGCAGGAGCCGACGCTCGCTCCGGGGGAATGGTGGTCACGGGAACTCGAGTCGTGCGAGGTATGGGACCGCGGGCGACGGATCGGCACCGTGGCTCGAGTGCTCGAGCTTCCTTCGTGCGAGGCCCTGGAAGTACGGCTTATCTCGGGCGGAGACCCGCTCCTCGTGCCGATGGTCAAAGACGCGGTGTTGCGCGTCGACACAGCGCGCGGCACGATCGAGATCGACGGCGAGTTCCTCGGCCTCGCCGGCACTGGCGCTGGCGCCGGAGCGGATGCGGACACGGAGCGCGGCTGAGACCGTGCAGATTGACGTTTTCACCCTGTTTCCCCAGTGGTTTGAGTGGTTTCGCTCGCAGCGCCACGTGCGCAACGCGCTTGTCGGCGGGTCGTCTGTGGAGTGCGTGGACATCCGCGCTCACACCCCGCTCGCGGGCGGTCAGGTCGACGACGTGCCCTTTGGGGGCGGCGCGGGCATGCTGCTGCGGGTGGATGTGCTCGACAGCGCGCTGAGCGCTCACTACGGCGTCGACTCGACGCAGCTGCGGGCTGAGCGCCGCGTGATCGCGCTCGCCCCGGTCGGTCGCGGGCTCGACGAGCAGCTCGCCGCGGAGCTCGCCTCCGAGCCGGCGCTGACGCTGCTGTGCGGGCGCTATGAGGGCTTCGACGAGCGCATCATCGAGCATCTGTGCAGCGACGTGATCTCGATCGGGCCGTACGTCCTCTCGGGCGGCGAGCTCGCGGCAATGGTCGTCTGCGACGCCGTGCTGCGCAAGCTCCCGGGAGTGCTCGGTGACGAGCGCTCGGCGCTCGAGGAGTCCTTCAGCGCGGCGCTTAAAGGAGCGCCGGAGTACCCGCACTACACCCGTCCGGCCGATTACCGCGGCTGGCGCGTACCTGCGGTCCTGCTATCGGGGCACCACGCGGAGATCGAGCGCTGGCGGCACGAGCGCAGCCTCGAGCGCGGCGCGCGTGCCGACGGCGGTGGGCAGGGCTGACCGCAAGCGCGGGCGCGCATCTCCGCTACCATGCTTCGGCGCAGGCCGGAGCATCGCTTTCAGGCCCGCTCCCGGCCGTCCCATCCGCCTCTCCTGACCAACATGAGCAGCGTCATCGAAAGCATCGAGCGCGCGCAGCTGCGACGTGTTCCCAACTTCGCGCCAGGCGACCGCGTCAAGGTGCATTTCCAGGTCATCGAGGGGTCTCGTCGCCGCGTGCAGGTGTTCGAGGGCGTGGTGATCAAGCGGCAGGGGCACGGCGCGCGGGAGACGTTCACGGTGCGCAAGCAGTCCTTCGGGGTCGGCGTCGAGCGAACCTTCCCGGTGCACTCGCCGAAGATCGAGCGGATCGAGCTGGCTTCGCGGGGCGACGTTCGCCGGGCCAAGCTCTACTACCTGCGTGCCCGCGTCGGCAAGCGCGCGCGGGTTCGCGAGCGCCGCTACGCAGGCCCCGAGGCGGAGCTCGAGCCGGGCCTGCTGCACGAACCCGACGGAGCGACCGATGCCGAGGGCGTGACCGCGGAAGAGGCGGTTGCCGCCGAAGCGGGCGGCGAGCAGCCGCTCGAGGAAGCAGCCGGCGGCGAGGATGGCGAGCCCTCGGGCCCCGCCGAGGCGGCGGCGGACGCCCCCGAGGGCCCCGGCGAGGGCGCAGCCGATGCGCCTGAGCAGAACGATGGGGGGGAGTCGAGCCACGCAGAAGCAGGCGACGCTACGCTGGATGGCCCGGCCGACGCCCAGGCCGCCGAGGCGGTCGCGGGCGAAGAGTCCCCCGATGGCGGAGCGGATCAAGGGGATACGCCTGCCGGCGCTGAGCCGGCGTGAGGCTAATCCCAAAGCCGAAGTCGACGCTCGGCTCGATCGTCGAGCTCGCCGTCATCATCGCGATCGCGCTTGGCCTCGCGCTCGCGATCCAGGCATACATCGTCAAGCCGTACCGCATTCCGAGCGGCTCGATGGAGCCCACACTGGCGGTCGGGCAGCGCGTGCTCGTAAACCGTATCGGCACCCACTTCAGCGATCCGCACGTCGGCGAGATCGCGGTGTTCCATCCCCCCAAGCACGCTCAGCAGGAGGTCTGCGGCCCGGTGCCCCACACGATCCGGCCCGGCGGGGCCGCCTGCGCGGAACCTGAGCCGAAAAGTTCGGGCGTGAACTTCATCAAGCGCATCGTGGCGGGGCCGGGCGACGAGATCTACATCCGCGAAGGTCATGTATTTCGCAAGCCGGCAGGTAAGAGCAGCTTCAAGGGCGAGCCCGACCACTACATCAAAGGCTGCTCCCAGGGCGCCTCGGAGTGCAACTTCCCAACACCGATTAGGATACCCGCCGGTCACTGGTTCATGATGGGCGATAACCGTGGGGAATCCGACGACAGCCGGTTCTGGGGACCGGTCCCGACCGGATGGATCGTGGGCGGGGCCTTCGCCACTTACTGGCCGCCCGACCGCATCGGGTTCCTCTAGCGTCGCGGTAGCTGACGCCACCACCACGCCGCCGGCCGCGGCCGGCGCGCGCGGCGCTCCCCCCTCGGCGCGCGCCGGAGGGGCATCTGCCAGGGACAGGCGACGTGGCCGGCGCGCTGCCAGCGGGCGGCGCCTGTTCGCGTTCGACCGCCGCCTTGGGGTGCGGCTCGTGGCGGGCGCGGACGAGGCCGGCCGCGGCAGCCTCGCCGGGCCCCTGGTGGCGGCGGCGGTGATGTTTGACTACGAGGCGATCAGCACGCGCGAGATGCGGGCCTTGCGCGCGCTCAACGACTCAAAGCAACACACGAGCGAGGCTCGCGATGAGCTCTTCCCGCTCGTGCTGCGCAGCGCGGCACGGGTCGCAGTCGTCAGCCGCTGCGTGCGCGGGATAGACGCGCGGGGCCTGCACAAGACCAATCTCGCCGCTCTGCGCGACGCGCTCAGCGCTGTCACGAGCGGCGTCCCTGGCGAGGTCGCCTGCCTGCTGGACGGCTTCTCGGTGTCGGGACTCGAGCGGCCGGTGCGCGCGATCGTCGACGGCGACGCCACGAGCGCCGCGATCGCCGCCGCTTCGATCGTGGCCAAGGTCACGCGCGACCGGTTCATGCGCCACGCGGACGCCGAGCATCCGGGTTGGAGCTTTGCCGAGCACGTCGGCTACTCCACGCCCGAGCACCGGGACGCGATCATGCGCCAGGGCATCTCACCGCTGCACCGGCTGTCGTTCCAGTCGCTCGCCTACCAGCAGCTCGCTCTCTGAGGCTCTCGCGTAGGCGCTAGAAGGCGCCTTCGACGTGGCGCAGCTCGCGCAGGGCGCCGTCGCGGTCCAATATCACGCCGATGGCGTCGAAGCGGATCGCCCGCGCCGAGGGCCGGGCGCGGGTCTCGCGCAGCCACGCGGATGCAAGCCTGCGCAGGCGCGCTCGCTGGCTCCCCTGCAGCCCGCTGAGCGGCTCGTGCTCGGTGAGGAGGCGGCGCGCGAAGACGCGACGGGTCTTGACCTCGGCGAACACGAGCGTGACGCCGTCGAACGCGACCAGGTCGATCTCCCCGGCGCGCGTTCGAACGTTGCGCGCGAGAAGCTCAAACCCCCGCGCACGCAGGTGTCGCGCGGCGATCTGCTCACCGGTCCGGCCCAAGGCGCGTCGCAGGTCGGCGTCCTCAGTGGGTGGCTGCTGCGCTTGCGAGGAATCGGGCCCTGAACGCACGAGGGGCGCACCGTAGCGCGCCCTGCGGAGGTGTATTTACCTACTTTCGCCGCGCGCCAACCATAGGTCTTTTGCGGCGAGATATAAGCCGAGCGTATGGATCTACTTCCTCGGGTGGCGCCTCTGTCGTAGCCTCTTCGGCGTGGAAGACGCTTCTGCAACCTCCGAGGAGCGCGACGGCTCGGCGAGCGGGGCTCCGGCGCGTGGGCGCGGCGGAGCGGCGCAAGACTCCGACGGGGCCGCGCCCTCGGAACCCGCCGGCCCGGGCCGCGGGGCAGGGGCGTTCGATGGCGTCAGCGGCTTCATGGGCTTGCGCTGGGACGATCCGCAGACGGTGCGCCTGCAGATCCGCCCCGAGCTGATCAATGCCGGAGGGCTGCTCTCGGGCGTGGTGACGTACGCGATGGTCGACTACTGCATGGGCTCGACGCTGTGGGCGCAGACGATCGCGGAGGAGCGCATCGCGACGATCAGCATCTCGATCAACTACGTCCAGACGGCGGTCGAGGGTGAGCTCGTGTGCCGGTCGGTCCTGGATCGGCGCAATCGCACCAATGCGGTGATGCGCAGCGAGATCCGCCACGAGGACGGGCGCCTGCTCGTCACGGCGATCGGCAGCTACACGATCTTCCCCAGGCGCAGGTCGCGATCGGGCGGGAGCGAGAGACGCTGAGCCATGCAGGGCTCCGGCGGGAAGGAGGCAGACTCGGGCGAGGAGGCGGCGCGCGCCGCCAACGATCTCGCCGGGGCGGACGTGTCCGACCGGCTGCTCAGACCGGCGCGGGCGCTTACGATCGCGGGCTCGGACTCAGGCGGCGGCGCGGGAATACAGGCGGACCTGAAGGCGTTCGCGCGCTGTGGCGTGTATGGGATGAGCGCCGTGACGGCGATCACCGCGCAGAACACGCTCGGCGTGAGCGCTGTGCACCTGGTGCCTGGCGAGGTGATCGTCGCGCAGGTGCGCGCGGTCGTGGAGGACATCGGCGTCGATGCCGTCAAGGTGGGCATGCTGGGTGGCGATGAGGGCGCGCGGGCCGTGGCGCGCGCGCTGGCGGAGCTGCCTGCTGCTGTTCGGATTGTGGTCGATCCGGTGATGGTCGCGGAGTCCGGCGCGAGCCTGCTCGACGAGCAGGCGCGGCGCGTGCTGGTCGAGGAGATCCTGCCGCGCGCGACGGTGGCCACGCCCAATCTTTTTGAGGCTCGCGCGCTGGCCGGCCGTGCGGGGGGCGCGGGGGACGAGGCGGAGGCTCAGGCGCTGGCGCGCGCGGTGCTCGCGCTGGGTCCGGACGTGGTCGTGCTCACGGGCGGGCACCGGCACGAGGCTTGCGACGTGTTCCTCGCCGCCGAGCGGCCGGACGAGGCGATCGAGATTCCCGGTGAGCGCCATCCCGACGGCGCGGCCCACGGCTCGGGGTGCACGCACTCCTCGGTGCTGGCCGCCCAGCTCGCGCTCGGCGCGACCGCGCTCGATGCAGCGCGCACGGCGCGCGAGCTCGCGGGCGAAGCTGTGGCGCACGGACTGCGCGCGATCGGCGCGGGCGCGGGCCCGGTCGACGTGCTCGGCCTCGATCGACCGACAGCGCGTTTGCCATAATCCAGGCGCAATGAGGCTGCTGCGTCTGACTCCGGGTCACGGCGAGATCGTGCTCGCGGAGGGCGACGTGGAGGTGCCCGAGCAGGAGCGGGAGCTGATCGAGGCGTTTCGTCGCGAGCTCGATGCGGGCATGTGGGCGGCGGTGCCGACCGCGGCCGGGGATGGCCGCCGGCAGGCGGAGATGGTCAAGAGCTTCGACGAAGTGCCGCGCGGCGCCGAACGCGTGATCTTCTTCCCGCGCGCCGCAGGCGGCGCGCCTTCAACGGGCCGCTGAGAGCGATGGCGCTTGCGCTGGGCACGGCCGGCCTGGTGCTGATCGCGCTTGCGCTGCAGCTTGCGTGGCCGAGCCTCAAGCGTGGGCTTGCGTGGCTGCGCGCGCAGCGCGCCGCGCGCCGCGCTGCCGGCGCCGCGCGGGAACGTGCGGGATATGACCCGGGTCGCGAGCTGCGCGCGGAGCAGCGCGCGCGCGATCTGCTTCGCTCGTGCATCGAGGAGCACGATTGGGCGATGTACCGGGACCTGGGCTTCTTGCGCGTGTGGGGCGGGTTGGGAGCGCAGCCGGCCGCCGGCGAGGGCACGCCGCAGGCGCCGCGGGCGCCGTATGCGTACCTCATCTACCCGCACCGACCGATCGTCGCCTACATGCCGCAGGGCGGCGTGCTGCTGAGCGAGTACTGCGTGGAGTTTCCCGACCACGCGCGCCCCTATGGCGGCGCGCGGCTGCCGGACTCTGACGACGTGCTTGCCAAGTGGATGGCGCTCACGGCCGATGAGCGTGGCTTGATCTCCGAAGCCAACATGCACCTCCCCGGACGTCAGATCGACCCCGAGATGGTGCGGCGCGACCTGCTGCGGCTCGCGCGCTGGGAGCGCGAGCGCGACGCACGGCGTCGAGCGGATATCGTGCGCGCCGCGTGAGCAGCAGCCCTGCAGTTGACATAAAGCACCGCAGTCGCGCCCTCACCGAGGGGCCGGAGCGCGCGGCGGCGCGCGCCTACCTGCACGGCATCGGCTACTCGGCCGACGATCTCCGTAAGCCGATCGTTGGAGTGGCGCACTCGTGGATCGAGACGATGCCGTGCAACTTCAACAACCGGGTGCTGGCGGCCAAGGTCAAGGAGGGCATTCGCGCGGCGGGCGGCACGCCGATGGAGCTCAACACGATCGCGATCTCCGACGGCATCACGATGGGGACGCCGGGGATGCGCGCATCGTTGGTCTCGCGCGAGCTGATCGCGGACTCGATCGAGCTGGTCGCTGGCGCGCACCTTTTCGACGCGATGGTCGCGATCAGCGGTTGCGACAAGACCATCCCGGGCACGGTGATGGCGCTCGCGAGACTCGACATCCCTGGGCTGATGCTGTACGGCGGCTCGATCCGGCCCGGCTCCTATAGGGGCGCGGACGTGACGATCCAGCAGGTCTTCGAGGCGGTAGGTGAATTCGCGTCGGGCGAGCTCTCGGAGGAGGAGCTGCACGAGCTGGAGGAGGCAGCCTCTCCGGGCGCGGGCGCGTGCGGCGGGCAGTTCACCGCGAACACGATGGCGATGGCGTTTGAGGCGCTCGGCATCTCGCCGGCCGGCTCCGCGATGGTGCCGGCGGAGGACGGTCGCAAGCTCGAGGTCGCAAGGCGCTGCGGCGAGCTCGTGATGGACGTGCTGCGCAGGGGACAGCGGCCGCGCGAGGTGATCACGAAGGCAGCGCTCGAAAACGCGATCGCCGCCGTGGCGATGAGCGGCGGCTCTACCAACGGCGTGCTGCATCTGCTCGCGGTGGCCCGCGAAGCGGGCGTGCCGCTGCAGATCGACGAGTTCGACAGCATCTCCGAGCGCACGCCGCTGCTGTGCGACCTGCAGCCGGGCGGGCAGTACGTGGCGACCGACCTGTACGAGGCCGGCGGCGTGCCGCTGGTGCTCAAGCGCATGGACGAGGCGGGCGTGCTGCGGGCGGACGCGATGACGGTCAGCGGTCGCACGATCGGCGAGCATGCGTCTGAGGCGCAGGAGGCCGAGGGCCAGCGCGTGGTGAGGTCCCTCGACGATCCGCTGGCTCCGAGGGGTGGCTTTGCGATCCTGCGCGGGAACATCGCGCCGGACGGCTGCGTGGTCAAGCTCGCGGGGCACGCGCGCCGCTCCCACACGGGACCTGCCCGGGTCTTCGAGGGCGAGGAGCAGGCGATGGCGGCGGTGCTTGCACGGGAGATCAACAACGGCGACGTGGTGGTGATCCGCAACGAGGGCCCTGTTGGGGGCCCGGGCATGCGAGAGATGCTGGCCGTCACCGGCGCGATCGTCGGCGAGGGGCTGGGCGAGACTGTCGCACTGATCACCGACGGGCGCTTCTCGGGCGCCACGCACGGGTTCATGGTCGCCCACGTCGCTCCTGAGGCTGCGCGCGGCGGCCCGATTGCGGCGCTCCGCGACGGTGACGAGGTGACCATTGACGTCGAGACGCGGCGCTTGGACGTGGCACTCGAGGAGGAGGAGATCGGGGCGCGCCTGAGCAGCTATGAGCCCGTGCGGCGTACGAGCGAGCTTGCGGACGTGGCGATCGGCAAGTACGCGAAGCTCGTCGGCAGCGCAAGCGAGGGGGCGGTCGCGCGCTGAGCGCTCGCCGGGGCAGGCGCGCGGGAAGGCGCGGCGAAGTTAGGCCTAAGCATGGCCGACGAGCGCCGGCAAGTTCCGCCTTCTGAGGCGCCTGAGCCGCTTGGTGCGGCGTGGAGCGCTGCACTCCAGTCGCTCGCCGATGACCTGCGCAGGCGAGACCTGGCGCCGAGGACAGCGCGTGCGTATGGCTCTGATTTGCGCGACTTTGCCCGCTGGGCGAGCGCTGAGGGCCGCGAGCCCGCACAGATCGGGCCGAAGGACGTGCGCCGCTACATCGCACATCTGTCCGCACTGGGCGCTGCCCCGGCGACCACCGCACGCAAGCTCGCGGCGCTGCGCGCACTGTTTGGAAGCCAGCGCGAGCGCGGGTTCATCGCCCAGAACCCTGCCGACCTCGTCTCGACGCCGCGGCGGCCGCGGCACCTGCCTCGGGTCCTGAGCGCGCGTGAGGCGGCGCGCCTTCTGGAGAGCATTCCCGCGGGCAGCGCTCTGGAGCAGCGCGACCGCGCGATGTTCGAGCTCGCGTACGCGTGCGGCCTGCGCGCGGAGGAGCTCGTGTCGCTGGACGTCGCCGATGTCGACCACGACGAAGAGCAGGTCCGCGTCGAGGGCAAGGGGCGAAAGACGCGCATCGTGCCTGTGGGCGAGCCGGCGATGGCGGCCGTGCGCCGCTACCTCGAACGCGCGCGCCCCGCGCTCGCCCGGGCCGAGCCGCGCGGGCGGGAGGAGCGAGCGGCGCTGTTCGTTTCGAAGAGCGGCCGGCGGCTGCACACCAGCGACGTGCGCCGCAGGCTGCGGGCGTGGAGCGCGAGTGCGGGCGCAGCGTCGGGGAGCTCGCTCGACCTCTCGCCGCATGCGCTTCGTCACAGCTTTGCCACGCATCTGCTTGACGGCGGGGCCGATCTGCGTAGCATCCAGGAGCTTTTGGGCCATGCCAGCGTGTCCAGCACCCAGATATACACTCGGGTAGAGTCCGCGAGGCTCAGAAGCGCGTACTCGCGCAGCCACCCTCGGGCATGAAGCAGGGGAGTGAAAACCCTGGAGACAAATGTCAAACCGATCGAGCTGCGGGAACTGTGGCGGCGATACAAGGCTGATGGCGACGAGCGCGTCCGCGAGCGTCTGGTAGTCGCCTACTCGCCGCTCGTCAAGTATGTCGCCGGGCGCACCGCCGCTGGCCTGCCTCCGCACGTGGAGGAGGCGGATCTGATCTCGTACGGGATGGTCGGTCTGATCTCGGCCATCGAGCGCTTCGACCTTTCGCGAGAGATCAAGTTCGAGACCTACGCGATCATGCGGATCAAGGGCGCGATCATCGACGAGCTGCGAGCCATGGACTGGGTCCCACGCAGCGTTCGCGCACGCGCGCGGGAGGTCGAGCGCGCCAATGCGAAGCTCGAGCACACCCTGCAGCGGGCGCCCACCGACCAGGAGATCGCGGGCGAGCTTGGCATCACGGTCGACGAACTGAACGACTCGCTGCTCGCGATCTCACACTCGTCAATGGTCGCCCTGGATGAGCTCTGGAGCGTGTCGGACTCGAGCGGCGACCAGGTCTCGCTGATGGACACGATCGAGGATCCGGGCGCGCCGGATCCCGCGCGGGCGCTCGACGTGGGCGACCTCAAGGACCGAATCGCCGAGTCGATAGCGAAGCTGCCCGAGCGCGAGAAGCTCGTGATCGCGCTCTACTACTACGAGAACCTCACCCTCCGCGAGATCGGGGAGGTGCTGGGCGTGACGGAGTCGCGCGTCTCACAGATGCACACGAAGGCAGTCCTGCGCCTTCGCTCGCGCATGCAGGAGGAGGCCTTCGAGGCCTGATCTGATTTTTGGGAGGCAAGCGCGCGCGGCGCTTTCACCGAGCCCTGCCTAGCCGGCCGCATCGCGGGGATGGCACCCGGGCCTCCTCGACCCTCGCGCGTCGTTATTCGACGCCGCAGTGAACGGCGTCCAGCCTCCCAGCCGAGCCGGCCTCCCCTCCTCGTTAGAAGTTGAGACCGCTCCGGCCGCCACGGCCGCTACTTTGCCGGCCGTCCGGGCCGGCCCGTGGCCAACCCGGCCCGTGGCCAACCCGGCCCGTGGCCAACCCGGCCCGTGGCCAACCCGGCCCGTGGCCAACCCGGCAGTAGCCCCTCGGCGCCGTGCAGTCGGCCGGCCGATCGTGGGGGATGACGCGGGCCTCCTCATCGACGGCGACAGCCGGCGAGGAGGAGCCGCGTAGCATCCCTCCAACCGCCCGGAAGACGCTATCGTGCTCGCACCCGGAAAGGAGAGAGCCCCAATGCACCCAGCAGCGGACCGTATCCGCAACGTCGCGCTAGTCGGCCATCGAGGCGCCGGCAAGACGTCATTACACGAGGCGCTGCTGTTCGAGGCAGGGGTAACCAGCCGGCTCGGCTCGGTCACGGACGGGACCACCGTGTCGGACTCCGACGCCGACGAGCAGGCGCGGCAGATGTCGATCTCGGCCACGCTGAACTCGTTCGAGTGGCAGGAACGCAAGATCAACCTGCTTGACACGCCGGGAGAGCCGAGCTTCGTCGCTGATGCGCTGGGCGCGCTGCGCGTATGCGAGTCGGCTGTGTTCGTCGTCAACGCTGTGATGGGCGTGGAGGTCTCGACCAGCAGGCTGTGGGCGCGCGCGGCAGAGCTCGATATCGCGCGCATGCTGTTCGTCAACATGCTCGATCGCGAGCGCGCCGACTTCTTCCGCACGCTCGAGCAGCTCAAGAAAGCGTTCGGGTCGCACGTCGTGGCCACCGAGATCCCGATCGGCGCCGAGCACGAAATCGAAGGCGTGATCGACCTGGTCGACATGAAGGCCTTTCACCAGGACTCGGCCGATCGCAAAGGCTTCGCCGAGATGCCGATTCCGGAGGCTCAGGCCGATCTTGCGCAGGAGTATCGCGAGAAGCTCATGGATGAGGTCTGCGAAGTGTCAGATGCTCTGATGGAGCGCTACCTCGAGGGCGAGGAGATCTCCCATGAGGAGGTCGTCGGAGCGCTGAAGGAGGGCACCAACCATGGCGAGATCTTCCCTGTCGTGTGCGGGGTGGCGACCAGCAATCTCGGCACCTCGCGCTTGCTCGACGCGATCGTCGAGGACCTGCCCTCGCCGGTCAAGCACGGGGCCCTGAAGGTGGGCGAGCTGGAGCTCCAGGCCGCCGAGGACCGCGAGCTGTTTGCCTTCGTGTTCAAGACGAGGGCCGACCAGTTTGCCGGCAGGATCAACCTCCTGCGCGTCTACCAGGGGGCCCTGCGAGCGGATAGCCAGGTGCTCAACACCAGAGCCCACGCGAAGGAGCGCATCGGCCAGCTCATCACGTTCGCTGGCAAAGAGACGCCCCACGTGCAGGAGTTCGGGCCCGGGGACATCGGAGCGGTGGCAAAGCTCAAGGAGACGCGGGCCGGCGACTGGCTCGCGGCTCGCGACGAGCCGATCGAGATGCCACGCCTGAAACTACCGGCGCCGGTGATGGCGTTCGCTGTCGAGCCGAAGAGCAGGGGGGACGAGGACAAGGTGTTCGCTTCGCTGCGCCGCCTGCAGGAGGAAGACCCGACGATCGACCTGCATCGTGACCAGCAGACCGGCGAGCAGATCGTCGCGGGCCTCTCGCAGGTGCACGTGGAAGTGATCGTCGATCGCCTGCGCGAACGCTTCGGCGTGGAGGTGACGCTGAAGCCGCCGCGCGTTCCCTACCAGGAGACGATTCGCCGCTCGGCAACCGCCCACGGCCGCCACAAGAAGCAGTCGGGAGGGCGCGGGCAGTTCGGCGACTGCCACATCGAAATCGAGCCGCTCACGACGGGCGAGGGGTTCGAGTTCGTCGACAAGATCAAGGGCGGCGTGATCCCGAGCTCCTTCATCCCAGCCGTCGAGAAGGGCGTGCGGGAGGCGATGGACTCCGGCGTGCTCGCCGGCTACCCGGTCAAGGACGTCCGCGTGAGGCTGTTCGACGGCTCACACCATTCGGTGGACTCGTCGGAGATCGCCTTCAAGATGGCTGGCATCCAGGCGATGAAGCAGGCGCTCGAACAGGCCGACCCGGTGCTGCTCGAGCCGATCATGCTCGTCACCCTGTCCGTCCCCGAGGAGTTCGTCGGCGACGTCATCGGCGACCTCAACAGCCGCCGCGGACGGCCCCAGGGCATGGAGCCGGTCGGCGCGATGACCGAGATCAAGGCCGAGGTGCCGATGGCTGAGATGCTCACCTATGCCCCTGACCTGCGCTCGATCACCGGCGGACAGGGCGACTACACGCTCGAGTTCCTGCGCTACGAGGAGGTCCCCGGGCACCTCTCGCAGAAGGTCGTCGAGCAGGCCAGCGACGAGCGCGCAGCTGCGCACGCCTAGCGCAAGAACTCCTGCACCGCGCGGGCGCAAGAACTCCTGGGCCGTACCCAGCTACTCTTCTG
Source organism: Actinomycetota bacterium (assembly GCA_005884115.1). Lineage (GTDB taxonomy): Bacteria > Actinomycetota > Thermoleophilia > Solirubrobacterales > Solirubrobacteraceae > Palsa-744. The sequence continues at coordinate 255,332 of VAXW01000003.1, forward strand.
CGCTGATGGCTACGAGGACGATCGTCACCTCTCAGCCGGATGTCGCCTGCGACGTGTGCGAGCGGCGGCTACTGAGGGGCGAGCAGCCCGAGCTGTTCCTCGCCGCGGGGCAGCCCCGCACGGTGTGCGATCTGTGCGTGCCGCGCGCCGTCCACAACGGCTGGCTGCGCGAGAGCGAGCAGCCGCTCCCCGCCCCCGCGGCGCCGCGCCCGCGGCGCGGTCGCAGCCTGTTCGAGCGCCTGCGCGCAGCCGCCCGCCCCGGCGAGGAGGTTCGGCCAGCCCGCGCGGAGGCGGCGCACGGGACGGCCGAGCTGGAGCCGTATGACTTTCTCAGCGCGGGCGAGGCGACGGATGCTGCGGGCACAGCCGCCGATGAGCAGGGTGCGGAGGAGCCGAACGTGACGAGGCTCGCGGTCGAGCTTTTCAACGCGGGCGAGCACCCGCGTCGCATCGCGGGACTGATGCGCTCGCTCGGCGACCCGACCGTCAGCGTCCTACCCGTGGACGGCGTCGATGGACTGGTCAGCGTCGTGGTCGCCTGGGAGCTCTGCTGGTACCGCTACAGGATCGACGTCGACGACCCCGGGGCGGGCATCGAGGTCGTCCAGGGCACCGAGCTGGCCGAGCTCTCGCGTGAGGAGTGCGTTGCAAACGCGGTTGCGGACGCGCTTGGAGTCCTGGCCCTGCTCCAGTAAGATCCCGGCACATGATCTATTCGGTGGTGCCCAGAGAGCTGGCAGACGAGCTCTATCCGAAGCTGCTCGCCTACTACGAGAACGACGACAATGTGACCGTGATCGTCGATCGCCGCAAGTTCGATCGGCGTTCGCGCGGGCAGCGCTCTGATGCGGGTGTCCCCAACGGCGCCGCGCAGCGCCGCGTCGTACGCGACCGGCGCAGGGCTCGCGTGCCCGGGGACATGCCCCCGCTGGCGCGTGTCGGCAGCTAGCGGCGCCGGCGCCAGGCCCTGACGGGGCGCCTTGAAGGTCATCGTGCACGTGGACGGCGGCGCGCGCGGCAACCCCGGCCCCGCGGCGGCGGCGTCGGTGATCAGCGCGAGCGACGGCGAGCTGCTCGACGAGCATGCGCAGCTGCTCGGCACCGCTACCAACAACGTGGCCGAGTACCGCGCGCTGCTGCTGGGGCTCGAGCGCGCTCGCGCGATCGGCGCAGACGAGGTCGAGGTGATTGGCGATTCGGAGCTCATCGCCAAGCAGCTGCAGGGCACCTACAAGGTCAAGAACGACGCGCTGCGCGCCCTGCACGCGCAGGCGTCGAGCGCCCTGCGCGCGTTCGACCGCTGGTCGGTACGCACGGTCCCGCGCGAGCGCAATGCGCGCGCCGACGCGCTCGTGAACGCGGCCCTCGACGCCGCGGGCGCAGCCGGCAACGCCGCCTGAGCACTCCTGTACGCGCGCCGGCGCGCTCGTGAACGCCGCCCTGAATGCCGCGGGCGCAGCCGGCAAGCTGCCCTGGTGGCGCTCCTCAGTGCAGTGGCCGCGCCGAGCGCGCGATCGCGAGCATCTGCGCGTTGGAAAGGTCCTCGAGCAGCGTGTTGGTGAGCCAGTACAGCGCCCCGCCCGAGCGCCATGCGATCACGTGGATGTGGCTTCCGTCGGAGAAGATCATGTAGGTGCGCCCGCCGATCTTGCGCTGTTCGTCCGGATGCGCGATGAGCGGCGGGTTCTTCCAGTCGGTGCCCTCGAAGTCGTAGTAGCCGCCGAGGGTGTTCTGCTGCCACGGCACGATGTAGGCGCGGTGCAGATGGTTGTGTTCGTCGCGCAGCGCATACGCACGTGCCTGCTGCTGGGTAGCGGGGCCGGTCTGCAGCGCCGGATAGAGCGCCCGGAAGGGAAGGTGGACGGATGCGCTTACGAGCGCGTTCTGCCCCGAAGACGGGGTCGGGTAGAGGCCGATCGCTGCCGCCGACGGCGTCGCGTGCCGCGAGCCTCCGCGCGAGTGCGAGGAGCGCTTGACGCGCACGATGGCCGCGTGGGGCAGGCTGACTTTCTGGCGGCCGAATTGGAAGTCGCGCAACGTCGCCTGCGCCAGCGCGGGCGTCGTCGTGACGAAGGACCCGCCGCGCAGCTGCGCGTTGACGTTCAGCGCGCGGAACTTGACCTGGCGCAGCGGCTTGCCCTGCGAGAACGCGATCAGCTTGGCGAGCGTGAACAGCTCCTCGTGAGAGCGCTTGAACGTGCTCACGATCGCCCGCCCGACTGCCTTGGCTACCGGTTCGAGCTGGCCGATCACGTCCGACGGTGAGATCTGCTCGCGCAGGTCGCGCAGGAAGTCCTGCTGGCGCGCGACACGCACGAAGTCGGAGTCGCCGTGGCGGTAGCGAACGTAGCTGAGCGCGTTCTGGTAGCAGAGCTTCTGGTAGCCAGGCTGGAGGTTGATTTCGGAGTAGTTTTCGGCGCCGATGCCGTTGACGTGGTAGTAGCGGTGATCGACGTTGACATACACGCAGCCCAGCGAGTCGACCACGTTGATGAAGCCCGCGAAGTTGACGTCGATGATTCCGTTGAGCTTTAGGCCGGGGAACACCTCGTGCTCGATCGTTTCAGCGGCCAGGACCATGCCTCCCTTCGCGCCGCCGAGCTTGCTGCCGATCGTGTAGGCCGCGTTGATCTTTTCGCTCGGGTAGTACTGGCCGTGAGGGCCGCTGATGTTGACCATCAGGTCTCTCGGGATCGAGAGGACCGATGTCTGGCCCTGTTCGGGATCCAGCCGCACGAGCAGGATCGTGTCACTGTGCGGGGGGTTGCTGCGGTCGTAGGCGCTCTTGGCCTTCGCCCGGCGGTCGGAGCCGAGCACCAGGAACGTCTGGGGGCCGCCGCTGTAGACGGGGGTCACGAGGCCCTTGGGCACGACGATCGTGTTGCGGAAGACCTTTTCGGCGATGCTCGTCGCCGTGTTCAATGCAACTGTGAGCGTGGCGGCGAAGCTGAGCGCCACGACGAGCACGCCGCCGATGAGAAAGCGCTTCCACATCGCCCACCACAGCCTGGGCGGGCGCTCCTCATTCATGGGCGCTGGAGCCGCGCACGCTCATCGTGCGGGCGAGCGGACGCTCGTGATCTGAGAGAGGACAGCGCGCATCGATGCGGAGAGCGGCCCCTCGCATGCCGCGCGAGGGGATGGCCGTGCGCCCAGGGTAGCGGCCTGCGCGGCGGGTTTGCGACACAGGCACGAGGTACGCTCGGGCCGTGCTCAGCGCGCGCAACCGAGAGCTCTTGGGGCTGATCCCCTCGGCCTTGCTGGTCGTGGCCGGTTTCACCGCGATCTTCATCCAGGCTCAGAACACCGCGCCGCATGCGTCCACCAACTTCTCGCTCAACCAGGCCTCGAGCGCGTCGCTGACGTATGGCGCGCTGTTCCTCGGCCTCTGCCTCGCGGCGCATGTCGTGATCCGCTACGCGGTCCCGCACGCCGACCCCTACCTGTTCCCGCTCGCGGCAGTGCTCGCGAGCGTGGGAATCGTGATGGTGTATCGCATCAACCCCGTGCTCGCGCGCCAGCAGGCACAGTGGATGGTGCTGGGGCTGGTCTTGTTCGGCGCGACGCTGCTGGCGTTTCGGCGCGGGACCGTCGCGGTGCTCGAGCATTACCGCTACACGATCGCGGCGGTCGGGATAGTGATGACCGTGCTGCCGAGGCTGCCCGGCATCGGCCAGCAGGTCAACGGCGCCTACCTCGACATCCACTTCGGCAGCATCTCCTTCCAGCCCTCTGAGCTGGCAAAGATCGCGATCGTGATCTTCCTCGCGAGCTATCTGCGCGACAACCGCCAGCTGCTCGTCACCGCCGGGCGCAGGGTGCTGGGGCTGACGATCCCGCCGATGAAGCACTTCGGGCCGATGCTCATCGTGTGGGGCGCGGCGATGGTGACCCTGCTGCTCACGCGCGAGCTCGGCACCTCGCTGATGTTCTTCGGCGCCTTCCTCGCGCTTCTGTACGTGGCGACCGGCCGCCTCTCCTTCCCGCTCATCGGAGTCGTGCTGTTCGCGCTCGGCGCGCTGTTCCTCGCCACGCACGTCAGCCATGTGCACGCTCGCGTGCAAGCCTGGGAAAACCCCTTCGACCACACCCTCTACAACCGTCCCGTCGGCGGCAGCTACCAGCTCGCCCAGTCTCTCTTCGCGCAGGCCGACGGGGGCCTGCTCGGCACCGGCTTCGACCAGTCGCTGCTTCGCCTCCCTCATCAGCACCAGCCGATCCTGCCGGTGCCCGAAAGCGACACGATCTACGCCGTCATCACCAACGAGCTCGGCCTCGTCGGCGCGGCCGCGCTGCTGCTCGTATACCTGCTGTTCGTTGCCCGCGGGCTCAAGACGGCGGCACTCGCGCGCGACTCGTTCTCCAAGCTGCTCGCCACCGGGCTCGCGTTCGTCGTCGCGATGCAAGTGTTCGTGATCGTCGGCGGCGTGACACGCGTGATCCCGCTCACCGGGGTCACGATGCCCTTCGTCGCCTATGGGGGGTCCTCGGTGGTGATGAACTTCGTCCTGCTCGCGCTGCTGCTGCTCGTCTCCGACCGCGCACGGCGGCCGTACGAGCGCCCCGCGCGGCGCTGAGCGGAAGCGGAGTTGCTGCAGGGCAGCTGGCGGGCGCGCGACGCCGGAGGGGTTTCGACGCGAGCTGTCGAAGCATGCGCAGATGCGCAGCTCGACCATCGCCAGCGCAGCGCCGCGCATGCTCGTGCAGGCGCCACCCGCAGCGGCGTCCGCGCGCGGCCAGCGGCCGCTCGCAGCGAGCGCTGTCTTCAGCAGTCGCTCGACGCCGGCCGGGCTGCACCAGCGTCCGTGGCTCGGGCGCTTGCGCCGCGCGCTCGCGGCGGACCGCTTCGTCCTTCACTACCAGCCGATAGTCGCGCTCTCAGACCTGCGCGTCTCACACCACGAGGCGCTCGTGCGTCTCGACGACGAGCCCGACGGACGCCTCGTCGCGCCCGTGCGCTTCCTCCCAGCTGCCGAGCGCTATGGCCTGATCCGCGAGCTGGACCGCAGGGTGCTGGAGAGAGTCATAGCGCTGCTCGGCGATCCCGACGCCTCGCCGCCAGCAGCGGGTGAGCGGCCGCCGCGGATCGCCGTCAACCTGTCGGCGCTGTCCGTCGCCGATCCCAGGATGCTCGGCTACCTCGAGCGCCGGCTCGCGCAGCACGGGGTCGAGCCCGCACGCCTGATCGTCGAGATCACCGAGACCGCTTCCATCTCCGACATGCCCCGCGCAAGGGCCTTCTGCGCGGGCGTGCAGGAGCTCGGCTGCGCGGTCGCGCTCGACGACTTCGGCACCGGCCTCGGCTCGCTGCAGTACCTCAAGCACCTGCCCTTTCGCTACCTCAAGATCGACGGCGAGTTCGTCCGCGGCCTCGCGCACTCCAGAAGCGACCAGCTGCTCGTCAAGGCGCTCGCCGACGTCGTGCGGGGGATGGGGGGCGAGACGATCGCCGAGTTCGTCTCCGATCCCTCCACCCTGCCCCTGCTGGCGCGGTTCGGCGTCGACTACGCGCAGGGCTATGCCCTCGGAGCGGCGCGCCCGCTGCCTGCCGAGCGCCCGCAGGTGCGCATCGCGCGCCTGCGAGCCCGCGCAGAGCAGGCAAGCCGGCGCTAGCGCTGCCGGCGAAGCCGCCGCCGCGAGCCCAAGCGCGACGGCGCGGCTAGCCCGGCTGCGGGAACTGTGCCCGCATGGCCGCGTCCCAGGCCCTGTCGCTGAGCAGCCGGCGCGTCGCGATCGTGATCTTCGCCGAGGGCGTGATCGTGATGCGAGTTGGCGGGCGGCGCCGGCGCAGCGCCCTCTCGATCACAGCCGCCACGCGCTCGGGGCCGGCTCCCAGGCGCCGCATCGGCCCCTCGTAGGCTCCTTTGCTAACCGTCGCGACCGCGGCGTTGAAGCGCGCGTAGGGGTCGCCGTCGGCGGTCGGTACGTCGCTCATGCTCGCGTGCGCGGCCTCGCCGAACTCGGTCGTGATCAGGCCGGGCTCGAGCAGGATCACGTCGATCCCAAACCCGCGCAGCTCGAAGCGCAGCACATCCGAGAGCGCCTCCAGCGCGTGCTTGCTGGCGTGGTAGTGCCCGCCGCCCGGGAACGACAGCCGCCCGCCCATCGACGACACGTTGACGATCTTGCCCCAGCGCTGCGCGCGCATCTTTCCCAGCACCAGCTGGGTCAGGCGCACGACGCCGAAGTAGTTGGTCTCGAACTGCCGGCGCACGGCGTCCATGGGAACGGTCTCGATGGCGCCGCTCTGGCTGTAGCCGGCGTTGTTGATCAGCACGCCGACCGCCCCCTCGGCCTGCTCGACGCTGGCCACCGCCGCGCTCATCGACTGCTCGTCGGTGACGTCAAGGGCGAGCGTGCGGCACCCAGCGTCCGCCAGATCCACGAGCGTCTGCGGGCGGCGCGCCGAGGCGTATACGGTCCAGCCCGAGCGAGCCAGCCGCAACGCGGTGGCGCGGCCGATTCCCGACGAGCAGCCGGTGATCAGCACGGCCTCAGAGCGCTCAGCCATCGCTCGCAGCATATGGGTTTGCGCACCGCGACCATCTCCAGCGGCGCCGCGCGCGCCAGCGCGGCGCCGCGTGCTCTAGGGTGAGCGCTCAATGCGCGCCGTCACGTTCATGGCTCCAGGCCAGGTGCTGGTGCAGGACGTCCCTGAGCCCGCTCTCTCGCATCCGCGCGATGCGATCGTGCGCATCGAGGCCAGCGGCGTGTGCGGCTCGGACCTGCACATCTACCACGGCCGCGTGAAGATCGAGCCTGGCTTCACGATCGGGCACGAGTACGTGGGCACCGTCGTCGAGACCGGCGACGACGTGCGCGAGCTGGCGGTCGGAGACAGGGTCCTGGGCTGCTTTCAGACGGCCTGCGGGCGCTGCTTCTTCTGCCGCCGCGGGCTGTTTCACAAGTGCGATGAGTCCCGCACCTTCGGCCACGGCGCGACGCTCGGCTCGCTGCCCGGCACGCAGGCCGAGCTGGCGCTCGTGCCGAACGCGGAGCTCGTGCTGCGCAAGGTGCCCGCCGGGATGAGCGACGACGTGGCGCTGTTCGCCGGAGATGTGATGGGCACCGGCTACCACGCCGTCGTAGAAAGCGGCCTTCGCCCCGGCGACTCGGTCGCCGTTCTGGGCCTCGGGCCCGTGGGCCTGTGCGCCGTGCAGGCCGCGCGCGCAGTCGGCGCCGCGCGCGTGATAGCAGTCGACTCGGTGCCCGAGCGCCTGTCGATGGCCGAGTCCTTCGGCGCGCTCCCCGCCCCGCTCGACGAGGACCCGCGCGCGGCGGCACGCGAGGCCAGCGAAGGCAGGGGCGTTGATGTATGCATCGATGCCGTCGGCGACCCGCGCGCGCTCGAGCTCGCGCTGCGCCTGACGCGTAAGTGCGGCGTCGTGCAGGCGATCGGCGTCTACGCCGAGCGCTGCGAGGTGCACATGGGCCTGTTGTGGATCAAGGCGCTCAGCCTGCGCTCGGGCCACGCCAACGTGATCGGCCACATCGATGCGGTGCTCGCGATGATGTCCGCCGGCGTCCTCGACCCGAGCGCGCTCGTGACGCACCACATGAAGCTCGACGAGGCGCCTGAAGCGTACGCTCTGTACGACCGGCGCGAGGCGCTTAAGATCGTGCTCAATCCGTAGAACGCCAAGGAGGAGAGACCATGACCGCCGCCACCGACACCGCCGCCGCGCTCCCCGAGTCGTTCGGCCAGCATGCGCGCGAGTTCCTTGCCCGCCCGCAGCAGCTGTTGATCGGCGGCGAGCGCGTCGAGGCCGCCGATGGGCGCACGTTCGCGACGCTCGACCCGTCCTCGGGCCGGGAGATCGTGAGCGTCTCCCAAGCCGGTTCCGAGGACGTCGAGCGCGCGGTCAAAGCGGCGCGCGAAGCGCTCGAGGAGGGTCCCTGGGGCTCCATGCCGCCGGCCGGGCGCGAGCAGCTCATGCTCGCGCTTGCCGAGGCGATCGAACGCAACGATGACGAGCTCGCGCAGATCGAGTCGCTCGACAACGGCAAGCCGGTGGGGCTCGCCCGCTTCGTCGACGTGCGCGCGACCGCGGCCCACATCCGCTACTTCGCCGGCTGGCCCACCAAGATCGAGGGCGGCGTGCTGCCGGTGGCCCAGCCCAACATGCTCTGCTACACGCGCCGCGAGCCCGTCGGCGTGTGCGGGCAGATCGTGCCCTGGAACTTCCCCCTGCTGATGGCCGCTTGGAAGATCGCTCCTGCACTCGCAGCCGGCTGTACGACGATCCTCAAGCCCGCCGAGCAGACTCCCCTGAGCGCGCTGCGGCTGGGCGAGCTGGCGCTCGAGGTCGGCTTCCCGCCGGGCGTGCTCAACGTGCTGACCGGAGACGGCAGCACCGGCGCCGCGCTCGTCGACCACGACGGCGTGGACAAGATCGCGTTCACCGGCTCGACCGTCGTGGGGCGCGAGATCGGCGCCAAGGCGGGCAGAGCGTTGAAACGCGTGACGCTCGAGCTGGGCGGCAAGTCCGCCAACATCATCCTCCCCGACGCCGACATCGCGACCGCTGTCCAGGGCTCCTACCAGGCGATCTACTTCAACTCCGGGCAGGCCTGCAATGCCGGGTCGCGCCTGTTCGTGCCCGCCGAGCGCTACGACGAGATCCTCGAGGCGCTCGTCGAGCAGGCGAAGGTCGCGCGGCTCGGTCCCGGGTTGGACCCCGAGACGCAGCTCGGGCCGCTCGTCTCCGCCGAGCAGCTGCAGCGCGTCATGGGCTACATCGAGTCAGGCAACGAGCAGGGCGCCGAGCTGCTCGTCGGCGGCGAGCAGGCGCTGCAGGACAGCGGCGGCTACTACGTGGCGCCGACCGTATTCACCACCAACGACGACCAGCTGAAGATCGCGCGCGAGGAGATCTTCGGCCCGGTGCTCGTGGCGACTCGCTATGAGACGCTCGAGGAAGTCGCGCGCCGCGCCAACGACACCGAGTACGGGCTCGCGGCGGGCGTCTGGACCCGCGACATAAGCAGCGCCCACAAGCTCGCCGCGATGCTGCGTGCGGGGTCGGTGTACGTGAACACGTGGTCCGCCGGCGATCCGTCGGCACCGTTCGGCGGCTTCAAGGCCTCTGGCCTGGGTCGCGAGCACGGCCACGAGGGCCTCGGCGCGTACCTGGAGACGAAGACAGTCTGGACCGCATTGTGAGCCGCGCGGCCTCGTGAGCGTCGCCGCGCGCAGCGAGGTCGAGCTATCTCCTACCCGCTCTTGGCACTGGGCGCACGTGCTGGCCGGCGCGTGCGCGGTCGTGCTGGTGGCAGCGACGTGCGAGGTCGTGCTCGACGGCGCGCTCGACCACTCGCTGCTGATCCCCAAATCCCCGCCCATCGCCGGTTGGCTGTCGGGGATCGGCGAGCGTCTCGGCCTCCGCGTCTTCTTGACCGCGCTGTTGGCCAGCGCGGCTGCCTATGCCGGCGTGCTCGCGCTCTCGCGCCGCTTCTCCAAGCGCGCGGCGATCGCGCTGCTCGGTGTCCTGCACCTGATCGTATTCGCCGGGCCGATCCTGCTCTCGACCGACGTGTTCAGCTACATCGCGTACGCCCGCATGGGCGTCGAGCACGGCGTCAACCCCTACCTGCACGGCCCCATCGCGATCGCCTCAGACCCCGTCTTCCCCTATGTCGGCCAGGACTGGAAGCACACCGCGACGGCGTACGGACCGCTGTATACGCTGCTGAGCTATCCGCTCGCGCCGCTCGGCCTGAGAGCGGCTATCTGGGGCATGAAGCTCGAGGCGCTGCTCGCGAGCGCCGTCACGCTCTCGCTGACGTGGCGCTGCGCGCGCAAGCGCGGGCTGGACCCGGTCGCGGCCACGCTCGCCGTCGGCGCCAACCCTCTCTACGTGCTCTACGGCCTGGGTGGCGCGCACAACGATCTGATCATGCTCGCGCTCATGATGGCCGCGGTCAGCCTCACGTTCGCTGACCGCGACGCGCCCGCGGCCGCATCGGTGGTTGCCGGCGCGCTCGTCAAGGCGACCGTCGCCACGCTGCTCCCGTTCATGCTCCTGGCCAAGCGCCGCGCCTCGCAGCTGTTCGCCGCAGCGGCCACTCTCGGGCTGGGCGCCGTGGTCGCCTACGCGGCCTTCGGCACGCACGGGGTCGACATCGTCTCCGCGCTCAACCGCGACGCAGCCTTCGTCTCCACCGACAGCTTCCCCACCGAGATCGCGCACCTGTTCGGCAAGCCGGGGGTGTTCCCCGTCGACCACGACCTGCTCAAGGCCGCGCTGGTGGTGATCGCCGCGCACATGCTGTGGCGGACCTGGCGCGGGTACGACTGGGTGTCCGCCTCGGGGTGGACGCTGCTCGCGATCTCGGTGACGAGCACATGGCTTCTGGCGTGGTACATCCTGTGGCCGCTCCCGCTCGCCGTCGTCGCTCGCGACCGCCGCCTGCTCGTGGCGACGCTTCTCGTGCAAGCCTTCTTCATCGCCCACCAGACCGCGCCGCTGTTCGCTCCCGTGTCATGAGCGCCTCCGAGCACAGCTTCCGGCAGCGACCGCGCGTGGGCGATCGCGCTGCGCCCGGCGCGCGCAACGGGGAAGGACAGCCCGCGAGCCGCCTGCACCTCCTCGAGTCGGTCGTGCTGCTGCTCGCCGCCCTGCTTTTGGGCGTCGCCACCGTGAACGACGTCGTGCGCCAGACGCATATAAACCACCGCCTGGTCGCAGACTTGCGCACCTGGCGCGCATACACCGGCCACGACTACCGCCGGCTGTCGGTCAGCCAGGACTTCCGCCACCACACCAAGCGCGAGGTCGTGTGCGGCAACACGAGCCCCGGCGCCCCCAAAGCGCGCGTGCAGGTGTGCCTGCTCATCACCGGCCCCGTCTCGCACGCGCGCCGCACCGTCAGCGGCGGCTGGTACCTGCCGCCCCGCCGCGAAGACCTGCGGGGCTACCGCTACGCGTGCTTCGGCCACGCTCTCGCCGAACGGAGGTGCCCGCGTTGAGTGTGGGCGCGGCCGCGCCGAGCACAGCGCTGGACATCGAGAAGGGCGCGGGACCCCGGCGGCTGCCGTCCTGGTGGGTGCTTGCGACGCTGCTCGTGCTGGCCGCGGCGCTGCGCCTGTCGACGCTCGACCTGCAGAGCTTCTGGTACGACGAGGCGTACACGCCCGTCCACGTCCTGCACAGCAGCCTTACGGCGACGCTGCGCTCGGTCGTACACAGCGAGAACTCCCCGCCGCTGTGGTACCTGCTCGCGTGGCTCGACGCACGCGTGCTCGGCGACGGCGAGATCGCGCTGCGCCTGCCTTCGGCGCTCGCCGGGATCGCGACCGTCGCCGTCGCGTGGGGGATCGGGCGCGAGCTAGCCGGTGCTCGCGCGGCCGCGGCGTGCGCCGCGCTCGTGGCCGTCAACCCGCTGTTCGTCTGGTACTCGCAAGAGGCCCGCGTCTACGCGCTGTTCGTGCTCCTCTCCGCGCTCGCCATGCTGTGCTTTCTGCGCGCGCACGCGCAGCCCACCCGCGGGCGCATGGCTGCGTTCGCGCTGTGCGGCTCGCTGGCGCTGCTCACGCACTACTTCTCCGTGTTCCTGCTCGTGCCGATGGTGCTCGTGCTCGTCGCCGACCCCGCCGTCCGCCGCGCCGCGCTGCCCGCGGCGGGCGTGATGGCCGCCGTCGGCGCGGGGCTTCTGCCGCTGATCATCGCCCAGGGCGGTCACCACACGCAGTGGATCGGGCGCTGGGCCTTGACGAGCCGCCTGCAGGCGATCCCGCAGTACTTTCTGACCGGCTACTCAGGAGCGCCGCTCGGACACTCCGTGGAGGCTCTCATCGCTGCACCGATCATCGCGCTGCTCGCGCTGGGCGCCTGCTGCCTGGCGCCCGTGGCGGCGGCGAACGTGCGCTCGCGCAGCAGCCCGAGCCCGTCCCGTCCGGCGCCGTCCCGCGATGCCGGCGCCGGCGCCGGCGCGGGCGTCGCACAGGCCGCACAGCTGGCGCTGCTGCTCGCGGGCTTCGGCGTCCTTGCTCCAATCGTGCTGGCGGCGCTCGGCGCCGACTACCTGGCCCCGCGCAACCTCGTCGCCGCCATGATCCCCGTCAGCGCTCTGATCGCCGTGTCCTTCGCCGCCAGCGTGTCCGGAAGCGCCCCGCGCACGGGACGCGCGTCGGCGAGCGGCGACGGGGGCGCCGCCGGCGTGGCCTCGCCGCCGCGCCGACCTCCCCCATGGGCCGGCCAAGCGGCCCTGGGGCTCATCGCCTTGACGCTGCTTGCCTTCGTGGCGGTGTCTGTGAATGTCAACCTCAGCCCGCGCCTGCAGCGAGGAAACTGGCGCGGGCTCGCGCGAGTGCTGCGCGAGGGCTCCGGTGGCCAGCGCGCGATCACGACCGTCGAGCTGGGGGCGGCCCCGCTCGAGTACTACCTGGCGCCGCTTCGCAACGCGCCCCGCGGTGCGACGCTCACGGTCGCTGAGATCGATGAGACGGGCTACGCCCCGCTGCGCCGTTCGGCAGGCCGCGCGCCGGCGCCCGGCTTCAGTCTCACCGAGCGCCGCAGCATCGACGGTCTCATCCTCTACCGCTTCCACTCCGTCCGCCCGCGCACCGTCTCGGAGTCGAGGCTCCGCCGCCACGTGATCACACGCGCCCGCCCCGAGGTGTTGATTGCCGCGCGCGCGGCCTAAGGCGGCGTAACGCAACCGGCGCAGCTAGCCGCGAGGGCGCGGGTCCCTGCGCCATTGTGCGCGGTCCAACGCGGGCGCGGGTGCGGCAAACAAGCGCGTAACGCCACCCGCCCGATCGGGTAGGGGCTCTCGGAGTGCCAAGCGCAATCGTCGTCGGTCCGGAAAAACATTTAGGTTTCCCGCCATGGCGTCATCGACGTTAGAGGCCCAGCGCGCGGCTGAGGTGGCGCTGGAGCTGGCGCGCGAGCATCTGCTGGACCTCCAAGACGACGGCGGCTGGTGGCGCGGCGAGCTGCAGACCAACGTCACGATGGACGCCGAGGACATGCTGCTGCGCGAGTTCCTCGGCGCGCGTCGCGCCGATGAGACGGAGCGCTCCGCCGCATGGATCCGCTCCCAGCAGCGCGAAGACGGCACATGGGCCAACTTCTACGGCGGTCCCGGAGACCTCTCCACGACGATCGAGGCCTACTGGGCGCTGCGCCTCGCCGGCGACCCGCCCGACGCGCCGCACATGCTGCAGGCCGCCGACTTCATCCGCCGCCGCGGCGGGCTGAACCGCGCGCGCGTGTTCACGCACCTATGGCTCGCTCTGTTCGGCCTGTGGTCGTGGGAGGACGTCCCGGCGCTCCCGCCAGAGATCATCCTGCTGCCGTCGGCGGTGCCGCTGAACGTGTACGACTTCGCCTGCTGGGCGCGGCAGACGATCGTCGCCCTGTCGGTCGTCAAAGCGCACCGTCCGAACTGCGAGCTGCCCTTCGACCTGGACGAGCTGCGCGTCGTCAGCGCCGCCCAAGCGCCCGCGCCCCGGTCTGCGCTTGCGCGCCTGCTCGCGCTGCTCGACCGCGGGATGCGCGCGTATGAGCGCCATCCGCTTCCGTGGCTGCGCCGGCGCGCGCTCGAGCGCGCCGAGCGCTGGATCGTCGAGCGCCAGGAGGCCGACGGGTCGTGGGGCGGCATCCAGCCCCCGTGGGTGTACTCGCTGATGGCCCTCAAGCTGCAGGGCTACTCGCTTGAGCATCCCGTGATGCGCAAGGGCATCGAGGGGATCGACGGCTTCATGGTCGAGGACGAGGACGATGCCCACGGCGTCGGAGCCCCGCCGGGGCGCAGCCGGCGCCTGGAAGCGTGCCAATCCCCCGTGTGGGACACGGCTCTGGCGATGATCGCGCTGAGCGACGCGGGCCTTCCGGGAGATCATCCTGCGATGCAGCGCGCCGCGGCATGGCTGCTCGAGCAGGAGGTGCGCGCGCGCGGCGACTGGGTGGTCGCGCGGCCGCAGCTCGCGCCCGGAGGATGGGCTTTCGAGTTCGCCAACGTCAACTACCCCGACGTCGACGACACAGCCGAGGTCGTGCTCGCGCTCCAGCGCCTCGGAGCGGCGGGGAGCGGCGATGGCGCGGCCGGGGCGAGCGCGGCGGCGAGCGAGCGTGCTGCCGCGTGGGTGCGCGGCATGCAGACCTCCGACGGCGGCTGGGGCGCGTTCGACGCCGAGAACACGCGTACGCTGGTGCGCGAGCTCCCGTTCCTGGACTTCGGCGAGGTGATCGACGAGCCGAGCGCCGACGTCACGGCCCACGCCGTCGAGATGCTGGCCGTGCTCGGCCGGCGCGATGCGCCCGAGACCCGACACGGAGTGCGCTGGCTGATCGAGCGCCAGGAGCGCGACGGCTCGTGGTACGGGCGTTGGGGCGTCAACCACGTCTACGGAACCGCAGCGGTCGTCCCCGCGCTCATCGCGGCCGGCGTCGAGCCCTCTCAGGAATGCATCGTGCGCGCCGTCCGCTGGCTCGTCGAGCGCCAGAACGAGGACGGCGGGTGGGGAGAGGACCCGCGCTCATATGACGAGGCGAGATGGATCGGGCGCGGCGCGAGCACCGCCTCGCAGACAGCCTGGGCGCTGCTCGCCCTGCACGCGGCCGGTGAGCGCTCGCAGAGCCTCACGCGCGGGTTGGAGTGGCTCGTGGGCGCGCAGCGGCCGGATGGCGGCTGGGATGAGCCCGAGTACACGGGTACAGGGTTCCCCTGCGACTACTACATCAACTACCACCTGTACCGGCTCGTTTTTCCCGTGATGGCGCTCGGGCGCTGTCTGTCAGCATCGCGCTGATGCTCGTCGCCGATCCGCCGCCTGCTGGGCCCGCGCCCGCGGAGGTGATGGCGCGCGCGCAGGGCGAGAACTTCCCCGTCCCGAGCCGCCTGCTCCCCCGGCGCCACCGCATCCACCTGCTCGCGATCTACGGCTTCGCGCGACTCGTCGACGAGCTCGGCGACTCCGCGCAGGGCGACCGCCTCGGCGCGCTGGACTGGATCGAGCGCGACCTCGAGCGCGCATACGCCGGGCGCGCACAGCACCCGCTGTTGATCGCCCTGCAGCGCACGCTGCGCGAGTGCGCGCTCCCGCGCGAGCCCTTTGTGCGGCTAATCGAGGCCAACCGCACCGACCAGCGCGTGGTCCGGTATCAGTCATGGCAGCAGCTGCGGGGCTACTGCGCGCTGTCGGCGAACCCCGTCGGCGAGCTCGTGCTGCGTGTGTTCGGCAAGGCGACGCCGGCGCGCATCGCGCTGTCGGATTCGATCTGCACCGCGCTGCAGCTGATCGAGCACTGTCAGGACGTCGCCGAGGACTTCGCCGCCGGCCGCATCTACCTCCCGCGCGAGGAGCTGGTGCGCTTCGGCTGCGCCCCCGAGGACCCGCTCTTCTCGCGCGCTCCTGCCGGCGGCGCGAGGGCTGCAGCGAGCGCCGCCGCCGGGCCTGCCGGCGTCCGCGAAGCGTCCGATCCACTGCGCGCAGTGGTCGCCTTCCAGGTGCGCCGTGCGAGGGCGCTGCTGGCTGAGGGCGCGCCGCTCATCGACGAGCTGCGCGGACGCGAGCGGCTCGCCGTCGCGGGCTTCATCGCCGGCGGCGGCGCTGCCCTGGAGGCGATCAAGCGTGCTGGCTACGAGGTTCGCCGCGGGCCTCCACGCGCGGCGCGCTGGCGTCTGCTCGCTGCTCTCGCTGCAGAGTTGCGGCGCTCGCGCCACCGGCGCCGGCGCGCGCCGAGCTCGCCCGGCGGCGCCGAGCGAGCAGCCGGGCCTTGACGGGAGCGCCGATGAGCTCGAAGGAGGCAGAGGCGTACAGCTTCTGCGAATCGGTCACGCGCGCGCGCGCCGCGAACTTCTATTACGGCATCCGCCTGCTCGCCGGCGAGAAGCGGCGCGCGATGTGTGCCGTGTACGCGTTCGCGCGCCGCGTCGACGACATCGGCGACGGCGAGCTCGACCACGATCAGAAGACGCGCCTGCTCGATGAGACGCACGCCGCGCTTGCCGCTCTGGGCGCGGGCGCGTACGAGCCCGGCGCGCAGCCGGACCCGGTGATCGTCGCCCTCCGCGACGCCCGCCGGCGCTTCGCGTTTGCCCCCGAGGCGCTCGCCGAGCTGATCGAAGGCGTGCGCATGGACGTCGACGGCGTCCGCTACGAGCGCTTCGATGAGCTGCTCCTGTACTGCCGGCGGGTCGCCGGCGCCGTGGGGCGGATCTCGCTCGCGATCTTCGGCGTGCGCACCGGCGCCGCCGCCGACGCCGAGCCGCTGGCGGACGACCTCGGCGTTGCGCTGCAGCTGACCAACATCCTCAGGGACCTGCGCGAGGACGCGCAGAGCGGGCGCGTGTACGTGCCGGGAGAGGACCTCAGGCGCTTCGGCCTGCACGGCACGCAGGGAGGCGGCGGCATCGCGGTGCTGATGGCGGGATCGGGCGGCCCGGGCGCGGGCGCCGGCGGGGTGCAGCAGGCGCGTGACGACGATCTCGCGCGCCTTCGCGAGCTCGTGCGCTTCGAGGCCGATCGCGCGGAGGCCTGGTACAGCCGCGGGATGCGCCTGGCGCCGATGCTGGATCGAAGGAGCGCGGCCTGCGTGCGTGCGATGGCGGGCATCTACCACAGGCTTCTGCAGCGGATCGCGCGCCGGCCGGAGCTCGTTCTGCGTGAACGAGTTTCGCTGGGCCCGCACGAGAAGGCGTGGGTGGCCGCGCGCAGCATGCTCGGTGCGCCGACATGACGCGCGCCCGGCGCGTGGTCGTCGTCGGCGGTGGGCTCGCCGGGATCACGGCAGCGCTCGAGTGCGCCGACGCGGGAGCGGCGGTAACGCTTGTGGAGGTGCGGCGCAGGCTGGGCGGAGCCGCATACTCCTTCGAGCGCGAAGGCATGACCTTCGACAACGGCCAGCACGTGTTCCTGCGCTGCTGCACCGCCTACCGCGCCCTGCTGGGGCGGATGGGCAGCGAGCGGCACGTGCGCATCCAGCCCCGTCTCGAGATCCCGGTCCTCAAGCCCGGCGCCCGCCCGGTCCTCCTGCGGCGCAGCCGGCTGCCCGCGCCCTTGCACCTTGCTGGCGCGCTCGCCCGTTACCCCCATCTCTCGCTCGCCCAGCGCCTGCGGGCTGGGCTCGCGGCGCGCGCGCTGGGCAACCTGGACGCGGGTGATGGTGCGCTCGACCAGGTGACGCTCGGCGAGTGGCTTTCGCGCCACCGCCAGGGGCCCGAGGCGGTCAGCGCGCTGTGGGATCTGATCGCGCTGCCGACGCTCAACCTGCCCGCCGCCTCGGCCTCGCTTCTACTCGGCGCGTTCGTCTTTCAGACGGGGCTCCTGTCGAGCGCCGACGCGGGGGACATCGGCTTTCACAGCGGCACTCTCGCCGAGACGATCTCCGAGCCGGCGGCTGGCGCGCTCGAGCAGGCGGGCGTCGATGCGAGGCTCGGGTGGCGTGCCGAGAGCGTGCAGCGCCAGGGGAGCGCGTTCGTGGTCGCGGGTCCCGAGGGGGGGCTCATCGCCGACGCCGTGATCGTAGCGGTACCGCACGCGCGCGCCGCGGTGCTGCTGCAGTCGCTGCTGCCGGCGAGCGCGCCCGCGTGGGCGGGGCTCGGGAGCTCGCCGATCATCAACCTGCACGTCGTCTATGACCGGCGCGTGTGCGAGCACGCGTTCCTCGCCGGCGTGGGCACCCCGGTCCAGTACGTGTTCGATCGCAGCAGGGCCGCGCGGGCTCCCGTCGGCTGCCAGTACCTGGCGGTGTCGCTGTCCGCGGCCGAGCGCGAGATGGCGATGAGCGTGCAGGCGCTGCGCGAACGCTACCTGCCGGCGCTCGAGGAGCTGTTCGGAGGCGCGCGGGGCGCTCGCGTCGTGCAGTTCCGGGTCACGCGCGAGCACGCGGCGACGTTTCGTCCCTCACCCGGGTCGGCGGCGCGGCGGCCGACGGCGAGGACGTCGCTGCCTGGGCTCGCGCTTGCCGGGGCCTGGACCGACACGGGCTGGCCGGCGACGCTCGAGGGCGCGGTGCGCAGCGGCCACGCGGCCGCGAACGCCGCGCTGCATGCGCTCGAACTCGAGCATCCGGAAGCGCCCGCCTCCGACTCCGCCGCGTTCGCGGCAAGCGCTCGGGTGCCGAGCGCATGAGCGGCGTGCTTATCGCCGCGCCGCTGCGCGTCGAGCAGCTCCTGATCCGCTCGGCCGCGCGCGGCGCGCGAGTAGTGCGAACCGGCATGGGCCCGCGCAAGTCGCAGGCCGCGGCCGGCGAGCTGTCGCGGGAGGAGGGAGACGCGCTGCTCGTGCTCGGCTTCTGCGGCGGCCTCGACGCCGAGTCGGCGCCAGGTGATGTCGTCGTGGCAGACGACGTGCTCGTGGCCCCCGATGAGCAGCACGTCGCCGAGCGCCTCAGCTGCGACCGCCCAGAGGGGCTGGCACGCGCGCTGGAACGCACGGGGCTGCGTGTTCGCACCGGTGCGGTGGTGTGCGTTTCGCGCATCGCAGTCGGCGAGCGCCGCGCCGAGCTGCGGGCAAGCGGAGCTATCGCGGTCGACATGGAGTCAGCGTGGCTTGCGCGCGGGGCTCGCGGCAGGCCCTTCGACGTCGTGCGTGTGGTGCTCGACAGCCCCAGCCACGAGCTCCTTCGCCCGGGCGCCGCCGTAGGCGCCGCGCGGGCCGCGCGGGCGCTGCGGCGGGTGGCGCGCGAGCTTTCAGACTTCGGGACGGAAGGCTAAGGTAGGCCTGACAGATGAGCGTTCCGATCAGACAGGGCGCGCGCATGGGCTTCTACCTGATGCGCCAACGGCTTGCCAAACGCGACAAGTTCCCGCTGCTCGTCGAGCTCGAGCCGCTGTTCCAGTGCAACCTCGAGTGCTCCGGGTGCGGCAAGATCCAGCACCCCGAGCACGTGCTGCGGCGCCGCATGCCCGTCGAGCAGGCGGTCGCGGCGATCGAGGAGTGCGGTGCGCCGATGGTCTCAATCGCGGGCGGGGAGCCGTTGATCCACCCTGAGATCCACACGATCGCGGCTGAGCTCATCAAGCGCAAGAGGTTCGTGTATCTGTGCACGAACGCGCTGCTGTTGGAGAAGAAGCTCGGCAACTTCAAGCCCAGCCCGTACTTCGCCTGGGCGGTGCACATGGACGGGCTGCGCGAGCGCCACGATGCCTCGGTGGAACGAGCGGGGACGTTCGACAAGGCCGTGAAGGCCATCAAGGCGGCCCAGGAGGCCGGCTTCCGGGTGACGACGAACACCACCTTCTTCACGCACGACTCACCGACGACCGTGCGCGAGGTGCTCGACTTCCTCAACGACGAGCTGCGCGTCGACGAGATGATGATCTCGCCGGCTTACGCGTACGAGAAAGCGCCCGACCAGGAGCACTTCCTCGGCGTCCAGCAGACGCGCAGCCTGTTCAGCGCCGCGTTCGCGGACGGGCGACGCAAGAAGTGGCGGCTCAACCACAGCCCGCTGTTCCTCGACTTCCTCGAGGGCAAGGTCGACTTCGAGTGCACGGCCTGGGGGATCCCCAGCTACTCGCTGTTCGGCTGGCAGCGACCCTGCTACTTGATGTCGGACGGCTACGCCTCCACGTACAAGGAGCTGGTCGAGACCACCGACTGGAGCAAGTACGGGCGCGGCAGGGATCCGCGCTGCGAGAACTGCATGGCTCACTGCGGCTATGAGCCGACAGCCGTGGTGCGGACGACGCGCTCCGTGCGACAAGCGCTACGGGCGCTCGCGGGCTAGCACGCTACGGAGGCAGCACCTCACTGCCCGCGGTGCCGCCGGCAGCCTCGGCGCTGCGGATGTCGCGCCAGGTTAGACCCTCTCTGAGCAGGGCCGGGGTGCCGAGCGCGAGAGCGGTCAGCACCTCGACCGCCTGCAGGATGATCCCGTACGCGAGCGCCTGCCCGGCACCGACTTCGTAGGCAGCCAGGACGACGAGGCAGGCGGCCTGGAAGACGCCGAGGTTCGACGGCGTGGGAGGCAGGATGGCGCTGACATTGACCGCGAGCAGGACCGCTGCCGCGCTCACGAGCCCCGCCTTCGACTGCAGGCCGAGCGCGAGCAGGACCATGTAGCAGGCGAGCCACTGAAGCGCCCAGGCCAGCAGCTGCAGTGAGACGGCGCTGAGGCCGAGACGTGGCCGCGCAAACACCACCAGGCCGCGGCGCGCGAGGGCCAGCAGGCGCGCAAGCAGGCTCGCGGCCAGCGAAAGCCTCTTCCAGCGCGCCCGCTGCGCGAACGCCAGAATGCGCGGCCCTGCGACGACGAGCGCGCACCCTATGAGCGGCACGCCGAGCGCTAGGGCGATGCCTGCGGGATGGCCCCGCAGCAGGGGAACGCTCGAGAACGTAACCGCCGCGAGCACGCCCAGGGCGACCAGGTTGATGAGCGTCTGCGAGAAGACCGTGCCCGCGACGACAGGGAGCAGGCGGCGGTTGGGCCCCTCGAGGCGACGAGCGAGCACCACGACGCGCGTGGGCTCGCCGATGCGACCGGGGAACACGGCCGAGGCCATCACGCCGATCATCGTCGCGCGCACGACCGGTGCCCAGGCGATGTGCGTCGTCGGAAGCGCCGCGCGCAGGGTCTGATGCCAGGAGAGCGAGCGCATGAGCAGCGACAGCCCCATCAGGACGAGCGCCAGCGCGATCCATCCCGGCGACGCGGTGATGAGGGCATGCCAGATACGCCGCAGCCCGAGCTGCGAAAGCGCGAAGGCCACGAGGCCCGCTAGCACCAGCACAGCAAGCACCGCGCCCACCCGCCTGTGCCGCCGCCCGCGCTCAGCGGACGGTTGATCGGGGCTGCCCATCCAGTGGGTTATCGCTCAGCGAACGGCGCGGGTGGATGCCGCCCCGCGCGCGGCCTCGGCGACGGCCTTGCCCACAACGCGCACCGACAGGATCGCGATGTCATCGCGCACGGCGCTCTCGACGTCGACGAGACCAAGCAGCGCCGCGATCGTGTCCTCGGCGCAGTGCGGCTTGAGCTCCTGCAGACGCTCGATCGCATCGTCGGCGGTGATGATGTTGTCGGGCGCGTGCGCCTCGAGCAGGCCGTCGGTGTATAGCACGAGCGCGTCACCGGGCTCGAGCGTCGTCGTCGCTTCCTCGATCACGGGGTCCTCGAAGATGCCGAGCAGTGTCCCGCGGTCGCCGAACTCGCGCACCTTTCCCTCCGACCGTACCAGCAGCGCCGCCGGGTGCCCGGCCGACGCAATCGCGAGCTCCACGCCCGTCTCTTGCGCGCGCAGGTGCACGAGTATGGCGGTTGCGAAGCGGCCGTCGAACCCCCGCTCGAGCATCACCTGGTTGACCCGGTAGAGCACCGTCGCAGCGCTGGGCGCCTCGCGCGCGTATGCGACGGTGGTGGCGCGCAGGAAACCGGTGAGCGTCGCCGCCTCGGCGCCCTTCCCGCACACGTCCCCGACGATTAGCCAGCAGCTCTCGGGCGATCCGAAGACGTCATAGAAGTCCCCACCCACCTCGCTGCCCGCGCCCGTGGGCCGGAAGTAGCTCGCGAGCTCGAGCCCGGGAAGGCTGGGCAGCCGCGCCGGCATCAGGCTGCGGCGCAGGGTGCTCGCGGTGCGACTTCGCTCCGCGTACAGGTGCGCGTTGTCGAAGGCCATCGCCACGCGCTGGCTCATGTCGGCTAGCACTGCCATGTCATCGGTTCCGAAGTGCTCGCCGTCGCTGAGGTGCACGAAAGAGATCGCGCCGCGCGTGCGTCCGCGGGCGATCATCGGAAAGACTGCCACTGAGCGGTAGCCGGCCTCGCTCATCAGCCGCCGGTGCTCCTCGCTGCGGGCGAAGCGCGCGAGCTCGGGCTCCAGCGCCAGATCGCGGCTCACGCAGGGCTGACCGCTGCGCAGCGTCTGGGAGATCGGGTGTGCGCCCAAGAGCGCGAGGGGAGAGGCCTTGGCCACGCGCTCGAGCTCGGCGGCCGTCGCCGCATCGGGGGCCGCTGCGACCGTCTCCACCATCAGTCCGTCCTGGTCGAGCAGGTCGACGAGGCACACGTCGGCGAGCGCTGGGATGACCGCGCGGGCGAAGTCGCGCACCGTCTCGGTCGGGTCGAGCGAGGTGTTCAGCGACGCGATGGCCGACAGCATGAGTTTCAGGCGCCGGCGCTGGCGGCGGATGTTGTCGAGTGCGAAGTGCACGAAGCCGACGGTCAGCGCCGAGAGCACCACGCCTATGCAGACGACCGCGCCGAAGGCGGCTGGCACCGATTCGTAGGCGAGCGGCGCCAGGAACCCCACCAGCACGGCGAGGGTCGCAAATGCGAGACGACCTCGTGGCTGGAACGCAGCAGCGTGGCCAATCGCGAACAGGTACAGGATCGCGAAGGGGCTGCGCGCCCCGCCAGCTGACGCGCACAGGATGATGATCAGGACGGTGCCCCAGAGCTCGGCGGCAAACGCCAGCCTGAGCCCGCCCCGTCCGCCTCGCGAGACGAGCAGCAGCGCTGTCGCCGTCACGATCGCCGAGACGCCGACGAACGTCACCCCGGCGGGCGAGTCGACGTTCGGCAACAGCGGCCACGTCGCCGTCAGCGCGCCGCCGGCCAGATAGAGTCCCGCTGCCGTGAGGTTGGCCGCACCGACTTCGGGGCCGGTGGGCATCTCCCAGCGTTTGTGCAGCCAGCTCCTGGCTCGGGGTGATGTCTGCATTGCGCCCATCTCCGCGCGCTCCCTCGTGCGGCGCCGGTCATGAGGTGCCTCACGGCCCGCATCGCCTCTTGTTCTGGCAATGGTAGGTGCTAGGAGGAGGTGTCGCTAGCGAAGCGCTCGAGCCCGCTGCGGATCCATGACGGGATCTCGGTCTTGCTCCACGTCACGCGGTCGACGCACACGTGGCGCAGCCTCGCCTGCACGAGCAACTGCTCGTCGCGGACCATGTCGATCTCAGTCACGATCGCGGTCCTGCCCAGGTGCGTCACGTGCGCGCGCAGCGCGAGCTCGTCATCGAAGTGCGCGGGAGCCCGAAAGCTCAGGTGCGCGTCCGCCACGACGGCGTCGTATCCGCGCTCGAGCATCTGCCCCCACGGCCCAACCGCGGCACGCCACAGCTCGGTGAACGCGACGTCGCAGTAGAGCAGGTAGTTGGCGTTGAAGACGATGCCCTGCGGGTCGCACTCGCCGTAGCGGACCCGCAGCTCGTGCACGAAGGTCTCAGACACGAGCAGAAAGCTAGCCGCTGCGGGGTCCGACCCACCTGGAGCCCACGGCGCGCGCCGGCTGCCTGCACGTGGGCGCTACCTTGATTGCACGGCCACGTGATGTGTCGCGGCCTTCGCCGGCGTCTTCGTGGATCCGCTCAAGCCGAGCGACGCGACGCCGCTCGCGGCGATCAGTAGCGTCGCCGTCGCCAGCCGCATGCGGCCGGGTGTGAGCCAGGTCAAATGATGAGCCTGGAGCCAGGATCGAGCCCCGGTGGCACCCGCTGCCGCGGCAATTGCGCAGGCTGCGCACATCAAGTCCCATTCTAGGCGCCCGCGCGGCACGTTCGCCGAGACGGAGGAGCGGTCGCAGGCGATCAGCGGGAGGTGCGGGGTGGAAGTCAGCGGAGCGAAGGCGATCTATGAGACTGAGTCTCATTCTGTTTGTATTGTTGCCGCGGGACGGATCGGTTCCCGGAGACGAGAGGAGGCTGGCCTTGCCCAAACTGCGCTTCACGCCGCCCGCGCTGCTCGCCGGCCTGGCAGCGGCGGTTCTCGCCTGCGGATGCGGCCGCTCGGGTCCGGTGACGCCAGCGCGCGGCGCCTTCACCGTTGTCGCCGCGGAGAACTTCTGGGGCAGCATCGCCGCGCAGCTGGCGGGCGCCCGCGCGAGCGTGCGCAGCGTCATCGCAAGCCCGAACACAGACCCCCACAGCTACGAACCGAACACCTCCGACGCGCGGACGATCTCCGAAGCGCGCCTGGTCATCCTCAATGGCGTCGGCTACGACAACTGGGCCGAGCGGCTGCTGCAGGCCAGCCCCGCCGGCGGGCGGGTCGTGCTGAACGTCGGCCGCGTGCTCGGCCTCGCTCCGGGCGCGAACCCGCACCAGTGGTACTCGCACTCGCACGTCGTGCGGGTGATCGAGCAGATCACCAGCGACTACGAGCGCGTCGACCCGGCCGACGCGCGCTACTTCGCACAGCGGATGCATGCGCTCCTCGCAGTGGGTCTCGCCCGCTACGACGCGCTTCGCCGGCGGATACGCGCGCGGTTCGCGGGCACGCCGGTCGGCTACAGCGAGAGCGTCTTCCAGCCCCTCGGGCGGGATCTGGGCCTGAAGCTGATGACGCCCTACAGCTTCGCCAAAGCGATCTCGGAGGGGACCGATGTGACCGCGGCCGACAAGCAAACGGTCGACAAGCAGGTTGAACGACACCTGATCAAGGTGTGGGTGTACAACAGCCAGAACACCACGCCGGACGTTCAGCGGGTCAACGAACTGGTGCGAGACGCGCACATCCCGATCGTCTCGATCACGGAGACGCTCTCACCAGCGTCTGCGAGCTTCCAGCAGTGGCAGGCGTCACAGCTGGACGCATTGGCGCGGGCCCTTGGCGCAACGGCGCAGCCGGGTGCTAACGGGTGAGAGCCGGGTCAGCGCGCAGCACCCGCTCGATGGCCCCGGCCGGCGCCGGTTCGCCAAGGAAATAGCCTTGGACCATCTCGCAGCCCATCTGCGCGAGCACGCCCAGCTGCTCCTGCTCCTCGACGCCCTCGACCACGACGGCGAGCGACAGCGCCTTGCCCAGGCCGAGTATGGCTTCGAGCAGGTGCCGGCTGGGCCCGCCGTCGCGTAGAGCGGCGGCGAAGCTGCGGTCGATCTTCAGGACATCCGCGGGCACGCGCTGGAGGTTGGACAGCGAGGTGTAGCCGGTCCCGAAGTCGTCGAGTGCGACGCGCACGCCGAGCGCCCTGGCCGCTTCGAGCTGTTTGCAGGCCGCCGAGAGGTTGTGCACGACGGTCGTCTCGGTGACCTCCAGCGTCAACGATGACGGCGCGACGCCCGAGGCCTCGAGGGCTCGGCGGAGGTCGTCGAGAAAGTCGCTGCGTCCGAGCTGGTAGCCGGAGACGTTTACCGAGACGCCCACGTTCAGCCCCTCGGCGTGCCAGCTTGCCGCTTGCGCGCACGCCTGGGCGAGGACCCAGCGGCCGATCCCGACGATCATTCCGCTGTCCTCGGCCAGCGGAATAAAGCCGTCGGGTGCCAGCACCCCGCGGCGGGGATGCTTCCAGCGGATAAGCGCCTCGACGTCCACAATGGTGCGGCTCGGAAGGCTGAAGATCGGCTGGTAGAGCAGAAAGAACTGTTGCTGTTGGACCGCCGTGCTGAGCCCACCCTCGAGCTCGAGCCGATCTTCGACGTCGGTGTACATGCTCGCCTCGAACAGCGCATAACGATCCTTGCCGGCTGCCTTGGCGGCATACAGCGCGAGGTCAGCGTCGCGCAAGAGGTCATCCGGGCTCGCGTAGTTGCCGACTGCGACCCCGATGCTCGCGGTGACCGAGTAGATCTTGTGGCCGTCGTCGAGCTCGATTGGCTGACGCAGCAGCTTTGAGATGCGGTCGGCCAGGCCGTCGAGCGTTTCCAGGCCGCCTGGCGCCTCCACGAGCACGACGAACTCGTCCCCGCCGAGACGACCAACCGTATCCCCCTCGCGGATCGCCGCGGCCAGCCGCTCTCCCACGACCTTCAGAAGCCGATCTCCGGCCGCGTGACCGAGGTGGTCGTTCACGTGCTTGAACCCGTCGACATCTACGAACAGCGCGCCGGCGAGCCCGCTCTCGCTGCGCGCTGCGCGAGCCAGCAATTGCGCGGCGCGATCGAGCACGAGCGCCCGGTTGGGCAGGCCCGTCAAGTTGTCGTGCATCGCCTGATGTGAGAGCTCGCCGGTCTTCTCGCGCACCAGTGCCAGCGCTCGCCTGCGGCCGGTGCCCAGTACCAGCACGAGCAGCCCGAACATCACGCTGATCGCGACTCCGCCGACGAGCACCGCCAGCGCGTTGCGGTTTGCGAACACGCCGCCTGCGGCGGGTGCGGCGAAGCTCTCGAGAGTCCACCCCGTGTGCACGGGCACCGTCGTGCTCAGCGCCCTGGGCGGAACCGACCCGTGGCTGAAGACGACGTGAGAGTTGTCGGAGTTGAAGTGGAACTTGACGGCGATGCCGGGGTGTCCGGCCAGCGCTCGTTGCAGCACGACCTTCGGCAGGATCAGCTCGCCAAGCCACCCGATGAAGGCTCGCCGGCGCGCGCTCACGGTCCGTGGCACGAGGCCGCCACGGTAAACGGGCGTAGACACTCCCAGCGTCGTCGAGGTCGAGGCCAGGACCGGCGCGTAGTTGGCAGACGCGGTGTCGCGATCGGAGATCATTCCCGGCAGGAGCGCGCAGTAGTTCAAACGCGTTGGCACATATGCCGCCGGGTCGCGTGCCAGCCCGGCGGCCGCAAGGCAGTAGTACGGCCCCTGCGTCGGCGGCAGGACTCCGCGGCCTTCCCGCGGTGGCAGCGAATGCACGCCGAACGGCCGCACGGGATGGGCTGCCATCCGCGTCTGAAAGGCTGCCAGCTTGGACGACGGCACCAGCTTCACCAGGCCGATGTTCTGAAGCTCGGGGTATCTCTGCATCGCTTGCACCGATTCGGCCCAGCGGTCGAAGGCGACGGGCGAGGAATTGGCGCTGCTGGTCACGAAGGCGCTGGCTGCCACCACGAGGTCTTCCTCGTGCTGGATCGCGAGCTTGAGCGTGGAGGCGATCTCCTCGGTGGACACGCGGAACGCGAGTCGCGCCTTGGCCGCTTCCGACCTGGCGACCGCGCTGGAGCGGGCCACCGCGGCGCATGCTCCGCCGAAGATGAGCACCGCCGCCAGCGCGAGCCACGGGTCGAGGCCTTCCCGCAGCGAGCGCTTGGCGCGCGCGAGGGCGCGCTCGGGCCAGCCGGCGAGGTCCAGCGTCGCGGCGGGAGGAGCGCCCATCGACGGGCTGCGAAGTTGACCGGTGGGCACGGGCGTCGTCTCTGGTGGGGCGGCGCGAGTGCGCCTATCGCAGCATCGGTGCGGTGGGGCCCTACTGTCGACGCGCACAAGCGGCTCGACGAATATTCGGGGCGCCCGCGTCGAGCGGCCGCGATCGCGAGCCGCGTGCGCGTGCGACCGGCGCTGCAGCGCTCAAGTTGGGAGACGGGCACGCCGACTAGGAGGCCGTCTCCTCCGCATACCTCCCGGACCTATGCTCACACCGCGAGACCCGCAAGCACCGCATCGAGTGAGGCCGCAAGCGCGCGGCTTCATGCGGGCGCTGGGCGTTCTCGTGCTGGCATTGGCTGCAGTGGTGCTGCTCGCCGCGTGCGGGAGCAGCAAGAAGAAGGCTCAGCCCCCTGCGCCGCACGCGATCACGAAGGCGGAATACGTCGCCAAAGCAAACGCGATCTGCGCCGCGGCAGACCCGGCCCTTATAGTCGCGACCGCGAAGCTGGCCGCTCGCCCCGGCAGAGCACAGGTCATCGCGCTCGTGAGAAGCACGTTCGTGCCCTCGACCGAAGCGCAGATCAGGGCGATCAGGGCCCTGAGCATCCCGCCCGGCGAGGAGGCCGTCGCGCACCGGATGCTTGCGCTCGTTCAGGGGGATCTCGCCAAGCTCAAGCGCAACCCGGCGTTGATCAAGACGGATGTCTTCGGCGACTTTGCGCGCGTCGCCCATCCGTACGGGCTGGCAGCCTGCGCCCCGACCAGCTAGGTCGCGCAAGCTCCTGCCGGCTACCTGAAACACGCCATCTGCAGGCTCCGCCGAGGGCCGGAGGAGGAACTCGAACCCCGAACACGCGGATTGACTGGCGCTCTGGAGCTCTGATGTGGCGGTCGCGCGCTTGAAGTGGGGAATCGTCGAGCGACTACGCGCTCGCGAGCCGGGTAGTAGCTGGATATGGGATCTCTGATGACGATCGCGATGCTTGTGATGATGGTCGCGATGATGGGTGGGATGATGGTTGCCGGTGCATGGGCCTTCGTGCGGCGGGTGAAGCGCCACCGCGACGACTGATCGTCAACGGGGGGAGCAAGCACGGGCTGCGGTCGCCCCGCCGTTCACCAGGACGGCACCGGAAAGCTTTGCGCGCGAGAATACGGCTGACGTGAGCACGCCGATCCCCCCTGAAGAGTTTGCGGCGCTCGTGGGCGTCTCTGCCGAGCAAGTGGAGCAGTGGAGGCAGGAGGGGTTGCTCGATCCGGGAGGCAGCGGGAGCCTTGACGAGTTGGACCTCGTGCGGTGGCTGACGATTCACGGCCACGAGGCGCGCGGGTATCGCTCCGATCAACTGGCCGCAGCGATCAAGGCCGGCGAGGTCAACCCGTTCATGGGTGAGTTCCTGTTTCCCTCCGGTCGGACGCTGAGCCTCGAGGCGGCCGCCGAGCGTGCGGGCGTGGACGCCACGATGGTGCGCGAACTTCGGACCGCGCTCGGGCTCCCCCGTGAGGGAGGCATCGCCGAGACCTGGCTTGCGCAGCTCGAGGCGTTCAAGACGATGCAGGCTGCCGGCCTGCCGTGGGAGGCGGTTCTGGAAGGCGCTCGCGTGTACGGCGACGCGCTCCGCCGCTTGGCCGAGACCGAGGTCAGGCTCGTGCACGTCCATATCCACGAGCGGCTGAGCGCGTCAGGGATCCCGGAAGACGAGGTGCTGCGCCAGCTCGGCGTCATCGAGGAAGCGGTCGTGCCGTTGCTCGACGGCATCGTGCAAGCCGTACACCATGAGCATCTTCTTCAGGCGAGCATCGAGGATGCCTACCTGCATCTCCCCTCCAGCGAGATCCCGACCGAGCGCGGGTCGGTCGAGACGACAATCGTCTTTCTCGACCTCGAGTCGTTCACCGAGCTAACGCACACCAAGGGCGACGAGCTTGCGATGGAGACGCTGACGCGGCTGGAGGGCGCGGTCAGGCCGCTTGCGCTTGAGCACGAGGGCAAGCTCGTCAAGCAGATCGGCGACGGGCTGATGCTCGCCTTCCGTCGTCCGGACGATGCCGTCGCCTTCGCCCGCAGGGCGCTCGATGCGGTCGCGCATGATCCGGACATCCCTCCGCTGCACGTCGGTATCCACACGGGTCCCGCGATCTACCGGGCCGGTGACTACATCGGCAGCACCGTGAACGTCGCCTCGCGCGTGACGGGGACGAGCTCGGCGGGAGAGATCCTGCTCACCGACGCCGTGGCGGCGGCGCTGACCGAGGAGACGACGGAACCGGTCGGCGTGCGGATGCTGCGTGGCGCGGCCCAGCCTGTGCGACTTTTCCGCGTCATCAGGCGCGAGGAACGGCGAGATCCTGTCTGTAACACGGTTGTTCTGGACCCGCCCGCGGCCCAGCTACGGCAGGGAGATGAGGAGCTGTGGTTCTGCTCTCAAGAATGCCTGCGCCGCTTTCTCGATGGCCATGAGGAGAGCGCGGCGGTCGCCTGAGTTAGGAGTCGCCGACTCCTCGGACCTCCGGATCACACGCCGGCGGCCGAGACACTCCTGTCCTCGCGCTTTGTTCTGCACTCTCCTGCGACATCGCCTACTCCGACGGCCCGGCAGCTTGGAGAGCGTCGGCGCGATGGCGAAAATACTCAATCTTGTTCACCTTTCCATCTCGGATCGTGCACAGCTGAAAGAAGTGGATGATGATCGGGACGCCGCTTTGTCGCCCTCGGCCACTTTGGCGAACGAGAACGAGGACCCGACCGCCCGGTACCTCGCTTAGCTCAAGCAACTCCTGGACGAGGTCGATCCACCCATCTCGATATTGCTCAGCGAACGCGATGAACTCTGGGAGCCCGCGAAGATGCTGCGGGAAATCAGGGTACGTCTGCCGATCCCGCCAGATCATCTCGATCTGCGGATCGAATCTCTCCGCATACGCTTCGCTGGACAGCTCACCGCGCATGAACGCATTGAAGGCGTCGGTGCCCTGTCAAATTGTGTCAGCGTTCCGCGACACGCCTACTCCGTGAGGCCGAGGTCGGCGAAGGCGCGTTGGCGATCGAAGTATGTGACGTACCTGATCACCCTGCCGCCCCGGACGTAAAGACGGCGGCTCCCTGTGTCAGCAAATGCCCCAGCTCCAGTCCGCTCGCCTTTCCCCGTCCGCTGCGATGAAAGAGCACGAGCACGCATTCGTCGCCGAGCTCTCGGTACTCGTCCGCCTCGACCCTCTGGTCCTCCCAGGCAGCTTCCGCCTCACGCCATCGCTCGACCATGCTGGTGACTCCCATCCAGACGCCGGGTCGCAGACCGTCGGCGATCACGAATTCGACGTCGGGGTCCGCCCACTCGACCGAGCTGAAGTCGCCCCGCGCCCAGGCCGCGAAGATCGGGCGCACGAGGTCCAGGTTCTCGGACACCGGCTACTCCGCAAGCCCCACAGCTTTGAGGGCCTCCGCGTGGTCCAGATAGTGTCGTTGCTGAATGATCTTGCCGCGTTCGATGGTGTTGACGTTGGTGATCCCGAGATGGGTGTCAATGCCGCTCGCCCTACCTCGAACCTGCCAGTCCATACGGGAGACGACCTTGTCGCCGGCCGTGAGCAGCTCTAGAAGGACGGCGGTGTCTTCACCTTCCCAGGCCTCCTTCAGACCCTCGAAGAACCGACGGATCGCGGACTGCCCCTTGAGGGTTTCGGTCTCTACCCATGACGGCGGCGGCGTCATCTCGGCGTCGACGGCATACAGGTCAACGAAGGCGTCGAGGTCGCCACGGTTCCAGGTCTCAAACCAACTGCGCGTGACGACCAGAGGCTCGTCGGACATCGTCTGCCCCCGTTCCGCGGCAAGGCGTTCGGCGGCAGCACGGGCCTCGTCGATGTCCCGATAGACCGTCGTCCGCGCGACCAGGCCTTCGACAATTACGAAGACGTACGCCTGATGCGTGTTGACGTAAGCGGCGCTTCCTACCGGCCGCGCATCGTGGCGGATGGCGGCAAACAGCACCCCATTGCCGAGGTCCAGGACCTCCTCGGGCGTCAACCGAAGATCATCGAATGCGTCCCACCAACCGCCGATGAGCCCACGGATCGCCGCTGGGCCCTCATATACGCCAAGCCCGTCACGCGACGCGTCGTACACGGCATCAGGAGCGAACACGCTCATGAACGCATTGAGGTCATGGCGATTCGCGGCCTCAAGCTGCCGACCCGCAAGCTCCACCAAGTCGAGGTTCGCCGACATCGGGTCCAGTATCCCGTCACTGTCTTCGTTCGTGCGGTCTGGGCAGTGACGTCCGACCGCTGCGATTGGTTCTCGGGCCGGCGGCGCGCGAGAGGAGCCGGAAGCGGAGAGCGCTAAACAGGGTCGCACCTGGCGCGCGGCTTTGATGAAGCTCCGCCGTGCTGCCCTGCGGCCTTAGCCGACTGCGGCCTCGCTCCGTTCGATCCCGAGATCGAGGATGATGGATCGCTCGCCGACACTTTCGCTGACACCCACCCAGAATCTGGCCTGTGCTGCTTGCCACTCTCAGCAAAAAACCCCGCAATAACGGGGCCGTTAGCGAGTGCCGGAGGAGGGACTCGAACCCCCGACACGCGGATTATGATTCCGCTGCTCTAACCGACTGAGCTACTCCGGCGGGATGGAGCAGTTTAGCCCCGTGGCGATGTCACGACCGATCCTGCTCGCGGTGCCGAACGTGTCGGAGGGACGCGACGCGACCGCAATCGAGGCGGTCGGCGCGGCGTTTGCCGGACAGGGCGCCGACGGACCGCCCCGTGGCGCTGACAGGGGCGAAGAGGGCCCGCGTGAGCATGCCGGCACGGGAGCCATCCGGGATGCAGTCCAGCTCCTGGACGTGCACTCTGACCGCGATCATCACCGCTCCGTCTACACGCTCGCCGGGCGCCAGCGGACGCTCGCGGACGCGTTGCTTGTAGGGGCGCGCACCGTCGTCGAACGAGTCGACGTCATGCACCGCGACGCAGCGAGCGCACCCCCCGCGCAGCACCCGCACGTGGGCGCGCTCGACGTCGTGCCGATCGTCTATCTCCAGGCACGAGCGCGCGGTGCAGCCTGCGCGGAGGCGCTCGTAGTCGCAGAGCGGCTGGGCAGCGAGCTCGGCCTTCCGGTGTTCCTCTATGGCGAGCTCACCGCCACCACCCTCGACCCCGCGCGAGGGGAGCTCGCCGGCGCCGCTTCGTCGCCCGCGCCCCGCACGCGCGCCGAGCTCAGGCGCGGAGGGATCTCGGGGCTCGCGCAGCGGATGGCGGGGGAGGCCGGGGAGCGGGAGGCCCGCCTCGAGCCCGACTTCGGCCCTCCGCGCATTCATCCCAGCGCGGGGGCGACGCTCGTTGCCGCGAGGCCGCCGCTCGTCGCATTCAACCTGCAGCTCGCCCCCCCTGCTACGCTCGCCGACGCACAGCGGGTCGCGGCGCTCGTTCGCGACGGCGGCGCCGAGGGCCTGGCGGGGGTGCGCGCGATCGCCGTCGCGCTCGGCGACGGTGCCGCCCAGGTGTCGATGAACGTCGAGCGTCCCTTCGAGCTGCCCCTCGCGGCGGTCGTCGAGGCCGTCCGCGCGCACGTGGTTGTCAGAGACGCCGAGCTCGTCGGGCTCGCGCCGCGCGCTGCGCTGGAGGGCTTCCCCGACGATCTCCCGTTGCTCGGCTTCGACCCCAGCCGCCATCTGATCGAGAACGCGCTGCTCGCGCTCGCTTAGAACGCATTACGCTGCTGAGGTGGCACAGACCAGGCGCAGACGCAGGACCAAGCACCGCGGCAACGCCGCCGGCGTGATCGAGTCCCGTGGCCGCACCGGGCGCAAGCCGACCGCGGCCGAGAAGAAGGGAGCTGCCGCTACTGGCGCGCGCGCGAAGGACAGGATCGCGGAGCGCCGCGACCGCCCGCCGACTTGGCGTGGCGCCTTCTACCGCGCGATGATCGCCGCCGTGCTGCTGCTCGTCGTGGCCATCCTCCTGAAGGTCCGCGCCGCCGTCGCGTACTTCCCCTTCGCGCTGCTCGTGTACACCCCCATCAGCTACTACAGCGATCTCTGGATCTACAGGCGCCGGCAGCGCGCAAAAGCCGGGCCCGCCGGCGGGCGGAGCGGGAAGGCGTGACCGCGCTCACGGCACGTCGCGCGCCCGCACGTCGCGCGCCCGCACGTCGCCTCGGGAGGCTCGCGTGAGCGCGCTCGACGTGCGCGCCTTCACGGTCGGGCCCGTGCAGGAGAACTGCTACATCGTGCTCGCCAGCACCGGCGCGCACGCGGCTGATGGCGCCCGCCGGGCCAGCAAGGCGCTGATCGTCGACCCCGGC
Source organism: Actinomycetota bacterium (assembly GCA_005884115.1). GTDB lineage: Bacteria > Actinomycetota > Thermoleophilia > Solirubrobacterales > Solirubrobacteraceae > Palsa-744. Next base: position 288,542 of record VAXW01000003.1, read on the forward strand.
GACGAGCCACAGCGCCTGCTCGCGGCCGCCGCCGCCCTCGGCGTGACGATCGAGGCGATCCTCATCACGCACACCCACTTCGACCACATCGGCGCCGTCGCTCCCGTCGCCAGAGCCACCGGAGCGCCCGTCTACTGCCCGCAGATCGAGCGCACCGTGCTCGCCGACATCATGCGTTGGGTGCCTCCGGGGTTCGGGCCGTTTGATAGCTACGACGCTGACCACACGCTGGCGGGAGGCGAGCAGCTTTCGCTGGCGGGCCTGGAGATCGACGTCCTATTCACGCCCGGCCACAGCCCCGGACACCTCACCTATGCGATCGGGCTGCCCTCGGCACAGCCCGAGCAGGGCGCTGCTCGGCCTGTCGGCAGCGAGCGCGCGCTGCTCTCGGGCGACGTGCTCTTCCAGGGCTCCGTGGGGCGCGTGGACCTCCCGGGCGGGGACTGGGCGACGCTCGAGCGCTCCATTGGGAGCCTAATTGAGTCGTTTCCGCCCGAGACCGTGGTGTACCCCGGACACATGGCGGTCACGACGCTCGGGCGAGAGCTCGAGACGAATCCGTTCCTGCGGGAGCTTCGCGCGGGCGTGCCCCAGACGGCTGCGCCGCCGGGTGGGACGGCGCCCGCGAGTTGAGCGGCCCGAGGATCAAAGCGCCGCGCGGAACGTTCGACGTGCTCGGCGAGCAGGCCGAGTCCCGCTCCGCGCTCGAGGTGCGAGCGCGCGCGATCCTCCAGGGGGCGGGCTACGAGCGAATCGAGACCCCCGCTTTCGAAGCGACCGAGCTGTTCGCACGCGGCGTCGGTGAGGCGACCGACATCGTGCGCAAGGAGATGTTCACGTTCGAGGATGCCGGCGGGCGCTCGCTGACGCTGCGTCCCGAGGGCACCGCTCCGGTCTGCCGGGCCTACCTCGAACACGGCATGCACAAGCGCCGCCAGCCGGTGAAGCTGTGGTACCTCTCGAGCTTCTTCCGTCACGAGCGCGCGCAGGCTGGCCGCTACCGGCAGTTCTGGCAACTCGGAGCGGAGGCCATCGGCTCCGATGACCCGGCCGTCGACGCCGAGACGATCGTGCTCCTGTCGAGCCTGCTCGCCGAGGTCGGGGTGCGCGATGTGCGCCTGCGCCTCTGCAGCCTCGGCAGCCCGCAGACCCGGGGGGAGTACCGCGAGCGCCTGCAGGCGCACCTGCGCTCGCACGAGAGCAGCCTCGCGCCCGAGGTGCGCGGCAGGATCGAGGCCAACCCGCTGCGCGCCTTCGACTCCGAGCACGAGGGTACGCGGCGCGTGATGCGGAGCGCGCCGCGCCTGCTCGAGCACCTCGACGCCGGCGACCGTGCGCACTTCGAGGCGGTTCGCGAGCTGCTCGACGACGCCGGCATCGCCTACGAGATCGACTCGACGCTGGTTCGCGGGCTCGACTACTACACGCGCACCGTGTTCGAGTTCACCTCAGACGCGCTCGGCGCGCAGAGCGGGGTGGGCGGCGGCGGCCGCTACGACGGCCTCATCGAGCTGCTCGGTGGCTCGCCGACTCCCGGCGTGGGCTGGGCCGCCGGGATCGAGCGCATGCTGCTCGCGAGCGGCAGCTCGGGCGGCACGCTCGACTCCGAGCGATCCCGAGACTCGGGCACCGGCTCGGCAGCCGCCCCCGTTGAGCTGTTCCTCGCGCGCGCCGAACCACGTAGCGCCGCCGACAGGCGAACCGCCTTCGCGCTTCTCTGTGCCGCCCGCTCGGCCGGCCTCAGAGCGCAGATGGAGCTCGGCGGGCGCTCGCTGAAGGGGCAGCTCAGCCACGCCGACGCGCTCGGGGCCCGCTATGTGGCGATCGTCTCCGAGCGCCAGGCCTCCCTGCGGGACATGCAGGAGGGTCGGCAAGAGGAGATCGCCTCCGACGCCGTCGTGCACGCAGTCCTGCGCGGGCTGCGCACGCTTTAGGTCCCAGCCCCCGGCGGCTCGCTTGGTCGGGCCGCACCGGCCGCCGGCGCCTGCGCCCGCAGGCCACGGCGCACGGTCCGCCGGCCAATCGCGGCGAGGCCGTGCTCGCGCGTGATGAAGGCCGCTTCCGCCGATCGTCCGCAGGTGTCCAGCGTCTGCTGCGTCGTTCAACTCTTGCGCGCAAGTTGCCGAAAAGGGGAGCAATGACGCAACTCTCGCGCCCCTTTCAGATTGCTCTGGCGGCGGCGGGGCTGTTCTTGGCCGTGTGGTTCGTGGCTCTGCGCGGACACTCATCGAGCTCCGAAAGCTCCCCACCGGCCGCCTCGACGCCTGCCGCATCCTCCTCGAGTGGCGGCTCGAAAGCTGGCGGGGCGGGCTCCGTCTACCACGGCTCGGCGCCCGGCGTGGAAGGTCTGACGCACGACATCGCAAAGGCGCGCGGCGCCGTCGCCGCCTCAGAACGCAACGCAAAGCAGCTCGAGGAAAAGTCGGCCCAAGCGGCAGGCTCGAGCGAAACCGGCGGCACCTCCGCCTCAGCTTCAGCGTCGGCAGGCGCCCGTCACGCGCCGGCAGCGACGCGCGCGCGCTCGCACAAGAGCAGCGGCGCAGCGGCGCCTCGCCACTCGCGAGCCGTCGGCGTCCAGCACATGCAGCGCACCGTCGAAAGAGAGCTCAGGCGCGGCAAACTCGTCGCCATCCTCCTGTGGAACCCCGCCGGGACGGTCGACGAGCGGGTCCAGGACGAGCTCGAGCTGGTGGCGCGCAAGTTCAAAGGCAGGCTCGCCGTGCACAGCGCGGTGCCCAAGCAGGTGGGGGCGTTCGGGTCGTTCACGCGCGCGATCCAGGTGTACTCGACGCCGACCATCCTGATCGTCAACAGGCACGGGCAGACCAGCACGGTCCCCGGTCTCACCGACGCCTTCTCGCTCAGGCAGGCGATCCAAGAAGCCTCCTAGCCGCCGCGCTCGCGCTCGCCCTAGACTCGGTCGGGTGAGCACGACCGGCGAGCGCCTCGAGCAGCACCTGCACCACCCGCACGGTCGCGGGCACATGCCGGACGGCGCGTGCACCGGTGCCGCAGGCGGTGCTGCGTGTGGCGATCTGGTGCGGATCTCGATCGCGCTCGGGGAGAGCGATGCCACCGGGGGCATCCGCGACGCTGGATTCGATGCGCGCGGCTGCGGTGCCGTTCTTGCAGCCGGGAGCGCCGCGGTCTCCCTGTTGCGCGGGGCCCCGCTGCTCGACGCCGCGCGGATCGGCGCTGACGAGATCGAGCGCGAGCTGGGCGGACTGTCCGTCGCCAAGCGCCACGCGGCCGAGCTCACGGCCGACGCCCTGCACCGCGCGCTCGGCCTGGCCGCACGCACCCACGCCCGGCTTGCACCCGCTCCTGGACGCACGCTCGTGGCGATGAGCGGCGGCGTCGACAGCGCGGTGGCCGCGCTGCTCGCGTCCAAGCAGCGCGGCCAGAGCGCCGCGGTGACGCTGGAGCTGTGGTCCGATCCGGAGAACGACGGCGAGCTCAGCTGCTGCTCGGCGCAGGCCGTTCGCAGCGCGCGCAAGGTCGCCCACGGGCTCGGCCTGCCGCACCTCTCGATCGACCTGCGCGAGGAGTTCCGCGCGGGGGTCGTCGAGCCCTGGCTCGCCGGGCGCGCCGCCGGCGAGACGCCGAACCCGTGCGTGCGCTGCAACGGCAGTGTGCGCCTCGACGCGATGCTCGAGCTCGCCGCGCGGCTCGGCGCGAGCACGCTCACGACTGGCCACTATGCACGCGTGCAGCCCGACGGGCTGCTCCGTCTCGCCGTCGACGAGGGCAAGGACCAGAGCTATGTGCTGGCCGCGCTCGCGCCGGCCACGCTCGCGCGCCTTCGCTTTCCGCTCGGCGGCCTGCACAAGTCGCAGGTGCGCGAGATCGCAGAGCGTGCGGGTCTTTCGGTCGCCCACCGCAAGGACTCGCAGGACCTGTGCTTCCTCGCCGGCACGCGCCAGAGCGCCTTCCTTGAGCGGCACGGCGGCCTGCGACCGCGACGCGGCCCGATCGTCGACCGCGAGGGAAGGGTTCTGGGGGAGCACCAGGGCGCTCACACCTTCACCGTCGGCCAGCGCCGCGGCATCGGCATCGGTGGGCCCGGTCCCCTGTACGTGCTCGAGACCGACGCTCAGGCCAACTCCGTGATAGTCGGCCCGGGCAGCGCGCTGCTCTCGCGGCATGTCGACGTCCGTGAGCTCGTACTTCACCGCGACGGCCGACGCGTCGACGGGCTGCGCGTGCGCTCGCACGGGCGCCGCCTCGGCGCGCGCCTCGAGCAGGATCTCGCTCCCGGTCGTCACCCCCGCGCTCGAATTGAGCTGACGGAGGCCAGCGCGCGCGCCGCCTCGGGGCAGCTCGCGTGCCTGTATGCCGGAGATGTGCTCGTCGGCCACGGCACGATCACCGCGTAGCGCAGCGCGGCGGCGCGCACGCGGCCTAAGATCGTTGCCCGATGATGAGCTCGGATGAGATCCGCGAGCGTTACCTGGCGTTCTTCGAGGAGCACGGGCACGTGCGCATCCCCTCGGCTTCGCTCGTCCCCTCCGCCCACGACCCCTCGGCGCTGCTCACGGTCGCGGGCATGCATCCCTTGAAGCCCTACTTCCTCGGTCAGGAGGCTCCGCCGGCCTCGCGCCTTACCAGCTGCCAGAAGGTCTTTCGCTCGGTCGACATCGACAACGTCGGCAACACCGCCCGGCACCTCACGTTCTTTGAGATGCTCGGCAACTTCTCATTCGGCGACTACTTCAAGCGCGAGGCCATCGAGTTCGCCTGGAAGCTCTCGCGCGAGGTGTTCGGATTCGCGGCCGAGGACATCTGGGTGACCGTGTTCGAAGGCGACGACGAGCTCGAGCTCGGCCCGGACGAGGAGGCGATCGAGTGCTGGACGGGCGCTGGCGTGCCGCGCGAGCGGATCGTGCTGTGCCCGCGCTCTGAGAACTTCTGGCAGGCAGGGCCCAGCGGCCCCTGCGGGCCGTGCTCCGAGCTGTATGTCGACCGGGGGCTCGACCAAGGCAGCGCCGACGATCTCCCCGGGGGCGATAACGACCGCTTCCTCGAGTACTGGAATCTCGTCTTCATGCAGTACGAGCTCGCGCCCCTCCCCGGCGGCGCGGGCGATCGCGTATCAGCGATCGCGGCGCCGCTCCTAAAGCCCCTCCCGGCCAAGAACATCGACACTGGCCTCGGCCTCAACCGCATGGCGGCGATCCTGCAGGAGCAGCCCTCGGTGTTCGAGACCGACCAGTTCCTGCCGCTGGTTGAGCTCGGCGAGGAGCTCTCTGGCCGCCGCTACGGGGAGGCCTTCGCGGTCGATCGGGCGCTGCGCATACTCGCCGACCACGCGCGCGCGATGACGTTCCTGCTCGCAGACGGCGTCGTGCCCTCCAACGAGGAGCGCGGCTACGTCCTGCGCCGCGTCATGCGCCGCGCGATCATGCAGGCTCGCAACCTCGATCTCAAGGAGGGCTTCCTCAACCGCTACGCCGAGCGCGTGCGCGAGCTGATGGGCGCCGTATACCCCGAGCTCTCCGAACAGCAGAGCGTGATCGAGAACTGGCTCTCCTCCGAAGAGGAGGCGTTCGGACGCACGCTGCAGCAGGGGGTCGCCGCGCTGCAGCAGCTGATCGAGCGGGCGCGCGAGACAGGTAGCTCGAGCGTGGCGGCGAGCGAGGTCTTCCGCCTGCATGACACGTTCGGCTTTCCCTACGAGCTCACGCGCGAGCTGCTCGCCGGCGAGGAGCTCTCGATCGAGGGCGACTTCGAGACGCTGATGGACGAGCAGCGCGCGCGCAGCAGGGCCGGCGCTGCCGCCGACGGGCGCGGCAGCTCCGACGGACTCTCCGGCGAGCGCGCCGCCGCCAGCGCGTTCGTCGGGCAGAGCGGCTTCGTGACCCGCTTCACGGGCTACGAGAGCGAGCGCCAGCGCACCACGGTCGGCGCCGTGGTCGAAGCCGACGGCGGCTACCTGGTCAAGCTCGCCGAGTCGCCCTTCTACGCCGCCGGAGGCGGCCAGGTGGCGGACGTCGGCACGATCGAATGCGAGCAGGGCGACTGTCGCGCGCGCGTACGCGACGTCTACCGTCTAGCCGAGGACCAGGCCTTGGCGGTCGTCGTGGAGCAGGGCACGCTGCGCGTGGGCGAGCCGGTGGTGGCGCAGGTCGACCACGCGGCGCGCCATGCGACCGAATGCAACCACACGGCCACGCACCTGCTGCAGGCGGCGCTGCGCAAGCGCCTCGGCAGCCACGTGCGCCAGGCCGGCTCCTACGTCGGCCCCGACAAGCTGCGCTTCGACTTCAGTCATTCACGCGCGCTCTCCGAGCAGGAGCTGCGCGAGGTCGAGGACCAGGTCAACGAGTGGATCGCGCGCAACGATCCCGTGCGGCCGATCACGACGACGCTCGAGGAGGCCAAGCGCTTGGGCGCGATGGCGCTGTTCGGCGAAAAGTACGGAGACGTCGTGCGCATGGTCGAGATCGCGGACGGCGACTACTCGCGCGAGCTGTGCGGCGGCACGCACGTGCGCTCCACCGGCGAGATCGGCGCCATGCGGATCCTCAGCGAGACCTCGAGCGCAGCCAACGTCAGGCGCATCGAGGCGCTCACCGGTCCCGCCGCGATCGAGTTGCTTCGCGAGCATGACCGCCTGCTAAATGAGGTTGCGCGGGCGCTGCGCAGCCAGCCGCGCGACGCGCCCGAGGTGGCGGCCGAACACGAGCGCGAGCGGCGCGAGCTGCAGAAGCAGCTGCAGAGCTCCCGTGCCGGCGGCGGGGCGGGGGACGAGGCGCTCGACATCGAAGCGCTCGCCGCGCAAGCTCGCGAGCACGACGGCGCCACCGTGCTCGCCGCCCGCGTGCAGGTCGGCGATGGCAAGGCTCTGCTCGATGTCGCCGACCGCCTCAAGGGCAAGCTCGCCGAGGCTGCCATAGCGCTCGGAACCGCGAGCGAGGGCCGCGCGCACCTGCTCGTCAGCGTCGCGCCCGCGCTGGTCTCGCGCGGGGTGCGCGCGGGCGCGATCGTGAAGGCGGCCGCAGAGGTCGTGGGCGGCGGCGGCGGAGGCAGGGACACGCTCGCTCAAGCCGGCGGGCGCGAGCCCGAGAAGCTCGACGCCGCGCTCGAAAAGGCCGAAGCGGCGATCCTCTCCGCGCTCGACACCTGATGCGCGTGCTGGCGCTCGACTACGGCAGCGCACGCTGCGGGTGCGCGCTCAGCGATCCCAGCGGCACGATCGTGACCCCGATCGCCGCCGTGCCCCGCCCGGGGAGCAAGCGCGGGCTGCAGGCGCTCGCTCAGATCGCGCGCGAGCGCGAGGTCGAGCGGGTGCTCGTCGGGCTGCCGCTTTCGCTGCGCGGATCGGACACGGCGCAGACGCGCGAGACGCGCGCGTTCGCGCGAGCGCTCGCGCGGGCGCTGGGGTCGTCGGTGCCGGTCGAGATGCACGACGAGCGCTTCACCACCCGCATCGCCTCGCGCATGGAGGGCGCGTTCAACTCCAGCGAGGACTCGCGCGCGGCCGCGCTGCTGCTCGAAAGCTGGCTGGCCCGCGCCAGCCGCTAGCGCCGCTCGTGTCCGCCGGAAGCCAAGGACCGCGCAGGCGCATTTCCGGTGATCGCCAGCGCGAGCGCCAGCTGCGCGACCGCCGCCGCCTGGGAGCGACGCGGGCGCACGTGAGCCATCGCCCGCCGCCGGGCGCGTTCACCCGTCGGCGCATCGCCGCCGCCGCAGCGCTGATCGCCGCCGGACTGCTCGCGTGGTTCCTCGTGGCGCTGTTTCAGCCCTTCGCCGGCCCCGGCAGCGGACGCGTGATCGTGGAGATCCCCAAGGGCGCGAGCGCCAGCCGGATCGGATCGATCCTGGCAAAGGACGGTGTTGTGCCGTCGGGCCTGCTGTTCGACCTGCGGGCGCTGCTCGGGGGCAAGCGGGGCGAGCTTCACTCCGGCCGCTACGAGCTGCGCCGCAACATGAGCTACGCCGCGGCCATCGACGCGCTCTCAAAGCCGCCGCCCGCGGCCATCATCGAGCGCGTCGTGATCCCCGAGGGCTTCACGCGCACGCAGATCGCCGCGCTCGCCCGCACCGACTACCTCTCCGGCGACTACCTCGCCGCCTCGCGGCGCTCGCGGCAGCTGGACTACAAGCGCTACGGAGTGCCTGCCGGGACGAGCAGCCTCGAAGGGTTCCTGTTCCCCGCGACCTATGAAATGACTGCCGGCGCTCCCGCCAGCCGGCTCGTGAGCGAGCAGCTGCTCGCCTTTCGCGAGCGCTTCTCAGCGGCGTTGAGGAGTCGCGCGCGCTCTCTCGGGCTCACCCCGTATGAGCTGTTGACGGTCGCCTCGATGGTCGAGCGCGAGGCCAAGGTTCCCGCCGACAGGCCACGCATCGCCGCCGTCATCTACAACCGGCTGCGCCGCGGCATGCTCCTCGGGGTGGACGCGACGGTCTACTACGCGATCGAGCTGCAGAGGGGGATCGCGACCTACACCGGCCCGCTCAGCGCCTCGCTGCTGCGCATCGACTCGCCGTATAACACGCGCACGCACAAGGGTCTTCCTCCCACACCCATCTCCAACCCGGGGCTGGCGTCGATCGAAGCCGCGGCGCGGCCGGCACGCGTCCCCTACCTCTACTACGTGGCCGCCGCCGACGGTTGCGGCGAGCACGTCTTCTCCAGCACCTACGCGCGCTTCCAGGCGGACGTCGCGGCCTACGATGCCGCCGTGAGGCGCAACCACGGCCAGCCCCCCACGTGCACGAAGAGATGATGCAGGACGGGGCGAGCAGGTGCCGGCTCGGCGTGCTCGGCTGGCCCGTCGCGCACAGCCGCTCGCCCGCCATGCACAACGCGGCCCTCGCGTTCCTCGGCATGGATGCGTGGAGCTACCAGCGCCTGCCCGTGCCGCCTGCTCTGTTCGAGCAGACGGCGAGAGCGCTCGCGCAGTCGGGCTTTCGCGGCGCGAACGTAACCGTCCCCCACAAGGAGGCGGCCCTCGCTCTGGCCGACAGCGCCAGCGCGAGCGCTGAAGAAATCGGGGCGGCCAACACGCTCACGTTCGGCGACGACGGCTCAGTGGCCGCCGAGAACACCGACGCCCCGGGACTGCTCGCGGCGCTCGAGCTCTCCCCGCGGGGGATGAGCGCGCAGATCCTCGGCGCCGGGGGAAGCGCGCGCGCAGCGGCCTGGGCCCTGCGCGAGGCGGGCGCCCGCGAGGTGAAAGTGTGGAACCGCACGCCCGCGCGCGCCGACGCCCTCGCACGAGAGCTCCTGGTGCAGTCCGTGCCCGAGCCTCGCGCCGCCGATCTGCTCATCAACTGCACCTCAGTGGGGCTCTTAGGGCCCCCGTCCGGCTCCGAAGGCGCCAGCGGCCTAGAACCCTCGGCCACTGACGTCGCGGAGCTCAACCAACTCGCGCTGACGTTCGATCTGGTCGGTGAGTACTCGCATGTCATCGACCTGGTTTATGGGAGTGGACCGACCGCGCTGGTTGCCGCCGCGCGCCGTGCCGGCGCGCGCGCGCTCGACGGCCTCGAGGTGCTGGTCGCCCAGGGCGCGCTCAGCTTCGAAACGTGGACCGGCCGCAGCGCGCCCGTCGAAGTCATGCGGCACGCAGCCCGCGCCGAGCTCGGCCGCGGCGACGCACTCACGCGGCCCTAGCGGCGCTCGCCAGCCTGCGACGAGCGCGCACGTCGGCGCCAGTCGGGAGCCAAGGTGAGCGACCCAGCGTCCAGCCCGGACCTGCACACGATCTTCGGCATCGAGGAGAGCCCGGTCTCCGAGCACGAGCCCGCGGTCGAGATCGAGCGCGCACAGTCGCGCGATGCCGAGGGGAGCTACGACGTCGATGGCCCCCCCGGCGCCCCGGACGCGCGAGACGGCATGCGGGAAGGCGAGGGCCCTGCCCTGCTCGCCGAGGAGGACCCAGCCGAGCACGCCGCCGCGCCGCTCGAGGCGAGCGAGGCAGACCGCGAAGGCGCTGCCGCCCCGGGCGAAGGGCAGTGGAAGGGCATCACCCGAGCGAGCCGTCGCGGATCATCGGCGCGCTTCCTCACCGACGTGATCGTCGACTTGGGCTTCGTCTCAGCGCAGCAGGTCAAAGACGCCGTGGAAGCCTCGCGCAACGCCGGCACGACCCCCGAGCGTATCCTGCTGGAGAGCGGCGCGCTCACAGCCGACCAGCTGGCGCGCGCGCTCGCGGAGCGCTACGGCCTCGACCACCTCGACCTGTCGATCTTCACCGTCGATATGGGCGCGGCCAACCTGATCACGAGCGCTGCCGCCAAGCGCTACCAGGCGGTCCCGGTCGCGTTCGTCGACAAGCGCACGCTGCTCGTTGCGATGGCCGATCCCTCCAACGTGCTCGCGGTCGACGACATCGCGATCATGACCGGCCACGAGGTGCGCGTGGCGGTCGCGGCACCCGAGGACGTGGTCGCGCTGATCACGCGCCTGAACCGGCTCGAGGACGCCGTCGGCGATCCCGAGGCCCTGACCCAGGAGGAGGTGCGCGGCGACGAGGTCGTCGAGCTGCACGAGTCTGCCGAAGACGCGCCGACCATCAAGCTCGTCAACCAGATCATCGCCCAGGCCGTCGAGCGCGGCGCCTCCGACGTGCACCTCTCCCCGCACGAACGCGAGCTGCACGTGCGCTTTCGCATCGACGGCGTGCTCCAGGACGTCACGACCGTTCCGCGGCGCAGCGCCCCCGGGGTGGTTTCGCGCGTGAAGATCATGGCCGAGCTCGACATCGCCGAGCGGCGCCTGCCCCAGGACGGCCGCGTCAGCCTGACGGTCGACGGCCGGCGCATCGACCTGCGCGCGGTCACGCTCCCCAGCGTCCACGGCGAGGCCGTCGTGCTGCGCGTGCTCGACAAGGACGCCAACGTCGCAAAGCTCGAGGAGCTGGGCCTCGGGCAGGTCGAGCGCGAGCGCTTCGAAGAGGCCTTCAACCAGGCTCACGGGGCGGTGCTCGTCACCGGCCCCACCGGATCCGGGAAGTCGACGACGCTGTACGCGGCGTTGAAAATGCTCAACACCAGCGAGCGCAACATCCTCACCGTCGAGGACCCCGTCGAGTACCAGATGGAGGGGCTCACGCAGCTGCAGGTCTCGAACAAGGGAGGCCTCACCTTCGCCTCCGGCCTGCGCTCGATGATGCGGGCCGACCCCGACGTGATCATGGTCGGCGAGATCCGCGACCGCGAGACCGCGCAGATAGCGGTCGAGTCCGCGCTCACGGGCCACCTCGTGCTCTCCACGCTGCATACCAACGACGCCCCCTCGGCCATCACGCGTCTGATCGAGATGGGAATCGAGCCCTTCCTGGTGGCCTCGGCGCTCGACTGCGTGGTCGCTCAGCGACTTGCGCGAATGCTGTGCGCCAGCTGCAAGCGGCGCACGATCGTTCCGGCCGAAGTGCTCCACGCCAACGGCTTCAAAGCCCTGCTCGACCTCGAGGGCTACGAGCCCGTCGGCTGCCGGCGCTGCAACGGCAGCGGCTACCGCGGGCGCATCGGGCTGTACGAGGTCATGACCGTCTCCAAGGAGATACAGGCCAAGGCGCTCGAACGCCGCAGCGCCGAGCAGCTTCGCGACATCGCGGTGCGCGAGGGCATGCGCCGCCTGCGTGAGGATGGCCTGGAGAAGGCCAGACAGGGGCTCACATCGGTGGCCGAGGTGCTCCGGGTCGTGGGCAGCTCCTGATGCGCTGAGGCCGAACTGGACAGTCGCTCAAATTTTCGTCCAGTCGCGGCGCGCAAACTCGGCGCGCCCAGTGCGGGGGGTCGATGGGCGGGACTATGGACATCGATTTCGCCGATCTGCTCATGGAAGTCGTCTCACGCCGGGCCTCCGACCTGCACCTGACGGCAGGCTCGCGCCCGGTCGTCCGCGTCCGCGGCCGTCTTACGAGGCTTGAGGAGTACCCCAAGCTGACCCCCAGCGACACGCGCGAGATCGTGTACTCGATCCTGACCGGAGACCAGCGCCAGCGCCTCGAGACGGACTGGCAGTTCGACTTCGCCTACTCGATCCCTGGCCACGCGCGCTTCCGCGTCAACGCCTACTTCCAGCGCGGCGCGCTCGGTGCCGCGTTCCGCCTCATCCCGTACGGGCTCAGCTCGATCGAGGAGCTGGGGCTGCCCGCCGCGGTGCACGAGTTCACCAGGCGCCCGCGCGGCTTCGTGCTCGTGACCGGGCCCACGGGCTCGGGCAAGTCCACCTCGCTCGCCGCGATGATCGACGAGATCAACAACACGCGCGAGGAGCACATCATGACGATCGAGGACCCGATCGAGTTCCTGCACTCGCACAAGAAGTGCATGGTCAACCAGCGCGAGCTGGGCTCCGACGCGCAGAGCTTCGCCGATGCGCTGAAGGCGGCATTGCGCCAGGACCCCGACATCATCCTCGTGGGCGAGATGCGCGACCTCGAGACGATCTCCACCGCGCTGACAGCCGCCGAGACGGGGCATCTGGTGTTCGCCACGCTGCATACGCAGGACACCGCCCAGACGATCGACCGCATCATCGACGTCTTCCCCGCTCACCAGCAGGGGCAGGTGCGCGTGCAGCTGTCGGTGGCCCTGCAGGGGATCATGACCCAGCAGCTGCTGCCCACCGCCGACGGCGCAGGGCGAGTGGTGGCGACCGAGGTCCTGGTCCCCAACCCGGCCGTGCGCAACCTGATCCGCGAGGGCAAGACGCACCAGATCTACTCGGTGCTGCAGACCAGCTCTTCGGTAGGCATGCAGACGATGGACGCCTCGCTCGCCACGCTCGTGCGCCAGGGCAAGATCACCCAGAAGCTCGCCGAAGCTCGCTCCTCGACGCCGGAGGAGCTGCGCCGCCTGCTCGGGGCCGAACGCCTTGAGATGGGCCAGCAGGTCGCCGCGTAGAGGCGCCGAGGCGAGATGAGCACCTACGTCTTCAAAGCGATGGACCTCACCGGGGTCAAGGCCCACGGCGAGGTCGAGGCCGACTCCAAGCAGGCCGTCTCCGACCAGCTCAAGCAGCGCGGCCTAATCGTCCTCGACATCTCAGACAAGCACAGCTCGCGCGAGATCGAGCTGTCGTTCATGAAGCGCGTCAAGGCGAACGAACTGGCCATCTTCTCCCGCCAGCTCTCGACCATGATCACCGCCGGCATGAGCATCCTGCGCTCGCTGTATGTGCTCGAGGTCCAGACCGAGGGGAAGTTCCTCAAAGAAACGATCGTGGCCGTGCGCAAAGACGTCGAGGCGGGCCTCTCCCTGAGCGCGGCGATGGAGCGCCACCCCAAGGTGTTCAGCCCGCTGTTCGTCGCCATGGCGCAGGCAGGGGAGCTGGGAGGCGTGCTCGAGAGCTCGCTCATACGGGTCGCAGACCAGCTCGAGAAGGACGCCTCGCTGCGCCGCCAGATCAAATCGGCCATGATCTATCCCGCGCTCGTCATCACCTTCGCCGTTGGCGTGATGATGGCCCTGGTCGCGTTCCTGGTGCCCGTGTTCGAGGGCGTCTTCAAGCAGTTCGGCGGGCACCTGCCTGGGATCACACAGGTCTCGGTGGGCCTCTCGCACGCCGTGGTCGGCTACTGGTGGCTGATGTTCATCTCCGCGGGCGGGCTCGCCGTGGCGTTCTTGAAGTGGAAGTCCTCCAGCTGGGGCCGTCCGCAGTGGGACCGCTTCCGGCTGCGCGTCCCGATGAAAATCGGCACGATCGTCCAGCAGGTCGCCGTGGCGCGCTGGTCGCGCACGTTCGCATCACTCACGAGCGCCGGCGTGCCGCTTCTCCAGGCGCTCGAGATAACCGGCAAAACCGGGGGCAACGTGACCATCGAGGAGGCGATGGACGGCGTGATCGCCTCCGTCAAGCGAGGTGGAACGATCGCCGCGCCGCTCGCACAGGCCCCCATCTTTCCCACCATGGTCACGCACATGGTGGGCGTGGGCGAGGAGTCGGGCGCGCTCGATTCGATGCTCGAGAAGATCGCCGAGTTCTACGAGGACCAGGTCGCCGCGTCGGTCAAGGCGCTGACGTCGATCCTCGAGCCGATCATGATCATTGTCATCGGGTCGATCGTGGGCTTCATCGTGATCTCGATGTACATGCCGCTCTTCACGGTCTACAACAACATCAAGTAGACCGCGGCGCCGCGCCTCAACCCGGTCGCCGCCGCCGCAGAAGGCGTGCCCGCCGCCGCCCGTCCAGCGCGCGTCTGGCGCGTCGCCGCCTGCGCTGCTCCTCGCGCGCGTTCTCGCGTTCTTCGCCGAGGCCGATTTCCAGGAAGACCAGCAGCAGGGCCCCCGCGAGGCCGGCGGAGATCAGCACGATCGTCAGCACTTCGCCCGCCACTCCGCCGACGAGCGCGGCGCACGCAGCCCCCGCGAGGACGAGCGCAGCGGCGAGGGAGAAGGCCGCCATGCGCACCCGAGGAGGCACAGCTCAACTGCCTTCCTCTCGCGGCTGCGCGGAGGCGCGAGCTTCGATCGAGAGCTCGCGCCCCGACACTGCCAGCGACAGGCGGCCATCGAGCAGCTCGAGCAGCTCGGCGCCGACGAGCTCGCGCCTCCACCCGCGCAGCGTGCGCACATCCGCGTCGCCGCGCGTCTCGCGCGAGGCGGCGAGGAGGAGCTGAAGGTCGGCCCGCGTGGCGAGCAGCTCATGCGCAAGCCCAGCCTCCCTTGCACGCGCCCGCACGAGCGCCTCCGCGAGCGCGATCAGCGGCGCGTCCTCCGGCCTCGGCGGCGGGACACGCTGCGCAGGCGGAGCCGAATCGGGTGGTAGCTCGCGCGCCCGCGCAATCACCTCGAGCAGCTGCTCGGCGCGCCGCGGCCGGTTGCCGGCGCCCGCGCCGCGGATCTGTGCGAGCTCGGCTCTGGAGCTGGGGCCGCGCCTGGCTATCTCCACGAGCGCAGCGTCGGCGAGCACGCTCGGGACCGGCCGGTCCTCGGCGGCCGCCGTCCGCTCGCGCCAGGCCACGATCTCGCGCGCGACCCGTCGCGCGGAGGCGTTGAGCGTACGTATCCGCGGCAGGCGCTCGAAGATCACATCGAGATCGCGCTCGTCGCTTGCCTGCTCCAGCGCCTGGCACTCCTCCCGCGCCCAGGACAGGCGCTCGAGCGCGCTCAGGCGTCGTTCGAGCTCGGAGGCCAGGGCCAGCAGGTGCACGACGTCCTCGCGCGCGTACGCGAGCTGCTCCGCCGACAGCGGCCGCGCGTCCCAGCGCGTGAAGCTCGCGCTCTTGCTGACGCGCACGCCGAGGATCTCGGCGAGCAGCGTCTCGTACGAGCACTGCGCGCCAAGGCCCGCGAAGCCGGCTGCGACCTGCGTGTCGAAGACGTTTCGCACCGACGTGCTGTATCGCCTGCGCAGGAGCGCGATGTCCTGCCGGCCCGCGTGCACGACTATCTGAATGGCGGGGTCGGCGAGCACGCTCCCCAGGTCCTCGGCTCCGGCCCCGAAGTCGCCGGCGAGCGGATCGATGAGCTCGAGGCGCTCGTCGGTCCCGCTGCGATCCGGGATCGCGAGCTGGATCAGGCACAGAAGCGTGCGATAGCGGCCCTCACCCATGAACTCGGTGTCCAGGGCGAGCCGCCCCACCGCGCGCGCATCGCGGGCGAGAGCCCGCCCCATGGCATCCTCCTCGGCCATTACGTTGTCCTCTTCGATAGCAGCCACAGCACACCCGTGTGTTCCAGGCCCGCGAGCCGCGAGACGTCGAGTGCGTTCGCGCGCACCCAGCGCGCCGGAATCGAGCAGGCGGCGTCGCCCGGCAGGTGGCGGCGCGGGCAGGAGGAGTCGAGCACGGCGTAGCGCACAGCATCTTCGGCGATCAGCCGCCTGAGCCTCGGCACGCTCGTAAAGACGCGACCGTTGTAGGTGGTGAGCACCAGCACCGGGCGCACGTCCTGCACGATCAGCGAGCCGATCTCGGTCGCCGACTGCGCCGCCAACTCATAGCGCGCGGCGCCCTGGTGGGCGCGCAGGTAGGCGCTGAGCTTCAGTTGCTCCTGCCGGGGAAGTGCGCCCACATGGCCGGCGTCGCCGATGCCCTCGTTGATCGCTCTCACATCCACGGCCAGCGGGAGCGAGAAGACGGCGGCGATTGCCAGCACGAGCGTGGCGGCGGCTCGCGGCTCCTGCAGGCGCCCCGCCGCAGCCGAGGACACGGCGAGCCGCCCAGCGGCGAGTGCGGCGGCGCACAGCGCGGCCGCCAGCGTGATCCACCACACCAGCGTGAACCCGTACTCGAGGCGCTGCACGTAGAAGACCGTCGCCGCGAGCGCTGCGATGAGCGCGAGCAGGCGCGCACGCCCTCCAGGCGCGGCGGCCCAGACGATCCCGATCCCGAGCAGCGCGGCGACAGCCGGCGTGAAGCCCTCGACGTAGCGAGGGTGAAGGCGCGCCATCGCGCTGAAGATCACCACGCCGGTCAGCGCCCACACGGCGAGACCGGCGGCGAGCGCACGCCTGGCGCGCTCCGGGCGCCGCGCTTGGCGTGGCGGGGAGGCTGCGCCTCCCGAGCC
The DNA here is from genome assembly GCA_005884115.1 of Actinomycetota bacterium. Classification (GTDB taxonomy): domain Bacteria; phylum Actinomycetota; class Thermoleophilia; order Solirubrobacterales; family Solirubrobacteraceae; genus Palsa-744. Next base: position 305,009 of record VAXW01000003.1, read on the forward strand.
CGCGCCGCGATACAGGCTCAGCGCCAGCGCCGGCGCGCCCAGCACGATCGCGATCAGGAGCATGAGCCCCAGCCGCTGCCCCGACAGCGGGCCGATGCGGGCGAGCAGCCGCGTGGGGGAGGGGGGGACGATCGGGATGCGGTCGCGCTGGGCCTGGGTAGCCTGCGGGTAGCGCTGCCCGCGCTGAAAGACGGGAAACTGGCCTTCCACGGGCTTGCCGCTGATGCGGTCGGTGCCGTTGAAGACGAAGGCCGCGTTCCACGCGCTGCCGTTCGTCGAGCCGATCGCCCACGGACGCTCTCCGGCCGGAAAGAGAAGCGTTGCGGTCAGCCACGAGAGCGCCACCGCCACATACACGGCGGCTGCCGCGCCAGACTGCATCAGGCGCCTGCGGCGCGTCCCCGGCAGTCCGAGGTAGCCGATCAGCGCGAGGCCGGGCAGCGCCACGAGCGACTCCAAGAGCTTCACGTCGAAGGCGAGGCCGAGCGCAGCGGCCCCCGCCAGCAGCCAGCGCGTGCGTCCGCTGCTGCAGGCGCGCGCGATCAGGACCAGCGCGAGCACGCTCAGCGCCATCATGACGGCGTCCATCGTGTCGCTGCGCGCCGTGATCACCTCGATCGGCAGCACCGCGAGCGCCGCCGCCGCGGCCAGCCCGGCGCTCGTGCTCCACAGCTCCTCGACGGCCGTGAACAGCAGCGGGACCGCGGCGGTGCCCGCGAGCGCCTGCGGCAGCCTGAGCGTCGTCGAGGAGAAGCCGAACACCTTGACGCTCGCGACCTGCAGCCAGAGGTCGACGGGCGGCTTGTCGATCGAGACGCTGCCCCCGGGCTCGAAGGCTCCGAAGAAGAAGTTGTGCCACGAGAGCCCCATGCTCCGCACCGCGGCGTCATAGAAGGGGTCGGGCGCCACCTTGCTCAGATCGAGGAGTCGCAGCAGCAGCGCCGCGGCCGTGAGCAGCGCGAGAATCACCCACTTGCGCTGTCGCGCGCCCGTTCCCACGAGCGGGACGTTAACCTGCGCGCGTGGTGGCTGACCCCGGTGACAGCGACGAGGCCGCTGAGGGCGCGGAGAGGACACGCGAGTGCATGGCCTGTGGCGGCAGCGGGCGTGTGGTCTCCAACCTCGGAGGGGCACCGAGCTCGGTGCCCTGCCCTTGGTGTGAAGGCAGAGGTATGCGCCTCAGCGATGTCGATGCGCAAGCACATTGGCGTGAGGACGCGAACGCCGACTCCTGAGCGGCTGCCATCTGCACGCGCGCTTGCAATGTCAGCTTTGCACCGAGTTACCGCTCGCGCCTAGTCTTGCGGGCAGCTCACGTGAACCTCGCTGCCTAAGACACCGCCGCGCGGCCAGCCCGTTTGGGCAATACGTCCAAGTCACTCCCAGCGCTAAAGATCGCACGCGCGGGAGTCGATGCACCGGCTGACAAAGCCAGTATCGCGGGCCAAGGCAAAGCGCCCTAACAGGGCGTGTGACAAAGCCGGCGACTCTCACGACTCGATCCCATGGATCGACCAAGGGGGGCGTGTCGCCACTTGCGGGCGATGGACCGAGGGCTGGCGCCCAAGAAAACCAGATCCAGGAGGATCAATGTTCAACTCACTGCGCCAGCGCTCGAAGGACGAGGGTGGTTTTACCCTTATCGAGCTTCTGGTCGTCATCCTGATCATCGGCATTCTTGCCGCGATCGCGATTCCGTCCTTCCTGAACCAGAAGGGCAAGGCTCAGGACTCCTCCGCGAAGACGCAGGCGGCTTCGGCCCAGACCGCGATGGAGACCTACGCCACTGACCACAACGGCTCGTACGAAGGTGCGTCCGTCGCGGAACTCCAGGCGATCGAGCCCACGCTCAAGGACAAAACCACCGCGGAACTCGAAACAGCCAAAGGCAAAGGCTCGGAAGAATACGAAGTGACCTCCAAGGCGGTCGGTTCGGGCAACAAATTCACCATCAAAATGACAGCTGGTGAAGTTGCACGGAGCTGCACCACCGAAAAGAAGGGTGGCTGCCCCGCCGGCGGCAAATGGTAAGAACCGCTTGCTCGAGCTCGCTTGAGCAACGGTGAAGGATTCGAGAGGCGGCCCTGGGCCGCCTCTCGTCGTTGTTGCGGCCGGCCAAGTCGTCGGCAACCCCAACTGCCTGACTTCAGGAAACTGACGTTTCGCCCGATAGGGGTCCCATGCCAACCCGCGCAGGCGCGCTGTCTGTCATCCGTACCCGCATGAGCGAGGACGGCGGGTTCACGCTCATCGAGCTGCTCGTCGTGATCCTCATCATCGGGATCCTCGCCGGGATCGCGATCCCCAACTTCATCAACCAGACCCACAAGGCCAGCGACGGAGCCGCCAAGGTGCTGGTGCGCACGGCCGAGACCGCCGCCGAGAGCTACGCGACCGATCACGGTGGTGCGTACACAGGGATGAGCGTCGCCGAACTGCAGGCGATCGAGCCGACGCTGAAGGAAAAAAGCTCAGCCGAACTCCTCGTGGGTGAAGCCAACGGTGCCGGCGGCTACCTCGTCGAAGCCAAGAGCACGGGCAGCGGCCATACCTTCGCGATCGAACGCAACGGCGCGGGCGAACTCGCCCGCACCTGCGCACCGGAAGCGCAGGGCGGCTGCCCTTCCGGGGGCTCCTGGTAGGCACCGCCGCGAGCGGCGCTCAAGGCGGGCGGCGCGGCGACCGATCCTCGTCTCATGGAGGTCACATTCGCCGGCCTGCTCGGCGCAATCGCCGGGTCCTTCCTGAACGTCGTCGCCTACCGGCTGCCGCGCAGGCAGTCGCTGGTCTCGCCCGCGTCGCGCTGCCCGCACTGCCAGACGCCGGTCAAGCCCTACGACAACGTCCCGATCGTGTCATTCATCTTGCTGCGCGGGCGCTGCCGAAGCTGCTCGGCCCCGATCCCGCTGCGCTATCCGATCATCGAGGCGCTGACGGGCGCGCTCTGCGTGGGCGTCGTGCTCGCGCACCACTCGGCGGCCTCCATTGCGCTCAGCGTGGCGCTGATCCTGCTGCTCGTGCCTGCCGCTGCGATCGACATCGAGCATCGCATCATCCCCAATCGGCTCACCGCGCTTGGTGCGGTGCTCGCGCTTGCAATCGGCCTGCTCCTGGACCCCTCGGGCGAGCCGCAGAGACTGATCGCCGGCGCGGCCGCCGGGGGTTTCCTGCTGATCGCGGCGCTTGCCTATCCGGGCGGAATGGGCATGGGAGACGTCAAGCTCGCCGGCGTCATGGGTCTGTTCCTGGGTCGCGCTATCGCGCCGGCGATCATGATCGCGCTCGTGGCCGGCGTGGCGGCCGGCATCGTGGTCATCGCACGCAAGGGCGCGCGCGAGGGCCGCAAGACGGCGGTCCCGTTCGGTCCCTTCCTCGCGCTCGGCGCGCTGGTGGCCGCGTTCGTCGGCCAGGACATCGTGAGCGCATATCTCAACCACTTCGGCTAGTGGCCCAAACCCGCCAGGAACAGGCGAACGGGCAACCAAGCATCTAGCTGCGCAACCGACGCTAAAGGCCACCGGGCCTGCCGCCGATACCCCACCTGCGGTCAAACGCCCGCGAACCCCCGCCTCTTCGACGATGCCTCTCAACCTGAAACTTCCGCTCGGTCCCCGCTCGGGTGCCGACGTGGTCGGCCTGGACATCCAGCCCGGGTTCATCGCCGCGGCCAAGGTTCAGGTCAACGGCTCGATCGTGACCCGGCGGGCCGCCGTCGCCGCGCTGCCGGCCGACGTCGTGCGCGAGGGCGAGGTCGTCGACGAGCGCGCGCTCAGCGAGGCGCTGCGTGAGCTGTTCGCGGGATCAGGCCTTGGCAAGCGCGTGCGCATTGGCGTCGCCAACCAGCGCACCGTCATGCGCACCCTGCAGCTGCCGCCGATGTCCGACCGCAAGGAGCTTGCTGCGGCGGTCAACTTCCAGGCGCAGGACCAGGTTCCCATGCCGCTCGCCAACGCGGTGCTCGACTTTCACTCGCTCGGCGTCATCGACACGCACGAGGGCCCGCGTGAGCGCGTCGTCCTCGTGGCGGCGCAGCGGGACATGATCGAGCGCCTGCTGCGCGCCGTTCGCGGCGCGGGACTGCAGCCCGAGGGGGTCGACCTGTCGGCCTTCGCTCTGATCCGCTCGCTTCATCGCGGTGGCCAGGAGCGGTCCGAGCGCGTCCTGTACCTGAACGTCGACGGCTTGACGAACCTCGCGATCGCGGACGGACCGATCTGCAACTTCACACGCGTGGTCGGCGGCGGCATCGAGGCCATGGCTTCAGAGCTCGCCGAGCGGCGAGGGATCCCCGTCGCCGAGGCACGCGAACAGATCTCGGCATTCGAGCTCAACCGCCCCGAGCGCGAGCTCGAGCCCCTGGCCGAACTGGAGCCCGAGGCGGAGCTCGAGCCCGAAGAGGAGCTGGAGTCCGAGACCGAGCTCGAGCTCGAAGGGGAGCCTCGGCCGGTGCCCGACGAGGAGCAGCCGGACCTCAGCGCCGAGGAGCACGCTGCGCGCGAGGCGAGCGCGAGCTTCTCCGAGCTCGTGGCCCACGAGCACGCGCCCGAGCCTCTCGACGTGGAGCTCGACGACGAGGACGTGCGGGGCGTCATCGAAAACGCCATCCGTGAGATCGCCAGCGACGTGCGCAACTCACTCGACTTCCACCGCGTCCAGGACCAGGGAGGCGAGGTCTCCCATGTCGTCCTGAGCGGCGCGGCGCTCGACCTGCCGGGCTTCGCCGAGTCGCTTCAGATGGCGCTCGACGTCGAGGTTCGCGCGCAGAGCGTGGAGGTGCTGGACGAGCACGCCGCCGCGAATGTCTCCCCCCACAGGCTTGCGGTTGCAGCCGGCTTGGCCGCCGCGGAGGCCCCGCGATGAGAGCTGTAAACCTGATCCCCTCAGACCAGCGCCGCGCGGTCAGCGCCGCCGGGCGCTCCGGCGGCGGAGCCTACGCCGTGCTCGCTGTCCTTGGCGGCTTCGCGATCCTCGCCTTCCTGTACGGCCAAGCGCATCGCCAGGTCTCAGACCGCACCTCGCGCGCCACCTCGCTGACCGCGCGCGCACAGCGGGCGCAGGCGGCCGCGGCCCAGCTTGCCCCCTACACGAGCTTCGTCGCGCTTCGCGAACAGCGCATGCAGGCCGTCTCGCAGCTCGTGGACTCGCGCTTCGACTGGGCGCACGCCTTGCACGAGCTCGGCCGGGTGCTGCCCCACGGCGCCTCCGTGAACACGCTCGACGGGCTGATCGGCTCCTCGACGTCGGGATCGACGAGCGCGGCACCGGCCGCGAGCTCTAGCGCGAGCTCGACCTCGGCTTCCGCGAGCCAAGCTGCGAGCACGTCCGTGACCTCCGCGACGCCGCCCGGCGCTGTCCCGGTCTTCGCGGTGTCCGGCTGTGCGACGAGCCAGTCGGAGGTGGCACTCACGCTCGAGCGCCTGCGCCTGATCGACGGCGTCACCTCCGTCAGCCTGCAGAGCTCGACCGCGTCCAGCACCGGTGCGAGCTCGGGCTCGGGCGCCGGCTGCCCGCAAAACGACCCGGCCTTCGCGCTGACGATCTCATTCGACCCGCTGCCGGCGTCCGTCTCGGCTGCCAAGCCCTCGGCGGCGCTCGCCTCCAACCAGGGAGCCGCACGATGACCGCTCGTGACCGCCTCGTCCTGATTGCCCTCGCGGCGTTGGCCCTGCTCGGCGCGGTGTGGGTGCTGGCCGTATCTCCTGAGCGCAAGAAGGCCACTGAATTGAGCACGAAGGTGAACGCCGCGAGCGCCGAACTCGCGAGCGCCGAAGGCAAGCTCGCCGACGCCCGCCAGGCGCAGGCCAGCTATGCCTCAGCCTACGCCTCGATCGTCAAGCTCGGCAAAGCCGTCCCGGCTGGAGATGAAGTGCCCGCGCTCGTCTACCAGATCGCGCAGGCCTCCCACCGCCGCGACGTCAACTTCGCTTCGATCGTCGCCGGAACCGGCTCGGCTTCGAGCTCGCCGAGCGCGAGCGCGGCGAGCGCTGCCTCCGCCACGACGGCTGCAGGCTCCAGCACCGCAGCTGCGGGCTTCCAGCAGCTGCCGTTCACGTTCACCTTCGAAGGCACCTTCACCGACCTCTATCGCCTCTTTGTGCAGCTCAACCGAGCGACCGTGCGCACGTCCGGCGGCCTGGACGTGAGCGGGCGCCTGCTCACCATCCAGGGCGCAAAGCTCACGCCGGTGACGACCTCCGCCTCGGCCAAGCCTTCCGCACGGCTCACCGGAACGATCACGGCCACCGCATATGTCCTCCCCGGAGGGCAGACCCTGACGGGTGGAGCAACGGCGTCGTCCCCGAACGGAGCCGCGACGCCCGCCTCGACGCCGGCGAGTGCAAGCTCGCCCGCCGCACCGGCCGTCGCGAGGGTGACGCCATGAGCGACTTCTTGAACGCCATCAAGGTCGACCTGCTCGACAGCCGCCGTCGCCCGATTCTCGCGGTGCTCGTGGTCGCGCTCGTAGCGGCGCTCGCATACGCGCTGCTCGGTGGCGGCTCGAGCGCGAGCTCTCCCGCGCTCTCGCCGCTTCCTGTTCGGCCCGGCTTCTCTGGCATCCCCGTGAGCCAGGCGCCGGCCAACACCGACCAGGCAGTGGCCGAGACGACCAGCGGGGCATCCAAGCAGCGCACGGGAAGCTCGCGCGACCCGTTCGCGCCGCTACCCGGCACGGGTGTCACGACGACCTCTACGGCCACGGCGACGAGCACGGCGAGCTCCTCGCCCGCCGGTGCGCAGTCGGGATCCTCGACCCAGGGCGGCGGTGGAACGAGCTCCGGGACCGGAACCCAGAAAGCGTCGACGCCGAGGGTCCTGATTCGCTACCACGTGACCGCGCAGTTCGGTGTCGTGCCGCCTGTCGCCGAAGGTGCGCCGCCGCAGCCGGCCGAACTGAAGACGTACCGGCAGCTGGCGCTGAACCAGCCGCTGCCCTCCAAGGACAACGCGCAGCTGGTGTTCCTCGGAGTGGTGCTGCGCACGGGCAATGAAGCGGTGTTCGCGCTCACCGGCGCCGCGATCCTGCACGGGGCCGCCGTCTGCCTGCCGAGCGCGACGCAGTGTCGCGGGATCAAGCTCCACCTGGGCCAGAGCGAGACGCTCGACACCTTCGACGCGAACGGCAACCCGGTGACCTATGAACTGAAGCTCGTCGCCATCGCCAAGCATGAGGTGTCGGCTTCGACAGCGCGCGCACGCACTGCAACGCGCGCCGCGAAGGCCGCCCGCATCGCCCTGGCTGATGGCGCCGCGCGCCACCCCCACACTCCGCACAGCCTGGGACTTCGCTTCGACCCGCTGATGGGCGGCCTTGATCTCGCTCATCCGCGCAAGGTGCTTCTCGCACGCGGAGCCAAAGCCGCTGCTCGCTCGCGCTAAAGCGCCCGCATAGCCAGCAAATAAGCTTGGAGCATGGCGCTCCAGCTGATCACCGCCGGCGAGTCCCATGGGCCTGGGCTGACGTGCATCGTCGAGGGCCTGCCCGCCGGCCTGCGCCTCGGCCGTGAGGAGCTCGACGCCGACCTGGCCCGCCGCCAGCTAGGCCACGGCCGCGGCGGTCGCATGAAGATCGAGCGCGACACCGCCGTGGTGACCGCGGGCGTGCGCCACGGGCTCACGCTGGGAAGCCCGATCGCGCTGCAGATCGAGAACCGCGACTACGCCAACTGGCAGGAGCGCATGAGCCCCTGGCCGCCGCAGGCCGGCGCGGACGAGGGCGAGGTGCACCTGCCCAGACCCGGCCATGCCGACCTCGTGGGCATCCAGAAGTACAAGCACACCGACGTCCGCAACGTGCTCGAGCGCGCGTCCGCGCGCGAGACCGCCGCGCGCGTCGCCGGCGGGGCGCTGTGCAAGGCGTTCCTGCGCGAGCTCGGCGTTCAGGTGCGCTCGCACGTGATCCAGATCGCCTCGGTGCGCGCCCCGGAGTTCTCACGCCCGCTCGCTCCCGAGGACTTCGACGAGGTGGACAGCTCGCCGGTGCGCTGCCTGGACGCGCAAGCCTCCGCGTCGATGGTGCAGGAGATCGACGACCTGCGGCGCGCGAACGAGTCGCTCGGCGGGGTTTTCGAGGTGCAGGCGTTCGGCCTCGTCCCCGGCCTCGGCTCGCACGTCTCCTGGGAGGAGCGCCTCGACGGCCGCCTGGCGATGGCGATCTGCTCGATCCAGGCGATCAAGGGCATGACGATCGGCGACGCCTTCTCCCTGGCCGGCGTTCCCGGATCGGCCGCGCACGACGAGATCTTCTACACCCCCGAGCGCGGCTACTACAGGGAGAGCAACCGCGCGGGGGGCCTCGAGGGCGGCATGACGACCGGCTGCCCGCTGATCGTGCGCGCCGCCATGAAGCCGCTGCCGACGCTCACCAAGCCGCTGCGCTCGGTCGACACCGAGACGCATGAGCCCGCTCAGGCTCTGCGCGAGCGCACGGACTCGTGCACGGTCCCGGCCGCGGCGGTGGTGGGCGAGGCGATGATCGCGTTGGTGATCGCCGATGCGTACAGGCGCAAGTTCGGCGGCGACCACATCGACGACGTGCGCGTTGCCCTGGCGGCCTACGAAGAGCGGATCGGATGGCGGCGCCAGTAGCGAGCGCGCCCTCGCGGGCGGTCGTACTGATCGGCTTCATGGGCGCCGGGAAGTCGACCGTCGCCGCCGAGCTCGCGCGCGCGCTGGGCGTGGACGCCCTCGACAGCGACGAGCTGCTGGAAGCGCGCCTCGGACATTCGATCGCCGAGGAGTTCGAGCGCCGCGGCGAGCCCTCGTTCAGGGCTCAGGAGGAGGAGGTCGTCTGCGGGCTGCTCGCGAGCGCCAAGGGCGGGAGCGTGATCTCGCTCGGGGGCGGGAGCGTGCTCTCCGCGCGGGTGAGGGAGGCGCTCGAGCCCCACCTCGTGGTGCTCGTCGACGTGGACCCGGAGGTGGCTTGGGAGCGCGTCGGCGGGAGCGCCAACGGGGGCCGCGGAGGCCGGCAGGCGCGCCCGCTGGCGCGCGAACGTGAAGCCTTCTTCGCGCTGCATGCCGAGCGCCGCGCGCTATACGAACAGGTGGCCGACGCGCACCTGCCCCCGCTCGTGCGCGGCAGTGCGAACAAGGCGCTGGATGCGCTCCGCGCGCTCGCCGGCGCACCACGGGGAACGCGCCTGCTGTGGGCGACCTCGAGCGCGGGCGAGTACCCCGTGGTGATCGGTCGCGGGCTCCTCAGCGCCGCTCCGGCGAGTCGCCTGGTCGATCTGTGGCCCCTCGACAGCTCCGCCTCGCGTCCCTTCTGCGTCACCGACGAGACCGTCGCAGCGCTGTACGGCGAGCGGCTCGGGCACGTCGCCGCCACGATCACGCTCCCTCCGGGCGAGCAGCAGAAGACGCTGGCCGGCGCCGAGCGGGTGTGGCGCGCGCTCGTGGCAGCTGGCGCAACGCGCGCCGACCATCTCGTAGCGCTCGGCGGCGGCGTCGTCGGCGACCTGGCGGGATTCTGCGCGGCCACCTACCAGCGCGGCGTGCCCGTGGTCCACGTCCCCACGACGCTCGTCGCGCAGGTGGACTCGGCGTACGGGGGCAAGACGGGGGTCGACCTCGCCGAGGCCAAGAACTACGTCGGCGCCTACCACCAGCCGGCCGGCGTCATCGTCGATCCCGACACGCTCTCGACGCTGCCCGCGCAAGAGCTCGCGGCGGGGTGGGTTGAGGTGCTGAAGACCGCCCTGATCGCCGGCGGCGAGCTGTGGGCGGGCGTCGCGCGCGGCGAGGAGGTGGACGAGCGTACGATCATCGCGTGCGCGCGAACCAAGCTGTCGATCGTCGCCGCGGACGAACGCGACCGCGGCCGGCGCATGGAGCTGAACCTCGGGCACACGGTGGGCCACGCGATCGAGGCGGCCACCGGATATGCGCGCTACCGCCACGGCGAGGCGGTCGGGCTCGGGCTGCTCGCGGCGCTCCGCCTCTCCGGGCAGGAGGCTCTGCGCGGAACCGTGCTCGAGCTGCTGCGCAACCGCGGCCTTCCCGTGAAGGTCGAGGGGGCGCCGGTAGCTGCGGTGCTCGAGGCGCTCGCGCGCGACAAGAAGCGCCTCTCCGGCGCGGTGCCGTTCGTGCTCGTGGCTGCACCTGGGGAGGTGGAGGTCGGATGCGAGGTGTCCGCCGAGGACGTGCGGGCGGCCCTCGCGGAGCTCATGGAATGAGCGCTCGGCCGCGCGTGGAGGTCATGCACGGCGTGAACCTCGACCAGCTCGGTCGCCGCGATCCCGCGCTCTACGGCACCCTCACGCTCGCCGAGCTCGAGCGTCGCATCGAGCGCGAAGCCGGCGAGCTGAACCTCGCCGCGCGCTTCTTTCAGAGCAACCACGAGGGCGCGTTCGTCGAGCGCCTGCACGCGCTGCGCGAGGACGCGGACGCGGTCGTGCTCAACCCGGGAGCGTGGACCCACTACGCCTGGGCGATCCGCGACGCGCTGGAGATCGCCGCCCTCCCAGCGGTCGAGGTCCATCTCTCGAACATCCAGACGCGCGAGCCGTGGCGGCGGGTGTCGGTCATCGCCGACCTGTGCCTGGCGAGTATCTCCGGCCACGGCGCGGACGGCTATGGCGAGGCGCTCCTCATGCTGCGTGACGAGCTCGGAGATCCATCGTGATGCCGGCCTCTGCCAGCGCGCCGCGAACCGCGGAGCGGGCCGAGCGCCTCAGCGCGGCGATGCGCGAGCGCGAGCTCGACGCGCTGCTCGTCTCCGAGCGGCTGAACGTGCGCTATATGACCGGCTTCACTGGCAGCGCGGGCGTCGCGATCTTCCTGACCGCCGGCGACGAGGCCGCTGGCGCGGCGGCGCACCGCTTCCTGACGGACTTCCGCTACGCGACCCAGTCGGCCGAGCAGATCCCCGCCCACGTGCGGCGCGAGATCGTCACCGGCAGTCTGTTCGAGGCCGCCGCCGCAAAGCTCGAGGGAGAGGGCGGGCGGCTGGGCTTCGATGACGCGAACGTGAGCGTTCGCGATCACGCGCGCCTCCAGGAGCGCTTGTCGGAGGGCTGGCAGCTGGTGCCGTGCACGGGCATGATCGAGCGCTTGCGCCTCGTCAAGGACGCCGGCGAGCTGGCGCAGATCCGCGCCGCTGCCGAGCTCGCCGACGAGGCGATGAGCGGGCTCCTGGAGGGACGCATCGTCGGGCGGACAGAGCGCGAGGTCGCGCTCGAGCTGGAGAACCGCATGCGCGACCTTGGCGCCGAGCCGTCCTTCCCCACGATCGTCGCTGCCGGCACGCGCGGCGCGCTCCCGCACGCTGAGGCGGGTGCAGCGGAGATCGCGCCAGACTTGCTGCTCACGATCGACTGGGGCGCGCGCCTGGAGGGTTACTGCTCGGACTGCACGCGCACGTACGCCACCGGCGCGGGCGTATCGGCTCAGGCGCGCGAGATCTACGAGCTCGTACGCACGGCCCAGGAACAGGGCGTGCAGGCGGTAGCGGCAGGTCCGCGCGGGCGCGAGGTCGACGCGGTGGCGAGAGCCGTGATCGAGGGCGCCGGTCACGGCGAGCATTTCGGTCATGGCCTGGGCCACGGGGTGGGCATGGACGTACACGAGGCTCCCCGCCTCTCGCGCACGGACGGAGAGGAGCCACTGCGCGCCGGCAGCGTGGTGACGGTCGAGCCCGGCGTCTACCTGCCCGACTGCCTGGGCGTGCGCATCGAGGATCTGGTGGTCGTCGGCGAGCAGGACCGCGAGGTGCTCACCCACCTGCCCAAGGAGCTGACGGTCATCTCCTAGGCGTCCAGGTCGCGAGCCTCCCGGTGCGGTCGCAGCGCGCGATCCCGCGCAGCCGGGGCCCGCAACACCGAGGGCCCGCGCGAGGCCCTCGGCACCCCCGAACCGATATGGTCGGCGACCGCACTCTTACGCGATCGCCGAGGAGAAGGAGAAGGATATGCCGTCGCTGCTGGATCTGACAAGCCAGGGGGACGTCGGGACGATCTCCGACGAGTCGAAGCTCGCCTCCGTGACGCTCATGACCCCCCAGCAGCTGTACGAGCTGTGGGAGCGTCAGAACTGGCAGTCGCACACGATCGACCTCTCCCAGGACGTGCGCGACTGGCAGCGGATGGACGCCGATTTGCGCTCGCGCCTGGCGTGGAACCTGTCGTCGTTCTTCGTCGGCGAGGAGCGCGTCACGACCCAGTTCTCGGGCCTGGTGATGGCTTACGAGAGCCAGAGCGAAGAGGCGTTCCTGGCCACCCAGCAGGTCGATGAGGCCCGCCATGCGCAGCACTTCAACCGCTTCTACGAGCAGGTGCTCGGTCTCGACGGCACTTTCGAGGATCGCCTGCAGCGGGCGCGGGACGATCTGAACGCGGCGTTCATCGAGATGTTCGACGGCGTACTCGTCGAGTGGGGGCAGCGCCTGATCGAGAACCCGAGCGATATCGAGGCGAAGGTCGACTTCGTGACGCTGTATCACATGATCATCGAGGGCACGCTCGCGCTGACGGGCCAGTACTTCCTCACCGACTTCATGGAGCGAAAGCAGATCCTTCCCGGGTGGGTGGAGGGCTTCAAGCTGATCTCCCAGGACGAGCACCGCCACGTCGCCTACGGGACCTGGTTCCTGCGCGAGAAGGCCGCCGACCCCGCGCTGAGGAGGCGCATCGCCGAGCGACTGGTCGAGCTGATGCCGCTCGCGAGCGCAGTGCTCGTGCCACAGGGGGCGGATCCAGACGACTACTCGATCCTCGACTACTCGATGCAGGAGACAAACATGTTCGCCTTCAACGCGCTCAACCGCCGCCTGAAGGTGATCGGCGTGGATCTTGCGGCCGTGCAGGCGGCTGCGTAGAGCTCGGCGCGGCGCAGCGAGCTGGCAGGCCCTGCGTCGCGAGCAGGCGCCGCCCAAGGGCGCGCCGCTCACGGCTCTCGGGCGCGCGGCGGGTTGGGAGTCTCGCGCGGAGGAGTGCGGTGCGACGAGCTCGGCCGCGGCAGCCGGCCACGGCGTGAGCGGCGGGGACGGTTGACATAACGCCGGTCGTCCGCCTCCTGCGCTAGAGTGCGCCTCGTTCTGATCACGCCGAGTCTCCGTCTCCGCGTCGGTGGCGGGGAGCGGGGGACCCAATGGTCACTGCGGTGGCCGGGGGCGAATCGCCGCCAGGGCGCGGCGTAGCGCACTTCGCGCGAGCCCGACAGCTAACCCCGTAGGCGCCACGAGAGGGACCAGTTTGGCCTTGTGCCGAGGTGCGTCCGACACCCGTTCCTCCGAACGCGCTCCAACCGCGCGTCGTCGGCGCGAGCCTTGCTCCAGGTGGTGCCTGGGCGCAGCCTCATACAAACGTGCAGGCGCCGCCGAACGGGCTCATCGCATGAGCGAACGGCGCCGATGCGTTTGCGTTGGGTGGTTGCGGCTGCGTGCCTTCGCGCGTTTGCCCGCAGCAAAGGAGGAGCGCCTCGGCGGTCCGTCATCTATCTCCAGGAAGGCCTAGGAATGCTCAAGACGAACTCTGTTCCGCGCTTCGTGCTGCTCGCGAGCGTGGCCGTACTGTGCCTCGCTGCCCCAAGCGCACTGGCCGCCAAGGGCACGAGCGGGGGAACTCACGCCGGCGGAGGAGGCGGCACGAGCGCCACCAGCAGCATCAGCCTCGTCGTGCTCAACTCCCCCGATGGCCTGGCGCATTGGGGCGGGGAAGTGACGTTCAACGTCTCAACGACCGCAACAGACCAGCCGTTCGTCAACCTGCTCTGCTACCAGAACGGCGTCTTGGTGGCCGAAGGCTGGAAGGGCTACTTCGCCGAAGCTCGGGAAAGCAGCTACAACTTCGTGCTCCGTTCCGGAGCGTGGCAGAGCGGAGCGGCCGACTGCACCGCCTGGCTCGACATGGCCACGAGGCATGGCTGGAAGCAGCTCGCCTCCACGAGCTTCCACGTGTACGCGTAAAGAGCGGTCGAGTCGTCCTCGGAGTCGAGAGAGAAAGAGGCCCCGGCTTTCGCCGGGGCCTCCATGTTCAAGACAGCTGCGCCTTTCCGCGATCAGTCCGTGATCGAGACGTTCGACTTCTCGCAGTGAGAGGCCGGGTTTTCGAGGTTGCTGTCTGTGTATTCGACCTTCCATGAGTATTCTCCGGCAGCGCCCCCGGCTGAGCCATCGGGCTTGGTACCCACGAAGAACGACGTGTTGCTCGTGTTGAACGCCTGAGGACTCGTCGCTTCCGAGAACGTCGTTTCGTATTTCTGCCCGGCCACCGCAGTGCCTTCGCATTTGCCGCCCGGGAACAGGGTGACGGTGAGTTTGCCATTGAGGTTGGCGTCCCCCGTCACGACCACCCGATCGTTGGGAAGCCACCTTTGAGCCGACGAGATACTGGCTTTGCCGGTGACGGTAACCGTCTCGGTGCCGCTCGTATCCGGGCAGCTCGTCGACGTTGCGGCGTTGGTGTTCGAGCCGGTTCCGTCGCCTGGGTAGGACGCGACGAATGTGTAGGTTCCGATTCCGTCGCTTACTTTGGTCGTGTAGCTCGTCGGACCATATCCGGTCGTCGTGTTGTCACCGCTGACTGTCACCGAAGATGGCGACGTCGCCTTGGTTTCCGAACAACCGCCGCTTTTCGGACTGTAGAGGACCCAGCTGATGCTGTGATCGGCCGCGGCCCCGTTTGTGGCGTTGATCGACGGGTAGGTCGAGTTGCCGCCGTTCGTGCCCGGCTGACTGGCCGTGCCTTCGAGGAACGCTTTGTCTTTGAGCGTGCTCCCGAGGACGCACGGACTCGCAGAACAGCTTGCCGAGGTCGTCAGTTTCGGCGTCACCGGGGCAACGGTGAAGCACTCATTTTCTCCGTTGTCGTCGGCAGGTTTGACGCCTGCTTTTTCGGATTCGGCATTCGGTTCGAAGTGGGCCGTCCAGCAGTACCGTCCCACGGACGTCAGGTTTGCCGTGCCGGATACGAACGCTTCCGGGTTCGATTCGTTGCTCACGGTCCTGCTCGTCACCTGGACGCCTTTGGTTTTGTCGCACGAGCCGGTCGCGATCGGACCACACAGGTACCAGGCCAACGTCCCGCCCCAGACTTTCGTCCCGGTGACCGTCAACGTGGCCGTGTCGGTGCCCGAGGAGACCGTGCCGGTACCGATGCTGCCCGGCGAGGCACTGCCGCCGTTTGCGGTGTCGCCGGCTTTCGTCGCGAGAGTCGTTTTGCATTCCCCGAGCACGCCCCTGGCGTAGTCGAACAACGTCGCGGTCAGAGACTGCGAGGAACGCGTGTCGCCGATGAAGGTGCTAAAGCACGAGGGCACGGTGCCCCCGGCGCCTTCGAACACCTTCGTGATGTCGATCCCGCCCTCGAAGAAGTCGGGTGGCACGACGGTGTGCCCCACGCCGAGCGTAGCGTCTGAGGTGAGCCACTTGGTTTTGATGTTGCCGTTGAAGGGCAGGGTTCCCGAGTTGGTGGTCGCGCAGATCGAATCTCCGCCTTCCAGGGCTTTCTTGCAGTCGGCGCCGCTTTTGATCGGCAGCCCGTCGCAACCGCCAGCTTTCGCGTTCGGGTTGTCGTGTGAGTCGATGCAACCGCTGGCACCGCCCGCCCAGCGGTAGGCGCTGATGCCGCTCACTCCTCCGCCGCTCGTGAATTCGGACACGACCAGGACGTCGCCGTCCTGATGGTTCCCGGTCCACGGAGTGTTCCCGGCCCCCGCCGTGCAGTTCGCTTCGCCCTGGAGGAACCAGAAGCCGACGTTGTTGTTGCCGTTGTCCTTGTTCTTATCGAGCCCGAAGTAGAGGATCTTGTCCCCCGAGGTCGGATCCGTGTATGACGCCGCGTAGGCGTTCATGATGTCGATCTTGCTGTTGACGTTGTTGTCCTTGTTGCATTCCCACCCGCCGGTGATGTTCAGGGTGTCCTTGCTGCCCGTCCCGTAGGTCGTGGTGTCGGCGGTGCAGAAGGTTTCCGACGTCGTGTTCGTCAGCGAACAGGTTTCGGTTCTGCTGACCTTTACGCCGAAGTCCCGGACGAAGCTCGCGGCCGTGAAGGGGCCGGCGGCATTGACCAGTGACGTGTTGGTCCCATTTTCGTTGAAGAGGCTGTCCCAGTCGTATTTCTGCGTTTCGCAGTTGGGCACGGTGCCGCACACGGTGCTGGTGTCGCCGTCGAGCTGGAATTTGAGATCGTGGACCGCGAGCGCGTTCGTGATCATGAAGACCCCGAGCGCGGCGACCGCGCCGACGAGTCCGAGAAGCAGCAGTCGGCGACGTCGCCGCCCGCCTCCGATAAATCCGAGCATGCGATGTCTCATTGCGTCTTTCCCCTCCAAACGATCGCGCGGACCACCGATCAGCAGATTGACGAAGGCCGAGTGGCAGGCGCGAAATTTTGCGTCCGAGCGCCCGCGGAAAGCATTCCCCCGTGACCCTGGACATCCTTGTCATAACCGCACTTTGCGGTTAAAACCCCAGCTAACACGCTTAGAGCTCGTTTGTCAAGCGTCGCCGAGGGCCGGATAAGCGCCTCCGAGCGCCGAGGCTGTGCCTACGCACAGGTTCCAGGCGAGAACGCGACTGGCCGCTGCGGTCCACGCTGATGTCCGCAAGGCGCTGCGGCCCTCTAGGCTGTCCGCGATGGCCATAAGCACCAACCAGTTCAAGAACGGGAACCACATCGAGGTCGAGGGGACGATCTTCAAGATCCTCGAGTTCCAGCACGTCAAGCCGGGCAAGGGGGGCGCGTTCGTGCGCACGAAGCTGCGCAGGGCAACGGACGGCAACGTGATCGAGCGGACGTTCAGGGCGGGCGAGAAGTTCCGCGCGGTTCACACCGAGTCGCGCAAGATGCAGTTCCTGTACGCGGATGGAATTGACGCGCATCTGATGGACGCGGAGTCCTTCGAGCAGATCGCTGTGCCCGAGCGGGGGGTGGCGGACGCGTTGCGCTGGTGCAGGCCGAGCAGCGAGGTCGAGGTGCTGTTCATCGACGGCCAGCCGGCTGACCTGCAGCTTCCAAGCGCGGTTGATCTCGAAGTCAGCCAGACCGATCCGGGAGTGCGCGGCGACTCGGTCTCGAGCGGTGGCACCAAGCCGGCCACGCTGGAGACCGGCGCGGTGATCCAGGTCCCGCTGTTCGTCGAGCGGGGTGAGCGCATCCGTGTCGACACGCGCTCGGGCGAGTACGTGGCTCGCGCATAGACGGTTTGGCGATGCAGTTGGTCACCTAGCATGCGCCGCTCCGAACAGCGCAGGGCTGCGGTCGTGGCGCTCTACCAGCACGACCTCACGGGCCGGCCGCTGAGCGAGACGCACGCTCCGGGCGATTCGAGCTTCGCGCGCGAGCTTGCCGGCGGGGCCGCCGAGCGCGCGGCTGAGCTGGACTCGGTCATCGACCGCCACGCCCACGGCTGGTCGGTGTCGCGAATCCAGCCGCTCGAGCGCAGCATCATGCGCGTCGCGCTGATGGAGATGCTGCATCCCGAGCTCGTACCGGCCGAAGAGCCGATCCCGCCCGAGGGCGCGATCGAGGAGGCCGTCGAGACCGCCAAGACGTTCTGCGGCGCGGACGCGCCCGCGTTCGTCAACGGGGTCTTGGGCGCAGCGTTGCGCGAGGTGCGCGACAATGCGCGCATCCGATGAGCAGCGTGGAGCGTCTTGATGATGTGATCGCGCGCCTCGAGCGCGCGGCCGAGCAGCTGCGCTCGGGCGAGCTCTCGGCGGATGCCGCGGCGACGCTGGTCGAGGACTGCGCAAACCTCGCAAGCCAGGCCGCGGTGGAGCTCGAGCAGCTCACGCGCAGCGAGGCGTTCTCACCGGCGCCGGGGCAGGACACCCTCCTTTAGCTGTCCTTCGGCACCCGTGGACGCAACCTATCCGGAGAGCCTGCGCGCAGAGGTCGAGCGCTACCTGGAGGCCATGCGCTTCTCCGAGGAGGCGCTGACGGAGGGGTTGGAGGAGGCGATGCGCTACTCGCTGCTGGCCGGCGGCAAGCGCATACGCCCGGTCCTCGCGCTGGCCACCGCACGCGCGATTGGAATCGAGCCCTCGCAGGTGCTGCCGCTGGCTGGAGCCATCGAGCT
Organism: Actinomycetota bacterium; assembly: GCA_005884115.1. Lineage (GTDB taxonomy): Bacteria > Actinomycetota > Thermoleophilia > Solirubrobacterales > Solirubrobacteraceae > Palsa-744. Next base: position 323,024 of record VAXW01000003.1, read on the forward strand.
GATCCACACCTACTCGCTGATCCACGACGACCTTCCCGCCATGGACGATGACGATCTGCGCCGCGGGGCGCCGACCTGTCACGTGAAGTTCGGCGAGGACGTGGCGATCCTCGCCGGCGACGGCCTCTACGCCGAGGCCTTCAGGCACCTGCTCACCTACCAGCGCTCGGCGCCCGAGCGGGTGCTCGCCGCGGCCGCCGAGCTGGCGGCGGCGACCGGGGTCAACGGGATGGTCGGCGGCCAGTACGCCGACGTCAAGGCGCGCGCGCCGCGGGGGCCGAGCTCGCTCCGCAGGCTGCACGAGCTCAAGACCGGACGATTGATTGGCGCGTCGGTGCTCTGCGTACTACTGTTGGGGGGCATTTCCGATGCGTCTGCGACGATTCCCTTCCGTCGCTTTGCCAGCGAGCTCGGCGTGTTGTTCCAGATCGTCGATGACATACTCGATGTGACCGGCACCGATGATGCGCTCGGAAAGCCGCAGGGCAGCGATGAGCGTCATGGAAAGCGAACCTACGTGAGCGAGTTTGGCATCGAGCGTGCGCGAGAGCTCGCTGCCGAGTCGCACCGCATGGCGCGCGCGGCGCTGGCGGAGGCGGCGGTGCAGGCGCCTGTGCACGCGGGCGCGTCCGCTGGATCGGGGGCGGAGGCCCACTCGACGCTGGAGCTCGAGCAGATCGCCGACTTCATCTACACGAGGACCTCATGAGCCGCAAGGCGACGTCGAAGGCCACTGGCAGCGACAGCTCCCAGAAGAACTCCGGCGCGGGCCCTTCGGGGCTGCTCGATCGGATCGACGGACCGCAGGACCTGCATGGTCTCTCCGAGCAGGAGCTCGCGGTTTTGGCGCAGGAAGTGCGCACGCTGCTCATCGACACCGTTGGCGAGATCGGCGGTCACTTCGGCGCGAACCTCGGCACCTGCGAGCTCGCGGTGGCGCTGCACTCGTTGCTGGACTCCCCCAAGGACAAGATCCTGTGGGACGTGGGCCACCAGGCCTACCCGCACAAGATCCTCACCGGCCGGCGCGAGCGCCTGGGCACGATACGCCAGTACGGCGGGCTGGCGCCGTTCTGCTCGATCGGGGAGTCGCCACACGACATCATGGGCGCGGGTCACGCCTCGACCTCGATCGGCTATGCGGTGGGCATCAAGGAGGGCATGCGCCACGCTGGCCCCGAGGCCGACGGCAAGGTCGTCGCGGTCATCGGCGACGGCGGCATGACCGGCGGGGTGGCCTTCGAGGCGATCGGGCATGCTGGTGGGCTCGGAACGCCGATCACGGTCGTGCTCAACGACAACGGCATGTCGATCGCTCCCAACGTGGGCGCGCTCTCGCGGTACTTCAATCGCATCAGGCTGAACCCCAGGCTGTGGCATGCGCGCACGGGCGTGGAGGGCGGGTTGAAGAGCCTGCCCGGCGGCATCGGAGCGGCGTTCGAGCGGCTAGGGCCGCACCTGAAGGAGTCGATCAAGGCCTTCTGGGCTCCCGGCTTGTGGTGGGAGGAGCTCGACTGGGCGTACATGGGCGTGATCGACGGGCACGACGTTCGCGCTCTGCGAGAGGCGCTCAGGGAGGCGCTCGCCGCCGAACGCCCGGTCGTCGTCCACATCGCGACCGTCAAGGGCAAGGGCTTCCCGCCCGCCGAGGACGGCGGCCTGGAGGGCATGGAGAAGTGGCACGCGGCCAAGCCAAAGTCGATCGTCAACGGGCTCCCGGCGAGCCCGGCGAGCGCGGCGAAGGGCCGAGCGGGCGCTCCGGCGGTGGCTCCACCGCAGTACACGGAAGTCTTCGGCCGAGCCCTCGTGAGCGAGTGCGAACGCGACGAGCGCGTGGTCGGCATCACCGCGGCGATGAACTCGGGAACGGGCCTGAGCATCCTGCAGAAGGCGATGCCGGAGCGCTACTTCGACGTCGGCATCGCCGAGCAGAATGCGGTTCTGTTCGCGGCCGGGCTCTCGCTGCAGGGCATCAAGCCGGTGGTTGCGATCTACTCCACGTTCCTGCAGCGGGCCTATGACCAGATCGTGCACGACGTCTGCCTGCAAAAGCTCGGCGTCGTGTTCGCGATGGACCGCGCGGGGCTGGTCGGCGACGACGGGCCAACGCACCACGGGGCGTTCGACATCGCCTACCTGCGCTGCCTGCCGAACATCGTGCTGATGGCTCCGCGCGACGAGGCGATGCTCGTGCACATGCTGCGCACGGCGCTGACCCATGAGGGCGGCCCGATCGCGCTGCGCTACCCGCGCGGCGAAGGCACGGGCGCGAAGCTCCCCGCGGAGCCTCGCGCGATCGCGATCGGCACCGGCGAGATCCTGCGTGAGGCGCGCTCGCGAGCGCTCGGCGCGGAGGCCTCGCGCTCGCGAATCAGCGCCGCTTCGTCGGCTCGCGTGGCCCTCATCGGCTACGGAACCGGGGTGGGGAAGGCGCTGGAGGCGGCCGACGCGCTAAGCGAGCATGGAGTTGCGGTCACCGTCGCAGACGCGCGCTTCGCCAAGCCCATCGACGCCGGGCTCGTGGCCCAGCTCGCAGCCGAGCACGACCTGCTGGTGACGATCGAGGAGGGCGTGCTGGCGGGCGGCTTCGGCTCGGCGGTGTGGGAGACGCTGAACGAGGCTGGAGCGACGCCCAGGATCCTCAGGATGGGCCTCCCGGACCGCTACGTCACACACGGCAAGCCCGCGCTGCTGCACGAGGAAGTCGGCTTCACCGCGCAGCGCATCGTCGAGCGGGTAAAGGCAGCTCTCGCGGGCCGCGAGCAGGACGCGCCGCAGCCCTCAGAGGCGATCCGCACCTAGCCTCCTGAGTCAGGACACCAGCGCAGCGCCCTCCTCGCGGTCCTGCGGACAGGCTGGAGCGATTCTCTGCCGGCCTGCCAGGCGACTTGGACCGCGAAGAGAAACGGCCCGCCGGGGAAGCGGGCCGTTTCTGAGGGAGGAGGGATGATGCAGTGCTACGGGTACAAGCAACATGATGAACCCAGCGCCGGACGGCCTGTGTGACGTTAATCACAGACGCGCGTCATAGGCGGACGCGGGCCTGTTTGTGCAAGGGTTCGCCCAGATGGGCAAGCGACGGCTCGACGCGCTGCTGGCCGAGCGCGGACTGTTCCCCTCGCGCAGCCGCGCAGCTGCATCGGTGATGGCCGGCGAGGTCCGCGTGGGCCCGAGCGGCCGCCGCGCGGCAAAGCCGGGGGAGTTCGTCGACTGCGGCGAGCTGGTGAGCGTCGAGAGGCCTGCGGCCTTCGTCTCGCGCGGCGGGATCAAGCTTGCGAACGCGCTCGCGGGGCTCGAGCTCGAGGTCAGCGGAAGGCGCGCGCTGGACGTGGGGGCCTCGACGGGCGGCTTCACCGACTGCCTGCTCCAGCACGGGGCGCGCGAGGTGATCGCGCTGGACGTGGCCTATGGCAGCCTGGATTGGCGCCTTCGCAACGACCCGCGGGTGCGCGTCATCGAGCGAACCAACGCTCGCGCGCTGGCGCCCTCGATGCTTCCTTTCGCCCCCGACCTCGCAGTTCTCGACGTGTCGTTCATCTCGCTGGCCAAGGTGCTGCCGGCGGTGCTCGCGTGTCTGGCGCCGGGGTATGACGCGCTCGCGCTCGTCAAGCCGCAGTTCGAGCTCGGGCGCGCGCGTGTCGGCAAAGGCGGCGTCGTGCGCGACGCTGCAGACCGCCGCGTCGCGCTCCTGGCGGTCGGGCGCGCGGCGCTCGAGGCGGGCGCGGCGGTGCTGGGCTACCACAGCTCGGGCCTGCCCGGCCCGAAGGGCAACCGCGAGACGTTCATCTGGCTCGGCGACCCCGCCGCCACCGGTCATGGCGCTACGGGACGAAGCCCGCTTCGTGCGCTGATGCCGGGCTCGCGGTCTGCGCTGGCAGATGCGCAGACGCTCGTGGCGCTCGAGGGGCTCGCGCGCGAGGTCGAGCCGTGAGCGTGCGCTCCCAGCCGAGGTCCGACCCGTGAGGGAGATGACCGTGTTCACGCACCGGCGCGTGGACGACACCGCCGAGGGGCTGCGCAGGCTCGCGCAGCTTGCGGCGGACGCCGGCGTGACTCTGCGCTTCGACGAGGAGGAGACGCGCAAGCACCGCTTGCCGTCGGGCCCGGGCGTCCTCGCAGACGCGCCGGTAGCCGACGATGTCGAGCTCTGCCTGGTGCTGGGCGGCGACGGCACGATCTTGCGCGCTCTGCAGCGCTATGCGGGCACGAGGGTGCCCGTGTTCGCGATCAACTTCGGCGAAATCGGCTTCCTGGCGACGATCGAGCCACGCGAGATCGAGGAGGGCATGCGGCGGGCGCTGAAGCGCGACTTCGAGCTGCTGCGCCTGCCCGCGATCGTCCTCCAGGACGAGGACGGCGCCGCGCAGGCCGGCAGCGGGGAGGGAGCTGCGGCGAGCGAGCTCGCCACGAACGCGCGACTGGCGATCAACGATGTCGCCATTCACCGCAAGGTGGGCGAGCGCGTCGCCGAGATCGCTCTGGCACTCGATGAAGAGGTCGTCGGCAGCGTGCGCTGCGACGGGCTCGTCGTCGCCACGCCCGCCGGATCCACCGGCTACAACCTCGCCAACGGCGGCCCGGTGATGGCCTGGGGCGTGGAGGGCTTCGTGGTCTCCTTCATCGCCCCGCACTCGCTGACCGCCCGCGCGCTCGTGGCGGCACCCGCGGACCGCCTGAGGATCCACAATCGCTCGCGCGAGCCGCTCGAGATCGCACTCGACGGGCGCCCGGCGGGCGAGATCCTGCCCGGGGGGCATGTCGACGCGCGCTTCCTGGACGCGATCGGGACGCTCGCCCAGCTTCCAGGGTCCTCGTTCTATCGCAGGCTGCGCGACAAGTTCGGCCGCCTGGCCAGCTGACGCGCCCTCGGCCTACGCGAGCGCTCAGTGCTCGCCGTTGGCCGAAGCGGCGTGTGCTCGCACGTACGACCCGTCGCGGTGCATCGACGTGATGAAGTCGTCGAGCTGGTCGCGGGCGAAGCGCCGTTGGCCGCCGGGCGTCCTGTAGCAGCTGATGTGGCCCGAGTCGGTCCAGCGGCGGATTGTTGCGAGCGACACGCCCAGGTAGCGCGCCGCCTGAGAGCTCGTGAAGACGAGCTGGCGGGCGTTGCTTGGAAGCATTGCGCTGGGGGGCATGAGTGGCCTCGTGGTTGCTTTTCTGGTTGTTGTCGGTCGTCCGGTGCGTATAGGCGGCGGCTCTGCGGGCCTCCTGCTGCGCGCGCCGGCTGTATCAGTCATCGGCCGCGCCGAGCGGTGGGTTGAGCGCCGCTTAGCTTTGTGGACGTTTCGTCCACTCGCCGCGCGCCGCGGGCCCGGCGAACCGCGGCGGGGCGTGGCGAACCGCCGCCGGGGCCGCGCGGCGCCGCTGAGCCCGCGCGCCGCTGCCGCGGGGTGGTGCAAACATTCGTGCAGGATCCTCGTCAAAGTTGGACATCCCGCCGAAAAGTGCGCTAGTCTTACGCGAACCTACTCACATGAGGCCGTACGCCTGTGGATGGAGACAAACAGGGGGGCCGCACGACTGGGCCGCGGCCTAGAGAAGGGAGCGCAAACCATGAGGAAGCCGCACGGCGGTTAACCCATAAAGTCGTAAGCTGGGTCTGAGGGCGTCTTGCCGGAAGCGCGACGCTCTCATTCCTGTTTAAAGAAGGGCGCTGTTCGCGGGGCGTCGTCCTCGGTGAGGGCGGTGATGATCGTGCGACGCGTCAGTCGCGCTGCCGCAGGCGCATCGCGACGGGGCTCCGCCCGGCATCCGATTGCGGCTGTGCCATCTTCCGCACGCGATTCTCGAACGACAGCTCGGTGCGGTAGTCCGCTTCCTGCCCGAACGTGAGGCCCTTGCGTTCGAGCAGCGCGATAAAGGTCTCCACCAGCGTGGCATCGAGCTGCGCGCCGGCGATTCTGCGCAGCTCGGCGATCGCCTCCTCCGGCGGCATCGGCGGGCCGTACGTTTCGCGCTTGGTCATCGTGTCGTAGATGCTGCACACGGCCACGATGCGCGACGCCAGCGGGATCTCCGAGCCGATCAGGCCCGCGGGATAGCCCGTGCCGTCCATGCGCTCGTGGTGGTAGAGGATCCCGTCGGCGACGGGCCCGAAGCCGTCGAACTTGCCCACCATCATGGCGCCGTCCTGCGGATGGCGGCGGATGACCGCCCAATCGGCGTCGGTGAGCTGCTCGGGGTGCAGGATGCGGTCCGACCACGTGAACTTGCCGATGTCGTGGAGCAGCCCCGTCAGGTGAATGGCTTCCTGCTCTTCCTCGTCGCAGCCGACCTCGATCGCGAGCGCCTTTGCATAGCTCGCCACGGCGGCGCCGTGGCGCAGTGCGGTGGGATCGCGCAGGCCGAGGCCCTCCATGAACGTCGACGGAACGGCCCACTGGAACGAGGCCAGCTGGCGCGTGCGCCTGTCGAGCTGTTCGGCGCGCTGCTCGGAGCGCATGAGGGCGACCGTCAGGTGGCGGAAGATCAGCAAGACGGGGATCGCCGCGAACAGGGCGGGCATGCCGATGGCTCTGTAGGCGATTGCGAGCACGATCGCGATGACGCCCACCGACAGCTCGCTTGGAAGCGTCGGCAGGAACAGCTCGCGGACGGCCCGCTTGGGCCGGCGGCCGTCGCGCACCAGCAGCTCGGGAACGAAGAGGACGAAGTTGACGACGAGCAGCACGAACGCGCCGGCGAGCAGGATCAGCCCGAAGACGACGCTCTCCGAGGCAGAGTGGTGGTCCATGCCCGCGACGTCGCCGGCGAGCGCACGCACGATGAGGCCGGCGACGAAGGCGGCGACGCCGAACACCACGAAGTTGTTGAGCCACGTCGAGAGCGGGCGCCCGCGAACGGCGGAGTTGACCCCGATCGCGGTCACGCCGCAGAGCGCCGCCGGCCCTGGGCCGAGCAGCCCCATGGCGAGCGTCATGACCCCCAGCGAGGAGCTGAGGACGCCGGCGCTCGTCTCGACCGTGAACCACTCGCCGCCGGCCGCCAGCCCGATCAGCAGCGCCAGCAGGCTCATCGGGTGCCATTCGTCCGCGTGCGACAGGAGTGCCCCCAGCACCACAGTGCCGGCGAGCAGCACGACCTCAGCGCTCCAGAAGAGGTGTTTTATGAGCTTTCGCGCAGGCATGTGGACCTCTGTAGTCCTTAACGGCCCTCAGCGCGTCGTACTTGAGGTGCTCGACAAGTGTCGGCCGGCAGGACGCCGCATGCCCGTCGCCCGTTCCCTGCGCCGGCGCGCCAGCGACCGTCCGGCGTGCGCTGGCGCCCTCTACTCGGGGGCGGGATGCCCGGGCACGAGAGCCTCGGGGCGAGCGCGGCTGAGCTGCGCCTCCGGGGTCGCCGGTGCCCCCGCCGCCTGGCGCCCGAGGCCCAGCCTGGTCAGGCGCGCGAACGCGATCGTGGTCGCCAGCGTGCCCGCTCCGGCAACGGCGAAGGCGGTGCGCGTGGAGGTGATCCCGACGAGCGCTCCGCCGAGCGGCAGGCCGACGGCGAGGCACAGGGCGGCGAGGGATTCGACCGCCCCCATCAGGCGCCCGTGGAGGGGTTGCGGTGTCATCCGCTGCACGAGGCTGATGATCGACGGCCACTCCAGCCCGTTGCCGAGGCCGCCGAGGAAGGAACCGATGCACCCGAGTGCCAGCGTCGGCGCCAAAGCCATCCCCACGAATCCCGCCCCGAGCGAGAAGATGCCGAGCGTGAGCAGCACGGCGAGCGAGCGCCGCACCGAGCGAGCGAAGATGACGCTCGCGAGCACCGCGCCCGCGCCCCACGCCGTCACGAGCAGGCCGTACCCGCGGTCGCCGGCGTGCAGCGTGTCCTTGGCGTAAGCCACCTCGATCGGCGCGGCGGCCTGGATGAACAGCAGCGCTACGAGCTCGGCGAGCAGCAAGGGGCGCAAGAGCGGCGCCTCGTTTATGTGGCTCCAGGCCGCACGCAGCCGAGCGCGCACCGAGTGCTCGCCCGCCGCCTCGACGTGCGGGTGCATGTCGATCAGCGCGGCGCCGCACAGCACGAACGTGGCGACGTCGATGTAGAGCGTCGCGGGTGCGCCCGCGGCTGCGACCACGAGCCCGCCCAGCACGGGCCCACCGACGAACGAGATCGAGAAGGCCACGTTGAGCGTCGCGTTGGCGCGGCGCTCAGCCTCGTGTGCTTCCCCCTCGACCTCCTCGGACGATCGCGCGCCCGCGCTGCGCTCGGTGGCGTGCCGGCGGGCCGTTCGCGCCAGCTCGGCGCGCAGCAGTGAGTTCGCAGCGAGCGCCGCTGTCCCGTCGAGCAGCGCCAGCAGCAGCACGGCCGGCAGCCAGAAGCGCGACAGCAGGATCGCCAGCGCGGCGGTGACGAGCGCCTCGAAGAGGTAAAGGCGGCTGAGCTCGCTGCGGCGCGAGGAAGCCTCCACGCGCGCGACGAGCGGAGGGACCAGCAAGGCGGGCAGCGCCTGCCACGCGAGCAGCAGCGCGGCGACAGCGAGCGCGTCATGCGTGTGGTCGAACACGGCCAGCGAGAGCGCGACCAGCCCCATCCAGCTCCCAAGGCGATTGACCGTGTAGGCGACGATGATGCGCCGCAGACGCCGGGATCGCAGCGGCGAGTCCGCCGCGGGGGAGGATCCCGAGGGGTTGGCGGCCGCCTGAGGCACGCCGCCACGCTAGCGGGTGTTCGCGGGCCGGTCGATCGGTGCACGGTCGGTGGCGCCGCGCGCGCCGCGCCCGCGCGACGACGCCCGGCGGCTAGGGGCTGTCGTCTGAAAGGTGCAGCTCCGCGTCGTCCTGCGCGGCCCTCGCGATCGGTCCAGTGCACGCGCTAGCGTGTCCTTCAGCATGGACGAGCCGACCTCTGGCGTGCCGCGGCCGATCAGCGTGATCATCGCCGACGATCACTCGGTCGTGCGGGACGGCATTCGCACCGTGCTCGAACGCGAGGACGGCGAGTTCCGCGTGGTGGCTGAAGCGGCGGACGTTCCCTCGACGATCAGCGCGGTGCGCGAGCACCGTCCCGACCTGCTGACGCTTGATCTGACGATGCCCGGAGGGTCGAGCCTCGGCGCGCTGCCCGCCTGCTTCATGGCTCACCCAGATCTGGCCGTCGCGATCCTGACCATGCGCGAGGATCCCGAGTACGCGCGACAGGCCCTGCGCGCGGGTGCCCGCAGCTACGTGCTCAAGGAGGCCGAGCCGGCTGAGCTCTTGCAGGCGTTCCGGCTCGCGGTCGCCGGGGGCAACTACCTGCACCCGCGCCTCGGCGCGCTGCTGGCCGCCGGCGAGCAGCGCGACTCGGATGACGTTGCGCTCTCCGATCGCGAGCGCGAGGTGGTACGGCTCATCGCCAACGGCTACACCAACCCGCAGATCGCCGAACAGCTGCACGTCGCGGAGCGCACCGTGAAGACGTACCGTGCGCGTGCGATCGAGAAGCTCGGCTTCTCTTCGCGCGCCGAGATCACCGCCTACGTGCGCCGCGTGGGTCTAGCCGACTAGCAGCTGGCGCTGCTCGACTCCGCCACTGCCAGCCCCGGCGAGCTTCCCCGCTAGTGCGCGGCCCGCGGCGCGGGGCGCCCCGAGAGCGGGACGGTCAGGCGCACGGTCGTGCCGCGTTCGGGCGCGGGGAGGAACTCGAGCTCGCCTCCCACGAGCTCCGCGCGCTCGCGCATGCCGCCCATCCCGAAGCCGCCCTCGAGCCCGTCGCCGCGCGGGCCGAGAGCCGAGGCATCGGGCATGCCCTTGCCGTCGTCGGTCACCGAGGCGCGGATCGTCCCGTTCTCTTCTGTCACCCTGACCACGGCTCTGGTGGCTTCGGCGTGGCGGCTGACGTTCGTGAGCGCCTCCTGCACGATGCGGTAGACGGTGCTCTCGAGCTCGGCGTCGAGCCGCCGCTGGCCGGCGCCATCGCCGCCGCCGTCCGCCTCCTGCTCGGCGAGCTCGATCTCGGTCGTAACGTCGAGGCCCTCTATCGCCTGGGCGCGACGCGCGAGCGCCTGCAGCGCGGCTGCCAGACCGAGGTCGTCGAGCGCCGCCGGGCGAAGCTCGGTGATCAGATGGCGAAGGCCGTCGATCTCGTGCCCGAGGCCCTCGAGCGCCTCGTCGACGGCCGTTGCGAGCCTCTGGGGGTCGCCGGCGTCGCGCGCGCTGGCGAGCGCAAGCCGCAGCGCGCCGATGCCCTGGATGCTTTCGTCGTGGATCTCGCGTGCCCAGCGCGTGCGCTCGCGCTCGCGTGCCTCCATGCCGTAGCGCAGCCGCTCGATCTCCACCGAGCGCTCCGCAACGAGCCGCTCACCGACGCTCGAGGCGAAGGCCGCCAAGCTCTCGTGGTCCTCGCGGCGGAAGCTGCCGTCGCTGCGCAGCGCGATCACGAGGCCCCCGCCGTAGCCCTCCATGCTGAGGGGCTCGACATGCGCCGAGCGGGCTTCCAGGCCGAGCTCGTACAGCCACGCCGCCTCCTCGCCGCGTGGCCGGTCGAGCGCCAGCGGGCGTCCCTCGCGATACAGCGCTCCGAGCGCCGTCCCCTCCACGGGCGTGATGCGCAGGCGCGCGGTCGCCTCGCCGGCGGTGGCGGCCACCCGCAGCTCGTCGCGGTCCTCGATCAGGATCAGCACGGTGTCGGCGTTGGACAGGGCGAGGCCGCGGCCTGCCATCAGCCGCAGCAGCCACAGCTCCGATCCGGAAAGCACGACCTGGATTATGAAGGCCCCGGCCGACCGAGCGCGGGGGGTGAGGCCGCGGCGAGCGAAGGCAGGGCGTTGCTGTGCGTTGGTCGCGCGGCCACGCGCGCCTGCCTCAGCAGGTCCTCGTCGCTAAGCTCGCTGCGCCAAGTGGCCAGTCCGACGGAGATCTCGAGCGGGCGGCGCTCGCCGTCGGCTTCGACCTTGATCGTGCGCAGGCGCTCGAGCGCGCGCCGCGCGACGATCTCGCCGCGCGGTCCGTCCGCGCCCGGGAGCAGGATCAAGAGCTCGCTCTCGCTCGGCCGCCCGACGCGGTCGAAGCCGCGCAGCTGGGGGCGCAGCGCGGCGCCCACGTAGGCGAGCGTCTGCTCGGAGAGCTCCTCTCCGTGGTCGCGCGCGAGGGCCTCGAGGTTGCCGACGGTCACCAGCAGGCAGCTGAGGGGCGTCCCGTGGCGGCCCGCGCGGTTGATCTCCTCCTGCAGGCGCTCCCTCAGCGCGGGGGCCGACAGCAGCGCGACCCTGCCCGCCGAAGGCGGTTCATTGTTTTGGTTTGTCTCGTTGGCAGCCATGCCGTGGGCGGAGGTGGTCCGGGGTGGTCTCCTCTGCGGCGGTGGATCCGTCCCCGCTGGGTGGGGACAGAGTACGCCTCTTTATCGTCATCGAAGCCCGCTCGCTACAGCCCCGTCACGCGCCCTGCGCGTAGCCCGTCGGCGCGCGCTCCGTCGGGGAGCGCTGCTAGGAATCGCACGATGCTGTGCGAGCTGCGCGTCGAGAACCTGCTGCTGATAGAGCAGGCCCAGCTGCGCCTGGCGCCGGGCCTGAACGTGCTCACGGGCGAGACCGGGGCCGGCAAGACGGTGCTCGCTCACGCGCTCGATCTGCTGCTGGGGGGTCGCGCGCGCACGGGCATCGTGCGGCCTGGCGCTCAGGAGGCGTACGTGGAGGGCGTCTTCGCTCTGCAGCAGGGTGAGACGCCGCTCCAGGCGAGCATCGGCGAGCGGCTCGCGCCAGGCGCCGAGGAGCTGGTGCTGGCCCGGCGGGTGGGCTCGGATGGCCGCACGCGCGCGTACCTGAACGGGCGCACGATCGCCGTGGGCGAGATGCGGGAGATCGGCGCCGCTCTCGTTTGCTTCTACGGGCAGCACGAGCATCGCAAGCTCACGATTGCCTCCTCCCAGCTCGAGCTGCTCGACAGCCTGTGCGGCCCCGAGCACGCCGCGCGCCTGCGGGCTTGCGCGGCGAGCTGCTCGCAGGTGGCGCGGCTGCGGGCGCAGCTCGCCGAGCTCGACGAGCGTGAGCGCGCGCGTGAGCGCGAGCTCGAGCTGCTCGAGCATGAGCGCTCAGAGCTCGAGGCCTCCGAGGAGGAGCTGCGCGCGTATGAGTCCTTGCTTCAGACACGCGAGCGCCTGCGCCGCGCGGGAGCCCTGCAGCAGGCAGCCGAAGCCGGCGCGCACGCCCTCTCGCCGGGCGACACCGTCGACGCTGCCGAGGCCGACGCCGGCGTGCCCGGCGCGCAACGGCTCGCGGCGGCCGTCTCGAGCCTCCAGGCGCTGGCGGGCGTGGATGAGCGCCTCGATGCCCTCAGCGAGCGCTTGAGCGAGGTGCTGATCGAGTCGCAGGACCTGGGTTCGGAGCTGCATCGCTACGCCGAGGAGCTCGCGGGCGTCGCGCTCGACGACGGCGGAGGGCTCGATGCGCTCGAAGAGCGCCTCTTGCCGGTCGAGCGGCTACTGCGCAAGCACGGAGGGAGCGTCTCCTCGACGCTCGCGCACGCCGAGGACGCCAGCCGGCGTCTGCGCGAGCTGCGCTCAGAGCAGGCCGCCTCCTGCGAGCTCGAGGCGCACCTGGCGCAGGCGAGCGCCGAGCTCGAGGAGCACGACGCCGCGCTTCGCCGCGCTCGCGTGGCGGCCGCTCCTGGATTCCAGAAGGCGGTGTGCGGGGAGCTGCAGGCGCTGGCGCTGGCCGGAGCGTCGTTCGAGGTGGCGCTCTGGAGGCGCGAGGTCGGGCCCAGCGGCGGCGATGAGGTGGAGTTCGTGATCGCGCCCAACCCCGGCGTGCCTGCGGGGCCGCTGCGCGAGATCGCGTCCGGGGGAGAGCTCGCGCGTGTGATGCTCGCGATCATGAGCGTCGCGACCTCGCCCGCGGGCGCGCCGACGCTGGTCTTCGACGAGGTCGATGCGGGCATCGGCGGCCATGCCGCCCGCGCTGTAGGGGCGCGCCTGCGCGCCCTAGCACAGCGCCGGCAGCTGCTCTGCATCACCCACCTGCCACAGATCGCGTCGCTGGGGGAGCGCCACTTTGCGATCGTCAAGGACACGCGCGCCGGGAGCACGAGCGCGACCGTCACCGAGCTCGCCGAGCAGGAGGTCGTCTCCGAGCTCGTGCGCATGCTCGGCGCTGACAGCGCTGACAGCGGTGCCCTGCGTCACGCGCGCGAGCTGCGGCGGGCGGCTTGACGCCCGCCGGGCGCCGTCATCGGCGCGCGAGCGTTACCCTCGACGGGGTGGCGGCGACGCGACCACGCCCGACAGAGACTCCTGAAGCGCCCGCAGGGGCCGCGGAGGTCGTGCCCCTGCGGCCGGGTGGCGATGCGCTTCTGCTCGATGAGCTCGCGCGCCCGGCGCGCGTCGTCAGCGGGGCGGTGCGGTTGGGGCGTCGCACGAAGGTGCTCGTACGGCACCTACTGCGCGGGGAGATCGCGGTCATAGATCACCGCGACATCGACAGGGTCTCCGCGGAGGAGCTGATCGCCGCCGGCGCGGCCGCGGTGCTCAACTGCGGCCCCTCCTCCTCGGGCTCCTACCCCAATCTCGGGCCCCAGCTGCTCGTGGAAGCAGGCGTGCTGCTCGTCGACGTCCCCGGCGACGGGCTCTTCGAGGCACTGGCGGACGGCGATGAGGTGCGCATCGAGGTGCCCGCGGCGCGTGCAGAGGGCAGGATCACGGGCTCGCCAAGCGCCAGCATCCTGCGCGACGGGCGGCTGCTCGCGCGCGGCGAGGTGCTCGAGCGGGCGCGCATCCGCACCGAAACGGAGGCCCGCCGGGGCGAGGTCGGCGCGGCACTGGAGCGCTTCGCGCACAACACCATCGCGCACATGCGCGAAGAGCGCGAGCTTCTCGCGGGCAGAGTCGACATGCCGCGCTTCCGCACCGACTTCCGCGACCGCTCGACGCTGGTCGTCGTCCGCGGCGTGGGCCACCAGCGCGACCTGCGTGCGCTGCGGCCGTTCATCCGCGACGAGCGGCCGGTGATCGTGGCCGTCGACGGCGGTGCCGAGGCGCTGCTCGACGCGGGCCTCACGCCGGACATGATCGTCGGCGACATGGACTCGGCGGGCGAGGCAGCGCTACGCTGCGGCGCGGAGCTCGTCGTGCACTGCTATCGCGACGGCCGCGCTCCCGGGCGCGAGCGCCTCGTGCGCCTGGGCGTCCCGTTCAAGCTGCTGCCCGCCCCCGGCACGAGCCAGGACGTGGCGATGCTGATCGCCGCGGAGAAGGGCGCCCGCCTTATCGTGACCGTCGGCTCGCCGTTCAACCTGGTCGAGTTCCTGGACCGCAACCGCGAAGGGATGTCCTCGACGTTTTTGACGAGGCTGCGAATCGGCGAGATCCTGGTCGACGCCAAGGGCGTGAGCAGGCTGTACCGGCCGCGGCCCAGTCTCGTACCCCTGCTCGTGGTGATCGCCGCCGGCCTGATCGCGATGGTCGCCGTCGTGTGGATGACGCCCGCTCTGCACGACGTGGCGAACTTGCTGTGGCTGAAGCTGCAGCTGCTGCTCGGCTCGAGCGGCTAGATGTTCTAGCGACGCGGCGAGCGATGTTCGACTACCGCTACCACGCGCTCTCGCTCGCCGCGGTGCTGCTGGCACTGGCCGTTGGGGTAGTCATCGGGGTGGCGATCGGCGACTCGAACCTCGTCTCGTCGGCCAAGAGCGGCATCGTGCACGACCTCTCGGCCGAAGTCAGCGACGCCCAGCGGCGCGCGGGCCGGCTTCAGGCGCAGCTCAGCACGCAGGAAGCGTTCTCAAACGACCTGTATCCGATCGCCACGCACGGCCTGCTCACTGGGCGCAGCGTCGGCCTCGTCTTCTTGGGGGGCTCGTCGAACCGCGTCAATGACCTCGTGCGCAGCGCGGTCACGCAGGCGGGCGGCGATCTGACAACCGTCGTGGCGGTGCGCGAGCCGCTCGATCTCGCCGGCCTTGCGCACAGCGCCACCGCGACGCGCTACGAAGCGCTGGGCGAAGTCCTGAACAGCGCGCACAGCCTGACGAGCAAGGGCAAGGAACTGCTCACGCAGTTCGGCGCCCTCGTGGGCCGCCAGCTCGTCGCCGGCGGGGCGCTAGTCACCCAGGAGCTCCTCAGCCGCGTGCGAGGGCACCTGCTGAGCGCCTTCGACGGCCAGCTCGGCGCCCTACAGGGGCTGGTGGTGATGCGCGCCGACCCCGCCGGCATGCCCGCCGAACAGTCGCAGGTCTCCGAAGCCTTCGAGTCGGGCATGATCGACGGCGTCGCGGCGGCCGGCGCGGCGGCGGTGGGCGTCGAGCTGACGAGCACGCAGCCCTCGCAGGTCCCCTGGTACCAGGGCCACGACATGCCCAGCGTGGACGATCTCGACGCGATCGCCGGGCAGGCCGCTCTGATCTACGCGCTCAACGGCTCACACGGCGCGTTCGGCACCAAGCCGACGGCCGATTCGCTCCTGCCCAAGGTCGTCAGCGACATCCGCGTTGGCCGCTAGCTTGCGCTGATGCACGCGCTGCCGTTCGCGCTGGCGCTGGCCAGCGCCGCGATGCTCGCCACGCCCCTGCTGCGGGCGCTGAGCGCGGGCGGGCACCGCAGGGAGAACTTCCGCGGGCGCGAGCTCCCATTCCCGTTCGGCGTGCTCGTCCCCGCCGCGGCGCTCGTCGCGCTCGTTCCGCTGATGCTGCTCTCGCGGCTTGCCTCCGCGGAGGTCTTTCACCCTGAGACGCTGCCCGTCGCGGCCTACGCCCTGGGAGTGCTCGCGCTGGGGCTGATCGACGACGCGCTCGGCGGTGCGGACGCGCGCGGGAGGCGTGATGGCGAGCCGAGTGCGGCGCGAGGCGAGCAGCTGGCGCTGCGGCCGCCGGCCGGGGCGCAGCCCGGCGCCGAGCCGGCGCCCGATCATGACCACCCGCCGCGGGGTTGGCGCGGTCACGGCGCTGCGGCGCTGCGGGGAGAGTGGTCGACGGGAGCCCTGAAGGGGGCGGGCTCGCTCGGGCTGGCTCTGTTCGCGGTGGGCTATTTGCAGCGCTCAGACGCGCGCTGGCTGCTCGCGGCAGCGGTGGTGGTGCTGGCGACAAACCTCTTCAACCTGCTCGACCTGCGGCCGGGGCGCGCGATCAAGGCGTTCGTGCTGCTGGGCGCCGGCCTCTTGATCGGCTCCGGCGATCCGCGCCCGCTGTGGGCCCTGGGGCTGTTCGCCGCGCCGGCGCTCGTGGCGGGCTCCTACGACGTGCGCGAGCGGGCGATGCTCGGCGACACCGGCGCGAGCCTGCTGGGCGCGCTCGCGGGCCTGTGGCTCGTGCTGACGCTGTCGAGCGCCGGACAGGTCATCGCGCTTGCGCTGCTGCTCGCGCTCACAATTTATTCGGAGTTTCGCTCGCTGTCGGCGCTGATCGAGCGGACTCCGTGGTTGCGCGGACTAGACTCCTGGGGCAGGCCCTCATGAGGATGCGCAACCCCGACCGCCACGCCCAGGTCCCGAGCGATACGCGCTTCATCTTCGTGACCGGTGGGGTCGTCTCCTCGCTCGGCAAGGGCATCGCCGCGGCCTCGATCGGGCGCCTGCTGGTGGCGCGCGGGCTGACCGTCGGGCTTCAGAAGTTCGATCCCTACATCAACGTCGACCCCGGCACGATGTCTCCCTACCAGCACGGGGAGGTCTTCGTGACAGAGGACGGCGCCGAGACGGACCTCGACCTGGGCCACTACGAGCGCTTCACCGACGCCAACACCTCGCGCGCCTCGAATGTGACGGCGGGCGGCATCTACGACACGGTGATCAGGCGCGAGCGCAGGGGCGACTACCTGGGCGGGACGGTTCAGGTCGTGCCGCACATCACCGACGAGATAAAGCAGCGCATCGCGCTGATCGCGGAGTCGAGCGACGTGGACTTCGTGGTAACGGAGATCGGCGGCACCGTGGGCGACATCGAGTCGCTGCCGTTCCTGGAGGCGATCCGCCAGTTCCCGGTAGATGTGGGAAGGCGGCGATGCATGTTCATCCACCTTACGCTCGTGCCCTACATCGGCCACGCGGGCGAGCTGAAGACGAAGCCCACGCAGCACTCGGTCAACGAGCTGCGCCGCATCGGCATCGCGCCCGACATGCTCATGTGCCGCTCGGAGGCGACGCTGTCTGCGGAGATCCGCAAGAAGATCGCCCTGTTCGCGAGCCTGCCGGTGGAGGCGATCGTCTCGGCGAGCGACGTCAGCAACATCTATCGCGTGCCGCTTGTCTTTCGCGACCAGGGCGTCGACGACTTCATCCTCGAGCACTTCGGCGCCCAGCAGGCCGCCTCGCAGGCGCCGGTCCCCGATCTTGCGGCGTGGGAAGAGACGATCGTGCGCGCCGAACGCGCGACGCTCCTGGCGCGCATCGCGATCGTTGGCAAGTACGTGCGGCTGGAGGATGCCTACCTGTCGGTCTCCGAGGCCCTCCGTCACGCCGCCTGGCAGCAGAACGCGAGCGTGGAGATCGAGTGGATCGACTCCGAGACGCTCGAAGGGGAGGAGGGCGAGAGCGTACGCGAGCGCCTCGCGGACGTCGACGGGATCCTGATCCCGGGCGGCTTCGGGGGGCGCGGAATCGAGGGCAAGATCGCGGCCGCGCAGATCGCGCGCGAGCAGGCGATCCCCTACCTGGGCATCTGCCTGGGCATGCACGTCGCGGTGGCGGAGTTCGCGCGCAACGTCGCAGGCATGGAAGGCGCCAACTCGACCGAGATGGACGTCGAGACGCCATACCCGGTGATCGACCTCTTGCCGGAGCAGAAGGAGGTATCGGACCTTGGCGGCACGATGCGTCTCGGCGCGGACCCGATCAAGCTGCACTCGGGCTCGCTGGCGCGCGAGATCTACGGCGAGGCCGTCGTGTATGAGCGCCACCGCCACCGCTACGAGGTCAACAACCTGCTGCGCAAGCGCCTGGAAGCTGCCGGGCTGCGCGCCTCGGGCACCTCGCCCGACGAGCGCCTGGTGGAGGTCATCGAGCTCGCGGAGCACCCCTTCTTCGTTGCCTCGCAGTTCCACCCCGAGTTCAAGTCCCGTCCCGAGCGCCCCGCACCCCTGTTCAGGGATTTCGTTGAGGCCGCCTTGCGGCGGGGTGGGGAGCGCGCCGAGGCCACGCGGCCGCGCGTGACCACCGCGCGCGCGCGTTCGGCGTGAGCGCGGGCAGCGCGCAGTCGCCGATAACGCAGCTCCAGAAGCGCCAGCTCGGCGCCACCTTCGCGGAGCTGTGCCGCATCGAGAGTCCCTCGGGCCGCGAGCGCGCATGCGCCGACCATGTCCGCCGCGAGCTCGAGTCGCTCGGCCTGCACGTCGAGGAGGACGGTGCCGGCGCGCTGCTCGGCTCGGACTGCGGCAACCTGCTTGCGCGGATACCGGCATCCGCGTCTGCATCCGCGGCGCCGGCGGGGCCGGCGTCTCGGATGTCAGACACAGACGCCGGCACGGGAACTCGAACGCCGAGCATTCTGCTCTGCGCGCATCTGGACACCGTGCCGCTGCAGGCGCCCGTCGAGCCGGTGCTCGTCGATGGGTACTGGGAGAACGCAAACGACGGCATCCTCGGCGCGGACAACAAGGCTGCGGTGGCGGTCATGCTGGCGCTCGCGCGCCACGTATGCCATGCGGGCGCGCCGGTCGACGTCGAGCTGCTGTTCACGGTCTCCGAGGAGGTCGCGCTGGCGGGCGCGCGGGCCTTCGACGCTGCGCGCCTGCGCAGCGACTTCGGCTACGTCTTCGACCACGCCACTGCGATCGGGGAGGTCGTGCTGGCGTCGCCCAGCCACTTTCGCATCGAGGCCACTTTCCACGGCTCGGCAGCGCACGCGGGGCTGCGCCCGCAGGACGGGCGAAGCGCGATCCTGGCAGCGGCGCGAGCGATCTGCTCGATGCGGCTGGGGCGGGTCGATGAGGAGACGACGGCCAACATCGGCACGATCGCGGGCGGAAGCGCGATGAACGTGGTGCCCGAGCGCTGCACGGTGCTGGCGGAGGTGAGAGGCATGCGCGACGAGCAGGCCGAGGCGCTGTGCTCGGAGATCATCGAACGCCTGCACCAGGGGGCCAATGCGCCGGAGTGCGAGTGCGACGTCGACGTCACGGTGGAGCGGACGTTCGCCGGCTACCGCGCGACGCCGGCGGCGCCGGCGGTGCGCGCGGCGGAGGCGGCCCTGCGTGCCTGCGGTCACGAGCCGAAGCGCATCTCGAGCGCGGGCGGCTCGGACGCAAACGCGCTGCGCGCGCAGGGCGTGACGGTCGTGAACCTCGCCAACGGAACCGAGCGCAACCACGAGCCGGGCGAGCGCGTCAGCGCGCGCGCGCTGGAGGACATGCTCGAGGTCGCGCTCAAGCTGCTCGAGGAGGCGGGATGCGCGACGGACGACGGTGGCCGCTAGCCATTCCCGGCGCGCCGGCCAAGGTGAGCGCGATCGCGACGGCGTACCACCCGGACCCGCGGCTGTTGGAGGTGCTAGCCGCGGCGCGCGAGGCGTGCTGCGAGGTCGTCGTGGTCGACAACACCCCGGGCGGCTCCGCCCTGTTGCGCGGAGAGGCGCCCGACCAACAAGTCCGGGTGCTGCGTCCCGGCCGCAACCTGGGGCTGGCCGGCGCGCTCAACCTCGGGCTGCGCGGGGTCTCCCCGGACTCGGACGCTGTGCTGCTGCTCGACCAGGACTCGGTGCTCGCCGCGGGCGACGTCCGCAAGCTCGCCACCCACCTTGCCGACTCAACGGTCGGGGTCGCCGCGCCCGCGCCATGGGACGTAGCGCGGTCCTCCTTCATCGATCCGCGCACGGCTCTGCGTCGACAGATCGCCGATCGGGACGCAGTGATCACGTCGGGCATGGTTGTCCGAAAGTCGCTCATGGACGAGCTCGGCGGCTTTCGTGAGGACTTCTTCGTCGACTGCGTCGATCAGGACTTCTGCCTGCGGGTCAGGCGAGCGGGCAAGCGCATCGTCCAGGACAAGCGGGTCTTGCTGCCGCATTCGTTGGGCGCCTTGGCGGAGCACAGGTTCCTGATTGGCCATGTGCGGACGACTCACCACCCGCCTTGGAGGTTGTACTGGGTAATTCGCAACGGCACCGTGCTCCTCCGCGAGAACTGGCGCCTGGCGCCGGCATGGTGCCTGGCGTGGGGGCTGATCATGCTGCGGTGGATGCTCCTAACCGCCCTGTATGAGCGCCCCCGTGGTGCGCGACTTCTGGCGATGTGGCGTGGACTCCTCGATGGCGTGCGCGGTCAAAGGAACGCGCACTACCTTCCCGAGACTGCGCGCGAACTCGATGGCGGCGGATTGCGCGAGCACAAGCGCTAGCCTGCTGCCGCGATGCTCAAGCTCCGACGTGCAACCGTCATAGAGGCCGAGAAGACCGAAGGGCCTGAGCAGGGCCTGCGTATACAGCTGGATGGGGGCGAGGGCGTGCCGCGCGCGGCGATCGCCGATGTCTCGCTCGTGGGGCCGGCCGAGGCGGGCGATGAGGTGATCGTGAACGTGCAGGCGCTCGACCTGGGGCTGGGCTCGGGCGGCTTTGACGTCGTGCACGTCAACGTTTCAAAAGGGCTCTCCGGCGAGGGCACCGACGGGGCGGAGGTGATGAAGCTCAACTACACGAGCCTCCAGCACGCGATCGTCCCGGTGGAGGGGGAGAGCCTGAGGGTTCCGCTGGAGCGGCCGGTCGCGATCCTCGGCCTGCACGGCCAGCTCGCGCCGCTCGCGTGGGCGTTCGCGCACGCTTTGCCTGGAAGCAGGCTGGGCTACGTTCAGACCGAGGGCGGGGCGCTGCCCGGCGGCCACTCGCGCACTGCGCGAGAGCTGCGCGAGCGCGACCTCTTGTCCGGTCACATCACCGCGGGTGCGGCATTCGGCGGCGATCAAGAGGCGATGACGACGGCGGGCGCGATCCACCACGGCCTGTGTGAGCTCTCGTGGGACGCGGTCGTTTGCGGACCTGGGCCGGGGATCGTGGGCTCGCGCTCGGCGCTCGGCCACGGTGGCATGTCCGCGCTCGACTCTGCGCACGCGGCGCTCGCGCTCGGCTGTCGCACGCTGCTGGTGGCACGCATGTCCTCGGCGGATCCGCGCGGGCGCCACCGGGGGATCTCCCACCACACGCTCACGGTGCTGGACCTGCTGCTGGAGCCGGTGACGGTGGCGCTGCCGGCCGGCATGCGCTCGCCCTTCGGCAGCGACCTCCGCGCGGGCCTGGGCGCAGCGTTCGCCTCCTCGGTGGACACCGACGGCGCGGGGGGAGCGGCCTCATCGACGCTGCGATTGGAGCGTCCGGCGCGCATCACGCGCCATGACTGGCGGCCCGCGAGGGTCGACCTGCCGGCCTTCGCAGGCAGCGGGCTGGAGGCTCAGACGATGGGCCGCGGCGTCACGCAGGATCCGCTGTTCTTCGGCGCCGCCCTGGCGGGCGGCGAGGCGCTCGCCGAGCTGCTCGCAGCGGGTCAGCACACCGCGCCGCCGATGAACGCCTGATTGCACCGGCAAGGAAGCGAGGCGGCTGAGGCGAAGCCGTAGGCGTGAGCGCCACCGCCCCCGCGGCCGAGCTGGGCATCTCTGCGCCGATGCTCGACTTCCTCGCCTACCTCGAGCTGGAGCGGGGGCTGTCGCGCAACACGCTGGAGGCGTACCGCTCGGACCTGCTGCAGTTCGGCCGCTTTCTGGAGCGCCGCGACGTGGGGGTGCTCGAGGCGCGTCATGCGGACCTGGCCTCGTTCATCTCGGAGCTCGCTGGCGGGCCGGGACCGTCGGGCCCGCGCGAGCCCGCCGCGGCGGCGACCCTCGGGCGCAAGGTCGCGTGCCTGCGCTCGTTCTACCGCCACCTGCGCAGCGAGGGCGCGATCGAGCACGACCCCGCGGCGGAGCTCCATGGCCCGCGAAAGACCCAGCGGCTCCCGCGCGTGCTCTCGCGCGAGGAGGTATCGCTGCTGCTCCACCAGCCCCGCGGCACCTCGCCTCTGGCGCTGCGCGACCGCGCGCTGCTGGAGATGATGTACGCGTGCGGCCTGCGCGTCTCGGAGCTGATTGGCCTGGCGCTGAGCGACATCGACGCCGAGGAGGCGATGCTGCGCGCGCGCGGCAAGGGGTCGAAGGAGCGGCTCGTGCCGGTGGGGCGGCGGGCGATGGACGCGCTGAACGTCTACCTCGCCCGGGGACGCCCGGCGCTGGTTGGCGCGCGCGTGGAGGGCAAGCTGTTCGTGAACAACCGCGGCACCGGGCTCACGCGCCAGGGCGTGTACAAGATCGTTCAGGGCCACGCGCGCAGTGCGGGCCTGCAGAGGCGCATGAGCCCTCACACGCTGCGCCACTCCTTCGCGACGCACCTGCTGGCCGGCGGCTGCGACCTGCGCTCGCTGCAGGAGATGCTTGGGCACGCGGACCTTGCCACGACGCAGGTGTACACCCACCTCTCGGCCGAGCGCCTGAAGGACGCCTACTTCAGCGCGCACCCGCGGGCAACGCGCTGATCGCACCCGGCGGGGCCGCGGATACCGCTCCTCACGCGGCGCACCACCTCGGTGGTCGGCGATGAGCGCGAGCGAGGGCACCCCGAAGGGCACAGGCAGGCGGGCGATCGTGGTGGTCATCGACGCGTGCGGGGTGGGCGCGCTGCCGGACGCTGCGCGCTACGGCGATGAGGGCACGAATACGCTCGCCCATCTCGCGCGCGCGGTCGGAGGCCTGCGGCTGCCCACGCTCCAGCGCCTCGGGCTGGGCTCGATCCTCGAGCTCGAGGGTGTGGCGCCGGCGCGCGACCCTGCGATCCACGGGCGCCTTGCGCCGCTGGGCCCGGGCAAGGACTCGATCACGGGCCACTGGGAGCTGATGGGCGTCGTCACGGAGCGCGAGCTGCCCACATATCCCGAAGGCTTCCCGCCCGAGCTGATCGAGCGGCTGGAAGCGGCGATGGGGCGGGCGCTGATCTGCAACCGCCCCTACAACGGCATCGCGGCGATCGACGAGTTCGGCGCCGAGCACCTGCGCACGGGCGCGCTGATCGTCTACACCTCGCAGGACTCGGTGCTCCAGCTGGCGGCTCACGTTCAGTGCATGAGCGAGAGCGAGTTGTACGAGGCGTGCACGGCCGCGCGCGCGGTGATGCGCGGTGGGGAGGGTGTAGGCCGGGTGATCGCGCGGCCGTTCAGGGGCGCGGAGGGGGCGTTCGAGCGCACGCACGGGCGGCGCGACTTCACCCTCACCCCGCCCGCGCGCAGCTACCTGCAGGAGCTCGTGGACTCGGGCGCGGAGGTGCACGCGGTGGGAAAGGTCGCCGACCTGTTCGCAGGGGTGGGCATCTCGCGCTCGCACCCCGGTGCCACCAACGCGACGGCGCTGCAGAGCACCGAGGAGTTGCTGGACGAGCTCGATGAGGGTTTCGTGTTCGTGAACCTGATCGAGACCGACCAGCGCTTTGGCCACCGCAAGGACCTCGCGGGCTTTGCGCGGGCGCTGTCAGAGATCGACGCGGCGCTCGCGACATGGCTTGGGCGGCTGCGCTCGGACGACCTGCTGGTCGTGACTGCCGACCACGGCGTCGATCCGGCGCAGCCCGGCTCAGACCACACGCGCGAGTACGCGCCGCTGCTCGCGCTCACCGGGGAGATGGCGCGACGCCTGTTGCACGGTGCGCGCCTGGACGGCAGGCGTCATGACGGTCCGCTCGCCGACGTGGGGGCAAGCGTCCTGAGCTGGCTGACCGGGCGCGACGCGCGCGAGCTCCCGGGCGAGTCATTTCTCGGCTAGCAGCGGCGCCACCCGCTGGCGCGCGCTCGCCCGAGTGCGGGTCGCGCCTAAGCTGGTGTGACGATGCCAGAGCTGCCTGAGGTCGAGACGATCCGTCGTCAGCTGGCCCCGCTCGTCGAGGGCCGTCGTCTCGTGGACGTTGAGATTCTCGACGAGCGCTGGTCGCGTCCGTTGGCGCCGGCGGAGCTGGCCGCGGCGCTCGCGGGTCGCCGGGTCGAGGAGCTTGGTCGGCGCGGCAAGTACCTGCTGTGGGCGCTCGAGGGCGACGTCTATCTCGCTCAACACCTGCGTATGACGGGCGCGCTGCTGTATGAGCCCGAACCGGAGCCTTCGCACGTACGCATGCGACTGCTGCTGCGCGACGGCGCCGGCGAGCACCGCTTGGTCGTCGATGACCCACGGCGGTTCGGGACCGGAGAGCTGCTGCTCGGCACGGATGCGCTGGATGACTTCTTCGCGGCCCGCCTTGGCCTGGAGCCACTGGATGAGGCCTTTACGATCGAGCACTTGCGGCGGGCTGCCCGGGGGCGCAGGGCGCCGGTGAAGGCGTTTCTGCTCGACCAGCGCCGGGTGGCGGGAGTCGGGAACATCTACGCCGACGAGGCGCTCTTTCGCGCCGGGGTGCATCCCCTGCGGCCCGCCGGCCGGCTGACCAGGGGCGAATGGGAGCGCCTGCGGACGGGGGTGATAGCCGCCCTGCGGGCTGGAATCGACGCGCAGGGCGCGAGCATCGATGATTTCCGACACCTTGACGGCGCGCGCGGGTCATTCCAGGAGGAGTTTCTGATCCACCGCCGCGCGGGCGAGCCGTGTCCGCGCTGCGGTCGCGAGATCGTGAAGATGGTCGCCGCTGGGCGGGGCACGTACGCGTGCGAGGGCTGCCAGCGGCGGCCACGGCGGCGGGGTGGAACTCGACAGAAGGCGCGAGAGCGCGTGGCGGTGGGTTAGCGTCAAACGCCGCCAGCCGCTGTGCGGCACTTCCTTGCGGACGGTTGACTCAGGCGGCCAGCAGCTCGTCCAGACGGCCGTCCTCGGCGGCCGCCTGCAGCTCGGCGAAGCCCCCGAGGAGCTGATCGTCGATCAGCACCTGGGGGAAGCTCATCATGCCGGTCCGCCGCGCGAGCTCGACACGGCCGGTGGGGTCCTTTGAGAGGTTGACCTCGCTGAACTCCACGCCGCGGGCGTCCAGCAAGCCCTTCACCCGACGACAGAAGGAGCAGGGCTCGGTCGAGTAGACGGTGATGCGCGCCATTACTTCACAAAGTATAGCGACCGTCACGCGCGCGGGCGCGCGAACGGCGCCCGGGCGCGGAGGGCTTCGTGCAGCTCGCGCGGCAGTATGCCGACCAGCTGGCCAACGCCCAGGAAGACAACCCCGGCGAGCGCCGCGGCGGCGAAGTCTGGCAGCGCGGATACGAGGAGAGGCACGCACGCCGCCACCGCGGCCGCTGTGACGCGCAGCAGGAACCGCGCCCCCACCATGACTGCACCGGTGCCGATGCCGGCGCGCAGTCTCCAGTAGATGAGCGCCGCAAGGAGCGCGTCGCCCGCGACGCTCGCGACCGCGCCGCCCTGCGCATCGAACAGCGGCACGAGCACTCCCGCAAAGACCCCCACGCCGAGCAGGCCGAGTGAGTTGGTGAGGATGAGCTCGCGCTGGCGCCCGAGAGCGATCAGCGACACGGTCCAGATCTGGTAGAGCGCGATGAACAGCAGCGCGGCGACCTGAATGCGAAGGACATCCCCCGCCGGTCGGAAGGCATGCCCGCCGATGATCGCCATGACCGGCTCGGCAGCGCGCGCGGCGACGAGCACGACGAGCACGCCGGCGATGATCGCGCCCTTGCTGAGCCCTGCGATCGCGTAGCGAAGCCGAGCGGGGTCGTCGCGGGCCGCCGCGGTGAGCAGCGGCAGCGCCACGCCCGCGACGAGGACGGGGATGCTCACAAGCGTCTCCATTGCACGCAGCGATCCGCCGAACAGGCCGGTCTGGCGCGGGCTGGAGACGAGCGACATGAGCACGATCACGAGACGGAAGTAGAGCTGTCCGAGCACGATCGCCACCGCAAGCGGAAGGGCCCGGGCAAGCAGCGCGCGGTGCTTGGCGCGGTCGAAGCTGGGAGCGATGAAGGCGCCGGCGCCCGCCAGCCGCGGGACCAGGGCCAGGACGGCGAGTCCCACGACGATCTGGACTGCAAAGAAAGGGAGCAGGCGCGCGCCGACGATCACTAGCACGGCGACGCCCGCGAGCGTCACGGCCTGCCGGAAGAAATCGATGAAGGCGAGTCCGGCGTTTCGCAGTTCGACCGTCAGCGGCAGCAGCAGCGAGTTGGCGAGCGCCATGATCAGCATGCCGGCGCCGGCGAGCGCGGTACCGGCGATCATGCGAGCCGGGTAGCCGGCGACGGCAGCGAACGCGACCATCGCGAGCACCGCCAGCGGCGTGACCACGAGTCGCTGGCCGACGACGTTGGCGATGAGAGCCGAGCGCTCCGGGCGGGGAAGCAGCGCGAGCTCGCGGCTGGCACTCACGTTGAGCCCGTTTTCGGACACGCTGCCGGCGATCGCGACCAGCGACAGCACGGTCACGTAGCGCCCCGACTCGGCGACGCCCAGGTGGCGCAGCAGCAGCGCAGCCGTCACGACCCCCACCACGACGCCGGCCGCGTTGCCGGCGGCCCGCAGGGCACTCCCGCGGATTACCCGGCCGCCGGCCTCGGTGGAGGTGAGGATGTCGCCCGAGACCGCCTCTTGGGGCTCCATGAGCCGCAGGTTACGTGGGGTGGGGGACAGGGCTAGCAGGCGAACGAGCGGGTACTCGCGCCGACCACCGCCCGCATCGTCCTAATCGCGCTCAACCAGGTGTGCCGCTTCGCCGTCCGGCGCGGCTGGCCCGCCGACAACCCCGTCGCCAAGCTCGAACCCGGCGAGAAGCCGCATTGGACGCCGCAGAAGGTTGCGATCCTGGAAAGGCGAGCAGCTCGCCCGCTTCCTCGCCCACGCCGGGCCGCATCGACCACTTTTCGAGTTCCTCGCCTACACCGGCCTACGCGTCGGCGAAGCCCTCGGCCCCACATGGGCCGACATCGACCTCGACGCGGGGCTGATCCGCGTGCACCGCGTCGTCGGCAAGGCGTTCCGAGCGACAGTCCAACGCGCCGCCATCACCGCCACCGGACGGCTCTCCCTACACTCCCTCCGCCACGGCTACGCCTCGCTCTTGATCGCAAAAGGCCTGAACGTCGTCTTCGTCAGCCGCCAGCTCGGGCACGCCAACCCGACTGTGACGCTCTCGACCTACGCGCACCTATTCGAAGCGCGCAAACCACGCTCACGCGGCGAGGGAGGCGCTGGAGACGAGCTATGCGGCGACAGCAGTCCCCACAGCGCCGTGACCGCTCGCCGGTGGTAACAGCCGTGGTAACAAGTCGCCGCGCAGCTCGCCGCCAAGGGCTTGAACGTGGTGCTCGCCAGCCGCCAGCTCGGACACGCCAACACGGACGTCACCCTCTGCGCCTGCGCCGACCACGCCGCAAGCGCACGCGACGCGCTCGAAGAAAGCTATGCGGGAATGGCGGTCACCAGCCAAATCGCGACCTGAGGCCGCAGGCTGAAAAAGAGGGGGCTCCTTGCGGAGCCCCCTCGCTTGTGCTGCTTATCGTTCAGTTCGGCTGCGTCGGTTCAGTTACCAACGCAGATGAAGTTGACCGTGTTGGCGACGTTAGGAGTGATGACGAATTTGCTTCCGCTGGTGTTCGCCACCTGTACTCCCTTGCTGTTATCGGTCGTATTGGAAACCGTGCAGGAGTAACTCCCTGCACTGGTAAACACCGCTGACCCGGTCAGAGTCACGGTTGCCGGGGCCGACACTGATCCTCTGACGATGTGCGAGCCGGCCTGCAGCGTGCCAGATGTGCTGTACAACGATTCGGTTCCTGGAGGACCAGTGGCTCCGGTAGCTCCCGTCGCGCCGGTTGCCCCGGTTACGCCTTGTGCACCGGTGTCCCCGGTCGCGCCGGTGGTCCCAGTCGCACCCGTTCGCCCGGTCGCGCCTTCTTTGGCTACGAGGCTCCAGTAGCTCGTTTCGATGTCTGGTTTCTTGTTCTGGTTAGGTTCTTTGAGCGAGATGTAAGAACTACCTTCGTAGAAGACCAATTCGTTTATTTTGTATGTGGTCGACGACGACCAGGTACCGTCCCACGCTCCTGCGACGCCCGCGGCTCCGGTCGAACCGGTTTTGCCTTCTTTGCCTTCGGGTCCAGTCGCGCCTGTCGCGCCGGTAGCTCCGGTGGCGCCGGTGGCTCCTGTAACGCCCTGAGCTCCGGTGGCACCGGTTTTGCCTTCGGGTCCAGTCGCCCCGGTCACGCCCGTCGCCCCGGTCGTGCCTTTGGCGCCCGCGGCACCGGTTTCGCCTTTGGCGCCTTTTTCGGCTACGAGGCTCCAGTATTCGTCGTTTTGGTTTCCTTTTGGTGTCTGTTTCAGGTTAGGTTCTTTGATCGAGATGTAAGAGCTACCTTCGTAGAAGACCAGTTCTTTCGTTTTGTAAGTGGTCTGCGCAGACCAGTTACCGGCCCAGTTACCGGCGACGCCGGCGGCGCCGGTCGCGCCCGTGGCCCCGGTTTCGCCGGTCGCCCCAGTCGCGCCAGTTGCTCCGGCTCCGGTTGCGCCTGTTGCGCCGGTTGCGCCATTGGTCCCGTTAGTCCCGTTGGTCCCGTTGGTACCAGCGGCTCCGGTTGCGCCTGTTGCGCCGGTTGCGCCATTAGTCCCGTTAGTCCCGTTGGTCCCGTTAGTCCCAGCGGCTCCGGTCGCGCCTGTTGCGCCGGTGGCTCCCGTCACGCCTTTGGCGCCTTCTTTGCCTTCGGCGCCGGTGGCTCCGGTTTCGCCGTTGGTGCCGTTGGTGCCGGCCTGGCCCGTGGCGCCCGTGGCTCCGGTTTCGCCGCGATCGCCCGTGGCGCCCGTGGCTCCGGTTTCGCCGCGATCGCCCGTGGCGCCCGTGGCTCCGGTTTCGCCGTTGGTGCCGTTGGTGCCGTTCGTCCCGGCGGCTCCAGTCGCGCCTTCAGCTCCGGTCGCTCCCTGCGCTCCGGTGGCGCCGGTCACGCCCTGCGCGCCCGTTTCGCCCTGGATGCCCTGAGCACCAGTTTCGCCGCGTTCGCCCTGAGCTCCCTGGGCACCGGCCGCACCGGTGGCTCCAGTTTTGCCTTCGGCGCCGGCAGCTCCGGTTTCGCCTTTTTCGCCCTGGATGCCCTGAGCACCAGTTTCGCCGCGTTCGCCCTGAGCTCCCTGCGCTCCGGTTTCGCCGCGGTCGCCCTGGGCGCCCGTGGCTCCAGCTTTACCTTCGGCTCCGGTCGCGCCTTCGGCGCCGGCCGCTCCGGTGGCTCCCTGCGCTCCGGTGGCGCCGGTCACGCCCTGCGCGCCCGTTTCGCCCTGGATGCCCTGAGCACCAGTTTCGCCGCGTTCGCCCTGAGCTCCCTGGGCACCGGCCGCACCGGTGGCTCCAGTTTTGCCTTCGGCGCCGGCAGCTCCGGTTTCGCCTTTGACCCCAGTCGCGCCCTGCTGTCCTTCCGCGCCCGTCGCCCCCGTAGCCCCGGTTGCGCCGGAGGCGCCAGTGGCGCCAGTCACGCCTTGTGGGCCGGCTTCACCGCGTTCACCGCGTTCGCCTTTGGCGCCTTTCGGGCCGGTCGCTCCGGTCGCGCCCTTTTCGCCTTTTTCGCCCCTCAAGCCTTTTTCGCCCTGTTTACCTTCGGGCCCGGTCGCTCCGGTCGCGCCCCGTTCCCCCCTGGGGCCCTGAGGGCCAGTGGGGCCGGTCGGGCCAGTGGGTCCGGTGGCTCCGGTCACGCCGGTGGTGTTTGCGCCAAGCGCTAGTGGCGCCATGACGAACAGCATGAGCGCGAACGTCGCAAGGGTCCCAACGAGCGCACGCGTGCGGCGGGCGGCCTTCGACGCGACCTGAGTCGTCTTTGCCGTCTGCTGGTGGGCTTCCGTGCCCCGGTGGGCGTCCCTGCGCTGGAGCATTTGTTCTCCTCCGTGAGATTGGATAACGAGCGGCACATCGCCGCGCGCGGTTTTCGTTGAGAGAACCGTAAAGGCCCCTGGCCCACGGTCAACCAGAACAAGGCGCAGTCCTACCTAGACCAACGTTTAGGGCCCTCGGGCAGCTGCGGCGCGCCGGCTTGGGCAAGCTAAGCCAGTGGAACGCGTGGCAGAGCCGAACATCCGCGGACGCTCGGCCGTTCCATCTGACGGCGCATCTAGCATGCGCGCATGCCCAACGGACCCTTGCTTCCCACTACGGCGCGCGCGTCTCGAATGCGCGGCGGAGCTGGTGTCGCGATCGCGATGCTCGCATCCTCCGTGCTGCTCGGGGCCTGCGGATCCTCGAAAGGCTCGAGCTCGACCTCGAAAACCAAAATCGACACAGCCCGCGTCGCGCGCTCGATCGAACAGAGCATCTTCGCGCAGCGCCACCTCAAAGCGAGCGTCGTCTGCCCGACCGGGATACCTCAGGAAGCCGGCAAGACGTTCGAATGCGTGGCGACCACGCCCCAACCCAAGAACCCGAAGAAACTTGTCAAAACGCCCTTCGTCGTGACGATCCAGAACAGCAAGGGCTACGTGACCTACGTCGGCAAGTAGCCGCGCGAGCGCTGGCGTGCGCTCAGGCGCTGCGCACCAGCTCGACCCAGTCGAGTGGGCGCCCGCACAGTTCTTCGCTGCGCTGCGGTGAAACGGCCATCAGCTCGCTCTTCGGCGTCTGCGGCTCAAGCGCGATGGCAGTGAGGTTGGTCAGCGCGTTCTCAGCGCTGCCAGCAGTCAGGTTGGGGTGCGGATACTCCAGCGCGAACGCATGCACGCCTTGATCCAGCGCCACGTCGGCGACATGCACGTAGCCGTTGATCGACGAAAGCTCGTCCTTGATGACGCCGATGTAGCGCCCGTCGACGCTCACGCGAAAGCCGCGCGCGAAGCTTCCCCCGAGCCAAAGGCCATATCTCTGGCGGCTGGCGACCGCGATGTGGCTGACCGCCTCCCCCGGGCGCGTGGGGCTGAGCGAATGTCCGCTCGGGTCGTGGTACCAGGCAGCGGGCCATAACGTCTGGTCCCCGCGCGCGACGATCGGTTCCGGACGCATGTACGCGAGAAGCTCAGCGTGCTCGCGGGCGGCCTGGCGCGCAAGCCCCTGGAGCCAGCTGCACGGCGGCGTCGCGACCGGATCGACGGAGCACAACGGCTTCGTGGGACCACCCTGGGCGACGCCGCAGTAGGGCAGGGTGCCCGATTCGCCGAGGGCGATGTGCTCGATGATCGCGCTCGCGGGGCGCGCCGGTCGCTGCCAGAGCTGGTAGTAGCGTCCGTGCCAGATGAGCCGGTAGTTCGACGGTGGGCGGCTTTCCGCCGGCGAGCGTCGTGTGACGATCGAGCGGTAGGGCTCGAGCGTCGCGAGAGCAAACGAGTCGAGATCCGCGGCGGCGGCCTTCGTCAATATCGATCCGCGCCAGGTCGGCAGCGTGGCCGTGCGGTACTCCGCCGGCTCGACCGGGGCTCCCGCGCGCAGGAAGTGGCGGTCGGCATAGATTTCGTACTCGTTCACAAACGTCGGGCCTGCGCCGCGCACCAGCTTGCCGATGTGCGAGAGCTCCGCCAGGCGGGCCCTCGGCGCGAGCGTCGCGTCGCCGTAGCCGAGCACGTTCGACCACAGCACCCCTCCCACGAGCGCGAGGGTCACCGCTGCCCCGCCGAGCCTCGCGATCCGCCGGGTCTCTCCGAGGCGCCAGAGGAGCGCCGCACCGCCCAGAGCCGCCACCAGAAGCGCCGGCGAGGAGATCGCTAGCGCCTTCCCGATCACCCACGGCGTCGCGTCCGAGGCGTACAACACGCCACATCCGCTCAGCGCGACGGCTACATAGAGCGCCACGCCCGGCTCGCGCCGGCGTGCGCTCACCCACAGCCCGAACAGCGCCGCCAGGAGCGCCAGGCCGATGAGCAGTGCGCTTGCGAGCGTGGGCGCCGTGAGGCGAAAGTCGCCGATTGGCCAGATGCCCACGAGCTGAAACGCGCTCAGGGGTTTGATCAGGTTTCCGAGCTTCGTCGCCTGCGTCTGGCCGCTCGAGAATAGGCCGCTCGCGTTCGAGAGAAAGTGAGCCAGCACCAGCCACACGGGCACCGCGAACGCCGCCGTCTCGACCGCCAGCGAGGCGAGTGAGCCCGCAATCGCGCGGCGTGGCACGAAAGGACCCTTGCGCCACAGCCAGGAGCCGATGAGCACCACCAGCGCCGGTGCCACCCATCCGGCGGCGCCGGGGCCGAGCGTCTGGATGAGCGCCCCTGTCGCGAGCGCGAGCGGAAGCAGCGCGCGCCAGCTCGACGGTCGCCGCTGCAGCAGGCCTGCAGCCAGCGCGACCCCGAGCACCAGCAGAAATGCGGCGGTGAGCTCCTTGATGCCGCCCCACAGGCTGTAACCGTAGAGCAGCGCCGGCTGCGCCGCCGCGAACGCCAGCAGAGCGCGAACACGCGCAGAGGCGAGGATCTGCTCGAACATCGACCACACACACAGCGCGATAGCCGCGCCGCAGCAGGCCAGGTACGGCTGGAAGATCCAGGCTACGTCCGTGCGCAGCACCCCTCGAACGACCCCCGGTAGCATGAAGGCGCCGAGCGGGTAGCTCGACCCGACATCGCCCGTGAACACGAGCGAGTAGGTCGATTCGGACTCGCTGCTGACCGAGCGCGCGTGCGAAAAGACGTGGTCGACGATGTTGAACCAGGTCGACGTGTCGTCGAGCCTCACAAAGCCCGTGAACGTCGCCTGCCCTGACAGCAGCACCGGCGCGCCGTAGGCGAGCAGCACACCCGCCGCCGCGATCAGACCCCAGTTCCACAGCCGCCCGCCCGGCCATGCGGCGAACAGCCCAACCGCTGCGCCGACGGCGACCACGCTCACGGCCGCGGGCGCTGTGAACGAAAAAGCCGTCGCCGTGCCAGCGACGACCAGCGCCGCTGCAAGACCCAGCGGGATCAGCAGCGCGTCGGGGACAGTCGTCCCGGCTGCGCGCTCGACGATCGCTCCCCAGCCTGCGCCGAGCGCCGCCAAGAGCAGCGGGGCTGCCACCCACGCCAGCACCAGCGACATCTAGAGTCAGCCTCCGCGCGGGCAGCGCAGCAGGCGCCGCACGATCGCCATGTAGGGGACGCAGAACGCGTTCGCCACGCCCGCGCCTGCTCCAGAGATGAGCGCCGAGTCAAGGCGATCCTGGAACAGCCCAAGCAGCTCTCGATCGCTGCAGCGCCGCGACTCCTGCACGGCTCGCCGCGAGGCGAGCACGTGCTTCCTCAAAGCAAACAGCGAGCCGTACGCACGCAGCTTCGCTCCCAGCCACCCTCCGCGGGCTGCCACCGCGAGGAGGCCCGCCTCGCACGCGAGCAGCATCGGCGCGAGCAGGAGCAGCGTTGAGAGCTGGTAGTTCGTCAGGACGCTGTACATGCGGTTTCTCTCCAGCAGAAACCACTTCTGCGTTCGCGCGCCGAAGTCGTAGCTGTGGGCGGCCATCGCCCGCGGGCAGTAGACGACGCGCCGGCCCGCAATCCTCGTTCGCCAGCTGAGGTTGACGTCCTCGTAGTAGAGGAAGAAGTCCTTCACGAAGCCGCCGAGCTCGAGGTAGATCTCGCGGCGCGCCAAAAAGCACGCGCCCGACGCGACCATCGCGTCCTTGGGGTCCCCATCCTCGCGTGGCTCGCCGAAGCCGCCCGAAGGGGAGATCCCGGTCGGGTGCAGAGGATTGGCGCCCGCGTTGCGCGTGCTCAAGTCCTCCAGCACGATCTGCGCTCCGACGATGCCGACGCTCGCGTCGGCATCCGCCACCGCCGCGAGCTGCTCCAGGCAGTCGGACTGCGCCCTCGCGTCCGGGTTCAGGCACACCAGGTAGTCGCCGCTCGAGCGCTCCGCAGCGAGGTTCAGAGCCGTGTATCCGAGGTTCTCGGGGCACTTGATGTGCCTCACCGACGCCGGCGCGTCCGCCAGCGCGCCGTCGAGCCGCCCGTCCTCGCCGTTGTCCATGATCAGGACCTCGATCGGCGGGCGCGTCTGCGAGAGCAGGCTTTCGACCGCCGCGCGCAGCTGCGCGGGCTCCTCGTCGTAGCTCACGATCGCCGCGCTGATGCTGCTCATAGAGGCTCGTCCGCGCGCGCCTGCAGCGGCGCCTGGGCCGCGGCGTCGGAGCTCTCCTCGTGCTCTTCGAGCTGGCGCTGCAACAGCGCCACGCGCTGCGCCAGGGCGTTGTTCTGGTGAGACAGGCGCGAGACAGTGGTGGAGAAGTTCACGAGCATCACCAGCACGAACAAGAACGTGACCGCGAACAGCGCCGCCGGGGGGTAGTAGATGCCGACCGCGTGGGAGAGCGTCGTCAGAAGGCCCTGCCACAGAGCCAGCACGAGCACGCTGACGCCCGCCACGAACCACACGATCGCGTAGCGCTCCAGCAGCCGCCTGCGACGCAAGAGCTCGAAGATCAGCCCCGAGATCACGATCGCCAGCGCGATCACCTCAACGCGCTGGTTGGATGCGTTGGTCAGGTGTTGCGCGGTCGCAGTCATGAGACTCCTCGCTTGACGGCGACTGGCGCTGGCTCGCGGCGTTCCTCGCGCGGGCGCGCGCGGAACAGCGTCACGAAGATCGCCAGCAGCACCTTCACCATGTAGTAGAGGGGCTGGACCCTCGAGATGCTCGAGACGCCCGAGGTGCGGGGCCGCATGCGCACCGCGATCTCGCGGCTGCGCAGGCGGTGGGCGTGCATGAGCAGGATCGCCTCCACCTCGGGGTAGTCGTGCGGGTAGTCGCGCGCGAACAGCGCGATGCCAAGGCGGTCGACCATGCGAAAGCCCGACGTCGGGTCGCTCACGCGCTGGCCCGTGACGAGCGAGACGACCGCCGCGAAGATCCTTATCCCAGCGCGGCGCGACGCCGAGGAGCGGTGGCCCGCCTCCTCGCGCTCCAAGAAGCGCGAGCCCGTGACCATGTTCAGAGAAGGCGTCTCCCGCAGCACACGCAGCAGCTCTGCGATGCAGCGAGGATCGTGCTGCCCGTCGCCGTCCACCTGCACCGCGACCTCGTAGTCATGCTCGAGCGCGTAGATGTAGCCGCTCTGCATCGCGCCTCCGATGCCCAGGTTGAAAGGCAGCCGCAGCACGCGCGCGCCCGCGCCCGCGGCCGCCGGCGCCGTCCCGTCGCTCGAGCCGTCGTCGACCACCAGCACGTCGAAGTCCGGCGCGAAAGCATGGATCTCCCGCACCGTCTGGGCGATGATCTCGCGCTCGTTGTACGCAGGGACGATGGCGAGGTAGCGGTTCATGGGGCGGTTCTCCGGCGCATAGGCACGGCTATACGGACAGATTCGTCCCTGCGACTGCGAACCTTTAGTCCGGCTGTGGCAGGCAGCGCGCGGCCGCGGGGCTCAACCTCCGCCGAGCTGTTCGACGACTCGCGAGAGCGCGGGGTAGAGGAGCACGATGAACAGCGCCGGGAAGATGAAGAAGATCAGCGGGAACAGCATCTTCACCGGCGCCTTCTGCACCTTCTCGGTCGCGGTCTGGCGGCGGCGCTTGCGCGTCTCGGCCGCCAGGTTGCGCATCATCGTGCCGATCGAGACGCCGAGCGACTCGCCCTGCGACACCGCGCGCGCGAACGCGCGCACCGACGGCGTTTCGCAGCGCTCGAGCAGGTTGTCAAGCGCCTGCTGGGTGGACAGCCCCATGCTCTGCTCGTGAAGCGTCAGGCGCAGCTCCTGTCCCAGCGGGCCGTGGAAGCGGTCGGCGACCAGCTGCAGCGAGCCCGCGAAGCCGAGGCCGGCCTCGATGGTGGCCGTGAGCAGGTCGATGAGCTCCGGCAGGTCGCGGTCGATCAGATCCATGCGCCGCTGTGCCCTGCGTTCGACGAGCAGCGCCGGGCCGAACCAGCACAGCCCGGCCGTTAGCAGGATCATCAGCAGCCGAGAGGGCGAGAACGAGCCCGATTTCAGCGTTACCAGCAGCAGGAACGGCGGGACCGTGAACGTGGCCATCACGCGGTAGCCATGGAACACGTCGGGGTCGACCGTGTAGAGCGCCGCCGCGCGGAGCTTGACCTGGCCCACGGGCGCTCGCCATGCGCGGCCCTGCACCCTTTGCCCGACCCTTGCCGCCAGCGTGTTGAGCGCAGCCCTCAGGCCCGAGACACCAGGTGCGGGGTCGGCGATGACTTCCGGCCCGTTGTAGCCGTAGGACTCGATCTCGCGCATCTGCGCGGACATGCGAATCCGGGACAGCGTGAGCGCGCGCGTGACGAGCGCCGCGGCGCCCGCCAAGAATATGATTCCGATGACGAATAGAAGGGTCATGGACTCACGCTTTGATGTCCGTGATCGAGCGCATCCAAAGCGACCCGCAGGTGATCATGAAGCCAGCGAGGACGAGCAGCGCGACGCCCGTGGTCGTTTCGAACAGCGGCTTCTCGTAGTCGGGGTTGATGACCGTTATGACGGTCCCGACGAGGAACGGCAGGGCGGTGACCACGTAGCGCGACAGCCGCGCCTGCGCGGTAAGCGCCCGCAGTTCGCGGCGCAGTTCGCCGCGCTCACGCACCGAGTCAGCGACCCGCTCGAGCACCTCGGCCATGTTCCCGCCGGTGCGCGAGTGCAGCGTGGCCACGAGCGCGACCTGACCGATGTCCTCGGAGTCCATGCGCTCCGCCATCGGCGCGAGCGCATCCTGCAGCGGGATTCCCAGCTGCTCGTCGGAGACGACCCGGCTCCACTCGGTGTGCGAGGGCTCCTGTGCCCCGCGTGCCATCGAGGTGATGCTCGCGACCAGGCCGTGCCCGGCGCGCATCGAGGAGGCGAGCTCCTGGAGGTTGTTCGGAAGCTGCTCGGCGTAGTGGTCGCGCTGGCGATGCAGCAGGCCCTTGACGGCCGCGTTCAGGATCACGGGCCCGAACGGCAGCAGCAGGATCGAGATGACTGGCGTGCCGAGCGCGAGCCCCGCCAGCGCCGCCACCGCGACGGTGGCCAGCACGCATATTCCAGCGAGCTTGATCGGGCTGTGCTGGATGCGCGCGATCTCGACGTTCGCCTTGAACGTCTCCCACCAGCCGGCCCGCTCGAGCACACGCTCCAAGCCGCGCAGCGGCCACCGCGTGGTCGACGCGGTGGAGAGCGCCACCTCGGGGACCACAGGGGTCATCGTGAACTCGCCGACGCGTTTGCGCAGCCCCTCGCGACGCAGGCGCGGCAGCAGGAAGACGACGACAGCGAGGCCGACGAGCAGCGCGGCGATCGCCGAGAACAGGACGAGCGCGAGCGTCGAGACCCAGAACGACTTCGTGTGCGGCGGCGCCAGCGTCAGCGAGCGCGGGGCCGGCGGCGACTCGTAGGAGAGCGTCGCCGGCTGCGCGACGCCGTCGACCCTGATCGACACGAGCACCCGGTGCCCGAGCGGCGCCACCGAGCGGTAGTGGACGACGTACGCGCTCGTCAGCTGGGACTCGATCTGCGTGAACACGCCGGCCAGCTGTGCGGAGTCCGATTCGATGAACGAGCCGCCGCCGACGCGCGCGAGCAGGCTCATGCGCGCCGGGGTGAACGAGCTGTCGCGCAGCCCGACCGTGTAGATCTGAGCGTGCGCCGCGGCGGCAGCGGCCCCGACCGCAGCCGCCGTGACCGTGTGGCCAGGCTTTGGCTTGGCGCCCTGGCTGGCGCCGTCGGAGAGCAGGATCACCGCGCCGGCCGCGATCTTGGCACTCGCGATCTGCTGCACGGCCGTGGTGAGGGCGTTGTAGATGTACGCGCCCGAGCCTACGTGCGGCGTCCTAGCGAGCGCGCGCGAGATCGCCGCGGAGTCGTTCGTGAGCGGCAGCGCGACGGTCGCGCGGCGATCGAAGGTCACGACCGCGAGCTCCTGCATCCCAGTCCGCTGCGCGGCCAGCGCGCGCGCCGCCGCCATCGCGTGCTCGAGCGGCGCGCCCCTCATGCTGGGGCTCACGTCGATCGCAAGCACCACGCCGAAGTCGTGCGCCCCAGCGCTTGCCAGCGGAGTCACCGCGGCGCCTGTCACGGGACGCGAGTCCTCGGTGACGTGCACCTGCGACGGCGACAGCGAGCTTCGTTTGGGCAGCGACAGCACGAGCGAGCGCGCCGGGAAGGTCGCCCCGCCGCCTTCCGTCACGCGCAGCGTTGCCGGCGCAGCCCCAACCGATCCGGCCGCGAGGCCGGCAATCAAGATCGCAACGACCAGCCCGATCAGCAGGTGGCCCCGGCGGGCGGGCGCGAGCAGCTGGCTCACGCCACGACCTCGCGGCGGGGCCCATTCTGTGGGCTTGCGGGCGCCGAAGCGTTCACCCACGAGGGAAGCTTGACGCCGCGCTTCTCGAACTTCTCGAGGAAGCCCGGGCGCAGTCCAGTGCTCGCGAGCTCGCCGACCACCGTGCGGTTGGACGAGATCGAGTCGACGTGGAAGTGGTAGAGCTCCT
This sequence comes from Actinomycetota bacterium, assembly GCA_005884115.1. Taxonomy (GTDB): domain Bacteria; phylum Actinomycetota; class Thermoleophilia; order Solirubrobacterales; family Solirubrobacteraceae; genus Palsa-744. Next base: position 361,171 of record VAXW01000003.1, read on the forward strand.
GCAGCGTGATCACGTCGGACTCCATGCGCTGCACCTCGGTGATCGCCATCACCTTGCGCGAGCCGTCGTGCACGCGCTCGAGCTGGATGATGAGATCCAGCGCCGAGGCGACCTGCTGGCGGATCGCTCGCAGCGGCAGGTCGTAACCGGCCATCATCACCATCGTCTCGACACGGGCGAGCGCGTCGCGGGGCGAGTTGGCGTGGATCGTCGACAGCGAGCCGTCGTGGCCGGTGTTCATCGCCTGCAGCATGTCCAGGGACTCAGAGCCGCGCACCTCTCCCACGACGATGCGGTCGGGGCGCATGCGCAGCGTGTTGCGCAGCAGGTCGCGAATCGTGACCTCGCCCTCGCCCTCGATGTTCTTTGGCCGGCACTCCAGCCGCAGCACGTGGCGCTGGGCGAGGCGGAGCTCGGCGGCGTCCTCGATCGTGACGATCCTCTCGCTGTCGGGGATCGCTGCGGACATCGCGTTCAGCAGCGTCGTCTTTCCCGCGCCCGTGCCTCCCGAGATCAGCACGTTCAGCCGCGCCTCGACGCAGCGGTGCAGCAGGTCCGCGGTCTCTGGCGAGAGCGTGCCCAGTCGTACGAGGGCCTCGATGTCCAGACGCTCGGCGCCGAACTTGCGGATCGTCAACAGCGCCCCCGACAGGGAGAGGGGAGGGATCACGGCGTTGATGCGGCTGCCGTCGGGCAGGCGCGCGTCGACCATCGGCTGGGCCTCGTCGATGCGGCGGCCAACCTCCGCCACCATCTTGTTGACGATGCGCCGCAGCTGCGACTCGTCTGTGAAGCGCACGGTCGTCTTGTGCAGCATGCCCTCGCGCTCGATCCATACGTCGTCGGGGGCGTTGACCATGATCTCCGACACCGTGTCGTCGGCGAGCAGGCGCTCGAGCGGCCCGTGCCCCAGGATGTCGTCGGTGAGTTCCTCGATCAGGCGCTCGCGGTCACCACGCGAGAGGCCGCTCTCCTCTCCCAGGCGACTGCGGATCTCTTCGACCACCTTCCCGCGCACCGCGCCGGCGTCGCCTTCACCGTCGGCGTCGGTGGTGAACAGTTGGCGACCCAGGTCCTCGATCACAGCGAGGTGGATGCGATTCTTCAGCTCGGCGAACGGATCGCGCCGCGGCTCGGTTGCCTCACCGACCGTGGATGAGGACAGACGCTCATGCAGCTCCATCACGACCCCCTAACCGCGCGCCGGAACAGCTTCCGGCGGCGCTTCTTGTTCTTCTCACCGTCCGAGAGCTGGTCGGCGATGTACATGCCCGCCAGCGCGTGGAATGAACGAGCCGCATCCGAGCGGCGATGGCCCAGCGAGATCGGTTCCCCCTGGTTCACCGAGCGCGTGACGTTGCGGTCCGAGGGCACGAGCAGGTCAGGCGCGCGGCCGAGGATCGACACGACGTCCTCGGGTGAGATGCCGACGTTCGAATCCGCCCGGTTGAGCACAAGCCTGACCGGTCCCGCGTAGTCCATCAGCTCGAGCGTCTCGACGCCGAGCTTTGAGTTCTTCAGCGAGAGCGAGTCGAGCATCGCGACGAGGCACACCTCGGTCGAGGCGTCGACTGCACCGATCACCTCGGGCGTGAAGCTCGGCGGCGTGTCGACGATCACGAAGTCGTGCATCGAGCGAAGCAGCGGATACACATCCTTCAGGAACGCCGGCGTCACCACCCCGGCCTCGTCCGGGCGCGCCGGCGCCAGCAGCGCGCGGATGCCCGACGGGTGCACCGTCAGGAAGTCCGCGAGCTTGTCTGCGTCCAGCGTGCCACCCGCGCGCACGAGGTCGTACACCGTGTGCTCGGGCCTCAGCCCCAGCGTCAGCCCGACATCCCCGAACTGCAGGTCGAGGTCGACGAGCGCCACGCTGTGGCCCGCGTCGGCCAGCGACACGGCCAGGTTGGAGGAGGTCAGCGTCTTGCCGCTTCCGCCCTTCAGGCCGAGCACACAGATCATGCGGCCGAGTTTCTCGCCCGTGAGCGGGCGAACGCCGCGCCTGCGCGCCATCGCCTTCTCGACGGTGAACGCCACCTGATGAGACATGGCCTGGGCGACGCGGGGGTCGCTGTCGGCCGGCAACGTGACGATGTCGTCCACGCCGGCGTCGATCGCCTCCGAGACATAGCCATTGGTTTCCGAGGTGCATACGATCACGACCGCGCGCTGCGGATGCAGGCTCCGCGCCGCCGCGACGTAGTCGCCCACTTCGGCTGTGAACGCCTCGCAGGCGACGATCAGCGCGTCACCGGCATCGCCGTTGTGCTCGGGATCCCGCAGCTCGACGTAGTCCGTCACATGAAGCTGCGGGCTGGATGTCAGGATTCGCTCAACGACGGCACGATCGACCGCGTCGTCGAGAGCCACGCGCGCGCGCGCCGCACCGATCATTTGGAACCTCCCGTTCCGATTGGTTTGCTCCCGAGCAGCAGCGACTGGGCCGTGACGGCCGAGCTGCTGTTGCTCTGAGTGGCCTGGGCCGGGCGCAGCACGAGCCACACCTTGCCGTTGTCAGACGCATAGGCCAACGCGCCTGCCTGCGTGTCGGCGACGTCGAGCGTCACGTTGCTGAACGAGTTGTTGGGGTTCTGCGAGCCGCCAAGGCCGCCGCCGCCAGTGGAGCCCGTCTGCAGGACCTTGATGTTGGCCATAAGCAGGCGCAGCGCCGGTTCCGAGCGGCCGCCTCTCGGTTCGACGTTCACGCCGGCATATACGTCCACGTGGTCGCCGGCCTTGACCTGGCCCACCATTCCGTGCGACTGGTCAAGGCTGATCGTGATTGCGCGCTGCGAGGGCGCCAGTTCGGTCGCGAGACCACCCTTGGCGACGAAGTCCGCTGCGGTCAGCTGCTGACCGGGGTAGATGTCGGCCGCCGCCACCTTGCCATGCAGCAGCGCGGTGTCCGCGATCGCCCCGGCGGTCACCTGCTTGACCGCGACCGATGTCGATTTGAACAGCTGTCCGCTGGCGATCGAGTCGCCAGAGGTGCCCTTCTGGATCAGCCCCCCGGCCACCAGGACCGTCTCCTGGTTTCCGCTGGTGTCCACGTTGTGGCGGTAGCGGTTCATGGCGAGCAGGAGAATCCCGGCTGCCACGAGCGCACACACGCCCGCCACGATGATGGTGCCGCGCCGCGTAGACAGCAGCTTGCGCCAGTCGTTGCGGGTGTAGTTCTTGCTTGTTAGCTCCACGGTTCTCCTGCTCCTTACCTTGTTAGGACGGCCACGCACTCGCCAAGAGAGTTGAGAGTGCATTTCGACCCGCCATTTTGATTGCTGATCGTGTCTATGTACTTGATGAAGTGCCCGACGATCGTGCCGGGTTCTGCATTGTCGTCTCCGTTGCCTTGACATGGATTGTTGAAGCCATTGCCGTTGTCCTGCCAGCCGGTGACGTAGAAGGTCGCAAAGGCTGCGATCGGATAGCTCGAGGAGGAGCCGCTACCGCCGAAGCTCCCGAATGGAGTTACGAACACGGTCACGACGCGGGGATCGGTCGGCGACACGCTTGGGACACCGTTGTTAAAGATAAAGGTGCTCCAGAGGTTTTTGTTGGTACATACACTCGGCTTTTCACTGCCGAGGACGCGTATGTTCATGCCCTTCGCAACCTGATTTTCCTTGTTGCCCGTCGCCGGAGAGACACAGTCCGCGGGCGAGGTTTTGTCGGGACACGTCAGGGTTGGGTTGACTGCCCACATGCCGGCACAGCCGCTGGCAAGACCGTTGAAGTAGGTGTTTTCTCCTTTTACGGCGGTGCAACTGACGGACTGATTCTGGCTGCCGGTGCCGCTGAAGCGCAGCGTGTAGATCGGGTCGGACACGGATTGAGCGGTCCCGAGGCTGCTGGAGATGTAGATCGTGACCACCAGCTTCGGCGCGCAGGATGCGCCTTCGTGGCCGGTCTCGCACAAGCGAAATGAGTCCGCGTCGCGCGGAGCGCCTTCGATCTGGCTCAGGAATGCCTGGTGAACCGGGCCGGAGGTCGCTTCGCTGGCGGCGTAGCTGCGCTGCACCGCTTCGAATTGTTTGGTCGCCGAGCTGTCCTTGGCCCGCAGGTTGATCTGGACTGCGCCCGCGGCATGCGCGATCGGGACGTAGCCGGTACCTGCGATTTCTTTCGCTTTGAAGGGTGAGCAGCTACTCGCCGGTGCTGCGCTGGCCGAGCTCCAGAGCTCGTCGGTGCCCGAGGTCGACTGGAAGGTGAGCGCGTAGCACTTGTTGTTGACGATCGCGTCAACATCGGCTCCAGTCGGACGGGTTGTGGTGCCCCAGTTGACTGTTGCGGTTACCGCTAGCGCACAGCTGGAGGAGGGATTCGAGAAGTAGCCGTCGCTGCAGCCGGCCGGCGCTCCCGCGAGCTGCACCTGGCGAACGAGTGGAGCAGAGGTTGTGCCGGTACCGTTGGCGCTGTATCCCTGAATGTGGAGCAGCCCGAGCTTGGACGAGCTGGCGTCGTAGCATTCTACGAGGGACTGAGCACAGTCGGTAGCCATGTTCCCGCTGAGGCTTGCGTGACCGGTGATCGCGATGCGAACGCCGACGTTGGGCTTCTTGACGGGGAACGAGAGCGGCGCGCCGCCGTTGTCCCAAACGCTTTCCCCATTAGAGGTCCCGTCGCTCTGCAGTGCCACGCTGCATGGCGAGGTGCCGCTCGCACCGCAGCTCATCAGTTGTGTGGCGGGGCTGACCGACTCGTCGACGAAGTACGCCTCCGCCGCCTTGGGTGCGAGATCGTTGACCGCGACCGGAAGCGAGCCCGTCGCTTCAGTCGACTGGAGGATTTCGATGCGCGCGTGAGCGTTGATGTGGGAAACGTTCAGCACGTGCTCCCAGATCCAAGGCAGTTCCGTCTCGGTCAGCTTCACGTCGACCATCGACGCTTCGCACGGTTTTTTTTCGACGGCGGTTTCGTCCACCGGCGAGGACTGTCCGTAGTAGCGCTTGCTGTTGAGCAGCTCGTGAAGCTTGCTCTGCGGCGTGCCCCCGACCTGTTCGTTGTAGAGCGGCGTTTTTGATGTTGCCGGTTCGGTCGGGGTTGTAACGGAGCTCACACCGCCGTATTGGCCCGCCCGCGACGCGATATTGGCGTCGACGCAGGGTTGAAACTCCCTCGCGGCGGCGAAGACGGCGGCGTCGGCTTGGACCTGCAGATGCCGTTTGTGCAGGAACCAGTTGCCTGCGTCCATCGTGAACGCGGCCATGAGGATCACGACCGGGGCGAACAGCGCGAAGGTAACGAGCACTGCACCGCGCTCATCAGATGCGAGCGCCGCGATACGGGCCGGCGCGCTCATTTCGAGCACCCCGCTTTGTAGTTCGTGGGCGCGGCCTCGAGCCGCATGTATGCCCTGCCCGTGAGTTCAGTCGTCGCGGCTTTGAGATTCAAGACCGGGAGCCATTTGACGATGCTCGTGGCTTCTACCTTGACGGGCTTCCCGGCTTCAGCACCTTCGGGGAAGCTCACACATATCTTCCCGCTGCTCGTGAGGAAGTTGCTGTCCCCCTGTTGCTTCGCCCACTGCTGCAGTTCTTCGCTCCCGCCCGGGTTTTGATTGACGATCGCGTAGCGCGCGACCTCATTGGCGAGATGCGTCTCGTCGTTCTCGGAGTTGAGCGCGAGCCCGAACTCGAAGATTCCGAAGAGGACCACGAGCAGGATCGGCAGGACAAGTGCGAACTCCGCGAGCGCCTGGCCCCGTTCGTCGGTAGCGCGAGCACGCAGCGTGCATGCAAGGCGTCGCAACGCCTCGCGTCGAGGCGCCCGCTGCTCTTGCAGCTGGCGGCCGGCTATGCGGTTGTCGGATTGCGTGGTCCTCATTACCGTTTGATCGATTGGGTTGGGTTGCTGTTCTTGTTTCTTGGTTTTGCAGTGCGTTTGCTTCAGATCGGCACCACCCCGCTGACCGCCGCCGCGCGCCACTCCGGGTGGTGCGGCGCGGGCGGCGCTCAGGAGGTAGCTAACGGGCTTAGACTTTGCCGGCGAGTTCTTCCAGCGAGCCCGCGATGTTGCCGCCGAGGAGTTCCAGGGCGGCGATCGAGACGATCGAGACCAGGGCCAGGATGAGTGAGTACTCGACCAGGGCCTGACCCTCCTCGCGAGCGGTCCGGGCGATGATCAGCCCGAACACGCGACTCTTGAGAGCCTTCAACATATTTGTCTTCACCCCCTCTCAGTGTGTCGCCGTATGGGAATTGCCTGCCGACCCGAGCCCACCCGAACGGGCCGGCGGCGGGCGCTTGCAAGGCAAGACGGAATGTAAGTGCGCCCGCGCGCGCTGGTAACGGGCGAAAGGTGCAGTTCGACCTAGACCAAAGTCGGGTGCTTGAGCTGCGTCGAGCGCGCGGGGCGTCGCGCCTCAAAGGGCGCTCAGGCTGCCCTGGCGGCGAGGTGCGTCATGTCGACGAGGGACCTCCTGTGAGCGGCTTGCGGGCGGCCAACGGCGGCGGAAGAGGGCGCCGCAACGCCCGCGCGGCACCGCTAGCGTCGCCTGAAGGCGCCGGCCGCGTAGCTTCCGAGGCCTCCGCGTTTGTCCACGGCGGCGACGCGCCAGTACAGCGCGCGGCGGAAGGTCTTCTTGCGCAGGTCGATGCTGGGGGCCCAACTGGTGCCATCCACAGTGCGCGTTTCTGTGCGTTTGCCGAAGCCGTTGGAGGTAGAGACTTCCACGCGATAGTGAATTGCGTCTTTCTCGGGCCTCCAGGTGATGAGTAGGCGCGAGGCCTTGTGAACGCCGCGCGCGCCCGCGGGTGGCGGAAGCGTCAGAACCGGCAGTTGCATCGTGGCGGAGTACGGACCCGCGACCTTGCCACCGATTGCGGCCGTCGGAAACTCAGCGCGCACCGTGAAGTGGCCGAACCCGGTCCCGTAGTATTCCACGGCGCTCGCCGCCGGCGACTCGAACGTGTAGTCCTTCGATTTCCCATCAGCCTGGTTGATGTGGAGGTCGTAGGAGATCGCACCCTGGAGCGCATTCCACGTCAGTGGTGTCGTCGCGATGGCGGCCGAAGGGCCGAACGGATCCGGCTGCGGCGTGGGGAGCAGGCGCACGAACGCCTGGGTGGGCGACCAGTTCAGGCCCTGGCCGATCCAGTCGTTGGCGCGCACGCGCCAGTAGAGGGGTGTGTTCGTCGGGTAGGTGGATGAGCTCGTGTACGCCGTGTCGTCGGTTGTGACGTCATCGATCAGGGTCCCGAAGCTCGGATCCAGCGAGACCTCGAGGCGGTAGTTGCGGGCGTTGTCCGCCGGCGCCGGCGCCCATCGGAACGTGGGCTGCGTGGAGATCTGTTCACCGTTGGCCGGCGCGAGCGGCGTCGGTGGGCTCGAGGACTTGTTGAACACCTGGGGGTTGTCGTTGTCGGCTTCGCAGGGATTCGACGGCGTCTGGTAACAGGGGTTGCTGAAGATGCCGGCACCATCGTCTTCCTTTGCTGGAATCACAGCCCAGTAGTAGCTCGTCGTCTCGTCGGCGAGCGGGGCTTCGTTGTAGACCCGCGGAGCGTAGGCCGGTCCAAGGGTGAAGCCGACATCGGCGACTTCTGTGAAGCGTGCGTCGCGCGCGATCACGACCCAGTAGCTCTTGGCTTCGCCGACACGCTTCCATGTCAGCAGCGGGGTCAACGTCAAGCTCGAACCAGAGGCGGGCAGCAGATAGGCGCTTGCGGGCGTCACGAGTCCTTCAGGTTTCCCAGGGGGCGGACTCAGGTACGTGAACGCCGCGTGGTTGTCGCCATTGATCTGGCTCCAGGCGCTGACCACCTGACCTTTCTGGGCATCGTCGTCGCTGCGTGCAAGGACCCGTACGCAATATCTGGGAGTCGCCGTCAATTCGACGTTTTTTTCCGTTTGGGTCGCCGCGTTAGTGAGTACGACCGTCGTGCCTTCTACGCGGTCGACTTCGGTCCCGGCTGGCATCCCGGGCCCGGTGACAATGTCTCCCACGGCCGGTCTTCCTTCAGGAAAATGCGGGCTGGTGAGAACGTTCGAGCCTGCAGATGTGGTGGCCGTGAATTTGATCTGGGCAGGGAGATTTTCGAGGGCCTTCTGTGGATGCGGCCAGGCGCTCGGCCCGACACGGAGGACGCTGTGGCCGATCGGCGTCCAGGCCGGCGTGGATGTGAACGCTCGAAAGGCGTTGGTCGGCTCGTTTTGCAGCCCCTGGCCGGCAAGCGTCCAGTCGCAGCCCGCGCTCGAGTACTGACCGACCTGAACCTCATAGCGCGACGCTCCGGGAACCGGGTCCCATGTCGCGATCGGCGTGTCGACGGATGGAACGCCGCTGAGGGCATTGCCGGAGGTGTCGCTGACCCTGAGGTTGCGAATGGTCGGAGTGGAGGGATCGAACGCCTTTTCGAATGGTTCGCCGGGCGGCTGCTGGCTCGGCGGCCCCGGCTGTGAGCGTCCGTAGTTCCAGACTCCTGCGTTGCCGCGGGCGTCAATCGCCCTGACTCGCCAGTAGTAGCGGTTGTTGGCGAGCACCTTCAGCGGCGCCAGCGATGTACCCGTTGTGGCGCCGGTGCAACACCACTTCGAGCCCGCGGCGAAGTGTTCGTCGGCGTTGACCTCGATTTCGTAGCGCGCCGCCCCGGCGACCGGCGTCCAGGAGAACAGCGGATCATCGAACGCGCCCGCTTCGGGGTTGAGGTCCGTCACGGACACCGTCGACATCTGCGTTGGCCACTGCCAGGTGAAGAACCCCGCGTCCGAGCGCGCTCCCGGGTGACCCTGCGCGTCGAGCGGCGTGATTGCCCAGTAGTACGGCGCTCCACCGCGCGGATCGAGCGAGGTGGGCAGCGCGTAGTTGACCGCCTGCGTTTCGACCGGGTGCGTCTTCGTCCCCAGGACGATGTTCGAAAGGCCGGGGTCGGTTGCGACCGTCACGATGTACTTGGCCGCGTAGGGGACGCTGCTCCAGCGCAGCACGAGCGGTTCGCTTGGCCACCTGATGGTCACGCCGTTGCCGCCTGTCAGCGCCGGCTTCGCCGTCCACCTCTTGACGATCCTTCGCACACGGGACCACGGGCCCGTGCGGTCCTTCGCCGTGAGCGCGCGCACGCGCCAGTAGTAGGTCCCGTCCGCGACGTCCTTTTCGAGCGCCGCTGCGGTGTTGTACGTGTGCGCCGTGCCGCGGCCGGGCCCGCTGCCGAGGATGATCGAGTGAAAGCGGGCGTTCGTGGACACCTGGTATTCGTACGCGGCCGCTCCTCGCACCGCCTTCCACTGGATGGCGGGCAGCTGCTGCACGCGCGCCCCGTTGCCCGGGCTCACAGGCACCGGTGCGCGCAGGCCGCGGGCATCCGCGGCGCTCGTCGTTGCGAGCAGTGTGAGACACGCGAGAACGATGACCCTGCGCATAGGTGTCGCAGAGCGTAGGCGTGCCCGGCCGGTCGGCAAACGCCACGAAGCTCTAACTCGACCTAGACAAAGGTGGGGTTCACGCGAGTGCGAGAGAAGAATCTCTAGGGCGATCTAGACCAACGGCCAGTGTCCGCGGGCGCGCGCAGCGCCAAGAATCACAGGCGGTTATGGCCAAGACCAAGTTGATCGTCAACCTCACGCGGGACCGCGCGGTTTGCGTCGGGGAGCTCGCCGACGGGCCGCTGCTGCGCATGCGCGGACTGCTCGGCCGTGAGGGCCTGCCCGCGGGGGAGGGGATGCTGATAACGCCCGCGCCCGGGATTCACACGGCCTTCATGCGCTTCCCGATCGACGCGCTGTTCCTCGACCGAAGCATGCGCGTGATCGATATCGTCGAGCGGCTGCGCCCGTGGCGGATGGCTTCACGGCGGCATGCACACTCCGTGCTCGAGCTCTCGGCCGGTGAATGTGCGCGCCAGGGCGTAGAGGTGGGAGACCGCCTTGCGCTGCGTGAGAGGGCCGCGGGAAGCAACGCCGGCGGCAACGGCGCAAGCGGCAACGGCGCGAGTGGCAATGGCGCGAGCAGCCCGAGAACGTGGTGGCCCTTGCGCAAGCCGGAGCGCGCCGGCGCCGATATCCCGGTTGCGAAGCCCGCGCATGGCCACGAGCCAAGCGTTCTCACACGGCTTTCGCCGCTGCGTGTGCTGGTGAGCTCTGCTGACCGCCACTTCCGCACCACCACATCGCTGCTGCTGGCACGCCGTAACTGCTCGGTCACGACGACGGCCAACTCAGGGAGGCTGAGCGAACTGATCGCACGCGAGGGCACCGAGGTCGTCGTGGTTGACCTGGGCGACCCAAGCGCGTCAGAGGCGATGGGGACCGTGCGGGCGTTCGCGCGCCCCGTAGGCCTCGTGCTGGTCGACGATGAGGCCGGCGTCGGCCCGGGTGGTCAGCCGGTGCTTGCGAGGTGGGGCCCGTTCGGAGACCTCGTGGTCGCCGTCGAGGACGCGGAGCGGGCGCGCGAGCACGAAGCGGGGCGAGCGTGAGCAGCGAGAGCCTCAGCGCTCGCGGAGCTGCCTCGTTGGGGGGTGCGCTCCCGCGCAGGCCCCTCCTGGTAGGGGCGATGGCCGGCGTCGTCGTGCTCGCCTTTGCGAGCATGGCCTTCGACCGCGCCGTCGTGTCTGCGCTCGCGGCAGCGGTTCTCGTGGTGCTCGCGGCGATAGACGTCGAGCGCGGCATCATTCCCAACCGGATCGTCCTACCGGCGGCTGCGGTCGTGCTGGTCGCAAACATCGCGATAGCCCCGAGCCGGGTCACGGAGTGGGTGCTCGCGGCCCTGATCGCGGGTGTCGTCCTCTCACTGCCGGCGCTCTTCGGCCGCAACTGGATGGGCATGGGGGACGCCAAGCTCGCACTTCTGATCGGCGCTGCGCTCGGTTGGGGGGTCGTCGGCGCGGTGCTGATCGGGCTTCTGTGCACCTTCCCGGCGGCGCTGTTCATCGTCGGGCGAGGCGGCCTCGCGGCGCGCAAGGCGACGATCCCGTTCGGACCGTTCCTAGTCGCGGGCGCGCTGATTGTCATGTTCGGCCCGCACATCTTCACTTGATGTCATGGCCGTCCTGCGCTTGCTAAAAGAGTCATCCTCCCCGCGCGCGGATCTGCTGTCGATGCGTTTTCGCGTCGAGCAGTTCGAGTACGTGCAGGCTGACCTGTTGCTGCGCCTGTCGATTCGACTGTCGATCGAGCTTCCGGCGCACACTTGGCCCGTCCTGCTCATAGAACGCGAGGCCGTCGAGCTCATGTACGCGCCCATGCTCGGGTGCACGGGCCGCACGCCGATCAGGGACGCAGCCGGGCTGAGCGACACGGGTGACTGGCGCTGGCGGGGCGCGTTCGCGCTGCCGCCGGAGCTCGCGTGCGATGACTCGGCGCTGTTCTCCCTGCGCCTCAACGATGAGCTCACGTTGGGGCTGCCGATGCCGGACATCGACACGCCCGGCCCGGGAACGCCCGCCGGCGGGCCGGGGCGAGGGTCGCGCTCAATCCAGCTCGTGCAGCGCGGCGCGCTGCTCTTCATCCTCACCTGCCAGCTGTGCTTCGCTCCAGGGCTCGCGCCCGTGGGCGCGCTGGCGGAAGGGACGACGACCGGGACCGAAGCGGCGCTCGAAGCCACCGAACCCGCACCTCCAGTCTCGACCGAAACCACGCCGCCGTCCCCCGAAGAATCCACGACGCCGGCGCCCCCACCGAGCGAACCTCCGGCGGAAACGCCCTCAGACCCTCCGGCGACCGGCGAACCTGGTCCGCAATCCCCTGAACCGCCATCAAGTACACAGGGCGAATCGGCCGAAGCCAGCGCACCCGGGCAGGGCGCCGACGGGACAAGCGCGCCGGAGAATGCGTCCGAGGGTGCAGGGCAAGCCCAGGTCCATACGAGCACGACTCCCTTCACATCTGCTCGTCCCGCGACGCTCTCGCACGCAAGGCTCGTGTCCGTCGCTTCTCACCGGCAGGCGTCGTCGCGGATCAGCGCGCGGGACGCGAGAGCGGTTGCTCAACTGCGTGATGCACAGGCCGCGGTGCCCTCACCGGCAGCATCGCCGGCACCCCTCGCGGACCCCACCGCAGTCGAAATCCCACCGGCCCTCCTCGGCCTCACCTCGAGCCTGCTTACGGGCGTCGAAGAAGCACCGCCGCCGTTCCTGATCCCGATCTACAAGGCAGCTGGGCACCGCTACCACGTCCCTTGGCAGGTGCTGGGGGCGATCAACGCGGTCGAGACGGCCTACGGCCACAACCTCTCGGTGTCCTCCGCTGGAGCCGAGGGCTGGATGCAGTTCATGCCCGCCACCTGGAGTCGCTGGGGCGTCGACGCCGACCACGACGGGACCAAGAACCCCTACTCGCCTCAGGACGCGATCTTCGCGGCCGCGCGCTACCTGCACGCGAGCGGGGCCTCGCGCGACCTGGCGGGAGCGATCTTCGCCTACAACCACGCGGCCTGGTACGTAAGCGAGGTGCTGTTGCGGGCTCGCATGCTCGACAGCGCGGCCTCGTTCGCGAACATCGAGAACGGATACGCATTGCCGCTTGATGCGCGCTACATGCGCGAGCTCGGGCGAACCGACGACGGCGTCGACATCGAGACGCCGCCCGACGGGGCGCTCGTCTACTCGATGACGCCGGGTGTAGTCAGCGCGGTGGCGATCGACCCGGGGGGCTTCGGACCGAACTACCCGGTCATCGAAGCCGGCGAAGGGTCGCTGAAGGGCCAGCACATCTACTACGGCCACGTCGCCGCGGCGCTCGTTCAGGCGGGCGAGAAGGTCGCGGCGGGCCAGCCGATCGCGATCGTCGGGCACACGGGCGATGCGGCGTCGCTGGGGCACGGGCACATCGAGATCGGCTTCTCCGACGCGGGCGGCGACCCGCTGAGCCATCACGGAGCCGAGGCGTGGACGCCGGCTGGGGATGTGATGCGCAGCTTCCTGGTCGCGCTGTCCTCCGACTTCTCGATCCACAACGAGTAGGTCGCCTAGCCGCACACCGATGCCTTGCAGCGGGTGCCCAGGGCTTGAGTGTCGTGCCGGCCTTGTCGATACCCGCACTGTGCCGGCATCTTGCCGGAAGCTTCGACGCCTACCCACGATGAGTCCCCACACGAACGGGAAGCAGGGCCAGACCGCCGAGTTCAGCGACGAGGAGCGGGCTCAGCGCTCTGCGCTCGCGGCGGTGCGGCGCGTCGAGCATGCCTTCGCCGATTACCCCTGGCGCGACCGCAGGGTCTACCTGCGCGCTCGCAAACGTGCGCGCGCCCGCGCCATGGAGGTTGTGGAGGGCAACGGGGGGATGGCCGGGAGCGACAGCTCTGCGGTCCTCATCGCAGCCGGCGAGCTGTTCGCGGCGACGAGAACCGAGCTCGTCTCCTCGCTACCGGCCGCCGCCCGTTTGGCGGCACGCGTGGCAGAAGAGAGCGGCTTGCCGGGGATCGCCCTTGCGCGCGAGATCCTGCGTTCACCGGAGCTGCTCACGATGGTGCCGGCCGTGGCCATCCACGCACAGCTTGCGATGCTCGCCGTCTTCGCGCCGCTGCGAAGCGCGTCGGTCTGGGTGCTCGACGACACCGAGCAGATCAGCTGTCTCTGCCACGTGGGCCAGGGCAGTCCCTCGCGCGGAGCGAAGGACCTCGCGCGGGAGATCATCTCGGGAGAGAACGTCGAGACCGATCGCACGCGGCGCCTCTTGCTGGGGATGTCGGTGGGGCGCTGGCAGCAACCGCTCGCCGCCCTGGTCGCGACCGCGCGCCCAGGCATGCGCGATGTGGCCGCTCCCTACCTCGTCGAGGCCGTTCCGATGCTGGGGGCGGTGCTCGAGCGCGACTCGCTGCTCGCGGCCAACGCGGCCTCGGAGAGGGCGCTGGTGGAGTCCAGCGAGCGCAAGCTCACGCGACTGGGCTTCGACCTGCATGACGGGCCGATCCAGGAGGTGGCGATCCTCGCGGAGGACCTGCGCCTGTTTCGCGATCAGCTAGAAGGCGTGCTGGCGAGCACCCCGCAGCGGCAGGTCGTGCGCGGCCGGCTCGAGGACCTCGACGCGCAGCTCGTGGCCCTCGACTCGGAGCTGCGCCGCATCTCGAACGAAGTCCACTCCGCTTCCGTCCTCCTGAACCGGCCCTTCAGCGGCGCGCTGCGCGACGTGGCACGGGCGTTTGCGACCCGCACGAACATAGAGCCGGGCGTGACGATCGAGGGCGACACGGGGCTGCTGTCCGTCTCGCAGCAGATAGCGCTGCTCAATGTGATCCACGAGGCGCTGGCGAACGTCCGCGAACATGCCGAAGCCACGGCCGTGCGGATCGTGGTGTCGGTGAACGAGCAGGGCGTCGAGGCGCAGGTGACCGACAACGGCCGCGGCTTCGACCTGGAGCCGACGCTCATGCAGTCGGCGCGCCGCGGGCACCTGGGACTCGTCGCCATGCACGAGCGCGTGCGCCTGCTGGGAGGACAGTGCCGGATCGACAGCCGGCCCGGCGGGCCGACCGTGATCTCCGTCGCGCTCGAGCGCTGGGTGCCGCTCGCCGAGCCGGCCCAGCCAACGTCAGCCTGACACGCCGCGGAGGATCTAGGCCGTGACCGCGGACAGCGCGCCCGAGGTACCTGTGAGGTCGTTCTCGTAGGCGTAGCGTACGGCGGCGCTGCGGTTGGAGACGCCGAGCTTGCGGTAGATGTTGGTGAGGTGGAACTTGACCGTGTGCTCGCTCAGCCACAGGTCCTGGCTTATCGCCTTGGTCGTGCGGCCGTCGGCGACAGCACGCAGGATCGTCGTCTCCCGCGGTGTGAGCTCCGGGCCGCTGGGGACCGCGGGCCCGTCCTGGCGGGGCGCGGGCGCTGACGGGACGTGGTAGACGGCGCCGGTCGCGGCCTGGCGCAGCACGGAGGGAATGTCGACGGGGCTGACGCTCTTGAGGATGTAGGCGCTCGCGCCGGCGAGCAGCGCTGAGTCGATGCTCGAGCGGTCGTCTGAGGCGGAGATCACCACCGCCTTGATCTCTGGCCAGCGCTGCTTCAGTTCGGCGACGCACTCGATCCCGTGGAGACCTGGCATGTGCAGGTCGAGCAGCACGAGGTCGGGCTTTCTGCGCTCGGCGAGCGCGAGCAATTCTTCGCCGCAGCGAGCCTCACCGACGACGTCGATGTCGTCGCTGGCCTCGAGGGCCCTGCGAATTCCCTGCAGCATGAGCGGATGGTCATCCGCGATGAGAACCTTCAGCGACGCTTCCATGATCGTGCCAGCTCCTCCTTGAGCGCCCCCCCACGCATTCCGGACGCATCGAACTCGTGGAATTTACGATAAGAATCGGCTTTTACACCATACAAGTACACCGTACGTTCGTCTAGGTCGAGCTAGACCTCCGTCTAGGTTTACGTTTACTTGGACGCTCGCGCGCGCGAACCCTCGCGCCACCTGGGCCTGCCCCTTCCCGTAGCCGCGCCGCAGGTGGCGCTGGTGCTGTCGGCGCGATCCACCAACATGCGGTCATGGCCGTGCGTGCTGTCAAGACGGAGGCGGTCGTGCTGCGCTCGATCCGCTACGGCGAGGCCGATCGAATCCTGCACCTGTACACGCCCGCTCGCGGGCGCGTCAGCGCGATCGCGAAGGGCGTGCGGCGCACTCGCAGCCGCTTCGGCGGTCGGCTCGAGCCGTTCTTCCGCCTGCGAATCGAGCTGCACGAAGGGCGCGGCGAGCTGCTGACGGTCACGGGAGCGCAGACCATCGACGCTCACCCGCGCCTGCGCGGCGACGCGCATGCGCTCGACGCGGCGGCGCGCGCGTGCGATGCGGTGGGACGGCTGTTCGAAACCTCCGAGCCTCACCCGGGCGTGTTCAATCTGCTGTGCCGCAAGCTCGCGTTGCTCGACCAGCAGGTTGCCGCCTCCCAGCACGCTGAGGTGGACGGTGCGCTCTCGGCTCGTGCGGACGCGCTCGCATTCCGCTTGAAGCTGCTGCTGGCGGCGGGGCTTGCGCCCCACCTCGGCGCGTGCGCGTGCTGCGGCGAGCGTGAGCAGTTGGCGTACTTCTCGGGCGCCGCCGGCGGGGTGGTGTGCGGCGCGTGCGAGGGCGAGGCGTTCGCGCTGGACCCCGACGCTCACGGCTTCATGGCGCAGGCGCTCGCGCGCCCGCTGGCGGATGCGCCCGATGCGTCCGATCGCGCGCTTGGACAGGTGGAGCGCGCGATCTCGGAGACGCTCGCCCACCACGCGCAGGTGCGGCTCATGCCGGCGGCCGGCCCGGCACGACGGGGTGTGAGCGGCCGGCCGGCGGGCGCCGGTGCGCGCACGCCGCCCGCAGGCCACGAATCCCCGCCGGGAACACCGGCGGCCGGTATCGTGGGTCGGCGTGGATGAGGGATTGCCGATCGCGTATGGGGTGCTCGAGCGGGGGGTGCCCGTCGTCGGGAGTGACGGCGCGCAGGTAGGCACGGTGGATCACGTGGTGGCGGCGCCCGAGAAGGACATCTTCCACGGCATCGTTATCGCCACGGGACGCCATGGGCGGCGGTTCATCGAGGCTGCGGACATCGCCGCCCTGCACGAGCGCGGCGTCGATCTGAGGATCGACGCGGCGGCGGCGCAGAGCCTGTCTGAGCCGGGAGGAGCCGCGCCGGTGTTTGCGGAGGATCCGGGCGAGATGAAGGGCTGGCACCACTGGGTGAACGTAGTGCGCGGACGCGGCGACTGGAAGCGGGAGGGCTGAGCTGCCTCTCTGGTGCGCCGAGAGGATGCCCAGGTGAGCGTCGCGCGCCCTCAAGACGCCGTCGCGGCGGAGTTTGCGGCACGTGTGAGCCGGGAGGAGGAGCGGCACCTGTCGCCGCTCGCGGCGCGCTCCTACCCGGCGCGCAGGGTGCGGGCGGAGGACGATTGCGCGCTGCGTACGCCCTTTCAGCGCGACCGAGACCGGATCGTGCACAGCAAGGCGTTTCGGCGTCTGACGCACAAGACGCAGGTGTTCGTCGCTCCCCGTGGCGACCACTACCGCACGCGCCTCACGCACACGCTCGAGGTCACGACGATCTCCCGCACGGTCGCGCGGGCGCTGCAGCTGAACGAGGACCTGGTGGAGGCGATCGGACTGGGCCACGATCTCGGGCATCCTCCATTCGGGCATATCGGCGAGGAGGTGCTCGACCGCTGTCTGGAGGCTCGCTTCGGAGCGAGCTTCCGCCACTACGAGCACTCGTTGCGCGTCGTCGAGCATCTGGAGCGGGACGGCGAAGGCCTCAATCTCACCGAGCAGGTGCGTGACGGAATCCTGCGCCACTCGAGCCGCGCTCCGCTGCCGGACACGCTCGAGGGGAGGATCGTGAGGGTGATCGACCGCGTCGCCTACATCAACCACGACATCGACGACGCCATGCGCGCGGGCCTGCTGCGAGGGCAGGAGCTCCCCGCTGAGCCAATCGCTGTGCTGGGGCGCACGGGCTCGGCGCGCATAGACGCGCTCGTGCACGACATGGTCGAGCACTCCTCACGCGCAGGGGACATCGTCCAGGGGCCCGGGGCCGGCGCCGCGATGAGCGCGCTTCGGGACTTCATGTTCCAGCGCATCTACCTCGGCCCCGCCGTGCGCGCCGAGCACGAGAAGATCGCGGCGGTGCTGACGCGGCTGTTCAATCACTACGCCGATCATCCCGAGCTGCTGTCTGGAGCCTCCGAGGAGGTGGGAGAGGGGGAGGGGGACTTGGCGCAGCGGGTGACCGACTACGTGGCGGGCATGACCGATCGCTACTGCATTCGCCTCTACACGGAGCTCGCCGTGCCGCAGGCCTTCGCCCGCTAGCGTTCTTGGCGTTGGCTGTTTACACGAACGAGTCCCGCGATCGCGTGCGCGACGCCGTCGATTTCGTCGAGCTGGTGTCCGCCCGCACCGAGCTCCGGCGCGCGGGCCCGGCGCGGTATGAGGGTCTGTGCCCGTTCCACGAGGAGCGCACTCCGTCGTTTGGCATCGACCCTGCCCAGAAGGTCTACCACTGCTTCGGCTGCCAGGCCTCGGGCGACGTTTTCACCTTCGTTCAAGAGACAGAGGGCGTGGACTTCAGGGAAGCGCTCGAGCTGCTGGCCGAGCGCTACGGGGTGGAGCTGGAGCGCGAGCGTGAGGATCCGCGGGAAGCGGAGCGCCGCCGCCGCCGCGAGCGTCTGCTGGCGCTGCTGGCCCGCGCGAGCGCCTACTACGAGCGCTATCTGTGGGAGTCGAGCGAGGCGGCAAAGGCGCGGGAGTACCTGCAGGTGCGGGGACTCGGGGAGGAGGTACTCAGAGAGTTCGGCGTCGGCTATGCGCCGAGCGCGTGGGATCGCGTGCTGATGGCCTCGCGCCGCGGCGGCTTTGCAAACCGAGAGCTCTATGACGTGGGCCTGGTGCAGCGCTCGCGCGGGAACGGGATGCTCTACGACCGCTTTCGCTCGCGCATCATGTTCCCGCTCTGTGACGCGCGCGGGCACGTGCTCGGCTTCGGCGCACGCGCGATGCGCGAGCAGCAGCGGCCGAAGTACCTCAACACCTCCGACAACGAGCTCTACCACAAGGGCCGCCATCTCTACGGCGCCCACCTCGCCCGCGTTCACGCCGCCCGTGCGGGGACGGTGCTGTTGTGCGAGGGCTACACGGACACGATCGCCCTGCACCGGGCCGGCATGCGCAACGCCGTGGGGCTGATGGGCACTGCCCTGACAGCCGATCAGGTGGGCGAGCTTGCGCGCATGGCTCAGACGGTTCTGCTGGCGCTCGATGCCGACAGCGCGGGCCAGGAGGCGATGCTGCGCGCTTCGACCCTCGCCGCCAAGCGCAAGCTCGAGCTGCGCGTGGTGGCGATGCCGGCGGGCACAGACCCGGCCGAGATCGTGCACAACGACGGCGCCGAGGCGATGGCGGCGCTGGTGGAGGCCTCGGTGCCGTTCGTGCGCTTTCGAGTCGAGCGCGCGCTCGACGCGGGCGCACTCGACAGTCCCGAGGGCCGCGACCGCGTCATCGACGAGCTGCGTCCCGTGTTCGCGACGCTTGCGCCGAGCGCCGTGCGCGATGAGCTCATGCAGCTCGTATCTAGCCGGCTAGCGCTCTCAGGCGGGCTCGCCGAGAGCCTGCTCTCCGCCGGAGGTCAGCGCGTCACCGCGGGTGCGCGGGTCTCCGCGGCGGGGCGAGTGGCCGGCGAGGGAGCGGATCAGCCGCAAAGCGGCGAGCGTGCCGGCACCGAGCCGGCAGCGGCTACCGCGCTTGGCAGGCGTGAGGACACCGAGCGCGCGTTCCTCGCATTGTGTATCGCCTCGCCTGAGGAGGGCGCGCGGGCGCTTGCGGAGCTGGACGTGGAGGAGAGCTTCTCCAGTGAGCGGCTACGCGGCGCCGCGAGGTTCCTGCTAGCGGGCGACCTGCGCGACCCGATGCATGGCGGATCCTCCAGCGGCCCTGCGGGCGAGGGCGTCGAGCCCGAGCTCGATCGAGAGCTCAAGGCTCTGCTCGCCGAGCTGGTGGTCGAGGCGGGGCGCGAGCAGCCCGATCCGGCAATGCTCGAGGTGCAGCGCCTGCAACTCGAGCTCGCGAGCGTCGACCGCCAGATCATGCGCGCGCGGGGGCAGGAGAGCGGCGACGTGAGCGCGCTCGCCGAGCGCCGAGCCGCTGTCAAGGGTGCGTTCGATAGCGCCTACGGGCGCGTGCTGGAACGCACGGGGGATAAGGAGGGTGCGGCCGCGGAGGCGTAGGGCGGCGATTTCGCCGCGCGTAGAGTGGGCGGCGCCGCGCCCCGGGGTCCGGGCCTGGGCCCTGGCAGGGCGAACATACGTTCGAGAGTTCCGTCCCAAGCGGTGAGGATCATCGGCGTGTGGACCGCACTTCGCTCGAGCAGCTACTCCGTCAGGGACTCTCCCTGGCTGAGATCGCCGAGCGGTTTGGGCTGCATGAATCGACGGTCGGGTACTGGGTTGGGAAGCACGGGCTTGAGGCGGTCCATCGTGAGAGGTCGGCCGCACGGGGCGGCCTCGGGCGGCGGCAGCTGGAGGCACTGGTCGAGGCGAACATGACGATCGCGCAGATAGCCGAGGCGGTCGAGCGCAGCAAGGCGACCGTCAGGTACTGGCTCACGCGGTATGGATTGAGCACTCGAGGGGGCGTCGGCCGGAGGCCTGCCGAGCAGGTCCAGGCCGCCAAGCGGGCTGGTCTAGCCACAGCAGAGATGCTGTGCCCGCGCCATGGGACAACCGAGTTCGGTCTCAATGCTCGCGGCTACTACCGATGCAAGCGCTGCCGGTCAGAGGCGGTAGCGCGCAGACGCAGGAAGATGAAGTCCATTCTTGTTCAGGAGGCGGGCGGGCGCTGCTGCATCTGCGGGTATGACCGCAACATGCGCGCGCTCCACTTCCACCACCTCGAGCCGGAGCTCAAGCGGCATTCGATCAACGCCAAGGGCGTGGCGGTCGCGCTTGAGAAGTTGCGAGCGGAGGCTCGGAAGTGTGTGCTTCTGTGCTCTAATTGCCACGCCGAGGTAGAGGACCGTATGGTCTCGATTCCGGCAGGCGCGCAGGCGCGCTCTCCGGGGTAGCACAGGCCCGACGATCCGGGGTAACTCAATTGGCAGAGTGCGGCGCTGTTAACGCCGAGGTTGTGGGTTCGAGTCCCACCCCCGGAGCTTGACGAGGCGAGGCTGACGTGGCGCAGGCCCGAGCCGCCCGGCTCAAAGGCCGGGTCGCCGTCGTCTGCGGCGGCGCTCGCGGCATAGGCCGCGCGAGCGCGCTGGCGCTGGCGCGCGAGGGCAACGCGGTCGCGATCGCCGATCTGCGCGAGGATCAAGCAGCGGCGGTGGCGAGCGAGCTCCAGGACGCGGGCGCGAGGGCGGTGGCGGTGGCCATGGACGTGACGGACCCGGCGGCGGTTCGCGTGGGCATGGCGCACGCGAGCGATGCGCTGGGCGCGGTCGAGGTTCTGGTCAACTGCGCGGGCTGGGACGAGTTCAAGCCCTTCTTGGCGACGGAGGAGCCGTTCTGGCGGCGGGTGATCGCGATCAACTACGAAGGCTGCCTGCGCACGACTCAGGCAGTGCTGGGCGGGATGGCGGAGCGGGGGTGGGGGCGGATCGTGAACCTGAGCTCGGATGCAGCGCGCGTGGGCTCGGCGCAGGAGGCGGTGTACGCGGGCGCGAAGGCGGCGGTGATCGCTTTTACGAAGACGATCGCGCGCGAATTCGCGCGCGATGGCATCACGGCGAACGTCGTCTGTCCTGGCTCCACGGACACGGACATGCTCGAGGAGATGGTGCGGGGCGCACCGGACTCCGAACGGCTCGTGGGGGCGCTTGAGCGCGCGGTCCCGATGCGCCGCCTGGGACGCCCGCCGGAGGTGGCCGAGGCGGTCGCGTTCCTGGCCTCGGAGGAGGCGGGCTACATAACCGGGCAGACGCTGTCGGTGAGCGGCGGCCTGACGATGGCCTAGTAGCGGCGACGGCGGCCGTGGGCGCAATCGCGGCGCACGGCGGAGCCGCCGGGCGTAGGGTCACGGCGCAACGCGAAGAGGAGGATCGAGATGGAGGAGCTCACGGACGTCCGCTATGAGGTCGACGGCGGCCTGTGCTGGATCGTGATCGACCGCCAGGAGCGCCAGAACTCGTTCACGGCGCACACGGTCGATGAGCTGATCGAGTGCTTCAAGCGAGCGTGGGCGGATCCCGAGGTGGGCGTGGTGGCGCTGACGGGTGCGGGCGATCGCGCCTTCTGTGCGGGCGGGGACCAGAAGCAGCGCGCGCAGAGCGGCGACTACGGCCCTTCGCGAAGCGGGCTGTTTGAGATCGAGGGGCTGCACCGCATCATCCGCGAGATCCCCAAGCCGGTGATCGCGGCGGTCAACGGTCTGGCGATCGGCGGTGGCCACGTGCTGCACGTCCTGTGCGACCTCTCGATCGCCGCGGAGCATGCCCGCTTCGGTCAGGCGGGCCCGCGCGTGGGCTCCTTCGACGCGGGCTTCGGCACTGGCTACCTGGCGCGCGTGGTGGGTGAGAAGCGCGCGCGAGAGATCTGGTTTCTCTGTCGCCAGTACGACGCGCGGGAGGCTGAGCGCTGGGGTCTTGTCAACCGCGTCGTGCCGGCGGAGGAGCTGCGCGCGGAGGTGCGCCGCTACGCGGACGAGATCCTCGCGCTGTCGCCGACGGCGCTTCGCTTCCTGAAGCAGTCGTTCAACCAGGACACCGAGCACCTGGCGGCGCAGGGGGCGCTCGCGTTCAGCGGCCTGCACGAGTTCGCTCGCTCGGAGGAGGCGCAGGAGGGTCTGCACGCATTCGAGCAGAAGCGCGAGCCGGACTTTGCGCGCTTTCGCGGCCGGGCGTCAAAGCCGCTGTAGGGGCTGACGCGAGCGCCTCGATCAGCTCGGCGGCGGTGGCGCCGGCATCGTGTGCGGCGGCCCACGCTCCCAGCTCGCGCGCGCGCAAACGCATGGCGCCGTCGCCGAGCGCCTGCTCGACGGCTAGGCGGATCACGCGCGGCGTGAGGAAGCGCCGCGGGACGCGCACGCCGGCGCCCGCCCAGGCGACGCGCGCGGCGTTCTCGTTCATGTCGCCCGCTGCAGGCGCCGCGACGACGGCGCAGCCCGAGGAGAGCGCGCGTACAAGCGTGCCGTGGCCGCCGTGGCAGATGACGAGCTCGCAGAGCGGCATGGTGCGCGAGTAGGAGACCCAGTCGACGATGCGGGCATTGGCTGGAACGGGCAGCGGCTGCGGGGGGAGGCGGCGGTTCCAGGTCGCGAGCACGCGAACGGGGGCATCGGCCAGACCGCGCAGCGCGGCGCTCAGCAGGCGATGCTTGGGATCCTGCGCAGTGGAGGGCGCGACGAGCACCAGCGGCTCCTGGCCGGGCGGTGGCTCGACGTCGCGCGCGGGCGGCTCCCACATGAGCGGGCCGACGACGTGCGCGCCTTCAGTCCAGGCGCGCGGGTACTCGAGCTGCGGGAAGGTGCCCACGAGTGCCAGCTGGCGGCTGATGCCTCCGTGCACGTGCGCGTGAGGCGGCAGGCCAAGGCGGGCGCGCGTGCGGTTGAGGTCCGCACGCCCCTGCTGCAAGCCGCGCGCGACGGGCGCTTGCGCGACGCGCCAGAAGCTGCGCCCGAGCCTGGTGCGCGGCATGCGCGCGCCGAGCGAGTAGACGGGGAAGTGCGGTTCGCCGTGCGGGTGCACGTGGGGGATGAGCGTCGCGCATGGCACGCCCCCGAGCTCGGCGGCGAGGGCGGGAGCGAGCGTGAGGATGTCGGCGACGACGACGTGGGGCTTCAGCCGCTGTACGAGCGGCACGGTGTCGAGCGCCGCGTGCACGATCGCCTCGTAGAAGTCGAGCGGCTCGGGACCGGTGGGGAACACCTGGTACTCGGGCGCGGGCGCGAACGCCAGCTGTTCTGCGAGCACGTGCTCCTTCCAGCGCGTCCACGTCTGCAGCGTGACCTCGTGCCCCCGGTCGGCGAGCGCGCGCCCGAGGGCGATCATGGGGAAGGCGTGGCCGGGATCGCCGAAGGCGCCGAGCAGGATGCGCAGCGCGACGCCGCGATCGCCCGCTCGCATCTAGGAGGCGGCGCGCCGCCGTGGAGGAGATCCGTGACGCTGTGGCACGTCGGAGCGCTCAGGCGGCGAGCTCTGCGACGAGGCGCAGCTGCTCGAGGCGATCGGGTGCGGTGAAGGCGATGGGCGTCACGCCGAGAGTGCCGACGCCGGCGTCGCGGTAGACGGAGATGCGCTCGCGGACGACGTCGCGGGGGCCGCACAGCGAGACGGTGTCGATGAGCTCCTCGGGAATCGCGGCCATGGCCTCCTCGCGCTTGCCTTCGAGGTAGAAATCCTGGATCGTCTTTGCCTCTGCCTCGAAGCCATAGCGCTGCACGACGCGGTTGTAGAAGTTCTGCTCGCGCGAGCCCATGCCGCCGACATAGAGCGCGATGAACGGACGCATGGCGTCGCGCGCGGCGGCGAGGTCGTCGGTCACGAAAACGTTGACCGTCGGCGCGATGTCGAAGCCGTCGAGCGATTTGCCGCTGCGCGCGGCTCCCTCCTCGAGCAGCGGCCGAAGCTCGGAGACGTGCTCGGGGGAGAACAGCGTCGGTATCCAGCCGTCGGCGATCTCGCCCGCTAGGGCGGTGTTCTTGGGTCCGATCGCGGCGATGTAGATCGGGACGCGCTCTTGCACGGGAGAGATCGTGAGCTTGAGCGCCTTGCCAGGCCCGTCGGGGAGCGGCAGCTGGAGCGTCTCGCCGTGGAACTCCACGCGCTCGCGCGCTAGAGCCATGCGCAGCACGGCCACATACTCGCGCGTGCGCTGGAGCTGTTTGGCGAAGCGCTGCCCGTGCCATCCCTCGGCGACCTGCGGGCCGGATGACCCGATCCCGAGGATCATGCGCCCGCTGGAGAGCTGGTCGATGGTGGCCGCTGTCATCGCGGTCATCGCCGCGGAGCGGCCGGGCATCTGAAAGATCCCTGAGCCCAGGCGGATGGTCGAGGTCTGCCCGGCAAGCCAGCCGAGCACGGTCGCTGTGTCGGAGCCGTAGGCCTCGGCGGCCCACACCGAGTCGTAGCCGAGCTGCTCGGCCTCGCGGACGATCTTCAGCTGGTCTTCTGAGCTGATTCCGAGGCCCCAGTAGCCGATGTGCACGCCGAGCTTCATGTGCAAATTTCCTTTCAGCGGGAGGGTTGAATTGCCGCGTGCGAACCGGTGGCCTACGCTGGGTCGCACCCGCCTCGCGCGTGCAGCGCTCGCGGTCGGCAGCAGCCTATGCGAAATCGAGCCCGCCACCGCAGCACCACCATCGAGCGCTTGCGCCTCGCGATCGACTGCCTGCCGGTGGCGACCCGCGAGGCGATGCTCGATGGCGTGCGCGCGAGCGAGCGGATCATCGCGGGCGCATATGTGGACACAGAGGGCGGCGTGTGCCCGATGCTTGCGGCGCATCGCCGCGGCACGCGCACGGACTTCCTCTCCTTTGCCAAGTCCTGGGACAGGTTCACACGCATCAAGAGCGGCGCGCGGGCGGCGACGCGGCGCGAGGTCGCGATCCTCGTCGCCCAGCTCGAAGACAGCATCGCCAGCGCGAGCGGCTTGGAGCTGGATGCGGCGATCTCCGAGCACCGCGAGCTGCGCCGCCGGCGCCTTCGCAAGCAGCGCCGCGCGAGCGTCGCTGACGCCGATCCGGCGGGCGAGATATCAGCTCGACGGCTGCGGCCGGCGCTACTGCGGCCGTTTTTGGGCGACAAGAGCGCCAGCCGGCCCGCACGACGGTCGGACTCGCCGGTCGCCTCGCGGGGCTGAGCCGAGACCTCGCGGCCCGGGCGCACAGTGCTGCGGCGGCGCGGCTCAAGAAGCAGGAAGCGCGTGCCCTCCGAAGCGCTTTCGCAGGCGGCGGTGCCGGTGCGCGAAGACGGCTCGATACAGCCCGCGCAGGAGTCCGTCGGGAACCGGCAGGCGCGGCTGGTAGCGGATGCGGTCGGTGATCGTGCACCCGCTGGTAGCGGGCTCGATCGTGCGTTCATGCTCCCAGTGGCGCTGGGAGAGCATGGTCGAGCGCTCGAGGAAGCGATGCGGCGGTTCGATCTGCTCGAGCGTGATGTCGTCGTAGTCCACGGGGAGGACGCCGAACAGCAGCACCCAGGAGCGGCAGACTCGCTCGCCGGGACGCACGAGCGCGAGCCCGTGCGAGCGCAGGCTGGGCGGGGCGGTCATTCGCAGCCACGGGCGCAGCTCGTGGTTGATCCCGCGCGCCGTTGTTACCTCCGCCCACACCGTCGCGGGATCGACCTCGAGCCGGGAGCGGGTGACGACGGGGCCGCGTATGGGCTTAGAGCTGGTCGCCGGGCCGGATGAACAGGACCTCGGGAACGACGCAGGCGGGCGACACTCTCAAGAGGAAACGAACGGACTCGGCGATGTCCTCGGGCCTGATCATCTCCTCGGGGGCCACGTGCTCCTTGACGAAGTCCGTCATCGGCGTATCTACGAACGCGGGGCAGAGCGCCGTCGACTTGATGCCGTGGGGTGAGAGTTCCTTGATCATCGACTGCGTCCAGCCGACGACGCCGTGCTTGGCGGCGGCGTAAACCGACAGCCACCCCTCGCCGCGCTTGCCGGCGATCGAAGCGGTGTTGACGACGAGCGCGTTTTTGTGCTCGGCGCCGGCGGCCTGCAGCATGGGCAGGCATTCGCGGCAGAAGATGATTATGGAGCGGAGGTTGATGTCGAGCTGCATGTCCATGCGCTTGGTCTGTATCTCGCCAAGCGGTGCGCCGATGCCGACGCCGGCGTTGTTGACGAGCACGTCGAGACGCCCGTAGCGCTCGGAGTGAGCTGAGACGACGTTCTGGATCTCGCTCTCCTCGGCGACGTTGGCCGCGACGCCGTGGACCTCGAGCCCGTCGGCCGCGAGCCCTGCGACGGCGCCGTCGAGCTTTTCGGGCCGCCGCGCGGTCATCGTGACGCCATAGCCTTCCTCGCCCAGCATTCTCGCGATCGCAAGTCCGATGCCGCTCGAGGCCCCAGTGACGATCGCTGCATGGTCTGGCATCTGCAGTCCCTTCTGTCTGACGACACGGTCGAGCTGCGCGCATGGGGCGCAGGAAAGCGGTCGGGAGCATCCCACATCTCGCTGGTACCGTCTGGCTTGCCGCGTCGGAGTCCCCATTCTCGGGCGCGGGAGGGCCCGTAGCTCAGTTGGTCAGAGCTGCCGACTCATAATCGGTAGGTCGCTGGTTCGAGTCCAGCCGGGCCCATGACGCGACATGGGCTGATTCTGATTGGCTACCCCCCGCGCAACACGGCGTCCTTGTCCTCGGTCGGCGCAGCCACAAGAGGGTTCGGCCGTCTTTCGCCGCCAAACGAACGGCGTCAGAGCTTGTGCGCCTTCGCGCGGCTGTAAAGCAGCCCGAGGAGGTGCGACTCGATCGCCGCGCTTGGAAACCGCCGATGCGTGTTCAGGGTGTAGAGCAAGATGTCCGCCGCGCCCACCCGAAAGATCGCCTCGATCGCGTAGATGACGTTCGCAGGCGGCGCGGGGGGCGGCAGACGGAAGCACTTCTGTCTGCCGCGCCGGAAGTGCTTCGGGCGCGGGAGGCGGAAGCATTTCCGGCGCGGTTTGACTTCGGTCCGGCGCGCTTTCTGCAGCCGCGCGAACAGGTGAGCGTCGATTGCTTCGCTTCCCAGGGTGCGCGCCACCGGGACGACGCCGATCTGGCTTGCATACACCGAACTTCGTTGTGGCGCTTCTGCTTCGGCGAGCCGGAGCGTGTGCGCCATACACGCGCGACCGCGTTGCGAGCGAAGCGTTGCAATTTCTGCCTTTGCCAGCGCCTCGGTGGGCATCACGATCACGATGGACGCCACAACCTCTTCGCGGTGATCTACGAGCAGGGAACTCTGAGCAGCGACAGCCTGCCCGCGGGGGTGGCCGCGGTGGCCGCAACGCAGCACTTCGTGCTGGAGTTCAGCGCCTTCGATGCGACCTCCGGCCTCGCCGCTGAACGGCGCGAAATCAGCCACGTCACCCGCTTTCAGATTGACGGCGCGCACGTATGCAAGCGCGTGCGCTTTCGTGATCGCGCTCGATCCGCCGCAGCCGCCGAGCAGCGGTGTGCTGACCACGACCGCAACGGCCCACGCCCGCAACCCCCTCACGCCCGGAATCATTTCACGGCGCGCGTGCATCGCAGGGATCGCGTCAAGCGCGTGGCCGGAGGCAGCGTTCTTGAGGTTGTCGAGCTCTCGGAGACAGCGCGGAGGCAGAGATCGTGACTGCGCTCCGCCGTGTCGGCCTGGGTCGCGAGCGCGTAACCCATCGGGCCCCATTGGGTTTCGGGCGGTCGAGAGCCAGGGTGGTAACCGGAGTGCTGACGCGCCCCGTCGGTTGCCGCCCCAGCGACGTTCGCAAAGGCGTAAGGATCTCGTGAGGGCCCTGTAAGGACTGCGGGCCAGGATTGCTCGAAACGACCAAGGAGCCCTCATGCCCCGCAGCAGATCCTTTCTCGCAGTGCTCACGATTGCCATCGCCGGGGTCGTCTCGATCAGCGCGATCTCGATGGCCGCGAGCGGCAGGTCGGCGACGGCGGCGAGCAGCCGTCCGACGCTGAGCCTCCACCAGACCAAGTACGGCAAGGTGATCTTCGATGGGCACAATCGCGCGTTGTACGCGTTCGGACGCGACCACGGCCGCGCGAGCACGTGCTACGGATCGTGCGCCCAGACGTGGCCGCCGTTCCTGACAAAGAGCAAGCCGCAGGCCGCCTCTGGCGCGCGCGGCGGCCTGGTCGGCACGACGCGCCGCAAGGACGGACGCCTGCAGGTGACATACGGCGGGCACCCGCTCTACTACTACAACGCCGACATCAAGGGCCAGGCGAAGTGCCAGGGCGTGAACAACGCCGGAGGCATCTGGCTCGTCGTTTCGCCGGGCGGCAGCCCCGTGCGCTAGCCGCGCGATTCCGCGACGACCCCGGAGGCCGCGATCAACGCGGCCTCCGTCGTTTTATCCCCGAGTGGAGGCTCTCGATGAGCCGTCCTCGTGGCAGCGTGCACCAGCCTCCACACCTAGCGCCCCCTACCGAGCGCCGAAGCGAGCGCCGCTCGGCAGCGACGGCGGGGCGCTCGCCGGGTGGTGCCGGCTCGATTGGGATAGCCTCGAACGCGAGATGAGTCAGCTCGCGTTTGACGAGTCGACGGGCAAGCATCTGGAGGCGCTGTACCAGATCGGCGACGCGGTGTGCCGGCGCGAGATAGCACGGACGGCGCTGGCGGCCAGGCGCGGCGAGCGGATTCTCGACGTCGGCTGCGGCCCGGGTTTCTTCTGCGCGGAGCTGCTCGAGGAAGTGGGCGAGGACGGCCGGATCACGGGTCTCGACGCCAGCCGGCAGATGCTCGCCCTGGCCACGCGACGCTGCGCCGGACAGGAGAACGTCGCATTTCAGAAAGCTGATGCCACATCGCTTCCGGTCGAGGACGCGAGCTTCGACGCAGCGCTCTGCGTGCAGGTGCTCGAGTACGTCTCGGACTACCCGAAGGCGCTCGTGGAGCTGCACCGAGCCGTGCGGCCGGGAGGGCGCGTGCTCGTCTGGGACTCCGACTGGGCCACGGTGTCGTGGCACTCGGCCGACCCGTACCGGATGCAACGGCTTCTCGCGGCCTGGGATGAGCACCTGGCGCACCCCTCGCTTCCTCGCACCCTGGCGCCGGCGATGCGCTCAGCGGGCTTGGACCGGATCCACGCGATCGCACACACCTTCGCCGCCACCGCGTGGGACCCGGACACGTTCGGCGTCTCGCTGATCCCGCTGATCGCGGACTTCGCGCCCGGGCACAACGGCCTCAGCAAGGCAGACGCGGAGGAGTGGGCGGCCGAGCAGCGCAAGCTCGGCGAGCGCGGCGAATTCTTCTTTACCTACACGCAGTTCTGCTTCACCGCAAGGCGCCCAGGCTAGAGCCCGCTACTGCGAGCTTGCGGCGCCTACGAGTGGCGCTGATGCGATACTCGCAGCGCAGATGGACGCGAGCGACTCCACCGGCGAGGCTCCGGCTCAGCCTGCTGGCACGCGTTTGAAGCTTGTGCTCCCGCTCGCGGTGCTTGCCGCGATCATTGTTGGCGTGACGCTGCTCTTGACCGGCGGGTCGAGCAAACAGGCGCTGCCTGGCAACGCGGGCACGGCGAAGTCCGCGGCCTTTGCCGGCGCTACGCTCGATCCGCCGCAGCCCGCGCCGCCGCTGGACACGCTGCGTAACTACGACGGCTCGAGCTTCAGCCTTGGCTCGCAGCGCGGCAAGGCTGTGTTCGTGACCTTCCTGTACTCGCACTGCCCCGACGTTTGCCCGCTGATCGCCTCAAAGCTCCACTACGCCTACGCGAGCCTGCCTTCGCCGTTGCGCACCCGCGTGAGCCTCGTGGCGGTCTCGGTCGACCCGCACGGCGACAGCGCCGGCGCGGTCGCGGCGTTCGTGCGCAAGCACCAGCTGAGCGGCGAGGCGCGCTACCTGGTCGGCTCCGCCCAGCGCCTGGTGCCCGTGTGGAAGGCATGGAACGTGGGCTCCGAAGCGGACGTCTCGCGACCCGACCTCGTCAACCACTCGGCCCTCGTGTACGGGATCGGCGCCAGCGGACGCATATACACGGTCTACGCAGCCAACTTCACCCCGGGTCAGGTGATCCACGACATAAAGCCGCTGCTCGCGCGCTAGCGGCGGCGAGCGTTCGAGCTTCTACGAGCTAAGGGCACGGCAGCTAGGGCACGCGAGCCTTCGCGGGGTAGGAGATGTTGCCCGCGTCATCGATCGCGCGAAGCCCGATGTTGCGCGCCCCCGACGTCGACACGGTGGCGCACTGTTCGGTGCCGGCCGGAGCAGGAGCCGGCGCGCCCGGTAGCGGAGTGCCTTTGGTGGTGAAGTTTTTGGCGCTCACTCCGCGCGGGAACGCCCGCAGTTCGTAGCTGGCGGCGGTTCCCACGTTCCAATCGTCTCCTGGCGCCTTCCAGCACACGGTGGTGGCGTTCGTGAAGTGCATCGCGGCCGGCTTCATCGGCGGGCGCGTGTCATCGCCGTAGTGGCCTGTGTTGCGGTCGTTCTGGTGCCAGTGCCAGGCGTCGTTGTTCGCGCTCGCCAGACCCGGGGTCCTGTACGCGTGCAGCCAGCCCTCGCGCAGGCCGATGACGACCGTGTTGGTCCCGTCGCCGAGCAGATCGCCGACCGCCGGCGTGAACACGGTCCAGCCACCGGTCCACTTCGGCCATCCGGACAGGGGCTGACCCGTCGTGCCGTCCCACGCCTGCAGCGCGCTCGAGTCAGCGCCGAGGATGATGTCCGGTTTGCCTTCGCCGGTCACGTCTGCGAGCGCGGGAGCGCTGAGGAACGCGAGTCCCTGCAATGGCTGCGTGTACTGCGCGAGGTTCGCGCCGCCTTCGGGATTCCAGGCCTCGACAGCGGAGCGCACGCGGATGCCCTTGCCGGGCGTCTCGACGACGCCCGTGACGATGTCCGTGGCGGCCGAGCTTGCTTGGACCGCCGTGAGCGCACCAGCGCCGAGTTTGCCGAGCGAAGCCGTGGTCGTGAAGTGCACGAGCGAAGACGACGGGTTGAGGGGGCCTTCGGCCGGGATCGAGCCGGGGCTCTCTTTGGTCGCATTCCCGGTTCGCAGGTCGATCGTCTGCGAGGTGAACAGGCCGGGGTTGGCGACCAGCTGCGGGCCGGTCACTCCTTCGAAGGAGACGGGCGTCTGCACGCCCTCGGTGATGAAGTCCTGTGCGGTCCCGTACCCCTGCTCCGCCGCTTCAAGCGCGACCGGGAAGTGCGGCAGCCGCGCGCCGCCGGCATGGTTGTTGCCTTCCGAGGAATACCCCTCGACGAAGCCGTACACGGGCGCGCCGCCCACCGGTTCTTTGCCGAACTCGGTGTCCTGGACCGCGACGACGACGTCCGGGTGCCCGTCACCGTCGACATCCACGAGCGTCGGCGTGGTTGCGATCTTGTAGTCGCGCGCGTAGATGCATGGCTGCGACGCGCACGCGCCCGGTTTGGGAAGCGGGTTTGGCGGGTCGGTCGACACCGGCCAGCCGGGTACCGGTTTGCCCTTCGGCGTCCACGCGTACATGTGGCCGTCCCATCCGCCGATGACGATGTCCAGCTGGCCGTTGCCCACTAGGTCGCCGAGCGCGGCACCGCCGACGTTCCCGGTCGACGGATGGCGCACGTATTCCGCCTCTTCGGGCGGGACCGGCATGCGCTGGAACTGCGAGTCGGTGTGGACGGGAAAGCCGCGCAGCAGTCGTCCTTTGCGGTTCCACGCGTACACGTAGCCGTCCTCGCCGGTCGCTACGACCTCGAGTTCGCCGTCGTGGAAGAGGTCGCCCACGGCGAGCGGCGCGACGATCGGTTCGTGCGGCTGCGGGATTTCACCCGATGTCCACGCGGGGTCGGACAGGTAGTTGAACGGGTATTTCGGATCCACGCCCCGCGCCAGCCCAGTGTGCACGGGCCAGCCCTTCGGTTCGCTGCCGTTGGGACGGTATGCGTGCACCGTCCCGTCGGAGCCCGCCACGAGCACGTCGAGGCCCCCGCGTCCCTCGATGTCGGCGAGCGTGGGAGAGGACTCGATCGAGGTGCCCAGGTTCTTGTGCAGGCCCTGTACTTCGCTCGGGTCGTGACGCAGCTGGAATACGCGCCGGTCCTCACCGAGGCGCCCGGAGGCGTCGGTGACCTGGACGCGTACGCTGACGTCGTAGCGCTCGATCGATAGGCGGTCGGCCGTCGGCGCTTCGTAGGCGGCCGCCCAGAAGCTTTCGGGGATCTGGCTGAGGTCTATCGACCCGCTCACGCTCTGCGGCGCAGAGCCCGCGCCGAAGGCGACGGTTTTGAATTCATTGTCGGCTGGCTCGACGCCGGGGGCGTACTGCAGCTTCCATTGATAGGAGGGCGAGCGCTTGGCCGCGACATTGGCTTTGAGCGCGGCGGTCGATTGGAGCGTGGGGTCGACCTCGTCGTACCATTCCGGCGCCGTGATGTCAGCGGTCGGCGGGATCTTGCCTTCGTGCACGGCTTTCATGGCCTGGTAGACGTTGGGACGCCCGTAGCCGTACTGGATGTTCCACTCCGCCCCCGCGAGCCCGGGGAAGCAGGTGGCGCACGGGGTCGATTCGATGGGGCTCGCTGTTGCACGGGTGACTTGGAAGACCTCGTTGGCGTCGAGCGGTTCTGAGATCTCGTGCGCGGCGGCCGCGTCCTGGCCGGCCGAGGACACGAGCGCGGCCACGCCGGCGGTCGTGGGGATGGCGGTAGAGGTCGACCCGTCGCCGGTGGGGACGCTGAACAGCGCGTGGGCGCCGTAGGAGGTGAGGGTCGAGCGCGAGCGGAACGTCGTCGCCGTGAGGTCCTGGGGGAGCGATTCTCCGCTGCGGTTCGACTGATCGGACACGATCGAGTTCCCGGGCCATACGTGCGGATAGCGCATGCCCTCGGTGTGGTCGGCAGACTCGAAGTCGTTCGAGGCCCACGCGAGCACGACGCCGTGGTTGTAGGCGTACTGCACCGCGCCCAGCATCGACGGCGTCTGGCCGAGGGCGGCGGTCGTGACGTCGATCACCTTCGCGCCGGAGTCGACGGCGAACACGATCGCCTCAGCCACGCGGTCGGGCCGGTCGATCGCCTCGTCGCCCATCTTCACGCTCAGCAGGCGGCAGCCGGGGCAGACGCCCACGTCGGCGAAGTGGTTGTTGGCGGTCCCGACCAACGCCCGCGACTCCCCACTGGCGTGCCCGTAGACGATGTTGTCGGTCTGCGGATCGTTGTTGTCGCGGTGGAAGTTCCAGCCCGAGATGTCGTTGGGGTAACCGTTTTTGTCGTTGTCGAAGCGCCCGCCCGACGGGCACTGCACGATCAGGTGATTCTGGATTTCGCAGTGGCCGAAGGCGATGATCAGGTCCTCCGGGGTGATCCCGCCCGCCTGCGGGTTGGCACGTCCGACGCGCGGGTCCTGCGCGTAGTCCTCGACGCTTACGACCCCGTCGCCGTTGAGGTCGTACGTTCCGTGAGTCTGCCCGCCCGAATCCTCGGGGTAGGGGAGCTCGCCCGTGTTCAGGTAGGCCTGGTCTCGCAGGTCGTTTGCGTCGCTGCGCTTCCAGTTGACGCCGCCCTCCATGTAGGCGACCGTGATGTCGCCCATGCCGTAGCTGGCCCACGCGCGGTTGACGCTCATGCCCGCAGCGCCCTCGGGGTCTTCCGCTTTGGGCGCGGTCTGCGGGATGCAGTCGAACAGGGGCCAGTCCTCCGAGTTCCACGTTTCGGGCGCGGGGAAGTTGCGCTCGGCTCCCGCGAAACCGGGGTCGTTGGGCCCGCTGATCGAGCTGGTGCAGGTCGCGGCGCCGGCGCCCGAGGGTGCGCTCAACCCCCACAGCAGTGCCAGCAGCAGCGCGGGCAAAAGTACCCAGGCTGCACGAAAAGGTCGAACATCGATCTGCCTCACGACCTCGCTCCTCCCCTGATGCTCACCCCAAGAACGGCGAAGGCTATCGCACCTTCGAGGATTAGCGAGCGAGCGTTCCCACGGCCTCCGTGATCGCGGTGCGTGCGTCGCATACCCGCCGAAGTGCGTTGGATACGCCTCTTCCGCGCTGGTATCGTCGTCAAAGCTCGAACGTGACGAGGAGAGATATGGCGTCTGCCGCATCCGTGCTTAAGTTGCGCGCCGATTTCAGCCCCCTGGGCGATCGTCAGCTGTTCGCGCTCGGCCGTGCGGGTAACTCGGCGGCGCGGGACGCGCTCGTGCGCCAGTACATGCCACTGGCGCGCACGCTCGCGCGTCGCTACGACCGCTCCTCGGAGCCCTTCGACGACCTGCTCCAGGTTTCTCTGCTCGGATTGCTGAAGGCCATCGAGCGATTTGATCCAGACCTCGGATACCCGTTCACGTCCTTTGCGGTGCCAACGATCCTCGGCGAGATGCGCCGCTACTTCCGGGACTCGAGCTGGTCGGTGCACGTCCCGCGCGGGCATCAGGAGCGCGCGCTGAAGGTCCGCGACGCCCAAGAGCGACTAGCTGCCGGATGGGGGCGGGCGCCGACGGCCAACGAGCTGGCGGAATATCTGGAGCTCAGCACGGAGGAGATCGTCGACGCCCTGCAGGTCATCCAGGCATACGAGGCCGTTTCGCTCGACGCACCCCGTGGCAGCCTGGCCGAGGAATTCACGGCCTACGGGGACGCCATGGGGCACGAGGACGAGCGCTACGAGCTCGTCGAGCTCGACGCGACACTCGCGAGCGTGCTGGCGCACATCCCGCCGCGCGAGCGCCGGATTCTCAGGCTCCGCTTCCTCGAGGACCTGACCCAGACGGAGATCGCCGCGCGTGTCGGCGTCTCGCAGATGCAGGTATCGCGACTGCTGCGCCACTCGCTCGATCAGCTACGAGAGCTCGCCCAGGGTCGAACACCTGGATAGAGCGGCGTACCTGCGGTAGCGTCCAGAGCGCGCTGTAGAGGCGCGCATCGCTACGCGGATCCTCGATGACCGAGCCAGCGAAAGTCCTTCTGCACATGTGCAATGGGCCGGAGAACGTGACTCTGGTTCGTGAGGCGCTCACAGGGCTCTCCGAATACGGGCAGTTCGCCGGCGCCGAGCTCAACGACATCCGCACCGCTGTCACCGAGGCCTGCAACAACGTCGTCGTGCACGCCTACGAGGGTGGGGAGGGGCCGCTGGAAGTCGAGATCGGACTGATGCCGGGAACGACGGAAGTAGTCGTGCGCGATGAAGGCGGCGGGATCCAGCCACGAATTCGCGCTCTCGAGGAAGGACCCCTTGGCATCGGGCTGGCGGTCATCCAGGCGCTCGTGCGCAGCGTCGAGTTCAGGGACTCCGGTGGAGGCGGGACCGAGGTACGCATGCGCTTCGACACGCAGGCCGCGGACAGCGCCGGCGCAGACGGCGCTGGCGCAGATGCCGCTCGCGCCGATCGCGAAGGGGATCACAGCGCCCGGCGGCCTGCGGCGCCGCTCGAGCGGTGGGGGATCTCATCCCGCGAGCTTTCAAGGACGATCGGGATCACGATCGCCCCCGCGAGCGCCGGCCGGGGGATCCTGCCGCGCGTGCTCAGCGTGCTCGCGGCGCGGGCGAACTTCTCGACGGACCGGATCTGCGACGTCCAGCTGCTGGCCGACGCGCTCACCGCCCGAGCGCCCCAGTCGCCCGCGGGGGACCTCATCAGCCTCACGGTGACCGTCGGACGCAGGACCCTCCAGCTGACGCTGGGTCCTCTGGCTGCGGGAAACGCCCGCGTCCTGGTCGAGCAATCGGAGGTCGAGGGCCTGGGGTCGGTGATCGAGAAGCTCAGCGACGAGCAGCGCGTCAGCTCCGACTCCGGAGCCGAGCACCTCGTGCTGCGCATGCTGGACAGGCACTGAGGAGGGACCCTCGCATGGCCGCCGCGGCGGCGGCGCACGCCGACGCCTTGCACTAGCCGCCCTCGAGTTGAGAGAGAGCTGACACCGCGCACGGCTAAAGCAAGGGGCGACAATAGGCCCAAATGCGCCAGCGCCAGCCGACGTCGGATAACCCGACCGACTGGCGCTGGGCTGGGGATTGGGAGGAGGAGGCGGATGCACGATCCATCGCGCACGCCTACCCTAGGCGGTGGCCGCCGGGGGATGCGGCCACCGCCCGAGGGCGGACAACTCCAGTCCCGATATGCCCCCAGCAGACCTACTCTAAACATGATTCGCTGCTTTCGCCGCCTCGCAGGCGGCGTTTGGGCGCGAACGCGCGAGGCTTAGGCGCGTCCTGCGCAGCAGGCATACTCGCGGACACACCTTGCTAGAAAGCGACCATCGCCACCGGCGCCCGTCGCCTATGGAGGGGCGCGGCGGCAGTCAAATGGCGGCAGGCCAAGGATGCAGAGAGGCACGAGTTTGATGGACTCGCGGACGGAGCCGGCGAGCTCCCGCATCGTGCGCGGGGAGTGGACCGCTGATCGCTTCCGGCACGAGGCGCTGGTCTACGGCGATCAGAACGAGTTCCTGGCCGCCGCCCACCCTTTCATCGCCGACGCGCTCGCCGCCGCTGAACCTGTCCTCGTGGCGCTCGCCATCGAGCGCGCGCGGTCGCTGAAGGGCTCTCTTGGCGGAGGCTTCGGCGAGGCGCACTTCGCTGACATGGAGGCGCTGGGGCGCAATCCCGCCCGACTCATCCCCGCATGGCGTCGCTTCCTCAGCGACCACGCGCCAGACGGGCGCAGCGTGCGGATCCTCAGCGAAGCCGCCTGGCCGGGGCGCAGCCCAGCCGAGCTCAGCGAGTGCGGGCGGTATGAGTCGCTCCTGAACCTCGCTTTCGGGGAAGGGCAGGCGTGGCGCCTGCTCTGTTGCTACGACGTGCGGGCGACGCCCGAGCGGGTGATCGAGACCGTGCGTCTGACGCACCGCTTCGTTCGTGACGGCGCCGACAGCACGCTCAACGATGCACTCCTCGACGATCGGGCGCCGCGGCCGTTCGACGGCCTTCTACCCGAGCCGGCGCGCGCGCCCGAGGAGCTGCGGTTCACGCGCGAGAGCTTGCACGAGCTGCGCGAGTTCGTCGCCCGCTCGGCGAGCGCTGCGCGTATGGAAGCGGAGCGCCGCGAGAACCTGCAACTGGCGGTCAACGAGCTCGCGAGCAACAGCGTCACCCATGGCGGCGGCGAAGGCCGGCTGAGGGTCTGGACCGAGCCCGGCGCACTGGTGTGTGAGGTCAGCGACCGCGGGCACATCCAGGAGCCACTCGTCGGGCGTGTACACCCCGCGACCGATCAGACAAGCGGACGCGGCCTGTGGCTCGTGAATCATCTCTGTGACCTCGTCCAGATACGCTCGAGCCCGCGCGGAAGCGTGGTTCGCGTGCACATGCTCGCGGCCGGTTAGCCTGCGCGAGGCGCTTGCGCGGCCGGCGGACGCCGTGCTCACGGGCGCACGGGCCTGCGGTAACATCCCGGTGTGTCAGCTCGCGAGCACCTGCGCGTGGATGTTCGGAGCGAACGAGACCGCGTGGTGCTGCGGCTCGCTGGGGAGCTCGATCTGGCCAGTGCGCCCATCCTTCAGCGCGAACTCGACCAGGACTCGATCGGCGACGCGCCCGCGATCGTCTTCGACCTCGATGAGCTCGAGTTCATCGACTCGACAGGCCTGCGCGTGATCCTCGGCGCGCATCAGCGCGCCCGGGAACGGGGCCAGGCCTTTGCGATCACGCGCGGCTCAGCGCAGGTGCAGCGTCTGTTGAGCATCACCCGCGTTGGCGAGCGCCTGCGCATTCTGCCCTCCTCCTCGAGCGAGGCGCCTACTTAGTCTCAGTCAGCTCGCGGCGCCGCGCTGACCGCTCGCGGGCCTCAACTCCGCTGACCTGCGCAGCGGACGCGACCGCGCTCACCGCGAGCGACGCCCGGCTCATTGATATGTGAACTGGTCGGCCGGCGGGTCTTTGGCGCTGCTCAAGGCGTTGACCGTCGCTTTGACTTCGAACGTGCCGGCTTTGTGCGGCGGCGCGACGGCCGTGCAGCTGGTGTGCGATGAGCATTCGACGCCGCTCGCAAGGACCCCGCCGAACTTGAACTTCGTGCTGCCGGCACCGAGCGCAAAGCCGCTGCCAGTCACCGCCACGCCGGTTCCGCCCGCTGCCGGACCGGAGGCAGGTGTCAGCCCCGCAATCGTCGGGTTGCTGAACTTGTAGTGATCCGCCAAGGAGATCGCGCTTGTGCCGGCGGGCGTCGTGACGGTGACGTCAACGATGCCGGAGGCGGATTCAGACGTGACCGCCGTGACGGAGCTCGAGGATTTGACGGTGAAGCTCACGGCCGTCGAGCCGAACCTGACGCTGGTCGCGCCGATGAAGTTGCTGCCGCTTATCGTCACGAACGCCCCTCCGCTCGAAGGTCCTTTCGCGGGGGTGACTTTGGTGACGGTCGGCGGCGGCGGCGTGCCTGCGGCCACCGCTCGCGCGGTGCCGATGCTCGTGCCGTCGCTCGCGAAGACGGTCAGCGCGACGACGTAGAAACTGGCCGCCGGGAACGTGTGGTTGACGGTCGGGACAGTGGTCTCGACCGGGTTCGAGAGCCCTCCCGCTCCGTCGTTGAACTGCCAGTTGTACCTGGAGACGCCACCCGGCGCGGTCGACCCCGTGGCATCGAAGGCAACCTCGGTGCCGCTGCCTGGAGTGCTCCTGAAGCTGGCCGTCGGCTCTTCGCCGCTGAAGGTGAAGCGCTGCAGGCAGCGGTTCCCCTGGTTGCTCCACTCCTGCTGGTACCAGTAGAGATCGCCGTTGATGACCTGGTTGTACTTGGCGCCGTTGCTGGCCGTGCCGAGCGGCGTGCCGAATTCGGTCGCTTCGTTGAACGCGCGGCACTTGTCGCCGTTCTCACCGCCGCTGCCCCCGATGTCGGTCCAGGCGATGTTGGGCACCGGGTCCGTCATCGACTCGTTGTGCTCGTGGCTCAGCCCGCCCTCGAGCGCGCCGTCGGAGGGCTGACCGTTGGGGTGGTTGCCGTCGTCGCAGCGTTCATTGCCGGTGACGTAGGGATCGTTGGAATAGACGAGCTCGCCCTCGGGGAGCGAGATGTTGCCGTGATATGCGCAGTAGGTCGGTTTGGTCGAGCCCGCCGAGCACTCGCGCCCGCCCCCCTGAAAGCAGTCTTCGACGCCTGGCGGAGTGAGCAGGAAGTACTGGTGCGAGAGGTCGATCGGGAGGCCGTGCGCTCGCACGTAGGCCGTCAGCTCCGTGCGCAGCTGCTTGTCGGTGAGGCAGATCGCCGCGGCGCTGCAGCCGTCGGCTGGATAGGGATCGGTATCGATGAGAGCGCCGGCAAAATGCGAGGTGTAAGCGGCAAAGTCGCCAGCCGCGTCGTTGTATTGGGTGGCTACGGAATCCACGTTTTCGTGCCCGCCGCTGTCGTGCGCGAGGTCTTCGAAGTACTGGTTGACGCCTGGCTGGTAGCCGACCGGATATGCGGACGCACCCGAAGGGCTCCAGTACACGGCGTAGTTCGTGTTGGAGGCCATCACGGGCCCGCCGTTGTAGTCGAGGTTCGAGAAGAATGCGTCCAGCGGGGCGATGCCGCCGGAGCCGCGCAGCGGCTGGTAGCTGAGCGTGCGGCCGTCGGGCAGCGCGGCGATCGCCGCCCACGCGCCCGGCGCCGTCAATGCGCAAAGGGCACATACCGCGGTCGCGGCCAGAAGCGCGGCTGCGGCGACAGTGGCGCTGCCGCCGCGCCTGCGTCGGCCTGCCGAAAGGAGCGCAGCGCCAGCCGCCAGCGACCCGCCGTCCTCCCCCGCGTACGCATGAACGCCACGCACGTTCAGCTCCCTCAGCGCTCCCTGCCGTCTTGAATCGTCTCCTGCCGGCGAGCGCCGGCAAGGGCAAACGGTACACATGCCACGCGATCGCGTCCAGCCCACGTGCGAGCTGGCCGGCGCGGAGGTCTCCGCCGCGGCCAATACGCTGAGCTCATGAAGCCAAACGAGCGCCTCGCCGTGATCGACCTTGGCTCGAACTCATTCCGGCTTGTCGTATTCATGGCCGGCGAGGGCTGGTGGAAGCGCACCGATGAGATCTACGAGCCCGTCCGCATCGGTCAGGGCCTGGCCGGTACCGGCAGGCTGGGCGATCGGCCGATGGAGCGCGCGCTCGCCACGCTCGACGTGTTCGCCCATTTCCTCAGGGCGAACGGGCTTGCTGAGAAGGAGGTCGATGCGCTGGCCACGAGCGCGATTCGCGACGCGGACAACGGCGCGGCGTTTCTCGAGCGCGCCGGCAGCCGCTTTGGGATGCCGATCCGCGTCCTCAGCCGCAGCGCGGAGGCTCGTTACGGATATCTCGCGGCGGTCAACTCGACCACCCTCGGCGACGGCTTCGTCCTCGATCTGGGCGGCGGATCGATGCAGCTCGTGCAAGTCGGCGATCGGCTTGCGCTCGAATCCGGGTCCTGGCCGCTCGGAACCGT
Organism: Actinomycetota bacterium; assembly: GCA_005884115.1. Classification (GTDB taxonomy): domain Bacteria; phylum Actinomycetota; class Thermoleophilia; order Solirubrobacterales; family Solirubrobacteraceae; genus Palsa-744. The sequence goes on from VAXW01000003.1 coordinate 401,512, forward strand.
GCGCATGAGCGAGCGCTTCCTGCCCGTGAACGGACCCGCCAAGCGCAAGCAGATGGACGCGCTGCGCGACCACGTGACGGGCGAGCTGGCCCAGGCGCAGTGGCTCTGCTCGCCGGCTGAGGGCAGGGGCGGTCGTCGCCTGGTCGGCATCGGCGGCACCATCCGCAATCTTGCAGCGGCCGCGCAGCGAGCCGCCGGGCTCCCGTCCAACGGCGTGCAGGGGATGGTCATCGAGCGTGCCGCGCTCGACGAGCTGGTGGCGCGGCTTGCGTCGCTCCCGGCGAGCGAACGGGCCACCGTGTCGGGCATCAAGCCCGCGCGCGCCGACATCATCCTCGCAGGCGCGCTCGTCGTGCAGACGGTCCTGGAGCTGGGCGAGTTCGACGGCCTGGAGGCGACCGAGGCGGGCCTGCGCGAGGGCGTGTTCTTCGAGCGCCTGCTCGGAGGGCGGCCAGAGGAAGCCGACCGCCCAGTGCTGTTCGAGGACGTGCGTCGAGCGAGCGTCCTGAACCTGGCCGCGCGTTACGAAGTGGACGTCGCCCACACGCGACACGTCAGCGCGCTCGCGCTGCACATGTTCGACGAGCTCGCCGCTCTCGGCCTGCACGAGGGCGATCCGCGCGAGCGCGAGCTCTTGTGGGCTGCATCCATGCTCCACGACATCGGCATGTCGGTGGACTACGACGACCACCACAAGCATTCGCGCTATCTGATCCTGAACGCCGGTCTGCCCGGCTTTGCGCCGGTGGAGGTCGCGATCATCGCCCAGGCGGCGCGCTATCACCGCAAGGGAATGCCCCAGGGCGGTCCGCTCGCGGCCCTGTTCGGCGACGGCGACGCACAGCGCCTGGACCGCTGCGCGGTCCTGCTGCGCCTCGCCGAGGATCTCGAGCGCTCGCGCGATCAGCTCGTACGAAGCACCCATTTCACGCTCGCAGACGGCGTCGCGCCCGGCGACGAACGCGGCGGCGATGGCGCCGTCAACGGCCGCGGCGAGATCGAGCTCGAGCTGATCGCCGATGGCGAGCTGGCGGTCCCGCGCTGGGCCGCGGGCCGAGAGACTGAGCTGTTCGCGCGCGCATTTCAGCGGCGGCTGTCAGTCGCTCGCTGACGCAGACTGCGATCCCGTCCTAGGGGGACGAAAGCGCGCGTTCGCGGCCCGCGCAGTCGAACAGCACGAGGCCATGCCCCGTGCGCGCGCCCGCCCAGAGCGCCGGCGGCAGCTGCCGGCAGGCTCCGAGCGTGGCCGCGGTCGCACCGTTGCCGCCGCGGGTTGAGAACTCGCCGCCGAGGGCGACGTAGCGAGCCTGTCCCTTCGCCACAAGGCGCGCAAGCCCGGGCCCGTCGAGTGCCGGGTCCGTGCCGCTGTAGCCCGCCAGCGCGCCCGCGTCCAAGCCCATGAGGATGAACGGCGCGGCGGTCTCGGAGGCGTCAGTGAGCACCGCCCAGCGGGTGCCCGGCGCGTGGTCGCGAACATAAGCCAAGAGCGCGCGATCGCGGCGCAGGTCTGTGCCACCCACGCCGACGCCGCCCGCGCCGCTCGCCTGCGTCGGTCCCGCCGCGGGAAAGGTGCCCTGGACCGGAGCGAGCCAGGTGGTGGATGCGTACGCGGCCGGCACCACGAGCTGCAGGACCAGCATCGACGCCAGCGCCGCAGAGCGCAGCCGCGGAAGCGCGAGCATCACCAGCAGGCCCAGCGTTGTGCCCGCGAGCAGGAAGGGCTCGAACCAGCGCATGTAGTGGACCCTGTGAATCAGGACGAGTTGCGCTGCCACCGTCGCCGCGACGGCCGTCACGGCGAGCACCGTCCGCCAGCGCCATGCTTCGCGCGCGCGCGGTCCGAGCACCGCGACCGCCGCGCCCGCCATGGCAGCGCTACCCGGGCCTAGCGCCGCGGCGTAGTACGGGTGAACGATGCCCTTGGAGAAGCTCAGCACCGCGGCCTCAGTAATGAACCAGCCGCCGAGCACGAGCAGCGCCCAGAGCCGCGGGTCGCGGCGGGCGCTGCGGGCACCCGTGCTCGGGGGTGGCTGCAGCGGCCGCGCTGGCTCGCTCGGCGCAGCGCTTGCTGGCTCGCCGCCCGGCTCGGCGCCCGCGGGCGCGAGCTGCTCGCCCGGCCAGCCCTCCCGCCGGCGATAAGCAAGAAGGCTCGCGAGCGCGCAGGCGACGACGCCGATAGGCGCGAACGGGAGCGTCCAGCCGCCCTGGTCGCCGAGGCCTTTGCCAAACAGCCGCAGGGGTCCAGGGGCGTCGGGGAAGGCGATCGGGTTCTTCCTGCGCCCGTTGCGGAGGATCGGGTTGAAGGCGGGCGCATGAGCGTGGCGGATCGTGTGTGTCAGCACGCGCTTCGAGGCCCCGCCGCGGCCTAGGGCATGGGGAATTGCGCCTTCACCGAGGGGGATGTCCCCTGGTCCGCCCGCTTGCCCGTTCACGCGGCCGAGGCCGTTGTAGTTGAACGTCAGCCCCAGCTCGGTGTTGTCCGTGGATCCTCCTACGAACGGGCGCGCAGACGCGGGCTCCAGTTCGACGAGCGCTATCCACGAGAGAGAGACCGCCGCGAGCACCGCCGTTGCCACGAGCAGGTGGCCGGCTCGGCGCGCGAGTGAGACCGGAGCGCACAGCGCGTAGGCGAGCGCCAGCCCGGGAAGCACGAGGTACGCGGCCAGGGTCTTCGTGTTGAAGGCGAGACCCACCAGCACGGCGCTCCACGCGAGCGCGCCCAAGCGTCCGCTCTGCACGGCGCGCAAGCCCGCGCCGCACGCGAGCAGCATGAGCACGATCAGGATCGTGTCGACGCCGTTCTCGCGCGAGACGGCGACGAAGGAGGGAAACGTCGCCAGCATCAGCGCCGCCGCGAGGCCCGCCACGACCCCGAACGGGCGCGAGACCATGCGGTACAGCACCACCACCGCGAGCACCCCGGCGATCGCGCCCGGCAACAGGAGGCTGAGCGGCGAGAAGCCGAACACCTTTGCGCTCGCTGCCTGCAGCCACAGCGCGAGCGGGGGCTTGTCGATCGAGATCAGGCCGCCCGGGTCGAAGGACACGAAGAGGAAGTTGTGCAGCGAGCGCTCCATCGACTTCACGCCCGCCGAGTAGAAGATGTTCGCGTAGCCGTTCTGTGAGAGGCGGTTCAGGTTCAGCAGCGCCGAGAAGCCGACCACTCCCGCGAGCGCGAGGTGGTGCGGGGCGGGACGGATCGCGAACAGGCCCGGGCTCGCACGCCCGAGTGCGAAGCGCTGCGCCCGGCCGCGGGCTCGGGGGTGCCCGGCGGGTCTCGCTGTCGGAGGCGAAGTCAGTTGTCGAGCGCTCGCAACAGTCGATCGAGGTCGTTCTCGTCGTTCCAGGCCCCGACCGACGCGCGCAGCCAGGGCCGCCCGGGGATGTTACGAATCACGATCCCCTCCCGAGCCAGCCGCACGCGCTCCTCGACCGCGTCGGCGCTCGAGAACGAGACGAGCGTCGTCTCGCCGCGTGGCGCAAGCTCGCGCCCGCGCTCCTGTACGCGGCCGGCCAGCAGCGCGGCGAGGCCGCGTGCGCGAGCGTGCACGGCGCTCCAGCCCGCTTCCGCCAGCACCCCGACGGCGGCCAGCGCGCACGCGAGCGTCTCGGCGCTGAGCGAGAAGGCGTCCAAGCAGCGCGCATCGCCGTGCACTCGCGCATCCATGCCCGCGTCGGGGTCGGCGAGGTTCACGTAGCCGCGGCGCGAGACCGCCAGCCGCTCGCGCAGGCTCGCTGTCACGTAAAGCATGCCCGCCCCGTCGGGGCCGCACAGCCACTTCTGAGCCGCCCCCGCATACGCGTCGCAGCCGAGGGCGCCGACGTCGACCTCGACGGCTCCGACGCCCTGCGCGCCGTCGAGCAGGACGGGCACGTCGAGCTGTGCGAGCTCCTTTGGCGCCTCCAGGCCGCTCATCCACCCGACGTGCGAGCAGGCCACGAGGCGCGTGCGCGGGCCCACCGCGTTGGCGACGTCGAGAAGCGGGACCGCACGCACGGAGACGCCCCGCAGCTGCCGCTCCGCGGACAGGGCTCCGAGCAGGCCGGGGTGCTCCTCGTCGCTGGTCACGACCTCATCGCCGTGTCCTAGCTCGAGCCCGCTGATCGTCTGCGCGATGCCTTCGCTCGTGCAGGTCGTCAGCGCGACGTCGCTCGCCTTGCAGCCGAGCAGGCCCGCGTACGCGGAGCGCAACTCGTCGGCGAGCGCAAACCGGCGTTCGAAGTGGCTCAGCGCGCGGCCATCCTGGGCCTCGCGCTCGAGCTCTTCACTCGCCGCACGAGTGGCTCGCGCCGGCAGCGGCCCATCGGTGCCGGCATTGAGGTAGGCGACGCGCCCGAGCACCGGGAACTGGGCGCGCAACTCGTATGCGTCCACAAACGGCGAGAATACCCGCGTGTCCCGCGCCAGCGTTTCCGCTGCCGAGCAGGTGCCGCTGTGGTCTCCCGCCGCCGCGTGGTGCGAGCGGGCTGAGATGACGCGCTTCATGGAGTGGACCGGGCGGCGCCGCGGCGAGCGGTTCGCCGACTACGACGCGCTGTGGCGGTGGTCGGTGGCCGAGCTCGAGCAGTTCTGGGCGAGCATCTGGGACTACTTCCAGATTCGGGCGTCGGCGCCGTATGAGCGCGTGCTCGCCGAGCGACGCATGCCCGGCGCGCGCTGGTTTGAAGGAGCGGAGCTCAACTACGCCGAGAACCTGCTGCTTGGCGGACGCGCTGCGCGTGACCCCTCGGCGCCCGCCGTCGTGCACGTCTCCGAGCTGCGCGGCCTCGATCAGCTGAGCTGGGGCGAGCTCGCCGCTCAGGTGGCCGCGGTCGCCGCCGGCCTGCGCTCCCTCGGAGTGGCACGCGGCGATCGCGTGGTCGCCTACATGCCGAACATCCCCGAGACGCTCATCGCGTTCCTCGCCACGACCTCCATCGGCGCGGTCTGGTCGAGCGCCGCACCGGAGTTCGGAGCGCGCAGCGTGATCGACCGCTTCGCGCAGATCGAGCCGAGGGTCCTGCTCGCGGTCGACGGATACCGCCACGGCGGCAAGGACTTCGACCGCCGCGGCGTGGTCGAAAGCATTCTCGCCGAGCTGCCCACGGTGCAGAGCACGGTCACGCTGCCATATCTGTTCACGGGCAGGTCTGATACCCGGTCCCCGGCGCGGCCCGGAGCGCTGAGCTGGGAGGAGCTTCTCGCGCGCGGCGAGGGCGCGGCGCTGCACTTCGAGCAGGTCCCCTTCGAGCACCCGCTGTGGGTGCTCTACTCATCGGGCACCACAGGTCTGCCGAAGGCGATCGTCCACGGCCACGGGGGCATCCTCGTGGAGCAGCTCAAGAAGGGCATGCACCTCGATCTGCGGCGCGAGGATCGCATGTTCTGGTTCACGACGACCGGGTGGATGATGTGGAACTTCCTCGTCGGCTGCCTGCTCGCCGATGCCGCGATCGTGCTCTACGACGGAAGCCCCGGGCACCCGGACCTCGGCATCCTGTTCCGGCTCGCCGAGCAGGCGGGCATGACGGGCATGGGGGTCAGCGCCGGCCTGCTGGCCAGCGCGCAGAAGGCTGGCGTCGAGCCGCGGCGCGAACACGATTTGAAGATGTTGCGCGGGATCGGCTCCACCGGTTCGCCGCTCGCACCGGAGAGCTTTCGCTGGGTATACGAGCACGTAGACCCCGAGGTGTGGCTGTATTCGACGAGCGGCGGCACCGATGTCTGCACGGCGTTCGTGGGCGGCTGCCCGCTGCTGCCCGTATACGAGGGCGAACTGCAGTGCCGCGCGCTGGGGTGCGCCGTGGAGTCGTGGGACGAGCAGGGCCGCGCTCTGATCGACGAGGTGGGCGAGCTCGTCGTGACCGAGCCGATGCCCTCGATGCCGCTTTTCTTCTGGGGCGATCGCGCGGGTGAGGATGGCGTCGGCGAGCGCCTGCGTGAGAGCTACTTCTCCATGTACCCGGGAACATGGCGCCACGGCGACTGGATCCGCATCACTCCGCGCGGCGGCGCCGTCATCTACGGCCGCTCCGACTCGACCATCAACCGCCAGGGCGTGCGCATGGGCACCAGCGAGATCTACCGCGCGGCAGGTGCACTCGAGGAGGTCCTCGATGCGGTCGTGGTGGATGTGCCGAGGGCGGGGGGCGACGAGGGGGCGCTCGAGATGCTGCTGTTTGTCGTGCTCGCCCCGGGGGTCGAGCTCGACGAGGACCTGCGCGAGCGAATCCGCGCGCGCATCCGTGAGGACTGCTCGCCGCGCCATGTGCCCAACGACGTCATGCAGATCGACGAGGTCCCGCGCACGCTGTCAGGCAAGGCGCTCGAGGTTCCCGTGAAGCGCATCCTGATGGGAGCCGACCCGCACCAGGCCGCGAGCGCCGACTCGCTCGCCAACCCGCGCGCGCTCGACTACTTCGTCGAGCTTGCGGCAACGCGTCGGGCGAAGGCCAAGGAGAAGGCTCGCGGCTGACGCGATGCTCGCCGCCGAGGCTCCTGCTCGCCGCCGAGGCGACGGCTCGCGGCCAGGAGGGGCCGGCCGAGGAGCGCCTCGAGAGGCGAGCGAAGTCGCGGCGCGGGCACCCGCACGCGCGCGTTCAGCTTTCTTTCACCTTCCCGCGTCAGCATGGCGGCATGCATCTGCTGGTCGTCGACGACGACGCTGCCGTGCGCGAGGCGCTCGCGGTCGTGCTCGGGCTCGACGGGTTCGAGGTGACGACCGCGGCCGACGGGCGGGAGGGGATGCGCACGCTGCATGCCTCGCGACCTGACGCCGTCATCCTCGACGTGCTGATGCCAGGTCTCGACGGTCTCGAGGTGTGCCGGCGCATACGCGCGACGGGTGACCACACGCCCGTTCTGATGCTGACCGCGCGGGCCGAGGTCAGCGAGCGCGTGGCCGGTCTGGAGGCGGGCGCCGATGACTATCTCGTCAAGCCGTTCGCGCGCGAGGAGCTCATCGCGCGCCTGCACGCGCTGCTGCGACGAACCGGCTGGGAAGGCGACGGGGGGCTGCTGCGCTTCGAGGATCTCGAGCTCGATCCACAGGCGCACGAAGCGCGGCGCGGATCGCGCGTGCTCGAGCTCACGCGCACGGAGTTCCTGCTGCTCGAACTGCTTATGAGCCACCCCCGGCAGGTGCTCACGCGGGGAACGATCTTCGACCACGTGTGGGGGTATGACTTCGGGCCTTCCTCCAACTCGCTGGAGGTCTACATCGGCTATCTGCGGCGCAAGACCGAGGAGGGCGGAGAGGCGCGCCTGCTGCACACAGTGCGGGGCGTCGGCTACGTGTTGAGGTCAGGCCGTCGATGAGGGTTGCGTGGCGTGGCGTACGTGCAGCGCGAGGGGGGCGCCTGGCGGCCATGAGCTTTCGCCGGCGCATCATCCTGATGGCGGCCGGGGCGGTCGCGGCGGCGATCGTGATCGCGTCGGTACTCGTGTACGTCCTCACGCGCAACGAGCTGCGGGGGCAGGTCGACGCCTCGCTGCGCGACCGGCTCATCCCCGGCAAGCCCCAGACGGTCCAGGTCACATCGCAAGCGCTGCGGCCCGGGAACCATCGCGGCGTCAAGACGACGGCTCGATCACTGCCCGAGGCAGGCGCAGGCACGAGCGCACCGGCGAGAGACCTCCTCTTCGAGCAGCGCGTGAGCGCACGGGCGAGTGCGCCGGCGGGCGTCAAGGTTCTCGGATCGGCCGGTGCGCTGCCCGCGCCGGCCGAGCTCGCCCGGCGCGGCCTCGAGGGCTCGGCCCGCGGAACGCGGGCGAGCCTGCAAGTGGTGCTGCCGACGCCGTTTGGCGGAGCGACCGGATATGCGCAACTCGTGCTCAAGAACGGCCGCGTGCTGCGCTCGGCCGCTCCGGGCGCGGGGGCAGCGCTTCCAATCACCAAGGCGACCCGTGCCGTGGCTGCGGGAAGGCGCGATGCGTTCCTCAGCGACGCTACGGTGCTGCGCGCCCACGTGCGCGTCCTGACAGCGCGCGATCCGCTCGGGAACGGCGTCTGGCAGGTGGCCACGCCGCTCACGCAGGTCGACAGCACGCTGCACCGGCTCTTGCTCGTGCTCGTCGCCGTGAGCCTCGGCGGCATCGCGCTCGCGGCCGCGCTCGGGCTGCTCGTCTCCAAAGCCGCGCTCGTGCCCGTTCGGCGGCTCACGGGCGCGACGGAACGGGTGGCTCAGACGAGCGATCTCGCACATCGCATCCCGGTCCGCGAAGACGGAGAGCTGGGGCGGCTCGCTGACTCGTTCAACACGATGCTCGCCGCGCTCGAGCGCTCGCAGCTGGCCCAGCGGCAGCTCGTCTCCGACGCCTCGCACGAGCTGCGCACGCCGCTCACCAGCGTGCGCGCCAACCTCGATGCGCTTGCCATGGGCGAGCGGATGGGCGAGCGCGATCGCGCTCGCGTGATCTCGGCCGCCCGTGCACAGCTCGCCGAGCTGACGGTCCTCGTCGGCGATCTGGTCGATCTCTCCAAGACAGAGGTGGACGCCATGGAGGTCGAGCCCGTGCGCCTCGACCTGGCTGCGGCCGACGCGCTTGCTCGCGCGCGTCTGCACGCGCCTGCTTGCCGCTTCGAGCTCGACGCCGAGCCGTGCCTCGTGTCGGCCTCCCCGGGCCGGCTCGATCGAGCGATCGCGAACCTGATCGACAACGCCGTCAAGTGGGGGCCAGCGTGCGGACCCGTCGAGATCCGAGTGCGCGACGGCTGTCTCGAGGTGCGCGATCGCGGTCCCGGGATCGACCCCGAGGACCTGCCGCACGTCTTTGATCGCTTCTACCGTGCCCGCGCGGCGCGCGGGCTCCCGGGCTCGGGGCTCGGCCTGGCGATCGTACGCCAGGTGGCCGAGACCCACGGAGGCAACGCGCGCTGCGCCAACCTTCATGACGGTGGCGCGAGCCTGACGCTCGAGCTTCCGGTGCTGGCGATGACGGCCGAGGACGCCGGCGTGACGGCGAGCCCGGCGCGCGAAGCCGCTGTGCCGCGGCAGCCCGCGGGGTCCGGCCCTACGGGTGTATGAGGGCCCCTCAGCAACCTCCTCGGCTTCTCTAAGGCTCCTTTCAGGGAGCCGCGCGTTCATTACAGGCACGGCCGCCGGCCGGCGAAGTCGGCGGCCGGCCAAATGTCGCCGAGAAAGGGAGCGCCCATGTCCACCCGCCACCTGTCCCCGCTGCTCTGCAGCCTAGGCCTGGCTGCGGCCAGCGTACTGCTCGCCTCGTGCAGCGGCTCGGGGTCAAAAGCGCCCGCGGCGCAAGCCGACGAACAGCAGCTCGTCAGGTTCGCGAGATGCCTGCGCGAACACGGCGTGAACGTCTCCACGCCGAAGGGGCCGGGCAGCGGGATCAGGGCCAGCGGAATCGATCCGCACACCATGGAAGCCGCTCAACGTGCCTGCAAGCGCTACCAGCCGAGGGGGCGCTTCGCGAACCTCAGCCCACAGCAGAAGGTCGCGCGCGAAGAAGCCGTTCAGAGGTTCGCAAAGTGCATGCGCGAACACGGAATCAAGGTCGAAGCCTCGACGGCCGGGGGTGGCGGCCTGATCAAGCTCCAGGCCGGACGAGCATCGGGCGGGCCGAACCCGCAGAGCCCCGCCTTCGAGGCGGCGCAGAAGGCATGCCAGGCCCTGTTGCCCAAGCCGCCTGGAGGGGCAAGGGGCGCTGGCCCCAGCACCGAGCGCGCGGGGCCTGGAGGCGCAGATCGCGGACCGGCGGTCGGCTTCCAGGTGGGTGGGTGAGCAGATGCGGCGGCCGCCGCCGCTACGCTCGCCGCGACCGCGGAGCGTGACCCGGCCCGAGCAGATCGCCTCGGGGGACGGCCGCGCGCCGCGTGAGGATGGCGAGGCCCGGCGCGCACGCACACGGCTGCGCGTCGGCGCAGCCGTGGCTCTCGCGCTCGCCGCCGCGGCAGCGGCCGTCCTCCTTCTGCAACCGAGAACGCCGGCCCACAGCAACACCGGCACAGGCGTCCCGCCCGGTGAGACGACGACCGAAGTGCAGCGCCGCACGCTCGTCGAACGCTCGCAAGTGGACGGCACCCTCGGATATGGCGCCGCGCGCGAAATCTATGACCGGCTGGCAGGAACGTTCACGTGGCTGCCCGCGGTTGGAGCCGTCATCCGGCGTGGAGGCGCGCTGTTCAGGGTTGACGACAAGCCCGTCGTGCTCATGTACGGGTCCGTGCCCTCCTACCGCACGCTCAAGGAGGGCGTGAGCGCCGGGCCCGACGTGGCGGAGCTCAACGCCAACCTCGTGGCGCTCGGATTCGACCCGTACGGGGCTATTGCCGCCGGCGAGCGCTTCACCGCAGCGACCGCGGCGGCTGTGCGCCGCTGGCAGAGGGCCGAGGGCCTCGCCCAGACGGGTGAGATCGAGTTGGGCCGGATCGTGTTCGCTCCAGGCGCCCGGCGCGTAACAACCGTGCACGTCGCCGTCGGCCAGGACCCGCCGGGCAGCAGCTCGCAGGAGCCAGCCGGCTCCAGTGAACCGGCCGCGAGCAGCGAAAGCTCGAAAGGGGGGAGCGCGTCCAAAGACGGCAGCGGCAGCGAAGAGAGCGCCCGCTCCCCTGAAGAAGAAAGGCGACGCTCCCGCGCCAAAGAAGGCGAACGCGCGCGCGCGAGCGAAAAAGAACGCTCGCCCTCCGGCAAAGAAGGCTCGCCCTCCGGCAAAGAAGGCTCGCCCTCCGGCAAAGAAGGCTCGCCCTCCGGCAAAGAAGGCTCGCCCTCGGGCGAAGAAGGAAGTGGGGGGGCGCCGGAGCTTGTGCTTGGCACAAGCTCGATCAAGCAGGTCGTCCAGTTGCAGGTGAAAGCCGACCAGCAGGAGCTCGCGCATGTCGGTGAGGTGGCCCCCGTGACGCTCCCGGACGGACGCACGGTGCACGGGCGCATCACACACGTTGGCACCGTCGCGAGCGAATCGAGTGAAAACGAAAAAGCGGCCGGTAGCGGAAGCGGCGAAAACGCGACGGTCGCCGTCACGCTCGTGCTCGCCCATCCGGTCGCTCGCCTCGACAAGGCCCCCGTGAGCGTGCAGCTGGTCAAGAGCATCCGCCGCAACGTGCTCGCTGTCCCCGCAACCGCGCTGGTCGCGACCGCCGGCGGCAACTACGCCGTGCAGGCGCTCGAAGGGGGCCGTCGAGTGGAGTTGCCGGTGACGCCGGGCATGTTCGCGGACGGGTACGTGCAGGTCGAAGGGTCAGGCATCCGCGCGGGGCTTACCGTGCTCGAGCCGCAGTAGCCGCAATGCGTGACGCGCCGGTGCTCGAAATGCACGAGGTCGTCAAGGACTATCCGGGCGGCGTGCAGGCGCTGCGCGGGGTGAGCCTGAGCGTGAACGAGGGCGAGCTGTGCGCGATCATGGGGCCATCGGGCTCGGGCAAGTCGACGCTGCTCTACGTGATGGGCACGCTCGAGCGCGCGAGCAGCGGGATCGTGCGCATCGCCGGGATTGACGTAAGCGGCGCATCAGAGCGCAGGTTGGCGTCGCTTCGCGCGCGCAGGATCGGCTTCGTCTTTCAGCAGTTCCATCTGCTCGAGGCGCATACCGCGCTCGACAACGTCGCCGACGGGCTCCTGTACACGGGCATTGCAGCCCGAGAGCGACGCCAAGCGGCGCACGACGCACTCGTCCGCGTGGGCCTCGCGCACCGGGCCCACCATCTCGCCGCGTTGCTTTCCGGCGGCGAGCGCCAGCGCGTGGCGATCGCACGAGCTCTCGTCAGCTCGCCGGCGATCGTGCTGGCGGATGAGCCCACGGGCAACCTCGACACCGCCACCGGCAAAGAGATCCTTGAGCTGCTGCGGGCGCTGAATGTGCGTGGAACGACCGTCCTCGTGATCACGCACGACAGGGAGATTGCATCGACGCTCCCGCGGCGCCTTGAGATGCGCGACGGCGCTCTGATAAGCGACCGCCTGCTCGCCGTCGGACGATGAGCTCCGTCGCGGCAACGAGCGCCCGGACGGCGCCTGCAGAGCTCGCGCGCAGCCGCCTGCTGCCGCTGGACGTCCTCCGCGTCGCGAGCGTCGGCCTGCGCTCGCGCCCGCTTCGCGCAGCGCTCTCAGCGCTCGGCGTCGCGATCGGCATAGGCGCGATGGTCGCCGTGCTCGGGATCTCCGAATCGAGCAAAGCCGGGCTCGTCGCAGAGCTCGACAAGCTGGGGACGAACCTGCTCACGGTCACGCCCGGGCAGACCGTCTTCGGCCAGGACGCGCAGCTGCCAGAAGCGGCCGCGCGGGCCGTTCGCAACCTGAGCAGCGTCCGCACCGCCGCCGCGGTCACGACCGTGCAGTCCGCATCGGCCAGACGCAGTCCCTACATCGAAGCCGCCGAAACGAGCGGGATAACCGTCGACGCCGCTGACCTCGGGCTGCTGGCGACGCTCGGCGGCAGCGTCGAGGAGGGCCACTACCTCGATGCAGCCAGCGAGCGCTACCCGATCGTGGTACTGGGCGCCGTCGCGGCCCAGCGTCTGGGTGTGAACGCGCTCAGCGTTCGCCGGCAGCCCGTGCAGGTGTACCTCGGCGAAAGGTGGTTCACCGTTGCAGGCGTGCTCTCTGCGCTGCCGCTCGCGCCCGAGATCGATCGCGCTGCGCTGATCGGCTACCCGATCGCCCACCGGCTGTTCGGCACGACGCGCAGCGCGACGACGCTGTACGTGCGCGCCGACCCCGACCACGTCACCCAAGCCTCAGAACTGCTGGCGGCGGCCGCCGACCCCGAGAACCCCGAACAAGCGCAGATCAGCCGCCCGTCGAGCGCACTGCAGGCTCGCGCGGAGGCCCAGGGAGCGCTCACGGCGCTGTTCCTCGGACTGGGGGCCGTGGCGCTGCTTGTAGGGGGAGTGGGGATCGCGAACGTGATGGTCATCTCCGTGCTCGAGCGGCGCCCCGAGATCGGACTGCGCTGCTCGCTCGGGGCCACGCGCGCGCATATAGCGGCGCAGTTCCTGGGGGAGTCCGTGCTCCTGTCGCTGCTCGGCGGGGCCGCGGGTATCGCCCTGGGCGCCGCCGCGACGGCCGCATACGCCGCGCTCCAGAGCTGGATGCTCGTGGTCCCCGTCTCCTCCGTCGCAGGCGCCATCGCCATCGCGCTCGCACTCGGCGCGCTCGCAGGCTGCTATCCGGCCGCGCGCGCCGCGCGGCTGGCTCCCGCCGCGGCGCTGCGCAGCGTCTAGCGGCCCGCCGCCCTCAGAGCCTGCGTGCGCGCGGTCGCGGCAGCGCTCGCGTTGCGGCCGGTGCCTGAGGCGCGGCGCGGGCTTGCGCGGGATTGCCTCCCATCACAGCCCCAGCGAGCGTCCGATGATCTCCTTCATGATCTCGTTTGTGCCGCCGTAGATACGTGTCACGCGCGCATCGGCGAAGGCGCGCGCGATCGGGTACTCGAGCATGTAGCCGTAGCCGCCGTGGAGCTGCAGGCAGCGATCGAGCACCCGGCCCTGCACCTCCGTGCACCACCACTTGGCCATAGCCGCGTCCTCTGGTTCCAGGTCGCCGGCGTCGAGCGCCTGTGCGCAGCGGTCGATGAACGCGCGCGCGATGTCGGTCTCGGTGCGCAGCTCGGCGAGCGTGAAGCGCGAGTTCTGAAAGGACCCGATCGGCTGGCCGAAGGCGTGGCGCTCGCGCACGTACTCGAGCGTCCACTCGAGCGCCGCCTCGCAGGCCGCGACGGCCGAGGCCGCGATCGACAGGCGCTCCTGAGGGAGGTTGCTGACCAGGTAGCGAAAGCCCTCGCCCTCCTCGCCGAGCAGGTTCTCCGCGGGCACGCGCGCGTCGGCGAAGGACAGCTCGGCCGTGTCCTGCGCGTGCTGACCGATCTTCTCGAGCTTGCGCGAGCGCGAGAACCCCTCCGTGCCGCGCTCCACGACGATCAGGCTGATGCCGCGGTGGCGCTCGGCCGGATCGGTCTTGGCCGCGACGATCACGAGATCGGCGTTGATCCCGTTGGTGATGAACGTCTTCGTCCCGTTGAGCACGTAGTGCTCGCCGTCGCGGATCGCGCGCGTGCTCATGCCGGCCAGATCTGAGCCGATGCCCGGCTCGGTCATGGCGATGGCCGTGATCAGCTCGCCCGAGGCGATCCCGCCGAGCCAGCGCTCGCGCTGCTGCTCGGTGCAGTAACTCAGGAAATAGGGCAGGCAGATGTCGTTCTGGAGAGTGATGCCGAGGCCGAAGCTCCCCACGCCCGCGTACTGCGCCTCCTCGCCGACGATCAGGTTGAAGCGGAAATCCTGCACGCCCGCGCCGCCATAGCGCTCGGGCACGGCCATGCCGAGGAAGCCTCCGCGGCCCGCGAGGGCGAAGACCTCGCGCGGGATGATGCCCTCGCGCTCCCACTCGCCGTAGCGGCCCGCGTCGCCCACCACCTCGCGCTCGAGGAAAGTGCGATAGCTCTCACGGAAGTCTTCGTGCACGTCCTCGAACAGCGTTCGTCGCATCGCCACGGACCCTATCTGGCGGGCTGATTTCGCGGCCGCGCAGGGGCGCGTGGCGCATTTGGCAGGAGTGCGAGGCGGCGGCGTCGAAAACTGCGCCCATGAAACGAGCGGCCGCACCCACCACCGACCGGCCCGAAGGCGGGACGGCGGCACGCGGCGCGACAGGTGCGCATCAGAGCCTCTCCAAGTACATCCGCGCACGCTTCGACGAGTGCTCTCGCTCGCAAAAGGACGTCGCGCAATACATCGTCGATCACCTCGACGAGGCCGCCTTCCAGACCGCCGAGGAGCTCGCGCGCCGCGCCAACACCTCGAGCTCGACCGTCGTGCGCTTCTCTCAGGCGCTCGGCTTCGAGGGCTTTCCCGAGCTGCAGGCAGCCGCGCGCGAGGAATACCGCCGCGTGCACGCCTCCCCCGCGTCATCCGACGCCGCCGCCAGCGGCTCGGGACCGCTGTTCTCGCTCGATCAGAACGAGTTCGAGACCGCGCTCGCCGCCGATCACCTCAACGTCGAGGAGACCGCTCGCAAGATCTCGCGCAGCTCCGTCGAAGCTCTCGTGCAGGCCATCATCGCCGCCGAGAAGGTGCTCGTCGCCGGCACCGACCAGATGGCCTTCTTCGCGAGCTACCTGCGGCACCTGCTGATGCTGCTCGACCTGCGCGTCGACGTCGTCGCAAGCCCCTCGCAGGAGGCTCTGAGCCGCCTCGGGCGCATCGACGAGAACACGCTCGTCATAGGCCTCTCCGCCGGGCGCCCGCATCCGCTGGTCGTGCGCGCGATGAAGCTCGCCCGTCATCGCAAAGCACAGACCGCTGCGATCACCGACGCGACTCTCTCAGAGGTCGCAAAGCTCGCCCACATCAAGCTCTACTACTCGTCCAACAGCCCAGCCTTCGTGCGCTCGCACGCAGCGCTGCTGAGCCTCGTACAGGCGCTCGCCTACGGCGTCTACGCGCAGGACTCAGCGCAGTACGACGACCGCATCAAGGCGTTTCGGCTGAAGTGACGCTCCGCGGGTTCTCCGCCGACGGCTGGCGCCGCCGCGGAGAACCGCGTCGCGCCACCTGAGAGGCGAAACTCGCGGCCGAGCTGATGGGTGAGTGGGAGATCAGGCGCGGAGCGGTAGGCGACCTCGAGGCCGTGCTCGACCTGTGGCGCCGCTCGTGTGCCCTGCCCACCGTGACCGATGATGTGGAGTCGCTTCGCGCGCTGCTGCTCGCCGATGCAGGAGCGCTGCTCGTGGCCGAGGTGCCCGCGGAGGGGGCGTCCGCACGCGCCGCGGTGGTCGGCTCGCTGATCGCTGCCTGGAACGGCTGGCGCGGCAGCTTCTACCGGCTGGCCGTGGACCCCGATCATCGCCGGCGAGGGATCGGCAGGCGCCTCGTGCGCGAGGGCGAGAAGAGGCTGCGCGAGAGGGGGGCAGGGCGGCTCGACGCGATCGTCGCTGCTGACGAAGCAGACGCCGCCGGCTTCTGGGAGGCCCTCGGCTACGAGCGCCAGCGCGATCGCGTGCGCTTCGTGCGGAACTTCTGATCCACGGCCCCTAGCCGGGGTCAGCCAGCGGGGTGCACGCCCGTCTGGGGGCCGCTTGGGGGCGGCTAGACTGGCCCCATGCGCGACGAGGCGACGTTTCGCGTCAAGAGCGGCCTTGCGGAGATGCTCAAGGGCGGCGTGATCATGGACGTGGTGACGCCTGCTCAGGCCACGATCGCCGAGGAAGCAGGCGCAGCCGCCGTGATGGCGCTCGAGCGGGTGCCCGCCGACATCCGCCGGGACGGCGGCGTGGCGCGCATGTCCGATCCCGAGATGGTCGCCGGGATCCAGCAGGCGGTCAGCATCCCGGTGATGGCCAAGGCCCGCATCGGGCACTTCCTCGAGGCGCAGGTGCTGCAGGCGCTGGAGGTCGACTACATCGACGAGTCCGAGGTGCTGACGCCGGCAGATGAGAGCAACCACATCGACAAGTGGGCATTCAAGGTGCCGTTCGTGTGCGGCGCCACCAGCCTCGGCGAGGCGCTGAGGCGCATCGGCGAGGGCGCCGCCATGATCCGCTCCAAGGGCGAGGCCGGCACCGGAGACATCGTCGAGGCGGTCAGGCACATGCGCAGGATCACGGGTGAGATCCGCAAGCTGAGCGTGCTCGGCGAGGCGGAGCTTCCGGCGGCGGCCAAGGAGCTCGGCGCGCCGCTCGAGCTCGCGCGCGAAGTCGCGCGCTCTTCGCGCCTGCCCGTGGTGCTGTTCTGCGCGGGCGGCATCGCCACGCCTGCCGACGCCGCGTTGATGATGGCGCTGGGAGCCGAAGGCGTGTTCGTGGGTTCGGGCATCTTCAAGTCCGACGACCCGCCCGCGCGGGCACGTGCGATCGTGGAAGCGACGACGCATTGGCAGGACCCCGAGCGGGTTGCGCAGGCTTCGCGCGGGCTCGGCCGGGCGATGACGAGCCTCGAGAGCTCGAAGCTGGAGGGCGAGGAGCTGCTCGCGCAGCGCGGCTGGTAGGTAGTGGTCGCGACCATCGGCGTCCTCGCGCTTCAGGGTGGCTACGAGGCGCACGCGCGGGTCCTGCACCGACTGGGAGCAGTCGTGCTCGAGGTCCGAGTCCCGGCTCACCTGCAGGGCCTCGACGGCCTGATCATCCCCGGCGGCGAGTCCACGACGATGACGATCGGCGTCGAGCGCGAGCGTCTCGCGCAGCCCGTGCGAGCGCTCGCGCGGGCCGGGCTGCCGATGTTCGGCTCATGCGCGGGCATGATCATGCTCGACCGCGAGCACCTCGGCGTGATGGACATCGCCGTGGAGCGCAACGCGTTCGGGCGCCAGATCAACAGCTTCGAGGCCGACCTCGAGCTCGGCCCCGACAGGGAGCTCGACGGCCTTGCCGAGGGGCCTGTGCGCGCGGTGTTCATCCGGGCGCCGTGGATCGTCGAGCACGGCCCCGAGGTCGAGGTCCTGGCGCGCGTCGACGGACATCCGGTTGCCGCTCGGCAGGGCCACGTGCTGGCCGTCGCGTTCCACTCCGAGCTCGCGGACGACGATCGCCTGCACAGGCTGTTTCTCGGGTGGGCGCGCGCCTACGCGCGCGCAGGCGGAGCCTCTGAGGCAGGCGGGAGCGGCGGGCTCGCGCGCTCCAGGGCCTCCCAGCCCTGATCGCGCTTTGACTCGACCGCCTCGGCGGCCGCCCCGCCGCGCAGGCCGAACAGCCGCTTGGCCAGCAGCAGGTAGATCACGATCACGACGTTCACTACGAACGCGAGGATCTTCAGCCCGCTCGCGCGGTTGGTGATCTCGTAGACCTCGAGAGGAAGCAGCGAGCTCGTAACCAGGAACGTCAGGTACTCGGCCCAGCGTTGCTGATGCCAGAGGCCGGCCGCCTCCACGCCCTCGACCGCTGCGTATGCCAGCAGCACACCGCCCAGCAGGTGCAGGTGTGCCGAGGAGGTCGTGAAGAGGTTGTCGAGCTCATGCAGCAGGCCGTGGCGCGCGTGCGCGTGGCCGGCGACCGTGCCGCCTTGCAGGTCGGCCACCACTTTGAAGAACGTTTCGCGCAGCGTCGCGCGGTTGGCCGCGAAGACAAGCACCAGTGCGCCGAGCGCGCCCAGCACGACGAAGTGGAATCCGCGGTTGATCGCAATCAGCCGCAGCACCACCTTGTCGCGCAGCGGCTTGCCGCGCAGGGGCAGCTCGATCTCGCCGCGTGCAGGCGGGGCCGGGCGCGTGGGCGCCACCTGCGCCGCAAGCACCAGCCAGCTGTCGCAGCGCAGGCAGCGATACCAGCGCGTGCCCGCCGCGTCCTCGCGCGCGAAGATCGCGTCGACGTCGCTCAGCTCCGCGGCGTCCGTACCGACGAGCTCGTGGCCGCGAAACGCGCACAGCACCAGCTCCCAGTGAAGGCGCGGGCGAAAGCGCTTCGGCGGCTGTGTGCCGGGCGGCGCGTCGACCACCCGTCAACCGTAGTCGGCCGCGCGGCCGGACGGTCGCAGGGATGCGCGCGGGCGCGGCCTTCGGGCGGGCCCGCGGTGCGGTCGCGCCGCATCGCATCGTGAGCACGGCTGGGTCGCTGCGATCGTGGATACTGGCTTCGATGCGCATCTCGGTCGCCGCCGATGAGCTCACGGGAATCGCTCCCGCGCTCGTGGCTGAGCTCGAGCGGCGCGGCCACACGACCTTGGCCCACGGCGCGCTGAGCGGCAGCGAGCGGGACGACTGGGCGTGGGCCTCCGAGGCTGCCGCGCGCGATGTTGCAGACGGCCGCGCCGAGCAGGCGATCGTGTGCTGCTGGACCGGCACGGGGGCGGCAATCGCCGCCAACAAGGTGCCTTCGGTGCGGGCTGCACTGTGCCTCGACGCGCCCAGCGCCGAAGGCGCGCGACGCTGGAACGACGCCAACGCCCTCGCGCTGAGCCTGCGCGCTACCTCGCAGGCGGAGCTCGTCGAGATCCTAGACGGGTGGTTTGCAGCTGCCCCAAGCAATGACGCTGCCGACCGCGCGAACGTCGAGCACTTGCGGGAGATCGAGAGCGGCGGGGCTGAGCGGCCGTAGTGATCGTTCGTTCTGCGATGGGATCGCAGACCGAATCGCCACGACGGCGCGAGTCCACACTGCCGCTCGCGATACTTCGCCGCAATGTCGCATGAGAATCTGAAGGTCGTGATCGGGTCCTGGCAGGCCTACGCCGACGCCGGCCTCGACGCGATGGCGGAGTTCTGGGATGCGGATATCAACTGGCGGGCAATCGAGGGCGCCCCCGACGATGTCGGAGAGATGCGCGGAGTCGACGCAGTGCGCCGCTACGCGCAGGACTGGCTCGATACCTTCGATGAGCTAACGACCGTTCCCGAGGAGGTCCTGGACCTGGGGGATGACCGCGTGCTCGCCGTGCTGCGCGTCACCGGCCGCGCGCGGCTGAGCGGGGTGCCGACGGAGCTTAGGTATGCCGTCCTGTGCACCGTCCGGGGGGGAAGGATCGTGCGCGTGCGCGAGTACGCCGATCGAGAGCAGGCGCTGGCCGCGGCCCGAGCGGCGGGCGAGAACCCGTCGTGATCGTTCGTCGCGCGACCGGATCGCACACCGAGCGATCACGCCGGGCCGCATCGCGCTGGCGGGGCTTGCAGCGTCGCTGAGCGCGCCGCGTGAGCACGGGACGTGAGACTGCAGCCGAGCGCTGGCGAACCGGATACCCAGTGCTTACCGCCCCGGCGCGCGCGCCAAGCCGAGCGCGACCGCAGCTGAGCTTGGCGTGAGCGAGCGAGCCCCCCGACCAGTCGGGTGCGGGGAGGCGGCCGAGCATGGATATGCGTCCGTGCTGATCAATCGGTTTGCGCTCCCAGCGCAAAACGATTGATCTGGGCGGGCGTACCGCTACGCGCTCGCGAACCGCACCACGCCGTCGTGCTCGGTTTCGCTGACGCGCCCCTCGACGAGCAGCAGATCGACGTGCCCGAGGATCTCTGACAGCGTGAGGTAGGCCTGCGTGACGGCCACGTTGCCCCATAGCTCCTGCGCGAGCTCGTGCGCCGTGCGGGGGCCGGACGCGATCAGGCGCGCGATCTTCTCGGCGCGGCGGCGGTGCATGCGGAAGCGCTCCTCGATCAGCGCGACATGGTCGGTGATCGGCTCGCCGTGTCCGGGCAGCACGAGCGAGAGATCCATCTCGCGTGTTCGCTCGAGGGATTCGAGATAGGTGAGGAGTGCGCGCGGGCGAGCTTGAGCGTGCCGCCCTGTTGCCTCGGGATCGGCGTCCAGCGGCCGTGCGAGCAGCGGGTTGGAGGAGATGTGGCCGATGAGGTGGTCGGCGGCCAGCAGGATGCCGCGCGCCTCATCGAAGAAGACCGTGTCGGAGGGGCTGTGACCGGGCCGATGCAGAACCCTGAGCGTGCGCTTTGTGAACGAGAGCTGGGCGCCGTCGGCGAGCGGCCGTGTGACCTGCACCGACGACCCCCAGGCGCGGAAGCCGGCTGAGACGGCGCGCAGCGCGGTCACGATTTCTGGAGGGATGCCGTGGCGCAGCATGATCTCCTGCGCGAACTGGTCGTCGAGGTCTGTCTGGCGGCTGTAGCCCGCGAGGTATGGGGCCAACACGTCCAGCGCCGCCACCTCGGCGCCAGAGCGCCGCGCGAGGATCGAGGCCAGCCCGAAGTGGTCCATGTGCTGGTGGCTGATGACGAGCAGCTCGAGGTCCTCAACCGCGTGCCCGTGCGCAGCGAGCGCCTGCTCGAGTTCATCGAGCGCCTTGGCGGAGTTGGGGCCCGAGTCGACGAGCGTGAGCGGCTCGTCCTCGATCAGGTAGGCGTTGACGCGACCCACCTGAAAAGGAGTCGGGATCGCGAGCCGGTGGATACCGGCCTCGGCAGTCGGCTTCATGAGCGGGTCATGAGCGGATCAAGCTGAGGACCTCGTCGCGCCGGCGGACCATGTCCTCGTGGGAGATCAGCGACTCCAGGCACAGCCGCAGCAGCGGCTCGGTGTTGGAGGGGCGCACGTTGAAGTGCCAGTCCTCGTAGTCGACCGAGATCCCGTCGAGGCGGTCGAGGCGCGCGTCGGCGTAGCGGGCGGCGATCTCATCGATCTTGGCATCCTGGTCAGAGACCTCCGAGTTGATCTCGCCGGAGATGAAGTAGCGCCCGCGGTACGGCGCAAGCAGCTGCGACATCGGCCGCCCGGCGCGCGCGAGCAGCTCGAGCACGAGCAAGGCCGGGATCGTCCCCGAGTCCGCGCAGTAGAAGTCGCGGAAGTAGTAGTGGCCCGAGACCTCGCCCCCGAACAGCGAGCCCTCGGCGCGCATGCGCGTCTTGAAGAAGGCGTGCCCGACGCGGTTGCGGAACGCCACGCCCCCGGCCCGCGCGACTGTGTCCGGCACCGCGCGCGAGGCACGAACGTCGTACAGGATCGCCTCGCCGGGGTGCCGGTGCAGCAGCGACTCGGCAAGCAGAGCCGTGAGGAAGTCTCCGTCGACGAACGCGCCTCCGTCGTCGATGAAGAAGCAGCGGTCCGCATCGCCGTCCCAGGCGATGCCGAGGTCGGCGCCGCTCTCGCGGACGCGCTCGATGATCATGCGCCGGTTCTCGGGCCGGAGAGGATTGGGCTCATGCTCGGGGAAGTTCCCGTCGGGTGTCCAGAAGGTCTCGACCAGATCGAGGTTCAGGCGCTCGAGCAGCGGTCCCGCCATCGGGCCCGCCATGCCGTTGCCGCCGTCGAGCACGACCTTCAGGTGGCGCGGCGCGGCGCGCACTGCGTCGGCGTCGATGAACTTCAGAACGCTCGACTGGAACTCCTCGTAGATGTCGACTCGCTCCAGCGTTCCGCGCCGCTGTTCACGGTCGCCCGCGGCGGACTCCGAGTCATCGGTTTCGACCGCGCGACGGATGTCCTGTATTCCTTCATCGCCCGACAGCGCGATCGCGCCCTCGCGCACGAGCTTGGCGCCGGTATAGGCCTTTGGGTTGTGCGAGGCGGTGCACATCAACCCGCCGTCGAGCTCGCGCGAGCCGACCAGGTAGTAGAGCATCTCCGAGCCGACCTCCCCGATGTCGATCACGTGGGCGCCGGCGTCGAGGAGCCCCTCCGCGTAGTGCGCCGAGAGCGCCGGGGCCGAAATGCGCATATCGCGACCGAGGCCCACGCGAAGCTCGCCGGGTGGCTTGTCAGAAAGCGAAGCGAGCACGTTTGCGAACGCCCGCCCGATGCGCTGGGCGAGGGGGCCGTCCAGCTGCTCCGGGTACAGACCGCGGATGTCGTAGGCCTTGAAGATCTCAGGGGCTGCGGTGGCACTCACGCGGTAGCTCATCCTACGCGTCGGTGCGCCTCAGACGGCGCCGGGCGGCGGGCGAGAGGCGCCTTGCGTTCGTAGAATCCCGGCCATGTCGGGGCACTCCAAGTGGGCGAGCATCAAGCACAAGAAGGCCGTCGTCGACTCGCGACGCGGAGCCCAGTTCTCGAAGCTCGCGCGCGCCATCATGGTGGCCGCGCGCGACGGGGGCGGAGACCCGAGCGCTAACGCGGCGCTCGAGAACGCCGTGCGCAAGGCCAAAGAAGCGTCGATGCCCAAGGACAACATCGAGCGTGCGATCGCCAAGGGGACCGGCGCGGGCGGCGAAGCCGACGCGATCGAAGCTGTGCTGTATGAGGGCTATGGGCCGGGAGGCGTCGCGCTGCTCGTCGAGGCGCTGACCGACAACCGCAACCGCGCGAGCGCCGAGATCAGGCACGCGTTCTCCAAGAACGGTGGAAGCCTCGGCGAGCCAGGCTCGGTCGCGTACCTCTTCGACAAGAAGGGCACCATCGTCGTCGACGCCACGCGTTACTCGGAGGACGATCTGATGGTCGCGATCGAGGCGGGTGCCGAGGACATAAGCTCCGACGAGGACGCGTTCGAAGTCGTCAGCGAGCCGAGCGACTTCGCCGCTGTTCGCGGAGCGCTCGAGCGCGACGGCGTGGAGATGGACAGCGCCGAGCTGGCTTACCGACCCACGAGCCTCGTCCCCGTAGAGGAGAAGCAAGCGGCGGCCCTGGTGCGGTTGATCGAGACTCTCGAGGACCTCGACGACGTCGACGCGGTGCACGCGAACTTCGACGCTCCCGCGGAGGTGCTCGAGCGGGTGGCTGGCTAGTGGTCGAGCCCGCGAGCACAGCGGTCTCGCCGAGCGCGGAATCGATCGGCGGGTGACCGCGCAGGCGCGGGCGGCGGAGCGCCCGCCGGTGGCGATCCTGTGCGGCGGGCGGGGCACGCGCCTGCAGGAGCGCACGCAGGAGATTCCCAAGCCTCTCGTGGAGATCGGCGGGATGCCGATTCTCTGGCACGTAATACAGCTGCACGCCGTGCAGGGCTTCGCGCGCTTCATCCTCGCAACCGGCTACCGCGGGGAGCTGATCGAGCGCTTCGTCGCACAGCACTCGTGGCCCGCAGGGGTCAGCGTGGAGTGCGTCGAGACCGGCGCAGACACCCCCACGGGCGGCCGGCTCAAGCTGCTCGAGCCGCTCCTGCCCGCGGGGACGTTCTGCGCCACCTACGCCGACGGGGTCGCCGACATCGATCTCGCGCGGCTGCTCCGCTACCACTCTGCTCACGGCGCCCTGGCGACGATGACGGTGGTGCGCCCCGATCTCCAGTACGGCGTCGCAGAGCTGCACGACGACGGGTCGGTCGTCTCCTTCCAGGAGAAGCCCCGCTCGGAGCACTGGATCAATGGCGGCTTCTTCTGCTTTCAGCCAGGCGTGCTCGCCTACCTGGAGCCCGACAGCGTGCTCGAGCGCGCGCCGCTTCAGCGACTCGCATCCGAGGGCCAGCTGCGCGGCCACCGGCACGAAGGCTTCTGGGACTGCATGGACACCTACAAGGACGCCGTCGTGCTCAACGACCTGTGGGCCTCGGGGCGCGCGCCGTGGCGGACGTGGTAGCTGAAGCGCGGTGATCCCCGAGCAGATCGAGCCGGGCCTGCTGCGCTGGCGCGCGCCCCATCCAGACTGGAAGCCCGATGCCCTACCCGGCAGCGCCGAGGACTGGGAGCAGGAGGTCGGCTGCGTGCTCTTCGAAGCCCCCGACACCGTCGTGCTGATCGACCCGCTGCTCCCCGTCGAGGGACGAGAGCAGTTCCTCGCCCGGCTCGATCAGCGCGTCGCCGGCCGGCCCGTCAGCATCCTCACGACGATCCGCTGGCACCGCCGCGATCGCGCGATCCTGGCCGAGCGCTACGGGCCCGACAGCTCCCGCGCTTGGAACACGATTCCCCCGGGAGTGGAGCAGCGCCCGCTGCGCGGCGCCGGGGAGACCCTGTTCTGGCTGCCTTCGGCGCAGGCGCTCGTGGCGGGAGACCGGCTGATCGGCGCTCCGGGCGGGGCGCTGGCGCTGTGCCCCGAGAGCTGGCTCCGCGGGGTGCGCGTCGATCGCGCGGGGCTCGCCGCGCTGCTTCTCCCGCTCGTGACGTTGCCGATCCGTCACGTGCTGCCCTCGCATGGCGAGCCCGCGCTCGGCAACGGCCGTGCGGCCCTGCAAGCGGCGGTCGAAGAGGCCGCCGGGCCGCAGCCGGCCGGGCGGAACAATGGCTCCACAGGTCGCCCCGCGCGCCGCGCCCTACTGCGGCGGCGCAGACAGCCGCCGCGCCCTGAATAGCGGCACGGAGCCCCGAATGCCGCGCAGGCGACGCTCGCCCGCATACGACCAGCGGTAGTCCTCGCGGGCCGCTTCGTGCAGCTCGCGCTCGGCCAGCAGGCTCCCGGGCCGCGCGACCGCGGTCACGCGACTGGCGAGGTTTACCGGACGCCCGAACCAGTCGCCGGCCCGCGGCACGGCGCGGCCGAGCGCCGCGCCCGCGCGCAGCTGTGGAAAGTGTTCGCCCTCGGAGTCAGCCCCGTCGATCAGCTCGAGCGCGGCGTCCAGCAGCGGCGCGGCCTCAGAGGCGGCGAGCATGGCGGCGTCGCCGATCGTCTTCACGAGGCGCACGGGTGGGCGCGCGACCTCGGTCGCGAGCGCCTCCAGGCGCACGGCGAGCTGTCCCAGCTCCTCGGGCGGAACCTCCTCGCCGAGCCTGGTGAAGCCGACGAGGTCAGCGAAGCAGACGGCGACTTCGCGCGAGCCCGGCAGGCGGCCGCCGCTACGCTCCATCGCGCTGATGACCTCGCTCTGCGCAGCGTGGCGAAGGTGCAGGGTGAGCGAGTTGGCAAGCAGGGGCGCGACCAGCGGATGCAGCTGCGCGACGGACTGCGCGTAGCGCAGCGCGAGGTCGTACTCGCTGATGCCCGGCTCGAGCGCCCGCTTCAGCGGGAACTGGCGCAGGCTCTCGGCGACCTGTGAGAGTGCGCGTCCGAGGACGCGCACGAGCTCGAGCGTCTCCTCATCGGAGACGCCGGCCTCGCGCCCGACCTGGATCAATCCCGCGGCCTGCAGCTCGATGTCGCTGTAGACAGGTTCCTCTTTGTCGGCGATGGGCAGGCCCATGGCGCGTCGCACTGCGACCAGGAAGTCGAGCTCCACGCCGCTGAGCTCGGCGATCTGCGCCAGCGTGTAGCGCTCCTCGCCGGCGATCACCCGGTCTGCCGGCACGAACATCAGCGTCCCGTTGGCGGTCGCACGCCGCAGCTCCTCGAGCGGCACGCCGTCGGCGCTGAAACGCTCGAGCAGCGAAAGGCGCTCTTCGCGCTCCTTGCCCTCCAGGCCGTCGAGAAGCCCCTCTGCCGCGAAATCGATCCGCTCGGCGCTCATGCCCGAAGCAGCCTAGGCCACCGCGTCGGCCCTCGGTCCCGTCGGCGCCGGCGCCGACGGCTCGCGCCGAGGGCACCCTGAAGGGCACAGGCAGGCAGGCGTCCGGCGGCAGGCGCAGAATCCCAGCACATGGTCGTCTTGGGTGTGGATCCCGGTGTCGCCAACACGGGCTACGGCGTCGTCGCACGCCGGGCTGCGCGGCTCGTGGCTCTGGACGGCGGCGTCATCCGCACCCCGGCCGGCGCGGCGCCCGAGCGCCGGCTCGCCGACATTCATGCGCAGCTGGATGAGCTGATCGGCTGCTACGAGCCGGAAGCGATGGCGCTCGAGGAGCTCTACTTCGGCCAGAACGCGCGCACGGCGTTCGCGGTCGGGCACGCTCGTGGCGCGGCCATGCTCGCGGCGGGGCAGCGAGGCCTGCCGTGCAGCGGCTACACGCCGCAGCAGGTCAAGGGAGCGGTATGCGGCAGCGGGCGAGCACCCAAGGACCAGGTCGCGCGAATGGTCACGGCGCTGCTTGGCCTGGAGCGCACGCCGGATTCCGATCACGCCGCCGACGCCCTGGCCGTGGCCATCTGCCACGTCAACTGCGCCCCGCTGTCGGCGGCGCTTGCGCGAGTGGCACGATGATCGCGCTGCTGCGCGGCGAGGTGGCTGTGCGCCGGAGCGACCACGTGGTGGTGCTGTGCGGCGACGTCGGCTACCGCGCGTCGGTCTCGGCCGAGACCCTACGCCACGTGCCGCCGGTGGGCGAGCAGGTGACACTGCACGCGCACCTGATCGCGCGCGAGGACGCGCTGACGCTGTATGGGTTTCACTCCGAGCACGAGCGCGAGCTGTTCCTGATGCTGATCTCGGTGCAGGCGGTCGGCCCCAAGGTCGCGCTCGCCGTGCTCTCGGGCGGCTCGCCGCGAGACCTGACCGCGGCCATCGCCGCCGGCGACGCGGTGCGCTTTCAGGCGGTGCCCGGGATCGGCAAGCGCACGGCCGAGCGCATCATCGTCGAGCTGCGCGAGAAGGTCGTCGTGGACGGTGTCGAGAACGTCCGCGCGCCGATCGCGGCGCGCCGCGGCAAGCGTGAGGAGGGCTCTGAGGTGCGAGAACTCGCACGCGCCGGACTGCTCGAGCTCGGATATGCGCCGGCGGAGGCCGATGCGCTGCTCGGCGAGGCCCAAGGTGAGAGTGCCGATCAGCTGATCTCCGACGCGCTGCGCGGTGCGCACGCGGAAGCATGAGCAACGAGACCGCGCGTGTGCAGACGCCCTACCTCGTCCCCGAGGACGAGCTCGATCGCTCGCTGCGCCCGCGACGGATGGGAGACTTCGTGGGCCAACAGACCCTGCGCGAGCAGCTCTCGGTGGCGCTCGAGGCCTCGCGTGCACGCGGCGAGGCGCTCGATCACGTGTTGCTCGCCGGCCCGCCGGGGCTCGGCAAGACCTCGCTCGCCCAGATCCTCGCCGCCGAGCTCGAGGTGCCTTTCGTGCAGACCGCCGGGCCTGCGCTGGAGCGCAAGGGCGACATCGCAGCCTTCCTGACAGCGCTCGAGCCGCGAAGCGTGTTCTTCGTGGACGAGATCCACCGCCTCGCACGAGCGCTCGAGGAGACCTTCTACCCCGCCATGGAGGACCACCGGCTGCCGATCACCGTCGGAGCCGGCGCCGGCGCCCGCGTGGTCACGCTCGAGCTTCCGCCGTTCACGCTTGTGGGCGCGACGACGCGCACGGGCCTCTTGACGACGCCGCTGCGGGACCGCTTCGGTATCCAGGCGCGGCTCGAGCCCTACTCCACCTCCGAGCTCGCGGCGATCGTCAGGCGCTCGGCGAGCATTCTCCAGATCGGCCTCGACGAGGCTGGCGCGCTCGCGATCGCGGCGCGCAGCAGGGGCACGCCGCGGGTTGCAAACCGCCTCCTCAAGCGCGTGCGCGACTTCGCCGAGGTGCGCATGGAGGGGATCGTCACGGCCGAGGCGGCGAGCGCGGCGCTCGAGCTTCTCGAGGTGGACGAGCGCGGCCTGGACCGGCTCGACCGCGAGATCCTGCACGCCATCTGCGCCAAGTTCGAAGGGGGTCCCGTTGGGCTATCGACGCTCGCCGTGGCGGTCGGGGAGGAGCGGGACACGATCGAGGACGTGTACGAGCCGTACCTGCTCAAGGAGGGGCTGATCAAGCGCACGCCGCGAGGACGCGCGGCGACCGCCGCCGCCTTCGAGCATCTCGGGCTCGAGCCCCCCAAGCGGGCGGAGGCGGCGCTGTTCTGAGCCCACCCGCGCTGGCGTGCATGGGGTGGCGAGGACGGGACCGCGCGGATCGAAGCGTGCTCGCGCTCGGCCTCGTAGTCTGTAAGCGATCATGGCCCACCCCTTCATCTGCCCCAACTGTGGCCACCGCACGAGCGAGCTGGACCGCAACGTCGCCTTCACGGGACAGCGCAAGGGCTGCGAAAGGTGCGGGTTCGCGTTTCTGTTTGAACTGCTCGACGACTACTATCCGGCGCCCGACGCCGCCTTCTTCGTGTGCGACGGCGAGGGTCGCGTGACCGGCTGCGGGAAGAACGCGTTCGCGTTCACGGGCCTCGAGGAGGAAGACGTGATCGGCCGGCCGGTGGCGGAGGTGCTCGGGCTCGAGTTTGCCAACGGCGATGATCCCGTCGGCAAGGTGCTCGAGTGGGGTGTGCGCGCGCTGGAGGTGCCGGTGCGGGTGAGTGGAGCACGTGACGTCGCCGCGGGCGCCCTGGCCGACATGTTCCCCGATTACGACGACGACGGCGGGCTGCTGCTCGTGCTGACGCCGGAGAAGTAGGCGCGCGAGAGCGATGGCAGACCGGCGGCGCAACTTCCTCATCCTGTTGCTCGTCGCGGGCCTGATCGCGGGCTCGGCAGCCGCGATCGCGTTCAAGAAAACTCGCCTCGGCCTCGACCTGAAGGGCGGCGTGCAGCTCGTGTACGAGGGCAAGCCGACCGCGCAGTCAAAGGTGAACGCCGCCTCGCTGAACCGGGCGATCGACATCATGCGCAAACGGGTCGACAAGCTCGGCGTCGCCCAGCCCGAAATCCAGCTCAGCGGCATCAACGAAATCACCGTCGCGCTGCCAGGCGTCGGCAACGTCCACAGGGCCCAGGAACAGGTGGGCAAGACGGCGCAGCTGTACTTCTACGACTGGGAGCCGAACGTGATCGGCCCCGCGGGCAAGCCCGCGCCCGGCGAAGGCACCGTCACCGGCGACTCGACGATCACCGGCGCGGGCGGCGTGACGGCCGGCCTGCCCGAGTACCAGGCGGTGCTGCGCGCGGCAAAGCGCCCGGCGATCATCAGAAAGAACGACACGACGCTGTCGATCGGCTGCACGCCCAAGCAGGAACACGCTTGCATCTACGGCACCTGGTACCTGCTCGACAGCAAGGGCGAACGCGTGCTGCGTGGCCCGGAGGAAACCGAAGGAAACCTCTACGCCGACAACTACAAGCCCCCGCCCGGCGCGGTCGTCAAGGCGGTGCGCGTCAACCCGGGCACGGTGCTCGTCCAGGCCCTGGCGGCGACCAACGGCCAGGGCAAGGTCACGAATCCATCGCCCAACAGCTGGTACGTGTTCAACGACAACCCGGTGCTGACCGGCGCGGACATCACCCACCCGCAGCAGGGCTTCGACGAAGGGGCAGGCGGGAACGGCCAGCCGAATGTCAACTTCGGCTTCACCTCGCACGGCCGGGGAGTGTTCGAAAGGGTGACCAAGGACATCGCTCACCGCGGCCAGGAAGCCCAGCTGCCCGGCGTGGGCAAGGAAGCCGCGCTGCAGCACTTCGCCGTCGCGCTTGACGGCCAGCTGATCACGGCGCCGTCGATCGACTACACGCGCTACCCGGAAGGCATCGACAGCGCGAACGGATCGGAGATCTCGGGCGGCTTCACGATCACCTCGGCCCAGAACCTGGCCGACGAGCTGCAGTCGGGCGCGCTTCCAATCAAGCTGGTGCTGATATCCCGCTCGCAGGTCTCGGCCACGCTCGGCAAACAGGCGCTCAACCAGGGACTCGTCGCGGGCCTTGCCGGCTTTGCGGTCGTGTGCATGTTCCTGCTGGTCTTCTATCGAGTCCTCGGCCTGATCGCGGTCGGCGGCCTGGTCATCTACGCGGCCTACTTCTTCGCGATGATCAAGCTCATCCCGATCACGCTCACGCTGCCCGGGATCGCCGGCCTGATCCTCACGATCGGCGTCGCCGCGGACGCGAACATCGTGATCTTCGAGCGCGTGAAGGAGGAGATCCGCGGCGGACGCTCGATCATCTCGGGCATCGCCACCGGCTACCGGCGCGGCTTCGCCGCGATCGTGGACGCCAACGTCGTCACGTTCATGACGGCCTTCATCCTGTTCGCGCTCGCCACCGCCGAAGTCAAGGGGTTCGCGTTCACGCTCGGGATCGGCACGCTCGTCTCGCTGTTCACCGCCGTGCTGGCCACGCAGGCGGCGTTGGGAGCGATGAGCCGCTCGAGGATCGTCTCGCGGCCCTCCGCGCTGGGCGCCGGGGCGCGCCGGGTGGGCTGGAGGTTCGACTTCATGGGCGCCTCCAAGTGGTTCTTCTCGCTGTCGGGCACGATCCTCTTGGTGGGCGCGCTCGCGATCGGCGGCAAAGGGCTCAACTTCGGCATCGACTTCCGCTCGGGCACGCGCATCCAGACGGCGTTCGTGAAGCCGGCCACCGAGAGCCAGCTGGCCGCGGTGATGCGCTCGGTGGGCGAGCACGACGCCCACATACAGAAGATCAAAAGCAAAAACGTCGGCGGCGCTGGGTACCAGATCTCGACCAAAACGCTCGGGCCGAAAGCGGTCCAGAAGGTGGAACAGGTTCTGGGCGAACGCTTCGGCACCAGGAACTTCAGCTCGAAATCGATCGGTCCGACGTTCGGCAAAACGGTGGCGCGCAGCGCGGTGATCGCGATCATCGCCTCGCTGCTGGTGATCTCGGCATACATCGCTCTGCGCTTCGAGTGGAAGTACGCGGTGCCGGTGCTGATCGCCCTGATGCACGACCTCCTGATCACATCCGGCGTGTACTCGCTCACCGGCCGCGAAGTGACAGCCGCCACGGTGGCCGCCCTGCTGACAATCCTCGGGTACTCGCTGTACGACACGATCATCGTGTTCGACCGCGTGCGCGAGAGCGTGCCGCGCATGCCGCGCGCGGCCTTCTCGCAGATCGTCAACCGCTCGATGTCGGAGGTCCTCACGCGTTCGCTCGCCACGAGCTTCTGCACGCTGCTGCCCGTCGCCGCGCTGTTCCTGTTCGGCGGGGAAACGCTCAAGGACTTCGCATTCGCGCTGATCATCGGGATCGCCTCGGGCGCCTACTCCTCGATCTTCATCGCCTCGCCGGTGCTCACGCACTGGAAGGAGCGCGAGGGCGGCTACCGCAGCCGGCGCTCGCGTATCACGCGCGAACTCGGCTACGTACCGGCCTATGCGACGACGGCGACGGGTGAGCCGATGGACGTCGAGCCCGAACGCAAGCGCAGCCGCACTCGGCGCGGGAGCTTGCTCGCGCCCCAGCAACCGGGCCAGCAGATCTCGCACGAAGAGTTCCAAGAGCTGGTCCGCGATCTCGACGTCGAGAAGCCATCCGTGGGCGTCGACGGCGAGGCCGCCGCGCGCAGCGGGCGGAGCGCTCGCGCCTCGCAGGGCGGCGGCGTCGCCGCTCGCGCGGCGGAGGAGGCTGCCCGCGAGCAGCAGCGGAGTCCTGATCCCGCGGCCGACCTCACCCCCGAGGACCTGGTGCTCAAGGACGAGCCCAAACGGCGCGAGAAGCGCCGGCGTCCGCGCAACCGCAGACATGGCAGGTCGCGCTGATGGGGATGCTCGCGTGGGTAATCATGGGGCTCGCGATCTGGCACTTCACGATCTTCTTGCCCGATCGCTTCTGGGGAGGCATCGTGGGCGCCTTCGTGGGCTCGCTCGTGGGCGCGATCGTGGTGGGCCTGATCATCTACGCGGTGAAGGTGTCCGAGCTTCGCGTCCCGGGCGAGAAGGCGACCGACATCGGCGTGGTGCTGTACGCGATCCCAGGGGCCCTGCTCGGGATCGCCCTCGTCTATTTCGAGGGCGTCCGGCGCGAACGCGCGGAGCGCGCGCACGCCGAGCGCCTTTGAGCGGCTGCTGAAGGCGCAAGCACGCTGGCCGCGCCCGCCTCGCGGGTGGGCGCCGCGACACCGCGCGCGCGGACGCCAGGTCTGGAGCGGCGCCCGCCGCGGGGCTGAGCGCGCCTGGAGGGCCGCGAAGTTCCGTCACACGGCGCCCGTAGTGTGGCGGCGCATGGAGGCCTACCGGCTCGAGATCCCGGACTGTCCCGCCGATGCCGTTCGGCGTCTCGAGCGAGAGCTCGCTGTGAGCGAGCCGCTGGCGCAGGTGCTGGTGCGGCGCGGTCTCGGCGAGGCTGCGCTCGCGCGCAGCTTCCTCGCCGCCTCCGAGCTTCACCCAGCGAGCGCGTTCGCGGGCATCGACGCTGCGGTAGATCGGATCCTCGAGCATGTTCGCCGCGGGCGGCGGATCACTGTTCATGGCGACTACGACGTCGACGGTGTGTGTGCGACTGCCGTGCTCGTTCGCACGCTGCGAGCACTTGGGGCCGATGTCGACTCGTTCCTGCCCGACCGCGCGGGTGACGGCTACGGCCTCAGCGAGAGCACGGTGCGCGCGCTGGCCGCTCGCGGCACGCGACTGTTGCTGACGGCCGATTGCGCGATCACCGCGGTGCGCGAGACGGCGCTCGCGCGCCAGCTCGGCATGGAGGTCGTGGTCTCAGACCACCACGCCCCGCGCGCGGATGGCGCCCTCCCGGATGTGCCGATCGTCCATCCCGCGGTTTGCGGCTATCCGTGCCCCGAGCTGTGTGCGACGGCCGTCGCCTACAAGCTGGCCTCGGCCGTCCTTCAGGCGAGCGGCGGGCCACAGCAGGAGCCGGAGGAGGATCTCGACCTCGTCGCCCTTGCGACGATCGCCGATGTCGTCCCGTTGCGCGGAGAGAACCGCAGCCTCGCGCGACGCGGGCTGAGAGCGCTCGCGCGGACGCGCAAGCCCGGCCTGCGCGCCCTGATGGCGGTCTCGCGCGTCGATCCGGGCATGCTCAACGAGCGATCGGTCGCCTTCGCGCTGGGCCCGCGCCTGAACGCGGCCGGCCGCATGCACCGCGCCGACGCGGGCCTGGAGCTGATCCTCACTGGGGAGCGGGCCCGCGCCGCGCAGATCGCCGAGGAGCTCGACAGGGCCAACAGCGAGCGCCGGCTCGTCGAGCGCCAGATTCGCTTCGCCGCCGAGGAGCAGATCGCGGCCCTCGGCGATCGCGGAGCGTATGTGCTCGCCGCCGAGGGATGGCACGCCGGCGTGATCGGCATCGTCGCCGCGCGCCTGGCCGAGCGCCATCACCGTCCCGTGGTGATGATC
The DNA here is from genome assembly GCA_005884115.1 of Actinomycetota bacterium. Classification (GTDB taxonomy): domain Bacteria; phylum Actinomycetota; class Thermoleophilia; order Solirubrobacterales; family Solirubrobacteraceae; genus Palsa-744. The sequence goes on from VAXW01000003.1 coordinate 434,550, forward strand.
TCGCTGCAGAACGGGCGCGGCAAGGGCTCCGGTCGCAGCATCGAGGGATTCGACCTGCTTGCCGGTCTGAGCGCCTGCGCGCAGCAGCTGCTGCGGTATGGAGGGCACCGCGCGGCGGCGGGGCTCGAGATCGAGGACGCCCGCGTGCAGGAGTTCGCGGCCGCGCTCAACGACCATGCCGCAAGCGTCATGCGTCCCGAGGACGCGGTCGCGGTCGAGCGGGTCGATGCGATCGTCCGCGGCGGCGAGCTGGGCATGGAGCTCGCCGAGGAACTGCAGATGCTCGCGCCCTTCGGGCGCGGTAACCCAGGGGTCTCGCTGCTGGTCGAGGATGCGAGGTTCCGTGACGGCAGGCCGATGGGGGATGGAAAGCATGTGCGCTTCACGGTCGAGTCCTGCGGCGCGCGTGCCCGCGCCGTCGCCTTCGGGACCGGCGGGCGGCTTCCGGTCGGCGACGGCGCCCCGGCTGAGGCGACGTTCACTCTCGAGGTGAACGAGTGGAACGGCGTCAGCGAGCCGCGCTTGGTGCTGCGCCGCGCCCGGCCCGCTGCGAGCCACGGCGGCATCGAGGATGCCGCTCCTGCCGCGGAGCGCGGCGACGCGGAGGAGCTGGTGCTCTTCGCGCTCGACTGATCTCGGCTTGGATCCGCCTTGGCGTTTCCCTACCCTTTTGACATGGCCGCCGACGAGTCCTCGAGCACGCAGAGCGCACACCCGCGGCAAGCTGCCGCTCTCGGCCAGCTCGAAGGCGAGGGGCACGACGCAGGCGTGCTGGAAGCCCCCGCCGCGGAGGCGGAGCGCCGACGTGCGGCGCAGGCGCGCCTCGATCTGAGCGAGCCCGAGCGGCGCCTGCTCGCCGATCTGTTCGCGATCGTCTCCGAGCACGCCTCAGACGGCGCGGTGGAGATCGATCGCGGGCGCGTTCAGGAGGCGTTCACGTTTGCCTGCAAGCACCACGCCGCTCAGCTGCGCAAGTCGGGCGAGGACTTCATCGTGCACCCGGTCGGCGTCGCACGCATCTGCGCGAGCATGCAGCTCGACACCGAGACGCTGTGTGCGGCCCTGCTACACGACACGGTCGAGGACACCGGCGCGTCGATCGAGCAGGTGCAAGAGCACTTCGGCAAGGAGATCGCGGGGATCGTAGACGGCGTCACCAAGCTGACGGGCATCACCTTCCAGTCGCACGACGAGGCTCAGGTCGAGAACTACCGCAAGATGGTGATGGCGATGGCCGACGATCCGCGCGTCATCCTGATCAAGCTCGCGGACCGTCTTCACAACATGCGCACGATCGATGCGCTGCCCAAGCAGAAGCAGATCGACAAGGCGCGCGAGACGCTCGACATATACGCGCCGCTCGCCCACCGCCTTGGCATCCACGCGATCAAGTGGGAGCTGGAGGACCTCGCCTTCGCGACGCTGCACCCGCGCAAGTACCAGGAGATCAAGGGACTGGTGGCCCAGCAGCGAGCCGACCGCGAGGGGTTCGTGAGCCAGGCGGGTGAGTACCTGACGAGCGAGCTCTCAAAGCTCGGGATCGAAGCCCAGATAGCGGGGCGCGCCAAGCACTTCTACTCGATCTACTCGAAGATGACCAAGAAGGGCCGCGAGTTCAACGAGATCTACGACCTCACCGCGATGCGCGTGATCGTGGACTCGCTGAAGGACTGTTACGGCGCTGTCGGCGTGATCCACTCGCTGTGGAAGCCGCTGCCTGGACGCTTCAAGGACTTCGTCGCGATGCCCAAGCTCAACATGTACCAGTCGCTGCACACGACCGTGATCGGCCCCGAGGGGCGCCCGCTGGAGATTCAGATCCGCACGCACGACATGCACCGCATGGCCGAGTTCGGCGTTGCTGCGCACTGGGTCTACAAGCAGCGGCCCGACGGGGAGCGCGCGGAGGCTGCCGGCTGGGAGGGGGCCGGCGAGGACGCCAAGCTCAACTGGCTGCGCTCGATGCTCGACTGGCAGAAGGACCTCTCCGACCCCGGAGAGTTCATGGAGACCTTCCGCGCGGACCTGGTCGAGGACGAGGTCTACGTGTTCACGCCCCGCGGCGAGGTCAAGTCGCTGGCGGCGGGCGCGACGCCTCTGGACTTCGCCTACGAGGTACACACGGAGATCGGCCACCGCTGCGTGGGGGCGCGCGTGAACGGCAAGATCGTGCCGCTGCACTACGAGCTTCGCTCGGGCGACATCGTCGAGATCCTCACCTCCAAGCGTGAGCGCGGGCCCTCGCGCGACTGGCTGGCGATGGTCAAGACCACGCGCGCGCGCAACAAGATCAAGCAGTGGTTCAAGGCCGAGTCGCGCCAGGACACGGAGCACACAGGTCGCGACCTGCTGCAGGCGCACCTGCGTAAACAGGGACTGCCGGCCCAGAAGATCACTGGCTCGGCGCTGCTCGCCGACGTGATCCGCGAGGTCGGCTACCGCAAGGCCGACGACTTCTACATCGCGCTCGGCGCCGCCAAGGTGTCGCCGAAGCTCGTCGTGAGCAAGGTGATGCAGCGCCTCAAGCAGGGCGAGGCGGCCGACGGCGAGGGTAGCGCCGCCGACATGCTGCGCGTCGGACGCACGCGCCGGGCAGCCACCAAGTCCTCGGGTCAGTATGGGATCAAGGTCGACGGCGTCGATGACGTCATGCTGCGCCTGGCCAAGTGCTGTCGGCCGGTGCCTGGGGACGAGATCGTCGGCTACATCTCGCTGGGACGCGGGATCACGATCCACCGTCAGGACTGCCCCAACACGGCACTGCTGCGCAAGGATCCCGAGCGTTTCACGCGCGTCTCCTGGGACGGCGAGCTTTCGACGGCGTTCGTCGTCGAGATCCAGGTGGATGCGTGGGACCGACACCGCCTGCTCGAGGACCTCTCGCGGGCGTTCTCCGAGTCGGGCGCGAACATCGTCGAAGCGCGTTGCCTGTCGACCCCGCCGATGGTCAAGAATCGCTTCGTTGTGGAGGTTGCCGACTCGCACACCCTGAAGGGCGCGATCACGCGCCTGCGCAACATCGACTCGGTGTTCGACGCCTACCGCGTCACGCCGGGGGCGGGCGCGTAGCGCTCCGAGCAAGAGCGCTCGCGTGCGGCACCCGCGGCGCCAGTGTTGCTAGGAGACGACGGTCAGCGCCGCCGGCAGGATCGAGTAGCGCGCCTCGTCCACCTCGCCGACGTAGTCGCCGTCGACCTGCAACGGCAGCGCGCGTCCGTCGCTCGTCTGCACGCGCAGCTCGGTGATCCCGTTCACCCCTGTCACCTGGCCGTGGCGCAGCAGGCGCGCACGCGGCGAGAAGGCGCGCCAGCCCAGGAGCGGCATGTCCAGCACCGTCGCGCGGTGCAGCACCGCGCAAGCGAGCGAGCCCGACTGGAGCGTGGCGCCCTCTGCGACCTCGATCGGCCGGTTGCGGAAGTAGGTGAAGGGCGAGCCGTTCTGGACGATCGTCGTGACGCCCTCGAGGTGGCTCTCGCCCGAGCTCACGCGCATGCGTGAGGGTCGCAGCAGGTAGCGGCGCGCAAACGTCGTCACGGCGACCCAGGTGAAGAAATAAGGTCCCAGGCGCGCCTTCAGCTGCGGTCTGGAGTCCACGCGCTGCACGACGATAGCGTCCAGGCCGAGCCCCGAGGAGAACGTGAAGCAGCGGCCGTTGACGACCCCGACGTCCACCTTGCGCGGGTGCCAGTCGTCGGCCATCGCCAGCAGGTGCTCCGTCGCGTCGACGAGCTCGGCGGGGATGCCGAGCATGCGCACGTACACGTTTGTCGTGCCGCCCGGCAGGCAGCAAAGCGGCGTGTTGGATCCGAGCAGCCCGTTGGCGGCTTCGTTGATCGTCCCGTCGCCGCCGAACGCTACGACGACGTCATAGCCCTCGTGCGCCGCCTCGCGACACAGGACCGTCGCGTGACCGGGAGCCTCGGTGTCGACCGCATCTACGTCGAATCGCCCCTGCAGCGCATATACGACGAGGTGGCGCAGGCGCTCGGACACGGTCGCGGCGTAGGGATTGACGATGATCAGCATTCGCCGCTTGCTCGCGGCTGCTGGCTCGAGCTCCTCGAGCAAGCTCGTGCGGGGCCGGTCGTGCGCCTGAGTGGGGGCGGTCATCCCAAGCGCCTTACACCGCGCGCCGGCGGGCGTTACCGGCCGCGGTTTTTCTCGCTGACCGTGATCGTTGCTAGACTTCGCGCAGCAAATAGCTGGACACATCCAGAGGGGTGGAGGGACTGGCCCTATGAAGCCCCGGCAACCACCGCTAGTCACGGCGGGAAGGTGCCAATTCCAGAGAGATGTGTGGCGGGCCTTCGTGCTCTTTGCCACACCGTGACCCGGCGAAGACGAGCGAAGGGAACCCAATGGCTGTTAGTCACCTGGAGTGCAAGGAGTGCGGGGCCGAGTACGCGCCCGAGGCGCGCTATGTATGCGAGCGCTGCTTCGGCCCGCTGGAGGTCGCCTACGGCGAGCGTCGTGGCTCGGCGGGCGACGTGGGCGAGCTGCGGCGTCGCATTCAAGGGGGACCTCAGAACATCTGGCGCTACGCCGACTTCCTCCCGCTCGCAGGCGGCCCCCCCGGCCCCTCGGGCCGGCTCGCCTCACGCGTGGGATTACCCGCCGGGTGTACTCCGCTGATACGGGCCGACAGGCTCGCCGAGCGCCTCGGCCTGGGGGAGGTGTGGGTCAAGAACGACGCCGCCAACCCCACGCACTCCTTCAAGGACCGAGTCGTCTCGGTGGCCGTGGCGCGCGCACGCGAGCTCGGCTATGGGGTGATCGCCTGCGCATCGACGGGCAACCTCGCCAACTCTGTGGCCGCCCACGGCGCGGCGCTGGGCCTCGAGTCCTACGTGTTCATCCCGGCCGATCTGGAGGAGCAGAAGGTGCTCGCGACCGGCATCTACGGGACCAACGTCGTCGCGGTGCGCGGCAGCTACGACGACGTCAACCGCCTGTGCGCCGAGCTGTCGGCCGAGCGCGAGTGGGCGTTCGTGAACATCAACCTGCGCCCCTACTACGCGGAGGGCTCGAAGACCCTGGCCTTCGAGATCGCCGAGCAGCTCGGCTGGGAGCTGCCCGACCGGTGCGTGGTGCCCGTCGGCTCGGGCTCGTTGTACACGAAGATCGCAGCCGGCTTCGAAGATTGGCGCTCGAGCGGCCTGCTCGAGGGGGAGCTTCCCAAGATGAACGGCGCGCAGGCGCAGGGGTGCGCGCCGGTGGCCGAAGCGTTCGCGGCCGGGCACGATGTATGCCGTCCGGTGAAGCCCGACACGATCGCCAAGTCTCTGGCGATCGGCAACCCCGCCGACGGGCCCTACGCGCTCGACCTCGCACGTCGCACTGGCGGCTCGGTCGACGCGGTCAGCGACGAGGAGATTCGTGCGGGAATCCGTCTGCTGGCGGAGACCACGGGCATATTCACCGAGACCGCGGGCGGCGTAACGACCGCTGTGCTGCGCAGGCTGGCCGAGCGCGGCGAGATCGATCCCGGCGAGCGGGTCGTGCTGCTCGTCACGGGCGACGGGCTGAAGACGCTGGACGCGGTGCGTGACTCCTTCGTCGTGCACGGCATCGAGGCGAGCGTCGAGGCGTTCGAGTCCGCCCTGCCCGCCGCCGTCACCGTCTGATGGCGGTGCTGGTCAAGATCCCGACGCAGCTGCGCGCCGCGGCTGGCGGGGAGGCCGAAACGTCGATCGACGGCACGACCGTGCAGGAGGTCCTGGAGGGCTTGGTCGAGCGCCACGACGAGCTGCGCGAGCGGCTGTATGACGATGCGGGCTCACTGCGGCGCTTCGTGAACGTCTACGTTGCCGGCGAGGACATCCGCTTTCTCGAAGGGCTCGCGACCCCCGTGGCCGACGGCGCCGAGCTGACGATCCTCCCCGCGGTCGCCGGCGGCTGAGTCACCCGCCTGAGCAGCTAGGCGCCGCCGCAGCTCCGCGCCACGTCCGGCCGCAACCGCGAGTGCGGCGCGTGCCTCGTCGAGCTGCAGTCCGCGCGTGCGCGCGTAGTCGAGCAGCTCCTGGCGTTCCTCGCTCTCGCGCGCCGTACGCAGGAACAGCCAGCAGAACAGGCCGAGCGTGACGATCGACTCCTCGACCATCATCACCGCTCCGGCGAGGTTCTGATCCGCGAGCGGCGAGATCCGATGCAGGGCGTCTCCGCGCAGGTAGAACGGATAGAACACCGTCCCCGACCACAAGAAGATGTTCCCGAGCACGGTGCCCGCAAGACGCACGGCGAGGATGTAGATGAGCCGCGCCAGGTTGCCGAACCACCTGGGGGTGGGCAGCGGCCCGAGCAGGCACATCCACATATTGACGCCGAAGCCGACGAACATGAGGTGCTCGAGAGCGTGGATTGCGGGGTGGCGGAGGGCCGCTTCATACAGCGCGGGTGCGTGCCACAGATACAGGTCAAGTGTCCACAGCGGGAAGGCGATGGCCGGGTGCGAGAGAGCGCGCAGGCGGTCGATCAGCTTGTTGCGCAGCAGCGGCGCAAGCAACGGGCCGGTGAGGCCGAGCACGATCAGCAGCGCCGCGAGATCGCCTACCAGCAGGTGCTCGATCATGTGGGCGTAGAGCAACTCCTCGCTCGCCGAGTCGAGTCCGGTGAGCGTCGCCGCCATCAGCCCAAGGCCGCAGTAGAAGCACGCCGCGCGCCAGCGCGGCGGCCGGTGCGCCCGGCGCGCGAGCGTGTGAGCGCGCCGGGCGTAGAGCAGCGCGATCAGCGCCAGCGGGCCGAGCTGCAGCAGGGCGTCGGTAGCTGTGGATGCGGCTAGCGGGAGCTGAGACACCGAGCCTCAGGGTACGCAAGGGGGCGCTCGGCTGAGCGGCCGGAGCTGCCATATACTTGGCCGGCCGCGACCCGATCGATCTGAGGTGCTGGTCGGCTGTGGAGAAATTTGGCCCCCGAGGAGGTCCGATGAGAAAGTTGCTGGCCGCGATGTGTCTGCCGCTCGCCGTCATCTTGCTGGCCAGTTGCGGGAGCAGCAAAAAATCCACGAGCGCTTCGACCTCCACCTCGCCCTCGGTCGGCGTGAACGCGGCGATCGCCGCTCAGGTCCCAGCGGCGATCAAATCCAAAGGCACGCTCATCGTCGCGAGCGAAGCCGAGTATGCGCCGGACGAGTTCATCGCGCCCGACGGCCACACCGTGATCGGCATGGACCCTGACATGGTCAAAGCGATCGCAGCGGTGCTGGGGCTGAAAGTGAAGGTCGTCAACTCGACCTTCGAAGCGATCATTCCGGGGCTGGCCTCGGGGCGCTACGACATCGGCGCCTCGTCCTTCACGGACACCAAGGAACGCGAGAAAACCGTGGACTTCGTCACCATAACGTCGGTCGGCGAGGCATTCCTCACCAAGGCGACGGGCGGCCCGAAGATCAACTCGCTGGCCGAACTCTGCGGCCACACTGTTTCTGTCGAGAAAGGCACCACAGAGCTGGAAGACGCCGAAAAACAGAACAAGAAGTGCAAGGCCGCCGGCAAGCCGATCAAGCTGCTGGTCTTCCCAGGTCAGAACGACGCCAACCTCGCGCTCTCCAGCGGACGCGCGGAAGTTGATTTCGCCGACTCGCCGATCATCGCCTACCAGGTCAGACAGCTCGGCGTCAAGGTTCGCTCGAGCCCGACGTTCGGCACTTCTCCCGAGGGTCTCGCGCTGCCCAAGAACAACGGCATGGCGAAGCCCGTGCTCGCGGCGCTGAAGCTGCTGATCGCCAACGGCACCTATCAAGCGATCCTCAAGAAGTGGGAACTGCAGAGCGCGGCGCTCAGCAACCCGACGATCAACGGCGCCACACGCTAAGGACGGAATGAGGTAGCTGGTGGCCGACCCGGGCGCCGCCGATAGGCTCGCGCCAGCCGGGCGACCCGACGAGATCAGGGCCATCCCGGTCCGTCGCCCGGGCCGCTGGGTGGCCGCCGCGCTGATCCTGCTGTTGGCGGCTTCGCTGATCCATTCGGTCGCGACGAACAAGCAGCTCGAATGGCACGTAGTAGGGCAGTTCCTGTTCGACCATCGCATCCTGAGCGGCGTTTTCATGACGCTCGAGCTGACGGTCAGCGCGATGGCGATGGGCGTCATCCTCGGTGTCGTGCTCGCCGTCATGCGGCTCTCGCCGAACCCGCTCGTGTCCGGCACGAGCTGGCTCTACATCTGGTTCTTCCGCGCGACGCCGGTACTCGTGCAGTTGCTCTTCTGGTACAACATCGCCGCGATCTACCCGAGCATCTCGCTCGGCATCCCGTTCGTGGGCGTGGAGTTCGTGCACGGAAGCGCGAACACGGTCGTGACCACCTACGTCGCCGCGCTGCTGGGCCTGGGGCTGAACGAGGGCGCATACATGGCGGAGATCGTGCGCGCCGGGATCATCTCGGTGGGCGAGGGACAGACCGACGCCGCGCTCTCGCTCGGCCTGTCACGGCTGCAGATCATGCGCACGATCGTGCTGCCGCAGGCTATGCGGGTAATCATCCCGCCGACTGGCAACGAGACGATCTCGATGCTCAAGACGTCCTCGCTCGCCAGCGTGATCACGCTGACAGAGCTGCTGCTGGCTTCGGAGAACATCTACGCGGTCAACTTCAAACCGATCCAGCTGCTGATCGTGGCGAGCATCTGGTACGCGGCGATGACGAGCGTGCTGTATGTCGGCCAGTACTACCTGGAGCGCTACTACGCGCGCGGGGCGACGCGTGAGCTTGCGCTGACCCCACTGCAGCGCATTCGCAGCGGCCTGTTCTCGCTCGAACGGCACGAATGGTCATGACCTGGCCGATGGTCAAGGCTGAGGGCGTGCATAAGCGCTTCGGTCGCCTGGAGGTGCTCAAGGGCATCACGCTTGAGCTGCAAGCCGGGGAGGTCATGTGCCTGCTCGGCCCTTCCGGCTCGGGCAAGTCGACGTTCCTGCGCTGCATCAACCACCTCGAGAAGATCAACGCTGGGCGTCTGTCGGTCGACGGCGAGCTCGTCGGCTACCGGCAGGTGGGCGAGAAGCTGCACGAGCTGCGCGAGGGGGAGGTAGCGCGCAAGCGAGCTGAGATCGGCATGGTCTTTCAGCACTTCAACCTGTTCGGACACATGACCGCGCTCGAGAACGTGACCTGCGCGCCGATCCGAGTCAAGAAGGAGCCGCGCGAGCGCGCGCGGGCGCGTGCGTCGGAGCTGTTGGGACGCGTCGGGCTCGCCGACAAGCTCGAGGCATACCCGGCACAGCTCTCGGGCGGCCAGCAGCAGCGCGTCGCGATCGCCCGCGCGCTTGCGATGGAGCCGAAGCTGATGCTGTTCGACGAGCCGACCTCAGCGCTCGACCCCGAGCTCGTGGGCGATGTGCTCGAGGCGATGCGCCAGCTCGCTCGCGCGGGCATGACGATGCTCGTAGTCACTCACGAGATGGGCTTCGCGCGCGAGGCCGCGGACACCGTGGTGTTCATGGACGAGGGCGTCGTGGTCGAGGCGGGCCGGCCGGCGGATGTGCTGGCAAGCCCGCGCCAGGAGCGCACGCGCGCGTTCCTTTCGAAGGTTCTATAGCGCTCGTGCGCGCGTGCCCGCCGCCTCCTCGATTCAGCGCCCGAGCTCCTTGCTCAGGAGCGCAACCAGCTTCTCGGGGTGCGCCAGGCGACCGACTTCGCGGTAGCCGCGTGCCGCGTGGAAGGCCAGCGAGGCCTCGTTGGGGGGCTCGACGTTGACGTCACAGACCATTCGCTCGAGAGGCTCTGCCGTGGCCTCCATCGCGTCGTAGATCTGCGTGGCGATCCCGCGCCGGCGGACTGAGCCGGCGACGGCGATGCGGTCGAGATAGAGGAAGCGTTCGAAGCGCGCGGCGAACCAGCGGTAGTTGCGGCTGTCGTACGGCGCCCCAGGCGCCATCGCGACGGCGAAGGCGACCACCTCGCCACCGGCTTCGACCACCAGGCTGCGACGTGCCAGCGAGAGGATGTACTGCAGGCGCGTCCCGTCGAGGGCGCTGAGGTGGCGCTCGGAGGCGAGGTTCAGCGCGAGCACGCGTGGCCAGTCGGCGCGTGAGAGCTCGCGTAGCGTCATGCCGTCGCAGCTTGGCAGACGCCGGCCGTTGCGAAGGGGCGGGGTGGTCTCAGGCGTAGCGCCCGTACGCAGCCACCCAGTCGGAGGCGATCAGGCGCTGCGCGCGAGAGAGCGTCATCGCGCCCGCGCACACGAGCCGCTTGAGCGCGCCCTCGAGGCGGTCCTTCGGATTCAGGTAGAACCCAGAACGGGTCGCGTAGTCGGGCTCCGGCCACAGGTTGCGCGCATCGTTGACCGCGCCTCCTAGCTCGAGTGGCACGAGATGGTCGTACTCGTAGGCGGAAGCCGGGCCTTTGCGTGCATAGGCGCGCATGCTCGCCAGCTTCTCTGGCTCAGTGATGGACACTGGGGGACGCACGGTGGATGTCCAGCCGCGCCGGCAGATCGTCGAGGAGAGCGTCGCCTGCGTGACGGCGGGGTTGAGCGCCCCCGGCGTGCACCGCGCATCGGGCCGGGAGTAGATCCCGGCTTCGCGCGCGTGGCAGCGCCCCGCTGGTGGCTGGCGCTGAACGGCGTGCCCGCTCGCGGTCGAGTAAGCAAGCCCATTGCCTGCGAGCTTGGACGCGGCCGAGGCCGCAATCGCGCCCGCGAGGATCGCTGAGATGACCAAGGTGACGGCGGCGCGCGCCCGAACCTTCGGCCGCAGGCACGCCGTAGAGCCAGCGGTGCGTACCACGAGCCCAGTCTAGGTACGCGCTGTGGGCCAGCGCAATCAGCCGGCGCGAAGACGCTACAGTTTGCTCGTCGTTCGCGCGGCGATCGCCGAGCACAGCGCAGCGGCCGAGAGGGGATTCAGACATGGATGAGATCAGCGACCTGTCGCGCCTGGGCGGCTCAATGGGCGAGGGCCGCGCTCGCTTCGTGACGGGAGCTCGCTCCTCGGAGGCCCACGTGCTCTCGCATATCGACGAGCATTCGGCGATTGTCGACGCTGATCCAGGGCGCGTCTGGCACGCCTTGGGAGAGGTGCTCGGGCGCGAGCGCCTGCCCGGCCGCGGGCTGGTGGCGCGGCTGCTTCGCGCCCAGCCGGCGACCCGCTCGGGCGATCCGCTCCTGCCGGGCTCGACGCTGCCGGGCTTCACCGTCGTCAGGTCGGAGCCCCCCTCGGAGCTCGCGCTCGAGGGACGCCACCGCTTTGCCTCCTACGCGCTCATCTTTCGCCTGGGTGAAGCCGATGGGTGCACGACGATCCGAGCGGAGACGCGCGCAACTTTCGCGGGCGCCGGGGGTCGCATATACCGTGCGGTCGTCATCAGCGCACGCACGCACGCGCTCGCGATCCGCTCGATGCTGGGCGGCGTGCGGGTGACCGCCGAGCGCTGACGCTCCGCTGCGTCAGGGCTACAGGATGGCTCGAGCAAAGAGCACCTCAGCTACGCCAATGTCGCGGCCACGAATCGTCGAAGGTGCCGGCGCGCTCGGAGCAGTGCTCGAGTGGAAAGCCAGGAGCTCAACGAGCGCTGCGGACTACGGCACCTACACCGTCACCGCGCCATAGACCGGAGACGTCGCCGGGCTGCGCACCGCGCGCTGTAATTCTCGATTTCCTGCGCGATACTGAGGGTGGATGCCTCAGGAATCGGTCACTCACGAGCCCACCGCTACCGGCGTGCTCGAGCTCACGCGCCACGTGTACACGGCGCTCAACAGACGCGACTTCGATGCGGTCACCGCGATGTTCGCCCAACACGCCGTATGGGATATCTCGCGCTGGGGCCTCGGCGTCCATGTCGGCACAGAGGCCATACGCCGCTTCATGGGCGACTGGTTCGAGAGTCTCGAGGAGTACGAGGTCCAGGTGCACGAGCTGCTCGACCTCGGAAACGGGGTCGTGTACGCGGAGGTCCTGCAGGTCGCGCGCCGGGCCGCAAGCCGTGATCACCTTCGCCTGAGATCGGCGCCCGTCTATGAGTGGGCGGAGGGGAGCATCGCCCGGCTGACGCTCTATCCGAATCTCAGCGAGGGCCGCGGGGCGGCTGAGAGGGCCGCCGCGCGGGCCACCAGGACAGCTAGTCCATGACGCTGGTGTAGGGAGTCACGGCAGGCACGCCGCCGGCGTGCTGCGCTTCCTCGTCGCTGCGCTCGCCGACGAGCTTGCGCCTGTCCTCGGCCCTCGGCCTCGTAAGCTCGCCGTTCTGCTCGATCCTCACGAGCTGACCCGTCGGCTCGCGCACCATGGGGGTAGCGCCCTCGAGGGCCACTACTCGATAGCCATCGGGGAGTTCGGCGATTCGGAGACTCTGCTGCTCGGTCAGCTCCACCCTTGACTGCTCTCCTGAACTTCACTTTGGCGCAATTTCGGAGAGATCGAGAAGGCAAAGCCCGCAAGATGCGAAGACTTCGTAAAGGGACGGGTTTCCATTTCGGGCGGGCCGGGCAGGCCACCCGTGGTGACCGGTTCACGCACCCAGCCAGGTGCCGGGCCTACACCTCGGTACCAGCCTCAGCACCGCTTTCGAGCAGCCACATCGCGGGCGCGTTCAAGATTGCACGGCGGCCCGCTCATCCCTTACGCTCCGAGAGGTGCTCGTGATCCTGATCTCGGTCGGCTGGCTGGCTGTCGTGTTCTTCACGGTCGGCATGTGCCGCGCTGGCGCGCACAGCGATGAGTCGCAGGATCTGGCGCTGCGGGAGTGGATCGCCGCAGCGCCGGCCCCTGAAAACGATGCGAGTGCGATCCCGGAGGAGCAGCCGGCGCTCTATCCCGAGGTCCGCGCTTACCGGGAGGCCGGGTGAGCGCCGGCGATCTCGCGTCGACTACCGCCGGTCGCGTTCTGGGGTTATGATCACCAGCCTCGACGCCAAGTCGTTCAGACAGATGCCCCGGATAGCCAAGAATCGGCCGACATGGATCGTCTTCACTGGCTCCCTTTGCCTACCGCTGCTGATCTTGGCGCTGCTGGCGATGCTGGCACTCGCGGCAAGCGCGAGCGCGGCCGGTACGGGCTTGGCAGACGCCGCGCTTCCCATCGCAGAACCCGTCTCCGGACCGCCGCCGGAAAGCACCCCACCGGCGGAACCGCAGCCTGGAGCGGAAGCGCCGCCGCCGACGGAACCCGCTCCGGAAGCTCCGGCGGAACCGCAGCCTGGAGCGGAAGCGCCGCCGCCGACGGAACCCGCTCCGGAAGCTCCGGCGGAACCGCAGCCTGGAGCGGAAGCGCCGCCGCCGACGGAACCGGCGCCCGAAAGCCCGCCACCTGCCGAACCGGCCTCGGAACCCACCCACGAATCGCTCGGTGGCGGAGCGGGCGGGGAAAAGACCGAACAGTCCGGCAGTGGCCTAACGGCCGCAGAACCGCCGGGAGGCGGCCTCGGCTCAACAGCGAGCGAAGTGATACCGGCCGCGACCAGCGCGGAATCCGGGTTGCCCGCGGCGCTCGCACCCACTCAGCTTGCTCCCGTGAACCCGGCGTCTTTGCCCAAGTCGGACTCCTCCGAACCGAGCAGCGCAGCGAGCACGGCCCGCCTGGACGGCGAAAGTTTCGGCTGCGGCCTTGCCGTGCTCGGTGGGCCTGCGATCGGCAACTGCGCGCCGAGATGGGTTGTCGGCGGAAGCGTCTCGGCGGCGGCGGATCCGGTCGCGCTGCTCGCGCGGGCTGCGTCGCTCGCCACCGCCACAGCCGACTTGCCGACGGACGACGGGCGCGGCGGCTCGGCTGACAGGAGTCCTCCCGCGAACCCGGCCCCCAGCCAAGCTCCATCCGGCGCGGCTGGCGGCGCAGCGGCCGGTGGCGCGGGCAGCGCCACATCGGCCTTCCTCACGCTCATGGCGAGGCCCCTACTGGCGGCACCGCACATGATTCGTCGTCTGCGTCTCTCCTGTGAGCGGTGGCTGACGGCGTGCTTCGTTCTGATTCCAGAGCGCCCCGGCTAGCTCCTCCGGGCCCCCTCATCGGGGCGCCGCGCGTCCTGGCGGCGCCCATCTGGAATCACTTCGAAGCTTCTGGAAGGAGCTGACTTCTTATGACACGCCTGACGGCGTCTGTAGCAGGGACACAGAGACGGAATGAGGCTGTCGCCTCGCGAAGGGTGGTGGCGCAACCAAAAGGCCGATCGCATCGGAGCAGAAAGCCAGCGGGCGCCTCGGGAAGGCCAAACCTGAAGCTCGCCGGCGTGAGCGCGTGGACCCACACGCTGAACCTAACGGGCGAGCTCAATCACCGCTCGGCTCACATCTTGGAAGCAGAGATCGAGCGCCTCGGCGAAGAGGGCGTGGACGGGATCATTCTCGACCTGCGCGGTCTCAGAGGGATCGATGCGACAGGCGTGGCGGTGATTGCCTTCCGCTGCGAGCTTTGCAAACGTCGCGGGAATGACTTCGCGCTGATACGCGGCCCGCACTCGATCCACCGCGAGTTCGAGCGCGCCGGCGTCGCCGAGCGCCTTCCCTTCATAAACGCAGGTCGAGCACGACTCGCCCGGGTCGAGGCACCGGCCGCGCACTCGCAAAGACCTCTGGAGGAGGCTCGCCGGTCGAGGGCGGAGTGACCCCTGCTGGGGGGCGCTCCGCCCTCTCGGGGGCGCCTGGCGACGAGAAGCCTGGGACGGCCCCGCCGGGGGCGGAGGCCGTCCCAGGCGCGCACCTGCGCTGTCAGCCCTGAAGGACGGACTCCCTCTGATCGCCAACCTCAAGAGAACGACCCCGAAGCGCTCGCGGGAGTGCGCCTCGGGGTCGCTTGTTTGTCCGTCCTCGGGTCTGCCCCTGAAGCTGCGGTATCCCGGCTTCCAGAGGTATCCCGGTGCGGTGATCAGGTTGCCGGACAGACTTTCACCGTCCGAGCATCTCGTCTGTGCGCACCGGCACGCCAGGAGCGCCTGTGTGCGCAGGCTCACGCGACCACGGGACCGCCGCGTCCCAGCACCGCGTCAGGTTCGCAGCGCGAGCAGCGCGGACCACAAGCGCCTCAACACGAGCCGCACCGCGCTCCGTCGGCGAGTGGTCGTTGCCCAGTAGGGCAGCATCGAAGACCACTGGGGTACTCGTACCTGCTGGCTTCCCGGGGATGCGGCCACAAGTCATATTTGCCCAATTTCCGGATTTTTCAACCCTTGGGCACGGAGAACCGGCATCTAGCTGCGGCCGCGGCAGGCGCCCGAGCCGGTCGCAGGTCGGTCGAAGAGCGGCAGCGTACGGCCCGCTCATACTGTCAGCGGTATGGAGTTCTCGGAGTTCGACTCTCGCGGCTACCGGACGCTGGACGTTCGCGCCGGCTACGCGGAGTGGACGCCGACGTACGAGCAGACCGTGCAGGACGCGATGGATATCGCGCTCCTGGATCAGCTGACCGAGCCCTCGTGGGGCCAGGTGCGCCGGGCGGCCGACCTCGGGTGCGGTACGGGCAGAACCGCCGCCTGGCTACGCCGGCAGGGCATCGACTCGATGGATGGCGTCGACCTCACGCCCGAGATGCTCGCCGTCGCGCGATCGCGCGGGCTCCACGCGAGGCTCGTCCAGGCTGACGTAGCGGCGACGGGGCTCCAGGACGGTGCCTATGACCTGGTGATCGCGTGTCTCGTGGACGAGCATCTTGATGATCTTCATCCGCTCTATCGCGAGGCGTGGCGGCTAGCAGACGTGGGTGCGCGCTTTGTGCTCGTGGCGTTTCACCCGCACTTCATCATGGCCAGCGGCATGCCCACCCACTTCACGAGAAGCTCGGGCGAGCCCGTCGCGATCGCCACCCACGTCCACCTGCTCAGCGAGCACGTCACGGCTGGCCTCGAAACGGGGTGGCATTTGACTGAGATGCGCGAGGGCGTCGTCGACGAGCGGTGGCTAGTGGTCAAGCCCAAGTGGGAGCGCTTCCGCGGCCACCCTGTATCGGCGGCGTTTGTCTGGCGCAAGCCGAGATAGTCCCTCCCATCCCTCAGCCTCGCGCCGGAGGGGCGACTCGCGGCGCCGGTGGTCGCTCTTGCTTTTCACGGTGGGCCGGGCAGCGGCATAGGTGCTCGGCTGCTGCTTATGTCGATGAGGTATCCGTCGGTCGATTTGCAGGCAGTTTGCCGACGCCGGCTTGTGTGGATAAGGCACGATCAGGCGCGATCCGGGCGAATAGAGGCACCACATCGAGGCTGGTGCCTCTTCGTGTGATGTTGCCACGCTCCTCGATCAGACGATTCTCAGAGCAACGGCTCTACTTAGCGTGCTGCTTCCTGCGGCGCTGCTCACGACGAGCGTGAGCCTGACGCTCACCCTGTCCCCGGCGCGCAGTGCGCGAATGACCGCCGAGGGCACCGTGAGCGTCAGCGAGTTGTCTGAGCCCATTTTCACCCTGGTCGAGAGCTTCGGCAGCACGACGTACGTGGTGCGCCGCTGGTGCCGACCGGCGCGCCGGGGCCTCTCGCCGACGATCGCTGTCAGATTGACGCTCGCCGACTGCGAGCAGCTGAGACGGATCGGCAGCCTGCCGCGGATAGCTCCCCTTTTCTTAGCCCGTCGCTTGCTGATCACCAGGACCGTGGCGCCATGCGCGCTAGCGAGCGTCATCCGGCAGCTCGCCGGGATCGCTTGGCCGGTGGACGGAGGGGAGAACGTCGCCGTCACATGCCAGACCCCTCCGGCCTTGACTTCGCATTCGGCGGGCGTGGGGACGAAGGGGAACCCAAAGGGAGGAGGGCAGCTTCCGGCGCTCCAGCCTTTGAACTCTTCCCTTTCGGGCGCCACAGTGAGGGCCCAGCCCGCGAACGCGTCCCCAGCGGCGGGCGTGGCGGTGAGGGCTACGTGCACTTCGTTGCCTATCGCGCGCCCCCCGGCCTGGCTGGTGTAGGTGTGCGAGCACATGTCGGGACAGGAGATGCCGAAGCCGGTGACGGTGCCCGACCCGGTGCCAGCGATCGAAACCGTCAGCTGCAGACGCACTTCGGTCTCGAACACCATCTGTTCGCTCGCGCCCGTGCCGTAGGCGTTCTCAGCGACTAGCCGCACGCAGTAGGGGGTGCCCTCGGTCAGGTCGCTGAGTTCGGCGAGGATGAACCCCTGTTCGGCCACGGGCCGCGGAGTTGTACGCTCGTGCGAGCCCTTCACACCACCCGTGAGGCACCAGTCGGAGGGCCATACCCCGTACTCGGCCCATGCCCGCGTTTCTCCTTCGCTGTACGCCTCACCCTCGATCGTTGCCGTGGTCGGGCCGATGATGTCCGGACCGTAGCCACTTTTCGGCGGGTACATAGAGACTATCGGCGGGCCCGTCGCGGCCAAGGCAGGGGCGGGCAGGCTAAGGGCGAGGCCCGCGAGGCACAAGAACAGCGCCCCTGGTCGACGTTTGGAGCCCCGTCGCCAGCGTCTTCCGGTCTGGAATCCTCTCACGCCCGCACTCCTCCTCTCTCACCCACCCACGGAAACGTGGCCCGCTGACACCACGACAGCGACGGGGTGTCTCAGCTCAAACAACTCCGCAGGCGGCGGAGAGTCGCGGAGCGATTGCGCCAGCGTTCGCGCACGCGGCGCCTGTGCGGATCAGGCGCGATCCGGGCCGACTCGGCACCAGCGTGGTCGTGCGGGTCACGGCGTAGGCCAAAACCTCAGCGCGCCCGGCGTGATTCGAACACGCGACCTCTCGCTCCGGAGGCGAGCGCTCTATCCACTGAGCTACGGGCGCTGGGGGTCCGAGTTTACGGGCTGGACGCCGCGGAACATGCCGTGCCTCGGGGCCGGGGGATTGCACTCTGAGCGCGGATGTTCACGCGGCGAGCCGGGACAAGAGGGCGCCGGTCAGGCCACCCTCGGGCGGGCCTCTCCACCGTGCCGGCACCTCTCGCGTTCATGCGAGATACTCGGGCATATCGTGACGGTGCATCGAAGGTGCCGCAAGACAGCGGCTCCTGCTCCGCGAGGAGCTCACCGGACGCCGAAAACGCTGAAACCATTAGGCCGCCAGTGGACAAACGCGAAGCCGATGTCGCAGCGCTCCTGCAGGAGGCGGGCGAGACGCACCACCGCGTCTACCGGATCGTCGACGGCGACGACCCCGACTGGGCGTCGTGGTACGCCGACTGGCTGCTCGGGCTCTCCGAGCTTCCGCAGATCTTGGGCGGAGCGCCCGTTCGCAGCGAGCTCGTGTGGCTGCTCGTCACGCTCGACAAGGACTACACGCGAACCAGCCCCGATATGCCCTGGCCGCAGTGGTACTCGCAGCGCATCATCGAGCAGCTCGGCAGGGGCGGCGAGTAGGGGCTCCAAGCGCCCCAGGCCCGGTGCCCGCGGGATCTCGCCGTGCTTCGGCTAGGCGCGCACGCGCCCGACGATCTCGACATTCTGCCGCGGCATCTCGCTCGCCGCTACCGTAGCCGCCATGGACCTGTCGCTGTTCTTTCTCGGCACCGGCGGCGCCGTTCCCAGCGCCCGCAGAGGTCTGCCGGCCGTGCTCCTCAGCCGTGGGGGAGACCGTCTGCTGTTCGATTGCGGCGAAGGCACCCAGCGCCAGCTCGTGCGCTCCGTCGGGCTGATCGACGTGGACCGCGTCTTCTTGACGCACTTCCATGCCGATCATTGGCTTGGCCTTCCGGGGATGATGAAGACGTTCGCGCTGCGAGAGCGCGAGCGGCCGCTCACGCTTTACGGCCCCCTCGGGTTGAAGCGCCTGATGAGCGCGATGGAGGTGGTGTACGGACGCCGCCTTCCCTACGAGGTGCAGGTGCGCGAGCTCGAGCGCTGGGAGGAGGTCGAGCTCGACGGCTACGTGGTCGCCGCGGTGCCCGTCGTGCACGGCGACCTGCCCGCCTTCGGCTACTCGATCATCGAGGACGTGCGCCCCGGCGAATTCCACCCCGAGCTCGCCGAGCGGCTCGGCGTGAGTCCTGGACCTGACTTCGGGCTGCTCCAGCGCGGCGAGACCGTCGGCCAGGTGCGGCCCGAGCAGGTGCTCGGGCCCGAGCGGCCCGGGAGGAAGATCGTGATCTCGGGCGACACCGTTCCCTGCGAGGCGCTCGCGGTCGCCGCGCACCAGGCCGACGTGCTCGTGCACGAGGCGACCTTCGACGCCGAGCTGGCGCAGCAGCGATCCGACCGCGAGCGGGCCGCGAGCCACAGCAGCGCACGGGAGGCGGCCGAGCTCGCGCGCGCGGCGGAGGTCCGGCTGCTCGCGCTGGTTCACGTATCGAGCCGCTACTCCGGTGGCGAGCTGCGCGATGAGGCGCGCACCGTGTTCGCCCCCACGGAGGTCCCGCGAGACTTCGACACGATCGAGGTCCCATTCCCCGAGCGCGGCCCCGCACGGCTCGTACGCTGGTCCGAGCACCAGCCGCGCGATCGGACGGACGACGAGGCGGCGGCGGCCGCGGCCGGCAGTATCGCGCCGCCCTGATAGATTGCCGGTGCTCCTTTAACCGGGTCCGGTGAGGCCAGGAAGGAAAGTGGAAGAGCGCAGCGAGAAGACGGTCCTCGGCGAGGCCGAAGTTGGGCGGGCGCTCACGCGCATCGCGCACGAGATCGCCGAGCGCAACCCGCAGGCGCTCGACCTGGCGATCGTCGGCATCCATCGCAGGGGCGCAATCCTCGCGCGCCGGGTGCGCGAGGAGCTCACCGAGCTGCTGGACTCCGAGGTGCCCCTCGGCGACCTCGACATCGGCTTCTATCGGGACGACGTCGCGAGCCGGCCCGATGCGCCCGTCGTGCATGCCTCGCACATCGACTTCGATGTCGGCGGGCGCACGATCGTGATCGTGGACGACGTGCTCTTCACCGGCCGCACTGCGCGGGCGGCGATCGAGGCCCTGTTCGACTACGGGCGCCCGCAGCGCGTCCAGCTGGCGGTGCTCGCCGACCGTGGCCACCGCGAGCTGCCCATCCGTCCCGACTACGTCGGCAAGAACCTTCCCACCTCACGCGCGGAGCACGTGCGCGTGCGCGTGCGCGAGCTCGACGGCGTCGATGAGGTGGCGATCGCGAGCGCGCCCGCGGAGGTGGGAGCGTGAACCATCTGCTCTCGATCGAAGACCTGGATCGCGAGGCGATCGAACGCATAATCGCGCAAGCTGCCCGCTTCGCGGAGGTGTCCGACCGCGAGATCAAGAAGGTCCCCACGCTGCGCGGGCGGATGGTCCTGAACCTCTTCTACGAGGCCTCCACACGCACCCGCAGCTCGTTCGAGCTGGCCGCCAAGCGGCTCTCTGCCGACGTCGTCAACTTCGCCGCCAGCGGCTCCAGCGTGGAGAAGGGGGAGTCGTTGAAGGACACTGTGCTGACGCTCAGCGCGCACAAGCCCGACGCGATCGTGCTTCGCACTCCGTGGGCCGGCGCCGCGGCGCTCGTCTCGCAATGGTGCGGGGCTGCGATCGTCAATGCCGGCGACGGAAAGCACGAGCACCCCACGCAGGCGCTCCTCGACGTCTACACGCTCAAAGATCGCCTCGGGAGCATCGAAGGCGCGAGCGTGTGGATCGTCGGCGACGTCGCCCACTCGCGCGTGGCGCGCTCGAACATCATCGCCTTCCAGCGCATGGGCGCCAGGGTCACCGTCGCTGGCCCGCCCACGCTGATACCGCGTGGGATCGAGACGCTCGGGTGCGAGGTCCGCTTCACGCTTGACGAACTCGACTCGGCCGACGTGGTGTACGCGCTGCGGATGCAGCGGGAGCGGATGGGCGATACGCAGGTGCCGTCGCTGCGCGAGTATTCCGCCCTCTACCAGATCAACGCGCGCAGGCTCTCGCCGCGTCAGCTGTTGATGCACCCCGGCCCGGTGAACCGCGGTGTCGAGCTCTCGGGGGAGGTCATCGACTCCCCACAGGCGGTGATCACGGCGCAGGTCGAGGCCGGCGTGGTGGTGCGCATGGCGGTCCTGTATGAGCTGCTCGCGGGACGGCGCGGCCCCTCGTCGGCGCCGGGGCAGCGCGAGCCCTCGACCGTGGCGGCCGATGAACCCCGCCAGCTAGCGTGATGGCAGCCGAGGTCCTCGTCCACCCGCAGCACGCGCCGGCGCAGATGCTGCTGCGCGACGTGCACGTGCTCGACCCACGCGGCGGGCTCGACGAGCGGCGCGACGTGCGTGTGAGAGCGGGCCAGATCGCCGAGCTCGGCGCGCCCGGGGAGCTCCCTGCCGATCCGGAGGAGGAGCTGCTTGAGGGCAGCGGCCACCACCTGCTGCCGGCGTTCTTCGACCCCCACGTCCACCTGCGAACGCCCGGGCAGGAGCACAAGGAGGACATCGAAACCGGGACGCGCGCCGCGGCGGCGGGAGGCTATGCAGCGGTGCTCGCGATGCCCAACACCGATCCGGTGCTCGACTCGGCTCCGCTGCTGCGCTCACTGCGCGACGCGGCCGCGCGCGAAGCGCGCGTGTCGGTCGGCTTCCTGGCGGCGATCACCATCGGCTCGGCAGGCGAGCGACTGACCGAGATGGCCGAGCTGCGCGAATGGGGCGCTGGGGGTTTCACCGACGATGGTCGCGCCGTCCAGAGCGCCGGGATCATGCGCGCGGCGATGCAGTATCAGCGTCTGTGCGGCGGGGTCCTGTCGCTGCACGAGGAGGATGAGGCACTCTCGCGAGGCGGCTGCATGCACGAGGGCGCGGTGAGCGCTGCGCTGGGGATCGCAGGCATACCGACCTTGAGCGAGTCGACGATGGTCGCGCGCGACGTCGCGATCGCCGGCTATGAGGGAGCGCGCGTGCACTTTCAGCATCTCAGCTGCGCAGCGTCCGTCGATGCGATCGCCCGCGCCAAGCAGCGCGGCGTACGCGTGAGCGCAGAGGTCACGCCCCACCACCTGCTGCTTAGCGAGGAGGACGTGCGCACGATGGACACGCGCATGAAGATGTACCCGCCCCTGGCCGGCGGCGAGGACCGCCGCGCTCTGATTGAGGGGCTGCGGGCGGGCACGATCGACTGCGTGGCGAGCGACCACGCGCCGCACGCCCGCGAGGAAAAGGAGGTGCCCTTCGAGCAGGCGCCGATGGGGACCACGGGCCTGGAGACGGCGTTCGCGGCGCTCTATACGGACCTGGTCCTGCCCGGCAGCCTGGATCTCGCCCTGCTCGTCGAGCGGATGACGGCGGGGGCGCGCGTCTTCGATCTGCCCGCGCCGGCGATCGCGCCCGGCGGGCCGGCGAACCTGACGCTCGTCGACCTGGGTGCGGAGTGGATCGCGGGCGAGCGCGGTTGGGAGAGTCGCTCGGAGAACTGCTGCTTTGCCGGGCGGCGCCTGCGCGGGCGCGTGCTGCTGACGCTCGCCGCCGGCACGGTCGCCTACCGCGAGCGCGCGTTCTCGGTGGTGGCAGCCACATGAGCCTGCTCGAGCGCGAGCGCGCGCTGCTTGTTGTGGTCGACGTCCAGGACGGCTTCAGGCCCTATGACTCCTTCGCCGGCGTGGCGGAGTCGTGCGCCAAGCTCGTGCAGGCCGCGCGCCTGCTCTCGCTGCCCACGATCGTCTCCGAGCAGTACCCGAAAGGGCTCGGGCACACGGCGCCGGAGGTCGGGATCACGGACGAGCCGCGCATCGAGAAGACCGTGTTCTCGGCCGCTCGAGCCGACGGCTTCGAGCTGGCCGGCCGCGATCAGGCGATCGTGTGCGGGATCGAGGCGCACGTTTGCGTGAGCCAGACCGCTCACGACCTGCTGAGCAAAGGCGTCGAGGTCCACATACCCGCCGACGCCGTCGCCTCTCGCCACCGCCTCGACTACGAGCGCGCGCTCGAGCGCCTGCAGCGCGCGGGCGCGGTGGTGAGCACGGTCGAGGCTGCCCTGTTCGAGCTGCTCGAGCGGGCGGGCACGCCCGAGTTCAAGGCCGTTCAGAAGCTGATTCTGTGATCTCGCGGGCGGGATACGTGCTGCTCGAGGACGGCACGTTCTTCGGCGGCGAGATGTGCGCTGCCCGCGGCCACGCGGTCGGGGAGGTCGTCTTCACGACCGGCATGTCGGGCTATCAGGAGTCGATGACCGACCCCTCGTTCGCGGGCCAGCTGCTCGCCTTCACCTATCCGCACATCGGCAACTACGGCGCCAGCGCGGAGGCGATGGAGTCCGAGCGCGTGTGGGCGCGCGCGGCGATCATGCGCGAGGCCTGCAATCGCGAGGACGCGCCCGGGGCCGAGCGCGGATGGCTCGACTGGCTCAGCGACTGCGGCGTGTGCGCGATCACCGGGGTCGACACGCGCGCTCTCGTGCAGCACATCCGCAACGCCGGCGCCATGCGGGGCGGCGTCTTTGAAGCCTCCGTCGAGCGGGGCGCAGCGCGGGGGCTGATCGAGGCCGAGCCCCAGATGGCCGGGCAGGATCTGGCCGCGACCGTGACGCCGTCGGAGGTCTCGCACCACGGCACCGGAGACGGGCCGCGAATCGCTGTGCTCGACGCCGGGATCAAGGCCTCGATGGTGCGCGAGCTCGCCGCGCGTGGGGCGCGCGTGGCGCTGCACCCGTGCACCAGCTCGCCGGAGCAGCTGCTGACCGAACAGCCGGATGCGATCTTCCTATCCAACGGTCCAGGCGACCCGGCGGCACTGGACTACATCGTCGAGACGGTGCGCGCGCTCGTGGGCCGCACGCCGGTGTGGGGCATCTGCCTGGGCCACCAGCTCCTCTGCCGCGCCGTGGGTCTCGAGACGTTCAAGCTCCCGTTCGGACACCGCGGCGCCAACCATCCGGTCAAGGATCTGCAGACGGGTCGCGTGGAGATCACCTCGCAGAACCACGGCTTCGCGGCGCTCGGACCGGGGGGCGCGCGCACCATCGACGCCGACGAGCCCGTGCGCTGGGAGACCGACTTCGGCTCCGCGGCGCTCTCGCACGTGAACCTCTACGACCGCACGGTCGAGGGACTCGAGCTGCTGGACGTCCCGGGAGGCACGGTCCAGTACCACCCCGAGGCGGGCCCGGGTCCGCACGACAGCATGTATCTGTTCGACCGCTTCCTGCAGCGCATTGCCGCGTCGTAGCGACATCCACAAGATCCTCATCCTCGGCTCAGGGCCGATCGTGATCGGGCAGGCGGCGGAGTTCGACTACTCCGGTGTGCAGGCGTGCAAGGTGCTGCGCGAGGAGGGCTTTGAAGTCGTGCTCGTGAACTCGAACCCAGCCACGATCATGACCGATCCGGAGTTCGCCGATGCGACCTACATCGAGCCGCTGCTCCCCGGACCGGTCGCGCAGGTGATCGAGCGCGAGCGTCCCGATGCGCTGCTCGGCACGCTGGGAGGCCAGACCGCGCTCAACCTCGCCACGGCGCTGCACGACGATGGCACGCTCGAGCGCTTCGGCGTGGAGCTGATCGGCGCGAAATACGACGCGATCGCCTGCGCGGAGGATCGCGAGCTGTTCCGCGAAGCGATGAGCGCAGCTGGATTGAAGATGCCCAAGAGCGCGGTCGCGACGAGCCTCGATGACGCGCTGCGCGCTCTGGCCGGTGTGGGGCTGCCGTGCATCGTGCGCCCCGCCTACACGCTGGGCGGGCGTGGAGGGGGAATCGCGCGCAGCCGCGAGGAGTTCGAAGGCATCGTCGCCCACGGGATCGAGGTCTCGCCGATAGGCCAGGTGTTGCTCGACCAGTCGGTGCTCGGCTGGGGCGAGTTCGAGCTGGAGGTGATGCGCGACAACGCCGACAACGTCGTGATCGTGTGCTCGATCGAGAACGTCGACCCGATGGGAGTGCACACCGGCGACTCGGTCACGGTCGCGCCCCAGCAGACGCTCAGCGACCGTATCTATCAGCGCCTGCGCGACCAGGCGATCGCCGCTATCCGCGCGGTAGGGGTCGAGACTGGCGGCTCCAACGTGCAGTTCGCCGTCGAGCCGCGCAGCGAGGAGATCCTCGTGATCGAGATGAACCCGCGCGTGTCTCGCTCCTCCGCGCTGGCCTCCAAGGCGACGGGGTTTCCGATCGCCAAGATCGCCGCGCGCCTGGCCGTGGGCTACCGGCTCGAGGAGATCGACAACGACATCACCCAGGTGACGCCGGCGTGCTTCGAGCCGACGATCGACTACGTGGTGGTCAAGTGGCCGCGCTTCGCCTTCGAGAAGTTTCCCGGAGTCGATGCGCGCCTCTCCACGCACATGCAGTCGGTGGGAGAGGCGATGGCCATCGGCCGCACCTTCCAGCAGGCCTTCGCCAAGGCCTTGCGCTCGCGCGAGCTGGACAAGCCCCCGTGCCTGGATCAGCAGACCGACGCGAACCTGCTGCAGACGCTCGAGACGCCGCGGCCGGACCGCTTCGAGGTCGTGCTCGAGCTGCTGGGGCGCGGCGTGAGCGTGGAGGCGGTGCGCGAGCGCACGCTCATCGATCCCTGGTTCCTCTCAGAGCTTCAGGCGCTCGCGCTCGAGCCCGAGCGGCCCTTTGCCGGCGCCCGCAGCTTCCGCGCGGTGGACACCTGCGCGGCGGAGTTCCCGGCGCGCACTCCCTACTACTACTCGGGCTGGGAGCCGGGAGAGGTCATCGGCGAGGATGGCGCTTGCGTGCCGGGCGCAAGCGGCGAGTCCTCCGCCGCCCAGCGGCGGCCGGGTGAGCGGCGCGCAGTCGTGATCCTCGGCTCCGGCCCCAACCGCATCGGGCAGGGGATCGAGTTCGACTACTGCTGCGTGCACGCCGCCATGACCGTGCGCGAATCGGGCCGCGACGCGGTCATGGTCAACTGCAATCCCGAGACGGTCTCGACCGACTACGACACCTCGGACAGGCTGTACTTCGAGCCCCTCACGCTCGCCGACGTGCTGGCGGTGGTCGAGGTCGAGCAGCCCGAGGGCGTGATCGTGCAGTTCGGCGGGCAGACGCCGCTGAAGCTGGCGGCGGGACTGGCGGCAGCCGGCGTCCCGCTGCTCGGCACGAGCGTCGAGGCGATCGACCTCGCGGAGGACCGCGGGCGCTTCGGCGCCCTGCTCGACCGCCTCGGCTACCGCGCGCCGCCGTTCGCGACGGCCGGCTCGGTCGCGGAGGCGCTCGAGCGCAGCGAGGACGTCGGCTTCCCGCTGCTCGTGCGCCCCTCCTACGTGCTGGGCGGGCGGGCGATGGAGATCGTCTACTCGCGCGAGGGGCTGGCCGACTACCTGCATCGCGAGGCGGGGGAGGGGGGCGAGATCTTCCTCGACCGCTTTCTCGAGGACGCCACGGAGGTGGACGTGGACGCGCTCTGCGACGGCGGCAGCGAGCATGGCGGCGGCGGCCGCGTGTGGATCGGCGGCATCATGCAGCACGTCGAGGAGGCGGGCGTGCATTCCGGCGACAGCGCCTGCGTGCTGCCGCCGCATTCGCTCGGCGAGGAGATGCTCGAGCAGATCCGCGAAGCCACGCGCGAGATAGCTCTGGCGATGGGCGTCGTGGGGCTGCTGAACGTGCAGTACGCCGTGCACGGCGGGGAGCTGGCGGTGATCGAGGCGAACCCGCGCGCGTCGCGGACCGTTCCCTTCGTCTCGAAGGCGGTAGGGCTGCCGCTGGCAAAGCTCGCCTGCCGCATCATGCTCGGCGAGCGCATCGCAGACCTCGACCTGCCCGAGGGCCGCGAAGGCCTCGGTCGCGGCGAGCACGTCTCGGTCAAGGAGGCGGTGCTTCCCTTCGACCGCTTCGAGGGCTCTGACGCCGTGCTCGGCGTCGAGATGCGCTCGACCGGCGAGGTGATGGGCATCGCGCGCGACTTTCCGGCGGCCTTCGCCAAGGCCCAGGCCGCGGCGGGCGTGCCGCTCCCGCGCGAGGGGACGGCGTTCATAACGGTCACGGACTCCGACAAGGCGGGAGCGTTCGCTGTCGCGCAGAGCCTGCACGACAACGGCTTTCGCATCGTCGCCACCCGCGGCACGGCCGAGGCGATAGCGCGCATGGGCGTTCCCGTCCAGGCGCTGAACAAGATCGGCGAAGGCTCGCCGCACGTGCTCGACTGGATCGAGCGAGGAGACGTCGACCTGGTCGTGAACACGCCAACCGGCGTGGGGGCGCGGACCGACGGATACGAGATCCGCCGCGCCGCCGTCAGGCACGGCATCCCGTGCCTGACGACGCTTTCGGCCGGGATCTCGGCCGCGCGCGCGATCGCCCGCGCGGGCAGAAACGGCGAGCCGGAGGTGCTCTGCCTGC
Organism: Actinomycetota bacterium; assembly: GCA_005884115.1. Lineage (GTDB taxonomy): Bacteria > Actinomycetota > Thermoleophilia > Solirubrobacterales > Solirubrobacteraceae > Palsa-744. The sequence goes on from VAXW01000003.1 coordinate 461,587, forward strand.
AGGAGCTGCACGGGGCCGGGGCAGCGTGAGCGGGTTTGCGCGCGCGACGGCGCCGTTCGCTCGCAGGCTGCTGAGGGTGACCGGCGTCGATCCGCTCGGCGCCTATGAGCTGCTGCGGGCGGCAGATCCACACGGCCCCGAGCCGTCTCCAGGCCAGTTCTTGATGCTCGCCACGGCCGAGCGCTGGGGCGGCGGCGTGGACGGCAGGCCGTACCTGCCGCGCGCGTTCTCGATCGCGCGCCGCCGCGCGGGCGAGTCGCACTTCCTGCTCGAGGACGTGGGGCCGGGTACGCATCGCCTCGCCGAACTGCGCGCCGGGGACGCGCTGTGGGCGCTGGGGCCGCTCGGGCGCGGATTCAGCGCCCCGGCGGCTGGGAAGCGGGCGATCCTTATCGGCGGCGGCGCGGGAATAGCGCCGCTGGCGATCCTCCAGGACACGCTCGGGCGCGAGGCGACGGTGCTGGTGGGCTTTCGCGACGCCGCGCACGCGCGCGGCGCAGAGCTCTTGCGTGGCGCGCGGGTGGCCACCGACGACGGCGCGATCGGACACCGCGGGCCGTGCACCGACCTGCTCGCGGCCGAGCTCGGGCGCGATCCAGATGCGGTCGTCTATGCGTGCGGCCCGCCCGCGATGCTCGAGGCGGTGAGGGCGATGTGCGCCTCGCTCTCCGTCGACGCGCAGCTAGCGCTCGAGACGGGCATGGCGTGCGGCTTCGGAGCGTGTTTCGGGTGCGCCGTGCCGAGGCTGGACGGGGGCTACCTGCGCGCGTGCGTCGATGGCCCGGTGATCGACGCAGCTGCGCTGGAGCGCGTGCCCGAGGCCGTGGGGGCGCATCCGTGAGCGCAGCGGATGGCGCTACGCGCGCGCCCGGGTCCGGTAGGGCGCGCGCGGACGAAAGAGCGGCGCCGGGCGCGCGCGAGGGCGCGGGCACCGTCGAGTTCTGCGGCCTGCGGCTCGCGCACCGCGTGATCAACGGGTCGGGCACCTTCGACGTGGTGGCCGCGCGGGCTGTCTTCGGCGCAGCGCTCGACGAGCGCTTCCCGTTCGCCGCCTATGTCTCCAAGACGATCACGCTCGAGCCGCGCGCAGGCAACCCGCCGCCGCGCCTGTGGGAGGCTGCCCAGGGGCTGATCAACTCGATCGGACTGCCGAACAAGGGTCTTGAGGCCTACATGGACGAGGATGTGCCGGCGCTCGCCAGCCTCACGACGGAGGTCCCCGCCGGCCCGGCGGCGGGGACCTCGCGCGTGGCGGTGCCGCTGGTCACGAACGTCATGGGCTCGACCGCGGAGGAGCTCGTGGAGCTGGTCGACGCGTGTCACGAGCGCGCGGAGATCTCCGCGGTCGAGCTCAACGTCTCCTGCCCCAACGTGAAGACCGGCTTGGACATCGGCGCCGACCCGGTGCTGCTCGAGCACGTCGTGCGTGCCACGCGCGAGCGGACGAGCAAGCCCCTGGTCGTCAAGCTGACGCCCAATGCGGCCGACGTGCCCGCTTGCGCGCGGGCGGCGCAGGCGGGCGGGGCGGACGCCGTCTCGCTCATCAACACGCTCCGCGCGATGGCGCTGACGCCGCCGGCGCGCGGCGAACGGCGGCATCCCTGGTTGGGCGGGGGCACGGGCGGCCTGTCGGGGCCGGCGCTGCGGACGGTCGCCCTCGCCCAGGTGGCCGCTGTCGCGGAGAGCGTGAGCGTGCCGGTGATCGGGATGGGAGGCGTTGAAAACACGGCTCATGCGCGCGATCTGATCGACGCGGGAGCCGCGCTCGTGGCGGTCGGCACGGAGAACTTCCGAGATCCCGCAGCGGCGGCGAGAATCGCGCGAGACCTCGCCGAGACAGGCCTTTGAGGGGTGGGCGAGTCCGCTCCGACCGTCGAGGAGGCTCGATATCGCTCTACCTCAGGTTGAGGTGAAGGTGAATTGGGCGACTTGGGGTTGATCGCGGTCCGATGGTGTGTAGACTCGCCGCCCATGTCGATGCCGACGGGCACCACGCCCTCCGCGACCAGAAAGAAAGCCTCCGCGACGGCCACCGGCCCATCGACCGCCTCACCGAATCCGTCGATGGCGCCCGAAAGGTCGCTGAACCAGCGAATGGACGCGCTCGCGCGGGCGAACGAGATCCGCATCAGGCGCGCGCAGCTGAAGCGCGACCTGAAGTCGGGCCGGCTGTCGATTCACGCGTTGCTGCTCAGCCCGCCCGAGTACGTGGAGACGGCCAAGGTCTTCGACATGCTGCTGGCGGTACCGAAGTACGGTCGCGTGAAGGTCAACAAGATCCTCGTCAACTGCCGCATCGCGCCGAGCAAGACGATCGGCGGGCTCTCTGAACGCCAGCGCAACGAGCTGATCTCGCTGCTGCACCGCTGAGCGCCGCCGTTCGCGCTGCAGGAGCGTTATCGCCCCGCGATGGCACGCGTGTTCGTGATCACCGGCCCGTCGGGGGTCGGCAAGGGCACGCTGATACGCGGGCTCATGCAGCGCTTCCCCGAGCTGGAGCTGTCGGTGTCGGCGACCACGCGCGGGCCCCGCGCCGGCGAGCGCGACGGCGTCGACTACTACTTCCTCGAGCCCGAGGAGTTCGAGCGGCTCATCGCCGCAGGCGAGTTTGTCGAGCACGCCGACTACGCAGGGCGCCGCTACGGCACGCTGCGCTCGGAGCTCGCGGACCGCGTGCGCACGGGCACGCCGGTCGTGCTCGAGATCGAGGTCCAGGGCGCGCGTCAGGTGCGCGAGGCGATGCCCGAGGCGGTGCTCGTGTTCATCGCCCCGCCGTCCCTGGAGGAGCTGCGCAGCCGCCTGAGCGGCCGCGCCACCGACGACGAGGCCGAGGTCGAGCGGCGCCTGCGAGTGGCCGAAGGCGAGCTGGAGGCGCGGCGCGAGTTCGGCCACGTGGTCGTCAACGACCGCCTCGAGGACGCGCTCGAGCAGCTAACGCAGATCCTCGCCCGCGAGCTCGGGCACGCCCCGGGACGCGACTGACCGAGCCCGCGCCGAGCAAGGCCGCAAAGCGCCGCGAGGCAGCGTGCCGGTGCAGCGCGCCGGTGCGACTACACTTCAACGTCCACAAGGAAAGGCAGAGGCACGTGATCTCTCCCCGAATCGACCGGCTGCTGGAGAACGTCGACTCCAACTACGCGAGCGTGATCGTCTCGGCCAAGCGCGCGCGCCAGATCAACAGCTACTACCACAATCTCGGCGAGGGCACCTTCGACGAGTTCCCGCCGCCGATGGTCGACACGGCGTCGAAAAACTACCTCACGATCGCCCTCGAGGAGGTAGCCGCGGGGAAGATCTCCTACCACTACCGCTGAGCGACGGCGCGCAAAGGGCGCGCCAGCGCTTGCCGGCGGCGGACGGGCGCCCTAGAACGTGAGTCATGGCCCGCATCCTGCTCGGCGTCAGCGGTGGAATAGCAGCGTATAAGGCGCTCGAGTTCGTGCGCCTGGCGACCGCCGCCGGGCATGCCGTGCGCGTCGTGCAGACGCGCTCGAGCCAGCGCTTCATCGGCACCGCCTCCTTCGCGGCCCTGACGGGTGCGCCGGTGCTGGTGAGCGAGTTCGAGCACGATCCCGCCCGCGGCGCTTTCCCTGGCGAACAGCCGCCAGCACACGCCCCGCTGAGCCACCTCGAGCTCCCGGCGCGCGCCGAGGTCTACCTGATCGCGCCGGCCTCGGCAAACACGATCGCAAAGCTCGCAGCGGGGATGGCGGAGGACATGCTCGGCGCCTGCGCGCTCGCGGCCAGCTGCCCCGTTCTGGTGGCGCCGGCGATGAACAACCACATGTACGAGCATGCGGCCACGCAAGCCAACCTCGAGACCCTGCGCGAGCGCGGCGTCGAGGTGATCGGCCCCGCCACGGGTCGCCTGGCCTCCATAGGCGAGCACGGAGCCGGCCGCCTGCTAGAGCCGAACGAGCTGCTGAAGGCGTGCGAGGCGGCGCTCGCGCGCACGACCACCGCAGGCACGGGCGATCCCTCCGCGCACGCCGGCGCCGCGGCGGGCCTCGATGCCGCCGCGCCGTGGCGAAAGTTGCGCGTGCTCGTCACGGCGGGCGGCACGCGCGAGCCACTTGACAGCGTGCGCTTTCTCGGCAACAGCTCCTCGGGGCGCATGGGCTTGGCGCTCGCGCAAGCGGCGCGCGCGCGGGGAGCGCAGGTGACGTTGATAGCCGCCAACGTCTACCTGCCCCTGCCCGCGGGCGTCGCCTGCCGCGAGGTCGGCACCGCGGCGGAGCTGCGCGAGGCGTGCGTGGAGGAGTTCGCGCGCTGCGATGTGCTGCTGATGGCCGCTGCCGTAGCCGACTTTCGACCGGCGGCGCCGAGCGCCACGAAGATCAAGAAGGCGGCGAGCCACGATCTCGTGCTCGAGCTCGAGCCGACGGTCGACGTCCTCGGCGAGCTCACGCGCTCGCGGCGCGCGGGTCAGACGCTCGTGGGCTTCGCCGCCGAGCACGGTGCGGACGCGCTGCGGGATGCGCGGCGCAAGCTGATCGACAAGGGCCTTGACGCGATCGTCGTCAACGACATCTCACGCGAGGACATCGGCTTCGACGCAGAAGACAACGAGGTGACGATCCTGACGGCCGCAAACGGCCGCTCCTGGAGAGCGGGTCGCGGCGAGCATGCGGACGGCTCTGAGGCGCACGCGCGGCTCGCCCGGACGACGCAGATGACGGTCTCGAAGGCTCCCAAGCTTCTCGTGGCGGAGGCGATCCTCGACGTCGTGGAGCGCCTGCGCGGCGGCTGAGGGCGTCTAAAATGGCCGCCCATGGACAGCGTCTACGACCTCTACCAGCGCGGCCGCGAGCTGCTGCAGAGCGGCGACTACGAGGCTGCGATCGTGCCGCTGAGCCGTGCGCGCAACCTCGAGCCGGGGAAGGCGTCGATCCGCGAGACGCTCGGCCGCGCGCTGTTTCATGCACGCCGCTATGAGAGCGCGGCGGCGGAGTTCGAGGCGGTCGCGAGCGAGACGCCGACCGACGACTACGCGCTCTTCTGCCTCGGTCGCTCGATGCAGCTGCTCGGCCGCCACCGCGAGGCCTGCCAGCCGCTGGCGCTTGCGTGCTCACTGCGCCCAGAGCGCGAGGACTACCGGGTGTACCGCGACCGTGCGCGTCGTGACGCCCACGGCTTCTGACGCGCGAGCGCTCTCTCAGCGGCCACGCGAACTCGCCCAGCGCGCGCGCGCCGATGCTATTCTCGACGAAGAGCTTTCGAGCCGGCGTAGGAGCGCCGGAGGCAGTACCGAGAGTGGGCGCAGGCCCGCTTTTTTTACGTAAAGGGAGCACGTCGATGACACCGATACAGCCGCAGATAGAGTCGCGTCTGGCGTCCGCCGAGCCGGACGTGGAGGTGCTGCTCGCGGAGGTCGTCGGCGGGAGCACGCTACGCGTCTTCATCGACCATCCCGACGGCGTCACGCTGGCTCTGTGCGAGCGCGTGACGATGCTGCTGAACGACCTGCGCGAGCACTACACGCTCGAGGTCTCATCGCCCGGCAGCAGGCGGCCGCTGACAAAGCCGGCGCACTTCCGTCGCTTCGTCGGGCGCCGCGCGCGCGTGCGCACCCGCACTCCGCGTCCGAGGATGCGCCGGGGCGCGTCGCCGGCGCAGGTGCGCAGCTTCACCGGCGAGCTGCTCGCTGCCTCCGAGGATGAGGTGACGCTGGCGGCGGACGGGGACGTGATCGCGATCCCCTACTCGGAAATCCGCCGTTCCAACCTGCTCGAGGACTAGGAGAGGCTGGTGTCACGCGAAATCCTCGAGGCCATGCACGCGCTGGCGCGCGAGAAGGGCATCGAGCCGGAGAAGCTCATGATTGCGCTCGAGGACGCGCTGCTCTCGGCGTACAAGAAGCAGCCCGGTTCGGCGAAGTACGCGCGCGTGGAAATGGACCGCGACACCGCCGACTTCCGCGTCATCGAACTGATCATCCCGGAGCGCCTCGAGGCGCATTTGATCGTCGAGTCGATCGACGAGGCGACCACGATCGATCCCGAGACGGGGGAGATGCGCGAACCGGAGGAACCGGAGATCGACCCGAAAAAGTTCGCCGAATACCGCGATCAGATCGACGAGCGCGACGTCACGCCCGACGACTTCGGCCGCATCGCCGCGCAGACCGCCAAGCAGGTGATCTTGCAGCGCATACGCGAGGCGGAGCGGGACATGATGTACGAGGAGTACCGCGATCGCGTCGGCGAGCTGATCACGGGCATCGTGCAGCAGTCGGACTCGCGCTACACGCTCGTGCAGCTGCGCGAACGGGTCGAGGCGCTGTTGCCCAAGTCAGAGCAGGTCGAAGGCGAGCGCTACGACCATTCGCAGCGCATCAAGGCCGTAATCAAGGAGGTCTCGCCGTCGACCAAGGGTCCCGCGATCATCGTCTCGCGGCGCGACCCCGAGCTGATCAAGAAGCTGTTCGAGCTGGAGGTCCCGGAGATTGCCGACGGCCTTGTCGAAATCGCGAACGTGGCCCGCGAGCCCGGCTACCGCTCGAAGATCGCCGTCATCTCCCATACCGACGGCGTCGACCCCGTCGGCGCGTGCGTCGGTCCGCGCGGCTCGCGCGTGCGCATGGTCGTCTCCGAGCTGCGTGGCGAGAAGATCGACATCATCCCCTTCAACGACGAGCCCGCTCGCTTCGTCGCCAAGGCGCTGTCTCCCGCTCGTGTGCGCGAGGTGCTGGTCGACGACGACGCCAAGCAGGCGACGGTAATCGTCCCAGACGACCAGCTGTCACTGGCGATTGGACGCGAGGGCCAGAACGCGCGCCTGGCCGCCCGCCTGACGGGCTGGCGCGTGGACATCCGCTCGGAGACCGAGTTCGCAGCCGAGGAGGCCGAGCACGGCTACGAGGAGGAGGAGGTACACGGACGCTGCGCCGCGATCCTCTCAAACGGCCGGCGCTGCCCGAACGCGGCCCTTCCCGGATCGCGCTACTGCGGGCTCGAGACCCACCAGGCCCTGGCTGCGATCGACAGCGACAAAATCGTCGACCTGCAGGCCCAGGAAGCGGCAGCTGAGGCGCCGCCCGAGCCGACCGCCGCCGCCGCGGCGCCCGGCGAGGAGGAGACCGCGCAGGCTGCACAGCCCGAGCCCGAGGCAGCCCAGGAGAGCGCTGCTACCGAAGTCGCGCAGCCCGAGGCCGAGGAAGCCCGGGAGAGCCCGCCCGGCGCCGAAGAGAGCGATGCGCCGACGGGGCAGCCGCCTGCCGAGGCGCAGGCGAGCGAGAGCGCGGAGCCCGCAGTAGCAGAGCAGCCGACCGAGCCGGCTGAGGGCTCGCTGGAGCCGGCGGCACCCGTTCCCGGGCAGCAGCAGGCGAGCGCCCAGGGCTCGCCGGCCGCGGCCGAGGAGCAGGCGCAATAGGAGCGCACGTGCCCCGGCGCACGTGCGTCGGGTGCGGGCGCGTGGCTGCGAAATCCGATCTGCTGCGCCTGGCGGTTGCGCTCGCCCGAGGCGGCGCGCGCGTTGCGGTCGTCGATCGGCGCGGGACGCTGCCCGGGCGCGGCGCCTACATATGCCGGGAGGGCGCGTCACGGCAGCCCTCTGCGGGCTGTCTTGCGCTCGCGAGGCGCAGGCGCAGCATCGCGCGAGCCCTGCGCCTGCCGGGCGCGACGGGCGTGGGCGGCCGCTCGGATGAGCGCGCCGGGAGCGAACCCTCGCGGCGCGGCGCGCCGACGCTGGAGGACGCCCGGACGATCGACTGCGAGCCCCTAGAATCGGTGGGCCCGTGAGCAAGAAGCGCGTACACGAGATAGCCAAAGAGCACGGTATTTCAAGCAGGGAGCTGCTCCAGAGGCTGAACGCTGCCGGCATCGAGGCCAAGGCCGCCGCCTCCTCGGTCGAGGAGTCGCTGGCGCTGAAGGCGCTGGCCTCGGACTCGGCGGCGGCGGAGGCGTCCAACGGTCAGCTCTCGGCGAGCCCTCCCCGGGCGCAGGCGCCGCCCGCTTCGGAGGCGCCCGAGCGCAAGCGGCAGGCGAGCGCGTCCTCGTCCGATGGCGGCGAGGGGCGCGAGGCCCAGGCTCGCGAGCCGACGGCCGGCGCGCCCGCGCCCGCTGCGCCCCCGCAGGCGCCGCGGCCGCAGCCGCCGCAGGCTGCGACGGTCACCGAGCGCGTGCGCCCGACGCGCGATTCGCGCACCGGGGAGCGCACCCCCGGCGAGATCGGGCCTGGAGGGCGCCGGCGCGTGGTGATCGACCCGCAGGCGTCGCGCCGTCAGCAGACGGGGCCGGCGAACCAGCCCCAACGCCGCCCGCGCAGGGGCCGGCGCCGTCGCGGCACCTACGACGAGACGATCGCGCCGATCGACACGGCGGTGATGGAGGCGACGGACCTGATCCGAGTCAACTCGGGCTCGACGGTCAAGGACGTCGCGGAGTACCTCGGCGTGGCGGTACCCGAGGTGATCAAGAGGCTGATGATGCTGGGCGAGATGGCGACGCTCACGCAGACGCTGTCCGATGACGCTATCCAGGTGCTGGCGGACGAATTCGAGAAGCAGATCGAGATCGTGCACGCCGCCGACGACGTCGAGCTGGAGCCGGTCTTCGAAGACGCCGAGGCGGACCTCGTCGAGCGCCCGCCGGTGGTCACGATCATGGGCCACGTGGACCACGGCAAGACCTCGCTGCTGGACGCGATCCGCGAGACCGAGGTGGCTGCGGGCGAGGCGGGCGGGATCACACAGCACATCGGCGCCTACCAGGTGCACCACGGCGGGCGCGAGATCACGTTCCTGGACACGCCCGGCCACGAAGCGTTCACCGCGATGCGCGCGCGCGGCGCGCGCGTGACGGACCTGGCGGTGATCGTCGTGGCAGCCGACGACGGCGTCAAGCCGCAGACGGAGGAGGCGATCGACCATGCGCGCGCGGCCGAGGTGCCGATCGTGGTCGCGGTGAACAAGATCGACAAGGATGGCGCGCAGCCCGAACGCGTGCGCACGGAGATGAGCCAGCGCGGGCTGCAGCCGTCGGAGTGGGGGGGCGACATCGAGTTCGTGGACGTCAGCGCCAAGACCCATCAGGGCCTCGACGGCCTGCTCGACACGATCCAGGTCGTCACCGACCTCGAGGAGCTGCGCGCCAACAAGGAGGCGGACGCGTCGGGCACGGTGATCGAGTCCAAGCTCGATCCCGGCCGCGGCCCGGTGGTGACGATCCTGATCCAGCGCGGCACGCTGCGCGTCGGTGACGCGCTGGTGGCTGGCGCACACTTCGGACGCGTGCGCGCGATGCAGGATTTCACCGGCAACCGCGTCAAGCGCGCCACGCCGGGGCAGCCGGTGGAGATGCTCGGCTTCGACGGCGTGCCCGAGGCGGGGGAGATCGTGAGGGTCGTGGAGAACGAGCGCCGCGCGCGGCAGCTCGCGGGCGAGCGCGCAAACCGCCTGAAGACCGAGGCGCTGGCTCGCCGCTCGGGCCGCAAGGTCTCGCTCGAGGACGTCTTCAAGCTCGCACAGGAGGGCGCCGTCAAGCAGCTCAGCCTGGTAGTGAAGGCCGACGTCGCGGGGTCGCTGGAGGCGATCGAGGACGAGATCGCCAGGCTTCCGCAGCAGGAGGTGGAGGTCAACCTCATCCACCGCGGCGTTGGCGGCATCAACGAGTCCGACGTGATGCTCGCCGCGGCGTCAGACGGCGTGATTCTGGCCTTCAACGTGCGGCCGGTGGGCGATGCGCGCCAGACCGCCGAGCGCGAGGGAGTGGAGATCCGCTCCTACTCGGTGATCTACCGCGCGATCGAGGAGCTGCGCGCTGCCATGCAGGGCATGCTCGAGCCCGCCGAGATCGAGACCTCGCTCGGCCAGGCCGAGGTGCGCCAGCTGTTCCGCGCCTCGCGCATCGGCACGATCGCGGGCTCTTACGTGACCGAGGGCAAGATCGCGCGCGGCGCGAGAGCGCGCGTGGTGCGCGAGGGCACGGTCATCTACGACACCACGATCGAGAGCCTGCGCCGCTTCAGCGACGACGTGCGCGAGGTCGCGAGCGGCTTCGAGTGCGGGATCGTGCTGGCGAACTTCCAGGACGTGCACGAGGGCGATGTGCTGGAGAGCTATGAGACGCGGCTGCAGGAGCGTGAGCTCACCTCCTGAGGCCCCAGCCGAGGTGGGCGCAGATGAGAGCTTCCTCGCGCGCGCAAGGCGCCGGATCGCGATCGCAGCGGGGGTCGTGGGGGTTGAAGGGTAGGATGGCCACAGGACGCATGCGTCGGGTCGACGAGGCCATACGCCAGGTGATCGGGGATGCGATGGCAGGAGAGCTGAAGGACCCGCGAGTGGGATTCGTGACCGTGACCGATGTCAGGACCAGCGCCGATCTGAGCCACGCCCGCGTCTACGTGAGCGTGCTCGGCGACGAGCAGCAGCGCCGCGCGAGCCTCGAGGGCTTGCGCAGCGCGCACGGCTACTTGCAGCGGCAGCTGGCCAGCGAGCTGCACCTCAAGCGCACGCCCACGCTCGAGTTCTCCTACGACGACACGACCGACCGCGCGCTGCGCGTCGATGCGCTGCTCGCCGAGATCGAGGATTCGTGAGCGCGCTCGAGGAGGTCGCGACCCGGGATCAGGTGCTCGAGCGGATCCGCGAGGACTCACGCTTCGTGCTCGCCACGCACGAGCACCCCGACGGCGATGCGCTGGGCTCGCTCGTGGGCATGCACGAGCTGCTCACCGCGATCGGCAAGCAGTCTGAGATCTTCGTCGCTGCCGAGGATCTGCCCCTCCCGCACGAGTACCGCCTGTTCGCGCTGGACGGCGCGATCGACGAGGCGCCGGCGGACATCGGGGAGCGCACGGTCGTGTTCCTCGACTGCGGCAACATCGACCGCAACTCGGCAAGCGTGCTGCGCAGCGGCGCGCAGCTGCTGAACATCGACCACCACCACGACAACACGCGCTTCGGCACGCTCAACTACGTGGTCCCGGCGGCGTCCTGCACCGCGGAGATCATCTGGGATTTGATGCATCGCCTGCAGGTGGCGCCGACGCCGGCGGCCGCGCAGGCGCTGTACGTCGGCCTGATCACTGACACGGGGCGCTTCATGTACGAGAACACGAGCCCGCGCGCACACCGCATGGCGGCTGAGCTGATCGAGGCCGGAGTCGACGTCCCGCTCGTGTACCGCTGCCTGTATGAGGAAATGCGGCCAGCCAAGCTGGCGCTCACCGCGCTGGCGCTGGGAGCGATGCGGCGCTTCGACTCGGGGGCGCTGACGCTGTCCTCGTTGAGCGCCGAGGACTTCCACAAAGCGGGCGCCTCCGAACACGATGCCGAGGGCATCGTCGACCAGCTGCGAGCCGTGCAGGGGACGAAGGTCGCGGTGCTCGTGCGCGAGCTGACGGGCGAGCGCGCGGGCGAGCGCAAAGTCTCGCTGCGCGCCGCCGACGGGGGCGTCGACGTATCGCTCATCGCGCGCGCGCAGGGCGGCGGAGGGCACCGCCGCGCGGCCGGCTTCTCCACGACGCTCGAGCTGTCCGAGCTGATCGCATTCGTGCGCCCCGCCATCTCGGCCCAGCTGCACGCCGCCGCCGATGGACGCGCGACCGCGACGCTCGCTTGAGGGGTCCGCCCCGGCGGTCGCTGATGAGCGCGACCGCCCGGCGGACGGAGTTTTGCTGCTCGACAAGCCCGCGGGCCTGACCTCCCACGACGTGGTCGAGGCGGTGCGGCGCTCGCTGGGCGGAGCCAAGACCGGGCACGCGGGCACCCTCGACCCCTTCGCCACGGGGCTGCTGCTCGTGCTGGTCGGGCGCGCGACCAAGGCGCAGCGGCGGCTGATGAGCCTGCGCAAGCGCTATGAGGTGCTGGCCGCGCTCGGCGCACGCTCGAGCACCGGCGACACGGAGGGCGAGATCACCCACACCGGCCGTGAACCGCCCGACCCGCCTGAGCTTCCGACCGGGGAGATCCTCCAGCGCCCCCCGCGGCACTCGGCAGTCAAGGTCTCGGGGCAGCGCGCCTACGCGCGCGCGCGGCGCGGCGAGAGCTTCGAGACGCCCGAGCGGAGGGTCACGGTGTACCGCTTCGAGCAGCTGTGGCGCGGGCAGCGCAGCGCAGCGGAGGGCTGCGGCCGCGCAGCTTTCCTCATCGAATGCGGCTCTGGCACCTATGTGCGCTCACTGATCGCAGACCTCGGCGACGCCTACTGCCTGGAGCTACGCCGCACGGCGATCGGCCCCTTCGACGTGCGCGACGCGGTCGCGCCGCCGCCGCCGGGAGCGCGCTGGAGCGAGCCGCCGCTGATCGCGCTGGAGAGCGCGCTGGCGATCGCATCCTCGCCGCGCAAGCCGCCCCACTAGGCTTCTCAGCCGTGAAGGTGATGCACCTGGAAGAGGCGCGGCCCAAGCCGGGGCGCAGGGTGGCCGTGGGAACCTTCGACGGCGTGCACCTCGGCCATCGCGAGGTGATCGCGGGCTCTGACAGCGTGCTCACCTTCGATCCACACCCGGTCTCGGTGGTCGCGCCGCAGCACACGCCCAAGCTGCTCACAACGCTCGAGCGCAAGGCCGAGCTGATCGGCGCCCTCGGCGTGGCTGACTTGATCGTGATCCCCTTCGACGCCGAGTTCGCGAAGCGCTCGGCGCAGGAGTTCATCGACGAGGTGCTCGTCGCGGCACTCGGCGCTGAGCAGGTGGCGATCGGCGAGAACTTCCGCTTCGGCCACCGCGCTCAGGGGGATGCACGCCTGCTGCAGGCCGATCAGCGCCTCCGCACGGTCGTTCATCCGCTGCTTGAAATCGACGGCGAGGTCGTCTCCTCGAGCCACATCCGCGGCCTCGTCCTGGCGGGCGACCTGCTCGAGGCCAACCGCCTCCTGGGAGCCCCCTTCCAGCTGCTCGGCGTCGTGCAGCAAGGCGATCGCCGCGGGCGCGAGCTGGGCTTCCCGACGGCGAACCTCGTGCCCGAGGAGGCGCTCGCCTGCCCAGGGCACGGCGTGTACGCATGCCTCGCCAATGGCCTGCCCGCCGCGGTCAGCATCGGCGTGCGGCCGACCTTCAACACCGGCCGCGGCGAGCTGATCGAGGTGTTCATCCTCGACTTCGACGGCGACCTGTACGGCAGCGAACTGCGCGTGCAGTTCATACGCCGGCTGCGGGGCGAGCGGCGGTTCGCCTCGGCCGAGGCGCTGATCGCGCAGATGCACCGTGACGTCGAGCAGACGCGCGAGTCGCTGGCCGCTTCGGCGCTTCCATAGAGCCGCGGCAGCCGCCGCGCGGGCCACGCTCCAGAGACCCGGGCGGGAGCGGGCGCCCGCGCCGGGGCGCGGCCACGTGCGGTGGCGTTCGCTCTGCTAGCGTGCCCGCCGATGGCCGCCATAACCGCTGAGCGAAAGCGCGAGATCGCCGCGAAGTTCGGCTCCTCCGAGCGCGACACGGGCTCCACAAAGGTCCAGATCGCACTGCTCACCGAGCGCATAAACCACCTCACCGAGCACCTGCGCGAGCAGGGCAAAGACCACCACTCGCGCCGCGGGCTGCTGATGCTCGTCGGGCGCAGGCGGCGCTTCCTCAGCTACCTCCAGCGCACCGACCTCGACGGCTATCGCGCGCTGATCAAAGAGCTCGGCCTGCGCAAGTGACCTCCAGGCGATGAGCGTCATCGCGCCAGGAACGCCCGCACCGCAGTTCAAGCTCGCGCGCCAGGACGGATCGAGCTTTTCCGAGCGCGACCTGCTCGGCCAGGGCACCGTGCTCGTCTTCTACCCGTTCGCCTTCAGCCCCGTCTGCACCGAGCAGCTGCAGCTGTATGAGGGCCTGCTGGCAGAGCTCGCCGAGCACGACGTGAAGCTGTACGGGGTCTCATGCGACTCGACCTGGGCCCAGCGCGCGTTCGCCGAGAAGCTCGGCGTCTCCAGCGAGCAGCTCTCGGACTTCGAGCCCAAGGGAGCCGCTTGCCGGGCCTTCGGAGTGCTGAACCCGGCCGGGTTCGCCGAGCGCGCGCTGATCATGATCGACCCGCAGGGGGTGGCCCGCTTCAGCTACGTGGCCCCCTCGCCGGCCGAGCTCCCGGGCCTGGAGATCCTGCGCGAGGGTCTGAATCAGGCCTTCGGCCTCGCCGCCGGGGCCGCCTGAGGGGTCCACACTGCGCCGGCGCCTGTGCGCGGCGCCGCGCTGGCGAAGGGACGTAGGCGAGCGCTTGCTCCTGCCGGCAGCCCGGCCCGCGTCCGCTAAGCTCGGTGCGTTCAAAATAGGACGAAAAGAGAACGGACCGCCAGGTGAACGGGGCGGATCAGGAAGGCAGTGACATATGAGCAGTGATGCGGCGCCTACGCGGGTTTCCGTGACGATCGGGGCCCACGGCCAGGAGGGCGGGGTCAACGAGATCTCGTTTGAGACCGGCAGGATGGCCAAGCAGGCCTCGGGGGCGGTGGTCGTGCGACAGGGCGACACGATGGTGCTTGCGACGGCCGTCGCGGGGGCTGTGCGGGACGTCGATTTCCTCCCGCTGACAGTCGACGTCGAGGAGCGCATGTACGCGACCGGCAAAATTCCGGGCTCGTTCTTCAAGCGCGAGGGACGGCCGGGGGAGAAGGCGACGCTGACCGCGCGCATGATCGACCGCCCGCTGCGGCCGCTGTTCCCGAAGGACTGGCGATACGACACCCAGCTCGTGGCGATCCCGATGTCGGTCGACCACGTTCACCCCTACGACATCCTTGCCATGAACGGCGCCTCGGCCGCAGTGATGCTCTCCGACATTCCCTTCCCCACACCCGTCGGGGCAGTGCGCATCGGCAAGGTGGACGGCGACTTCGTGATCAACCCTCGCGAGCAGGATCTGCTCACGCCCGACGGCGAAGAGGCTGACCCGCGCTCGGACCTCGACCTGGTCGTGGCCGGGACCGAGGAGGCGATCCTGATGGTCGAGGCGGGCGCCAACGAGATCCCCGAGGCGGAGATTCTCGACGCTCTCGACATCGCGCACGCCGAGATCAAGAAGCTGTGCGCGCTGCAGCGCGAGCTGGCGCAGATGGTCGGCAAGGAAAAGAAAGAGTTCGCGTCGATCGCCATCGACCAGTCGCTGCTGGAGCAGATCCGCTCCTCGCACGGCGCCGCGCTGGACGAGGCAACGCAGGTCGAGGACAAGCTCGCGCGCCAGGAGGCAACCAAGGCGGTCGAGACCGCGGTGCTCGAGCAGTACGCTTCGCCCGCGCCCGAGGGCGCCTCCGAGGAGCAGCTGCAGAGCGCCAGGGAGGCCCGCGCCGCGGCGCTGCTGGCGTTCGCATCGCTCGAGAAGTCGATCATCCGCGAGCGCATCGCCGTGGCGAAGAAGCGCCCCGACGGGCGCGCCGAGGGCGAGATCCGCGACATCACGATCGAAGTTGGGGTGACGCCGCGCACGCACGGCTCGGCGCTGTTCACGCGCGGGCAGACGCAGGCACTGAGCGTGGCCTCGCTGGGCACGCTCAAGGAGGAGATGCGCCTCGACACGCTCGGGCTCGAGACGAAAAAGTACTACTGGCACCACTACAACTTCCCGCCCTTCTCCGTCGGCGAAGCCGGGCGGATGGGCGGCGTCAAGCGCCGCGACGTCGGCCACGGCGCGCTCGCCGAGCGCGCGCTCGCGCCGATGGTGCCCTCGATCGAGTCGTTCCCCTACTCGATCCGCGTCGTCTCGGACATCCTCGAGTCGAACGGCTCCTCCTCGATGGCCTCCGTGTGCGGCTCCTCGCTGGCCCTGATGGACGCCGGCGTCCCGATCAAGCGCCCGGTCGCGGGAATCGCGATGGGCCTGATCAAAGAGGGCGATGACTACATCGTGCTGACCGACATCGCCGGAGTCGAGGACCACCTCGGGGACATGGACTTCAAGGTCGCGGGGACAGATCGCGGGATCACGGCGCTGCAGATGGACATCAAGATCTCGGGCGTCACATTCGAGATCCTGCGCGACGCACTGTCCCAGGCCCAGAGCGCGCGTAAGTTCATCCTCGGCGAGATGGCCGAGGTGATCGGCGGACCGCGCGAGCAGCTGAGCCAGTTCGCGCCGCGGATCCAGACGATCCAGATCGACCCCTCGCAGATCGGCCTTCTGATCGGCAAGGGCGGCGAAACCATCCGCGCGCTGTCCGAGGAGTTCGACTCCCAGATCGACGTCTCAGACGACGGCCAGGTGCTGATCTACTCGGCCAACGGCGAGCTCGCCGAGGCGCTCGTGGAGCGCGTTCGCATGATGCTCAAGGAGGTCGAGGTCGGAGACGAGTACGTCGGTAAGGTCGTCAAGACGACGACTTTCGGCGCCTTCATCGAGCTCGCCAAGGGCACCGACGGGCTGCTGCACATCTCAAACGTCTCGCCCGGCGAGCGCGTCGAGAGCGTGGAGGACGTGCTGAGCAGGGGCGACGAGGTCAACGTCCGCGTGGTCGAGGTCGACCGCGAGCGCGGGCGCATCGGCCTGCGCCTCGCGCACGACCCAGACATCGCCGGCAAGTCCGCCGAGGAGCTTGCGGGCGTTGGCACGGGCGGCGGCGGCCGGCCCGTGCGCGACGGCGCGCGACGCAACGGGCGCGAGCGCAGCGATCGCGGCCCGCGGCGCGATGGCGAACGTGGCCGGGGATCGGACCGTCCGCGGCGCAGCGGCCCCCGCGACTGAGGCAGCGCTGAGCGCCTCGCACCGGATCACCACGCTGCCCTCGGGCGTGAGGGTCGTCACCGAGCGCATGCCCGGCGTGCGCTCCGCTGCGCTCGGCTTCTGGATCGCGACCGGCTCGGCCGTCGAGGACGTGGAGCAGGCCGGCATCTCGCACCTGCTCGAGCACATGCTCTTCCGCGGCACCGACCGCCACAGCTCCGAGGAGATCGACCAGATCTTCGACGCCATGGGCGCCGAGATCAACGCTGGCACCGACAAGGAAGCGACCTCCGTGTACTCGCGCGTGCTCGACCGCCATCTCGAGCGCGCCTTCGAGGTGATTGGCGAAATGGTCTTTCGACCACGACTCGCCGAGCTCGAGGCCGAGCGCGCGGTCGTGCTCGAGGAGATCGCGATGTATGAAGACGACCCCCAGGACCGCGTCTTCGACGCTCTCGGCGGCGCTGTGTTCGGCTCGCATCCGCTTGGGCGCGCGGTGATCGGCACGGCCGAGGCGGTCGGCGCCGTGACGAGCGAGCAACTGCATGACTTCCACGCACGGCGCTACGTCCCCGCGCGCGTGGTGATCTCCGCCGCGGGCTCCGTCGAGCACGAGGCGCTCGTGCAGATGGCCGAGCGCCTGCCGCTCGCCGAGCGTCCCTGTGAGGAAGAGCCCAACTCGAGCGCCGCGCCGCCCGACTTCAGGCGGCGCGTGCGCTTCATCAAAAAAGAGGTCGAGCAGTACCACGTGTGCCTCGGCGGAGAGGGCCCTGCGCGCGACGACGAGCGACGCTTTGGGCTGCGCGTCCTTGAAGGCGTGCTCGGCGGCACTTCCTCCTCGAGGCTCTTCCAGGAGGTGCGCGAGCGCCGCGGCCTGGCCTACTCGGTGTTCTCGTTTTCCAGCCTGCATGCGCGCACCGGCGAGGTGGGCGTGTATGTGGGCACCCGCCGGGAGAACCTTGCGCAGGCCCTGTCGGTGATCTCAGGCGAGCTCGAGCGCTGCGTGCGTGACCCGGCGACTGATGAGGAGCTCGTGCGCTCGCGCGAGAACCTCAAGGGTCGCGTGGTGCTCGCGATGGAGTCGACGTCCGCCCGCATGAGCCATCTGGGGACCTCCGTGCTGAGCGGCCTTGAGATCCTGTCGGTCGATCAGCTGCTGGAGCGCATCGACGCGGTCAAGCTGGACGAGCTGCAGGAGCTCGCCGCGTGGCTATTTGCGCCCAAGCGCATGTCCGTCGCCGGAGTCGGCCCGGACGAGCAGGAGTTCCTGCAGGCGGTCGACTCGCTCGGATCGTCGCTCGCCGGCGAGAACGGGCGTGACGCAGCCGCGCAGGCGAGGGCCGCGTCGAGATGATCCGCGTAGCCGTCGCGGGCGCCGCGGGGCGCATGGGCCAGACCGTGTGCGCGGCCGTCGAGCAGGCGGACGACATGGAGCTCTCAGGACGCGCCGACCCGCTGCTCTCGAGCTCGGTCGCAGACGTGCTCGAGGAGGCGCAGGTGCTCGTCGACTTCACGCAGCCCGAGGTCGCGCTCGAGAACGCGCTCGCCAGCCTGCACGCGGGCGTGCACGTGGTGGTGGGCACGAGCGGATTTGACCCGGAGCCGCTGCGGGAGGCTGCGTGCGCTCAGCAGGCTCCGGGCGCGAACGTGCTGGTGGTGCCCAACTTCGCGATCGGCGCGGTGCTCATGATGCGCTTCGCAGCCGAGGCCGCCAGGCACATGCCGAAGGCCGAGATCATCGAGCTGCACGACGACAGCAAGCTCGATGCGCCGAGCGGGACCGCGGCGCGGACCGCCGAGCTGATGGCCTCAGCCGCCGGCGGACCGGCGCCCGTGGTCCACTCCGTGCGCCTGCCCGGGCTCGTCGCCCACCAGGAGGTGATCCTCGGCGAGGTCGGCCAGACGCTCACGATCCGCCACGACTCGACCAGCCGCGAGTCCTTCATGCCCGGCGTGCTGCTCGCCGTGCGCCGCATCGGCGCACAGGAGCAGCCGTTCATGGTGGGGTTGGAGAGCCTGCTGTTCTGAGCCTGGCGGCCGCCGCGCTTCTCCCGCGGTGGATTAACGCTTGTGTCTCGCCTTCGGGAAGCGGTACAGCAGCGAGTTGCGCCTCCTCGCGGGCGCGCCTTCGCTCGGGGTGTAGGTCGTGCGCAGGCCCAGTCGCACGCGCTTGGCGCTGATGCCCTTGCGGCTGGGACGCAGGGTGAGCGTGTGCGTCCCGCCGCTGAGCGCGCTCGCCAGCTTCACCAGCGTGGCCGTGCGCGCCCTGCGAGCGCGCTTCGCTCTGACCCGGGCGGTGGCTTTCACGTCAACCACGCCAGGCTTGGGCAGGAAGACCCGCTCGAGGATGAGCCCGGCCTTCGTCACCCTGACCGACAGGACCGCGAAGGACCCGGACCTCGCCCCGTGCACGCCCGCCGCCGGTGCCGGCGCGCTGGTGGAGTTGACGGTCGTCAGCGTCAGCCCAGCGCCGCTCGGCGTGGCGATCACCTGGGTTGTGCCGGGAAGCAGCCTGCCCGCGCTCTCCAGCACGAGCGGCGTGGTCGAGAGCAGCGGTTTCACGATCGCCCCAGCCGTGCTCAGCGTGCCGTTGAGGCGGTCGACGGTCGTGCCCAAGGTGCTCGCGGCCCTTTCGGTCGTGGTCGCCACGAGCTGCGGTTCGAGCAGGTCGCTCAGCGTCGTCGCCAGCTCGTTTGCGAGCGTCGGCAGCGCCCCGGTCAGGCCGAGGTCGGCCAGGATTTCAGCCACCAGCGCGCGCAGCTCTTCGGCGTTCTGCGCGAGCGAAGAGAGGCGCGCTTCGATCAGCTGCGTAAGCGAGCCAGTGCTCAACCCCAGCGCGGACAGGGTGGAGGTGACCTGTGAGAGCGTCGCGCTGGGGGAGAGCACTTCGCCGAGCAGGGTCGCGACCGAGGAGTAGCCGGGCAGGGCCTCGATCTCGGCCATGAGTTCGGCGGAGGAGAGGTGGAGCACCGCCGCCAGCTGTTCGATCGTCAGCTTGCCCAGCACATCCACCGAGCGCCCGTTTTCGTCGAGTACCGTCAGGGACGCGTTCACTGGCTCCGAGGTGACCGACGCCGAGCCTTCGCTCGACGCCGTGGCGGTGGAGGGGAGGGCGCAGGCCAGCGCCGCGGCGGCGCCCAGGGCCGCGGTCGCCGCGCGCGAGCGCCAGAGCAGGGGTGAGAGGGCGGGTGAGAGGGCGGGCCGGGGCTTGTGGGCGGCGGCGCTCATGCTGTCTCCTTTGGGTGTCTGCCATCTACTCCCCAGAGAGCGCCCGCCCGCTTATGTGAACGGGAACTGGACGAACGTTCCAGCCCGCGCGCGCCGCGGCCGGCGTGGGATACTGCACGCATGACCGACCTCGGCGCCGTGCTGACCGCGATCGTGACGCCGTTCGATGCTGAGGAGAACGTCAGCGAGGAGGCGTTCGTGGCGCTCATGCGACACCTCGCCGACAACGGCTCCGACGGGTTCGTGGTCGCGGGCACCACCGGCGAGGCCTCGACCCTCACCGATGAGGAGCAGCTCGGGCTGATCGAGCTCGCGGTCGCCGAGCGCCCGGCTGGAAAGACGGTCGTCGCCGGCACCGGCACCAACGACACGCGCCACGCGGTGTACCTGACCGAACGCGCCAGCGCAGTCGGCGTCGACGCGGTGCTGTCGGTCACGCCCTATTACAACAAGCCCAGCCCCGCCGGCCTGGTGCGCCACTACGAAGCCGTCGCCGCCGCCGCCGACGTGCCCGTCCTGCTGTACAACATCCCGGGCCGCACCGCGACCAACATGGGGCCCGAGCTGCTGGCCGAGCTCGCCCAGATCGACGGGATCGAAGGCGTCAAGCAGGCCAACGCCGAAGAGCTGCAGCTGATCGACGGGCTGGCGCTGTACGCGGGCGACGACGGCACCTTCGCGCGCGTGCTCGAGATGGGAGGAGCGGGCGGCATCCTCGTCGCAAGCCACATCGTGGGCAAGGAGATGCGTCGCATGGTAGATGAGCCCGAGCACCGAGAGGAGATCGACGCGTCCCTGCGCGACGTCTACGAGACGCTGTTCTTGACCTCCAACCCCACGTGCACGAAGGCCGCCCTGAACCTGCTGGGCCACGACGCGGGCGGGCTGCGCCTGCCGCTCATCGAGGCCAACGAGCGAGAGCTCGAAGCCGTGCGCGCGATGCTCATCCGCCATCAGCTGCTGTCCGGCGAGGGTCATGCGGCGGCGGCAGCCGGGGCGCACTCGGGGCCCGCCCCCGGCGCGTGAGCTCACTGCGCGTCCTGCCCCTCGGGGGGCTGGGAGAGGTGGGCAAGAACATGACCGTCGTCGAGCGCGACGGGCGCATCGTGGTGGTCGACGTGGGCCTTCGCTTTCCCACGCCCGACATGGTCGGCATCGACCTCGTGCTGCCCGACTTCTCTTACCTGCGCGAGCGCGCCTCAGAGGTCGAGGCGATCGTCGTCACGCACGGCCACGAGGACCACCTGGGCGCCCTGCCGTGGGTCCTGCGGGAGCTGGGCTCGGAGAACGCGCCACCGGTCTACGGCGGAGCGCTGACGCTGGCAATGGCGCGCTCGAAGCTCGACGAGCACAAGCTCCGCGACGTCGAGCTCATCGAGCTCGAGCCCGAGGCAGTCGTGGGCCTCGGCCCGTTTTCGCTCGAGCTCGTGCACATGACGCACTCAATCCCCGACTCGAGCGCCGTCGCGCTGGGCACCGAACTGGGGACGGTGCTGATCACGGGCGACTACAAGTTCGACCAGACGCCCGTGGACGGTCCGCCCGCCGATGTCTCGCGCCTGGCCGAGCTGGGGCGCGACGGCGTGCTGCTGCTGTGCGGGGACTCCACCAACGTCGACCGCCCCGGGTTCTCGCCCTCGGAGTCGGTCGTGGGGCCGCACCTCGAGCAGGTGTTCGCGCGCTGCCGGGGGCGCATCGTGGTGACGAGCTTCGCCTCGAACATCCACCGCGTGCAGCAGGTCATGGACGCCGCCGCCGAGCTCGACCGCAAGGTCGTGCTGGTCGGGCGATCGATGCGCAAGAACGTCGGCATCGGCCGCGCCCTCGGCCATATCGAGGTCGGCGAGGGCCAGTTGGTGGGTACGCGCGAGGTCGAGGACTTCCCCGACGAGCGGATCGTGATCATCTCCACCGGGTCGCAGGGCGAGCCGCTGTCGGCGCTTCGGCGCATGGCCTATCGCGACCACCCGGTGATCGAGCTTCGCGAAGGCGACACGGTCGTGTTCTCCGCCACCCCGATCCCGGGCAACGAGCGTGCCGTGAACGACACCATCGACCGCCTCTACCACATCGGCTGCGAGGTTATAACGCCGCGCGAGGCGCCCGTGCACGCCTCCGGGCACGGGTACGCCGAAGAGGTCAAGCTGATGCTGAACCTGGTCAAGCCGCGCTACGTGATGCCCTTCCACGGCGACTACAAGCGGCTGCGCATGCACGCGCAGCTCGCGGAGGCAGTCGGGGTGCCGGTCGAGGACATCTTCCAATCCGAAAACGGCTTGCCGCTCGAGATCGACGAGCGCGGCGCCCGCTTCGGTGAGCGCGAGCGCTCGGGGATGATCTTCGTCGACGGCGTCGAGATCGGTGAGATGGCCGACGTCGCGCTGCGCGACCGCCGCATGCTCTCGGCCGACGGGATCTTCATCATCGTGGTGACTATCGCCGAGGAGCACGGACAGTCGGTGAGCGAGCCCGAGATCATCCTCCGCGGCGTGCCCTTCGAGGCTGGCGAGGAGCTGCTCGATGAGATCGCCGAGACGGTCCAGGCCACGCTCGAACGCGCCGCGAAGGAGGAGATCCGCGAGGTGGACCTGCTGCAGCAGATGCTGCACGACGACCTCGCCAAGCTCGTCTACGAACGGCTCAAGCGGCGCCCGATGGTGCTGCCAGTGGTTGTTGAGGTGTAGGGGAGCCGACGCCTGCCGAGCGCGGCAGGCGCACGACGAAGCGCGCCCCGCTCCCGTCGCGCGAGGGCTCCAGCGCGACGCTGCCGCCGTGTGACTCGGCGACCGCCCTGACGATCGCCAGGCCCAGGCCGAACGAGCCGCCCCGGTCGCCCTTGCCGCGCACGAAGCGCTCGAACAGGCTCGAGGCGAGCTCCGGCGGCACTCCAGGCCCGTCGTCGGCTACGACCAGCAGCACCTGCCCGTTCTCAGAGCTCGTCTCGACGTTGATCTTGGTACCGGGCGGGGTGTGTCGCAGGGCGTTGTCGAGCAGGTTGATCGTCAGGCGGTGAAGCTCGTCGCGGGAGGCCTCGACCACCGCCGGCGCGACGCTCAGCGTGATGTCGTGATCGGCGCTCACCGGACCGAGCTCGGCGGCCGCCTCGACGACGATGTGCGCGAGGTCGCACGCCTCGCGCCTCGGGACGCGGCCGACATCGGTGCGCGCCAAGAGCAGCAGGTCCGCGACCAGACGGCGCATGCGCTGGGCTGAGCGGAAGGCCGAGCGTGCCGCTTCGCCGGAATCCCCGGCCAGCGACTCGCTGAGCAGCTCGAGATTGGCGAGCACGCTGGTCAAGGGGGTTCGCAGCTCGTGCGAGGCGTCGGCCACGAATCGCCGCTGGCGCGTGAGCATGGACTCCGTCTCCGCGCGCGCAGCATCCAGCTCGCGCAACATGCCCTCGAGGGTGCGTGCCAGCTCGGCGACCTCGTCACTGGCCTCGGGCTGCGGCACCCGCAGCGAGGGGTCGCGCGTGCGCGCGATCGTCTCCGCAGTCGAAGTCAGCTCCGCGATCGGCGCCATCGCTCGGCGCGCGATCGCCATCCCCGCCAGCAGCGCCAGCGCGGTGCCCGCGAGCACCCCGAAGAGCAGGAACAGCTCGACGCGCGCGACCGTCGCCTCGGTGTCGGAGATGCGCCGGCCGTACTGGATGATCACCTCGCCGAGCGGGTCATCGCTGCCGGCGGCGCGCACAACGGCCGCGTGGCTGACGACGCGATAGCCGTGGATCGTGCTCGGCCGCGAGCTGGGTTCACCCAGCGAGGGACCGTTGGAAGGTTCCCTGACGATCACGCGGCCGGGCAGCGTGAGGATGCGGATCTCGGCGCGATCCGCGCCACCCGTAAAGGCCGCCAGCGGAGGCTCGATCGAGACGATGCGGTGCAAGCCCGTGGGCTCGGCGACGATCCTCAGCTGCGAGGAGAGCTGCAGAGCAGTCGCGTCGACCTGATGGTTGAAGTCGGCACGCACGCGGTGCACGGTGAGGGAGCCGATCGCCACCGCGAAGGCGCACAGGATCACGAACGTCAGCAGCGCCGAGACGCTCGCCAGGCGCACGCGGATGGGCAGGCGGTCGAAGCTCGCGTAGGCGCGCGCGACGGCCCGCCGGGGGATGCGAACGACCCTACGCGCGAAGGACGTAGCCCGCTCCTCTGATGGTGTGCAGCAGGCGAGGCTCGCCCTCGGCCTCGAGCTTGCGCCGCAGGTTCGAGACGAATACCTCGATCGTGTTGGTGGTGGAGAACGGGTCGTATCCCCACACCTCGTCGAGCAGCCGCTGGCGGGAGATGACGATGCGCTCGTTGCGCATCAAGTACTCGAGCAGCTCGAACTCGCGCTGTGTCAGATCGACGGCGCGCTCCCCGCGCATGACCTCGTGCGTGTCGGCGTTGAGTGAGAGGTCCGAGACGCGCAGCGGCGCCGAGCCGCGCGGCGGGCGCCGGCGCAGCAGAGCTCGCATGCGCGCGAGCAGCTCCTGGCGCTCGAAGGGCTTGACGAGGTAGTCGTCGGCGCCCGCATCCAGCCCCTCCACGCGGGCGTCGAGCGCGTCGCGAGCGGTGAGGATGAGGATCGGCACGTCGGCCTCCGCGCGCATCGTTCGTGCGACCTCTATGCCGTCGACCTCGGGCAGCCCGAGGTCGAGGATCACCAGATCGGGCGCGAACGCGCGGCCGTGCTCGAGCGCCGAGCGCCCGTCTGGGGCGGCTCGCACCTCATATCCCTCCATGCGCAGAGAGCGCTGGAGCGCCTGGGCGATGTCCTCGTCGTCCTCCACCACGAGGACGCGTGGCGCACGTGCGTATTCGTTCATGTCGTGTATGTAGTAGTGGCCGCTAAAGCGATGGTAAGGCCCCCGGGCAGGGTCCGCGAGGCCGGCGTCGAAGTTGCGCAGGATGGCCGGCGCGAGAAGACGCACCCGCTCAAGCCGCTCCGCGCCCCGGCGCAGCGCCAGAGCGCGGCCGCGTCGCGGGCGTCGCGGGCACTCGCCCTGGGCGCGCTCGCTGCGCTGGCTGCGGCCCTCGCGCCTGGTGCGGCTGCGCGCGCTCGACCAGCGCGCTCGAGACGTGCTCGGCCTCGCGCTGCTCGCGCTCGGCATCTTCGCGGGCTTCGTGCTCGATGGCGGCTGGGACGGGGGAGGAGGAGGTCACGCCCTGGAAAGCGCGCTTGGCCTCCTCTTGGGTCGCGCGCGGGTGCTCGCGCCGCTGGCGCTGGTGGCGGGAGGCGCCGCGCTGCTGCTGGCACCCCTGCTCGCCGCGCGTGCGCAGGAGGGCGAGGGAGCGCAGCCGCGCAACACGCGACTCATCGGTGCGATCTGCCTGTTCGCCTCGCTCACGCTCGCCCTGGCCGCGGGCATGGCTGGGATCAGCGCGCCGCGCTCGGGGGCGCCATCGACCTGGAGCTCCTCTTTCTTGCACGCTCACGGGGGTGTTGTCGGAGAGGCGCTGTATGCGCTCGCCAACCGCCTCGTCAGCCAGCTCGGCGTTGACATCCTCGTGGTATTCCTGATGCTCGCCGGCGGCACGCTCGTCACCGGCGCATCGCTCCCCGGTGCCATCCGCGCGCTCGCGCGCGTGACCGCGCAGGTGCTCGGCGTCGCGGGCGCGCTCGCCGCGGGGCGCAAGCGGACATTCGACGGGGAGGCCGCGGCAGCCGACGCGCCGGAGCTCGCGGAGGCTGCCCGCGCAGCTGCACTTGCGCCCCCTGAGCCCTCCGAGCAGGAGCTGATCGTGCGCTCGACACACCTGGAAGGCCCCTCGCAGGAGACCGCTGAGTTCCCCGCGCGCGAGCTTCGCGGCACCGGGGAAGGCGTGGAGCGGCCGGGCGTCGCTCCCCCGCGCGCAGGTGCCGCAGCGCGGCGAGACGGCAGCGAGGGGGGATCGGGAGGCTCACCGGGGGACGAGCTCACCCCACGCGGGCGCCTGCACGACTCCGTCACCGAGGACCCGGCGTTCGAGTGGAAGCTCCCCGAGGCCGGGAAGCTGCTCACGCGCTCAACGGGCGAGCAGGCGCGGCCCGACACCGCCGGCCAGAGCCAGACGGCCGCAAGCCTGCTCGAGGCGCTGGGCCACTTCAACGTGCAGGCAAAGGTGATCGGCACGGTCGCCGGTCCGCATATAACGCGCTACGAGCTGCGGCTTGCACCCGGGACCAAGATGGCCAACGTCGCCAAACTGAAGGACGACCTCGCCTACGCGCTCGCGGCGACCGACATCCGCATCCTCGCGCCGATACCAGGCAAGCAGGCGGTGGGCGTCGAGGTTCCCAACGCCCACCGGCGCATCGTGCGCCTCGGGGACGTCTTCCAGGAGCCGCCGCCGGACTCCTCGCCTCTCACCGTGTGGCTGGGAAAGGACGTGGCGGGAAAGGCGATCGGTGCGGACCTCGCCAAGATGCCGCACCTGCTCGTCGCTGGCACCACCGGAGCGGGCAAGTCGGCCGCCATCAACTCGATGCTCTCGAGCGTCCTGCTGCGCGCCACGCCGCACGACGTGCGGCTCGTGCTCGTCGACCCCAAGCAGGTCGAGCTCAATCACTACGAGTCGATCCCGCACCTGCTGACGCCGGTGATCACGAGCCCGCGCATGGCGGCGAACGCGCTGCAGAACCTCGTCAAGGAGATGGAGCAGCGTTACGGGATCATGTCGTTGGCGCGCACGCGCGGCCTGCTCGAGCTCAACCGCGCGCGCGAGCGACGCGGTGAGGCGCGGCTGCCGTACATCCTGTGCGTGATCGACGAGCTCGCCGACCTGATGATGGTGGCGCCCGCCGATGTCGAGGACTCGATCATCCGGCTCGCCCAGAAGGCGCGCGCGGTAGGCATCCACCTGGTCCTGGCCACGCAGAGCCCGCGCGTGGACGTGATCACGGGCATGATCAAGGCGAATGTGCCCTCGCGGATCGCCTTCGCCGTCTCCTCGCAGACGGACTCGCGCGTGATCCTCGACCAGAACGGCGCCGAGTCCCTGCTGGGGCAGGGGGACATGCTCTTCAGTCCCGTCGGCAGCTCGCGCCTGCAGCGCATCCAGGGGGCGTACATCGACGAGCGCCAGATCGCGCTGCTCACCGAGCTGTGGCGCAAGCAGGGCGAGCCGGAGCTGCGCGAGGAGCTACTCGAGGAGGTCGAGTCCGAGGCTCCAGAAGGCGCGGGCGACGAGCTCGACCCCGACGAGGATCCGCTGCTGCGCGACGCGATTGTGCTGGTCGCGGAAATGCAGACAGCATCGACCTCGATGCTCCAGCGCCGCCTGCGCCTCGGCTACACCCGCGCGGGACGCGTGATCGACATGCTCGAGCGGCGCGGCGTGATCTCGGGCTATGAGGGCTCCAAGCCGAGGCAGGTGCTGATCACGGAGGCCGACCTGCCGCGCGTGCTGGACGAAACGGGGAGGATGGCCGAAGCGGGGATGCGAGCCAGAGGCGAGCGTCTCCCGCCCTCGCCGGCGCTGGGCGAGCCCGCGGCCACCACCAGCGACTAGCCTTTTCCGGCAGATGCCGGATATTGGTGAAACTCTGCGCGACGCGCGCATGCGCGCCCGCATCGACGTGTCCGAGATCGAGGCCAAGACCAAGATCAGGGCCAAGTACCTGCGCGCGCTCGAGAACGAGGAGTGGGGCCTGCTTCCGGGCCCGACGTTCGTGAAGAGCTTCCTGCGCACCTACGCGCAGGCCCTCGGCCTCGACGGTAAAGCCCTGGTGGAGGAGTACCGCGCCAGCCACGAGCACCCGAGCGAGTCGGTCTACGAGCCGATCGTCTCCTCCTCCCAGCGCACGCGTGGGCGAGGCGGCTCGGGGCGGCCAGCGTCCGGCCCCTCCCGCGCCTACGTCTCGCTGGTCGGCGTGGTCCTGGTGCTGATCGTGCTGCTCGTCATCGGCCTGCTGAGCGGCGGAGGAGGCGGCTCGGGGCACCGCACCGCGCGGAAGTCGACGCGGCCTCACACCGCGCACGGCAAGCGCTCGACAGGTGCAGGCAGGCCCGCATCGGCCGGCGGAACGACAGCCGGCACAGGATCCTCGGCGATCGTCTCCCTATCCCTGCAAGCGACCGCGCGCGTGTACGTGTGCCTGCTCGGAGACGGCGCCCGCAAGCTGATCCCAGGCACTGAACTGCAGCCTGGAGCGACGACCCCGGTTTACCACGCGAGGCGCTTCAAGATCACGCTCGGCAACAATGCGGTGAGACTGCTGATCGACGGCAGCGCGCGCACTGTGCCACCCTCGAGCCTGCCGATCGGGTACGCGATCACCAAGGCGAGCGGCCGCCAGACGCTTCCGCAGAGCCAGCTTCCGACCTGCAAGTGAGCGCGCGGGCCGGGATAGTCGTGACCGGCACCGAGGTGTTGAGCGGGAGGGTGAACGATCGCAACGGCCCCTGGCTGGCCGAGCGCCTGCGCGAGCTTGGCGTCGATCTCGCGTACACGACGATCGTCGGAGACCGGCCCGAGGACATGCA
Source organism: Actinomycetota bacterium (assembly GCA_005884115.1). GTDB lineage: Bacteria > Actinomycetota > Thermoleophilia > Solirubrobacterales > Solirubrobacteraceae > Palsa-744. The sequence goes on from VAXW01000003.1 coordinate 489,837, forward strand.
CGCGGCGCTCAGCTTCATGGCTCGCCACGAGCTCGACTTGGTGCTCTCGAGCGGCGGCCTCGGCCCGACGGCCGACGACCTCACGGCGGAGGTCGTAGGGCGCTTCCAGGGGCGCGAGATGGTGCTCGATGAGGCGCTCGAACGCCGCATCGCCGAGATCGTCGAGCCGCTCGCGCGGCGCTGGGCGAACCTCGACCGCCGGGCGATCGAAGAGGGGACCAGAAAGCAGGCCACGATCCCCCTCGGCGCGACCGTGCTCGCGCCGGTCGGGACGGCTCCCGGCCTGGTCGTGCCGCCCGCCGAGGACGGTGCCGGGCCCACGATCGTGGTCCTGCCGGGGCCGCCGCGCGAGCTGCAGCCCATGTGGGAGCAGGCGCTCCAGACAGAGGCTCTGCGCGCAGCGATTAAACGTGCCACCACCTACCGCCAGCAGATGCTGCGCCTGTTCGGCATCCCCGAGTCGGAGATCGCCGAGACGCTGCGCGTCGCCGCGCGCGATGGGGTGGCCCTGGAGCGGCTCGAGATCACCACCTGCCTGAAAGGCGGTGAGATAGAGGTCGTCACGCGCTATGAGCCGCCCGCGGAGGACGCCTACCAGAAGCTGGTCGAGCTTGTGCGCGAGCGCCACGCGGACACCCTGTACTCGCTCGATGGGACCTCCGTCGACGAGCAGGTGGCCACGCTCTTGAGCGGGCACACGATCGCCACGGCCGAGTCCTGCACGGGTGGTCTGCTGGCCGCTCGCCTGAGCGCACGCGCGGGTGCGTCGGCGTACTTCAAGGGCGCGATCGTCGCCTACTCAGACGAGGTCAAGGTCGCGCAGGCGGGCGTTCCGAGCGAGCTGATAAGCGCACACGGCGCCGTGTCCGAGCAGGTAGCCGAGGCGCTTGCCGACGGCGCGCGCTCGCGTACGAAGGCAGACATCGGAGTGGGGATCACGGGCATCGCGGGGCCCTCCGGCGGTACAGAGGAGAAGCCCGTGGGGCTGGTGTGGTTGAGCGTGGCAGGCCCAGGCGAGGCGCGCGTGACCCGCTCGGTCAACCTTCCCGGCGGGCGCGCGGACGTTCGCGAGCGCGCTACCACTGTCGCGATGCACATGATCCGCCGCACGCTCAGCGAGCTCGCGCGCTGAGCGCACTGCTGTGCACGCTCAGCGGGCCAGCTGGGATGTCGCGCCCAGCGAGCGCCCACCGTCGTGCTCGCCGAGGGCGAACAGTCGCCACTGGCCGGGAACGCCCTTGAGCTCGTGGACACCTCGATCGAGCAGCTCGATCCCGGAACCCATCACTAGATCCTTGACGGTGCCAGACACGAGCACGCCGCCAGACGGCGCCAGCGCGCCCACGCGCGCCGCCACGTGAACCGCGATGCCTCCGAGATCATCGCCCCGCAGCTCGCACTCGCCGGCGTGCAGGCCGGCTCTGAGCTCCACTCCCAGCTCGCGCGCCTCCTCCACGACCGCAGATGCGCAGCGGATCGCCCTCGCAGGGCCGTCGAAGCTGGCGAGGAAGCCGTCCCCAGTGTGCTTGACCTCCCGTCCGCAAAACAGCTCGAGCTGGGCCCGCACAAGTGCGTCGTGGCGATCGAGCAGGGCCCGCCACGCGCGGTCGCCGAGCTCGGCCGCCCGTCTGGTGGAGTCGACGATGTCCGTGAACAGAACGGTCGCGAGCACGCGGTCCGGCCGCTCTTCTACGCGCGCCCCGGTGAGGAATTCCTGTATCTCGCCAGCAACCGCCTCAGGGTCGCCGGCGCCCGGGAAGTGGTCGCGGCCCGGGAGCTCGACGTATCGAGCGCCGGGGACCAGCTCCGCCATCGCGCGTCCGCCGGCGGCCGGGATCGGTGAGTCGCGGTGGTGCAGTACGAGCGTCGGAACCCTGACCAGGGGCAGCACGGGGCGCGCGTCGACGCGCTGGATCGCCTCCCACAGCGAGAGCGCCATCCCGGGACTCATGGAGGCCCGCTCGAACGTGCCCCACAAGCGCTTGGCCCCCGGCGTGCCGGCCATGGAGGGAGCGATCCACCGAAGCGTCTCGCCCTCGCCCCAGTGATCGATCGTGCGCCTGATGTTCAGCGCCTGCTCCGACCACGTCATCTCCGGCGAGGCACCCTCGACGTTGATCCCGACCGCGAAGCCGTCGTACAGGATCAAGCCGATCGTGCGCTCGGGATGGCTCGCCGCGAACATGGCGCTCATCGCGCACCCCTCGGAGAAGCCGAGCAGAGCTGCCCGCTCGGAGCCCACGGCGTCCATCACCGCGCGGATGTCATCCATGCGCTCTTCGAACGTCGGCGCCTCGCCGACGGGGTCGGAGAGCCCGCTGCCGCGCTTGTCGAACATGATCAGCCGCGAAAAGCCGGCCAGTCGGAGCAGGAAGCTCGTGAGCGTGGGGTTCATCCACTGAAAGTCCAGGTGCGAGAGCCAGCCCCACACGTAGACGAGGTCGATCGGCCCCTCGCCGAGTACCTGGTAGGCGATGTTGACGTCGCCGCTCTTGGCGTAGCTGGTCTTGGGTGGCGACATCGAGCAGTCCTGTGAGCCAAGCCTACCGCTGGGTGACCGGCTCGAAGCTGCCGGGCGCTCGCGGCGCCGAAGCGGCCGGCGGACGGCCCGGCGATGCAGGAGCAGCGCGAGAGTAGGATCGAGGCTGGCATGTCGCGCGGAGCAACAGCCCGGCTGTTCGCAGCTGTCGAGCTCCCGGCGACGGTGCGAGAAGAGCTTCTCGCCTGGACGCAGGGCGTGGCCGGGAGGAGGCTGGCGCGTGCTGGCCGTGAGGCGCCCGGCACCCTGCGGGTGCTGGAGGCCTCCTCGCTGCATCTGACGCTCTGTTTCCTGGGCAGCCGCCCGGTGGAGGAGATCTCGCGCGCGACCGGAGCGATCGCGGAAGCGCTCGATCGCCACCTCGAGGACGCCCCCGAGCTGTCGCTGGGCGCGCCGCTGTGGCTTCCCCCGAAGCATCCGCGCGCGCTGACCGTCGAGGTCCGCGACGACTCGGGCACGCTGCAGAGGCTCCAGGGCGCCCTGGCAGAGGCGCTCGCCGGGGCGATCGACTGGCAGCCTGAGCGGCGCCGTTTCAAAGCCCACATCACCGTCGCGCGGATGCGCGCTGACCGCGCCAGGGGAAGGTCGCGCGCGGGCCAGGGACATGATCCGCTCCCGCCCACGCCGCAGCTGCGCTTCAGCGCCCCAGCGGTTGCCCTGTATCGCTCGTGGCTCTCGCCGCACGGGGCGAGCTACGAGGTGATCGCCCGGCTCTCGCTCGCGGCGGCCTCAGGCGCGGCGCGGGGGTAGGCGCCCGCCGCCCCGCGGACGCCGGCAAGAGCCGCCGGCCCGCTCACGCGATGGAGTATCGGGCAGCAGCGGGCGAGCACTCCGACGCCGCCGTGGCTTCATCGGCGGACGCTTCGACTGCTTCTTCGTACGGCGCTTCGCCCGCGGAGTCCGGGCTGCCTTCGCTTTCGCAGGTCGATTCGCCGGGCGCGCCCTCTTCCTGGCTGTCCTGTTCAGGTCCCGCTTCGCCCGCCACGCTGCAAGCGTCGCTCGTGGAGCCTTCGCTCGCAGATGCCGCCCCCGCGGCCGCGCCGCAGTGAGCTTCAGCTTCGCCTTCTTCCTCTCCGCCTCCTACACACGCGTAGGAGGCGTGTCCCGCAGTAACCGGGGCTCTGCCGTCGAGGCATCCCGGGCCGAAGCTGTCGAAGACCCGCGCATGGTGGCGCCCGCGGTGCGCCTTGCGGGCGTACCTCCTGGCCGCGGCATGCCTGGCGCGGCGCCTGAGGGACTTGGCGGCGGTACGGCTGCGGTTTGTGCGCGACGCCGCACAGGACCCAGCTGAGTGACTGGCGCCAAGCGAGCGGCAAGCCTGCCTCGCTGGCTGAGCGAAGGCGCGCCCGGCGGAGGAGAGCAGGATGGCGAGAGCGGCCATCGCGAGCGCCAGGGCCATGCGCACGGCTGATCGTCGGGCGAGGGCGGTGTCGGACAAGGTTTCCCTACGGATCGGTCGGTCAAGAAGCTTGGGGTGTGATCGTCGGGCGTCACGGCAATCGTGAGCCCGCGGTGCAGCCGTGGACGAAACGGGACCGAGCGGGGGCGAGCGTGCCCGAGGCGCCTGCTCGCAGCGGACGCGAACAGCTGTTCCGTCCGCGACGCGCTCTAGCCTCGTCAGTCCACCCGAACCGGAGGAGACCATGTCCGTGACCGATCAGGAGAAGGCTGCCAAGGCGCGAGACGCCGCACTTCGGGGTGCGCTCACGCAGATCGAGCGCGAGTTCGGCAAGGGCACTGTCATGCGCATGGGAGACGAGGGGGCGCAGGTGCGCTGCGAGGTGATACCCACGGGCGCGCTGTCGCTCGATCTCGCACTCGGTATCGGCGGCGTTCCCAGGGGCCGAATCGTCGAGGTGTTCGGCCCGGAGTCCTCTGGCAAGACGACGATGGTCTACCACGTGCTCGCAGAGGCGCAGAGGCTGGGCGGCGTCTGCGCGTTCATAGACGCAGAGCACGCGATGGACCCGCTCTATGCCAAGCAGATCGGCGTGGACATCGACGAGCTGCTCGTATCGCAGCCCGACTACGGAGAGCAGGCGCTGGAGATCGCGGACATGCTCGTGCGCTCGGGCGCCGTTGACGTGGTGGCGATCGACTCGGTCGCCGCGCTCACGCCGCGCGTGGAGCTGGAGGGCCAGATGGGCGACCAGACGGTCGGCTCGCAGGCCCGGATGATGTCGCAGGCGATGCGCAAGCTCGCGGGCAACCTCAACCGCACGAACACGCTCTGCATCCTCACCAACCAGATCCGGGAAAAGGTTGGGGTGATGTTTGGCTCGCCCGAGACCCAGCCGGGAGGCCGCGCGCTGAAGTTCTATGCCTCTCAGCGCCTGGACATCCGCCGCATCGAGACGCTCAAGGAGGGCACCGAGGCGGTGGGAAACCGGGTGCGGGTGAAGATCGTCAAGAACAAGGTCGCGGCCCCGTTCCGCCAGGCGGAGTTCGACATCGAGTTCGGCAAGGGCATCTCGACCTCGGGCTGCCTGCTCGATCTCGGCTTGGAGCACAACATCATCTCCAAGTCGGGCTCGTTCTTCTCATACGCCAACGAGCGCCTCGGCCAGGGGCGCGGCAACGCCAAGTCCCACCTGGACGCCAACCCGGCGCTGGCGAAGGAGATCGAGGACAAGATCTACGCGGCTCTGGATATCAGCAGGGAGGCACCCACGCCGATCGCCAGCGCGGGCGCGGGTACCCACAAGGGGACAGGCACCCCAGCAGGCACAGGTGAGCGCACCCGTTCGGGCCCGGGCGACAAGGACGGCTCGGCTCCGATGGCCAGCGAACCGGTGGCCGCAGCGGCGGCTTAGCGGCGACGCCTCAGCCTGGGGAGGCCTTCGAGACGCGGCACGGTGGGCCGCCTGGCGCAGAACGGCACGCGAGGGCTCGCGGCGCCGCGAGCCACCAGCTCCATGCACGGCCGCATCGCTCTCGTATGACAGGGTTTCGGAGGCTGGGCTCGGGGCGCCCGGGCGGCCGCCACCGGCAGCGCGCAGCCTTCTTCGCAGCGTCCCGTCGCCGTTGAGCAGGTCTCCGGTAGCTGCGACAGCGACGGGAGAGCTTTGGATGTGAAGGTCGACGCGAGCGGCGCCGGAGCCTCGTGTCGGGACGCCGAGCCGGGTCGAGCGGAGCCGCCGGCAGCGACGACCGTCCCGATGAGAGCCGCAAGAGCGAGGGCCACAAGCAGAAAGGCCTTACGCCTCACGATCTGAGCGTAACGCCGAGATCCTCCGCGGGTCGAGGTTGGCGACCAGGCGAAGGAGCGCCACGACGACGCTGTCATACAGGCGAGTCGCCGTCTCCTTCTCTCCGTCCGGTGCGGTAGCGCGCCCGGCTAAGCGCCAACGGAACCGCAAGCCCCGCCAGCTGGCGCGTACCACCTAGCAGGTTCGATACGCGAGCAGTGCGGTGAAGTGACGAAGGCCCAGGCCATGGGTCGCGACCCGACTGCACGGTGAAAGACGTCACGAGCGACGGGCTAGCGGCGCCGCTGCGCCGTCCGCAGCCCTCGGCCTACCCCGAACTGCTGCCAAGCTGGCGCCGTCAATCGGAGCTACCCTCTGGCAACAAGGTGCAGCCAACGAACGAAGATGCCGAGTAAACAGTTGCGGTACCACCTGACGACCTTCGGGTGCCAGATGAACGAGCACGACTCCGAGCGTATGAGCGGCATGCTCGAGGCGCTTGGCTACAGCGAGTCGCCTGACCGCGAGAGCGCCGATCTGATCCTCTTCAACACGTGCTCGATCCGGGAGTCGGCCGACAGCCGCTTTCTCGCGCATCTGGGCCAGGCCAGGCGGCTGAAGCGTGAGCATCCTGATCGCATCGTGGGCGTGGGCGGCTGCTGGGCGCAGTCGCTCAAGCATGAGGTTTTCGCACGCTTCCCGTTCGTCGACGTCGCCTTCGGGCCGGGCCAGGTGCACAAGCTCGCCGAGTTCCTCACGAGCGAGTCGCTTTCGGCTCAGGGCTACTTCGAGTTCGACGGCTTCACCGGGCGCCTGCCGGCGCGGCGCACGCGCCCGTTCCAGGCCTGGCTTCAGATCAGCGTGGGGTGCAACTGCGCCTGCTCGTACTGCATCGTTCCCTCCACCCGCGGCCGCGAGGTCAGCCGCCCGCCGCACGAGCTCGTCGAGGAGGTGCGAGCGATGGCGCGCGACGGCGTGCGCGAGGTGACGCTGCTTGGCCAGAACGTCAACTCCTACGGCCGCGACCTCCCGGCGACCGCGATCGCACGTGGCGAGCGGGCCGCCGAGCGCGTGACTTTCGCGGGGCTTTTGGCGCAGATCGACGCGATCGAGGGGATCGAGCGCATCCGCTACACGAGCCCGCACCCGAAGGACATGCGCGAGGACGTGATCCGCGCCCATCGCGACCTTGAGAGCCTGTGTGAGCACATTCACCTGCCGCTGCAGTCGGGCTGCTCGCGGATCCTGAAGGCGATGCGGCGCACCTATGACCGCTCCCGGTACATGGATCGCGTGGCCCTGATCCGTGAGCAGGTGCCCGACGTGGCGCTCACGACTGACATCATCGTGGGGTTCCCCGGCGAGACCGAGGAGGACTTCTCGCAGACGCTGGAGGTCGTAGAGGAGGTGGGCTACGACGGGGCGTTCACGTTCATCTACTCTCCGCGCCGCGGGACTGAGGCGGCACGGATCGACGATGGGCTCGTGCCCCACGAGGTGAAGGTCGAGCGCATGGAGCGCCTGGTCGAGCTCGTGCAGCGCCGCGCGCGGGAGCGAGCCCAGCGCTTTGTCGGGCGCACTCTGGAGGTGCTCGCCGAGGGACCCTCGCGCACCGACGCCGAGAAGCTGCGCGGCCGCACGCGCCACAACAAGGTCGTCAACTTCAGCGGACTCGCTGCTCCGGGAGAGCTGGCTCAGGTCGAGATCTCTGCAGCCACGAGCCAGACGCTCGCGGGCGAGGAGACGCTGCTCGCCCGCGCTGCCTAGGCCTGCCGCGGCGACGGGCTTACGAACATTCTCCTTCCGCCCTAAACCACGGCCGCGGCCACCGGACGACTCCGGCGGCCGCGTGACCGCTGTGTTTGTCGCTACCGCCAGGTTGCGCCCGACGCCGGGCGAAGGCTGGGTTCGGGCCCTGCTTGGGGGGCAGCCTCTCGCCACGTTCGGCCGAGCGCCGGCGGGCCGGGCGCCGGCTCTTGCCGTGACTTGCCCGGGCCGCCCGGCGGTCCGGATGCGTTGGCGGCGCCTGCCACCATTGTGGCTCCGAGCAACTTCGAGACTTTCATCGTTGAAACCTCCTGGTTGTGGGGTGGGGGGTCGTGGCGGTCATCATCCGCGCAGCGCCTAAGCAGCCAGAAAGCCCCGAGTAAGAATCCCCGAAGCTCAACGTAGGGGCTCTCTAAGGCGCCGACCGAGTGGCCCCCGGAGCCGGCAGTTTCGATGCGGATTTGGGGGACGTATCCGCTCGGGAACGGCGTTCCCTCGACCGCATATGCGAACATACGTTCGTGCGATGGAGCAACCTCACGCTCGACACGGAGGAGCAGCGACGCCTACCCGGTTATCGCGATGAGGCGGTGGTGCGCCGCTTCGACGCCCCCGAGGCGCTCGAGACCCGTTTCTACGAGGTCCGCGCGCGCTCGGCGCTCAACCGCGTGCCGGCCGCGTCGCGCATGCCCTTCCGCTGGACGATCAACCCGTACAGAGGATGCACGCACGCCTGCACCTACTGTTTTGCTCGCCCGACGCACACCTACCTCGAGTTCAACGCGGGCAGGGACTTCGAGCGCGAGATCGTGGTCAAGGTCAACGCGCCGGAGGTGCTACGCATCGAGCTCGCCAAGCCGTCGTGGAAGGGCGAACACGTCGCGCTCGGCACGAACACGGATCCATACCAGTGGGTCGAGGGACGGTACCGGCTGATGGAGGGCATCTGGGAGGCGCTGCGCGACGCCGCGAACCCGTGCTCCGTGCTGACCAAGTCGCCGCTCTTGCTGCGCGACCTGAAGTTGATGCAGCAGATCGCCGGGCGAGCGAGCTTCAGCGCCTGCCTGTCGATTCCGACCCTGGATGAGAAGGCATGGCGAGCCACCGAGCCGCACACTCCGCATCCACGCGCGCGCCTGGAGGCGGTGGCCGAGCTCAACCGCGCGGGCATCCCGACCGGTGTGCTCGTAGCGCCGCTGATGCCGGGGATCAACGACGCGCCCGAGCAGGTCGAGCCGCTGCTCGAGCTGGCAATGGAGGCTGGCGCGACGAGCATCGGCGGCGTGGCGCTGCACCTGCGCGGCGAGGTGCGAGCGATCTTCATGGAGTGGCTGCGAGCGCACCGGCCCGACCTCGTGGAGCGCTACGAGGAGCTCTATCGCCGCGGCGCCTACGCGCCGCGGGAGGAACGCGAGCGTTTGTCGAAGATGGTTCGCTGGCGCGGTGCGCCAGGCGGCTTTCGCTCGGCGGATCCGGCGCCCATGTCCGCAGGTGCTGAGGGCTCGCGGGGGCCGTTGACGATAGCCCGCCAGCAGGCGCTGTTCTGAGCAGCACCCGGCACGCGTCTCAGCGCTTGTCGCGCTGACCCGCGCCGATCCTGCGCGAGAGGGCCTCAGAGCCGAGCCTGCGCGCGATCGTCGCGCTGATCTCAGGCGCAAGCCCGGCGAGTGCCGTGCCAGCGCGGAGCGGGAGGGGAGCGACGTCGATCTCGCCGCGATTGCGCTCGATCGCCGTGACGACCGCGCGCGCAACGTCCTCTGGCGAGCTCGTGCCGACGCCCGGTGGAAGCCTCACTTGAGCGTCGGCGAACATGCCGGCGTCGCGGATGAACCCGGGAAAGATCGCCGAGACGCCCACGCCGCTGGCGCGCAGGTCGGCGCGCAGCGCGGTTGCGAACCCGCGAAGCCCATACTTGGTCGCGCTGTAGAGCGCGCTGCCTGGCGTGGCCGCCTTGCCGGCGAGCGAGGACATGAACACGAGGTGGCCCCGGCCCCGCGCAACCATCGCCGGGACGAGCGCGTGCGCGAGCGCGATTGGGGCGCGCAGGTTGACCGCCAGCGCACGGTCGATCTCCTCGATCGAGAATGACTCGAGCGTCCCCGACGCGGGGAGCGCCGCGTTGCTAACGAGGATTTCGACCTCGCCGGCATCCGCCACCAGCCGGTTCACATCATCGGACTCGGACAGGTCAGCTGAGAGGGCGCGCGCACCGAGCTCGGAGGCGAGCGGCTCGAGCACGCCAGCACGGCGGCCAGTCAGCGTCACGCGCGCGCCGCGGCGGCTCAGCTCCCGAGCCACAGCGTGCCCAATGCCGCCGCTTGCTCCCGTGAGCAGAACGCTCGCGCCGGAAAGGGACATGCGCACGGCCGCGGATGCTACTCCAGCGGGCAATACTTGCGCCCATGGAGGGCTTCAGACCGCAGGCGCCTGAGATCGTCGCCCTGTTCGGGCCGACGGGGGTCGGCAAGACCGCCATCGCCCTCGCCCTCGCGGAGCTGCTGCGTGAACGCGGCGAGGACCCCGTGGCTGTATCCGCTGACGCGCTGCAGGTGTACATCGGGCTCGAGGTCCTCACCGGCGTCGCGTCGGTCGCCGAGCGCACCGCCCTCGAGCACCGGCTCGTTTCCTTCCTGCCCCTCGACGCGACGTTCAGCGCCGGCGAGTACGCGGGCCTGGCGCACGCGGAGATCGATGCGCTGCTCGATGCCGGCCGGCGCCCGATAGTGGTCGGCGGTACCGGCCTGTACTTGCGCGCCGCGCTGGCCGAGCTCGACCTGCGCCCGCCCGTGCCGGGCGCTGTACGGGAACGACTGCTCGACGAGCTCGCCACCCGCGGCGCCCCGGCGCTGCACGCGAAGTTGGCCGCGCACGCGGAGTGGGCGGCGGCCGCGATCGAGCCCAACGACGCGCACCGCGTGGTGCGCGCGCTCGAGCTGCTCGAGACCGGGGAACTCCAGCCGCCGGAGGGCGAATCACAGCTGTGGAGCTCGGAGCTGCGCCGGCCCACGCTGCTCGCCGGACTGGCGATGGAGCGCGAGGTTCTGTACGCGCGCATCGACGAGCGCGTGGAGGAGATGCTGCGCGCGGGAGCGCGTGAGGAGGTCCGGCGCGCTCAGGCCACGGGGATCTCCGATACGGCTCGCAGGGCACTGGGGTTCGAGGAGCTGCTGGCAGGCGACGTGGAGGCGATGAAGCGCCACACGCGCAACTACGCAAAGCGTCAGCTGACATGGATGCGCAAGCTCTCGGGCGTGCTCCTGATCGACGTCACCGGCCGCTCTGCGCGCTCCGTCGCGGGGGAGATCCTAGACTCGTGCGCCCTATGAGGTTCGAGAAGTGGCAAGCGCTGGGCAACGACTACCTAATCGTCGAGCGTCAGGAGCTCCCGTTCGAGCTGACGCCCGAGCGCGTCCGCAGGTTGTGCGAAGGGCACTTCGGGGTGTTCGCCGACGGCGTGCTGCTGCTCGCGCCGCCCGAGGATTCGGAGTCGGTCGCCGAGCTGCGGATCTTCAACCCCGACGGCTCGGAAGCCGAGCTGTCGGGTAACGGAGCGCGCGAGGCGATCCTCTACCTGCGCCGCCGCGGATGGACCGATCTCGATGAGTTCGCGATCCACACCGCCGCAGGGACGATCCGCCCCGTCATCACCGGACCGTCGAGCTGCCGCGTGGACATGGGGCAGGCGAGCCTCACCTCCAAGGACTATCCCGCCGGCGCGCCCGACGGGATCGGTGAGCTGCGCGCGGATGCGCATGATGCGCGCCCATGGCGCTTCCGACACGTCTCCGTCGGAAACCCACAGTGCGCGATCCGCGTGGCCGACATGGACTCGCTGCACTCGCTCGAGCTCGACCTGGTGGGACCGCCGATCGAATCGCACCCCGAGTTCCCAAATCGCACGAACGTCTCCTGGTACGCGGAGCTCGGCTCCTCGAGCACGACGCGCATCAGGGCGCGTATCTTCGAGCGCGGGGCGGGGGAGACCCTGTCGAGTGGTACTGGCGCGTGCGGCGCCGCGATCGCCCACGCGCTCGAACTGGCGCCCGCTGCGGGTGGCGCTGCGAGTGGTCTCGCGAGGCCGATGCAGGTGACGGTCGTGCTCGACGGCGGCGAGCTCGAGGTGGAGGTCGACGAGGAGCTGCGCGTACACCTGTCAGGCTGGGCGTTGCCCGTCTTTGCCGGAACTCTGAGCGAGGAGTTCGTGAGCCAGCTCGAGGAGCTCGCCTGATGACGGAGGAAGTCCGTTCAGCCGATGAGGAGGGAGCCGGATGAAACCCAGCAAGCGCCTGGAGCGCATTCCGCCGTACGCGTTCGCCCAGCTCGAGCGCAAGATCGCCGCCAAGCGCGCAGCCGGCGCGGACGTGATCAGCCTGGGCATCGGCGATCCAGACCGTCCCACGCCGGCGCTGATCGTGGAGGCCATGCAAGAGGCGGTGACCGAGCCTGAAACGCACCGCTACCCGAGCAACCGCGGGCGCGCCGACTTCCGGGCGGCGGTGCGCGACTTCTACGAGCGACGCTTCGACGTAAGACTTGACCCCGAGCGCGAGATCATCCCCGCGATTGGAGCCAAGGAGGCGATCTTCAACCTCAACCTCGCCTTCCTGGACACGGGCGACTATGCGCTGGCTTCCGACCCCGGCTACCCCGTCTACACGGGCGGGCCCTGGCTCGCCGGAGGCGAGCCCGTGCTCATGGCGCTCCGGCCCGAGCGCGGCTTCACCCCCGACCTCGAGGCGATCGACGAAGGGGTCGCAGCGCGCGCGAGGTTGATGTTCATCAACTACCCCAACAATCCCACTGGCGCCGTGGTGCCGCCCGGCTTCTTCGAGCGCGCGGTCGAGTTCGCGCGCGCAAACGACATCCTCGTCGTGCACGACAACGCTTATTCGGAGATCAGCTTCGATGGGTATCGCGCGCCGTCGTTCCTTGCCACGCCCGGAGCCAAGGACGTGGGGATCGAGGTGTTCTCGCTCTCGAAGGGCTACAACATGACCGGCTGGCGCTGCGCTGTGGCCGTCGGAAATGCCGAGGCTCTCGAGATCTACTGGCGCCTGAAGACGAACGTCGACTCAGGCCTTTTCGAGGCGGTTCAGCTCGCGGCGGTCGCGGCGCTCGAGCCCGACGCCGACTCCGAGGTGGCTTCGATGAACGAGCTATATCGGCGTCGCCGCGATCTCGTGTGCGAGGCGCTTCGCAAGATCGGCGTCGACGTCCATCCACCTCGCGGGACGATCTACATCTGGGCCCCCGTGCCCGCGGGCTTCTCGAGCTCGGCCGCCTACTGCGAGCACGTTCTGGAGCGGGCCGCTGTCGTGCTGTCGCCCGGCGCCATCTACGGGCCCGCGGGAGAGGGATGGTTCCGCATCTCGCTCACCACGCCGGACGACCGCTTGCTCGAGGCCGTCGAGCGGCTCGGCGCGCTGGCGCCCTGAGAGGTGGCGGGCGCGGGCCCGCTCGCCACTAGACTGGGAGTTGGATGCAGAGAAGCCGCAACGGCCGCAGTGCGCTCACGCCCGCACCGGGCGGCGCCGGGAGGGGAGCGGGTGATTCGCAGCGCTCGCGCCGGGCGCGTCAGCGCGCTCTCTGCGTGGGCGCGCTGCGCGAGGGCGATGACGTCGCCGAGCTCGGCGAGCTGCTGCGAACGGTAGGCGTAGCGGTCGTCGGCGAGCTCGTGCAGCGCCGCGCGCATCCGCACCCGGACACCTATCTCGGCCCGGGCAAGGTGCGGGAGGCGAAAGCCGCGGCCGAGGAATGCGACGCGAACCTCATCGCCTGCGACGACGAGATCACTCCGCGCCAAGAGCGCAACCTCGAGCAAGCGCTCGGCCTTCCGGTCGTCGATCGCACAGCGGTGATCCTCGACATCTTCGCCTCGCACGCGGGCAGCGCCGAGGGCAAGCTCCAGGTCGAGCTCGCGCAGCTCGAGTACAACCTGGCGCGCATGCGAGGACTGTGGAGCCACCTCGAGCGACTGGGTGGCGGGATCGGCACGAGGGGGCCGGGGGAGACGCAGATCGAGACCGACCGGCGCCTCGCGCGCAACCGGATCGCGACCCTCAAGCGCCGCCTCGAGCACGTGAAGGGGACGCGCGCTGTTCAGCGCGCCGAGCGCGAGCGCGCGGCGCTGCCGACCGTCGCGCTGGTCGGGTACACGAATGCAGGCAAGTCAACCTTGATCAACGCGCTGACAGGCGCCGAAGTCGGAGTGGCCGACCGCCTCTTCCACACGCTGGACCCGGCAACCCGCACGCTGCGCATCGGCGGCAGACCGCACCTTCTCACCGACACGGTCGGCTTCATCAGCAAGCTGCCGCACGAGCTCGTGGACGCCTTCTCGGCCACGCTCGAGGAGACCCGCCGCGCGGATCTGCTCGCCCACGTTCTGGACGGCTCGGCCCCCGACGAGCACGGCGAGCGCATGCGGCGCGCCGTCGAGCAGACGCTCGAGGAGATCGACGCCGGAGCGCGACCGCGGCTGCTTATCGTCAACAAGATCGACCTGCTCGACCGCGAGCGCGTGGAGGAGCTACGACTGCACCATCCGCGCGCCGTGCTCGTCAGCGCCGCCACCGGCGAGGGACTGGAGGAGCTGCGCGAGCGCATCGAGGTTGAGCTCAGGCATACGCTGCGACCGCTCGATCTGCTCGTCCCTTATGCCGACGGCCGGCGCCTGGCGGAGCTGCACGAGCTCGCGGGGGAGATCAGCAGGCAGGACACGCCCGAGGGCGTGCGCGTGCGCGCGCTGGTGCCCGCCGCGCTGGCGGAGCGCTTCTCGCGCTTCGCCGTCGTGACCTAGGTCCTAGCGGTCGTCTCCGCTGCCCGAGAGCACGCCGCGCCGCTGGCGCGAGAACAGCTTCTCGAGGTTCTCGCGGGCGATGTCCTCGAGCTCGAGCCCGAGCTCGCTGGCCAGCTGCGCGACGTACCACAACACGTCCCCGAGCTCCTTGGAGATTGCTGCACGGCGGTCGTCGCTGACCTCGCCGCCGTCGTCGCGGATCGTCTTCTTGGCTTGCTCGGCGACCTCGCCGGCCTCACCCACGAGGCCGAGTGCCGGGTAGCTGAGCCACGCCTCGCGCGGGTAGCTCGCGGTGCGTCGCGAGAAGTGCTGGTATTGGGAGAACTCCACTGGCAAATCCTAGGAGCTGGGGCGGGTGATGCGCCGCGGGAGATCCGAATTTGCGCGCAGAGCGACCTCGCACCCAGGCCGTCAAACGCGAGCAGCGCGAAGCGCGCTGAGGTGCGCCTCGCGCTCGATCCCGTCGTCGAGCGGCTCGAGCTCGCCCTCGGGGACCCCGAGCGCGAGTGCGACCAGCCAGTCGGCAAACCAAGCGTTCTTGGGCAGCAGCGGGCCGTGCAGATACGTGCCGATCGTGTTGCCGCGTCTGGCTCCCTCGTAACCGCTGCACCCGTCGTTGCCATGACCGCGCAGCACGCGACCGAGCGGCTCTTGGCGCTCGCCGAGAGTGGTGCGCCCGCCGTGGTTCTCAAATCCGGCCAGCACACGCCCTTCGCGCTCCTCGCCAGCCGACGCACCGGGCGAGAGCTCGATCGCGATGTTCCCGATCAGGCGCGGACCATGCCCGCGCACTGTGGCGACGTCGAGCAGCCCCACGCCCTCGATCTGCTCGTTCCCGAGCGCGTAGTTGTGGCCGAGCAGCTGAAAGCCGCCGCAGACGCCGAGCACCACCGCGCCGCGCGCAGCCGCGGCGTGCAGGGCGGCGCTCTTGGTCTCGATCAGGTCCTCGGCGCAGAGGCGCTGGTCGCGGTCTTGGCCACCGCCGAGGTAGAAGAGGTCGTGTGCGCCGGCATCGAAGTGCTCGCCGAGGCCGCACGAGGAGAGCTCAAAGCCGATTCCTCGCCATGCGCAGCGGCGCTCGAGCACCAGCAGGTTGCCGCGGTCGGCGTAGATGTTCATGAGGTCCGGATACAGAGCGCAGACGCGCAGCGTCGACTTCGCGTCCGGGCTCCGCACGCCATCACCCACGCAGCATCACCACCGTGCTGCCCACGTGCTCATCGGTGCGCGCGATCGCCCTCGCCGGCTCGACCTGGAAGCCTGCGGCTTGTGCCTCGCGCTCCAGCTGCGCGCGCCGCAGCTGCGCCAAGATCGCCTCGTCGCACTGACGCACGAGCTCGACCATCCGCTCCTCCTCCGCTTCCCCCACGCTGCCAGAGCCGTCGCGAGCGCCCAGGATGCGCCGTTCGCGCTCGATCACGATCTCGCCGCCGCGCACCTCTACGCGGACCGGGCGGCTGCTGTAAAGAAGCCCGTCGACGTGAGCGCTGTCAGCAGCAGGACCAACGCCCCCGTCACGGCAGTCGAACGGCTCGACCCGCGTGAGGATCGCGCATGCGAGCAGCCCGCCGCGGCGCAGGTGTGTGCGCGCGCAGCGCAGGAACGCGCCGCGTTGATCGCGATCGCGCAGCAGCTGGATCGTGTGCATTGGCACCACGCACAAGCCGAACTCGCATCCGGGCAGCGAGAACGAGCGCGCGTCCGCGTGCGCGGCCTGTACGACGGCCCCGCCGCGGCGACTTTCGATCGCGCTCAGCAGTGCGCGGTCGTGATCGAGCGCCGTGACAGCGTGGCCGGCGCGCGCCAGGTCGAGGCTGACGCGCCCCGCGCCCGCGCCCACCTCCAGGACCTGCCCCTGCTGCGCCGCCGCGAGTTCTCTCCACAGCGCCAGGTCCGCCTCATAGCCCCCGCACTCGAGATCGTGCCACGCAAGCCGCGAGGCGGCCTCGCTCGGCAGCGCCGTCGCGATGCCCGTGTCGGCGGCCGCGCCGCTCACGACCACGCGTGCGCCTCGCCGCGCTTGACGAGTAACTCGCGCAAGGACAGCATCGCCGTATAGGTCGGCAGCGCGTACAGCGGTGCATGCGACCCGTTGCGATCGCCCACAGCCTGCCAGAGCGCGCGGCGGAGATCGGCTTGCACGCGGATCTGCTCGGGCTCGACCCCGGCGTACTTCAGGCGCATCGCGAGCTCGGGCGCGCGTGTGCCGCTGCAGGTCACGCGCCGGATACGACCGGCGAGCAGCTCGAAGTCCGCATCCCAGATCCACGACACGTCGCGACCGTCGGCGATGTTATCGTTCAGTACCCCGAGGAGATCATGCTTGCCGGGCTCGAGCACGAGGGTGCGCAGCACCTCGTTGGCGCCGCTCGGGTTCTTGACGAGCAGAATCCGCAGCTCCCGGCGGGGCGCGCCCTCTTCGCCGGAGGCCTCGCCCGCAGAGACCGTGACGCTCTCCGCGCGCCCGAAGGCCGCCTCCGCCCTCTGCAACCCCGCCAGGGTGTGCTGCAGGGAGACTCCAAGCGCGTTCGCGAGCGCAGCGGCCGCGAGCGCGTTGTAGACGTTGTAGAGCCCTGGCAGAGCCAGCGCGACCTCGCCCTCACCGTCTGCGGTGTGCAGAGTGAAGCGTACGGCTCGCACTCCCTCGAGCCTGATTTGGGTCGCCGTGATCGCCGGGGCAGGTCGCCGCTGGCCACACCTAGGGCAGTGGTAGCGCCCGAGATGGCCGAGGTAGATGGCGTCGAACACATATGGCGCGCCGCACCGGCGGCAGTGCTTGGCGTCGGCCGCATGCGCCATGCCGGGCAGGGCGAGCGAGTCGTCCTCGACCCCGTAGTACAGCGCGGAGGAGCGCTCGCGGCCGAGATCGGCGACAAGCGGGTCGTCGGCGTTCAACACCAGCCGCTCCCGGCCGCGCACCTGCGCCCAGCGCTCGCCGATCGCCTCGAGCTCGCCGTAGCGATCGAGCTGATCGCGAAACAGGTTGGCGAGCAGGATCGCGCGCGGGTGAAGCTGGGTCGCGAGCAGGTCAAGCCACAGCTCGTCGACCTCGAAGAGACCCAGTTCGCCCGCGATGCCCTTGCGAGCGCGCGCCGCGCCCAGCAGCGCGGAGGCGACCCCACCGGCCATGTTGGCGCCCGCGTCGTTGTGCACAAGCGTGATGCCGGCCTGCTCGAAGATGGCGGCGGCCATCGCCGCCGTGGTCGTCTTGCCGTTGGTTGCCGAGATGAGCGCAGATCCGCGCGGCAGGCGGCCGGCAAGCGTTTCGATCGCATGCGAGTCAAGGCCGATGAGCACCTTGCCGGGGGCGCTGGTCGCGCCCCGGCCGCCCAGGCGCGAGAGCACGCCGACACCTCGCGCGATAGCGAGCTTGACCCCAAGCGCGCCTCCCATCAGCTGCCTTGAGCGCCGACGTGGGGGAGGGGCGTGGAATGCTCGTCGAACGCGCGTGGGGCAACGCCGCCAGAGGGCGTGAGAACCATGACCGCCCCCGTCAGAGCCCGGGCGCGGACCGGCAGCTCGCCGATCGGATCACCATCGGCGTACATCACGAACGGGCGGTCGCACGAGATCTCGACTTCAGCGGCGCGGAACACTTGGACGTTCGGCAGCTCGACATGCGTGCCCTTGAACACCCTGGGCATCACGCTGGTAAGGAAACGCGGCTTGCTGACGTGCTCGCAAACGACCACATCGAGGAGCCCATCGTCGAGCCGCGCGTCTGGCGCGGGGCGCATGCCGCCTCCGTAAGCGCCGGAGTTCGCGACCCCCACGGAGTAGCCGCTGAACTCGAGCCGTTCGCCCGACGGGCGGAGCTCGAG
The DNA here is from genome assembly GCA_005884115.1 of Actinomycetota bacterium. Classification (GTDB taxonomy): domain Bacteria; phylum Actinomycetota; class Thermoleophilia; order Solirubrobacterales; family Solirubrobacteraceae; genus Palsa-744. Next base: position 507,951 of record VAXW01000003.1, read on the forward strand.
CTCGAAGCGTGCCGGTTGCCACGCCGCCAGTGCGCGCAGGGCCCCATACAGGTAAACAAGTCCTCCCAGCCAGGCGGGTGCTTCGTTGGCGATCCGGTTAGCGTCGCTGTCGAAGCCGGCCGAGGCGACGCCGACGAAGGCGCGTCCATCGGCGCCCACGCGGGCCTCGCAGACCTCGCCCAGGTCGATCGGTCGCGCGCTGCCCTCGGCGACCGCGGCGCAGGCTTCGACGGGGTCGGTCGGGATCGCCAGCACGCGCGCTAGATCGTTGCCTCGGCCACCCGGCAGGACGGCGAGCACGGAGCCTTCGATCGCGCGCAGCTCATCGGCGGCTGCTCCGATCATCCCGTCGCCGCTGAGCACGGCCACCGTCTCGCCCGCCTGCGCAGCCTCGCGCGCCAGTGCCCGAGCGTGGTCGAGATCGCGGGTGTCGTAACGCGTGACGCTCAGCCCGTGCTCTTTTAGCGCTCGCTCGACCGGCGCAGCGGCACGGCGCGCCCTTCCACCTCCGGCAACGGGGTTGACGAGCAGGGCGACTGGGGCGGCCACCGCGCAAGCGTAGCCCGCGGCGCGGCGCGGCCGCCCGTGATGCGCGAGTCGTGAGGCCTTCGTCCGACGCGGCAGCGCCGCGGCCGAACGCTGCCACGACCGCTCAGGAAGGGGGCGACTTGCTCGCGCGGTCGCGACGGCGTTTGCCTACCGCAGCGACGACCCCCAGGACGGCGACGACCAGGAAGAGCCCGAGCAGCAACCCCGGGGCGAGCCCGAGGCCGCCGAAAGGCAGCGACACCAGCTCAACGATGCCAAGACCGATCGCCAGCAGAACCACGATCAGCGCGAGGATCAGAAGCGCGCCGCGCAAGCGCGCGAGGACGCCCGCGGAGGAAGGTGGGATGAGCAGGCCCATGGCCCGCAGGGCGAACATCTGGCGCCCGCTCGGCGGCGTTTGTCCGAGACGCTCGACCGCGTCCTTGAGGTCGCCGGCACGTCTCTCGGCGAGGGCCAGAGACGCGTCGGCCATGCGGCGCAGCTGCATCCGCTCCTGCGGTCGCGCCGCTGCGATGGCGCGCTGGAAATAGCCTCGCGCCTGCTCGGCGTCGAAGCGCTCGGCCGCGCGCGCGCCGAGAATCGCGAGCGCCGCGGACTTGTATTTCGTCTCGGCCTCCAGCTCCTCGTCGGAGCGGCGCTCGAGCGCCTGTATCGCCTCGAGCCCACCTCGCTGTTCGATTCTGATCTGCCGTTGCTTGGGTGCCATCGGCACGCCATTCTATGGCGTGCTGCCTCGGCCCCGCCGGGGACATGGCCCGAGCTCGGGGTGGGCAGGCGGGGCGGGTCCGACTGGAGGCAGATTGCGGGCGCTATTCTCGCCTGCGTGCGCAAGCCCCGACGCCCACTTTGCCACCGTGCCGCGTCGCTGTGCGCGTGCGCGACCCTGCTCCTGGCGTGCGCCTCGGCGGCGGGCCCGACCGCCTCGCTCGCCGCTCAGGGCAGCGGGCTCGGCAGCGAACTGCTGGAAAAAGTCCAACAGCCGGAAACGACCCCCGCGAGGACCGCCTCGACGAGCTCCACGCACAGGGAAGCCCCGACGAACAAGTCGAAAACTGTCGTGCTCGTGCTCGCGGCGGCCGCGGCGGTGCTTCTGGCGATCGGCTTCGTGATCGTCCGCGACGCCCGCAAAGCGACACCCGCAGAGGGACCCGCATTTGCCGATGGCGGCGGCGCGCGCCACGCTGCAGCCAGACACCGCAAGCGGCGCGCGAAAGCAAAGGCCGCACGCCAGCAGCGAAAGCGCAATCGCTGAGGCCCCGGCAGGGCCAGGCGAGGCCGCCATTCCCGCTGCTCCCAGGCCCACGCACTCGGCAGCGCGGCTCGCGGCTCTCGAGCGCGAGCTGATCGAGTGCCGGCGCTGTCCGCGCCTGGTCGCCTGGCGCGAGCAGGTCGCGCGCGAGCGGCGCCCGGCGTTTGCTCAGGAGAGCTACTGGGGCCGTCCCGTACCGGGCTTTGGAGACCCGCGGGCGCGCCTTCTCGTGATGGGGCTTGCGCCTGCGGCACACGGCGCTAACCGCACCGGCCGCATGTTCACGGGTGATCGTTCCGGAGAGTTCCTGTTCGCCGCGCTCGCACGCGCGGGACTCGCGAACCAGGCGCGATCAGAGGCGCGCGAGGACGGTCTGAGGCTCGATGGAGTGTGGGTCAGCGCCGCAGTGCGCTGCGCGCCCCCGGGCAACCGCCTGACTCCGCTGGAGCGGGCGCGATGCGCTCCGTGGAGCGAGCGCGAGCTCGATCTGCTGAGGGACGTAGGCGTGATCGTGTGCCTGGGAGCCATAGCCTGGCAGGCGGCGCTGCACCTGCTGCCCATGCGCGAGCAGTCCGTGCCGGCCGGGCGTGCTCCGGCGCGCCCTCGCTTCGCTCACGGCGCCGAGCTGATTGGCGAGCGATACACGCTGCTCGGCTGCTACCACCCCTCCCAGCAAAACACGTTCACCGGTCGCCTGACCGAGACGATGATCGACGCCGTGTTCGCGCGCGCGAAGGCGCTCGCCGCGCGCCGTGAGGCGAGCGCGCCGCGTCGCCCGGGCAAGCGCGACGCCGGCCGCGAGGACCGCTGAGCGCGGCGAGCCGGCGCCCGCCGAAGGCGTGCCGTATACCTCGTCGCAGCCCGCCCGGGCCTCCTCAGGTCGTGCGCACCCGTGCGCGTCGCAGCGCTGCGCGCGCTGCCACCGTGAGGCTGTCGATGTCGTAAGGGCCGCGATGGCGGCGCCCGTTTATGAAGAACGTCGGCGTGCCCGAGACGTCGCTGGCGTCGGCGCTCGCCACGTCTCGCGCGACGCGCGGCGCGTGCTCACGACGGCGCAGCTCTGCCCAGAAGCGCTCGATGTCGAGTCCGAGCCGCTCGGCGATGTTGCCGAGCTCGGGCGCAGTGACCGAGCCCTCGTGCAAGAGCAGCGCGTCGTACATCTCCCAGAAGCGCCCCTGAGCGTGCGCCGCCTCGACAGCTTCGGCCATCAGCTGCGCGCTCGGATGTACGTCGTTGAGAGGGAGGTGGCGCCATACGTAGCGCACGTCGTCGCCGAACGACGCGAGCAGGTCCCGGATGACGGTCTCGGCCTGACCGCAGTAGGGGCACTCGAAGTCTCCATACTCGACGAGCGTCACGGGCGCGCCATGGGGACCGCGGATGTGGTCGCGCTCGGGATCGACATCGTCGTAGAGGTCGACGATGTCCTCGCTGGTGCGCCCGATCTGGCGCGTGCGCACGCTCGTGGGCATGCGATTCAGCGCCCGGAAGATGGCCCGCGCGACCAACGGCGCGACCACGGCGGCCGCGAGCACCCCGAGCTTCGCGCGAGCGAGCACTTCTCCATGGAAGGCGAGGCTCAGGATCAGCAGGGACACCGTGAACGGGATCCCCGCGACGGCTCCACCGCCGGCGATCACCGGCCAGCTGAGCGACGGGCGCGGCCCATGCAGAGCGGGACGCGTGGCGAGCCACGAGGCGCCGAGGATGCCGAGCGGCTTGCCGGCGAGGTAGCCGACGAGGATCCCCAGCGTGATCGACGAGGAGGCGGCGGATTCGACCAGCGAGCCACTGAAGTGGATGCCGGCGTTCGCGAGCGCGAACAGCGGCACGAACACGTAGCTGGTCCAGGGGTGAAGCGTGTACTGCAGGCGCTCGTTGGGCGAGATCGCGGCGAGCACGCCCAGCTGCGCCGAGCGCGCGAGCTCGGGCGTGGGCTGCTCGCGGAAGGAGCGGGTCAGCGCCGTCGCCCGCTCGAGGTCTTCTCGCGAGGGCGGGTACGCGGCCGTCACGAGCCCGATCGCGAGCCCGGCGATGACCGGGTCGATGCCCGATTCGAACAGGGCGACCCACAGCGCCATCCCAACGAGGATCGATGCTTGCCGCCGGCCTGCAGGAGCGAAGCGCAGCGCGAGCAGCACCGCGAAAAGGGCGATCGCGACGAACACGGCTGCGATCGACACGCTGCCCGTGTACACGACCGCGATCACGATCAACGCCACGAGATCGTCGACCACGGCCAGCGTGAGCAGGAACACGCGCAGCCGCGTCGCCGCGCGCGGCGTCAGCAGCGCGAGCGCGCCCAGCGCGAAGGCTGTGTCGGTCGACATCGCAGCGCCCCAGCCGTGCGCGCTGGAAGAGCCTGCATTGAAGGCGAGGTAGATCGCGACAGGCACCGTCATGCCCCCGATCGCCGCGACGACCGGCATCGCCAGGCGGCTGCGATCGCGAAGGTCTCCGACGTCGAACTCGCGCTTCGCCTCGAGCCCGACGACGAGAAAGAAGAACGTCATCAGGCCCTCGTTGACCCAGTGGCGCAGGTCGGCTGTCAGCGCGTGTGAGCCCAGGCGGATAGAGAACTTGCTCGTCCATACCGACTGGTAGGAGTCCGACCAGGGCGAGTTCGCCCAGGCAAGAGCCGCGAGGGTGGCAGCGAGCAGGACCGCCGCTCCACCGGTCTCGGTGCGCAGGAAGTCGCGCACAGGCGCTGCCAAGTTCCTTGCCCAGGCGGTGCGGCCGCTGTACGACTCTTCCCGCCGGCCGTCCGCGGAGCTGTCGGTGAGGGTCACTTCCGGCTCGGCCATCGCCGGCGATTATCGCGGCCGGCGAGAGCTCCTCGACGGCGACAGCTCATGACGCCTTGGCCGTCGCGTTCGGGCTGATCGGTCTACATAACATGGATTATCGAGCGTCGAGGAACGCTGAGACTGGGCCCTATCGGTGCTCATTCGCGCGCTCGGCGGCGCTTTCGTCCCTCACGCAGGCTCCAGATGCCCGTCGCGACCAGGAAAGCCAGCAGGAGCGCTTCGAGCCAGACGGGTACTCCCGCAATGACGGTGACTGCCGCTGCTATCAAGGCGACCCTCAAAGCCCACGCATGAAACGAGCCGGGCCTCCGTGGGAGCACGACAGCAGTCTAGGCTCCAGGCCGCCATCCGTTGGCGAGTATTGAGACACGCTCGGACCCCGCCCGCGCCAAGCTGAGAGACTGACGGCACGCCAACCTTCGTCCTGATCCCCGGAGCGGGAACCGACCCGCGCGTATACGCCTCGACCATCGAGGCTCTAGGCGGTCTCGGTCACGAGGGGCTCGCCCCACCGCTCCCGCTGCACGATCAGGATGCACGACCGAGCGATCACGCCGATGCCGTCACGGAGGCGCTGCCGCGCGATGCCGAGCTCGTGATCGTCGCGCAATCGCTGGGCGCGTTCGCCGGCCCGCTGGTAGCCGCGCGGGTTCCTGTCGCGCAGCTCGTGCTGCTCGCGCCGATGATCCCCCAGCCCGGCGAGACCGCAGGCGAATGGTGGAGCAACACCCGCCACGAGGAGGCGATCGCCGATCTTCTCGCGCGCTACGGGCCGATGAGCTCCTGGGGACCCGACGCTCTCGCCGAGGTGTTCCTTCACGACGTCGATCCGTTGGTCGCCGCCGAGAACGAGAGCTTTCAGGGCGTTCCGGGAAGAGGCATGTTCACGGAGCCTTGGCCGCTCGAGCGCTGGCCGGAAGTGCCCACGGCCGTGTTGGCACCGACGGGCGATCGACTGTTCCCGCCCGCCTTCCAGCGTCGAGTGGTTCGCGAGCGCCTGGGCGTCGAGATCCACGAGATGCCCGGCGGCCACTTGCCGATGCTGGCCCGCCCGCGCGAACTCGCCGAGCGCCTCCTCGAGCTAGCCGGAGCCGGCGTCTAGGTCTCGCACTTAGGATGCAGCCCCTGCGAGGGGCCGCCAGCCGCTATCCCGTCTCGCCGCTCACCCGCAGCGCGTTCAGCATCCGCTCGACAGACGCCCCGACCTGCTGGCGCGTCTCGCCGTCGTCGTCTGCGCGCGCTATGAGCATCGCGCCCTCGTCGATCGCGCCCAGCAGCAGGTGCGATAGCGGGCCGGCCGGCTGCTGCTCGATCAGGCCGGCGTCGATGGCAGCCTCGACGGTGCCCTGCACGAGCCCGAAGCCGTAGCGCAGCCCTATGTCGCGCCACTGCTCCCAGCCGAGCACCGACGGCGCGTCGACTAGCGCGATGCGCTGCACGGCGGGGTCCTCGCAGGCGTCGAGGAAGGCCTGGGCGCCAGCGCGCAGCGCCTCCAGCGGATCGCTCGCCCCCGCGAGCGCCGACTCGGCGATCCGCTCGACGAGCTGCTGCTCGACGCTTTCGTAGACGGCCTGAAAGAGCTCTTGCTTGCCCGCGAAATGGTGATAGAGCGCTCCTCGCGTGACGCCCGCGGCGCGCACGATCTCCTCGGTCCCGACGGCGGCGTAGCCGCGCTCGGCGAACAGCGCGCGCGCTGCCGCTATCAGCGCAGCGCGCGTGGCCTCGGCCTGCTCGGCCTTCAGCGTTCGCGCCTGCGCTCCATACGCCGGCCCCGTCGCGCCCGCTTCCTGGCCTCCCGTTGTGCGCCCCCCCGATTTGACATGCATGCAGTATGTATGATAGACACATACTGCCTGTATGTAAAGCGGGCGTCCACGAGGTTATGACAACTGAGGAGCCGCGTCCCCCACGCCGGGTCGGGGCCCTTCCGGAGAAAGGAGCGCAGAGTGAGCACCGCAGAGACGCTGGACGGGCGCGCGGAGGCCGCGGCTCGCTCGGCCGAGGAGTGGGTCCTGGGCTTCACGCGCGGCTGGCGCGTGCCTGGCGGCCCGGAGGCCTTCGCGTCGCACTTCCGCGAGATGCTCGCCGAGGACGTGCGCCTGATCCAGCCGCAGTTGCCCCCGATCGTCGGACGGCGCGCGTTCGAAGAGGAGTTCGTGCGACCACTGTTCGCGCTCATGCCCGACGTCCGCGGCGAGGTTGAGAGCTGGGCTGCTCGCGATGACACGCTGTACATCGAGATGACGCTCCACGCCACGCTCGGCGGGAGGCCGCTGAGCTGGCGCGTGTGCGATCGCGTCACGCTGCGTGACGGCGTGGCGATCGAGCGCGAGTCCTACTTCGACTCGCTGCCACTCCTCGCCGCCGTCGTCCGCGCACCGCGCTCGTGGCCCGGCTACCTGCGCGCGCAGGCCCGTCGAGTCATCCCCCAGATCGCGAAAGGGAGAAAGAAATGAAGGAGATTCAGCTGTCCCAGGGCACCATCCGCTACCGCGAGCAGGGCTCCGGGGAGACGATCATGCTCGTCCACGGGCTGCTCACCAACGGCGAGCTGTGGCGCGAGGTCGCGCCGCGTCTCGCGGCGGACTTCCGCGTGCTCGCACCCGACTGGCCGCTCGGATCACACGAGATCCCGCTCAATGCCGGTGCGGACCGCTCCCCGCTGGGGCTCGCTGCGCTGATCGCCGATTTCATGGACGCGCTCGAGCTCGAGAACGTCACGCTGGTGGGGAACGACACCGGCGGCGCGCTCTGCCAGCTCGTCGCCGTGCACCATCCCGAGCGCCTGGCGCGGCTCGTGCTGACCCCGTGCGACGCGTACGAGAACTTCCTGCCGCCCGCGTTCCGGCCGCTGCAGCTGCTCGCGCGCATTCCCGGCGCGACGTACCCGATCGTGCAGTCGATGCGCCTGGCGCCGGCCAGGAGGCTTCCGATCGCATTCGGCTGGGTGACCAAGCGCGCCGACGACGAGCTCACGCGCTCGTGGATGCAGCCGGCGATCGCTTCTCGCAAGATCCGCGCGGACACGGCCGCGGTGCTTCGCGGGATCGCGCCCCGCTACACGCTCGAGGCAGCGCAGCGCTTCGGCTCGTTCAGGAAGCCCGTGCTGATCGCATGGGCGCCCGAAGACCGCTTCTTCAAGCTGCACTTCGGCGAGCGCCTCGCGCGCGAGTTCCCGGACGCGCGCTTGGAGCTGATCGAGGACAGCTACACCTTCGTGCCCATCGACCAGCCCGAGCGCACCGCCAGCCTTATCGCGGCCTTCGCCCGAGAGCTCAGCGGAGCGCAGCACGCGGCACACCAGGGTTAGGGGCGCAACGGTCCCTAGCGGCGATCCGCGCGCGAGAGTGGCGGCATAGCGCCCTCGGCCTCCACCCTCGCGCGCATCGCCATAAAGCTGCCCTGCGGCGCGCGGCACGCCGCAGGGCGCTTTCGCGCAGCGCCTTATTTGACTGTCAGCGTCCCTTCCATGCCCGCCTGCCGGTGCCCGGGGACCGAGCAGTAGAACTTGTACGTCCCGGCTTTGAGCGTGACGGTCAGCGTCTTTGAGCCGCCAGTGAAGGTTTCGGTCGCTCCCACCGTCGCGCCCGCGGACGATTCGATCGTGAGGTTGTGTTCGATGGGCGAGCCGTTCGTGTACGCGATCGACACCTTGCCCGCCTTGGCGCCGAGCGTGGTCTTGTCGAATTTGAGCTGACCTTCGGGGTTGGTGCCGAGGCTCAGCTGCGTTTGGCCTTCGCCGCCGCCCGTCGCAGGCGACGTCGAGGTGCTCGTCGCGGGCGCAGCGGGAGTGGATTCCGAGGAGGTCGATTTGCTCGACGAGCTGCCGCAGCCCGCAAGCGCGAGCAGGGCCGTCGCGGCGAGCGCGAGCGCCGCTCCTGTTGGACGGGTCAGTGCGTCGGCTGCTCCTCTTGGCGTCACGTGTCTGCTCCTCGGTTAGCTGGCAGTGTCATCCGGTTAGGACACCGGGAGACGTGAATCCTTGCACTCACGGCTGCGTGCGGACGACCACGTCGACGATATCCGGGACGCGCTGTCGCAGCGCCTCCTCGAGCTCGCCTGCGAGCGCGTGCGCGGCGGTGAGCGATCCGCCGGCTGCGACGCCCAGTGTGAGGAACACGACGCGTCCGGTCTCGAGCGAGAGCAGCTCCAGGTGGCGCGGCGGGCTGCCCGTGCGCTCGGTGACGAGCCGCTGGATCTCCGCTTCGGCCTCCGCATCGGCCCGCGGGTCCGATGCGCGCGCGCGCAGCGTCTGCTCGAGCGGCTCCAGGTGCGTCTGCACTGCGGCGACGTCGAGCTTGTGGGAGATGGCGCGCTCGACTCGCGCCGCGATCTGCGCAGCGCTGCCCAGGTCGAGGTCGGCGGGGAACTTCAGATGCAGCGCCACGCTTACCGCTCCCGGGCGCTGGAAGATCATGATGTCGTGCGCTTCCAGCACGAGCGGCTCTTCCAGCGCGATCGCGAGCACGCGGTCGCGCAGCGAGAGGTCGCGCGAGCGGGGCTCGACGTGCACCACGACGTCGCTGCCCGGCAGCACGCGCTCGACCGCGGCCTCGACCAGGTCGGCCGCCTGGTGACCCTCGACGACCGCCTGACCCGGCGGGACGGCCACGACGACGTCGGCGAAGTAGCGCCCCGCAGACTCTCGCAGGCGCAGGCGGCTGAGCTCGATCTCGGCACCGAGATCGGCGATCGCGCGCTCCGCAGCCTCGCGCGCCTCCTCGGGCGTGCGGTCCATCAGCACGTTGGCGTTCTCCGCGATCAGGCGCGTCGCCGCTGCGACGATCAACGCCGCGACGAGCAGCGCAGCAATCGAGTCGCCCTCGCGCACACCGAGCTCGACGAACACGAGTCCCACCAGGACGGTCGCGGAAGCCACCACGTCACCGGCGAAATGCATCGCATTCGAGCGCAATGCCGGGCTGCTGTAGGTCCTGGCTGCGCGCAGCGAGACGGCCGTGCGGCTGGCATCGAGCACGAGCGCCGCGCCGAGCACGGCAAAGCCGTACCAGCGCGTCTCCGGCGCGCTCGCGCCGGATGCCAGGTGCCGGACGGCTTCGACGCTGACGATCAGGCCGCCGGCCAGCAGGATCGCCGCCTCGCCCAGAGCACCGAGGTTCTCGGCCCGCCGGTGGCCGTAGGGATGCTCGGGGTCGGCCGGGCGCCCGCCCAGGCGCACGGCGAAGAAGGTCAGCGTGGCCGCGATGAGGTCGCCGCTCGACTCGATGCCGGTCGAGATCAAGCCGAGGCTCCCAGTGGCGAGGCCGACCCCCAGCTTCAGCGCCATGAGCGCCGAGGCGGCGACGATCGAGGCGACGGCGATCGAGGCGATGGTCGTGCGTCGCTTCGTCAAGCCGCGATGCTCCGCCCTGGGCACGCCATCGCCAAAAGACTAGGGTGGGCCAATGACAACCGCTCGTGCGGGGATCGTGCATGACGCAGGCCGTCAGGCCGACCGCACGCGGTTGACGATCGCGTTCGCGCTGATCGTCGTATTCATGGCGGCGGAGGTCGCGTCGGGCGTGATCGCGCACTCGCTGGCCCTGCTCTCAGACGCCGGCCACATGCTCAGCGATGCCGCCGCGCTCGGCTTCTCGCTGTTTGCCATCGCGCTCGCCGCCCGCCCGGCGCGCGGAGCGATGACGTTCGGCTTCAAGCGCGCGGAGATCCTCTCGGCGCAGGCCAACGGGATCACGCTCGTGGTGCTCGCGGCCGTGATCGCGTACGAGGCGGTGAGACGGCTGTTCGACCCGCCCCGCGTGCACGCATGGCCGGTGCTCGCCGTGGCGCTGGCAGGCGTGGTCGTCAACCTCGCGGCCACCTGGACGCTGGCGGGGGCAGACCAGCGCAGCCTCAACATCCACTCGAGCTTCAAGCACCTGCTAGCCGACCTGTACGGCTTCGCGGGCACCGCGGTCGCCGCGGGCGTGATCCTGCTGAGCGGCTTCCAGCGCGCCGATCCGATCGTCTCGCTTGGCGTTGCCGCGCTCATGGTGCGCTCCGGCGCCGCACTCGTGCGGGCATCAGCGCGCGTGCTGCTCGAGGCCTCCCCCGCGCGCCTCGACCCCGATGCGATCGGCGCGGCACTGGTGGAGCGCGCGGGCGTCGTCGAGGTGCACGACCTGCACGTGTGGGAAATCACCAGTGGCTTCCCCGCGCTCTCGGCGCACGTGCTCGTCGGCGCCGACAGCGACTGCCACGCCGCCCGGCGCGACATGGAGGCGTTGCTGCGTGAGCGCTTCGGCCTCGACCACACGACCCTGCAGGTCGATCACGTCGGCCGAGATCTGCTCGCCATCGAGCCCGCATCGCTCGCGGCGGGCAGCGCTCGACCCGCGCGGCCGCCCGGCGCCCCCGGCGCCAGAAGCGGCGCGCCGGACGCGGCGCAAGCGAACACCTCGAACAACTAAACGACAGGAGCTAAACGACAGGAGGAGCGCGATGGCGAACGTTCTCTACACCGCCCGTGCCCACGTCACAGGCGGGCGCATCAACGGGCACGGCAAGACATCCGACGGCGTCCTCGACGTCGACATACGCGTGCCCAAGGAGCTCGGCGGCGAGGGCGACGGGACCAACCCCGAGGAGCTGTTCGCCGTCGGCTATGCCGCCTGCTTCGAGGGTGCGCTGGCGACCGTCGGAAGGCGCTCGAAGGCGGAGACCGGCGACGTGGCAATCGACTCCCAGGTGCAGCTCGTGACGACCGAGGAGCGCGCCTTCACGGTCGCGGTCCAGCTCGACGTCAGCCTGCCGTCGGTGGCCGACGCGGCCGAGGCCGTCGAGCTGGTCCGCCAGGCGCATCGGGTGTGCCCCTACTCCAACGCCACGCGCGGCAACATCGATGTCACCCTGACCGCCAACGGACAGCCGGTCTCCGACTAGCGTCTTCGTCGGAACATCGACGCGCCCAATGCCGGCCAGGACGCTAGGACGTGTCGACCTTGCTTCCGCTGGCCCGCAGCGCGTACCAATCGGCGCCGAAGGCCTTGATCCCCTGGCCGTACGCGTCGCCGCTGTCTCCGTCCTTCGTGTAGTAGTACAGCGGGTGGCCCTTGTAGGTGACCTGCTTGCTGCCGTCCGGACGCGTCGTCGTGCCGAGGTCCGCCGACATGGCTGCGCCTGCCGTTCCAACCTGGCCGCTCGCCTTCACCGGCGGCCATGTCCCTTCACAGGCGCCAGTGCAGGTGGACGTCGTGCCGTGGTCCCCCTCGAACAGGTACACGGTCAGGTGCTTGGGGCCCGCGGCGAGGATGGTGCCGAGCTTCTTCGCGTGCTTGCTGCTCACCGTCACCGCCGCCCCGCTGACGCCCGTAGCCGAGGATCCGCGCGAGGTCGAGTACGGGCCCGAGGAAGTCGACGTCTGCGCTGCCGCGGGCGTTGCGGCGGAGCTCGTGTTCGACGTGCTCGCGCTCTTTTTGCTGCTGCCGCAGGCGCTCAGCGCCACGGCTGCGGTTAGCGCCGCTGTCACGGCCAGGTGCTTACCCACATCGCCTCCTGTCATTCGCGCTCGATTGGCTCTCTAGCCCCTTACAGACGCCGGCGCGCGCGCAACCTTCCCACGCAGTCGACTCGCGCACCTCGCCGGCCGAGCGCACCGCCCCCGGGCTAGAGAACCTGCCCGCTGGGGCGCACGAGCACCTCGTTGATGCTCACGTGCGCGGGCTGGCCGACCGCGTACAGCACCGCGTTTGCGATGTCCTCCGCGGTCAGCCGCGTCACGCCCTCGAAGCGTTTCGCTATCTGTTGGAGGACCTCGGGGCGGTTGTGCCCGGCGAGCTCCGTCGCCACCGCACCGGGCTCGATCAGGGTCACGCGGATGCCATGCGGCACGAGCTCCTGGCGCAGCGACTCGGAGAACGCCCCGAGCCCGAACTTGGTCAGGTTGTAGACGCCCGAGCCAAGTCTCGCGAAGCGCCCGGCGACCGAGCTCACGTTGACGATGTCGCCGCCCTGCTGCTCGATCATCAGCGGCAGCGCCGCGTGCGTGCAGTACAGCGCGCCGAACAGGTTGACTGCGATCATGCGCCGCCACTCCTCGGTGTCGGCGCCCACGATTGGCCCGAGCAGCATTACGCCGGCGTTGTTTACGAGCACGTCCAGCCGCCCGAGCTCGGAGGCGGTGCGCTGCACGAACGCCTGCGCTTGCGCCTCCTCGCCCACGTCCGTCTGCACCGCCAGCGCGCGCCCGCCGTCGGAGGCGATGCGCGCGGCGAGCGCCTCGATGCGGTCCGTCCTGCGGGCGGCCACGGCCACGGCCGCTCCCGCCTGCGCGCACGCCAGCGCAGTCGCCTCCCCGATGCCCGAAGATGCGCCCGTCACCGCCACGACCTTGCCGCTGAGGTCTATGCTCATCCGCCGAGCTTATTGGCCCCGCCTCAGCCACGCGCGGCGAGGCGTCGATACATCGCCGGAGGACCGAGCTTTTCGGCGATTTCCGGGTATCAGGGGTATCTGGAACCCTGGGCCGGTTTTCCCCGCCAGCGGCAGGTAGCCGCTACGTGGCGTCGAACGACAGCCTGAGCGGCTCGCCGACGAGGATAATTGACAACGCAACTATTAAGGCGTATAATTCCGACTCCAAGCATCGGATTAGAAGGACGAATGACAGACACCCTTTTGCACCAAACCGCACAAACCGACCCCGACGGCGCCGCGACTGACGCTGCGGTTGACGACGCTCAGGACGCCCAGGGCACTGTGGAGGGCGCGGTGGCGGCTGCTCCCGGCCGTCTCGACAATCCCATCGAGCGTACCGACGTCGGCGTGCCGGACACGTTCATCCCCGAGTCGGTCGACCAGCTGCTCGCGCACTCGCGCCGCTACCCGCTGCTGACCCCTGCGCAGGAGATCGAACTGGCTCAGCGCATCGAGCGCGGCGACCTGCACGCGAAGGAACTGCTCGTCAACTCCAACCTGCGCCTGGTGGCCTCCAACGCGCGCCGCTACCAGAACCAGGGGCTGCCGCTTGCAGACCTCGTCCAGGAGGGCATGCTGGGGCTTATCCGCGCGAGCGAGAAGTTCGACTGGCGCAAGGGATTCCGCTTCTCGACCTACGCGACTCTGTGGATCCGACAGGCCATCCAGCGGGGCCTCGAGAACTCCGGCCGCACGATCCGCCTGCCGGTGCACGTGGCTCAGCGCTCGCGCAAGGTTGGCCGCGTGGAGCGAGAGCTGTCGGTGCGGCTCGGCCGCGAGCCTACGATCGAGGAGCTGGCGGCTGAGACCGCCCTCCCGATCGACCAGGTGGAGGAGGTGCGCCACCAGCGCGCGGCCCTCGTGAGCCTGGACCAGCAGGTCGGCGAAGACGGCGACACCGCGCTCGGAGACCTGCTGCCCGCCGACACCGAGGCCCCCGAGGAGACCGCGTGGGGCAACGAGCGCGAGCGCATCGTGCGTCGCGTCCTGCAGCAGCTGCCGGACACCGAGCGCACGGTGCTCACGCTGCGCTTCGGCACCGGCCGCGAGGAGCCGCAGACGCTCACCGCGATCGGCAAACGGCTCGGGTTCTCCGCCGAGCGGGCCTCGCAGCTCGAGCAGCGGGCGCTGAAGAAGCTCGCCGAGTCGCCCGAGCTGGCGGCGCTGCGCGAGGCCGCGTAGCCAGCTGCGCTGCGTCGCGGCCGCCGGGCCCTCTAAGCTGCCTGCTCGCTGCACGATGACCGCGAGGAGGCAAGATCCATGACGAGCAACTCCAAGTCGCTGTGGGAGCGCAGCGTCGAACTCACGGTGCACGTCGGCGAGCGCGTGCTGGCTCCGATCGAGCGCTGGATCGGACGCCGCTCGCTCGTCGGCGACGCGACCTTCTTCCCGCTGGAGCGCTTCCCGTGGGTGGCGCAGGTCGAGCAGAACTGGACGGTGATCCGCGACGAGGTGCTCGGCCTGCTGGAGGACCGCGAGGCGCTGCCGAACTTCCAGGAGATCTCAAAGGACCAGATAGGGATCACCGATGACGACTGCTGGAAGACCGTCTTCCTCTACGGCTATGGCTTCGAGGCCAAGCTGGGCGTGGAGCTGTGCCCCCGCACCGCGGCCCTGATGCGCGAGATCCCCGGCATGAAGACCGCCATGATCTCGATCCTCTCGCCGCGCAAGCACATCCTCGACCACCGCGGGCCCTACAAGGGAGTGCTGCGCTACCACCTTGGGCTGATCGTCCCGAAGGACGCGCCCAGCTGCCGCATCCGCGTGGGCGAGGACATCCGCCACTGGGAGGAGGGCAAGAGCTTGATCTTCGACGACACGTTCAACCACGAGGTGTGGAACGACACCGACGAGACGCGCGTGGTGCTGTTCGTGGACGTCCTGCGCCCGCTTCCGCAGCCCGAGTCGACGATCAACCGCGCGATCGTCAAGGCGATCTCCTACTCGCCGTTCGTGCTCGACGCCAAGCGAAACCAGCAGGCCTGGGAAAGGCGCTTTCACGAGCGTCGCCGCGAGCGTGCTGTCGCGGGGGCGGGCGTGCAGAGAGCCGCCTGAGCGCCTCGTGCGGCGCTCCGGGCGGCTGAGGGTGTGGTCGGCAGGAGGTCACAGATGGCGCTTGCCAGATTCCTGCGGTCGCTGACCCGGTTTCGGCGCCTGCAGCCGATGGTGGGACGAATCCACGCTGTCGTCCTGCGCCGAAGCGGCGGCCGTATTCGGCGTTCTCGGATCCTCGCGGGTGGTCAGCCTGTGCTGGCGCTCACAACGACAGGCCGACGGTCAGGAGCCACGCGGACGACGGTCGTCGCCTACCTGCAGCACGCGGACGCTTACGCCGTTGGTGCGCTCAACCTCGGCAGCGACCGCGATCCGGCCTGGTGCCTGAATCTGCGGTCGATTCCCCATGCATGGATCGCCGTCAACGGCGAGCGCAAGGCAGTTCTCGCGCGCGAGGCAACCGGGACGGAGGCCGAGGCGCTCTGGCGAGGGTTCATCGAGCGGCTGCCAGCCACAGCCAACTCTCGAGCACTCGCGCAACGCGCGGTGCCGATGTTCGTGCTCGATCCCGTCGTTCGCGACGGCGCTTGAGGGATCGCCGTTTCCTCGAAAGCCGCTCAGGCAGCTATCACGCGCTCTCGAAACTAGACCAAGGTCCAGTCGAGCGCGCGTCCCGCCAGGCCGATTCCTCTCGTGCATGGACGCAGCCCCGCGCCGGGGATCCACGGGGCACCGAGCGCCGGATGGGGGTCTCCCCTCCGGCGCTCAATCGTTCTGGCTGCAGCGCTCGGATGGACGGACAGATCGCGGGTTCGAGCTAGATGTTCGAGATGTCCAGCCCCGTGCCCTGAAGGAGGCTGTTGGCCTTCGCGTTGAGGACCGTGAACTCGCCCGTCACGATCAGGACGCCGAGCGCGATCATCACTGCCCCGCCCACCGCGATGATCACTGGAAAGTGGCGCTTGACGACCGCCAGCGCCGAGGTCATGCGCTCGAAGGCGAGCGCGATGAGCAGGAACGGGATCGCCAGGCCCGCTGAGTAGAAGGCCAGCAGCAGCGCGCCATGTGCGGCCGAGCTCGAGATCGCAGCCTGCGTGAGGATGGCTGCGAGCGTGATGCTCGTGCACGGCGTCCACGCGATCGCAAACGCCGCACCGGCGACGATCGGCCCCCCGCGCCCCGCAAGCCTGAGCAGGCCCTCGGGGTGCCACTCGCGGTTGAGCAGCCGCACGAACGGCGCCGCCAGGAAGCCGATCCCCATCACGATTATGAGCGCGCCGCCGACGTGCGTGAGCGTCTGTTTGTGGGCGTTCAGCGTCGAGCCGATCGCCGTCGCGCTGAGCCCCAGCAGGATGAAGATCGCGGAGAAGCTCGCGATGAAAAGCAGGCTCGGCACGAGCACGCGGCGCACGCCGGGCCGGCCTCTGAGGTCGGCCGGGGTCACTCCGATCACGGTCGACAGATAGCCCGGCACGAGCGGGAGCACGCACGGCGAGAGAAAGGACACGAGCCCAGCTGCCAGCGCGACCGGTATGCCCACGCCGGTGGCGGTGTCCGAGGAGCTCGCGAGCATGGGTGCAAGGTGGCTCATGCGCGCGGCACCCTCACATGCCGGCGTGGGCGCGCAGCTCGGCCACTTCGCGCTCCAGGCGCGTGACGCGCTGTGTCAGTTCATCGCCCCCAACTCCCGGCGCCGGGGCGGCCGCGAGGCCGCCGGGCGCCGCATCATCTGAAGGCTGCCCTGCCAGCAGCTGCGCGTAGCGCTCCTCCTTCTGGCCGGGGCGGCGCGGCAGCGACTGAACGAGCCCCCGCGTGGCCAGCTGCGCGAGCGTCTGATGCACGGTGCTCAGGTCCGCGAAGGCGTGCATGCGCTCAGCGCGCAGCTTCAGCTCGCCCGGGGTCTGCACGCCGCGCAGCATCAGCACGCACATGAGCGCCTCCTCCCCCACTCCCAGTCCGAGCGCGTCGTCGAGCAGGTGGCGGAACTTCGCTGCACGGCTGCCCGCGGCGCTCGCCAGGCGCGCCATCCCTCGCCGCTGAAGCCTCTGCGCGGCTTCGCGCACGGTGCTCTCGTCGTAGTCGACTACGGGGTCGCGGTTGGTGCTCTGGTTGCACGCCAGGCGCAGCGCGTTCAGCGACAGCGGGTAGGCGTCGGGCGTCGTGCGCCGCTTCTCCAGCAGGCAGCCGAGCACGCGCACCTCCGCCTCAGTGAGTGCGCGCGGGCCCAACGCGTGGGCGGGCGTGTCGGTATGCATGCGCGCGCCAGTCTCCATGGCGACTTCGAGGGTAGCCGAGGCGAGCCTCGACGCACGCAGCCGCCCTCGCCGTTCCCGCCCAGTGCCATGCCCGCGCCTGAGCCTGCCAATGCGGCCGTGCACGTCCTCGTGCAGGGCAAGAAATTAAGTCGCTCTTCAGGGCGTCTTGATCGTCGCTGGGTAGCTTCGGCGTGCGAGTGGGCTTCCACCCGATTTCCACAAGGAGGGACGATCATGCCGAGAATCATCGTCACCGCCGACCCCGGTGAGAAGCTGGGGAGGCTCCCGCAGCAATCCCCCATTCTTCTCGACGAGCGCGTCGACACCGTCCACCTCAGCGACGAGCACGCCGCCCAGCAGCTGATCGAGCGCGTCGGGTGGGCGGTCGCCGATGCCGAGGATGCCGAGCGCGTGCCGGCGTAGCTCGCGGCGGCGGGGCCGTCGCTCGGGCATCGTCTAACGCACGAACCTGGCATCGCTGGGAGCGCGATCGCGCGCCGGGGCCCGGCGGCCTTGCCGTCGCTACAGTCGTTGTGTGAGCAGCCAGCCCTCCGCCGACGGTCGCTCGCGCGAGGGCCGCCACGCGCCGGCGCAGGAGCTGCGCCCGGAGGACATTCCCGCGGGGCCCGTCTCGCTGAAGCGCATCGGCAGGCTGTTCGTCCCCTACCGCCTGCGCCTCGGCGGGCTGCTGGGCCTGATCTTCGTGTCGGCGGGCCTCGGGGTCGTCAACCCGTTCCTCATCCGCGCCGTCCTGGACGACGCCTACCCGCACCGCGACACCACGCTGCTGACGCTGCTGGTCGCGGGGATGATCGTGCTGTCGATCACGACCAGCGTGATCGGTGTGGCGCAGACGTGGATCTCAAACCAGGTCGGCCAGCGGGTCATGCACGACCTGCGCGCGTCCGTGTATGCGCACCTGCAGCGCATGTCGCTGGCCTTCTTCACGCGCACGCGCACCGGCGAGGTGCAGTCGCGTATCGCCAACGACATCGGCGGCATCGACAGCGTCGTGACCTCCACCGCAACCTCCATCGTCCAGAACGTCACGACCGTCGTGGCCGTCGTGGTGGCCATGATCCTGCTCGACTGGCGCCTGGCGGCGTTCTCGCTCTTCTTGCTGCCGTTCTTCGTGTGGCTGACGCGGCGCGTGGGAGAGCAGCGGCGGCGGATCCAGTCGGTTCGCCAGGGCCGGCTCGCCGACATGTCGACGCTCGTCGAGGAGTCGCTGTCCGTGTCGGGCATCCTGCTGGGCAAGACGATGGGGCGCGCGCCCGAGCTGGTGCGGCGCTTCGGGGGCGAGTCACGCGAACTCGCCGAGCTCGAGGTGCGCGCGCGCATGGCGGGGCGCTGGCGCATGGCCTCCGTGCAGATGAGCTTCGCGATCATGCCCGCCGCCGTGTACTGGTTCGCGGGCGAGAGCATCGCCTCGGGCGGGCACGCGATCACGATCGGCACGGTCGTCGCGTTCACCACGCTGCAGACGCGCGTGCTGTTCCCCATCCAATCGCTGCTCTCGGTGGGCCTCGAAGTCCAGACCTCGCTGGCCCTGTTCGGGCGCATCTTCGAGTACCTGGACCTGCCCATCGACATCTCCGAGCGGCCCACCGCGCGCCCGCTGCAGGGCGTGCGCGGCGACGTGCGCCTGACCGACGTGTCGTTTCGCTACGCCGAGGGCGTCTCCTGGACGCTGCGCGAGGTCAATGCCGAGATCCCCGCCGGCACGACCACCGCGCTCGTCGGCGAGACCGGCTCGGGCAAGACCACGCTCGCGTACCTGGTCGCGCGCCTGTACGAGCCACAGCGCGGTTGGGTGAGCATCGATGGGGTCGACATCCGCGACGCCACGCTGGCCTCGCTCGCCTCCGCGGTGGGTCTCGTCTCGCAGGAGACCTACCTCTTCCACGCCTCGATCCGCGAGAACCTGCGCTTTGCCTGCCCGCAGGCCAGCGACGAGGAGATCGAGCAGGCGGCACGGGCGGCGCAGATCCACGAGCTCATCTCCTCGCTGCCCGACGGCTACGACACGCCCGTCGGCGAGCGCGGCTATCGCTTCTCCGGCGGCGAGAAGCAGCGCATCGCGATCGCGCGCACCATCCTTCGCAACCCGCCGGTACTGATCCTCGACGAGGCCACCTCCGCGCTGGACACCGACACGGAGCGCGCCGTGCAGCTGGCCCTCGATGAGCTGTCCTTGGGGCGCACCACGATCGCGATCGCGCACCGGCTCTCCACTATCCGCGACGCCGACCAGATCCTCGTGCTCGACGACGGGCGCATCCTCGAGCGCGGCTCCCACGAAGAGCTGCTCGACCTCGAGGGCCGCTACGCGGCGCTCGTGCGTGGCGCAGCTCTCGACGAGCGGCCCGGGGCCGAGGGTGCCTCGGCGGCGCTTGCCTGAGCGCGCGCCGCGCTCAGGCCGGCCCGGCGCCGAGCCGCGGCCTCGCGGCTATGCGGCCGCCTCGATGTTGAGGCGCACGTAGTCGACCACCACCTCGCCGCCCAGCTCGTCGAGCACCTCGTCCATGAACGGCTCGCGCAGCTCGGACGGCAGGCGCTGCATGTGCGGGCCGAGCACGATCTCAGACAGGAACTCGCGCGGCTGCTCAGGTCGCTTGGGGGCCTCCTCGAGCCAGCAGCGCGCCTCCGCGAAGCCCGCGCGCAGCAGCCGCTCACGCGTCTGATCGGCGCCCGCGTAGTTCCACGGCGCCCGCCATGTCCGGAAGTGCGCGGCGTAAGGCTCTCGCTCGAGGATCGTGTGCGCGCGTCCGCGCAACCCGTTGATGTTGCCCGCTCCCCCGCACTGCGCGACCAGGCGTCCGCCCGGTCGCAGGGCCGCGTGCAGGCGCGCAAAGAGCGCGTCGTGATCGGCGATCCAGTGAAAGGTCGCGGTCGAGAGCACCGCGTCGAGCGGCTCGCCGAGGTCGAGCTCGAGCAGGTCCGCGAGCACGACCTCCACGCGCGCTGCATTCGCCTTCGCGCCGGTGAAGCGCTCGAGCCGTTTGCTGGCAGCTTCGATCATCGACGCGGACACATCTACCGCGATCACCCTGCCACGCGGCAGCCGCTCGATCAGCGCCTCCGTTATGCGCCCCGAGCCGCAGCCCGCGTCGAGCACCAGCTCATCGCCTCTCAGGGGCAGGCGCGAGAGCACGTCGCGCCCGAGCTCCTCCATCGGCGCCGAGATGCGGTCGTAGCTCGACCCGTCCCATGTCCGCACCTCTGGCATACATTTGTACGCTATCACGTATGGTCCGGGACGCGTCAGGCGGCGTCGGCACGGGCCCGCGCGGCCAGCTCGCCGATCGCCCGCGAGAGCTGCCCGCCCTGCCACGCCAGCGGCGAGGACCCGGGCTCCTCGACCAGCAACGCCGCGCCCGGGATCGCCTCGGCGTAGCGCTCGGCGACGGCGAGCGCGTGCCCCGGGTCGGCCTCGTCGCGGCTGCCAACTACGATCGCGGGCGCCCGGAGTGCGCTCAGCTGCCGCATGTCCTCGAACGGTCGCGAGCGGGGAACCGCTTCTAGCGCGTCGGCGACGGCCAGCGGGTGCTCGTGCGCCGAGAGGCGCTGGCGCAGCACTTTCTCCACCGTCGCGCGCCACCGCGGCGGCAGCGCATGCAGATCGTACGCGCGCACGAAGCCCTCGACGCCGTCGCCGCGCAGCCCTTCGGCGAGCGCATCCCAGGCGGACAGCGCCTCGGCGCTGGCCGGCAGCGCGGGGTCGTAGGAGGGCGTGATGAGTGCGAGCGCCGCCACGCGCGAGGGCTGCTCGAGCGCGAGGCGCAGCGCCGTGTGCGCCCCCATCGACGCGCCCGCGAGCACCGCGTGCTCGCTCCCGGTGGCGTCCAGTACGGCGCGCAGGTCGTTCGAGAGCTGCGCGTATGAATACGCGCTGGGCGCGGGTGCCGGCATCGAGTGCCCGTGCCCGCGGGCGTCGTAGGCGATCACCCGGTGGCCGGAGCGCTCGAGCAGTCGCGACCCCATGACGACGTAGCGGCGGGTCGCGGTGAGACCGTGCAGGAGCACGATCGGCGGCCCCTCCCCTGCCTGCTCGCCGGACAGGAGCACCCCGTCCGAGCGAGCGGCCAGCTCCGCCACTTCGAAAGCTAGGAGGCGAGCGCGAGCGCGTGGCTGCGAACCAGCTCTGCGGAGCGCTCGGGCTGCTCCCACCAGAACATGTGCCCGATGCCCTCGAGCAGCTCGAGTCGCGCTCCCGGTATGCGCGATGCGATCAAGCGCCCGTTGGCGGCGGGGAGCAACCGGTCGGCGGTGCCGTGGATCACGAGCGTGGGCATCGCCAGCTGCTCCAGGCGGGCGTTCGTGTCATGCGCCAGACATGCCTGCATCTGGGTCATCACCACCTGCACGGCGACTGGGCGCTGCTCGGCGATCGCGACGAAGCGCTCCCAGTTGCCCTTCTCGGCCACGGCGGCCGGCGAGAGGTTGATCTCGAGTCCCGCGCGAAGCGCCCGCTGGCGGTCGCCGGAGAGCATCGCGGCCGTCAGCTCCTGCAGGTCCTCGGGCGCCGCGAGCACGCTGCCCTCCCCGCCGCAATAGGTGCAGCCGAGCGTCAGCGTGCGCGCCTGCTCGGGATGGGTGAGCGCGAGCTCCTGGGCGATCATTCCGCCCATCGAGACGCCCAGCACGTGCGGCGAGTCGAGCTCGAGCGCTGCGATCAGCCCGGCGGCGTCCTCGGCGAGCTGCGCGATCGTGATCGCGCCCTCGAGGCGGCTCGACGCCCCCACGCCGCGGTGGTCGTAGACGATCACCTCGAACTCGGGGCGCAGGGCGTCCAGGAGCGGCTCGGTCCAGTGCAGGGCGGTGCCGCTCATGCCCATGATCATCAGCAGCGGCGGCCCCGACCCGCTGCGCTCGTAGTCGAGCTCTATGTCGCCGACTCGCGCAAGCGGCACGGCGCGATCCTACACCGGCCGGCGCTTGCCTACACGGGCAGTGCCAGCTGACCCGCGCCACCCGCCTGGGTGGCGGCGGGCGCGGGGCAGCGCGCGGCGTGCTGCCGGGAGCGCTCGGCGCTGATGAGACCCGCCACGCGAACCCCCAGCAGCCGCACCGGCCGCTGCGGCGCGTAATCGGCCAGCAGGCGCAGCGCGACTTCCGTGACCGTCGCCGCGTCGGCGGTCGGCTCCGGCAGCGTGCGCGCGCGGGTCACGGTGGTGAAGTCGTCGAGGCGAACCTTGATGCCGATCGTGCGCCCGTGCCGCTGGTGCGCGTTCAGGCTCCCGCACAGCTCGCCGGCCATCCGCGCGAGCGCGTCCCGCAGCTCGCGCTCGTCGGAGAGGTCGCGGTCGAACGTGCGCTCGCGCGACTCCGAGACGACCTTGCGCGCGGCGCCCACCTCGGCGCCGGATTCAAACCTCGCGCGGCGGCGCAAGTCGGGCCCCAGGCGCGGCCCGAAGCGCTCGATCAGCATCTGCTCTGGCGCCGCCGCCACGGCGGCCAGCGTCCTCAGCCCGAGCGCGGACAGGCGCTCCGCGGTCTTCGGCCCGATGCCCGGGATCAGCCCAGGCGGCGAGCCGGCGAAGCGCGCGCACGCCTGCTCGCGGTCGAGCACGACGAAGCCGCCTGGCTTCTCGGCGTCGGAGGCCACCTTGGCGACGAGCTTGTTGGGGCCTATCCCCACCGAGCAGGTCAGCCCGGTGGCGCGACGGATGTCGATCAACAGGCGGCGCATGGCGGCGCGCGGAGACAGCAGCCCGGCGAGATCGAGATACGCCTCGTCGAGTCCGACGACCTCGACGCGCGCGACGTGCGAGCGCACGATGCCCATCATGCGCCCCGAGACCTCGCGGTAGGTGGCGAAGTCCGGAGGAAGGAATACCGCCTGCGGGCACAGGCGGCGCGCCTGCGCCGCCGGGATCGCCGAGCCGACCCCATAGCGGCGTGCCTCGTAGCTGGCCGTCGTCACCACCGCCCGCGGTCCGCTGCCGGAGACGACGACGGGCTTGCCGCGCAGCTCGGGATGCCTGCTCAGCTCGATCGAGACGTAGAAGGCATCGGCGTCGAGGTGCGCGACGCGCAGCGCTGACTCCTCGATCGCTGGCATGGCCTGAATCTACCCCCGCCCCCGGCCAAACCCCGCCTCCCATCGCGGACGCCGCTCCAGTACGCTTGGCGGCGCCGATGGATCTGACCTTCTCAGAGCGAGAGGCGGCCTTTCGCGACGAGCTGCGCGGCTGGCTGGAGGAGAACCCGCCCGACCCCAAGCCGGAAAACGGCGACGAGGCCGCCCTCTCCGAGTGGCGCCGCGCGTGGCAGCGGCGGCTCTACGACGCCGGGTGGGCCGCGCCGAGCTGGCCCACCGAGTACGGCGGCCGCGGGTGCACGCCGACGGAATCGGCGATCTACTTCGAAGAGATCGGCCGCGCGCGCGTCCCGCTCGCGGCCAACGTGCTCGGGCTGCTGCTCGGAGGCCCGACGCTGATGGCGTGGGGCACAGACGAGCAGAAGGAGCGCTACCTGCCGCCGATCCTCTCGGGCGAGGAGATCTGGTGTCAGGGCTTCTCCGAGCCGGAGGCCGGCTCAGACCTCGCGGGGCTGAAGACGCGCGCGGTCAAGGACGGCGACGAATGGGTCGTCAACGGCCAGAAGGTGTGGACGAGCGGCGCGCAGGTCTCAAAGTGGTGCATGCTGGTCGCGCGCACCGACACGGACGTGCCCAAGCACAAAGGCCTCACGTACTTCCTCATGGACATGGAGCAGGACGCCGTGCAGGTACGGCCGCTGCGCCAGATCACCGGCGAGGCGGAGTTCAACGAGCTGTTCATCGAGGATGCCCGCATCCCCGACGCGAACGTCGTCGGCGGCGTGGGCAACGGCTGGCAGGTCGCGCTGACAACGCTCATGAACGAGCGCGCGGGGCTCGGGTTCGCGCTGCAGATCCGCCTGCGCCAGCTGCTCGACGACGTGATCGAGGCGGCCGAGCGCCGCGGACTGCTCGAGGATCCGCTGTACGCGGACGCGCTCGCCGACCTGCACATGCGCTGCGAGTCGATCCGCCTGCTCGCGTGGAAGGGCCTCAGCGACGTCGAACGCTACGGCCAGCCCGGGCCGGAGGGTTCGCTCGTGAAGTGGCTGTGGTCGGAGACCAACCAGCGCCTCACGCAGCTGTCGGTGGACATCGTCGGGACGGATGTGCTGAAGGCGGGCTCGGACTGGAGCTATGAGCTGCTGCGCGCGCGCGGCAACACGATCGAGGGCGGCACCACCGAGGTGCTGAAGAACATCGTCGCCGAGCGGGTGCTCGGGCTGCCGCGCCTGAAGGTCGCGGCCTAGCGCGCCATGGACTTCGGCCTCACGGACGACCAGCGCGAGATCCAGCGCACGGCTCGCGAGCTGCTCGCCGAGCGCGCGCGTCCCGAGCGCGTGCGCGAACACGCCGAGGCGGGACGCAGCGACGAACAGCTGTGGCGCGAGCTGTGCGAGCTCGGGTGGCCCGGAATCGCGGTGGCTGAGCGCCACGGCGGCCAGGGCCTGGGAAGCATCGAGCTCTCGATCCTGTGCGAAGAGCTCGGCAGCACCGTCGCGGCGGTTCCGTTCCTGCCGAGCGTGCTCGCGAGCACGTTGATCGAGCACGCGGGCTCGCCCGAGCAGCACGAGCGCTTACTGCCGGCTCTGGCAAGCGGCGAGAGCAAGGGCGCACTCGGCGTCGCGGTCGAGGGCGTCGCCGAGCTCGTGGTGGGCGGATCGGAGGCCGATGTGATCGTGCTCGTCGAAGAGGACTCCGGCGCGCGCGTGATGAGCGCGGCGCAGGCCGAGATCGGAGCCTCGCCTTCGATCGACCCGACGCGCTCCTGCGCACGCGTGAGCGCGCCCGCCGATGGCGGCGAACCGCTCGAAGGCGAGGTAGCGGCGGGCATGGATCGCGCGCTCGTGGCGGTCAGCTCGGAGCTCGTTGGTGTCTGCGACCGCGCTTTGAAGATGACCGTCGCCTACGTCAAGGAGCGCCGCCAGTTCGGGGTGCCCGTGGGCTCCTACCAGGCCGTCTCGCATCGCTGCGCGCAGATGCTGCTCGAAACCGAGCAGGCCCGCTCGACGACCGCCTACGCGGCGTGGGCGGCTGACGCGGACCCGGAGCGGCTTGCCGAGGCGGCCGCGATGGCCAAGGCCGCTGCCTCCGACGCAGGGCGCGAAGTCACCGCGAGCGCGATCCAGGCGCATGGCGGAATCGGCTTCACGTGGGAGGCCGACGTGCACTGGCTCTACAAGCGGGCGCAGCTCGACGCGGCGCTGTTGGGCGCCGCCAAGCACCATCGCGCCCGCCTCGCCGGGGTCCTCGCTGAGCGGCTGAGCGCGCACGTGAGCTGAGCCGGTGTCGTTGCGCGTTCACGGTGAGCGCGAGCGCGCTGGCGGGCGCGAGACGGCGTGGGCGAGACGGCGCTGAGCGCCACGGAGCAGCTCGCGCAGCGAGAGCGTCGCGAGGCGCTCGTGCGCGAGCACATGGAGTCAGAGAACGTTCACGACTTCGACACCACGATCGGCACCTTCCACCACCCTCGCTACGAGCTGATCGCCACCGGCGAGGTCCACGACGGCGAGGCGGCGGTTCGCGAGTACTTCGCGCAGACGCGGCGCGCGTTCCCCGACCAGCGCAACGAGCTGATCGCCCTGCGCCACGCGGACGATGCGGTGATCGTGGAGTTCTTCCTGCTCGGCACCCACCTCGGCCCGCTGGGTTCGCTCCCGGCGACTGGCCGCGCGTTTCGCTGCCGCATGACCGCTTACTTCATCTTCGAGGGCGAGCGACTGATCGCCGAGCGCGTGTACTTCGACCAGGCGACGATCCTCTCCCAGCTCGGCCTCGCCTACGCCCCCGGCTCATGGCGCGGGCGTGCGACGATGCTCCTCGGCCATCCACTGATCGTCGGGCGGGCCCTGCTCGGCGCCGCCCGCTCGCGAGGTGCGCGGAGCGGGTAGCGTTCGTATCGGCGCGAGCAGCCAAGACTGGCGGCG
This sequence comes from Actinomycetota bacterium, assembly GCA_005884115.1. Taxonomy (GTDB): domain Bacteria; phylum Actinomycetota; class Thermoleophilia; order Solirubrobacterales; family Solirubrobacteraceae; genus Palsa-744. The sequence continues at coordinate 534,194 of VAXW01000003.1, forward strand.
ACCATGTGCAGGCGATGCGAGAGCGAGGAGGAGCGATGATGAGCGAGGTGGTGCAGCGGACGGTCAGCGACGGCGTGGCGGTGATCACGCTCAACCGCCCCGATCGCCTGAACGCGTGGACGGTTGAGATGGAGCAGGCGTACTTCAGCGAGCTCGACTGGTGCACCGAAAGCGCCGAGGTGCGCGCGATCGTGCTCACCGGCGCCGGGCGCGGGTTCTGCGCGGGAGCTGACATGCAGGATCTGCAGGCACTCGGCGAGAACGGCGCGGCCGCGCGCGCGCAGGAACGCCGTCCGCAGTCGTACCCGCTGACGGTGCCCAAGCCGATCATCGCGGCCATCAACGGGCCGTGCGCGGGAATCGGCCTCGTGCAGGCGCTGATGTGCGACCTGCGCTTCGCGGCCGCCGACGCCAAGCTGACGACCGCCTTCGCCCGGCGCGGGCTGATCGCCGAGCACGGGATCTCGTGGATCCTGCCGCGGCTCGTAGGTCCGGCGCGCGCGCTCGACCTGCTGCTCTCGGCGCGCGTCGTGCTGGGCGAGGAGGCCGCCGAATTGGGGCTCGTCAACCGCGCCGTCGCGAAGGAGGTCGTGCTCGAGCACGCGCTCGACTACGCCCGCGAGCTCGCCGTCCAGTGCTCGCCCGCGAGCATGGCCTCCTGCAAGCGCCAGGTGTACGCCGACTTGACGCGCACGCTGCCCGAGGCGACGAGCACGGCCGATGAGCTCATGCTCGGCTCCTTCGGCGCACCGGACTTCACCGAGGGGGTGAACAGCTTCCTGGAGCGCCGCGAGCCGCACTTCGCGGCGCTTGGGGGCTGACACGCCGCTGATTGAGCGCCCGGCGCTCAGGTGCGCCCTGGCACTCATAAGCACCAGCGCTTGGGCCGGCATCGACCTCGGGCTGCGCTAAGGCGAGCCGAGCGCCTGCAGGGCGCGCAGCCGCACGCCGCCCAGCTCGATCGTCTCGCCCGCGGCGAGCGTCTCGACGGGCTTCTCGAGCGCGATCTCCACGAGACCTTCCTCGCGCTCCGTGACGGCGGGTGCGAAGCGCACCTCGCCGCCGTGAAGCACGAGCGACGGCTCTGCGCCCTCCTCCACGAGCACGCCCAGCACGCGCGCCCAGCGCGCCGCCACCTCGCTCGGCTCAGCGACCGCGATCGTCACGCCCGCCAGGCGCCCGGGGGCGCCCTCGCCGACGAGCGCCGTCCACTCGGGCCCGCCCCACCTCCAACTTCCATAGGGGGCCGAGCGGTCGAGCGAGACGATCGCGCCGCGCATGTCGGCGGGGTGCAGGTGCGTGCCCGAGATGTCCGGCAGGTCGATCTGCCACACGACCCTGACGCCGGCGGCGTGCGCGCGTTCGCGCGCGCCCTCGAGGTCGTCTAGGTCGAAGATCACCATGTAGCCCCCGTCACCGCCATGGCGCGCCATGTAGCGCCCGGCCGCAGTGTCGGGCCGGACGGGCGAGATCACCTCGAGGAAACAGTCTCCGAGCGCGAACACGGCATTCGTCAAACCGAACGTCGCCACGCCAGGGTCGCGAAAGGGCTCGCCCAGGCCGAGCGCGGATCGCAGAGCCCCCGCGACCGGCTCGAGCTGCTCGGCGACGAGCACCGCCTGGCGCAGGCGTACGCGGTTGAAGGGCTCGCCCATGCGCGGCTAGGCAGACGCGGCGGCCGGCGCGAAGCGCACCGGCATCGCCTTCAGCTGGTTGATGAACGGCGATTCGACGTACGCTGGCTCGCCCGCGAGCTGCATCTGCGGGAAGCGCTTGAGCGTCTCCTCGAAGAGGATGCGCAGCTCAAGGCGCGCGAGCGCGGTGCCCAGGCAGAAGTGCCTGCCCCCCGCTCCGAAGGCCTGGTGCTCGGGGTTGCGGCGCACGTCGAAGCGCTCGGGGTCCTCGTAGCGGGTCTCATCGCGGTTGGAGGAGAC
>VAXW01000001.1 GCA_005884115.1 Actinomycetota bacterium
AATTTGCCGCCGGCCGAGACGCTGGCGACTTCTTTCAGCGAGCTCACCGCGACGGGAGTCGTGCTGCAGGCAGAAGTCCCTTCGCATTTTTCCGGACCTTCGGCTGTGCCATCGCCGAGCTGCCCGGATTCGTTGAGGCCCCAGGCCTTAGCGGTGTTGGGCGCGGCCTGCGCCGGTGCGGCGATCACCATGACTGCGCCGGCGAGCGCTGCTACGACGATCCCCGTGATCGCGCGACGCTCCGAACCTGCACGACCAGCACCCCTGACGTCCATCTCTCCCTTCCCGCGGCCGAATAATTGGCATACGCACTATTCCGCGATAAGAATAGGCGGCGGGATCTAAGCAGAGCGACGGCGCGATGTCAAGAGCAATCGGATAGGGGGTCTGCCGCTGCCAGCAGCGAACAGCAAGGTCACTCGCCCTGGAACGCTATAAACCCTTACCTTACACCAGGCACCAGCATGCGGCAGTTCGATCCCGACGGAGAGCCGTACCCGCGTGCTGTAGCATTGAGCAAGGCTCCTGTGTAATAGCCAGTTTTGCAATCTGCGACGATGTAGAGGCAGGGATTTCCTTGGACGTTGCGCCATCGGCGACAGCGACAGACGCTGAGATCGCGACCGATCACGGCCAGCCGAAGACGGCCACTAGGCGCACTGGGCGCAAAGGCCCGCAGTCGCCCCGTGTGCGCACCGCCATCGAGCGGGCGGCGCGCAGGCCGGTCAAACTCGGCCAGCGCTGGCGTCTGATCCAGGCGATGATCGAGCTCTCGGCCAAGGCCGGGCACAACGACGTCTCGATCGCCGAGCTGTGCGCAGGCGCCGGGGTCTCGTCGATGACGTTCTACGCCGAGTTCGCCGACAAGGAAGAGCTGTTCGTCGCCGCCTACCGCAGCTGCGCCGAGCGCGTGTTCGGCCCGATGCGGGCGGCGCTCTTCGACGGCGAGCTGGCGCAGGTGCCGGCGCTCGCGCTGCGCGCGATGTTCGAGGCGATCGCCGAGGACCCCGAGGCGGGCAGGATCGTGTTCGTCGAGGCGCTCGGCGGCGGCCAGCGCATGGTCGCCGCGCGCAGTGACACGTTCGCTCGCTTCGAGGCGCGCGTCGCGCAGTACCTCGAGCAAGCGCCGAAGGACGCCCTCACGCTCGATGTCCCCGTGGCGGCCGTCGCGGGAGCGCTGCGCCACATCGTCGCGCGGCACCTGCGCAGACGCTCGGAGGATGAGCTCCCAGCGCTCGTGGACAAGGGATTGCGGTGGCTGGCCTCGTACGCGAGGGCCCCGGGAGCGGAGCGCTGGAGTACATCTGATCGGGCCGTGCGTGGCGTGGTCGCGACGCATCCTGTCCCGACGCCCGTTCCGGCGATGCCCGAGCGCCTGCCGCCCGGCCGTCATGGACTCCCGCCAGCGCTCGTGGTGCGCAGCCAGCGCACGCGCATCCTCTTGGCGACAGCGCAGGTGACGATGGAGAGCGGCTATGCGGCTGCCAGGGTCGAGGACATCGTGGCGCGTGCAAAAGTGGCCAAGCCCGTCTTCTACGAGCACTTCTCCGACAAGCGGCAGGCGTTCCTGGAGGCCCAGCAGTATCCGACGCAGTTCGTGCTCGACCGCTGCGCGCTGGCGTACTTCTCTGGCGCTGGATGGCCGCAGCGGATGTGGCGCATGCTAGAGGTGCTGCTCGAGCTGATCGCCGCCAACCCCGCGATCTCGCACTTGCGCTTGGTGGAGTGCTACTCCGCCGGCCCCGAGGCGATCCGCCGCGCCGAGGAGATCACGCGCTCGTTCACGATCTTCATGGAGGAGGGCTATCTCTATCGCGAGCAGTCGCGAGGCCTTCCGCGTCTGTGCTCGCAGGCGATAGCGGGCGCGATCTTCGAGATCGTGCAGCGAGACGCCGAAACGGGCGAACTCGCGACGCTCGGCGCGCGACTCCCCCAGCTCGTCTACATCGCGATCGCCCCGTTCACGGGAGCGCAGGAGGCGATTGGGCTTGTGGAGGGAATGAAGGCAAGCGAAGCAGCTAGGACGCAAGCAGGGCGGCAAGGGAGCCGCGCAGGATCCAAATCACCAGTACACGACGATCACTGAGGAGAAGACATGAACATGTCGTGTCGGTGTTGCCGCGTCGGCTCGCCGAGCGCGCCGGGCTTGAACTAGCGATCGCGGTCGCGATCTAGAGCCGACAGGAATCCTTGGCGGGGCCTGCTCGAGCGTCGCCGCCTGCTTACCCCTCTCCCCTCGGGTGGTGGCGCTCGAGGAGGCTCCACCTGGCGAGTCATGATGAAGGCCGAGCCGAGCCAGCGCGAGCGGCTGATCGCGGCCATGATCGAGCTGTCGGCGCGGCGAGGCTATCACCGGGTCAGCATCGCGCGTGCGTGCTCACACGCCGGCGTCTCGTCCATGACGTTCTACGAGCAGTTTGCAAGCAAGGAAGAGTGCTTCCTCGCCGCCTATCGAAGCTCTGTCCAGCGCGTGTTCGGCGGGATCGGCGCGCTGGGCGTCGGAGGCGACGAGTGGCCTGCGCGGACACGGCCCGCGCTGGCGGGCCTGCTCGAGGGCGTGCGGAGGGATCCAGACGCGGCGCGTCTCCTGTTCATCGAGGCGCTCGCCGGCGGACCGCGGGTCCGCGCGGAGAGCGATCGGGCGCGCTCCGCGGTCGAGCGGACCACTGAGCAACTGCTGCGGACGCCGCGGCACGGCGAGACGGTCGACATTCCCTCGCTCGCCGTCGCCGGCGCGTTGCGCCACCTTGATCTCACACTGCCTGCGCAATGACGCGGAGGACCTGCTGCCGATCGTGCTCGAGGACGGTCTCGCCGGGGTGCGCTCGTTCGCTCGAGCTGGCACGCCGGAGGCGTGGAGGACCTCGCGTGCGGCTCTCATGGACGTCGCGCGGGAGCCCGCCGTGCGGGCGACCTGGGCGCCCACCCGCCTGCGCCGCGGGAGGCACGGCATGGCCGCGAGCGCGGTCGCGCGCAGCCAGCGAGCGCGGCTGATCCGCGCGACGGCCGAGTGATGCTCAGGGAGGGCTACGAGAACGCGCGAGTCGAGGACATCGCTCCCCGGGCCCGGGTGACAAAGCCGTCCTTCTACCGCTACTTTTCAGATCGCAAGGACGTCTTGCTGGAGACCCAGCAGACCGCCACGTGGTGCATCCTCGAGCGCTGCGAGGAGGCCTACTTCTCGGTCGAGCCCTGGCCCGAGCGGGTGTGGCGGTGCCTGGCGACGCTGCTCGCCACGATCGCCCGGAATCCCGCGATGGCACACGCGAGCGTAGTCGCATGCTACGCGGCCGGCCACGCTGCGATACGGGAGGCCGAGGGGCTCTCGCGCTCGCTCGCCCGCTTCCTCAGGGAGGGCTGCTGCTGGCGTCCGGAGGCGCAATTGTTGCCGCCGCTGTGCTCGCGGGCGAGCGCCGGCGCGATCTTCGAGATCGTCCGGCACTGCGTGGCAACTGGCGACGTAGGCGGTTTGGACAGGCGCCTGCCCCAGTTCACGTACATCGCGATCGCGCCGTTCACCGGGGCCGAGGAGGCGATCGCGCTCGTCGAGGAGCTGAAGGCGCGTGAGGGCTAGATCTCGCCCTCGACGACGGCGTCGAATTCGAGCGCCCCGGCGCCAACTGTGAAGCACTTTTCGAGCGGTTCGGATTTGGACTCCAGGAAGCTCGCGTAGCCCTCGACCGTGTACGTCGCGGTCCCCTTTGGCCGGACCAAGATGTCCACTATCCCGGCCTGCGAGACAACAGAGAGTTCATATTCAAAGACTTTTTCGTATTTGCCCGTCGCTTTGTTTAATTCCAGTTCGAGCTTGCCTTGGCCCGGAGGGCCGGATTTGCCGAGCAGCACCGGTTCGACTTCTTGAAGACCGCCGATCCCGGCCGAGCACGAGACTTCGCCTTCGCCTTCGGCCGTCGTCCTGCCGGTGAGCGTCGCCCCGCCTGCTTCTTCACAGACAACCCCGCCCGCAGGCAGGTTGAGCGAGCCTCCTTTTTCGCTCGCAAAGCTGTATTTGATGTTTTTCGGTTTGGACGTGAGTTCTTCCAGCAGGGCTGCCTTACCGTGGAACATACACCTGCCTTTCGCAGTTGCGCCAGCTGTCGCGATCGGCGCAAGGCCGAACACAGCCAGGCACAGGCTGGCCATGACAAGCGATCGCTTCATGGGTCTCATCCTCCTCGTGATTGGCATACCGGTGATTTGGCTCACTTCGCTTTGATCTCAAGCGCTTCTTCGTTGGCACCTTCGATCGCGGCCCTTTCACCTCTTAAGGTCAGGCCGGCGTCTTCAACCTTGGATTCCGTCCCCACGAACCTGGCGGCGAGCGGTGTGTCTTTCGGCAGGGCTTCGAAGAATTCCGGAACCTGCTTGCCCTTCGTGCCCTTGTAGAGGGCCTTGAAGGTGACGCGCATCCCGTCGAGTGGCTTGAGCTGCCCGATGACCGAGCCGCCGACGGTCCACGTTTCGGCACCCACTTCGGACGCGAGGCCGCCGCACGTGAAAGCGAGCATGTCCACAGAGGGGCTCGTCGGCCTCAGGTCGAGGCCTACTCTAGGTTCTGAGCCGCCTTTGACGAACCCGAGCTCGCCCTGGAGCGCGCCTTCGGTCCGGATTTCCCCGACGCCGGAGAGGGCTGTCTGGCAGCTCTCTGCCGTGGCGCTGTTCACGCAGCTACGAAGGGAGAGGCTTGCGGAGGCGGTCTTGGGCCCAGTCCACGTGCCCTCCAGCGAGCTTGCGCCGCACGAAACCCTCGCGCCGCCCACGGTTTCAAGCTGGGCTTCGGGGATCGGGATGCTGAACCTCGGTCTCGCACCTGGCCCGGGCAGCCATTCGAACGCGCCGCTGTGGCCTGGGCTCAACGTCAGGCAGTTGCCGCGTTCATACGCGCCTCCTGCCCGGACTCTCACGCAGCGGCCGAGTTCGGGCAGTTGCGTAGGTGGTGGGGGCGGCGGACCGAAGGCCAGGCTGTGTTCACCGCCGGCCGCGGTGCCGAGGACGCCGGCCAAGTTCGTGGCTTCCACGGGGAAGGTGCTGCAGGGCTGACTCGCGGCCGCGCAGCGTTCTGGGCCCTCGGCGATGCCATCGCCGAGCTGCCCCGAGTTGTTCTGCCCCCACGCCATCACGCGGCCGTTGGAGAGCAGGGCGAGGCTGTGAAATTTGCCGGCTGCGACCTTCACAACCCCGGTCAACCGGGCGACCGCGACGGGAGCCCTGCTGCACGGAAGGGGAGGGAGCAGCCCACACATTTCAGGACCTGCGCTCGTGCCGTCGCCGAGCTGGCCGTCTTCGTTGGCGCCCCAGGCCATGACCGTTCCGTCGCTCATCCTGGCGAGGCTGAAGACCTGGCCCGCCGACACGCCTACGGCCACTGCGCCGGTCAGACTCTTCACAGCCACCGGGACGTCGCTGTCGCTCTCGGTGCCGTCACCCAACTGGCCCTTATCGTTTGCGCCCCAGGCCATCACCGCGCCGTTGCGCAGCACGGCCAGGCTGTGGTTCATGCCGGCCGATATGGCCACGACGCCCGTCAGGCCGCGCACGGTCACGGGAACGTCGCTGCTTTCGGCGCTGCCGTCGCCGAGCTGGCCGCTGCCGTTGGCGCCCCAGGCCATGACCGTGCCGTCTTCGAGGAGGGCGAGGCTGTGGTTCGCTCCGGCTGAGACCGCAACGACGCCGGTCAGGCCCCGCACGGTCACGGGAACGTCGCTGCTTTCGGTGCTGCCGTCGCCGAGCTGACCAAGCCTGCCATTGCCCCAGGCACTGACCGTGCCGCCGCGCAACAGCGCCAGGCTGTGACGCGCTCCGGCCGAGACCGCAACGGCGCCGGTCAGGCCCCGCACGGTCACGGGAACGTCGCTGCTTTCGGTGGTGCCGTCGCCGAGCTGTCCGCTGGTGCCTTCGCCCCAAGCCATGACAGTGCCGCCTTCAAGCAGGGCCAGGCTGTGGAACCAGCCGCCGGAGATGGCCGTGACGCCGTTCAAGCCACTCACGCTCACCGGCACGGCACTTCCTTCGGTAGCCCCGTCGCCGAGCTGCCCGGAGCCGTTCGCGCCCCACGCTTTGGCCACATTGGTGGCGCGCGCGGGCGCAGCGGACGCGATGACCGAGGCGCAAGCGACCGTCGCGACGAGCGCTGGCCACGCTCGCCGATACAGGATCGTGCTGCGCTGCTGTACGACTGAAGGCATCCGCCCTTCCCTCCGCGGCCTCGGCTCGCGCCCCGGCCGTCCAGGGCACCTTATCCGAGTGCGAGCCGGCGAGCGGTATCCTGGTCTCGACGGCTTTGCCGTCGCGCCAGTGATGGCTACTGGTGATTTGGACCAGCCCCCCTACTCCCAGCCTTGGAAGTAGGGGGGCCTTCTTCGTCGCGAGGCGGGGAGCCGCGACGCTCTGGTGCCGCCGTGGCAGGGCGCTCTCTGTCCCGCCCTGCGTAGCGCGGCCGAGGCTAAAGCCAGTGGGCGCATGTCGGCATGTCCATAGCCGCACGGCGCGAGAGTATAGCGTCCGGAATATTCCGACGATGGAATATGCCGAACAGTGTCTCAGTTCGCCCACTGGTCTCGAAGGACCTGCGGCGCCGCGAGCGGCCCGACCGCAGCGCTCACGCTGCTCACCGTCGGCGCGATCTACTGGCTGGAGATCTACCCGCAGGTACGGCGCGAGCTCGTCGAGTGGGAGCGCCGCGCGAGAGGAATCCCCGATGGCGCTCTGCGCGAAGACGCGCTGGGCAAGCTCACCGACGAGCGCCTGAACCCGGAGGCGGCGGCGCTGTTCGCTGTGCTTGCCCCGCGCCCACACCGCCGGCGCGTGGTGAGCCTGATCGTCGCCTACCAGGTTCTCTACGACTTCCTCGACGCCGTCAATGAGAGGACGGAGTGCGCCGAGCTGAGAAACGGCCTGCAGCTGCACCGGGCGCTCGCCGAGGCGGTGCTGCCAGATCGACCACTGAGCGACTACTACCGCTATCAAGACAACGAGGACGACGGCGGATATGCGCGCGCGCTAGTCGAGACGTGCCGGCGCATCGTGCGAACCCTCCCCTCGGTGAGCCGGGGTGCGCAGGTCCTCGCGCGGGCGACGGTGCGTTGCGGGGAGGCCCAGAGCCACAACCACGCGATCGGCACCGCGGGCGAATCGCAGCTCAGGGAGTGGTCGCTCGCGCAAGCTTCCGAGCGCGGCAGCTATCTGTGGTGGGAGCTGGCCGCGGCGGGCATCTCATGCCTCGGGATACACGCGCTAGTTGCCTGCGGCGCCGACCCCGCGAGCACCCCCAGCGACGCCGCGACGGTCGACGCGGCGTACTTCCCAGCGATCTGCTCGCTGAGCGCGCTGCTGGACAGCCTCGCCGACTACGACAGCGACGCCGGCACGTCCAATCACAGTTTCGTCGCGCACTATGACGACAACGGCCATGCAGCCGAGCGCCTGATCGCGATCGCGGCCGACGCAGCCGCGGGGATCGAACATCTTCGCCAGCGCAGGCGCCACGCGATCATCCTCGCGGGGATCGTCTCGTACTACCTCTCCTGCGCCTCGGTTCAGAGGGGCTTTCCGGCGCTCGCGGCGACAAGGCTGATGCGGAGCGCATGCTCGCTGGCGATCCCGATGCGGGCCGTCATGCGAGCGCGCAGACATCTGCACGCCATCCGCGTGACGAAGGGCCAGGCCAGCCGAGCGCCGCGGAGCCCTACCTCTACTCGCGCTGCAGGGCAAGCCGTGCCGGCGCCTTCGATGCGAGCAGCCCCGGCAGAAGGAGCACCAGCAGCGCGGCGCCGACGATGGCCCCCACGGTCTCGAGCGTCTGCGCAAGGGCCGTCGAGAACGGCGCCGGGAAGCCGCTCACGAGTCGCAGGTAGCGATCGATGAGCGCTTGGCCATAGAGACCGCCGAGGGCGCCCACCAGGGAGCCCGTCGCAAGCACGAGGGTGGACTCGCACAGCAGGATCACGCGCAGCTGCGCGGGCCGGAAGCTCTGGACGCGAAGCGATGCGAGCGACGGGCGCCGCTGCCAGATCGACGCCCCCATCGCCGCCGACATCGCGAGCGCCGCCGCGATCGTGAGCAGCAGCGCGATCTGAGCCAGACGGCTCAGCCCTTCGCGCGCGAGCGAGTCGGCCTGCGCCGAGCGAGCGGCGTTCGTCTGCACGCGCAGTCCGCTCCCGCGCAGCAGTCGAGCCACCGCGCCCTGGAGCGCGAGCGGATCAACGTCAGGCTGAGCGTCGATTTCAAGCGCGCTCGGGTCCGCACTTGCCCATGCGCGTCGGTAGTCGTCGTCGTTGAGCACGATGGCGCCCGAGGTCCATCCAAGGTTGGTGGTGGTCGCCGCGACGCGGTAGCCGACCGGCCCCATAGGAGTCGGCAGCGTGAGCACCCCTCCGACCCGCACGTGGGCCGCATTCGCGATCTGCTGGGAGACCGCGATCCAGCCGCCCGTTCGCAGCAGCGTCTCGGCACGCCGCGCGTCGCCGGCGACGATCTGGCCCGGCGGGAACATCGCGGGTGCGCTAGGCGAGCGCGCGATCACCCAAGCCCGCCGGCCCAGCAGGTCGAGGAACTGCCCCTGGTAGGAGCGCACGGCGAGCACTCCCGGCAACCGCGCGGCTCGCGCTGGGAGCCCGTCGGCGAGGAAGGTGCTCGTGGCCAGTTCGTCGCGCGGGATCGTGACCCACAGGTCGGCCGTGGAGACGTACTGGGCGTAGTCGCCGTACAGGCCCCGCAGCAGGTCCCTGTGCGCGCCCTCGACTGCCACGCTGCCGAACACGGCGACGGCGCCGGTCGCGGCGAGCGCAAGCGACCTGGTCGTCGTCGCGCGCAGCGCCCTGGTCGCGACGAGCAGCATGTTGAGCACACGAGCCCGCTCGGAGAGGAGCCGGGCCACCGAGACGACGGCGGTGAACGCGAGCGGGATCGCAAGCAGCGCGGCGAACGCGACCGCGACGATCGCGGGCACCGACGCCGAGGCATCGAAGAGGAAGCGAACAGCCGCGCTCGAGCCGAGCAGCGCCATGGAAGCTGCGAACAGCCAGACGCGGGCCCGCCTGCCGATCGCCTGCCCGGGCTCGCCGTCCTCGAAGTAGACGGCGTCAACCGCGCGCGAGCGACGCAGGTCAAGGAGCGGCGGCGCTGCCGCCAAGCAGGTGGCCACGACTCCGCCCAGCATCGCTAGCAACACCGGCTGCCAGCCGATCACCGTCTGGGTGCCGAGCGGAAACGCGGCGGCCAGGTAGCCCGGCGTCTGGTGAAAGACGCTGCGAGAGAGCAGATCGCCTAGCAGCACGCCCACGAGCGACGCGACGAGGCCGAGGCAAAGGGCCTGGAAGAGGAGCAGCTTGAGCAGGTCGCGCGGACGGGTGCCCTGGATACGCAGGTCGGCGATCATGCGCCTGCGCTCGGGCGCGCTGAGCAGCATCGCGTTGAAGGCGAGCAGCAGGCCGACGAGCCCGCTGACGAGCGCGAAGAACGCCGTCGCCTTGTCGTTGGGAGCGGTCGCCTGGCGCAGGAGGCGCTCGTCGTCGGTCGCCGGGGCGACCGTGAGCCGCCCGGCCGCGAGCGCCTGGAGCTCGCGGCGCACGCGTCCACGCGCGGCGGGCTTGGACTGCACCAGCACGGCGCTGACGCGCCTCGGCAGCTGTGCCATCTCCTGGATCGAGCCAAGCGGGCCAATAACGGCGAGCGCGTTCGACAGCGCCCCCGCCGTTTCGGGGCCGAGCACGGCGCCCACCCTCGCATGCACTGTCCGGCCGCGCACCTGCAGCGAGACTATGGACCGAGGGCCAGGGATGCCAGCCCCCAGAGTCGAGGAGGCCCCGAGCGCCCGCGCCGTGGCGCGAGGAAGCAGCACGGCCGGCACCCCGCGGGCGCGCTGTCGGGCGCCGGGAGCGATACCGTCGACCGCTGCGGACGAGACTTCGGCGCTCGCCAGCTGCACGGTCAGCTCGTGCCCGTTTGGCCCGAGCGCGGCGGCGGTCAGATCGAGCACGGGCGTCGCCGCCTGCACGCCGCCGAGCGCGCGCACGCGGACAACGAGGCGCTCGTCGAACCCGGACGGCCCACGAGCACGCAGCTGCAGATCGGCCGACCCTACGACGCTCTGGACGACCTGGCTGCTCGCGCTGTCGATGGAGCTGTTGGCTACCTGGGCGGCGAGCACCAGCGCCACCCCGAGCGCGATGCCGACGCCGGCGAGCGCCTCCTGCAAAGGGTTGGTGCGTAGGCGCCTGCTGTAGAAGTAGACCAGCGTAGACAGTCGCACTTGCTAGCCCGTCTCGTGCGTACGCGCTGTGGAGACGGCCGACGGGCGGATCTGTGCCGCTTCGTGTCCCCGCACGAGCCTGCCGTCGCGCAATCCATGCACGCGGTCGGCAACCGCCACCGCCTGCGGGTCGTGAGTCACGAGCAGGACCGCCGCCGCACGCTCGCGAGCCAAGCCGGCGAGCATGCGGAGGATGTCAATGCCGCGTCGGGTGTCGAGGTTCCCGGTAGGCTCGTCGGCGAGGATCAGGCGTGGCTCGTTGACGAGCGCGCGCGCGATCGCTACTCGCTGGCGCTCGCCTCCGGACAGGCGCTCAGGGGGGTACTCGAGACGTTGCGCGAGGCCCACGCGCTCGAGCCATTCGCACGACCTCGCACGCGCCTCACGCAGCGACACCCCGTCGGCCAAAAGCTTCATGGCAGCGTTCTCGACCGCAGGCACGCCGCGCATCAGGTGCGCCGACTGATACACGAAACCGACGTCGCGACGCTGGTAGGCCACAAGCTGGCTCGCCTGGAGGCGGGCCAAATCCGCGCCGGCGAACCGCACGACGCCCTGATCGGGTGTCAGCAGCGCCGCCGCGAGCAGCAGCAGGGTGGTCTTACCCGAGCCGCTCGGCCCATAGAGGGCGCAGACCTCGCCGGCACCGACCGCCAGCGTCACGCCGTCGACGGCGCGGACGACCTCGTCGGCATCGGTGTAGCGCTTTACGACCCCCTCGAACTCGAGGACGTGCTGCGCGGACATTGCCAGCCCGCGCCTATTGGAGATGCGCACCGGGCCCGGCGGCGGCGCGCGGGCGCAGCGGCACGACCTCGGCAGGTGGCGCCTGCGCCTCCCCTCGCAGCACTCCTGCATCGAGCGAGAACGCGCGATGGGCCCCGGAGATAGACATCGCGTCATCGGTGCACATGAGGACCGCGACGCTGTCATCGGCGAGCGAGCGCAGCAGGCGGAGGATCCCGTCGCTCTCGAGAGAGCCGACTCCCGCCGTGGGATCGTCGACGACGAGCAGTCTGGGCTCGGTCGCCAGGGCGCGCGCGAGCGCGACGCGAACGCGCTCGGCACCGTTCAGCTCGTCGGGCCGCATGCTCGTGCATTGCCCCACGGCGGCTCGCTCCAGCGCGGACTCAGCCCGGCGCCTGGCCACACGCAGGGAGAGCCGCTGGGCGAGCAAAGGAGCGGCAGCGTGGTCCAGGACGCGCTCGCCGTGCATAGGAGAGAAGGACGCGTGGCAGAAGCAGATCCGGTGCCCGAGCACGCCTGTCGCCGCCGATAGCGCGACCCCTTCGAAGCGAACGGCGCCCTCGTCGGGGCGCTCGAGCCCGGCGGCGATGCGCATGAGCGTGCTGCGCCCCGACTTGCGAGCGCCCAGCACGGCGATGAGCTCGTCTCGCTCAGTCGCCAGCGAGACGTCGCGCAGGGCGACGTACTCTCGACTTCCGCGCCGATAGCGCTTGCTGACGTGCTCGATCGAGAGTAGGCTCACGATCCGGCCCGGGTGCGCTGGTCGCCTCCGGCTGAGCGCTGGCGCGCCTCGAGCACCCGCCGGGCGTGCAGCGCCCAGTCGTAGCGGGCCCGCAGCTCGCGACGCTGCTGGTCGAGGATGAGGTCCTCGGTGATCTCCTCGAGGCTCGCGGTGCCGCCTTCGATCCGCGGGTTGCTCGTGGGGAGCGCTTTCAGCTCCTCCATGCACTCGCGCTCGTAGCGCTCAATGACGTCGAGCACGGCGTCGATGCCGAGCAAACCCACCGAGGTGATACGCCCGAGAAGCTGCAGGCGTTGCGGGTCGTCGCGCATGCGCTCGGCCACCCACCGCCGGTACGCCTCGACGCCGGCCTTGGTCGCTCGGTAGCTCCGACGCATCCGGTGCTGTTTGCCCTCCGGCCGGGCGGGCTTCAGCTGGACGGGCTCGGTCATGCCCGCTTCGCGCAAGCGATCGAGCGCCGCGTACAGCCGCGGGACGCTCATCGGCAGGAACGAGCCAAAGTGCTGCGCATAGCGCCGGCAGATCTCGTAGCCGTGGCTCGGCTGCTCGATCACGAGCGCCAGCACCAGCCACACAGACGGCGAGCGCGCATCCTCGACGGCGCTCGAGCGTGCGCGCGTGTCAAGTGTCGTCGGGCGACGTGGCTGGACGGGGTTGGGCTTGGCGGGCATGGGAATGGTCTACTCGGGCGAGATGACTCTAGAGGAAGTGCTCCGGTGGCGGAGTACTGACGGCCGCGCCGGCGGGGGCGCTTTGGGCGCTCAAGGCTAAAGCCCCGATGGTGGAAGCTCAGTCGCCGACGCTCCCGGCGGGGTCCGCAAGCTGATGATCCTCGTCGCGGTCGCAGCGAAGGAGCTTCCCGGCCGACAGCCCAAGGGCGAGGAGCGGGAGCACTGGCGCATCGTGGAGCTGCGCCGGTGATCGAGGCAGCGGCCTTCGTCGCGGTCGGCGTGGCGCTGGCCGTCACCGGGTTCGCGCTCCGTGAGTGTGGTTAGGCAAGCGGCGGCGGGGCCAGGGCTAGAACCATCGCGTGGGCAGTCCGCAACACTACTTACGCTGTTGCGTATCGTCATCGCCGTGTTTCACAATGTCCTGGACTGGACTGGACGGCGATCGGGACCCTCGCACTCGCCCTTGCGATCGGCGTGTCGCTCGCGTTCGGCTGGGGCGCTCTTCGGCAAAACCAGCATCAGATCGAGATCAGTCAGGCGCAGCTCGAACAGACGCAGCGCGAGATCGAGCTGTCACGTCGAGAGGTCGAAGAAGCGCACCGGCCAGTGATTGTTCCTGTCGCTGACACCAGCCCGGCGAAGCGCCTCGCTATTTGCGCGACAGCGTGATTCGAGGTCCGCAGTCGGCGCTCCGATCTACGTGTCCATGGGCGCGCCGCCCTGCCAGCGACGCCGCCCTGTCGCCGTGATCTCGGCCGCGGCCCAACAGAGTGGGTGCGTTAGCGTCCGGCGCCCGAGCGGGTATTGGAAGCGCTCCGTGCCGAGCGCAAGCCTCCCGGCACCGCGTTTGCCGAATCCACAGACAGACTCCCGAGCCTGCTACGCCGCGGGCGAGCCATTGGACAGGCACCAAGTCCCGTCGGGATCACGCCCGGATCACGGGAACCGCTTTGCGACCCCTACAGGATCACCGATCCAGGTTTGGAGCGCCGCGCTTGACTGCTCGTCGTCCGTTGGCTTAGCGTTGGCGCGTGGGATTGACCGCGGTAACCGGCGTTCTCAGCCGCTACTTTGTGGTCGGATTCTTCCTGCCCGCGTACGTCTCGCTCATCGCCCTCTGGCTGTCGGCCAGCCATGGCTTCATCCCCAACACGCTTGAGCGTCATTCCGAGGCCACCCAAGTCCTGATCCTTGGCGGCGTTGCGCTCGTGTTGGCCCTACTCCTCTCGGGCCTTAGCTATCCGCTGACGCGCTGGGCAGAGGGTTATCCGTTACTGCGGCTGCAGCGTTGGCCGTTCCTTCGCCTCCTCCCGCGCGCCGCCATCGCCCTCCAGCAACGAGCCTATCGGCAGCTAGTCGCGAAGCGCAATGACAAGAGCCGCCCAGGCCTGGAGAGGGCGCACGCGTATGCGCAGCTGCAGAAGCTCTTCCCCAACGACCCGAGCAAGCTTCTCCCTACGCGCCTCGGCAACGCGATACGGGCATACGAGCGCCACTCGAACGAGCGCTGGGGACTCGACGGCGTGACGATCTGGCCTCGCATCGCTGCGCTGCTCGACGACGGCGAACGTGAACTGCTGGTTGACGCCAAGATTGATCTCTATGTCTTCCTCAACGCGGCTTTCACAGCCGTCGCCATCGGGATCTGTCTCGTCGTCGACAAGGCCGTCCATTCCCCGAACGGGCCGTGGGCATGGCCGCTGTACGCGATTCCCTTCATCGCCGCCTACCTCCTCTACCGCGCCGCAATCGGGCCCGCCGTGCGGCGTGGAGCCTGCGTTCGGGCAAGCATCGACCTGCACCGCCTAGAGCTGTACGAAAAGCTCGGACTTCGTGCGCCGAAGTCGTTAAGTGATGAGCGCAAGCTGGCGGTCGGGCTCTGCCAATTCCTGCTCTATGGCCGGCCCGACCTTGGCGACGACCTCTGGCGTTTGCGACCAGAAAGCCAGCTGCCAGACTCAGATGCTCCGCAACGCGGGCCGTTGCTCACGTTGCTCGAAGAATGGATAAGGAGGTGACGACCATTGAACGACGAGGAACCGCGGGGCGAGTCTCACGACCGCCGCAACAACGGAGAGAAGCGCGAGCGCGCGCCAGAGCCACGACCGAGTCCCCGACCACCCGAGCCTGCCCCTCCACCTCAGCCCAGGGAAATCCGAGAGGCCGATGTGCTCGAGGGTGATGAGGACGTGCCGCTACCAGACGAAGACGAATAGAGCATTTGTTTGCGTCCGGTGGGAGGCGAGCATGCCCTGCCGAGCCTGCCCGCGATCGGAGGCGCTTAGTCAAATCGTCGATGATCGCCATCGACGGTCTGCTCGAACTTGGACTTCCCCCGCTTCAGACGACACTTTGATCTGTCCCGGCTTTCATGGAGTCGGCGATCTGGAATCAGCCGGCGATCGTCGCTTGTTGGTGTAGGTCCTCGTACTCGGTTGGCGTAAGCATGTTCAGGCTGCTGTGACGTCGTCTGCGGTTGTGGAAGTGTTCGATGTAGTCGTGGATGGCAGTCGCGAGCTCGACGCGGGTCTTCCAGCGCTGGCGGTTAAGCAGCTCGACCTGCATGCGCGCCCAGAACGCCTCGACCATCGCATTGTCGAACGGAGCGCCGATGGCTCCCATCGACGGTGCGAGGCCGGCGTCGCGGACCTTCTGACTGAACGCCCAGGATCCGAACTGCGTTCCCTGATCTGAGTGAATTATCCCTCCCTCTCCCGGTGCCCTGTGAGCGATCGCCATGGAGAGGGCGCTCGTGACGAGCAGCGCGGTCTGCGAGCTCTCGATGGACCAGCCAACGACCATGCGCGAGAAGGCGTCCAGCACCGCGCAGCAGTAGAGCTTGCCCTCGCGCGTGTAGTGCTCGGTTATGTCCGTCATCCACAAGCGGTCGGGCCCGTCGCTTGAGAAGCGCCGGCGCACGAGATCGAGCGAGCTCGCCTTTCCGAGCTTCGCGCCGCGAGGAAGACGCCGTTTGGGCAATCCGTGGACGCCGAGCCGGCCCATGATCAACGAGACCTGATTGTGGCCGACGATGATCCCGCGGCCGTAGCGCAGCTCCGCGGTGACGCGCATCGCGCCATAGGTGCCGCCTGAGTCCTTGTGCACCTGCGCGATCTCGCCGGCGAGCCACGCGTGGCGGAGCGTCCGTTCGGACGGCGGGCGGTCCCTCCAGGCGTAATAGCCCGACCCAGAGACCTCGAGCATGATGCACGCCCGCTGCACGTTGATTCCCTGCCCGGCCAAGGAGGCGATCACCGGGTAGAGGCTTTTGGGGGGAGATCCTGCTCGAGGAAGACCTGGTTGACCTTGCGCGAGACCGCCAGTTCGGTTTCGAGCTGCCGGATGCGCCGGCGCGCCGAGGCGAGCTCCATCTGACCGTCCGTGGTCAGTCCCGGCTCGTCGCCGCGGTCGATGCGATCTTGCTTCAGCCAGTTGTAGACCGTCGCCTCGGCCATGCCGAAGGTCTCCGCGAGCTGGGCGACTCTGGTGCCCGTGCGCGCCAGGTCGACCACCTGCTTGCGCACCTCGGCCGGATAGTTGCTGGGCATTGCTTCCTCCTCGCTGAGCGCCGGAGGATTCCAGAAACGTCTCTCCGCTAAACCGGGGACAGATCAAGGTGTCCTCGAAAGCGGGGGAAGTCCTTACCCGCTTTCAGGCTGAGCTGCCCAACGAGATGTGGCAGGCGGACATCACCGCCTTCAAGCTGGCCTCGGGCGAGGTTGTCGAGATCCTCAACCTGATCGATGACCACTCGCGCCTTCACCTGGGCTCCGATGCATACCCGAGGGTCAAAGCAGCCGACGTCGTGGCTAGCTTCCACAAAGCGGCGGCGCTGCACGGCGCACCGGCATCGCTCCTGAGCGACAACGGTGCCGTCTTTGTGGGCTCATACCGCGGCGGCAAGGTCCTGCTCGAGTACGAGCTCGAGCGCCTCGGCGTGGCCTTCAAGAACTCGCGTCCCTACCACCCGCAGACCTGCGGCAAGGTGGAGCGCCTGCACCAGACGCTCAAGCGCTATCTGGCACGCCAGCCATGCGCCCAGACCCTTCAAGCGCTCCAAGGCCAGCTCGATGCCTTCGTCCACTACTACAACCACATCCGCCCACACAGGGCGCTGGACAGGCGAACGCCGCTACAGGCCTACAGCGCCCGCGTGAAGGCGAGGCCCACCGGCGCCTCCTCGGCGTCCTACTTCCGGGTCCGCCAGGACAGGGTCGACAAGGCCGGCAAGGTCAGCCTGCGCTATGACAGCCGGCTCTACAAAATCGGCGTCGGGAGGGCCCACAAGGGCCGCCGCGTGAAGCTCCTGATCGCCGATCAGAGTATCCGCGTGATCGACCTAGAGGGCCAGCTGATCCGCCAGCTGACGCTCGATCCGAGCCGCAACTACCAGCCGATCGCGCCGGTCTACGATGTCCACGATGTCCCGACACATGTGTCCACGATGTCCTGATGCCATGAAGGAGCGGGCCTCCTAGCGATCCGGTGCCCGAGGCGATATGCCTCGGGCGCTACGAAAACCCGGACCCCAGGAGGCCCACGAATGAATTCTGTCGGCATCGATCTACATCGCAACCG
>VAXW01000006.1 GCA_005884115.1 Actinomycetota bacterium
TGCTCGCGCAGGATGCCGACGATGCTGGTCGAGATCGCCGATAGCAGATGTCCGCCGGCGAGCGGGGTGCCGCTGGCGGCGGGTTTCGCGTCCTCAGCTACCAGTCGTCGAGGCCCCGCGCCGGGCGCGGCTTTCGCATTCATTTCAGTTACTCCTAGTCGAGTCGGCCGGGGTCGTGGAGTCGCCCGCCGACCATCGCTTCGCTTGTTGTCTTCCCGTGTGGCCCGGTCCGCAAACCTTGCCGGCTCGTAAGCGCAGCCATGGGAGCTATGTGTAAGTCCCCGAGAAAGTTGGTTCTTCGCGCGTCAAGACCAGCGATCGAGGGCTTGTGGCCGAGGGCTGAGTGTCTGAGCTAACAGTTGTAGTGCCAGAGCCAGCCGTCAAGGGCGGCGGTGCGCTCGTCGCTGTTGCGGTAGATCGCACCATGGGCCCATCCTGAGAGCACCGTGCGGATGAAGCGCTCGGCCTTGCCGTTGGTCTGAGGGCGGTAGGAGCGGGTGTGAAGGGTGCGGATCCCAAGGCGCGGCAGGCGATCGCGTGGAGGAGCTCGGCCACGATGCCCCATGGACGCCGGCAAGGACGCAAGAGACACACGGACGCCTTCCCGTTGAGAGACGGGCATATGCGGCCGCGTCATCGACAGCACCTCCACCGCCGTCATCTCCGCCTCCCGGTATCGAGAACGTCGCTCGGCGCTGTTCGTCGGTCTCGCCCTCATCCGGAGGGGACCGAGAGCTCGCCACCGATGAGCGGCGAGTCCTCTGTATGACGCCGACGCCGGCTATCGGCTACAGGGACTTCCCGGGGGCCACAACGAGTTAGTTGGCCAAGGACAGTGGCTGTCCATTACTCAGCGGGTCCGCGCTCCAAGCGTGGCCCCCGTCAGCGGAGCTGAGCATCGCCGCGAGCGCGCGCCGCTGTCGGTCAGTCATCGACCCGACCGTCTTCTTCTCGGACACGGGGAGCTGGGCGAGGAGCTGGTGGCAGCGGGTCTCACCCCAGCGGCGCTGGCTGATCAGCAGGTCGGCCACCGCCATGCCGTTCGCCTCCCACGGGCAGGAGACGATCAGCTCGGCGACGTCGATCTTGCCGGCGGCCACCCCGCGCTTGAGCTCGGCGCGTGCGAGGCGAACCTGGTTGGCGCGTGCCAGGGCACGCATGTGCTGTGGAGCGGCAGGGGCGATTGGCGCTGTCGCGTTCATGGTGCAGGCCTCCCCGTTGCGCGTCGCGAGGCTCCCACGGCGCGCAACGCTCTTGCGTCGTTTTGACGACTGTGCGATCGCCATGACTGGGAGATCAGGCTTGCGAAGGAGTCGCGGCTGGCCCCGGTACATCACCCACCCAACGGTGTCTTTGGGGCGAGCCCCGGACGGTCATGTAGAGCGCAGCCCTCGACGCTACGCCATCGCGAGTGGTCGGTCAACCGCGCGCTCGCGGTTCGTGCGGTGCAAGCGACTTCTTCTTGTTGCGGGAGGACTGGTGACGAAATGCACAAGCCGCAAAGACAGCTTGAGCGTCCGGCGATGCCCGGTTGGCGGCTCACATTTGGCGGGTGCGGCGGCCATCTCGAGCGGGGTCCGGCGGGGACCGGTTTGCCGTGATTGCTGACTCATGTCCTCACCCGGCATGAGTCACCAAGGCACCAACCCCAACGTCGTCCAGGGGATGTCAGGCACGGACCTTCGCGCGCTCCGCGAGCCCCCCCGGGACCCGGAACCGCACCATTCGTGAGCGCTTCGTGAGGGAAGCGGGCGTCATCGCAGGCGCCGACTCGCTTGCGCTCAGGACGACCACCGAGCGCCTCGGGCGCCGACCGAAGCACGCCTGCTTCCCTCTTCTGCAAATGCGAGCGTCCGCCGGCGCTCGGGCGGCACGCTTGGAACTCGTCCAGAGCGACACAGTCGAGCGCGTCGTTAGGACGACCGCTTCGCCACCGGAGCAAGTCGTCACCGGACACCGGCACCGGACTGCTACTCCGAAAGGCCCGCCGCCCGCAACGCCTCGCCGTAAGGCGGGGCGCAATACTCCGAACATGTCCTCGAAAACCTGGAGCTTGTGCGCTCGATCTACGCGGCGTGGGTACCCGGGGACTTCAGCAGGGCCGACTGGGCTGACCCACACATCGAGTTCGCGGCGGTAGACGCTCCGGAACCCTCGCCGGCCAACACGCGTCGGCAACGGTCATCGTCATTCGCAACGCGTGCTCACGCCCGAGACAACCTCAGGGCACGCCCGGCTCCGGATTCGAATCCGGTATCGGCCTAAGGTCGGAGGGCGCGAAGAACTGCGCACGTCCCACATCGTTCCCGGCTCCAAATGCAAGGGAGGTCGGGATCAGGCGTCCGCGAGCGGCGGAATGACAGTGTCGAGAGCAGGCTGCCGGGCCTCCGTTCTGGCTGACTCATCTATCGCCGGGATAAGTGTGTCGCTGGGCCGGTCTGGACCTTGTGCCGACGCCAGCTTGCGGGCGTCCTTCTTTGCCTGCTTCTCCTGCCGACGCTCGCGGAGCCGACTTTCACGGGCGAGCTTTGCCATCGTAGTCTTCTTCTTGCCACTTGAGGCCATGTCTCTCACTCCCTGGGTTGTGGACTTCGGAGGAGTTCCGCGTCGCGCAACCGGTGTGACGAGCCACACGCCCCGTCCCCCTCGACCCGCCTAGCGTTCCAAGCGACCTGCAGAATAGTCACGGCCTGCAGGCCGGAGAGCGCCTATACCGGGTGGACGTTCGCGGCCTTGGGTCCCTTGTCGCCGGCCTCGGCGTCATACGAGACCTTCGCGCCTTCGGCGAGCGACCGATAGCCCTCGCCCACGATTGCGCTGTGATGGACGAACAGGTCCTTCGACTGGTCGTCGGGCGTGATGAACCCGAAGCCCTTGTCGTCGCTGAACCACTTTACGGTTCCAGTAGCCATTGTGTTTCCTCCTGCGTTGATAGTGCTGCGAACGCGGAGCTTGCTGAGCAAAGGCTACGAGCGCTGGCACTACGATGTTGGGCAAACCACCCAACCTGATCTGTCAACGGTAGCAGCACCGACGGTCAGCGCTAACTCAGCGTCCTCCATCCGCAGTGCTCACGAACCAGAACACCCTGGTCGTCCCATGCCTCCCCGGAATCTCACGCGAACGCGGACGCGCGGGTGCCCGGTGGGCCGGTCGTTCATGAGGCTCAGAGTCCGACGAGCTCGGCGCTGCGATCCCAGGCGCGCCGCTGGTAGTCGGTGCGACCCTGGCTTTCGCAGCTAAGTGGGACAGTCCCTGCGGGCTCCCAACTCGCTCTCGCAACCAACGCGAAGCAGGCGCCGTTCGACCCTGTACGGCGGTGGTCCTTCCCGTGGTCCCTAAGTGAGCGAATCTCGCATCACCTCAGAGCATCTGAGGGCCGCTCGCACGCCTCACCTCACCTCGGAGCACCCCGATTTCCTCCTTCGAGTCCAGGATCGCCCATGACAGGCGAGTGTCGAAAACCCAGATACGGGGATTTGGCCGCTTTGGGCCGGTCCGCGGGCCGGTCGGGGAGCGCCGAGCTCTCCACGTAGGCGCACGGCGTGAGCGGAGTAGGCTTCGCTGGGTGTCGGACAAGACCAAGATCGTCTTCTCCGGGGGCGAGGAGCTGAAGGTCGACGGGCAGCCGAAACAAGTGCGCGATCGTCTTAGCCGGAAGAGCGCCCGGTTCGCGCGATTCAAGAAAACAGGCACGACCAATGTCGATGTTTGGGTCGCGATCGGCCAGGTCGCCTACATCGAGCAGATTCCCGAGCAGTCGGTCAGCGCGGCAACCGTCGCTCGCCGTGAGAGGCGGACGGGTCCCGTGCGTCAGCGCACATCCGGGGCCTGACCCGGCTCGTCGGCGTATCAAGTGACTTGCTCTCTGGTGCCGCCGCGCGCTCATGGTTCCGTGAAATCCATCAGGGAGACGGAGGGGAGCGAGCACAGTCCCTTAGCCGCCAGCCTCCCGATGCTTGCCCTGTGGCTTGGCGTTACCCGCCGTGGGTAGCGCCGTACGCCAAAGCCCCCCGAAAGGCGACCCGCCCGAGTCCGGCTACCGCCTCGGCGTCGACGGCGCTGATAACGCGCCCATAGCGGGCACCTCACGGCCGGAGACGACGCGTTGCCGCTGGCCACGTCGGGGGTCAGAGCTCAGATTCCGGCTACGCGTGCGCGCTCTAATTCAATGGCGGCAGCTGCCCGCGAGTTGACGCCCAGCTTCTCGAAGATCCGCGCGGTGTGTCGGTCGACGGTACGCACGCTAAGGAACAGATCTTCGGCGATCTGGCGGTTCGTCTTGCCGGCAGCGAGGCGCTCGATGACTTGCAGCTCCCGGGGGGTCAGCGCGGCGATGAGCCCTCCGTCAGGCGCGTGCGCGGCAGCGCGCACGACGTGGCCAAGCTTACGCAGCTCGTGGGCAGCCTCGTCGCAGTAGCGAAGCGCTCCGCAGCTGATGAGCTCGCCATGCGCCTGCTGCAGTTCTTCCCCGGCGCGATCGCGCCGGTCACCTGCAACCAGCGCCTTGCCGAGGAGGATGCGGCTGCGCGCTACCTCGACCAGCGCGCCCGCCGCTTCCGCGGGTCGCAGCGATGCGAGTGCCTGCTCCTGGGCCGCCGAGGGTTGGCCACGCTCCAACAGGACCAGAGCCCGCGCGCGCTGAGCCTGCGCGAGGGGCACGCAGAGTCCGGGCAAGCGTTCCGCGACCAGCGCGGCGCGCTCGGCGAACTCGGCCGCGCAGTCGAGCTGGCCGAGCGCGAGTTCTGTGCGGGTGAGAAGTTCGTAGTAGCTAGCTTCGTGCTGCGGCAGCGGTGGAAGCAGGAGGGCACCGTCGGAGGACACGAGCTGCTCTCGGCAGCGTTGGGGCTCGCCGATCTCGAGCAGCGCTTCCGCGAGGCAATCGCGCGCGCTCCACGCGAGGGGACTGGCGGCCGCGGTGCCGGCGCTCAGCCCGCGCTCCCCGAACCGAACCGCCGCGTAGAGGTCACCTCGCCTCAGCTCGAGTACACACTTCAGCGACATCGCCCAGCTGAGGAACATGCTGCTCGACGACAACAGTGCCTCCTCGAGCAGCGCGTCAGCGACCTCCGCCAGCTCCGTGATCTGACCCTTGAACGCCAGCACCTGCCCCTGCCCCACGAGCAGTCCCATGGACACGATCCGCTGCTTGGTTGCCCGCGAGAGCTCGGTCGCGCGTTGGAGATGGCGGCTGGCCTCGTCAAAGCGCTCCTCCAACACCTCCGCCCAGGCGAGCCACGTCGAAGTTGCTGCTTGCGCCGCCAGCTCCTCGTCGGCTAGGCGGTCATACAGCTCGCCCGCTTCCAGCGTGCGGCGCTTGGCGGGCTCGATTTCTCGGAACCCGTATTCGGCGATCGCGAGCGTGCTCAGCGCGGCGACCCTGACGACGCTCGCGCCGTCGGCCGCGAGCGATGCCCGCGCCCACCGCCTCACGGCCGCCCAATCGGCATCCCATACGTAGGTAAAGGCGATCACCCGCTTGAGCTCCGCTGCCTGCTGGGAGTCCTGGTCGGGGAGGTTTCTCAGCTCATCCACGACGAGCTCCCGCGCATCGGCGTAGCGGCCGAGCAGCACGTCGAGCATCGCCGCCAGCACGGCCGCCTGCACGCGCAGCGGGTCGTCGCTGCGCGGCGACAGCCGCAGGAATGCGCGCATCGTCTCCCTGGTCTCGGTGACGTCTGCGGCGCTGCCGAGCGCGGCTGCCCGGCGCGCGAGCAGTGCGAGGCGCTGTTCGAGGAAGCTCTCGTCCTCCCGAAGCAATCGCGCAGCCGCGCCAAACCACCGGGCGGCGCTGGCAGGTGCGCGAACCAAGGCCTGCTCGCCCGCCTCGGTCAGAAGCGCCACGGCCGACTGATCGCCGATCGGTGCCGAGCGCTCCACGTGCAGCGCCCGCGTGATCGCGGGCGCACCTAGTTTCTCCAGTGCCACAGCGACGCGGGCGTGCGCGGCCAGCCGCCACGCGGGCCCGGCGGCCTGATACACGGCTCGGTGCACGATCGGGTGGCGAAAGCGAAACCGGCCGCCGCCGCTGTCAGTCGAGCGGATCAAGTCGTGCGCCAACAGCTCGTCGAGCGACACCAGCACGCCTTCGTCGCTCAGCTGCGCCGTGCTCGCCAGCAGAGCGGGATCAAATGGCTCGCCCAGCACGGCGGCCGCCTGGAGCACCGTGCGCTCGTCCGGTGCAAGGGCCTCGAGCTCGCCCTTGATCGCAGCGGCGACGGCCGCGGGAACATCCTCCTCGGACACGGAGGCTTGATCCGCCGCAGCGGGGAGGTCCGCGCAGCGGCGGGCAGCCGCACCGAGCTGCTCTAGATAGAACGGGTTGCCGCCGCTCTGGAGATAGAGGGCCTCACGCAACGGAGGCTCGAACCCCTCGCCGAGCAGCTGCTTCGCCTGCTCGGCAGTCAGCGGAGCCAGCTCGATTCGCGCGGCGCCACCATGCCGCTCAGCCTCCTCCGCAGCCGCCAACAGCCGCGGCTCGCTGTGGGCCGGACGTGCAGCGAGCACTAGCAGCACAGGGGCCTCCAAGCCACGGTGCAGCAAGCGACAGACGAGATCGAGCGAGGCTGAGTCAGCCCAGTGGAGATCATCCAGAGTCACCACCAGGGGATGCTTCTCCGTAAGCCTTTCCAGCAGCATCCGCATCGCGCGCAGCACACGCTGCCCTGCCTCGGCGTCTGCGCTCGGCGGGGCCATGGCCGAGCCGTCCGCAACGCGAAACACCCCGGCGAGAAGCGCGAGCTCGTCCGCGCGCAGACCAGGGGGCACGGGCTCGAGCTCCTCCAGGGCACGCTCGAGCGCTTCGACGATGATCGCGAACGGCACTCCCGACTCGAACTCGGCAGCCCGTCCCGAGAGCCCACGGAAGCCCCGCGCCGCCGCACGCCGCCTGGCCTCACCGAGCAGAGCCGTCTTGCCTATGCCGGGCTCGCCCCAGAAGCACGCCGCACCGCTGCGGCCCTGGGGCAGCCCGTCCAGCAGCCGCTCGAGCAGAGCCAGCTCGGCTTCGCGACCGACGAGCCCCTCGCGCGCGCGCGAATCGCCCTCGATCGCCGTTCCTGCGCGGTGTGGGTCGCGAGATTCCACCTGCCCATCTTCTCAATTGGGTAGCCCAATTGGGTGATTTCAACCGTTACCGCCGGGCGCCGCGACGGCAACCCTGTGCGGTGCACAGGCAGCGTTATCCAGCGGAAAGGAGGAGCGGTGCGCAGCGAGGACCGTGACGTTGTGGGACAGATCGAGCGGGACGCAACTCGACGACGCAGATGCGTCGCCAGCTTCATCCTCACAGGGCTCGCTTGGCTCGTGCTGCTCGGCGCGCAAGCCTCCGCCGGCGCGGCCGTGCCGATCGTCGAGCTACCGGTAGCGTTCCAGGTGACCAACACCGACACCTCGCTTCTGCCCTGCCTGAGCAACGCCGCGACGTACACGATCAACGGCCACATCACCGGGCCGCAGCTGGCGTTGGCTTCGAGCAAGGCCAACAGCATCACGATGTACTTGACCGGATATGAGACCGCGGAGTGGACGTGGGACCTGAAGGGCGTGCCTGGGTATGACTACGCGGCCGAAATGGCGCGGCGCGGGCAGGTCTCCCTCACGCTGGACGAGCTCGGCTACGGCACGAGCGGACATCCCACCAACGGCAACGAAACCTGCCAGGGCGCGGAGGCCGACATCACCCATCAGATCGTGCAGAAGCTGCGCCACGGCTCCTACACGCTCGGGGCTGGGCCCGGGATCGAATTCTCAAAAGTGATCCTCGCCGGACACGACGTGGGCGGGGCGGTCGCCGAGATCGAGGCGTACTCCTATGAACAGAACGGCCAGCCGGACATCGACGGCCTCATCCTCGTGACCTATGCCGATCAGGGATTCACGCCGTACATCATCGAAAAGGCCACGCTGGCGGCCGACGACTGGTGCACGCAGAGCGCCTCGGGGTACGTGCACTACGTCACCGAACAGGAATACCGGACGCTGCTCTTCTACAACGCCGACCGGCGCGTGATCGACGCGACCAACGCGCTGAGGAACGAAAACCCCTGCGGGATCGTCCGCTCGCAGCCGCAGGGGGTGTTCGTCGATCGGGCGAACATGTCGCGCATCAAAGTGCCCGTACTGATCGTGTTCGGAGACAACGAACAGCTCGTGTGGACACGCCAGGGGGAGGAAGAACAGCAAGGCGACTTCACCGGCTCGAGCGACAAGAGCACCGTGTTCATCCCCGAAGCGCGCCACTTCCCGATGTTCGAGCGGACTTACAAGACGTTCGACTCCGTCATGTCTGGATGGCTCGCCTCGAGGTTTCAGACGCCATAAGGCGCTGCACGCGAGGTCGAGCTACACGCTGACACATGCATCTCGGTCTGGTCGGCGCCCTGGCAGCGGGTAGCGGCTCAACTCAGCGGCCGAACGCGTCGATGAGTCGGGCATGAGCACGCGCCTCGTGCAACGGGCAATTGTCGCTGCGCTGGCGATCGCCGCGCTTGGGGCGGCGATAGCAGTCCACATCACCTCGACGCAGGGCCTGCACAACCGGCGCGTAGACCGGCTCCAGACGGCTCGCCATCGGGTTGCCGACGCGCTTCAGCGCCGAACGTACTTCCTCGAGGACCTCGCTGACATGGTGGGTGTCCACGACGACGCTGCTGCGGCGGAGTTCTCGCGCTATGCCCATGTCCGCGGTCGCGAAGAGCGCGCCATCGTCTCCGTTCAGTGGGTGCGACGCTCGCCGCGCGGCAGGCTTGTGCCGCCCGCTGCTCCAGACCCGAACCCGGGCCCGACTCCGGTGCTCATTGCTCCGGCCGTACAAGCGAACAGCGCACTCGCCGATGCGGCTCGCGAGCACGCGGCAGCGCGCGCGATTCGCCTCGCCTCCCTGGACCGGACGGTCAGCGTGTCCGCCCCCGTCGCACTCAGCAACGGACATCCGGCGTTCTACCTCGCGGTGCCCGTCCAGGCGCGCGCCTACTCCGGCCTACTGTCGAAGGCCGAGTCGCAGAGTGCCATCGTCGGCCTCGTCGACGCCCAGACGCTGGTCGGGGAGGCGCTGGGCGACGGCTCCCCCGCCTTCCGGCTTCGCGACAGCGTGACGCCGCTGGCCGCGATCGGCTCCGGCCTACACAACGCCGTGCACGCCGCGCTGTCGGCCGACGGCCGGCGGTGGACGATCGCCGTTGAGGGCGGTTCGCTCACGCCCATCCAGGTTGCCCTGCCGTGGCTGATCCTCCTCCTCGGGTTCAGCCTGGCGACCGCGGTGGCCGTCGTCCTCCGCAATGCGGCTCGGCGCCGCGACGAGGCGCTGCGCCTCGCGGATCAGCGGCTGGCTGACCTCACCGTGTCGCTGCAGCGCGTGGAGCTCGTCAACCAGCAGCTCGAGGTCGCCCACGCCGAAGCCGAGGTGCGCTCTCGCGTCGACGCCCTCACGGAGATCTTCAACCGCCGCCACTTCGGCGAGGTGCTGGGCAAGCTGCTCTCCGACGGGAAAGGGGCGCGTGCCGCCGTCCTGCTGCTCGACCTCGACCACTTCAAGCAGATCAACGACGAGCACGGTCACCTGGTCGGCGACGTTATCCTGCGCGCGGTCGCCGGGCGGATCGGCTCCATCCTGCGCAGCACCGACTGCCTCGCGCGGTGGGGGGGCGAGGAGTTCGCAATCCTCGCCCCGGACATGGACCGCGACACCATGCTCGAGCTGGCCGAGCGGGCCCGCCGCGCGCTGTCCGACGACCCGATCGTGGTGGACGGCATCCTGTTCCAGCTGCGCGTCTCGATCGGCGCCGTCCTGACCGGTGCTGGCCTCGACACCCCGGACGCGGCTGTCGACGCGGCCGACCAGGCGCTCTACGACGCCAAGCGCGCCGGCCGCGACTGCGTGCGCGTGTATGTGCCGCCGGCCAGCGCGGCCGAGCGAGCCTGACCCTCGCTGGCCCGACGTCCTGCGGCGACACGACAAGCGTGTCGCCGCAGGACCCCTTCCCCATGGCAGTCCAATCAAGGCATACGCCGCCGACATTGACGCGCCCCGCCTCCGGGAGTAGGGTCGGCGACAGCGACCAAAGGAGGGTCACATGGCTCGCAAATTCGTCGACTGCCGGGAGTATCCGAGCGAGGTCGGTTGCACGGTGGCGATCTCGGCCGACAGTGAGGACGAGGTACTCGACGCGGCGGTGCAGCACGCCGTGGCAGTTCACAGCCACGAGGACACGCCCGAATTCCGCGAACAGCTGCGCGGTCTGATCAAGGAGGGGGCTCCCGCCTGACGCCACTGCGGCGCCGGTTGAGCCTCTAGCCTGGCCGGCGCCGCTGCGACGCGCTCGCACACAGCGCAGCGGCGCGCCGACGACGTTTCACTACCGCGGCCGCATCGTCCACTACTTCGACCGCGAGCGAGCGCTCGCCGACGGTTCTCTCGGCGAATAGCCGAAGGCGCCCGCCGCGCGGCCAGTAGGGTGCCGACATGGAGCACCGCTTCACGGGTCCGCGCTACACGCTGGGCATCGAGGAGGAGCTGATGATCGTCGACTCCGCCTCATTCGGCCTGGTGAGCGGGATCAACTCGATCCTGGGCGAGGATCCCCCTTCGGGGGAGATCAAGCCAGAGTTCCTGGAGTCGGTGCTCGAGATCGCGACCGCGCCCTGTCCGGACGTCGCCACGGCGGCTTCAGAGCTGGCGGCCCTGCGTGCGATCACGCGGAACCGGGCACGCCGGGAGAAGCTCGAGATCGGCGCCGCGGGCACCCATCCCTTCGCCCGTTGGGAGGAGCAGCGCGTCGTCAGCGACGATCGCTACCGGGGCCTCGTGCACTCGCTCGGTTTCGTCGCGCGACAGGAGCTGGTGTTCGGGATGCACGTACACGTCGGAATGGCAGATCCCGAGGAGGCCGTTCATGTCGCAAATGAACTGCGCGGCTACGTCCCGCTGCTGATCGCGCTCGCCGCGAACTCGCCGTTCTGGCGAGGCGAGCCGACGGGCCTGATGTCGAGTCGCGTGCCCATCTTCCGAGCGTTTCCGCGCGTGGGACTTCCGCCGCACTATGCCGGCTGGGAGGACTACCAGCGGCGCGTGGCGCTGCTGAGCGACAGCGGCATCATCGAGGACTACACATACCTGTGGTACGACGTCCGCCCTCATCCGCGCCTCGGGACCGTCGAGATCCGCGCGATGGACTCGCAGACGCGCGTCGAGCACACGATCGCGCTGGCAGCGCTCGTGCTCTCGCTCGTCAAGCTGCTGGTCGAGGACTCGCCCGTCGGCGGTGCGGCCCTAGACCCGCCGTGGGAGGCGCTCGACGAGAACCGCTGGCTCGCGGCGCGACACGGGCTGGATGCCGAGCTCCTCGATCCACAGACGGCCCGGCGCTCAGGGGTCAGGGAGCTGGTCTCCTCGCTACACGAGCGCCTCGTTCCGCACGCTGAGGAGCTCGGCTGCGCGCGGGAGCTCGAAGGCATCGGCGAGATGCTACGCAGCGGCAATGGCGCGCTGCAGCAGAAAATGGTCTACGACGCAAACCGCGACCTGCGCGAGCTGATGGCCGAGATCGTCGCGGCCAGTGGAGCATGACGTGAGGGGTCCCGCTACGCGCCGGCTGTCGACGGGCAGCTTATGACCGCATTCCCGACCGGGCTGAGGCATGAGTCGACGCGCCGTGGCGCCTTGCCGTGACGGATCAAGACGCGCGTGTCCTTACCGATCTGGCCCGCCTTCGAGACGCGGACCTCCAAGCTCAAGCCCGCAGGCAGAAACCGCTCGAAGCGGCGGAACCTCACCGTGACCGTGGCGAGGCCCGAGGAAGGTGCGATGCGCGATTGAAGCCTCACCGGACATCCGCGGCCAAGGCATTCCAGCGTAATGAGCACGCCTGGGGGCGCCTCCACCGATAGCACGCGTAGTTTGGCGCCGGCGCGAACCGCGGTGCCGGCGATTCGCACGATGGGGAAGGGCAGCATTTCGCGGGCAGGCGGGTAGGTCACCGGGATCACCTCCGCGGCGACGTCCCCGCTGCCGTCCGCGGCGTTGACCAGCAGGCGCACGAGATGCGGCCCCGGGGTGCTGAAGATCGTTTCCACCACCGGTCCGTTCTGGTCGAAGGGGCCGCTGCCAAGCAGGTCCCACGCCTGTGACGTGATGGGACTGCTGTCGTCGGTCGAGGTCGATGCGAGCGACACCGTTTCACCGACATGGGGAGACGGTGGGAACCACAGGAAGGACGCCGCCGGCGCAGCGGCGGCCTCGCCCGCCGGAGCGACGGCGAGCGCCGCCAACGCGAACAGAACGCGGGCTAAGGCCCCCCGCAGCTGCATGAACCCGATTATCGCGCGCGGCTGAGCACGCGGTGCCGGTCGACGCGGCTGGGCGCGGGGCGTTCGCGCTATCCGGATGGGCAGGGGATGGGCTTGACGCCCGCGGGGTCAAGGCACGAGTCGGCGCGCACAGGCAGCTTGCCACGGCGCACCGCGAAGCGCGTGAACGCGCCGATGGTCCTGTCCTTGGACACGCGGACGGTCAGGCTCACGCCGGCTCGCAGGAAACGCTGGAACGCAGGGAACCTCACCGCGCGCGATGCGGCAGTGGCCCGTTGGGCTCTCAGGGGGCAGCCGCGCCCGCTGCAGTTCACTTTGATTCGCGCCTGAGCAGGCGCCTTCACCTTGAGAATGCTCAGGCGGATCCCGCCCTTGACGAGGTGGCCGACGATGCGAACCGTCGGGAATGGCTGCAGGACGCCCTGCGGCGGGGTGCTCATGTGAATTGTCGCTGCCGCAATCGACGACTGGTGGTCGGCGGCGGTCACGCGAAGGCGCACGACATGGTCGGCCGGCGTCGAGAACACGGCGCTCGCCGTGGGTCCCCCCGGCTGGAACGGCCCGAAGGGACCGTTGTCTGCGACGTCCCACGCGAACCCGACGATCGGGCTGACGAGGTCCGAGGACGTTGACACGAGCGCGAACCTTTCGCCGACCCGTGGCGAGGAGGGAAACCACCGAAAAGACGCCACCGGCGGAGAGCTCAGCGTGTATGTGGCGGACGCCGCCTCGCGCGCCTGGACGAGGGCCGCTGGCAACAATCCGAGCACCCCAGTGAGGAAGGCGAGGCTGCCTACTCCGACAGATGCCGTCCTTGACCTTCGCGCTCGCACGGGCTTCGCATCACCTCTACCCCAAGGCTACCGGCAGAAACCGCCTCCGGGCAGCCCTAGCCGACCCTGGGCCATCGAGGCCCGCCGGCGCGCTGCGCCACGGCCTGCGGGGCAACGATCCGCAGGCCGCAGCAGCAGCTCTAGCTGAGGCTCAGCCGTGCCCGTTGCACAGCGGGTTCTTGCGAACCCCTGCGCACGGGTTCCTAATCGTCGGCTGTGCCGGCGGTGCGGGCGCGAAGGCCCCGGCGCGTGATCGCTAGCCGCCGCGGCGCGGCGCATGCGCAAGCGCGGCGCCTCGCCGAAGGCGCCTATGGTTGTCGGCCGTGGAGGCGGTCGGCGATCAGCGCACGAGCGGGGTGGGTCGGGGCCTGTGGGCGCTCGAGCGCCGTGCCCTGACAGCCGGGCTCGTGCTCACGACCACGTTCATCGCAACGGAGGCCCTGGTCGTGATCACGATCATGCCGCAGGTCGCGCGCGAGCTCGGCGGCTTGACGCTGTACGGCTGGGTGTTCAGCGCCTTCATGCTCGGAAGCCTCGTCGGGACGGTGGCAGCCGGGCGCGAGGCCGATCGCACCGGTCCCGCGCGCCCCTACCTGGCGGGCGTGCTGGCGTTCGGCGCAGGGCTCGCCGTCGCCGGCGTTGCGCCCTCGATGGGCGTGCTCGTGGTCGGGCGCTTCATGCAGGGTCTCGGCGCCGGCGCAGTGCCCGCGACCGCGTACGTCGCGATCGTGCGGGGACTGCCCGAGGGGCTGCGCGCCAGGATGATGGCCGTCCTCTCCACCGCGTGGGTCGTGCCGGGGGTGCTCGGGCCGGTGCTCAGCGCGCAGATAGCCCGCTCGCTCGGCTGGCGCGTGGTCTTTCTGGGCCTGATCCCGCTCGTCGGCGTGGCCGCCGGCCTGGCGATGCCCGCGCTTGCCCGGCTCGGTCCGCCCGCGGCGCAGCCGGCGGGCGAGCACCGGCTGTCCGACGCCGCGCTCACTGCGATCGGAGCCGGCCTGCTGATCGAGGCGCCCGCAGCCCGCACACCGCTTCTAGCTGCCGCTCTAGCGCTCGCCGGCCTCGCAGTCGGGCTGCCCGCGCTGCGGCGGCTGCTGCCCGCCGGGACGCTCAGCGCGCGCCACGGACTGCCCGCGACGATCCTCAGCCGCGGCCTACTGACGTATGCCTTCTTTGGCGCCGATGCGTTCATCACGCTCGCGATCACGACCGTGCGACACCACAGCATCACGGTCGCGAGCGTGGTCATCACGGGCTCCACGCTGACCTGGACAGCGGGCGCCTGGGTGCAGGCGCGGCTGAACAGCTCGCGCGAGGGACGCCTCTTCATCCGCGCCGGCCTCGTGCTGATTCTCGGCGGCATCGCCGGCATGGTCGTCTTCCTGCAGCCCGGCATCTCGGCGGCGAGCGCACTGCTCGTGTGGAGCGTCGCCGGCTTCGGCATGGGCCTCGCATTCGCGCCGACTTCGCTGCTGATGCTGCAGCAGGTCGCGCCCGCGCGAACGGGTCAGGCGTCCGCTTCGCTCAATCTCCTTGACGTGCTAGGCACGGCGCTCGGAACGGGCCTCGGCGGAGCTGCGATCGCGCTGGCGTCAAACCAGGGCTGGGCGCTGTCGACGGCCGTGAGGATCGCCTTTGCGCTCGCCGGCGCGGCGGCGCTGGCGGCGCTGTTCGTGACGCGCCGCCTGCCGCTCTCGCTTGCGATATCCCCTGCAGGCCCTGCCGCCGACCGCGTCATCCGCTAGGCTAGCCCACGCCTAATCGCGGGCGTGGTGTCCGCGAGCGGGGGACCCGAGTTGTTGGGGCGAGTTCCGCGGTAGTCCGCGGGAGGCGCAAGGCGCTAGCCCGTCAGCTAACCCCGCCGGCCGACGAAAGAGGCAGCTGTGCGGCGGGGAAAACTCGCGGTCGCAATCACCGTCATGCTCGTGTGGGTGTTCGCTGCCGTAGGCATGGCTCGCCACGCGCGCGCCGACCCGAGCGGCGGCACCGCGGCCGGCGTCTCGCCGTCGCCCTCCCCGCCCCCCGCAGGCGGCCGAGCCACTGGCGGCGCAGCCCCCGGAGAAGCCGGGCAGGCGTACCCAGGCAGCCCTTACCCGTCGGGAGCGTCGGGCTGGGTGTTCCCGCTCTATCCCTTCTCGCACGTCGCGCCTGCCTCGCACTGGTCGCTCGACCAGGGCGTCGATCTGGGCGGAATTGGCAACCAATGCGGCACTCATCTGGTGGAGCTCGCAGTGGCGAGCGGAACCATCGTCAAAGAGGGCCTCGGCGGGTTCGGGCGGTGGGCGCCGGTGCTGCGTATCGACAGCGGTCCCGACAGCGGCCGCTACGTCTACTACGGGCACGCGGCGCCCGCGCTGGTGGCGGTCGGAGCGCACGTGAGCGCCGGGCAGCCGATCGCCTACGTCGGCTGCGGCGCCGTCGGCATCTCCTCGGCTCCGCACCTCGAGATCGGGATGCTCGCGCTGAACGCCGCCGGCGCCGAAGACATGCCGGCAGTCGGAGAGACAGTGCACGAGACGCTAGACCAGCTGCGCTCGGCCTACGCTGCCGCGAGGGCCGCATACCGCGCGCAGAGAGCCGCCGCCGCGCGTGCCAGGAGGCACCTACCCCGCTCCTAGTGTCCTGAGTCAGGCGCTAGCTCCGCCGGCGTGCGCGCCGGCCGCCGCCAGGTACAGGAGCGCCTGGGCGCGTGCCACAAGCGCGACGGCCTCGTCGGGCGGGAGCAGCTCCGGATGGTGCAGCGGACGCGGCAGAAAGCCGGGGGCGCCGTCGAGGCCGACGAAGCCGATCGCGATCGGCGCGAGCTCGCCGAGGAAGGCGAAGTCATCGGAGCCGTAGGAGCGCCACTCGCGCGCTCTGGTCAGCCCAGCTGCCTGCATCAGCTGGTGCCCGAGCTGCACGATCCGCGGGTCGTTCTCGAGCGGCGGCTCGCCCTCCGTCAGGCGCACCTCGCCCTTGCAGCCGTGAGCGGCAGCGATCCCCTCGACGACCTCCTGGACCATCGCGCGCAGCGCCAAGCGCTCCTGGGGGCGCTGGGCGCGCAGCGCAGCGCGGGCGCGCGCCTGCTGCGGGATCACGTTCTCGGCGGCCCCGCCTTCGAGCGTGCCTATGTTCAGCAGGCCCGCATGCAGCGGGTCCAGGCGCCGGGAGACCTGCGCGTGCAGGGCCACGACGACCTGCGCTATCGCCAGCACCGGGTCTCGGCCCTGGTGCGGGTAGGCGCCGTGCGAGGGCTCTCCCTCGATCGTTATCTCGACGGCGTCGCTGGCCGCGTTCACCGCGCCGGGGTCGAGCGCCATCGCGCCCCACGGAAGCTCGGGGTGGATGTGCGCAGCGACGCCCGCCGCCAGCGCCTGCGGCTCGAGCTCGGCTGCGATCTGCGCGGCGCCCGACGGGTAGGCCTCCTCGCTCGGCTGGAAGATCGCCACGAGCGGCGCCGGCAGCTCGTCCGCGAGCCCGTGCGCGGCGCGCACGAGTGCCACCAGCGCAGCCATGTGCACGTCGTGGCCGCACGCGTGCATGTTCGTGGGCGCGCGAAACGGCGCGTCCGTGCGCTCGCTGATCGGGAGCCCATCGAGCTCCGCGCGCACCCCCACCGCCTGTCCGTGCGGCGAGCCCACGCGCGCCAGACGGCCCGTTCCCGCGATCACCTCGCAGGCGACGGGCAGCTCCCGTTCGATCGCCTGCGCCGTCGCCTGCTCGCGGTGCGCCAGCTCGGGGCTCGCGTGCAGCCTGTGGCGCAGCTCGACGGCGGACGGCAGCTCGCGCTCGATCGCGTCCAGCAGCCGCGCGAGCGGCGCCTCAGTAGACGGCTGCATAGCGCGCGCACACCTCGCCCACATCGAGCTCTGCGACCGCCTCGAGCTCGGCTCGCTTGAGGTCCACGTAGGCGTCGTACAGCAGCGGGCTCATCCACGCGCGCGCCTGTTCGTCGTCGGCCAGCGCGCGCAGCGCCCCTTCGAGCGAGTCTGGCAGGCCCGCGACGCCGTAGCGCTTCATCTCGGCGGCGTCGAGCTGCGAGGGGTCGAGCTCGAGGATCGGCGGCGCCGGCAGCTGTCGGCGCACGCCGTCGAGACCCGCGCGTACGAGCGCCCCGAGCGCGAGGTAGGGGTTCGCGGCGGCGTCCGCCGCGCGGTACTCGAGGCGCAGCTGAGGCGCCTCCTCGCCGCCCGCGAGCGAGAGCAGCGGCGGGACGCGCAGCAGCGCTTCGCGGTTGCGCTGCCCGACGCACACCGCGCCCGCGCTCCAGTGGTGCGGCGCGAGCCGCAGCGCCGAGCATGGGCTGGGCGCGCACAGCGCGCACAGCGCGCCCGCGTGCAGCAGGATTCCCGCCGCGAAGCGCTCGGCCAGCTCGCTCAGGCACGCCGGTCGGGCGCTGTCGTAGAGCAGGGGAGCCCCAGAAGAGTCCAGCAGGCTGAAGTGGATGTGCGCACCGTTTCCCGGCGCCGAGGGCTCTGCGAGTGGAGCGAAGCTCGCGCGCATGCCGTGGCGGCGCGCGATCTCGCGCACCACCTCGCGAACGACGACGCTGCGGTCGGCGCACGAGATGCCCGCAGCCGGCGCCACCGGGATCTCGTACTGGTGATCTGCGAACTCCGCCATGAAGCGTTCCGGCTCGGCGCCGGCCTCCTGCAGTCCGGCCATGACCGTCGAGGCGAACGGCTCGGCGGCGCGCTGCGCCGCCAGCGAGAAGGGCAGCTCGGCTCGCGCGTCGCGCACGAGCTGGAACTCGTGCTCGAAGCTCGCCATCACGCGCGCGCCGAGCTCAGACTCGAGCTCGGCGAGCGCCTCGCGCAGAAACGCGCGCGGGCAGCACTCCCACGGACGGCCGTCCGTCTCGACGATGTCGCAGAGCACGAACTCCAGCGCCGTCTCGTGAGCGTCGCCCTCCAGGCGGACATGCGTTTCGGCGTCCGGGCGCAGGCGCAGGTCGCCGGTCGAGCCGAACGGGTTGACCTCCGCCAGCGGACCCAGCGGGGTGAGGGCGTGATTGGCCGGCACCCAACCGACGCCGCTGTCGAGCGAGGCGGTGAGCTCCGGCGAGGGCAGGGAGCGTCCCCGTACGATCGCGCCCAGGTCGCAGCACACGAGCGCGACCAGGTCGAGCTGGCTCACGCCAGCATCTCGCGCGCCAGCGTGCCGTTGTCCCACGCCTGCTCACGCAGGCCCAGCGTCGCCGCGCCCTCGCGCACGCGCGCAGCCTCCGCGTCGGCGACCACCACGATCGCGCCGCCCGGCGGCATCAGCGGCCGCTCGAGCGCCAGCGCCAGGCGCTCTGCGGGCTGCACGTGGACGCCCCCGCTTCCAAGCGAAGGGTAGGTGTCGGCGAGCGCATACAGCGTGCCCGAAGGCCCGCGCGCGCGTCCGAAGATGCAGCTGAAGTGGCCCACGTCCCAGTCGGGCGGGGGGCCCTGCTGCTGGCCGCTGTAGAGGTATGCGAGCAGCTCGGGCAGCGGCGCCCGTGAGCCCCACAGCTGGCGCGTTGCGAGGTTCGCGACGATTGCCGCCGAGGGCTCGCACGAGAGCGCGAGCTCGAAGACGCCCTCGAGTGCGCGCGCGCTCCACGGGCCGCTGAAGGGAAGCGCCGCCAGCGACCCGCCCGAGAGCTCCTCGATCGCGTGCGCGAGACCGGCCGCCGTCGTGCCCGAAACAGCCGCGTCGTCGATCAGCGGCGGCGAGATGCGATAGTCGCGCCGGCCATGCTCGCCGGCCGGCAGGCAGCGCGGGTCGGCAACCCGCGAGACGACGCTACCGGCGACCGCCGCCACCGCGTCCTGGTCGAGCGGCTCGCCCTGCTGCTCGAGCACCCCGCCCGCGCGAAGAGCTAGCGCGCCGCAGAACGCCCCGCACAGGTCATCGCGCTGGGGCAGTTCCTCGGCGTGGGCGTCGAGCAGGGCCCGCGCGCCTGGAAGCAGCGCGACCTCGATCTGCCCGGGCGCAGGCAACGCGTCCATCGGGGCTAAGGGATAGCAAACCGCCTGCCGATGAGGTGCTCGTGACCTCCTCCGCTTGCCCGCCCGGCTCGGCTGTCGTGCGGCGTCCGAGATCGGCCGCTGCGCGCACGCTCGTCTCGCTGCTCGCCGGCTTCACGCTCGCCCTGCTCGCGTTCACCGCCGCGCCTGCCGCGGCGCGGATCACCGTCGTCCCGCCCGCCGAAGTCGGCCTGCAGCCGCGGGTCTCCAACTTCGACTACGTCGGGCTGGTGAAGGTCAACGAACAACTGCAAGTCTTCGAAAACCCGACGCCCGAATCGTTCTCCAACCCGGAAGGCCGCCCGGTCGTGCACGGGAGTCAGGTCTTCGTCATCTACTGGGACCCACAGGACTACTACCACGGCGACTGGCAGAACCTGATCGATGACTTCGTGCACCGCATGGGTGTAGAAAGCGGCTCGCTGGGCAACGTGTTCGCGCTCGAGGCGCAGTACACCGACACCTCGAACACGCCGGCGGTCAACCGCGCGACGTTCCGTGGTGCCTACACCGACACCCACCCCTACCCCGAAGCCGGCTGCACCGACCCGCGGCCTCTGTACCCGAACAAAGCGCACAAAATCAAAGCGCTCGCTTGCCTCACCGACCAGCAGATCCGCCAGGAGCTCGAAGCCTTCATCCCAGCTCACAACCTGCCCAAGGGGATGAGCTCGATCTTCTACGTCCTGCTGCCGCCCGGCGCGACCGTGTGCCTCGACGAAGGCGGCGAAAGCGGTCACTGCTCGGACTACTCGGCCTCGATTGAAGAACAGAAAGCGCAGCAGTACGCGAGCGCAAGCTACGAAAACAGCTTCTGCAGCTACCACGCCGCCATCAACCCCGGCGCACCGCCGGTTGGCGGCCCGGAAACGGTCCTATACGGCGTCATTCCCTGGACCGCCGGAGGCGTCGGGGACGGTCAGCTCGCGCAGGCTGACGAGGGCGAGGCTTACGCGTGCCAGGACGGCGGCTTCAACCGCGACCCCTCCAACAAACCGCTCGAACAGCACGAGTCCGTCGTGCCCCTGGAACCCAAAGAACCTGAATTCTCCGAACTCTCGACCCAGGGCCAGGAAGCGCTGTTGCGCGCGAACGAACCCAGCGGCCCCCATGTGCAGGAGCCCAACCAGGCCGAGTGCCCGACGGCCGACGGCTTCTGCGACCAGGGCTTGGCCGACGTGATCATCAACCAGATCGCGGTCGAGCAGCAGAACATCGTCACCAACCCGCTGCTGAACGCGTGGCACGACGAAACCGGCAACGAGGCCACCGACGAGTGCCGCAACTTCTTCGCCGACATCCTCGGCGGCACCAAGAAGGCCGAAGAAGAGACCGGCGCCGGCACGCTCTTCAACCAGATCCTCCAGGGACACTTCTACTACGTGAACACGGCCTTCAACCTGGCCGCGCAGAGGCTCAACTATCCGGGCGTGCCCTGCATGACGGGCGCGGCGCTCGACCCCAAATTCACTGCGCCCAACGCCGTCGGCGCAGGTGACACCGTCACCTTCGACGGCATGGAGTCCGGCATCACGATGAACGCCGCCGTGCGCTACGGCGAAGGCGGGAAACCCGAAAACAACTACGCCAAATACGCGTGGAACTTCGGCGACGGCTCGGCTGAAGTCACGGGCTATGCACCCGGGACGCCCCCGTGCGAAGAAGAATGGCTCTCGCCCTGTGCGGCGAGCGTCTCGCACTCCTTCCAGTACGGCGGCACCTACAACGTCGTGCTGAGGGTGACAGACGTCGCCGGCAACGTCGCCAGCGCGAGCCGGCTCCTCGAAGTGATCGGCCCGCCGCCGCCCTCGAGCGTCGGCGGTGGCGGAGGCGGCGGCGGCAGCTCCGAAGGCGGCTCGGGTTCCAGCTCCGGTGGCTCGGGCAGCGGTTCGGGCGCCAGCACCACCTCGACGGTTAGCGGCAGCGGCTCTTCCTCCTCGGGCGGCGGCGGCGGTAGTGGCTCGGGTTCGCACCGCAGCCCCGTAGCGCGCGCCGCGATCGTCTCGCGCAAGCTGCACGCGGCGGTGCGCAAAGGCGTGCTCGTGAGTTACTTCGTCTCAGAACAGGTGGCCGGCCGCGCCCAGCTGCTCATCGCCACCTCGCTCGCCAAGCGCCTCGGCCTGCACGGCTCGCACGCGAGCGGGCTTCCCGCCGGCACGCCGCCGCAGACCGTGATCGGCACGGGCATCCTCGTGACTACCAAGGGCGGCACCAGCACGCTTCGGATCCAGCTCTCGAAGAGGGCCGCCGCCCGCCTCGCGCGCCTGCACAAGGCGTCCTTCACGCTGCTCGTGCTCGTGCGCAACGCCTCCGGCGGCACCGCCACCGTCGTGAGCGCCGCCTCGCTATCGGGCTGAGGACGCTCTCGCCTTTGAGGAGGCCGTCGCCGCCGCTCCCAGCGGCTCGCCGGCCAGAGGGAAGGGCAGCGGCCGGCTAGAAGCCCGGCCAGTGGCGAGCCGCAAAGCCGCTGTTGTCGCGCGCGGCCACCTGCCAGCGCGAGGCGTAGATGCCGCTGCGACCCGACGTGTCGTAGCGCACCCCGTCGACGTACATGTAGGTATGGCCGGCGTTTGCGAACACGGTGATGTAGCGCCCCGGTCCGGGCGCACCCCATCTCTCCAGTTCGCCGGAGGTCACGGGCGCGCTGAGCAGCCCGCCGGCGGCGAGCGCGTAGCTGACCGAGCCCGAGCAGTCATAGGCGCTGTCGACGAACGATCCGTGGCCGCCGCCGAACACGTATGGAAAGTCGGCGATCGCGTTGGCGCCTGCGATCACCCGCTGCACGACTTCGGGGACGCCCGCGGGGATCGGGATGGTGCCGTTTCCGCCGATCGAGCCGCCTCCGGGGACCGCCTGCAGGCGCAGCTGCGCTTTGCGTCGCGCGGCGCGTTCGACCGCCTGCATCTGGGCCAGCTCTTCGCGCACTTCCGCGTCCGAGGGCGCTCCCGCGGC
The DNA here is from genome assembly GCA_005884115.1 of Actinomycetota bacterium. Lineage (GTDB taxonomy): Bacteria > Actinomycetota > Thermoleophilia > Solirubrobacterales > Solirubrobacteraceae > Palsa-744. The sequence goes on from VAXW01000006.1 coordinate 22,061, forward strand.
GACGATCGCTTCGCCTGCCTTTGCCGGCGCGGCAGCCGACCGGCGCCGCGCCGAGTCCGGAGCGGGGAAGCTGCGCGATTCCTCTGGGTCCGCGACCTCGACGGGATGTCCGCTCGAGGACGTGCTCGCAGACGCGGCGCGAGGAGCCGCGCTGGCACCTGTCGCGGCGGTCGCACCTCGAGCGGATCGGGCAGGGGCGTGTGCTCCGGGCCGGGCGCGCGCCGGGCGTGAGCCGCCGCCCGCGGTGAGGATCAACACGAGCGCCAGAGCCGCCAGGCCGGCGGCGCTGGTGGCGATGAGCTGGACGCGGCTCGGGAGGCGCCTGCGCCTGCCGGGCGCCTGACGAGCATGAGTCGTGTCCGCCACTGCTGCAAGGCTAGCGGGGATCGACCGCCGCGCCGCCGCTAAGCTTCGCCTTTCCCCGCGAGGTTAGCTCGGCCCGGCGGCCGGCTGCCGCGCTGGCGCTCAGCTACCCTTCCCCGATGCCCGACGAGGCCACGGCCGTGGACATTCACACCGGGAACATCGCCCGATCGGTGCCGATCAGGCCTCACCTCCGTCTTCTGCACGGCCTGCGCAAGCCTGCCAACTGGCTACAGCTCGTGCGCTTCGGGATCGTCGGCGGCGTCGGCTTCGTGGTCAACATCGCCGTGTATGCACTGTGCGTCCACGCACTCGCGATCGACTACCACGTGGCCGCCGTGATCGCGTGGACGGTGGCCGTTATCAACAACTTCGTGCTCAACCGCCACTGGACGTTCGACGCGCGCGACGGGCGCGCGAGCTTCCAGGCGCCGCGCTTCTTCCTCGTCAGCCTCATCGCGCTCGGCGCGAGCCTGCTGATGCTGGTGCTGCTCGTCGAGGTCGTCGGGCTGCCGAAGGTCCCGGCCCAGGCGCTCGCGGTAGCCGCCTCGATGCCGCTGAACTTCCTGGGCAACAAGCTGTGGAGCTTCAGCGCGGGCGCCCTCGAGGGGTACCGCACGGCGCGCTGAGGGCGGGCGCGACGCCCTCGCGCGCTCTCGGCGTGTACCTATACTCTGCCTCTCCCCCCTCGGAGGATACGCGTGCAGGAGATGGTCATCTATGGCGTCAGCTTCGACATGGTTGGCAAGCAGCCGATCGTGCTCCTGAAGACTGTCGACGGCAACAAGTTCCTCCCTATCTGGATCGGGCATCCCGAGGCGGCGTCGATCCTCATGAAGCTCCAGGGCGCGGGTACGCCGAGGCCGATGACGCATGATCTGCTCTCCGAGATCCTCGGCGAGCTCGACGTCAACTGCACGCAGGTGTCGGTGACCGAGCTGCGCGAGAACACCTTCTTCGCCACGATCACGCTCACCGTGGGCGGCCGGGAGCTGGAGATCGACTCCCGCCCCAGCGACGCAATAGCTCTTGCGGTGCGCTGCAGCGCGCCGATCTACGCAGCCGAGGAGGTGATCGCCGAGTCGGCGATCGAGTTCGAGCACGACGTTGAGGAGTCCGAGGACGTCGTGGAGAAGTTCAAGGAGTTCCTCGACGAGGTCTCGCCCGAGGACTTCGCGGCCGGCGACTCCTGAGCCGGACCGCCGCTAACGCTCGCGCGCCCAGGCGCTGGCGAGCACACGCTCGACCAGCTGATCGAAGGAGATCCCTGCGGCGTCGGCTGCCTGTGGCAGCAGGCTCGTCTCGGTCATCCCTGGCACGACGTTGGTCTCCAGCACCCACAGCTCGCCGCTTCGCTCCTCGAGCATCAGATCGACGCGCGCCACGCCCCGGCACCCGAGAAGCTCGTACACGGACAGCGCGAGCTCCTGAGCCCTCGCAGTAGTCGCCGGCTCGAGCTCCGCCGGACACACGAACGTGGTCATTCCGATCTCGTAGCGCGACTGGAAGTCGTAGAAGTCCTCCTCCCGCGGGACAGCCTCGACGACCGGCAGAGCCAGTGGCCGAGCCGAGGACGGGCCGTCGCTGGAGGAGGCCTCGTCGGATTCGAGTACCGAGACGGCGAGATCGCGACCCTCGACGTAGCGCTCGATGAGCACCTTCTGGTCATATGAGAAGGCGCCCACGAGCGCGCTCGGGAGCTCTTCGCTCGAGCGCGCGAACTTGACCCCCAGAGCCGAGCCCTGGCTGGCGGGCTTGACGACCAGGGGAAACCCGAGCGCCCTCTCGATGTCCGACAGCAGGGCGGCGGCCCCCAGCTCCTTGATCGACTCCTCGCGCACGGAGTGGAAGTCGGGTGTCGGAACGCCCGCCTCGCGCATCAGGTACTTGGCCAGGACCTTGTCGGTGCACCGCGTGCAGGCCGCTGGCCCAGAGCCGGTGTAGGGGATCCCGATCGCTTCCAGCAGCTGCTGGATCGTGCCGTCCTCCCCCTCGCGTCCGTGCAGCGCGATGAACGCGGCATCGGGGCGCGCTCGCTGCAGCTCGGCGACAAGCTCCGGGCCCACGTCGAGCGCGATCACCTCGTGCCCGAGCCGGGTGAGCGCCTCCTGGGCGTGCGCGCCCGAGCGCAGCGACACCTTGCGCTCGAGCGAGCGCCCGCCCTTGAGCACGGCCACCTTGCGCGCGGCGGTCATTTGCGTGCCGTGTTCATCGATCCCGCCGCCGGCGGACCGATTCCTGGTCCTGGCGGCGGGGCAGCGCCACGACATCGGCCAGCGGAGCGCCCTCGCCGGCCGACTCCACTCCCTGGGGTGCCCGCCGGCTCTCTTCCGGCGAGCGCTGCTGTTCTGCGGCGTGCTCGCGGCCGTGTTCTGTGACCGGCTCGTGGCCGCCCTTCGCGGCGGGCTCGCGCTCGCCCTTTGCAGCGGGCTCGCGGTGCGGCGCCGGGACGGCACCGCCGGCGCTCTTCAGCGACCCCGACAGCGTGCCCAGCAGCCTGACCTGCTGGGCCAGCACTCTGCCAATGCGGCGGATACCCTCGCGGATGTCCGCATCGGGCACGCCCGCGAAGTTCAGTCGCATCGAGGAGGCTCCGCTGTGACCGTCCATATAGGCGGCTCGGCCGGGCACGAACGCGACGCCCTCTCTGCGGGCGTGCGCCAGGAGATCGGTGGTGTCGATGTGGTCCTCGAGCGTCGCCCAGACGAAGAGGCCGCCCTGCGGTCTCGTCCAGCGCGCGCGCTCCCCGAAGTGCTCATCCAGCGCCTCGAGCATGAGGTCCCGGCGGCGCCTGTAGAGGAGCTTGAGCTCCTCCAGATAGTCGCTCCACACCGCGCTGCCGTCGGCGCCGCGCTGCTTGAAGTAGGCGGACACGAACAGCTGCGTGACCGGCGACGAGCACAGATCCGAGCCCTGCTTGCCGAGGTTGAGCTTCTCCAGCACTGGCCGCGGCGCCACCGCCCACCCCAGTCGCAGTCCCGGAGAGAGGATCTTCGAGAACGTCCCCAGGTAGATCACGAGGTCAGCCGCGCCGCCCGTGCCCTCGGCTTCGGCGTCCAGCGAGTAGAGCGTGGGCAGGGGCTCTCCCTCGTAGCGCAGCAGGCCGTAGGGATTGTCCTCGAGCACCAGCAGCTCGCGCTCGCGCGCCACCTCCACCAGCCGGCGCCGGCGGGCAAGCGACATCGTCACGCCGCCGGGATTCTGGAAGTTGGGGATCGTGTAGATGAACTTCGGCGTGCGTCCCTCTGCCTGCAGCGCGTCGAGCGTGCGCTCGAGGGCGTCGATAGGCATTCCCTCGCCGTCCATCTCGATCTGTGCCACCTGCGCCTCGTAGGCGCCGAACGTGGGGACCGCGCCCGGGTAGGTCGGCGCCTCGGCGACGATCACGTCGCCCGGATCGATGAGCGCCTTGCACACCAGGTCGATGACCTGCTGGCCGCCGGTCGTGATGATCACCTCGTCGGAGTCCACGCTCGTGGCCTCGGCCGCCATCACCTCGACCACGCACTCCACCGCCGCGCTCATGCCTTCGGTGGGTCCGTACTGCAGCGCGCGCGCCGTCGAGCCGTCGGCGACCTGTGCCATCAGGGCCGCGTACAGCCGCGGGTCGAACGTGCTCGTGTCGGGCAGCCCGCCGGCAAGCGAGATCACGTCCGGTCGCTCTGTGAGCGCCATCATCTCGCGCATCGCCGAGCTTTTCATCGACCGCGTCCGCGCCGCGAACAGCGCCTCGTAGCGCGCGATCTCGTGCGCCGTGGGCCGAGCTCCACGGCCGTCGCCTGCTCCGCTACGCGGTCGGTTCATCGTGTTGAGCTTTATTCGCCGGTGCGCCGCGCGACCCTCCGACCGTGCGCCGCCAGGAGACACGTCGACTATCGTCCGGTCGATCCTAGAGCGACCGGCCCGCGGACGGTAGCGCGCGCCGGCCAAGCATGAACGGCCTCTTCTTTTACATCGGCCTCGGGTTGGGGCTCGCCGTGGCGTGCGGGCTGCGCCCCTACCTGCCGGCGCTGCTCGCCGGGGCGCTGTCGTCATCGAGCGCTCTTGGAGTGCACTTCGCGCCGGGTAGCTACCGCTTCCTGCAGGCGGGCTGGTGGCTCGTGGTCGTCACGGCTGTGCTGGCGCTCGCGTACGCGCTGCAGCTGCAGATGGGCAGCGAGCGCTTCGCGAAGGCGCTCGGCGGCGCCGTGGCCGCTCAGTCGGTCGGGGTGGGAGCGCTGCTGTTCGCGGGCACGCTCGCCGCGCACGGCGATGCATCCTGGCCCGGCCTGATCGCAGGCGCCGGCGCCGGCGCGATCGCCTGGCAGTCATCGGACGCGATCATCTCCGGCGCACGCAGGCGGCTCCCCGACCGCGCCTCTCGCGAGGCACTGACCGTGTACCTCGACGCCGCCTCGCTCGCCGCAGCCGCGCTCGCAGCGCTGGTGCATCCGCTCGGCTACCTGCTCGCGGCGGGCGCGGTCTGGCTGCTCCTGCGCGTGCGCTCGCGGGCGGGGGCCAAGTACGCCGGCCTGCGCGTGCTGCGCCGCTGAGGCCACGTTGTCCTCCCCGGCCAAGCTCGTGCTGTGCGTCATCGACGCGCTCGCCCCCGCGATGCTCGAGCGCACGGTGGCCGCGGGGGCGGCGCCGACGCTGAAGGCGCTCATGGACCGCGGGCTCTACGTGCCCGACTGCGTGGCCGCATTTCCCTCCGTGACCCCCGTGTGCGCCGCCTCGATCGTCACCGGTGCCGGCCCCGACGCGCACGAGATCCCCGCGATGAACTGGTTCCATCGCGACGAGGACCGCTACGTCGAATACGGCTCCAGCCTGCGCTCCGCGCAGCGCTTCGGGATCGCACGCCAGTTGACCGACACGGTCTACAACATGAATCGCTCCCACCTCTCGGCGCAGACGCCGACGGTGTTCGAGGCGCTGGACGACGCCGGCGTGCGTACGGCCGGCACCACCTACCTGATGTACCGCGGGCGCCACAAGCACGAGCCGCAGCGCGATACCGCGCTCGCGCGCGTCGCCTCGACGCTCATGCGCCACCCGGTGTTCGGGCCGCGCGAGCTCTTCTACGCCGACATCTTCGCTTCACGGCGCACGAGCTGCCGCGCGGGCTTCGGCATGCCGGGCGTACGCGACCGGCATTCCGGATGCGTGTCGGCCTTCATGGTCGAGAACGATCTCTTCGACTTCCTGCTGCTGTCGCTGCCCGACAACGACTGGTACTCGCACAAGTACGGCCCAGAGGCGCAGATCCAGTCGATCGCGCAGGCCGACGTTCAGCTCGCGCGCGTGTTCGACGCCTGCGGCGGCGTCGACGAGTTCCTCGACGAGCACGCAGTCATCGTGATGGCGGATCACTCGCAGGCACCCGTCACGTCCGAGATCGCGCTCCAGGATGCGCTCGCCGACCTCGGCGTGCTCGGCCCCTCGCGCTCGCGCGCGGCGCGCGAGGAGAGACCGCGGATCGCGGTGTGCCCCTCTCAGCGTGCGGCCGCTGTGTACGCGCTGCACGAGCCCGAGCGCGACGCGATGCGCGCGTCGGTCGTGGCCAGCGCGATGGCGATCGAGGGAATCGAGCACGTCATCTGGCTTGGGCGCGATGCTCACGACGTCCCGACCGAGGGCATCATCGCGCGGCCGGGGCGCGGCGAGCTGCGCTTCTGCCCGCAGGGTCCGCTGCGGGACGCGCGCGGCGGGAGCTGGAGCGTCGAAGGCCCGCTGGAGGTGATCGACGCGACGATCGAGGACGGATGCCTGTTGACGCCCGCCTACCCGGACGTGCTCGCGCGCGTGTGGTCGGCGCTGAGCTGCCGCACCTCGGGCGAGGTCCTGCTCTCGGCGGCGCCTGGCCACGAGTTCATCGACTGGGGACGCCAGGCACACGTCGGCGGCGGAAGCCACGGCTCGCTGCACTCCTCCGACTCGCTCGGAGCGCTCGTGCTGTGCGGCGTGGGCCTGCCGCAGCCCGATGTCGAGCAGTGGTCCATCGGCGACGTGGCACCGCTCGTGCTGGGACACTTCGGGCTTGAGCGAAACGGTGGCTCACGATCGGCGCCGCGCTCGCCCGCCTGACTCATGGGCGGCTTGCGCGCGCCGGCTTCGCGCGCTTGGCGCCGCGCTCCTAGCCACCTTCCTGCTCATCCCGGCAACGGGCGCCGCAGCGCGTTCCGAAGCGCACGCGCCGGGTGCGGCGGCGCGCGAGGAATCGATCGCGTCGTTCCCTCCGACGGACGCGCTGGCCGTGACCCCCGCCGCTCCCGGACGCGCGGGCGGGGGGCGTCCTCGCGCGGTGCTCGAGCCGGGCAGCCAGCCTTCGCAGGCGCCGATCTATGTCGCCCCGTCGGACACCCCGCCGGCAGGGCGCAGGCTGTCCTCAAACCGGGTGCTCGCGATCGCGGCGGCGCTTGGAAAGATGCGCGCGCTGCGCCGCGAACATCGTGGCGCCTACCCCGCCGCATACCTGAAGGTCCCGTTTCGCTGGCAGGTCAGCTACTTCTCGCGCGACGGCAAGAAGGAGCTAGGGCAGGTGATCATCGACGACCTCTCCGGCCGCGTACTGGAAGCGTGGACCGGCTTTCAGGTCGCGTGGGCGATGGCACGCGGCTACCCGGGGGCGTTCGGAAGGCACGTCAACTCCCTGTACGTCTGGCTGCCGCTGTGCGTGCTGTTCGTGCTGCCCTTCTTCAACTTCCGCCGCCCCTTTTCGCTTCTGCACCTGGATCTGCTCGTGCTCCTGTCGTTCTCGGTGTCGCTGGCCTTCTTCAACCACGCGCGCATCTACGCGTCCGTGCCGCTCGTCTACCCACCGCTCTTGTACCTGCTCGCCCGCATGCTCGCGCTCGCCCGCCGGCGCGACGCTCGCGCAGCGTCGCCCGCGCGCATGCTCGTTCCCGCTCGGTGGCTCGCCGTCGCGCTCCTGTTCCTGGTCGGGTTCCGCATCGCCCTCAACGTCACCGACTCCAACGTGATCGATGTCGGCTATGCGGGCGTCATCGGCGCGCACCGCATCGTCAGCGGCAAGCCGCTGTACGGGCACTACCCGAGCGACAACGAACGCGGCGACACCTACGGCGCCGCCAACTACGAGGCCTACGTGCCCTTCGAGCGGCTGTTCGGCTGGAGCGGCACGTGGGATGACCTGCCGGCCGCGCACGCGGCTGCGATCGCCTTCGACCTGCTCGCGCTGTCGCTGCTGTTTCTGCTCGGGCGCCGAGTGCGCGGGCCGTCGTTGGGGATCGCGCTCGCGTATGCGTGGGCGTCGTACCCGTTCACGCTGTTCGCGCTCGAGAGCAACTCCAACGACACGCTCGTGGCTGCGCTCGTGCTAGCGGCGCTGCTGGCTACGAGCTACCGCTCGAAGCTCGCGCCGCCCGCGCGCGGGGCGTTTGCGGCGCTCGCGGGCCTGACCAAGTTCGCCCCGCTTGCGCTCGCGCCGCTGCTGGCCACGCGCGAGCTGGGCACGCACGGCGGCGCTGCCCGCCTCCGCCTGAGCCGGCTCGCCGCCTACGCGGCGGCCTTCGTGCTCGCCGCCGCGCTCGCGCTGCTGCCGGCGGTCAGCCATGCGTCGCTTCGCACGATGTACGAGCGCACTATCGAATACCAGGCGAACCGCGGCTCGCCCTTCTCGGTGTGGGGGCTCTACGGTGGTCTGGGCGACGTGCAGCTGCTCGTGCAGGTCGCCGCGATCGTGCTGGCGATCGCGCTCGCCGTCGTCCCGCGACGGCTCGACGCCATCGGCCTGGCGGCCGCGGCTGCAGCGATCCTGATCGCAACCCAGCTGGGGATCGAACACTGGTTCTACCTCTACATCCCGTGGTTCTTCCCGCTCGTGATGCTGGCGCTGCTGGGGGCGCTCAGCTGGCCCGCGAGGAGTTGGGCCGCGGCATCAGGATCTGCTCGATCGACTCGGCCCGCAGCGGCTGTGAGCAGCGGATGAGCACGCCCATCAGCCACGGGTCGACATCGGAGGTTTCAAAGCGCACCGGCATCTGCGTGAGCAGCCCCTCCAGCGCCTGCTCTCGTTTGACGCCGATCACGCCGCCGCGCGGCCCGGTCATACCCACGTCGGTGATGTAGGCCGTGCCGTGGTTGAGCAGACGCGCGTCTGCCGTCGGCACGTGGGTGTGCGTCCCCACGACGGCCGTCACCCTGCCGTCGAGGTGCCAGCCCATCGCCACCTTCTCCGAGGTCGCCTCGGCGTGCATGTCGACGATGATGTGCTCGACGCTGCCGAGGTCGGCGAGCGCCACCTCGATCTCGGTGAAGGCTGAGCGCCCGGCACGCAAGTACAGGTTGCCGCTCAGATTGATCACGCCGAGGCGCACGCCGCCTCGCTCGACGACGCACGTGCCGCGGCCCGGCTGGGAGCGCAGGAAGTTGGCCGGGCGCACGATCCGCGGCTCGGTCTCCAGATAGGCGTAGATCTCACGGCGGTGGTAGGTGTGGTTGCCGAGCGTGATCGCGTCTACGCCCGCGGCGAGCAGCTCGTCGGCGATCTTGGGCGTGACCCCCAAGCCGCCGGCCGAGTTCTCGGCGTTGACCACGATGAACGTCGGCGCGTAGCGCTCGCGGAGGATCGGCAGGCTGTCGAGCAGCGTGCGCCTGCCAATGCCGCCGACGATGTCGCCGACGAAGAGGATGTTCACGCCGCCGTTATCCGCCCGCGCGTCCGGCTCGGCCGGCAGCGCCTCTTCCTGCCCATCCTCGGCCGCCTTTCGCTCAGCCATACTTTGGCGATGGTGGGAGGCACGTGAGCGGCGTCTCTGGGGCCACGCGCGACCCCGACCCATCCCCAGCGGCAGTCAGCGGCGAGAGCGAGGCGCAGCCGCGCACGGAGGCCGAGGAGCGCCCGCCCGAGCAGGCGTCGGCGGCACCCGCGAAGGCGGTCGTGCCCCGCTGGGTCCAGCTGGTGGTGCTGCCGCTCGCGCTGCTCGCGCTGTGGGCGCTCGCGCGGGCCGCCGGCAAGGTGGTTCTGGTGTTCATGGTCGCAGGTGTCATCGCGTTGATCCTCAACCCGGCGGTGGCCTTCCTCCAGCGCTCGCGTATCCCCCGCGGACTGGCGGTCCTCGCCGTCTACCTCGCATTCTTCCTGACGCTTGCCGGTGTCGGCGCGCTGCTGGCCAACCCTATCTCCAATCAGGTGCGGACGTTCACCAACAACCTCCCGCAAATCGTCGACGAAGCGAACAAGAAGATCGCCACCTTCCAGAACGAACTCAACCAGCAGGGAATCCACATTCACCTCGTCAAACAGGGCAAGACGGCGCTGCAGAGCGTCCAGGACAAAGTCGCCAAAAGCGCCGGCAAAATCGCCTCCTCCTTCGGTGGGCTGCTGACCGAAGTGGCGAACGCGATCTTCGACCTCGTGCTCGTCTTCGTGCTCTCGGTGTACATGCTGCTGTACGGGCCACGCATCGGCGCGCTCGTGCGCCGCGTGATGCCGCCGGGCGATGGCACGCCCGGCGACGATTACCCGACGCTCGTGCAGCGGGCGGTCTCGCGCTACGTCGGCGGCCAGCTGCTGTTCAGCACGATCATGGGCATCTCGACCGGGCTTGCCCTGTTCCTGTTCGGTGTGCTCGGGATCTTCCCCGACGGGCGCAAGTACGCGCTGGCGTTCGGGATGTTCTATGGCGTGATGGAGCTGGTGCCGTACATCGGTCCGATCCTCGGCGCATTGCCGGCGGTTGTGGTGGCGCTGTTCACGCGCCCGATAAGCGCCCTTTGGGTGGCGCTGTTGTTCCTCGGCCTGCAGCAGCTCGAGGGGCACATCGTCGCGCCGCAAGTGTTCGGGCACACGCTGCGGATCAATCCCCTGCTCGTGATCTTCGCGCTGCTGCTCGGTCTTACGCTGTACGGGGTGATAGGCGCGCTCGTCGCGCTGCCGGTCGCGGCCGTCCTGCGCGAGACCGCCGTCTACCTCAGCCGCCACCTGACATTCGAATCGTGGGAGCGCTCTCCGCGCGGACTGCTGTGAGCACCCTGCTCAGCGTCCGCGGGCTCGCCAAGAGCTTCGGAGACCTGCAGGCGCTGCGCGGAGTCAGCTTCGACGCGCACAGCGGCGAGATCGTCGCGGTGATCGGTCCCAACGGCGCCGGCAAGACGACGCTGCTGTCGATCATCGCCGGTGCCCAGCGGCAGAGCGCGGGCACCGTGCGCTGCGACGCCGCCGGCGCCAGTCACGACGTCGGCTGGGCGCCGCAGCAGGCAGCCGTGTATTCGAAGCTGTCGGTGTCCGAGAATCTGCGCCTGTTCGCGCGCCTGCACCGCGTCGCCGACCCCGAGCGCGCGGTCGCGCGCATGCTCGAGCAGACCGGCCTTGCCAAGCGCGCCGGAGAACGCCTCGAGCGCCTCTCCGGCGGCAACCGCCAGCGAGTGAACGTGGCCATCGGCTTGATCGCCGATCCGCCGGTGCTCGTCCTGGACGAGCCGTCGGCATCGCTCGACCCCGGCCAGCGCGAGCGTCTGTGGGAGTTCGTCGCGGGGCTCGCCAAGGCCGGCCGGGGCGTGATCTTCTCCACGCACAACGTCGACGAGGCGCAGCGATACGCCGATCGCGTGATCGTGCTCGACCGCGGCGATCTGCGCTTCGACGGCACGCCCGGGGAGCTCATGCGCGCGGCCGGCGAGGATGTGCGAGGCGATCTCGAGCGGGCGCTGGTGGCCTTCCTCGCGCGCGATGAGCCGCGATGAGATGGCTGCTTGAAAAGGACCTGCTGATCCTGCGGCGCTCGCGCATGCTGGTGGCGCTGCTGATCGTTTACCCGGCCGTGATCGCGCTCCTGATCGGCTTCGCGATCTCGCGAGCGCCGTCGCGTCCGCGCGTCGCGATCGTCGATCAGACGCGTGCCGGCGCGACGGTCGAAGTCGGCGGGCGTCAGGTGGACGTGCGCCAGTACGCACGCCGTCTCTTCGGCCAGGTGCAGCCGGTCTACGTCTCCTCGAGGGCGCAGGCCATCAAGAAGGTCACCTCAGCGGAGGTGTTGGCCGCAGTCGTGATCCCGCCCGACATCGCGGCGCGCGTGTCCTCGGGGACCACGCAGGCGCGCCTCGAAGTCGTCTACAACGGAGACGCGCTCGAGCAGTCGCTCGTGCAGGCGCAGCTCGGCTCTGCACTCGCGCAGGCGAACCTGGGCTTCTCAGAACAGATCCAAAAGGCCGCGGCGCAGGCCATCGACCTCCTGCTCAAAGGCGGAAACCTGGGCGTCCTGGGGGCGCCCAGCAATCTCATCGGGCTGAGACAGATCCCTCCGCTGCTGCACCGCGTCATCGCGGGCGAGCCACCCGGGGCAACCCGCCAGGCGCTCGAACGCGTCTCCGCCTTCGCTGACTTCGCCGCCGCGAACCTCGACGTGAGCAAGCGCGTGCTCTCGACGGTCGGACAGCCGATCGCAGTGCATGCGCGGCTCCTGCACGGCCGCCGCACGCCCCTGGACACGTTCGCCGTTGTGGTCGCGGTGATCATCTCCGAGATGTTCGTATGCGTGCTGCTGGCAGCCGGCGGCGTGGCGCTGGAGCGGGAAGAGCATACGCTCGCGCGGGTCGTGCGCGGTCTCGTCTCGCGCGCGACGCTCGTGATCGAGAAGGGAGTGCTCGCGGCCGCATGCTCGCTCGCCGTCGCCGTCGTGCTGCTCGGCGGCGTGAGCGCGTTCGTGACCCTGCAGTACAGCCGTGCCGGCCTGTGGCTCATCGCGCTCGCATCGGCGGCGCTGGCGTTCGCCTCTCTCGGCGTGGCGATCGGCGCCGTCGCCCGCGAGGTGCGTGCGGCTTCGCTGCTGGCATTCCTGTCCTCGCTCCCGCTCGCCTTTCTCGCGCTGGTGCCCGCCGGCGCGGTCGCGTCTGGGCTCTACGACGTGATCAGGGCGGTGTCGTTCGCCTTCCCGTTCAAGGCCTCGCTGCAGGCGCTCGACGCGGCCGTCAACCGCGCCTCGCCTCCGCTGGGCGGATCGATCGTGCACCTCGCGGTCCTGACGCTGCTGTTCGGTCTGCTGGCGCGCATCGCGCTCGGTCGCGCGGACTGATCGTCCAAGCGCACCTGGAGTGACACCGCGCTCGCGCGGGGGGTGGCGTGGTCGGTCACGGGCCGCCGGGGCGAGCGAGCAACTAACCTGCAGATGATGGCTTTTCCACAAACGCGCATGCGCCGGCTGCGCGCCTCGGCCTCGCTGCGTGGACTGGTGCGCGAGACGCAGCTGAGCCCCGCCCGCCTGGTGCTTCCGCTGTTCATCGCCGAGAGCGGGCCCGCGCGCGCGCCGATCGCGGCGCTGCCGGGCGTCGCGCGGCTGTCGCTGGCGGCTGCCGCCGAGGAGGCCGCCGAGGCTGGGTCGCTCGGAATCGCGGCCGTGATGCTGTTCGGCGTCCCCACCGAGAAGGACGAGCAGGGCTCCTCGGCATGGGATCCCGACGGGGTCGTGCAGCTCGCCGTCGCAGCGATCAAGCGCGCCGCGCCGCAACTGCTGGTGATCACCGACGTGTGCCTGTGCGAGTACACGAGCCATGGCCACTGCGGCGTGCTGCGCGAGGACGGCGCCGTCGACAACGACGCCACGCTTGAGCTGCTCGCGCGCACCGCCGTCAGCCACGCGCGCGCAGGAGCCGACATCGTGGCCCCGTCGGACATGATGGACGGCCGCGTGGGAGCGATCCGCAGCGAGCTCGACGGCGAGGGCTTCGACGAAACGCCGATCCTCGCCTACTCCGCCAAGTTCGCCTCGGCCTTCTTCGGCCCGTTCCGCGATGCCGCAGGCTCCGCGCCGGCGTTCGGCGATCGCAGGGGCTACCAGATGGATCCCGCAAACGGGAGCGAGGCGGTCCGCGAGGCGCTGCTGGACGTCAGCGAGGGCGCCGACATGATCATGGTCAAGCCGGCGCTCGCGTACGGCGACGTGATAGCGGCCGTCAAGCAGCAGACGCGCCTGCCCGTGGCGGCGTACAACGTCAGCGGCGAGTACGCGATGGTGAAGGCGGCTTCCTCCGCAGGCGCGCTGGAGGAGCGCGCCGCGGTGCTCGAGATCCTGCTCTCGCTGCACCGCGCCGGCGCCGACGCGATCATCAGCTACCACGCCAAGGATGCCGCGCGCTGGCTCGCGGAGGAGAGATGAGGGCGCCCGCTGCCGTCGCAAAGGTGCGCAGCCGCAGCGACGGCGCGGCGGTGCCGCTCGACGCCCTCGACCGCCGGCTGCTCAACCTCATGCAGGGCAGCTTCCCGATCGCGCGGCGCCCCTACGAGCACGTGGCCGCGCGCGCCGGCGTCGGCGAGCAGGAGGCGATGGAGCGCGTGCGGCGGCTGCTGCAGAAGCGCATCATCCGTCAGGTCACCCCGATCTTCGACACGCGCGCGCTCGGCTACTCCTCGATGCTCGTCGCCGCGAAGGTCGACCCCGAGTACCCGCACCGCGCGGCGCAGATCATCAACAGTCACCCCGGCGTCTCTCACAACTACCTGCGCAACCACGACTTCAACCTCTGGTTCACGATCGCCACCGAGCCTGACTCCAAGCTCGGCCTCGACGGCACGCTCGAGGTGCTCGCGCGCGACGCGCAGGCGGAGTCGATCCGAAAGCTGCCAACGCTGAGGCTGTTCAAGATCCGCATGGACCTCGAGATGGAGGGCGACACCGAGGCGCTCGCCAGCGCCGTGGAGGCGAGCGCGCCGGTCGAGCTCGACCCTCAGCCCTACGACGAGGCCGACGTAGCCGTCATCCGGGCGCTGCAGGGCGACATGCCGGTGGTCGCGGAGCCTTACGCGCCCGCCGCGGCGTCGCTGCGGATGCGCGATGAGGACTTCCTCAGTTACCTCGAGGGAATGCGCGAGCGCGGGCTGTTGCGGCGGGTCGCCGCGATCCTCTACCACCGCCGTGCCGGCTTCTCGGCCAACGGGATGGGCGTGTGGAAGGTGCCCGAGGAGCGCATCGTCGAGGTCGGCCGGAGCATGGCCTGCGTGCGTGGCATCTCCCACTGCTACCAGCGTCCCACCTACGAGGACTGGCCCTACTCCGTGTTCACGATGGCGCACGGGCGCTCCAAGGAGGAGTGCGACGCCGTGCTCGACGCCGTGGCCACGCAGACGGGCATACAGGAGCGCGCGACGCTGTACTCCTCGACCGAGTTCAAGAAGATTCGCCTGCTGTACTTCACCGAGGACTTCAAGCGCTGGGAGAGCCAGCACACTTGAGAGCGCGTCCGTGACGGCGTCGCTCACCGACACCCGCTCGGGCGAGCTGTACCGGCGGGCGCTGGAGGTGATCCCCGGAGGCGTGAACTCTCCCGTACGGGCGATGCGCGCGATCGGGCGCGATCCGATCTTCATCGCCCGCGCGGACGGTGCCGAACTGGTGGATGTCGACGGCAATCGCTTCGTCGACTACGTCTGCTCGTGGGGACCGCTGATCCTCGGCCATGCCCATCCGCATGTGCTACAGGCGATCACCAGCGCGGCCGAGCGCGGGACGAGCTTCGGCGCGCCCACGTCCGGCGAGGTGGAGCTTGCCCTGGAGGTGGCCCGCCGCATGGACGCGGTCGAGGCGCTGCGCATGACCTCCTCGGGCACCGAGGCGACGATGACCGCTATCCGCCTCGCGCGCGCGGCCACCGGCCGGACGCGCGTGCTCAAGTTCGCCGGCGCCTACCACGGCCACGTCGACGCACTGCTCGCGCAAGCCGGGTCGGGGCTGGCCACGCAGGCCCTGCCCTCGAGCCCGGGCGTGCCCGCCGCCACGGCCGCGGAGACGGTGGTCGTGGCCTGGAACGACGCCGAGGCGCTCGTGGCGGCGACCGAGCGCCACGGGCTGGCGGCGATCATCGCCGAGCCGCTGCCCGCCAACATGGGACTCGTCGCGCCAGCAGCAGGCTTCCTCGAGCTGCTGCGCGAGCGCGCCGACGCCGTCGGGGCGCTGCTGGTGCTCGACGAGGTGATCTCGGGCTTCCGCGTCGCTCGTGGAGGCGCGCAGGAGCTCACTGGTGTGCGGGCCGACCTCACGATCCTGGGCAAGGTCATCGGCGGCGGGCTGCCCGCCGCGGCGCTCGGCGGCCGCGCCGAGCTGATGCACATGCTCGCGCCCGCCGGCGAGGTCTATCAGGCGGGCACGTTGTCGGGCAATCCGCTGGCGGTCGCCGCGGGCCTCGCGACGCTCGAGCTCCTCGACGAGCCCGCCTACTTGCGGCTGGCCTCGATCACCGATCAGCTCGCCGCCGGCCTGTCCGAAGCAGCGCGCTCCTATCCCGTGCAAGTGGCCTCGCTTCCGGGGCTGATCACGGTCTTCTTCAGCGAGAGCCCTGTGCGCTGCCTCGAGGACGCGCAGGCGTGCGATCTCGAGGCCCATGCACGCTGGTGCCGGGAGCTGCTCTCGCGCGGCGTCTACCCGCCTCCATCGCAGTTCGAGGCATGGTTCCCGTCGCTCGCGCACACGCCCGAGCAGATCGAGCGCACGCTCGCGGCCGCCGCCGCCGCGTTCGCCTGCCTGGAGCGGGCGGGAGCGAGCCGATGAGCGCGCACACGCTCGAGCGCCTGCGAGCGCTGCTGCGGGAGGAGGGCGGCCTGATCGCCTCGCTCATACGGCCTGCCGGGAGCGAGCATGGCGCGGCGCGGGGCGAAGATGAGAGCGCACCCAGCCCCGCGACGGTCGCGGCCGAAGGCCCGCGCACGAGAAGCAGACGCGAGGAGTACGAGCTCCTCGTCGAGGCGATCTACGAGGGCTACCTGTTGCACTACGGGTCGCCGCGCGTGGTGCTCGCGCCCGAAGCGGATCTCGGCGTGCTCGCCGGGGACCGCCTGTACGCGATCGGTCTCGCGCGCCTGGTGGCGCTGGGCGACACCGCCGCGGTGGCCGAGCTCGCGGACACCATCTCCCTGAGCGCGCTGGCGCAGGGGAGCGGGCAGCACGCGCTCGCCGACGCCGTGTGGGCTGCGGGCGCGCGCGCCGTGGGCTGGGGCTCGAGCGCCGTGCACAGGCGCGCCAAGGACATGGTCCTCGCGCGCGCCCAGGGAGCGCTCGCGGCGATGCGCACAAGCGCCCTGGCCATGCCAGCGTCGAGGTGATTCGCGCCTCGATATTGTTCGATTGGGTGGCCGACAAGCACGACAAGCACAAGTCCAAGTACACCGCCGACCGCCTCATCCCAGGCGCCTTCGAGGGCGAGACGGTCACCCGGCGGAGGTTCATGACCGGCACCGCCCACACGGCCGGGGCGATCGCCGCGGGCGCGTTCACGCTGCCGGCGCTGGGGTTCGCGATCGGGCCGATCTTCAAAAGCACGCCGCACCGCTGGGAGACGGTGGGCGAGGTGGGGAGGTTCAGCGCGAACAACTACACGCCCGTCGTGATGACGCTGACGCCCGGGATCGGCGAGGCCGGCAAGACGACGGTCTACATCCGCAAGTTCAACCCCGCGATCGACACCGATCCGTACGACCGCGACACCCCCTTCATCGCGATCTCGAGCCGCTGCGCCCACGTCGGCTGTCCCGTGCGCTGGGTAGACGCAGCCGAGCGCTTCATCTGCCCGTGCCACGGCGGCGTGTACGACCTCCTCGGCCGTCGCGTCGGCGGACCGCCCGTGCGGCCGCTCGATCGCTTCTACACGCGCGTGGTCGGCGAAGACGTCCAGGTCGGGCCGCGCTTCAGCGTCAACAGCGAGCTGCGCCGCTTTTCGCCGCGCGATCCCGGCGAGCCGCTGGACGGCATCGGCCAGTACCTCTACCCGTCGCGCCCGACGGCACGGAAACTGTAGGAGGCGCGGTGCCCAGGCTCCCCAAGCTGCCCGCCCCGCCGCTGCCCTCCGCGCTTCAGGCCCCGCCGCCGCGCCCGGGCGAGGAGGTGACGAAGGGCGGTCCGCTCGAGGACGCCAAGCAGGCCGGCGTCACGGTCGTCGACTGGATCGACGAGCGCACCTCGCTCAGCGGCGTGGGCCGCTGGCTGTTGTTCCGCAAGGTGCCCAAGGGGACCAACTGGTTCTACACGCTCGGCTCGGCCACCCTGTTCGCGTTCCTCTCGCAGGCCGTGACCGGGGTGTTCCTGGCGATGTACTACCGCCCCGACCCCGCGGGCGGCGCCTACGAATCGATCCGCCACGTCACCAACGACGTGTTCCTCGGGCAGTTCGTGCGCGGTATGCACAAGTGGGGCTCGAGCGTGATGGTGGTCCTGATCTTCCTGCACATGGGGCGCGTGTTCTTCTTTGGCGCCTACAAGTACCCGCGCGAGCTCAACTGGGTGATCGGCGCGGTGCTGTTGGTGCTCACGCTGGTGATGGCGTTCACCGGCTATCTGCTGCCCTTCGACCAGCGCGCCTACTGGGCCACGATCGTGGGCGTGAACATCAACGGCACCGGCCCGCTGCTGGGTCCCTACCTGAGCGACTTCCTGCGCGGCGGAGGCGAATTCGGCGCGACCACTCTGTCGCGCTTCTATTCCATCCACATGCTGATCGTGCCGGGCCTGATCGTGGCTCTGATCGGTGCTCACCTGTACCTCGTCACCAAGCTCGGGACGACGGCGCCACCGTGGTTGAAAGCCAAAGAGCGCAGCGAGCTGCTCGAGACGGAGGTCTAGCGCCGGTGCGCGCGCCAACGGACGCCCGCAGCTCGCGCGCCAGGGCGGGAGCCACATGAACCAGGCGCAGAAGGAGCAGTACCTGCGCGAGTACGCGCTTCTGAAGGCCGAGGGCAAGCCGTTCTTCCCCTACGCCGTCGCCAAGGATGCTGTGATGGCGTGCGTGGTGATGGCCGTGATCATCACCATGTCACTGGTCCTGGGTGCCGAGCTGGGCTCGAAGGCGAACCCGACGACGACCACTTATGTACCGAGGCCGGAGTGGTACTTCTTCTTCCTCTTCGAGGTGCTGCGGGTGATAAAGCCTCCGAACCTCACCCCGCTGGCGACGATCGGCGTGCCGACGATCGGCCTGGTCATCCTCTTCCTGCTGCCGTTCATCGACCGCGGGCCGGAGCGCCGTCCCGAGCGGCGCCCGATCGCGACCCTGACCGGCATCTTCGTGATCGGAGCCATGGCGCTGCTCACCTATGAGGGCGCTCAGGCGGGCTCGCCGACGGCGATCGAAACGCCCACGCCCAGCCGGGTTCGGGCGGCTGGAGGAGCGCTGCTGCGGGAATTCGAAGCGGGCAAGCAGGTGGTCGCTCAGTCGGGCTGCCTGGCGTGCCACAAGCTCGGCGACAACGGCAACGACGGGCCCGGCCCCAACTTGACCCACATCGGATCGAAACTTTATGCGCAGGGCATCGCGCGCACGCTCGTGAACCCCACGGCCCCGATGCCCTCGTTCAAGAACCTGCCACCGGAGAAGTTCAAGGACGTGGTGACCTTCCTCTCGCAGTCGAAGTAGGGCAATGCCCGCTCAACAAGGCGGAGGCGCTTCGGTGAGGCCCGACCACACGGCGGGGGTGGCGGCCGGGCCATCCGAGGCGGCCGAGGCCTACTCGGCAGGCGTGCGCGCCTCGGAGGTGCGCGAGATGTTCGAGCGCATCGCCGGCGTCTACGACGCGATGAACACGGCCATGACTGCTGGCCTGCATCACCGCTGGCGCGCGCGCGCGGCAGAGCTCGCGAGGGCGGGACCGGGGGACCGCGTGCTCGACGTCGCCTCGGGCACCGGCGATCTCGCGTTCGAGCTCGCGCCCCGCGTGTCCCCAGGCGGGGAGGTGGTGGGGTGCGACTTCGCCGAGGCGATGCTCGCGCGCGCCCGCGCCAAGGCGGCCCGCCGCGTGAGCGGCGCTGGCGTGGTGCCGCGATTCGAGCGCGCGGACGCGCTTGCACTCCCCTACGAGGACGGGCGCTTCGACGCCGCCACGGTGGGCTTTGGGGCGCGCAACTTCTCTGACCTCGCGCTCGGACTCCGCGAGATGCGGCGCGTCGTTCGCGCAGGCGGGCGCGTGGTGGTCTTGGAGATCACGACGCCCACGCGTCAGCCCCTGGCGGGCTTTTATGGCCTGTGGTTCGACCGCCTCGTACCGGCGCTCGGAGGAATGCTGCAGGCGGCGCTGGCCGCGAGCGCGCGCGCGCGCGGCCGCACCCGGGCCGGCGGCTCGATCGCCGCCGCGTACAGCTACCTGCCGAGCTCGGTGAAGCGCTTCCCGGGCCCCGACGCGTTCGCGGCACAGTTGCGCGCCGCGGGCCTCGAGCACGTCTCCTATGAGCTCGCGGCCGGGGGGATCATCGCCCTGCACTCCGGGAGCGTGCCTGTGGGGGCGCCGCAATGAGCACCGTGAGCGGCCCGGCGACCGACGTCGCTCAGCAGGTCGACGGCCTCGAGGAGATCATGCGCGCGGGCGGCGAGGCCCTGCGCGCGCGGATGGTGCGCACCGAGCTTCACCTCGAGCGCGTCACCGCGCAGGCCGGAGCGCCGCTTGCCTCATACGCGACGGCCACCGTCAGGGCGGGCGGCAAGCGGCTGCGGCCGCTGCTGGTGGTGCTCGCCGCGGAGTCCGCGGGCGGACCGCCCGCCGAAGAGGACGGAGAGATCCGCCTCGTGCGCGCGGCGGTGGCGGTGGAGCTCGTGCACTCGGCCACGCTGGTGCACGACGACCTCATAGACGGCGCGCAGCTGCGCCGTGGCCACCCAACTGTGGCGGCCGTCGCGGGGCGCGACGTCGCCGTCGCCACCGGTGACCTCCTGTTCTCGCTGGCGTTTGCAGAGCTCGCGCGTAACGACAGCCCGATGCAGCTGCGGGCGCTCTCCGACGCGAGCTCCGCGCTGGCCGAGGGCGAGCTCCTTCAGCGCGAGGACGCGTATGCGTCAGACGTGGCCGTGGAGCGTTATCTGCGCCGCTGTGAGCTGAAGACGGCAGCCCTGTTCGAGGCTGCGTGCCGCCTGGGAGCGCTCGGCGCGTGCCGGGGATCCGGCCGCCTCGCGGACGCGCTGGGGGCGTTCGCGCGCCGTATCGGGCTCGCCTTTCAGATGCTCGACGACGTGCTCGATGTCTCAGGCCCGGTGGAGCGGACGGGCAAGGCGCGGGGCACCGACCTGCTCGACGGAACCGTCACCCTGCCCCTGATCCTCGCGCGCGAACGAGAGTGCGAGCTCGCGGCCTTCGATCTTGCCTCGCTCGGCAGTCCCGAGCAGGCCGAGGAGCTGTGCGAGCGGATCGCCGCAACCGGCGCGCTGGATGAGGCGCGCGAGCGCGCTCTGGGAGTTGTGGTGGAGGCCAAGGCGGCGCTGCCGGACGCGCTGCCGAACGGCGGCTCGGAGCTGCTTCACCTGGTCGCCGACGCTGTCGTCGAGCGCTACCGCTGAGAGCCGGCCGCGCCGTCGCGCGGACGCCGCATAAGAGCTCAGAAGTCCGAAGGGACGATCAGATCTGCGTCGAGCGCCTTGATGAAGAACGCGGCTTCCTCTGACATGTTCGCGTGCGTCATCCGCCGCAGATCGCCGAGCAGCGTGCTCGAGGCGCGGTCCAGCTCGTCGTCGAGCTGCTCCACGCAGGTCTGCTCGAATACGCCTTCACGCCGCGACTCGCACTCCGGGCAGCGCAGGACTATGCGCCAGTGACGCAGGCCTTCCTCGCACCAGTCCAGCGGGTAGACGAGCTCGCTCGCGCAGTTGAAGCACACGTGCAGCTGCTCGGTCGCGCCATCGGCGGGTACGGGGCGCTGCTCGGCCCTGGGCAGCTCGCCTTGCTTGCGCGCTGAGGGCTGGGCGCTGGGTCGGGTGTCTGGCCTGTCCTGGGAGTGCATTGCTGTTCTCCCCCGCTATCGACGCGAGGGGGTGCAGGCTTTAGCCCCAGATTGCGCTGCCGACCGATTGCCCGGCCGACCGATGGTAGGTTCAGATTCGCCATGGCTACGGTCATCCGTCCGATCGGCCACGAAGACCGACTAAGCCTCGTCGACCACCTTGACGAGCTGCGCGGCCGCCTGATCGTGAGCGCTATTGGGCTGGCGATCGCGTTCGGCATCTGCCTGTGGCAGAACCACGCGCTGCTGGACATCATCAACGAACCCCTGAAGACCCAGACCAAGAAGCAGGTCCAGAAGGGCCAGGGGACCGTCGGCCAAGCGGTGCTCGCGCAGCGCAGCGTGCTGAAGGCGACCACTGACACGCGCGCTGCGCTCGAGCTGCTGGCGCGCCCGGACAGCGGTCTGTCGCCTTCGGCCCGCGCCGGGCTGCGCCCGCTGGTCGACTCGCTGTCCGCGGACGTCGCAAAGCTTCCGCGCCACGCGCCCGGCGATAATCCGGTCACGCTGGGCGTCGGAGAGCCGTTCACGACGACGATCACCGTCTCGCTGTACTTCGCGCTGGTGCTCGCTCTGCCGCTGATCATGTACGAGCTCGGCGGCTTTCTGCTGCCGGCGCTCAGGCCAGCCGAGCGGCGCGCCATCTTCCCGCTGCTCGGCGCGGTGCCCGTGCTGTTCGTCGCGGGCGCGGTTTTCGGCTACTTCGTCGTGCTTCCCGCCGCGGTGCGCTTCTTCGTCAACTTCAACTCCAGCGAGTTCAACGTGCTCGTACAGGCGAGCCAGTTCTACAAGTTCGCAGCCACGATCCTGCTCGCGATGGGCGTCGTCTTTCAGGTGCCGGTCGTGATCCTGGGGCTGGTGCGCGCGGGCATCGTCACCCCTGCCCAGCTGCGCAAACAGCGCCGCTACGCGATCGTGGCCTGCGCGGTCGTGGCCGCGTTCCTGCCCGGCGACCTGATCACGCTGGTGCTGGAGACCGTGCCGCTGTACCTGCTGTATGAGGCGAGTATCCTGGTGGCATCGCTGCTCAACCGCTCGGCGAGCAAACGCACGCCCGGCGCCGGCGATGACCCGCCTGGCGCGGGTCGAGCGCCCGCGGCTGACCCGGCGACAGATCCAACCGTGCACCAGATAATCGACCACGTCGACCACAACCTGTCGGACTGATGCTTTTCGATCTCAGAGGTCGCGGTCGTCGCCGCACCGTCCAGACCATCTACCTGGGGCTTGCGCTGCTGATGGGCATCGGCCTGGTCGGCTTCGGCATAGGAGGCGGATTCGGCGGCGGCGGAATCTTGAGCGGGGTCGGCAACAGCGAAGGCTCTGGCTCGGCGAGCTACGCGAGCCAGATCAAGAAGCTTCAGAAGCAGACGCTACGGCAGCCAAACAACATCGGCGCGTGGGAACGGCTGACCAATGCGCAGCTGCACGAAGCCGGCGGCGAAGCGTACGTCAGCAACGGCGGGCCGACGGCCAAGGGCCGGGAACTCTTCTCGCAGACCGCCGTCAGCTGGGAACACTATCTCGCCCTCAACCCGCCCAAGCCGAGCGTTCCCCTGGCCAAGGAGATGCTGAGACTGTTCGGTGAAGAAGGGCTCAACCGGCCGGCGTCCGCCGTTCAGGTTCTGCAGATCGTGGTGGCGGCCGAACCTGACAACGCGGCCTACTACTCGCTGCTCGCGCAGTACGCCTACAAGGCGCGCAACACGCGCGTCGGTGACCTGGCCGCGGCCAAGGCCGTCAAGCTCGCGCCGCCCGAACAGCGCGCGCGTGTCAAGACCGAGCTCCAAGCGGCCAAGAAGAGCCCTTCCGGAGGCGAAACCCTGACCGGGACGACCAACGGCAAAACCTTCACCGTGAAATCGAACGGCCGCGGTGGGTACTCGGGGGCCGTCCCGCAGAGCACCTCCACCACGCCCGGGAGCTCGACGCCGGCCAAGAAGTAGTCGAGGCCGCACCGCGTGGCCGGACCAGATCAGTCACCTGAGCAGGGACCCGCGAGCGCCGCGCAGGCCGGCGAGGAGGGGGCGCAGTACACCGCCCGCCTGCTGATCAGCTGTCCCGACCGTCCAGGCATCGTCGCTGCGGTCTCCTCCTTCCTGTTCGAGCGCGGGGCGAACATCGTCTCCTCGCACCAGTACTCCTCCGACCCAATCGGCGGACGCTTCTTTCTGCGCGTCGAGTTCTTCCTCGAGTCCTTGGCCAGCGACCACGCGGGCGCATCTGCCGCCGCGCCTGCGAGCGACCGCAAGCAGCTCGAGCAGAGCTTCCAGGAGCAGGTGGGCGAGCGCTTCGGGATGGATTGGCGGATCCGCCGGTGGGGCGAGCGCAAGCGCGTCGCGATCCTCGTCTCGCGTCACGACCACTGCCTGCTCGACCTGCTGTGGCGCTGGCGTCGTGGCGAGCTCGACTGCGAGATCGTGGCCGTGCTCTCAAACCACGCCGACCTCGAGCAGGAAACGCTCGCCGCAGGGGTCCCCTATCACCACGTGCCCGTCGAGGCGGGCGCCAAACAAAGGGCCGAGGCGAGAATGCTCGAGCTCTTGAGCGGACAGGCCGAGCTCTTGGTTCTGGCCCGCTACATGCAGATCCTGAGCGGCACCTTCCTCGATCACGTGGGCATGCCCGCGATCAATATCCATCACTCCTTCCTCCCCGCGTTCGCCGGGGCGAACCCCTACCGGCAGGCGCACGAGCACGGCGTGAAGCTGATCGGCGCGACCGCCCACTACGTAACCGAGCAGCTGGACGACGGCCCGATCATCGACCAGGACGTCGTTCGCGTCGACCACCGCCAGACGCCCCAGGAGCTCGAGCGAGTCGGCCGAGACGTAGAGCGCCTGGTCCTCGCGCGGGCGGTCTCGCTGCACCTCGACGACCGCGTGATCGTCGACGGCCGCCGCACGGTCGTCTTCTGAGCCGCCGCTGGCTTTGGACCTGTCAGGGGCGCCGCGACCGGCCCATACCGGCGTGCCGGGGCGCCTGCCGGCTCGTCTAGAATCGCACCCTGAGCCGGGCCCCCCCGGCGCACTCGGGCCGTTAGCTCAACCGGCAGAGCAGGGGCCTCTTAAGCCCAAGGTTGCAGGTTCGATTCCTGCACGGCCCATGACAGGCACGCGCTCTTCCGGGCGTCCTACGCCGCCGCACGTGAGGCGCGCAGAAAGTGCATGATCGCGTCGGCGACCAGCCCCCCCACATGGGCGGCGTCGACGATCCCACCCGTTACCAGCGCGGCGATGCCCTGCATGGTTGCGAACAGGACGAGTCCCACGCGCTCGGGCTCGCCGGGTTCGAGGACGCCCTCGGCTTGGCCCTGTTCGATCAGCTCGCGGATCACCGAGAACGCTCGCTCCCCCGCTTCGTGCAACGCGCCCGACTCCTGCTTGTGCTTGCCCGCGAACATCAGCTCGAGCAGCGCGGCGTCGCGGGTCGCGAAACGCACATAGGCGCTCGCCGTCGCCAGCAGGCGCGGCTCGAACAGCCCGCCGCCGCCCTCCACGGCGAGCCGCAGCTCCGCGCCCAGGCGCGCGAAGCCTGCCTCGGCGAGCGCGTCGAGCAGGGCCTGGCGGTCGGGGAAGTGGCGCCGTGGTGCGCCGTGGCTGACCCCGGTCCGCCGCGCGAGCTCGCGCAGCGACAGGCGCTCGACGCCGTGCTCGCGCACGCTGCGCTCGGCCTGCTCGAGCAGGGCGGTGCGCAGGTTGCCGTGATGATAGGCGCGCGTGCTCATCGACCTCCAAGCCTACAGAGCGATGTAGTCGTTGACATCATTGTTGGCGTTGACTACATTGTTGTCCATGACTACTTTCGCGACTGAAGACATCCCCGACATGACGGGTCGCACCGTGATCATCACCGGCTCCAACAGCGGCATAGGACGCGCCGCGGCCCACGCGCTCGCTGCAGCTGGAGCTCGTGTCGTTCTCGCCGTACGCAATCTCGAAAAGGGCCGCGCAGCAGCGCGGTCGATGCCAGGCGAGACGGAGGTCCGCGAGCTGGACCTCGCGAGCCTTCAGTCCGTGCGCGAGTTCGCCTCAGCCTGGAAGGGAGAGATCGAGCTGCTGATCAACAACGCCGGGGTCATGGTGCCGCCCCTGACGTACACGCCGGATGGATTCGAGCTGCAGTTCGGCACGAACCACCTTGGTCACTTCGCCCTGACGAACCTGCTGCTCGAGCGCGTCAGCGGGCGTGTGGTAACGGGGTCATCCACAGGCCATCGCATGGGCACGATCGATTTCGATGACCTCAACTGGGAGCGCAAGCGCTACATCGCGTGGCGCGCCTACGGCCAGTCCAAGCTCGCCAACCTGCTCTTCACGTCGGAGCTGCAGCGGCGGCTGTCGGCGGCGGGCTCTGCCGTCCTGGCGACGGCGGCCCACCCGGGCTACGCGGCGACGAACCTGCAGTTCCACAGCCAGCGCCGATCCCTGGACCTGCTCAGCCACATCGGCAACCGGCTGCTCGCGCAGGACGAGCGGGGTGGCGCGCTGCCCACCCTCTACGCCGCGGTGGCCGATGTGCCGGGCAACAGCTTCGCCGGTCCCGGCGGCTTCCTGGAGCAGCGTGGCGCGCCCAAGCTCGTTGGACGCTCGCAGGCCGCGAAGGACCCCGAGGTGGCTCGGCGTCTGTGGGAGGTCTCCGAGCAGCTCACCGGCGTGAGCTTCCCGCTGAGGACGGCGGCCGCGGCGTAGCGGACGGCTGTTGCGCGAGGCGGATCCGTGGCCCAGACCACCACCCAGGCCGACCCGGCGGCCACCAAGACGGCGATCATCACGGGCGCGAGCTCGGGCCTCGGCTATGAGTGCGCCCGCGCGCTCTTGCGGACCGACCGCAGCTGGCATGTGGTGCTCGCGGTGCGAGATGCCGAGCGTGGGCTGGCCGTGGCCGACAGCCTCGAGGGCGAAGGCCGCTGCTCGGTCATGTGCGCCGACCTCTCCTCGCTCGAGTCGATCAGGAATTTCGTCGCACAGCAGCGCAGCGCCGGCCTGCCTCCGACGCGGGCCCTCGTCTGCAACGCCGGGGTGCAGGTCGTCTCCGGTGCGAGCCGCAGCGCCGACGGCTTCGAGCTCACCTTCGCGGTCAACCATCTCGGCCACTTCGCGCTCGTCTGCGGATTGCTCGATCAGCTCGCCCGCCCGGCCCGGATCGTGATCGTCAGCAGCGACACCCACGACCCTGAGAGGCGATCGGGCATGCCAGCACCGCGCTACATATCCGCCGAGGAGCTGGCGAAGGCACCGAGCGGGCCCGACGAGGAGGCGACGTCGGGCCGCCGCCGCTACACGACCTCGAAGCTGTGCAACCTGCTCTTCGCCTACGAGCTCGATCGCCGGCTTGGACAGGGCCGCTCGGGAATCACGGTCAACGCGTTTAACCCCGGCCTGATGCCTGGATCGGGCCTGGCCCGCGACTATCCGCCCCTGCAGCGCTTCGCCTGGCGGTTCGTGCTGCCGCTTCTGCGCTTCCTGCCACAGGTCGGCAGCGCACGCGCCTCCGGCATTCGTCTCGCCGCGCTCGTGCATGATCCACGCTTCGAGCGCGTCAGCGGCCGCTACTTCGATGGACTTCGAGAGGTGAGGTCCTCGAAGGACTCCTATGACCGCGAGAAGGCGAGCGACCTGTGGCAGACCAGCGAACGGCTCGCGGGAGTCGATGGACGCCTCATCCGGTAGTGTCGCGGGACGTGCCCGCCAAACAGCGCTCGCGCATCACGGCTCTCACGGATGCGGTGTACCTGCGCATGCGCCACCGTGATGCATGGAGCTCGGCGAGAGCACAGCCCGCGCCGGCCGAGGAGGGCTTCTCCTCGCTGAGCGGGCGCAAGTACTGCCTGCTGACCACGTTCCGCCGCAGCGGCGATGCGGTGCCCACGCCGGTGTGGTTCGGCCTTGCGGCAGGCAAGCTCTACTTCCACTCCGAGTCCAGCGTGGGGAAGATGAAGCGGATCCGCAACGAACCCCGCGTGCTCGTCGCGCCGTGCACGCTGCGCGGCAAGCCGCTCGGCCCACCAGCCGAGGGCAGGGCGCGTGTACTCGGCGAGGAGGAGGCCGACAGCGCCGAGCGCGCGATCGCCGACAACTACGGGCTGTTCAGGCGCGTCTATGAGGCCGGCGGCAGCCGGCTGCCGATCGACATGGTCTACGTCGAGGTAACGCCCGCGCCGCCGACGCCCGCCGCGTCATGACACGGATCGACGAGATCGTCGACGGGATCTACCGCATCTGCACGCCTGTCGATGTCGGCGGATTCGACTTCCAGTTCAACCAGTTCCTGATCGACGACGAGCGCCCGGCGCTGATCCACACGGGTATGCACGCGATGTACGACGACGTCCGCTCCGCCGTCGCGCAGGTGCTCGACCCGGGAAGGCTTCAGTACGTCGCGCTGCTGCACTTCGAGTCGGACGAGTGCGGCGGTATGTATCGGTTCCTGGAGGGCGCTCCGCACTCGACTCTGACGTGCAGCGCGGCGAGCGTGCAGCTGAACCTGAGCGGCTGGAACTACACCGGCCGCGTGGAGGGGCACGAGGACGGAGACGTGATCGACCTCGGCCACCACAAGCTGCGCTTTCTCGAGACGCCGCACGTGCACCACTGGGACTCGATGATGCTCTTCGACGAGACGACCAAGAGCGTCTTTCCCTCCGACCTCTTCATCCAGCCCGGCGACCAGCCGCCGGTCGTGAGCGAGAGCCTCGGGCCCACGATGTGCGGCTTCTACCGCGAGATGGGGATCTTCGCCCACGAGTCGCCCGTGCGCGCCGTTGTGGACCGGATCGAGCAACTCGACCCATCGTGGATCCACGGGATGCACGGCGGCAGCCTCGCTCGCGAGACGATCCCCGGCTTCGTGCGAGCGCTGCGCGAGGAACCCTTCGCCTTCCAGGGCAAGGTGCTCGGACGCGAGCTCGGCTGAGCGCGCGTTGGGCACTCCCTGGGACGCGCGCACGTACGACCGCACGAGCGAGCCGCAGCAGTCGTGGGCCGCGGACGTGCTGGCGCGCCTCGACGGGATCGCGGAGGACGCGACCGTGCTGGACGTGGGCTGTGGCAGCGGACGCGTCACCGAGGCGCTGCTCGAGCGCGTCCCGCGCGGGCGCGTGCTGGCCATGGACGCCTCCGCCGAGATGGTCGCGCTCGCGCGCAAGCGGCTCGGCGAGCGCGCGCACGTCTGGTGCCAGGACGTCCTCGATCTCGACCTGGACGCGCCCGTGGATGTGATCTTCTCGACCGCCACGCTGCACTGGGTACGCGACCACGAGCGCCTCTGGGCCCAGCTCGCGCGTGCGCTGCGAGCAGGCGGCGCGCTCGAGGTCCAGTGCGGAGGCGCCGGCAACATCGCGCGTGTCCGCAAGGCGATCGAGGCGGTGGTCCCCGATGTGGCTCCCGAGCTTGCCGGCTGGTCGCCGTGGGAGTTTGCGACCCCGGAGGAGACCGAAGCCCGCCTGCGGCGCGCGGGGTTCGCCGACGGGCGATACTGGCTGGAGGAGCGTCCCACCTACCCGCGCGACGTGGACGCGTTCGTTCGCACCTCGATCCTCGCCGCCCATCTCGAGCTCCTGCCGGAGGCGCGCCGCGAGCGCTTCGCGGCCGCGGTGCTCGAGCGAGTGCGTCTCCCAATCGACTACGTGCGCCTGAACATCTCCGCCGTGCGCGCCCGACCGGCGTGATCGGGCCAGGCCATGCGCACGGGTAAGGTGGCCGTGACCCGCCACGGCGAGGGTCCGGAGATCCTTCTCGTGCACGGGGGCGCGAGCGCGCTTACGACGTGGGGCGCACTGGCCCCGCTAGGAGCTCGCTGGACGCTCGCCCTGCTGCACAGGCGCGGCTACCCGCCCAGCCCGCCGCCCCCCGGCGGGCGCCAGGACTGGGCGATCGACGCCGCCGATGTGGCTTCGCAGCTGACGGCGCCGGTGCACCTCGCGGCGCACTCATACGGGGTGGTGGGCGCGCTCATCGCAGCCGCGCAGGCGCCGCAGCACGTGCGCTCGCTGACGCTGATCGAGCCGCCGCTCTTCTATCTCGTGCCCGGCGATGAGGAGGTCGCGCGACTCGAGCGGATGGGTAACGAGGTGCTGCTCGAGGGGCTTGGCGCAGACGCGGCCACGCTGCGCGAGTTCCTGCGCCTGGCGGGAGCGCCCGACGTCGACGACGGTCCGCTGCCCGAGGATGTGGAGCGGGGAGTTCGCCGCGCGCACGGCTCGCGCCCGCCCGGGGAGGCACGCCCGGCGCTCGAGCTGCTGCGCGACTCGGGGGTGCCCGCGCTGGTCGCGTCGGGCGGCCACAACACGGCGATCGAGCGGGTCTGCGACGCGCTCGCGGAGAGCCTCCGCGCACAGCGCGCGCTCGCCCGTGGAGCGGGCCACTTCGTCGCGGCCGCGCCGGGGTTCGCGGCGAGGTTCGAGCGGTTTCTGCGCTCGGTGCCCTGAGGCAGCGCGCCAGCGGCAAGGCGCCTGCGCGCCTGGCCGTCTCCTGCGCTAAGCGCCCGCCCGCCGCGCGAGGGCCGCGAGCGCGAGCATCTCGTATGCGATGTTTGCCGCCAGCAGCGAGGTGACCTGGCCGGGGGCGTCATAGGGCGGGCAGACCTCCACCAGGTCGAAGCCGACGAAGCGGATGCCGGCGAGCGCTCGCAGCAAAGCGAGCGCCTTGCGGGCCGAGAGGCCCGCGACCTCGGGGGTTCCCGTCGCGGGTGCGGCCGAGGGGTCGATCACGTCGATGTCGAAGCCCATCAGCGCCGGCCGCTCGCCGATACGCTCGCGCACGCGCGCGGCAAAGGCCGCTGGCTCATCGGCTTGCAGCTGCTCGATCGAGACCAGCTCGAGCCCCAGCGCGCGTGCCTCGTCGAGGTCGGCCTCCGAGTACAGGCTGCCGCGCAGTCCCGCTATCAGGGAACGCCCCGGATCGAGCACGCCCTCCTCGATCGCGCGCCTGATCACGGTCCCGTGGAACAAGCGCTCGCCGTAGTAGTCCTCCCACGTGTCCGCGTGCGCGTCGAGCAGCACGAGACCCAGCGCTCCGTGCACGCCGGCGTGCGCGCGCAGCTCGCCCAGCGCCACCGAGTGGTCTCCGCCCAGCAGCAGCGGGATCGTCCCCGCGGCGCACAGCGGCGAGAGTGCGCTTGCTATCTGCTCGGCTGAGCGTGCAGCGTTGCCCGGCGTGATCGCCACATCGCCCGCATCGAGCGCGCCCGAGGCCGCGAACACGTCGAGCGCGTGCAGCGGGTGCCAAGGTCGCAGCAGAACCGAGGCCGAGCGGATCGCCTCGGGCGCGAACCGGGCGCCGGGGCGCCAGCTGGTGGCGGTGTCGAATGGCGAACCCACGACCGCGGCCCCGCAGTGCGCCGAGTCACACGCCTCCTCGAGCCCAGCCGCGGGCAGCCCCGCGAAGGTCCGCACGCCGGTGTAGCGCGGCGCGCGCCTTGGCCCGCCGGCCGCGGCGCCGCCTGCCTCACCCATCCTCGACCACCACCCTGATCGTGCGCAGCAGCCTGTCGCTCGCGCCGCGCACGCTTCCCCCCTGCTCGAGCGTGCGCTGGACATAGGCCAGCGTTTCGGCGCTCAGGCGCTCCCCGGGGAGGACGTTGGGTATGCCCGGCGGGTACGTCGCCAGCGACTCGGCCGCGATGCGCCCGGCGGCATTCTCCGCCCGCACCACCTCCTGAGCGCCGAGGTAGGCCTCGCGCGGCGTCATCGCCAGCTCGCCCCACGGAGGCGGCGCGGCGAAGCTCGCCTCGGCGCCAGAGGGGTCGACCCCCACGCGCTCGACGGCCGCGCGCAGCGCGCGCGCCAGCCGCGCGGCCTCCGGAAGCCGCCGCTCGCCCATGCCGAAGGCGGCCACGATCACGTTCTGGGCGTACAGCTCGAGGTTGATGTCGTCGAGCACGCGCAGCAGCCGCGCGAGCTCGTAGCCGCTCGCCGCGATCCCGCGCACGTCGACGGCCAGGCGCAGCGGGTCATACGCGAACACGCCCGGCCGCGCGCTGAGCCGCTCATCGAGCACGTCGAGGCCCTCGATCGCGCGGATCTCCTCGCGCGTGCGCCGCAGCACCTCCATCGTGTGCCCCAGCAGCTCGCGCCCGTAGACGGCGGCCTGGCGGCGCGCCGCGTCGAGTGAGGCACCCAGCAGCGAGCTCGGGCTCGTGGATTCGGTAAGGGTCACCGCCCTGTCGACGATGTCCTCCCCGATCAACGCTTCATCGCCGTGCCCGAGGTGCAGCATGGCGGACTGCGTGAGGCTGCCGACGATCTTGTGCGTGCTCGAGATCACCAGGTCGGCGCCGGCCGCCAGCGCGTGCTCTGGCAGCTGCTCGTGGAAGGCCAGGTGCGCGCCCCACGCCTCGTCGACGATCAGCGGCACGTCGTGGCGGTGGGCGACCGCGGCCAGCGCGCGCACGTCGGCGACCGCGCCGAAGTACGTCGGCGAGATCACCCACGCGCCGATCGCGGAGGGCGTGCCTGCGAGCGCGCGCTCGAGCGCCTGCTCGGAGAGGCAGTGCGCGATCCCGAGCTCGGCGTCGAGCTCGGGCGCGACGAACGTGGGGCGCAGTCCCGCCAGCACCAGTGCGTCGATGACGCTGGAGTGGGCGTTACGCTGCACGACGACGTCAGGCCCGCGATGCGCGAGCGCCAGCCCCGCGGCCAGGTTTCCCTGCGAGGCGCCGTTGATCAGAAACCACGCTCGCCTTGCGCCCCACGCCTCAGCGGCGAGCCGCTGCGCGAGCTCGAAAGGAGTGGGGTCGACGCCGACGTCGATCCCGTACGTGAGCGCGGGGATGTCGAGGCCGAGCGCGCGCTCGCCGATCGCGGCCAGCAGGTCAGGGTCGGCGCCCAGGCCGCCCTTGTGCCCGGGCACGTGTAGCCGCGCCGGCGCCCGTTCTGCGTAGTCGGAAAGCGCGTCCAGGTAGGGAGCCTGCTGCTGGCGAGCGGCCTCCGGGCCCACGCGCACCCCTGGTCAGCCGCCGGCGCCGTCGCTGGCGATCAGCGTGCGGCGTCCGGCGTCGGTCCAGATCGTCTGCTCGCGCTGAGGACCCACTCCCACGAGCGCGATATCCGCGCCGACGTGCTCGGCGATGAAGTCCAGGTACTCGCGCGCGCCGTCGGGCAGGTCCGAGAGCGTGCGACATTCGCGCAGGTCCTGCTTCCATCCGCGCAGCTCGGTCAGCTTGGCCGAGGTGTGGTGCAGCACGGTCTGGTGGTAGGGAAAGTCCTCGAAGGCAGCTTCTTCCTCGCCGCTGTAGCTCGTGCACACGCCGATCTTGTCGAGTCCCGAGAGCACGTCGAGCTTGGTCACTACGAGCGCGGTGAGGGTGTTCAGGCGCGCGGCATAGCGCAGCGCGACCAGATCCAGCCAGCCTATGCGCCGCGGACGCCCGGTGGTCGTGCCGAACTCCCCACCGCGCTTGCGGATCTCCTCGCCCAGGTGGTCGTGCAGCTCGCTGGGGAACGGCCCCGCTCCCACGCGTGTGGTGTAGGCCTTCGCGACTCCCCAGATCTCGTCGATGCACTTCGGGCCGACGCCCGTGCCCACGCACGCCGCGCCCGAGAGGGGGTTGGATGAGGTCACGAACGGATACGTCCCGTGGTCGATGTCGAGCATCGCCCCCTGCGCACCCTCGAAGATGATCTTCTTGCCTTCGTCGAGCATCTCCCACATCAATTTGGAGGTGTCCGCGATGTGCTGCTCGAGGCGGTGGCCGTGGGTCAGGTATTCCTCGGTCATCGTGTGCAGGTCGAGCGCCGGATCGCGCTCGAACGGGCGCAGCGACAGGCGCTTGGGCTCCATCGCCGCAACGATCTTCTTCTTGAGGATCTTCTCGTCGAGCAAGTCCTGTACACGGATGCCGAGCCGCGCTGCCTTGTCGGCGTAGCAGGGCCCGATCCCACGCCGCGTGGTGCCGATCTGGAGCGAGCCGAGCTTGGCCTCGCCGGCGGAGTCGAGCAGCAGGTGATAGGGCATGATCAGGTGCGCGTTGGCGGAGATGCGCAGCCCGCCGACATCGATCCGCCGCGCGCGCAGCGCGTCGAGCTCGGCGATCAGGACGCGCGGGTCGATCACGACCCCGTTGCCGATGATGCACCGCTTGCCCGGGTACAGGATCCCCGAGGGAATCAGGTGAAACTTCCACTCCTCGCCGTTGCGCACGATCGTGTGACCGGCGTTGTTGCCACCCTGGAAGCGCGCGACCGCGTCGACGCGCTCGGCGAGCAGGTCGGTGACCTTGCCCTTTCCCTCATCGCCCCACTGGGCGCCGACTACCACGATTCCGGGCATGCGCAGTGCAGTCTAGGGTGGGCCCCAGGCGCAGGCCAAGCGACGGCTATGCGCGCTCGGGCGATGCGGGCACGCGGAACTCGCGCCGCATGTCGCTGCCGAACAGCGGCAGCAGGTCGCCGCAGATCTCGACCAGGCGCGAGACCGTGCGCGCGCCCAGCCGGTCGGCGAGCTCGTCGGGCATGAGGTTGCTGGTCGCGACGATCGCGCGCTCGGCCTCGTAGCGCGCGTTGACGATCGAGTAGAGCTGCTCGAGCACCCACTCGGTCTGGTTCTCGGCGCCGAGGTCGTCGATGTGCAGGAGGTCCACGGCGGTCAGGCGGTCGAGCAAGTCGAGCTTACCCTCGGTCGAGTCCATCGACTCGCGCAGAATGTTCAGCAGGCGCGGCAGCGAGTAGATGGCGACCGAGCGCCCCGCCTCCAGGGCCGCTTTGGAGACGAGCATCGCGAGCGTCGTCTTGCCGGTGCCCACGTCGCCTCCGATCCACAGGCCGCTCCCGCGCTCGAGGTTGCGATCGATCTCCTTGACGTAGCGGCGCACCGCCTGCACCTGGTCGGGAGCTGTTTTGGCGATGTCGCTCACCGGCGGACGATCGAAGGAGACCCCCTGGTAGCGGCGGGGGATGCGCCCCGCCAGGCGTCTCGTGCGAGAGCGCGAGATGCGCGCGGCTCGACAGCGGCAGTCGGACGCCGTGTTGGTGGCGGCATCGATCACAAAGCCGCTTCCGTCGCATTCCCCCAGCGGGCACGCTTCCCCCGCGCCCTCGCCATCGAGCCTGCGCGCGCGCACCCGCAGCGAGTCGCCGAGCGTCTCGCCGGCGTCGAACAGAGGTGGATCGCCTTCGACAGGCGAGCCGTCATTCACTGGGCGAACCGTTCCCCGGCGTAGTTCATGAACTTCGGGTACTCCTCGCGGAAGGTGAGCACGACGTCGTCGGTGGCGCCGTTGCGGTGCTTGGCGATGATCAGGTCGGCCTCGCCAGGCCGCTCGGAGTTCTCCTTCTCGTAGTAATCGTCGCGGTAGAGGAACATCACAAGGTCGGCGTCCTGCTCGAGGTTGCCGCTCTCGCGCAGGTCCGACAGCTGCGGCTTCTTCGGCGAGCGTTGCTCGACGGCGCGGCTCAGCTGCGAGATCGCGATCACCGGCACGCCCAGCTCGCGCGCGAGGATCTTCAGCCCGCGGCTGAGCTCACCGACGGCCGTCACGCGGCTGTCGTAGCGGCTGTCCGTCCGCATCAGCTGCAGGTAGTCGATGATGATCAGGCCCAGCCCGCCCTCGCACTGGCTGTGCAGCCGCCGCGCCTTCGCGCGCAGCTCGAGCAGGCCCACGTCGCTCGAGTCGTCGATCCACAGCTTCGCGCCGGCAAGGCGCTGGCTGGCTTTGAGGATCTTCGGCCAGCGCTGCTCGGCGACGCGGCCCTTGCGCAGCTCATCGCCCTTGATCATCGCCTGCGAGGCCACGAAGCGCTGCGCCAGCTCGGCCTCGGCCATCTCCAGCGAGAACAGCGCCACCGGGCGGGGGTGGTGGGGGTGCAGCGCGGCGTTCTCGGCGATGTTGCAGACGAGCGCGCTCTTGCCCATCGCCGGGCGCGCCGCGATGATGATCAGGTTGCCCGCCTGGAAGCCGCCGGTGATCTCGTCGAGCCGTTCGAAGCCGGATGGGGTGCCGGTCAACGACGTGCCCTCGATCGAGAGCCGATGGAGCTTGTCGAGCTCCTCGCCGAGCACCTCATCGATCGCCCGGAAGTCCTGCTGGCGATCGTCGCGCGCCACCTCGAGCATCGCCTTCTCGGCCAGCTCGACGAGCTCGCGGGGGGCAGCGCGGTGGCCCATCACGCTCTCCTGGATCTCATACGTGCTCTTCAGCAGGCGCCGCAGCAGCGCGTTCTCGCGCACGATCTGCGCGTAGCGCCGCGCGTGGCCGGCGGCCGGCACGAGGCCCGTGAGCTCATCGACGCTCGACGCGCCGCCGACCTCCTCGAGCTTGCCCGCCTGGCGCAGGCGGTCGGTGACCGTGAGCACGTCCACGGGCTCGCTCTCGTTGTAGAGCGCGAGCATCGCTTCATAGATCACGCCGTGGCGTTCGCGGTAGAAGTCGTCAGCGCGCAGCCCCTCCTCGATCACGAGCGCATACAGCGAGCGGTCCGAGAGCAGGACCGCTCCCAGCACCGACTGCTCGGCGTCGAGGTTGTGCGGCGGCGCTGTGGCTCCGCCGACGGCGCCGGCGGAGCCGTTGGCTTCAGAGACGGCGCTCACGGCTCGCGCGAGTGTAGATCGCGGCAGCGCATCGCCTCCGCGACCTGTTCGCTAAATCGGATCTATTTGCCTCCACGAACACATGTTCGCATGAGGGGCGGAGGAATCACGCGCGCCGCAGCCGCCGTACAAGCGCGTGGAGTTGCCGTCAGCGCTCGCCCTGGATCGCTACTTCTTCGCGACGACCATCGTCTTGATCGTCGCCGTCGCGCCGTCGACGACCTCGACCACGACCATGTAGGTGCCGACGTTCTTGATCGGCTCGGGGAGGTGAACGTTGTGCCGGTCGATCCTCAGGCCGCGCGCTTCGCGGATCGCGGTAGCGATGTCCTGCGCTGTGACCGAGCCGAACAGGCGCCCGTCCGCTCCTGCCTGCTGGGGGATCGTCAGCACCGTGCGGTTGAGCAGGCTGACGTTCTCCTCGGCGCGGGCGAGCGCGTGCCGCGCAGCGCGCTCGGCCGCGAGCTGGCGCTCGCGAACGGCCTCGATTGCGCCCTTCGTGGCCGGCTGGGCCAGCTTGCGCGGGATCAGGTAGTTGCGCAGGTAGCCCTTCGAGACGTCGACCACGGTGCCCTTCTCGCCGAGCTGCTCGACGTCCTGCAGGAGTATCGCCTCCGGCACGGCGCTCCTAGCGGTCGCGGTCGCCGCGTTCGCGGCGCGGGCTGTCGTCGCGGCCGCCCTCGTTGACATACGGGAGCAAGGCCAGCTCGCGGGCGCGCTTGACCGCGCGCGCGATCTGCACCTGGTGGCGGCGGCAGGACCCCGTGATCCGCCGCGAGCGGATCTTCCCCTTCTCGGAGATGAACTTGCGCAGCGACGCGACGTCCTTGTAGTCGACCTGCTCGACTTTGTCGCGGCAGTGCTGGCAGGGCTTGCGCCGCCCGCCGGCGAGCCCGCCCCTCTTGTCCCGGCGGCGGACCGGCTTGCCGCGCCCGCGCGTCTTCGCCATCAGCAGCTCCCGCCGCGGCGGCGTAGAGGTGTCGAGCTGGTCGTCAGCTTGAGAATCACGGGGCCTCTTCTTGTCGTGTAAAGCGTCAGAACGGAATGTCGTCGTCGCCGGTGGCGCCGCTCACCGGTGCGGGCTGGAAGTCGCCTTCGTCCACCGGCACCTCAGTGCCCTTCGCGCCCTCGCCGGCTCCCCGCTCCACGAACGATCCCCCGCCGGAGGAGGCGTCTTCGCGCGAGCCCAGGAACTGCACCGAGTCGGCGATGATATCGGTTGCCTGGCGCTTGGTCCCGTCCTGCGCCTCCCACTCGCGCCACTCCAGACGGCCGTCGATCGCCACTGGCCGGCCCTTCGAGAGGTAGCGGGCAGCGTTCTCGCCCTGCGCTCCCCAGACGGTCACGTTGAAGTAGTTGGGCTTGTCCTCCCATTCGCCGGTGCTCTGATTCTTGCGGCGCGTGTTGCAGGCGATGCGAAGGCTGCACACCGACATCCCGCTCGGCAGCGAGCGCAGCTCGGGGTCGGTTGTGAGGTTTCCGGTCATGACGACCCTGTTGATGTTCGTGGCGGCCACGGCTCGTCTTCCTTTCGGCTTGTGCTTGCCCGCTATTTGCGGCTCGGCTCATCCTGGCGGTCGCGCGAGGAGGTGCCGAAGATCTCGTCCCAGTAGGGCGCGCTGATGCCGAAGCCGCGCGTCTCGTCCTGAAAGTGGTGGCGCATGTGCCGCTCCCGCAGCACGCGGCCCAGCCTGCCCCGGGGGCGGAAGTGGTGCAGGTAGTAGTGGGTCATGTCGTAGATCAGGTACCCGGCGAAGAATCCAGCGCCGAGCGCCGGCGCGAGCTGCTCGCCCGCGAGCAGATAGAAGACGCCGAAGATGACCGCGCCCAACGGCACGCTGACCGCAGGCGGCATGACCAGGCGCAGCGGGTCGTTTGGGTGGTCGTGGTGCACGCCGTGGATGATCCAGTGAAGGCGCGCGCCGAGCCCTGCCTCGGGCTCGAAGTGGAACACGAGCCTGTGCAGCCAGTACTCGAACAGCGTCCAGAACGCATAGCCCGCCAGCAGCAGCGCGAGCCCCGCCGGCGCGCTCACCTGCGAGAAGCCCCACGCGGCCAGCGCCACGATCACGGGCGCGAAGATGAGCACCGGGACAGCCGGGTGCACGCGCGAGAGCGCGTCCAGCAACCGTGACTCGAACATCGGCGGCGACGCGCGCAGCACGTCGCTCCTGCTCGTCGAGCCGTCGTTCATGTCTTGGGCCCACGACATTGCTGCGATGTTATTACCACGCGGCGGCAGGCGGAAGAGGTGCACGCCGCGCTCGCCTAGGAGCCCTGCTGCGCCTCCTGCTCCCCGGCGGGCTGCTCGCTCGAGGCCTCCGCGGCGCTCTCGCCGCTCGCCTCGGCGTCCGGCGGCGATTCGCCCTCGCCCTCGCCGCGCGCGTCTGCCCGAGGCTCATCGGGGTCCTCCTCCGCGGCCGCTGCCGCGGGCTGGCGGGCAGGCGCCGGGGCGCGCGAGGGGCTGGGCGGCTCGGCGCCCGAGCGCATGTCGGGAGCCTCGCGCGTGCCTGGGCGCAGCTTGACGATGCGAAAGCGAAGCGCCTCGTCTGCGATCCGCAGCGAGCGGTCGAGCGTCGAGAGAAGCCCGGCGGAGGATGTGTGGAACTGCATCAGGTGGTACTCCGCCACGCTGCGGTGCCCGATCGGGTATGCCAGGGCGCGTTTCCCCCACTCGTCGTGGCGGACCAGCTCGCCCTGGGACTCGATCGCCGAGCGCGCGTCGGCGACCAGCTTGGCGCGAGTCGCGTCCTCGGCCTCGGGGTCGAGCATCAGCACCAGGTCGTATGTGGGCGGGGCAGCGCTCATGTCGGCGGGCTAGGTTAGCGGGTTCGGCCCTTGGCGCGGATATCCGCCAGCTGCTCGTCGATCCAGTCGCCGGGGTCGCGAGAGGTGATGATGTCCACGAGACCCTGAGCCCGGCGGCGGCGCTCGGGCGGCGGCATCGCGAGCGCCGCATAGATCGAGTCGGCGAGCTCCTGGATGTCGAAAGGGTTCACCGAGAGCGCGTACTCGCCCAGCTCCTCGTGCGCGCCCGTGTTCTCGGACAGGATCGAGACGCCCTCGCGCTCGTTCACGA
This sequence comes from Actinomycetota bacterium, assembly GCA_005884115.1. GTDB lineage: Bacteria > Actinomycetota > Thermoleophilia > Solirubrobacterales > Solirubrobacteraceae > Palsa-744. The sequence goes on from VAXW01000006.1 coordinate 60,709, forward strand.
TCGGGCCCTCCTTGGCGACCAGGTTCATGCCGTCGAACATGGCGTTGACGAGCAGCACGTCGTAGTGCTTGTACGCCGCCATCGCCTCCTCGAGGTCGTCGCGCAGCTTCAGTTGGATGGGCATCCAGTCGGGTGTGCCGTGGCGGTGGTTGACTACCGCAACGAGCGCCTCGATCCGCTCGAGGTACTCCGCGTACTGCGGAACGTCCGTCCGCGAGGGCATCAGCTGCGCGACGAACGTGACCCGCTCGATGAACTCGGGGTGCTGCTCGAGGAACAGGTCGAAGGCCGAGAACCCGCGCAGCACGTTCTTGCTCAGGTCCGCGCGGTCGACGCGCAGCAGAAGGAAGTCGCGGCGGCGGCGCAGGAGCTCCTCCTCGAACGCCCGCACGCGCGCGCTCTGCGCCACGCGACGCGTCGCCTGGTGGTCGATCGGAAGCGGGTAGGCGCGCACCCAGACCTCGCGCGCCCCGAAGCGCACAAGCCCGCGGTGAAAGTCGACCTCCAGGTCCATCAGATCGCGGCAGCACTGCAGGAAGTTCTGCCGGTAGGAGCGCGTGTGGAAGCCGATGATGTCGTTCGCCAAAAGCCCCCTGTAGATCTCCTGGCGTATGCGCGTGGGCAGCACGCGCCAGGCGTCCGACTGCGTCCAGGGGATGTGCAGGAAGTGGTGCAAGAACGCGTCCGGGCGCGCGCGGCGCACGAGGTCCGGCAGCGTGTAGAGGTGGTAGTCGTGGATCATCACGACCGGCTCCTGCGCCCCCTCGAGCTCTTCCACCACCGCGTTGGCGAGGTCCTCGTTGACGACGTTGTAGCCGAACTCGAACGCCTCGATCTCCTCGCGCCGGATGTCGGGGGCGTTCGAGAGGTCCCACAGGTAGTGCTGTATGAACCACAGCATCGGATTGGCCACGACGTTGTAGAAGCGGTCGTAGGCGTCCGCGTCGCTCACCACCAGGCGCACCTGAAAGACGCCGCCCGAGGGCGAGCGCACCGGGAACGAGCGTCCGTCGTGCGCTCGCGAGGCCTCTGCGTCGTAGTCCGACATCGCCGAGGCGATCCAGATCGCCTCGCGGTGCGAGGCAAGGCCAGTCAGGGCGGTGACGACGCCCCCTGAGCCCCGCTGCACCTCCCCCTTCTCGTCGAAGGTCACAGGGCCGCGGTTGGAGACGAGCACGAGCGGCACCTGCCGCTCGCCGCCGCCCGGCTCGCCTGCGACGCTCATCGCTCGTTCAGCTCGTGGAAGATGCGCAGATAATCGCGCAGGTAGCGCGGCGTGAGGAAGTGCGTGCGCACGTACTCCTTGCCGCGGCGCCCGAGGAACTTGCCCAGGGCGGGGTCGTTTAGCACCTCGAGCGAGCGTTGGGCGCACTCCTCGACGCTGTCGACGAGGAAGCCCGTCACGCCGTCCTCGATCTGCAGCGGTATGCCGCCCACGTTGCCGCCGATGAACGGTCGCGCCTTCCAGATCGCCTCGGTCACGGTGAGCCCGAAGCCCTCGCGCGTTGACTTTTGGACCACGACGTCGGCATGCGACTGGAACGCGTTGACCTCGATCGCGCCGACGTTGTTGAAGTTGTTGAGGATGTGGATGTCGAAGTCGCCCGCCGCGTGGGCAATCGTCGCGTTGAAGAAGTCCCACCCCTCTGGATCGTCGCTGGCCATCGAGCCGACGAGCGCGAGCTGCACCTCCGGCAGATGCTGCTTGACGGCGCGGTATGCGTCGATCACGCCCAGCGGGTCCTTCCAGGGGTCGAAGCGCGACACCTGGCACATCAGCGGGCGGTCCACGTCGATGCCGAACTGGTCACACACGAACGAGGCGTCCTCGGGGGAGAGCGCCATGTTCTTGGGCGTCAGCGGATCGATCGCCGGCGGTACCACGTGCACATGTCCGCTCATGCCGTCGGGCACGTAATCCTGCATGTGGAACAGCGTGGCCGGGTAACCCTCGACGTAGGGCAAGAAGCGCGCGATCGTGTCCGGATTGGGCGTCGAGAGGTCGATGTGGCAGCGCCACACCCAGCCCTTGGCCTTCTCGGGCACGAGCCCGAACAGCCCGGCCGGCTGTGGGTCGTGCACGAGGCACACGTCCCAGTCTCCCGACAGCTCGCGCGCGTTCATCTCGTTGTAGCGCAGCCACGTCGACCAGTGTTCTTCGTCGAGGTCCTGCGGCGCGCCCTGGAGCGCGTTGTGCAGCAGCTTGGTCGCGTTGAAGAACTCTTCGCGCCCATAGATCACCTGCCACTCGCAGTCGAGCCCGACGTCACGCATCAGCGGCACGAGCGTGTAGAGGATCTCCGAGACGCCGCCGCCGAACGCGGTCGCCGAGATGTGCACCACGCGCCGGCCGCGCAGCGGCTCGGCCAGCTCCTTGATTTCCGCAATCAGCTCTCGGCCGCAGATGTGGGTGTAGTCCGACAGCATCTTGCTGCCTACTGCGACGGGCTGGAGCACGCGGCCGCACGATATCTCACGAATCCGCTGCTTCTGCGGCGCTATGGACCGGACGCCGAACAAGGCCTAGCCGGTAGGGCCTGCACACCCGCATGCGCCGGATATCCGTCGCGACGCGGCGTCCTCGGCACTCGACGTGGCGAGGCCGCGCCTTCGTTCCTGCGTCCTTGCCCGGATCCGCCCTCGAACGCCCCGGTCACACACGTCCTACCGGGATAGGCCCTAAGGTCTAGCCGGTGCTGAGCGGAAGGCTCTACCGCGCCGCGTTCCTGCCCCTGGTGCCCGTTCTCGCGATCGCGGCCTTCTCGCTTTCGGCCCGCCCGCGCGCGCCGACCTCGACGCTGGCGCCGGACGCGTTCGACGGAGCTGCGGCGTCCGCCGAACTGGGCGCGCTCGCCAGCGAATTCCCCGACCGCACGCCCGGCGGCCACTCGGACCGTGCGCTGGCGGCGCGCGTCGCCCAGACGCTCAACGCCCTCGGCGGCACCGCGGGCGGCGGCTTCAGGGTCCGCCGGCGGCATTTTGAGGCGCAGACGATCGCGGGCGAACGCACGCTCGAGACGGTGCTCGCTGAACGTCCAGGCTCCACGGACGCCACGCCGATCGTGATTCTCGCCCACCGCGACGCAGCGGCGGGCGGCCCGGCCCGCGCGGAGCTCTCGGGGACCGCTGCGCTGCTGGAGCTCGCGCGCGTGTTTGCCGCGCGCGAGACCAAGCGTACGATCATCCTGCTCTCGACCAGCGGCGGCAGCGGCGGCGATGGGGGCGCGGCGGACTTCGCCGCAAACCGCTCCGTGCTCGACGAGCACGGGCCCCTGGACGCGGCGATCGCGCTCGGCGACGTGGCGAGCGTGCGCGCATCCAAGCCGTTGGCCGTGCCCTACTCCGACGGCTTCGGCTCGGCGCCCGCGGTGCTGCAGCGCGCCGTCAGCGACGCAATCGCCCGCGAGGCTGGCTCCGACCCGGGCTCGCCGAGCGCCTTCGGGCAGCTCGCTCACCTCGCCTTCTCGCTAACTGTCGGCGAACAGGGCGCGCTGGACTCCGCCGGCATCCCCGCGGTCCTGATCCAGGCGAGCGGTGAACGCGGGCCGTCGGCGAGGGCGGCCGTCTCGCCCCAGCGCCTCGAAGGCCTGGGTCGCGCGGCGCTGAGCGCGATCGATGCCCTCGACGCAGCCCCCGATGTCCCCGCGGGAAAGCAGACGGGCGTGGTCGTGCAGCGCATGACGATCCCGGCGTGGGCCGTGCGCCTGCTGGTCGGGGCCCTGCTGCTGCCGGCGCTCCTCGTCGGCGCCGACGGACTCGCCCGCGCTCGCCGTCGCAGGAGCTCGAGCACCCTGACGGGCACACCCGAGCGGGCGCAGGCAGGCGGATCGGTCAGGCGCTCGCTGGCGTGGGTGCTGAGCTGCGCGGCGCCGTTTGCGGCCACCGCCGTCTTCGCTCGCCTGCTCGGCGCCACGGGGATCCTCGTGGCGCCCGCCGCGCCTGTGCCGCCCACGGCGCTCTCCTTCGACGGCGGGGCCGCGCGAGCGGTCCTCGCCGTCTCTGTATTTTTCGCCCTCGGGTGGCTGTGCTGGCCGCTGCTCTTGAGGCAGCTCGGGCTCGCGCCGCGCCCGGACACCGAGCTCGCGGGGCTCACCGCGGTGCTCGTCCTGCACGTGCTCTGCGCGGTCGTGTGGGTGGTGAACCCGTACACCGCGCTGCTGTTGCTCGTACCCGCGCACGTGGGGCTGCTGCTCGCCTCGCCGCAGCTGCGCCCGCGCCCCTCAGCGGCGCTCGCGCTGGTCGCCCTCGGGGCGCTTCCGCTGGCGCTCGTCAGCGCCTTTTACGCGCACGAGCTCGGCCTCGGCCCGGCGCGCGTGGCGTGGATGGTCGTACTGCTGCTCGCGGGCGGCCACATCGGCGTCCCGGCTGGCATCTTCTGGAGCCTGATCCTGGGCTGCGGGGTCGCCGCCGTGCGCGTCGCGCTCTCCTCCGGCCGCCCGCCCCAGGACGGCGAGCAAGGCGGAGAGACAGTCATCACGATCCGCGGTCCGCTCACCTACGCTGGACCCGGCTCCCTTGGCGGTACCGAGTCGGCTCTGCGACGATAGAGGTGCTGTGGCTGGGCTGCTCAGCCCCATCTCGCGCGCGAGCTCTAGCTCTCCCGCGCGCGGGCAGGCGCGGAGAGACCGCGGGGCCAGCGAGCGCGATGGCGTCCGCCTGATCGACCAGGATGAGCGCCGAAGAATCGTGCTCCAGCTCGTCCCCGCGCGCTCGCGCGGACGTATCTCGCGCTCACGCCGTGCCCGCGCACGGATGCTCGAGCGGGCCCTCGCGGCCAGGCGCACGCTCCGCCGGCGGGCGCTGAGCGGCCTCGGGCTGCTGTTGACGGTGCTCGGCGTGCTCGTCGTCGCCGATGCCGTGGTGACGCTTCTGTGGCAGGAGCCGATTTCGGCGCTGTACGCAAAAGCTCGTCAGGATCGTTTGAGTGGGGCGCTTCGCGCCGAGGAACGCGCCGCGCCCACCGCGCTCGAACGCCGCACCCTGATCAAGCTGCCCGACCAGGCCAGCCGCATCTCGTTCCTAGCCTCGGAGCTCGAGCACCGCGCCCGCGAGGGCAGCGCCGTTGGGCGCATCAGGATCCCGCGCATCGGGATCAGCTTCGTCGTGGTCAAGGGCACGAGCAGCGCCGACCTGCGCAGCGGCCCTGGCATCTTCCCCGAAACGCCCTTCCCCGGCGTCGCGGGCACGACCGCGATCGCCGGCCACCGCACCACCTACCTGGCGCCCTTCCGGCACATCGATCGGCTTCACGCCGGCAACAGGATCCTGCTGCGCATGCCCTATGCGCGCTTCACCTACACGGTGACCGGCAAGCGCGTCGTTGCCCCGACGAACGTCCGCGCCGCGATCGCCGAGGTCGGTTACTCGCGACTCGTGCTGTCCGCCTGCACGCCGCTGTTCAGCGCTGCCAAACGTCTGCTCGTGTTTGCGCGCCTGACCGCCACGGCTCCGCTTTCCGGTGCTAGAAGCGGTGCTCGAAGCCCTCGAGCTCCACTTCGTGCCCACGCTCATCGCGCAGCGAGGCGCCCGCTCGGCCATCCGCGACGCGGCCGACCCAGCTGACGTGCGCGCCGCCCGCTCGGGCGCAAGCAGCCTCGATCTCGGCGCGCCTGCTCTCGGGGGCGCAGAAGCACAGCTCGTAGTCTTCTCCCGCAGCCGCCGCGAGCTCCCACGGCGCCACGCCAAGCTGCGCGCTGACCTCGCGTACGCCGTCCTCTAGCGGAAGGGAGGAAAGCTCGAGGAGCAGCTGCGCGCCGCTCGCGCGGCCCACGTGGACGGCGTCGGTGGCGAGGCCGTCCGACAGATCGATCATCGCGGTAGCGCCCGCGGCGGCCAGCGCGCGCCCCTCGCGCAAGCGCGGAAGCGGTTCGCGCACGCGCCGCAGAAGCTCCGCGCCCGACGGCGGTGCGCTCGCGCGACCCTCCAGCACCGCGAGCCCGGCGCCCGCGCCGCCGAGCGAGCCGGTGACCCCCACGAGATCGCCCGCGCGCCCCCCGTCGCGCCCCACGAGCTCCGAGTCGGTGTGCGCCCACCCGACCGCGGTCGCGCACAGGCTCAGCGCCGGTGCGCCGACGACGTCGCCGCCGGCGAGCGCGGTGCCGGTGGCGCTCGCAAGCTCCTTTGCCCCCCGCAGCAGCTCGAGCGCGCGCCGCTCGCCGAAGCCGTCGGGCAGGCCCAGCACGAGATAGGCCTCGCCCGGCAGCGCTCCCATCGCCGCCAGGTCGGAGAGCGCGGCGGCCAGTGCCCGCCAGCCCACCTGCCGCGCGGTCAACCACCCCTCGCGCAGGCGGAAGTGGACGCCGTCGACCATCGCGTCGACCGACGTCACGCACACCGGCAGCGCGCGCACCACGGCGGCGTCATCGCCCATCCCCCGCAGCAGGCGCGGGTACGCGCCCGCCGGCACGGCAGCCAGCTCGGCGGCGATGGATTCGATCAGCGACTGCTCGGCTATGTCTAATCAGCGATGGCGGTAGACGATGCGCGCGCGATCAAGATCGTATGGCGAGAGCTCGCAGCGCACGCGGTCCCCGGGCAGGATGCGAATGCGGAAGCGCCGCATCTTGCCCGCGACGTGGCCGAGCACCACGTGGTCGTTGTCGAGCTTCACGCGGAACATCGCATTGGGCAGCGCCTCGATCACCTCGCCCTCGAATTCGACCTTGTCCTCCTTGGCCATCCACTCCAACCTACCAGCGCGCAGCGCAAAGGGCACACCGCGTGAGGGGGGTGGCGCCGCGGTGGCCCGGCGCCGCGCTTCAAGACGCGCTTCAGCGACGCGCGCGAGCGCGTTTGCTCGCCGCGGTCAGGGTGGCCCTGCGCCGCCCGTCTTCCGTTCGCCGCCCCCGTGCTTGAGGTGCCCGGGCGCGGTCGCCGGCGGACCCGCGGACGGTGCCCCGCCCGTTCCCTGCGTGCCGCCGCCGAGCGGGCCGCCCTTGCTCTTGTTGCTCGACCCGGGGGGCGGGCCGAGCGGAGCGGGCGCGATGTATTCGTTGTGGCCGGTGGTGGCGTATTTGCCGTAGAACGGGCGGTAGGAGATCGATTCTTTGGCGGTCGGGAACCGCACGCAGCTCTTGCCTTCGAGCACCGCCGACATGTAGTCGTGCCAGATCACGGCCGGAAGGTGCCCGCCCTGCTGCGGTTCGCCGTGGACGCTCGTCATCGACACGCGCCTGTTTGGATAGCCCATCCACACGACGGTCGAGTAATTGGGCGTATAGCCATCGAGCCACGCGTCGACGAGTTCTTCGGTCGTGCCCGTCTTCGCCGCCGAGGGGCAGCTGACGGCCGAGCGCACCGCGGTGCCGCTGAGGACGTTCTGATGCAGGATGCTCGTCTCTGCCGCCGCAACTGCTTCGCTGAGCGCTTTCACGCGGTGCGGTTTGCCCCAGTTGTTGTCGACGCGCCCGTCTGGGAACACCACTTTGGTGATCGCGATCGGGCTGTTGCGCCAGCCACCGTCGGCGAGCGTCGCGTACACGTTCGCCATCTCGAGCGGCGTGACGCCGATGCGCAGGCCGCCGAGAGCCTCGGCAGCGTAGCTGTTGAGCGGGCTCACGACGCCCATCTTGCGCGCCATTTCGGTGACAGTCGACTCGCCGAGGTCGGCAGCCAGCTGCGCGTAGACGGTGTTGTCGGATTTGAGCGTCGCCGTCACCAGGTTGATCGACCCGGCGTACGTCCCGTCGAACGTTTTCACGGGGTATTCGAAGTAGCCGGGCAGCCACCCAGATGCGAGCGGGTGCGAGTTGTAGTAGGTGCTGTATGGATCGACGCCCCTCGAGAGCGCGTCGGCGAGCACGATCGCCTTGAACGTCGAGCCCGGCTGACGGTGTCCCTCGGCGGCGAGGTTGAACTGCGACTGGCCGTAGCTCTGCGACTCCGCCATCGCCTTGATCTCCCCGTTGGCGGGGTTGATCGTGACGACCGCCGCCGCCGGGTCTTCGCGCTCGTTGAGCACGCCCGCAATCGCCTTGCGTGCCAGGCGCTGCATGCGCAGGTTGATCGTCGTGTGCACTTTCAAGCCGCCCAGCGCGACCGTGCGCTCGCCGTAGCGGTCGATGAGCTTCTGGCGCACGTATTCAAAGAAGAAGCTCTCCGAGCGCTGGCTGTAGAAGTAGCCGCGTTTGACTTCCAGCGGAGCCGCCCTCGCAGCGGCGGCCTGATCGGAGGTGATGTAGTTGAGCTGCGCCATCTTCGTGAGCACCTCGTTGCGGCGGTCACGGGCGGCGCCTGCGTGGCGGAAGGGGTTGTATTCGGAGGGCGCCTGCGGAAGGCCCGCCAGCAGCGCGCTCTGCTGCAAGTCGAGCTCCCACACGGGCTTGTCGAAGAAGATGCGCGACGCCGCCTGTACGCCGATCGCCGTCTGCCCGCCGACGGTTCCATAGGGAACGCTGTTGAGGTAGCTCGTGAGGATCTCGCGCTTGCCGTGGTGTTCCTCGTATTCCAACGCGTCCTTGGCCTCGATGATCTTCTGCTTGAGCGTGTGCTGATCGCCGCCCAGGTACAGGTTGCGCATCAGCTGCATCGTGATCGTCGAGCCGCCCTGCAGCGCTGAGCCGTGCGTGATGTCCTTGACGGCCGCGCGGAAGATGGCGGTCACGTCGACGCCGTCGTTTTTGTAGAAGCGCTGGTCCTCGATCGCGACGGTCGCGTTCCTGAGATCGGCCGGGATCTGCTGCCAGGAGACAGGGGTGCGCAGCACGTCTGACTGGACGAAGCCGAGGCGCGTGCCGTCGGCGGCGTACACCTGCGAGGAGCCGACTCCCAGGATCGGGCGCAACGTGCTGATCTTCGGCGCGGAGTTGGCGACGTTCAGGACAAACGCTACGGCCGCGATCGTGCCGATGATCGCAGCGCCGACGAACACGCAGCTTCCGATCAACAGGATGCGCGTGGGGCCGGCGCTATTGTGCGCCCGCCGGCGCTTTCGTGCCTGTCGAGACATCTCCGCAATCTCCGAGACTACCGTGCCGGTTGTGATTTCCTGGCGTTTGCTTCGAGGTGCCCTCCCCGCAACCTGCCTAGCTACGTGAACTCCGACACCGCCGAGCTCGCACTCGCGCCCAGCGAGCGCACCAGCCCGCTTGCGCCGCCGCGCGTTGGAGGCGCGGGCCGCCTCCGGCGCCTGCCCCGCGCCTGGAGCGCTCTACGCGCGGACGCCGCGCGCATGGCAGCCGTGCGCGACAGCGCGCGCGCTCTGCTCGCCTCGCGCCTGCTCGTGTGGGCGGCCGGCTCGGGCGCGGTTGCGGCGTTCGGGTTCGGCCCCGCGCGCCACGTGCTCAACCCGCCGCACACGACGCGCGGATTCGGCTGGCTCGGCGACCTGCTTGCCGCACCCGCCGCCCGCTGGGACGCCTCCTGGTATTTGGTCATCGCCAAGTACGGCTACCGCCCCGACCTCGGCGCGTTCACCTCCCCGCGCGCGGCCTTCTTCCCCGCGTACCCGCTCGGCTTGAGGTCGCTCGCGTCGCTCGGCGTTCCTCCGGTGCTCGCCGGAGTGCTGCTGTCGCTGGCGGCGCTCGCGCTGGCGCTCTATGGGCTGCACCGCCTGACAGCGCTCGAGTTCGCGCATATCGGCGCGCTCGCCCGCTCGTCAGGCAGGCGTCTTGTGCCTTCGCGCGCGGGCGTCCGCGCTGAGCCCGGCGAGGTGGCCCGACTGGCGGTGCTCGTTACGGCCCTGGCGCCGGTGGCCTTCTATCTTTCGGCTGTCTACTCGGAGTCGCTGTACCTCGCCCTGTCCGTCGGTTGCTTCTGGGCGGCTCGCCACGGGCGTTTTGCGATCGTCGGCGCGCTGGGCGCGCTCGCCGCCGCCACGCGCTCGGCCGGCCTGCTGCTGCTGCTGCCGGCGCTGGTGCTGTACCTGTACGGCCCGCGTGAGGACCGCGCTCCCGACGCGGCCGATGCGAGCGGTCTGCGGCCGCGCTACCGCCTGCGGGCGGACGTGCTGTGGCTGCTCCTGCTGCCCGCCGGCGTGGCCGCGTTCATGCTCTACCTCGCGCTCTCCGGCGGTGACCCGCTGGCGCCGTTTGCCGCCCAGGACGTCTGGGGCCGCCACTTCGCAGGGCCCTACCTAGCCACATGGGATGGGCTGCAGGCGGCCTTCGAGGGCGCTCGCCAGCTGCTGAGCTTCCAGGCACACCACCTCTACTTCCACGACACTAGCGGCAGCGCGACGGTCGCTGCCGAGCACAACCTGCTGCTGCTGGGCTTCCTGCTCGCCGCAGCTCCGGCAGTCGTGGGAGTCTTCCGCAGGCTGCCGCTGGCCTACGGTGTCTATGTGGTGGCCGCGCTCGCGCTGCCGCTCTCCGACCCCGTCTCCTCGCAGCCGCTGATGTCGCTTCCGCGCTTTTTGCTCGTGCTGTTTCCGCTGAGCATGTGCTTCGCTGCCTGGCTTGCGGAGCATCCGCGTGCGCAGACGCCCGCGCTCGCAGCCTCCGCGCTGTTGCTGGCGCTGTTTGCGGCTCAGTTCGCGACCTGGCACTGGGTGGCGTAGCGCGAGTGGACGTCCTCGCGGGCCAGTCGCCCGGAGAGAACCCGCCCGAGGGGCAGCCCACAGGCGGGCAGCCACCAAGCGGTCAGCCCCTACGCGCGCCGCCCCCAAGCGGGCAGTCGCCAAGCGGGCAGTCGCCAAGCAGGCAGTCGCCAAGCGGGCAGTCGCCAAGCGGGGCGCCGCACGGGCTGCCGGGCTCAGAGCGCGAGCGGCAAACGGCGCGCAGCGGACCGGCCGCATGGCCTCCCTGGGCGGGGCCGGCGGCGCTCGCGATGGGCGTCGTGCTTGCCGCCGTCGGCGGGTTGCTGATCGACATCCCGGCGCTCGCTCTGGGCGCGGACGTGACCTCCTCGCACATCCCGGCTGGGCTGGAGATCGCGGATACGGCCGTTCAGGACCTCGGGTTCGTGCTCGCGGCCGTGTTCTTCGCACAGCTCGGCGGGCGCAGCGCGAGCGCCGCGCAGTTCGGACTTCGCAGTACGCGTCTGTGGAGGTCGGTGCGGCTCGTGGCGGTGACGGTCATCGCGTTTTTGGCCTTCAGCGCAAGCTGGGCGGCGGCGTTCAACGCTCCCAAGGAGAAACTGCTCGAACAGCTGGGCACCGGCGAGAGCGTTGTTCTGCTGCTGCTGAGCGCCGCCCTCACGTGCGCGCTGGCGCCGGTGTGCGAGGAGCTCCTGTTCCGCGGCTTCATCTTCGCCGCACTGCGCAACTGGCGCGGACCGGCGCTCGCGGCGGTCATCACCGGCATCCTGTTCGGGGCCATCCACGCGGGGTCGGCGCCGGCCATCGACCTCGTGCCGCTGGCCGTGCTGGGCGTGGCGCTGTGCGCCCTGTATCAGAGAACCGGATCGATCTACCCCTGCTTCGCGGTGCACTCGCTCAACAACTCGCTCGCCTTCGGCCTGCTGGAAGAGTGGAACTGGTCGGAGATCCTCGCGCTGATGGTGTGCGCGCTCGGCCTGATCTGGGCAGCCATGCTTGCCATGCGCCGCGCTGGACTGATCGCCGTGGACATGGCCGCGAACATCAGACCCGGCGGATAGCATCGCCCGCCATGCAGAAGGCGCGAATCTCTCGCCGCGCTCACGCAGGCGCTCGCGCAGGCGCCGCCGTGCTCGCTACGGCGATCGGCTGTGCGGCGCTCAGCGGGCCTGAAGCCGCGCTGGGCTCGCGCCACGGTGCCGCGGCGCTCGTGGTTTCAGCTGCCGCGCCGCCTGCGGCGAGCACCCCGGCGTCGGCGCCGGGGCAGATCAAACTGGTGATCCAGCACGCCTTCGGACACCCGCCGTTCGTGATCGCGGGCGGACGTATGGTGGTACGGGGGATCGTGCTGCCGTTCGTCGCGGGGCAACGCGTCAAGCTCAGCTTCTATCGCGACGGGCGCAAGGTCCAGGTGAGCTCGGCGGCAGTGCAGGATCTGGGCAACGGCGCGGGGCAGTTGCACGTGAGCTTCTCGAGCGCGATCACCGGCGTCGTGCAGGTGCACGCGGTGCACTACGCAACCGCCGAGCAGGCGCAGTTCACGGCACGCTCTGCCCGCGTGCACTTCGCAAGCCCCTCGCTCTCCAGCGGATCGCGCGGGCCCTCGGTTCGGGCGCTTCAGTCGGAGCTGCACGGGCTGCACTACGTCGTGCCGCTGAACGGCGTATTCGACGAAGCCACTGCACGCGCGGTGACCGCCTTTCGGAAGCTGACGGGCCTCGCGCGCGTGTCGTCGACCAACCGCTCGTTCTTCAGGCGGCTGCAGCACGGCGGGGGCGCCTTCCACGTCCGCTACCGCCGCGACGGTCGCCACGTCGAGGCAGACCTGACGCGGCAGGTGCTCGCCGAGATCGAACCCGGCGGGCACGTGCACGCGGTCTTTGAGATGAGCTCGGGCAAGCCCTCCACGCCGACGGTCGTCGGCCACTTTCGCGTGTACTCGAAGACGCCCGGCGTGAACGCCAAGGGCATGGTCGACTCCAACTACTTCATCCGCGGTTACGCGATCCACGGCTACCCCGAAGTGCCCGTGTATGCGGCCAGCCACGGCTGCCTGCGCGTACCGATCCCCAACGCGGCGGCGATCTATGCATGGGTGAGGCTGGGCACGCCGGTGGACGTCTACAACGAGTCTGGCGGGGGCAGCCACCACGTCAGAGAGCACGCTGGTCCGTAGCATTTCGTGGTAGTGCTCCGCAGTGCCTGAACGCAGGGACGGCCGGTCGCGCGCGGCGCGCGCCCAGGGCTAGAGGTGCGGACGGATCACGCGCACGAGGAAGCCCAGGCCGAAGCCGTAGACGAGCAGCGCGAGCAGCACGTCGGCGCCGTGAATCACCCACTCGCTGCTCGACCCGGACGTGATGCCGGAGAAGGGTGAGGTGAGAGCTTCCGAGGCTTCGTCGATCACGCGATGCACGGTGCTCTTGTGATGGGCTGCTTCGCTCGCCGCGCGAGAGCTCGGCGAGCTGCCTTCGGTGGGCACCGCGCCGTTGAGCACTTCCTGCTGGTGGCTCGAGGCGCTTTTCGTCTGGTTGGCGGCGAACAGCGCGAAAGACGCGATCGTTATCAGGCAGATCACGATCGAGGCCAGGCGCAGCAGGCTGGAGACGGGCGCGAGCATATCGCTAGATTAGATCCCGCTATGGACGCGCTAGCCGAATGTGCGAGCGATCTCCGCGGTGCGCGCCAGAGCCTGATCGCAGAGCTGTGCGAGCACGCGCTCGTGATCGGCGAGGTCACGCTCACGAGCGGCGCACGCGCGCACTACTACGTCGACGCCAAGCGCGCGATCTTGCGCCCGCGGGGGTTTGCCGCGGTTAGTGCGCTGCTCGCCGCACAGGCCGCCGAGTGGGGCGCGACGGCGGTGGGAGGCATGAGCATGGGCGCCGATCCGCTCGCATGTGCGGCGCTCGCAGGAGGCGCGCAGGCGAAGGCCTTCTTCGTGCGCAAGCAGGCCAAGATGCACGGCTTGCAGCGGCGCATCGAGGGCCCCGACCTGGATGCGGGTGATCGCTGCATGGTGGTCGAGGACGTCGTCACCACCGGAGGCTCGACGATCGAGGTCATCGACGTGCTGCGCGAGGCCGGACATGCGATCTGCGGCGTCACCAGCGTGCTCGACCGCCTCGTCGGGGGGGGCGCGGCGATCGAACGCGCAGCCGGCGCGCCCTACGTGGCGCTCAGCACGATCGACGACGTCTACCCGGAGCGCCCCGACCGCGAGCCGGCGAGCTCGTCCGCTCCCGGCTGAGCGCGCTTGAGCACCGCTGAGATGCTTGCAGGCTACGCCCGGGAGGGAGCCACGCGTGGGAGGCGCTGACGGCGCAATCGCGATCCGCGACGCGGAGCCGGCCGACGTGCCGCTGCTGCTCAAGCTGTTCGGCGAACTCGCCGACTATGAGCACCTGCGCGACGAGCTGCGCGCGACGCCCGAGCAGCTTCAGAGCGCGCTGTTCGGCGAACATCCGCTCGCCGAGACGCTGATCGCCGAGCACGCCGGCGAGCCCGCCGGCTACGCGCTCTTCTTCCCTACCTTCTCGAGCTTTCTCGCACGCGAGGGGTCGTGGCTGGAGGATCTGTTCGTGCGTCCCGCGCACCGCGGCGCAGGCGTCGGCCGTGCACTGCTCGCGGCCGTGGCAGCGCGCGTGCACGAGCGCGGCGGAGCGCGGCTGGGCTGGGCGGCGCTCGACTGGAACGAGCTGGCGCTCGGCTTCTACGCGCGCCTCGGCGCGAGCACCACGCGGGAGTGGATCACGCACCGGCTGCAAGGCGAGGAGCTCGCAGCGCTCGCGCGCGAGGGCGCCATGCACGTGCGCCAGCGAGACTCGTAAGGCGGGCGGGGCGCGGCTCGTGGCCGTCCGTTGCGCCGAGCGCCGAGCCCATGCCCCGAGCCTACGGTGCGCCTGCGTCGGTGCCGTAAGGCGGCGCGCCGGGCTGCGCGGATAGCCTTGACCTGCGGGCCTTGGCCCGCTCGCCCTCGTAGTCCAATGGACAAGACGACCGCCTCCTAAGCGGTAGATTCAGGTTCGACTCCTGACGGGGGCACTAGCACGGACGCCCTGTGACGCTGTAGCGAGGTTGTGGGCTCGACAGGAGGGCCGCGAACGAGCGCTTGGGGGGACGGCAGGAGATCAGGTGCGGGCGGGCTGCTGCCGTTCACGCGCAAAGCGACACCGCGCATAGCTCGGGCAGCCTTGCATGGCTCACTCGCCGGGCCTATCGTTGCGGCATGGCGGTCAGCGATTCGCCTCCTGTCGTGTCGGAGCTGCGTGACTTCGTAGAGCGCTACCTGGCGGCTTGGAACGGCTGCGACGTGGGCGCGATGGCGAGGTTGATCACCGACGACATCGTCTGGGTGGACCCGGCTCTACCGGAACCGGCGCGCGGCGTCCCGGCGGTGCAGGAGTTCATGCGCGCTAGCTGTCGCGCCTTCCCGGACCTGCGGTTCGGCGAGCCCGACGCTCCCGCGCTAGCAGTCACGGGCGATGTGGTCCTGTGGGGGTGGTACATGGAGGGCACGCACCGCGGCCCGCTCGACCCACCCGGCTTCGCGCCGACGGGTCGCCACATGCGCGTCGACGGGTTCGACCAGTGGACGATGCGCGACGGCCAGATCGCCCGCTATCGCGCCTTCTATGACATGAACGACGTCGCCCGCCAGCTCGGCATCGTGCCGGCGCCGGGCAGCCGTGCCGAGCGGGGAATGGTGGTACTTCAGCGCCTGCAGGCCCGGCTCGGGCGCTGATGAGGACAGCCGTCAGAGGGTTCTGCTGACCGCGACCGAGGCGCAGGCCACTCGCTCTGCGCTCCGTGCCCCCCTTGGTCGCCGGCTACTGCCCGAACTCCGCGCCGCTCGTATTTCACCACGAGGCGCGTTCATTTCTGATAGACGGCAAGCGCCCTAAGGAGGCGGGTAGCCGTGCGCCGTTGTCGTGGCGCGAACAACCTGGTGGTTGAGAATGAGCGACGATGGTTGCTGGTTTGGCCCTGGCGCTGGGCTCGGCGCTCGGCACAAGCATCGCGTTCCTGTTAAAGCAGCGCGGCGCGCTGTTGGCGCCGCCGGTGCGTGCGCGTCATCCGCTGCGCAGCGCTGTGGGCCTGTTCCGCTCCCGCTGGTTCTCGCTGGGCTGGGCGGTCGCGGTTGTCGCCTGGGGGCTTCATGTGGGCGCCCTTGCCCTGGCACCGCTGTCGATCGTGCAGGCGGTGCTCTCGGGCGGGTTGGTCTTTCTCGCGGTGCTCGCGGAGCGCTACTTCGGCTTTCGGCTGGGACGCCGGCAATGGGCGGCGTGATAATCACCGCTGCAGGGCTCGCGGTGATCGCGATCACGGGGGGATCACACACCAGCGCGCTACGTCACTACTCGCTCGCGGCGCTGATCGCGGTTGAGTGCCGCGTCTTTGCGCTCGGCGCCGCGCTGATCAGGATCTCGATGCGTGGCAGCCTCGGCCCAGCCGCACGGGGTTTGCTGCTCGGAGTGGCCGCCGGTGTGCTGTTCGGAGTGTCCGACATCGCCCTGAAGTACCTCACCGAGGCCTTGCACGGAGGCGTGCAAGGGATCGTCAGTAAGTGGACATTGGCGGCGCTGGCGGCCTCGGTGCTGGCCTTCTACGCCTCGGCGCGCGGGCTCCGGCTCGCTCGGGGAGTGGCCGTGATCGCATTCACCTCGGTCGCCGCCAACCTCGCCGCGATCATGGGCGGCATCCTCGTCTTCCGCGACCCGATCGGGATCGGCGCGCCGGCCGTCGCCGGGCGAGTGATCGCCTTTGGCCTGGTGATCGTCGGTGCGGCACTGATGCCCGCGCCAGTCCGGGCCCGTGGGGCGCAGGGAGGCTGGCTTGGCTTTGCGCCAGCGCCATCGGCTCGGCGTTGAGCCCAATCCTAAGACTGTGTGATTGCCGAGCAGCTACGGCACGAGAAGGCTTCTGAAAGATGATCGAGCACCAGCAAGACGCCGAGTGGAACGTCGCCGAGTGGCACGGCAAGATGCTGGTCGATCGCGACGGCGAGAAGATAGGCAAGCTGCAGGATGTGTACGCGGATGTCGAAAACGACGAGCCGCAGTTCGCAACCGTCAAGGAGGGCTTCATCGGCCGCCACCTGACCTTCGTGCCGCTAGGCGGGATCAAGGTCAGTCCCGATGAGCTGCAGGTAGCCGTCACACGGGAGCAGATCAAGGCGGCGCCCAACATCGAGCAGCATGGTGAGGAGCTCTCCCAGGCGGATGAGTCGGCCCTCTACCACCACTACGAGCTCAACTACACCCCGCCCAACACAGCGAGCGGGCGTAGACTCGCCCGCCGCTGACGCCCACAGCAACGCCCGACGGTTGCACCGCAGCGACCCGCGCTGCCCCCACAATTCCGAGTTCATAAGTCGGATTTGCGGTATGCTTGTGGTGCGCCCAGTGAGCCCAGCTCTTCTCGCTTTCCGGGCGACTGTCGTGGGTCAGAAGGGCAGAGAGGCGGTTGGCCATGGCCACGCCGACAAAGGAGTCTCGCGGTGCTAGCCAACTCGCTCGCGATGGGCGCGGCGCGTCCGAGTCGGCGTCGCTGGAGTTCTTCGTCTTTGAGGACAACGGCGGTGGCTACCACTGGGCGATCGTGCGTGGTAGTGGCGAGAGCCTGGCGCAATCGGGGAGCTTCGGGTCTTACGAGGAGGCGGCACAGGTCGGACGCTACGTGCGCGACGGTGCCGAGTCAGCTCGGTTCGAACGCCGCGCGGCGGAGGATCGTGTGGTTAATGTGCCCGATCGCCGCGAGGCGGCGGTGTGTGACGAGCTTGATGTCGGGCGTTGGTTAGATGAGGGCGGGAGCTTCAGAAGCTAGCGGTGTGACACTGGAAGCACCGCGCGCGTCCCTTCTTGGGGGAGTAGTCGGATCGTGTACCGGCTGCGGGCAGAGGCGTGAAGAGAACGCACGAACGACATCACCGCAGCGAAAGCCTGCCTCTCGAGACAGGTGAACGCACCCACCGCTGCGGGGGCGCTGTTTGGTTGCGTGCGTGGCGCGGCGGAAGCCAGACTTCGCCGGGATGAGGCCTCGCCCATAGAACTTCTTCAGCAGCTCAACCATTCCCTCCTGGATGCCCGTCAGCACACCCCGCGCTGGTGCTCGGGACGGCGTGTGACGGTTCATCGCTGACCTACATGTGCTCGCGAGGCGAGGTCCAGTCGATGGGAGCCGAATGCGCTAGTGTGGCCTTGGTCGCTCGTCGGGTTCTTAGCCCTTCGCCTTGCGTGCGAACCCGACTGGAGGGCGAGAGAGAAGGTCAGCATGTCGGCTGTCCGCCGTCCGAGGGTTGCGTCGCCTCGCCGCCCAGCTCCAGTTGCGCTCGATCCAGTTGCGCTCGATTTGCCTCCGCGTGAAGGCTTGGATCGGGGTGGCCACAAAGAGGCGAAGAAAGCGTCCACCGTGCCCACCGAGCCAGATCTCGCGATCTCGCTGCGACTTGATGCGCACGCGCCCCGCGCGGCCCGCTGCTACGTGGCCCGTGTCGACCGTCCCTCGCCCGACCTGCGAGATGCCGTCATGCTGATCACCAACGAGCTCGTCACGCGGGCCCTGCGGCAACGTCACTTCACATCAGGAGAGGACATCGAGCTGCGGGTATGGATGCCCGCCGACGTCGTGCGAGTGGAGATACAGGGACCTCGGAACCTACTACCCCCGCCAGGCGCACCCGACGAGCCGCACGATGGGCTGCTCATCGAAAAGCTCGCCGACCGCTGGTCGATGGACACCCACGAGCGCCGCGCGTGCGCGTGGTTTGAGATTGACCGACACAAGCTGAATGTCGTACCGGTGCCCTGAGAGTGGTCTGGCGGAACTCACGCCCGGGCGGGGGTCGGCGCTAGGCACAAGAGCGGTGGCCATGGACCCGCGCACACCTGCCGCCAAAACGACGACCGAAGCCCGGAAGCCGCCGCAGGCGGCTCTCACGCGGACAGGGAGTGGAGCAGAGGCAAACGGCGTTCCTCCGGTCCAGCACCCTGACTTGATTGGCCGCGCTACAGTCAACTCATGGCAGCGGAAATAGTCTTCTCCGGCGGTGAGAGAGTTCGGGTGCCATCAAACAACCCCGATGAGGTGATGGCCAGAATGGCCACTGAAGGGTCGCGTGACCATCAGGCCATGGGCGGCGTTAGGGTCCGCCCCGGGTTCATTGATATTGAGTCTGACCGGGGCATCATTTACATCCGTCCGGATCAGGTTGCCTACGTTTGCGAGGCGCCGGGGCCGTCCTAGCCGTCCTCACGCACGATACGCTGAGGTGGCTCTCTGATACCGCTGCCGCTCCGGTCACCGGGCGACTGCATCCGCGGGATTACGCCGACCTGCTGCAAACTTCTCCGGCACGTCCTTGTCCGACCACTTCTCGGCGAGCTTGGCCTCCGCGATGCGATGAATCGCCACGACCGTCATCTTCATGTCGTTGCCGGTTCGAGGAATGCCAGGCAGTCACGCTGGCCCGCGTGCGATGTCCAGCATGGTCCGGCGCTGGTCATATCGTTCGCTTGTGGCGCGCACCCGGCTGTACCGCGAGGGAAAGCTCGTGCTCGAGGATTTTCCAGTGGACGACATCTCCGAGCACCTCAAGGACGAGGGTGCATGCGTATGGTTGGACTATTGCGACCCAACCGCGGCGGAGCTCGCGACGATCGTCGCGGAGTTTCAGCTGCACCCGTTGGCAGTCGAGGATGCGATCAGCGAGCGTCAGCGCCCGAAGCTCGACCGGTACGACTCGCATCTGTTCCTGAGTGCCTATGCCGTGAAGCTGGATACCGAGTCTGGCGAGCTACGCACGCACGAGATCGGAGCTTTCATAACGACGCATGCGCTCGTCACTGTCCGCAAGGACGAGGACGTGCCGATCGACTCGGTAGTCGCTCGCTGGGACGAGTCAATCGAACTCGCCACGTACGGCGTGTCGTTCCTACTCTGGGGCCTACTGGACGACCTCGTCGACGGGCATTTCGAAGCGGTGCAGTCACTCGACAGTGAGATCGAATCGCTGGAGGACCTTCTATTCGATGACGCGCCGCGCAACACCGAGGTTCAGCGTCGGTCGTTCGAGTTTCGCAAGAGCCTAGTCCTACTTCGACGCGTGGTGCTCCCGATGCGCGAGGTCGTCAACTCGCTGATGCGCCGCGACTTGCACGTTCTCGATGAGGGAATGGCCCCCTACTACCAAGACGTGTATGACCACGTGTTGCGTGCGACGGAGTGGACGGAGTCGCTGCGCGACCTCGTGAGCACGATTCTCGAGACGAACCTCACGATCCAAGGCAACCGGATGAACCTCGTGATGAAGAAGGTCACGAGCTGGGCGGCGATCATTGCCGTCCCGACGGCAATTACCGGCTTCTACGGGCAGAACATTCCCTTCCCCGGTTTCGCGGCTCATTGGGGGTTCTGGTTTTCGACGGCACTCATCGTCGTGCTGTCAGGTGGTCTGTACCGGTCCTTCCGACGTCGCGACTGGCTCTAGCAGGCAGACAACGCTCAGGGACGTGAGCCTCTCAAGCCGCGCGCCTGACAACGCCTCGGTCAGGTTGCCAAGAGGCTCACGCTTGACAACTGACCGGGCGAGGTCGATGGACTGCGATGGGATCGCACGCATGGCCGATCTCGTTAACGGATACGACCCTAACCGTGGGACGGTGAGAAGGCCACCTGCGTGTCCGCGCTCGGTTTGGTGAGTAGGTGGGCATGTTGATCGCGGCCCTTAGCCTAGGCATCGGCAGGGAACCTGGAGCTGCTTGAAATGGGAGCGCTGATCGCTAGGGGCAGCCAACTTGGCGTCGAACTGGAACTCGAAGCCTGCAACCGGCCTCACATCTACAAAAACAGGGAACCTGGCCCCGAAGAGGCCGCGGGACGAGCGAACGTACCCGGCGCGGCGCTCGAGGTGAGGCCAGGAAACGCCTTGACGGACCACCCCGGTTCCAGGCGTCCCGATACGCTGGATCCATCGAGGGTTTCGACCGCCGCATCTCGGGTGAGCGTGTCGTCGTCACCGGCGCCACGAGCGGTATCGGACGCGCAATCGCCCGCGACCTTGCTCGACGCGGCGCCCGCTTGACCCTGCTCGCGCGGGATGAGGCGAGGGCGGCGGCGATCGCGGCGGAGCTCGCGGCCGTGCCGGGTTCGGCGGGAACACCTGACCTCGTAAGCTGCGATCTGGCCGACCTGGGCTCCGTGCGCCACGCTGCTCGCGAGCTGCACGGCCGCTACGACGCGATCGACGTGCTCATCAACAACGCCGGCATGCGGTCGTTTTCCCCCGGCACGACCGTCGACGGCTTCGAGCTGATGATGGGGACCAACCACCTCGGGCCGTTCCTCCTCACCAACCTGCTGCTCGACTCGCTGACCGCGTCGCAACGCGCCCGCGTCGTGACCACCGCATCGGAGGCGCATCGTCTGGGTGGCCGCGTCGATCTCGCCCATCTGGCCGAGCCCGTTTTCTCTGGCCCGGCCGGAGCCGAGCGGCGCTACGGCCAGTCGAAGCTGATGAACATCCTCTTCACCCAGGAACTCGCCCTACGCCTCGCCGAGACCACGGTCACCGCCAACTGCTTTTGCCCGGGCGCTGTGGCAACCGGGCTGGTCCGCGAGACGCGAGCACTCGACCTTAGTGCGCGGCTGCTGTCGCGAACGCCGCTGCTGCGCACACCGCAGCAGGGCGCGCGCATGGGCGTTCGCCTGGTCGTCGACCCGTCGCTGGCAGAGACAACCGGGCGGTTCTTCACCTCGACGCCTGGGCTCGGCCGCCTCGGCCCGGTCTCCGCGCGCACCGACCGGGCATACCAGCGCGAAGCGTGGGAGCGCTCGTCGGCGCTCGTCGGTCTCGGACACGTGTGAGCTCCAGGTCGGGAGGTCAGGTCGCTGGCCTGACGGGCAGCAAGCTGCGTCTGCTGCCCAAACCCAGCCCGATCGCGCCTAATCCCGCCTCATCGCCGATCTCGGCGAATGATCCAAATCGCCTGCAGCGGCCGAAGGATCCGGCTCTTCGCCAGCGAGTCGAGCCGGCCTCCTAAGCGGTCCTGGCGGGGGCATCAGCCCCGAAACGCCCGCAAATCATCTAGTTCTAACTCACACAACGGGGCAGGCCGGCCGCCTGGTCTCTGCCGCCGCCCCGGGCAGCGGAGCGCGAGCTCCTGGCCGAGCTCCCCGCGACGCTCGCCGATGCCGCGAAGTCGTCATAATCTGTAGGTCGCGTCACGGGTGGCGAGACGCGCCGGTTTGCCACCCGGATTGAGAGCCAAACCGGAGGGGGCGCCATGCCCGGGCCCACCAGTTCCCTGCTGGGCTCAATGAGTCTCCGACTACGACGACGATTGTCAAGGAGCTTGCTGGTAGTGGCCGTGCTGATCGCGGCGTCGCTCGCGCTCGCCGTGGCGCCCGCCCAGCCGGAGGCCATCTCGCAGACCGCCGCCGGTTTGCGGGCTCTCGCGGTCAACGACCCCTTCGCGAGCGCCCCGAGCTCCTCGCCGTCGATCAGTCCGAAGCTGGCCTCCTCACCGGCCCCCTACCGCCCGGGGGTTGTGCTGATCGGCTTTCACGCGGGCGTCTCGGCGGCTCGCATGCGCTCGATCGCGGGCACCGTGGGGGGGCGCGGCCTCGCGCGGCTTGGCCCGGCCATCCGGCCGGTCACCAGCCCACTCACGCACCGTCGGCCTCTGACCCCCTTCGTGCTGACGGTCCCGAGCACCCCGGTGCTCGCGGCCGTGAGCCGTCTGCGCCGCGAAGCGGGCGTTGCCTATGCCGAGCCGGACTACCTGATGACCGCGAGCGCGACGCCGAACGATCCCTCGTTCCCGCTGCAGTGGGCGGACAGCAACACGGGGCAGAGCATCCCCACCCAGAACAGCAACGAGGAAATCGGCCCACCCGCGAACGGCACGCCGGGAGCCGATGACCGCGCGCTGAGCGCGTGGGGCATGAGCACCGGCAGTCGCTCGATCGTGATCGGCGAGACCGACACCGGCATCGACTACAACCACCCCGACCTCGCGGCGAACGTCTGGAGCAACCCCGGGGGGATCGGCGGCTGTACGGCGGGGACCCATGGCTACAACGTGCTGACGAGCACATGTGAACCGCTGGACGACGACACCTTCTACGGCGGCCACGGCACCCACGTCGCCGGGATCATGGGAGCGGTCGGCAACAACGCCACCGGGGTCGCCGGGATGAACTGGCAGACGACGCTCCTGCCGGTCAAGTGGCTCAACTCCCAAGCCGCCGGCGAAACGAGCGGGCTGATCGCGGCTCTGCAATGGCTCGTGGCGGCCAAGCAGGCAGGCGTGAACATCCGCGTGGTCAACGACTCGGCGACGTTCAAGGGAACGGCCTTCTCGCAGGCGCTCTCGGAAGAGATCGACACGCTCGGGGCGAACAACATCCTGTTCGTGACCGCGGCCGGCAACACGGGCGATAACAACGATGAACTCGCCGTCCGGCGCTATCCGTGCGGGTATGAGCGCCCAAACGAGATCTGCGTGACGGCGAGCAACAACAACGACGAACTCCCGAGCTGGGCTAACTACGGGCCCAGCACGGTGCAGCTGGCCGCGCCCGGCGTGAGCATCTACTCCACGCTTCGCAACAACACATACGGATATCTCAGCGGCGGCTCGATGGCCTCGCCGCAGGTCGCCGGAGCGGCGGCGCTCATCCTGTCGCTCAAACCCTCGATGTCGACGACCGAAGTGAGGGCGGACATCCTGGAAGATGTCGACAAACTGCCCTCGCTCGCCGCCAAGGTGATCACGGGTGGGCGCCTGAACGTGTGCAAGGCGATACCGGGCTGCGTGACGCCGTCGCCCCCGCTCACCTTCGGCAAGACGACCGTGGGCGCCTCCTCCGACACCTTCCTGGCGGACCGCAAGCGGGTCAGCCGCTACGCGCTGCCCACCAGCGGCGCGGTCACCAAGCTGAGCATCTACCTGGCGCCGACGGGGACCTCGGGGCAGCAGGTGCTCAAGGGCGTGGTCTACGCCGACTCAAGCGGCGCGCCCAGTGCGCTGCTCGGCGTATCCGAACAGCTGACGTTCAGCAGCACGAGTTCCGCCGGCTGGTATGACCTGACCTTCTCCTCGCCACTGAAACTGGCCGCCGGCAACTACTGGATCGGAGCCATCACGGGCCCCACCAGCAAAGTCGGCGGGTTCCGCTATGACAGCGTCGCCAGCTCGCGCGACTACAACTCCAACACCTACACATCGGGGCCCAGCAACCCCTTCGGCCCGGTGACCATCGACAGCGAGCAGACCTCGCTCTACGCCACCTACGTGGTTCCTCCCGTCAATGTGACGCCACCCACGATCAGCGGAACCGCCCGGCAGGGCCAAACCCTGACCGAGGCCCACGGCTCATGGACGAACGAACCGACGAGCTTCACCTACCAGTGGCTGCAATGCGACTCCGCGGGAAACAATTGCGCGGCGATCTCCGGTGCCGCGAGCCAGACCTATGTGCCTGTGAAAAATGACGTGGGACACACACTCAGGGTGCAGGAGACGGCGAGCAACGCAGGCGGCTCGAGCAGCCCGGCAACCTCTTCAGCGACCGCTCCGGTCCTCCCGCCTCCGCCGAGCGTGACGGGCGTGTCTCCCAGCGAAGGCCCAGAAGCCGGCGGCACCTCGGTGACGATCACGGGCACGAACCTGGGCAAAGCCTCGGCGGTCGTGTTCGGAAGCAGTGAAGCCACCAGCTTCACGGTCAACTCCGAAAGCTCGATCACCGCCACCTCCCCCGCCGGCAAAGGCAGCGTCGACGTGACCGTGGACGAGCTCCGCCGACCACTTCAGCTACGTCTCGCCACCGTCAGTGAGTTCGGTCAGCCCCAGCGAAGGCCCAGAAGCCGGCGGCACCTCGGTGACGATCACGGGCACGAACCTGGGCAAAGCCTCGGCGGTCGTGTTCGGAAGCAGTGAAGCCACCAGCTTCACGGTCAACTCCGAAAGCTCGATCACCGCCACCTCCCCCGCCGGCAAAGG
Organism: Actinomycetota bacterium; assembly: GCA_005884115.1. GTDB lineage: Bacteria > Actinomycetota > Thermoleophilia > Solirubrobacterales > Solirubrobacteraceae > Palsa-744. The sequence goes on from VAXW01000006.1 coordinate 85,186, forward strand.
CAGCGTCGACGTGACCGTGACCACCCCAGGCGGCACCAGCGCGACGAGCTCCGCCGACCAGTTCAGCTACGCACCGGCGCCGAGCGTGACGGGCGTTTCTCCCAGCGAAGGCCCAGAAGCCGGCGGCACCTCGGTGACGATCACGGGCACGAACCTGGGCAAAGCCTCGGCGGTCAGGTTCGGCTCGACGGCCGCCAAAGGCTTCAAAGTCAACTCGGGCACCTCGATCACCGCCGAATCCCCCGCCGGCAAAGGCAGCGTCGACGTGACCGTGACCACCCCGGGCGGCACCAGCGCGACGAGCTCCGCCGACCACTTCAGCTATCTGCCACTCCCAACCGTCACCAAACTGAAACCGGCCAGTGGGCCCGTAGGCGGCGGCAAGACCGTGACCATCACGGGCGCCAATCTCAGCGGTGCCACTGCCGTCAAGTTCGGCGTGACGAACGCCACGAGCTTCAACGTGATTTCGGCGACCTCGATCAGCGCGATCTCGCCGGCCGAGCCGGCAGGCACGGTAGACGTAACCGTGACAACAGCCGGCGGGACAAGTGCCCTCGCGACGAGCGACCGCTACAAATTCCTGCCCTCGATTGGCAAAGTGATCCCGAACGCGGGCTCGACAGCCGGTGGGGAAGCTATCACGATCACTGGGACCGGGTTTGTGAAAGGCGCAACGGCGATCAAATTCGGAACAGCGAACGCGACTTCGGTCAGCTGCACCTCTTGGGATGTCACCCAACCGACCCTTGAAACGACCTGCACGGTACTGTCGCCGGCACACGCAGCCGGAAAAGTGGACGTCAAAGCGACCGTGAATAAGGTGAGCAGCCCGAAAACGGCCGCAGACCAGTTCACCTACAGCTGATCGCACCGCCGACGGGGGGTCCACACCATCCTCCAGCGACAGCGTGCCCAGGCCACCACATGCGGACGGTTCGCAGGCGCGACCTTCTAGAGTGCCTTATCGAGCCAGTGGGAGATTCTGAAACATCGCGCTTGATCTGGTCGACTCGCGAACCTTCCCGAAGGTGGTAGCGATCCAGGTCTACCGGCCCGCCGGGCGCCCCCAGTACGCAACGGCCACGGCCAACCTAATGCAGTGAACGCCGCGAGCCGAACGATCAGCGACGACTCTCTGTGGCCGCGGCTGGCGGGGCTGCCGCTCCTGGTCGAGGCGTGCGAGTACGACCGTCTGCACGCCACGCTGGCGCACGAGTTCGAGCGCGTCACGACGCACGTGCGGCTGGTCGGCGCCGGCGCCGACGGGCTGGGCGAGGACGTCTCGACGTTCCGCGAGGACGGCACCACGCTGCACGAGACCCGGCCCGCGCTGCCGCTCGAGGGCGAGTGGACGCTGGCCGGCTTCTGCGACCACGTCGCGACGCTCGAGCTGTTCCCGCAGCCGCCCGAGTGGGCGGGCGCGGTGCGTTTCCGCAACTGGGCGTTCGAGTCGGCGGCGCTGGACCTCGCGCTGCGCCAGGCCGGCCGCTCGCTGCCCGACGTGCTCGGGCTCGAGCCGCAGCCGGTGCGCTTCGTCAACTCGCTCAGCCTCGGCAAGGAGCCGTCGTTCGCGCCTCTGCGCCGGCGGCTCGCCCGCTCCCCCGGGGTGCGCTTCAAGCTCGACGCGGAGGCGACCTGGGCGCCGGCGCTCGTGGACCAGGTTGCGGCGACCCGCGCCGTCGACACCATCGACTTCAAGGGCCATTACGGCTTCGAGGTCGAGGATCCGGAGGCCCTCGGCGCGCTGTACGACCGCGTTCTTGCGGCGTTCCCTGACGCCTACCTCGAGGATCCGCACGACCGGCCCGAGATCGCCGAGCGGCTCGGCGATCACCTCGACCGCGTGTCCTACGACTCGCCGATCCACACCGCCGAGGACATCGACGCGACTCCGCTTGCCGCGCGCGTGTTGAACGTCAAGCCGTCGCGGATCGGGCGCCTGCACGACCTCTTTGAGGTGTACGCACGCGGCGCGCGGGAGGGGCGACCGATGTACGGCGGCGGCATGGGCGAGCTGGGCGTGGGACGCGGGCAGATCGAGCTGCTCGCAGCGCTGTTCCACGCCGACGCGCCCAACGACGTCGCGCCGAGCGCGTACAACGAGGACGACCCGGCGAGCGAGCTGCCGGGCAGCCCGCTGCAGCCACGCCCCGCCGCGACCGGCTTTCGCTGGGCGGCGTAGCTCAGTACCCGAGGCGATCGAGGAGGTCCGTCCTGCCCTTCTCGAGGTCGGCGTGCGAGACGCGATCGGAGCGCTGCCCGACGCAGACTCGGGCTCAGAAGCCAGGGTTCGTCTTGACGCGCTTTCGGTCGGACTCGTGCATTGGGCCCTTGATGCTAAGGGTCTCGACGGCTCGCGCGATGTCGGCACCGAGAGCCGTCGTGAGCGAGCGACCGAGCGACTCCTTGACGAGCACACGCATGATCTTCACGTGCTCGGCGTTCGGCGGCAGCGTGTAGGCGGGCACCATCCACCCGCGCCCAGCCGCGAGCTGCGCGGCCACGTCGAACTCGTCAAAGGCATGTTCGCCGGCGAGTTTGAAGGCCACGAGCGGCAGCTGCTCCAGGTCATCGCCGCCGACGATCTCGAAGTCTCCCGCTGCCGCGATCTCCTGCGACAGCGCCCGTGCGTTGTACTGCAGCGTCTCCATCACGTAGCGGTAGCCGTCGTGGCCCAAGCGGGCGAAGTTGTAGTACTGGGCGAGCACCATCGAGGCGCCGGTGGAGAAGTTCAGCGTGAACGTGGCGTCGCGCTTGCCGAGGTAGTTCTCATAGAAGACGAGATCCTCGGGGAGATCATGCCGCTCGCGAAACACCAGCCAGCCGATGCCCGGATAGACGAGGCCGAACTTGTGCCCTGAGACATTGATCGAGCGGACCTGCTCGAGTCGGAAGTCCCACTCGGAGTCGGGGTAGAGAAACGGCCACACGAAGCCGCCGCTGGCCGCGTCGACGTGCAGCGGTACGTCGAGGCCGAGCCCGTGCTTGACCGCCACGAGGTGGTCGTTGATCCCGCGAATGTCGTCGGCATGTCCGGTGAACGTGGTGCCGACGACGACCGCGACACCGATCGTGTTGTCGTCGATGTGTGGCTCGACATCTCCTGGGCCGATCGTGTACTTGTCGGGTCTCGGCGCGACGATCCGTGGTTCGACGTCGAAGTAGCGGCAGAACTTCTCCCACACGACGTGCACGTCGCCGCCGAACACGAGATTCGGCCGGTCGACGCCCTTGTTTTCGGCCTGCATGCGGTGGCGCCACTTCCACTTCAGCGACAGCGCGCCGAGCATGATCGCCTCGGAGGAGCCCTGCGTGCGCGCGCCGGTCGTCTCGCCGGGGGCATGGAAGAGGTCTGCAAGCATGCGGATGCAGCGCTGCTCGATCTCCGCCGTCTGCGGGTACTCGGCGTGATCGATGAAGTTCACGCGCAACGTCTCGCCGATGACGCGATCGGCCTCGGGCTCCATCCACGTTGTCACGAAGGTCGCGAGATTGTGCGTCGGCAGCCCGTCGAGCACCATCTCCTCTTCGATCAGGCCGGCCGCTTCCTCAGGGGACATACCCGACTTCGGCAGTTTGTGGTCCGGCGCGGGCTCGCGCAGGTAGCGCTTGCCGTAAATGCTCGCGCGGGACTCGATCTGCTTCCCCGACGGCTCATGCGCCTGCCGCGTGTGGCTGCGAGCTGCGTCCCCGGCGGCTGGCGGTTGTCGCTCGTCGGCCACGCGCGTCGAGTCTACGCCGCCGCGACGGGCTGGGTGGGCTCCTCAGCGCGGGGCGCGTTTGCGCAGCAAGCCACTCTGCTGGCCAAACGCAGCCGAAAGCCCTCAACTCGCGACGAATCGAAGGCAGTCCCGGCCGCCCAGATCGCGCCCAGGCACCGCGAACTGGGCGAGTGCCGGGAATCCAGGAGCGTCTCCTGAGCGGTAGATCCAGCTTCGACTTCCGGCGGGGCACTTCTCGCCTGCTCGTCGTTGTGAGCGCGACACGGATAATCTCGACGCCGCGAGGCACACATGTGAGCGACCCGGAGGCAGAGGTGTCCGAGCAAGTCGATCCTTCACACATCATGCAGGTTGGCATGGGCTTTTGGGCGTCGAAGACGCTCCTGTCGGCGGTCGAGCTAGAGCTGTTCTCCGAGCTGGGAAGCGACGGCATGACCGGTCCACAGATCGCCGAGGCACTCGAGCTGCATGCGCGCGCGATCCCCGACTTCCCCGATGCGCTCGTCGCACTCGAGCTGCTGGAGCGCGAAGGCGAGGGGAAGGATGCGCTGTATCGCAACACTCAGGCCACGGCCGTCTTTCTCGACAAGCGCAGCCCCGCCTACATCGGCGGGATCTTCGAGATGAGCAACGCGCGGCTGTATCGGTTCTGGGGTGATCTCACTGAGGCTCTGCAGACGGGACGGCCCCAGAACGAGATCAAGCACACCGGTAAGCCGGTGTTCGAGGAGCTCTACAGCGATCCGGACAGGCTCGAGCAGTTCATGAGCGCGATGGCCGGGATCTCCCTGGGTGCCTTCAATGCGCTAGCCGAGAAGTTCGACTTCTCCAGTTACAACACGCTGTGCGACGTCGGTGGCGCAACGGGGCAGATGTCGATCATCGTCGCCAACCACCACCCCCACATGCGCTGCACGAGCTTCGACCTGCCGCTCGTCGAGCCGATCGCAAAGCGAACGATCGAAGCTGCGGGACTGAGCGAGCGCGTGACCGCGGTGGGCGGTGACTTCTTCGCCGAACCCTTGCCCCAGGCCGACGTCATCACGATGGGATTGATCCTCCACGACTGGAACCTCGAGGGCAAGATGCACCTGATCAAGGCTGCCTTCGACGCCCTGCCAGAGGGCGGCGCTTTCATCGCGATCGAGAACCTCATCGATGACGACCGCCGCGAGAACGCGTTCGGGCTCTTGATGTCGCTCAACATGCTGATCGAGTTCGGAGACGCCTTTGACTTCACCGGCGCCGACTTCGCGCGATGGTGCGGCGAGGTCGGGTTCGAGCGGACAGAGGTCGTGCCGCTCGCCGGTCCGGCTAGCGCTGCTATCGCGTACAAGTAATCGCGCCGCGCATCGTCGGTGCTCGTCCGCACACGTGCCTGCGCCAAAAAGGCGACCGTTCGCCGTGGACCTCGCCGTCGTGCGAGGGCGCGTTCTGTGCGGCCTGCCCGCCGGGCTCTAGAAGCCGGCGGTGCCGCTAGGCGAGCCGAGGCCGGTGGGGCCGTCGTAGCCGCTTGCGGGTTTGCACGCCGTCGTGGTGCAGCTGCCCGTGCTGGCCCCCGCGGTGATGTCGTGCAGCGCGCTCGCAGCGCCGTAGGGAAGGGCCGCCGGGTATGCGACGGTAGCGGCGTTGCCGGCGAGCGCGTAGGTGGCGGCGATCAACGGCGAGGCGAGGCTCGTGCCGCCGACCTGGAACCAGCCCCGGCGGCCCTGGTATCTGGTCGAGTCGTAGACTGCCGCACCGGTATTCGGGTTGGCGTCGGCCGCGACGTCCGCGACGCCGCGACTGTGTCCGCACCCCGTCAGCGAGAAGCCGGCCGCCGCTTCCTGGAAGCTCTGGGCGGTGAAGTAGAGGCTGCAGCCGCTCCCTGCGCCGCTCCAGGTTTCCTCGCCCGCCCACGCGTAGCTGCCGCCGGAGAGAGACACCTTGAGCGTCGTGCCGCCCGCGTCGATCACGTCGGGAGAGGCAGCGGGGAAGCCGAAGTGCTGATAGCCGCTGTCGCCGGAGGCGACCGTGATGGCGATGCCGGGGTGGTTGAAGTGTTCGTTTTCAGCCGTCTCGCCGAGGTACTCGCTTTCGGTGCCCCAGCTGTTCGAGACCTCGGTCGCGCCGAGCCTCACGGCGGTGTCCTCGGCGGCGTCGAGGTTCGCGCCGCTGCTCGAGTTCGCCTCCACGAGCAGCACCTTGCAGGTCTGGCAGATCTGGTGCGCCGTCTCGACGTCGAGCGCTATCTCTAGCGCCCAGCCGGAGCTCGCGCCGGGCAACGGGCTCGCGGCGCCGCTTTGGTTGACCTTTGCAAAGCAAGCGCTCGTCACCGTCGAGCTGCATGTCGGCAGATCGGGGATCCCGAAGGTCTTGTCATAGGTGGTGAGGTCGTTGCGGATCGACGGGTCGTCGTATGCGTCGACAATGGCGATCGTCTGTGCCGGCGCGCTCGAGGGAGGTGCCGTGGCGAGCGCATACGCGCCATGAAACTGAGCGGGCCCGTAGCCCGACGGCGACGAGCTGGTCGCCGCCAAGCCGTGAGCGTCGACGATCACGTGAGCGTGACAGCGCGCGAACCCTTCGGCGAGCGGTCCCGGACAGACGGCCCTCTCCGGGCGCGCCACAGCGCTGCCGGCGGCACCGAGCATGATCAGCAGCGATGCAAGCAGCGCAAGCGGCCCACTCCTGAGAATCCGTTCTCCTCGAGGCATCACAGAACACGTTACAGGCTCGACCGACGGCTGGCAAGCGGCGTCCCGTGCGAGGGCTGTCGAGTCCAAGACGCTCCTCCCGCTGAGCGGTCCAACAAGCGCGAGCATGCTCTATCGTTCGCCGGGCCACAGACCCGGGAGGGGACGAGGGCAATGGGAGAGGCATGCGTTCGGTCAAGAGCGCGTCAAGTCGCGCTCGTCGTCGCGGGTGCGCTCGTCTGTGCCGCGCTTCCCAGCGCGGCGGCGGCCGAAGCGCCGGTCCAGCCGTATGGGGCCAACGATGCCGGCGGCTTTCGCAACGTTCTCCCATCGGGCGAGAACGGCTTCGACAACGCGACACAGCTCGCCGAATTCGAACTAACCGGCACCAACCCACCGCACTTCGCGGACCAGCTGCCGCCCTATGCCGACCTGCTGTACGCCTCGCCGACGCTCACCCACGCCCAGATTCCCGAATATTTCAAAGACGCGACCTTCGGCGTCAAAGAAGGCGATCTGGCGTCAATCGAAAGCCCGCGAGCCGATGTGACGATCGAGCGCGACAGCTCGTTCGGCGTTCCGCACATCTACGGGAGGACGCGCGCGGGTGTGATGTTCGGCGCAGGCTACGCCGCCGCCGAGGATCGACTCTTCTTCATGGATGTCCTACGCCACGCCGGCCGGGCTGAACTATCGTCGTTCGCGGGTGGCGCCGAAGGCAACCGCGCGATGGACCGCACGCAGTGGTCGATTGCGCCCTATACGGAAGCCGACCTGCAGTCGCAGATCGACGACGCGCCCAAACTGTATGGGGGAGCCGGCGAACAGGCCGTTGAAGACGGCAAGGAATTCGTCGCCGGTATCAACGCGTACATAAACGCGGCGCTGCTCGATCCCAACCTGCTTCCCGCGGAGTACGCCGGGCTCGGGAGGCAGCCCACGGAATGGAAGCTGACCGACGTGATCGCCGAGGCGTCGCTCGAGGGCGGCGTCTTCGGTAAGGGCGGAGGCGCCGAGGTGCGATCCGCGCTGGCGCTGGAGGCGTTCGAAAAACGGTTCGGACGGCGGGCTGGCCGGGCCGCTTGGAAGAACTTCCGCGAGGCCAATGACCCCGAGGCCCCGACCACAGTGTCGAAATCCTTCCCGTACGAGACGGCCGCGCCGTTCGCACCCGCGGGCCTGGCTCTACCCGATCCAGGCTCTCTCACGTTCGTCAACATCGGCGAAGAACTCAAAGCTTCCGCCGCTCTTCGGCCGCGGAGCTCGTCGTCCGGAGGCGGGGAAGTCACCGACACCCCCGACCCGCAGCCGATCCCAAACGATGGCTCGATCGGCTCGGAGCTGCTGCACCAAGCTCTCGCGGGTCCTCCTCACGAGTCCAACTGGGAGCTCGTTAACGCGAGCCACTCGACGGATGAACACTCGCTCGCCGTCATGGGCCCGCAGGTCGGTTACTACACGCCGCAGCTGCTGATGGAGGAGGATCTGCACGGTCCTGGCATCGATGCGCGGGGCGCCGCAGCCCCCGGCCTTAACACCTACGTCCAGCTCGGTCATGGCCGCGACTATGCCTGGAGCATCACGAGCGCCGAAGCGGACACCGTCGACACGTTCGCCGAGGTCCTCTGCGAAGACGACTTCCACTACCTCTACAAGGCCCAATGCCTGGCGATGGAAAGGCTGGAACACACGAATATCTGGACTCCGAACGCGTCGGATAAAACGCCGGCGGGGTCTGAAAAGCTGACCGTCTATCGCACGGTCCACGGCATCGTCTACGCGCGCGGCACGGTCAAAGGGAAAAAGGTCGCGTTCGCAAGCGCGCGTGCGACCTACTTCCACGAGGCCGATTCGGCGACCGGCTTCTCGGAGCTCAACGAACCGGGGTTCATCACCAGCCCCGAGAAGTTCCAGCAGGCCGTGTCGAAGATCAACTTCGGTTTCAACTTCGCCTACGTCGACGCCAACCACATCGCGTATTACCTGTCCGGCTGGTATCCCAAGAAAGCACCCAAAACCTCCCCTGACTTCCCGATCCTCGGGACCGGTGAATATGACTGGCAGGGGTTCAACCCGCAGCTGCGCACCGAGGAAGTGCTGGCCTTCAAAGCACATCCGAACGCGATCGATCCCGACTTCCTGGTGTCCTGGAACAACAAACAGGCCCCGCGCTTCGCGGCGGCCGACGACAGGTACGCCTACGGTCCCATCTACCGCATGCAGCTGATCCGCAACTTCATCGAAAAAGACATCGCCGGCGGGAAAAGGATGGGGATCGAACAGCTCGTCAGCGCGATGGAGGAAGCGGCCACGCAGGATATTCGCATGGTCGTGCTGTGGCCGATCCTCAAGCAGGTCCTCGGGACACCGTCGGATCCGCGACTGCAGGACGCGATCGCAAAGCTCGAAAGCTGGTACGCCGACGGCGGGCACCGGCGGGACCTGACGAACAAGAACATCGCAAGCCCGGGGACCTACCAGCACAACGACGCGATCACGATCGTGGACGCGTGGTGGCCGAAACTGCTTGAAGCTGAGTTTCGTCCGGCGCTCGGGAACGAAGTCTTTGATGCGGTCCGGAGCATGTTGCGCTTCGGCCCGCCCAATCCGGGATCGCCGCCAGCAGAACCGGACTTCTCCGACGGCTGGTATGGCTACGTGAGCAAGGACCTACGCGATCTTCTCGCGGCCAGCGGCAGCGGGGCCACGCCAGAAGGCGCCTACTCGAGGATCTACTGCGGCAACGGCTCACTCGAAGCGTGCCGAGGGGAGCTCCAGAACTCGCTGCTCGAGGCGCTGTCGGCGACGCCTGCGGAAATCTACGGCAACGGCGCGTGCGCGGAAGACGCGCAGGCGAGCTGCTTTGACATGAATCGCTGGATCAGCGCGAGCGCGATCACCGTGCCGCCGTTCCCGTTCCAGAATCGACCGACTTTCCAGCAGGTCGTGGAGCTCACGAAGACACTGTCACGGTAGGCGCTCGCTGCGCGAGAGCGTCCGCTTACGATCCTGCCGACGCCGCCGCACTACCAAGGCGCATGAGCGATTCCCACGATCGCCGAGATTGGGCATATCCGAGGTTGCCGTTGCGGGGTAAAGGGTAATTAAAGGGCGCCCACACCGTTCGGAGCGAAGGTTGCATGCCGCTGTAAGCATGAGTTGCATGCGGTCGTGACCAAACTCTCGGAGCTGGCGAGGACACCGTAATGCGGGATGCTCGCAACAACAGGAGGAGGAGGAAGTCGGCGATGAGAAAGCTTCGCTTGGTTGGCACCCTGGGCAGCATCCTTGTGCTCGCTCTGTCCGTGAGCGCCTGCGGGAAAAGCACGAAGGTCGGGGGGACGGTGACGGTGCTCTTCGGCACGGCACCCGACTCCCTGGACCCGGGCATGGCGTACACGACGCAGGCCCTGGAGCCGGACCAGACCGCCTACATTCCCATGACCACCTATGCGCACGTGGCCGGCGTCGAAGGCGGCAAACTGATCCCGGGCCTGGCGACGGCCCTGCCTACGATCTCGGCGGACGGCAAGACCTACACGATGACCATGCGCCCGGGTCTGGTCTTCTCCAACGGCCGGCCGGTCAAGGCGAGCAATTTCACGTACGGCATCGAGCGCGCGCTGAAGATCCCCTGGGGCGGATCGTCGTTCATCACGGCCAACATCGTGGGAGCGGAAGCCTACGCCAGCGGCAAGGCGAAAACGATCTCGGGCATCACCGCCAACGATGCGACCGGGCAGATCACGATCAAGCTGATCGCGCCCTACGGCGCGTTCGACAACGTGCTCGCGTTCCCGTCCTTCGCGCCGGTCCCCAAAGGCACCCCGTTCAAAAACGAACCCACCAACCCGCCGCCGGGAGTGGGCCCGTACAAGATCACCAGGATCGTCCCCAATGTCTCCTACCAGGTGGTCAGAAACCCATACTGGGCCAAAGAGGCGATCCCGGGTATCCCGTCCGGATCGGTGGACCGGGTCATCGCCAAGATCTCCTCCAACACGACCGCCAACGCGCTGTCGGTGCTCGGAAATTCGGCCGACGTGTTCGACTTCGCCGACACGATCCCGCCCAGCATCCTCTCGCAGGTGCCGAGCAGGGCGTCGGGCCGCTACGAAAAGGTGATCAAAAACTCCACCTACTACTTCTTCCTGAACACGAAAACGAAGCCGTTCTCGAGCGAACTCGCGCGCCAAGCGGTGATCGTGGGGCTCGACCGCAACGCGATCGCGCGCCTCGGCTCGGGCTTCTTCACCCCGGCCTGCTACCTGCTCCCGCCGGGGATCGTGGGCCACCCCACGTCGCCATGTCCGTACGGCGACCCGACCAAGCCCGACCTCGCCAAGGCCAAGGCGCTGGTCAAACAGTCCGGCATGGCGGGAACGCCCGTGACGGTGTGGGGCGAGATGCGCTCGCCGCGCAGGCAGTTCGTTGACTACTACACGAGCTTCCTCAACCAAATCGGGTTCAAGGCGACCGAGAAGATCATCGCCGACGCGACGTACTTCCCGACGATCGGCAACCTGAAGCTCAACCCCCAGACGGGCTTCGCCGACTGGAACGAAGACTTCCCCAACCCGATCGACTTCTACGGCATCCTGATCGCCGGCGACGCGATCCTGCCAACCAACAACCAGAATTTCAGTCAGGTCAACGATCCGGTGATCAACGCCAAGGTCAACATGCTCGGCAGCCTCTACAAGGTGCCGACGAGCAGCCTGAAGTCGGTCGAATCACAGTGGCAGGCGCTCGACGAATACAACGCCAAGAAGGCCTACACGGCCGTCTATGGCTACGCGTCGTTCCCCAAGCTCACCTCGAACCGCCTCGACTTCAACGCCGCGACGCTGCATACGGTCTTTGGCTGGGACTGGCTGACGTTCAAGCTGAAGTAGGAACGCAGGGAAGAGCATGAGACCGGAGGGGCGCGCGAGTGTCGCGCCCCTCCCGAAGCCTGGACGTAGGCTGGAGTCGATATGGCCATCGATAGCGGCACGAAGGCGACCGGCACCGAGTTCTCCAGCGAAATCCCTGTAGAGCTCCTGGGCGAGTCGGGCAAGCTCGCCGCGGGGGCGGGCCCGTATCGGCTGGCCTGGCGGCGGCTCCGGCGCAACCGCGCGGCGCTGGCGTTCGGCGGGCTGTTTTTGCTGATCCTCCTGCTGTGCCTGCTGGCGCCGGTGTATGCGCACGACATCGCGCACACCGGGCCCGACGACAACCACATAACGGAAACGGTCAAGGTGGGGGGCAAGGTCAGGGACGTCGTCAACGCGATCGGACTGCCGATCGGTCCGACGTGGCACTCGCGCTTCTTCCTGGGCGCGGACTCGAACGGTCGCGACGTCGCCGTGCGGCTGCTCTATGGGGGTCGCAACTCGCTCGAGGTGGGGACCGTGGCGACGCTGATCACGATGGTGCTCGCCACGATCATCGGCGTGCTGGCGGGCTACTCGCGCGGTCTGGTCGATGGCCTGCTGACGCGGGCCCTCGACGTGATCTGGGCATACCCGGTGGTGATCCTCGGCGTGGCGCTCGGCGCCATACTCGCCGTGAGCGGCATCGACCTAGGGATCGTGAAAGTGAGGGGGAGCTCGCTAATGGTGCCCGCGGTCGTGATCGGCATTGTCTACGTGCCATACGTCGCCAAGCCGATCCGCGGCCAGGTGCTGGGGCTGCGCGAGCGCGAGTTCATCGACGCCGCGCGCGTCCAGGGCCAGAGCAGCCTGCGCATCATGTTCAGCGAGCTGCTGCCAAACGTCGGCTCGACGGTGATCGTGTTCGTGCCGCTGATGCTCGCCAACGCGGTCCTGCTCGAGGCCGGGCTGTCCTACCTCGGCGCCGGCGTACAGCCGCCCAACCCCTCGTGGGGCACGATGATCTCTGACGGGATCAGCTCCATCCCGGCGGCCATCCACCTCGTGCTGGTACCGGGAATCATGCTCGTGCTGGCGGTCCTGAGCATCAACGTGTTTGGAGATGGCGTGCGTGACGCGCTCGACCCGCGGGCGAAGATCCGCATCGGCCGCTGATGCGCCGCTTCGTCGTGCGCCGGCTCGCAGCCGCCGTTGGCGTGCTGTTTGTCATCTCGGTTCTGACCTTCCTCATCTTCCAGACGATCCCCAACGGCGACCCCGCGCTGCGCATCGGCGGACGGCTGGCCACTGCCCAGGAGATCGCGCAGATACGCCACGAGTGGGGCTTCGACAGGCCGATCTACGTCCAGTACTTCAGGACCATGGAGAAGATCTTCAACGGCACGGTCGTCTCCTACACCCAGGGCGTCAACGTGCTCGATCAGATCCGCCACGGCCTGCCGGCGACGCTGTCGCTGGCCGTGGGAGCCGGCTTCATCTGGCTCATGCTCGGGATCCTCTTCGGCGTGATCACCGCGATCAAGGCGGGCCGCTTCGCCGATCGCGCGCTAACCGTCTTGGCTTTCATCGGCGTGTCCAGCCCGCCCTTCTTCCTCGGGGCACTGGTGATCTACTACCTCGGCTATAAGGCGGGGGTAGTTCCGCTGGGCGGTTACGTGCCGCTGGGCCAAGACCCGGCGCAATGGTTCTCGCACCTGATCGCCCCCTGGCTGGTGCTGTCTGTGCTCTTTATCGGCATCTACTCCCGCGTCTTGCGCTCGACGCTGCTCGACACGCTCGGGGAGGACTACGTGCGCACCGCGCGTGCGAAGGGAATCTCCGAGCGCCGCGTGCTGGCCCGGCACGTGCTGCGCAACTCCCTGATCCCGATCATCTCCCTGTGGGGACTGGACTTCGCGCAGATAATCGGCGGCGGCGCGATCCTCACGGAGTCGGTCTTTAGCCTGCACGGGGTGGGCCAGTTCGCGGCAGAATCGATCGGCCGGCTCGACCTGCCGCCGATCCTCGTGGTGACGATGCTGACCGCCTTCGCTGTGGTCTTGCTCAGCGCTGTAGTGGACATCCTCTATGCGGTGCTCGACCCGCGCATCCGTCTCAGCGGCTGATGTCCGAGCGACTGCTCGAGGTTGAGTCGCTGCAGGTCTCATTCGTAACCGACGAGGGCACCGTGCAAGCGGTGGATGAGGTCTCCTTCGCGCTCGGCAGCGGCGAGGTGCTGGCGATCGTTGGAGAGTCGGGCTGCGGGAAGTCGGTGACCGCGATGACGCTGATGGGACTCACGCGCTTGCCCAACGCGCGATGCTCGGGCTCGGCGAAGCTGCGCGGCGAGGAGCTTCTGACCGCCCCCGAGCGGCGCATGCGTGAGATCCGGGGCGGCGAGATCGCGATGATCTTTCAGGACCCGATGTCGGCTCTCAACCCCGTGCAGCGGGTCGGCGATCAGATCGTCGAGCAGATCCGGGCCCATGAGGAGATCGCCAAGGGCCCGGCGCTGGCGCGCGCGATCGCTGCGATGGACCGCGTCGGCATTCCTCGCGCCGCCGAGCGCGCACGCGCGTTTCCGCACGAGTTCTCCGGCGGCATGCGCCAGCGCGTGATGATCGCGATGGCGCTGTCGAGCTCGCCAAGCCTGCTCATCGCCGATGAGCCCACGACGGCGCTCGACGTGACGATCCAGGCGCAGATTCTCCACGAGATCGGGCGCCTGCGCGCGGAGACGAACGCCGGCGTGATCCTGGTCACCCACGATCTCGGGGTGGTCGCCGACATCGCCGACCGCATCGTGGTGATGTATGCCGGACGGATCGTCGAGCAAGGGAGCCTGGATGAGCTCTTCTACGATCCCCAGCACCCCTACACGTGGGGGCTGCTGGGATCGATCGCGCGCGTCGATCGCGAGCGCCCGCCGAGGCTGCCGACGATCGCCGGGCAGCCACCTTCGCTGGTCAGCCCTCCGCGGGGATGCCACTTTCGCCCGCGCTGCCCGCACGAGTTCGCGCGCTGCACCGAGGTACCGCCGCTCGAGTCGCGGCTCGCAGAGGCCCCCGAGCATCGCGACCGCTGCTGGCTGTCTCCGCAGGAGAAGCGCGCCAAGCGCGTCGTTGATGGTCAGATCGGCCTCGCCGGGGGGACGACGGTGGTCGCTTGAGCACGGCGGATCGGCACAGCCGAGCCCGCGATGCCTCCTTGGCCGGCGACGCGGTCGCGGTTCGCCCCCCTCCCGACGCCCAGCCGCGCCCGCTGCTGGAGGCGGAGCATCTGGTGGTCTACTTCCCGGTCAAGGCCGGGCTGTTGATCAACCGCACGGTCGCCGAAGTGCACGCCGTGGACGACGTTTCCTTCCAGCTGATGGAGGGTGAGACGGTGGGCATCGTGGGCGAGTCCGGCTGCGGCAAGACGACACTCGCTCGCGCACTGATCCGTCTGCTGGAGCCGACTGCAGGAACGATCCGCTTCCGGGGGCGCGACATCAGCCACGCCAACCGACGCGAGTTGCGGCCGGTACGTCGGCAGATGCAGATGGTCTTTCAGGATCCGCAGGGTTCGCTGAACCCACGCAAGCGAGCGATTCAGATCGTGGGCGCTCCGATGCGCATGCAGGGCACGCCGCGCAACGAGATCGAGCGCCAGGTACGCGAGCTGCTGGAGCGTGTCGGGCTCAACCCGGAGCACGTCAACCGCTTCCCGCACGAGTTCTCCGGCGGCCAGCGTCAGCGCATCGGGGTGGCGCGTGCGCTGGCGGTGGAGCCAACGCTGATCCTTCTCGACGAGCCGGTCTCGGCGCTGGATGTTTCGATCCAGGCGCAGGTCATCAACCTGCTCGACGACCTCCAGGACGGCTTCGGTCTCAGCTATGTGTTCGTCGCTCACGACCTCTCGGTCGTGCGCCACGTATCCGACCGCATCGCGGTCATGTACCTCGGCAAGCTGGTTGAGATATCGCCCGGGGAGGAGCTCTACATCAAGCCGATCCACCCCTACACGCAGGCGCTCCTGGCAGCGATCCCGATCCCCGACCCGAAGGAGAACCGGGCGCGCCAGCGACCGGTCGTCAAGGGCGAGCCGCCGAACCCGATCTCGCCGCCGTCCGCATGCCGGTTTCATCCACGCTGCCCCTATGCCACGGAGATCTGCCGGACCGTCGAGCCACCCCTGAGCGAATATGCGAACGGACACCTCGCGGCGTGTCACCATCCGCTCAACCTCACGGCCGGGCAGATCGCCGCAGCGCGGCGCTCAGCTCTCAGCCCGCGCACCGCCGGCGATGAGCTGCCGGTCGCCAGCAGGGCGCCTTCAGGTGGAGCGGACGCCAGCGGCGCGTCGAACTGACGAGCGCGCGCTTCCGAGGGGGCTTCGCAGGCCTGGCCGCGCCGGTGCGGGATCGATCAGTTCAATACTTTCCGCAGCTGAATTCCGCGCTGAAGGCCGACGGCCGGCCCGCACTCCCGCTGAAGTACGGTGTTTCTGTCGCTATGACACCGGATCACCTCGACTCCTTGCTGGCTGAGCAGGTCGCCTATTACCGAGCTCGAGCCCATGAGTACGACGCGACCCACGCATTCGAGGCGGCGTCGCGTGCGAAGCTCCTCGCTGCGCTGCGAGCGTTCTCTCCGCGAGGCCGAGTCCTCGAGCTCGCGTGCGGCACTGGCCAGTGGACCGCCGAGCTTGCCATGCACGCATCGCTGCTCACCGCGGTCGACGCCTCGCCGGAGATGATCGCGCTCAACCGCGCGCGCGTCCCGTCGGACAATGTCCATTATGTGGAGGCAGACCTCTTCGCGTGGTCGGCGGCGGAGCGCTACGACGTCGTGTTCTTCTCCACGTGGCTTTCGCATGTGCCGCCACAACGCTTCGAGGGCTTCTGGGCGCTCGTAGGTGAATGTCTGAAGGAGAATGGTCGGGTGTTCTTCATCGACGAGCTCCCGGCGGTTGCCGCCCACGAGCGTTGGATCGCTGGCGCTATCGCTCCCCTGGTTGAGCGCCCGCTGACCACGGGCGAGCGCTATCGAGCCATCAAGGTGCTCTACGACCCAGCCGAGCTTGGCGCTCGACTGTCCGAACTCGGCTGGCTGGCCGACATCCGGACGGTCAGCTGGCGCTTGTTCTACGCCACCGTCGAGCGGGCACCGACCGGGTAGCCGGCAAGCGGCGCAAGGCCGTGCCCGGCCTGATTCATAACCCGCGAGAGCGACCACATCACCTGCAACGGCCCCGAGATCCGGCTTCCTGGCCCGGCCGCCGGGCCCCGCCTCCTCGGCGCTAAATCCAGGTTCGACCCCTGCCGGGGCATGGGCCCGGGGATGCATACCCGCGAGCCTTGCGCTGGCGGCGGCGGCGATATAGGCTGGCCGCGAGGAGGCCACTCTCCAGACGGTCTCCTTGTTCAACAGACGGAGAGGAGAAGCTCGTGAGGCCGTGTAAGTTCGTTCGCATCACGAGCGCGCTGGCAGTCGCCGCGCTCGTCGTGGGAGCCACCTCTGGCTGCGGCAGCAAGAGCAGCAACACGCTGAAGGTCGGTGACATCGTGCCGCTCACCGGCGACCTAGCGCCATTCGGCCCGTCGGGTGAGAAGGCTGCCCGTCTGGCCGTGAATCAGGCCAACGCGGCGCTCAAACAGGATGGGATCAAACTCACTGTCAAGCTTGAAAACGCGGACGAGCAGACCAACTCGGCGGCATCCGTCTCGGCCGCGCGCAAGCTGATCTCCGAAGGTGCCACCTGCATAGCTGGCGCGTGGGCGTCGTCGGACACGATCCCCGTCTCGCAGTCGGTCACCAGCCGCGAGCGCATACCGCAGATCTCACCCGCATCGACCAGCGCGCTGATCAGCACGCTGAACAACGGCTACATCTTCAGAACCTCGCCGTCGGACAAACTACAGGGCAAGACCCTGGCCGGCTACGTCGACAAAGCGATTGGTGGCGTTAGGGGCAAGCTGATCTCGATAGCTGGCCGCAACGACGCCTACGGGCAAGGTTTCGTCGCTCGGCTCAAGGAAGTCCTGACCGAACTGGGCGCCAAGGTGCAAGGGCCGCTGCTGTACGACCCGGCGGCAGCCAGCTACGACTCCGAGGCGGCCAAGATCGTGGCCAACAACCCGGCCGCGTTCATCATCATTGACTTCCCCAAGACATACGCGAAGGTCGGGCCGGCGCTCCTGAGGACCGGGGCGTTCAGCCCTGCGAAGCTGTTCATCTCCGACGGCTTGGCGGTGTCCAAGATCGCGGGTTCGGGAATGGTGCCAGCGTCGCTCAACGGCGCCCACGGCACCAACCCGTCATCGCCACCCGGCGGGACTCTCGCCTTGTCGGCTGCCGCCGAGCGGGCGTTCAACACGCTCTACACGAGCAGCCCTGGACCGCCGCGGGAAACGTTTGACGTGCAGAACTTCGACGCCGTGACTCTCTGCATCCTCGCTGCCGTCGCGGCCAAATCGAACAGTGGTCCGGCGATCGCCAAAGAGATCATTCCCGTCAGCGGGTCGCCGGGAACGAAGTACACCTGGCAGCAGGAGGCGGCGATGTTTGCAGCTGCCCACGCCGGCCAGAAGGTCAATTACGAAGGCGTTTCGGGACCGATCGACATGGCATCCAACGGCGACCCGACCGGAGCTACGTACGCGATCTACACCTACACCAACGGCAAGCTGGTGGTGCTGAGGAAGGTGTTCGCCACGGCCGGCTAGCAGGCCAGGCTGCCGAGCCGACGCTCAACGTGGAGCCCGTCTGCAGGGCGGGCTCCACGCCCGTTAGGCCTTCGCCACGAGCGCGCCCGCCGATCAACCCTCGGCGCGATCCTCACCGGGGATCGGTCGCGCGCGAACGCCGCGACGGTCGATGCCCAGATACAGCTCGACCACCCTGGGGTTGTCCAGCAGCTCGCGCCCCGTACCGCGGAAGCGGTTGCGGCCGAGATCGAGCATGTAGCCGTGGTGCGACATTGCCAGCGCGCGACGCGCGTTCTGCTCGACCATAAGGATCGTGACGCCGGTCTTATTGATCGCCGCGATTCGCTCGAAGATCAGGCCCACCAGCGTCGGGGCCAGTCCCGCCGACGGCTCGTCGAGCACGAGCACATCGGGCTCGGGGATCAGCGTCCTGGCCATCGCCAGCATCTGGCGCTCGCCGCCGGAGAGCGTGCCCGCTCGCTGCCGGCGGCGCTCCTTCAGGCGGGGGAACAGCTCGTACATCGCCGCGATCCGCTCGCGCAGGGCCGTGCGACGACGCGCGATCGCGCCCAGCTCGAGGTTCTCCTCGACCGTCATGCTGACGAACACGTTGTTCAGCTGGGGAACGTACCCGACGCCCTTGCGCGCGATCGCATGTGCCTTGGTGCGCGAGATGTCCTCGCCACGGAAGAGCACCTGTCCCGAACGCGCAGGCAGTAGGCCGCAGATCGATCTCACGAGCGTCGACTTGCCGGCGCCGTTCGGCCCGGCGATCGTGACGATCTCGCCCTCGGCGACGTGCACGTCCACGCCGTGCAGGATGTCCACGCCGGCCACGTAGCCCACCACCAGGTCATGCGTCTCGAGCAGGCCCGAAGCAGCGCTCATCGGTCGTCCTCGACCGACCCTAGATACGCGTCGATCACTCGGGCGTCGCGGCTCACCCGTTCGGGCGTACCGTCCGCGATCACTTCTCCCTGCGACATCACGACCACGCGGTCTGACTGGCCCATCACGACGTCCATGTCGTGCTCGATAAAGAAGAAGGTCACATGCTCGCGTTCCCGCAGCGCGTGGATGTGCTCTAGAAGGCGCTGAGCCAGCGCCGGATTGATCCCGGCCATCGGCTCGTCCAGCAGGATCAGGCGTGGCTCGAGCATCAGCACGCGGGCCAGCTCCAGCAGCTTGCGCTGACCGCCCGACAAGGTGCCGGCGTAGGCGTACGCCTGGTCGCGCAGGTCGAAGGTGTCCAGCAGCGCAAGCGCACGTGCGCGCACCACGTCCTCGCGCGCGCGCCAGCGACGTGGATGCAGGACGACGTTTGCCAGCCGCTCGCCGGGTTGATCGGGCGCCGCCAGCATCATGTTGTCCAGCACGGGCATCGCTGCGAGCGTCTTCGTGAGCTGGAACGTGCGCGCCATCCCGAGCCGCGCGATCGCATGGGGCGGCCTGCCGAGCACCGGCTGGCCATCGAACAGCACCACTCCGCGCTCGGCGCGGTAGAAGCCCGTGACGGCGTTGAAGAGCGTTGTCTTGCCGGCACCGTTGGGTCCGATCAAGGCCGTGATCGAGCCGCGACGGACGTCGAGATCGGTGCCGGCCAGCGCATGCACGCCGCCGAACCGCAGCTCGAGCCCCGAAACGGTGAGGATCGCGTCGTCTCTGTCGGCCGCTGCGGACGGCTCGTCCCCTCTGCCGGGCACACGCACCGCAGCCTCAGCCACCGAGCACCATCTCCTCGCGCTTGCCGAACAGGCCCTGTGGCCGGAACGCCATCAGGCCGATCAGCACCGCACCGACGATCACGAACCGCAACGCGGCAATCTGCTCGGCCGAGAGCGGAAGGTTGATGAAGCGGGTGCCCTCCAGCAGGACCCACAGGATCGCCGTGCCGGCGGCGATGCCCACGTAGCTCGCCAGGCCTCCGAGGATCAGCACGGCATAGCCGGTGAAGGTCACGCTGGGGTCGAACTGGTCCGGCGATAGAAACGCGAGGTCGAGCGCGAGCAAGTAGCCGGCGAGCGAGCCCAGGGTGGCAGCGATCGCCAGCGACTGGAGCTTGTAGGAGAAGACGTTCTTCCCCAGCGCGCGCGCGGCGTCCTCGTCCTCGCGCACGGCTCGCAGCACGCGTCCCCAGGGCGTGCCTTGCACGCGGCGCATCACCACGGTGAGCACGCCGAAAAGACCCCAGGTCACGAGCAGCAGCGGCAGCTGGATTTCAGACGTCGACAGCCAGCCCTGGATCGAGTTCGACACGCTCACCCAGCTCGAGTCGAAGCCCAGCAGGCCGATGTTGCCGTTCGTAAGGCCGCGGGCGTTCTCGGCGACGTAGCGGATGATCTCGGCGAAGGCGATCGTCGCGATCGCGAAATAGTCGGCGCGCAATCGAAGCGATGGCAGTCCTATCAGCAGCCCGGTCGCGACAGCGACGGCCGTCGCCGCCGGCAGCGACAGCCAAAACGACCAGTGGGCCTTCAGCACGAGGATCGCCATCGCATACGCGCCGATGCTCATGAAGCCGACCTGCCCGAAGTTGATGATCCCGGTGAAGCCGACGTTGAGCTGGAGTCCGAGCACGAAGATCCCGTAGATGCCAGCGAGCACGCCGACGCCGATCCAGAATTCAGCCTGCCCGAAGGCGCTGAAGCTGATCGAAGAGAGCGTCATATGGCCCTTGCGCGGCCGAAGATGCCCTGCGGTCGCAGGACCAGCGTGATGATCAGGGCGGCAAAGCCGACCGCCACCTTCCAGCGGGCGTCGATCACGAGCGTCGACCATTCCTGGATCAGGCCCAGCAGGAAGCCGCCGGCGAGCGCGCCATAGGCGTCGCCGATGCCGCCGAGGATCACCGCCGCAAACAGGCTCAGCAGCAGCAGGAAGCCGAGGTCTGGCGTGAACACGCCGACCGCGGAGGCATACAGCACGCCCGCGAGGCCGGCCAGTCCGCCGGCCAGCAGCCACGTGGCGAGGATGATCCGGTTGGTGTCGACGCCACTCGCCTCGGCGAGTTCGGCGTTGTCGGCCAAAGCGCGCATCTGCTTGCCCAGGCTCGTGAAGCGCAGCATCAGCCCAACGAGCGTGAGCACCACGACGCTCGTGAGGACCACGATCAGCTCGGTGCGCCCGATCCGCAGGCCGAGGAAGGCGATCGTGGACGTTACGTTGACGCGCAGGTTTCGCTCACCCGTGCCAGCGACCATCTGGATCCCGTTGCGGATCACGAACGCCAGCCCGATCGACATCAGCAGCAGCGGCAGCATGCCGGCCCCCTTGGCCCGCATCGGCCGCCACATGAAGAGCTCGAGCCCGACTCCAACCGCGCCCGTCGTCGCGATCGCAAACAGCACCGCGACGATCAGCGGGAGGCCGACCGTCACGTTGATCACGAACGCCATGTAGGCGCCGAACGTGAGGAAGTCACCGTGGGCGAAGTTGACCAGGCGCAGGACGCCGTACACGATCGTGAGCCCGACCGCACCGAGTGCGAAGTAAGAGCCCGAGACAACCCCGAAGACGGTGGTCTGTCCAAACGCGTTTGCTCCCTTGGCGATCAGCAGGGCGATCGCGATCGCGAGGAAGAACGCGAGACCAGCGAGTGCCGGACGCGCGCCAACGGCGCGGCGCAGCCTCCCCCGCTGTGCATCGAGCGCGCGCACCGAACGCATCAACTCCACGACCTCGCCAGTATCCCAGCGTCGCTCGTCGTTGGCCAATGAGTACGCCGCCGATGCAGCCACCCACACGGCCCCGCATCTGCACCCGCGACCGGACTCGCATCAGGCCCAGCCGCATCTACGACGAGTATGTGCTCGATCTCAGGGCGTGGCCTCGCGAGGGCCTCACCGCTGCGGCCTTTGCCCGCCGCTCACCTCGGCGATCAGCTGCAGCGTCGCCAGCGGGCGGAAGAAGACGATCAGGTCGTCGAGGAGACCGTCGCTCGCCTACGCCGGCTCGGGCAGGAGCCGATCGACGAGCTCGAGTGCCGGGCGACCCTCGAAGAGGGGCAGGACGTCGGGCCGGTAGAGGATCAACGCCAGGCTCGGCGCGACCATGAAGTCCGCCGCGTTCAGCTGTGCTGCGCCGAGCGTGCCCTCGGCGATCCAGGCGTCGATCCGGTCGAGCATCGCTGGGAGCTCGGCCAGGAGCTCGCGCTCGGAGGCCGGTCCGGCGGCAAAGATCCCGCGCAGGATCCTCGGTGTGATCAGGCGCCGCGCGAGCTCCCGCTTGTAAAGGAGGTACCCGAGCCGGCCGTCTTTCGCCGACCGGCTCAAGGTCACGGGGTCGCGCACCGCGGCCGCGCCCGCGATCCGGCGAGCGTCCATCTGCAGAGTTTCGTTTGCCCAGCGCTCGGCCTCCTCGACCGCGGCCCGTCGCTCGGGATCTGCCGGGAAGAGCGGCGGCTGCTGGTGGCGCTCGTCCAGAAAGCGTGCGATCCCGTGGTTGGTCGAGATCCGCTGGCCGTTGGCAGCCAGCGCCGGCACGGTGCCGACGCGATCGCCCAAGCGCAGCCCGAGCGTGCGCCGTCCGCCCGCGGTGCGCGTCTGCCCTCCGGCGTCAAATCCGTGCAGCCGGACGACCAGTGGGTGCAGGAGCGGGACGATGTCGACGCGCCGGTAGGGCACCTGCTTGTGCTCGAGCATGAGCATCGCCGAGCGGCACGCGTGCGAACCGGGGATCACGTACAAGCGGTACATACTGACTGGTCAGTCAGTATCATACCCATGATGGCCGCAAGCCAAACACGCAGATCCCGCCGCGCTCGCAGGTCTGGTCGAGACGACGGCGAGCGTCTCGATCAGCGCACCCGCGCCGCTCGCGCCCGAGGCCGCGAAGCTCGCGACGAGCTCTTGACGGCGGCGCTGCGCGTCTTCGCACGCCGGGGGTACCGGCAGGCCGGCGTCGAGGAGATCGCCGCCGAGGCGGGCTACTCGAAGGGCGCGCTCTACTGGCACTTCACGGGCAAGGAGGAGCTCCTCATGGCGCTCCTCGATGAGCGCGTCGACGCACCGATGCGCGACAGGTTCGAGCTGCTCGCGTCGGCGCCGCCCGAGCGCGACATGTCGGTTGAGGCGACCCGGGCGTTCGCTGGGCAGCTCAGCGAGCAGCGCGAGGCGCTGCTCCTCGAGCGCGAGTACTGGAGCCTCGCGATCCGCGATCCCGAGCTCCGCGCCCGCTACGCCGCGCGCCAGACCGAGCTTCGCGGCGCGCTCGCGGCGGCGATGGAGGCGCGGGCGCGCCACCTCGGGACGCCCGAGCTCACAATGTCGGCAGAGGACGTCGCTCGCATCGTGATGAGCATCATCGGCGGTCTCGCTGTCGATGAGCTGATCGAGCCGGGCTCCGTCCGCCCGGAGCTGCTCGGCGAGGCCCTTGCGCTCGTCTACGCCGGCCTGGTAGCACGGGCCCAGGGGCACGCTGGCTCCTGAGCTCGCGTCGATCGGCTCGCGCCGCCGCCGGGCGCGCCCGACGTCGCGTTGCCTAGCGAGCGCCGCCCCTCCGTCGGGCGGACGCGGCCGCGCTCCCGAGGTGATGTGCTCGATCACGCGGCCCAACTCCTCGGCCGGCGAGAGGGATTACCTCTACTGCGCCCTGCGGATCGCCTCGAGCTGTTCCAGCTTGAGCGCGCGGGCTGGGAGGCGGCTGGGGGCGTCGCGGCTGACGCGCAGGCCGTCGAGCGCGATCGCCACATAGCGGCGGAAGAGCTCGGGTGAGACGTCGGCGGTGATGTCGGCGATGCCCGCAAGCATCCGGCCCATCAGCGGGATGTCCGTCGGTCGCACATCGGCTCGCAGTTCGCCGGCGTCCTGTGCGCGCTTGACCAGGCGGGAGATGAGCGGCAACAGCCGCTCGCTCGCAGCGGCGATGCGCTGCTGGCTGCCTCTGCTCGACAGCAGCACCTCCTTGAGCCCGCGGTCTTGCGCCTGCATCGCGACAAAGCCCTCGAACCAGTGGACGAACCCCGCCCAGGAGTCCTCGTAGTCCAACGCGTCCTCAGCCAGCGCAACAACCTCGCCGATGCCGTCCTCGAAGAGGGCGTCGATCAAGCTCTCCTTGTCAGCGAAACGGCGGTAGACAGTGCCCACGCCGACCCCCGCCCAGCGGGCGATCTCGTCGAGCGTGACGTGCAGGCCGCGGGCGGCGAAGGCCTCGCGGGCCGCATCGAGGATCAGGCGCCGGTTGCGCGCCGCGTCGCGCCGTAGGCGGCGCTCGCCCTCGATCGGAGAGGTGGCGCTCATGTGTGAAGCGTATCACTAAGCGGAGATCTATCCTCCGCTTCTGTGCTACACTAAGCGGAGATCATACCTCCGCTTATACCAGGACAACCCAGGAGCTTCTGATGACCCACCTGCCGACAACCCGCTCCGAGGACTCTCGCCGCTGGCTGATCCTCGCGCTCGTCTCGCTGGCGCAGCTGATGGTCGTGCTCGACGTCACGGTCGTGAACATCGCGCTGCCCTCTGCGCAGCGCGCGCTCGGCTTCTCAGACGGCGACCGGCAATGGATCGTCACCGCATATGCCCTCGCGTTCGGCGGCCTGCTCCCGCTGGGCGGGCGGCTCGGCGACCTCCTCGGCCGCAAGCGCACCCTGCTGATCGGCCTCGCCGGGTTCTCGGCCATATCCGCGCTGGCCGGCATGGCCCAGAGCTTTGAATGGCTCGTCGCTACACGTGCGCTTCAGGGAGCGTTCGCCGCCCTGATCGCCCCCGCCGCGCTCTCGGCGCTGAGCACTACGTTCACCGAGCCCGCCGACCGCGGCAAGGCGTTCGGCATATACGGAGCGATCGTCGGCAGCGGCGCCGCCGTCGGGCTCTTGCTCGGGGGCCTGCTGACCGAATACCTGTCCTGGCGCTGGTGCCTGTACGTCAACCTGGTCCTCGCGGTGCCGGCCCTGTTCGGCACTATCGCGCTGCTCAACCACGACCGAGTCGCGCCCAAGGCCCAGCTCGATCTGCCTGGCGCGCTCACCGCCTCGGGCGGCCTGTTCGCGCTCGTCTACGGGTTCTCGCACGCGCAGTCCGCCGGCTGGAGCGCGCTCACGACGGTCGGTTTCCTCGCCGTCGGCGTCGCGCTTCTCACGGTCTTCATCAGCATCCAGCGCCGCTCCCAGAACCCGCTCATGCCGCTGCGGGTGCTCGCCGACCGCAACCGCGCCAGCTCCTACCTCGCCGTGCTCATCGCAGGCAGCGGCGTCTTTGGCACGTTCCTGTTCCTCACCTACTACCTGCAGCAGACGCTCGGCTACAGCCCCGTCACCAATGGTCTTGCCTTCCTGCCGATGATCGCAGCCGTGATGCTCACCTCCACCAGCGCCAACTCACTACTCCTCGCGCGCCTGGGCCCGCGGCCGCTGATCACCGCCGGCATGGCGGCAGCGGCCGTCGGCATGGCGCTGCTCACGCGACTCGGACTGCACGCGGCCTACGCCCTCGACATCCTGCCGGCACTGCTGCTCATCGGCGCCGGCATCGGGCTCGTGATGGCACCCGCCATGAACACCGCCACGGCCGGCATCCGGCCCGGCGACAGCGGCATCGCCTCGGCGCTCGTCAACACCAGCCAGCAGATCGGCGGCTCGATCGGCACCGCCCTGCTCAACACGCTCGCCACAAGCGCGACCGCGAGCTACCTGGCAACCCACCGCACCGGTCAGGCGCTCGCTGCGCACGCCACCCTCCATGGCTACACCGTCGCCTTCTGGACCTCGGCCGGGGTTTTCGCGCTCGGCGCGATCCTGTGCGGCCTGCTCCTTGGCTCACGCACGACCCAGCCGCTTGCGAGCGCCGAGCCGGTGCTCGTGCACTAGCGACCACTCATAGCCGCGAAGCGGCTTCATCGACTGGCGGCGCCTACGATTGCAACACCCGACAAGGGAGGATCCCCATGAATGCCGAGTATCCCGTGCGGTTCTCAGTCGAGTATCCCGCGCGCCCGTTGAATCGCCTCACGTCGGCCCTTCGGATCTTCACCGCGATCCCAATCGTGATCGTGCTGGGCACGATCGACGGCTTCGGCGCCCGCTATGGCGCGAGCGACGCGCGCACAGTCGCCGCAGGCGGCACCGGACTGCTGTTCCTGCCGCCGCTTCTGCTCATCCTCGTGCGGCAGCGCTATCCCCGCTGGTGGTTCGACTGGAACCTGCAGCTGCTGCGCTTCTCTAACCGAATCGGCGTCTACCTCGCACTGATGGACGACCGCTATCCCTCGACGGAGGACGAGCAGGCGGTCCGGCTGGACTTCGCCTACCCGGACGCCCGGGAGCTGAACCGGTGGCTGCCGCTGGTCAAGTGGCTGCTCGCCATTCCGCACTACATCGTGCTCTTTTTCCTGTACGTCGGCGCCCTCTTCGCGGTCATCGGGGCCTGGTTTGCGATCCTCTTCAGCGGCCGCTATCCGCGCGCGATATTCGACTACGTCGAGGGCGTGATCCGCTGGCACAACCGCGTCGTCGGCTACGCGCTGATCCTCGTGACCGACCAGTACCCGCCCTTCCGCCTGCGCCCCTGACGCAGCGCGCCAGCGACGCGCGAGCGACCGGCGCGGTTTGAGGATGGCCGCTTGTGCGAGCAAGATGGAGAGCGTGCCATGGCCGACGCGCTTCTGATCGTCGACGTCCAGAACGATTTCACGCCGCCCGACGGCGCTCTCGCGGTGCCCCGCGGCGACGAGGTGATCGAGCCGATCAACGCACTGGCGACCTCGGGCTCGTACGAGCTCGTCGTCGCCACAAGGGACTGGCATCCGCCGGACCATTCGTCATTCCGCAGCCAGGGCGGCCCCTGGCCGGAGCACTGCGTACGCGATACGCATGGCGCACAGCTCGACTCTCGACTCCAGCGCGACGCGATCGACCTGGTCATCGACAAGGGCACCTCCAGAGACGCGCCGGGCTACTCGGCGTTCGAATCGACGCGACTGCTCGAGCTGCTGCGCGATCGGGGCGTCGACCACGTCATCGTCGCGGGGCTCGCCACCGATTTCTGCGTGCGTCACACGGCGCTCGATGCGCTGAAGGAGGGACTGCAGATCAGCATCCAGACCGCTGCCGTGCGCGGAATCGACGCCGAGGACAGCGATCGCTCGCTCGAGGAGCTGAAGGGGGCTGGCGCTGAGGTGATCTGAAGTACCGTCCGCGAGCGCCCTTTGACGCAATCGCGCAGCGCGAGCGGGGGGCGCCGGGGCAAATCGATGCACGATCTCGCCCGGAAAGCCGATAATGAGATCGTGTCACGGATCGACGCTGTCTCACGGATAACCGATACGCCCGCCTCGCCCGCTCCCGAGGGCTCGGCAAGCGAGGTCGCAAAGCACGCCGCCGAGGCCGCCGTTCGCGCCGCCGATGCCGCCCTGGTCGCGGCCAACGCCGCCATCCTCGCGGCCAACGCCGCGGTTCGCCTGGTCGACGAACACGACCACAAGCTGATCGTGCTGGGGCCGCGGCGTGTGCCGCCACGCACTCAGCCGGCGCTCCCGACGCACCCGAAGGTGATCCACCTGCCAGCGACCAGCGAGCTGCGCCTGCCGGCCCCGAGCGAGCTGCGCCTTCCCGCGAGCAGTGGCGTCCCGGCACAGGCGCCGCCCGCGAGCAGGGGGCGCGGGCTGCGCGCGCTGGCCGTCGGCCTGATAACGGCCGGGTCTCTCGCGATGCTCGACGGCATCGTGACGCTCGTGTGGCAGGAGCCAATCTCCGCGCTCTACACGACGCTTCGCCAGGACCACCTGAGCAGCGCGCTGCGGCGCGCAGAACGTGCGCCTCCGACCGCGACCGAGCGCCAGGCGCTCCAGAGCATCGGCCAGCAGAGCCAGCGCATCGCGTATCTGGCGAGCGCCCTCCAGCGCCAGGCCGGCAACGGCAGCCCGGTTGCGCGTATCCGCATTCCGCGGATCGGCGCGAGCTTCGTGGTCGTCAACGGCACCAGCACCTCGGCGCTGCAAAGCGGCCCCGGGATCTATCCGGAAACCGTCTACCCCGGTATCGCCGGGACGACCGCCATCGCCGGGCACCGCACGACATACCTCGCGCCCTTCCGCCACATCGACTCACTGCGGCGCGGCAACCGCATCCTGCTGCACATGCCCTACGCCGACTTCACCTACACCGTGATCGGCAAACGCGTCGTGCCGCCGACCGACGTACACGCCGCCGTCGCCAACGTCGGTTACCCGCGACTGGTGCTCTCGGCCTGCACGCCGCTTTACAGCGCCGCAAAAAGGCTGCTCGTGTTCGCCCGCCTCGCGCGCACCGTGGCCGCGGGAGCCGGACGGCTGCCGCTCCCAGCGCTCCCCCCAGCCGCGGTCCCGGCGGCCCTGAAACGTCGCCCGGCCTAGCTCACTCACCCTCGCGCCGCCAGCCGCATCGAGCTTGCCAGCCCCCGCAACGAGGTTCCCGGCGCGCATGCGCGCACAGCTCCGACGGAGCCCGGGGGCGTAGGCGTGTGCGCCGCCGCGAGGGTCACACTGCGCTCATGCTCACGGCATTCGGCGTGCTCTCGCTCACGTTCATGCTCACGATGTACTCGCTCGAGCGTCGAAGCCCACGATTCGTCCTCGCGTTCGCAGGCGGGTGCGCGCTCTCGAGCGTCTATGGCTTTCTCGCCGGCACCTGGCCGTTCGGCGTGGTCGAGATCGTGTGGGCGCTCGTTGCCATGCGGCGCTACCGCCGGCGCCTCAACGGCTGACTCGCCGCGCCGCCCCAGGCGGCAGTGCGAGCAACGCTCGCAGCCGCCGGCGCATGCCGCCGCCATCGGCAAGCGCGCGTCGCAGCTCGCGCCGTTCGCGCGGCCGCGGCCTCGGCGAGCGCTCGCGCCCATAGCGCAGCTCGCGCAGCAGGCTCAGATAGCGTCGCGCGAGCACTCGACGCGAGTGCCGCAGCTCGTGCTCGAGCGCTGCAAGCGTCTTCCCCTCGCAGCCGGGGTACCCGATGCGGTTGAGCGCCGCGCGGAGCTCCACCACCGCGCCGTTCGCGTCGCCTGCGAGCGCACGCCGCAAGCGGCGCGCGCCGAGCAGCCACCAGCACGCGGTCGCGAGAAGGAGCGGAAGCAGCGCAGCCGCGGACAGCAGCAGCCACGGGACACCTCCGCCGCCCGAGGCGTGTCCGCGGCGATGGCCCGCGCCCGCCGTCGAGGCGCCGCCCGCGCTCGGACGCGATCCGAGAGCGCTGCTGACGCCTGCTTTGGAGGCCGACCCCGCGCCTTCACCGACGGGCGATGAACCGCCCCGCGACGGAGTGGGGTCGAACGGCACCCAGCCGACCCCCGCGAAGTAGACCTCTACCCAGGAGTGAGCGTCGAGCGCCCGCACTCGCCATCTGTGCGCGCTCGTGTCGTACACGCCGGGCCTGAAGCCAGCGGCGATCCGTGCAGGCACCCCATCCATGCGCAGCATCAGTGCCATCGCGCCCGCGAACTGCTGGCAGTAGCCGCGTCTGTCCTTGAACAGGAACGCCTCCAACGGGTAGTGATCACGCGGTATGTGCTCGTCGTAGGTGTAGTTCTCGCGCAGATAGCGCTCGATGCGCGCGGCGAGGTCGTACTCCGTTCGCGCTCCCGCGGCCAAGCGGCGCGCGAGCGCGAACATGGGGGCGTACGGCGATGCTGCGATACGCAGCACGCTGGCCGCGTCCGAGACCGGTGCGCGTCCCGGTGCCGGGGCCCCGATCCCGCTCTCCGTCGCGGCTGCGCCTCCCGGCGGGAGACCCTGGAGCCGGCCGCGCCGCGCCGCGCCCGCCGCCCGTTCGAGACCGCGTGCCGGGCTTTCGGCGGGAGGCAGCTCGAAGCGCGTGTAGGCGAGATACGCGCTCGGGAAGCTCCGCCGCGCGTTGCGAAGGGCCGCGACGCTCGCGGCGGGTGCGTAGGAGAGGACCTGGTAGCTGTCGCCTTCGACCGGCGCCGACCGGAAGACGGCCTCGCCGTCAGGCTGCGCGGTGATCGTATCCGTGTCCGCGCGCCTGCCGAGCCATCTGGCCGCGACGGGCAGCCCGCCGTCGCTCACGAGCAGCTCCGATCGCAGTCCGCCCACCCTCACCGTCGCCGTCGAGAGCCAGCTGCGCTCGTGCGTGCGCGGTATGTCCACTCGCGAGTCCCCCGGCGGCGCAGGCGAGCGCAGGAAGCGCCGACCGTCGAAGCGGTCGAGCGCCGTCACGCGCAACAGCTGCGGTCGCGGTGCCTGAAGTTCGAACATCGTGAGGTTCGAGCGCGACCACGTGATCGGCCCGCTCGCCTGGTCCCACTGAAAGCTCGTCGTCGCGTGCGCCGCATTCCATGTCCTGTAGTGGATCCACGGTCTGCGCGCGCTCAAGAGCGGCGCGAGGAGGAGCGCGAGGGTCGAGCAGATCACAACCCATGCACCGGCGCGGTTGAGGTCCGCAGCAGCGAGCGAGGGCAGCCACAGCCAGGCCGCGGTCAGCGCCGCCAGCACCGACCCCTGCACCCCCCAGGCCGCGTCCGGCTGGTTGGCGGCGCCCGTTATGAAGAGGGCGATGAGCAGGGACAGGGCCGCCGTGCGGGTCGCAACGATGTGCCGCGAGGGCCAGAAGCAAAGAGCCGCCGCGCACGTGAGCCCCACCGGCACCGGCAGCAACACCGCCAATCGCGTCCACTCGCGCCCCCCGCGATATGGCCACAACCAGCCTTCCAGCGCGCGCAGTCCGCCGCGCAGATCGCGCACGAGCGTCGCCCACCGGCTCGGCAAGAGCAGGTGCGCGGGAACGCCCAGCACGAGAAGCGCAAGCGCGAGCGTGGCGAGCGACACGGCCAGCGCCGCGGCGAGAGCCAAGCGGCGCGAAGGGAGCCGCGAGCTGAGCGTCAGCGCCCCGCCCCCAACAGTCACCACGGCGGCGATCGCGAGCAGGCGCGCGCTCGGCGGGTGAACCAGGAGCGCGCCGTACTGGAGCACCGCAAACGACGCCAAGGCAAAGAACGCGCACATCCGCAGCCGCAGCGACTCCGCCTCTGAAGCCGCGGCCCCGGCCTGAGGCAAGCGCACGGGGCGTCGTGCAGCCCACGTGCTCATGCCGCTGCCGGCCGGCTCGCTCGCTGCACGGGCTGCACGGCGCATCCCGCTAGCGCGAACAGCACCGGCAGATGCTCGCTTGCCAGCGGCGAGACGATGTAGTCGGCTTGGAGCGTCTCGAGCTCGCGCGAGCGCGAGATCGCCCGGGCGGTGACGTAGATGACGACCGGCGCTTCGCCAACCGGGACCGAAGCCGCGCCCGCGGCGGGCCGCACGAGCGCAAGCCGTTCGTGCAGGGCCGGCCAGGCGCCCAGCTCGGGGCCGAGCCGGTCCACCCGTCCGGAGCCTCCCATCAACAGCGAGCAGCCACCGAGCCGCGCGAGCCCCAGGCAGAGCGACGCCGCCGCCCGCACCGCCGCGTCGAGCGCCTGTTCGCTCGGCGGACGGTAGGAGTCGAGCACGACCAGCGGAAGTCGCTCGCCCTCGGCGCGCAGGCGCCGCTCGAAGAGCTCCCCTGTCCGCGCGACCGTGGGCCAATGGATCAGCGACGCGGGCGCGCCCGGACGGTACGCCCGCAAGCCGTCGACGTCGCTGCCGTGCGCACCACCCGCGATCGCCGGCCAATCGCGCGCAGCTCCCGCCAGGCGCGCGAGTTGCTCGCCGCGGATCGTCTCCGCGCGCGGGAGCACGAGCACCTCGGTCGCGGGCGAGCACACGGTGCGCTCGCACATGCCGAAGGGATCGCGAAAGCGCACCGACGAGGGCTCGATTCGATGCCGCCCGCGGCGTTGCGGGCGCACCACGAACACGTCCGGCCCCGCGGCATGGCGCAGAAGCTTCGGGGGTGCCCCGGGGTAGCTCGAGACCTCGCCCGCTCCGAGCGGCAGCGTGCGTCCGCTGACGTGGAGCGTCAAGCGCAGCGGCGCTCCCTCTTCGACTGTCGCGCGATCTGGGTCGCGCGCGAGCTGCACCCTCCACGCGCCAAGACGCACGCACGCGGCGGCGGCGCCGGCGAGCAGTGCCAACGCGATCCCGGGCACGTACAGTGCTCCCAGGCCGAACGCCCCTGCGAGCAGACACAATGACGTGCCCAGGGCAGCCGTAGCGAGCGTGCGATTCATAGCGCGCTGATGCCAGCCACGGCGTCCGCCACCACGGCCGCGCGCTCACTGTCCGCCACCGCGGGTGCCAGCAGCAGGCGATGCTCCAGCACGGAGCCGGCGAGCGCCTGGACATCGTCGGGCAGCACGTGATCGCGGCCCGCGAGCGCCGCGTGCGTCATCGCCGCGCGAAGCAGCATCAGCCCAGCCCGCGGGCTCCCGCCGAGCCGCGTGCGGACATCGCGACGCGTCTGCTCGAGCAGGGCCACCACATAGCGGCGAAGCGCTTCGCTCGCATGCACCTCAGAGGCCACGCCCTGCGCCGTCAGCACCTCCGCCGTGCTCGCGACCGGCACGAGCTCGCCCACGCGGTCGCATGCCGCCTGCGCCGCGAGCATCGCGGCCTCCTCCCGCGCAGGTGGGTAGCCGAGCCTGATGCGCACCATGAAGCGATCGAGCTGCGCGCGCGGAAGCGGGTAGGTGCCCTCGAACTCGATCGGGTTCTGCGTGGCGAGCACGATGAAGGGCCTGGCCAGCTCGTGGCTCGCCCCGTCGACGGTCACGCTGCGCTCCTGCATGCACTCCAGCAGCCCCGACTGCGTCTTGGGCGACGCCCGGTTGATCTCGTCGACGAGCACCAGGTTGGCGAAGATCGGTCCCGGCCTGAACTCGAAGCTGCCGTCGCGCTGGTTGAGCACGTTGGTCCCGATCAGGTCCGAGGGCAACATGTCGGATGTGGACTGAATGCGAGCGAACTCCGCCTCGATGCTCGCCGCCAGAGCTCGTGCGAGCGCGGTCTTGCCGACGCCGGGATAGTCCTCGATGAGAACGTGCCCGCCCGCGAGCAGCGCGACGAGCAGATCGCGCAGCGCAACCGCCGGAACGGTCACCGCGCGCGCGATGTTCGCGCTGACACGCGATCCTAGATCCGCGACATCCGTCGGGCCGAGCTGGCCAACCGAACCCATCGCTCCTCCGATCTTACGCAGCCGCGCGAGGCGCGCGCGACGGTGCGCTGCCTGATCGGCCGCGATCGTGGAAGATGATCGAGTTCGAGCTTAGGTGGTGGTGAGAAGCAGCGATGCCCAGGCACAAGGGCGACGTTCTGGATAGCGAGGACCCTGCGCGGGGGATCGAGCTGCGGGTGCCGTGCCTGACCGCGCTCGACGAGGACCGGATCCGCCGCCAGCTGGCTGAGGACAAGTTCTTCTGGCTCGACCTCGTAGGGCCCACCGAGGAGGAAATCGAGCACATGGGCGAGCTGTTCGGACTCCATGCGCTCGCGATCGAGGACACCATCCACTTCGGTCAGCGCCCAAAGCTCGACTTCGGCGACCACGTCTTCCTCGTCTACTACGCGGCCGGAGAGCAGGGGCCATCGGGGAGCGGGTCGCTGCGCGAGGTCCACCTGTTCCTCTCCGGCAAGTACCTGGTCACGGTCCACCACGATCCGCTCCCGGCGCTCCGTGAACAGGGCAAGCACATCGAGGGTCGCGTGCTGCACAGCGAGCAGTTCGTCGTCTACCGCGTGCTGGATGCGCTCACGGACACCTTCTTCCCGACACTCTCTGCGATCGACGATGAGATCGACGAGCTCGAGGACGCGATCATCGCCAAGCCCACCGATGCGCAGCTGCAGCGCATCTTCTCGCTCAAGCGCGACCTCGTCGCCATGCGCAAGGTGGTCACGCCCCAGCGTGACCTGCTCGTGCGCGGGATCGACACGATCGCGCGGATACCCGGGTTCGAGCTCGACGAGCGCGACTACTTTCGCGACGTCTACGACCACGTGATCCGCATCTCGGATCTCATCGACTCCTACCGGGACCTGCTCGCGGGAGCCATGGACGCGTACCTCTCGACGGTCGCCAACAGGCAGAACGAAGTCATGAAGCAGCTCACGATCATCGCCACGGTGTTTTTGCCGCTCTCCTTCTTGACGGGGTTCTTCGGGATGAACTTTGCCTTCATGGTCAACCACGTCCAGAACACGCTGCTCGGCTTCCTGCTGCTCGGGGTCGGCTCCTGCCTCGCCTCGATCGCGGCCATGTGGGCGTACTTCCGGCGCAAGCGATGGATGTAGTGCAGCGGGGGCGCGCGAAGCGCATGCGCTCAGCAGACTCTGGGGCGCCGCCAGCAGCGGCCACGAGCGCAGCGCACCCGATCAGCCAGGTTGACCTGCGCAGCGAGCTCCAGCTGCGCGAGGGGTCGCGGGTTGAGATACGGCCGCTGCAAGCAGACGACAAGGCGGGGCTGGCCGCGGGCTTTGCACGGCTGTCCGAGCTCTCGCGCTACCGCCGCTTCCTGAGCCCCACCACGCGCCTGACGAACAGCCAGCTCGCGTACCTCACTGAGCTCGACCACCACGACCACGAGGCGCTCGTGGCGATCGAGCCGGCAAGCCGCCACGGACTCGGCGTGGCCCGCTACGTTCGCTCCAGCGACGATCCGCGAGAGGCGGAGTTCGCGGTCGCAGTCGCCGACGACTGGCAGCGACGCGGGCTGGGCACGGCTCTTCTGGGCGCGCTCGCCGCCCGAGCTCGCGAAGAGGGCATCACGCGTTTCACCGGCCTAGTTCAGGCCGAGAACCGCTCGATGCAGGCCCTGCTGCAGACGCTCGGCCCGGTCGAACAGCGGCCCGGTGGGGGCGGCACGATAGAGGTGTCCCTCGAGGTCCCCGAGGAGTCAGGCACCGGCGAGCACCTGCGCAGGCTCGCCGGCTGGATGCGCGCGGCGGCCACCGGTCAGCTGAACTCGCGGCTCGGAAGACGAGGTGGCTCGTGATCCTCTACGGTCTGCAGTCGTGAACCCCTACCCGCTCCTCTACCGGCTGGGAATCACGCCGTGGGAGCGCGAGCAGCCGCCCACGCCCGTGGTCGAGCTCGGCGAGCGGTATCCCTCGCCGGGACGGGCGCTCGACATCGGCTGTGGCACGGGTCGCGACGCCGTCTACCTGGCCGAGCGGGGATGGACCGTGACCGGCGTCGACAGCGTCGCGCAGGCGCTCGACCGGGCGCGCGAGCGGGCCGCGCATGCTGGCGTGGAGGTGCGCTGGGTGAACGGCGACGTCACCCGTCTGCAGACACTGGAGATCGGGGGTGACTACGAGCTCCTGATCGATCGCGGCTGCTTCCACGGGCTCGGCGATGACGAGCGCGAGCGGTGCGTACGAGGCGTCACCGAGGTGGCCGCGCCGGGCGCTCGCCTCGCGCTCTTCGCCTTCCAGCCGCGCAGGCTAGGCCTCGGCCCGCGCGGCGTCACCAGCGAGGAGATCACACGCCGCTTCGGCGCCGAGTGGGACCTCGCCTCGCGCACGCTCGACGTCGAGAGTCGCCCGCCGCGTTGGGTCGGCGACGCCAAACCGATGTGGTACGAGCTGCAGAGGCGCGGCTGAGCACAGGTCGCGTCGAACCCGTGAGGCGCCGCCGGTCAGCGCCCCCCGGCGTCCGCGATGGCCTGGCGGCTTCGAGGCAGCCCCTCGCGCGCCAGGGCACGTACTCGATCGTCGCCTGCGATCGGCCCTCAGGCGAGCTAGGCGTGGCCGTGCAGTCGCACTGGTTCTCCGTCGGCAGCGTGGTGGGCTGGGCGCGCCCTGGAGTCGGCGCGGTTGCGACGCAGGCGATCGCGCAGGTCGCACACGGCCCCAACGCGTTGCTGCACATGGCCGAGGGGCTCGATCCCCTGGGCGCCGTCGAGGCGGTCCTGCGCGAGGACGAGTCCGCCGACCACCGTCAGCTGGGCGTTGTCGACGCAGCGGGCCGAGTCGCGGCGCACACCGGGAAGTCCTGCATCGCACACGCCGGAGCGCAGACCGGCGAGGGCTTCAGCTGCCAGGCCAACATGATGGCGCGCGAGGGGGTGCCCGGCGCCATGGCCGATGCCTACACCTCGCACGACGGGGACCTCGCCGAGCGCCTGCTCGCCGCGCTCGATGCGGCCGAGTCCGCGGGCGGCGACGTGCGCGGACAGCAGTCCGCCGCGCTGCTCGTCGTGCCGGCGTCGGGCGAGGCGTGGCGCACTCGCTTCGACCTGCGCGTCGACGACGACGAGGCGCCACTTTCGGAGCTGCGCCGGCTGCTGCGCCTCGCGCGCGCCTACGAGCTCGCCGATCGCGCCGAGGAGCTGCTTGCCGGACAGGACGCGCCGGCCGGCGCTGAGCTCTACCGCCAGATCTCCGAGCTCGCGCCCGACTCCGACGAGCTCACGTTCTGGGCCGGCATCGGCGTCGGCGCCCAAGACCTGGCTGTCGGGGCCGAGCTCATCCGGAGCGCGGCCTCGCGCAATCCCTCCTGGCTCGAGCTGCTCGAGCGCCTGCCGAGCGAGCTTGCGCCGGCAGCCGCATCGCTAAGGGCGGCGATCGCCGAAGGGACCGAGCGCGCCAGCTGAGCTCGCACACGTGGGCGCCCGCGCGCGCGATTACCTGGCGCGCTCACCTGCCGCCGCACAGCCGGGCCGCGCCGGCCTCGTCGCGCTACGCGTGCGACGCCCCACCCACCCCCAGCTCGTCCGCGAGCGGCTCGAGCGCGGCGACAGTCGAGGTGATCAGCTCGTTCAACTCCACGCCGAGCTCCTCGGCGCCGCGCGCGATGTCATCGCGGTTTACGGCGGCAGCGAAGCTCGGCTGCTTGAGCTTCTTGCGCACCGACTTGGCGGTGAGGCCGTGAATGCCGCTCGGGCGCACGTGAGCGCAGGCCAGGATGAACCCGCACAGCTCGTCGACCGCCGCGAGCGCACGCTCCATTTCGCTCGTGCGAGGGATGCCAAGGTAGTCGGCGTGCGACCCGATCGCACGGATCAGCTCGCTCGGGTAGCCGAGCCGCTCGAGCTCCGACATCGCCATGCGCGGGTGGCCGCTATCCGGATCTGGATAGCGCTCGTAGTCGAGGTCGTGCAGCAGTCCGCAGATTCCCCACAGCTGTTCATCGCCACCGCGTTCGCGCGCCTGTGCGCGCATCGCCGCCTCGACCGCGAGACAGTGGCGGCGCAGCGACTGTGAGGAGACCCACGACTCCAACGTGGAGAGCGCCTCCTCGCGCGAGAGCTGGTCTGGAGTCGGGCCGGCTGTCATCGCTGTGCGGAACGATAGTCGCGTGGCGAAGCTCGTAGTCCGTGAGCGCCCGGCCGCTGGCGAGCCGGCCGGGCTTCTGATCCTGCACCACGGGCGCGGCGCCGACGAGCTCGACCTGCTCGGCCTCGCCGACGCGCTCGACCCAGCGCGTCGGCTGCATGTCGCCGCACCGCGCGGGCCACTGCGCCTTCCCGGCTCGCCGGGCTACCACTGGTATCGGGTGCCGCGCGTCGGATACCCCGACGCGGCGAGCTTCCACGCCGCATACGACGACCTCGCCGCCGTCCACGACTCTCTGTGGGAACACACGACGATCGAACCCTCGCGCACCGTGCTCGGCGGCTTCTCGATGGGCTCGGTGATGAGCTACGCGCTCGGGCTCGC
This sequence comes from Actinomycetota bacterium, assembly GCA_005884115.1. Classification (GTDB taxonomy): domain Bacteria; phylum Actinomycetota; class Thermoleophilia; order Solirubrobacterales; family Solirubrobacteraceae; genus Palsa-744. The sequence goes on from VAXW01000006.1 coordinate 122,627, forward strand.
GCCGCTGCGCCCTGCGCCTGCCGGAATCCTTGCCTTCTCGGGATTCATCCCCGTCGTAGAGGGCTGGCGGCCATCGCCAGCCGACCGGCCGGGGCTGCGGGCCTTCATCGCGCATGGGCGCCGCGATCCCGTCATCGAGGTGGGATTTGCGCGCCGCGCGCGTGACGAGCTGCAGGCCGCCGGCCTGGACGTCTCCTACCACGAGTCAGACGCGGCGCATCACATCGATCCAGCGCAAGTGCCGCTCGCGGGCGCCTGGCTTCAGTCGACGCTGGGCCCGGGCGAGATGCCTGACGGCGGACGCGCTCAGGCTTCCGAGAGGCGCTGATGCACGAGCCGGACCGCCATCGAGCCCTCGCCCACGTCAACGCCCACGAGCTCGCTCAAGCCGAAGCCTGGAGCTCGAATGCCACGTTGTCCACGTAGCAGTAAGACCAGTGCTCACCCGGCTCGACCGAGCTCACGATCGGATGCGCGCTCTCGCGGGCGTGGCGAGATGCGTGCCTGTTGGGGGATGAGTCGCAGCAGGCGACGTGGCCGCAGCTGCGGCAGACTCGCAGGTGCACCCACGAGCCGCCGATTGCAAGGCAGTCCGCGCAGCCCTCGACGGCGTCCGGCCGCGCGACGAGCACCGACTCCAGATGCGAACAGGTGACCATTGGCTCTCCTTTCAGGCGTTTGATGCGCCGCTCGAGCGGTCGCCTGCGCGGCGGACCGGGCTCCGCTTGCCGCGCATGCAGTTCAGAGTAGTGGGGAGGCGAACCGGCGGCCCGCTCGCGAGCGCCCCTGCCGGCCGCGCCGGTGGGCGGGCCCGTCCTCTGACTCCGGCTCTGATGGATCTCCCGAGGGTGCCCGGAGAACCCGAGCTAGGTCGGCCTAGTCTCCCCAGTCCTCGCGGTCGAGAGCGCGATGCCGGTCGATCTCAAACCACATGCACGCCGGGTACTGGGCAGTTTCGATCGACCAGCGGTCGGCGACCTGACGCAGCAGCATGAGGTCATAGCTGGGCCCGCTACGTTGCATCGGCAGCGAGAGGATGCCGGGCGTGCGCAGCTCCACCCGCACCAGCTCGGGCGCCATCCAGATGCACAGCTCTATGCCGTCGCCTGAGCCCGGCCGGGACTGCTGCACGGCGCGTGTGACGAGCTCGCTCGTAAGCAGCACCAGAGCGTCGCGCAGGTCGGGCGCCGGGTGGTCGACCTGGGCGACGAGGTGGCGCGCCGCGCGCGGCGCGTCGGCATCTAGCTCGAGCGTCGTCGCGAGATCAGGAGCGGCGGTGAGGAGCGACATCTTGATTGAGGGTTCCCCGTCGCGCCGGCGGCAAACGCGCGGGCGGACAAGAATTGCTCCGCAAATTCTAGGTTGCTCAGGAGGCGTGTCGGCGCTTGAGCAACGAATGATCGACTGCTAGCTTGAACTCATGCCGGCGAGAGGCGCGCGTGGCCTGCCGAGGGCGACGGCGTGCATCGTTGCCGCCGCCGGCGTCGGGCTGCTCGCGGGTTGCGGTGGCACCAGCGGCACCTCCAGCAGCAGCCCAGCACGCGCCGCTGAAACGATCGAACGCAACGAACGCAACGAAGAAGCCGCTGCGCTGCAGAAGGAAGAAGCAGCTGAAACGGCCAAGAACCGCGAACTGCTCTCACAGATAGAAGCGAAGACGAGCGAAGAAGCGGCCGAAGCCAAGGCAAAGGCGACCGAACACGCAGCCGCTGTGAAAGCAAAGAAGCGAGAAGCGGAAGCGAAGAAGAAGCAGCGCGCCCTCGAAGAACAGCTCAAGAAGGAACAGCAGGCGCACAAACAGGCGGCGCGTAAGCCACAGGAAGAATCCGCGCGCCAGAGGGAGGCCGCCTCCAACCGCCGGCAGCCCACCAAGACCGCGGCCACGCCTACGACCGTGACGATTCCGTAGGGCTCAGCACACTCGCTCAGGCGATGAGGAACTCCAAGACCGACAGCCACCCCCAAGGATCCTCCAGGCTGCTGCGGCTTTCGCTGTGCGCGCTGCTCGCGCTCGGCGCCACGGGCCCGCTGCTCGGCTGTGGTGGCGGTGGGGGGAAGGAAGGCGTCGAAGCGGGCGCGGGGTCGGAAACGCAGCTCGGTGCGCAGACCACCGAATCCGGCGAAGCGTCCGAAAGAGCGCGCGAAGCGGCGGCCAAGAAGCGCGAAGAACTTGAACTTGGTGAACTGAAGCGCCAGAAGGAAGCGGCTGAACGCAGCAGCCAGACGCAGGCCGGCGCGAATGCGACCAAGAAGAAGCACCGCGCCAAGCGACGGCGGTCACCGCAACACCACGCGAAGGGCAAGCGCGTCAAGCAGCGCCCATCGCAAGGGGAAAGTAGCTCTGAAGCTGCCGCCCGCAAGCAGTTCGCCAAAGAAGAAGCCGCCGAACAGGCGGCGTTCAAGGCGCGCGAACGCGCTGAATCGGCGAAAAAAGAAGCGGCAGAAGAAGAACGCTAGTTGCGGCCGTCCTCGCCGTCGCCGTCCGCGTACAGCGACTCGCGCGCCAGCTCCTGGCCGCGCCCCCCGAACAGCTTTATCTCGAGCAGGTCGTGACGGTAGTCGTCGGGTGCGAGCAGGGTGAAGCGCTCGCTGATGAGCTCGCACTGATCGACGGTCAGGCCCGCGAGCTCTGCGGTGGCGATGCGACCCCCGGAGACCAGCGGGTGGCCCCAGACGAGCGTCATCGCGGCGACCGCGCCGCCATGCCCCCGCCAGGCGCCGATCACCTCCTCGCACAGATCCAGCTGCCAGTCGGGGTTTCTCGCCGCCGTCTCCTCGGTGAAGTCGACGTGACAGGTGAGCTCGCTCGGCTCTGCCGACTGGCCCGCGGGAAGGAAGCGCACGTACCCGAAGAGCTCGTAGTCGTTTGTGGTCGAGGCGGTCGCCGGAACGTAGGTGCGCCCGTGCCACGTGCGGTCTGGATACCAGACGATCTGCTCAGGCTCGCCGAGCTCGACGCTGCCGCTGTCGAGCGCGGCGACGGCGCGCTGGAACTGCTCGCTCAGGCGCTCCTCCCAGCGCCCGTACGGGAGCGCTTCCTGCGGAGGCTCGGCGGCAAAGCGAGGCACGACGCGTTCCTCCGGAGGCACCACCTCAGCCTAGCCGCCGGCCTCGGGCGCAGGTGCGCCGGGTCGCGATCGCACTAGGCGTCGCGAAGCAGCGACGCCGCGTGCTCGGGCGCGACTATGTTGAGGCTGATCTCGCTCGAGAGCTCCAGCCCCGCGAGGTGCGTGAGGCGAGGCAGCACGTCTATGCGCCAGCAGAAGCCCTTGGCTCCGCGCGGCGCGGTGCGGACCCACATGTTCAGCGGCGGGCTTCCGCCGAGGTGGCGCGCGAGCCGCCTGAGCCCGTCGTGCAGCAGAGCTGCGCCGCTCGGGCCCTCGCTCTCGAAGTGCGCGCGCGGTCGCCGCGGGGCGAGTTGGAGCTGGAACGGGACGCGCGAGGCGTAGGGAGCCATCAGGACTGCCTCCTCGTCGATCGCGACGATGCGCTCGCCGCGTCGCACCTCCTCGGCGACCAGGTCCTCGAGCAGGTTCTGGCCCATCATCCGATCGGCGTATGCCGCCGCGCGCTCGCGCTCGCGTGCGACGGCTGCGGGCACGAAGTCGAGCGCGTAGAGCTGCGCGTGGGTGTGCGGCAGCGACGCGCCGGCCTCGCGGCGCTCGTTGACGATCAACTGCACGTACGCGCTCGCCGCGTGTGTGCGCATGCGCTCGCGCCACACCTCGACCGCCGCGTGGACCTGCTCGAGGGGGAGTTCGGCCAGCGAATACACGGGCTCGGGCGCGTTCACGATCACCTCATGCGCGCCGATGGCAGGGCGCGAGAGCAGCAGTTCGGCGGCAGCGCCCGGCCTGCCGCTGCCGCTCGCCTCAGCCGCCACGGCTGCCGGCGGCGCCTGCACCGCGCTGCCGCCTTCCCCGTGCCCAGGATCAGAGGGTGAGAGGGCCGGATACAGGTTGGGCACGACCCGCACGCTCCAGCCGGGCGAATCGGGCGCCCCGCCATCGGGACGCAACGCATAAAGCTCGGGCGGCGTGAGCTGCTCGTTGCCCTCGGCGAACGGATCTCGCGCGCGGTGGATCCCCGCATCGGCGGCGAACTCGGGCGAGAGCCCTGGCGCTCCGCCCGGGCGCTGCGAGCGCTCGCCCGCGATGATCGTCCTCTGCCCGCTGAGCGGGTCTATTCTGAGCTCAGGCACGAGAGGGTTCCCGCAGCGCGTAGCGCTTGATGTCCGCTTCGAGCCTCGCCTCGCTCGAGTACGGTCCCTGGTGGACGTACTTGCCTCCGCGGCGGTCGAAGAGCACCGTCACAGGCGTGAACGGCGATCCGGTGATCGCCCCGCCGAGCGCGCCGCTGCTGTCGTAATAGCTCGGATAGCCAACCGGAGTGGAGCGCAGGAAGGCGGCGCCCGCCGCCCGCGAGCTGTCGGCGGAGTCGATGCCGATGAACGCCACCTGGCGCCCGAGGCGCACCGAGGCGCCCTGGAAGGCGCCGAACTCGGCCCTGCAGGGCACGCACCACGAGGCCCACTTGTTGACCACGATCGGAAGTCCGCGCAGCGCGCGCAGCCGAGCGCGCATGGCCGGCGCGCCGCCGCCCAGCAGCATGCCTGCCTGCGCGTGCAATGCCGCAAGCGGCGGGGCGGAGCCCGCAAGCTGCGCGCGCACCTGCGCCGCCGTCAGGTGCGTGCGCGCAGCTCCCGTTCGCGAGCCCGAGGCGAGCTGGATGAGACCCACGACGAGCAGCGCCGCCACCAGCAGAGCGCCCGCCGCGAGCGAGAGGCGCCGTGGCGTCATCGCGCGTAAGCGTGGCAGATGGCGTCCTTCAATCACGTCCGCAGGTGGTATATCCTGAGGGCACGTGACAGCCTGATGCTGCGGGCATCTGGCAAGACGGCGCAGGGTGTGCGCCAGTTTTCTTGAGCCGCGCCGAAGCCACTTTCTGCGGCGGCTCCGTCTCGAAGTCCAGAGCCTCAATGGCCGAGTCCAGCTCAGCGGCCCTCGCGGGCGCGCCGATTCCAAGTTCAGCCGACATCTCGCGAGCTGAAAAGCTCGTGCGCGAGCGCTTCCTGCACGGAGGCGAGGACGCGAGCGTCGCGCTCGCGCCGGGTACCGCCCGCAGGCGGGCGCTGGACGCGGCGCTCGCGCAGCTCGAGGCCGACCCCAAGGCCCGCCACCCCTCGACGGCCTGGCGGCGCGAGTTCTCGCTGCTATTGGGGCTCGAGCGGCTGCTCTCCGAGGACGAGCCAAAGCTCGCGGACGGCACCGTCCTCTCGCTGCACCAGGTCGACGCTCTGTCGGGGACGCTCGCGGCGCTGCTCGCCGCAGCGCAGCGTCCAGCGTCCGCCGGGAACGGGCGCGCCCCCGCCTCGGCCTCCCCGGAGCTGCTCGCTTCGGCCGACATCCTCGGGCCGCCGGAGGAGCTCGCCGATCCCGACGGCCGCCAGACGGAGGAGGCACAGCTCGGGGCCGCAGAGGCCTATGAGGAGGACGAGGAGGATCTCGGCGAGGACGAAGACGAGGAGCCCGGAGACGAGGAGCTTGGGCCCGTGGCGCGTGCCATGCCGGATGAGGACGATGAGGAGGAGGACGAGGTCTCCTACGAGTTCCAGGATCCGCGTGAGCTCAACGGCGACGCGGACGTGCTCGCGGCCGAGGAGGAGCTGGAGGCCGAGGGCGAGCTGGTACAGGAGGAGGATGAGGAGGCGCGCGACTGGGTCGAGGAGGAGGGCGAGGAGGCCGAGTCGCTAGCGGAGCAGCCCGAGGACCCCAACGCTGCCAAGCGCTTCTGGTTCGAGCACGCTACCGGCGCCGGCAAGACGGTCGCCGCGCTCGGCTTCGTCGAGGCTTCGCAGACGGGTGGCGTGCTGATCCTCACCCACCGGCGCAACCTCGTCGACCAGTTCCACGGCGAGCTGCGCGACCGCGGCTACGCAAAGCGCATCAGCAAGGCCCTGCTCAAGGGCCAGGACGCGCCCAACGGCCCCGTGACGGTCGAGACCTACCAGTGGTTCGTGCGCAACGCGGGCGAGATCTCCAGCGCGTACACGATCGTCGTCTGCGACGAGGCACACACCGCGCTGGGCGAGAAGACCAGCCGCGCGATCCGCGACTGGACGGGACCGCTGTTCATCGGCATGACCGCCACGGGAGCTCTGATCGCGCGTCACGTCACCGACCTCTTCCCGACCCAGACCTCGCGCTTCGACCTCGCGCAAGCTGCTCGCCGTGGCGTGATCGCTCCCCTGCGCTGCGTGCGCATCTCGCCAGGCGTGGGCGTGCGCACGATCGCCAAGGTGCCGCTGCGGCGGGGCGAGGTGGATACCGAGTTCGACCAAGAGGAGCTGGCCAAGCTGCTGGACCAGCAGCCGTTCAACGTCGCCGTGGCCAACCTCTACAAAACGCGCTTCAACGGCGTCCCCGGCGTGGTCTACGCGGCTGGAGTGCGCCACGCGTACAACCTCGCCGAGGCGTTCCGCGCCGAGGGAATCAGGGCGCAGGGGGTCTCGGGCGAGACGCCCAAGCGCGAGCTGGCCGAGATCCTGGCGCGTTACGAGCGCGGTGAGATCGACGTGCTCATCAACGCGCAGCTGCTCGCCGAGGGCTGGAACAGCCCCCGCGCGACCGTCTGCATGCACCTCGCCCCGACGGCGTCGAAGCGCATCTACCAGCAGCGCGTGGGCCGCGTCACGCGCCGGCACCCCGGTAAGGAGGCGGGCCTGGTGGTCGACTTCGTTCACCCCGCGACCAAGCACGACGACCCGGTCGTGACGCTGCACTCGCTCCTCGACCGCGACGTCTATCGCGGCGGCGCGATCGTCGTCGGCCCGATCCGCCGCGGCCGCGGGCGGCGGATGCGCGTCGAGCGGCGCGTGCTGCCGGTGTGCGCGGAGGAGGAGCGGCGCTTCGAAGTCTTCGAGCGCGAGCTCTGGCGGATCGCCGTCGAGCACCTCGACTACGGCGAGCAGCACGTGTGGGCGGCTCTCGCGGGGGCGCGTGTCGCGCCGAGCGGGTGGCGCCGGGCGCGCGCGATGCTGCACTTCGACCGCAGCGGAGAGCTGAAGAGCAGGTTCCTGATCACCGCGCTACAGCGCAACAAGAACCCGCAGCTGCGGCTGCGCGCGCTGAGCGACATCGCCGCCCTGCGCGATCCCGACGCGTTCGACACGGCCATCGACATCATCGGCGGCTGGTCGCGTGACGAGCGGCGCGAGGGGACGAAGATCATGCTGCGCGCGCTGGTGGAGCGGCGCATCGGACGCCGCGACCAGGCCAACGCGTGGATCTGGCGCCTAGCTTCCTACACGCGCGAGGTGCACGAGGAGTACGCGGTGCAGCGCTGGCCCGAGACCAAGCGGCTGCTCGGGCTGCTCGTCAACTCCTCCGGCGGCGCGCATGCGCGAAATGCGCGGCGCCTGATCCACGCCGCGCGCAAGCAGGATCGGCGCCTTGCGGCGGCGCTCCTCGCGGCCGCTCTGGCGCACACCCCCGAGGCCGAGGAGGCGCTGCGCGGGGCTCGCACGCGGATGGCGCGCAAGCCGCCTGCACTGGCGCGCGAGCTGCTGCGGAACTTCCCCAAGCGGCGCGCGCGTAGTGCGCGGCGCCGGCGCAGAGCCGAGGCTGCCGGCGCCGAGGAGGCGGCGGGCGAGGCCGCGCTCGAGGGTGTGAGCGCGGCGGGCGAGCAGGAGGAGGTCGGCGTGCAGGCAGGAGACGCGGACGAGGAGACGACTGCGGAGGACGCTCTCGTCGATCGCGCGCTCCCCGATGCGCCCGACGAGAACGCGCCCGCGCAGAACGCCCACCGGGAGGCACCGGGCGAGGTCGCGCCGGCGGACGGCGTACGGGGGGACGACCCGCAGCCGGACGGCGCTGCAGAGGAAGCCCTCGAGGAGCAGATCGAGGCGCAGGAGGCGCCCGAGGAGGAGGGCGCGCCGAGCGACGCGCCCGCCGATGACGTCGTCCGGGAGGCGCTCGAGAGCAAGCCTCCGGCGGAGCTCGATGGCGCTCGGGCGCTTGCGCCCCAAGCCGGCGACGAGCTGCAGCGCAACGTCGAAGACGCACTCGAGCACGCCGGCGAGTGAGCCACGGCCCGCTGCGCAGGTGACGTTCGCCGGGCATCCGCCGCGAGCACGAGCGGCACGGACGTGCGCCAGAGCTATGGGGTCGTCTCCAGGTGCACCTCGCCCGCCTCGAGCGCGCTGCGGCCGCCGTCGCTGCGCCTGACGATCAGGCGGCCGGCGCCGTCGATCCCGTCGGCGACTCCGCGCCCGCCCGACCATGCCACCGCGCGCCCCGCGAGCGCGTCGCGCGCGCGCCAGGCCTCGAGAACCTGTTGCGGCGGTTCGCGCAGGCGCCGCGCCAGCGCCTCGAGCAGCCGCGCGAGCGTCGGCTCGATCTCCTCGCGCGGGCGCTCCAGCGAAGCGGCGCTGCGCTGCAGCTCGGCGGGCAGCTGAGCGAGCTCGACCGACACATTGAGGCCGATCCCGAGCACCGCCCAGCCCTCCTGCGGGCGGCCCTCGGCGAGTATCCCCGCGAGCTTTAGCAGCCCCGAGCCCCTGAGCAGGACGATGTCGTTGGGCCACTTGATGAGCGCATCCTTGCCCGCGACGTCGCACACGGCGACGGCTGCGATCAGGGGCAGCAGCGCCGGCGGCGAGCGCAGCAGCAGGGACATCAGCAGCGAGCTGCCCGCCGGCGCCGTCCAGCGCCGTCCCTGGCGCCCGCGACCGGCGCTCTGCTCGGTGGCCGTCACGAGCGTTCCTCCAGGAGCGCCGGCGAGCGCGAGCTCGCGCGCGAAGTCGTTCGTCGACGGGGTGCAGCGTAGGTGCACGCGCGGGCGTCCCAGCTTGGAGGTGTACGCCCCCCCGGCGACGGGGGTCTGCGCGCGGCCGAGCCGGGCCGCGTCGCTCATGCCGCCCGTACGCGCAGCTGCTGCTCGGGCGCGATGCCCAGCGACTCGGCGGCCGAGCCCTGGTTGACGGCGATCGCAGCCATGCGGTTGCCGTCCTCGTAGACGACCAGCTCGCCCGCGTCCACGTCGGAGAAGGTGCCGGCGCGGCGCGCGGCAAAGACCTTCCCGGCCACCTCGATGACCAGGTCGCGCTGATCCGTGCCGAGGGCGCTTTCGAGCTCGGCGCCCGAGGCGTCCAGGGTCAGGTTGCCGAAGCGGTCGGCGCGCAGCACATGCGCGGTGAGCGCATCCTCCCCGACGTTCGCCCCCGGCAGCTGCAGCCGGCGCAGCTCGGCCGTGTCGATCGGCGCACCCACCTCGGCGAGCGGGGCGCCGGCGGCGAGCGCTGCGGCCACGGGCGCGAAGATGTCCCTGCCGTGGAAGGTCCGCGACACCGGCTGAAGGCGCTCCGGCGAGTGGCTGATCTCGACCGCCTCCAGCGCGCCTCCGAGGCGCTCGGCGGCGATCATCAGAAGGCCGTTGTCGGGGCCCACCAGCATGCGCTCGCGCTCGGCGGTGCGCACTGCGACGGCCGCTCGTCCGTCGAGCGCGCCGACGCCCGGGTCGACGACCGCGAGATGCACTCCGCAGGGCATGTAGGGGAGTGCGTCGGCGAGCACGAGGGCGCCTAGCCTGACGTCTCCGCGCGGGATCGCATGCGTGATGTCGATGATGCGCGCGTCGGGGCAGCGGCGCGCGATCACGCCGTGGCAGACGCCCACGAACTCATCCTCGTGACCGTAGTCAGACAGGAAGCTGACGAGCGGGCGTCCCATCGTCCGCCGCTCAGCCGGGCTGTGCCATGGCGTCGCCAAGGAGAGCCTGCACGAGCCCGGCGACGTCGTGGCGCGAGGCTTCGACGTCGACCTCCAACCCCGCCTCGTGCAGCGACTGGCTGGTGACGGGCCCGATCGAGACGATCCGCGTCTGCTGCGACAGCCCTCCCGGACGAGAGCCGTCGCTTACATCCCCGTCGCCGCTTGCAGCCGCGGCGAGGAAGGAGCGAACGGTCGAGGAGGAGGTGAAGGTGATGTAGTCGGCGGCCCGCGCGGTCGCCAGCACCTCGGCGGGCAGCGGCTCCACCACGGTTTCATACAGCGCCAGCACATCGACCTGCGCGCCGCGCGCGCGCAGCGCATCGGGGAGCACGTCGCGCGCCTCGCTCGCTCGCGCGATCAGAGCCCGGCTCACCGGCACCTCGGCCAGCGCCTCGACGAGCGACTCGGCGACGAAGCGCTCGGGGACGACGTCGGCGCGGATGCCCCGCTCCGCCAGCGCCCGCGCCGTTCCAGCGCCGATCGCCGCCACGCGCGCGCCGGCCAGGGCCCGCGCGTCCTGCCCCGCGGCGGCCAGTCGCTCGAACAGCGCGCCGACGCCGTTGGCGCTGGTGAGGCAGATGAGGTCGTACGAACCGAGATCGGGTGCCGGACCGTCGAGGCGGCGCACGCGGATCACGGGGGCCTGGACGACGGTCGCGCCCAGGCCTTCGAGCTCGCGCGCGAGTGAGCTGGCCTGCGCTCGAGCGCGCGTGATCGCGACGGTGCGCCCGGCAAGCGGACGCTTTGGGAGCCACGCGAGCTCGCTCGCAAGCGCTGCTACCTCGCCCACGACGACGAGCGCAGGCGGGCGGATCGCCTCCTCGGCGGCGCGCGCGCCGATCGTCTGCAGGGTGCCGCGCACCGTACGCTGGGCCGCGAGCGTTCCCGCTTCGACGACCGCCGCGGGCTGCTTGGGGTCGCGGCCGGCGGCGATCAACACCGCGGCCACTTCCGCGAGCTGCCGCACGGCCATGTAGAAGACCAGCGTGCCCGGGAACTCGGCGAGGGCGGCCCAGTCGAGATCGGTCTCCTCGCTCGCGTGCGCGGTGACGAGCGCGACCGCGCTGGAGACGCCACGGTGGGTGACGGGGATGCCGGCGTACGCGGGCGCCGCCAGCCCCGAGGTCACGCCTGGCACGACCTCGTAGGAGACGCCGGCTGCACGCAGCGCGAGCGCCTCCTCGCCACCGCGCCCGAACACGAACGGATCGCCGCCCTTCAGCCGTACGACCGTCTTGCCCTCGCGCGCCCGGCGGATCATGAGCGCCTCGGTCTCCTCCTGCGGCACGGCAGCTCCGCCGCCTTCCTTGCCGACGAACACCAGCTCCGCCTCGGGGCGAGCGGCGTCGAGCACCGCAGGCCCGATGAGGCGGTCGTACAGGATCACCTCGGCGGCGGCGATCAGCTCGAGCGCGCGCGCGGTCATGAGCCCCGGGTCGCCGGGCCCCGCGCCGACGAGGTACACGCGTCCGCTCAAACGCTGACCTCGCCACAGCGCGCGAGGATCTCCGCGGCGCCGGCCGCTGCCAGGCGGGCCGCCACCTCGCGCCCCAGCTCCTCGGGATCGCGGGCGTCGCCCCAGAGCTCGTCGAAAGCCCACAGCGAGCCGTCTGGCACTCCGACCCACGCTCGCAGCGCGAGGCGATCGCCGTCGGCGACGGCCAGCGCGCCCAGCGGCGTGCTGCAGCTCGCGCCGAGCGCGCGAGCCAGCGCACGCTCGGCCAGCAGGCACGCAAGCGTCTCGCCGTCGACGAGGAGGGCGACCGCCTCGAGCACGCGCGCATCGCCGCTTCGTGCCTGCAACGCCAGCGTCCCCTGACCGGGCGCCGGCACGAAGCGTTCGGGGTCGAGGACCGCGGAGATCGCGTCCTCGCGCCGCAGCCGCTGCAGTCCCGCGCGCGCGAGCACGATCGCGTCAAGCTCCCCCTCTTCGAGCTTGCGCAGGCGCGTGTCGACGTTGCCGCGCAGCGCCATCACCTCGAGATCCTCGCGCGCAGCTCGCAGCTGCGCGATGCGACGGATGCTGCTCGTCCCCACGCGCGAACCCGGCGCGAGCTCTGAAAGCGCACCGTCACCGCAGATCACGTCCTCGACGGCAGCGCGCGAAGGCGCACCCGCGAGCTGCAGCCCGTCAGCGAGCTCTCCGGGAACGTCCTTGGCCGAGTGCACAGCCAGGTCGATCTCGCCGCTCAGCAGCGCGCGCTCGAGCTCGGCCACCCAACGCGACTTGTCGCCCCCGCGCAAGCCGCGGTCGCCGCTGGTCACGATCGGGACGAGCTCCGCTTCTGGAAGCAGCGCCACGACCGACCGCGCCTGCGCCAGCGCGAGCGCGCTGGCGCGGGTTCCGACGCGCATCAGCGCTCGCGGCGGCGGCGCAGATCCAGCACCTCGGCCAGCTCCCCCGAGGGTTGCTGCTCGCGTGCGGCGTCGTCGCGCAGCCCGAACAGCTCGCGCGCGAGCTCGAGGCTGCCGTGGCCGCGCGCCTCGGAGTGGCTGCGCAGCCGGATCGTGGGCTCGTGCAGCAGCCGGCCCATCACCGCTCTGGCGATCGCCTCCACGCGCGCGAGGTCGCGCGCCGAGGCGGACTCCCAGCCGCCGGCGTTCTCCGCCAGGACCGCCTCCACGATCGCGCTGCCGTGCTCGCGCAGCGCGCTGACCGTGGGCAGGGCGTCGAGCTGCCCCAGCCAGCGGGCGAAGCGTCGGATCTCCTCCTCCACGATCGCCTCGGCGCGCGGGATCTCCTCGGCGCGCGTGTTGAGGTTGCGTGCCACCACCGCCTGAAGGTCATCGATGTCGTACAGGCTCACGCCCTCCAGCTCTGCGCACGCCGGATCGACGTCGCGCGGCACGGCGATGTCGATCAGAAGCAGCGGGCGGGCATCGCGCTCGCGCATCACCACCTCTAGCTCCTCCGGCCCGACGATCGCGTGCGGGGAGGAGGTCGAGGAAACGATGATGTCGGCGTGCACGAGCTGCTCGGGGAGCCCCTCGAGCCCTACCACCGAGCCGCCGAAGCGCTCGGCGAGGCTCAGCGCGCGGTCGGCGTGCCGGTTGGCGACGAAGATCGTGCCGGCGCCCTGCGATGCCAGCGCTCGCGCGGTCAACTCGCTCGTCTCGCCGGCGCCGATGATGACCACCTTGCGATCTCGCAGCCCGCCGACGATGCTCAGCGCGAGGTCGACGGCGACCGACGGCACGCTGACGCGGCTGGCGCCGATCGCGGTTTCGGAACGCACGCGCTTGCCCGTGCTCAGTGCAGCCGCGAACAGGCGGTTCGACAGGGGACCCGTGCAGCCCGCTTCCATGGCGGCTGCGTGGGCGCGCCGCACCTGGCCCTGGACCTCCGCCTCGCCCACGATCATCGAGTCGAGGCCCGCCGTCACGCGGTACAGCTGGCGCGCCGCGTCGCAGTTGCGAGGGGAGTAGATCACGTCTGCGAGCTCAGTCAGCCTGATCGAGGCGCGCCGCGCGAGCAGCCCGAGCACGTCGGCCTCCGCGCGCACGGGATCTCCTACCACCAGATAGACCTCGGTGCGGTTGCACGTGGAGATGACGACAACCTCGCGAACCTCTGGCGTGGCGGTGACGCGCTGGGTGAACTCGCGCGCCTGCGAATCGGTGAAGGCCAGCCGCTCACGAAGTGCGACCGGAGCGGTCTTGTGCGAGACGCCGAGCGCAACCAGCTCGCTCATCGCTCACCCGCCCGCGTGCCCGAGAGCTGCTCGGCGCCGCCACCCTGCCGCTGCGCGAGGATCTCCTGCAGCTCGCGCTGCACGCGGCTGAGGCGCAGGGCCATGATCGCGACGTACAGCAGCACGAGCGCGAACAGCACGATGTAGGCGCCCGCGACGTACTTTCCGGCCTCGTGCAGCGGCAACGCAGGCAGCGTCGCAAGCAGCGCGGCAGCCATCAGCCCGCCCGCCCGGAGATCGTCGCCGTCGAGGTCAGACCCGCGGACGCCATCGAGCCGGCTGCCCCGGCGCCTGCCTCGCGGGCCCGCGCGCCAACCGCATCCCCGGCTGCGTCGGGACTGTGAGGCGCGAGCTCCATCGCGCGGCGCAGCGCCCGCAGCTGTGAGCGCGCGCGCTTGGCCGCGAGCTCGTACGCGCACAGCGTCGCGTACAGCAGGGCGACCGCGAGCAGCGCGACCAGGAACGTCAGCGCCATGCTCGGCGGCAGGTTCGAGGTGCTGCCGAGAACGCGCGGGTGCACATACGCGCTGGCAAGACGCACCGCGATGAAGTTCATGGGCACGAACGCGCCCGCGGTCACCGCGAACACGGACGCATAGCGCGCCTGGCGCTCGGCGTCCTCGATCGCGAAGCGCAGCGGCTGGTAGGTCGCGTAGAGCAGGAACACGATCAAGAACGAGACCAGCGTGGGCTCGTCCCACACCCACCAGTGGCCCCATGAGCCCTTCGCCCAGATCGAGCCGGTGATCAGCGTCGCGACGCCGAAGATGAGGCTCGTGTGGATGGCCACGTACGAGCGTGCATCCCAGCGCGCGTCGCCGCTTCGCAGATGGGCGATCGCGAGCACACCGCCGGCGACGAATCCGCACAGCGAGACGATCGCAAGCGGCACATGCACGTAGAAGATCTTCTGCAGGAACCCCTGTTCGGCGTCGAGCGGGGCGTAGAAGAAGACCAGTGCGAGGGCCACCGCCATCGCGGCCAGCGTGCAAAAGGCCAGCACGGCGGCTCCCGAACCACGCAGCCGCCCTCCCTCGCGAGCGCTCCCAGCGGTCCGGAGCGTAGCCCGATGCCCGCTGCTAGGAGAGCCGGAAGTCAAGGTCAGTCCTCCACGAGGAAGTCGAACAGGGCGTATGCAATCAGCCCGAACAACAGATCATAGAGCCCCAGCGTCAGCAGCCAGCGCGCCGACAGCCCGCCCGGGGGGCCGAGCGCGAGCAGCGGCGATGAAGCGCGCGCGCCGCCGATCACGACCGGAACCAGCAGCGGCAACGCCAGCAGGGGCCCGAGCAGGTCGCGGGCCCGCGTGCGCACGGTGAGCGCCGCAACCATCGTGCCGATCGCCACGATGCCGAGGTCCCCCAGGGCCAGCACGGCGAGCAGCCCCGGCAGCGCGTGGCCGATCGACGGCTCGAGCAGCAGCAGCGCGAAGGCGGGAACGGCCACGAGCTCGAGCGCGACCACGTAGATGAGCAGGGCGAGGGCCTTGGCCGCGAGCATCGCCGTGCGGTCAACTGGAGCGAGCAAGAAGGCATCGAACCCGCCCTGGTCGGCGTCGGCGACGAACAGCCGGTTGATGCCGAGCATGGAGGCGAACAGCAGCGTCACCCACAGGATCCCAGCCGCGAGGTCGGCGTCGACGCTCGAGCGGTTCAGCGCGAAGTGAAAGACGACGAATGTCGTGACGGCGAACAGCGCCATGCCGGGCACCGACTCGAGCGTGCGCAGCTCGACCAGCAGCTCCTTGCGCAGCACTGCCATCACGGCGCCCCTCATCGGTACAGCCCGGCGATCTCCTCGACGCTCACGCGCGCGCGCTCGCGCAGCAGCGCCACGCATCCAGCACGCAGGCCGAGCACCTGGTCGGCTTCGGAGATCCCGCCGTGGGGGTCGTGGCTGCAGATCACGCGCGTGCGGCCCGGCGCCGGCCCGATGAGCGGCTCGACAAGCTCGATCGCGGCGGGATCGAGGTTCGCGCGCGGCTCATCCAGCAGCAGCAGCTCGGGCTCGTGCAGGACCGCGCGCGCGACGGCGGCGCGCTGGACCATGCCGCGGGAGAGGGTCCGCAGCGGCTCATCCGCGCGACCGTCGAGGCCGAGCCGCTCCAGCAGCTCGTCCACCCGCGAGAGCTTCACGCGGTGCAGCCGTGCATGAAAGCGAAGGTTCTCGCGAGCCGTGAGCTCGCGGTAGAGCAGCGGCTCGTGGCCGAGCAGCCCGATGCGCCCGCGCACGGACCACGCCTGCTGCGGGAGGGGCGCGCCGAGCACCTCGACGCTGCCCGCGTGCGGGCGCAGCAGCGTCGCGAGCACGCGCAGCAGCGTCGTCTTGCCGGCTCCGTTGGGGCCGAAGACGACGAGCGTCTGACCGCTCTGCAGGCGCAGCGAGACGTCGCTGAGGGCCTCGCGCTCGCCGTAGCGGCGAGCGAGCCCCTCGACCTGCACGACGGGCACGTTCAGGCTCTCGTGAGCAGCGCCGTCCGCTCGCGCTGCGCGCGCGCGATCAGCTCGCGCACGGCGTCCTCTCCGCTGCCGCCGTCGCTCACGTGCGCCCGCAGCAGCTCGATCGGGTCGGGGTCGCCGTTGACGATCCCCTCGAAGAACTCCTTTCGATCCTGGTAGGTGGGCAGCGTGCTCTTGGCCCACCCGCGCGCGTCGTTGAGCAGCATCGCAAGCCGCGCGTAGGGCTCGCCGTACTGCATCTCGATCTCCCTCTTCATGCGCTT
Source organism: Actinomycetota bacterium (assembly GCA_005884115.1). Lineage (GTDB taxonomy): Bacteria > Actinomycetota > Thermoleophilia > Solirubrobacterales > Solirubrobacteraceae > Palsa-744. Next base: position 138,811 of record VAXW01000006.1, read on the forward strand.
TGCGAGCGCCGGCGAGGCGCCCGCGGTCGAGATCGCGATCGCCAGGGGTCCCGTGCGCACGATCGCCGGCAGGATGAAGCTGCACAGGGGCGGCACGTCGACGACGTTGACGAGCGTCGAGCGGCGCTCGGCGTCTTCGAACACGGCGATGTTGACCGGCGTCTGGTTCGTCGCCGCGATGACCAGCAGCGCGCCCTCGAGATCGGCCACTCCTCGATACTCGCGCTGAAGCCACTCGATCGAGCCCTCGCGCGCGTACTCGGCGAGCTCCTCCCGCGCCTGCGGAGCGATCAGCGTCACCGTCGCCTCGCACGCGAGCAGCCCATCGACCTTCTCGAGCCCCACGTCGCCGCCGCCGACGACCACGCAGCGGCGCCCACCGAGCCTCAGGCAGGCGATGTACAGCGGCGTCTCGAGCATGCCCTGCACGCAGCTCTGGTCGCAGATCTCCTTGCGCAGCTGGCACACGCACTGCTTGCCGGCATAGGCCTGGGCGGGCATGGCCACAGGGTAGTGCAGGCCGGGGGCGAGCCGATGCTGAGCACAGGTGCGGCGCAGAGCGCGGCTGAGCGGGCTCGTGCGGCCTGCGGCGCGCCTCGCCGTACGAGCGGGTGACGTGCCCGGGCCGCTTGCCCGGCGCGAGGTCACGGCCTACTTGTCAGCCCGCCGGCCGAGCACGCGCGCGCTGAGGCGCGCAAGCGTCAGTGCGCCTCTGCGCCACGCGCGCTCGCGGTCGCTCTCGCGCGCAGAGCGAAGCTTGGCTACCGTGCGCGCCGCGCGCGCGCTGAGCTCGTCGTAGGGGCCCCACCACAGCCCGCGCATGGCCGGGGGGTCCCACGTGATGAGCTTCTCCTGGGCGCACGCACGCAGTCCCGCCTCGCCCAGCGTGCGGCCCAGGCCTCCGCGCGCGGCCGCGCCCCACGGCCCTCGCGAGACAGTCGGGCTGGGCAGGTGGTCGTTGAGCCAGACCATGCCCGCCCGCAGCTCACGCGCGATGCGCTGCGCCTGGTAGCGGTCGTCCGTCCACACGGAGGCTCCCAGCGCGAAGTCGCTGTCGTTGGCCAGCGCGATCGCGTCTTTCACCGAGTCGACCGCGACCACCGCCAGCACGGGCCCGTCGATGGGGTCGCGCATGATGCGCATCGAGTGCGTGACCCCGCTGAGCACCGCCGGTGCGTAGAAGCAGCGCGGCTGGCACCCCGGCGGCGTCACGGGTCCGCCGCAATGCAGGCGAGCGCCCTGGGCGAGCGCCTCCTGAACCAGCTCGTCGACGTGCTCGACGCGTCGCGCTGAGGCGAGCGGCCCGACCTGCGTGCGCGCGTCGGCGGGGTCGCCCACGACGAGCGCCTCGGCGCCCGCGACCAGGGCGCCCACGAAGCGATCGTGGATCTCGCGCGCCACGTACACGCGCTCGATCGCTCCGCGCGCCTGGCCGGCGCCGGCGCAGCCGGCCCACAGCGCACCCGCAACCGCGCGCGGGAGGTGCGCGTCGGCGAGCACGAGCATCGCGTCCTTGCCGCCCAGCTCGACCGCGACCTCCTTCTCGCGCTCGACCCCAGCGCCGGCGACGATGCGCCCCACGGCCGGCGAGCCCGTGAACAGGATCTTGTCGACCGGCGCCTGCGCCAGGGCGACGCCGATCTCGGCTCCTCCGTGCGCGATGCGCACCAGGCCCTCCGGCAGGCCGGCACGCGCGAGCACGCGCGAGATCCGCTCGCCCGCCAGCGCGGCGCGCGCGGCGGGCTTGAACGTGACGCCATTACCCGCCAGAAGGGCGCCCGCGATCTGCCCCAGCGGCTGCGCGAACGGCGCGCTGCCCGCTCCGATCACGCCCACCACGCCGTAGGGCTCGTACGCCAGGCGCGCGCGCTTGGCGAGCGCCAGCGCGCGGCTGGTGCGCACGCTCCGCGGCCCCAGCACGCGTGCGCCCTCATCGGCGATCCACAGCAGCGCGTCGATCGCAGGCAACAGCTCCAGCGCCGCCACCTCGCCGGCGGGCCGGCCCTGCTCGCGCACGAGCACGCCCAGGAGCTCGTCGAAGTCGTCGATCACGGCCTGGGCCATGCGCCGCATGTAGCGGGCCCGGTCCTTCACGCGCAGCAGCGCCCATAGGGGCTGGACCATCGCCACCGCCGCCACGACATCTGCGATCTGCTCGCGCGGCGTGGCCTCGACGCTGCCCAGAAGCTCGCCCGTGGCGGGGTTGCGCGAGGCGATCCTCGACGCCTGCGGACTCTCGCTGACGGTCGCGCTCATGGCTGCGCGATTATCGCTCCTGCGGCCCCCGCGCCTCGCGCACTTCGCGCAGGCGCCGCGCCAGCTCCTCCTCGGCCGCGTCCGGGTCATAGAAGCGCTCGCCGGCGAGCTGCTCAGGAAGCAGCGGCTGGCTTGAGAGGTGTCCGGGGTTGCGGTGCGGGTTCTCGTAGCCGCCCTTGCGCCGTCCCGGGCGCGGCCCGGAGCGCAACCAGCCCGGCACCTCGGCGGCGCCGTGCTCGCGCACATGACGCTCAGCCGCCGAGAGCGCGCGCCCGGCGGCGTCGGACTTGGGCGCGAGCGCCAGGTAGATGGCCGCCTGCGCGAGCGCGAAGCGAGCCTCTGGCAACCCCACGTGCTCGACCGCCTGCGCCGCAGCCGTCGCCACGGACAGCGCGGCGGGGTCGGCGTTGCCGATGTCCTCCGAGGCGAGGATCACCATGCGCCGCACGATGAAACGCGGGTCCTCGCCGCCCTCGAGCATCACGGCGAGGTAGTAGAGGGAGGCGTCGGGGTCCGAGCCGCGCGTGGCCTTGATCCAGGCCGAGATGTAGTCGTAGTGACGATCGCCGCCTTTGTCGTACAGGAGGATCCGTCGCTGCAGCGCGTCGCCCGCGCGCTCCAAGGTGACGTGCTGCTCGCCGTGCTCGTGTGCCGTGCGCGCTGCGATCTCGAGCGCGTTCAAGGCCGTGCGCGCGTCGCCTTCGCTGCGCGCGGCCAAAAACTCGATCGCATCGTCATCGGGCAGCGGCCCCTCGAGGCTCGAGAGCGCGCGCCGCAGCACCAGCTCGACCTCCTCCGGACTGAGCCCGCTCAGCGCGTAGACGCGCAAGCGCGAGAGCAGCGCGCCGTTGACCTCGAAGGCAGGGTTCTCGGTGGTGGCGCCGATGAGCGTCACGAGCCCCTCCTCCACCGCCGGCAGCAGCGCGTCCTGTTGGGCCTTGTTGAAGCGGTGGATCTCATCGAGGAAGAACACCGTCTCGGCGCTCGCCGTCGTGTTCTGGGCGAGCGCCCGGCGATGTGAGGCTCGCTCGATGACGCCCCGAACCTCCGCCCTTCCAGCGGCGACCGCGCTCAGCTCCTCAAACGCGGCTCCCGAGCTCTCCGCCAGCATGCGTGCGAGCGTCGTCTTGCCCGACCCCGGCGGCCCGTAGAGCACCATCGAGTGCGGCCTGCCCTGCTCGATCGCCGTGCGCAGCGCCGAGCCCTCGCCAAGCAGATGGGACTGACCCACGAACTCCTGCAGGCGCATGGGGCGCACGCGCGCGGCCAGCGGCCGCTGGCCTATGTCGGCGGTGCGCGTGGCGCCCGCCGCGCCGTGGTCGCCGGCGCGCCCTGAGCCTTCGACGTCGAAGAGGCTGTCGTCCATTGCACTGAGTATGCGAATTTCGGCGCGAGGCAGGGCGCCGTAGATCAAGCGTCGAAGTCTGTAGCGGGTATGAACTACATTGTGACTATCGGCATCTACCCCAGCAGAGGCGTTGGGAAGTTGGCTACGGGCATCGTCATAGGCTCTCGCCGCTTGATCTGCGGAGCGGTGGCGCGATGAGCGAGTCGCCACATGCGAACCACGGCTGGTCGCTCAGGAACACCCCATGAGCGTGGGCGCCGCCGAGGTCGTGCCCGCGGGCGAGCTGACGTTCCTGGAGCCCGTTGGCGAGATTGCCGCGCGATCGCCCCTGCAGCTCTTCTGGCGGAGGTTCAGACGCGACCGCGTGGCGATCGTCTCGCTTGCGTTCGTCATCTTCCTCGCGATCGTCGCGCTCGCCGCGCCGCTGATCGTGAAACTCCTCGGGCTGCCGGGACCCTACACCCAGAACCTCAACCTGACGGACGAATTCGGCAGCCCACTGGGCCCAAGCGCGGCGCACCCCTTCGGCGTCGACCAGCTCGGCCACGACGTGATGTCTCGCGTCATCTACGGCACCCGCGTGTCGCTCGAGGTGGGCATCATCGGCACCGCGATCGCGACGACGATCGGCGTGGTGCTGGGCACGGTGGCCGGCTACTACAGGGGGTGGGTGGACACGGCGCTGTCGCGGACCGTCGACGTGGTGCTGTCGATACCGATACTGCTGCTCGGCCTCGGCATCGGCGCCGCGTGCGCCGTGCGCGGCTGCCTCGGAGGGGCCGTCTCGCCTGGGACGAGCACGATCATCTTCCTGATCTCGCTCGCCACCTGGACGTACATCTACCGCCTCACGCGGGGCCTGGTTCTGTCGCTGCGCGAGCGCGAGTTCGTCGAGGCCTCGCGCGCTCTGGGAGCCTCGGACGCGCGCATCATGTTCCGCGAGATCGTCCCCAACCTCGTGGCGCCGGTGATCGTCTACGCGACGCTGCAAATTCCGCTGAACATCCTGCTCGAGGCCTCGCTGTCGTTCCTTGGCGTGGGCGTGCGCCCGCCGACGGCCAGCTGGGGCCAGATGATCGCCGCGGCCACGCCGATCTTCAACACCGCCTGGTGGTACATGGTCTTTCCGGGCGCCGCGCTGCTGCTGACGGTGCTCGCCTTCAACCTGCTCGGCGACGGATTGCGCGACGCGCTCAACCCAAGGACTGCGCGGTGAGCCAACCACACAAACGACAAGCAAAGGAGGCGGCTGAATGAGGTCGCTAAGAACGATTGTCCTCACGGCGCTTGCTGCGGCGCTCACCGTGGCGCTCGCGGCCTGCGGCTCGAGCAAAAAGAGCACGGGCGCGAGCGCGAGCTCGGGCACCCCTGCCGGCGTCATCAACCCGGCGACCGAGTCGCTCACCGGCGGCAAAAGGGGCGGGGTCCTGAACGACGTCCAGAGCGAGGACTTCGAACACCTCGACCCGGGCGTGGCCTACTTCCAGCTGGATTATGAGATCGGCTCGGCAACGCAGCGCAACCTCTACAGCTACAAGCCGAACACTTTCTCGGAAGTGACGCCCGACATGGCCGAAGGGCCGCCGCAGCTCTCGAACGGCAACAAGACGATCACGATCAAAATCCGCAAGGGCGTGCACTTCAGCCCGCCGGTCAACCGCGAAGTGACGGCCGCCGACGAGGTCTACGCGATCGACCGCGTTGCCGATCCGAACGTCGCGAACCCGTACTACCTGGGCTACCTGGCGTCGGTGGAAGGCATGAAGAGCTCCAAAGGCGGCCCCATCCCCGGCGTCAAAGCGCTGGACAAGTACACGCTGCAGCTGAAACTGACCGAACCGCAGGGGCCGATCGTGGTCGGCTCGATGGTGCTGCCCTACACGGCGCCGGTGCCGGAAGAGTACGCCAAGAAGTTCGACGCCAAGAAACCGAGCGAATACGTCAACTACATGGTCGCCACGGGCCCGTACATGCTCAAGGCCAACAGCGCGGGGAAGATCCTCGGCATCGGCTACCAGCCGGGCAAGTCGCTCACGCTCGTGCGCAACCCCAACTGGAACGCGAGCACGGACTTCCGTCCCGCCTATCTGGACCAGATCAACGTCTCGATCGGCGGCGACTCGAACGTCATCGGCCGCCAGGTCCTGGAAGGCAGCCATATGACCCAGTCCGATGCGCCGGCGGCTCCGATCCTCAAGCTCGCGGCCCAGCAGCACCCTAGCCAGCTGCTGATCTCTGCCGGGGGCGGCGCGGGTGACCGCTACATCGCTGTGAACAACAGCGACGGGCCGTTCAGGAACGTCAACCTGCGCAAGGCGCTTTGGGCAGCGACCGACCGCGAAGCTCTGGACAAGCTGCGCGGCGGCAAGCTCGTCTCAGACGTCATGACGCACTTCCTGTGGAACGGCATCGCCGGGTTCGAAGAAGCCGGTGGCTACCCGGGGCCAAAGGTGGACTACAACGAACACCCGCAGGGCGACATGGCGGTCGCGGAAAAGTACATGAAGCTCGCCGGTTACCCGAGCGGCAAGTACACCGGCTCTGAAACGCTTCAGGTCGTCGGCGACTCCTCGGCGCCGGCGAACAACGTCGCCGAAGCGGTGAACCAGACGCTGAAATCGCTCGGCTTCAAAACGAAGCTGAACCTGGTCGAGCACACGGTCATGTACTCGAAGTACTGCGGCGTGGTCTCAGAAAAGATCGACGTCTGCCCGAACGTCGGCTGGATCCCCGACTTCGGCGATCCCCAGGCGGTGCTGGACGTGCCCTTCAACGGCAACCTGATCGTCAAGAACGGCACCAACTCCAACTGGGGGCTGGTCAACCACGCGAAAATCAACGCAGCGATGGAAGCCGCCTCCAAGGTCGTCGGTGTGCAGGCCCGCGGCGAAGCGTGGGCGAAGATCGACCGCGAACTGGTGGAAGAAGCGGTCGTGGTCCCCTACCAGTGGGCCAAGGAACCCTACATCAAGTCCAAAGACGTGGTGGGTGTGGGGCAGTTCTGGAACGCGGGCACCTGGGACTACGCGTACACATCGCTGAAGTAGTCGCGGCTGGACAGCGGCCGAGGGGCGGGCGCACGCCCGCCCCTCGGTGCAGCTGCGCATCAAGCTTGGACGCGAAGCGCGGGGAGCGCTCGCGAAGGATCGGACCTCCGGCGATGCCGTCTCACAGACAATGACCCGCTACATCATCCGCAGGCTGCTGTGGGGGGTGCTGCTGCTGATCGTCGTCGCGGCGCTGCTCTTCCTGATGTTCCGCTATCTGCCCACGGCCGATCCTGCCAAGCTCAGGGCGGGCCGGCTGCAGAGTCCGCAGATCATCGCCGAGATCCGCCACACCTACGGGCTCGACAAATCCCTGCCGGCGCAGTTCTGGCTCTATATGAAGAACCTGTTCCTGCACTTCAACCTCGGCTACAGCTACTACAGCAACGCGCCGGTCAAGGAACTGCTCTTCAACCGGCTGCCGGCGACGCTCTCGCTGGTCTTCGGCGGCGCGATCGTGTGGGTGATCACCGGTCTCAGCGTGGGCATCATCTCGGCGAGGCGCGCCGGCTCGCGCCTTGACCGCGCGAGCATGAGCTCGGCGCTCGTGCTGGTGTCGGCGCCGGAATACTGGCTTGGCCTGATCGTCCTGTACCTGTTCGCCGCCGACATCGGGCGGGTGCACATCTTTCCCGGCGCGGGTAGCTACGTGGGGCTGACGTACGACCCGGTGAAATGGTTCGAGTCGCTGATCTTGCCCTGGCTCGTCGTGGCCGCCGGCAGCGCCGCGATCTACGCGCGGCTGATTCGCGGGAGCCTGATAGAGACGATGGGAGAGGACTACATCCGCACTGCGCGCGCCAAGGGGCTGCCCGAGCGCACTGTCGTCCTGCGCCACGGGGTGCGCGCGGCGATCAATCCGGTCGTGACGGTCCTAGGCGTCGACATCGGCGTGCTGCTGGGCAGCTCGGTGCTCGTCGAAACGGTCTTCAACATCCCCGGGATCGGGCGACTCAACTACATCGCGATCACGCACGCCGACTTCCCGATCGTGCAGGGGACGGTGCTGTTCGCGGCCCTGGTCATCATCGTGGCGAACATCATCGTCGACATCGCCTATGCGTACCTCGATCCGAGGGTGCGCTACTCGTGAGCGCGAGCGAAGCCCTTGGCGCGCCCTCCGCGGCCGGTCTCGGCGAGCCGCTGCTGCGCGTCGAGGACCTGCGCGTGCAGTTCGCGACCGACGACGGCATCGTGCACGCCGTCGACGGCATCACCTACCAGGTCCACCGCGGACGCACGCTCGGCATTGTCGGCGAGTCCGGCTCGGGCAAGACGGTCGCCTCGCTGACGACGCTCGGGCTGACGCGCCAGCAGGGCGCGCACATCTCCGGGCGCATCCTGTTCGAGGGGCGCGACCTGGTTGGGCTGCCTGACGAGCAGCTGCGCGCGATCCGCGGCAACGAAATCGCGATGGTCTTCCAGGACCCGCTGTCCTCGCTGCATCCCCTGTTCCGCGTCGGCGCCCAGTTGATCGAGGCCGTGCTCGCTCACCGAAGCGTCTCGCGTGCGCAGGCGCGCGAGCGCGCGATCGAACTGCTCGGGCTGGTCGGCATCCCAGACCCCGCCGGCCGTGTCGACAACTACCCGCACGAGTTCTCGGGGGGGATGCGCCAGCGCGCGATGATCGCGATGGCGCTCGCCAACGAGCCCAAGCTGCTGATCGCCGACGAGCCGACGACGGCGCTCGACGTCACCGTGCAAGCGCAGATCCTCGCGCTGATCGAGCGCCTGCAGCGCGAGCTGAACATGGCGATCGTGATCATCACCCACGACCTCGGCGTGGTGGCGGAGATGGCCGACGACATCGCGGTCATGTATGCCGGGCGCATCGTGGAGACCGCGCCCGGCAGCGTCATGTTTGCCGGACCCGAACACCCGTACACCTGGGGCCTGCTCAAGTCGATCCCCATGCTCTCGGGTCCGCGCGCGCAGAGCCTCGTGCCGATCCCGGGAACGCCCCCGAGCCTCATCCGCAGGCCTTCGGGCTGCCACTTTCACCCGCGCTGCCCGTACGCGCAGCCCGACCACGCGCGCATCGATCCGGCGCTTGAGCCCGTGCCCGGTAAGGACGACCACCACGTCGCGTGCCTGCTGGACGCGGCCGACCGGAAGCGTTTGTGGGCCGAGCTTCAGGCGGGGCGCATGCCCGATCAGGCGCTCGCCGCGACGGGACTCGGCGGAGCGAGGCCATGAGCGAGCCGCTGGTCGGGGTGCGAAACCTCGTCAAGCACTTCCCGATCACGCGCGGCATCCTCTTCCGGCGCCAGATCGGCGCGGTGCAGGCCGTAGACGGAGTGAGCCTCGAGGTCGAGCGCGGCGAGACGCTCGGCATCGTGGGGGAGACGGGTTGCGGCAAGAGCACGACCGCGCGCCTGATCATGCGCCTGCTCGACCCCACCTCGGGCGAGATCAGCTTCGAGGGGCGCGACATCACGCGGCTGCGGGGCGGAGAGCTGAAGTCGGTGCGGCGCGAGATGCAGATGATCTTCCAGGACCCCTACTCCTCGCTTAACCCGCGCAAGACGATCGGCTCCATCATCGGCGAGCCGTTCGCGATCCATGGCATGCACAAGGACAAGGCGGAGCGCAAGCAGGTAGTGCAGACGCTGATGGAGACGGTTGGCCTGAACCCCGAGCACTACAACCGCTACCCGCACGAGTTCTCGGGGGGCCAGCGTCAGCGGATTGGCGTCGCGCGCGCCCTCGCTCTACGGCCGAAACTGCTGATCGCCGATGAGCCAGTCTCCGCGCTGGACGTCTCGATCCAAGCGCAGGTGCTCAACCTGCTGCGCGAGATGCAGGACCGCTTCGGGCTGACGCTGATCTTCATTGCGCACGACCTTTCGGTCGTGCGCCACATGTGCGACCGCGTCGCCGTCATGTACCTCGGAAAGTTCGTCGAGGTCGGCCCCGGCGATTCACTGTACGGCTTTCCGCGCCACCCCTACACGGGCGCGCTGCTCGCGGCTGTGCCCGTTGCCGACCCCGCGGCGCACGGAAGCGAGCGGCGGCTGTTGAGCGGCGATGTCCCCAGCCCCGCGTTCCCGCCGGCTGGGTGTCGCTTCCACACGCGCTGCCCCAAGGCGCAGCCGCTGTGCTCGCAGAAGGAGCCTCCGCTCGAGGACAAGGGCAGCGGCACGCGCACCGCCTGCCACTTCCCGTTGACGCGCGAGGAGGTCGCTGCCACAGGCGTGCGATCCGCTCTATGAGCGGCGAGGATCCGGGGACGAGAGAGCCCGGCGCGGAGGCGCAGGAGCTCCTCTGTCGGCTGATCCGCTTCAACACGGTCAACCCGCCCGGCAACGAGCGCCCGGCGCAGGAATATCTGGCCGGACACCTTCGTGAGGCAGGCCTCGAATGCGAGCTCCTGGGCGGCGAGGAGCAGCGCCCCAACCTGATCGCGCGCTTGCGCGGCGCGGCGAGCTCTGACGGGCCGAGGGTGTGCTATCTCGGCCACGTCGACACCGTGCTCGCGCATCCCGCCGAGTGGACGCACGACCCCTGGTCAGGCGCGCTCGCCGACGGCTGCGTGTGGGGACGCGGCGCACTGGACATGAAGTCGCAGGTGGCCGCCGAGGTCGCCGCGGTCTGCTCGCTCGCGCGCGAGGGATGGCGCCCTGCGAGCGGCGAGCTCTTGCTCGTGGCGGTCGTCGACGAGGAGACCGGCGGCGAGCTGGGCGCGCACTGGCTGACGACGACGCATCCCGAGAAGGTGCGCTGCGACATGCTCATAAACGAGGGCGGCGGCTCGGTGTTCGAGGTAGCCGGCAGGCGCTGCTATGGCGTGTGCTGCGCCGAGAAGGGGATCTTTCGCTTCGCCGTGCGCACGCACGGCGTCGCCGGGCACGCGTCGATGCCCGGCATGGGCGAGAACGCGCTGCTGAAGATGGCGCCGCTGCTCGCGCGGCTGGGCGAGCGCCAGCCCTCGTACGTGCTCACCGAGGAGTCGCGCGCCTTCCTGCGGGGCATCGGCGAGGATCCCGAGGACCCGCAGGCGGCTGTCGCACGCCTGCGCGAGGAGGACCCGCGCCTTGCGATCTCCTTCGAGCCGATGCTCGGCGTCACGTTCACGCCCACCCGCATCAACGCATCGGAGAAGATCAACGTGATTCCCTCGCGCGCAGAGCTGAGGGTCGACTGCCGCGTCCCCCCGGGCCTGGGCGAGACCGAGGTGCGCGCCGGCATCGCCGAGGTGCTGGGCCGGGGCGCGTTCGAGATCGAGTTCACCGAGCGCGTCGTGGGCAACGGCTCGCCGCCTGAGACGCGGCTGATGGGAGCGATCGCAGAGTGGATCGGCGAGCACGACGCGGGCGCTCGCGCCGTGCCCGTGATCCTTCCCGGCTTCACCGACTCGCGCCACTTCCGCGAAGCATTCCCCGACTGCGTCGCCTACGGCTTCTTCCCGCACCGCTACCAGTCGCTGCACGAGACCGCGCCTCTGATCCACGCCGCGGACGAGCGCATCGACGTGCGCGACCTGCATCTCGCCACGAAGTTCTACCGCAACCTCGCGCAGCGGCTGCTCGGGTAGGCGCGCCTGCCGCGCGCCTGCTGCGCCTTTTCAAAGCGCGCGCCAGCAGGCATACTTCAAAGATGCCAAGGATGGCGGAAGTGCTGCAGGCGGTGAACGCTTCGGTCGCGGCTGCGGTGCGCGGCGTCTTTCACTCCCCACCTGCCGCGCTCGCGCACGCCCTGCAGGGCTACGGCAAAGGCTCGGGCGCGCACGCCACGCCCGCCGTCGTGACGCCCGTCAGCACGGTCAGCTCCTCGCACGTCTCCTTCGTGCAGGAAATCCAGAACTTCGCCTACAACTGGTCGCCGGTCGTGATGATCGTCTTCTTCGCGTCGCTGCTGTTCCTGATGTGGCGCACGCTGAAGGTGATGCCGCGGGTCAAGCCGCAGCAGATCAAGCCCGCGTCGAACCAGTCCGTTTCCTTCGAGGACATAGCGGGCGTGGATGAGGCCAAGGCTGAGCTGGCCGAGATCGTCGAGTTCCTGCGCGACCCAAAGCCATTCCTCGCCCTCGGCGCCAACGTTCCCAAGGGCATCCTCCTGCACGGCCCCCCTGGCACCGGCAAGACACTCCTGGCGAAGGCCGTCGCGCACGAATCCGGCGCGCAGTTCTTCGCCCAGTCGGCGGCCTCGTTCGTGGAGATGTTCGCGGGCCTCGGTGCCGCGCGCATCCGGCGGCTGTTCGCCGTCGCGCGAAAGCACGAGCCGGCGATCATCTTCATCGACGAGCTCGACGCTGTCGGAGGCAGGCGCGGCATGGACATCTCGGGCGAGAAGGATCAGACGCTCAACCAGCTGCTGGTCGAGATGGACGGCTTCTCGACCAGCGGGCGCGTCGTCGTGATCGCGGCGTCGAACCTGCTCGAGAAGCTCGATCCGGCGCTGCTGCGCCCGGGCCGCTTCGACAGGCAGGTGTTCGTGGTGCCGCCCGACGTCAAGGGCCGCGAAGGCGTGCTCGCAGTGCACACGCGCGAGAAGCCGCTCGCCGATGTCGACCTGGCGCTGGTCGCGCAGCAGACCAGCGGCCTCACGGGCGCCGACCTCGCGAACATATGCAACGAGGCCGCCATCTTCGCCACGCGAAGGGGTGCGAGCAAGATCGCGATGAGCGACTTCGACGCAGCCCTCGAGCGCGTGATCGCGGGCGTGCAGTCGCGGCGGGTGCTAAACGACCACGAGAAGCGCGTCGTCGCATTCCACGAGGCGGGCCACGCGCTCTGCGGCGAGTTGCTGCCCACCGTCGATCGCGTGCACCGCATCTCGATCGTCCCGCGCGGACAGGCTCTCGGCTACACGCTCAACCTGCCCGCAGAGGACCGCTATCTGAAGACGCGCGAGGAGCTGGTCGACTACATGACCGTGCTGTTCGGCGGGCGCGTGGCCGAGCAGGTCGTGTTCGGCGCGATCACCACCGGCGCCTCCGACGACCTCAAGCGTGTGGCCGACATCTCGCACGCGATGGTGCACGACTACGCGATGGGCACCGCAGGCGTCGGGCGCTCGCCCGACGGCGACGTGCGCCTGTCGGAGACGACGCTTCGCATCCGTGACGAGGAGCGCCAGGCGCTGATCGAGGAGGCGCGGCGTGCCGCGCAGAGGATGATCGTCTCGCACCGCGCCCAGCTGGACGCGCTGGCGCACGAGCTGCTCGTGCACGAGGTGCTCGAGCGGGAGTCCATCGAGCGGATCATGGAGGGGGTTCCACGCATGGAACGCCCGCCAGGCGCAGGACTGCGGGTGGTGGCCGCACGGCCCGCCGCAGACGGCCGGCCGCATACGTAGCGCCGCCTGACGGGCGATCGCGCCGATGCTGCGAGGCCGCTGCGCAGGTCGCGGCCGCCGCGGAGGGGCGATCGCGTAAATAGACTGCTGAGCGTGCTTGACCGCATCGACCACATCGGCGTGGCCGTGCAAGACCTGGACGCCGCGCTCGAGCTGTATCGCGACCGGCTCGGGCTGAGCGTCGCCCACCGCGAGATCGTGCAGGAGCAGGGCGTCGAGGCCGTGCTGCTCGACGCGGGAGAGAATCACGTGGAGCTGCTCGCGCCGCTGGGTCCCGAGACACCGGTCGGCAGGTTCCTGGCCAAGAGCGGCCCAGGCCTTCACCACGTCGCCTATCAGGTGAAGGACATCGACGCCGCGCTCGATGCGATCAAGGCTGCGGGGCTCGAGCTGATCGACTCCCGTCCCCGCGCCGGTATCCGCGGCTCACGCGTCGCCTTCATGCACCCTCGCGCGACCGGCGGCGTGCTGACCGAGATCGTGCAGCCGGCCGCGAGCCTGGTGAGCCATTGATGCCAACGAGCAGGCGCATCGGGGTGGGCTTTCAGGGCGGACAGGTGCTCTCGCTGCGCGTCACCGACGAGCAGCTGAAGGCCTTGCAGCAAGCGCTTGGCGGCAGCGGCTGGCACGACGTCGAGAGCGACGAGGGGCTCGTGCGGCTCGATCTCTCGCAGGTCTCATACGTGCGCTCCGAGAGCGAGGACCTGCGCGTCGGCTTCAGCGCTTAGTGCCTTGCGCTCCGTGGACGAGCAGCTCCTGCGCGTCGCGCGCACGCGCGGGCACGGCCCAGCTTCCGAGCGCGCCGTGGCGCGCTTCTCGCGGCTGGGCGAGCACGGCGCGGTGTGGCTTGCGATCGGGCTGCTCTCAGCGGCGGCCGATCGCAAACGCCGACCAACCTGGCGCCGGGCGACGGCAAACGTCGCCCGCGCCTATCTCCTCAACACCCTGCTGAAGCTGCTGATACGCCGTCCGCGTCCGTTGCTGGACGGACTGCCCGCGCTCGCCGGCACCCCCACCGGTCTCAGCTTCCCGAGCGCGCACGCGGCGACCTCATTTGCCGGCGCGCGCTCCTACTCGCGTGCGGGCCTGCGGGCGAGGCCCCTGTACCTGCTCGCGGCTTCGCTGTCTGCCTCGCGCGTGTACCTCGGCGTGCACTATCCCTCCGACGTGCTCGGCGGGGCGCTGCTCGGGGCGGCACTGGGACGGCGCGTCGAGCGCCGCCAGGGGCCACGATGAGCACCAGGATCGGGATCGTCGGCATGCCCAACGCCGGCAAGTCCTCGCTGTTCAACGCGCTCACCAGCGCAGGCGCCGAGGCCGCCAACTACCCCTTCACGACGATCGAGCCAAACGTGGCTGTGGTCCCCGTTCGCGACGAGCGACTCGAGCAGGTGGCGCGTGTCGTCGGCTCGAGCGAGGTCGTGTGGGACACGATCGACTTCCACGACATCGCCGGGCTGGTGGGCGGCGCGCATCAGGGGGAGGGCCTGGGCAACAGGTTCCTCGCCAACATCCGCGAGACAGACGCGATCGTCCACGTCGTGCGCACGCACGACGATGAGAGCGTCGTGCACCCCGAGGGCAGCGTCGACCCGATGCGCGACGTCGAGACCGTCGAGACCGAGCTCGTGCTCGCCGACCTCGAGCAAGCCGAGCGGCGCCATGAGCGCGTCGCCAAGCAGGCACGCGGCGGCGAGCGCGTGGCGCTCGCCGAGGAGGCGTGGCTTGCGCAGGTGATCTCCGAGCTGCAGGCCGGGCGCCCCGCGCGGCGCGTGCCCGTGCCCGACGATGCCCCCAACGCGGCGCGCGACCTCGGGTCTTTGACGGCCAAGCCGGTGCTCTACGTCGCCAACGTCAACGAGGGCTCCGAGGAGCTGCCATCCGGCCTCGCCGAGCATGCAGCGGCGCGCGGCGCGCGCGCGATCGCGATCTCCTCGCGCATAGAGTCCGAGCTGACGGAGCTCGACGCCAGCGATGCTGCCGCCATGCGCGCCGAGCTCGGCGTGAGCGAGTCGGGCCTTCAGCGCGTCGTCGCAGCCGCCTTCTCGCTGCTCGAGCTGATCGCCTTCTTCACCGCCGGCGAGGGCAAACCGGCGCAGTCGTGGCACATGCGCGACGGGCTCACCGCGTGGCACGCCGCGGGAGAGGTGCACTCCGACATCCAGCGGGGGTTCGTTCGCGCCGAGGTCATCAGCTGGCGCGAGCTCGTCGACGCCGGCGGCTACGCCGGCGCGCGCGAGCGCGGGACATTGCGGGTCGAGGGTCGCGACTACGCGATGCGCGACGGCGAGGTGATCACCGTCAAGTTCACGCCTTAGCCAGCTGCTCCAGGCGCTCGCCCAAGCGCCGCATGCCGAGCTCGCGCGCCGTGTCCGCGCCCGACGCGTAGTCCGTACCGCGGTCCGCCGGCAGCTGCACGTCGATGCGCTGCAGCGTCGCGATCTCCTTGAACGCGCGCAGCTGCTCTGCGCTCTCGCGCAGGGCCGCCGCCGTGCGCGGCCGAAGCGGGCCCTCGCCGGTGCGAACCGCGAAGGCGTCCTGGGCGGCCTCCAGGAGGGCCTCGAGCGAGCCGTAGCCGCCGAGCAGAGCCGCAGCCGTCTTTGCGCCCACGCCCGGCGCGCCGGGCAGGCCGTCGGACGGGTCGCCGCGCAGGGCGATGAAGTCGGGCACCAGCGCCGGCGGCACCCCGTAGCGCTCGAGCACCTCCTGCGGGCCCATCTGCGTGACCGCCGCCCCCTTGCCAAGGCTCGCGAGGTGTACGCGCTCGCTGACCGCGCCATAGAGGTCGCGGTCGCCGGTGAAGAGCAGGGCCCGCCCGTTCGCGGCCTCCTCCTCGCGCGCGTAGGAGAACATCACGTCGTCGGCCTCGAGCGTCTCCGAGGCGCTCCACACCCAGCCGAGGCTCTCGAGCATCTGCGGCGCGAGCGTCCACTGGCGCGCGAGCTCGGCCGGCATCTGCTCGCGGTGCGCGTGGTAGGGGGGGTACAGCTGCACGCGGTACTCGGCCTGCTCGGCCCCCATGCAGGCGACCACGCAGCGCGGCCGCTCGCTCTCGACCAGTGCCAGCAATGCGTTGACGGTCCCGAGCAGGGCGTTCACCGGGCGTCCCCCGGCATCGGCGATAGACGCCGGCAGCGCAAAGAACGAGCGATACAGAAGCCACGGCACGTCAGCGATCAGAAGCGGCGCGGGCATGCGCGCAGCGTAGGCGACCCGCTGGCTGCCGTGCGTTTGCGCGGCGCTCGCCCGAGGACGGCTTCAGAGCGGCCCGACGGCAGCTGCGCGTCAGCCCGGGGCGGCCGTTCCGCCGAGCGCGCCCTGCGAGGATCCTGCGGGTCCTTCTGAGCCGCCCGAGCCCGCGACCTTGAGGCTGCCCGAGCTCGCGGGCGCGGGCGCGGTGGTCGCCGGAGCCGTCGTCGGGCCGAGCGTCGTCGAGGGCGCCGTGCCGGGCCCGCGGGCCACGCTGAAGTACGCCCACGTGTCGAACAGCCCGAGGCGAGCGGCCAGCTCGGCGCCGCTGATGGTCGTCCTGCCTCTCGACCCCAGCACGGCCGCCGCGAGGATGCGCGGCGAGGAGCCGCGGCGCAGCACTTCGATGCCCCGGAAGGCTCCACGCAACCTGCCGCGCAGGCGCAGGGTCGCGCTGTGAAAGCTAATCGCGATGCGCCAGCCGTGCAGCGGACCCTGGTCGAAGGGGTCATCGACGCTGCGAAGCCAAGGCTCTGGCAGGGCGCCGAGGAAAGCGTTCTCTACGTCTTCCGTGCGGCCGCCAGAGCTCGCGAAGAAGTACGTGATCGCCGGCTGGCCGCCGTACGTCACGATCTGACCCGCCGTGGCCGCGACTGCGGCGTCGCCCTGCGGCGTGTACGCAGCCGGGCCTCGATAGAGCTGCGAGCGCGTGTCCGCGTAGACGTCAAAACGCGATCCGCCCGCATGCGCCGTGAGGGCGTAGGTGCGGCTGGCCACCGCCTGCGCCTCGAGCGCGGCCACGGGCCAGCTGGAGGGCATCTCAGCTGCCACGACCCCGCGCACGTAGGTCTCGAGCGGCATCGACTTCACGCGCTTGCCGATCAGCACCCGTACGCGCGCGCCCGCGGGCGCCGGGCCGATCGCGGTGCCCGTGTAGTAGTGGGCCAGGATCGCCTCATAGGACCAGCCGTGCTCGGCGTAGCCGAGGGCTCCCTCCTGGCTCATCCCCACTCCGTGGCCCCAGCCGGCGCCGCTCACAAGCAGCTCTGCGGCCCGGGCCGAGCCAGGCAGCGCCAGCACCCCCGCAGCCAGCACGGCGAGTGCCAGCGGCCGGCGGCCGTGGCGGTGGTAGGTTGAGCTGGCGGTGAGCATCCGTGCCGGGGAGACGTCAGGGATTCGCGCAGCGCCCGCAGGCGCAGCGCGCATGCCACGCATCCAGACGATCGGACGTTTGCGCGCGTCCCTTGAGCCTTCCTTCGGGATGCTGGCCATTCGTCCGCTTTGCGCGCTTGCGGCGCGCGCACGCTCGCGCGATCGCGTGCCCGCCGGCTGCGGCCGCCGGCCGGGGATGAGCTGAGATGGCGCTGTCGGCGAAGGAGGCGGGCGTCGTCGAGGCCGTTCCCCGCCAGCTCTTGATCGGCGGGCGCTGGCGCGACGCAGCCGCGGGCGCCACGCTCGCGGTCGAGGATCCCTCCACCGCCGAGACGATCGCCGAGGTGGCCGATGCGCAGGTCGAGGACGCGCTCGAAGCGCTCGGCGCGGCCGCCGAGAAACAGGCCGAGTGGGCCGCCAGCGCCCCGCGCGAGCGCGGAGAGATCCTCCGCCGGGCCTACGAGCAGCTGATCGATCGCGCCGACGAGCTGGCCGTGCTGATGACGCTCGAGATGGGCAAGGCGGTCTCCGAATCGCGCGCCGAGATCGTGTATGCGGCCGAGTTCCTGCGCTGGTTCTCCGAGGAAGCCGTGCGCGTCCACGGGCGCTACATGGTCAACACGACCGGCAGCGGGCGCATCCTCACGATGCGCCAGCCCGTGGGGCCGTGCGTGTTCGTGACGCCCTGGAACTTTCCCATGGCGATGGGCACGCGCAAGGTCGCGCCGGCGATCGCCGCCGGCTGCACGATGGTGATCAAGCCGGCGCAGCAGACGCCGCTGTCGATGCTCGCGCTGGCGCAGATCCTCGAGCAGGCGGGCCTGCCGGAGGGCGTGCTGAACGTGATCACCGCCAAGCGCTCAGGCGCCGTGATCGAGCCACTGCTCTCCGACCCGCGCACGCGCAAGCTCTCCTTCACCGGTTCCACCGAGGTCGGCAGGCGGCTGATCCAACAGTCGGCCGAGCAGGTGCTGCGCGTCTCCATGGAGCTCGGTGGCAACGCGCCCTTCCTCGTGTTCGAGGACGCCGACCTTGACGCGGCGGTGGACGGTGCGCTGCTGGCGAAGCTGCGGAACGTCGGCGAGGCGTGCACGGCGGCAAACCGCTTCCACGTGCACGAGTCGCTCGGCGAGGGCTTCGTCCGGCAGCTGGCAGAGCGCATGCGCGCGCTGAAGGTCGGACGCGGCACCGATCCCGCCACCGACATCGGCCCCCTGATCGACGAGAACCAGCGCAGCAAGGTCGCAGAGCTCGTCGCCGACGCAAGCGGGCGCGGCGCGCGGGTGCTCCTGGGAGGCGAGCGCCTCGACGGCGCCGGCTACTTCTTCGCTCCGACCGTGCTCGCCGATGTGCCCGAGGAGGCAGAGCTGATGGCCGAGGAGATCTTCGGCCCTGTGGCGCCGGTCGCGACCTTCGCCGGTGAGGAGCAGGCGATCGAGGCTGCCAACAGGACGCAGTATGGGCTCGTCGCATACGTGTACACGCGTGACCTCGCGCGCGCGCTGCGCGTCTGCGAGCGGCTCGAAACGGGGATGATCGGGCTCAACCAGGGCGTCGTCTCAAACCCCGCGGCGCCCTTCGGCGGCGTCAAGCAGTCAGGCTTCGGCCGCGAGGGCGGCTTCGAGGGTATCGGCGAGTACCTCGAGACCAAGTACGTGGCGCTGAGCCTATGAAAGGAGTGAGGCAGCGCTAGCTTGGATTGCAGGTTGGCTATCGAGGCCCCTGAGTCGCGGAGGTGTCACATGAGCACTGCACATGACGTAGCTTGGATTGCAGGTTGGCTATCGAGGCCCCTGAGTCGCGGAGGTGTCACATGAGCACTGCACATGACGTAGCTTGGATTGCAGGTTGGCTATCGAGGCCCCTGAGTCGCGGAGGTGTCACATGAGCACTGCACATGACCTGGGTGCGGTCTTCGACGAGCACGTGGCGAGCGAGTTCGAGACCAAGGACATCGAGGCGACGATGCGCACCATGGTCGACGAGCCATACGTGTGGCATGTGCCCGCGCTGACCGGCGCCTCGGGAGGCGAGGCCGTGCGGCGGTTCTACATCTCGCAGTTCATCGGCCACACCCCAGCGGATGCGGTTCTGCACCCGATCTCCAGGACGGTCTCCTGGGACCGCGTGATCGACGAGTTCGTGCTCGAGTTCACGCACGACGCCGAAGTTCCGTTCATGTTGCCCGGTGTTCCGCCTACAGGACGCAAGGTGCGCATCCCGACGGTCGTCGTGATGGGGTTCGAGGAGAACAAGATCGCCTACGAGCACATCTACTGGGACCAAGCGGCCGTGCTCGTGCAACTCGGTCTGCTCGACCGCTCAACCCTACCCATCGCGGGCGCAGATGAGGCCGAGCGCCTCCTCGAGCTCACTGAAGCTCGCGATCGCGGGTGAACGATGCCATCGGCGATCTCACGGCGAAAAAAGCGCCTCCTCGCGGGCGGGGGCCGACCCACGTGTCCGACTTCGCGTCGCTCCCTTACTCCCCTGAACCTATGAAAGGGGTCCGCGCGCTCCCGTCGCGGTGGCTTGCGGGTCGCGCTCGACCTGCGGGCCTCCGCTGCGCCGCTCTGCCGTGCCAGCCGCGGAGCGTGGCGCGAGGCTGTCCGTGATGCGGCTCCGGCGACGGCGCGCTCGAGCACCAGACGCCCCCGTGGCGATCGATGACCCGCGCTACGAGGCGTGGGAGACGGTCAGCACATTCGATGACCGGAAGACGGCGCTCGCCTGGCGCGACCAGCTCCGAAGTCTTGGGGTCGACGCCGCATGCGTGGCGGACCACCCGCTGGACCGGTTCGGGCGCGGCGACATCTATCTCGCCGTGCCGCCGACTCAGTGGTCGCGAGCAAACGAGATCCTGGAAAACCTCGACTGAGGGCCACGACGCGCGCGAGAGCGCGCCCGCGGATATCTCTGGCGGCGCTGGCGTGCAGGACCAGGCGTCGAGGGCAGGCGCGGCGGAAGCTCCGCACCTGCGGGGGAGGCCGGCCCCGCGGCCTCCCCCGTGGCGCTCCCTATGCACCCGCTCCTAGACCGTGAAGTTCACGGTGACGTATCCGTTCGACTTGATCGTCACCGTTTGTGCGTTGCCTGCGTAGAGACCGCCAAGCTTTACCGTGAACGTCGTGGCCTTACCCGTGTACTTGTATTCCCACTGATACCAGCCGTCCTGATCCGTGGCAGTGGAGAAGACGAGCTTGTGCGACGCGTCATAGATATAGACGGGCACTTTGGCCGCCGGGTCCCCGCTCGGTTTGAGGACCAAGCCGGCTATCCCGGGATCCTTCTTGAAGACGTTCTCGCTCGAGGCCGTCTGGCTGTCGGGACTGCCATCCGTCTCGGAGAACAGGTATGTCTGGTCGTTGAGGATCGTCGGGAAGGACAAGCTGCTGATGGCATCGTTGCCGCTGCTACCGCCCTTTGACCATCCGTTCGTACCTTTGAGGCCGTATTCCACATGGATGTTCGCGTAGGCAAAGCCAGTCGGTGAGCTGAATTTGACGGTGACGGACGTTGTGCTGCCGAACGTCTGGCTGCCATAGCTGCCGAGCGACACCGTCTGGCCACTGTTCGCGATTTCCGCTCCCGGGATCAGACAGGTCTGCCCCGACACCGTGGTCATCGTCACGCCGCTGTAAACATGGATCGGCGTCGCTCCCTGGGTCACGAACGGATACGGCAGGGTGAACGTGATTTTCCCCGTCGGAGCGTTGTCGAACACGTTGTAGTAGAACTGGCCCGGGTTGGTCGCGCCCAGCTTCGAGCCCGGTGAGGACGGGGTGAAGATGAGCCGGAACGTGCTTCCGACCACGGACGTGTCTTCGTCGAACGTACACAGCACCGTGTTCGTGATCGCGCTCTTCTGCACCACGCGGAACGGCTCGCATGCTCCCGTAGCCGCTTTGTAGTAGCCGTTGCCGCTGTAGGTCGCCTTGTACGAGTAGCTGCCAGGCGCCAGCGTCTGGGCTTTTGAGTCCGGCACGGTGCCGTCTTCGGCGACGCTCACCACCTGCGTCGATGCCGCCGGTTCCTTGCATTCGCCGTTCGTGAAGAAGCTGTATGTAACTGTCGCTTTTTCGGCGCCGAAGCTGAAGCCAGCGATGTGGCCCGAGAGCGTAGCCGTGTCGTGCACCGCCGTCGTGGCGGCGGCGGGATGCGTGTTGTCGATCACCGATCCGTTCCCATCGCGCACGGTGGTTTCGATGCCGGATTTGGCCTTTTCGACCACCGAGCTCTCGCCCGCGTCCTTGCACGGGGTCGAGGCCGCTTCGTTGTTGGCGTCGCCCGAGTAGAAGGCGCGCCAGTAGTAGGTGCCGGTCGCCGTGGTCGTGTATTCGGTCGGCGAGGGGTAGCTCGTATTGGAGCTGATCCCGGTCGCGACCGATTTGAACACTTCGGTTTTGCATTCTTCGTCGGAGTAGAGCCTGAACGTGACCGTCCCTTCGCTTCCGACCGCGCTGACCAGGCCGGAGAGAGTGGCGGTGTCTTTGATCTTGTCGCCCACCGTCACCGACGCGGTCGCGGAGGTTTTGATCGTCGGTTTGGCCTTTTCGACCACCGAGCTCTCGCCTGCGTCCTTGCATTTGGTCGCGAATTCTTTGTTGTTTTTGTCGCTCGTGAAGGTCGCGATCCAGTAGTAGGTGCCAGTCGCGGTGGGCGTGACGGGGCTCGAGTCGTAGCTGCCGTTGGCTGTGATCGCTTTGACCGTAGAGCTCGATCCGGAGACTTCTTGTTCGCATTTTTCGTCCGAGTAGAGCGTGAAGACGATGTCGCCTTCGCCGGTCGGGTTGACCAGGCCCGAGATCGTGGCCGTGTCTTTGATCGCGCTGCCGATCGTCACCGAGGCCGTGGCTTTGGTCGTGATCGCAGGCGTGGCCGGGCCGACCACCGAGCTCTCGCCCGCGTCCTTGCACGGGGTCGAGGCCGCTTCGTTGTTGGCGTCGCCCGAGTAGAAGGCGCGCCAGTAGTAGGTGCCGGTCGCCGTGGTCGTGTATTCGGTCGGCGAGGGGTAGCTCGTATTGGAGCTGATCCCGGTCGCGACCGATTTGAACACTTCGGTTTTGCATTCTTCGTCGGAGTAGAGCCTGAACGTGACCGTCCCTTCGCTTCCGACCGCGCTGACCAGGCCGGAGAGAGTGGCGGTGTCTTTGATCTTGTCGCCCACCGTCACCGACGCGGTCGCGGAGGTTTTGATCGTCGGTTTGGCCTTTTCGACCACCGAGCTCTCGCCCGCGTCCTTGCACGGGGTCGAGGCCGCTTCGTTGTTGGCGTCGCCCGAGTAGAAGGCGCGCCAGTAGTAGGTGCCGGTCGCCGTGGTCGTGTATTCGGTCGGCGAGGGGTAGCTCGTGTTGGAGCTGATCCCGGTCGCGACCGATTTGAACACTTCGGTTTTGCATTCTTCGTCGGAGTAGAGCCTGAACGTGACCGTCCCTTCGCTTCCGACCGCGCTGACCAGGCCGGAGAGAGTGGCGGTGTCTTTGATCTTGTCGCCCACCGTCACCGACGCGGTCGCGGAGGTTTTGATCGTCGGTTTGGCCCTGCTAACCGTCAACGGCTCGCACGGGCTTTCCGCGGCCAGGTTCTGGGGCGGGCCGTTCGTTCCGCCGTAGACGGCCTTGTAGCTGTAGGAGCCGGGAACGGTCGGCGTGAAGTCCGCAGAGTTCGGTACTTCGCCGTTCGTGACCGTGACTTCTTCGTTGGTCGAAGGGCCGGTGCAGTCGATCGTCGTGAAGCGCTCGTACGTCACTTTCCCGCCGGCGTTGCTCGATTGGCCGGTCATGGTCGCGGTGTCGTGCACGGTTGTGCCGGGTGCGACCGAGCCGCCAGTAACGGATTCCCCGGTGCTGTTTTCGATCAGGTCCGTCGTGATGCTCGGGGTGAACACGATCGCCGAGGTCGCGAGCTGGTGGTCCTCGGAGCCACCAGTTCCGTCCAGGCTGTCGATCGCCATGTGGTACGGCGACCCGCTGATCGCGCTGGCCGAGTTTTCGCTACCCCAGTCCCCTTCGGAGGCGATGTGGGCTCCCCAGGCGATCACGATCGCGTGGCTGCTGTCGATCGCTGGAGATGTGAATTTGACGCTCAGGAACTCGCTGCAGCTTCCTTTGCCTTCGGCTTCTGTGCCATAGGTCAGCGTGCCGAGAGACGTTCCGGTTGGGCCGAAGATCACAACGTTGCCCGGACTGGACGCCAGTGTCGGAGCTGTACCTTCGGATTCTCCGCAGTCGGTGAGCGTCGGAACGGGTATCGCCGACTTGTGTTCGGCGGGTACCGACGTCGGGTTGCAGTCGCCCGATTCCATTTCGCCGGCCTGGACGAGATCCAGGCACGGGCTGTTGTGGTTGGCGTGGATCGGGGTGGCGGTCGCGGAGGTCGTCTCGGTCGCGTCGTATGAGCCCAGGTAGTCGAGCGCGTGCTTCTTGCTGCTGACCGTGTCGTAGTGAAGGATCAGCGTGTGCGTGCCCGCGGTGAGGCCCGACAGCCTCGTCCGATAGGCGATGAAGTCGCCCTCCTTCCAGTGGGCCTTCTGCCCGTTGGCGTCACCGTTGACCCAGTTCTTGAAGGTTTCGACCGCCCCGTTCGGCTGGATGCTCGAACCCCGACACGGTTCGGGGGTTTCCCCCACGCCGCCGTTCGTGCATTGGTCGAGGCTGTAGGGGTTGCTGTCGGTGAAGGTGGTAGTCGCGGTAGCAGAGGCACCCGTGGCGGTGACGAGGTAGCTCGCGGCGAAGCTATTGGGGAGTTTGAACTGAAGCGTAAAGCCACCGAGCGGGTTGGCGGTCACGTCGACGTTGTAGCTCCACGTTTGCCCGACGTTGTCATTGACGTTGACGTGGAC
Source organism: Actinomycetota bacterium (assembly GCA_005884115.1). GTDB lineage: Bacteria > Actinomycetota > Thermoleophilia > Solirubrobacterales > Solirubrobacteraceae > Palsa-744. The sequence goes on from VAXW01000006.1 coordinate 162,941, forward strand.
GGCTTCGCCGGAGGACCAGCCGGCCCCGGTCAGGGTGACGGTGGAAGCGGGGGCATAGTCGGCCTTATCGCTTTCGATCGTTGGCGTCAGGCCTGTCCCGTCACCCAGCGTGGACGCGGCGGCGGGAGCGGCGACAAAGACGCTCGCGGCCAGTAGGACGACGACCGAGAAGCCGGCGATGTCGATGCCGCGGCGGCGCGGCCGACGGGCGCCGAGCACAGCACAGCGCGCGAGAGGGCGAGAATCTTGGCAATCAGGCTCGCCAGCTGGGCCCGACGAAAGAACATCCTTGTCCTTGACGCGCTTCATTTCTCCCCTTCCTTGGGTGGCCGCCGTGCTGTGAGGCGGTCGTCCCTCCTGATCTCGCGCGTGACGCTCGGCCGAAGCCGCGCATTAGCGCGTGCGCGAAACCGTCCGTGGAATTCCCCCTACCTACGTAATGCCCCCCGAATCTGTGTAAACGTCAGGTTTACGCTGGAAATCATTACCAGACCGCTCAGCGCTCGTCAAGCTGTGCAGGTCAGCGAGCGCTAATCGGTCAACTCCATGAGCTCCCAACGGAAGCGTGCCGCGCCTGCGCAGGGCCTGCTTCTCACCTGCGCGGAGCGCGCGTGATCTCCCGGCGCCAGGAAGCGTGCGCCGGCAGCCTTGACCCCCTATTCTCGCTTTGGACATGCGGGCCACGATTGCGACTGAGGCCGCCGAGCGCGAGACGCTTGAGCCCGTTGCAGTGCGCGGCGTGGCTCGCCGCGCGGCGCCACGCCTGGTGCGCGACGGCTTCGGGCCGCTGGCGTTGTTCTTCGCCGGCTGGAAGCTGATCGGCCTCAGCGCTGGGATCGGGTGCGCGGTGGTCTTCGGGGCGGCCGTCTACATGCACGAGCGCCGCAGGGGGCGTCCCGCGATGATCGTCCGCTTGGCGCTCGTCTTGGTCGCGATCAGGGCGACCGTCGGTCTCGCCTCCGACAGCGCGACGGCCTACCTCGGCCTCGAGATCGCCATCGACACGGTTCTCGGCTCGGCCGTGCTTGCGTCGCTCGCCAGCGCGCGGCCGTTCGCATCGTGGTTCGCCGATGAGATCTTCCCGCTGCCCGCGCCGGTGCGCGAGTCTGAGACCTTCCTCGCGACGATGCGCACGCTTACACTCGTGTGGGGGCTCTACTTCGTGGTGCGCGCTCTCGTGCGCCTGAGCGCGCTCCTGACGCTTGGGACCGATCGTTACGTCCTCGTCTCCGCGCTCACGGACGTTCCCTTCCTCATCGCCTTGCTCGTATGGTCGGTTCGCTACACGACGGCGGCCTTTCGCCGCCACCCCGTGTGGGGAGCCCTGATCGCCGACTGACGCGCACAGCGGCGGTCGCGACCGTGGCTGGGACTAGGCTACGCGCGATGTCAGCTCTGCCACTCCGACTCCGCGCAAAGAGCACGTCCGTCGCAGCGACGCTCGCGCTGCTGCTGCTGGCCGCGCTCGCGCTCGCGAGCTGCGGCGGCTCCTCCGGCAATGGAATCGCCTCCAAGACGCCGACCGAGATCCTCGCCCTGAGCAAGCAGGCCGCCGACTCGGCGAACTCGGTGCACGTCGCCGGGTCGATCGTCAGCAAAGGCTCGCCGCTGACGCTGGATCTGTTTCTGCTCGCCGGCAAGGGTGCGCGCGGCAGGTTGTCGGAGGGCGGCTCGAGTTTCGAGCTGATCGAGACCGGCGGGACGGTCTACCTGCGCGGAAGCGCGGCCTTCTACAGGCGCATCGGGGGCGCCGCCGCCGCGCAGCTGCTGAACGGCAAGTGGCTGAAGGCGCCGGCGAGCACGCCCAGCTTCGCGTCCCTGGGATCCCTCACCGACCTGCGGCGGCTGATCGACTCGACCCTGGCCGATCACGGCACGCTCGCGAAGGGCGCGACGACGAGCGTGAACGGGCAGCGCGTCGTGGGCCTCAACGACACCTCCAAGGGCGGGACGCTGTACGTGGCTGCCACGGGCAAGCCATACCCCATCCAGATCGCGAGGACCGGAGCGAACGGCGGCCGTGTGATCTTCGACCGCTGGAACGCGCCCGTCTCGCTGACGGCGCCGTCGGGCGCGATCGATATCACTCAGCTGCAGGGGCCCCACTGAGCGCGCATCGATCATACGTCTAGTGCCTCCGAGCGCGCTTCAGAGGCGCCGAAGGGGCGCCGAACGCCGAAGTGGATAGGACCGAAGCAGTGCACGGCACCATTCAAGTCCCCTTCAGGCGGCCTGGCCAGCACGGGAAGGACCAGCCACGCGCGCGGCGCCCGGGCTCCGGAGCGGCCACGCCGACTGAGCCGACCCGGGGCGGGGCTAATCTCGCAGGCGTGGGGCGTGGAGCCACGAACGGGGCAGTCGCGGGGACGGGCAGCTCGCACGCTGTCGATGGAGCTCGCAAGCCCGACGGGAGCGTCCGCGCATCGGCCCACTCGCGCGCGGCGGTGCGTGCCGCGCTCTGGGGCGGGCTCGCGCTGGCGGCCGGCGCCGGTGTGGCGCTCAGCGGCATATCGCTCGCGGGCGCATGTCTTCTGGCCGTGCTCGTACTCGCCTCCGCAGTGGCCGGATGGCAGCTCGGCGACGTCGGCCGCGCGGCCCTGCAGGACGAGATCGAGGGGCGCTCGAGCGAGCTCAACCGCGCGCTGGCCGAGCTCAAGCTCGCACAGGCCGAGACCGTCAAGCGGCTCTCGATGGCCGTGGAGTATCGCGACGAGGACACCGGCGCCCACATCGAACGGATCGGAAACCTGTCTGCGCTCCTCGCCGAGCAGATTGGGATGGACGCGGAGTTCTGCATGCAGCTCAAACTCGCCGCGCCGCTGCACGACGTCGGCAAGGTCGCGATCCCCGATGCGATCCTGCTCAAGCCCGGCCCTCTTACCCCCGAGGAGCGAGCGATCGTCGAGACGCACGCAGAGGAGGGCTACAGGATCCTGCGCGGGTCCTCATCGGCAATCCTCGAGCTCGCATCGCACATCGCGCTCGGCCACCAGGAGAAGTGGGACGGGAGCGGATACCCGCGCGGGCTCGCCGGGGAGGCGATCCCGATCGAGAGCCGCATCGTGGCGGTTGCCGATGTCTTCGACGCGCTCACCAGCGACCGCGTCTACCGCAAGGCGTTCTCCGTCGAGAAGGCGCTGGACATGATGCGCAGGGAACGCGGTCGCCACTTCGACCCGGTGCTGCTGGACGCGTTCATGGAAGTGATCGAGACCGCTGGACCGGACGCGCGCGGGCACGCGGGCGACGATCCGGCCGCTCTGGCGGAGCGCACGCTCGAGGTCTACGGAGCGGCGCTCGAGCGAGGCGACGCCGAGACCGCCGAGGGCGCGATCGCCACCGCGATCGAGGATGGCATCTCGCCGACAATGCTTCACGGCGAGGTCATCGCTCCGGCGCTGCGGCGCATGCGCGAGCTGCGTGGCGCGGGCGCGCTCGACGGCGAGCGCGAGCGCCTGACGCAGAGCATCACGCGGCGCGTGCTGGCGACGCTGTCCCGGTACATGACCGGAGGGCGCGAGCCTTCGCGCGAGAAGGTGCTGGTAGCCGGGCTCCAGGGCGATGAACACTCGCTCGAGTTGCAGATGATTCACGACCAGCTCGCCGCAGCCGGGTATGCGACCACGCTGGACACAGAGCTGCCCCTCGAGCGCCTGCAGGCTGCCGTGGACAGCCGCTGCGCGGACGCTGTCGTCCTCGGGGCGATCAGCGCGGGCGTCTCTAACGAGGTCGGTGACGCCATCAAGGAGCTGCGCACGAGCAATCCGGGAATCCCGGTCGTGCTCGGCGGCATCGCCGCCGGTGGCGAGCTGCCCGACGTCCGCGCGGAGGCGCGGGTGCTCGAGCGGATCGACGAGGCCGTCGAGGCTGTCAGCGAGCTGCTGGCCCAGCGCGCGCGCGCTGGCTCAAGATAGATTCCGGGTTGTGAGAGGAAGCGCGATCGTGACCGGCGGCGCCGGCTTCATCGGTTCGCACGTGGTCGACGCGCTGCTCGGCGATGGCTTGCAGGTGGCCGTCATCGACGATCTCTCCTCCGGCGAGGAGAGGCGCGTGGCGGCGGAGGCCGAGATGTGTGTGGTCGACATCGTCGATCGCACGGCGCTCGAGGCGGTCGTGCGCAGGGTCAAGCCGCGGGCGATCTACCACCTCGCCGCCCAGGCCAGCGTGGTGGCATCGGTCGAAGACCCCGGCCGCGACTGCGACGTGAACGTGAGGGGCACGCTCAACGTGCTCGAGTCGGCGCGGCTCGTGGGCGCTCCCGTCGTGTTCACCTCGACCGGAGGCGCGCTGTACGGGGACGCCGCCCCGATGCCGACTCCCGAGGACCAGATCCCGGCGCCGCTGTCTCCCTACGGCGCGTCCAAGTGGGCCGCCGAGGCGTTCGTGAACACGTGGTCGCTCTCAGGGGAGCAGTCGCACTCGGTATGCCGCCTCGGGAACGTGTACGGACCGCGCCAGAGCCCCCACGGGGAGGCAGGCGTGGTCGCGATCTTCAGCTACCACCTCTTCGCGGCTCGCACGCCGAAGCTCTACGGCCACGGTCGTCCCACGCGTGACTACGTGTATGTCGCGGACGTGGTCAGCGCGCTGCTTGCAGCATCGGGACGGTCGGGCACGTACAACATCGCCACCGCCAGCGAGACCGACGTCGCCACCATCTGGCGTGTCCTGCAGCAGGTCGCCGAGGGGTCTGGTCACGGCGCCGCCGCGACCGGCGAGCGGATCGAGCCAGAGCTGGCCGACCTGCGCCCAGGAGAGCTTCAGCACAGCTGCCTGGATGTGAGCCTTGCGGCCCGCGAGCTCGGCTGGCGGCCTGCGGTGAACATAGACGAGGGCCTGCGACTCACCTATGAGGCGCTGGCCGAGGAGTTTCAGGCCGCCTAGCGGGTCTGCAAGCCGGCGCGCACGGGTCATGCGCCGGTGTGCCGTTGCCGACATTGACGTATGCGGCCTCTTCGCGAGGCGGTTGCGGCCGCCCTGACTACGTGTGCGCTCGCTTGCGGGCTTGCGCCTGCGCTCGCCGCCGCGCAGAATCCGGGGGGCGTGCAGGCACCCTCGGCGCCGCTGGCGGGAGGCAGCGAGTACGGCCTGATAACGCGCGCCGCCTCGGCGCGCCGCCCGCGCATCAGCGAACTGAGGGTTCCGAGGACGGCCGCGCCGGGCCGCCCGCCGCGCGTGACGCTGCGCATCGACGAGGCCGGCGTGCGGACCGTGAACGTGCAGGTGGTCGTAATAGACCTCTCCGCACGCAGAGCCGTGATCACGGCGAGCCTTGGCTGGCTGCGCACGGGGCGCTCGATCGCGGTTGCGTGGCCCAGAGGATCGAGGCTCCAGCCTGGCTCCTATCAGGTGAGGCTCAGCGTGCGCGACCACGGCTTGGGGGCGCCCCGGCACATCGCTCACAGCTCCGCCGCGGCGAACCTTAGCGTCAGCGCAAGTCCCACCGCCCCTGCTCCGCCGCCGACCACGCCCGAAGTCCCAGCCGGGGTTCCTACGCCCGCCCAGCTCGCGGCCGCCGGCGCGGTGTTCCCCGTCGCCGGCGCGCACAGCTTCGGTGGTCCCGAAAATCGCTTTGGGGCGCCGCGCGCCAACCACGTGCACCAGGGCCAGGACGTGCTGAGCGCCGAAGGCACGCCCGTGCTCGCCCCGCTGGCAGGAGTGATCACGAGCACGAGCTTCCAGGCGGGCGGCGCCGGCTACTACGCGGTCGAGCAGACCGACGCGGGCCTCGACTTCATGTTCGCCCACTGCAAGGCAGGTTCTGTGGCCGTCAGCGCCGGGCAGGCGGTCGCGGCCGGGCAGCCGCTGGCCCAGGTCGGCCAGACCGGCTCTGCCACCACCCCGCACCTGCACTTCGAGGTGTGGGTCGCGGGCTGGCAAGCCGCGGGCGGGTACCCGATCGACCCGCTCCCGTACCTGCTGGCGTGGGACCGCGAAGGGGCGAACAGCTAGAGAGCGCAGGCTGAGCGCGGGCGCTGGCCGCGCGTATTCCGGCTCGCCGCGGAGCGAGCGCCCGTGTCGGGCTACGCCTCGCGCTTCGCGAGCGCCCGTGCGAGCTCCCGGGCGCTGAGCCCCTCCACTTGCACGACCTTCTGGCGCGACGTCAGGCCGTGCACGACCGATACGCGGCCGGCCGCGATCCCCAGGTGTTTGGCGATCATCTCGCGGAGCGCTGCATTCGCCCGCCCGTCGACGGGCGGCGCTGTCACCCGCACGAGCAGTGCCCCCTCGCGCTCGCCTGCAATCTCGTTCACGCGCGCACGCGCGATCAAGCGGACGGGAATGCGGGCGTGCTCCATGCCTAGATCATCGCCGCTGAAGGCGGGTAGGGTGCGTCAGCGCCGAACACGCAGTATCACGGGGCCGGTCGCGGCGCCGCGATAGCCGGGGCTTCCGGTCCAGTAAGCATCGATCCAGGTTGTCGATTCCACCTCGTCGAAGGTGTAGGAGAATCTGCCGCCGGCGCCGGTTACTGCAGTTTCTTCACTCCAGCCTTCGCGTCCCGTGGTCCGCGCGACCGTTACGGGCACGCCGCTCAATGCGGGTGTGATTCTGCCATGAACCGTCAAGTAGTGGTGTGCGCGGGCGAGTGCCCGGGGGCTCAGGGTCGCTGGGCCGGCGATTCTGAGTGTGATACGAGAGCGCTCTCCGGTGAAGCCGCCGCCGCGCGCGATGAACATGTCCCCATATGTGGAGGCGGAGTACGCGATGCCGGGCGCCGCGATGATCGAGGCGATCGGCTCGGGCATTTCCTCCGGAATCCAGCTTCGCCCTGCATCTTCTGTTCGGAACACGATGTTCGGACGTTGGTCTTCGCTGTTGTGAGTGGCAATGAACCCGTCGCGCAAGCTACTGAAGGAGATCGACGGGTATTCGGCGGCATGCCGTTCCTCAGGAGCGACGGTCAGAATCCGGCGCCAATGGCGGCCTTGGTCATTGGTGAAGAAGAACGTCCCTTCACGTAGGACATAGCCGCTTCGGGCGCCCAGGAATGAGACGGCTTCGATGTAACCCGTCACGCCCGGGCCGGGAATCACCGCCCAGCGCTCCCCAGCATCAGTCGACTCGAGGATTTGATTGGCGAAGACGATCATCGTGTGTCTGCTCACCTGTTGAGCGCCGCCGGTAAGCGAGAGTTCGAAGCTCTCAAGCGGTCGAAGGCGACCGTCGACGGCAACCTTTCCGCCGACCTGGGTGAACGCGCCGCACCCGTCCGTCGAGCGCCAGACGCCGTGTCCGCCGGTTACGAGGACGACGCGCTGGTTGGTGGCGAGCACTGCGCCGGGAGAGCGGGCGGCGCGTCCGCAGCGCCGCCAGCTGCGGCCACCGTCGCCCGTTGCGTACACCGCGCCGCCTTTGACGACGGCGAATGCCTTCTGCGGCGTGGGGAACGCCGCATCCAGGACGAGCCTATTCGTCGGCAGCTGCAGCACGTTCCAGCTGTGCCCGGCGTCGCGAGTCACTGCGATTCGGCCGTATTGGCCCGGCAGGAAGGCTTCGCGCGGCGAGCGCCCGAGCCGTATTTGAGTCGGGGGTTCTTCGTATGGCTCGGAGATGTTCGCTGCCCGCCAGTTGTCGTCGGCAAAGCTCGCGCCCCCATCAGCGGAGAGCGCCGTCGCGCCTCCTCCTCCGACGGCGACCGCATGATTGGACGGCAAGTCCGCGACGGCAAGCACCGCCGGCGGCCCGGGGTAGGCCGCGAACGGATGGATGAGGGTGGCGCTGCGCCCTCCGTCGGTGGTTCGCAGGATCGGGCCGGCGTTTGTGGAACGCAAGCCGTTGGTCGTGATCAGGCAGGCTTCGGCTTCGGCGCAGGAGATGCCCGTGAGATCCAGGGCGCCAGCGCCCGCGGGCAGCACCAACGGTGTCGCCTGCCACGTCGCACCGCCGTCGTCAGTGCGCAGGATCGTGTCGTCTTCTCCCACCGCATATCCGAGAAGCGACGTCGCGAACGTGAGGCCCGAGAGCTTGTGGTGGCCTTCGGCGGCGATTGTCCAGGTGCGTCCGCCGTCCACGGTCCGCATGACCCTTCCGATGTTTTCGCCGCTGACGAGCGCGACGCCATCTGTGGATGACAGGAACCGGATTGGCCCCGGTTCGGCTGCGTACAAGGGCACCGGCGTGCGCGCTTCGAAGCTCGCGCCCCCGTTTTCGGTCCACAACAGCGAGTCGCTTCGGGTGAAGACGTCATAGGTCTCGACGACCCCGCTCGTCGCACTGAGGAACGAGAACGACCTGATCGAGGAGCACTCGTAACAGGGCTTCTCCGATCGAATTTCCCTGAAACTCGCCCCGCCATTGGTTGACTCGAGCAGGCCCAAGTTGCCGCTCACGAACACCGTCGCGGGATCGAGGACCTGCATGAGCGAGAGCTTTTCGGTGGTACCGCTCGACAGCGCCGTCCAGGATGCGCCTCCGTCGAGCGACTTCAGAACCGTGCCCTCTTCGCCGGCCGCGAACCCGGTGTCCCCCGCGAATTCGACCGCTCCAAGGCTGTCCCCCTGGGGAACGGGGTTGCTCCACAGCCAGCCCGAGTGGGACGTAGCCAGGAGTTCGGGGGGAATCGCCTCTGCCGAGACGCTCCCGCCGCTTGCACACAGAGTCGAGCCGAGCAGGAGAAGCAGCGCGAGGCCTCGTTTCATGACCCCCGACCTTGGCGGCGGCTTCATATGCGAGCTGACCGCATCGGGTCGAAGCGGCTGTTGTTGAGGAATGCGTGGCGCTCGCGGGCAAGGCAACCGTCGGTCTCTGCTGGCTTGCGATGGCGGCGATCGCGGCTGTGCTCGCCGCGCTGGTTGCGGGACTGGCGATGGTCGTCTCCGTCCCGGCGAAGTCGACCCCGTCGCCAGCTCACGCCTTGACACAGTCGCGGGTGCTTGACGAGATGCCCGCAGCGCTGCAAGCGGCGGCCTCGGCCACGCTGGGTGGAGCTCAAGCTCGATATCGACTGACCGCCGTCGCGCATGGCTTTCGCGGCGTTAACCCCGAGCAAGGTCTGCGGCTGCGCTCCGCACCCCTGGGTATCGATGTGACGTCCAGCGACGGCACAGAGCTGCGGTTGACGCTCGCTTCGGCTCTGGCAGGCGGCTCACCCCTGGCGTTGCCGGCGGCCACCCCGCGCATTGAACGGAACCGCGCCGTCTACGACGCGGGCGACGTGCAGCAGTCTTTTGTCGATGGACCTCTCGGCGTGGAGCAGCGCTTCGTCGTACGCCGCGCCACTGTCTTATCCGCGTCTTCGGTCACGCTCCTGCTCGACGTCTCGGGAGTCGCACCTGCGTCGCTTTCTCCCGATGGCAGAGACGCCATTCTGAGCGGACGCCGCGGGCCAGTGTTCCGCTACGAGGGTCTTGCGGCGACCGACGCCAGCGGCCGATCGCTTGCTGCCCGCATGCGGCTGCGCCGCGGGCAGCTCTCGCTCGAATTGCAAACTCGGGCAGCGCGGTTCCCGATTACCGTCGATCCGCTTCTGAGCGCATACGCCGTGCTCACCGGCCCCGCCGGCCAGACGAGCGCCTTCGGCAGCAGCGTCGCGCTCTCGAACGACGGAAGCACGGCCGCGATCGGCGGGGAAAGCGACGACGGCGGCGTCGGTGCGGTGTGGGTGTTTACTCGCTCGGGCGCGTCATGGGCGCAGCAGGGCCCCAAGCTGACTCCGCATGGTGCCAACCGCCTAACCAGATCGCGAGGCGTGGCCAACTTCGGCGCGACCGTCTCCATCTCGGGCAACGGAAACACGATCATCGTCGGCGACGGACGGTTCAGCGCGATGGCCGCTTGGGTAATTGTGCGCTCGAACGGGGCGTGGCACCAACAGGGACCGCCGTTGTCGCCTCGCGTACCAAGCGGTTACGTCTCGGGAAGCGAAGCGGTCGCGATCTCCGGCGACGGGCGCACGGCAGTGTTCGGCGGCACCGCCTCGAACGTCCCTCTCACCTGGGTGTACGTCTGGTCACACGGGCACTGGAACCAGCAGGGACGCGCGCTAGAGGCATTGAACGCGCACCCCGCGCTCTCGGCGAACGGGAACACGCTGCTCATCGGGACCGCGTCGTACTCGCGTCACGGATCGCGCTGGCGATCCGCCGGCAGCATCGCTCCCGGACCGGGGTCGGGGGGCTTCCCCCGCGCCGCGCTGTCGGCCGACGGTTTGACGGCCGTGATCACCAACCGCGGGCACGGCTACGCCTTGGTCTACCGGCGCTCCCGCGGACGCTGGCGCCGGGTCGCTCAGCTGACCTCGCCACGCCCTGAAGCGCAGCTCGCCTTTGCCGAAGGCGCGGCAGTGTCCGCCGACGGAAAAACTGCGCTCATCGCCGCCGCTGCGCGCTCAGAATCTTCTGGGGCGAGACCGATTGCGTACATCTTCACGCGCATGAACGACGACGTCTGGACCTCGTCGGGGGCGCTGATCATGAACCGGCCGTGGCTCGCCGCGCTATCGGCGGACGGCAGCACGATCCTTGCCCCGCCTGACCTCCACGAGGTGGCAGAGCGCGTCGAGGGGGGAGGGCCCGCGCAGGTGTTCACACGAGCCGGTAGCGGTTGGCAGGAAGTGGCGGCGCTCACTCCACGCGACGCGACGGGAGTCGACAGTCGAAGCTTCGGATATGACTTCGCGCTGTCATCGGACGGGACCACCGCCCTCGTGTCCGAAGGTCCTGACGTCGCGTGGGTCTTCAGCCGCACAGGCCAATCCTGGGCCCGGGAGGCGAAGCTGCAGCTGGAAGGGGCGACCGGAGGCGGAGCGCACGTGGCGCTGTCCGCTGACGGGAACACGGCCGTGCTGGCCGGCCCTTCGGCCGCGGGCCCGGTCGCAGCATGGACTTTCACCCGAACGGGCGGCAGCTGGAGTAGCCAGGCGGCGCCAATCATTGCGAGCGGCGCCGGCCCTCGCCCGCCCGGAAGCCTCCAAGAAATGGAAAGCTTCGCCTCGAGCGTGGCGGTGTCCGCGAATGGTGACGTGATTCTTGTCGGCGCCGACTGGGATTCAGGCTGGAAGGGCGCTGCCTGGATCTTCACCCGTTCGGGTACCGGCTGGACCCAGCAGGGAGCCAAGCTGACGCCGAGCGGCGTCTCTCCCGAAGAGCGCTTCGGTAGCAGCGCGGCGCTGTCGGCGAGCGGCGACGTGGCGCTCATCGGCGGCGTGGGCGACCGGCAACACCCGCCAGAAGGTCCTCCGCCCGAAGGCGCCGCGTATGCCTTCACGCGCTCCGGCGCCACCTGGACACAGACGGCAAAGCTGATCGACGGCGAACGCAACCCATATGAGAACCACACCGGGCTCGGCAGCGCCGTTGCGCTCTCTGCAGACGGCGCCACGGCGCTGTTGGGTGCGTACGACCACGCCATCGTGTTCACGAGGTCCGCGTCGGACTGGCGACAGCACGAGCCTCCGCTCAAGCCCTACGACTTCTCGAACTATGCCGTCTTCGGCGGTCCACCCGCCTTCGGCGACGTCATCGCACTCTCGGCCGATGGCACGACGGCTGTGATCGGCGGCCTCCCCGAAGACGGCTGCGGCAGGTACGACAACGAACCCTGTTCGGACAAGTCAGCCATGTGGGCCTTCGGCCGCCGGGGCGAAGCATGGGTGCGTCAGCCGCTGCCGCTCATCCGCGATCGCTCATTCGGAGAACACGTCGCCCTCTCAGGCACCGGGCAAACGGCGCTCATCAGGGGCGTTACGCCAGGGTCCGAACCGGGCGGCGCGGTCTTCGCTTCGGAGCTGACGCCGCCGCCGCAGACCGGGTTCATCGTTGAACCGGCGACGGTCGAATATCTCGGCGTCATCGAACAGCGGGTGTGGCGCGCTACTTTCGCGACCTACACCGCGGCCGCGCGCCTCCTATCACCACGCGACGGAGCCCCGATCGTCCGGCGGCGCTGCAGCCATCCCACCCAGGGCCGAGCAGCGAAACGCTGCTCCTCCGGCAGTTCTCCGCTCTATGGCATGGCCATCGCGAAGGGCGCCGAAAACGTCACCCTCACGATCGCACCAAGCCGGGCGATGCGGAGATATCTAGCCAGACACAAGCGCGTCCGGCTCGCCATCACCATCAGGTGTCAGCCCGGCCCGCCAGAGCCTGCCAGCACGCAGATGATCATGCTCACCGTCACGTACAGGAAGCCGCCGCCGCCAGAATTTTAAGCTTCGTGCGCGGTGGCCTCGCGATCTGGGGCTTGAGGAGCCTCGGTGCCTACCGGAGGTCTGTGCCTTTGCTCGGGTGGCGGCCCTCACAGGAGGCGCACACGACACAGCGGCTCATGATCCGCCGCCACGATGGCGCCCCGCCGGTCGCGCTCGACGAGCAGTTTCGAGCCGGTAAGGTTGAGGCCGTGTCACTGCGTTCCGACAGCTCGAGGCGCACTGAGGCGGCGCCCCAGGGCGGGTTCACCGGCACAAAACTGCCGCTTGCTAGACGCCCAAAAGTTGGCGATTAGCAGGGCTTTTGGCGAGATAGCTCAGTTGGTAGAGCACGCGACTGAAAATTGTGTACGCGCTGCCGCCTTTGCCCCAGCTTTGGCGGTTTTCTGGGACGTTTCGCGACCTCTGGAGCGTTCTGGCACGCCCTCGGACGCACGGGGTGGGTCATCAGGTGGGTCACCGGACGACTCCACGATGCCCGTCGCGACGCAGGTGTCAAGGCCGGTTGAGAATTGACCCTGTAGCGCCGGTTACTATTCGCACCCGATGGGCCGGGGAATTGGCAACCTGAGGTTGGACCGAATCGTGGCGCTCGCGGTGCTCGCCATGGCGTCCCTGCCTGCTTCGGCACGTGGCGAAATTGGGAAAGGGAACCTTTGCGCCGCCGAAGCGCAGGCCAACCTCACGGTCGCCGAACACTACCTTTCGCCGCGAAGCGGGTCCAGCTTTTGGGCTGGCAGCACGATCACTTTTTCGGACATCTCGCGGGAGTCGCTCGACTTCGCGGTTGCATCGTCGGCGTCGCTGCTGCCGGATCAAGCAGACATTGATCGCGGGCAAGGCTCGCCGGGCCCTCCGAGTGGCGAATCGTATGCGTTCACATCAACGAAGGCCGCTGCAAGCGCGAGGATCATCTATTGGGATGCTTCGTTTTCGACGGCGGGACTACCATCCTGCGCCGGTGAAGCTCCGAAAACGGAGGCGACCGAACCGCAGGCAGTTGCGGTATTCGCCTTGCCACCGCTGCCACCGACGTCTGAACAGCCTGCACCCATCGCGGTGAGCCTTGTTGCGCCGCCGCGGTTCCGTCTGGCTCACCGGGAGATCACGTTTCAGGTCAGATGCACGACCTGGTGCGTCGGCTCGGCGGGCTACGAAGTATCCCTCCGCACACCGCACAAGCAAGTCACGCGGGTTCCACATCTCGACGCTTCGCCAGTTCCGTTCTCAATCACAAGCGTGAACGGCACCTGGACTTTTACCCGCCACCTGACACGTGCAGTCGCGCGTAGTGTCGGGCGACTACTTCGCCGCCACGACGCGGTTACGCTCAAGATGGGCGTCCGCGTGATTGATCAAGCCGGGCACGCAGCAACGGCGCAGCAAAGGGCCCACCTCGTTGCCTAGGGGGGCGACGAGATCAAGCTTCAGCCGTTGGCAGATGCCATCAGCGAGCTGCACGCGACGGCGCAACGGGCGACTGATCCGACCATCGGTTTCGAGAAGCGGCGGACTGAGGCAATCAAGCGTATGCGCGCGGAGGGACGCGGCGCACGCTACGGAGAGCCGGCTTGATGCGAATGGTCGTGGTTTCGCGCGGGCGGGCGCCTCATTACCAGGACGACGCGTGGCAGCGGGACGAGCATCCAGATGATCTCCGCCACCTACGGACGCATTATCCGCCGCTACGAGGGCGCGCCACCCGTAGCGCTGGCCGAGCAGTTTCGAGCCGGTAAGGTTGAGGCCGTGTCACTGCGTTCCGACAGCTCGAGGCGCACTGAGGCGGCGCCCCAGGGCGGGTTCACCGGCACAAAACTGCCGCCTGTTAGACGCCCAAAAGTTGGCGATTAGCAGGGCTTTTGGCGAGATAGCTCAGTTGGTAGAGCACACGACTGAAAATCGTGGTGTCCTCGGTTCGATTCCGAGTCTCGCCATTTCACGTTTCGCCCGCTCAGGCGCCTTTCGCGTTGTCACCCGACGCGATGTTTTGACGCTGCGGGAACGGCGATTTCCGCGCCGGTGACTTTTCGGTGACAGGTCGGTGGCCTCTGCGGCCGCTAAATCCGCGCCGCCCAGCTTCCGCGCCTGCCGCACGAGCCGGTCGAAGCTCGCGCCGTGGTCGCGCTTAGCGCGCTGCTCGATGAAGCAGCGCGGGTCATTCGTTTGCGTGTCGAGCGAACCGGGCCTGATGGGCCTGGCGCTCATATCCAGCGGCCGACCAGAAGCCCGTCGCGATCGCATCGTCGTCGGTCACGACTGCGGTGAGCCGGACGGCCCCTCGCGCCTTTAGACGACGCTCACCCTCGCGCACCAGCGCGGTGGCAAGGCCCTGTCGCCGGTATTCGGGATGGACCGCCAGCCGGTAGAAACTGCCCCGCCAGCCATCCCAGGCGGAAATGAGGGAGCCGACCACGATGCCCTCTATCTCTACGACAAGCAATGCGTCAGGGTCGGTGGCCAACAGAGACAGCAAGCCCGCATGCGTGTCGGTGACGCTCGGCGTGCCGCCTGCCGCATGCCATAGCTGGATCACGGAATCGATCTCATGTTCGGTGGCGCTGCGAATCATCTGCTCGGTCAAGTTCTCATCCCGTGCGCGCGACGAGATTGCGGTCGCGGAGTTCGGCGGCTAACGGCGTAGCTCGACGCGCACCAAGACGGGATCGATCCCGAGCGTTCTCGGCCCGCTGCGGGCGTAGAGATTGAAGCGTCGCACTGTTGCCTCGTCGTACTCGCGGACGCTGGCGATCGCGTTGTGCCAGCGACCTGAGAGCTTGACCCGGACCTCGGGCGTCGCCTCGAGATTGCGCACCCAATGTGAATGCCGACCATGGACCGAGTTCAGCCATACGGTATCGCCGTCGACGGGACCACGGGCGAGCGGTGTGGTCCTCGGCTTCCCGGTCCGCCTCCCCTTGGTCTCAAGCAGCACCCACCAGGGCGCAAACCCCGCGAGCCGTCGGGTTGGCGGGTTGACGATGCCCCAAAAGATGCGATGACGTGACCGTCGTCGTCGCCGGACCTCATCGAGCACGGGCGCGGACTCGGAGCTCATTGCGTGACTCTACTTCCGGGTTCTCGCACGCCGCGGTCGCATCCGTTCGCTCACCCACCACGCATTGGGCGGCCTACCTCTGGTGTGCTCGTTCCGGAGCCACCGCCACGTGGGTTTCGGTCGGCTCGCCATTGGCCGGGGACAGCTCTGCAGCGGCATACGCGGGTCGCCTGTTGAGCCACCGGCGACGCGCATCCTGGGACGCGAGCGCGGCCACCTCGCCGAGAATCGCGCGCCGTTGCCCGCGCTCGCGCGCGACGAGACGCGCCGTAGCGCCGAGCAGCCGTGCCGGAGTGAGGAGCCGCGATGGCTTGACTCGGTGGTTCAACAAGTCGAGGAATGACCCGGCCTTGCCCTGCTCGTTCAGGCGGCGCACGATCTCGGAAAGCACCGCCGGCACGGTGCCCGACTGCCCGAGGTCGTTGGCGAGCCAATAGTGCTCTGCGAAGTCGCGGTCGCGCCAGTGTCCCCAACGCACGAGAGCCTCGTCGAGGTTGGCGTCTGACCCACCCAGGCCAGCGACGATCGCGGGTGCGAGCGCATCGACCTGGCGGAACGCATCGCCTATCCCGCGTCCTGGGGCTGGGTCCTTGAAGTGTCCCGCATCGCCGGCAAGCACCCAGCCGGGACCGGACGCCTCCCGGAAGTACCCACTCCAGCGCACGGCTCCGTAGAGCTTGCCGACCCGCCGGGCGCCGGCGATCGCGCGCGCGAGCGGCTCGCAGCTTTGGATCTGGTCGGCGAAGACGGCCTCGTGATCCCGGTCAAAGCGCGCGAGCTCGGACATCTCTGGCCACACAAGCGCCTGGTAGAGGCCCGCGTCGGTCGGGATCGCGAGCACGAAGCGATCGGCCCAGCGATGGCTGAGGAAGCTCGGCTGCTCTCCTGGATCGGCGCCCTCGAAGTACCCCCAGTACAGGGCCCGCTGGTTGGCTACGACGTTGTACTTGCGGGCCCGGTTGAGTGCAGCCACGGTCGAGCGGCGTCCGTCGGCCCCGACGACGAGGCGCGCGCGCAGCTCACACTCGCCATTGGCGCACGATACGCGCACGCCGCTCACCCGGCCGTGCTCTTCCGACAGCCCGACCACGGTGCTCGCCATGCGAACCTCAGCGCCGGCGTCGACCGCTGCGTCGGCGAGGATCGGGTCGAGCACGTGCCGGCGGACCGACATCATCCCCCCGGTGTCGCCGGGTGCCCGCGGCCACGGCATGGCGATCTCAAAGTCCTCGATCCTTATGTCCGTTCGGTCGACGAACGGAGCACCGGTCGCCCGCAGCCGCTCGGTGACGCCAAGGCGATCAAGAAACGCGAGCGCGTCCGCCTCGAAGATATGGGAGGACAGCGTCTCGCGCGGAAAAGTCGCCTGCTCGACAACCGCCACCCGCACCCCCTGGCGCGCGAGCAGGGTGGCCAGCGGGGCGCCCGCACAGCGGGCGCCGACGATGATGACGTCAAAGCGATTCTGCATGCTCGAGACTTACCGAGCAGTATACTCAATAGAAACTTATCATGGACCGAGGGACTCCCACGTCTGAAACGACACTCCCGCGCCGGGAGCGCAAGCGCCTTTCGCCTACCGAGCGACGCGCTGCGATCGAGGAAGCCGCAGCGAAGCTGTTTGCCGAGCGCGGCTATGTGGCGTGCACCCTCGATGACATCGCCGCCGCGGCCGGCGTCACCAAGCCGATGATCTACCGCCACTTCGAGTCCAAGAAGGAGCTCTACCTCAGCCTGCTTGCGAAGTACCGCGACGAGCTGGCGCAGGCCGCGCTCGAGGAGTACCGCACAGATGAGCCGCTCGAGGCACGCCTGCCTGCCATGACCAACGCGTGGTTCGCCTACGTCGAGAAGCACCCGTCCGCGGCCAAGATGCTCCTCCGCGACGCCGCAGGCGACGCGGAGATCGAGGCCTTCCAGCAGCAGCTGCGCGCGATGCAGCGCGCAGCAGATATGGCGCTCATCAGAGAGCAGCACTCGCCATCGCTCCCAGAGCTGCAGATCGAGCCCCTCGCCGAGGTGATCCGCAGCTCGCTGACAGGGCTCGCGCTTTGGTGGCTCGAGCACCCAGAGATCCCGCGATCAGTCCCCGTCGAGGTGATACTTCGTGTTACCAGGGGACTCGTTGGGACCCGTGGTGGTTGACGATTAAGCTCCTTCCTTGCAGATGGAGCCAGCCGGGATCGAACCGATGATCTCCTGCTTGCAAAGTAATCCGTGCAGATGCCCGGGGATTACTGACGATGATCTGCGTTTGAGGCACTTCCGGCGATAAGTGCCTGAACGAATCCCGAGCGATCGGCATCAACCGGCCGGTAGGTGAGGATGTCGGCGAGCGCCAGCCTGTGGTCAGGCTTGGGCGGTGCTACGACGGACCTGTAGTAGCATTATGGATGTGCCTGTGACGTCTGCAGACGGAGGTAGCCGGTTCGGACCGCTTGAGGCGGAGGTAATGGACGCCGTCTGGGCGGCCCGGGCTCCGGTGACGGTGCGCAAGGTCATGGGCCATCTGAACGAGGGGCGCGCCGAGCCGCTCGCGTACACCACGGTGATGACCGTGATGAGCCGTCTCGCGGA
>VAXW01000004.1:0-392822 GCA_005884115.1 Actinomycetota bacterium
GATCACGACCGGCTCATCGGCGCAGCCGCTCTTGGCTTCCTTGTTGTTGGAGTCGCCGGAGTAGGCGGCCACCCAGTAGTAGGTGCCGGCCTGCGTCGGGCTGGCGCCCTGGGGGGTTGCGTATTCGCCGTCGCCGGAGACCGAGACGGGGCCGTCGGAGGCCACCAGGCCGCCTTCGGAGGCCTCGCAGCTCTTGTTGGAGTAGAGCTTCCAGCTGATCGTGCCCGTGGGGTGCGCGCCGAAGAGGCCACTGAGCTTGGCCTCGTCCTTGAAGGTCTCACCGACCGTGCCCGCGGCCGGGTCCTGGGTGGTTGTGATCGCCGGCGAGGCCTGGCCGATCACGACCGGCTCATCGGCGCAGCCGCTTGCGGCCGGAGCGTTGCCGCTGTCGCCGCCATATGTCGCGACCCACCAGTAGTTGCCGGCCCCGGGCGAGACCTTGGCGGCGTCCGGGATAGAGGCACTGCCGCCGGAGAGAGTCTCGGTGAGCGGCCCGGCGACGAGCGTGCCGCAATGGTTGTCGCTGTAGAGCCTGAATTCGACGCTGCCCGTCGGCGTGGGCGTGCCCGCCGATCCCGAGACGGTGGCCGAGTCGCCGAACTTCTGGCCCACGACGCCCGAGGCGGGGTTCTGAGTGGTGAGCACGGTCGAGGTGGGTTTGTTGCCGAAGTCGTTGCCCATCGAGTTGACGTTGCTCGTGCTGAGCGTGACCGAGTGCTGGCAGCTGCTGCCGGTCCCCGGGTAGTCGCAGGTCCAGCCGCTCTGCGCGACCTCGCGGAGCACGTAGGAGCCGGGCGGGACGTTGGTGAATGCGTAGGTGCCGTCCGCGGCCGTGGTCGTGGTCTGCAGGACTTTGGTGCCGGTGGAGTCCAGCAGCTGGATCGTCCAGCCGCCCAGGCCAGGCTTGCTCGGGTCGTCGACGCCGCTGCCGTTGGCGTCGTCGAACTTTCGCCCGGAGATCGCGCAGCTGTCGGCCTGGATCCCCACCGGGCCCACGTAGTCCTGCAGCGCAGAGTCGATCGATTCCGACGAGCGGCTCGACATCCACATCTGGCCGAAGGCGAAGCAGGAACCGAGGTTGGCCTGTTCGAAGATCGCCGTGAGGTTCAGCGAAGCCTCGCCGAAGCTGCCGCCGGCAAACGTTTTGGGGGTCGGAGGGTTCGCCGTGTCGGTCAGGAAGTTGCTGCCTTCGGCCGTGCTCATCGCGCCCTGCTCATACGGCGCGGCTACCGGCGTGCCTTCGGACGGTTCGAAGTGGCCGGTCTTCGCACACGGGTGTGGCGTGGGGTCGGGTGCGATGGTCGTCAGCGTCGATGTGTCGGTCACCCACCTGTAGACCACGACATTCACGCTTTTTCCGCCGGGGACGTTGTAGGCGATCAGCACGTCACCCGTGGTGCGGCAGGGGATCATGCTTTCGTTTTCGTTTTTCCACAGACCCTTGACCTGGTTGAGCTCGAAGGTCAGGAACGTGTCACCGGTGGTCGCTTCACGCTCGTAGGCCAGGTAAAGGAACGTGGCGGCGGCCTGCGGGTCGGCCTGGCTCCAGCCGCTGAGGATGTTGGCCTTACCCGGCGAGACACCGCCGGCCGCTGAGATCAGACCCCACCCGCCCGGAGCCGACTCCTTGTCGCCCCCCTCAAACATGCTGTCCTGAGCCTGGGGGTCAGGCGAGTTGATCACATTCGTCAGGCTCTGCCAGTCGCGCGTAGTCGGCAGGAAGTGTTCGTTGCAGAACGCTTCCTCGGTGATGCTGGGGGTGGTCTGATCTCCATCGCCTCCCTGGAAGGTGCTTCCCGGGAGCGCACAGTTGGAAGCCGTCGTCAGCGCCGACGCTCCGCTGGCGTTAGCTGCTGCAAATACGCACGCCAGCAGGCCAATCACGAGGCACAGCACGAGGCGGGAACGGTGGGCGCCGGACTGCGGGCGGGGCGATGTCATGTTGGCTTCCTTGCCTTGGATCTCGAAGACGCACAACTGCTTGTGGAGGCGATGATGACCTTCGCGCTACGCCCCCACCACCGCTCCTTGGTCTAGGGGACCGGCCCCTTGGTCTAGCTCACCCCGACGCAAAGCTATGCCGGTCGCCTTATAACTCTCCATAGCAGCGTGGCCTTTCCCACGTTTCCGACGACCAAAGACGTGGTAGGAGGACTCGGAAGTCCCGCGGGACTCGGAAGTCCCGCAGACCTACGGAAAGGATGGAGTAGATGAAACGGATTGTTCTCGCGCTCGTGGCCAGTGGCTTCGCCGCGGCGGCCCTGCTTTCCAGCAGCGCGGCCGCCTCTGGCCCCGCCCCGCCGGGCAAGGAAATCGTCGAAATCGAATGCGAAGGGATTGGCTCGCTCACGGTCTCCGTTGCGCGCAACGAACACGGCAAAGGTGCCGGGCAGATCGTCGGCCAGAAGGGCCATGGCATCCCCGTCTCGCTGAGCTTCTCGCTCACCGACGTGACCACCGGGGAACCGCTGTTCAGCGAAACGGAACTCCAAGGGGGCGGCAACGCCCACCACAACCAGAACACGACGACGTGCAAGGGCACGAACGCGGAAGTCCCGGCGTCGATCTTCTTCGGCGAACACGAACTGCCTCCGGGCGTCTCGCCCGAAGACATCATCCGCGCCGCCTTCGAAGTGCAGGTCATAGTCAAGCTGTAGAGCAGCAGGCGCCCCGCCGGCGCGTGAGGGTCAGCCGCTCCGGCGGCGATCCTCGCGCGACGGCGACGGCCTGCGCGCTGAAGGCGCCGCTCGCCCCGGCTCAGCGGTGGTGCGCGGCGAGCGCCGCTGAGAAGGCCTCGTAGGCGCGCTGGTCAAACAGCCAGAAGCGCGCTTCCTCTATCTCGTGGTGAGCGTCGAGCGCCGCGCTGGTCGCCTCAAGCGCCACCTCCGCGGCCTGCTCTAGCGGATAGCCGTAGACGCCCGTCGAGATGGCGGGCAGCGCGACCCGGCGGCAGCCGTGCTCGGCGGCGAGCTCGATCGCGCGCGTGTAGCACGCAGCCAGCAGCGCGGCCTCGCCGGCCGAGCCGCCACGCCATCGCGGTCCCACCGCGTGGATGACGTGCTTGACGGGACGCAGCGCTCCGGCGCCGGTGATCTTGGCCTCGCCCGTCGGGCAGCCGCCGAGCGGTCGGCACTCATCGAGCAGCCCGGGCCCCGCGGCGCGGTGGATCGCGCCGTCGACGCCGCCGCCTCCCATCAGGCTCGAGTTGGCCGCGTTGACGATCGCGTCCACGCCGGTGTCACTCGTGATGTCGCCGAGGTGCAGCGTGATGCGAGGGGCTGCACCGCTCACGGTGCCTGCTCGCCCTCGATGTAGGCCACCGCGTCGGCGATGCGGAAGTGATAGGCGAGGCCGCCGCCCTCGGGCCGGCGCTCGGCGAGACCGATCGTGCTCGAGTCCGGCCGCACGATGATGTCGGGCTGCTGGTTTGAGAAGGCGAGGAAGCGGACGGTCTCGTCGCTGCGGTTCACGAGCTGGTGAGCACCGCGCTCTCCGGCTGCGAAGGCGATCACCTCGCCCGGCTCGAGCTCGCGCCACCCCTCTGGCGTGCGCAGCTCGGGGCGCCCCGCGATCACGATGATGAGCTCCTCCTCGGCCACGTGCCAGTGGTAGGGGTAGGCTGCCTGACCGGGCGGGACCTCGAACAGGCTCAGCCCGATCTTCTCGGTGCCCACCTGGCGGCCGATCCGCGCGCGCAGGCACGAGAAGCCCTCGTAGTCGCGCGGCTCATCGAATCGAGGCCGCTGGATGTTGGCGCTCATGAGCCGCGGGGGCCGAGACTCGCAATCCCTGGCTGCATCAAATCGCTCCGATCTGTAGGGGACGGGAGAGGCACACATGATCTCTCGCGGCGCAAGCAAGTCGTCCGCCGCGGGGCCCTGGACAGACTGGCCGTCGACCTTAGCTTCCTATGCGTCGGTGCCGATAGCACTAGCAATCATGCAGTTCCCGCTGCCACGAGGATGGCTACGCGCGCGCGCGAGGCTCGCGCACGCCGGAGAGCGGCTCGCGGAGGTGGAGGTCGAGACGCTTCTGGAGCAGGTGCCCGCGATCCTGTACGTGGCCGACGTGGGCGTGGCCGGCAAGTGGCACTACGTCAGCCAGGGGGTCGAGGCGTTGCTGGGCTTCACGGCGCAGGAATGGACCGACGATCCCGGGCTGTGGGCGCGGCAGATGCACCCCGAGGACCGCGACCGCGTGTTCGAGCGCGAGGAGGGGCTTGAGGACCCGAGCACGCCTGACGACTACCGCATGCGCCACCGCGATGGCAGGACGGTGTGGGTTCGCGATGAAGCAGCGTTGGTGACGGACGCGAAGGGCCGCGTCCACTGGTATGGGGTGATCTCGGACATCACCGATCACAAGCTCGCCGAGGCCGAGCTCGAGCGCAGGGCAGAACAGCAGGCGGCGGTGGCCAGGCTGGGCGAGCACGCGCTCGGCCGAGAGGACGTGCTCGAGCTGATGCGCCACGCGCTCGATGAGGCCATTCGCATAACGGGGGCGGCCGCAGGCGCGGTGCTCGAGTACGCGGACGCCGAGGGCGAGATTCTTGTGGCGCGCGCGGAGGTGGGCGCGCCGTTGGCTGATATGCGCGCGCGCAGGAGGCGCGCGAGCGAACGCGGCGAGGCCACCGGCGCGCATGCCGACCTGGCGTCGCGAGGACGGGCCGAGCTGCGCGCGAGCGGCGGCCATGAGGAGTGCTTCTACCTGCCCGCTGAGCTGGCCGACGGCCTCGCCTGCCAGATGTCTGGCCGAGAGGGCCGCTGGGGTGTGTTGTGGCTTGCGAACGCTCCCGGTCGCCTGCTCGGCCCGGCGGACGTGGACTTCGTGCAGGCGCTCGCGAACATCCTCTCGGACGCGATCCAGCAGCGCGCGGTCGAGGATGACATCCGCTACCAGGCAGCCCACGACCCGCTGACGGGCCTCCCCAACAGGGTCCTGTTCCTCGACCGCTTGCGCGGCGCGCTCGCCGAGGCGAACGCCGAGCTTGCCGTCGTGCTGCTCGATATCGACAACTTCAAGCTCGTCAACGACAGCCTCGGGCACGGCGCCGGAGATGAGCTGCTCACGCGGATTGCGCCGCGGCTGCGAACGGTGCTCCGGCCCGGAGACACGGTCGCGCGCTTCGGCGGCGACGAGTTCGTGATGCTGGTCGAGAAGATCGCCGACGAGCCCTCGGCGGCGGCGACGGCGGAGCGCATCGTGGCGGCGTTCGACGCTCCCTTCGACCTGGCTGCGGGCGAGCACTTCGCGAAGGTGAGCGTGGGGGTCGCGATCGCAAGCCCGCCGGGAAGCACGCCGACGAGCCTGCTGCGCGACGCGGATGCGGCGCTGTATCAGGCGAAGGCAAAGGGCAGGGCGCGCTCGGAGGTCTTCAACCAAGCGATGCACGCTCGCACGGTTGCGCGCCTGTCGATCGAGAACGACCTGCGGCGAGCGCTGGACTACGAGGAGCTGTTCGTCGTCTACCAGCCGGTCGTCTCGCTGCGCGACGGCTCGATCGACTCGATGGAGGCGCTGTTGCGCTGGGCGCACCCCAAGCGCGGGCTGATAAGCCCGCTCGAGTTCATCCCGGTCGCTGAGGAGAGCGGCATGATCGAGCCGATCGGGCGGTGGGTGCTCGAGTCGGCGTGCGCACACGCCGGGCAGTGGGAACGCGAGCGCCCTGACGCCGCTCCGGTCGGGATCTCGGTGAACCTCTCGATCAGGCAGTTCATGGCGCGCGACCTCGAGGGGACCGTCGCGCGAGCGCTGGGCGCGGCGGACATCGATCCCTCGAGCCTGTGCCTGGAGATCACCGAGTCGGTGCTCATGCGAGAGCCCGAGGCGGTGAGCAAGACTGTGCAGCGCGTGGCTGCGCTCGGCGTGCGCTTCCTGCTGGATGACTTCGGCACCGGCTACTCATCGCTCGCGTATCTCGGCGAGCTGCCGATCGACGGTGTGAAGATCGACCGCTCGTTCGTGCAGACGCTCAACAGCAGCGAGCGCACGGCCGCGATCACGCGGGCGATCCTGAGGATGGCGCAGGCGCTCTCGATCGACGTGATCGCCGAGGGGGTCGAAAACGAGCTGCAGATCGAGGCGCTGCGCGCGCTGGGCTGCGACCGCGCCCAGGGCTTCTACTTCTCCCGGCCCGTCCGGCCGGAGAGGATCCCGGAGCTGTTGGCTGCCGCCGAATCCGCCAGGGCGCGCTCGGCGAGCTCGAGGGCCGCGGCGAGCGGCGTGAGGTGAGCCTCCTCGGCGTGGGCGAGGATACGCCCCAGCACGCCCTCGATCTCCGCAACGCGTCGCTGGGCGAGCGCACGGTCATATCCCGTTAGCTCCAGCGACACATTGATGAGGCCGCCCGAGTTGACGATGAAGTCGGGCGCGTAGAGGACGCCGCGCGCGGCCAAGAGGTCGGCCACTCCCTCGCCGGCGAGCTGGTTGTTGGCCGAGCCGCACACGATCTGCGCCTGCAGCTCCAGCGCGAGGTTCTCGTCGATCACGCCGCCCAGCGCGCACGGAGCGAGCACGTCGACGTCGGCGCGCAGCGCCTGCGCTGGCTCGCGCCACACGCCGCCGAGCTCGGCGGCGAGGGCGCGCTTGGAATCGTCGATGTCGGAGAGGATGAGCGCTGCGCCGGCGCGATCGAGACGTCGCGCGAGCGGCTCGCCCACGTGCCCGAGCCCGACGACGCAGACGCTGCGCCCGCGCAAGTCCGCGGAGCCGAAGCGCGAGGTGCAGCACGCACGCATCGCAGCCTTCACTCCTGCGGCGGTGAACGCACCGGGGTCCCCGCTTCCGCCCTGCGCCGTCGGAGCGCCGACCACGTGACGCGTGTAGGCGGAGAGGAGCTGCATGTCGGCGGCAGTCGTGCCGACGTCCTCGGCGGTGATGTAGAGGCCGTCGAGCATGTTGACGGCGTCGGCGAAGTCGTGCAGCAGCTCGTGCCGCTCAGGGCCCTGCAGGTCGAACCTGTCGGGCGGGAAGATGACCGCCTTGCCGCCTCCCAGCGGCAGGCGCGCGGCGGCCGCCTTGAGCGTCATCGCGCGCGACAGTCGCAGGGCGTCGTCGATCGCAGCCTGCAGATCCTCGTGGCGCCACAGCCGGCAGCCGCCCAGCGCCGGGCCGAGCGCGGTCGAGTGCACGGCGATGATCGCGTGCGCTCCCGTGCGCTTGCCGCGGCGCACGAGCAGCAGCTCGTGCTGGGCTGCGCCCGGGCCGCCGGCGCGGGCAGGCGCGTCTAGAAGCGCTGTCGAGACGGCCATCAGGCGCTCCATCCCTCGATGCGCTCACGCAGTGTCGCCAAGAACTGCGCCGCGAGCGCACCGTCGAGCGCGCGGTGATCCCACGACAGGCACAGGTAGGCCATCGGGCGGATCGCGATCGAGTCGCGCCCGGCCTCGTCGCTGACGACGACCGGGCGCTTGACGACGGCCTCCAGATCCAGGATCGCGACCTGCGGCTGGTTGATGATGGGCGTCGAGGCGAGCGTGCCGAAGCTTCCAGGATTGGTGATCGTGAACGTCCCTCCGCGCACGTCGTCCACGCTCAGCTCACCGGCACGAGCGCGCCGCGAGAGCTCTGAGATGCGCCGCGCGAGTCCCTCGTGCGAGAGCTCGTGGGCGTCGTGGATGACCGGCACGATCAGCCCGTCGCGACCGAGCGAGATCGCGATCCCGAGGTTGACGGCCTGGTGCAGCGTGAGCGACTCGCCCTCGAGCGTCGCGTTGAGTTCGGGGTGCGCGCGCAGAGCGCCGATCACACAACGCGCGACGAACGGAAGGTACGTGAGCCCGAGCGCCTCGCGCGCGGCCTCGACCGCCGAGAAGTCGGCCTCGACGATCGAGGTGCAGTGCGCGGCCGTGCGCAGCGAGCGCAGCATATGCTCGGCGATCGAGCGGCGCATGCGCGACAGGCGCTCGCTCTCGCCCGTGTTTGAGGGGGCTCGCCCGCTCGCCGATGGCGCGAGCGGCTCGCGGTAGGGGCTCTCGCTGTGGAGCGGCGGCTCGCGTGGCTCCTCGGCGGGTTCGCCGAGCTCGCGTTTGCTGCGGCGGCGCGCGACGAAGGCGAGCACGTCGTGCTTCGTCACGCGCCCGCGGCGCCCCGAGCCGGCCACCTGCGCGAGATCCACGCCCTCGCTTTCGGCGATGCGCTGAACGACCGGCGAATAGTGCCTGCGCTCGTCGCCCGCCGGCGCGGGCTGGAGACTCGGCGCACCGCGGCTGCCGGTGGGCCGATCGGCGCCTGCCGGCGGCGGTCCCTCGCCCGGAGCGTCGCTGCGCTCATGCGCGCGCTGCTCTGCCCCCTGCGACGCGGGCTCCTGCTCAGGTCCGTCCATGCGCTCGTCGGGGTGCGGCTGGCCGGCGAGCGCGTCGGTGGCGATGCGCGCGAGCACGCTGCCGACGGGGACCGTCTGCTCGAGCTCGACGAGGATCTCGGCCACGCGGCCCGAGGCCGGCGCGGGCACGTCGCTATCGACCTTGTCGGTCGAGATCTCGCAGATCGTCTCCTCGGCCTCGACCCAGTCGCCGACGCGCTTGTGCCACGCCACGAGCGTCCCCTCGGCGACCGACACACCCATCTGCGGCATCGTCACGTCGACGAGCGAGCGCGCGGCGGCGGCGGCGCCGTTGCCGGGATCAGTAGGCGAGGAGCTCACGGCACGCCTCCCTGATGTCATCGACCTGTGGCAGCACCGCTCGTTCGAGCGGCGGCGAGAACGGGATCGGCACGTCGGGCGTCGCGATGCGCACGACGGGACCGTCGAGGTCCTCGAAGCCGCGCTGCGCGATCAGCGCGGCCACCTGCGCGCCGGCGGCGCACGTGGCGTTCGCCTCGTCGACGATCACCACCTTCGAGCAGCGCGCGACCGACTCGAGGATCGCGCCCTCATCGAGCGGCACGAGCGAGCGCAGGTCGAGCACCTCGACGCTCGCCTCCTCGAGGTCCTCGGTGGCCTGGAGCGCCGCCTGCACCATCGCGCCGTAGGCGATCACGACGAGGTCGGACCCGGGCCGCGCGACGCGGGCGCGCATCGGGGTCTCATACAGGCCCTCGGGCACCTCGCCCTTGACGCGGCGGTAGAGGTGCTTGTGCTCGCAGAAACACACCGGGTTGGGGTCGCGGATGGCGCTGATCAAAAGGCCCTTTGCGTCCTCGGCGGTGGCCGGCGCGAGCACCTTGATGCCGGGCGCGTGCATGAACCACGCCTCGGGGTTCTGCGAGTGGAAGGGTCCGCCCGAGAAGCCGCCGCCGGATGGCAGGCGCACGGTGATCGGCACGGCGAGGCCCTGGCGGTAGTGCATCTTGCCGGCGACGTTGACGAGCTGGTCGAACCCGCATGAGATGAAATCGGCGAACTGCATCTCGCACACCGGCCGCAGCCCCACCACTGCCGCCCCGATCGCCGTGCCCACGATCGCGGACTCGGCGAGCGGGGTGTCCACCACGCGACCCACTCCAAACTCATCTTGAAATCCATCCGTGACCTTGAACGCGCCTCCGAAAGCACCCACGTCCTCGCCCATCACGAACACGCGCTCATCGGCGCGCATCTCTTCGCGCAGGCCGTCGGAGATCGCCTGCAGGTAGGTCATCTCAGGCATCGCTCACCTCCGCGAAGCGGCTCCACGGCGCCTGCCCGTCTCCGAGTGGCTCGGCCTCGCCCTCGCAGAAGACGCCGCCGCTCGCGCCCGCGGGGTCGGGCATCGGCATCTCGAGCGCCTCGCGCGCGGCCTGCTCGACCTCGCGCGCGACCCCGGCGCGGAGCGCCTCGACGTCGACGCCGAGCGCGCTCAGCCGCTTCTCCTGGCGCTCGATCGGGTCGCGCTCGCGCCACGCGCTCAGCAGCTCGGGCGGCACGTAGCGCATGTCGTCGTGCGCGGCGTGACCGTGCATGCGCATCGTCACCGCCTCGATCAGCGTCGGCCCGCTGGCCGCCAGCGCGCGTTCGCGCGCGCGCCGCGTCGCCTCGAAGACCGCCTCCACGTCGTTGCCGTCGACGCGCTCTCCCGGGAAGCCGTACGTGCGTGCGCGCTCGACAGGGTCGACCGCGAACTGCAAGCTCAGCGGCGTCGAGTACGCGTACTGGTTGTTCTCGAGCACGAAGATCACCGGCAGCCGCTGCACCGCCGACCAGTTCATCGCCTCGTGGAAGTCGCCTCGCGAGGTCGCGCCGTCGCCGACCCACGTGAGCGCGCAGCGCGCTTCGCCGCGCATGCGAAACGCCATCGCCATGCCTGCCGCGACGAGCATCATGTCCGGCAGCATCGAGACCATGCCCACGCAGCCCAGGCCGCGATCGCCGAAGTGCACGTTGCCCTCTCGCCCTTCCGTCACGCCGCCCGCGCGCCCCATGTACTGCGCGAATATGCGCACCGGCGTCACGCCCCGCACGAGGTGCGCGGCGAGGTCGCGGTGCAGCACGCACAGCCTGTCCGCCGGCCCCATCGCGAACGCCGCGCCGGCCGAGACGGCCTCCTGCCCGAAGCCGTCGTAGAAGGACCCCGGCACGCGCCCCTGTCGGTAGAGGCTCATGGCGCGCTCCTCGATGGCGCGCATCAACAGCATGAAGCGGAGCAGGGCGACGCGGTCGTCGCGGTTGAGCTGGCCCGTGCTCGCCGGGATCGCCGTCGCGTCCGGGCCGAGTTTCGTATCAGTCGCCATAGGCCTTCGCCCTTTCTGGTCCCGGCGGGATCTCCGCCCGGTCCCGTCCGGCGCCTCTGGGGGTGGCCGTCGGCGCCGTGACAACCAACTATTCGGTTTGTTGCGGATGTTGCAATCTCCGCTCACTCCATTCTAGGGCGCTTGGCGGAGGTTGCAAGTAGGGTGCACGCGGTGCCAGCCGTGGATGTGCTGAAGCTCGAGGCCCCGGTCATCCAGGCGGGGATGGGCGGCATCGCCCGCCACGAGCTCGCGGCCGCCGTCTCAGAGGCGGGCGGCCTCGGGACGATCGCGGGCGTGCGCGCCGACATCGCCGCTGAGCTCGCGGCCGCGCGCCGGCTCACCGGCCGGCCGATCGCCGTCAACCTGCTGCGGCCGTTCCTGCGCCCAGGCGATGCGCAGGCGGCGGCCGGCGCGGATGCGATCGTCACGTTCTGGGGCGAGCCGCGCCGTCTGGCTGCCGGCACGTGGATCCACCAGTGCGGCTCCGTCGAGGAGGCGAAGGCGGCGGCGGCGGCGGGAGCAGACGCCGTCATCGCCCAGGGCGTCGAGGCCGGCGGTCACGTTCGCGGCACCACGCCGCTGCTCGAGCTGCTCGAGCGAACCCGCGCCGCCGTGAAGATCCCGGTGCTGGCCGCAGGGGGTGTCGTCGACGCCGCCGGCGTCAGCGAGGTTCTGAGCGCAGGCGCGAGCGCCGCCGTGGTCGGCACGCGCTTCCTGCTCAGCGAGGAGAGCCGGGCGCACCCGGCCTACAAGCAGCGCTGCGTCGAAGCCGAGCAGACCGTGCTCACGGAGCTCTTCGGGCTCGCCTGGCCGGACGCCCCGCACCGCGTGATCCACAACGAGGCCACCCGACGCTGGCTGCGCGGCGGGACGCGCGGGCCGCGCTGGATCCGCACGGCCAACCGCATAACGGCGCCGCTCGCGCGCCGGATCCCGCAGACGATCCAGGAGCGCGCCGCAAAGACGCAGCGCCCGAGCCAGCCCTTCTTGGGCCCGGGGCCTCCGACCGCCGACGGCCCGCCCAACCTGCTCGACTCGGGCCCGCTGTACGCCGGCAGCGGCGTGACGCGAATCGACGACATCCGCCCCGCGGCCGAGCTCGTCAGAGCGCTCACGCCGTAGGGGCGCCAGCCGTAGGGCGCGACGGCGTGCCGCCCGCCAGAAGGGCGCGTTCGTTTGCGGCCTCGCGCTGGCGGGTATTGCGGGTGCTGGCTCAGGACAACTTCGCAAGGAGGACTCGTGTCTGCTCGTCGCCTCGCCTCGCCTCGCTCGCTGATCTCCGCTGTCGCGTTCGTCTCGCTGTTCGCAGCAACGCTGCTCGGGGTCGGCGTGGCGCGCGCCTCGGCCGCGGAAACGGTCGGCAACTTCTCGGCCGGC
Organism: Actinomycetota bacterium; assembly: GCA_005884115.1. GTDB lineage: Bacteria > Actinomycetota > Thermoleophilia > Solirubrobacterales > Solirubrobacteraceae > Palsa-744. The sequence continues at coordinate 12,028 of VAXW01000004.1, forward strand.
GAGCTCGGCACTAGCGCCGTAGGCGCAACCGGCTGCGGCACGAACATCGCCGGCGAGCCCGCGATCCACGTCTCGCGTGCCGACAACGTGTTCCTCGGCTCCGAGAACGGTGTCGGCAGCGGCAGCGAACTGTGGCGCGGTCTCGGCGGGCTCGGTGGAGCCGGAGCGTCGGGCTGCGGGCTCGAGTACCGCGGCCAGCCCAACGCCGTGTCCGGCATCGGCGCCTCCGGCGGCGACATCGACCTCGCGCTCGCGAGCGCTACGAACGCGACAGGCAACTACACCCTCTACGTCGCGAGTCTCAACCTCGCCTCCGTCAACGTGGCGACGTCCACCGACAACGGCACCACCTTCACCCAGACGCCGGTGCAGGCGGGCCTGCCTGGCGATGACCGCGAGTGGATCGCGGCCTTCGGCGCAGAAGCGTCGCTGCTCAGCTTCCACGACATCGCGACCAACAACATCGACGTGCTGCGCTCTGACAACGGCGGAAAAACGTATGCCGAGATCTCACGCGCGATCCCGCTGGCCGATTACAAGGAAGAAAGCAACGAGCTCGGCAACCTCGTGATCGACCACCGCAACCTGCCCGACCAGACGGGCGACTTCTACGCCTACCAGTCCTTCGTCGCGCCGTCCAAAGCAGGCGGCTCGCACTTCAACGAGGCCTTCCTCGCGGTCTCCGCCGACGGCGGGCACACCTGGACCGACCGGCCCGTCCCCTGCAGCACCGCCTCGGCCTCAACCGACCTCGACCACAACTTCCCCGACGTCTCGGTCGCTCCCAACGGGACGATCTGGTACGCATGGTCGAACGACAAAACGATCGCCACCGCGCAGTCCAGCGACCACGGCCAGACGTGGAGCTGCTCGAAACCCCTCAGCAGCGGCTCGGCCCAGGCGATCTTCCCCTGGCTCGCCGCCACCTCCGGCGGCGTCGATCTCGTCTACTACGGCGCGCCCAAAAAGAACCAGACGTACTACGTGTGGTTCGTTCAAAACCTCGCCGGCACGCCCACCGGCTGGGGCAAACCGCAGCGACTCGTGGCCGTGCACAAAGGCAGCGTGTGCGAGGAAGGCTTCACGTGCGAAACCGGCCGCCAGCTGTTCGACGACTTCGGCGTCGACACCGACAGCCTCGGCTGGGCGCACATCGCCTACTCGCACGACAGCCCCAATCTCGGCGATCAAGGAACATACACGGGCTACGCCGTCCAGACCGCCGGAACGCCGGTCGGGCAGCCCAACAACTAGAACCCGAGAGGAATCCAATGGCCAACCCAGTCGTGCACTTCGAGGTCCTCGGCAGCGACGCGGAAACGCTCAAGCGCTTCTACGGCGAGGCGTTCTCGTGGCAGATGCAGGACGTCATGGAAGGCTCCTACTACATGGTCGACACGGGCGCCGAGAACGGCGTCGCTGGTGGCGTGGGGGCGGCGCCCGGAGGAGCGGGCGGCCACGTCACTTTCTACGTCGAAGTCGACGACCCCACGGCCGCGCTCGAGAAGATCTCGAGCCTCGGGGGACGCACCGTGCAGGAGCCGATGGACGTTCCAAACGGTCCCACGATCGCGCTGTTCGCCGATCCCGAGGGCCACGTGGTGGGGCTGGTCAAGCGCGCGTAGGACCACCGCAGCGGGTCGGGCCAGAGCCGGGGTCGAACAGCCGCACGCAGGGCGCCGGGTTCGGCGCCGCGCCCGGTCAGGCCGCGGGCTGGGCGCTGCGAGCGCTGCGAGCAGCGACCTGAACGACGGGCACATCGAGTTCCTCGGAAAGGGACTCGAGCTCTTTCTGCTCTTGCCAGCCTGCGTCCTGTTCGTCGCGCGGCACGACGATCACCTCGTCGGCACCGAAGTCGCGCAGCTCGTCCTCGATCGCGGTAAGCGGGTTCGCGTCGCCTATCTCTCCACGGGCCTTGAACCCCTGGGCCCGCGCCCACTCCAGCGAGCGTCGCAGGCGCTCGCGCGCCTGGCGCATCTCGTGGTCGATGTCGGTGTATGCGAGGTGCACGCGCGAGCTCAGCACCGGCGCGAGGATGTCGAGCTCGACGCGCGCGTCGTCGCCGTCGCCAATGCGCTCGCGCAGCTCCTCGCCCTCGAGCGGTGCGTTGGCGACCACCAGCACCCGCCGGGTGCCGGGGGGAGGCGCGTGCGGGTGCGGCTCCTGCGCCGCCGTGCGCAGCGGGCGCGGGCGTTCGCTTTCGGGAACGCTCAGGTAGGCCGCGAGCCCGGCGAGAGCCAGAACAGCGAATGTCGCAATGCCCTCGACCGGCCCGGTCAGCGAGCCGATGAAGCCGGCGACCGCCACGAGCGCCGCGAGCGCAATCGTGAGGCGAAATGCATCGCCCTCGGATCGGATCGGATTACGTCTCATTTCCCCCAATATGCGGGTACCCGACGCGCCCGCCAGGCAAACTTCGCTCGATGAATGACGGCTCAGGGCGACGGCAACGTTTGGACCCCGAGGTGTTCCGGCTGCCGGTCGAGAAACTCCGCAGCGGCTGGTACAGCGACGCGTACTTCAACTTCGCCAAGGAGCTGCTCGAGGCCGAGGGCAGGCGCGCCCACGTGACGATGCAGGTCTTCCAGAAGCACCACGCGGCGCTCGGCGGCATCGACGAGGCGATCGCGGTGCTGAAGCTGTGCTCGGGCGGGCAGGGCGCAGACGGCCACTGGGAGCCGGGCTGGGAGAAGCTCGACGTGCGCGCGCTCCACGAAGGCGACGAGATCGCCCCGTATGAGACCGTGATGACGATCGAGGGCGACTACGCCCTGTTCGCCCACCTCGAGACCGTCTACCTCGGGTGCCTGGCGCGGCGCACGCTGATCATGCGCAACGTGCGCGAGGTCGTGCAGGCGGCGCGCGGCAAGCAGATCCTCTTCTTTCCCGCGCGCCACGACCACTGGCTCGTGCAGACGGGCGACGGCTGGGCCGCCCACGTCGCGGGCGCGATCGGCGTCTCGACGGACGCGCAGGCGTCCTGGTGGGGGGGTCGCGGCGTGGGCACGGTGCCGCACGCGCTGATCGCCGCATACGGCGGGGACACCGTCGCCGCCGCCGAGGCGTTCGCGGCGCGCTTCGCCGAGCACGTCAACGTGACCGTGCTCGTCGACTTCGAGAACGACTCCGTGGCCACTGCGCTGGCGGTCGCCGAGGCTCTCGGTGAGCGCCTGTGGGGCGTGCGTCTGGATACCTCGGGCACGCTCGTCGATCGCGCGGTCGTCGCCGAGATGGAGCGTCTCGGAGACTTCGACCCGACGGGAGTGAACACGCAGCTCGTGCGCGTGGTCCGCAGCGCGCTCGACGAGGCCGGTCACGAGCGCGTGAGGATCGTCGTCTCGGGAGGCTTCGACGCGGCCAAGATCCTAGCCTTCGAGCAGGCGCAGGCACCGGTGGACGTCTACGGCGTGGGCTCATCGCTGGTGCGGGGGGAGAACGACTTCACCGCCGACGTCGTGCTCGTCGACGGCACGCCCGCCGGCAAGCGCGGGCGCCCCCACCGCCCCAACCCGCGGCTCGAGCCCGTGAGCTAGCGCGAGGGTAGGAGCGGGCGAGGGCGGGTAGAGCCCGGCCGCGAGCGCGCGGTGCCGCCGGCCTGAGTGCAGCTCACTGACCGCTCGCCGCCGCCCGGTAGTCCTCGCGCACCGGATGAAACACGTCGAGCACGGTCGCGCCCTTCGTGCCCGCGCGCGCGGAGTGCTCGACGCCGCCGGCCAGCGCGTAGGCGTCGAGCTCGCCCAGCACGTGCTCGCTCCCCGATACGACGAGACGCAGCTCGCCCCTGAGCACCACCCCGAGCTGCTCGTGAGGATGCTCGTGCCTGGGGACCTCGCTGTCGGGGGCGAGCTCGACGACGTTCAGCATGACGCCCTCGCCGAACAGCGCCTGCGCCGTGATGCCCTCGGCCAGCTTGAACGATGGGAGTTTCGCGATCGAGACGACCTGGCTCGACACCGCGCGGAGTATTCCATTCGCGCGCCGGCAGGGACCCCCGCGGCATTGACCTGACCTGGTGGCCTCCCCGTTGCGGCGCTCGGGCTGCCCTCACGCCTGCGCGCTCAGCTCCTCCGCCGAGGGCACTACGATCGGCCCGTCGGGCGGCTGGGTGAAGCGCAGCGGGTTTCCGAAGGGATCGCGCAGCGCGCAGTCGATCCCGTAGAAGCGCTCGGTTGGCTCCTGCGTGAACTCCACGCCCTTCGCGCGCAGGCTCTCATACGTGGAGCGGCAGTCGTCGGTGTGGAAGATGAGCGCCCCGCCGGCGGCGCCCTTGGTCACGAGCTCGCGGATGTGCGCCGCGGTCGCGTCGTCGTAGGCGGGCGGTCCGGGGACCATCAGGACGAGCTCGACGTCGGGCTGATCGGGGAAGTTGACCGTTAGAAAGCGCATCGTGCCGAGGTCGGCGTCGGTGTGGACGACCATCCCGAGCTTGCCGACGTAGAAGTCGAGCGCCTGGTCCTGGTCGAGGACATGGATGAAGGTGTGGCTGATTCGATTGAGCATGCGCGCCACGCTAGAGGACGCCTGCGCGCTCCGCTTCTCCGAAGCTGCTCTCTTATCCGGCCGGGCGCATCCACGCCATCGCCCAGCACGCGGGCACGAGCAGGGCCGCTCCCTCGCCGGCAAAGCGCGCGCGGTACTGCGAGGGCGACTCGCCGACGATCGCGCGGAACGTGCGGCTGAACGTACCCAGGCTGTTGAAGCCGACGTCGAGGCAGATCTCCGTTACCGGGCGCTGCGTCTCGCGCAGCAGCTCCATCGCCCGCTCCACGCGGCGGCGCTGCAGGTAGCGGTGCGGCGTCTCGCCGAAGGTGGCGCGGAACTGGCGGCTGAAGTGCGCCTGGGAGACGTGGGCGACGCGCGCGAGCGCCTCGACGTCGAGCGGCTGAGCGTAGGCGCGGTCCATCGTGTCGCGAGCGCGAAGCATGCGGCGGTTGCGGTCCTCGGTCGCTCGCGACATCTGCTCGAGCGTAGGCGAGCGCCAAGAGGGTGCAGCCGCGAGGCGCGCTTACGGCACGGCGGGCCCAGCGGCGGCGGTGCGTGCCCGCGTGAGAAGCACGCTCACGATCAGAATCCAGAGCCCGCCGGCGAGGAATGCGAAGAAGCCCGCCGGCGTGAACGCCGCGATCCCAATCACGATGCCCACCCAGCCGAGCCACTTCGGCAAACCGCCGTGACGGATCGCCGATGCGCTGGCAGCGAGCACCAGCAGGCCGACTCCGGCCGCGGCGGGGATGAAGTCGTTGCCATCGAGCACATTGAGAGTCTGCGTCGTGGCGATCGTGCGAGCGTGAGCCGCCGATTCAGCGAGCGCCAGGTGCACCGCGGCGAGGATCGTGAACCCGACCGCCGCGAGGATGCCCCCGGCAAAGGCCGCGTTGGCGAGCTGGCCGCTGCCTCCAGCGCGGCGCAGATCGCGGCGCAGGCTGCTCACGAAGAAGAGCAAGAACGGAACCGCGATCGCGAGGATGAAGGCGAGGGTGGCGTGCTTGTCGTGGTGCTTGATGTAGAAGGCCTCTACCTTGGCGGCACCATCGTCTCCTTCCGGCGTATTCCCGCCGATCGCGAACACGGCGACGATGATGGCGACGGATATGACCCCAGTTAGCGGAGCAAGGCGTTCCCAGCGACTCTGTTGCATGAGGACGCTGTTCGACGCACTGCCGTGGTCTCCTGCGCAGCGACATGACGAATCAGGCGGTCCCGCCGCCGCGACTACCGGCGCCTACGGCGAGCAGGCTGTAGCGCTAGCCGCCAGCTAGAGGCGGCGGCGGTGCCGTGACGCACGCCGGCCGATTCGGGTCGGCGGGGATCGGCAGATCGGCGACGATCGCGGTCTCGATGTAGTCGTTCTCGAGCGTGCTTTTCGAGCCAGCGGCCAGCTGCGCACCGACTTCGCGCAGCGCTCCGCGGCTCGAGTCGGGTACCACCCACGGCGCGAGCGCGAGGAACGTGTTGCGATCGCCCGCGTACGGCTGGAACCGGGGCTCGTCTTCGCCGGGGATGAATTCGGCGTTGCCGATGTAGTGACATCCCGGCCCCGCGGGCAGGCCGCGCTGGGTTATCGCGCTCTGGCCGTCGGAGTCGAGGTCAGCGAGGTTGCCGACCATCATCGCATCGACGTTGTAGAGGAAGCGCACGCTGGGGTCGCTGACCGCGCGGTCGGTCGAGGCCATCCACGACAGCGGCTGCCACTGCTCGATCCCGTCGCCGTCGGGGCCGGTCCAGCGCCCGCCGATGTTGGCCTCGTCCTGCATGACGACGTTGGCGCCGAGATTGCTCAGGCAGCGCATGTAGTAGCTGCTCACATCCGAGCAGGGGTCGGTTCCGGCCGGCGGTTCGCCGTACACGAACGCGGGCAGGCTGGTCGCGAACCCGATCCTGGCTTTGGTGCCCGGCACTTTGTAGGGCCTCAGGTTGGCGACCGCTTCCGGCCCGCTCGCCGGTCCGGCGCTGAAACCGAGCTCCTGTTCGAGCGGCACGAGCGGGACCTTGCGGTTGCTCGCGACGACGTTGCGCAGCACGTCGGGGCCTTCGCTGCGTACGTCCTTGGGCCCCCACATGAACACCTCGTTGTAGATGTTGGGGCTCGTCGCGACGTACACGGAGCTGGTCTGCGGCAGGTCGGGATCGCGGAACGTCGCGACTTCGACCGGGTCGCTCGACTGCGTGAACGGAGCGACGTCGGTTGACCCGAGGATGTAGATCTTGTAGCGCTTTGCCATCAGCGAGAAGGTGCCCATGAAGCTGCGCACAAGCGTGTCGGTGGCGGCGAGGAACGCGTTGCTGGGGCTCGCACTCGTGGGGAAGCGCGCTTGGTAAGCCGCCAGCTGAGGCGCGTAGGCGGCGGTGATCGCACCCAGCGCGGCAAGCGCTCCGCACGGAGCGGGCTGTCCCTCGCAACCCGCGCTGCCCGGTTCGCCGAACAGCTCGCGCGCCGCCGCCCCGCGCGTGCCCGTCGCGAGCGTCGCGAGGCCCACGTCCTCGTTGAAGGAGACGACGTTGGGCCGCCCGCGCGCCCGGAAGGGCAGGACGTCTTCGATGAGCATGCACTCGATCTTGGTGCGGAAGGAGTCGTAGCCGACGACGCTTGCGACCTCCTCCTTGAACTGCATCGCGAACACGCGCGGCGCGGCGCGCTGCGGATCGAGGGCCAAGATCGGAGCGAGCTCGCGGTGCGCGCGCACAGCTTCGCACTGCTGCTTTGACGGCGGAGGAGGTGCTTCTTCAGCGCTCGCCGCGCCCGGGAGCGCCAGCGCTGCCAGCAGCGCGCAGCTGCCGGCTGTCGTGAGCGCCCTCCTCAGCAAGACGGCAGCGGGGCTTTGTCGGACTGCGAGGGGAACACCTTCAGCGTTTCCACGGTGCTCTGCGCGATGCGCACGCACGTGATCCCCGTCTCCTTGCGACGCGAGGACGTGAGCAGGGCGCCGTCGGGGTTCGAGCGCGAGACCACCTCATAGACGCCGTCGTTGACGTTCGAGATGTCTATGTACTGGGCGGGGAGATCCCACGTGTACACGTCGCCCCAGCCGGGCGAGATGCCCATGTACTCGGGCAAGCCGCTCGGCACGTACGGGCTCGAGCTCGGCAGTTCCGTCGAGTAGGCGTTGGGGATGTTGCACGTCGGGAAGCTGTACGTGCGCGGGCGCTGGTGCTTGGCGGCGAGCCCGAAGGTGTAGTTGTCGACGTCGATCGTGCAGAAGCCGACCTTGCGCGAGGTGGCGACCGCCGTCGCGCCCGGCACGCCGCCCGCGCCGACCGCATGCAGCTCGTAGACGGCCATGTTCTTGTAGTGGAAGTGGCCGTGCTGCTTGTGGAATTCACACGGGCCCGCCGGCCGGTCGTAGGCGCTGGCGTCGCTCGAGATGACCTCCTGGTTCATCTGGCAGTTGCCATCGAACGCTTCGGCGTTGTAGTTGAAGCGCAGGATCAGTGGGCCAATCCCCGTGTTGCGGATGTCGTTGTCGAAGCGCAGGCAGCGCGTCGAACCGAATTCGGCCGTCTCGTCGAGGTAGCAGGAGTTCGTGAAGGTGCCGTCAGGCGTGTAGCGCCAGCCAGTCGGGTTCGACGCGATCGGCGGCACGTCGCCGATGTGGAAGTTGCTCGGCGGCATCGTTTCGATCCTCGGGAGCAGCCGTTTGACCGTCGAGTAGCGCTGCGTGGGATCGAGGAACACGCGCGCCTGGCCCTGGTAGTTGATGTCGTCCCTGTTGAAGTCCGTGTAGAAGGGCACCATCGTCACGCGGTAGGTGCCGTTGTGCGGCTGGCTGAGCAGCACGGACTGCGAGTTGGAGTCGACGTTGATGCCCTTGGCGACGGTCTCGCCGGTGCTCGCGTCGTCGACGTACAGGTTCCACTGGTCGAAGTCCGTCGCCCACCTGATCGTGATCAGCACGCCGTCGCCCGGCATGTCCGTCGGCCCTTCGGGATAAATGCGCGTGGTGCCTGCCACCACGGGGCTCACGGGCCCCTTGGGATAGGTGCCTGACGGCAGGTTGAGCTTGAGCAGGAAGCTGTCGCACGTGCTTTCCGTGCACGACTGCTCGGTGGGCGGGCCAAAGCCCTGTTCGGTGAGGTCTGCGTTGGAGCCGCCCCAGCTCACAACCTGCTTGACGGTCGTGATTTCGGCGTTCGGCAGATTCACCGCCGCGGCCGGCGCCGCGAACGCCAGCGCGGCAGCCACGGTCGCGCCCGAGCCGAGCACGCGACGTCCGATAAGGAGTCTCACCCCTCTCTCACCCCCATGAGAGCGCCTCAGTTGCCTAATCCCGGCCGGGTACGTTACCAGGAGCGATGGCTCAGGGCGAGGTGATCCACCACGCGGCCGCATGCCCGCGCATCGCTCCACCGAGTGTGCTAACAGTTAAGTGAGTGATTAAGCAACGCTCTCACGCGCAAGCGCCGGTGGACATCGTCTTCCACGCGCTCGCGGACGCGAACCGGCGCCTGATGCTCGATCGGCTCGCAGGCGGCCCTGCGTCGGTGAGCGAGCTCGCCAAGCCGCTTTCGATATCACTGCCTGCGGTCGTGCAGCACCTGCGCGTGCTCGAAGGCAGTGGCCTGGTGCGCTCGCACAAGGCCGGGCGCGTGCGCACATGCCAGATCGAGCCGCGAGCGCTGGGCACCGCAGAGCGCTGGATCAGCGAGCGCCGCGCGGCCTGGGAGCGGCGCCTTGACCGCCTCGGCGACTTTCTTGCCGAGCAGGGCGATGAGTCTGAGCCTTAGGAGCAGTCAAAGAACAGGAGACCGAGATGAGCAAGCGATCGACAGAGCACGCGACGTTCGTGATCGAGCGGACATACGACGCCCCGCGCGAGCGCGTGTTCTCCGCCTGGGCCGACCAGGCGTCGAAGGCGCGCTGGTTCGGCCCGGGAGAGGAGCACGAGCTCGACTTCCGCGTCGGCGGCCGCGAGCACCTGCTCGCGCGCATGGACGACGGCACCGCCTACTCGTTCGACGCCATCTACCAGGACATCGTCGATGACGAGCGCATCATCTACAGCTACGACATGCACCGCGATGACGTCCGCATCTCGGTCTCGGTGACAACCGTCGAGATGCTGCCAGTGGGCGAGGGCACGCTGCTTCGCTTCACCGAGCAGGGCGCGTTCCTGGATGGCGAGGACGAGCCCGAGTTGCGCGAACAGGGCACCGGCAAACTGCTCGACGCCCTTGGCGAGACGCTCGCGCAGGAGGTTCCCGCCTCGTGAGCGCCGCCGCGAGCGACCGCAGGCGCTGGCTGGCGCTTTACGTGCTGTGCGTGGGCATGCTCATGATCGTCCTCGACGTGACGATCGTGAACGTCGCGCTGCCGTCGATCCAGGAAGACCTGCACTTCTCGACCTCGAGCCTCGCGTGGGTCGTGAACGCGTACCTGATCGCGTTCGGCGGCCTGCTCCTGCTCGCGGGACGCCTGGGCGATTTGATCGGCCGCCGCCGGGTCTTCCTGGCGGGGTTGGCGACCTTCACGGGCGCCTCGCTGCTGTGCGGGCTCGCGCAGAGCGAGTGGATGCTCGTGGGCGCGCGCTTCGTCCAGGGAGTCGGCGGCGCGATGACCTCTGCGGTCATTCTGGGGATGATCGTGACGATGTTCCCGCAGCCGCGCCAGCAGGCGAAGGCGATCGGCGTATTCGCGTTCGTCGCCTCCGCCGGTGGGTCGGTCGGGCTGCTCGCGGGAGGGGTGCTGACGCAGTCGATCAACTGGCATTGGATCTTCTTCGTCAACCTGCCGATCGGCATCGCGACGGCGCTCGCGGCGCGGCGCCTGCTCGCCGACGAGCCCGGCATCGGCCTGCGCGAAGGCGCAGACGTCCCCGGCGCCGTGCTGATCACGAGCGCGCTGATGCTGGGCGTGTACACGATCGTCGGACCTGCCTCGAAACACGGCTGGGGTGCGTCGAGCACGCTCGTGCTGGGCGCCGCAGCGATCGCGCTGCTCGTCATCTTCTTCATGCGCGAGGCGACGGCCAGCAAGCCGCTGATGCCGCTTCGAGTCTTCCGCCTGCGGCCGGTCGCCGCCGCGAACGCGATTCAGATCCTGTCGGTCGCGGGAATGTTCGGCATGTTCTTCCTCGGCGCGCTCTATCTGCGGCGCGTGCTCGGCTACGACGCACTTCAGATCGGCCTCGCCTTTCTGCCCGTCACGATCGCCATGGGCACGCTTTCGATCCGCTACTCCGAGCGGCTGTACATGGCGCTTGGGGCGCGCCGCACGTTGATCGCCGGCCTCGCGCTCGTGCTCGCAGGACTGGTCGTGTTCGCACTCGCGCCCGTGCACGCGGACTACGCGCTGCAGCTGGCACCCTCCATGCTGCTGCTCGGCCTCGGCGCAGGCACCGCCTTCCCCGCGCTCATGAACCTGGCGATGTCGGGTGCCACCCCGCAGGACGCCGGCCTAACCTCGGGCCTCGTGAACACGACCGCACAGGTGGGCGGTGCGCTCGGCCTGGCCGTGCTGGCCACGCTCTCCACCTCGCACAGCGACCACCTGCTCGCGAGCGGCCACTCCACCGCCTCGGCGCTCACGTCGGGCTACCACCTGGCGTTCTGGGTCGCGGCTGTGCTCGTGGGCGGCGCGATTGCGGTCGTGATCGCGGCCGTCGAGCCTGGTAGCGCCGCCGCTCCCGCGCACGAGCACGCGCCGGAGCCAGCGCTCGAGAACGCGGGCGGGTAGTGGGGCCTCTCGGGGGCCCCGTTACCGGGGGCCTCCCAGGCCCCGTTCCTAGAGCCCGTCAGCCTGCGAGCCAGATCGCGCCGTCGCGCTCTTCGACCGGGTAGGTCTGCAGCGGCAGCGCGCCCGTCGTGGCCTTGATGACACCCGAGATCGGCCTGAAGGCGCCCTGCGGACCACGCACCATCTTGCCGGTGGCGACGTCGTAGCGAGCGCCGTGCCACGGGCATTCCAGGCAGCCCTCCTCGACCACGCGACCCTGGCCGAGCGAGGCGAACAGGTGACGGCAGCGGTTGGAGACCGCGAACGGCTTGCCCGCGCTGATCCCGACCGCGATCGTGCCATGCGGCGTTCCCTCGACGACCGCGACCTTCGAATCGCCGAGATCAGCCACGTCAATGAGACGCGCGCCCGCTGGCTCCGACGAGCTCACCCCGCGATGATCCCACACCTCACGCTGTCAGGCCGGCGCGCCGCGACGACGCACGTTGCGGCCTGACCAAACCCACCCCCTCCTCGGCGTTAGCGAGCGGCCGCCGGTGGCGTTAGAGGAGGCCGGAGCCGACCGCTCGGCGGACGCCAGTCCGACGAGCGGTCGGACTACGGCCGCTAGGCCCTCGCCGCCGGCGGCGGAGCGAGCGTGCGTCCGTAGCTGTTTTCCGGCACCGGCTGCGCCGCGAAGAAGGCCTTCGCGGCTTTGTAGCCCGAGTCGTACAGGTAGGCCTTTTCCTCTTCTGAGAGGTTGAAGTTGAGCGTCGCCACCCTTCCCGTTGGGATCGGGATCACGCGCGAGGCGAACCTGCGCAGCTCGAACTTGTCGAGCGCGTTCATCGCCGTCGTAAGGATCCCCTCGAGCATCTCGACCGGCCAGCCGAGGCCACCGATCTCGCGGTATGAGGGCTCGGTCTCCGATGCGTCGACGCCACCGTGCAAGTGGAAGCCCCACGTCGGGTGCTTTGGTTCGGGCTTGTCGAAGATGAACAGCGGGAACGGGCTCGAGACGCCGCCGTCGACGATCACGCCGCGCTTCTTGGTCGAGGCGTCGAGGAGGTCGCCCACGGGCGGGAAGAAGTAAGGGAAGCTCGCGCTGCAGCGCACTGCCTTGTAGACCGGGAACTCGTCGGGCTCGAGCGCGCGCCCCTGCTTGTCCGTGTAAAGCGAGACGTCGAGCGGGAACTGGACGGTGCGCGAGTGGGCTATGTCGGCGCCGACGACGACGAGCGTACGTTTGGGCTCGAGACTGTGCAGCTCGCCGAAGGTCATGTCGGCGTGCACGCCGTTGGTGTGCGATTCGTCGAGCAGCGCGCGGATGAAGTCGGTCAGCTCGTCGCCCTCGACGACGCTCTCGTGGAATATCAGGTTGCGCGCCGCGCCGATCAGGTGGACGGGGGAGCCGTAGTCGGCGATGCGCTGAAAGTCGAACGCATCGAGCGCGTCCTTGATGCCCCTCGCGTCGTAGCCCACGGCGAGCGCCATCGCGGTGATGGCCCCTGCCGAGGTGCCCGCGAGCTCGTGCCAGTGGTTGTACCCCGCCTCTTCGGCGGCCGCGAGCGCTCCCGCGAAGGCAAGGCCCTTGATGCCGCCGCCCGAGAAGACGCCATCGGCAGTGAGACCCGGCACGGGCGTGGCCTGGTCCTCAGGCATGTTCGCGGCTCGCGAAGCTCGGGCATCTGCCTGGCCGACGAGAGTTCATGTGGCCGAGAGGGTAGCCATGGATTTAAGCTGCGCGCAACCTTTGCCAACGACAATCCGGCTGTGTCGACGGTTCTTGTAGTCGACGATGAGCCCATCGTCCGCGACGTGGTCGTGCGCTACCTGGAGCGCGAGGGCTACCGCACGCTGCAGGCGGCAGACGGAGACGAGGCGCAGAGAATCGTGGAGCGCAAGCCGCCATCTGCGGTCGTGCTCGACGTGATGCTGCCGGGTCAAAGCGGCCTCGAGTTGTGCCGCTGGATCCGCTCGCGCTCGGATCTGCCGATCGTGCTGCTGACAGCGCTCGGCGAGGAGACCGACCGGATCGTCGGACTCGAGCTCGGGGCCGACGACTACGTCACAAAGCCGTTCTCGCCGCGCGAGCTCGCAGTTCGCGTGCGCAACCTCATGCGCCGCGCTGCGCCCGCAGCCGCCGGCACCACCCGCACGATCTCCTTCGGCGACGTCGTGATCGACCCCGCGGCGCGTGAGACGCACAAGCGCGGCGAGCCGCTCGCGCTGACGCTGAAGGAGTTCGACCTGCTGCTGTTCCTCGCTACGAATCCTCGGCAGGTGTTCTCGCGCGGCCAGCTGATGGACCGCGTGTGGGGCTATGAGAGCGCCCTCGACACCGGCACCGTGACCGTCCACATCCGCCGCCTGCGCACGAAGATCGAGGACGACGCCTCGCATCCGCGCCACCTCGAGACTGTGTTCGGCGCGGGCTACCGCTTCACGCCATGATCGGCTTCGCGGTGATCGTGTCGCTGAGCACGCTCGCCGCGGGCGTCGTGCTAGCGCTGGCGCTGCGGCGCCTGCCGACCGTGCGACTGCAGCTCGCTGGCCTCGCGCTGCTTGCCGTCGGGCTCCCACTCGCGTCGGTGATCCTCGGCGGCCTGGTCATGTTCCACATGCACGACGACGTCAAGATCCTCGCCGTCGCCGCCGCCTCCGCCTCGACGGCGCTCGCGGCCGCTGTGCTCGTCGCGGCGCGGATCGCGCGCCGGCTGGGCAGTCTCGAGGCGGCGGCCGAGGAGCTCTCCGGCGGCGAGCTTAAGACGCGCGCGCCGACCGCCGGACCGCGCGAGCTCGCGCACGTGGGCGAGGCCTTCAACTCCATGGCCGGCAACCTCGAGGCCCTGTTCGACGCGCGCCGCCAGCTCGTGGCGTGGGCGAGCCACGACCTGCGCACGCCGGTGGCCTCAATGCAGGCGATGCTCGACGCGGTGGACGATGGGCTTGCCTCGAGCGAGGAGTACCTGCCCGCGTTGCGGCAGCAGACGCGAACGCTCGCCCTGCTCGTCGACGACCTGTTCGAGCTCGCGCGTATTGACTCCGGCGCGCTCACGCTCGAGCTTCGCCAGGCGCAGCTCTCGCAGCTCATCTCGCACTGCGTGTGCGGACTAGAGGCCGAAGCGCGAGCGCGCCGCGTGCACCTCTCGAGCCAGCTCCACGACTCGCTGCCCGACGTTCGCTGCGCACCCGAGCACGTGCAGCGGGTGCTCTACAACCTGCTCACCAACGCGCTGCGCCATACCCCCTCCGACGGCTCCGTCGTCGTGAGGGCGCAGCAACGCCCCGGCGAGCTCGAGGTATCGGTCGAGGACACCGGCGTCGGGCTGAGCAGCGAGGCGCAAGGGCGAGCGTTCGAGCGTTTCTGGCGCGCCGACGCCTCTCGCGCCCGCACGAACGGCGGCGCGGGCATGGGACTGGCGATCGCGCGCGGGTTCGTCGAGGCGCAGGGCGGCCGCATGTGGGCCGAGAACCGGCCCGGGGGCGGCGCGCGCTTTGCGTTCACGCTGCCGATCGCCGAGCGCGAGCCCGAGCCCGCAGTCGCCTAGCAGTCCCTCCCCGGTCGCTCAGCAGCGCGAGGCGGCGCCGGTCACTGGACGGCGCAGCCGTCGAGAAGGATCTCGGTGGCGGCAGCGACGCGGCGCTGGAGGCTCTGCCGGCGGCCGCCCCACCATCCGGTAAGCCAGTTGATCGTGGTCAAGTGATAGGTCGCGAGGAGGATCTCGGCGAGCTGCATGGGGTCGGCATCGCCGCGGATCTCCCCTCTCCCTTGGCCGAGCGCGAACAAGCCGGATAGGAGCCCGTACATCTCGTGCGTTCTCTGCTTGAGAACGCCATCCGAGTGGAACAGGTTGGAGCGCGTGTACAGGACGGTCTGGAACTCCCGATCCGCTGCGATCGCAGTGGCCGCGACGCGCAGCGTCTCGCGCAGCCGCTCCGGAACGCTGACGCCGTCGTTGGCTAGCTCGTAGCGAAGCGTCTCGCTGAACAGCTCAACCTGAGCCAGCGCGAGCTCATCGAGCACGAGGTCCTTGGAGGGGAAGTAGTTGAAGAAGGTCGCTTCGCTGATCACGGCGCGTTCGGCGATGTCGCTCACCCGCGTCTGGTCATAGCCGCGCTCCCGAAACAGCTCGAGCGCTATCTCGACGATCTCGCGCCGCTGGCGGCGCTTCTTGTCCTCGCGCAGGCCCACCCGCTACGCCCGGCGGCCACGCCGGCGGGGCAGCAGCATCGGCACCTGCCCGCGATAGCTGCTGTATTCCTCCCCGAAGGCCTCGAGCATCATGGCCTCCTCCGAGCGGATGTAGAGCAGGTACGCCGGCACTACATAGAACAGGGTGATCGCCGCCGCAACGAGGCTGAGGAAGCAAATGCTGAGGCCGGCCCAGATCAGCACCCCGCCGAGGTAGACGGGGTGACGCACGGCGCCGTAGGCGCCGCCGGTGACCAGTTGCTGGCCGCCCAGGACCCCGTGACCTACGAACAGCTGCCGCCACGAGAGGACCGTCCAAACGCACATGGCCAGTCCAAGTAGCGCCACGAGACCCCCGGCGAGCGATGCCGCGGCCTCGCCCGCGGACGCCGCCTGTGCGCTGTCTCGATTGACCAAGAGGACGAACGTGGTCACGGCGAGTGCGGGCGGCTCGAGCAGAGTTATCGCCTCGACGACGCCGAAGCGAACCACCTCGAAGCGGCGACGTCCGATCCACGATTTCGCCGCGCCGACCGCGATGCCGCCGAAGCGCGCAAACGCGCAGAAGACCGCCAGGTTGAACCCGACCACGAACGCCGCTTGCCTCATCGCGCGTCGCCTCCTCCACTCCACCATCGTAGAGAGTCACTAATCTTATTGTCTCTCAAGAGAGCTTAGTGACTCTCTAGTCAACTGTCAAGGAGTTCGCGAGCCGCCCTCTCCGCGCGCACTCGCGGGGCGGGTTCAGGCGATGTTCATATCCGCGAAAGGGCCGCGGCATCCTCGCCGACGCCGCTCCCCGCGAGCTCGGCGCCCTTCGGCATCGTCGTCACGTAGGCGGCGCGACAGCCGAGGGATGCAGGTCCGCGCATGGAGGCGGGCGGCGCGCCGTCCGCCTCCATGCGCGTGTGCCCCCCCGTGGTGCTGCCGGCGATGTGGGCGAGTCCAGGTTTCTGGACCTGGCCGGGCTGACGCCAAGCGGGTTTTTAGCCCCAACGGAGTGGGTTCGACTCCCACCAGGTCCATGCGCGACGAGCCGGCGTGCGTCGGTGGACCGCCCGTCCTGAGGACAGCGCGACATATAGTCCACCTGGTGTACTATATGCTCGATGCGAGCCACCACGAGCAACCTCGGCTTCCTGCTGGCGAAGGCCTCGCAGCGATGGAACGAGCTGCTGGTCGAGCGATTTGCGGCCGGCGGCTTCCCCGAGGTGCGCCCCTCGTACGGCTCGGTGCTGCTGCCGCTGTTTGAGCAGGACGGGCTGCGAATGGGTCACCTGGCCGAGCTCTCGCGCCTGTCCAAGCAGAGCATCACCAAGCTGGTTGGCCTCTGCGAGCGCGACCAGCTCGTGACGCGCGAGCGCGACGAGGCCGACGGCCGGGCCTACCGGGTGCGCCTCACTGGGCGCGCGCGCGCCTTTCACCCGGTGGTGGAGAGCGCGCTGAGGGAGCTCGATGAGATCGTCGTGGGCGCGCTCGGTCAACGTCAAACCAGAGCGCTCAGCCAAGCGCTGAAAGGAGTAGCTGAACTATGAGGAGCGAGACCGTCACGACGGTGCTTGACGCAAGCCAGGAGACCGTGTTCTCGTACATGGCCGAGGTGGAGAACCTGCCGAAGTGGGCGACTGAGTTCGCGCGCGAGCTCAAGCGCGAGGGAGAGGACTACAAGGTCGTCAACGGGCTGGGTGAGTTCTTCTTCGCGATCCAAGCTGACGCCGATACGGGCGTCGTTGACATGTATGCCGGTCCCGACAGGGAGCAGATGGCGCTGTTCCCGACGCGCGTCGTGCCACTGCCCGACGGCCGCAGCGCGTACTCGTTCACGATGTTTCAGGGACAGGGCATGCCCGACGAGCTGTTCGAGAGCCAGTACCAGTCGCTCAAGCGCGAGTTCGCCAACATCGAGGCGACGTTCGCCGCGCGGTAGATCGGCGGCGTCCCGGGACTCAGCCGCTTAGCGAACCGGAGAGCTCATGCTCCTCGCTCGAGGAGGCACGGGCGCTCGTGAGAGGGATCGGCTGGCGAGTATGCTTACCGGCGGATTCGAGTTCGGCATCGATGTGATGCTCGGACATTGGGGGGTGTTGCAGAGGGATGGGATTGTCGGTTGTGCAGCTTGGGGCCGTCGTTCGCTGGCTTCAGCGTCGAGCGGGACGACGCCCGTACGAGCTGCACCCGCCCGCGGATGAGTCGGGGCTGACCCGGCGCGGCCTGCTCGCCGGAGCGGCGGCGGCCGGCGTCGCCGGCGCGGTGTCCGCCGGGACCCCGGCGGCGAGCGGCGCGTCGCGCGCAAAGACGTCGAGCATCAAGACCACCTCGACGACCTTGCCCCGGCGCTTCGACGTGATCGTCGTGGGCGCCGGCCTGGCGGGCCTGACTGCCGCGAACGCGATCCAGGCCGCCGGTCGCTCGGTGCTCGTCCTGGAGGCGCGCGAACGCGTGGGCGGGCGCAACCTCGACCTGCCGCTCGCACCCGGCAAGGTGCTCGAGATGGGCGGCGAGTGGGCCGGTCCCGGGCAGGATCAGGTGCTCGCGCTGGCCCAGTCGCTGGGCATCGAAACGTTCGAAACGTACAGCGCGGGCAGCAATCTGTATTACCACGGCGGCCAGGCACAGACGTACACCGGCACGATCCCGCCAGCCAACCCGGCTTCGCTGGCCGAGCTCGAGGTGATCATCACCGAGCTCAATGAAATGGCCGCCGGCGTGCAGCCGAGCGCCCCCTGGGCGGCGGCGAAGGCGAGTGAATACGACATCCAGACGGTGAGAGCCTGGATCGAGTCCCAGGCGCACACCGCCGAAGCGCGCCAGCTCGCCGAGCTCGCCGTACGGGCCGTGTACGGAGAGGACGCCGGGCAGATCTCGCTGCTCGACCTTCTCGCCGCCATCGCCGGCGTAGGCGGCAACTTCGAAACGCTGATCGGGGAAGCGCAGAGCCTGCGCTTCGTCGGCGGCCCGCAGCAGATGTCAGTGGCTCTTGCCGGGCGCCTCACATACCCGGTCCAGCTGTCCTCGCCGGTGCGCAGGATCGACCGCAAAGAACCGCTCGTGCTGCACACCGAAGGCGCGGCCTTCAGAGCCAAACGTGCGATCCTCACGCCGCCCAAGCCGGTGACCGCCCGGATCGAGTTCCGGCCCGAGTTGCCGCCCGCGTACTCGCAATATCTCCAGCGCCAGCCCAACGGGGCGACGATCAAGATTCAGGCCGTGTACCCGACGCCGTTCTGGCGGGCGAACGGGCTCAGCGGCGCGGTGGTGTCCGACACGGGTCCGATCGAGGTCGTCTACGACAACTCTCCCGCCGACGGAAGCCCCGGGGTTCTGGTCGGATTCGCGGAGGGCAACGTCAGCCGCGCGCTCTTCGCCCTGTCGGCGGAACAGCGGCGCAGCGCGGTGTTGGAATCGCTGGCCCGCTACTTCGGATCGGCGGCGCTCACGCCGACCGGATACGCCGACATGGTCTGGGCTTCGGAGGCGTTCACGCTCGGGGCGTACGGCAGCTTCAACCCTCCCGGCGTGCTGACCTCTCTAGGCCAATCGGTGGACGGCCCCGCGGGCACCTTGTGGCTCGCGGGGGCCGACTACTCGCCTGAGTGGCCGGGTTACATGGAGGGCGCGATCCGCTCCGGCGCGGCCGTGGCCCAGCAGGTACTCGCGACGCTCTAGGCGCGCCCGCGGCTCATACCACCCCGCGTCACCCGCTGCGCGCGCCGTCGGACGCGATCAGCTCGTTGATCTTCTGCGCGAGCTCGGGCCCTGCGTCCTCTTGGAGGAAGTGTCCGGCGTGAACCCTGGCGTGCGGCTGGCCCTTTGCGCCGGGAACGTGGCGCTGGAAGACCTTGTCGCCGCTGCCGAGGATCGGATCGCGATCGCCGAAGGTGGTCAGGAAGGGCTTCTGCCAGCGGCCGAGCGCCTCCCACGCCTTGCGATTCGCGGGGATCGCGGGATCGCGCGGGGAGATCGGCACGAGTCGCGGAAACGCGCGCGCGCCGGCCTGCGACTCGGAGTCGGGGAAGGGAGCGTCGTAGGCGCGGCGCTCGCCGGGCGAGAGAGTGCGCAGGCAGCCGGCGTTGACGAGGCGGCCGACGGGGAGCACGGGGCTGTAGGTCGCAAACGTGCGCCAGGTGAGGAAGGCGACGATGTTCAGGACACCGAGGCGGGTGCTCGAGTCGGCCGTCGGCAGCCCGCCGTTGCCGACCACAATCCGAGCGAAGCGCTGCTCGTGCTCGGCCGCGACGCGCAGCCCGATCAGCGAGCCCCAGTCCTGGCAGAAGAGCGTGATCGAGTGCAGGTCGAGCGCCTGCACGAAGCCGGTCATCCAGTCGACGTGGCGCTGGTAGGTGTAGTCGCTGCGCGCCGTCGGCTTGTCGGACTTGCCGAAGCCGACGAGGTCTGGGGCGATCACGCGATGACCCGCGCCGGAGCACACGGGGATCATGTGCCGGTACAGATACGACCACGTCGGCTCGCCGTGCAGCATGAGCACGGGCGCGGCGCTGGGGTCGCCCTCATCGACGTAGTGCATGCGCAGGCCGTCGACCTCGACGTGGTGCGCCTGGAACGGATAGTCCTCGAGATCGCTAAAGCGCGAGTCGGGCGGTTTTGAGACGTTCACTTGCTGACCCTTTCGATCGTGGACTGATGCAAACTCGAGCTGGCGACGCTCGCGGGTGCGCTCGCTTCCTCAGGCGCCCGTTGGATAGGGTGCCAGTCCATGAGCGAAGTCGCGCTCGTGACGGGCGCATCGTCGGGCATCGGGGCTGAGCTCGCGAAGGCCTTCTCGGCGGACGGCTACGAGCTGATCCTCGTGGCGCGCCGAGCGGAGCGCATGCAGGAGCTGGCTTCGCAGCTGCCCGGAGTCTCGCAGGTGGTCGCGTGCGACCTCGCGAGGGAAGCGGGCTCGCTGGCACAGAAAGTGGCCGAGCTCGGCGTGCAGGTCGATGTGCTGGTCAACAACGCGGGCTTCGGCACGCACGGGCGCTTCGCGGAGCTAGACGCGGCGCGCGAGGTCGAAGAGGTGCGGCTCAACTGCGAGGCGCTCGTCACGCTCACGCACGCGTTTCTGCCGGGGATGCTCGAGCGGCGGCGCGGCGGCGTGATCACGCTCGCGTCGACGGCCGGCATGCAGCCGCTCCCCTATGAGGCCGTATACAGCGCCACGAAGGCGTTCGCGCGCACGTTCTCCGACGCGCTGGCCGCGGAGCTGCGCGGCAGCGGCGTGACGGTGCTGTGCGTGAACCCCGGCCCCGTGCTCACCGAGTTCCAGCTGGTGGCGGGCTACGGGACCGACTTCCTGCCGCCCGTGCCCGGCAAGATCTCGCCCGAGCAGGTCGCGCGCGAGACGCTCGCCGCCTTCAAGCGTGGCCGGCGCACGCTGATTCCGGGCGCGGTGATTCGCTGGTACATGCGGCTCAACGCGCCCTCCCCGATGCCGCTCAAGCTGCGCGTCGTCGAGCGCATGTACCGCCCGAGGCACTAGCGGGCTCCGAAGCTCGGAGGCCCTTGATTTGACGGCTGCCTGCCGGCGCCGTCAGGAGGGGTCGCCTGCAGGTTGCATGAGCGCGTCTCCGTTCTCCGAGCGCAGGTACAGCACCACGCGCTGGTCGCGGCGCCGTTGCACGAGCCCCGCCGAGTGCAGCACGCCGAGGTGCTGTGAGACGCCGCCGGGAGTCAGCTCGAGGATGCGTGCGAGCTCGGTCGTCGAGCGCGGGCGGTCGAGCGCAGCGAGGATCGAGGCGCGGCTCGCGCCGAGCAGCCGCGCGAGCGCACCGGGCAGCGCGGGGCGCTCGGGCTCCCACAGCATGCCCACGCCGCGCGCCGGGTAGATCACGGTCGGCTGCCACGGCTCGGCGGTGATGAGCATCACCTTCGGCCACGCGAACGCGCTCGGGAGCAGCAACAGACCGCGCCCGTCGAGGTGCACGGAGGAGAGATCGCACTCGCGCTTGTCGATGCGCAGCACACCGTCGTTGCTCCAGGAGATCGAGGGGTCAAGGTCCTCGAACAGCGCGCGCGTTCCAGCGTCGGTCAGCTGGCGGGCGCGGTAGAGGATGTCGTGCTCCAGCAGCGTGCAGATGCGCGGCCAGTGCTCGGCCAGCGCGAGCTCCCAGTAGGTGCGCATGACCTCGGCCAGAGCGCGCACGGCCGCGCGCGGCTTCTCGATGAACGGCTCGAGGCGGGCCGGCAGCGGCACCTCGGCGTAGCAGCGGCGAACTTCCTCGCGGATCTGCGCGGCGGGCGTGGCGAGCATGATTCCAAGCTCCTCCTCGAACTCCGCCGCCGGGCCGCTGGGCGGTGGGTTGATGAAGTCGGGCGCGTAGGCGTCGGGGCGCATCAGGAGGCGCAGCGGCTCGAGGTCGAGGCCGGCGGCGAGGCGCCGCGCGTCCTCGACCCACTGCATGTGCACGGCTGCGGCCGCGGGGTCGCGCAGCGCGTTCACGCTCAGCGTCGTCTCGAACAGCGGCGAGACGCCAAAGCGCACGCCGCTCATCGAATCGGTGTCGAAGCGTACCTCGATCATTTAGATCAGACTAAATGTCTTAGCACATACGCGGACCTGCGAGAGAGTGGGTGCATGCTCAACCCAACCCTCTCACTCCTCCTCGCGCAGACCCGCCAGCGCGAACTGCTGGACGAGGCAGAGCGCAACCGCACCCCGCTGACTCAGCCCACGCGCGCGCGGGCTGGCGCGCGCCGCGCGTGGCTACCGGGCCCGCCTCGGGCGCGTCACTCAGACGCGCCCTCGGCCGGACCCGGATGCGGGCCGACTCGTCGCCCGGCTACGGAACGATTCCGGCTTCGGCAGGCTGGCTGAGCGCCGCGGGTCGAATCACAACCTGCTCACGAAGCGGTCGATCGCGCGCGTCAGCGGCTGCATCAGCCGCGGCGAGATGCGATGAAGCAGGTACGGCACCGAGACCTGTCGGCGTGGCACTGGGACGATGAGCGTGTGCCTGTCGATCGCGCGCAGGACCGCCTGCGCGACCTCGTCGGGTGAGACGCCGCGCTTGTCGTAGAAGTCGGTGAGCTTGTCGTGTTTTGCAACCAGATCTCCGCGCACGGTGGCGGTGGCGACGATGTTCGTGTCGATGATCCCTGGACAGATCGCCGAGAAGTGGATGCCGCGGCCCGAGAGCTCGGCGTTGAGCGACTCGGTCATGCCCACGATTCCGTACTTCGAGGCGCAGTAGGGCGCCATTTTCGGCGCCGGCGTGATGCCGGCCTGCGAGGCCGTGTTGATCACCGACGCCGGCCGGCCCTGCGCGAGCATGCGCGGCACGAACGCCTGGATGCCGTAGGCGACGCCCAGCAGGTTCACGCCGATGACGCGCTGCCAGTCCTCGACGGTCGTCGCCTCGAGGTTGCCGCCGTGGCCGATGCCGGCGTTGTTGTGCAGGATGTCCACGTGCCCGTCGGAGGCGAAGATCGCCTCGGCCAGCGCCTCCAGGGCCGCGGGGTCGGACACGTCGAGCGCGTGCGCCGTGGCGCTGCCCCCGGCTGACTCGATCTCCCGCGATACCTGCTCGGCCGACTCGGCGTTGATGTCGGCCACGTGCACGCTCGCTCCGCGGCGGGCGAGCAGCAGCGCGGTCGAGCGACCGATGCCCGAGCCCGCACCGGTGACGACGGCGACCCGGCCATGGAGATCAACGTCGCGACCCATCTACTCATCATCCACAAAACAGGCGTACTGTGATGGGCCCACGAGTCGAGGAGGAGAGCATGGCCACCACCGAGTCCCGTCCCGCGTCCTCGGTCGACGACGGCGCCGCGATCGCAGAGCTCGAGGAGGCGGTCGCACGGCAGCGCGCGGCCTTTCTAGTCGACCCCTTCCCCTCGCTGCAGGAGCGCCGGCAGCTGCTCGGCGCGCTCGCCGGCATGCTCATGAGCCACCGCACGCAGATCCAGCAGGCGCTGAGCAGCGACTTCGCGGTGCATCCGCCGCTGGCCGCCGACCTGATCGAAGTGCTCGGCCCCGCCGGGCGCGCGGTGTATGCGGCCGAACAGCTCGCCAGCTGGATGGAGCCCGAGCCGCGCGCGGCCGATCCCGCCCTGTACGGGTCCGGGCGGGCGTTCGTGCAGCCGCAGCCCAAGGGCGTGATCGGAAACATCGTGCCCTGGAACTTCCCTTTCGACCTGTCCGTCGGTCGCTGATCGAGATGCTCGCTGCGGGCAACCGCGTCGTGATCAAGCCCTCCGACTACACGCCCGCGTGCGCGGAGCTGCTGCGCGAGATGGTGCACGAGACGTTCGACCGTGACCGCGTCGACGTCGTCGTCGGCGGCCTCGAGCTCGCGCGCGCGTTCACGCGCGTGCGCTGGGACCACCTCCTCTACACGGGCAGCCCCGCGATCGGGCGCGAGGTCGCGAAGGCGGCGGCCGAGCAGCTCGTCCCGGTTACGCTCGAGCTGGGCGGCAAGTGCCCGGCGATCATCGCACCCGACAGCGTCGACGCTGAGTCGGTCAAGCAGGTGCTCGCCACGAAGGCGATCAAGAACGGGCAGATGTGCATCTCGGTCGACTACTGCCTCGTGCCGCGCGAGCGCCTCGACGACTTCGCCGACCTCGCCGCCGCGTACGTGCGCGAGTCCATGCCCGGCTACTGCACGTCCGAGAGCTGCACCGGGATCATCTCCAGCCGCCACCTCGAGCGCATCGAGCAGCTGCTCGAGGACGCGCGCGCCCGCGGAGCCGATGTGCGCGCGCTCGAGGAGGCTCAGGAGACGGACCCTGCCTCGCGCCAGCTGCCGATGTCGCTCGTTGTCGACCCGCCGGATGACCTGGGCCTCATGCAGGAGGAGATCTTCGGACCGGTCCTGCCGATCAAGGCGTATGACTCGATCGAGCAGGCGGTTAGGTACGTGAACGGCGGCGAGCGCCCGCTCGCGCTGTACGTGTTCGCGAAAGACGAGCAGCTCGCCAACAGCGTGCTGGAGCGCACGACCTCCGGCGGCGCCTGCGTGAACTCCGCCGCCGTGCACGGCGCGCTCGCCTCGCTGCCGTTCGGCGGCACCGGGCAGAGCGGCTCGGGCCGCCACCACGGCCTGGAGGGCTTTCGCGAGTTCTCCAACCTGCGCGGCGTGTTCGTGCGCGGCGAGGGCGACATGATCGAGGCGTTCGCGCCTCCGTACGGACCGGCCGCACAGGCGGTTGCCGACGCGGCGTTCGCGCAGGCGGGTTAGAGCTGATGGCCGGCGCCTGCGGCTCCGAGCGCGGCCCCAGCTAAAGCGCGGCGGCGGCGATGATCGCCTTGACGATCTGAGCGGCGCTGGCGCGCAGCTCGTCGATGTCGCGGCGCTGCTCGAGCGCGCTGACGGTCAGCTCACGCAGGCCGCCGACGATGATGGTCGCGGCGTCTCTAGAGAGCGGACCCGGTGCGCCGGGGCCCTGGTTGTGGCTGCCCGACTCGGCGAGGACGACCAGCGTGTCGGCGAAGCGCTCGGTGACCGCGCGCTGGCGGTCTGCGCCGGGCCAGCCGAGGGCGGGCAGCTCGCGCACGAAGCTCCTGAATAGCGCGGGGCGCGCGGCGACGCTGTCGAAATAGCGCCCCACGGCAACCTCGACCTGCTCCTCCCACGGCGCCTCGGACTGCACGGCGCTCGCGACCCCGCGCATCATCTCCGCCGTCGTGGCCTCGAAGAGCGCGAGGAAGCAGTCCTCGCGGTCTGAGAAGTGTTCATAGAACGTGCGGCGCGAGGTGCGCGCGGCGCGCACGACATCGGCGACAGCGGTGTCGCGAAAGCCTTTTTCCTCGATCGAGGAAGCCATTGCGGCGAGCAGCCGCTCGCGGTGCGTCTCGGCGTGCGGGGCCTCGCCGACATGGGCCTCGGCGCGTGGCGCGCGCGGGTCGCCGCGCGCTGCAGAGGTTGCGGCCGACGGCACGCTAGGCGGCGCGCTTCCCGCGAACGACGACGCGCGAGCCGTAGCGGGGGATCATCGTGACGTTGCGTTGGCGGGCGGGCTCGGGCGCCGGGTCGGGCGCCTCGAGGTCGACGCGCTCCATGATCGCGTGCAGCACGACACGCTGCTCGGCCATCGCGAGCGTCGCGCCAAGGCAGCGGCGGATGCCCCCGCCGAACGGGATCCAGGTGTAGGTGCCGGGTTTGCGTCCGAGAAAACGCTCGGGGCGGAAGCTGTGCGGTTCGGGATATACGTCCTCGCGGTGGTGCAGGGCGACGATGCTCATCGCGACAGCGGTCTCGGCGGGGACGACGTACTCGCCGAGGCGCCAGGGCTTCTTGACCAGGCGCACGACGATCGGGATCACGGGTCGCACGCGCATGCCCTCGTGGATCGCGGCCTCGATCTCATCGGTTGCAGCCTCTCCGTCCGCGCGCACGGCCTCGCGCAGACGCTCGTAGGCGGCGGGCGTGCGCAGCATGCGCTCGAACGTCCACGCGAGCGAGTTGGCGGTCGTCTCGTGGCCGGCGAGCACCAGCGTCAGCAGCTCGTCGCGCAGCTCCTCGTCGGTGAGCGGCTGGCCGTCCTCGTCGCGTGTCGCGAGAAGCAGCGAGAGGATGTCTGTCGACCCCTCGTCCGCTCCCGCCGCACGCCGCTTGGCGATCACAGCGTGCAGGTCGCGGTCGACGACTTCGAGCACCCGGCGGAGCGCGCCGCGTGCCTCGAGGCGGCCGAGGTTGCGCAGCTCGATGATCTGCCACAGCGGGTGCGCGGCGAGCTTCGTGAACCGGCGAATGGTCGCGTAGAAGCGGCCCTCGACGCTGCCGCGCTCGGGCGTGCCCTCGATGCCGAAGATCCCTCCCATGATCACCGCGAGCGTGACGGCCTGCATGCGGGGCACGAGCGCGAACGGCTCGCCGATCGGCCAGCGGTCGATCTCGCGCTCGGCGACATCGGAGATCATCTGCGCGTAGCGCTCGACTGCCTCGCCGTGGAACGGCGGCAGCAGCAGCTTGCGCTGGCGCATGTGCGCGTCGCCGACGGTTGTGAGAACGGAGTTCGGACCGAGGATCGGCCGCAGCGGCGATTCGCCGGTCAGCGACGGCGCGTCGGCGGGCTTGGCGGTGAACAGCGACTGCACGTGGTCGGGATGGCTCGTCATGACGAACGTCTGGATGCGGCTCATCAGCTGCACGCTCCACACGTCGCCGAGCTCCCGCCGTGCGCTCAGATGGAAGCTCAGCGGCCGCTGGCCGAAGCGGACCGTCTGAACGAACCGCGGCAGCTTACGAGCGGGCGGCAGCGCGATCGGCTCTGGCGTCTCGAGCGGCCCCGCGGGCGATGGCGGCGCCTCGCCGATCAGGGGGTTGTCATGGAGGTCCTGGTCCTGCGTTGCGGCGGCTGCGGGTGTGGCTGTGGGTGCGTCTGCGGCGGCCATGGTACAGGAATGTACCAGACGTGCGCTGGACGTGCTTTGCGGGTGCGCTCCAGCAGGCGTAGGCTTGGCGGAACCACACCGTCATCAACAGGGAGCGTCGCCATGTTTGCCAGCATCCGCACCTACCGAGTTGGGACCGGTTCCATCGATGAGGCGCTGCACCGCGTCGATCGAGACCTCGCAGACGCCTTCGCCAGAGAGCCGGGATTCATCAGCTACGAGGTCGTGAGAACAGGCGAGCACACCCTTGCCTCGATCACGACGTTCCACGAGCGCGAGCAGGCCGAGGCGTCCAACCAGCTGGCGGCCGAGTGGGTGGCCGACGAGCTGGCCGACTTCGACGTCGAGCGCATGGGCATGGTGAGCGGAGCCGTCGTCGTCAGCCGGGCAAGCTCGGACGCTCTCGTCCCCGCTCACCATTGACGCTCCCGTAACGCCAGCGCGCGGGGCCGCCGTTCCGGCGTTCCCGGAGTCGAGGTGCCGGCGAGCCGGCAGGCTGCCAGCGCTACGGTTCCAGGCATGCTCTCCCGGCGGGCGACCGTCGCTGTCTGCGCTGCCGTCATCGCAGTGGCGGCGCTGCTTTTGCCAGTCGCGCTCGCGGGGAGCAGGCGGGTGCACGCTCGGGCTGGCGTGATGCGTTACTACCTCTCGTTGGGCGACTCGCTCGCACAGGGCATGCAGCCCGATACGGCGGGCATCACGCGCAACACGAACCAGGGCTACACCGATCAGCTGTACGCGCTCGAGAGCCGCAGGATCCCGCGCTTGAAGCTCGTGAAGCTCGGCTGTGGCGGTGAGACGACCTCGAGCTTCCTGACCGGGCGCGGCAACCCCGACGCGCTGATCCTCGGCTGCAATCCGCGCGGCGGCTCGCAGACCGCGGCGGCGGAACGCTTCCTGCGCGCGCACCACCGGCCCAGACAGGTAGCGCTCGTGACGCTCGACATCGGCGCCAACGACATCGTCGGCTGCGTGCACGGAGCGAGCGTCGACGACGCGTGCGTGATCCACGGATTGGAGCGCGCCGACAAGAACCTGCCGGTGATCATGCGCCGGCTGCGCCGCGCAGCGGCCAAAGGCACGCCGATGGCAGCGATGACGCTGTATGACCCCTTCCTGCAGCTGTACCTGCTGCCAGGAGACCAGCAGGAGGCGCTCACGATCAACGGCTACGCGAAAACCATCAACAAGACGCTCGCGCGCCTGTACCGGACACGCAAGTTCCGCGTCGCGCACGTCGACGAAGCGTTCAAGACGTACGACACGACGCATACCACGACGCTTGCCGGCCAGCCCGGCCCGGTGCCGGTCGCTGTGGCAGAAGTGTGCAGGCTCACGTGGATGTGCGCGCCCGCTCCCGTCGGCCCCAACATCCACGCCAACGAGGCCGGCTACGGCGTTATCGCGGGGGCGTTCGCGCGGGCGTTTGGGCGCTTGCGATAGCGACCGCGGCGGCCTTCCTTCTGGCTGAAAACCGCGCCTTACATGATCTGTTAGGGTCGTGTGCCAGAAGTCCGGTCACTCGTGCCGGGCTGCTAGGAGAAGGGACGTCGGCATGGCCGACCGAGTGCTGTTCATCAGCTGGCGGACTCCTGTTCGCGGCCGCGAGGAGCGCGGCCTTGAGGTCTTCAATGAGTCCATGGGCCTCGACGGACGGATCAACAAGAGGGCCGGATCGAGAAGTTCGACGTCGTCCTGCTGGAGCCGAGCGGCGGTCTGAACGGCTACATCGAGCTACGCGGCTCGGCCGAGCAGTTGGCCGCAATCCGCGAGGACGAGGAGTTTCAGCGCAACACCATCGAGGCAAGCCTGATCGTCGATGGCCTGCGCCACATCGAAGGCATTACGAACAACGAGATCGCGCGCCAGATGGCGCTCTATCAGGAGAGCGTCGCGCGGATCCGCAGACCGCTTGACTCCCAAGTTCGGGTTTCGCCGGTGCCCCGGCGCAAGCGCGAGGGCACCGGCGCCCGGACGATGGATCCGCCGCCGCGGGGGGTATCTCTTTTGCCCCCATGGAAGACCGCCGCCGCGATTCGGAGATAGGCGCACACATCCAGTCGATCTCGAAGCAAGCCGAGCCCGATAGAGCGCGGCTCATTTCCGCGATGCTGCGCTACAGCTGGCCCGGCGGCTCGCGCGACCGCAGCGAGCCCGTGGCCCTCGAGTGGGTGCGCCGATGGGGCCCGCGACGGATCGGCACGCTGCCGCCTGCATGCTCCTGCATGGCAGGCCGCTGTCCCGTCTGCAACTGACGGTCGTCGCCCTCCGTGTGGCAGCCTCAGGCGCCGGGCAAGAACAAGAGGCGCATGCGCCGACCCAGAACAAGAGGTGCACGCGCCGGGTCACCCCCGGGTCTAGACTCGAGCGGCGTCCGTAACGAAGGAGGTCTCATGAGCGTTTTGAGCTCGTCACACCCTCGCCGACCTTCCTCAACAGCGTTCGCGCGTGTGCGGCTCCTGGTCGTGGCCCTCGCAGCGCTGCTTCTCCTCACCGCGCCCGCACAGGCGGGCCGCAGGGACCACAGGCCGCCCGTGTTCGCGGGCCTGAAGTCGGCGACCACCTGCATCCCCGGCCCGATCGGCGGGGGCAGCACGAGCAGCTTCCACCTCGCCTGGGACCCGGCGAAGGACAACGTGACGCCTTCGGCGAAGATCGTCTACGAGGTCTACCAGGCGACGACGCCCGGCGGCGAGGACTTCTCGACGCCGACGTACACCACGGCACCTGGCGCGACGTCTTTCGACACGCCGCAGCTTTCCACGGACAAGACCTTCTACTTCGTCGTGCGCGCGCGAGACCGCGCCGGCAACGAAGACGCGAACAAGATCGAGCGCGAAGGTCAGAACCTGTGCGAGTGAGGCGCTGGACGGCGCGCTACGGCGGAGCGCGGCGAGCTGGCCTCTTCACGAGGTCAGCGATGGCGTCCAGGGGGTGCGGCGGGGGATCAAGCGGGGCATGTTGCGCTTGTAGCTGAGGTATTCCGCGCCGAAGCGGCGCTCGAGACCGCGCTCCTCGTAGGCGAGGAAGTACACGTAGTTGATCGCGAGGAACACGACGGACCAGACGACCAGCGCGAGCGAGCCAAAGAGGGCAGCCTCGCCGAGCAGCACGAAGAAAACAGACGTGATCATCGGATTGCGCACATAGCGGTAGGGGCCCGCCACGACCAGGTGCCGAGTCGGGTCCCAGGCCGCAAGCGTTCCCTGCCCGATGCGCGCGAACAGTAGGACCGTCCACTCCCACAGCGCAAACCCGGTCGTCATCGACGCGACACCGAGCAACAGGGGGAGAGCGGCCGCGGGGCCGTCGAGGCCCCAGCCGACGTTCGGACCTTCCCCGGCGACCAGGACGACCGCCGGCAGGACGAGCGTCACGGTTCCGGGCAGCAGCGCGATTGCGCGTGCGTGACGCCAGCGGCTCATGTCGCGCACGCTATCGGCGAGCGGCAGGTACGCCGCCTAGAGGCGTTCAGCCGCCGAGGTCGTAGACGAGCTCTACGGAGCCGCCTGAAAGGACCTGCTCGCTCTCGAGCGTCTGCTCGGCGTGCGTCGAGAGCGACGCGGTGAGCCGCATCCCGTCTCCGATCAGCAGCGGGAGGACGATCAGCCCGAGGCGAGCAGCGATGGATTCCCGCTCGCCCTCGGATCTCTATTCCAAACAGCGCAATAAGACCGGAGGCAGACATGAACAGACGCGCGACGAGATGGGTGCTCGTACTGACGGCGGTCGGGTCGCTGATGGCGGCTTTGGACACGCTCGTCGTCTCCACGGCGCTGAGCACGATCAGGCTCGGCCTGCATGCGTCGGTGGAGCAGCTCGAGTGGACGGTGAACGCGTACAACCTCAGCTTCGCGGTGTTGCTGATCACGGCGGCCGCTCTGGGCGATCGCTTTGGGCGGCGCAATCTCTACGCGGCCGGGCTGGGGCTGTTCGCCGCCGCGTCGGCCGCGTGTGCTCTCGCGCCCGACGTCGGCTGGCTGATCGCCGCTCGCACCGTGCAGGGCGCGGGGGCGGCGCTGATCATGCCGCTGGGGCTTGCGCTGCTGAGCGAGGCCTTCCCGCCTGAGCGGCGCGGTGCCGCAATCGGGCTCTTCAGCGCGATCACCGGCCTCGCGGTGGCCAGTGGCCCGCTCGTCGGCGGTTCGATCGTCGAAGGCATCAGCTGGGAGTGGATCTTCTGGGTGAACGTCCCGATCGGGGCGCTCGCGATCCCGCTCGTGTTGACGCGCATGCGCGAGAGCTTCGGACCGCGCAGCGCGCTCGACATCCGCGGTCTCGCGCTGGTCACGCTCGGCGCCCTGGGCCTCGTGTGGGGGCTCGTGCGCGGCAACCAGGTCGGCTGGGGCAGCGCCGAGGTGCCCGCGTCCTTGACACTCGGCCTGCTGCTCATCGCCGGCTTCGTCGCATGGGAGCTGCACGCGCGCGAGCCGATGCTGCCGATGGGCTTCTTCCGCTCGCGGGCGTTCGCGGCGGGCAACGCGGCGATCTTCTTCACCTTCGCGTCGCTGTTCGGGACGGTGTTCTTCTACGCCCAGCTGCTGCAAACCGCGCTGGGCTACGGACCGCTCGGTGCAGGGCTGCGCCTGCTGCCTTATACGGCGACGTTCATGACCGTGGCTCCGCTCGCCGGCGCGGCGGCCGACCGCATCGGCGAGCGGCCGCTGCTGGTCGCGGGCCTCTCGCTGCAGGCGACCGGCATGGCGTGGCTCGCGCTGATCGCCACGCCGCATCTGGCCTACTCGCACATGCTCGCGCCATTCATCATCGCCGGCGTGGGCGTCTCGCTGGCGATCCCCGCGGCGCAGAACTCGGTCGTCGGCTCGCTGGCCAGCGACGCGCTCGGCAAGGCGGCTGGCGCCAACAGCATGATGCGCGAGCTCGGCGGGGTGTTCGGAATCGCGCTCGCCGTCGCGGTGTTCGCGGCCACCGGGGGCTACGCCTCGGCGCGAGCCTTCACCGACGGGTTCGGACCCGCCATCGGCGTCTCGGCGTCGCTCGCGCTGGTCGGGGCGCTCACGGCCCTGGCGCTGCCGGGCCGGCGCGCCTCAGCGGTGCGGGCGCCACATCAACTACAAGCACAGGAGGCAACGTCGTGAGCAAGGTCATGGTTCGCTACAAGGTCAAGCCCGTCGTCAACGAGCTGCACGAGATCGGTTCGTTCAGGTTGGGGTGATGAACCCGGTCGTGCATCTGGAGCTGCACACGAGCGACCTGCCGGGAGCATGCGCCGCGTACGCGCAGCTGTGCGGCTGGCGCGCCGAGGAGGTGCCGACCGGAAGCGGCTCCTACACGGCGCTCGCGCTCGGCGAGCGCTTCGGCGGCGGCGTCGTCGAGTGCGGCACCTCGCGCGCGATGTGGTTGCCTTACGTGCGGGTGAGCGTGATCGAGGCGGCGACGGCGCGGGCGCGAGAGCTGGGAGCGTCGGTGCTGCTCGAGCCGCGCGAGGGCCCCGCCGGCTGGCGCGCGGTGGTGTCCACCCCGGCGGCGGGCGAGGTCGCCTTCTGGCAGCCCAAGGTGTGGGTGTCGTGAACGAGCAAGCTCTGCTCGAGTCGGCGCGGCGCGGCGACGAGGATGCGTTCGCGCGCGTCGTCGCGCCGTACCGCGCGGAGCTGCACGCGCACTGCTATCGCATGCTCGGCTCGGTGCACGACGCCGAGGACGCTCTGCAGGAGGCGCTGCTGCGCGCCTGGCGCGGCCTGGCGCGTTTCGAGGGGCGAAGCTCGCTTCGCTCGTGGCTGTACCGGATCGCGACGAACGCCTGTCTGCGGGCGATCGAGCGGCGGCCCGAGCGCGTGCTTCCGATCGACTACGGCCCGCCGGCTGACCCGCACGACGAGCTCGCGGCGCCGCTCGTGGAGTCGGTGTGGATCGAGCCATATGCGAGCGGCGAGGACGCCTTCGCAGCGCCCGACGCGCGCTACGAGCAGCACGAGAGCATCGAGCTGGCGTTCGTCGCCGCGCTCCAGCACCTGCCGGCGAGGCAGCGCGCGGTGCTGATCCTGCGCGACGTGCTGGGCTTCTCCGCGCGCGAGGTCGCCGCCACGCTCGAGACCTCGCCAGCGTCGGTGGACAGCGCGATGCAGCGTGCGCGCAAGTCCGTGCAGCGACATCTCCCGGAGCAGAGCCAGCAGGCGACGCTGCGTGCGCTCGGCGATGAGCGCTTGAGCAAGCTCGTCGCCACGTACGTCGACGCCTGGGAGCGCGGCGACGTGGAGACGCTCGTCACGATGCTGGCAGAGGACGCCCGCATCGCGATGCCGCCGATCCCGACCTGGTACCGCGGGCGCGACGCGGTTGCGGCGTTCCTCGCCGGCCGCGTGCTGCGTGGCGATCGTCCCCGGCGGCTGGTACCAACGCGTGCCAACGGACAGCTCGCGTTCGGCCAGTACGGGTGGGACGAGCCCCAGGGTCGGCTGGTGGCGCACGCGATCGACGTGCTCGCCTTGGACGGCGAGAAGGTCGGGGAGATCCTGGCGTTCCTCACGCCGGAGGCGTTCGCCGGCTTCGGGCTGCCGCCGGAGCTGCCGCGCTGAGCGCCTCAGTGCGCCCCGCGGCACGGGTGGTTGCTTATGCGGGCGTTTGGGGCGGGCTAGGCGGTCTTGCGCCGCTCGTCAGTCTGTCCCTGCGCCCGCGCCAGCCTGAACCACACCGCCTTGCCGTCCGGGGTGGGCCTCACCCCCCACGCGTCGGCCGTCCGCTCCACGATCTGCAGCCCGCGTCCGCTCGGCGTGCGGGGCGGTGGGTAGAGCACTGTCGGCCGGCCCTCACCGCTGTCGCTCACCTCGATGCGGATGGCGTCTCGTGAGTCGATCGCCACTTCAAACTCGCTGCACGCATGGCGGACGGAGTTGGCGGCCAGCTCGGAGGTGAGGAGCTCGGCGGCGTGCACGACCTCGAGCGGCTGACCCCTCAGGTGGTCCCTCACCCACAGGCGCGCCGCCGTCACCGCCTCCGGTCGGCAGCGGAACTTCCGCGCGCTCGTCACGAGTCCATCGGCAGGACGTCGGTGAGACCGGTGAGCTCGACGACACGACGCACTGCCCGAGAGGGCTCACGCAACCGCACGTCGCTCACGTCCGCGGCTGCACCGAGCAGCACGGCGATCCCAGCGCTGTCGATGTAGCGCAGGTCCCTCAGGTCGAAGACGAGGCGCTCGGGGCGGCTCGCCGTGGCCGCGGCAACGCTGGCCTTCAGGATCTCGACATTGGAGACATCGAGTTCGCCCGACACGGTCACGACCGGAAGGCCGTCGGCGCCGGACTGCGTGCTCACCGCGACCTCGGCGGCGCGATCGCTGCCTAGCTCGTCCATTGAATGCCCACCATCGCGGTGTCGTCGTTGTGGCCCTCGGCCGCAAGGCCGACGGCGAGCTGCGCGAGCAAGTCGTCGAGCGCCAGTCGCTGCCTCGTCGCCAGGTTACGCAGCCGGGCAAGACCCACGTCGATCACCTCTCCGCGGCGCTCGACCAGACCGTCGGTGAACGCGACCACCACGGCTTTGGACGGCACGGACACGGTGGCCTCCTTATAGCCAGCCTCCCAGGGAACCCCGATCGGAGCGTCGGCTTGGAGCTGCGCGAACTCGCCGCGGCCATCGTGCAGGATCAACGGCGCGAGGTGACCGGCGCTGGCCATGGTCAAGCGATGGGAATCGACATCGATCAGCGCGCACAGCACGGTAGCGAAGTAGTCGTGGCGCTCGCGGTTGACGAAATCGGAGAGCCTGCGCAACACGGTTGCGGGCCTGCAGTCCTGCACGATATACGCGAGCGCGGCATGCCGCAGCATCGCCATCGTCGTCGCGGCTCGAAGCCCGTGGCCCGCGACGTCGCCGATCAGCAGAAACGCCTTCTGATCGTCAATCGCGACGAAGTCGTACCAGTCGCCTCCGACCTCGACGCCCGAGGCGGCCGGGATGTAGCTCGCGATGACTCGCAGGCCCCTCACCTGCGGCAGCGCCTCCGGAAGCAGCGCGTGCTGAAGGGTCTGGGAGATGCCGCGCTGCTCGGCATACATGCGGCGGTTTTCGGCAGCCACGCCGTCGAGGATGCCGGCCAGCTCCTCCGCCCTCGCTCGGCGCTGCGCGAGACGATCGGCCAGGAGCGCAGCGGCGAGCGCCATCAGGGCTCCGGCGGCGCCGATGATCCACGGCAGGGCCTGGAAGAACGCACCGCCGAGCGAGCCCTTCGGGCCCACGACGACCGTGAACACCGCGGCACCGAAGGGCACGACGCCTTTTGCCTGTCGGCCCTTGATCGGCAGCCGTTTCTCGCTCGTCACGAGCACGTCGCTGGTGCGCTTCGAGCGCCCGAGGTAGAGCGCGTAGTCGAGGTCGGAGAAGGCGCTGCTGCTTTCCTGCCGCGATCTCCGGTTCGAGGGCAACGGGTTCTCCGCGTAGACGACGTAGCCGCGTCCGTGGCCCGTCGCCTTGAAAGCAAGACCAACGCTGGGGTGCGGCGAGTGCAGGAAGCCCGTGAGGTTGAGCGTGCCCGGGCGCGTGGAGCGCTCGAGGAACTCGCGCTCCCTCGTGGGCATGGACGCCAGCCGCGGCGCCGCGCCCACGACGGCCGTCGGCGCCAGGCGATGCCTGCCGAGCGGCCACAGCGACACGGACGTGAACTGGCGGCCCTTGCCGGCGTAGGAAGCCACGAACGAACGGAACTTCGCGGGGTTGCCGCCGGTGGCGTTAGCGAGCGCGGCCGCCGAGGCCAGCGGCGTCTGGGTCGTAGGCACGGCCGACGAAAGCACGAGGGCAAGCTCGCGGACTCGCAGCTTGAGCAGGCGGTTCTCGTTGCTGTTGTACACGGCCAGCGCTGTCAGCGCCAAAGCGGCGGTCAGGAGCAGTCCCACGAGCAGCGCGATGCTGGCCGGCCGCGAAGCCCGCCAGCGCCGAAAGGAGCCGACCGCGGCCGTGGGAGCCCTGGCAGCTTGGCTTCGCAGCGCATGGGCCGAGCCCTCTTGTAGCGCACTCATGTGGTCATCGCGCCCCGAAGGGCTGGCCGTCGCGAGGTGATGAAGCGCAAGCTAGCTCATCGGCAGGCGGTTTAGGCGTCCTGCCGCCTGGTTACGCTCGGCGGCGATGCGGAGTGTGCTGTTTCTGGTGGGGTTCCTGGTGGGAATCGGCGGCGCGCTGATCTTCCTGGCCGCCGTGGCGAGCACCGTCATGACGAGCGTCGCTTGGGTCAACTCGGTGGTCGTGAGCCAGCGGACGAAGGCGAAGGAGCACCATCGCCGGGAGCTGGCGTTGGCCGACCGCCGCGCCCGGGTGGTCGCTGACCGCCGAGCGCGGGTGCTTGCCGACCGCCGCGCGCGGGTGGCGTCACAGAGTCTCTAAGCGCAGGACTTGCGATGCTCGAGGCGTGCCCTCGTGCCAGAGCCGGTCGGATCTATGACGGGATACCCGGCGGCCCGAGTATCTCGATGCCGAATTCCGCGGCGAGCGCCGTCAGGCCCTGTAGATCGGGCGGCTCGGTCGGCGGAGGCGGGATGGTCAAGGTCGGTGCCGGCTCGCTGGCCGCCCGCATGAACTTCTCGAAGCCGGCGGGCTCAGTCACCAGGAGGAAGCGGGCCTCCTCGGAGGTGACATCGAAGGTATGCGGAATGTCCCGTGGACCGTAGACGAACGATCCAGCTGGCGCGGTAATGACCTGCCCGCCCACCCAGAAGGTCAGTTCGCCGTCGGTCACGTAGAACCACTCATCCTCGCGGTGGTGGACGTGCAGCGGTGAGCCGGCACCACGAGGCGCGAGCATCTCAACGACGAAGACGCGACCATCGGTCGCTTCGCTGGAGGCCTTGATCAGGGCGAGGCCACCAAAGGCCCACAGCGCGTCGCCCTCGTCGCGCTTGAGCGCGATGGGACCCAGCGACTGGCTTCCATGTGTGCTCATGTGAAGCTCCTTCCATATTGCGCGAGCGCGT
This sequence comes from Actinomycetota bacterium, assembly GCA_005884115.1. Classification (GTDB taxonomy): domain Bacteria; phylum Actinomycetota; class Thermoleophilia; order Solirubrobacterales; family Solirubrobacteraceae; genus Palsa-744. Next base: position 48,633 of record VAXW01000004.1, read on the forward strand.
TGGTTCGCTAGCGGTTCAGTGCCGACCCTACTCCTCGTCACGCGAGCGGTCAGCGCCGGAACTTCACGCCAAGGGGAAGGTAAGCGGCGAGGCCACTAGAGACTGCGAGCTGGTGATTGAATCCGCGCAGCGCGAGGCATCCCATTGCCGACCCCAATTGTCCAGCACTAAGTAGCCTGACAAGCTGATCGACGACACACCCCCGCCCGCCGTTTCGCCTCCGGCACCGCTCTCGGTGCCGCGATCAGACCGCGGCGTGGACGTCATTGCAGAGGCTGAGCGACTGGAAGCCCAGCTCGCAAGAGCTCGACCAGACGCACCCCCGCTAGCAGTGCAGAAGACCCGCGCGCTGCTCGCGCGAGCAAAGCAGATCGCCAACGGAGACACCGATGTGAAGCTGATTCGCGACTTGTGGTCCGGATTAAGCGTGGAGTCAGCTTGGCGCTCGCTGCAGCAAGCGCAGGAAGAATTGTTGCTTATTCGGCCTGAGGAGGAGCTGCGCGGAGAGATACCGTACTGGCTCAAACTCGCCGCCGCACACGACGCGACAGCGGTTAGCACACTCGAGGACTGGCAAGCGCACAAACAGCGGACGATTGACCCGAACCTCGTTCGCCCGATCCTGTCCGCCTCGCACGTCGCGGCGAATCAAGCGCACATGGCGGTCCGCCGGCTGCGCAACCGGGTCGGAGTGTGGGCCGTGCTCCTCGCTCTGCTTGTCCTTGGAGTGTGGTGGATTGGGAATGTCACCAGCGGCGAGATCGCGGGTATTGGTGCTCTCGGTGGCCTGCTGTCCGTCGTCTTCGCGGTCAAGAGCGCAGACCTCGGTGCCGCGTACAACGTCCAGTTTGCCCAGGGGATGCTCAAGGTGGCCTCTGGCGCCGCGACTGCGATCCTGGCCGTGCTGATTCTCAAGGGTGGCGGCGCTTCCGCGGATCCCACGCACGTGTACGAGTACGCCGCCATCTTCGGTTTTTCCCAGCAGGCGTTCACCCGCCTAGTCGACGAGAAGGCTCAGGCGTTGACAGCTAAGGCTCCGGCGCGAGGCGGGAGCCCGTCTGATCCTCTGCTCAGCGCGGAGCATCCTCATCCTCGGAGCTAGGAGCGCCCCAAGCGCACGCATCCCCGGGAGCCGTTGCGTACCTTGACACCGTATGCAACGAACCGGCGACGGCCTCCTCCTCTCCGCCACCGACCTCGTCGCGTTCCTCGAGTGCGAGCACCTCTCCGCGCTCGACCTTCGCGTCACGACTGGGCAAGAAGTCATCAAGCAGACCCGCACCGACTCCACCGAGCTCGTCGCGCGGAAGGGCTCCGAGCACGAGCAGCGCTACCTCGAATCGCTGATCTCGAAGCCGCTCGACATAGTCACGATTCCTTCATCGATCGACGGAGCCGCAGCCGCGAGCGAGGCCGCCGCCGCGACCGAAGCGGCGATGCGCGCAGGCACGGACGTCATCTACCAGGCCGCCCTCGCGGACGGCGCTTGGCGCGGCTACGCGGACTTCCTCGAACGCGTGGCCAAGCCCTCCCCCGCCTTTGGCGACTGGAGCTATGAGGTCGTTGACACGAAGCTCGCGCGCCGATCGAAGCCGGAGTTCATCGTGCAGCTGTGCCTGTACTCCGACCTGCTCGCTCGCCTGCAGGGCCTCCAGCCCGAGCACATGCACATCGTCCTGGGCACCGGCGAGCGCGAGTCGTTCCGCCTGCAGGAGTTCGCGGCGTTCTACCGGCGCTTGCTCGGCCGCTATGAGGGCCGGCTCGCCGAGGAGTTCGCAGGCACGTACCCGGAGCCGGTCGCCCACTGCGACCTGTGCCGCTACTCGGAGCACTGCAAGGCGCGCTGGCTCGCGGACGACTACCTGACGCTGATCCTAGGCGTGGGTCGCACGCGCGCGATCCGCCTGCGCCAGGGAGGAATCACGACTGGCGCGCAGCTCGCACTCGCACAGCCCGCCAGCCGGCCGCGGCGCATCGGCGAGAAGGCGTTTGAGGGCCTGCGCGAGCAGGCGCGCCTGCAGGTGCACGAGCGCTCGACGGGCGAGCAGACCTACGGGCTGCTGGCGCCGGAAGAGGGCCGCGGATTCGAGCGCCTGCCGCAGCCGCGGCCGGGCGATCTGTACTTCGATATGGAGGGCGACCCGTTCTATGACGGCGAGGGCCTCGAGTACCTGTTCGGGGTGAGTCGGCTCCAGGACGGCGAGGTCGCCTTCCGCGCGTTCTGGGCACACGACCGCGCGGAGGAGAAGCGCGCGTTCGAGGAGTTCATCGACTTCGTGATGGCGGCGCGCGCGGCGGACCCTGAGCTGCACGTGTACCACTACGCGGCGTATGAGCGCTCGGCGCTGAAGCACCTGATGGGCCGCCACGGCACGCGCGAGGAGGAGGTCGACGAGCTGCTGCGCGAGAAAGTCCTGGTCGACCTGCTCGATGTGACGAGGCAGGCGATGCGCACCTCGAAGCCGAGCAACTCGCTGAAGGACGTCGAGGCGTTCTACATGCGGGAGCGCGAGCAGGAGGTCACGGAAGCGGGCGACTCGATCGTGCGCTTCGAGGAATGGCTCGAGACGGGCGAGCAGGCGCTGCTGGACGCGATCGAGGCATACAACGAGGTCGACTGCCTCTCCACGCTGAAGCTGCACAGCTGGCTGCTCGAGCGCCGGGGGGAGGCGAAACGCGAGTTCGGCGTCGAGCTTCGGTGGCGAGCGCCGCCGGAGCCCTACGAGCAGTCGCCGGAATCGAAAGCGATTCAGGATGAGGTGGCTCGCCTGGAGGCGAGCCTGTTGGTCGGTCTGCCGGAGGACGTCGCGGCGTGGTCTGAGGACGAGCGCGGCCGCTGGCTGATGGCACAGCTCCTGAACTACCACCGCCGCGAGGAGAAGCCGGCGTGGTGGGCGTACTTCGCGCGCCTGGAACAGTCGCCCGAAGAACTGGTCGACGACCCCGAAGCGATCGGCAACCTCGCGCCCGACCCGGAGTCGGAACCCGTCGCGGACGAGCGCTCGTTCATCTACACGCTGCGCTTCCCCGAGCAGGAGCACAAGCTTTCGCCCGGCGGCGACATCGTGGATCCCGTCAGCGAGAAGGACGTCGATGTCGCCGAGATCGACGATGCGCGCGGGATCCTGCGCATGCGGCGCGCACAGAACCGCGCCGAAGAGCCGCTGCCAGCCGCACTCATTCCGGGCGGCCCCTACAGAACGACCGAGCAGCGTGGTGCGCTGCGCCGGCTGGCTCGAGCGACTGTCGCGTCGAGCATCGACGGTCCCGGCGACTTCCGCGCGCTGCGCGACATGCTGCGCCGCCGACCGCCGCGCGTCGCGGGCGTGGCACCAGGCCCGCCGCTCATCGCGAGGTCGCCGGAGATCGAGCAGCTCAAGCAGCTCGCAGAGCGCCTGGATGAGTCATGCCTGTTCATCCAGGGGCCGCCGGGCTCGGGCAAGAGCTGGACGGGCGGCCAGCTGGTGGTGCACCTGATCGGGCGCGGTGCGCGCGTGGGCGTCGCGGCGACGAGCCACAAGGCGATCCACAACCTCCTCGAGGAGGTCGAGGACGCAGCTTCCGACCAGGGTGTGATGTTTGAGGGCTGGAAGAAGTCCTCTGGCGGCAATCCGGAGTCGGAGTTCACCTCGAAGCTCAAGGGCCCGCTCATCACGAACGAGCCGAAGCTCGAAAACTTTCCCCCTCCGGACCACGTTCGGCTCGTCGCAGGCACGGCGTGGCTGTTCGCACCGGAAACGATGGACTCGACGCTCGACTACGTCGTGATCGACGAGGCAGGTCAGGTGTCGATCGCGGACGCGCTCGCGATCGGCACGGCAGCTCGGAACGTCATCCTCCTCGGCGACCCGCTCCAGCTCGCTCAGGTCTCACAGGGGACCCATCCGGACGGCGCGGGCGCATCGGTCCTAGAGCACTTGCTCGGCGACGGCGCGACGATCCCACCCGGGCTGGGCGTGTTCCTCGACCACACACGTCGGATGCACCCGGACGTTTGCGCGTTCATCTCGGAGGTGGTGTACGAGAACCGTCTGGAGGCGCTCGATGAGTGCGCGCACCAGCGCATCAACGCGCCAGGCGCGCTGACGGGCACGGGTCTGCGCTTCATCCCGACCGACCACGAGGGCAATACGCGCTCCTCAGTCGAGGAGGCGGAGGCGATCGCCACCGCAGTCGCCGGGCTCGACGGTGCGTCGGTCACCCTCGCGGACGGCAAGACGCGGCGCCTGAAGCACGACGATGTCATGGTCGTGACCCCGTACAACGCCCAGGTGCGCTGCTTGACCGAGCACCTGCCGGTCGGTGTGCGAATCGGCACGGTGGACAAGTTCCAGGGCCAGGAGGCGCAGATCGTGTTCTTCTCGATGGCGACGTCGTCGGACGCCGACGTGCCCCGGAACGTGGAGTTCCTCTACAGCCGCAACCGACTCAACGTGGCGGTGTCGCGGGCGCGGTGTCTTGCGGTGCTCGTCTGCAGTCCGCGGCTGCTGGATTTGAAGCCGCGTACGGTTGAGCAGGCGCGGCTGGTCAATGCGCTGTGTCGGTTTGTGGAGATCGCTCAGGGAGTCGGGATTTGAACCTGCGACCGCCCGGCCCCAGCCGGGCACACACAAGACCACCTGGCACCTGGCTGGCTGTCCCCCAAGCTGACGCGGGGACTCGAACCCCGGACTATCGTGATCGGCGGCGAGCAGCTGAACATGACGCCGCGGCCGGAGATGGTCGGCTCGGTCGTCTCTCAGGCGAACCCCGGCGACGTCACGCACGTGCTCGCCGATGGGGTCGTCATCAAGCGCGACGGCCAGCTCGTGGGCGTGGACTCCTCGCGCGTGCGGCGCCTCGCCGAGGAATCGCGCGAGCGCGCGCTCTCGAGCGTGCTGGCCCATGGGCCGCTCCTGCCCCGGGGCGACTCCCGACCTCCAGACACAGCTCGACGCGTTCGGCAAAGCTAATATCGCGCGCGCGCACGAGCTCGCGCACTCATGAGCTACGCGGACATCAACGGCCAGCGCATTCGCTTCGACGACACCGGCGGAGACGGTCCGCCGGTGATCCTCGCCCACGGCTTCCTTATGGACCGCACGATGTTCGCGCCGCAGGTCAGCGCCCTCGCGGGCGAGTTTCGCGTGATCACGTGGGACGAGCGCGGGTTCGGCGAGACCGAGTTCGATGGCAAGCCGTTCACCTACTGGGACTCCGCGGGCGACTGCCTCGGCCTGCTCGACCACCTCGACATCCAGCAGGCGGTCGTGGGAGGGATGTCGCAGGGCGGGTTCCTGTCTCTTCGCGCCGCGCTGCTGGCACCCGAGCGGGTGCGCGCGCTCGTGCTCATCGACACCCAGGCCGGCACCGAGGACCCTGAGCGCCTGCCCCAGTACCGTCAGATGCAGCAGACCTGGCTCGAGGTCGGGCCGGTGGACGAGCTCGCCAACACGATCGCGAACCTGATCCTCGGCGATCCCGAGCTCAACGCGCAGTGGATCGCCAAGTGGCGAGAGCTCGATCGCGACCGGACCATGAAGGAGCCCGGCGACTGCCTGCTGGGTCGCGACGACATCACCGACCGGCTCGGCGAGATCACGTGCCCCGCGATCGTCTTTCACGGTACGGCAGACCAATCGATCGAGATGGAGCGCGCTGAGTCCCTCTGCAAGGGACTCGCGGATTGCCGCGCTCTGGTCCGCGTCGAGGGCGGCACGCACGCCGCCAACCTGACGCACCCGGATCAGGTCAACGGGCCGCTGCTCGAGTTCCTGCGCTCCCTCTAGCGGGTCGTCGGCGGAGCGAGACGGAGCTGAAGGTCCGGTCGCCGGGCCGTGACAACGAGCGTCAGCCGTGGCGCGCGGCGCGCACGAGTCCTGCTCCCGGATGAAGCTCCCGCACGGGGACGAAGCTCTTCCTGGCCACCGAGACTGTGATCGGGCCCACGCTCGGGTCGCCGCTTGGGAGGATGCTGAAACTACCCGTGATCCCATCGCGGATCCTTGTCTTGAGCATCGCCGCGATCACGCTGGCTCGGCTACCGCCGCGTGCGATCGCATCGAGCAGCACCTCGGCCGCCTGACCTGCGTAGGGCGCGTACAGTTCAACCGTCCCACCGGCCACTTTTCGCAGTTCGGACACGAGCCGGCGCCCAGGCCCTGACAGGTTCTGCGGCACACGCCCTGGCACGCTCGTGAACATGCCCCTCGCCGCGGAGCCGGCCAGGTCGATCGTGGACTGCTGCGCGAAGCCGTCGGGTGCCAGCAGCTTGACCTTCCCCTTATTGCGCCCGAGCACGGCGACCTTGTGCTTGATCAGGAGAGCGCCATTCTCCTCGGTCAAGCCGGCTAGCAGCACGCCATTTGGTGATGTCCGCGCCACGCGACGCATCAGCGCCACATAGCTGGAAGCGCTTACATCCCACGCGCTGAAGCCCACGATCTTGACGTGGAGTTTTCGGGCGGCGCCGCGAAACGTTCGAGCCTGGCCGAGGCTCGTCGGATCTCCCCCGGCGTAGAGAACGTACATTCGCCTGAGCCCGCGCTGCTTGGCGAACACCGCCAGGCCCGCTCCCTGATACGCGTCGTTCGGGACGACTCGGGCGTAGTTGTGCCGCCTCGGATATAGGCTCGAGGGCTCGCCGCCGTTGCATTCCGGGCTGGGCTGCGTGAGGCACACGAGCGTGTTGCCCGGAGAGACCATCGCCACGCCGCCCCCTGGGGCGTCGCCGAGTAGCGGGATGATCACCTCGGCACAACCCGAGTTGTAGGTGCCGACGACGCCGAGGACGCTCGGGTCGGCCGCGTACGCGGTCGCATTCGCCTGGCAGATCGACTTGCTCCACAACCCGGTCGCTGGATCCGAATCGTCGCAGGGCTGGAAGGCGACCCGGCGCTTTCCCGCGCGCCAGCCGGCTGCGCGAAGCACGAGGCGGATCGCGTCATTCATCTGCTGCGAGCGCTTGCTTGACGCCCCACGCAGCGGAAGATCAGACACGATCAGCGCCTGGGCCCGAGCGGAGCCTTCGTACTGAACTGGCCCGCATGCGGCCGAAGCGACAGCGGTCACCCCGGTCTGTGCGGCCTGGCCACCGCCTAGCCCGAACACCGTCAGACAGGCAACCAGCACGCCTGCGAGCCCGAGAGTTTGCGCGAACCGGGACAGGTGGTGAGCATAACCGGGCCCTGATCGGGACACCATTCCGGGCGCAGAAGGATCGTCTGGCCCTCCCCCGCCCACGGCGCCTACGACCGGCGTTGAGCCTCGGCGGCACACGAGCGAGCACCAGCGGAGAGCCAGCAGTGCTTGGCTCTCCGCTGGATAGGTCGCTTTGCGCTAGGACTAAAGCCCTTCGCACTGACCGGTCTCGGCGCCGGTCACCTGATTTGGACTGCCTTCTGAATCGCCAACTGCGGGCTTAGGCGAGTTGCCTTCGCATTGCAGGCTGCCGTGAATCGTGTTCGTCACGTACTCGTTGGCGTCTTCATCTTCCAGAACGTTGTTGTTCATTCGCACCGAGCCGTTGACGTGGTTGCGGATGAACCCGAACCAGAACCCGTCGTAGCCTTCCACGGTCACGGCTCCGTTGATGTGGTTGTCCTCGATCGCGTTCCAGGTGATTTCGAACGGACCGCCGAACGGACCCGAGCCGCCGTGAATGTCGATGCCCCCATCGATCGTTGCGAAGTGGATCTGCACCGACGCGGGGTTCGTGGCATGGACACCGCCCGTGATCGTGCCGGTTGCGGTCTGTGCTTCGTCACCGCCGAGCACGAAGGTCGCCCCGGCGCCGATGTACACGCCGCCGTGGACGCTCACGGGGCCTTCGCTCAAGCACGTCGCGCCTTCTGGCACGACTACGCGGCCGTAGCTGCCGGCCGCCAACTGTTCAGTGCATGTCGTGGTGTTCGAGCCGGCCATGGCAGACGCCGGCAGAGCGAGCAGTAGAACGGAACCCAAGATGCCCACAGCGAGCATCCGGAAATGTCTCCTCACGCTGGATCTCCTTTCCCGGCGGCCGCTGGAGGACCGCCGCTTTCAACGCCGAGCCCATCAGCTTCGTTCTCCCCGATGGCGCCTGCGTGATCAGGGAGGGACTCTAGCGGTTTAGCGTGCGTATGACCTCGGGTTGGGAGGCTCCGCTGCGCGCACGACGCCAAGGGTAGGAGCGTCATCGGCGATGGCGGCAGAGGCAGGGGCGCGACGACCGGCCGAGCATGATCGCCTGTCCCCAGCGGACGCGGCGCACAAGACCGCTCGAGCCTCTGCGGTTCTCGGAGCATCAGATGGCCGATCTCCCCATCCCCGATCAGGGGATCCTGATCACGCACTTCATCGTCTCCGCCGACGTCGAACGTTCACGTCGCTTCTACACCGACGTGCTCGGCGGCGAGACGGTGCGCGCGGGGGAACCGTCGTTCGTCGCGCTGGCGAACAGCTGGATCATCATCAACGCCGGCGGGGGCCCGACGGATGACAAGCCGACCGTGACGCTCGAGACACCCCCGGACCCCGATCGCGTCAGCAGCTTTCTGAACATCCGCGTCGCCGATATCCACGCGATCTACGACGAATGGAGCGCTCGCGGCGCGCAGTTCCTGACGCCGCCGGAACAGCGCGCGACGGAGATCCGCTGCTACCTGCGTGATCCGGATGGTCATCTGATCGAGGTAGGTCAGACGACGCGTCGCCCCTCTTAGAACCCGTGCGCGCCGGCGGCGCCCACGCGCGCTCGCCCAGCCGGGACACATTCGGGGCACTCTTACTTCTCGTAAGCGACCCGAGCGAGCGAACTGAAGGAGTTACGGGCGCTCCGCCAAGCCGACGCCCGGACTCGAACCGGGGACCCCTTCATTACGAGTGAAGTGCTCTACCAACTGAGCTACGTCGGCGTATGACCTGCTAATCAGCCCTTTTTCTGCGCTTGGCCGCCGGCAATGTTACGGCTGTGGGCCCAGTTAGGGGCCCACCCACCCCTTCTTGCGCACCCGAGCGCCTGGAGCGGCTCGAAAGCAATGACACGGCCTCAACCTTAGCCGTCCGGCACTGCTGGGTGCCACTTCTTGTCAACTCTTCGGAGCTGCGGATCCAACGCTGATCGCTCGGGTGCGGAGGAGTAGGGTCGCCTGCAACCCTCGCGTACCCTCCATTCGCGAAATCCCGAAGTAGGATGCGAGCGTCTCTGGGGGCGCCCGGCTCGCGCTCGCTCCGGACGGTGGCCGTTGCACAAACCCCCGGCGGGCTCACGGGAGCCGTTCTAAGGGTGGGGTCGGAAAAGCCAAAGGTCGTCCGCTCGGCCGTGGCGCGCCTTGCCCGGCCTCGACGAGCCCAGCCCCTTCAGCCGGCGTCACAGCGAGCGCGGTCGAGGTTTTCGGAGACGGCTTTGGGCAACGGCCACGTGGAGAAGCAGCAGCGCCTTCCGGCCCACGTCTTCGGGCGAGCCGATCGCGCAGCTCGTAAGGGTGGCGCCCAGGATGGACCAATCGAACTCGAACCGCGGAGCTCCCGGGTGGGGATCGGGGCTACGGCGGAATGTCCGCGGGGCCGATCCGCTTCCTTACCTCTGCAGGCACGTCTTCGATGACCTCTGCGCTCGGATCTGAGGGCGCTCCGTAGACGAAGAACAGCACGTCCGCGTCAGAGTCATTCATGACCTTCAGCGGCGTGTGTGGCTCGACGACTACGATTGAGCGGGCTGGAAGCTCGTGCCGCTGCGGAGGGTCGCCCAAGAGCATCGAAAGGGTGCCCTCGAGAACCACGAAGGTCTCCTCCTGGACGAGTTGGACGTGACGGTAGCCCTCGGCTCCTGGCGGGTAGCGCCACAGGTTTGCTCGCGAGTGGCGGAGCGGTGCGAGCCGCGTCACCTCGACGATTTGCCGAGTTGCGTCCTCCGGGCGCCAGCTCGGCGGCGCGAACTGCAGCTCGTTGCCGCTGAGTACCGAGAAAGCCACCGGCCGAGAATCATACGTTCTAGGTTCATGCCGCCTCCGCGATTTCCCGTCCTCGTCGGTGAGCGTCTCGACGTAGGCGGCGCGACGTCCAAGCGAGCCCGGCCCGCCACGCCCCGTGTTCCGCCCGAGCTCGCTCCGTGCGCGGAGCGAGGGTTCCGTGCCGGAAATGGGGCAACGGTAATCGAGGTTTAACTGAGATGTAAGGACCGTGTAATGCCTGCGCCCTACCGTCGCCCCAAACGAACAAGGAGGTTGGGCGCATGCGCCTATCACTTACCGCGCTTGTCGTGACGACCGCTGCCCTCGCCGCAGCGGCTCCAGCGACCGCCACGACGAGCAAGGGCAAGTTGTTTCATGACGGTTCGGTCGTGGGGACCGTCGTCACGCCAGCTCCGGTTCCCTCCGGCACCGGCAGCGACCCCTTCTACAAGGTGACCAACGGCGCCGAAGGGCAGCTCGGAATTGCCGGCGTGGCGCCTGGCGATGGCCCATACCACGGCGGCGACTGGCAGGTGTATCTGGTCACGTTCAAATCGGGCGTCAGCCCGCACCTGCTCACGTCCGACGATGCCGTTTTCACGGCCGAAGCCCTCGGCGAAGTCACGGTGACCCGCGCGCCGGAAGCGGACTTCCGCTGCCCAGTCGTGGCGCCCTGAGCTTTGGGAAGGGGCGGCTCAAACCGCCCCTTCCGCCCCGCTGCGGTGTCGAAGGTGTACTCCTTCTCGATGCGGACCCATGGCAGCTCGAGATCTGGGTTCGATCGCGTCTCGACCAACACGACTCGCGCGCCTGGAACAAGCTGTCGGGAAGAGCGCATGTTTCGGGCCGACACGCCGACCGCCTCTGTTTGACGTCGCGCACCTCTCTGACTAAAGTCAGAGAATGTCCGATGCGAGCATCGAGCAGATCCGCCGCTTCAACCGGACGGTGACGGCGCGCGTCGGCGCGCTCAGCGACCGCTTTCTCGGGCGGGCGCGGCCACTCGGCGAGGCACGCGTCTTGTGGGAGATCGGACGCGACGGCTGCGAGGTGCGCATGCTACGCGCACGTTTGAGCTTGGACTCCGGCTATCTCAGCCGGCTACTGCGCTCGCTCGAGGCCTCCGGGCTCGTCTCGCTCGAAGCCAGCACGCCCGACAGGCGGATTCGCGTCGTGCGGCTCACGGACGCTGGTCGGGACGAGCTGTCCACGCTTGACGAGCGCTCCGACGCGCTCGCCCGGTCGCTCCTGACGCCGCTGAGCGAGCCACAGCGGGAGCGGCTCGTTGCCGCGATGCGCGACGTCGAGCGCCTGCTCACCACGGCGAGCGTCGAGATCAGGCCGACTGACCCGGAACACCCGGACGCCCGCTATTGCCTCGCCGAGTACGTCGCCGAGCTGAATCGACGCTCGGACCTTGCGTTCGATCCGTCGGTCGGCGCTACGGCGCTGCCGCACGAGGTCCGCCCGCCGGCCGGCGAGTTCTTCGTCGCCTACCTGCGCGAGGAACCTGTCGGATGCGGTGCGGTCAAGCACCACGAAGGCGCGCCGGCCGAGATCAAGCGCATGTGGATCGCGCCGTCCGCACGCGGCCTCGGGCTCGGGCGCCGCCTGCTCGCCGAGCTCGAGGCCTGCGCGCTGGCGGGTGGAGCGCGCGTCGCGCACATCGAGACGAGCGGGGTGCTCACCGAGGCGCTTTCCCTCTACCGCTCGACGGGATGGGTGGAGGTGCCAGCGTTCAACCACGAGCCATTCGCGGACCACTGGTTCGAGAAGGCACTACCCTAAAGCTCTGGCTCGGCCACGGCGCCTCCGGCGGCCCCGAGACGATGCGGTACGAGTGGTCATTCGTCGACTGGCTTGGACTCGGCAGTGGAAGGGGTATCGCCGGGCTGCGCCGGCTCTGGTTCGAGTTCCTGCGGACCTGGGAGGAGTTCCACAACCCGAGGCCCGTGACTTCCGCGAGCTGGACGCTGAGCGCGCCCTCGTGCTGACCCACTTCTGGGGCCGAGACAAAGGCAGCGGACTCGAGCTTGGAATGACCGGCACAAACCGCGCGAGCCTGTTCCACGTTCGCCGCGGGAAGGTAGTTGGGCTATGCCCTATGGGGACCGCGAACGCGCGCTCGCCGACTGCGGCCTCTCGAAGTCGTGCCCGCTTCAGCTGTCCGCCCGCGCCCAGTGAGCTCGTAGCGCTTTCGCGGTGCGCTCGGGCTCGATGCGGTGCGGCGGATCGAAATGGTGGCGTTGCGTAAAGACGTCGAGCGTAAAGTCGGGGAAGATCTCGCGCGCTCGCTCGGCCATCCGGGCGTAGTAGTCCGGGTTGCTGCGGCCGCCGAGCGCGAAGTAGACGGGCTTTGCAAAGTTGCGCAGGCGGTCGAGGCTGAGCGTCGATGACCTGAATGTCTTCAGGAAGGCCCGCAGGCCGGCGGGGCGGTTCGCCATCCACGCTGGCGGCGGGCCTGGCGGCGGGGGCGGCGGCTCGACGCCCGGTGCGAGCTGGATCGCCACGAACGCCGGCATCATCTCCTCGGGCGGAAGCGTCGCGATCCGATCGAACTCCCGCCAGACGGCCTGCTCCTCTGGGTGAAGATCGTCATTTCCCATCCAGGCCGGCTCAATCAGTGCAAGGCTCAGCAGCCGGTCTGGATGGCTCGCGGCGAGCGCCAGGCTCGATGCGCCGCCACCCGAATACCCGACCAGGTGGAAGCGCTCGAAACCGGCGTCCCGCGCAGTCCGTAGGACACCGTCGATCTCGTGCTGGAGCGTGTAGCCGAGCGGCGGCTCGGAGCCCGCATACACCTCGAGGTCCTTAGCGATTGCTTCGACGTCCTCGCCCAAGGCGTCGAGCAGTGCCTGGTACGCGAGATCGGCCGGCATCACCCCACCGGGCAGAAAGATGGCTCGTGGTCCCACGTCTGCGCGAGCGTATCTGAACTTCGTTCGCGCCAACCGACGTCGGGCCATCTGCGGGCGCAGAAGCGGCAGAGCAACGCGATCGATCAGGCGCGACTAATCCTTCACCGCGAGCAGGGAGACGCTCTCGACTCCGTATGTGCTGCATGCCTGGAGGGCGCGATCGGAGATGAAGTTGTAGGGGTTCTCGCGCACCTCTCGAACGCGCAGGCCCGCGCCCTCGATAGCGTCGACGTAGCTGCGCCGCGGAATCGCTCCAGCTATGCAGGCGGCCCACAGGTCCACATCGCGCCTCGTGCGCTCCTTCAGGGGGCGACCGCTCACGATGTCGGCGAGCGCCACCCGCCCGCCCGGTTTGAGGACGCGAGCCGCCTCAGCAAAGACCCGACTCTTCACAGGGGAGAGGTTGATCACGCCGTTCGAGATGACGACATCGAAGCTTTGATCCTCAAACGGAAGATCGTCGATGCCGCCCTCGACGAACTCCACCTGCGAGAAGCCCTCGCGGTCTTTGAGCCGTCTCGCCTTGGCGAGCTGCTGGTCCGTGAAATCGATGCCGACTGCGCGCCCGGAATCACCGACCTGGACCGCGGCGATGAACACGTCCGTGCCGGACCCCGAGCCGAGATCCAAGACTTTCTCGGCTGTCTCGAGCGCGGCGAGCTCGAAGTAGTAGCCAACGCCCGCGAACGAGGCGAGCGCTTCGGCTGGGACCGCCTCGAGGACGTTCTGCGGATAACCGAGATGCAGCGCCAGATCGCGTCCCACTTCAAAATGAAGCTCCGCCTCCTCTTCGCGCGCCACGTGGCGGTACATCTCTTTGACCTCTGCCTCGAGCTGCTCGGCGTCAACGAGCGAGCTGGCGTCAGCTTGCGGCAGTGTCTCCGCCCGTGCCATCTCATCGTCTAGCGGCGTGGCTGGATCCATGTTGAACCCCCTTGTTGATCGGCCCCTGTCTTCGCCCGGTGTTGCCTCACGACCATACCCGCGCCAGATGCCGCTGCTCGGGCGAAGACCTCGATCGACGACCCCACGTTCCTGGTGCCCGCTAAGCGACACCTGATGAGACGCCTCGCGCGAGCCGAGGCACGTACGGTCAGCCCATCCGGGCTGCTATTTGCGGATGCATCGCCAAGCGGGGCGCGGCAAGGCCGGAACTGACGCGGGACCCTCCGCAACGCCTCGTTCGGCGCGCCGCTCCAGCGACACCGACTCGTGTAAGCTCCGTTTTCCGTCGGCATTCGCCCTGAGCGCGACAATGGACTGCCCATCCTGCGGCTACGTGAACCGTGAGAACGCGCGTTTTTGCGCGGAGTGCGCCACGCCACTTATCGAGACGGTCACGTGCCCGTCGTGCGGCACGGCCCATCCCTCAGCAGCGAGGCACTGCGACAGCTGTGGCCGGGCACTAGCCGACGCTGCCGCGCCGATCGCTGCGCCTGACTCGCGCTCGCACCCCCCGGAGCACCTCGCCGAGAAGATCCGAGCCGGTCGCTCCACCCTGGAGGGAGAGCGCAAGCAGGTGACTGTGCTCTTCGCCGATGTGATGGGTTCGATGGAGCTCGCCGAGCAGAGCGACCCGGAGGAGTGGCGGCGGATCATGGAGCGTTTCTTCTCGATCCTGTGCGCGGGCGTGCACCGCTTCGAGGGCACCGTCGACAAGTTCACCGGCGACGGGATCATGGCCCTGTTCGGAGCACCGGTCGCGCACGAGGATCATGCCCGGCGCGCCTGCTACGCGGCGCTTCATCTCCAGCACGAGCTCGCCGCCTACGCGGCGGAGCTGCGCCGCGGGCTGGGGCTCAGCTTCTCCGTCCGCATGGGCCTGAACTCCGGCGAGGTGGTGGTCGGACAGATCGGCGAGGACCTCGCCATGGAGTACACCGCGGTCGGCCACACGGTCGGCCTCGCGCAGCGGATGGAGCAACTCGCCGAGCCGGGCAAGGCGTATCTCACCGAGCACACGGCGGCGCTCGCCGAGGGCCACCTCGCGCTCGAGGACCTGGGCGAGTTCCAGATCAAAGGCGTCACACGGCCACTGCGGGTGTCTGAGCTGAGCGGGATGGGTGCGGCCCGTGGGCGCCTTGATGTCTCACGTGCACGCGGCTTCTCCCGCTTCGTGGGACGCGCTGAGGAGCTCGCGATGCTGGAGAGCACCCTGGAGCACGCCTTCGCCGAGCAGGGGCAGGTGATCGGGATCGTGGGCGAGGCCGGCGTGGGCAAGAGCCGCCTCTGTCACGAGTTCGCAGAGCGCGCCCGGGCGCGGGGCACACGCGTGTATCAAGTCGCGGGCCAGGCGCACGCCAAGTCGGTGCCGCTGATGCCCGTGCTGCAGTTTCTGCGCGACTTCTTCGACATCTCAGAGCGCGACTCCGAGCGCAGCGCGCGCGAGCGGATCGCAGGCAAGCTCTTGCTGCTCGACAGATCCTTCGACGAGGACCTGCCCCTGCTCTTCGACTTCCTCGCGGTACCCGATCCCCTGCGCCCGGCGCCTCGCATGGACCCGGAGGCGCGCCAGCGCCAGCTGTTGGGCCTGATGAAGCGCCTGACCTACTTTGAGAACGCGCGTGAGCCGAGCATCCGCGTGTTTGAGGACCTGCACTGGCTCGACCCGGCGACCGAGGTCTTCCTCGCCAACCACGTCGAGGCGGTCCAGGCGACGCGGAGTTTGACGGTCGTCAACTTCCGGCCCGAGTACCACGCACCCTGGATGTCGAGGTCCTACTACCGCCAGATCGCGCTCGCCCCGCTGGGTCCCGAGGCGATCGAGGAGCTGCTCGACGACCTGCTGGGCTGCGATCCCTCGCTCGATGGGCTGTCGGAGGTCATTCGTGAGCGGACCGCCGGCAACCCGTTCTTCGTCGAGGAGCTCGTGCTGGGGCTGGCCGAGGCGGGCAGCCTGGAAGGCGAGCGTGGTGCCTACAGGCTCGTGAGGCCGGTCGAGGATGCGGCTGTGCCGGCCAGTGTCAAGGCCGTCCTCTCGGCGCGGATCGACCGGCTGTCGGCGCGCGAGAAGGCGGTGGTGCAGGCGGCGGCGGTGATCGGCAAGGAGTTTCCCCAGCCCGTCCTGGAAGGCGTCGTCGACCTGGCGCCCGAGGAGCTCGAAGATGCGCTCCGAAGTCTCGTAGCGGGCGAGTTCGTCTACGAGCAGGAGCTCTATCCCGAGGCTCTGTACGCGTTCAAGCACCCGCTGACGCAGGAGGTCGCCTACGGCTCGCAGCTCGGCGAGCGTCGCGCCAAAGTCCACGCCGCGGTCGCCAGGGCGATCGCGGCGCACTACCCCGAGCACCTCGAGGAGCGCGCGGCTCTCCTGGCCCAGCATTGGGAGGCCGCCGGCGAGACGCTTGAGGCGGCGCGCTGGCACGCGCGCGCCGCGGCCTGGTCGGGAAGCGGCGACCCGACCGAGGCGCTCGAGCACTGGCGCAAGGTGCGCGAGCTCGCCGATGTGCTGCCGCCGTCGCAGGAGACGACCGAGCTGGGCCTTCAAGCGAGGATCTCCTTGCTCAACTATGGCTGGCGCCTCGGCATCTCCCACGAGCAGGCGGAAGCACTGTTCACCGATGCCGAGCAGATCGCATCGCGGGCCGGGGACGTTCGCTCGCGGGCGCTCCTGCTCTTGAGCTACGGGATTCTCAGGGGCGTCAGCGACGGAGACGTGCGTGACTACGCCGGGCTCGCCCGCCAGGCGATCGCGTTGGCCGAGGAGTCGGGTGACCCGGAGCTCTACGTGGCCATCGCGACCGGCACGTACGCCCTCTTCTGCATCGGCGAGTACGACGAGGCCGTGGCGATCTGCGACCGTGCGATCGAGCTGGCGGACGGCAACCCCGCTGTCGGCGCCGGCTCCCTTGTCGCCTGCCCCTACGCCTGGTGCCACGGGATGAAGGGGTTCTTCCTCGTCGCGCTGGGCGAGCTCGATGAGGCACGGAAGCTGCTCGAGCAAGGGAGGAAGATCGCCCGCGAGCAGGGGGACATCGAGGTCGTCGGCTGGAGCCACATGTGGTCGAGCTGGCATGCGTACCTCCAGGGAGAGCCCGAGGCCGCGCTCGCGCATGCCCAACAGGCGCTCGAGATCGCCGAGCGTATCGGGGACTCGTTCTCCCGCGCTTGGGCGTGGTTCCAGCTCGGCTTGGCGGAGCGGATGCAGGGCCAGTGGCAGCGCGCGATCGAGGCGCTCGAGCGCTCTGCCGCGATCGCCAGGGAAGGCCGCACGGCGCTCGAGGGGGAGGCTTGGCGCCTCGCGCTGCTCGGCGAGTCATACCTCGGCCTCGGGGACGCGGATCGGGCCCGCACCCTGGTCGCCGAGGCAATCGACGTTGCCGCGGCGCGCGGACACTCTGCCTATGAGGTCCTCGCGAACTTGGCGCTGGCACGGGTCCTGCTCGGCTCGGTCGGCGCCGCAGCGCGCGCGGAGATCGAGGCGGCGCTGGCGCGGGCCCTCGAAGTGGCGCGCGACACGGACGCGAAGTCCTTTGAACCGATGATTCACGTCGAGCTCGCCGAGCTGGCCCGCCACGGCGGCGAGGAGGAGGACTGCCAACGGGAGCTGCGCGGGGCGCACCGGTTGTTCACCGAGATCGGCGCGAGCGGCCACGCCGAGCGCTTGGCGGGCGAGCTGGCGCTGCTGGCGAGCTAGGCGCCGTTCGCTTTTGCTTCGCCCCTGCGGCGTGCGCGGTTGCAACGGCGGGCCCCTCGTGCCCTTCAGAGAGGCAGCCAAAGACTCGAACCCCGCTGCCCGTGGGCGTCCATTGCGCGCATCTGTCGTGTAAAGGGCCTTGGTCCTCACGCGCGCGCGGTGACCGCGACGCGAGCCGCTCGGGCAAGCGAGGCCTGCCCATCATCGAGCGTGTGTAGCGCCCGTCCGGTCGCGGCGGCGGTGGCGACGATCAACAGGTCGGTCGCCTTGCTGGCGCGGCCCGTCGAACGGGCCAGCGCGAGGATGTCGCCGTAGTGCTCCGCCACGAGCTCGTCGACGGGAAGCGGCTCGAACGCCTGTCGAATCGCATTCAAGCGCCGCTGGCGAGCGGCCCGCACCGAGGGGTCTTCAGCCAGTCGCACGCCCGCTCGCAGCTCACCGACAGTGATGACCGAGATCGCTGCCGACTCCGGCAGGCCAGCCGCTGACGCCGAGACGCCTCCGATCACGACGGAGGTATCCAGAAGCGCTCCCGTCAACGCCCGTCCCAGTCATGCTCGACGGATTCCTCCGCCGCCCGCAACCCGGCGACATCCTTCGCGAACGCCTTGTCGACAGGAGTCTCGGCGAGAAGCGCGCGGAGGCTCTCGCGATCGACCTCCACGCGGCGCTCTGGTTGCTCCCGCAGCGGGCCAAGTCTGGCCACGGGGCGGCCGCGCACGGTGATCGTGAACTCATCGCCCGACTGCGCCCGTCTGAGGACCTCAGCGACGTTGTTGCGCAGCTCGCGCTGCGGTATGGACTGGTCAGACACAGTTGCTACGCACTGTAGCAGTCGCCTTTGACACCGCGACGGCAACGCACGTGGCGAGCTGGGGCCGTTCTCAATCAGGCGGACCTCCCTCGCTGCTCAGGAGCCACATCGCCTCGGCCCTCGCCCTCCGGAACTGTATTCCCCCGCTGAACTTCTGCCCTCCACGTAGAGGCGTCCGGCGCGCGCGTCCCTGTGCCGCAGGCCGAGCGCCTCGGAGGGCAAGCGCAGGCCCGCCATGAAACCGAGCGCGACCATCAGCGCACCGCGCTCGCGCTCCAGCAAGCGAGCGGGGCGTCTCGACCGCGAGTCCTTCGCGCTGGCGCCGGCGCCCCGGCGCAACTGCTCCATGAGTAGAAACCACGCAGACGGGTCGATCGCCAGCGGATCGCGCGCGCGCCGTCCGCGGGTGAGCTTGTGCGAGGAGCTGCGGCGGCCGAAGCGGCCGGGCGACAGCAGCGGGTTGTGCGGGATCGCGCCCTCTTCGGCCGCCGACAGCATCGAGGAGAGGACGCGCTGCGCCTGCACGACGACTGCATGCGACTTCCCCTCAGCGAGGCGCGAGCGCCAACGAACGAGCATCCGACGGTCCGAGATGAGGTCGTGCAGCTGCTCATGCCCGAGCTCCTGTCGTATGTAGGAGTCGAAGATCGCGCGGTAGCCGTGCTGGGTAGCACGCGCCTTCGCGATCGCCACCTCGTTGCTGAAGAAGCGCTCCCAATACTCGGCGACGGTTCCGAGGTCCGTGGGAGGCGACACCACACCAAGCTAAGAACAGCTTGCGATGGATGTGTCGCTCGCCGACGCACCCGCGCCTGTTCTGCTTTGATTCGACCGCTCGAGCGCCGGGTAACGAGACCACGACATGGCACAGAAACTGAGCATCGCCGACCTGCGGATCTCCTCTGCTGCCTTCGAGGACCACGGGCGAATCCCCGCGCGCCACACGGTCGAGGGCGAGGACGTCTCTCCCCCGCTTCAGTGGTCGGGCGCGCCGGCTGGCACGAAGGCCTTCGTGATCGTCTGCCACGATCCCGACGCTCCGCTCGTCGACGGCTTCACCCACTGGCTCGCATACGGGATCTCGGCCGACACCTCCGAGCTGCCCGAGGGCGCGGGCGGGCTCGTGGCGGGGACGAACTCGTATGGAAACGCGGGCTACGGAGGACCGGCCCCGCCACCCGGCCACGGCACCCATCACTACTACTTCTGGATCTACGCGCTCGACTCCGAGCTCGACCTGCAGCCCGGGCTCGAACGGCGCGCGCTGATCGACCAGATCGAGGACCACGTCCTCGAGCAAGCGCGGACAGTCGGTCTCTACGAACGCTAAGACCCCACGCGGCCGACGATCAGCTTCGATCGAGGTCTGGCTCGCACACGGCGCATCGGGCGGGCCCGAGACGATGCAGCCGTACATCGCGGGCCTGCGCGCGCTGGGAGTCGACGCGCGCGCGCTTCGCCTGCCCCGCGGAGCCGCCGAGCGAGCGATGGCTCCGCTTCGAGAGCAGGTCGGAGCAGGTCTGTCTGACGCTGTGATCGGCGGGCATTCCTACGGCGGCAGGGTCGCGAGCATGGTCGCGGCGCAGACCGCGCCGGCGGGCCTCGTGTTGCTCAGCTACCCGCTGCATCGCCCGGGACATCCTGAGGAGCCGAGAGCTTCGCACTGGAGTGAGATCGCGTGTCCGGTGCTCGTGCTCTCCGGCGATCGCGACCAGTTCGCGCGCGCGGATCTGTTGCGCGAAGCCGTGAAGCAGCTTCCGCGCGCGGAGCTGCACCTGTATCCGGGCATGCGCCACGGGCTTCAGCAAGTCGCCGACGACGTCGCCCGTCGCATCAGCGCCTTCGTGAGGGCCCCTTAGAGCGCGGCGCGGGGGCGCCCCGCCTAGGGTTCGGGGCGCCCCGTTGCCGTGCGCTGGGGTGCTCCGCCTAGGGTTCGGGGCACCCCTTGCGCTGGTGCGTTGCTCTTTTGGGTGGTTTTGGGGTTGTTGTTGGTCTTGGGGTTGGTTGTTGGTCTGCCCAGGACTGGGACGGCCGGCGGCTAGCTAGTCCTTGCGGTCGCAGCGCCGCCCTGGTCCTGCCAGTTGTCCTGGTCTGTCTCGTTGTGGTTTGCCGAGTAAGCGTTGTTCTCGGCGTCGTTGGACTGATCGACGTCACCGTTGTTCGAGCACGGGCTGTTGACCGCGATCGGCACGTTGACGTTTTCCTGTTCGCTCTCGGCCTCGCTTTCGGCTGACTGCGAGGTCGAGTTGCTGTTTGAGGCCGACTGGCTCTGGTCGACCTGCTGGCCGCCGTTGCCGCCAGGGGGGTCATCGCCGCGGCTGACCGACACGCCGGTCGCGGCACCACCCTGGTTCTGCCCGTTGCTCTGGTCGGTGTGGTTGTGGTTGGCCGAGTACGCGTTGTTCTCGGCGTTGTTGGACTGGTTCACGTCGCCGTTGTTCGATCCCGGGCTGTTGACCGCGATCGGCACGTTGACGTTTGCCTGTTCGCTCTCGGCCTCGCTTTCGGCTGACTGCGAGGTCGAGTTGCTGTTCGAGGCGGACTGGCTCTGGTCGACCTGCTGGCCGCCGTTGCCCTTTCCGCTCTCGTAGCCACAGCACGAGCTGTCGCCACCGCCGCTGACCGACACGCCGGTGGCTGCAGCGCCCTGGTTCTGCCAGTTCTGCTGCTCGGTGCTGTTGTGGTTCGCCGAGTACGCGTTGTTCTCGGCGTTGTTGGACTGGCTCACGTCGCCGTTGTTCGAGTACGGGCTGTTGACCGCAATCGGGACGTTGACGTTGAGCTGTTCGCTCGAGGCCTCGCTTTCAGCCGACTGCGAGGTTTCGTTGCTGTTCGAGGCGGACTGGCTCTGGCTGACCTCCTGGCCGCCATTGCCCTTCCAGGAAGGATCGCTCCCGCCGCTGACCGACACGTCGGTGGCGGCACCACCCTGGTTCTGCCTGCTGCCCTGCTCGGTTTCGTTGTAGTTCGCCGAGCGCGCGTTGTTCTCCGCGCCGTTGGACTGATTCACGTCGCCGTTGTTCGAGTACGGGCTGTTGACCGCAATCGGGACGTTGACGTTGGCCTGTCGCGAGCTGGCTTCGCTCGAGGCCGACTGGTCGGTGCTGTTTTCGTTGTTCGCGGACTGGGTCTGCTCGACCTCCTGTCCGCCGTTGCCACCAGAGGGGTCCCCGCCGCGGCTGACCGACACGCCGGTCGCGGCTGCACCCTGGTTCTGCTGGTTTTCCTGCTCGGTGCTGTTGTGGTTGGCCGAGGACGCGTTGTTCTCGGCGTTGTTGGACTGGTTGACCTCGCCGTTGTTCGATCCCGGGCTGTTGACCGGGATCGGCACGTTGACGTTGGTCTGTTCGCTCTCAGCCTCGCTTTCGGCCGACTGCGAGGTCGAGTTGCTGTTCGAGGCGGACTGGCTCTGGTCGACCTGCTGACCGCCGTTGCCGCCGTCGGAGCTACCGCCGTCGTTGCTCGTGACGCCGGTGGCGGCTCCGCCCTGGTTTTGCTGGTTTTCCTGCTCTGTGCTGTTGTAGTTGGCCGACGACGCGTTGTTCTCCGCGCCGTTCGACTGATCCACGTCGCCGTTGTTCGAGTACGGGCTGTTGACCGCAATCGGCACGTTGACGTTTGCCTGCTGCGAGCTTGCCTCGCTCGAAGCCGACTGTTCTGTGCTGTTTTCATTGCCAGCGGTCTGGGCCTGCTGGACCTCCTGACCGCCGCCGCCACTTTCGCCCGCGAGCGCTGTGCCCGGGGCCAAGGCGAGCGCACAGATGCTCACCGCCATGGCTAACCAATGGCGTTTCATCGGATTGCTCCTTTCGAGAGCTTCGAATTGATTACCGAGACCCGGCTCTCGAGAGGTCGAGCAACCCCTCGGAGTCGGACCACTCAGCGCCAGGACCGGCCGATCCGGCGCTGCGAGTCACCCGGGAGGAGCTAGCCCGGGCGCTCAGGCATCAATACGAACGGCGCCGGCCAGCGCGACCTGTCGGCAAGTCGCAAACGGCGCCGTGTCCACGGAGCCCCCAGCACCAGGAGCCCCGCAAGAATGAGAAGCATCAAAGAGCCAAATCCCGACGATGAGCCGCCCGCTGACGAGAAGCCCGCGGCGGGCGGCGCAGTGTTGAGCAGCGCCGGCGTTCCCAGGCTCGCCGCCGTGGCCATGGCGACGCTGACCGCCGGCGTAAGCGATGAGGCGCCACCCGCGCTGGCCAGAAACTGCCATGGGCTCGCGGGCCGCGGCAGCAAGGACGCCGGTGCACGCTGCAAGCCAGGTGTTCGAGACGACGGCGGCAGGCCCTCGCGCAGGGTCGCTCCTTCAGCGAGCGGCGGGCCGTTGGCGCCCGATAGCGGGCTTGGGGGTGCGGCTCGCGCCGCTGGGGGCGGGGCGCCAGCCGGGGTCGCGCGCGCGATCAGCGTGAAGAGCCCGCCTTGGCGACCTTCGGGCAAGAGCGTGTCGGCGGCCACGGGCGGCCCCAACGCCGGCGGGAGCGACCCTCCGGCAGCGCCGACTACGGAGCGCACCGTGCCAGTGAGCGAGCCGACCGTGTCGCTAACCAGGCCGAGCGTTTCCGTCGTGAGCGCGCTGAGCGTGCTCGTGACCGGCGACAGCAGCCCGCCCCCGAGACCACTCCCTGGTCCGGCGAGCGAGCCGAGCGTCCCGGTTACCGCGTTGGTCAGCGGGGCCACGGCGTGCGTGACCGGAGCGATCGCTTGGCTTGCTGTATTGGTCAGGAGCGACTGGGTTCCGCCCGCGGTTGTGCCGAGCGACCCCGTCGCCGACCCGAGTGTGCGTACGACCGTCGTCGTGATAGGAGCGGCCGCGCCGATGATGGGCGCGGCCGCGTGCGCGATCGATCGCGCCGCAGGGGTGACAGCCGGGGTCACGGGCGCTGGCGCCGCGGTCGCAGCCCGCGTGACCGGCACCGCCGCCTTGGTCTTCGTGTGCACCACCGGCGCTGCTGTGTGCGTCACAGGCGCCGCCGCTTCGGTGGCCGCCTGCTTCGCCGGCGCGGCCGCGTGCACGACAGGCGCGGCCGCGCGGGTTGCGCTGTCCGCGATAGGCGCAGCCGTTTTCGTGCTCGGCGCGGTGCTTTCGGCCGGCGGTGTGGACGCGCTCGGCGAGGAGGTGACCGCGTGAGTGGCCGGCGCCACCGTCTGCGTTACCGGCGCAGTCGCTTGCGTCACCGGTGCAGTCGCTTGCGTGACCGGCGCTGCCTTTTGCGTGACGCCTTCCAGGCCTGCGGCAGACGCCCGGTCAGCAAGGACGAGGGTGAGCGCAGTCAGGCATGCGAAAACGCAACCAACTAACAGGCTGGCAATCCGTGCCGACACGCGCAGGCATGTCCAGGGATGCTGAGCTTCGCCGAGCATAGCTTTTGGATCCCTAGGAATGCCCAGCCTTACAGATGAACAAGCAGCTCGTGGGCGTTATGACCACAAAACGCTCGCAAAAT
This sequence comes from Actinomycetota bacterium, assembly GCA_005884115.1. Taxonomy (GTDB): domain Bacteria; phylum Actinomycetota; class Thermoleophilia; order Solirubrobacterales; family Solirubrobacteraceae; genus Palsa-744. The sequence continues at coordinate 72,356 of VAXW01000004.1, forward strand.
GCGAGCTTTTTTGGCTCGCTGTGTCGAGCTCAATCAGCGTTCGAGACGACCGAGCGCACGACACCCTAGACCGCGGCTTGAGGCTTGGCGGCCGTCGGTCGGGCGTCGCCGTCGCCTCGCTGATACGCGCACACCCGCCGGCCGCCTCGCGGCGGCGAGGCGCTTGGGCGCTCATCCGGGAGGGTAGGTCAGTGTCTGAGGACACGTCTCGAGCACGCGGTCCACGAGCGCTTCAAAGTGGCAATGCGAACCCACCGAACCGACCGGTCTCCCCCAGAGCTGGTCGCGATCAACGCGGACCGAGGGGGACGCGCGCAGCGCGCTGCTGCGCTCGCGGCCGAGCGCCACGAGACCGAGCTCGAGCGCTACGACCGCAACCTGAACGAGCTGCTCGGAGAGCTGCGCGTCGCGCTGCCCGGTGTTCAGGTGCTGTTCGCGTTCTTGCTCGTCGCGCCTTTCAACCAGCGCTTCGGCACCGTGAGCAGTTTCGAGCGAGCGCTGTATCTGTGCGCGCTCCTGCTCACGCTGCTCGCCTCGATCCTGCTGATCGCGCCGACGATCGTCCACCGTCTCCATTTCCAGCTGGGAGAGAAGGCATACATCGTGCATACCGCGAACCGGTTGATGATCGCCGGGCTGGCGGTCTTCGCGGCCGCCATGACCTGCGCCGTCCTGCTGGTCACGCACTACCTCTTCGGCCCGGCGCTCGCGATCGTCACGACGGCGTTCGTCGTCGGCGGCTTTGCGCTCACGTGGTTCGTGCTTCCGATGCACAGCCGGCACGCATGCCTGCGGCGGGATCCCGGGCCCGACCGATCCGCTCCGGCAGGAGATGAGCGAACGCAGCATCCTCGTCGACGTGGCGGGACTCCGCTGTGACCGCCGGGGCCGAGTGAAGTCGGGCTCAATGCCGGGCTGACAACCCTGAAGCGGCGCCGGCTGCGTGGGCGCCTGTCAGGGTGACTGGCGATGCGTGCGCTCGTAGATCGAGCACGGCTTCTGGCCGCGTGGGCCGAGCAGCGCCCGCTCACGCTGCCGGTGCTCGCGCTGCTGATCGCATTGCTCGCCTCTGTTGCGATGGCGGGCGTCGCCGGCTTCGGCGCCGTCGACTCCGCGCTGGGGCGCGCCGCGCCGGGCTGGCTCGGGCTGATCCTCGGCGCCCGGCTGGCGGCATATGCCGGCTATACACTCGCGCATCGCGCCACGCTCACGCCCGCGGGTCAGGCCTCGATCCCCGTCGACGCGCGCCTGAAGCTGGTCGCCTTCGGGGCTGCTGCAACATCGCTTGCAGGAGGTTTCGCCACCGACCACAGGGCTATGCGCGGCGCGGGCGCGAGCTCCAGGGAGGCGACGGTGCGCGTTCTCAGCCTCGGAGCGCTCGAGTGGGCGACGCTCGCACCGGTCGCGTGGATCAGCGCGCTCACGCTGCTCGGCTCCGCTCGCGTGCAAGACGCCGTGACGGTTCCGTGGTCCGTCGGCGTGCCGGTCGGCTGCGCGCTCGCGGGCGCCGCCGCATGGCGGCTGTCCGCCGGCGCGCTGGCGCACAAGGGCCCGCTCGCGCGAGCGCTGGCCAGGGTGCTAGACGCGCTTTCGATGCTGCGAGAGCAGCTTCGGCACCCTCTTCTCGGCTGGGCCGGATGGCTCGGCATGAGCCTCTACTGGGCCGCCGAGATCGTCTCCCTGTGGGCCGCCCTGCGGCTCTTTGCCCTGCATCCCTCGGCGGCCGTCGTGATTCTCGGCTACGCGACCGGACACGTGCTGACACCGCGGAGCGTGCCGCTGTCCGGCGTCGGCATCACGGAGGTACTGCTGCCGCTGGCGCTCATGTGGGTGGGGCTGCCGCTCGCGGCCGCGGTGCCCGCCGTGTTCGTGTACCGGGGGGCGGTGCTCGCGCTGTCGATCCCGCCGGCGCTCCTCGCCCGCGGGCAGGTGCGGCAGCTTCTCGGCGCTCGCCGCGCGCCCGCGCGATGACCGCTCACGAGAGCCCCCAGGGGAGCTCCATCTACGGCCCGTAGGCGGCAAGCCAGCCGAACAGCTCGACGCTCGCAGCATCCGTGCGCAGCATGTTCGGTTCCGCCTGGTGTTCTGACATGTCGCTGCCGTCCCACGCCTTCAAATAGAGGCCGCTACCCACACGCGCGTTGGCGTGGGCGTCGTTTGCGAACGCCAGCGCCATCGGCGCCCAGCGCGCGTCGCCCGTCTGCTGGGCATAGACGAGCATCCAGTGCAGGTAGATCGCGTCGAACTGCGGGCCCATGTTGAGGCGATACGCAAAGCGCTGGTACGCAGCGCTCGCGAGCCTGCTCGCCTGCGCGCAGTACTGGTTCGGGCTGGGCGCGCGCAGGCACAAGAGCTCCTTGGCCTCGATCTCCGGGCCCGCCACGTAGGGCATCGGCGTCGCGTCGCTCTGGGTGCGGGCGTATAGGCCGCCGAGGTCCGCGAAGTGCGCATCTCCCCAACTCATGAACTTTTCGACCGTCTGCGCGTCGCGCGTGGAGGTCGCTTCCTCCGCGCCCCGCGCGCCTGCGCTCGCGGAGGCGGCGGCCTGCTCCCAGGCCTGCGCGAGCAGCGCCCCGAGCAGCGACCCGGCCGCCAGGGCCTCGCCCGACTTCTGGCCGTCGGGGGAGTGGTCGGTGTTCCACCACAGCCCACCGCCAGCGGCGTCCCAGCCGCGGCGAGCTACGAAGTCGAAGGCGCTCTGCGCGTCGCGCAGCAGGCGCGGCTTGTGCAGCACCCGGTAGGCGTCGAGGAACGCGATCCCCCACCAGGAGTTGTCGTCGAACCAGGTGTTGGCGCGGCCGCGGTCACCTGGGTAGGGCGCGAACGCGTGCATCGCCGGGTCCCAGTAGGACTCCGCGCCGTAGTAAACGGCGCTCGCTGCGCGGGCCCGCACGCGTCGGACCAGCTGACGTCGCGCACGCCTGGCCGCGCGCGCCCGGTGGGCCGCGGCTCGCGCGCCTGGAGGCTTGCCCGGAGGATGCGATCCCTCGGCAAAGGCGTCCAGCGTCCTGCGGTTGGCAGCGCTCGGGTTGGCGGTCGCGATCGCCGCCAGCGCTTCGAACAGCGGCACCGCTCCCCAGATCGTGGCGAGCGGGTACTTGATGTGCGAGCGCAAGCGCTCGTCGTACCAGCTCAGCGGCACGTTGCGGTGGCCGTTCCAGATCCCGTGCCTGGTGTCCTTGAACGCGCTTCGCGCTTGTGCGGCGCCCTGTTCTGCCAGCGCCAAAGCGCTCGTCTGCTGTGCCGAGCGCGCCCCCGCCGCATCTGCGTGCGCGAGCGCCGCCATGAGCACGCACAGCGCGGCCGTGGCGAAGCGAAGCAACCTGTACGGGGTTACGGTCACGCGCGCCGCCAGCTTGCCGCTCAGCCGATCAGTTCGGTGAGCGCCAACGCGACGATCACCAGACCGAACAGGAACTGGACCGCGTACAGGCCCGCCCGCTCCGAGTCGAGCGCGTCCTGCAGGTTCTCGGCACCCCGTCGCGGCCGCACGAACAGGGGGCTGCGCTCGCGCGCCCGCCGTCCGTAGATTTCTCGCTCGAGCTCGATCATCGCCCGGTACCAGTCCGCAGGCGCAAGCAGGTCCTCGATCTGGAGGCCGCGCTCGGCAGCCTCTGCCGCGAGGCACGCTCCATGGCGGCTCACCAGTCGCTCCCGCCACCCCGTCTCCTTACGGGCGCGGATCTGGCGATAGGCAGGAACGCTGCTGTAGAGGATGCTCACGACCACGAGCACCGCGAGCAGGCCCAGGGCCACCCACAGCAGCCAAGAAGTGTGAACGTGGCGAGCGAACACCGCAATCGTGCCCGTCGAGATTCCGGCCACAACCGGGAGCGGCCCCAGCTGGCGCGAGAACGAGCTGCGCGCGTCGCGCAAGCGGTTGCGCTCGGAGCAGAGACCCTCATACACGAGCCGCAGCGTCGCGCATTCGTCCTCGCCTGCCCGAGCTGCTCGCCGCCGGCCGGTCACGCCCACCCGCGTATCTATAGACGCTCTAGGTGACGAGCGCCGCATGCACAGGGGAGGCGGGAAGACCCTTCAGCTGTCGGATTCCCCGCGTGATCAGCTCGATGCTCGCCGTGTCCGAGATCGCGTCCCTGGCCCGGTCTGTCAGCAGCAGCTCGCCCGGCGCGGCGGCGTCGGCGACGCGCGCGGCCGCGTTGACGGTCGTGCCGTACCAGTCGCCGTCGCGCTCGACCGCGGGTCCGGTGTCCAGGCCGATGCGCACGGGCGGGTACCCGTCGCGGACGCTGAGCGCGAGGATGCGATGCGCGAGCCGCACGGCCACGCGGCAGTTGTTCGCTCGCACCATCACCGCGTCCCCGATCGACTTGACCATCTCGCAGCCCGCCTCGGCCGCCAGCTCGCGTACCAGGCGATGGAACGCGGTCGCGAGCTCGGTCGCGCACTCATCCCCGTATAGGCACGTGTATTCGGTGAAACCACAAAGGTCTGCAAACAGGAATGTCGCCCGCGGGGCGAGATCGTCCGACTGGTCTACTTGAAGTTGAAGTTGCATTGCTGGCTCCGAGATCGAGGTTCTCCAGCCTCAGCGCCACTGACGGGTCGCTAGGTTGGATCCAAGCTGCTCCCTTGGTGCAGCGAGCCCCATCCCGGATAAAGTCGAATCAGAGTGCGCACGCGACGCGCGTCCTCGACCAGGATCGCCGTCAGCTCGTCGGCCTCCAGCACCCTGATCGCGCGCGGGTCGCAGATGAAGTAGCGCACCGGAAGCTCGCCCGCGACTGCCGCGCCGACCGCCAGCTCGAGCAGTCGTAGGCGCGTGTCGTAGCGGATCTCCCGCAGCGGCCTGTGCGCTCCGTTACCGTCGAGCGCTGCTTCGCGCACGACCTCGACCACCGCGCTCAGATCGTCGCTCTGCTGCTCGATCGAGCGAAAGTACTCACGCCAGGCCCCAGCCCGCAGCTCCCGTGGTGTGGGCGTCATGGAAAGCGCTCTGTCGCGTGGAACCGGCGTTCCTATCGGTGGGTGTGGCGAGGTCACTACCCGGTACCGTAGGCTGCACGGGGCGGCGCGAATACCACCCCTAGGGTGCGCCTTTCACACCTCGTGGCGCTGCGTCTACTGGTCGCGCCGAGGCGCTTTTGCCAGGCCCGCGCCGATGACCGGGAACACATCCCGCCACGCGGCGTTGCCCCAGAAGACGTCCATGTGCCCGTATCCGTCGAGGTGCACGTAGTCGGCGTCGAGCCCGAAGCGTTTGAAGAATTCCGCCGTGCGCCTCTGCCCCGAGGGCAGGAACATGCGGTCGCGGCCGCCGCCGAGAAAAGTGAAGTGCGCCCCGCCGATTCGCGGCTCGCGCGCGACGTAGCTCGGTCGTGCGACGGCGCGGTCGGACTCGCCGGGCACCACGTGCCCGTACCGGCAGCTTTCCGCGACCTGAGCGATGAGGCTGAACGGCGTGTAGCCGAGCTCGCGCGAGGTCCACTCGTGGACCGAGTCCGCCACGTTCTCGTGCCGGAGCAGGACATCCGGTCCCGAGCCGTAGATGTAGTTGGCGATCTGACAAGCCGCGTTGCCGCATTCGGGCTCGGCGAAGCGCGAGATGCGCGCCAGCAGCCCGCCGGAGGGAGTGGGCGCGCGGATCCCCCACTGGGGGTCGGCGCCCGTCCCGAAGACCGCGGCCGCGGGCAGCATCGCGCGCTGCTTCAGCAACGTTTTGAACGGCACCTCGAAGAACAGCGAGATCGTGCTCGAGACGACGTTGGAGATCGGCCACTTGCGCAGGTAGCCGGCGGCCGCCGCCATCACGAAGCTCACCGAGCCCTGGCAGTGGACCAGCGCTCGCAGGGGCTTGCCCTCACTGCTCTCCGCCGTCAGCTCCATGACCTTCTCCACCGCGGCTGGATGGTCGAACTTCGCCGCGCGGTCCAGCGTGTAGGAGTTGTTGGGGACATCGATCGACGCGCGCCAGTTCTCGATCCACACGTCGTAACCCTCGTGCAGCAGGTAGTCGACCATCGTCTGCCCCAGGGGCTGCCCGTAAAACATCTCCGCGCGCACGCCCGCGCCGTGAACGAGCAGCACGGGCCCGCGACTGCCGGGCGAGTCCGGGTAGGGGTCCTCGTCGGCGCGCTGGAGCGCTTTGACGTGGTGCAGGTTCAGCGGGAAGGCCAAGTCCTTGACCTCGAACGGAACGACGTCGCACTCGAGTGCGTAGCGGGCGCGTTGAGGTTCACCTTGCTCGACGGCAGGCAGCCATTCGGCTTGCTCGCGCCCCGGGACAACCGACGTGCCGGTGGGAGCGCCCGCGCTCCACGGCGCGCGCTGATAGTCCCGCGGGAAGCTCGCGCATCCGTCGGCGATCGCAGGGCCGCCGTAGGCCTTGATCAGGCCTTCGCCGAAGCAGCGGCCGTAGCGCATGATGTTCGTGAGCCGCGCGCGACGCGATTCGCCCGTTCCCCTGAACGTGAGCAGCTCGCAAAGGAATCCGCCCGGGCTGATCTCCATCACCGCGGTGAGCACCAGGATGTCGCGGTCGAGCAGCGCGTCGTCGTCCTCGAGCGCCGTCTCGCCGAGGAAGCGCTCGGCGGCCGCCAGCCCGGCGGGAGCCTCGTCGAGCTCGGACACCCGCTCGGCCTCGTCTTCGCCTGGTCGCGCCTGGCCTGCTCCCGGCCCGGCGTACTGATCCCACGGCCGCTTGTAAATGCGGACGAAGAGCGTCGAGGTGTCCGACCAGGAGTCATACCCCGGGTCGTTCTCGACCACCTTGAAACCGCGCAAGCCGAGCAGATGGTCCGCCGAGTGGCGCAGGTTCAACCTGTAGCGCATGCGCAGGTGCAGGTGATCAGGCGGCTGTGAGCCCGGCACGAGCAGCTCGAACACTCCCCACTCGACCGCCAGATCCCCGCCCAGTTCCGGGCAGCTGACGACACCGTCGCTCACCCGCGCTTGCTTTCGCTCGCTGCTAATGAACCGATCGACGTCGTCTATCTCGATCGACAGCTGAGCGTCGATGCAGCGGCCCGCGCCCTTGCCCTCGCGCAGCGCCTGGTTGAAGTCGGCCTGCGTCTCCGAGAACCAACCTTTGAGCTGCTCGCTCCACGACACCGCTCCCACGTCAGTCCGCTCCCGCGTTGACGGCGGCCTGTGCGTTGAGCCTGCGCGCTGCTGCCGCTCCGATCAGGTGCGCGACCGCCGCGATCGTGAAGCTCGGGTTGGGTCCGACCGGCCCGGGCATCACGGAGCCGTCGGCGACGAACAGGCCCGGGCAGCCGAACACCTCGCCCTCGTCGTCGACGACCCCCTCCTCCGCGCTCGCTCCCATCGCGCAGCCGCCCAACGGGTGCGCAGTCGTCCCGCGCGTGCGCTTGCGCAGCAGCCAAGGCCCGAGCTTGCCTCCGAGCTCCTCTGCCACCATCGCAGCCGTCTCTTCGGCAGCGTCGAAGTACTCCGCGGATCCGGCAGGGTCCCAGTCGAGCGCGAGCGAGTCGCCGTCGAGCCGCAGAGAGCCTCCCGGCACGTCGCGGCCCATCGTGAGCATCGGCAACATCGCCGAGGAGGAGCTCGTGCTGCCAAAGAGCTCTGCCAGGAGCCTGCTCGCCCGCCCTTTGGGCCTGCGCGAGGGCAACAGCATGCCCCGCATCGCCCACAGGTCGCGTCCCGCCTCGGCCAGCTGCCAGCCCCACTCCGACCCCGGCGGGCCGCCTGCGTCCTCCATCCACAGTTCCTGGCCCTCCGTCGTGCGGCGCGCGTATGCGGTTATCACCGGCCCGCGGCTCGGAGCGAGGTCGCGGATCCTTCCCGTCCTGGCATCCGTGCATCCGCGCGCGAAAGTCAAGAGATCGCCGTTGCTCGAGAACCCGTGACCCAGCCTCTGGCTCAGCCGTGGCAGCCCGAAGCGGCTTCGCAGCAGCAGGCGCGTCGATCCGAACGTGCCCGCCGAGAGCACCACCACCCTCGCGGTGAGGCTGCGCAGCGAGCCAGGCGAGGGGTCGAGCAGGCGTCCGTCCTCGGCCCGCTTGTCGTCCGCGGCAGCACGGTCTTCGACGCGCTCGCGCGCCGGCAGGTGCTGGCAGTAGCGGATCCGGAAGGCGCCGTCACGCAAGGCGAGGTCAAGAACCTCGCAGCACGTCCGGATCTCTCCTCCCGCGTCCTGGAACTCGCTCAGGAACGTGTAGTCGAGCGTGTTCTTCGCGCCCTCGTTGCAGCCGAGGTCGCACTCGCCGGCGAGCGTGCAGGTGTGGCGCTCGCGACCGTGAAGGTTGTCGCTCCCAAGCGGCGCGCCGAGCTCGTTGCCTCGCGCGCCGGCGAAGGTGATCGCCAGCTTGGCGCGCTTGGGCTTCTCGAGCGCAGCTCCGTGCGCGGCCTCGAGGAACTGCTGCGTCTTCGGGACCGCGGCGCTGCTTGCCCGGCTCGGCTTGAGGTACTCCTCGGGCAGCCGCGCCGGTTTCAGCAGCGCCTTCACCGCCTTGTAGTGGTCGTCGAGCTGCGCACGGTCGATCGGCCAGTCCTTCACCCCGCCGCTGCCGTCAGGGACCGTGAAAGTGCCCGGCGGCTTCTTCAGCATCACGTTCGCGTAGATCAGCGATCCCCCGCCGAGCCCGCTCGCGACGATCGCCTTCGCGCGCTCGAAGGACCACACCTCGAACAGGCCGTAGAGCCAGGCGTCCGGGTCCCAGAAGTTCGTGCGCATCTCCCGCGGCGTGCGCGCGAAGGAGCCAGGCGGATAGGGCATGCCGCGCTCGAGCACGAGAACGCGCTTGCCGGGGCACTCCTGCATCAGCCGCCACGCCGCCACCGAGCCCCCAAACCCCGAGCCGATCACGACCGCGTCGAAGGGCTCCTGCTCCGCTTCGAAGGCGCCTCCGTCGGGGGCGTGGTTGAGCGATTGCGAGTTCACCCTTGACCAGCCGCGACTGTACCGGACGGCCGCGGCAGGCAGTGCCCGGCGCGCCGGCCGCCGCCGAGGACATCTACGATCTCCCCATGGGGCCGGATCGTTCCCCGCAGAGCTCCCGAATCCACCGCTGGGGCGCGATCAACACCCTCTCCCCGGTGAAGGGCGGGCACCTGCTGAGACTCAGGCTGGTGCTGTGGTTCGGCGAGCGCGTCGGCGGCTACTCCTCTGCACTCGGCCACCGCCGCCTCGTCAAGATGCGCGTGATCGCGCTCGCACGTTGGAGCGTCCTGGCGGGGAGCGGATGGCCCCGTTACCTGCTCTTCGAGACCAACTGGAGCGGCGCCGACGCGAGCTACATCCCCGATTTCGCGATGGTGATGCCGAACCAGTGGAACGCGATCTGGGGCAACACGAAGAACTTCCCGGGCCCGCTCCCGGCCACGAAGCTGCTCGAGCACGTCCAGGACATCGACTGGGGAACCGACCACTTCTGGAGCGACTACCGCAGCGACGCCTCCACGCAGGACGTGGTCAGAGCGCTCGAGCTGCGCGGCAAGCTTGAACACTTCATCGAGCAGACGCGCGGCGTCTCGCCCGACCGCTTTACCACATGCTGGCGGAGGTTCGTCACGGACGTGCAGGGGCTGCTGTAGAGATGCCGGAACTCGGGCTCCTCACGCCGATACGGGACGGTCAGGCCGAGGGCCTGCGCGAGCTCCTGCGCGGCCTGACCGGCCAGGGCGATGGCAAGGACCGTTCGCCGGAGGCACTCGAGAGCCCGTTCGCCGAGCTGTCCGTCACGCACTTCGCCCGCCTGGTCGTGATCGACATCGGCTCGCCCCACCTGCTGTTCACCACTCGCTTCGACGGCGACGAGCGCCGTTATCTGGCGGATTTCGCGAAGAGCGCCTCGGCGTGCGAGATCTACAAACGCTGTAAGCGACCGAAGCGCGCGAGGCTCGACCAGCTCGATGAGCAGACGCTGCGCGCGTACCTCTTGCACTACCACGCCGACCGCGTGCCCGCGAGCTACGTGGTCAGCGCCTTCCCCGCCGATGCCACCGTGGCCCAGATCAACGCGGCGCTCGAGCTGCGCGCGATGCTCTCGCGCTTTGCCGTGCACGAGCAGGGGGCCCCTGCGGTCGCGCTCGCGCACCGCTTCAGGCAGGAGAGGCTGATTCGCGAACAGGCGGAAGCATGAGCCACGAGCCGGGCGACACGCAGGGCAACATCGTGCGCGGCTACCGGCACATGCACAACGTCCATTACCTCTTCTGCGAGATCCGCCAGGTCAATCGCGTGCGTGCGCTGTTGCGCAAGCTGTCGGCGGCGCGCGGCGATGGCTCCGACGAATGGCACGTGCGCAGCGACGAGCACTGGAAGCACAAGCAGGCCGTTCATACCGCGCTGAACCTCGCCCTCACCTATCCGGGGCTCGAGAGGCTCGGATGGGGCGACGAGCTCGAGCGGTTCGAGGACTTCAAGCAGGGCATGTACGGGCGGGCGGCGCAGCTCGGCGACAGCGACGCCGATCGGTGGCCGCCGGATCTGCGCGATGGGGCGCACCTGCTGTTCACGATCTACTTCGACGAGCACCCCGACAATCCGCGCAGGGTCGACGACCTGCGCGCGGAGCTCGCGAGCAGCGGCCTGCGCGAGGTCAGCTGCCAGACGGCGCGGGCGATCCCGAGGAAGGCCGGGGAGTCTGGCATGCGCGAGCACTTCGGCTTCCGCGACGGCTTCTCCCAACCCGTGCTCGAAACCGGCCACCGGCGGGCGCATCCGGACCGTGTGAAGGGCGAGGGGGTGCTCGAGCCGCCGTCCTCGCCGCTCGGGCGCGCGAGCTGGCGTGCGCTGCGCCTCGGGGAGGTGCTGCTCGGGCACCTCGACGAGGACGGCGTGATCGCGGGCGGCCAGAACCCTGTGCTCAAGAACGGGACCTTCATGGTGTGGCGAAAGCTCGAACAGCACGTCAAGCGCTTTGAGGAGTTCTTCGAGCGAGCGGCGTCCAGCAAGGAGGAGCAGGAGTGGCTGAAGGCAAAGGTGATCGGCCGCTGGCCCGACGGAACCTCGCTCGTCGAATCGCCCTACGAGCGCCCAGGAAGGGCGAGCAAGCGACCGCGCAACGACTTCGACTATGGCGGCGACCCCGACGGCGCCGGCTGCCCGCTCGGCGCGCACGTGCGCCGTGCCAATCCGCGCACGAGCCTCGGATGGTGGACTGTACGCAGCCGCCGCCACCGGATCATCCGGCGCGGAATGCCCTACCAGGAAGACGTGGAGGGCGAGCCGGAGCCGCGCCGCGGCCTGATCTTCGTGTGCTTCAACGCCAGCATCTCGCGACAGTTCGAGCTGATCCAGCGACACTGGCTGATGGACGGCGACGCGTTCGGGCTGGGTGGCGAGCAGGACCTCATGCTCGGCTCCCACGGCGATCCGGCCAAGATGACGATCCAGGGCGACCGCCGCCGCCCGGCGATGCTGCTGAACCCAGCCGGCGAGCGGTTCGTGACGGTGCTCGGGGGCTACTACCTGTTCGTGCCCGGAATCGCCGCGCTCGGCCTGATCGCGCGCGGCCCCTCCAGCCGCAGGCGTCGGCTGCTTGCAGGCACGCGCTAGGCATACCTGCATCCCTGCAGGCATGGCACCGTCAGGCGCCCTCGCCGGGCCTCCGTCCCTTCAGGCACGGCCGCGTCAGGCGCCCTCGCCGGCCTCCGTCTCTGCGGGCACAGCGGCGTCAGGCGCCCTCGCCGGCCTCCGTCTCTGCGGGCACAGCGGCGTCAGGCGCCCTCGCCGGCCTCCGTCTCTGCAGGCACGGCGGCGTCAGGCGCCCTCGCCCGGCCTCCATCCCCTCAGGCATGGCAGCGTCAGGCGCCCTCGCCGGCCTCGAGCAGCGTGGCCGCATCCACGACCAGGCCCATGTCGAGCTTCTGCCCCAGCTCGCGCGCCTCGCCGGCCAGGGCGCGCACGCGGTCGCGATCCTCTGGCCGGCGGCCCTCGGCAGCCAACAGCCGCGCCTCATCGAGGGCCAGCAGCGCCGTGCTGGGGAGCGCTCCAGCCGAAGCCGCCTGCTCGCGCGCCGCGCCGATGTGCGCGCGAGCCTCATCGTGCATGCCGGCGACCGTCGCGAGGCTGGCGAGCGATCGGTCGACCGGCCACAGCGCGGCGGCGTTCGGCGAGACGACCCATCTGCCCGCGAACGGCAACATCCAGGCGCGGATCTCGCGCGCCGTGTCGCGATCCCTCAGCTCGGCGGCGGCCTCTCCGAGCAGCGCCATGGTCACGACGTGCAGGTTGTCCCGCGGCACGCCTGCGATCCCCCGGCTCATCAGGCGCTCGAGCTCGGAGCGGGCCTCGGAGGTGCGCCCGCTCTGGGCAAGGGTGAGGGCGAGCACGCACTGGAAGGCCACCATCCCCTGGTGCGCGGTGGCGAGCATCCTCACCGGCTGCTCGAGCTCCGCCAGACGCCCCTGCTGCAGTCGGATCGAGAGAAGCTGGGCCATGCTCGCCACCTCGCCTGTCGTTCCGCGAACGCGGCGCCCGAGCTCGACCGTTTCCGCGTTCAGGCGCTCGGCCTCGGCGAAGCGCCCGACGGTTCCCGCGCGGGTGGCCTGATGCAGCGGCAAGAAGAGCATCGCGCGCGGCTGGCGCAGCTCTCGCGCCATCTGCTCGATGCGCGCGATCTCGAGGTCGACCACCGCGAAGCTTCCCAGTTCGGACATCACGCACACGCGCCAGTTGCGGACGAGCAGCTCAAGCTCGGCATCGTGCGCCAGGCGGCTGAGCTCGATCATCTCATCCGAGAGCGCGTAGTCGCGCGCGCCCGAGTCCGGACCCCAGCGGGTCAGCAGATAGCGCCCGATCACGTAGGCGAGCATCCGCGTGGACTGGGGCGTCCGTGTCTCCTCGTGCTCGGCGCGCGCCAACGACAGCGCCTCCGCAGCAAGGCGCTCGCGCCGCTCGACCTGGTCAGACCAGTACAGCGCCGCGGCGAGCTGACCCTTCACGGACGCCAGCAGCCCGCGAGCGGGACTCTCGGCAAGGCGCTCGACCGCCTCTTCGGCGAGGCGCACGAGCGGCTCGTCGATGCCCAGCGAGAGTCCCCAGATGCCGGATGCGAGCGCGGCGCGGGCGAGCGCCTGCGCGTCGCCGCGGGCGCGTGCGGCATCGGCGGCGCGCTGCAGGGTCTGGCGCGCGGCGTCGGTGTCGCCCGTGCGCATCTGCGCCTCGCCGAGCGCCTGCAGCATGGACAGCCGCTCGCCGCCGCGCTTGGGGTCCACGATCTCGAGCGCCCGCGCATACAGCGCGACGGCCTCGTCGTAGGCGAACGTCTGCAGCGCGCGCTCGGCGGCACGGCGCGCGTACTCCACCGCGCGCTCGCCGCTGCCCGTCGGCGTCGCCTCCAGATAGTGGAAGGCGACGCTCGCGAGTCCCTCGCCGGCCGCGACGTCGTAGCTCTGCTCCAGCGCTTCGCCCACGGCGGCGTGAAGCGCACAGCGCCGTCCGCGCGGAAGCGCCTCGTATAAGGTCGCCTGCACGAGCCCGTGGCTGAAGCCGTATGCGTCGCCGAACTCGCCCACGGGACGCACGAGGCGTAGCTGCCCCGCCTGATCGAGCAGTTCGAGCACCTTGCTCGGGGGCATGCGCGAAGCGCTCGCCACCGTGCCGGCCCGGAAGCTCGTGCCGATCACAGCGGCGACCTCGAGCGCCTCGCGTCCAGCGGGCGGCAGTGGCGAGACGCGACGCGAGATCGCCTCCTTGATGCCATTCGGCAGGGGCAGCGTGCCCGAGCCGCTCCACGGATCGCTGAGCCTGTCTTCGCTCTCGAGCAGTCTGAGCAGTTCCGATACGAACAGCGGGTTGCCGCCCGTCACCTCGTACAGGTGCTTTGCGAGCTCGGGGGCCGGCTCGGCGTGGGTGCGATGCGCGATCAGGTCGCGCACGTCCTTCTCCTGCAGGCCCGTGAGGGGGATGCTCTGCCCCAGTCGGGTGAGCTCTCCAAGCGCGGTGGCGCTCGCTGGAGCACCGTCGCCGCCCGCCTGCGCGAGCTCGCCCTCGCGGTAGGTCCCGACGACGAGCACGCCGCTTGCGCGGATCAGCTCCGCGACGAAGCCCAGCGCGAGCCGCGAGGCCTCATCGGCGAGGTGCAGGTCGTCGAGCACGACCACGAGGCCCGTGCCCTCGGCGGCGCGCTCCATCAGGCGCGCGAGCGCGTCGTACACGTGGAAGCGGCCCTCCGTGCCCGCGTGCGGCGCCGCTGCCGGCTCGCCCGTCAGCTGCGGGAGCTCGGGCGTGATCAGGGCCAGCCAGCGCGCCGTCGCGCCGAGGCGCGCGAACAGCTCCGCCGCGTCCTGGCGCCTCGCGAGCGTCTGCACGACCTGGGCCCAGTGCCAGTACGGCGGCGGCACCTCCCCGAACGCTCCGCCTGCGCTCCAAACCGTCGGCACTCCCCGGCGGGCCGCCTCGCCCGCGAGCGCTCGCGCGAGCTCGGTCTTTCCGATGCCCGCTTCCCCCACCAGCAGGACGAGGCCTCCGTGCCCCAAGAGCGCGTCCTCGAGCGCGCCGACCAGCGCCGCCTCCTGCTCGAACCGTCCCACGAGCTCGCGCTCTCGTCTCGCGCTGGGGCGCGGGGAAGCGAGCTCTGCCTGGGTTGCGCCGGCCGGGGCTGAGGGCGCCGTGAAGGAGCCCTCCAGCGCCTGTGCCAGCGCGTCGGCGAGCTCCCCCGCGCTCGCCGGACGCTCGGCCGGCTCCTTCGCGAGCGCCCACGCGATCACAGCGTCCACCGCGGCCGGCACCTCGCGGCGACGGGCGCTAACGCGCGGGCACTGCGCCTCAAGATGCGCGTACAGGACGGCGACCTCCGAGTCGCGCGCGTAGGGCGCCTCACCGGTGAGGCACTCATACAGCAGGCACCCGAGCGAGTACACATCTGAGCGCGCGTCGACCCGCTCGCCGCGGATGTGCTCAGGGGACATGTAGTGGACCGAGCCCAGCGGGCGACCCATCGTGCCTCCGGTCGTCTCGACGACGCGCTTTGAGAGGCCGAAGTCCGTCAGGTAGGACTGCAGAGCTGCCCCCGAGCCTCCGGGCTCGTCGATCAGGACGTTGCTCGGCTTCACATCCCGGTGCACGAGCCCGAGCCCGTGCGCGGCATCGAGCCCACTCGCCAGCTGTCGCGTAACCTCCAGGGCCTGCTCGAGCCCCAGCCGCCGCTCGCGGCGGATGAGCGCGCGCAGGTCGATCCCCGGTATGAAGCGCATCGCCAGATACAGGAT
Source organism: Actinomycetota bacterium (assembly GCA_005884115.1). Lineage (GTDB taxonomy): Bacteria > Actinomycetota > Thermoleophilia > Solirubrobacterales > Solirubrobacteraceae > Palsa-744. Next base: position 87,494 of record VAXW01000004.1, read on the forward strand.
CCGCTCGACCTCGCCGGCGTCGAAGATCGGCACAACGTTGGGGTGCTCGAGACTCGCCGCCAGGTGCGACTCACGCAGGAAGCGGTGCCGGAAGGAGGGGTCGTTGGCCAGGTCGGGCGCCATGATCTTCAGCGCGACCCTGCGCCCCAGCCGCAGCTGCTCGGCGCGGTACACCGTCCCCATGCCCCCCTGCCCGATCACCGCGTCGATGCGGTAGCCCGCGAGCTCCAGCCCAGCACGGATGCTCGGACCCCCCTTCACGTTTCAATGTTCGCATGCATTTGCTAGATCCATCTGAGCCATGACCGGCAAGCCGAGCGGGCTCGCCTCACACACCGCGCAGGAGCTCAAGCAGATCATCGCCGCCGAGCGAACCGGCATGCCGTTCCTGATCTGGCGGCGAGCCGACGGCAGCCTGCAGATCACCTACCTGGAGAAGGATCACTGGCGGCTGACCATCGGGCGCGCCGAGGACGCCGACATCGCGCTCACCGACGACTCGCAGGTGTCGAGAACCCACGCGCTGATCGAGCGCGTGGGCGGGGAGTGGACGCTGCTCGACGACGGCCTGTCGCGCAACGGATCGTTCGCCAACGCAACTCGCGTGCTCGGGCGCCACCGCCTGGCAGATCGCGATCGGTTGTGCTTCGGCTCCAGCGAGCTGATCTACCGCTCCGGCGCCGCCGCCGAGGCTGTCCCGACGGCATCCGTCATGGACAACCCGGCGGCCCTGTCGCTGTCGCCCATGCAGCGGCGCGTGCTCGTCGCGCTCTGCCGGCCCGTGCACGACTCCGAGTCGGCGACGCCCGCGACCAACCGCCAGATCGCAGGCGAGGTGCACCTGAGCGTGGACGCCGTGAAGGCGCACCTGCGCGTGCTCTTCGACCGCTTCGGCCTCGCCGAGCTGCCCCAGAACGAGAAGCGCGCACGCCTGGTCGCGACGGCGCTCGTCTCGGGCCTGCTCTCCGCGCGCGAGTTCTGAGCGCAACCCGGGCAGGGGCCGGCCCCAGAGGCCGCTCCGGGGAAGTGCGACCCCTGGGACCGGGGGATCGGGGACTAGAAACCCGCTTCTAGGACCACGCAGCAGCTCGCCTCGTGGCGTGGCCGCGTCAAAGCCGCCGAGCGGCGCTGTGTCGCCGAGGTCATGAAGGTCGTGCTCCACGTCGCCGAGGAGCCCGAGGCCTGCCTCTATCCACTCTCATCTGCCTCTCGTTGTCTCGAGCGGCTTCCCTGCCGCGCGGCAGGATAGTTCCCCCGCCAGGGCCCTGTCAAAGAATCGGGCCTTACGCACAGTCCGTTGCAACGCCGGCTCGAGCCCGAAGGAGCCGGCGCGGGCTGGCGTTTGGCGCCGCGAGCAGCCCAGGCGGAGCGGCGCCCGACAACCGGCCGCGGCGTCGCGTTTGGCGCTGCGAGCAGCGCAGGCGAAGCGGCGCCCGCCGGCCGCCCTGCGGATAGGCTTGACTCAGCGTGGAAGCCTCGAGGAGGAGACTACGGACGCTGTTGACGGCGGCGGCGCTGGCTGTGCCCGCGCTCACCCCGGCGCTCGCGGAAGCATCGGACGCGAGTGCGACGCACGCCTACATCCAGGCCGACTTCGCGCTCGCGCGCGCCGGCGTCGCGGGCATCGGCCGCGCGCAGGCCAGGATCCACGCGTACAACAAAGAACTCGCAGCGCAGTGCCCCGGCATCGGCCGCGGCGCGCCGCAGACCGAAGCGGGACAGACGATGAGCGCCGAGGTCGTCGCCGCGCTGTGGTCGCTCGCCTACGGCGCAAACGCCGGCCCCATCAACACGTTTCTCGCCAAGGTATCTCGGCTGCACTGGAGCAACCACGCCATAACCCGCGCCGCCGCGCGCTTCGCCAGGAGCTGGCACGAACTGGCGACCCTGCCGCTGCCGCCGCTATGCGCTGACGTCGCCGCGTGGAAGGCAAACGGGTTCCAGACGATCCCGCCATCGGCGCTGCGGGCCGTCGAACACGCCGAATCGATCCATCCGAAACCCGTCTCCGCGCGGCTGCTCGCGCCCTTCATGCGCGGCGCCGACAAGAGCACGCTCGCCCGCGCCGCACGCCTCGAACGCAAGGTCGGCGAAAGCGAATTCGAACTCGGGCAGGACGACTGGTTCGAAGTGCTCGACACGCTCGCGCTGCCGCAGTAGCAGCGGGCGGTGCGCGGCGGTCCGCCGGGCCGTGAGCGCGGCTGCGGGGCTCGGCGCCAGTGCAGGGCAACGGGTGGGGCGCGCTCAGAGCGCCGCCGCTTCGAGCGCGCCGAGCTCGGCCAGCAGCGACTCGCCGTGCTTGGCGCAGAACGCCGGGCCGATCCCGCGGATCTCCGCCAGCGCGCGCAGCGAGGCCGGTCGCCTGCGCAGCACCTCTTCGAGCACCGCGTTGGCCGCCACCGTGTACGCCGGCTTGCCCGCTGCGCGCTGCTGGCGCCACGCTCGCAGGCGCTCGAAGTGCTGCTCCCCGACCGGGCTCCTCGGCGCCCGGTGCGCCGGGGGACCGGCGCCGGATGGACCTGCCGCGCCGCCGGCCCCGCCACGGGCGCCCCGGGCCGGGGCGCCGCGGCGTGGGCGTGCGCGTGAAGGCCCTGAAGGCCGGCCGGCGGAGGCGGCGCCGGCCGTCGCAAGCGCCCGCGCGAGCGCGGGATCGGGGTCGCACACGTCGCAGCAGCGCCCCACCGGCGCGCCCGGCGAGGGCTCGCCGAAGTGCTCCAGTATCTGGCGGCGCCTGCAGCGGCCGTCGCTCCACGCGAAGCGCTCGATCACACGGTAGGCCTGCCACGCGCGGTCTTTCGCCGTGCGCAGCGCCACCGCGTCGCCGGCGTGCGCGTGGCCTCGCTGGTGCTCGGTGATGAAGCGGATAAGGCGGCCGAGGTCCATGCGCGAGGCCAGCAGCAGCGCCCTCGCTTGGAGGCCGTCGCGCCCGCCGCGGCCAGCCTCCTGGTAGTAGGCCTCGAGGCTCGTCGGCAGCGCCCAGTGCGCGACCGTCCTCACGTCCGCCTTGTCGACCCCCATTCCGAATGCGTTCGTCGCCACCACCACCTCCGCGCGCCCCTGCATGAACGCCTCCTGGCTTTTGCGGCGGGCATCTGCGTCCATGCCCGCGTGGTAGGCCACCGTCGCGATCTGAGCCGACGCGATCACCTCGGCGAGCGCATCGGTGTCCCTGCGCGTGCCGCAGTACACGATCGCCGGGCGCGCGCCAGGCTCGCCCAGGACGTGCAGCAGTGCCGCCCGCTTGCGCGCCATCGCGCCCTTGCCCTCCACGCTGACCACGTCGAAGACGAGGTTCGGCCTGTCGAAGCCCGAGCTCACCGACACCCAGTCGCGCAGCCCGAGCCGCGCCGCGATCTCCCGCGCGACCCTGGGCGTGGCCGTCGCCGTGACCGCCATCACCGCCGGCCTCGAGCGCGGCTCGCCCGAAGCGCCGGCGCCCGAAGCGTGCTGGGCGCCGCACGAGGGTACGCCCTCCACCCCGTGCAGCGAGGCGATCGCCTCTCCGAGGCGCAGGTAGTCGGGCCTGAAGTCGTGGCCCCACTCGCTCACGCAGTGCGCCTCGTCGACCACGAACAGCGACACCGCGCGCCTCGCCAAGGCCGCGCGGAATGCGCCCGAGGCGAAGCGCTCGGGGGCGGCGAGCACGAGCTGCGCCTCCCCCGCTGCGATCTCTCCAAGCGCGCGCGCGTTGTGCCCGTCGGCCATCCCCGACGCCAGCATCGCCGCCTTCACGCCCGCGCCTTGAAGCCGCTGAAGCTGGTCTGCCATGAGCGCGATCAGCGGGCTCACGACCACCACCAGGCCGCGGCCCGCGAGCGCGGGCAGCTGGTAGCACAGCGACTTGCCCGCGCCCGTCGGCATCACCACGAGCGCGTCCCTGCCCTCGAGCGCTGCCGACACCGCCTCGCGCTGGCCCGGGCGGAAGGCCTCCAGCCCGACGCGTCGCAAAAGCTCCTCAGGCGTAGGTCCGGCGGCGGGCAGGCGGGAGTCGGGCGCGCTCGTTGGCACGCCAGGGCACGCTACCCCTCGGCTCGGCGTCCCCTAGGCGGCCGCCGCGCCGCCGCGCGCAGGACGTCATGGCGCGACCACTCGAGGCCGCCCTCGGGGCGGCCCCATCATCAGGCGGTCGCGCGCCTTCGCTTCCACACCACGCGCGCGCCGTCAGCGGGCACGAGCGTGATCGCGCGCCTGCGGATCCACTCGCCGCGCCTGAAGCGCACGCTGCGCGGCGGCACGCTCGGCTCGAGCTCTGAGAGCATCGTGCGCAGCATCAGCCTCATCTCCAGCTGCGCGAAGGCTGCGCCAATGCAGCGGCGGATGCCGCCGCCGAACGGGATCCACGAGAACGTCTCCGGTGCTCCCTCGAGGTAGCGCTCGGGACGGAACGCCTTCGCGTCCTCGTAGACGCGCTCGTTGCGGTTGACGAGGAATATCGACGGCGTCACGCGCGTGCCAGCCGGCAGCACGCGCGCGCCGATCTCGAAGTCCTCTTGGAGCACCCTGACGACGATCGGTACGACCGGCCGCACGCGCAGGGTCTCCTGCACGACCGCCGTCAGGTACTCCTCACCCGTGCCCTGTCCCAGTCCGTTGGCCTCGGCGCTCGAGAGCGCGTCGATCTCGGCCTGCAGGCGCCTGAGCTTGTCGGGGTGGCGCACGAGGCGCTCGATCGCCCACGCCACCGACGTCGCAGTCGTCTCGTGCCCGGCCAGCAACAGGCTCACGAGCTCGTCGCGAAGCTCCTCATCGGTCATCTCCTCGCCGTCCTCGTCGCGCGCCTGCAAGAGCAGCGAGAGGATGTCCTTGCGCTCGGCGAGGTCCGCCTGCGCGCGCCTGCGCTCAAGCTCCGCGTAGATCACCGCGTCGAGGTGGTCCAGCGCGCGCCCGAACTTGCCGCCCGGACGCTCGAGGCTCGGCGGCCCGAGCGCGGCGCGCAACATCGTCACCACGTTCGCCGGCTCCAGCAGCTTCCAGATCGCCGCGCGCAGGTCCTCCATGCGCCCCGCCTCCACGCCGAAGATCGCGCGCAGGATCACCTCGAGCGTGATCTTGCGCGTGCGCTCGTGCAGGCGCATCGGCGTGCCGATCGGCCAGCTCGCCATGTCGCGCCTCGTCTCCTGCACGATCACGTCTTCGTAGTCGCGCATGCGCTCGCCGTGGAACGGCGGCAGCAGCAGCTTGCGCTGGCGCATGTGCTCGGGGCCCGTCAGCGTGATCACCGAGTGCGGGCCCATGACCGATGCGATCGGCGAGTTGCCCGCGCCCGAAGGTGCGATCTCGGGCGGCGCCGTGAACGTCGCCTTGACCGCGTCCGGGTCGCTCAGGAGCGCGAGCTGAAAGCGACTCGGCCAAAACGTGATCGTGAACGAGTCGCCCACGCGCCTCGCGCAGGCGTCCATCAGCCACGTCGGCGCAAACGCCCACGCGAGCGTCTGCACGATCGGGTGCGCGCGCGGGCCCGGTGGCAGCGACGGGGTGCGCGAGCTCTCGGCGGACGGCCGCCTTGGCGGACGCGGTTGCTCCGCGAGCGCCGCCCCCGGCGCTGCGCCCTCGCCGGCCGCAGTCGCGGCTGTGGCCGAGGCCGTAGCCATTACCCCTCGACGCTACTGCGCGCGCGTGCGCGCGTGTGTGTCAATGCGCACTCAACGCGCGATGCGGGCGTCGCCGCGATCCCCACCGTCGCGATCACCGGCGCCAGATCTGTCCGCCATGATCCGCCCGGTGAGGCGGCGCGTGGCGGCTTGAAGGGAGCGATCGAGATGACCCGCCGACTCCCAACCCAGCGCCGATCGCAGTCGCCTGTACGCCTGCTCGGCCTCCGAGGCCGGCAGCACGGCGGACTGCTCGAGCAGGTGCTTGAGCAGCAGCCGTGCCGGCACCACACGCACGCCCTTGCGCTTGGCAAGCGGGCGGTCGACCCATGCGCGGCTGAAGACCAGAAGACCCTCCACGCTGCGTCCGGTCGCCTCTTCGATCAGCTTGCGCTCCGCATGCACCTGGCGCAGCGTCGCCGGATGAACGCGGCGCACGTGCACCGGGCCGGGGTGACTCTTGGTCTCGATCATGAACACGCCCGCCCGCCCGATCACGACGTGGTCGATGTTGCCGTGCCCGGTGGGCGCGTCGTGGATCACGCGCCACTCCGGCGCAGGCAGCCCGTCGAGCAGTTGGCCGACGTGCTCCTCGGCGCTCGCCCCGCGGTCGCGCCGGTCGACGAGCGGGAGCACGACGCGCGAGATCGCAAACATGCACACGAGCAGCGCCTCCGTGGCCGCGAGGAAGCGGTCATCGTGCAGGCCCAGCCCGCGACCCACCAGCGCCGTTGCGACCGCCAGCGCGCCGAGCACGAGCAGCGTGCGCATACGAAGACGGCGCACCGACGCGCGTGCGTACTGCCCCGGGGCGTGGTGCCCCACCGCGTGATCTCTGTGCTCGTCGGCCATTTCGCGCATACCTACGCTTTCATCGGCGTTGTCGCCCGCGTGCTTAATCAACGCGCAGGCGTTCCCGCGCTGACGCGGACGCTCCGCGCGATGACGGGCGGATGCGCGCGTGGTTGCGGGTTGCATTTGCGTGCTCACGGGCGCGGTTTCGCCCGTGACGGACCGCAAGGTATGGCCCGCTGCTGCCGAAGAGGCGTGGAGAGCGCGCATTGCGCCTAAAGCCGGTCACGCGTGGCGCCGACTCTTGTAGTGAAATCACACCGCCCTCTCACGAGCACGGATGCTCAATGGCCGAAGAGTTCACACCACCTCCCCGCCGCCGCCTCTCGCCTCCTGCCGAGGTCTGCCTGCTGCTGCGCTCGCACGCCGAGGCCCACTGGCTGACGACGAAGGTGGTCCCGCTCGTGCGCGAGCTCGAGGCACCAGTCGGCCATCCGCGCAACCACATGGGCGACCCCTACGCCTACCTCGAGGCGCTCTGGATCGAGGCCTGCGGCCGCGCCGCGGAGACCGATGGCGCGCGCGTAGAGCTCGAGATGCCAGGCCATGTGCGCGACGTGGCCGTGCAGGAGCGCGCCCTCCGCTACCACACGGCCGTGCGGCGACTGCGCGATGCCATCACGCGGCGCGTGAACCTGCTGATGGCGACCAGGCCGGCGCGCATCTCGGCCACCGAGCGCACTAGTTCGTAACGCGAGCGCCGCGGCGGATCGCATACCCTGCGCGGATGCCGCCGCGCTTTGACCTGCAATCGCACTCGACGCACTCCGACGGTCAGCTGAGCGCCGCGGAGGTCGTCGAGCGGGCGGCCGAGGCGGGGGTGGAGCTGCTCGCGCTGACCGACCACGACACCGTCACCGGCGTGTCGGAGGCGCTCCAGGCGGGCGACCGCTTCGGCGTGCGCGTGGTGCCGGCGGTCGAGATCTCATCGATCGACGACGAGGCTCAGGGGCCGCGCGAACTGCACATCCTCGGCTATGCCATCGACCACGCGGCACCCGCGCTGGGCAAGCACCTGGCGGAGTTTCTCGCGGACCGCGAGCAGCGCACGCTGCGGATGGCGGCGGCCCTGCGCGAGCTGGGGTGGCGGCTGGATGAAAGCGAGATCAGAGAACGCCTCGAGGCGGGCAAGCCGATCGGGCGCCCGCACGTCGCGGGCGCGGTGCTGAGCTCGCCGGACAATGCTTCACGCCTGAAGGCCGAGCAGATCGACGACATCGGCTCGCTGATACGCGCCTACCTGATCGAGGGCCGGCCGGCGTTTCGGCTGCGCGAGACACCGACGGTCGCGGAGGCGATCGACGCGATCCACGACGCCGGCGGCGTGGCCGTGTGGGCGCATCCTTTCTGGGATGTCGACGACCCCGACGAGGTGCTCGCGAGCATCGACCGCTTCCGCGCTCACGGCATCGATGGCGTGGAGGCCTTCTATGTCACACACACGCCCGAGGAGACCACGCTGCTGGCCGAGCGCTGCGCCGAGCTCGGTCTGCTGAGCACCGGTTCGGCGGACTTTCACGGACCCGACAACCGCATCTTCTCGAGCTTCCTCGCCTTCGACACGTACGGCCACGAGCCGAACCTGGGGCGGATCGCCGAGCGCGACGGCGCCTAGCAAAGCGGACTTAGACAAGCGCGAAGTTTGTGCGCCGGCGCGTGGAGCGCCGCGCCGGCGCACAAACGTCGGCGGGTAAATCTCGAGTCAGCCAGCCAGCCTCACTTTGGCGAGGTGCGCTGCGATCCCCGTCCGCGCCTCGGGGCAGAGAACCGTGAACGCACAGTGGAACGCCGCCCAGGGCGTGCCGTGCGCATCGATCGTGCCGTTGAGGAACTGGATGCGGTCGCCGAAGGTTTCGCTCGTGCCGGAGACTGCGACGGGCGTCGCCGGGTCGTTGACGGAAGCGCTCCAGAACAGGGGCTGCGCCGCGAGCGCGTTGCTCGTCTCGGTGATGTAGGCGTTGAACGTCTGGCCCCCGTCGGTGCTGCCCAGGTAGGAGAGCGAGATGTGGCGAGCCCTGCGCGCGGTCACCGCGAGCTGGCGGATCTGGGTCACGCCCGGCGCCGCGATCTCGAGCGGGGCGCTCCACGAGCGCCCTTGATTGCGCGAGATCGTGAGGTACGGCAGGCCGCCGGCCCCCTTCCACGCGAGGTAGAGATTGTTCTTGGCGTCGACGGCGAGCGCCGGGGGATAGAGGTTTTCGACCCGCGTCTGCATGATCGGCTCATAGCGCCAGCTGGCTCCCTCATCGCCGCTGACCGCCAGCCGCAGAGCGGCGCCCTGCCCGCAGACGTTCTGCGGGAAGTAGAGGTTGCCGTCGCGGCCGACGGCGCCCACGCGCGTCTGGCGGATCGTGGTGCCGCAGTCTTCAGGGGGCGGCACTTCGTCAGGAGAGCTGCCCACGTAGGCGAACGTCTGGCCACCGTCGAGCGACTTCTGGCATACGAGGAAGCTGTCGTTGCCGAGCGGCACCTCGCCGGCGTTGGCGCAGTAGTAGACGACGTGCCGGTAGCCGGCGGGCTGTTCTCCGCCGAGGGGAGCAGGACCCTCGATGAGGGCGTTGGCGCCCTGATCAGGGCAGCCAGAGTTCAGGTTGTGCGACCACGTCTGCCCTTCGTCGTCGCTCCAGGACACCGTGGCCCCGCATGGAAGCGTGGGCGAGGCGTACCACACGCGCGAGGTTTCAGGATCGACCGACAGCCAGTCGGTCAGCCCGCCGTGGATCGGCAGGGGCAGCCCAGCCGTGCCCGGCACGTCGCGTTCCCAGCTCGCCCCGCGGTCGCGCGAGCGCACGACGATCGTCGGCAGCGCGATCTTCTCGGGCGCCGGCAGCACCCCTTCTTCGAATTCGATCGGCCCGTAGAACACCGTGCCGGCGCCCGTGACACCGAGCGCCGCCGAGTCGGTGGTCGGCCCGGTGAACACCATGCACGGAATCGGCGCGCCCAGCGGCTGGGGGTCGAGCGTCACGCCGCCCGCGTAGTGGGCGATCGCTGGACGCGCGCGGTCGCAGCCGGGGTCGAGCGCAGCCGAGCTGGGCGGCGCCAGGGCGAGCGCTGACACGAGCGTCAGCGCGACGCTCAGCGAAGCGAGCAGCGCCGGCCTGGAGGTGGCGCCTTTGGTGCGGCTCGCAAGCTCATCAGCCGCTCGGCAGCGCCAGCGCCGCGCGACGTCGGAGTAGCCGAACAACCTCCTCATCTCCTCGTACCCTCCGGGCGCCCGACCGTCGGCGCATAAGAACACAGAATGCCACTAACGTATCAATACAAAGCAGGAGACATGTGCCATAAACCCGCAATTTCCTGCCGGCACGACCTTCCGGCGCGGCGAATGCGGCGGTTCGGTGCTTGATTCCACCACTCGCGTGCACTGGCCGCGCGATCGTGAGTCAATCAGGCGCGAGGCGCGAGCAGGTCCTCGAGCCGGTACGCGAGCGCCTCCAGCGCGAGCTCCTCGGAGACGTTCAGCGCGAGGTGAAGGCGAGTGTCCGCGACGAGCTCCATCCCGCGGCGCAGCGGCGCGGAGGCGCAGGCGTGCGCGTCCTGCTCGAGCTGCGCGCTGCGGTCGAGCGCGTGCACGAGCTCGGGCGCGCCTTCGCGAACGCAGAGCACGTCGCGCAGCCACAGCTCGCACAGGCGCAGCAGCTCGTCGAGCGCGTCGGTGCGCGCGCGCCGCTCGGCGCGGCGGCGGGCGTCGGCTCCCTCGCGTTCGTGGCGGCGACGCTCCTTGGCCGGCAGCAGCTCGAGCTCGCTGGCGATGCGCTCCTGCAGGTGCTCGCCGACGCTCGCAGCGGCGGCCTTGGCGAGGTCGAGCATGGCGATCCACGGGCGCTCGGCTGTGGCGCCGGCGAGCGCGGCGCGCACGAACGCCTCTGCGCGGGCGCGCAGCGCCTCGCCCTCGTCGCTGGCGAGCATGGCGGCGCGGCGCGCGTCGCCCAGCGACAGCCGCGCGCATGCCTGAGCGCGCTGCGGCTCGACGCCTGCGAGCGACTCTGCGATGCGCTCGGAGGCCAGCGGGTCGAAGCGCACGGGCTGGCAGCGCGAGGCGATCGTCGGCAGCACCTTCTCGCGGCGGTCGGTGAGCAGCAGCAGGTGCACGAACGGGGGCGGTTCCTCGAGCGTCTTGAGCATGCGGTTGGCAGCCTGGTCGTTCATGGCGTCTGCGTGCTCGATCACGAACACTCGCCGCGCGGACTCGAACGGCGTGCGCGCGGCGGCCGCGACGACGGCCTCCTCGATGTCGGACACGAGCATTTCGTTTGCGCCGGAGGGCGAGACCCACGTGAAGTCTGGATGGGAGGAGCGCGCGATCCGCTCCGCGATCGCGCTGGATGGTCGCGTCTCGTCTGCCAGCAGCGCGGCCGCGAAGGCCCGCGCCACATCCGCCTTGCCGCTGCCAGGTGGTCCGTGCAGGAGGTAGGCATGAGCGGGGCGCCCGCCCGGTCGCAGCGCCGGTTCGAGCACCGCCCGCGCGTGCGGATGAGCGTCGATTCCGGGCAGCATCGATTCCATCGTATTTGACGCTTCTTGGACCCCCGTGATGCCCTGTGTTGGGCGTCGCGGGGTGTCCGGCATTTGCGGGGATTTTCGGTCATCGGTCGAGCCGCTCCGCCCAAGCGATGCTCCGCACACCGGGCAGCGCCTCACGCGTGCGCCCTGACAAGATCGGCCGGTGAGGATGGTCATCTCGACGGGACGTGTCCTCGCTGCGACGAGTGTGCTCGTCGCGGGATGCGGGAGCACGTCGCATCGCCCACGCGCCAGCGCTCGGGCTATCGCGTCGGCGAGCGCGATCAATCTGCGCGCCGCCGATGTGCCCGGCACGGTAGGCCAGGGGCCGAGGCCGGGGTACCGCGAAGTTCGGTTCGGGCCCTTTGGCGAATGGAGCTGCGCAGGGTCCATCCAGGGGATCATCACCTTCGCCTCGCCGAGATTCGGTCGCGGGGGCACGACCCTTCTCCAGACTGAAAGCGTGGCGTCCCACGTCACCTTGATGGCGAGTGAAGCGCAGGCAGCGCAGGATTACGCGGCGCTCGGTAGCGCACGGGCGCGCGCTTGCGTCAAGCGAAAACTCGCGGGCGTGGCCATCAGGCAGGAGCGAGAAGGGAGGGAACCATTTGCGATCCATGTCGCGGTCGTCTCGCTTGCACCGCTGCTGCGACCCCTGCCGGTGCACGGAATCAGGCAGGTGAAGGACGTCGCAATCGCTCCGCTCGGCGGTCGTGGCAGATCCAGGGTCTACCTCGATGAGTGTGGTTTTGTGGTCGGGCGTTTGCTGGTCGACATCCTCGCCGAGGGCTCTCCCCACCCCTTTCCTGCGGCAACCGAGCGCCGCCTGCTCTCGCTGCTCTACAGCCGCGCCAAGGCGCACAAGCTCTAGGCGGCGTCGCGAGCGCAGTCCGTGAAGCGAGGCACCGCACACCGCGCAGCGCCTCATCGCACACCTGAGCCTGTTGCCGCCTTGACATGATCGAGCGCATGGTCCGTGTCGCGGCAACGTGCTTCGTGCTCGGCCTCGTCGCCGCCGCGTTCTCCGGTTGCGGGAACACATCTCCTGAGACGCGGGGGCAGACGATCAATCTCCGCCCCGGTGACGTGCCCGGCGGCTCCGCTGGCGTGGTGCTTCGACCAACCCCGGTCACTTCGGGTCCTCTCTCGGCGTCGATAGAACGCTGCGACGGCGGCATCCCAGGCCCGCGCGGAGTCGTCGGCTACTCGTCGCGACGGCTCTACGTGCCTCCGAGCAAAGCGCGACCGTCGGGCACCACTTTCGTCGGGCCGCTTCACCTTCGTCCGCTGATCACCGCGCGCTCCGTCGTCTACTTCTTCGGGAGTGAAGCAGCCGCCACCCGAGAGCTTGCGGTGGTCGCGAGCACACGAGCGCAGACCTGCATCCGTAATCAAGAACTGCGACAGCGCGTCATAGGCGAATCGAGCGGCAGGGCGGGTACGACCGAACACAAGTCGCTGAACGGACCGCTTCACACGCACGTCCAGGTCCGGGCGCTTCCCGCTCCGCTCCCGCACTCCTACGGACTGCGCATCACGGGCGACGATAAGTTCTTTCCCGGTCCCGCAAGGCCGGTGTACCGCGATTCATTCGGCTTCGTCGCTGGCAGAGCATTTGTTGTCCTCTACACGTTGAGCGAACCGCGCCCGTTCCCGGCCCTGTTGCAGCTTCGCCTGCTCGCGCTGCTCTATAGCCGCGCCACAGGCAAGACAGGCAAGACAGGCAAGAGGGTGCTCATCATCAAGTGAAAGAGCGACCACCGCGCGGCGCCTCATGGCTCGCCCTGTTTCGGCATGCGGTTCGGGGGTATCGGGAGGGGTTCAACCTCCTACGGCACGAACGCTTGGAGGTGTAGGTCGGGTGGGCGGCTCGTCGACTCCCCGTCCCGGGCCGTCCGCCTGGCCGTCCCTCGCGCCTAAGCCCACAGGGCCGCAGGCTCTCAGTTGCATATACGCTCCTTCTGGGAAGAGTGGACACGCACCTACGAAGACTGGGAGGCGCACCCCGAGGAGATGGTCGATCTGGGCGGCGGAGTGACTCTCGCCGTGGTCACCCAGAAAGGCCGCATTCCCGGAAGTAGCGGTGACGTCCGGCTGCGCTACGCGTCCGTGGCCGTGTGGGCAGGAGGACTGATCTCGCGCATCACGAGTTATCGCGACGCCGCGGAGGCGCGCGCTGCCGCCGAACGCCTGGCTGAGGAACGGGGGTAGGCGATGTCGCAGGAGAACGTAGAGATCGTGCGCAGAGTGGCGGAGGCGTGGCAGAGGGACGACTTTGAGGGGTTCCTCTGCCTGCTGGACTCGGAGATAGAGTGGCTCACAGGCACAGAGAGGGGAATGGGGAGCACCGCATACCACGGCCATGAGGGCGTGCGGGAGTTGTGGAATCACTGGCGTACCGAGTTTGAAGACATCTGGGTCGAAACCGGCGAGGTTCGCGATCTTGGAGGTGAGCAGGTTCTCCGCCTTGCCCACATCAGGTTTCGCGGGCCAGCCTCCGGCATCGTCGTCGAATCGCAACTGGCGCTGGTGCAAACGCTTCGCGACGGGAAGATCGTCCGCTCGATGGACTACCTGAGCCACCAAGAGGCCCTCAAAGCTGTGGGGCTTGAGGAGTAGCGGTGTCGCAGGAGAGCTCATGACGACCTGCCGCTCGTCACCTGCGACGAATGAAATCGCGAGGTGAAGCGTATGTCTGAGCAGAACGTGCAGCTGTTTCAGAAGGCGTATGACGCCTTCAACCGGCGCGATGTCGAAGCCAACCTGGCACTGATGGACGACGACGTTGAAGGCGTTCCGCGCGTCGCCGCAATCGAGAGCAGCTATCACGGTCACGAAGGAACTCGCCGCTGGTGGAAAGACTTGCTTGACGCTTTCCCCGACATGACGGCCGAGGTTGGGGAAGTGCGCGAACTTGGAGACGTGACTGTCGGCGCCGTGCACCTTCGTGGCCGAGGCGCGGGTAGCGACATTCCCTCGGATCAGAGGGTCTGGCAAGTTTGCCGCTGGAGGCACGGGAAGTGCATCTGGTGGGGAATCTTCGACGCGCAGGACGAAGCCCTCAAAGCCGTGGGGCTGGGGGAGTAGGGCCACCTCGAAATCAGAGCCTCAAGGTTCATCGCCCCTTGGCGCACGCCGCCGGCCCGCCGGCAGGCCAGACACCTACCGACCGACCGGGGCTTAGCCCCGGCTGGCCGTTGCCGCCGCGCTGATCGGCAGCTCCCCGACGGAATCCGTTGACGAGCCGATGACAAACGCTGAGGCTGGGAGCTGCAACCTGCGCTGTAGCAGCCGTTTCTCGCCGCCGGGCACAGTATCGACGCTACGGTGCCAGGGTGGCGCGCGGCAGCTTGATCACGATCGAGGGCGTCGACGGCGCAGGCAAGTCGACGCTGGCGGAGGCGCTGAAGGAGGCGCTCGCGGCGCGGGGGCTGTCGGTCGAGCTGTTGCGCGAGCCCGGTGGAGTGGAGGTCTCGGAGCGGATCCGCGCTGTGTTGAAAGACCCTTCGCTGGCGGTGACGCCGCGCGCTGAGGCGCTCCTGTACGCGGCTGCGCGCGCGCAACTCGTGGTCGAGATCGTGACGCCGCTGCTCTTGAGCGGCGCGGTCGTCGTCCTGGACCGCTTCGTGGACTCTTCGCTTGCCTACCAAGCAGGGGGCAGGGGTCTCGAGATCGTGGACGTGCGCGAGATCAACCGCTTCGCCACCGGCGGGCTCGAGCCGGACCTGACGCTGCTGTTGCGCATACACCCTGCAGAAGGGCGGGCGCGCCAGGCGCAGCGCTCGCTGGAGCCCGACCGGCTGGAGCGCGAGGCCGAGGAGTTCTTCCTCAAGATCGCGGCCGCATACGAGGAACTCGCGCACGCAGAGCCGCAGCGCATCGTGGTCATTGACGCTGCCCAGCAGCCTGAGCGCGTGCTCGCCGAGGCGCTTGCCGCAGTCGAGAAGCTGCCGGCGCTCGCGTCGCTGGCGGCCGATTAGCATCAGCGGGGATGCGTGGGGATGGACATACGAACGGCCGAGCCGGCGGGCCGGTGCGCGCTTCGGGCGGGACACGGCTTTGTGGCCCCACGCGGCTGCCGTCGAGCCGTGCGCGCGCGGGATGCGGAGCGCTTTCGCTCGTCGCCGCCGCCCTGGTAATGCTGTTGGTGGCCTCTGCCGCGTGGGGGCTTGGCGGGAACACAAAAACTACCCGGACCACGGGTGCTGGCGGCGCGAGCGCACTGCGCGGCGACGCCTCTAAGACTTCGGCTCCGGCGGGGAGCGCAACACAGGCGGCTCCCGCGACTTCTGCCCCCGCGACCGGCGCCGCCCCCTCGACGGGTGCGGCGACGCCGACGACGCCGACGACGACGTACGTTCCATCGGAAGGCACGCGCGCGCCCAACAGCGCTCCGGGCGCCGTAGGCGGTGCCGCCGCGCCGCCCGTCGGTAGCACGGGCTCGACGGGTGCCCTAGGAGCGACGGGCGGCCAGGGGACGACGGCTCCAGGCGGGCAAAGCGCGCCGGGTGCGACGAGCACGTTGCCGGGCACGCGCGCGGCGGCAGCGCGCGGCGCTCACAAGCGCAAGCTTTCGACGGGTTGGATCGTCGTGGCGGCGCTGGGCGGCCTGCTCGTGCTGGGCTGCGCGGCCTGGGGGCTTGCGCGGCGGCGCGCGTATGAGCCGCACTGGACGCTCGCGTTCGGCCACGCGATGGCGGAGGCCGGCTACCGGGCATCGGCGACGTGGGCCGAATTCAGGGACTGGGCGCGGCTCGGGCACTGAGGTCGGGCTCAACGCCGCCCGGGGTGTGGGGTTCTCAAGACCGCATTGAGCACCCCGGAATTTGGGCTTCGTGGGGCCTCGGGAGGGCCGGGCTCGGGTTGGCCCAGCCTTCTAAAATTGAAGACGTCCTCGCCCGTTTTTCTCGGGTTTTCTGTCCGGTCGAAGAGGGACGATTTGCGGTCCTACAGACAGCTTCGATGGCCGCCGCAAGCCCGGCGCAGAGAGAGGAAATCCGATGAACCCAACTCCCACTCCACCCATCTCCGAGGACACCGCGAAGGGCGTAGCGCTAGAGATCAAGCGGCGCTTCACGACGCCCGGCGTCCATCCGTTTGAGACGGTCGAGTGGGAGCTGCGCGACGCACACATCGGGCACGGCGACCGCGTCGCGTTCGAGCAGCGGGAAGTCGAGTTCCCGCAGAGTTGGTCGCAGAACGCGACCAACATCGTCGCCCAGAAGTACTTCCGCGGCCAGCTCGGCGACGCTGCACGCGAGCGCTCGGTCAAGCAGATGATCGGGCGCGTCGCCGGCACCATCGCCGCGTGGGGCACTGAGCGCGGCTACTTCGCGCAGGCGCAGGACGCCGAGACGTTCGAGCACGAGCTCACCTACATCCTGCTGCACCAGATGGCGGCGTTCAACTCGCCGGTGTGGTTCAACGTCGGCTTCGAGGAGAGCCCGCAATGCTCGGCCTGCTTCATCCTCAGCGTGAAGGACACGATGGAGTCGATCCTCGACTGGAACACCAAGGAGGGGATGATCTTCCGCGGCGGATCGGGCTCGGGCATCAACCTCTCGAACATCCGCGCCTCGATCGAGCCGCTGGCGAAGGGCGGTACGGCATCGGGACCGGTGTCGTTCATGCGCGGCGCCGACTCGTGGGCAGGCACGATCAAGTCGGGCGGCAAGACGCGCCGCGCGGCGAAGATGGTCGTGCTGGACGCCGACCACCCCGACATCCGCGAGTTCATCTGGTGCAAGGCCAAGGAGGAGGAGAAGGCCGGAGCGCTGCGCGACGCGGGCTTTGACATGTCGATCGACGGCGAGGGCTTCTTCTCGATCCAGTATCAGAACGCCAACAACTCGGTGCGCTTGACGGACGAGTTCATGCGCGCGGTCGAGGAGGACGGCGATTGGCGCCTGCTCGCGCGCACGACCGGCGAACCGGTGGGCGAGCCGGTGAGGGCACGCGAGCTGATGGCCGAAATCGCCGAGGCGGCTTGGCGCTGCGCGGATCCTGGCGTTCAGTACGACACGACGATCAACCGCTGGCACACGTGCCCGAACAGCGGACGGATCAACGCGTCGAACCCGTGCAGTGAGTACATGCACGTCGACGACTCGGCCTGCAACCTGGCATCGCTGAACCTCATGAAGTTCCGCCGCGAGGCCGCGACGTTCGACGTGGAATCCTTCGAGCACACAGTGGACATCGTGCTGCTGGCGCAGGAGATCGTGGTCGGCCCGGCGAGTTATCCGACAGAGGAGATCGCCAAGAACGCACGCGCCTTCCGCCAGCTGGGCCTCGGCTACGCGAACCTCGGTGCGTACCTGATGGCCGACGGCGTGCCCTACGACTCCGACGCTGGCCGCGGCACAGCGGCGGCGATTACCGCGTTGATGACCGGTCGCGCGTATCGATGCTCGGCAGCGATGGCCGCGGCCATCGGACCGTATGAGCGCTATGGAGAGAACCGCGAAGCGCACAACAACGTCATGCGCATGCACCGCGACGCGGCATACGCGATTCCCGATGCCGACTGCACCGATGAGACGCTACTCGCAGCAGCTCGGCGTTCGTGGGACGAGGCTGTCGACGGTGGCGACAAGCACGGTTACCGCAATGCGCAGGCCACGGTTCTCGCTCCCACCGGCACGATCTCGTTCCTCATGGACTGCGACACGACTGGAGTCGAGCCGGACTTCTCGCTGGTCAAGTTCAAGGAGCTCGTCGGCGGTGGGCAGATGACGATCGTCAACCGCACGGTGCCGCTCGCGCTGCAGACGCTCGGCTACTCCGAGCACCAGATCGAGCAGATCGAGGCGCACCTCGCCGAGCACGGAACGATCATCGGCGCGCCGGGCCTGGCCGAGGAGCACCTGCCCGTGTTCGACGTCGCGGTGGGCGAGCGCGCGATCTCGCACGTCGGCCACCTGAAGATGATGGGAGCCGTACAGCCCTTCATTAGCGGAGCGATCTCCAAGACCGTGAACCTCCCGCAGGACGCCACGGTCGACGACATTGCCGACGCATACACGCAGGCCTGGCACCTCGGGATCAAGGCCCTTGCGATCTACCGCGACGGGTCGAAGACAGCGCAAGCGCTACGCACCGAGGCCCAGAAGGGTGCTCCGCTCTCAGGCCAGGTGCAGGAGATCGTCGATCAGGCGGTCAGCAAGGCACTCGAGGAGGCCGGTCCGCGTCGCAAGCGGATGCCGCGCGAGCGCCAGTCGATCACGCACAAGTTCTCGATCGCCGGCCACGAGGGCTACATCACGGCCGGCATGTACGAGGACGGATCGGTTGGCGAGATCTTCCTCACCGACATCGGCAAGGAGGGCTCGACGCTGCGCGGGATGATGAACTCGTTCGCGACCGCGATCTCGATCGCGCTGCAGTACGGCGTCCCGCTCGAGACTCTGGTGCGGAAGTTCAGCTACATGCGCTTCGAGCCCGAGGGGATCACGCAGAACCCCGAGATCCCGTTCGCGAAGTCGATGCCCGACTACATCATGCGCTGGCTGGCCTCGCGCTTCCTGGACGCCGAGGCGCAGGAGGAGCTCGGAATCCTGACCCCAGCGGTGCGCTCCCGCCAGGCTGCGCAGGCGGCGGCGCAGTCGGTCGTCTCGTCCGATACCTCCGGGCCTAGCTCGGCAGAGAGCGCGGCGGTCGAGGACGAAAAAGACTCGTCGCCGCACACGTCTGCTGGGCCGCAGGGGTCCGCGAGCAAAAGCGGCGGAAGTCCCGCGGCAGCCTCGTTCACCGACTCTCCTCCGGTCGTGCCGGCGCGCCTGCAAGGGCTCGACCTTGGCCCCGCATGCGAGCAGTGCGGCGGGATGATGCAGCGGACGGGCTCGTGCTACACGTGCTCGAGCTGCGGCAACAACACGGGCTGCGGTTGACATCGCCGAGCAGTCACTCGAACCCAAGCTGAACCGCGAGCAGCGCAGCGATGGCGCCGGCGCAGAGCAGGTGGTCGCTGAGAATCGACCTGGCCAGCCTGCTCTGACGCGCCGGCGGATCGCTACGCGTCCCCAGTCGTACCGCGTTGGGCACCGTGCGTGCCGCCGCCAGCAGGATCGGCGGAAGGGCCAGCCCTAGCGAGAGCCACCCGGCCCACGGCTGACGCCCTCCCCGCGCGATCTCGGCGACGATCACACCCAGCGTCACGAGCATCACGGCTGCGATCAGCCGGTTCATCGGTCTTGCGGCCGTCGTGACGCGCGCGTAGTAGCCCGCGATCGAGGTGAGAACCGGCTCCGGCAGGTCGCCTTCTCGGCGGCCAATGGCCTGCACGTCGAACATCAGATCGAACCACAGCACCGCGAGCAGGAATCCGGCGCCGGCGGTCACGAAAGCGTTCACGGGCTCTTAGACCCGGTGCTCACCTCTCGGCTTGGCGCGAGGGAAGGCGGGCGATTCGTACTCGGGCCATTAGCGACGGCCGATCGTATCGCCCGCGCTATTTGACGAGCTCGACCTCCTCCCACACGGCACCGGCTGAGCTCACGCTCAGCTCTGCCTCGCGAACGACGGCGCCAGGGACGAGCGCTTCCGTGGTGCAGGCTTCGCCGCCCTGCTCGTCATCGTCGCCGGAGTCGTTGCTCGCCAGCCTCGCGGTGGCGCTGTCCTGCTCGTCGCCCTGGTTGTCGTCGTCGCCCTCGTTGTCATCGCCCTGTTCGTCGTCGTCCTGGCCACCTTGTGGCGCAGTCGCGCTCTCGCACTCGAGCCGCGTGGCTGGGGTGACTTTCCCGCTCACGACGGTTTCATCCGTGAGGGTGATAGTGAGGACACCACCCGTGAAGGACTTGACCGTGCCCGCGTTTTCACCGCTCGGCGCGCCCGGGGATTTGATCGGCGCGCCGCTCGTCGTGAACGCCGCGACGCCGAAGCGAAGCAGGCGCGCACCCCTCGCGTGGTGGTGCCGGTGCCTGGCGGCGTGGTGAGCGCGGTGGTGGCGCTTGCCGTGGTGGGCGGCCAGCGCTGTGGCCGAGCCGGTGAGCGTGAGCAGCGATGTAGCGACCGCGCTGACAAGAAAACGTCGCATCGTCTTTGGGCTCCTTTGCGTGGGTGGAAGTCGTCCGTCGTTCTCGACGCTCATGAAGACGCCTCCACGACCCTTTCGATCAGCACCTGGACGGATGTCCGGGGCGGGAGTCCGTCTCGAGCGGCTCTCGCCCATGGCCCGCGCCAGGCATGATTGTGCGGATGTCCGAGCTGAGCGCAGAGGACTTTCAGGCCCTGGGGGTGTACGACCCCGACGCGCCGCACGCCGCCGAGAAGCTCGAGCTGCTCGAATACCTCGTCAGCCTCGGCGCCTCGGCGGAAGACCTGGTAGCCAACCGCGACGAGCTTCCGGGGCTCGGCACCGTGGTCGCGATCCGTGGTGGGACGCCGATGACGCTGTCGGAGGCCGCCCGCGCGGCGGGCGTATCCGAGGAGACGCTACTGCGCATCAATCGGGCGGCCGGCTTGCCGTCGCCTGATCCCGAGGCACGCGTGTTCGGACCTCAGATCGCGGGGCTTGCCGGGCGCATGGCGGCCGCCGAGGCGGTCTTCGGCCAAGACGTCGTGCTGCAACTCGTCCGCGTCATGGGCTCGGCCATGGCGCGACTCGCCGATGCCGCCGTCTCCGCCTTCCTAGCCAATGTCGAGCCATCGGTGCCCGAGGATCCGGTGGGAATGGGGGTTGCCCGCGCCAACGCCTCGGCCTCGGCGCTGCTCCCGGTGCTCGAGGAGGCGCTGGACGGGCTGCTACGGCAGCACATCCTGGCGGCGCGGCGCCCAATCACGGGCGAGACGGCAGAGGCCGGCTACGAGTCGCGCGCGATGTGCGTTGGCTTCGTCGACCTCGTGGGATCCACCGCGCTCGCGCAGCGGCTCTCGACCGGCGAGCTCGGCTCGGTGCTAAGCGAGTTCGAGCGCCTTGCGGCGGACGGCGTCAGGGACGCGGGCGGCCGCGTGGTGAAGCTGATCGGAGACGAGATCCTGTACACCGCCGGCGATGAGGCCACTGCGTGCGGGATCGCGCTGGGCCTGGCCGCAAGCTTCGACGCGCATCCCGTGATCCCGACCGTGCGCGCCGGCGTCGCGGGCGGCTCGGTGCTGATGCGCGATGGCGACGTCTTCGGCCCGGTGGTCAACCTCGCCGCGCGCGTGGTGAAGGTCGCGGCCCCAGGCGAGGTAGTCGCGCCGGCATCGCTCGCCGAGGCCGCCGGAGTGGAGTCGCAGCCGCTCGGTCCCTGGGCCTTGAAGGGCTTCGACGGCGAGGTCGAGCTGTGCCGCCTGGCGCCGCTCGGCGCAGCCGGCTAGCGTCCGGCGAGCGCCCGCGCGCTGCTCAGCACCCCGTCGACGAGCGAGATCCACCCTCCCTTGAGACGCTCGGCGGTCATCTCGAGGCTCCGGCGCTGGTGGAGCACGAGCTCGGCCGTGAGCGCGCCGAGAAGCACGTCGGCCAGATAGTCGGCGTCACAGCCCGGCGCAGCCTCCAGCAGCAGCGCACGGATGTGCGCGCGATGCGCGCCGTAGACGCGGTGGGCTAGACGGTCGCCTGGCGCACCCGCCTCGGCGGCGGCGAGGAGCTCGCCCTGGATCTCGACCTCCTCGAGCCGGCGCTCGCCGTAGGCGACGAGGCGCTCACATGGCCCAGCGCCCGGTCCCAGCGGCGCCGGCCCGCGAATGAAGCTTTCCTGGAACGCCCGCTCGCGCTCATCGAGCAATGCCCGCAGCAGCCCGTTGCGATCTCCAAAGCGGCGAAACAGCGTGCCCTTGCCGACGCCGGCGGCGCACGCGACCTCATCCATCGTCACGCCGTCCACGCCCCGCTCCGAGACGAGTCGCTGGGCGGCGCAAAGGATCGCCTCGCGGTTGCGCGCCGCGTCGGCGCGCTCGCGGCGGTCGAGCTCGAGCTGCGGAAGCGCCAGCGCGCCATTGGCGCGCTCGGAGCGGTCGTTACCAGGCATTTCGATCATTTTCGGACTGTGGTCCACTTATGCTATATTCTAGTCCATAGACGGACCATGGTCCGGTACCCGCAAAGAATCGGCACCAGCCGCCAACAGACATCAAAAGGAGCATCTCATGTCAGCAACAGCCACAGTCGCCACACGCCTACCCGCCGGCACCTGGAAGGCGGACCCCACCCACTCCTCGGCGACGTTCGCCGTCAAGCACATGGCCGTCGGCACCTTCCGCGGCGGGTTCGCGAACCTCGACGCGTCGCTGATCGTCTCCGAGGAGGGAGCCGCAACGCTGCAGGGGACGGTGCACGCCGACTCGATCGACGTCAAGGACGAGAACCTCCTCACCCACCTCGGCTCGCCCGACTTCTTCGACACCGAGCGCCACCCCGAGCTCAGCTTCCGCTCCGACTCGCTGCAGGCGACGGACGACAGCCTGCTGGTGGACGGCGAGCTAACGATCAAGGGCAACACGCAACCCGTGCAGGCCCGCGGCAGCATCAGCGGCCCGAGCGTCGGGCTCGACGGCTCGCAGAGGCTGGGACTCACGCTCGAGACGACGGTCGATCGCACGCTCTACGGCCTGAACTGGAACGCGCCGCTGCCGAAGGGCGGGTTTGCGCTGGCCAATGACGTCAAGTTGATCGTTGAGCTCGAGCTCGCGCTCGAGGAGGGGTAGCGATGCGCGTTCTCGGCGTGCCCGGCTCGCTGCGGCGGGACTCGCACAACCGGCGCCTGCTCCAGGCGGCAGCGGCGACGCTGCCGCCTGAGGCAAAGCTGGTCATCTACGACGGGCTGAAGGCGATTCCGCCCTTCGACGAGGACGACGAGCACTCGCCTTCGCGCGCCGTGCGCGACTGGCGCGAGGCAATCGGCGACGCCGGCGCGCTTCTGTTCGCGACCCCTGAGTACAACTCCTCGATCCCGGGCCAGCTCAAGAACGCGATCGACTGGGCCTCGCGGCCGATCGCAGACGCGGCGCTTCGCAACAAGCCGGCCGCCGTGATCGGGGCAAGCACCGGCTCCTTCGGGGCCGTATGGGCTCAAGCCGAGCTGCGCAAAGCGCTGGCAGCGGCCGGAGCACGCGTGATCGACCGCGAGCTACCCGTGGCGCTCGCGCACGAAGCGTTCGACAGCGACGGCGCGCTGCTCGATCAGGAGCGCATAATCGAGCTCGACGAGATCGTCGCTGAGCTGCTCCGCGAGGCCGCGCTCAGCGGAGCGGGGTCACCGGTCCTGGTGAACCGGTGACCTCCGAGACCGCTCGGTTGGTGTCAGGGGTTCAGACGCTTCTTGAGCGCGCTCGCGGCAGAGAATTTCGCCGCCTTGCTGGCCGCGATGTGAATGGTCTGGCCCGTGGAGGGATTGCGTCCCATGCGGGCAGCCCGATGGCTGACGCTGAACTTGCCGAAGCCGGCAAGCGAGACCTCACCCCCGGCGGCGAGCTCATCGGAGATCGAGTCGATCGTCGTCTCAACTAGCTGCCGTGCCTGGCTGGCCGGCAGCCCATTGCGCCTCGCGATCTGCTCAGCTAGCTCGTTCTTGGTCATAGCACTCCCTTCTCGGGTCTAGTTGCTTCCCGGAGGCTAACCGCTTACAAGGACGGCGAACCCCCAAAAGACGGGGTTTGGCCCTCAAAAATGCCTAATTTCCGGGGTTCTTGAGCAGCCCGGGCGCACGTACCGGCCGTTTTGAGCGTCTGTCGGCGATGAATCGGGCCCGTGCCGGCTCAAACGCCCCGGCCGCGCAAGCCGCCCACAGGGCCGCGAGCCAGGCCCCGCAGGCGAGTCCCACGTGCACCCACACGAGCTCGGTCGGCAGGTGCGTCTTGTACTGATCGAGCCCCACGAGACCCTGTAGCGCGAGCAGCACGCACAGGAACGTCAGCGGGCGCAGCACCGAGGACGGGGCGCGCCGGCGGCGGGCCAGCCACCACACGCCGAGTGCCGCGAGGCCAAACGCGAGCGCGATCTCACCGTGGCGGTGGATGACGAAGTCCATCGTCGAGCGCCCGTCGAAGTTGAGGCGGTTGATGCGCTGGCCCGGCGAGCCGCCCGCGTGCGGGCCCGCGGCCGTCGCTGCCGTGCCGGCGAAGATCGTCAGCGCTCCCAGCGCCACCAACGCGCGCAGCGAGGTCACGAGCCTTCGGTCGTGCGCGCGATCGCGCGCGCCGGGTGCCGGCTCAAGTCCGCCGATCCGTGCCGTCGCGCCGGTCTCAGTCGCGCGGGCCTCGCCCGGCTGCGGACGGGCGCGCCACACGAGCAGTACCGCGGCGAGCAGGATCAGCATCGAGAGCGCGAAGTGCCCCATCACCCAGCCGTAGTCGAGCGCGCCGCGCACGGTGAAGCCGCCGAGCACCGCCTGGCCGATGACTCCGAGCGGCAGCAGCAGGCCGAGCCTCGCCAGGTCGCGGCGGTAGGGGCGCCGGCGGAGCGCCAGAAGCCACGCGGCGCCCGCCGCGAGCGACACCGGGACGGTGATCACGCGGTTTGAGAACTCGATCAGGGCGTGCGCGTTCAGCGGCGGGTATGCATGCCCGTAGCAGCGCGGCCAGTCCGGGCAGCCGAGCCCCGAGCCGGTGAGGCGGACCGCCGCGCCGCTGAGCACGATCAGCGTCAGCGCGCCCAGGGCGAGCTGCGCGACCCGCTCGTACTGGCGCGGCGTGACGGTGAAGCCGTTGGTGCGCGCGCTGAGGCGCTGCAGACGCTCCCGCATCGCCTGAAGTCTGCCAGCCGGCAGTTCGTGGAGCCGCACGCGACCCCTCCCGGCCGGCCTATGAGCCGGCCGCCTCAACAAACTCGAACGGCAGCTCCTCGGCCACCTCGCGCAGCCTCGGCGCTGCCGCGTCGCGCGCGGAGACGATCAGCTCAGCCGCCGGCAAGGGCCACTCGATGCCGATGTCGGGGTCATCCCAAGCGATGCCGCGCTCGACGTCCGGGTCGTAGTAGGCGGTCTGCTTGTAGAGGACGTCCGCGACCTCGCTGAGCACGCAGAAGCCGTGCGCGAAGCCGACCGGCAGATACAGCTCGCGCATGGTCTCATCGTCGAGCTCGACCGCCTCCCACTCGGCGTACGTGGGCGAGCCGCGGCGCAGGTCGACGGCGACATCGAGGATGCGCCCGCGCCCGCAGCGCACGAGCTTCGCCACGCCCTCGCCGATGTGGAAGTGCATACCGCGCACCACGCCGCGCACGGAGCGAGAGTGGTTGTCCTGCACGAACTGCCGCTCCGTCGGCAAGCCGAGCTGCGCGTGCCACTGGCCGCGGTAGGTTTCGCTGAAGAAGCCGCGCTCGTCCGCGTGCACCGCGGGCTCGACGGCCACGAGGCCGGAGAGGCGAGTGGGCAGGACGCGCATGGGTGCGAGAGACTAGCTCTCGACCGATTCCCACAGGCGCGAGGGAAAGTAGTCGAGCACGACATCGTCGAGCATCCCGAAGCGCACCCCCACCCGCAGCATGCGGTCCAGCACGTACATGTCACCGGGCCGCCCGAGCTCCGCGGCCACGAGCTCGCGTTCGAAGAAGCGCAGGCCCCCGTGGACGAGCGCTCCCGCCCAGCTGAAGGACCCGTGGCGCGGCGGGAAATGGATGGCTCGCGTGACGCCGCCGTCGGGCTCGTGCTGCTCAAATCCCCCATAGGCGACCTCCGCCCGGCGTTCGCGTGCGAGTGCGAGCAGCCAGGCAACCGCATCTGGTCGCAGGTGATCGTCGTCGTCGAAGTGGATCAGCCAGCTCCCGCGCGCCTGCCGCGCGGCCTCGTTGCGCGCCATCGTGGCACCCACCAGGCCTTGCACTAGCGGGTCGGGGTGCACGAACCGCTGGCTCAGGTTCGCGAAGCGGACACGCGGGTCACCCAGCGCCACAACAGACTCGCCGACACCCGCATCGACCGCGTCGCCGATGATCCGCACCTCGAGGTTGGGGTAGGTCTGGGCCAGCAGCGACGGCAGCGCACGCTCGAGGAGCAACTCCTTGCGCCCAGCGGTCGGAAGCGCCACGGTTATCAGCGGTTCGGGGTCGCTGTAGGCGGCCTCGTAGGCGTCGCTTGATCGCAGGGCGAACAGGCGGCGGCGATTCTCAGACTCCTCCTCTGCGATTGCGCGCAGCATGGGTTGCACGCGATCATCGATCGCCGCGCGGGCGGCCTCCGCATGATCCGCTACCTGCGTGATGCCCGCCTCCAGCACGCGCAGCTCATCGAAGGCGCCCGCCATCGCAGCTGTCCGCTCCTCGATCGCATGCAGGCGCTGATCGAGCCGCGCGATGCGGTCGCCGAGCGCGTCGAGGCGGCCGACGACCGCGCCAAATCGCCACGCAAGTGCCCTTCGAAGCCGCGCGCGGATCAACCCGGATACTCCCGCGCGGGGAGACCCTGGACTCGAGACCCTTCGCGCACATCCGAGAGCACGAGCGCTCCCGCCGCCACCGTCGCGCGCGCATCGACCCGCACCCCGTTGAGGATGACAGCGCCCATGCCCACGATCACATCGTCGCCCAGCACCGCGCCTCCGCCCACGTTGACGCCGGGCAGCAACGAGGCGAAGCTGCCGACCTCCACGTGATGCCCAATGAGGGTTCCGCGCGAGATGAGAGTGTGCTCGCCGACGGTCGTCTGCGCGCCGATCGTCGCACCCGGACCGATGATGCACCCCTCGGCCAGCTGGGCAGAGCGCGACACATGGGCCGCGGGATGCACAATCGTCGCTCCGCGCCATCCGAGGGGCTCGAGGCGCGACCAGTGCGCCCGTCGAGCGCCGCCCAACGCGATCGCTGCGCGCACCGAGGCGGAGCGAGGGGACTCGGGCGCGGCCACCTCGCACTCGCCGGCCACCAGCCCGACGCGCGAGGCATCGAGCAGCTCGATCAGGCGCGTCACGTTCCAGCCGGCATCCTGCGCCCACTCAGCAACCTCGGCGGCAAAGGAACCAGTGCCCGCGAGGTGAAGCTCGGCCTCCGCGGCGCGAGCCCTCGTACGTCGACCCGCCCCAACCCTGACCGACGCAGCCACCCGAGTGGTCGAGCTGTCGGCGCGAGGCATCGCGCCAGAGGTTAGCGAGGCCGCGTCGCGCTTACCTATAGTCAGCGACCCTGAGAACCAGCGTCGTAATTCCCACTGTTCGCCCGCGCGCGCTGACCCAGGTGCTTCACGGGCTGCGCCAGCAGACCCACCGTGACTTCGAGGTGGTCGTGGTCGAAGGCCCGCCCGTGGAACGCGGCGGCGCGCCGATCGACTCCGGGTGGGGGGTGCGCGTCGTGCGCTGCGCCGAGGCCAACGTGTCGCGCGCCCGCAACATCGGGCTGCACGCGGCCGCTGGCGAGGTGGTCGCGTTCCTCGACGACGATGCCGTCCCACAGCCGACGTGGCTCGCCGAGCTGCTCGCGCCGTATCAGGACCAGCGCGTCGCCGGCAGCGGAGGAATCGTGCTCGACGGGAATGGATTCTGGCCCTGGTGGGGCTACGCGATGTGTGACCGGCTCGGTCGCGTCAGCTTCACGAGCGACGCGCCGGATGAGGCATGCCTGAGGCCTGGAGCGGATCCGTTCGCCTATCTCGCCGGCGGCAATATGAGCTTCCGGCGCGAGCACCTGCTGGAAGTGGACGGCTTCGATGAAGAGCTCGCCTACCTCTACGAAGACCCCGACGTCTGCATGCGCCTGATCGACGCCGGCGCGGTGCTGCGCCCGCTGCAGTCCGCCCCCGTTTACCACCGCAGCCTCCCAAGCGCCGTCCGAGGGACAAGCCGGGTTCCATCCGATCCTTTGCTGCCGATGCGCAGTCTCACCTACTTCGCCTTGCGCCATGGGCGCCGATACCCGCCCGGGCAGGTCGACGCCGCCATCGAGGAGCGCGCACGAGCACTGCGCTCCGCCGCGGATGGGGCGCGGCGCATCGGTGAGCTCGACGCGCGCGCGCACGCCCGCTTCCTGGCGCGCCTGTCCGAGGGCGAAGCCGCCGGACGCCAGGGCGCGACTAAGGACGGCGGCCAGCGCGCCCGTCCCCCGGATCGGGAATCGCCGTCGTTCGGGCCGTTTCGGCTCACGCGCAAGCCGCGGGGCGCGCTGCGAATCTGCGTGCTCGCGCCCCTGAGCTCCGACGGCGGCGGCGGGGGCATTGGGCGCGTCGCCGATGAGACCACACGCGCCCTGGCCGCGCGCGGACATGAGCCACACGTGATCTCGCTCAGCGAGCGCGAGGCCGGGGTCGAGCTGATGGCCGGCGTCTGGCACCACAAGCTGCGTTCAGTCGATCTCCGGCACCCCTCCCTTCGCACGAGCCCGATCGCCGCGGAGCTGTACGCCGCTGCGACCAAGTACCACGCCGTGCGGAAGCTGCACGAGCGCGCGACGGTGGACCTCGTGGTCGCCACCACCTGGCTGGGCGAGGGGCTGCTGTGCGTGCTCGATCCCCGCTTGACGACCGCGACGCGGCTCGTAACGCCGGTCGGGCGGATCGCTGAAATGCACGCCGCGGACGGCGCCCAGGATCGCCCGACCTCGCTCGGGCGACTGGAACGCGCCGTGCTCGAGCGCTCCCGGCACATCCAGTCCGCCAGCGAGGCCATCTTCCTCGAGATTGAGTCCGCCCTCGGCCTCACCCTGCCACCCGCCCACATCACCCCTCTCGGGACGGGCGACCGCGCTGGCGTCTCTCCGGAACGCTTCGCAGCAGCCGGCGAGGTCGAGGTCCTGTTCGTAGGTCGTCTCGAGCCGCGTAAGGGCACAGATGTGCTGCTCGCCGCAGCACGCGACCTCGTCCGTGAGCACCCCGACACCGTGTTCGCCATTGTGGGCGCCGACAACCCGCACGCCGCGGGGTTCGGCGAGCGGATGCGCGCGTATGTAAGCGAGGACGCAGCGCTGTCCCAGCGCGTACGGTTCCTGGGAGCGGTCCCCGACGAGCGGCTGTGGCGGATCTACGCGGGCGCCGACATCGTGTGCGCTCCCTCGCGCTACGAGTCCTACTGCAACGTGCTCGTCGAGGCCTTGATGTCCGGCAAGCCTGCCGTCGCCTGCCTGGCCGGCGGAATGCCCGAGGTCGTCGAGCACGATCGCAACGGCCTGCTCGCGGCGCCAGGCGACGTCGAGTCGCTGCGCACATGCCTCAGCCGCCTGATCGCCGATCGCGCGCTGCGCGACCGCTTCGGCCGCCGCTCGCGCGAGCTGTACGAGCTCAAGCACAGCCCCGCACGCATCGCCGAGCGCACCGGGCGCGCCTTCCGCGAGATGGCGGACGCCGGCGTGCGGCGTCGGGCGGCGGAAGCGCGTGACGGCGAGGGGAGGAGCGACACGGACGCCGACGCCATGCTCGAATTTGATCTCGCGCGCGCGATCGCCCAGATCTGCGAGCTCGACGCGCATGGCGCCAATGAGGTGGCGCACGCTCTGTGCGAGGAGCGCCTACAGCCCGTCGCCTACATCTCCGAGGCGGTCGCCGACTGGCGCAAATCCGACCTCGAGTTCCTGCAGACGATCTATCGCGCGGTGCTCTCGCGCGAGCTCGACGCCGACGGCCGGGGGCGCTGGGCCGAGCACCTGCAGGCCGGCGGCTCGCGCTTCGACGTGCTCAACGAGGTTGCGGCATCGGCGGAGGCTCGGGCGCACAGCGTTCCCGAGCACCTCGGCGCCGAAGTGCTCGAATGCCACCGCCGCGCGATCTACAAGCGCGCGATGGAGGCGTGGACGCTCGCCGACGACGGCTTTCTCGCGTGCCTTCACCTCGCGGTTCTGGGACGCGCCGCCGCCAAGGAGTGGATAACCGCAAACCTAGGCAGCCTGGAGGCCGGGCACTCGCGGAGCAGCGTCGCGCAGCAGCTCGCCGAATCGCCGGAGGCGCGGTCCTACGCGATGCCGACCGACTGGGTGCCCTGAGGCCGCTCAGTGACGGCGGTGGCGACGCTTGTGCTTGCGCGCCCGGTGCCGCTTCGAGGCATGGTGGCGATGACTGCCACTGGCCGTACGAGACCCACCGTGCGCTTTCGAGTGCGACGACCCCGAGCGCGACGCCGCCACGTGGTTGATCGTGATGCTCGTTTCCGAGACGTTCCGCTGTTTGTCGTAGGCAAGGAACGCAAGCGTGTGACGGCCGAGAGCGATGTGCTTCGCGCCCTGCCAGGTGAGCACCCCGGAGAGCGTCGTGGGGTAGGTGTGTTCGCCAAAGTTGCGTATCAGCTTGCCGTCGACCCGCAGTGTTATGCGGAACACGCCGACCGAGCTTGTGGCAGTGACGTGAATCGGCAGCGGGCCCGAATAGGTGATTTTGTTGGCAGGTGAGAGCACATTGATGCGTGGTCCCGTGAACACACCGCACGATTCGTGCAGCTGGTCGCCGTTCTGCACGTACGAGCGCATCGAGGCGAACGCCGGCTTGCGCGACCCGTTGGTGCGGACCAGTCCCGAGACGATCCCGCGTTCGTCCAGCAGCGGGAACCACAGCGCCACCTGCACGTACGGGTCCTGAGCGAGGCAGTGGTAGGCCTGGCTGAGGTAGGTGGCCTGCTGTTCGGGCGTCACGCCTTCGGGCTTCTGGCCGGCCCAGGCACCTTCCGAGCAGACCGCAGAGGTCGTGCGCCAGCTCGCCTCCGTCATCCAGACCGGCTTGTCGTCCCCGTTGGCGAGCATCACCGCGCGCACCTCGCGGTAGGCAAGGAAGGAGTCGGGGATCATGCGGTTGTCGGGCCCGCGCAGAAAGTCGTACGGGGAGAGGATGTCGCACGCCGTGTCCGTGTGCACCCCGACCGCGTCGAAGAATCCCTTGCCGCCCGCCGCGTATACGCCTTCGACGAACGCGTAGTCGTTCCCCGTGAGACCGCCAAGGATCACCTGGGCATTCGGATCGGCGGCCTTGATAGCCGGGTATGAAGCCCGCAGCAGCTGCGCGTAGCTGCCGGGGTCGGGCGCTCCCGTCCACCAGCGCGGTTCGTCCTCCTCATTCCAGATCTCATACGCCGTCACCCTGCCGCTCAGCCGCTGCGCGAGCCCGGCGACGAAGGCCGCGTAGTCCTGCGCGCTGGCCGGGGGAGCGTGCCGGTCGCTCGAGCCGGTCTCCCAGCTGGGCGTGTCGACGACGTCGAGGATGACTTTCGTCCCAGCCGGCAGTTCCCGGTGCAGCCGTTCGTACGCGGCGAACCAGAGCGCGTTGTAGTTACCTCGAGACGGCTCCAGTTCGGGCCATGCCACGAACATGCGCACCCAGTGCGTGGCGAGCGTGCGGATGTCGGAGACCTCGGCCGCGGTCCCGCCGCCCACGTTTACGCCTGCTTCGGCGCCGAGGGCTCCAGGCGTGGTCACAGCGCCGCCGGCCGTCGCGATCGCTGACGTCGCGAGAGCGCTCCAGCACAGCCGCCGGGCGACCGCGCGCAGGCTCGGCTTCACTGTCCTCGTGCCTTCCTTCGCGGTCCTCGCCTTCACACTCGCACAGTCGACGCAGCGGCTGCCGTGCTTGACCGAGAGCCCGCCATGATCGACACACGGTCCGGCCGCCTGTGGCGCCGGGCCTATAGTGCGGCGATGGCCAGCCGCACTCGCCCGCTTGACCCAGGCTCCACGGCGTGCGTTGGCAGCTGGCCGGCGCGGCCGCGGCTCCCGGAGCTGAGCGCCGGCCAGGTCCACGTGTGGCTGGCGCAGCTCGACGACGAGAACGTCGCGCAGCTCGTCGCCGCGCTCTCGCCGGATGAGCACAAACGCGCTGCCCGGGTCCTCGACCAGCGCAAGCGAACGCGGTGGATGCGCGCTCACGGCGTGCTGCGCGCGCTGCTGGGCCTCTACACCGGCCTCGATGCAAGCGTGCTGCGCTTCGGTGAGGAGGCAAACGGCAAGCCCAGGCTGCTGCCGGGTGATGGCGGCTTGACGGCCGCATACGAGGGCACACAAACGCTCCCGTCGTTCAACATCTCACACTCCGGGTCGCTAGCTCTGCTCGCATTCACGGCGGACGGCGAGGTCGGCGTCGACATCGAGCTCTCAGCTCATCGAGCGATCGACGAGGCGGCCGTGGCCGGGCGTGTGCTCGGGGAGCGCGAGACCGAGCGCTTGCGCGCGCTCGAGCCCGCGAGGCGACGGCAGGAGTTCCTGCGCGCGTGGACCCGCCAGGAGGCGCGGGCGAAGTGCACTGGCGCTGGGCTGGCCCTCGCGCGGGCCGGTCAAGAGCGCGGCGCCGGGCGCTGGGAGCCGTGGAGCGCCAGCCTGGACATGGGCCCCGGCTGCGCCGCTTCGCTGGCGCTCGAGCACGAGCCCGGCCGGCTGCACTGCTGGAATTGGAACCCAGCGCGGTTGCTACCGTTCTGTGGCCTTTGACCTCGACCGCCCCACGAGTTGCAGTCGTGCCGACGGCTGCCGAGCCCCGGGCTCCCGCCGTCTCGGTGCAGGGCGTCAGCAAGGCCTTCAAGCTGCCCCACCGGCAGTACCACACGCTCAAGGAGCGTGCGCTGCACCCCTTTCATTCGCGCACGTTCGATGTCCTGCAGGCGGTCGACAACGTCAGCTTCCATGTCGCTCCGGGTGAGTTCTTCGGCATCGTCGGTCGCAACGGCAGCGGCAAGAGCACGCTCTTGAAGTGCGTCGCGGGGATCTACGGAATCGATCACGGCGAGCTGTACGTGCGCGGCCGGCTGTCGCCGTTCATCGAGTTGGGCGTCGGCTTCAACCCCGACCTCACCGCGCGCGACAACGTCGCCATCAACGCGATCATGCTCGGCCTCACGCGCCAGCAGGCACGCGAGCGCTTCGACGAGATCATCGCGTTCGCAGAACTGGAGGAGTTCCTCGACCTGCGCCTGAAGAACTACTCCTCGGGCATGATCGTGCGGCTCGCGTTCTCGATCGCGATCCAGGTCGATGCCGAGATCCTGCTCATAGACGAGGTGCTCGCCGTCGGCGACGCCACCTTTCAACAGAAGTGCTTCGACGAGTTCCACCGGCTCAAGGCCGAGGGCCGCACGATCCTGTTCGTCACCCACAGCATGGGCGACGTGCAGCGCTTCTGCGACCGCGCGATGCTGCTCGAGCGCGGGCACGTCGTGGACATCGGCGACCCGGCTACGGTCGCGCGCCGCTACAACGAGATCAACTTCGGCCAGGTTCTCCCAGGCTCCGAAGGGGCGCGCTCCACGCGCGCTGTGGAGAAGCCGGCCGAGATCCTTGACGCCTGGTTCGAGGACCCTGCGGGGCTCAGGATCGCGGCGGTCGCGCAGGACCAGCCTTGCTGCGCTTGCATCCGCGTCCATTTCAGCCAAGCGCAGGACGATCCGATCTTCGGCGTGGCCCTGCGCAACGAGACCGGACACACCGTCTTCGCCACCACGACCGCACTTGAGTACGGCCCGACCGGCAAGTTCACCGCCGGCCAAACGACCACCGTCCGCCTGCGCTTCGAGAACTGGCTCACGGCGGGGCGCTACAACCTCACCCCCTCCGTCGCTCGTAACGGGCGCGGAGACGACGTCTTCGACCTGCGCGAGGACGCGGTGTCGCTGGTCGTACACGGCGACATGTCGGCGGTCGGCATCGCGCGACTGCCCCACGGCTTCGAGTTGGAGCGAACGTGAGCGTCGCCGAGCCGGGCGTGCTGGGACTGCCCGGTGGCGAGCGTCCCCGCTACCACGGGCCTTCCGCCTTCGGCGATGACTTGCGCCGCTTCGCCAGCTTGACGCTGACGCTCGCGACCACCGACTTCAAGCTGCGCTACTTCGGCTCGGCGCTCGGCTATCTGTGGTCGCTGGTGCGCCCGCTGCTGTTCTTCGGCGTGCTGTACGTGATGTTCACGCAGATCCTCCACGCCGGCGCCGGCGTTCCGCACTACGCCGTGTACCTGCTGAGCTCGATCATGCTGTGGACGTTCTTCGCCGAAACAACGAGCAACTCGGTGCAGTGCCTCGTCGCACGCGAGGGGCTGCTGCGCAAGATCCGCTTCCCGCGCCTGGCCATTCCCCTCGCCGTGGGCCTCACGGCGCTGTTCAACCTCGTCACCAACTTCGGCGCCGTGTTGATCTTCGCGATCGCCTCGGGCCTCACCCCGCGGCCGGGGTGGCTGCAGCTGCTGCCGCTCGTGCTCTTGCTGACGATCCTGGCGGTGGGGACGGGGATGCTGCTCTCTGCGCTGTACGTTCGCTTTCGCGACATCCAGCCGATCTGGGAAGTGGTCGCGCAGGTGCTGTTCTACGGCTCGCCGATCATCTACGTGGCCGCTCAGTACAAGCAGGTCGTGCGCATCGCGATGTGCAATCCCATCGCCACGATCCTCACCCAGATGCGCCGGGCCTTCGTCGACCCCTCGGCGCACACCGCCGCGACCTATATCGGCGGAGGGGTGCGCCTGCTGATCCCGCTCGGCATCATCGCGGTCGTGTTCGCGGTCGGGTTGTGGTTCTTCAACCGCGAGGCACCGCGCATCGCCGAGCGCCTGTAAGCCTTGGTCGACACGCTCCTAACGGCCGCGCTGATCTGCGCGGGATCGCTGCTCGTCGGTCAGGGCGCGTGTCGCCTCGCGGGATACGAGCGCTTCACGTGGGTCTCGCCGGCCGTCGGCTTCAGCGTGCTGATGCTGGTCGCGACCGCGGCGCTCCGCGTGCCCGGGAGAGCGACGACGACCGCCGCGATCTGCTTCGTGCTCGCGCTCGCCGGCGCGACGCTGCTCATCCGCGCCCCGAGCTTGCGGCCGCGCCTGAGCGGGGTCCTGATGGGGGTCCCTGCGTTCGTGGCATCGCTGCTCCCGTTTGCCGCCAACGGCCGCAGCGGCGTCTTCGGCTGGAGCTTCTACAACGACATGTCCATCCACCTGCTGTGGGCGGATGCGTACCGCTCGAAGGCGATCGCCGCGATCAACGCGCTGCCCTCCTCCTATCCGCTGGGGCCACATGCGCTCGCCGGAACCGTCGCCCAGGGGCTGGGCATCGGCGTCGACAAGGGATTCACCGCCATGCAGATCGCGGTCGTAGTGATCACCGCGTGGACGGCGCTCGGTGCGCTTGGCCGCGTCACGTGGTGGGGACGGGTCGCCGTGGTCACGGTCGCGGCGAACGTCTACCTGCTCGCCTCCTACTACGGCGAGGGCGCGTTCAAGGAGACGATCGAGGCGATGCTCGTGCTCGCCTTCGCGCTCGGCCTGCGGGAGCTCGTCATCGCGCGGCGCTGGGCGCCGCTGTCGCTGCTGCCGCTGGCGCTGATCCTCGCGGCGTCGCTCGCGACCTACTCGTACACGGGCTTGATCTGGCCGGGCGCGACGCTCGCCGTGCTGGGCGCGGGGCTGGCCGCGATCGCCATCGTTCGCTTGCCTACAACCCGCAGCCTCGCCAGCGCGCACGTCGCCGACGCGGGTCGACTTCTGGTGCCGCTCGCCGTCGGCGCGCTCGTGCTGGTCGTTGTGCTGATCCCAGAGATCCCGCGACTTGCGCATTTCTTTGAAGAAACGACCTCCAATGGCACC
Source organism: Actinomycetota bacterium (assembly GCA_005884115.1). Lineage (GTDB taxonomy): Bacteria > Actinomycetota > Thermoleophilia > Solirubrobacterales > Solirubrobacteraceae > Palsa-744. Next base: position 122,808 of record VAXW01000004.1, read on the forward strand.
ATCAATGCGATCGGTCAGAACAACCTCGGACCCCTTCCCAAAAAGCTCTCCGGCTGGGAGGTGTTCGGCATCTGGACGAACCCAGACTTCCGTTTCCTGCCCGCCAACCAGCTGCGCCAGGGGCTGTGGACCGCGGTGAGTGCCGTCGCGGTCGCCTATGGGCTCGTCTGGTGGATCCGGCGCCGCGACTTCGTCCTGCCGGCCGCGGTGATCGCCTCGTTCGCCGTCTACGCCCTGGCGGCACGCAACCAGTCGCCATACGTGCTCGCCAAGGCGCTCGTGATCCTCTCGCCGATGCTGATCGTGCTGGCAGGACGCGGTCTGCTGGACGGGGAGACCCCTCCGCGCCCCAGCCGAGACGTGCGCCTGCTGGGCGTGGGCTTGGCCGCGCTGCTGCTCTTCGGGGCCGCCCGCTCCAGCTACCAGGCGATGCGCTTTTCGCTCGTCGGCTCAGACGCGCACGCCCGGGAGCTCGCGAGCTTCAGGCCCCTGCTGGCCGGCAAGCGCGTCCTGTACCTCGGCGCCGATGACTTCATCTACTGGGAGCTGCCCGACGTCCGCGTCAGCTCGCCGTGGGCGGGCACGGGACCCGCGCATTCACCCTCCTCGAGGGCCGTAGTGACTCTGCGCCCGAACAAGCCTTGGCAGTACGGGCAGGGCTATGACTTCGACTCGATCGAACCCCCCTCCTATGACCAGTTCGCATACGTCATCGCGCCTCGCGACGGTCGCCTCAGCAGCCCGCCAACCAACCTGATGCTTGTTCGTCACACCCGCGACTTCAACCTGTTCCGCCGCGTCGCTCGGACGCCCGATCGCCGCATTCTCAACGAGGGCGAAGGTCCCGGTGCCGTCCTCAATTGCAATTCGCGAGACGGCCGTCGTATCTCGGAGCTCCCGGGCGTGGCGGCGATCCGCGAAGCGCCCATCGCCCTCGCGCTGCCGGTACTCGCGCCCGGAGGCGAATACTCATCCGCCATCCACCTTCCGACGGGTCGCTGGGTGCTCACGATGCCATATATGAGCGCGCAGCCGATGACCCTCAGCCTTCCGGAACTCCGGGTCCGACTGCCCGCCAACCTCGACAGGCCCGGGGCGGGCTGGCCAGCCGGCGAAGCCCTCGTGCGCAAGCCCGGCGCCGTGCCCTTCAGACTCACGGTGGACAGCACCTTTATCCACGGTTTCAACCAGCCTGTGTACGCCAACGCGCTCGTGGCCACGCGCGCGCGGCCGGACACGTTTATCCCCCTGAGACGCGCCTGCGGAAAGTACGTGGATTGGTACCTGCCGGCGCGCTGAGCACGCCGCACTAGCTCGCCGCGGAATTGGCCGCGACGTTGCAGCGGAGCGGCCGCTCATATGAGACGCGCGAGTACTCGGGCTCGCCTTCTACGGGCGTGGCCGACACCATGCACCGTTCCGGTGCGGAGGGCGGCCAGGTCGCGACCAGCTCGGCGGCGAACCCTGAAGAAGAGCACCAGTCGAGAACCGCGGCGACCGTGGGTGCGAACCAGTTGCTCGGATCCTGGGCGAGCTCGTCCTGCCGGTAGAAGCGCGCGAGCGGCAGGGCGCGGGAATCATCGGGCAGCTCCGCATCGGCCACCGCCGTCTCCAGCAGCAGCAGCTCGCGCGTGAGCTCGCGGACGTTGTCGATCGCGAGCAGCGGGTGGCGCAGGTGGTAGAGAACCCCCCAGAAGATCACGACGTCGAACTGCTCCTCGAGCACCGAGCTCAGCTCATACACGCTGACCTGCCTGAACTCGACGTGCGAACGGAGGAAGTCGCGAAGCTGGTCGAAGCCGAACCAGGACGCCGGCACGATGTCGGTCGCGAGCACCGCCCGTGCTCCGCGCCTCTCGGCCTCGAAGGCGCCTCCCCCGTTGGTCGTCCCGACGTCGAGAACGCTCTTGCCCGTCAAGTCCTCGGGCAGGCGCGCGGTCCGGGCGAGCCACTCGATGTCGTTTGCGCCAGGCGTGTAGACGTCGCCGGCCAGGCGGAAGCGCTGGTGCCAGACGAAGCTCGCACTGCCCAGGAAGTCGCTCGCCTGCCGCGTGCTGCGCTCAGGCATGAACGCAGCTCGCCGGAGCACCGATCAGTGTGGCACGCGGTCGCACGGCCATAACGTAACCGCCCTGCGCAGCGGGCGGTGCACCGGCGGCGCGGCCGCGCCGGCTGCGAGGGGTGCCGCGAGGCCGCCGTTAAGCTCTGGCCGCGAGATGCACGTCTGCACGATCATCGCCAAGAACTACGTGGCCGCGGCACGCGTGCTCGCGGAGTCGTTTCACGCCCACAATCCCGGCGGCACGTGCTCGGTGCTCGTGATAGACGGCCACGTCGACGCGGCGGCCGAGCCGTTCGAGGTGGTCACGATCCCGCAGCTGGGCATCGAGCGCTTCGAGCGCATGGCCGCCCTCTACACGGTGCTCGAGCTGGCGACAGCTGTGAAGCCTTGGCTGCTGCGCCACCTGCTCGCGCAGAACGGCACCGAGCGCGTGGTCTACCTGGACCCGGACATCCAGGTGTTCGACTCGCTGCAGGAGGTCGACGAGCTGCTGCGCGAGCACCACCTCGTGATCAACCCCCACCTGACCGAGCCGATGCCGCGCGATTCACTGCGCCCGAGCGAGACCGACATCCTGATCGCCGGCGCATACAACCTCGGCTTCGTGGGCCTCGCCGCCGGGCGCGAGACCGACGAGATGCTCGACTGGTGGTCGGAGCGGCTGGAGAGCGACTGCGTCGTGGCGCCGGAGCGCGGGCTGTTCGTCGACCAGCGCTGGATGGACTTTGCGCCGGGGCTGGTGCCGGACCTGTTCGTCCTTCGCGACCCGGGCTACAACGTCGCCTACTGGAACCTGCCGACACGCCGCGTGCGGCGCGAGGGCGAGCGCTACACCGCCAACGGCAGCCCGCTGCGCTTCTTTCACTTCAGCGGCTACGACCCCGAGCGCCCGGAGGAGCTCTCGCGACATCAGAACCGCGTCCGGCTCTCGCAGGAGCCGGCGCTGCGCGAGATCTGCGACGCATACCGCGATGCGCTGTTCGCGCACGGACACGCGGAGGCGAGCCAATGGCCGTATGCATACGACCGCCTGGCGAACGACTTTCCGATGGACAAGATCGCGCGCGGCGTCTACCGGCGCGCGCTCTCGGCCGGCCAGCTGCGGCGGGGTCTTTTCGACGCCAGGGGCTCGCGCGAGTTCGTCGCCTACCTCACGGCGCCCGCCGATGCGGGTGGCGATGCCGGGGTCAACCGCTACCTGCACGAGCTGTGGCGATCGCGCCCCGACCTGCGCGACGCGTTCCCGAACCTCGACGGTCCCGACGGAGCGCGCTACGCCTCGTGGGCCGCCGTCTCGGGCCGCGTGGAGGTGCCGATCGCCGCGCAGCTCCTTGCCGGCCACGCCGACGGGCTGGCCGGCTCGGCCGCGGGCGTGAACGTGGTCGGGTACTTCAAGGCGGTCCTCGGCGTGGGCGAGCACGCGCGCCAGCTTGTCAGCGCGCTCGAATCCCAGGACATACCGGTTGCACCGATCAACCTCCTCGCCGCCCGGGCGCGTCAGGACGCCGACGGACCCAAGGAGCAGCCTCCGCGCTACCCAGTGAACCTGGTCTGCGTGAACGCCGACGTGTTCGCCGACTTCGCGAACGACGTCGGAGCCGACTTCTTCGACGGGCGCCACACGATCGGCTACTGGGCCTGGGAGGTGAACAAGCTCCCAGAGCGCCTGGTCGCGGCGTTTGACTATGTCGATGAGGTCTGGGTCGGCTCCCGGCACACGGCCGAAGCCCTGATGCCGGCCTCGCCGGTGCCGGTCTTCCGCCTGCCGCAGCCGCTCTCCCTGCCTGATGTCGAGCCCCCGTCGCGGGAGCAGCTCGAGCTGCCCGACGGACGCCTGTTCCTGTTCTCGTTCGACTACAACAGCGTGTTCGACCGCAAGAACCCGCTCGCTGTGATCGCCGCCTTCCGCCGCGCGTTCGCCCCTGGCGGCGGAGCCTCGCTGGTGGTGAAGTGCATCAGCTCCGAGTATCACCCCCAGGAGCACGAGCGCCTGCTCGAGGCCTCGTCCGAGCACCCAGACGTCCACATACTCGACCGCTACCTCTCGAGCGCCGAGCGGGACGGCCTGGTCGCCGCCTGCGACTGCTACGTGTCGCTGCACCGTGCGGAGGGCTTTGGCTACACGCTCGCCGAGGCGATGTGGCTCCGCAAGCCCGTGATCGCCACGGGATACTCGGGCAACCTCGACTACATGACGCCCGCGAACAGCTACCTGGTCGACTACCAGCTGGTGGCGGTCGACGAGGGCCGCGATCCCTACCCGCCGGACGCGGAGTGGGCCGAGCCCAACATCGAGGGCGCGGCAGCAGCTATGCGCGAGGTGTTCGACCGCCCCGAGGAGGCGCGCGCGCGCGGCGAGCGCGCAGGGCAGGACATCCGCCGCACGCACTCACCGCAGGCGGCGGGCCGCGTCATGGCCCAGCGCCTCCAGCGGATAGCGGCCGGCTACCCGCTGTCGAGGCGCACGCGACTGCCGAGCTCCTTCGATGTTGATCGGATCTCGAGCCGGGTAGAGGCCGGTCCGTCGCGGCGCGCGCGCTCGCGCCTGGGCGGGCCGCAGCGGGCGGCACGAAAGGCGGTTCTGCGCTTGATGAAGCCATACACCGCCCACCAGCAGATGATCGATCGCGAGCTCGTGCGCTCGATGGGCACGGTCGATCAGAAGCTCAGTGCGCTGCTCAGCACGCTCGGGGACGCGCGCAGCAAGCTCGACGTCCTCGGAGCGCACGTCGCGGCGGCGGACGACCGCCTCGACGACCTCTCGGGCCAGGTCGACGAGCTTCGCACAGAGCAGCGTGAGGCGAGCCGTTTCCTCGCCTCGTTTGGCCTCGCCGATCAGCCCCCCGAGCGGGCGGCGCTTGCGCTCGAGGACTACCCCGAGGCGCCCGAGCGCCCGTGGACGCCGGAGTGGGTCGAAGCGCACCGAGCGTATGTCTCGCGCGCGCTCGACGACCCGGCGCTGCTGATGCGCTTCAAGCGCGCGCAGCCGCTCCCGCCAGGCTTCGGCGTCGGCTACGACGAGCGGGTGATCGAGTTTCCATGGACGCTGACGCGTGACCTGTCCGGGCGCCTGCTGGACGCTGGTTCGACACTCAACCACCCGCACGTGTTGATGCGCGTGCGCCCGCGGGTCGACGAGCTGCACATCGTCACGCTGTCGCCCGAGGACAAGGCCTATCCGTTCCTCGACGTCTCCTACTTGTTCGAGGACCTGCGTTCGCTGCCCGTGGCCGACAGCACCTACGACTGCGCCGTGTCGATCTCGACGCTCGAGCACGTAGGCATGGACACGACCCACTTCGGCTTGGCGAGGGAGAGCGCGGCGGACCCGGACGCCGAGCTCGCGGGCGCCCTGCACGAGCTGCGGCGCGTGCTGAAGCCGGGCGGCGCCCTCTACATCACGGTGCCCTTCGGCGTCGAAGAGGACTTCGGCTGGATGCGCCAGTTCTCAGCCGAAGGATTGAAGCGACTGGTCGCCGCCTTCGGCCCCGCCACGGAGGTCAGCGAGACCTTCTACCGCTACGAGCCCAGCGGCTGGCAGCAGTGCGAGGCCGCGGAGGCGGCGGCGTCGCGGTATCGCGACCACATCGCAGACCCCGAGCCGGCTGCCGACCGGGCGGTCGCTGCGCGGGCGGTCGCGTGCGTGCAGCTGCGCAAGTAGGCACCTGGTGGGCGGGCTTCCCTGGCAGACAGCTTAGATTCAACGCGCGCGGCTCGGAGCCGGCGCTGTACCGGGTCAGCCCGTGCGGCGCAGCCCGAGGATGCTGAGCAGGAACGACGAGAAGAAGATCTGAATGCCCACGATCATCAGCGAGGCGCCCACGATCGCAAGGCGCTCGTACGCGAGCGAGCCGAACCCGTGCGAGGCCCAGCTGGCGACGATGATGGCAGCCATCGCCATGCCGATCAGCGCGAAGGCCCCGCCCAGGAGCAGGCCGTGCTCCAACCGAAAGCGCGCGCGCATCCTGTCAAACCAGGGATCGCGCTCGCCCATGAAGTAGGTGCCGTAGGCGTGCGCGCACAGCCCAAGGGCAAGCACCTGGGTACCGACGATCATCAGCAGCGCCCCGCCGATCAGCGCATGCAGCCCCCAGGAGCGCCCGAAGAAGGCCAGCCCCGAGCCAACGACGGCGACGATCAGCGCACCGAACCCCGCGAGCAGCGCGCCGGGCACAATGAACAGGTGGTTTGGGCTGTGCACGAGCAGAAAGCGCAGGTGGCGCCAGCCGTCGCGGAAGCTCGAGAGCTTGCTCTCGCCTCCGCGGGGGCGGTACTCGATCGGAAACTCGGCGATGCGCAGCTCCTCCTTGGCGGCCCTGATCACCATCTCTGAGGCGAACTCCATGCCGGTCGTCCGCAGGTCCAGGCGCGGCAACACGTCGCGGCGCAGGGCGCGCATGCCACAGTGGGCGTCCTTGACCCCGGTGCTGAAGAACAGGTTCAGAAGCCCAGTGAGTATCGGGTTGCCGATATAGCGATGAAGCCACGGCATCGCGCCCGGCTGGATGTTGTCCATGCGGTCGCCGATCACCATCTCCGCTCCATCCTCGAGCGCGGCGACGAAGCGCGGAATCTCGTTGAAGTCGTACGTCAGGTCGGCGTCGGCCATCACGATGTAGCGGCCGCGCGAAGCCTCAAAGCCGGCCAGGTACGCGCTGCCATAGCCGCGGCGCCGCTCGACAACGACGCGCGCGCCAGCTCCCTCGGCAAGGCGCGCCGAGTCGTCCTCGGAGTTGTTGTCGACCACGACGACCTCGCTCGGGACTCCCATCGCCCTCAGAGAGCGCAACGCAGCGGCGACGCATGCCTCGATGTTCTCCGCCTCGTTCAAGCACGGTATAACGACTGAGATGAGCGGCGTGTGCAGCTCGCGCGCGTGCGGGGATAGAGGGCGACGTGTAGGGAGGACTGTGCTCATCGGCCGGGCTCGCCGCGATGCGGACCGCCGGGGAGGCGGTGCGGTATGCGGTTATAACGCTCCAAAGGGCGGAAAGTGGCGCGGGGAACGTCGTGCATGAGCGCGCCCGCGAAATGAGATGCTAGCGAGATGCGCATCTGCGTCGTCTATGACTGCCTTTTTCCCTACACCGTCGGGGGTGGCGAGCGCTGGTACCGCAGCCTCGCCGAGCGTCTTGCTGCCGATGGTCACCAGGTCACGTACCTGACCCTGCGCCAGTGGGACCGTGGAGAGAAGCCACGGGTGAGCGCCGGCGTGCACGTGGTCGCCGCAGGTCCCGCGATGGCCCTGTACACGGCGAGCGGACGGCGCCGCATCATTCCGCCGCTCGTGTTCGGCGCGGGTGTGCTGTGGCACCTGCTGCGCCGCGGGCGCCGCTACGACGTCGTCGACACCGGCGCCTTTCCGTACTTCTCGCTGCTGGCGGCAGCCGCGGTGCGTCCACTGGCGGGCTACCAGCTCGTGGTCGACTGGTTCGAGGTCTGGAGTCGCTCCTACTGGCGAGAGTATTTAGGCGCCTTCGGCGGGGTGGGCCGGTTGGTGCAACGCCTGTGCGCACGCGTGCCACAGCGCGCCTTCTGCTTCTCGGAGCTGCACGCCAGGCGCCTGCGCGCCGAGGGGCTCAAGGGAGGAGTGACAGTCCTGCGTGGGCTGTATGCCGGGTCGGCCGCGCGTGATTCACCAGGCGCAGTCGCCGAGCCGCGCGTCCTCTTCGCGGGCCGGCTCATTCCCGAGAAGCGCGCAACGCTCGCGCTCGAGGCGATCATGCTCGCCGCCCAGCGGATCCCCGAGCTCGAGGGAACGATCCTGGGCGACGGCCCCGAGCGCGCGGCGCTTCAGCAGGCGATCACCGAGCGTGGCCTTGAGGGGTTTGTCTCGGCGCCGGGGTTCGCCGACGCGGAGACGGTGGACGCGGAGATGCGCAGCGCGATGTGCCTGCTGCTCACCTCGCGCCGCGAGGGTTACGGACTGGTCGTCGTGGAGGCTGCCGCGTTGGGGACGCCGAGCATCGTCGTCGCCGACGAGGACAACGCCGCCACGGAGCTGATCGTAGCCGGCGTCAACGGCGCGATCGCAGCGCGCCCAGACCCCCAGGCGGTCGCTGACGCGATCGTGCAGGTGCACGAGGCCGGGCGGGCGCTGCGCGAGCGAACGGCCCAGTGGTTCGCCGAGAACGCGTTCCAGCTCTCGCTCGAGTCCTCGTTGCAGATCGTGCTCGACAGCTACGCGAGCGCGCGCGCGTAGCTTTGCAGCGTCAGCCGCGCGGTGCGCTCCCACGTGAACTCGCGCACCCGTTCGCGGCCGAGCGCGGCAAGGCGCCGGCGAAGCTCGGCGTCGTCGATCAGGCGCGCGAGGGCCTGCGCAATCGCGTCCTCGTCGTACGGGTCGAACAGCAGCGCCGCCTCGCCCGCCACCTCCGGCAGCGAAGAGGCATCCGAGCACGCCACCGGCACCCCGCGGGCCATCGCCTCGAGCACGGGAAGCCCGAAGCCCTCATATAGCGAGGGGAACACGAACGCCCTCGCGATCGCCCACAGCCCCTCCACCTCCGCGGGGCTCAGCCAACCGACGAAGCGAACATCCGAGGCGACGCCCGCACTCGCAGCGCGGCCCCGCAACTCCTGCTCGTGCGCAGTTGGATAGCCCGCGAGCACGAGCAGCGGACGGCGCTCGGGAGGAAGCCGCGCAAGCGCGCCGATCAGCGCCGCGAGGTTCTTGTGCGGACGCTTGGCCGACAGGCTCAGGAGCACCTCGCGCGAGCCGAGCTCGAAGCGCGCGCGCACCTCGGTCTCCGGACGCGCGTACCTGCGACCCGTGCCCACGCCGAGGGGGACAACGTCGACGCGCTCGGGCTTGATGCCAAGCATGTCGACGAGATCGGCGCGCGTGCTCTGCGAGTCGCAGATCACGCGGTGCGAGCGCCGCGCCGCAGTGGGAACTAGCACCCTCATGGCGCCCGCGCGCAGCCGGCCATGCGCCTCGGGATAGTGGGCGTAGATGAGGTCGTGCACGGTCACCACTCTGCGGAAGGGCCCCCACAACGGTGCCGTGGAGGCGAGGCTGTGAACGAGATCGACACGCGCGCGCGCAGCCAGCCGGGGCAGCAGCGCCTGCTCGCCGAACACCCACTGCTCTCGCCGGCGAGCGTTGACCGGCACCGTCACCGTCGGTAGCAGCTCACCCCACGGCCCACCTCCGGCGGCGGTGGCCTCGCGATTGATGAACGCCGTGAAGCGCATTCCCGGCTCGGCCGCGCCGAGCAGCGCGGGGATCAGCTCGCGCGCGACGATCTCCATCCCGCCCGTCTCTCCGGGAACGAGGAAGATCAGGTTCAGACCGACACGATGCGGAGGGGTTGTAACGGCCCTATCCGTCGATCCGCCCTGCCGGCCTTTCTCCCCGCCCGCCACCTCAACCGCGGTCCAGCGCGCGCCGATAGCTCGCGAGTGTCGTCCTGGCGGTTCGCTCCCACGTGAAGAGGCGGCAGCGCTCGCTTCCACGCCCAACGAGCGCGGACGCCAGAGCACGATCGTGGGTGATGCGCGCAATCGCCTGCGCAATCGAGGAGGGATCGTGGGGATCGAAAAGCAGAGCTGCGTCCCCGACGAGCTCGGTCAGGACGGGGATGTCAGAGCACGCCACCGGCAGGCCACGTGCCATGGCCTCGAGCACCGGGAGCCCGAATCCCTCCTGGAATGTCGGCAGCACGAAACATGAGGCAGCAGAGAAGAGATCCTCGAGATCGGCCTCGGAGATCCAACCCGGAAAGTGCACGCGGTCCCACACCCCGCTTGATTGCGCGAGCGCTCGGAGCTCGCGCTCATACTCGTTCGGCGAGCCGGGGAGAACCAGCTGCGCAGGGGGGTCCGGCAGGAGCGCAAATGCACGGATGAGCCCATCGAGGTTCTTGTGCGCTCGTTTCGCGGCTACGCAAAGGACGATCGGCTCAGGGCCCAAGCCAAGACGCTCGCGCACCTGCTCGGAGTCCGCGCGACCGTCAGCCCCCGCCGGCGGGAGAACGCCCAGCGGCGTGACATCGAACTTGTTCGGATCGAGCCGAAGCGTGGCAGCAATGTCATCGCGTGCGGCTTCGGAAATGGCGATCACGCGATCGGACGTGCGTCCCATGAGCGGCGTGAGCGTTCGCATCACGGCGCGGAAGCGCTTGCCCGCGGCCTCTGGATGGTGAAGCCAGATGACATCGAGGATCGTAACGACGCTCGCCACTCCCGGATGAACGAGCGGAACCAAGTAGGCGAGGCCGTGCACGAGATCGAGGCGCCGACGGCGAGCGGCGAGGCCGATCGCCACGAGCTCATACCACAGGTGCCACGGCGTCCCAACCCCGGGAACGGGCAGGCGCACCCAACGCACCTCTTCCGCCCACGGCTGGGCCATCAGGTCGGCCGGCGCAGTCGATCCGACCCAGGCGGTGATCTCGATCCCAGGTTCAGCGGCCAAGAGCGAGGGGATCAGCTCACGCGCGTAGCGCCCGGAGCCGCCTGAGTCCTCAACGAGATAGGCGAGGTTGAAGCCAATGCGCAGTGGCGACTGGGCCATTCGCGCCATCCTACGGATCGGCGCATCGTCTCTGAGAGACTGCCGCTTGCAATGCCATCGGCGCTCGATTCCGCCAACCTTTCTCGTCAATACGTCAAGCTCTGCGACCTACCGGACTTCGATGACCCGCAATTTCGCGCACGCCTGCGTGAGATCGTCGCCGCAGGCTACGAGCCGCGTGAGGAGCTGCGCCGCAAGTTCTGGGAGTACGCGATGCTCGGTCTCTATCTCGATGAGGTAGGCGCGCTGCGGGAGGATGCGGAGGCACTGGCCGTCGCCGCCGGCCACGAGGAGCCGCTGTTCTGGCTGGTCAACCGAATCTCCCGCGTGGTCGCGATCGACCTCTATGGCGAGGGCAGCTTTGCTGAGCGGGAGGCCGACGCCTCAATGCTCACCGATCCAAAGGCATACGCCCCATACCCGTATCGCGAGGACCGCCTCTCGGTCAAGCGCATGAATGCGCTGGAGCTCGCCTTCCCCGACGAGAGCTTCGACATCGTGTTCTCGCTCTCTTCGATAGAGCATTTCGGCGGTCCGAAGGAGGTCGAGCGAGCCGCGCGGGAGATGAGCCGCGTGCTGCGTCCGGACGGGCACCTGATCATCGTGACCGAGTGCCTGCTCACGCATCACCCGCTCGACTGGGCGCCTCTGCAATACGTCATCAGGCTGGCCACCCTGGGGCGGCGCTGCCCCAAGGTCACCCCGCGCAAGCGGGTGACCGACACCTTCACGGCGGGCGAGATCGAGCGCTTCATCGTGCGACCGACCGGGCTGAAGCTGGTGCAGCCGCTCGATACGCGTGTCTCGACGGAGAGCTTCGTGAACCTGACGCGCTGGGTAGGCCCCGGCGAGCTGCACCCTACGACCGGTGACCGCTGGCCACACATCCTGCTGAAGGCGCACGGTGCGCCGTGGACTTCCGCGTTCCTGGCACTATCCAAGCCCGCCTGATCCGCGACGGGTGAAGATCAGCGATGAGCAGAAACCGCGGCGACGTGTAGGCAGTCGCCCTGCGAGATAAGGTCGCTCAAAGCGACCACGGGGTAGGTGAGATGCATCAGACGGAACAGAGCCGCGTCGGACAGCGACGAGCGACCGGACAGCGCATATTGCAATGAACCGACCAGACCGGCCATCGAGGAGCTGGTGCGCACGCTGACCGGCTCCAAGCCGGCACGCCGCAGCATCGCGATGAGCGAGCCGCGATCGAAATGCTGTAAGTGGCGAGGCAGATCGAGGTGAAACCAACGGGAGCCGAACAGACGCCGTTGCCAGCAACCGAAATTTGGCACCGAGACGATCATCAGGCCGGCAGGCGAGAGCAGCTCGCGCGCCCGTCGCAGCGCCGCCTGGGGATCGGGGATGTGCTCAAGCGAGTGATTGAACGTGATCGCGTCGAAGGTCGCGCCGGGCCACGGCGCGTCTTCCAAGGTCCCGCAGTGAGTCTCGACACCCGCGGCGGTGGATTGCGCGCAAGCTTCGCTGCTCGGCTCGACGCCGGCGACGGTCCAGCCACGGCCTCCGAACCACGCAGCCAGCTCGCCGCGACCGCAGCCGACATCGAGTAGCCGTCCGCGTGGACGTCGGACGAGTGGCCCGAAGGCCGCCATCCGCACCGTGAAGGAGAAGCGCGCCCTGTCGATCGGCGCTCCGACCCGACCGCGCCAGCCGGTAGGCGCAGCGGGCTGGCGGTAGGCAGGGTACGACGACGGGTAGTAGGCGGCCATCTGCTCGTCGCTCAAACGTGGACGTGTGCTCGCGAGCCCGCACGCCGGACAGCGGACTACGTCGAACTCTCCTGGCACTCCGCAGAGGCGGTCGCAGCCCACGTAAATCACCTCGGTCGGTGGTGGATGTCCGGCCGCATGACAAGGTGCTGGGACGAGTGTGGATTGGATGCCGGCGACCACAACTACACGCTATCGATCAGCAGACGCTCTACACCCTCGGCGGTTCGCCTCCAGCTCCATCGCGTCTCGGCCGCGGCACGTCCAGCGGCACCGAGCCGCTTCGCGAGCTGCGAGTCATCGATGACGCGGGCCAGCGCCGCGGCGAACATCGGCACCTCACGCGATGTACGTAGCCCGTCGACGTCGTCTCGGATGGTCTCGCGGTAGCCACCTTCATCAACGGCGACGACCGGTGTTGAGGTCGCCATTGCCTCGAGCGGAGAGAGGCCGAATGGCTCACCGTAGGCAGCACATGCCACGACACCTGTCCGCTGGTAGCGCTCCACCACCGCCTCGAATGGAATCGCGCGCAGGATTTCGAGTCTAAGGCCGAGTGCTCGCGCGTGCGCTTGCAGCCGCGGCCCGTCCTCGCCGCGGTCGCCTATGACAGTCACGCTTGGCCGCGGGTCGCTGAGTGTGGCGACGGCATCGATCACGAACTCGTGACCCTTGACTGGGTCGAGCGCGCCAACGGAGAGAACCTCTCTCCGGCGAAGAACGTCTGCGGGACGCAGCCTGTCGACGTCGACGCCCAGGTGGACGACGCGAGCCTCGACGCCGTAGATGTCAAGCAGCCTTGCGGCAGTGTAGTGAGAGTGCGTCATCACCTTCGCTGCGGCGTGGATGTTGCGGCGATCCTGGCGCTGACGGGAGCGCGTGTAAGGGCTGGCACGCGCTCGCCGCGTGAGCGGCGCGTCATAAGCCGCACGCAGGGGCTCGGGTGCGTAATAGACGCTCCTGGTGCGTAGATACGGCAGGATCTCGGGCGCCTGCACGAGCAGGCTAGGGAGCACGAGCACCGCATCGGGTCGCCCCGCGTCGATCGCCCGTGCTAGTCGCCTTCCGCTCAACGGCAGCGTCAGCATGCGCCGGTATTGCCCGATCAAGCCACGCCCGCCCGGCAGCGGACGAACCGTGCGGCTGGCGAACAGCGCATCGAGGCCGATCAGGTCCTCTGCTTCCGACGTCGCCGGGGTGTAAAGGTTCCACTCGTGGCGCGGCAGGCGCTTGACGACCTCGGCGAGCACCGTCGGGGCGCCTCCCGCACGCGGTAAGTCGTGGTATACGGCGAACTTCACGGCCGGGGCGTGACGGTGAGTGACCTCACCGGCCCAAACCTAACAGTGGTCCCAATGAGCGTTGATCGTTGCGTAGCCCGCCACGCGCACAGTTTCTAACAGGGCCGGGGCTACACTGCGGCCGGTGGCGGTCTCCGTCATCGAGATCAAGATGCGACAAGCGTGATCGAGCTCAACGCCGCTGAGGCGGCCGAGGCGCTCGAGCAGCCGGCGCCGATCGACATCCTCGACAGCTCCGAGGCGGGGGGGCTGATCGTCCGCGGCGGCACCCTGCGCCTGTTTGGATATGTCGGCGGCCTCGGGCTGTCCGTGGCCGGGATCTCGCTGCTCACGCGGCATCTCGGTGTCGCTGAATACGGGCAGTACACGACCGTCCTGTCGCTCGTGAGCGTCGTCGGAGCCGTGACGGATGCCGGCATGGGTGGACTTGGAACACGCGAGTTCGCCGTCACGGCGGGAGCCAAACGCGATCAACTGATGCGCGACTTGCTCGGCCTGCGCCTGGCCCTGACGGCGGGAGGATCGTTGTTTGCGCTCGCGTTCGCGTTGGCCGCCGACTATCGCCCCGCTTTGTTGATCGGCACGGCCCTCGCCTGTTTCGGGCTTCTGGCTACGGTGACCCAGACGATGTTCGCGGTGCCGCTGGCCGCAACATTGCAGCTCGGCTGGATGACCGCGCTCGACTTTGCGCGGCAGGCGCTCACGGTGATGTTCATCGTCGCGCTCGTCCTAGCCGGTGCAGGTGTCCTGCCGCTGCTTGCGATCGCGCTGCCGGTCAACGTCCTGCTGACGCTGGTGACGATCCAACGAGTCCGCGGTCAGATGCCGTTGCGTCCATCGCTGCACCCACGTGGCTGGCTCGGGTTGCTGCGCTCGACGGTGGCGTTTGCGATGGCGATGGCGGTGGGGACCGTGTACGTGTACACGGCGCAGGTACTCACCTCGATAGTCGCGAGCAAATACCAAAACGGCCTGTTCGCGGTGTCCTTCAGGGTTTTCATCGTCCTAGTCTTCATCCCCGGGCTGCTTGTCGGCGCGGCCTTTCCGCTGTTGGCGAGGGCGGCGCGAGACGACCGCGAGCGCTTGCAATACGCTCTCGAGCGACTTTTCGACACCTCGATCATCCTCGGCGCGGGCGCCGCGCTCGGACTCGTCCTCGGCGCGGGCGCGATCATCAGCGTCGTGGGAGGCTCGAACTACGCCGCGGCGGCCTCAGCTCTGCGCATTCAGGGCATTGCGCTGGCGGTCTCCTTCACGCTCGCAACGTGGGGCTTCGCGCTGCTGTCCCTGCGCGAGCACCGAGGGCTGATCGTGACAAACGCCCTGGCCCTGGCCGCGAGCTGCGGACTGACGCTCGGGCTCGCATCGACGTATGGGGCACGCGGCGCGGCGACGGCGACGCTCGCCGGCGAGCTGACGCTGGCCTGTGGATATCTGTTCTTCCTCGTTCGTCGCGCACCGGAATTACGGCCGAAAGTTCGCATCGTCGGCAAGGTCGTGCTGGCCGCCGCGCCGGCCGCGCTGATTGGCTGGCTAGGAGGCCTCCCTTCGGCCCTGGCGGCTTTCGTTGGGCTGGCGCTGTACTCGGTCGCGCTGCTCGCCCTGCGCGCCGTGCCGGCTGAGATCTGGCTCCTATTCCGACGCCGCGGAGCTGGCGCGGGCTGAGGCGGGCGCTTTCATGATCTGCGCCGCTCACGACGACGCGCGCCAAGCAGGCGAAGGAGCACGCGGAACGCCGACCTGAGCTCGTCCTCGGGACCGGAGCTCAGGCCAACAGCACTGGCGAGCCTCAGCCACACCCACGAGACGGCGGCCGCCAAGGTGATCACCCGCTCAGCGGCGCGGCCGTGACCGAAGAAAAGGGCAGCGCTGTCGAGATAGTGCGGGGACGCGAGTGTCGGGGAACTCGAGCTCCCGCCGCCCAGATGGATGAAGCGGGCGCTCGCAACGCCGTCCCGGCGCCAGCCAGCGCAGGCCATGCGACGCTGCCACTCGGTCTCCTCGAGGTAGAGGAAGAATCGCTCATCCAGCGGGCCTGTCGCGCGGGCCGCGTCGGCACGAACAAGCAGCGCCGCGCCCATGGCGTGCGCGATCGGCAGCCAGCCGCCGGGGGCGCGGGCGGGATCCGTGAGCCTCGTGCGCAGCGCGACTGCGACCAAGGCAAGGGGAAAGCAGAACTCGACGAAGAGCGTCGTCAGCGAAGGGAAGCGCCCGTAGAGATTCGCTTGGACCGATCCGTCCTCGTTCTCCAGCACCGGGGCCGCCAGCCCGGCTCTCGGGTGGGCATCGAGGTGGCGGGCCAGTTGCGCGAGGGCATCCTCGCGAGCGAACGCGTCGGGGTTCAGCAGCAGGAGATGGCGGCCCCTCGCCTGAGCGATGCCTGTGTTGTTGCCCGCCGCGAAGCCGCGGTTCTCGGGCAGCGCTATTACCGACGCCTGCGGAAGCCTGCACCGCAGCATCTCGACATCCGCCGTGCCTGACCCGTTGTCCACGACGATCTCCTCGAGTAGCAGTGCGCCGGCAGAGCTGCGGGCCGCCTCTAGTGCCCGCATCGTGAGATCGGCGCTTCGGTAGTTGACGACGATCACCGAGATGTCGGGTTGATCGGCGCCCACCGGGCCTTACATCCTAGATCGGCCTCATCGCTCTCGTCGGATGAACTGTTTAGAGCCAGGCGTTCGACGGGCGGCCGGACCCGCGCCCGGACGTGCGCGAGATGAACCCGGCCTGGGCGACCTCGCGCGCGCCGCGTGCCAGCGCGCCTGCCGACGTTAGGATGGGCTGCCCATGGCGGTGGCCCTGTTCGACACGACGACGCCGCTTGCGCCGCTGCGCCAGCAGATCATCGAGCGCCTGACGGCCGTGGTGAACGGCGGCCGCTACGTTCTCGGGCCCGAGGTGCAGGGCTTCGAGCGCGAGTTCGCCCAGTACCTAGGCGTCGTACATGTGGTGGGGGTGGCCAACGGCACCGACGCCCTGACGATCGCGCTCCGCGCCGCCGGCGTAGGGCCTGGGGACGAGGTCGTGGTGCCGTCGTTCACGTTCTACGCGAGCGCCGAGGCGATCATCCCAACGGGCGCCACGCCCGTCTTTTGCGACGTCGACGAGGAAACCGCCAACGTCACGGCGGAGACCGTGAGCGCAGCGCTGACGCCGCGCACCAAGGCCGTCGTCGCCGTGGACCTGTTCGGGAACCCCGCGCCCATCGCGGAGATCCGCGAACGGACCGGTCTGCCCGTGATCGAGGACGCCGCGCAAGCCGCCGGCGCGAGAGTGGCCGGCCGCCACGCCGGCTCGCTCGGCACGGTGGCGACGTTCTCCTTCTTCCCCTCCAAGAACCTGCCGTGCTTCGGCGACGGCGGCGCGATCGCCACCGACGACTCACAGATCGCCGACCGGGCGCGGGTCCTGCGCTCCCATGGGTCGCGCGACAAGACCATCTTCGAGCACGTGGGCTACAACTCGCGCCTCGATGAGCTGCAGGCGGCGGTGCTGCGCGTGCTGCTCCCCTATCTCGACGAGTGGGCGGCCGGCCGGCGTGCGGCGGCGGCGAACTATGAGGCCGCTGGGCTTGGCGAGCACGTGACGCTCCCGGCTAGCGGCCCAGGCAACGAGCCCGCCTGGCACCTCTATGTCGTGCGCCACCCCGACGCGGAGCACCTCTGCTCCGCGCTGGAGCGTGCTGGGGTGGAGGCACGTGGCTACTACCGCACCCCGGTTCACCGTCAGCCGGCCATGGCACGCTGGGGAGCGGGGGTCGAGCTGCCCGCGACCGAGCAACTCGCGCGCACTAACCTCGCGATTCCGATGAGCCCGGTCCTCACCTCGGAGCAGGCGCGGGAGGTCATCTCCGCGATCGCAGGGGCGCTCGCTTCGATGCACGCCACCCCTGCAGGGAGCGCGTCCGCCTCGCCGCCAAGCGGCGGATGAGCGATCAACTGCGCATCGGCGTGGTGGGCCTCGGCTACTGGGGCCCGAACCTCGCCCGCAACTTCCATGCGCTCGCGGGCAGCGAGCTGGTTTGGTGCTGTGACGCCTCGCCCGCCGCCCGCGAGCGTACGGCGGCGATCGTGCCCGGGGCGCGGATGACAGATCGGATCGAGGACCTGCTGCAGGACGAAGATCTCGACGCGATCGCGCTCGCCACGCCCGTCCCCAGTCACTGCGAGCTCGCTCTGCGCGTGCTAGAGGCGGGCAAGCACTGCTTCGTCGAGAAGCCGCTGGCCCAATCGGTCGCCGACGCCGAACGTGCAGTGGCGGCTGCCGATCGCTGCGAACGCACGCTGATGGTCGGTCACCTGCTCGAGTACCACCCCGGCGTGCGCAAGCTCAAGGAGCTCGCCGACAGCGGAGAGCTCGGGGAGGTTCACTACATCTACGGCAATCGACTGAACTTGGGCAAGGCGCGGGCTGACGAGAACGCCCTCTGGAGCCTCGGGGCCCACGACATCTCCGTGCTTCTGCACCTGATAGACGAGGAGCCGCACGAAGTGAGCGCCCGTGGGGAGTGCTACCTGCGCCCGGGAGTCGAGGACGTCGTCTTCTGCTTCCTTCGCTTCCCCTCCGGGATCTCGGCGCACTTGCACCTCTCCTGGCTTGATCCCCACAAGGAGCGGCGCTTCACGGTCGTCGGCTCACAGCGCATGGTCACCTTCGACGACATGGCCGCCGAGGGAAAGCTCACTCTTTATGACAAGGGGTTCGACGAGGACGTGCGCTCCTATGGCGAGTACATAACGCGCAGCGGCGACATCTTCTCCCCGCGCATCGCGAACAGCGAGCCGCTGCGCCTCGAGTGCGAGCATTTCATCGCTTCGGTCCGAGACGGCACGCCACCCCTGTCCGACGGCCGCAGTGGACTGCGCGTAGTGCGCGTGCTCGAGGCCCTGCAGCGCGACCTCGAGCGAAGCCGGCGAGCCTGAGCGGGCGGCTCAGTGCGCGCGCCGCGTGCCCGCAACTTCGCACGCGCCCGGTGTTCTGCTGTGTGATGCGCCTGCGCGCTTGCGGACCTCTCGCGGCAGCTGGAGTTCTGGCGCTCCCGGCCTGGCTCGCCGGCGGCGCCTCTGCCGCGACTCCAAGCGTGCGGGCCGCCCAGCAGGCCGGCATCCACAAGATCCGCCACGTGGTCGTGATCATGCAGGAGAACCGCTCGTTCGACAGCTACTTCGGGACGTTCCCGGGCGCTGACGGGATCCCCTTCTCCGCGGGGCATCCTGCGGTCTGCGTCCCCGACCCTCAGCTGAATCGCTGCGTCGCGCCCTACCACGACGCCAAAGACATGAATCACGGCGGGCCGCACGGCGAAGCCGCCGCCATCACGGATCTCGCGGGCGGTGCGATGAACGGGTTCATCGCCGCGGCGCAGCAGAGCCCGCAGCACTGCAACAACGTCAACGACCCGGTGTGCGCGATCCCAGGGGAAACCGACGTCGTGGGCTACCACGATGGCGGCGAGATCCCCAACTACTGGGCCTACGCCAAGAACTTCGTGCTGCAGGACCACATGTTCGAGCCGAACCTGTCCTGGAGCCTGCCCGAGCACCTCTACGCGGTGTCTGCATGGTCGGCCCGCTGTGCGATCCCGGGGAACGCGACGAGCTGCACGAGCGCGCTGCAGAGCCCGGCCACGCCGCCGGACTTCAACAAGCAAGGAGCGATCCCCGACTACGCCTGGACGGACCTCACATACCTGCTGCACCGCCACGGCGTGAGCTGGGGCTACTACGTGTTCACAGGCGGCGAGCCGGACTGCGAGGACGACGAAAACCTCGCGTGCGGCACGGTGGGCCAGAACGCGAAGACTCCCGGGATCTGGAACCCGCTGCCGTACTTCGACACGGTTCGCGAAGACGGGCAGCTCGGGGCGATCCAGTCGCTCGGCCGCTTCTATGCGGCCGCGCGCGCGGGCACCCTCCCGTCCGTCTCCTGGGTCGTTCCCAACCAGCGCGTCTCAGAGCACCCGACGGCGAGGGTCAGCGCCGGCCAGGCATACGTCACGACGCTGATTAACGCCGTCATGAGGAGCCCAGACTGGCCGAGCACCGCGATCTTCCTCTCCTGGGATGACTGGGGCGGCTTCTACGACCACGTCGTGCCGCCCCGCGTCGATCTCAACGGCTACGGGTTCCGCGTACCCGGGCTCGTGATCAGTCCCTACGCGCGCGCCGGGTTCATCGACCGTCAGGGCCTCAGCCACGACGCGTACCTGAAGTTCATCGAGGACGACTTCCTCTCCGGCGAACGCATCGACCCGGCGACCGACGGGCGGCCTGACCCGCGCCCGGACGTGCGCGAGACGAACCCGGCCCTCGGCGACCTCGCGCGCGACTTCGACTTCAGTCAGCCGCCCGCGCCGCCGTTCATCCTGCCCGCGCACCCTCTCCCCTGGACGATACCGACCGCCTTCCGCCTGACGTTGAACGCACTGCCGCTGCGCCAGAGGCCACGCTTTCACCGCGGCGCGCTCGTCGGCGGGGCCACGTGCAGCGCGCGCTGCAAGCTCGCGGTCAGCGGTTACCTCACCCTGCATCGCGCGCGCGGGCTCCGCGTGCACGTGATCGGCGTCCGCCTGACCTTCGCCCGTACCCGCCGCTTCGCGCTGAAGCTCGGGGGGGCGGACCGTGTCCGCCTGCGACGCGCGCTTACCCGCCACCGGGCCGTGCGGGCGATCTTGACGTTCACGGCCACGCGGAGCGGCGCGCCGAGCGAGAGCACACACGCCACCGTCGAAGTCCGCCTGCTCGCCTAGTCTGGCCACCTCGCGGACCCGCCGCATGCCGCGGGCCGCCTGGATCTAGCGCTCGAACACCCGCACGACATTGGACGCCCCTCCGGCGAACGGGTACCCCGACTCGGGTTCGCAGAGCACTCGGAACTGGTACCGAGCCGGGCCGGGGAAGCGGAAGCGGTAGCCGGCATGGAAGCGCCCGCGGGCGTTCGTGCGCACCACCTTGAACTCGAGCCAAGCGCCGCCGGGTGCGCGGGCCTCGAGCACGAGCTGCTTGCCTCCGGGCGGGACTGGCCCGCTGCGCAGCCTGCCGATGAAGCGGATGCTGCGTCCCACGCTCGCCACGCGCGGCGTGACGTGCAGAACCACTCCGGCGCGCACGCGCAGCGTCATCTTCCGAGTCGCGACCGGCGAGCCGATCCCGGAGGCGCCGCGGTAGGTGAGGCAGAGCGTGCGCGACGGCCCGGCCGCGCGCACGCGCACGCTGAAGCGCCCGTCGGGCCCCGTGCGCGCGCTGGCGACCGCCAGCGGCTTCGCGCGGGCGAGCACCGGAGCGGCAACGAGCTCCACTGGCGCCCCGGCAATCGGGGCCCCAGCCGCGCTCGTCAGGCGTCCGTCGATCGTCCGCCTACGGCCGAACGCGCTCGTGATCACCTGTCTGTGCGTTCCGCGCCAGCTCGCGCTCAGCGCGACACCCCCCGACGCGCTCGCGCCGGTCGGTGCCTGGCATGCGAGTGGCTCGTTAAGCACCTTCACCTGCCGGTCGAGGACCGCCGCGCTGTTGCCGGCCGCGTCGATCACGCTCACGACCAGGTGGTGTTCGCCGCTTGCGACCTGCGTCGTGTCAAAGCCCACGTCCGCACTCACCGATGCCTTGCACGGCTGCGCGTACAGGAAAGCCGCCAGGCCGTCTGAGGTGCCGCCGACGTTCGCGCAACGACCGCCGTTTGCGTCGACGACCGAGCTCTGCACGAGCTGGCCGTCGATGCTGAACAACGCCTCATACACACCCGAGGCGGGATCGCTCGCGCTGAACGTCACGTCGCTCGTGCCTCGGAGCACCGGCGCGCTCGCCAGTTCGCCGCCTACGTTGTCCGCGGTCGGCCCCGCGTCCTGTGCGAGCGTGAGGTCGACGGCGTACACGTTCACGACAGCCGCGTAGCCGTTCGCGTCGGCCTGGCCTTCGGGGCACTGGTACCCCGGGGCTCCAACACACGACGCATTCACAAACAGTCGTGATCCAAGATTTGGACCTGGAACACCAATGCGGTTTTCTGTGGCTAACGGTTGGCTTGAATTGCCAAGGCCGTAGGGGCAAAGTAGGCCACCCTCGCATTGACCGAAGTTGAACGCCGGGTTCGTGACCACGTTCTCGGGCCCGGCGAACCAGAACTGATACGAGGCGTTGATCGCCGCTCCCCCGTCCGCATCCCCCGCCCGCCAAAGCGTCGCCGCCGCGATCCGCTCGGGCGCGGGCGCCGAGAATTCCCATGTCGCGACGTCCGTATCCGCGGTTCGCCCGGGCGAGGGGCGCAGCGCCGCTACGAGCGCGCCGCCTGACTGCGCGCAGGTGTCTTCGGCGTACGTGTAGGGGCCGCTGTGGCTCGGGCTCCACCCGTCGGCCGGCGCGGCTGCACCGGACGGCGTGCGGCAGGAGTAGAGGTGGAACTCGCCCGCATCCGCGCTCGCCGCGAGCAGCGGTCCGAGCGCTAGCGCGACGGCTGCCGCCGCGAGCACTGCCGCTTGGCGTCGTGCCGCCCTGCTCAGCTGCCTCCGTGTCCCTTCGAGCAACGAAACCATCTATCCGTATGTCGCTCCGCGCGGTCCTGCGCCTCCCCCGGAGTCTCTCAGCTTCCCGGTCTCGCCGCAGGCGCGCACGAAGCGCGTCGCCTCCGCAGCGCGGCGCGCAGCCACAGTGATATTTGGCCCTACGGTCGCGACTACGCCGTGAACGAGATGGGCAGCTCGGCCAGCCCGTAGATCCCCGACACGCCTTCGTACACCGGATCTCCCTCGAGCCTCAGATCGCCAAGGCGCTGCGAGAGGAACGCGAGCCCCTCCTGCAGCTCCACCCGGGCGAGGTTCGCGCCAAGGCAGTAGTGCACGCCCGCGCCAAACGTCAGGGGCCTCGCGCGTCCGCGGTCGGCGGTGATGTCGAAGCGCTCGGCGTCCGCCCCTGCTGCGCTCCCGTCGGCCCCCGCCGCGACGCCTTCCGCGCCGGCCGCACCGCCGTTGAGGTCGCGGTTGCCGGTGAACGCGCACACGATCACCACGGTGCCCTCCGCGAAGGTGACGTCGCGCCACACCACGTCCTCGGTCGTGATACGCGCGGTGAACGGCGTGATCGGCTCGTAGCGAAGCCCCTCCTCGACGGCTGCCTCCGCCAGCGAGGGGTCGGCCGCCAGCAGCTCGAGCTGGTCTGGGTGTTCGGCCAAGAGCCTGATCGTGTGCGCTAGCTGGCTCTGGCTCGTGTCGACGCCGCCGACCAGCACGTTGAAGACGAGGTTGATGCACTCGACGTCCGACAAGCGGTCGCCCTGCTGGCCGTTCCCATCGACGGTGGCGGCGATCAGCTTCGAGATCAGGTCGTCGGCCGGGTCGCGGCGGCGCGCCTTCACGAGCGCCTCGGCGTACTCGTAGAACTCCTTCACCGCCTCCTCGATCTGCTCCTGCTCGCTGGACATGCTGACGGCGTCGAACTGACGCTGGATCCAGTTGGACCAGTGGTGCAGGCGCGGCGCGTCCTCCAGCGGCGCGCCCATAACCGCCGCGATCGCCATCGAGGGATACGGCTTCGCGAACGCCTGCACGAACTCGCAGCGGTGCCGGCCGCCAGCCCCGCCGGAGCCGCTGGCCGCGCGGGAGCCGTCGGGGCCGCCCGGGTCGTCGGCGCCCGCGGCGCTCCCCTTCGCGTCAGCGCCCTCGGCCAGCACCTGCGCGAGCAGCTGCTCGAGGAACTCGCGCATCATCGGCCTGTAGCGCTCCACCGCGCGCGGGCTCAGCGCGGGGTTGACGAGGCTGCGCAGGCGCGTGTGGTCGGGGCCGTTGACATGCAGGATGTTGCGCCGCATCTGCTCATAGAGCGGGCCTTCGGTGACGCCGAAGATCTCCGCGATCTTCATCCCCGGGAAGATCGCGGAGCGCGTGCGCAGGAAGAACTCCGCCGACTCGCGGTCGAGCACCACGTAGCCGAACGGCCCTTCCGCCAGCCAGCCCTTCGCGCGCAGCTCGCTCATCGCCTCGTGAAAGCGCTGCCCGCGCATCAGCGGGTCGGTCGGGTCGAACTTCGGCAGCTCGAGCTCGGTGACCGGCGTCGCGGGAGTCGTGCTCATACAGAAGACGCTACCGCGCGCGGCGCCTACCGCGCGAGCTTCTTCCCCGGATTCAGCAAGCCCTTGGGGTCGAAGGCGCGCTTGATCTCTTCGTGCAGCGCCACCGCGCGCGCATCCCAATGGGCTGCGAGGCGGCCGCGCTTGAGCCAGCCGACGCCGTGCTCCGCGGCGATCGAGCCGCCGAGGGAGGTCACGAGCGCGAACAGCTCCTCACCTGCAGCGTCCGCCGCGTCGAGCTCGGCCTCGCTGGCGGGGTCGACGAGCACGGTCGCGTGCACGTTTGCCTCGCCGCCGTGCCCCCACGCGCACGAGCGCAGCCCGCGCTCGGCGGCGAGCGCCTCGAAGCGCTCCAGCCCCTCCCGCAGCTTCTCTACGGGGAAGGCCACGTCCTCCGACACCTTGCCTCCGCGCCCCGCGCGCACGACGCCGTTGAAGCCGTCGCGCCAGCGCCACAACGCGGCCGCGTCGCGCGGCTCCTCGACTGCGAGCGCGGCCGGCGCGAGCAGCTCGACGAGCGCCTCGCACTGCGCAGCCACCTCGGCTGCGGTGCCGTCGACCTCGACGAGCAGCGCAAAGCCGGCGCCCTTCGGCAGGGTTCCCGGTGCTCCCGGGTATCCGCCCCCCACGAGCTCGAGCGTGGTGGCGTCGAGGAAGTCGAGCGCCGAGGCTTGGATGCCCGCGCCGAGCACTTCGAGGATCGCCGCGCAGCCCTGCGCGCGCGTCTGGAAGAACGCGACCAGCGAGCGCGCGGCGGCGGGCGCGGGCAGGAGCCGCAGGCGCACGCCCGTTATCACGCCCAGCGTCCCCTCCGAGCCGACGAGCAGGCTCTTGAGGTCATAGCCCGCGACGTCCTTGCGCGCGCGCCCGCCCAGCGCCACGAGCTCGCCAGGCGCCAGCGCGGCCTCGAGCCCCGTCACCCAGGACCCGGTCACGCCGTACTTCAGCGCATGCGGCCCGCCCGCGTTGGTGGCCACGTTGCCGCCGATCTGCGACTGCTCCGCCGCGCCGGGGTCGGGAGCAAACAAAAGCCCGTTCTCGCGCGCCAGCCGCTGCACGTGGCGCGTGCTGACGCCTGCATCCACGTGCATCTCCCACAGCCCAGGCTCGAGCTCGCGCACGCTGCGCAGCCGCTCCAGCGAGCACACGACGCCACCCTCCGTCGGCACCGCGCCGCCCAAGAGCCCCGTGCCACCGCCGCGCGCCACCAGCGCGACGTCGTGCGCGTAGCACCAGCCCAGCACCGCCGCAACCTCGTCTGCGCTTCCCGGCAGCACGACCGCGTCGGCCCGGCCGACGAGACCGCGCCGGTGCGACTGATCCTCGTTGTATGCAGACGCAGCCGCTCCCTCGAGCACGTGCTCGGCGCCCACCAGGCGGGCCAGCTCCCTGTGCATCTCCACGGCCGAGGCTATCGCGCCCAGTAGCATCTCCTTTAGAGATGGCCGTTAGCGCCAAGCCCCCCTCCGAGCCCGCGCCGCCCGCGGCGGCGGACGGGCTCTCATCAAAGGAGCCGCCACCCGACGACTTCCGCACGCTCTCCGGCGAACCGGTGCGCGAGCTGTATGGGCCGCAGGACCTGCCCGAGGGGATCGGCGGTCCCGAGGACCCGATCGGGCGCCCGGGCAGCTACCCGTTCACGCGCGGCATCTACTCCTCGATGTACCGCGGGCGGCTGTGGACGATGCGCCAGTTCGCGGGCTTTGGCACCAGCGAGGAGACCAACGAGCGCTTTCGATACCTGCTCGAGCACGGCCAGACGGGGCTCTCGACGGCGTTCGACATGCCCTCGCTGATGGGCCACGACTCAGACCACCCGCGCAGCCTCGGCGAGGTCGGCCGCGAGGGCACTGCGATCGACACGCTCGACGACATGCAGACGCTGTTCGGCGGCATCGACCTCGGCGAGGTGTCGGTGTCGATGACGATCAACGCGCCCGCCGCGATCATGCTCGCCTTCTACGTCGTCGCCGCCGAGACCGATCCCGCGCACCCCACGCCGCGCGAGCGCCTCTCGGGCACGATCCAGGCGGACATCCTCAAGGAGTACATCGCGCAGAAGGAGTGGTGCTTCCCGATCGACCCCGCCATGCGCCTGTGCGGCGACATGATCGAGTGGTGCACGCGCAACATGCCGCGCTGGCACCCGATCTCGATCTCGGGCTACCACATCCGCGAGGCGGGATCGACCGCCCAGCAGGAGCTCGCGTTCACGCTCAAGGACGGCTTCACCTACGTCGAGCAGGCGATCGCGCGCGGCCTCGACGTCGACGAGTTCGCGCCGCGCCTGTCGTTCTTCTTCAACGCCCAGATCGACTTCTTCGAGGAGATCGCCAAGTACCGCGCCGCGCGGCGCATCTGGGCGCGCGAGCTGCGCGACAGATTCGGCGCGCGCAACGAGCGCTCGATGCAGATGCGCTTCCACGCCCAGACCGCCGGCGCAAGCCTCACTGCGCAGCAGCCGCTCAACAACATCGTGCGCACGACCGTCGAGGCGCTGGCCGCGGTGCTGGGCGGGACGCAGTCGCTGCACACCAACAGCTACGACGAGGCGCTCGCGCTGCCCACCGAGGAGGCCGTCACGATCGCGCTGCGCACGCAGCAGATGATCGCGCACGAGACCGGCGCCGCCAGCACAGTCGATCCGCTCGGCGGCAGCTACTACATCGAGGCACTCACCGACGAGATGGAGCGGCGCGCGTACGAGTACTTCGACAAGATCGACCAGCTCGGCGGCATGGTCGCTGCGGTCAAGCGCAACTTCCCCCAGCGCGAGATCGCCGACGCGGCCTTCGCCCACCAGCAGCTCGTCGACTCGGGCGAGCGCATCGTCGTCGGCGTCAACCGCTACGCCGTCGAGGACGAGGAGCCGATCCCCACGCTGCGCATCGACCCCGCGCTCGAGCGCAAGCAGCTCGGCCGCCTGAACGCCGCGCGCGCCAGCCGCGACGGCGCTGCCGTGGAGGCCTCCCTAGCGGCGCTGCGCGAAGACGCCGCGCACGAGAACCACAACCTCATGGAGCCGCTGCTCGCGTGCGCCCGCGCACACGCCTCCGAGGGCGAGATCGTGGAGTCCCTGCAGCAGGTCTTCGGCGACTACACCGAGACGCCCGTCTTCTAGGAAGCAAGCAGATCAAGGACGCGCGCAGCTCTTGAGGGGGCGCGCCCGCGGCCTCGCGGCCCGCCTGGCGCGCCGGAGTTGTCGCGCAGCTGTGTCCCGAGCAGCGGCGCTCGGACGAGCACCTGCAGGCGAGCGCGCACGCGCGCAACTTCGCTTTTACGGCGGTGCTTGAAGTTACGATCAGGCGCGCACCACCACCCCGCGCGCGACCGCGCCACATGCACTTGGAGCCTCAGTGAGAAGCCGCGCCTCAGCGCCATATGCACCGGGAGCCTCGATGAGAACCAGCGCGTCAGAAGGCAACCGCGCGTATCGCGCGCCTGCGTCAGGGCCACCGCCTCGGCGCCGGGGGGCGGCCGCCGTGGCGGCGTCCGCGCTGGCGCTAGCGGCGCCGCTCGCCGGTGCCGACAGCGCCAGGGCGGGCGCCACCGTGATCATCTCGCCCCTGCGCGGCACCGCGGCGGCGCTCGCGCAGACGCAGATCAGCTTTCTGGGGGCGCGCGCGAGGACGCTCAGCTCGGTTTCGATCGTCGGCTCGATCAGCGGCCGCCACTCAGGCCGGCTTCGCTCCTACGCCTCAGAACCCGGCTCGAGCTTCGTCCCCAACCGCCCCTTCGTGCCCGGCGAGCGAGTCACGGTGCGGGCTCGCTGGACCTTCTCCGCGCATCGCCATCGCTCGCTGACCGACGCCTTCACGATCGACCAGCCCGGCGTCGTCGCGTCGACGCACTTTCCGATCACTCCGGGGACGCCTGCCGATGTCCAGAGCTTCCTCTCGGAGCCAAGCCTTCACCCGCCCAAGGTGATCGTCCACCAGGCCGCCTCCGCGGCGAGCGCTGCGGGGCTCGTGATCGCAGCGCCGTTCCAGGGCCCTGGGCAGTACGGGCCGATGATCTTCGACAGCGCCGGCGAGCTCGTGTGGTTTCGCCCTCTGCCCGCGGGCGAGGACGCGGCGGTGTTCGGCACGCAGATATACCGCGGCAAGAACGCGCTCACCTGGTGGCACGGCCGCACGCTCGCGCTCGGCTACGGCCTGGGCGAGAACGTGATCACGAACGCCAACTACAAGACGGTGGCTGTGGTCAAGGCCGGCAACGGCCTGCAGGCCGACGAGCACGAGCTAACGGTCACGCCGCAGGGAGCAGCATGGGTGCTCGCGTACAGCCCCGTGATGAGTAACCTGTCCTCCGCCGGCGGTCCTTCCAGCGGCCTGACGCTGGACGGCGTGATTCAGAAGATCGACATCCACAGCGGCCTGGTCATGTGGGAGTGGCACAGCCTCGACCACGTCGATGTCGCCGAGTCCTACTCCAAGGTGCCGGGCGATCCCGCGAACCCCTACGACTACTTCCACATCAACTCGCTCACCCCCGACAGCCACGGAAACCTGTTGATCTCCGCCCGCAACACCTGGGCGCTGTATGAGATCAGCGCGCGCAGCGGTCTCATCGCGTGGCGGCTGGGGGGCAAGAAGAGCACCTTCAAGCTCGCCCCCGATGCCCAGTTCGCCTTCCAGCACAACGCGCTGCGCGTTGCAGCTGATGAGGTCAGCGTGTTCGACGACGAGGGCGCGCCGCCCGTGAAGCCACCTTCGCGCGGCGAGCTGATCAAGCTCAACCTGAAGGCCAAGACCGCCACGCTGGCGGGCCAGTTCGTGCGCACACCCGCGCTCAGCACGCTCTGCTGTGGCAACGCGCAGCCGCTGCCGGGCGGCAACTGGATGGTCGGCTGGGGAGGCCTGCCGAACTTCACCGAATTCAACGCCGCCGGGCAGATGCTCTTCGACGCCCAGTTCCCGGCGGGCGAGTTCAGCTACCGCGTCTACCGCCAGCCCTGGAGCGCCCAGCCGGCCGGCTATCAGCCGGCGATCGTCGCGCGGAGGGTCGGCTCGGCGAGCGCCGTATACGCGAGCTGGAACGGCGCCACCACCGTCTCCTCGTGGCAGCTGTTGACGGGATCGAGCAGGGGCCATCTGAGAGCCGTCTCCACGACCCCGAGGAGCGGTTTCGAGACCACGATCCCGGCGCCGCCGGCGGCCTTCTATGAGGTGCGCGCGCTGAGCGCGTCGGGGAGGGTGCTCGCCAGCTCCAAGGTCATCGCCCCGACGGTCGCGTGAGGCACCACGGCCTGCGCAACATGCTCCCCGCCGCAGGGGCACTGATCGCGCTGTCCAGCGCCGCCGCGCTCGCGCTCGGCTCGGAGAGGATCGTCGCCGAGCAGGCCGCCTACCGCGCGCCGGCCGCCGGGCGCTGCGCGCCGAGCGCGCTCAACCGCTCGGCCGTGCTGCCCGGCACGCCGCTCTCGGTATCCCCGCTGCCCGACTCCTACTCGGCCTCGCCCAGGACGCAGATCAGCCTGCTTGGCCCGCCCGCGGCGGCGATCGCGGACGTGCGCGTGCGCGGCTCGGTCACGGGCAAGCACTCCGGGCGCCTGCGCGCATACTCGCAGGGCGACGGCGCGAGCTTCGTCCTCGCCAAGCCCTTCAGGCCGGGGGAGACGGTGACGGTGCGTGGGCGCGTCCGCAGCGGCGCGCGCGGCGCGCGCTTTGCTTTTCATTTCGTCATCGCGCACGAGGACGCCGTCCCGCACACGCCCTCGAGCACGTCCGCGGCGCACGCAAACCAGGTCGCGCACTTTCACTCGCGACCCGACCTGCAGCCGCCGCTGCTCGCCGTCACAGCGCGCTCGCCGCTGAGCGCTCCCGGGTACCTGTTCGCAGCCCCCTACTCAGGCGGGGGCAGGCCGGGGCCGCTGATCTTCGAAGAAGACGGCGAACCGGTGTGGTTCGACCCGCTGCCGCCCGGAGCCGGCGCGGCGAACCTGCAGGTGCAGCAGCTCGGCGGCACGCCGGTGCTTACGTGGTGGCAGGGCTACATACCCCAGCAGGGCTTCGGCGAAGGCGAAAACGTGATCGACGACAGCTCCTACAACCAGATCGGCCGTGTGCACGCGGGCAACGGCTACAAGGCGGACCTGCACGAGTTCCGTATCACGCCCCAGGGGACGGCCCTGTTGAGCGTGTTCGCGCCCATCGCCTGCGACCTCTCGCGCCTGGGCGGGCCCAAGGGCGGGGCGGTGACCGACAGCATCTTCCAGGAAGTCGACCTGCGCACGGCGCTCGTGCGGCGCGAGTGGCACAGCATCGACCACGTCGCGCTGTCCGACTCTCACAGCTCCGCCGTCGGGACCTCCAGGAAGTGGCCGCTCGACTTCTTCCACATCAACTCCATCGAACCGCGCGCCGACGGCACGACGCTGATCTCCGCGCGCAACACGTGGGCGCTGTACGTGCTGAGCACGCGCGGCGGCCAGGTGCTGCGCAAGCTCGGCGGGCGGCACTCGGCCGTCAGGCTGAACGGCCAGACGAGCATCGCCTACCAGCACGACGCGGCCACGCTGCCCAACGGGTCGATCAGCATCTTCGACAATGGCGCCGTCCCCAAGGTGCACCCCCAGTCGCGCGGGATCGTGCTCGCGATCGATCCGCGCTCGCGCAGGGCGAGCCTGTTGGCCGAGTTCGAGCACCCCAAGCCGCTCTCCTCCGCCAGCCAGGGCAACTTCCAGGCGCTGCCCAACGGCGACTGGTTCGTGGGCTGGGGTGCGCAGCCCTACTTCTCGGAGTTCAGCCCCAGCGGGCAGCTGCTGTTCGACGCGCACATGCACGGCACATACCAGTCCTATCGCGGCTACCGCTTCCCCTGGACCGGAGCCCCGCGCGAACCACCGGCGATCGCCGCCGTGGCGGCGCGCAAGGGCGTGCCCGAGACGGTGTATGCGAGCTGGAACGGCGATACGCGCACGAGCAGCTGGCGAGTGCTCGCGGGCCCATCCGCGCAGGCGCTGGCGCCCGCCCAGGGCGCGCGGCGCGCCGGCTTTGAGACCGCGATCGCGCTCCCCTCGCCGGCCGCGTTCGTGGCCGTCCAGGCGCTCGACTCCTCGGGCGCCGTGCTGGGAACGTCGAAGACGATCAGGCCTTAGACGAGTCGGCGCACCCACCGTCTCGCGTCACTACACGAAGGCGCCTGCGGTTTATGAAAAAATTCCTGTTTCTTAACGCGCCGATTGCGGGTACACTACGTTTGATGTCAGGCTGAGGTTTCCAAGCGGGGAGGATCCGATGCAAGCACGCAACACCGAGATCAAGCCTCCGGGGGGCGAGGCCGCCTCTACCGTCGCTGCTCCCGATGCCGCCGCGGGCGCGCCCGCTGCCGCGGCAACCGATCCCGCCCCCGCCAACGGCTCCTCTCAGCGCGACACCTCGAGCGACCGCTACCGCCGCCTGCCCACCGGGGCGCACGGCCTGGCGCGCGAGGACGTCGAACGCGATCAGCGCGAGCGCCTGCGGCGCGCGCTCATCGAGCTGATCGCCGAGCGCGGCTACGAATCCGTGCGAATCGCCGATCTGACGAAGCTCGCGCACGTCTCGCGCCCGACCTTCTATGCCCTGTACAAGGACAAGGAGGAGCTGATGCTGAGCGCCTACGAGGACATCGCCAGGCGCACGGCCGACACGGCGCTGAAGGCCTACGAGGTGCAGGGGTCGCTGCAGGACCGCATGAAGGTCTCGATGCAGGCCTTCTGCGACCTCGCCGCCTCTGACCCCGACGCGATGTCGCTGTTCCTGTTCGGCGCCTTCGGCGCCGGGCCCAAGGCGCTCCAGCAGCGCGCACGCTCGCTCGAGGCGTTCGAGCAGAGCGCCGAAATGACGCGCGACAGCCTAGCCGCCGCCTTCGCGGCGGGCCTCACCACGAAGGTCATCTTCGGCGGAATCCGCGAGGTGGCCGCCGCTCGCCTGCGCGCCGGGCGCGCCTCTGAGCTGCCTGGCCTGGCGCCCGAACTGACGCAGTGGGCGAGCTGCTACCCGTTGATGCTGCCCTCCTCGCTGGGCAAGCCGTTCTCGCGCGAGAAGTCCGAGCACGCCGATGAGCAGGCGGAGGTTGATTCGCTGCGCGCGCGCCGGGCCCAGGGCCGCCTGCCCGGCGGGCGCCACGACCTCTCGCGCGACTACGTGGAGCGCAGCCAGCGCGAACGGATCGTCGACGCGACGGCGGCGATCGTCGCCGAAAAAGGCCTCGCCAGCCTCACGATCCCCGAGATCGCCTCGCGCGCGGGCGTCTCGCACGAGACCTTCTACGAAATGTACGCGACCAAGCACGACGCTTTCGTGGGCGCGCAGAAGGTCGGCATGCACCAGGCGTTCACGTTCTCGGTGCTCGCCTATTCGGCCTTCAGGGTGGAAGACGGCTGGGCGCGCGCCGTAGCCGAAGCGCTGCGCTCGCTGATCGACTACCTCGCCTCGGAGCCCGCGCACGCGCACCTGAGCATCGTCGACACTTTCGCCGCGACGCCCGACACGCTCGCCATCCGCGACGACACGCTGCGCGGCTTCGCCTACTACCTGGGCCCCGAGGAGCGCGAAGCGGGCGAGGGGATCGAGGTGCCGACGATCGCGCCCGAGGCCGTCGTCGGGGGCATGTGGCAGGTGCTCCACCACTACATCGAGCGCGGGCTGATCGCGGAGCTGCCGGCGGTGACGCCGCAGCTCATCTACCTGACGCTGACCCCGTTCCTGGGAGCCAAGCAGGCCGCCGTGGAGGCCGGCCGCGAGCCGGCCGGCAATCCGCTGGCGGCCGAGCCCGAGTCAGCCGCGTAGGCGCCTTCAGGCTTCGCGCAGCGCGAGCGCTCCGAGCCCGAGCGCAGAGAGGGCCGTGCCAGTCAGGAGCGCGCTCGTGAAAGCGGGCAGATACCCGGCGCGACCGCCCGCGACTCCGGCCAGCGCGTCCGCTCCGTCGCAGGCGAGACCAAGCAGCAGCCACTGGCGCCGGGCATCCCCGCTTGAGCCGAGCGCGCCCCATGCGAGCGCGACGTCGCGCGCGCCGAAGAGCCGCGCCAGGTAGGGGGCCTGCGGGTTGGCTGCGGCGTCGAGCCCGAACAGCCTGCCCGCCAGGCGCGGCGTCGCCCACGCGCCCACTCCGATCGCGATCCTCACTCCCGCGAGCGCCTTGAGCACGCTGCCCTCGTTCATGGCGGCGACTGTATCGCAAGCGCGGCGCGAGCTAGTGCGCCCCGAGCGGCTCGGCAGGCGCCGGGACGGCGAGCGGGGGACCGAAGCTCACGCGCAGCCTCGCCCCGCCGCCTGGCGCGTTCTCGGCGCTCGCGGACCCGTGGTGGGCCTCGGCTGCCTGGCGCACGATTGCAAGGCCGAGGCCCGAGCCGGGCAGCTTGCGCGCTCCCGCGGCCCGATAGAAGCGCTCGAACACCCGCGGCAGGTCCTCGTCCTTGAAGCCGGGGCCGTGATCGCGGACCGTCAGCACGCCCCCGTGCAGGCTTACCTCGACCAGCCCTCCCCGTGGACTCCACTTGCGCGCGTTGTCGAGCAGGTTGCTGACCGCCCGGTTCACGCGATCGGCTTCGCCCCTCACGCTCGTGGGCTCGAGGTCAAGCTCGAACTGCAGCTCTCTGCGCCTGCGCGTGCGCGCGACGGCGTCCTCGACGATCAGGTCCAGGCGCACGTCCTCCCACGAGGACTCGCCGCGCGACCCGCGCGCGAGCTCGACGACATCGCTCACCAGCGAGGTGAGCTCGTCGAGCTCCTCGACGATGTCCGCCCGCAGGCTCGCCTGCTCGTCCGGCGGCAGGCGCGCGGAGTGCTCGAGCGTCTGGATGTTGGCGCGCAGCGAGGCGATAGGCGTGCGCAGCTCGTGGCTTGCGTCTGCGATCAGCTGCCGCTGCGCCTGTAGCGAGCGCTCGAGCTCATCGAGCGTGGCGTTGAAGCTGCGCGCAAGGCGCGCGAGCTCGTCGCGCCCGCCGACGGGCAGGCGCCGTGAGAGGTCGAGCCGGCCCGTCAGCGTCTCGGCCGCGCGCGTGAAGCGCGCGATCGGCGTCAGCGCCGTGCGGGCCACCAGCGCGCCGAGCGCAGCCGCGATCGCGATCCCAGCCACCCCGACGATGAGCAGGATCAACAGCACCTGGCGCAGCTCGCGGTCGACCTCGGCGAGCGGGCGCGCGATCGTGATCGCTCCGCC
Source organism: Actinomycetota bacterium (assembly GCA_005884115.1). Classification (GTDB taxonomy): domain Bacteria; phylum Actinomycetota; class Thermoleophilia; order Solirubrobacterales; family Solirubrobacteraceae; genus Palsa-744. Next base: position 156,618 of record VAXW01000004.1, read on the forward strand.
GCCCAGGCCGCCTCGCGCTTGCGCGGGTCCGGCGCCGAGCGTGAGCACGCGCAGGTGGGTCCCTTTGACCGTCCTGTCACTCAGCGAGCGCCCGGCACCGCGGGCCGCGATCGCGCGGTCGGCGGCACTCAGCGCGATCTCCGGCGTCGAGCCCTGCCCCCCTGGGACGGTTATCGCTCCGCCGGCTGAGACGAACTGCACGTATCCCGAAGCACCGCCGAAGCGCGCGGGCGTCACGGTCGGCGGGTAGGGGTGATGCGCGGGCCCGGCTCCGTCGTTGGGCGGCGCATGGGACTCGCGCGGAACGCCCGCGCCGGGCCCCCTCCCCCCCTCGTCGGGAGGACCGCCCGCGGGGGCGCCGATCAGGTCCTGCGCGCGGCGCGTGAGCGACTCGTCGATCTGCCCGCGCAGGTCCGAGCGCACGGCGAGGTAGACGCTCACCGCGGCGCCCAGCACCGCCAGCGCCACCGCCGCGCTGGCGACCGCCGCGATCCGCGTGCGCAGGCTCACGGCTCGCGCAGCACGTAGCCGACGCCGCGCACCGTGTGAATCAACGAGGGAGCGCCGAGGCTTTCGAGCTTTCGCCGCAGATAGCCGATGTAGACGCGCAGCGCGTTCGAGGCAGGCCCGAAGTCGTAGCCCCACACGCGGTCGTAGATGACGCTGTGCGTGAGCACGCGGCGAGGGTTGCGCATTAGAAGCTCGAGCAGCTGGAACTCGGTGCGCGTGAGCTCCACGAACTCATCGCCCACGGCGGCTCCGTGACGCGCGCGGTCGAGCGCGAGCTCCGCGAACGACAGCTCGTCGGGGTCCTCTTCATCGTCCTGGGAGCGGCGCAGCAGGGCGCGCAGGCGGGCCTTCAGCTCCTCGACGTCGAAGGGCTTGACGAGGTAGTCGTCGGCGCCCGCGTCAAGCCCAGCGATGCGATCTGACACTTCCACGCGCGCCGTCAGCATCAGGATCGGCACGCGGTTGCCCAGCAGCCGCAGCCGGCGGCACACCTCGAGGCCGTCGATCTCGGGCATGCCCACGTCCAGCACGACGGCATCTGGCAGCTCCTCGGCGACGAGCTCGATCGCCTCGGCGCCGCCCTCGGCGCACTTGACCTCATGGCCCGCGAGCGTGAGCGCGCGGCGCAGGGCGTCGCGGACAGCGCGGTCATCATCGACGACGAGCAGTCTCACGAGACCGATTCTTGCGCACCGCCACAGCGCATCCGCGGACTCCTACGTTGCTCTTAGGCAGCGTGAGCGCACCCGCCACCGGCTCTGCGCCGGTGCCGTAACCGCCACCGCCAGCGCGATCAGTCGGGCCGCACGTCGAGTACGACCTTGCCGGTGGCGCGCCGCTCCTCGAGCGCACGCAGCGCCTCGCTCGCCTGCTCGAGCGGGAAGCGCTCGCCGACCACCGGCCGGATGAAGCCCTCGCCCACCATGCGCGCGATCGCCGCTCCGACCTCGCGGTTCAGCTGCGGCTTGCCCATGACGTAGGCGCCCCAGCCCGCGCCGACCACCTCCGTGTTGTTGAGCAGCAGCCGGTTGACCTTGACTTCGGGGATCGAGCCGCCGGTGAAGCCCACGACGATCAGGCGCCCGCCCTCGCGCAGCGTGCGCAGGCTGTCGGTGAAGCGATCGCCGCCCACCGGGTCGAGCACCACGTCGACGCCGCCGTCGGAGAGCGAGCGCACCTCGTCCTTCCAGGAGTCGCCCACGAGCACCGTCTCATCGGCCCCCGCCTGCTCGGCGACGCGACGCTTGGCCTCGGTGGAAACGAGCGCGATCGTACGCGCGCCTAGCCCCTTGGCCACCTGGAGCCCCGCGGTGCCGACACCGCCGGCGGCGCCGTGCACGAGCACCGTCTCGCCCGAGCGCAGGCGCCCGCGCATGGCGAGCGCGAAGTAGGCGGTGTGATAGTTGAGGATCAGACCGGCCCCCTGCGCGAAGTCGAGCGCCTCATCGAGCGGGAAGGTGAAGAAGCTCGGGGCGACCGCCGTCTCGGCGAAGCCGCCGAGCGCGCAGAACGCGCTCACGCGCTCGCCCTCGCGCACGTCCGCGTCATCGGAGGCGCTGCGCACGATGCCCGCCACCTCGCTTCCGGGCACGAACGGAAGCTCGGGTTTGAGCTGGTACTGCCCGCGCGTCTGCAGCAGCTCCGGGAAGGAGACGCCCGCGGCATGCACGTCCACCACCACGCCAGACCCTGGCGTGAGCGTGTGCGACGGCTCTGGCTCGGGCACCTCCACCAGGCGCAGGGCGCTCTCGGGGCCCGACTCCTCGACGATCTGGATCGCTTTGATCGTGGGATTATGTCCGAAACATCGAGGGAGGCTCAGCCATGGCGAAGGTCCTTTGCGTGCTCTACGACGACCCCGTCGACGGATACCCGCCCTCATACGCGCGCGATCAGATCCCGGCGATCGAGCGCTACTACGACGGCCAGACCACGCCCACTCCGCAGGCGATCGACTTCACCCCCGGCGAGCTTTTGGGGTGCGTCTCTGGCGAGCTCGGGCTGCGCTCGTTCCTCGAGGACCGCGGCCACGCGCTGGTCGTGACGGCCGACAAGGACGGGCCGGAGTCGGTCTTCGAGCGCGAGCTTGCGGACGCCGAGGTCGTCATCTCGCAGCCGTTCTGGCCCGCATACCTGACGGCGGAGCGCATCGCCAGTGCGCCAGAGCTGAAGCTCGCCCTGACGGCCGGGATCGGATCGGACCACGTCGACCTGCAGGCAGCGATCGAGCGCGGGATCACTGTCGCCGAGGTGACGTACTGCAACAGCATCAGCGTCGCGGAGCACGTCGTGATGATGATTCTGGCGCTGGTGCGCAACTACATCCCCTCGCACGAATGGGTCGTGCGCGGCGGCTGGAACATCGCCGACTGCGTCTCGCGCTCCTACGACCTCGAGGGCATGCAGGTCGGGACCGTCGCGGCAGGTCGCATCGGCTCCGCGGTGCTGCGCCGCCTGAAGCCGTTCGAGGTCGGCCTGCACTACACCGACCGCCATCGCCTCCCGGCCGAGGTAGAGCAGGAGCTCGGCGTCAGCTTCCACGACGACGTGGAGTCGCTCGTGCAGGCGTGCGACGTGATCACGATCAACGCGCCGCTGCACCCCGAGACGGAGCACATGTTTGACGAGCAGCTGATCGCCAAGATGAAACGCGGCGCTTATCTGATCAACACCGCGCGCGGCAAGATCTGCGACCGCGACGCCGTCGCGCGCGCGTGCGAGAGCGGGCAGCTGGCGGGTTATGCCGGCGACGTGTGGTTCCCCCAGCCGGCGCCGCGGGACCACCCCTGGCGCTCGATGCCGCACCACGGCATGACGCCGCATACGTCGGGCACGAGCCTCTCCGCGCAGGCGCGCTACGCGGCGGGCGTGCGCGAGATCCTGGAGTGCTTCTTCGACGGGCGGCCGATCCGAGAGGAATACCTGATCGTCGACGGCGGCCAGCTCGCTGGCGCCGGCGCGCACTCCTACAGCGCCGGCGACGCCACGGGCGGCTCCGATGAGGCCGCGCGCTTCACGCGCACCTGAGCGCCCGCTCGCGCCGAGCGAGCGCACCCCGGTATGATCCTCGCGCCTCGCCGCGACGGCGGGCTGGAAACGTGGAAGGGGACAGATGTTTGGCTCGATCGTCGTCGGGACCGATGGCTCAGGCACAGCGACGCAGGCCGTGCGCGAGGCAGTCGACATGGCCAAGGCGGTGGGCGCGACGCTCGAGCTCGTGAGCGCCTACGCACCCGTCTCCGAGCAGCGCCTGCGAGCCGAACGGCGCGACGCACCCGAGGACGTGCAGTGGGCGATTCACCCGCGCCAGGAGGTCGAAAACTCGCTCAGCGACGCCGCCGACATCGCGCGCGAGGCGGGCGTCAAGGTCAACACGTACGCGCGCCAGGGCGATCCGGCCGACGCGATCCTCGACGTCGCCGAAGAGCAGAAAGCGGATCTCGTGATCCTCGGCAACAAGGGCATGACCGGAGCCAAGCGTTTCCTGCTCGGCTCGGTGCCCGACAAGGTCTCCCACCACGCGCCCTGCTCGGTGTTGATCGTGCGCACCACCTAGCGCGCTGGTCGCGATGGGCTTGCGGGCCCGCTGAGGCGGGGCGCGGTCGCCATGACCGCGTGCATCTACGGGCGCGATCGGCGTGGCGCCGCATCGACTACGCTGCAGCCCGTGCAGGAAGCTTGTGTCGACGGCGCCCTCGTGCCCCTGGAGCAGGCCCTCATCCCGGTCACGGACGAAGGGCTCCTGCGTGGTGACGGCGTGTTCGAGGTGATGCGCCTCTACGACGGTGTGCCCTTCGGGCGCGAGCCCCACCTGGAGCGCATGGCGCGCTCGGCGCAGAACCTGCGCCTGGAGCTCGACATCGGCGGCGTGGCGCGCGACATCGAGACGCTGCTGCAGAGCGCCACGCCCGGCGATGCGCTGCTGCGCGTGCTCGTCACGCGCGGCGGGCACCGGATCACGTTGATCGAGCCGCTGCCGGACATGCCCGATGCGCTTTCGCTCGGCTACGTGACGTACGCGCCGACGCACATTTTGGACGGCATCAAGTCGCTCTCCTACGGAGCCAACATGCTCGCCACGAGGCTCGCGCGCGAGCGCGGCTTCGATGAGGCTCTGCTCGTCACGCCTGAGGGCCACGTGCTCGAGTTACCGACGGCGTCGTTCTTCTGGGTGGCGGACGGCCGCGCGCATACGCCGCCGCTATCAGAGCACGTGCTCGACTCGATCACGCGCAGGATCGTGATGGAGATCGCCGATGCCGTAGAGGTCGAGACCGCGCTCGCCGACCTCGAGCGCGCGGACGAGGCGTTCGTGGCATCGAGCGTGCGCGAGGTGATCGCGGTGGGTCAGATCGAGGAGCGCGTGCTCTCCGATGAGCGCCCGGTGACGGACTCGATCTCAGAGCAGGTGAGCGCGCGCATCCAGGCCGAGCTGGCGGCGGTGCACTAAGCGCCGAGACGCCGGTGCAGTCGACGACTCCCGGCGTTGCTCGGCAAGCGGCCGGACCACCCCACCAACGACAGCGCTAGTCGACGAGCCGGCGGTGCGCGGCCCAGCGGCTCAGCTCGTGGCGGCTTGAGAGCTGAAGCTTGCGCAGCACGGCCGAGACGTGTGCCTCGACGGTCTTGACGGAGATGCCGAGCTGTGCGGCGATCTCCTTGTACATGTATCCGCGCGCAATGTGCTGGAGCACCTCGCGCTCGCGCACGGTCAGCAGGTCAAGCTCGGGATCTACCTGCGCGGCTGGGAGCTCGCCGGCGAACGCGTCGAGCACGAAGCCCGCCAGGCGTGGCGAGAAGACGGCGTCGCCTTCGCTCACGCGGTGCACGGCGTCGGTCAGCTCGGGCCCGGAAATGGTCTTGGTCACATACCCGCGCGCGCCGGCGCGGATCAGCGCTATCACGTCTTCGGCAGCGTCGCTCACCGACAGCGCGAGGAAGCGCACCGACGGGCGGCTGTCGGCGACGCGGCGGATGACCTCGACCCCACCGCCTTCGGGCATGTGTACATCGAGCAGCACAACGTCGGGCTCGAGCTCCTCGATGGCCGCGACGGCGCTCTCCACCTCGCCGCACTCCCCGACCACCTCGACCTGCTCGCCGAGCAGCGTGCGCACCCCGGCTCGGAACAGCGCGTGATCATCGACGATCAGCACGCGAGGCGCGGCGGCGCTCATGGTCGGCCCCGGCCGTCGATCGTGATCTCGACCTCGGTGCCCGTGCCGGGAGCCGAGCGCACGACGGCGCTCCCGCCCGCGCGTCGCATGCGCCCGACGATCGACTCTCGCACGCCGCGGCGCTCCGGCGGAACTGCAGCAGGGTCGAAGCCGTTGCCCCTGTCGCGGATGAACACCTCGACGCGCTCGTCGGAGAGCTCTGCATACACGGACACCGCGCCCTCGCCCGCGAACTTGACCGCGTTGAGCATCGCCTCGCGGGCTGCAGCAACCGCGGCGCCGGCGCGCTCATCGAGCGCGCGCTCGCCGACTGCCACCACCTCCACCGAGCCGCCCGCGCCGGCCTCGACCTCGGCAGCCGCCGCTTCGAGTGCCGCCGCCACGCTCTCGCCGCGCCGGCCCGGGTCGCGGCCGGTAAGCCACGCGCGCAGCTCGCGCTCCTGCTGGCGCGCGAGCGTCGCGACCTGCCGCGGGTCGTCGGCGTCTCGCTGGATGAGCGCGAGCGTCTGCAGCACCGAGTCGTGCAGGTGCGCCCCGACGTCGGCGCGCTCCTGCGAGCGGATGCGCTCGGCTCTCTCGGCGGCGAGGCTGCGCGCGAGGCGGCGCCACGAGGGGGCGAAGATGAGCGCCAGGGCGATCAGCACCGCGAGCCCTGCGAGCACCGCTTCGCCCGCGGGGCGGACGCCGCCGTTGGCCCACAGGAAGGCGAATCCGGCGCCGAGCACGAGCACCACGCCGAGCCCGCCGCGGCTCACCTCGGGGCTGCCGAGCGTGCGCACGCGGGAGGGCGGCCGCCGCGAGAGCAGCTCGTGCGGGCGGTGGGCAGCCCAGCCGCGCCTGGCGCGCGGCCTGGAGGACGGCGAGCTCCAGATCAGCAGGCCCCCGACGGCAGCGACGGCCGCGGGCCACACGATCGCGTCGCCCGGCCAGGGGCCGGTCGCACGCACGAGCAGCAGGCCGGCGCACAGCAAGAGGCCTGTTCCGAGCGCGATCCTGAGCGCACCGCGCGAAGGGTTCGCCGTGGGCGCCATCGCCCGAGATGATCTCAGTCGCGCCGCCGGCTCGAAAGGCCGCTGGCGAGCAGCGTCGCTCCCACTACGCCGAGCAGCGCGGGGGCCACGTAGGCAAAACCGAGCTCCACGGTCCCCTGCGCGTCGAGCACCAGCAGAATGCCGAGCGCGAGCAGCGCAAGACCGCTGAAGAGCGATGCGATGTTGGGTCGGCGGGTCATTGGGCCGCTCCCAGCTGTGGTGGCGTTCGACAGGCGTCGTTGTTGCCATAGGCGCCGGGCTGGAACCCTCCTCCGTGCCCGAGCGGTCGATCGGCGACGATCAGCGTCCCCAGACCCACGCGTCCGCTCAGCAGCAGGCGCGGCACGCCCGTTGGCGCGGAGGGTCGGTGGACCCAGTTCACGTCCAGCCCGCCGGATTCGCGGTCGAGCGCGCCCACGTATCCCGCGCCGATGTGCGCGTGCGTGGCGACGCAGACCCGGTCGGATACGAGCACCACGATCTGGCCGGCGCCCAGTCGCACGTGCAGCGAGGTGTCTCCGGGCGGCAACTGCACGTCGCGCAGGTCGACTTCGAGGAGGCCTGCTCCGAGGCTGTAGGTGGAGCGCAGCTGGGCGAGCGCCGCCGGACGGTAGGTGCGTTCGCCAACGCCGCCGTGCAGGTCGGCGTGGGCGGCGGCGATCGCTGCGACCGGGAGCGCGAAGGCGAGAGCGGGAACAACCAGGCGGCGAGCTCCGGTGAAGGCCGCGAGCGCCAGCGCGGCGCCGAGCGCGACCACTGCCCACGCGGCCACGTGCCGCTCGGTCCCTGCCAGCCAGGCACCGGCGAGCGCGAGGAGCACGATTCCCGCCGTCACGGCCACTGCGAGCGCCAGGAAGCTCCACAGCCGCTGATCCGGACTGGGCGCGCGCTCCGGGTCGCTGCGTCGCTGCTCGCGGATGCGCCGGCGAAGGGCGATGCGAAGTCCGAGGGCGGCGACCCCGACGAGCGCGATCGTCCCGACCACGACGCCTGCCGGCCAGGCGGATCCGAGCGCCGGGTGGCTCGCGGCGGGCAGCCCCACGGCCGCAGCGGCGATCAGCGCCGCGGCGCCGGCGATCAGGCGCCAGGGCAGCTGGCGCAGGCGCAGCGGCGGAGCGCTCGCGCCCTCCTCGGGCACGAGCAAGAGGAAAGCGAGGTACAGCCAGAAGCCGATTCCGCCGAAGATGGCGAGGGCGACGAACGCGATGCGCAGGAGGATGGGATCGACGCCGAAGTGCGCGCCGAGGCCGCTGCAGACGCCGCCGATGAGCCGGCCGCGACGGGTGCGGATCAGGCGCGCGCGCGGACGCTCGGGCGGGAGCTCAGAACTCGACATCGCTGCCCTCCGTGACCGCGTGCAGCAGCACCGGCGTCGAGACGTTGCGCAGCGCGTGCTCGCCCAGCTCCTGCAGGCGAAGGCCGCGCGTGCGAGCCGCCTTTGCCACCTCGTCGGTGACGAGCACCTCGCCCGGACCAGCCACGGCGGCGACGCGCGCAGCCACGTTCACGGCCGCGCCGAAGAAGTCGCCGTCCCACTCGATCGCGGGCCCGCAGTGGACGCCCACGCGGAGCGGCGGGTCCGCGGCGCCGGGCAGCGCGTGCGAGACGATTCGCAGCCCCGCCGCGGCGGCCTCGCCGGGGTCGGCGATGCGCACCATGGCAGCATCGCCGAGGGTCTTGACGACGTGAGCGTCGTGCCCGAGCTGGGCCTCGACGCCGAGCCTCAGGCGCCACGCGAGCTCGGCCGCGCGTGCGTCGCCCTCGATCTCGGTGAAGGCGGTGAAGCCGGCGATGTCGACGAACAGGAACGCAGCCTCCGGCAGCGGCACCGGCGCCTGCGCCGCGCTGCGTTCTGTTGCCATCTCGAGCATGGCGACAGTCTTCCTGCGCGGCACAGGGTGCACAATCGGGAATGTCCCCTAGGCGACCCTTGGATATCCCCGATCACGCGGGCGCCGCTCTAGGCGGGTGGCGGGAGATCGCTGATATGTTGCGCGCGGTGCGCCGGGAAGCCTGGTCGGCATTGCTCTGGGCATGCTTGACCTCTGGACATCCCGCCCCCCTGATCGAGGAGCCGCGCCGCTCGCGAGGAGGAACGCGAGTTGATGCCGGTCGCGCTGGCGGCGCCGCTGTTCATCGCCTCGCTGACGGTGACGCTGACCGCCGCGCGCCTGTTCGCGCGTCGATTGGACATCGTCGGCATGAGGTTCGGCCTCTCGGAGACGATCATCGGCCTGCTGACCGCCGCGGCCGCTGACGGACCGGAGCTCTCGGCCGCCGTGATCGCGCTCGCGAAGGGCGAGCACGCGGTGAGCGCCGGCGTGGTCCTCGGCTCGAACATCTTCAACATCGCGGCGATGATCGGGCTCAGCGCGCTGCTCGCCGGCGGCGTGCACCTCGCGCGCACGGCGCTCGCGCTCGAGGGAGCGGTGGGGGCGCTCGTCACGCTGATCGCGGCGGGCGTGCTTCTCGACGCGCTCACGCCGTTGTGGGGCTTCATCCTGGTCGTGCCGGTGCTCGTCGGCTACCTGCTGCTCCTGATCGACGTCGCCGCAGCGGAGGCCCGGCTGCCGCTGCCGCGGGCGCTGCGACAGCCGCTTGCTGCGGTGCTCGCGACGCGTGCGCATCCGCGCCGGGCGCGGCCCGCGCACGAGCGCGGCCATCGCCGCGCGCTGGCGCTCATCACGACGGACGTCACGCTGATCGTCCTCGGCAGCATCGGCCTCGTGAACTCGGCGGTCGCCCTCGGCGAGCATTGGGGCATCTCGGGGACGGTGGTAGGCGTCCTCTTGCTGGGGCCGCTGACGAGCATTCCGAACGCGCAAACTGCGATCCGGCTCGGGCTCGCCGCACGCGGCGCGGCACTTGTGAGCGAGACGTTCAACAGCAACACGATCAACCTGCTCGGAGGCGTCCTCGTCCCCGCCGCCTTCGCGGACGTCGCTGTTCACTCCTCGACGGAGAAGCTCGACCTCGCCTGGCTTGCGGCGATCACCCTTGCCTCGCTCTTCTGCCTCGGGCGCGCGCGCGGCATGGGCAGGGGCGCAGGCGCTTTGCTCGTGCTGCTGTACGGGGGCTTCGCGGCCTTCCAGGTGTCGGCGTGAGGAGCGCGATTGCGCCGCTGGCGCCCACCGGCCTGGGGCGTCAAAGGCGAGCGCCCCCGCGGCTAGACTTCTGCGCGATGGCGCTCCCGCCTGGCCCCAGAGCACCGGGCATCGTCAACCTCCTGCGCTTTGCGCGGCGGCCGCTCGAGCGCTTGCGCGCCTGGCGCGAGCGCTACGGCGATGTGGTCAGGGTGAAGCTGACGGGCTTCGGCACGGGCGTGTACGTCGCCGACCCGGACGCGATCCGCGAGCTGTTCACGGGCGAGCAGTCGGATCTGCGCGCCGGCGAGGCCAACTCGTTCATGGCGCCCGTGCTGGGCGCGCACTCGGTGCTCGTGCTGGACGGGCCCGAGCACATGCGCCAGCGAAAGCTTCTGCTGCCGCCGTTCGGCGGCTCGCGGGTGGCGGCATTCCGCGAGGTGATACGCGAGGTCGCCGAGCGCGAGGTGGCCGGCTGGCGCGAGGGGTCGACGCTCGTGCTGCGCCAGCGGATGCGCGCGCTGACCTTCGAGGTCATCTGCCGAGCGGTCTTCGGCGTCACCGAGTCCGCTCGCGTGGAGCGGCTTCGCGAGCTGCTGGGCGCGGTGATCGACTCGAGCCCGATCTACATGATCACGCCGCTGGCGCGCGCCGATCTCGGGCCGCTGAGTCCGGGCCGGCGCTTTGCGCGCCGCTTGCGGGCCGCCGATGAGGCGCTGTACGAAGAGATCCGCCGCCGCCGCGAGCAGCCGGATCTGGAGCAGCGAGGCGACGTGCTCTCGCTTCTGCTTCGCGCGCGCGATGAGCAAGGCGCGGCGATGAGCGACGGCGAGCTGCGCGATGAGCTGTTCACGATGCTCGGCGCCGGTCACGAGACGACCGCCACGGCGCTCGCCTTCGCCTTTGACCTCTTGCTGCGCCATCCCGCGGCGCTCGCCCGCCTGCGCGAGGAGCTCGAGCGCGGCGAGGACGATGCTTACCTCGACGCGGTGGTCAAGGAGACGCTGCGCCTGCGACCCGTGATCGACGCGGCCGAGCGCACGCTGACGCAGCCCCGGGTCGTCGCCGGCTTCGAGCTCCCGGCTGGAGTCAAGGTCTATCCGGGGATCGCGCTCGTGCACATGCGCGAGGACCTCTACCCGCGCGCGCACGAGTTTCGCCCCGAGCGCTTCGCCGACGCGGGGGCAGAGTCCTACTCATGGCTGCCCTTCGGCGGGGGGATCCGCCGCTGCATCGGGGCTGCTCTCGCGCAGGCGGAGATGGCAGAGGTGCTGCGCGCGATCGTGCCGCGGGTCGAGCTTCGCCCGCTCCGCGAGCGCCCCGACCCGGTGGTCCTGCGCGGCATAACGCTGGCTCCGAAGCACGGCGTGCGGGTCGTCGTGGAGCGTGTGCTGCAGCCACCCGGCTCGCCCTCTGAAGGCCGCGGGCGCAAAGCGGCTGAGGTCGCGGCTTAGCTGCCGAGCGCCTCGGTCCAGCAGTCAGCGTCAGCCGCAAGCGGATGCTTGCTCTTGGCGAGGACCTCCGGTCGAGCGCACAGCACCGAAAGCCTCGCTGGGCGGCGGACGCGGGTAAAGAGCGTATGCAAGTTCTCAGCGTCAACCAGGCATGCGCTGACGTTACTCTGGGCGCGATCGGCGTTCAAGGCCGCAGCTGGTGCTGGCGCACGAGACGAATCTGGCTTCGATCTCGGCGAAGGACGCGCGATTGACTGCGAACGTCATCGCGACGATGATGGCCGGGTGGAGGAGCGGCTCTCGGCGGCGTGCGATCGAAGGCGGCCCCGGTGCGTTGGCTAGCGAGGTGAGCGATCTGCTCGAGCAGGCGATCGCAGCCCACGGCGGCCGCGACCTGTGGGCGAACGCAAACGAGGTGGCCGTGCGGGTGTCATCCGGCGGGTTGGCGTTCGCTGCGAAGCTGCAGGGCTCGGCTGTGCGCGACGTCGAGGCGCGGGTCTCCACGCGCGCTCAGCAGGTCGTCTTCAGCCCCTATCCGCAGCCGGGGCAGCGGGGCGTTCTGAGACCTGACGGCTCGGTCCGCATCGAGACGGATGCGGGCGGGCTGGTCCAGGTGCGCACGGGCGCACGGGCAGCGTTTGGCGACCTGCGCCACAAGTTGTGGTGGGACAAGCTCGACATCCTCTACTTCGGCGCGTATGCGATCTGGACGTACGTCTCGACTCCGTTCGTGTTCGTGCAGGAGGGATACGAGGTGCGCGAGCTCGAGCCCTGGGAGGAGAACCACGAGCGCTGGCGGCGGCTTGCGGTGACGTTCCCGGAGGGCGTCCACACGCACTCTCGGGAGCAGGTCTTCTACTTCGATGGCGACGGTGTTTTACGTCGCCACGATTACACCGCCGAGCCGCTGGGCAGCCTCGCGAAGGCGGCCCACTACTGCTTCGAGCATCGCGTCTTCGACGGCATGCTCGTACCCACGCGCCGGCGGGTCTTCCCGCGGCGGCGCAACAATCGCCATCGCTCGCGCCCGTTGCTGGTATGGATCGAGGTCAAGCACGCCGCTGTGCGGCGCTGACGGCCGGCTCGAGCCCCGACCGAGGCGGCGCGCCGCGCGGGCACGTCCCCACCGCCGATCTCATCGCGAGATGCGCCTCGTTGCTTACCTCGCAGGTAATCGCTCGGGAGCGGCCTGAGGTCTACAGTCGGGCATCGTGACGGCGGCCGTGAACATCCAATCGAGAGCCGGGCCGCTGCTGCGCGAGTGGCGCAAGCGACAACGGCTCAGCCAGCTGGAGCTCGCGCTCGACGCCGGCATCTCGGCGCGCCACCTCAGCTTCATCGAGACCGGGCGTTCGCGGCCTAGCGCGCAGATGTTGCTGCTGCTTGCCGAGCAGCTCGAGATCCCATTCAGGGAGCGCAACCACCTGCTGCTTGCCGCTGGCCATGCGCCCGCGTTTCCCCAGCGATCGCTCGAGGACCCGGAGCTCACGCCGGTTCGCGAGGCGCTTGATCTGATCCTCACGGGGCACGAGCCCTACCCTGCGGCCGTCGTCGATCGCTACTGGAACGTCGTCGCCGGCAACGCGGCGATGGGAGCAGTCGCAGCGTTGGTCGACGAGGAGCTGCTGGAGCCACCCGTGAACGCTATGCGCGTCGGGCTGCATCCGCGAGGCCTGGCCCGCTCGATCGTCAACCTGGGCGAGGTGCGCGCCTACTTCGTTGGGCGGCTCGAACGTCAGGTCGCGCTCACCGGGGATGAGAAGCTCGCTGAGCTGCTGGAGGAGGTCGCTGCCTATCCGGCGCCCGAGTATCAGCACGATCCCGCGGCTGTGGCGGCCGCCGGGGAGATCTTGACGCCGTTGATGCGACTGCGCGCCCCCGACGGCCGCGAGCTCTCGTTCTTCGCCACGGTGGCGACGTTCGGCACCGCCGCGGAGGTGACGACGTCGGAGCTCTCGATCGAGTTGGCGTTTCCGGCCGACGCTGCGACCGCGGAGATGCTGCGGAACCTACCTCGCAGGTAATCGACACGCTCCCCATCGACTGCCAACGTTGCCTGCATGTGCAAGCAGGTCGAGCGGTTCGACGTCGCGATCGTGGGCGCTCGCTGTGCAGGCTCGCCGCTGGCCGCTCTTCTCGCCAGAAGAGGCCTGCGGGTGTGCCTGCTGGACGGCGCGCGCTTTCCGAGCGAGACGCTCTCGACGCATGTGATCCAGCCGTGCGGAGTGGCGGCCTTGCGGCGTCTCGGAGTACTGGACTCGCTCCTTGCGGCGGGCGCGGTGCCGCTGACGCGCTTCACGCTCGTCGCCGAGCACGCGCGGATCGACGCCGATCTCGAGCACGAGGCCGAGGCCTTTGGAGCACCGGGACTGTGCGTGCGACGCGTGACGCTGGACGAGCTGCTGGTGCGCGCTGCGGCATCGGCCGGCGCGGAGGTGCGCACCGGAGAGAAGGTGAGGAACCTGGTGGGGAAGAACGGGCGCGTCGAAGGTGTCGAGACGGCCCGCGGCACGCTGCGCGCGCCTCTGGTGGTCGGCGCCGACGGGCGCCGCTCAACCGTCGCCGCGCTCGTCGGGGCCCCCGAGTACCACGTGGCGCCACCCGGCCGCCTCTTCGCCTGGGCCTACTTCGAAGGGGTCAGCGATCGAGAGCCGCGCCTGCGTCTCGGGCGGCTCGGGGACTTGGCATTCCTCGCCAGCCCGACCGACGCCGGTCTGTACATGGCCGGCGTGTGTCCGTCGCTCAAGGACAGAGCGTCGTTCCTCGCCGAGCGTGAGCGGCGCTTCGCGCAGGGGCTGTGCCATTGGCCGGAGCTTCATGGAGTGCTGGCCGGGGCAACCCGCGTCGGATCGATACGCGTGATGGCCAGCTGGCACGGTTACTTCCGCGCAGCGGCCGGGCCCGGCTGGGCACTGCTTGGAGACGCGGGACATTTCAAGGATCCCACGCCCGCGCAGGGGATCTCGGACGCCCTGCGCCAGGCCGAGCGCCTCGCGGACGCGGTCGAGGCAGGCCTCGGCGGTGGCGCGGCGATCGATGCGCAGCTTGCGCGCTGGTGGCGGTGGCGTGACCAGGACGCATACGAGATGCACTGGTTCGCCAGCGACCTGGGGGCAGCAGGCCGACCCGGACCGCTGCACGTCCAGGTCATCCGCGACCTGGCGAGCGACGATAACGCCGCCGAGAAGATGTTGCGCGTGCTCAATCACGAGCTCCGCCCGTCCGAGCTGTTCACGCCGCGACGGCTGGGCAGGGCGCTCGCTCGGACCATCCGTCAGCGACCGGGAGAGATCCCGGAGCTGGCGAGCGAGCTGAGGAGCGCGATCCGCAGTGAGCTTGGACGGCGCCGAGCGCGCAGGAGCCGCCGAGCTGGCTTTTCGGTCGCGCTCAACGGTGGGCAGAGCCCGCAAACCGGCCGCCCGGAGCTCAGCGCGTCCGGGAGACGAGGCGGGCCACGCCCTCGACCGCCGCGGCCCAGCGTCTGAGGGCCGCCGGCGAAGGCCGACACACGGCGGACGACTGCATCGACGGCAGCCTTCCTGGCGCCGTCCGCCGCCGCCCGGAGCAAGCGGCGGGCCCACCAGCATGACGCCGGTGGGCCCGCAGATCTCGGCTGAGATCAGTTCGAGTTCGCTAGAACGTCAACTTCTCGAAGTCGTTCCACTGAACGACTATTCCGTCGCCGACAGGTTTGGACTCCCAGTTGGGGACGTTGAGCGTCCGGACAGTGCCCAGAGCGCCGCGCGATTCGAGCTGGAAGGAGATCGTTTCATCCGTCGGCGTGGCGCCACGTATGAACACGTCAGCCGCCTGGAGGAACGGAAGCGAGCCCAACGTGGGGTCTTCCGTGAGCTCCGTTTTGCCGTCGCGGTTCACGTCGTAGGCGAAGTACGCGTTGACCTGCTTTTTCACCGGGCACAGGGTTTCCGTGCACACGTTCAGGCCATCGATCAGCAGGCGGTCGTTCTGGCCCGGTTCGTTACCCCAGTACTCCTTGTAGCGGATCATGACCACTCCGGAGGCGCCGGGACGGTTCCCCGTCTCCTGCTCGATCGCGGCCGATACCTCGAGGCGCAGGGTGTAGTCGCTGCGCACGAACGGCTCGTAGTAGTAGTGGAGCGTGCCAACGCCCGGCTGCAGGATCGCGAACTCGTAGCGCTGTTTCTTCTGCACGAGCACGGGACCCCACGCGCCGCCGCCCTCTGAGCCGTCGGTGATTTCGGTCGAGAAGATCGGCGTGCCGGTCATGCGCTGCCCGTTGCTGTTCACGGGCCAGATCTGCAGCGTGTCGCCCGCCGCACCCGTGTTTTCGGGGAAGTTCACGGCCTTGCCTCCGATGTGGATTTCTTTCTGGCCGCGGATGTCGTTGCGGGGCGCGAAGCCGCGCAGGAATTTGAAGTACTGGATGAACGACTCGGCCGAGGTGCATGTCTGCACGTGCGTCTGGTTGGGGATCGTGACGTTTTCAGCGCCTTCCATGTGGCGACCGGGAGTGCCCCTGCCGGCCCACACGGCGAGCGTCGGCACGCCCGGGTTTTCCGCTTGCCCGTCGACGTTGATGTAGTGGCCCACGTTGGCTTTGCGTTCGGCGGCCTTTTCGCCTTCGGTCAGGTAGGCGTACATGACCGAGGTGCCGAGCGAGTGCGCGACGATGTCGACCTGTTTGCGCCCGGTGTGCGCCTTCATCTCGGCGACCGCGGCGTCGATCTGTTCGAACACCTGGCTCTTGTCGCCGACCGCCCGCGTGGAGTTGTAGTCGACCTCGTCGATCCTGTCGTGCGGGTAGCCGTTGCTCGTGAAGCGCATCGCCTGCGACTCGAACTGAGCGCCCGAGCCCTCGATGCCGTGCACGAAGATGATGCCGTTGTGTTTGAAGACCGACGCGCCGGCGCTCGGAGCAACGGCTGCGAGCAGCGCGGCGCTGGCCAGCGCGGCCAGTAGTAGACGCATCGCCCCGCCCAGGATCAGGCGCGTGCGAGGACGGATCTGCCTCATGTCTCTCCCCCTCCCGCCGAGCACGCTCGGCGTGTCGCTTTGGCACCGACCATATCAGAACATTTTGGCCAAATGTTCCGAAAAACACGAATTACTTGGGCGTGATGAGTGCAAGCGACTGAGGGTTCATCCGGGGCCTGACTTCGCTTGACGGCCACCGGCTCGACCCTTTTCGGTTTCTCGCGGAGCCCGTCCGGCGCGCGTCTCGCGGTCGTGTTGACCGATGCGCGGAGGGTGTCGTAGGATGGCGGCTGCCAGACACCGGGATCGGAGACCAAGTGAGAAGTGCGGGCAGGGAGGCCGGTGGTCGCTCAACTGCGGCCTCGGTGAGTAGTGCGCTCTACCAGGCAGAAGGGAGCAAGGAGTCCGGGGGGCTCGGCGAGCCTTTAGCTCGTTCGCGCGGCCCGGAGAATGCCCCCTCGCGGACGGATCTTCGCCCGAGGGCGAGCGGCAAGTTCCTCTTCGTGGGAGACGAGACGCTCTATGTGCGCGGAGTGACCTACGGAACGTTCCGTCCGGACGCAGAGGGTCACGAGTTCCCGGCGCGCGATGTCGTTTCCCGGGATTTCGAGATGATGGCTGCGATCGACGTGAACGCCGTGCGCACGTACACGCCGCCGCCTGCGTGGCTGCTGGATGAGGCGCAGAGGCACGGCCTGCGCGTGATGGTCGGGCTTGCGGCTGAGCGCTACGTCGGCCATTTGAACGACGGCCGCCGCCCGTCGGAGATCGCACGCATGGTTTGCGACAGCGTTGGCAGATGCTGGGGACATCCAGCGGTCCTGTGTTACGCGGTTGCCAATGAGATCCCGGCGTCCACGGTGCGCTGGTTCGGCCGACGTCGGATGGAGCGCTTCGTGACACACCTCTGTGAAGCCGTCCGTAGAGCGGACCCGGACGCTCTGGTCACGTACGTGAGCTACCCGTCGACCGAGTATCTGCAGCTTCCGCTCATCGACATGGTGGCCTTCAACGTCTACCTCGAGTGCCCGCAGCGACTGGCCCTGTACCTGGCGCGGCTCCAGAACCTCGCGGGTGAGCGGCCGCTGCTGATGACGGAGCTCGGCCTCGACAGCATCCGCAACGGCGAGGCGAAGCAGGCAGCATCACTCGCGTCGCAGATCGAGACGGCTTTCGCAGGGGGCTGCGCGGGCGTATTCGCTTACGCGTGGACCGACGCGTGGCACCGCGGCGGCGAGGACGTCGAGGACTGGGCGTTTGGCCTCACGCGTAGCGATCGCCGCCCCAAGCCGGCGCTTGCCGCCGTGCGGCGGGAGTTCGCTGCGGCGCCGTGGTGCTCAGACATCGCGCTGCCGCGCGTCTCGGTCGTGGTTTGCACCTTCAACGGCGCGAGCACGCTCCGCGAGTGTCTCGATGGGTTGTTCGCGCTCGATTATCCGGACTACGAGGTGATCGTCGTCAACGACGGATCGACGGACGCCGCCGCTGCAATCGCCGCCGGCTACCCCGTTCGGCTTATCACGACCGAGAACTGTGGCTTGAGTAGCGCTCGTAATGTCGGGCTTCGAGCCGCGACCGGCGAGATCGTCGCGTACATCGACGACGACGCGCACCCAGACCGGCACTGGCTCCAGTACATGGTGCGCACGTGTGTGGAAGGAGACTGGGCGGCGGTCGGCGGCCCAAATCTCGCCCCGCCGGACGATGGGGTGGTGGCCGAATGCGTCGCTAACTCGCCGGGCGCTCCGATGCACGTGCTGCTGTCAGACAGGGAGGCCGAGCACGTTCCGGGCTGCAACCTGGCGATCAGGCACTCGGCACTCGCGCAGGTTGGAGGCTTCGACCCGCGGTTTCGCGTAGCTGGGGACGACGTTGACCTGTGCTGGCGCCTGACGGAGCGCAATCTCAAGATCGGCTTTAGTCCAAGTGCCGTGGTTTGGCACCACCGCCGCAGCTCGCTGCGCGCATACCTCCGTCAGCAGAGCGGGTACGGCGAGGCCGAGGCTCTGCTGGAGCGCAAGTGGCCGCAGAAGTACAACGGCGCACGCCACATCAGGTGGGGCGGCCGACTCTACGGCAAGGGCCTCACTCGGCACATCAGCGCTCGTAGCTGGCGTGTCTACTACGGAAGCCAGGGCAGCGCCCCATTCCAGTCACTCTATGAGCCCCCCTACGCCGGCGTGCGCACGCTTCCGCTCATGCCCGAGTGGTACCTCGTGATCTCCGCGCTCGCACTGCTGTGCGTCCTCGGCGTGGCGTGGCAACCACTCCTGTTCGTCGGCGCTCCGCTGCTCGCTGCTGCGCTGGCTCTCGTTGCCGGGCAGGCACTGCGTAGCGGGGCGGCCGCTCAGTTCTCGACCCGACGTATCTCGCGCCGCAAGCTGTTCGGAATGCGCGCCCTCACGACGCTTTTGCACGTTCTCCAACCCGCCGCGCGACTGTACGGACGCTTGGCACACGGGCTCAAGCCATGGTCCGCGCGTGCACCCGCGCGGCCACGACCGCGCTCGCGCCACACGTGGACGTTTTGGAGCACCCGTTGGATCGATCCCCCTGAACGTCTGCGCGCGATCGAGCACCGGGTCGCAGCGGCAGGTGCGAGGATCCGGCGCGGCGGGGACTACGACCGCTGGGATATCGAAGTCGAGGTGGGCATGCTGGTACGCGAGCGCCTGTTGATGAGCGTCGAGGAACACGGCGGCGGAGCGCAGCTGATTCGCGTGCGTGCATGCTTGCGGGGCAAGCTTCCCTTGGCGGTGGGAGCGATCGTGGGAGCGCTCACGTTGGTCGCTGCGCTAGATCATGCGTACCTGGCCGCAGCGCTGCTGGGCGGTGTGGGGATCGCCTTCCTGATGTGGTTCTACTCGGAAGCTTCGGTCGCCGCCGGCGTCGTCGCGCACGCCGTGGAGCACGGCGTTGAGATGGCCACTCCGCTGCCGCGCTCACGCGGCTCGGATGGGTGGCCCAAGACGCTGGCGCGCGAGCGGCGGGACGGGCCGGCGGAGTAGCGTAACGAGCAGGCGGGCACGGTATGTCCACAGCAGTTATCTCGGCTTACCGGGTCGCGACGACGCCTCAGTTCGGCGGCCACTTTTGGGTGTATATGCAGTACGCGCACGCCTTGCGGCAGCTCGGCTTCGAGGTCTTCTGGCTCGAGCGAGTCGAGGCGGACGCCCTGCGGCGCGATCCGGCAGCGATCTCGAGGTTCATGAGGAGGATGGAGCGCTTCGGATTCGGTCGCCAGGCGATCCTCTACGACCTCGTCGGGGCAGGCGGGGAATTGCGGTTCAACGGCGCGACCGCCTCGAGGGCCGAGGCTGCATTTCGCCGCGCGGAGTTCCTTCTGAACTTCCATTACGAGATCGACGAGCGCGTCCTCGGCCGCTTTCGGCGCACCGCCCTGGTCGACATCGACCCTGGGCTGCTGCAGTGGTGGATCAGTCGCGGGCAGCTCCGCGTGCCGGCACACGATCTCTACCTCACGACCGGCGAGACTGTCGGCGCACCCGAGGGCCGGATCGACGATTGCGGTCTCACTTGGCTCCACATTCGGCCACCAGTGTGTCTTGACCTCTGGCCGTACGCGTATGACCCGAGCTGCCGTCGCTTCACGACGGTCTCGAGCTGGCTCGGCGGGGAGTACGTCACCGAGTACGGGAAGGTGCTCTATCGCAATGACAAGAGCATCTCGTTTCTGAGCTTCGCGGAGCTTCCGTCGCGAACTCGCAGCGAGCTCGAGCTGGCGATCTATCTCAAGGGAGGTGAGGACTGCGCCGACCGGGCGCTGCTCGAACGCCGCGGTTGGCTGGTGCGCCACGCACGTGGCATTGCCAACACAGCGCAGCGCTACCAGACCTACATCCAGGCCTCGCGGGGAGAGTTCGGCTGCGTCAAGCCCTCATGCCTCGAGTTCCAAAATGCCTGGGTCAGCGACCGCACGCTCTGTTATCTGGCATCCGGCAAGCCGGTCGTCGTCCAGGACAGCGGGCCGAGCTCATTCCTTCCCGATGGAGAAGGCATGTTCCGCTTCTCGACGGTCGAGGGGGCTGCTGCGGCACTGGCGACGATCGAGCGAGACTACCGGCGCCACTCTCGCGCAGCGCGCGCCATCGCCGAGGCCTACTTCGACGCCACCGCCGTGCTTGCGCGCGTCGCCAATCTCGCGCTCTCGCCGCCCGCGCGGTCGAGGGTTGGCGCGGCAGTCTCGGGGTCGACCCCGCCCAGCGAGGCCGGCACATGAGCGCCAACTTGGGGCTCTATCGCCGGCTCTTCGCCGAGACCCGCGGGTACCGGCCGCAGATCGGCGCGCTGATCTGGTTGAGCGCCATGTCGAGCGCGTTTGCGCTGCTCACGCCGTTGCCGCTGAAAATCGCTGTGGACTCCGTCGTCGGCAATCACCCGATGCCCGGGTTCATCGCCACCCTGGTACCCGACGCGCTCGCTCGCTCGAGGACCGGCACGCTGATCGTCGCGTCCGTGCTTTTCGTTGCGATCGCGCTGCTGAAGCAGCTGCAGAGCTTCGCTCAGCTCTGGCTCACCACGTATACCGGGCAGCGACTGCTCTTGCGGTTGCGCAGTCGCCTGTTTCGGCACGCGGAGGAGTTGTCGCTTGCCTACCACGACAAGCGCGGGACGGCCGATTCCGCCTATCGGATTCAGTACGACGCACAGTCGATCCAGGATGTCGCTGTCGCCGGTTTGATCCCGTTCATCACGGCCGCGCTCACCGTCGCCGGAATGATCTATGTGACGGCGCGAATCGACTGGCAGCTGGCGCTGGTCGCGATTGCAATGGCGCCTGCTCTTTTCCTCACTTTTTGGGCTTATCGGGCACGGCTGCGCAGGCAGTGGCACGACACAAAGCGACTCGAAAGCTCGGCGCTGTCGGTCGTTCATGAAGCGCTCGAGTCGGTCCGGGTGGTCAAAGCCTTCGGTCAGGAGGGTCGCGAGCAGCGCCGCTTCGTCGATCGCTCGGCAAGCAGCGTGGCCGCCCGCCTAAGGCTGGCGCTGGCGGAGGGTTGGTTCGGCCTGGCGATCGGGCTGATCATGGGATCGGCGATGGCGGCCGTGCTGTTCCTCGGCACCAGGCGAGTTCTGGCCGGCGCGCTGACAGTCGGCGACCTCACGCTGGTCATGGGCTATCTCCAGCAGCTGTATGAGCCGCTCAAGACCGCGAGCAAGAAGGCCGGCGACCTGCAGGCCTCGCTCGCGAGCGTCGAGCGGGTGTACGAGCTGCTGGACCGCGATCCGGAGCTCGCTAGCGCCGGGCGCAAGCGCAGTCTCGAGCGTGTGCGGGGAGACATCGCTTTCGAGCGAGTCTGGTTCGCCTACGAACGCGACCGGCCTGTCCTGCGCGACCTGAACCTGTCCGTCCCCGCCGGATCCCGCGTTGGAATCTCCGGCGAGAGCGGGGCGGGCAAGACGACGCTCGCGGGACTGCTGATCCGCTTCTACGACGTGACCAGCGGACGCATTTTGCTCGACGGCGTCGACCTGCGCGAATACCGCGTCGAGGACCTTCGCCGGTACTTCGCGATCGTGCTGCAAGAGCCCGTCCTGTTTTCGGCGAGCGTCGCCGAGAACATCGCGTATGCCCGGCCGGACGCTACCCGAGCCGAGATCGAGGCGGCGGCGCGCGCCGCGAACGCGCACGACTTCATCGCGCAGCTACCAGAGGGATACGAAACGCAGGTGGGCGCTCGGGGGATGCGCCTGTCGGGCGGGGAGCGCCAGCGGATCACGCTGGCGCGTGCTTTTCTCAAGGACGCTCCGATTCTGATCCTCGATGAGCCGACGAGCTCCGTCGACGGGCGGACCGAGGGCGCAATCGCGGAGGCGATGAACCGGCTGATGGCCGGACGCACGACGTTCGTGATCGCGCACCGGATGAGCGCGCTTGAGGGGTGCGACACCCGCGTGGAGGTTGAGGACGGCGTTCTGGAGGTCATCGGCGGCGCGAGCTCGTCTGGCACGCGCTCAGTCCAGGCGCTTCCTGGCAGCTCCCATATTGCCGCCTTGAGCGCCTGGGGGCGAGCGACCGGCCGCATGCGTGAAGCGAAGGTCGAGACGGTTCGAGCGAAGAGCGCGACGATCTTCTACCGGAAGGGCGCCACCATGTTCTACCGGTTACGCGAGCCCGGAGGGGACGGCTCGGCGGTGATCGCCAAACGGATGCCGCGCGAGCGCGCGATCGCCGAACGCGTGCTGCACGAGCAGGTACTCGCTCGACTCCCCATGCGGCAGCTGCGGTTTTGCGGATCCGCGGAGGATGAAGATCCCGGCCTGGGCTGGATGTTCTTCGAGGATCCGGGGTGTACGTCTTGCGCGCACGCCGACGGGGTCGAAGCTCTCGCAAGCTGGCTCGGTCATCTCCACGCGAGCGCGATGGGGCTCGACGCGCGAACCTTGCCTGCGCAACTGAAGAACGGATCCCTGGAAGAGCATTACCTGGACGCCATCCGCGTCGCGAAGGGGCGGTTAGCGGCCGCGGCACACATACCCGCTTTCTCGGAAGCCGATCGGAGGGTGTTGCGGTCGATGATCTCGCTCTGCACGCTCGCTGAGCCCAGGCTTCCTGGGTTTGCGCGCGGGCTCGCGGGGGCGCAGCCAACGCTGGTACATGGCGATCCGTCGAGCGAGTGCCTCCAACTCGCGCAAGGTGAGGTGTATGCGCTCGACTGGGAGTTCTGCCGCTGGGCTCCACCCGCGCCGGACTTGTACATCCTCCACGACAACCCGGTCGCGCTTCGCAGCTACTGCGACGCGCTTGCAGAGCACGGTGAACGCGGGGTGGAGCGCAGGATCGGCGAACTCGCGACACTGGGTTACGGGCTGCGCCTGCTGGCCGCGGTTGAGTGGGCAAGCCCGTACCTGGAGACGCCCTGGCCTGAGAAGGGGATCGCGCGGCTGCGAGCATACGAGCAACCCTTGCGCGACTGGCTCAAGGACCGCGTCGCGGCATGATCGACGCGCAGCTCGAGAGCTGCATGGCTGGCGAGCCCGGGCTCGGGGAGCTCGTCGCGACCTTGCGCGAAATGGTCGGAAGCGCCGGCCGTCTCCAGGCTGCGCGAAAGCTGAACAAGGGCGTGTACCGGATCTTGCTGGCGACACCGACTCGGACGCTGTCGCTCGTGGCCAAGCGGCTCGCACCTTCGGTCGCGCACCGCAGCCAACTCGCACTCGAGCGGTGGCTTCCCTCTGCCCGCCTCGAGCATGTCGCTCCGGCTCTGCTCGGGGTCGCCGCCGAACGAGCGGGTCGGACAGTCTGGCATCTGTACGAGGACCTCGGTGGTTGCACACTCGCAGATGCGGGCACGACGCCCGCGGCGTACGACGCCGCCGTCCGGCTCGTGGCCACCATTCATGCGCGCTTTGCTCACGACCCCGTTCTCGCTGAATGTCGCGTCTGGGGAGAGGACCACGGGATCGCGTTCTACGACTCCAGCGTGCGCGACGCACTCGCCGCCCTCAGCACCCTTCTCGACAGCTCAGAGAAGCGCGCGCCGGGCGCGGCCGCCGCTGGACGGCTGCGCGTGCGGCTGGAGCGACTCGCCGACGAACGGGACTACCGGGCACGCGCCCTGGCCGAGCTCGGGGGACCCGACACGCTGCTCCACGGGGATCTCTGGCCCAAGAACACCGCTGTCCTGGCGCATAACGGGACGCAAAAGGTCCGCCTGCTCGACTGGGACAAGGTCGGTCCAGGCTCATTCTCGTATGACCTCTCCACACTGACGCTCCGCGTTCCCGCACAGCGACGGGCTGGAGTGATCGAGATCTACCGACGAGCCGCTGCGGAACACGGCATGCAGCTGCCGGCGGGCTCGGACCTCACCCTCCTTTTTGCGACGGCGGAGTACGCGCGGCTCGCAAACATCGCCATCTGGCCAGCCCTTATCGCCGCCGAACAAGGAAGCACTTGGGCGCTCCGGGAGCTGGCGGCGATCGGGCAATGGCTCGAGGGCGTCGAGAAACGATGCGCGGCCTGATTGTCAATGCCGACGACTACGGGCTCAGCCCTGGGATCAATCGAGGTATCGCGGAGGCCCACCGCAAGGGCATCGTCACGAGCACGAGCCTGCTCGTAGACACTCCTTTCGGCGCGGAGGCCGCAGCGATCAGCACGGAGCTGCCACATCTCAGCGTAGGGCTGCACGCCGATCTTTCCGCCGCAGTGGCCGAGCATGAGGATGAGGTGTCGGCCGCGATCTGTGTCGAACAGCTCGAGCGCCAGATCGCGCGCTTCCACTCCCTCACCGGACGTTGGCCGACGCACCTCGATTCGCACCACAACGCGCATCGCTGTCAAGGCCTGAGCCGGTCATTCGTGAAATTCGGCGAGCGCTACGGGCTGCGGGTGCGAGAGCACTGCGACGCCACATACGTGTCCGCGTTCTACGGCCATTGGGATGGATGCACGCACCTCGAGCAGATCGGCATCAATGGGCTCAAGCGCGTCCTTAGCGCGAGCGACGGCCACCTGATCGAACTCGCCTGCCACCCCGGCTACGTCGATGAGGCACTCCGCTCGTCTTACCGACGCGAGCGCGAGGTGGAGCTGCGCACGCTCTGCGACAGGCGCGTGCCACAGCTCCTCGATGAGCTCGGGTTCGCGCTGCTCGAATCGCAGCTGTGAGTGCAGATCGGCGTGTGAGACGATGAGGCGGCGACAGCGCGAGCTCGGCGATCATCCGCGCGCGCAAGCCGCCCGCTGCCTGAGCCGACGCTAATCCTCTATCTGCGCCACCATGACGACGTAGCCGTCCGGGTCGATCACGCGCATCTCCTGAGGCGGGCCGGGGCTCCCGTCCTGGATCTCTCCCGCTTCGATCCCCGCGGCCAGGAGCTGGTCGCGCAACGCCGCGAGATCGTGTGAGTAGAGGTAGAACAGCACGCCCTGGCGCCGAGGATCGATCGGGTCCGAGCGCTCGAACATCACCTCCGCTCCCCCGCTCTCCAGCGCCGCCCACGCGAGCATGTCGCGGTACTTGTAGATGCTCTTTGGCGTGAATCCGAGGTGATGGTAGAAGGCGACCGACCGCTCCACGTCGGCGACCTTGACGAACGGGACGAGCCGCTGGACGCGCTGCTCGGCGGGCTCGACCACCGAACCCGGGGGTTGCACGCGGGGGATGGGCGCTGCGGCCCGGGGCTCGCCGGTCTGGGCGTAGGCGATGGCGGCCGCGCGGTCGGCACAGCCCTTCAGCTCGGTGATCTTGCCCTCGCTGACCGTGACGACCATGTAGGCGATCCCGCCGTCCAACGGACGGTTCGCCGCGTCGGATGGCCGTTCGGGGCGGAACGCGACGAGCACGCGAGGGCCGCTCTGAATCGTCTCCTCGATGCTGCCCCGCAGGCGACCCGCGAGGTTTTCGCTCATCACCTCGATGATCGTGCGGCGCCCCTCGCAGTTCGTCGGGCCTTCATCGACGGTTCGCCACTTGGCGTCTTCGGCCAGCGCATCGGAGAGGACGGCGAAGTCACCGCGGCTCAACGCCTCGAAGGATCGGCGCAGCAGCTCGACCTCCGGACTTTCGCTCAACGCCGTCATCTTGCTCAGCTCGAAGCTACACCACCGCTGGTCGACAGAGGCACGGTCGCGATCGCGTCGCCCCGCAGTTGCGCCTCGATCTCGTCGCCGAGCTCGAGGTGCGGCTCGAGAAGCCGGCGAAGAAGCCGCTCACGAGCAGCGGGGCCGCTGCCGCTAACGGGGCGCGGCTGCGGACCGCGGCGGGGGCGGCGGTCCGCAGCGTTGCGCCGGCAAGCGGCCCAGCTCCACAGACCGGCTTACTGCGGCGCGAGGGCGACCCCGGCGGCGCGCAGCGCCCGCAGATTGAGATCGAGATCTCGCCAGGGATCGGGGCCGGGGACGGTCCCCGAGGCTGCGAGCACCAGCCTCGGTAGGTAGTGCCCCCAGCCGGCGCGGTGGAAAGCGAGGGCCTCGTGATTCAGACGCCGGTGCGCGAGCCGTACGATCGTCTCCTCGCCGTCGGGCGTAAGTGAGACCTCCACGAGCGTCGATTGCGGTGGCGTCGCGAAAAGCGCTGTCTCCCAGCCCCACGTGAAGACGATCCGTCGAGGTCGGTCGACCTCGACGAACTCCCCGAGCACCGTCGCGTGCCCCGCGGGGCTGACCCGGCACACGCCACCGGGACGCGGGTCGAGCGTAGCCTCCGTGCCCATCCACTGGACCATCTTCGCCGGGTCCGTGAAGTACTCGAAGACACTGTCCGGACTCGCCGCGACTCGGACCTCGTGCTCGATGACACTGTCAGTTGTGCTTTGCTCTGCGGGCATCTCGCTCGGTTCGCTCCTCCCTCTCGGCCGCCTCCTTCAGGCGGGTCAGACCGGCCGGCAGGATCTCGGCGAGAAAGTCGTGTAGCTCGACGAGTCCCTCCGCCCGGACGCTCAGCATCCGCTTCGTACCCTCGCGCCGCTCGCTGACAAGGCCGACGTGCTTGAGCACCTTTAGATGCTGCGAGATCGCCGGCTGGGTCACTGCGAAGCGCGAGGCGATCTCACCGGCGCTCAACTCTCCCGCCGACAATAGCCTCAGGATCTCGCGGCGCTTTGGCTGAGCGATAGCGTCGAAGACCTCCATGTCGATAGCTTAGCACAAACTTATATAAGCCGCACGTGCTTGGGCCTGCATGACTCGACGGCGCGGAAGAGCGCCATGGACTCCCGGTACGGCTCGGCTTGCGGGCTACGATCCCGAAATCCAAGCAGGCATGCGACGGCGTCGCCTGGGCTAAGGCGGCGCTACCTTCGGATCGCGATGCCCGTTGCTGTCGTCTCCGATATCCACGGCAACCTCACGGCGCTAGACGCGGTGATCGCCGACCTAGAGCGGCGCGGGGTCGAGCGCGTCCTTCACGGCGGTGACCTCGCGCTCGCTGGCGGCCAGGGCGCCGAGGTGATCGACAGGATCCGCGAACTCGGCTGGCCGGGCGTGGTGGGCAACACGGACGAGCTTCTGTGGCGTCCACAGGAGCGCGAGGCTCAGCTGGAACGCGCCCCGAAGCTGAAGACTCTGCTGGATCTCATCTTCGATCGGTACGCCCCCGCGACGCTGGAGCAAATCGGCCCTGAGCGACTCGCGTGGCTTGAACGCCTACCGTCAGAGCAGCGCTTGGACGGACTTCTGGTGCTTCACGCCAGCCCGGATGATCTCTGGCGCGCTCCGATGGCCGACGCCGGCGGGGAAGAGCTGGCGAGGACATACGCCTCCTGCGGCGCCGAGGTCGTCGTATACGGACACATCCACCGCCCCTTCGTGCGCCGCCTGGACGCGATCACCATCGCGAACAGCGGCAGCGTCGGGGCGCCATATGACGGCGATCCGCGCGCCTCCTACGTGCTGGCAGACGAAGGTGAGCTCGAGGTCATACGCGTCGAGTACGACATCGAGCGAGAGATCGGACTGCTTCTCCGCTCCCAGTATCCAGGCAGGGCTCAGATCGCGGAGATGCGGCGCCGCGGCACCTATGTGGCGCCAGCCACCTAGCGCGCAGCGGCCTTCTGCCGAGCCGCAGTTCAGCTCTCCCTCAGGAACGCGAGTCGCTAATCCACAGCGTGCCGAGTGCGAGGTAGACCCAGAAGCCCGAGACCGGCGCCGCGACAGCACCGCATAGCCCGAGGCCGACGAGCAGCCATCCGGGTGACGCCGGCAGCCTGCCGGCGTGCAGCTGGTGGGCGCGCGCGAGCTGACCGAGCATGACCAGCAGCACACCGTTCACGGTGAACCAGAGCGCCGCGCCTTCCTCGCTGGCGCGCGCGTCGAAGGGCACCGCTGCGATCACCCCGGAGGACACGATGTCGCCAAACGGGTCAGCGAACAGGAGCCCGGCGAGGAAGACGTGTCCAACTCCGACTAGCAGCACGAGCGCTCCGGTGAGCCGAGCCGCGCGCCGAAGCCGACCGGCTGCGGCGCTGTTGCCTGGTGGCTCAATCCGCACGGCTCTGCCTCGCGCCGAGCGGACCGCGGCCCGGCGCTTGCCCGTTCCGGCGGTTTTCAGCGAACGCTGGCTCGGGGTCGATCTCCGCCGACGCGGGCCGGTGGCGCTCGTACGTGCGCAGGATCCATTGTCCCGCCGGGAGGGATCTGAGCTCGCCTGCGATCTCCGCCAGGCGTGGCGGTAGCGGCATGTCAGGGTCGCGGTAGGGAAGCTCCGGCGGACCGATCAGGGGTGCAAGCAGCGCCGCAGCGGCGAGATCGGCGACCGTGAACTGTCCGCCGACGAGGTGATCGCCGGCGTCGAGGACATCCTCGATCAGGCGCATCGCAGCGCGGACCTTGAGCAGCGACTGGCCGGCGGATCGCTCGTTGATCGAGTAGCGGCGAAACATCGTCGCCCGGACCGCAGGGAACGCGGCAGCGATCACGCGGCCCTGTCGGGGCGTCGTCATCTCACCGACGCGGGCAAGCATCAGATCGGGCGCGCGCAGCAGCTCCCAAAAGGCGACCCGCCTGACGTGGGGGCCGAGGTTCTCGTCGAAGAACTCCTCCAGCTCGAGTGCGCGGTGACGCATAGCGGGCTCGCCCGGATACAGCGGCGGATCGGGAAAGCGCCGCTCGAGCGCCGCGATGATCCGCGTCGAGTCCCCAATCGCCCTCCCGTCGAGCTGGAGAACCGGAAACGTCGCTACCCGGCGCGTGAGGGCAAGCGCGACCAGGGCGTGCCCCAGCGGCAGCGGCGCACAACGGCGGTGGGGGATCCGCTTGTAGTCGAGCGCCCATCGTGCCTTCTCGTTGAAGTTCGACACCTTGATGTGCCATAGCACCGGGACGCCGTCAGCGCTCATCGTGTCCTCCTGGTTCGTTGGATATCGAGGCCGTTCCGCGCCACAGCAGCGCCATCGCAGTCGCCATCGTGGCGCGCGCCTCGGCCTCCGAGCTCTCTCCCACCTCGAGCAGCGCGTCGAGCGCGATCCCGTTCGCGACCGCCGCCACGATCCGCGCGAGGCGCTCGTAGGGCACCGAGGAGTCGATCCCCGCGTCCTCCATCATTCGCTGCATCTCGACCGCCGCTCCCGAGCGGAACGAGCGCAGCTGCTCGGCGAGGCGCCGTCCGGGCTCCCGCTGACGGGCCGCGACGCAGGCAAACTCCCAGAACAGCACGTTCCACTCGCGGTCAAAGTGCATCGCATCCATCGCCCGCGCGGCCCAGCGCTCGGGCGTGAGCTCCGGTGGCCGCGCCGCATCCGGCTCCGCCCGGATCTCCGCAGAGCGAGCGGCGAGGCGTTCTTCCAGCAGCGCATGGAACAGATCCTGCTTTGAATCGAAGTTGTAATAGAGCGCGCCCTTGGAGACCCCCGCCTCCGCGACGATCGCATCGAGTGTCGCTCCGTGGTAGCCCTCGCTCGAGAACACGCGGTACGCGGCGTCGAGCACCCGCGCCCTGGTTCGCGCTCGACGCTCGGACTGCCTGACGGGGACGGGGGCGGGTGTAGCCATAAAACCGACCAGTCGGTATGATACCATGCCCGGACATGGAGCGCTCACTGCAATGAACCCACCGGCCGGCGCCGACCCGCGCCCCGGCGACGATCCCCGACGGCTGGCCGCGCGCCTCGCTGCTCTTCGCACGCTGATCGGCGCCGGAGTCATCCTCGCCCCCGGCCCGACGCTTCGCTCCTGGGGCTACCCACGAAAGGAGCGCGGCTCGGGCACGGTGCGCGCGCTGCTCCAGCTGCTCGGCGGGCGAGACGCCGTCCTGGGACTCGCAACGCTCGCAGCTCGCCACGAGCCCAGAGCCTTCCGGAGGATGGTCACGGTCGCCGCGGCCTTCGACGCGGGCGACGCGGCGATTGGTCTCGGGCTGCTGGTGCTGCGCGGCGAGACGAGAGTCCCGGCGCTCGCCTGGACCGCCGTGGCCGCACCATTCAGCGTGATCGGCTGGCGCATCCAGCGAGCGCTACGGGACTGAGCGGTCCAGTATCACCCGACCCGTGGGGTCTGCAGGCAGAGCACGCGCGCCGTCGGCGAGGTTCGGTGCGCGAAAGCGGGAGCGACGGGACTCGAACCCGCGACCTCTGCCGTGACAGGGCAGCGCTCTAACCAGCTGAGCTACGCCCCCGCGCTTGCGCGGGACTGACGACGCCATCATCGCCCGCTGACTCCAGTATGACAAGGCGGGCCTCCGGGGGGCACTCGCGCTCGCGCCTCCACGCTGGCTGCCGATCCACGCTTTCACGGCACGCTTACAGGCTGGCGCTCAGCGCGTCCGCGTTGATTGGCCGAGCGGCCAGCCCGTCCGCTAGGCTCCGTGCGTGGCGCTCGAGGGCCCTCCTCCATTGGTGGACGCGAAGCCGCTCTCGGTGTTGCTCCAGGACCTGCGCGACGAGCGCGCTGCGGAGGTGCCGTTTCCTCCCGGTGAAACGCGCGTCTCCCTCACGCGCACGCGCCGCTTCGCCGCGGAACCGCTGCCGATGCTGCTTGACGCCTACGAGCGCTTCGGTCCGGTCTTCACGCTGCGGCTGTTCCACTCCAACGTGGTCTTCATGCTGGGTCCGGCGGCCAACCACTACGTCACGGTCTCGCACGCGTCCAACTTCACCTGGCGCGAGGGCCACTTCAGGGACCTGATCGGGCTGATGGGGGACGGTCTTTTGACGATCGACGGCGAGTTCCACCGGCGCTCGCGCATGATCATGCTGCCAGCCTTCCACCACAAGCACATCGCGGCCTGGGTCGACGTGATCAGCGAGGAGACCAACCGTGCTCTCGACGAGCTCGCGCCGGGCGCGCACCTCGACCTGTACGCGTGGACGCGACGGCTCGCGCTGCGCGTGGCAATGCGCGCGCTGTTCGGGCTGGATCCCGATGGCGAGCTCGCGCGCGCCGTCGACGCGGCGGGTCTCTTCGAGCAGGGACTTTCGTTCTACTCCTCGGAGTATCTCCTGCGCATTCTGCGCACGCCGTTTTCGCCGTGGGCGCGGATGCAGCAGGCCGCGCGCAAGCTCGACGTGATCATCTACGGCGAGATCTCGCGGCGCCGCGCGACCGGACAACGGGGCAGCGACATCCTCAGCCTGCTGCTGGACGCCGAGGATGAAGATGGCAGCCGGCTCTCAGATCGCCAGATCCGCGACGAGGTGATGACGCTGCTTTTCGCCGGCCACGACACGACGACCTCGACCGTTTCGTTCATGTTCTATGAGCTGGCGCGACACCCCGCGGTCGTGGAGCGCCTGCTTGCCGAGCAGGACGAGCAGATCTCAGGCCAGGGGCCGACCGCTCCACAGCTGACCTCGGGCGAGCTCGAGCAGCTCGAGATGGTGCTCGATGAGACGCTGCGCATGTACCCGCCCGCGTGGATCGGGCCGCGCCGCTCGGTGGAGGCCTTCGAGTTCGAGGGCCACGCGGTGCCGGCGCGGGCGTTCGTCAACTACTGCTCGTGGGCGAGCCACCACCTGCCCGAGGTTTTCGAAGATCCTGAGGAGTTCCGGCCCGAGCGCTTCACGCCAGAGGGGCGCGCGGCGCTGGCGAAGGGCGCTTACGTCCCCTTCGGAGGCGGCTCGCGCACGTGCATCGGCATGCGCTTCGGCCAGCTCGAGGTGCGCACGATCGCGACGCTCCTGCTGTCACGCTTCACGCTGAGCCTCGCCGACGGCTTCAAGCTGAGCGTTCGCCAGATGCCGACGATCTCTCCCAAGCACGGTCTGCCGATGGTGGTGCACGAGCGCGCACGAGCGCCGGCCGCCGGTTTGCCCGCCGCCGCCTGATGGATCAGCGGGATCGCAGATTTCTGACCGAGCCGCACGATGCCTGACGAGCGCCCACCCCTGAGGGACGCGCTTCGGATGATGCGCTCCTCATCGACCGCGACGGCCGCGTCGCCTACCAGGGGGCGGAGGGACCGTTTGGGTTCAAGCCCGCGGAGCTCGATGCGGCCATCCGCGTCGAGCTGGGTCGCGAAGAACGCGCCTAGGACCTACATCAAGCGAAGCCTGTAAGGCTCTCCGCTGATGCTCCGAGCCGTGCGCGAGGCGTGCAGGTTCTGCTTGCAGAGGCGCAACCTCCGCAGGACGCTGCGCATCGCGCTCGTGGTGGGTGTCGTCTTGACTCTCATCAACCAGGGCGGCGTGATCACGGCCGGTCACGCGACAACCGCGACCTGGGTACGCTGCGGGCTCAATTTTGTCGTGCCGTTCCTGGTGTCAAACGCGGGCCTGCTGAGCGGACGCAGCTGATCAGCTCGTGCCTCTCGCGAGCGCAGTGTGGCGGTCAGCGCAGCGTCGCGCGCATGCTCAGCCGGTAGCCGGGCACACCTCCTGGCGGAGCGGCGCGGCTCGCGCTAACGCCCTCGACGTAGAGGCGTGGATCAGAGAACAGCGTCACCGCCACTGCAGGCAGCGGAAAGATGCGCGGCTGCGCGACGAGCCGGCCTTCACGCGGCTGCACGACGGCGTCGAGCGAGGTGGAGATGCCGAACAGGCCGCCCCTGGCGCTCACCTCCACCCTTGCGGCTTCGCTGCGCAGAAGCCGCACTTCGACGCCGCTCGGGAGCGCCGCATGGAGCGCGGAGTCGCTGAGGAAGGCCTGCGCGGTGAGCTGGTCGCCGCGCTTGCGCAGCCTGACATCGGACAGCTGCAGTGGACCGAGACGCGCGGCGGCGGCGCTCGCGTCGAGCTTTGCCACCCCGCGCGCTTCGTGCGCGAGTTTGGCGGCAGAGGCGGGGTTGACGCGCAACGAGCCCGCCCGCAAGCTCACCGAGTCCGCATCGCCCCACAGCAGCTTCACGGCGGGCCAAGCGGAGACGTGCACGCTCTGCACGCGCCCGTAGCGCGCGACGCGGTCGGAGATTCTGCTGGCTGCGATTCCCGGCAGAAAAAGCTGCGCGAGCACCAGCAGAAGCGCGAGCGCGCCTGCGATGGCCGCGGCAATTCGCCGTGCTCTGCGCACGGGCACAGCTTCGCAGGCCCGCTAGCCTTCAGGCCCGGTAAGGGGGCGCGTAGCTCAGCTGGCCAGAGCACCTCGCTTACACCGAGGGGGTCGCCCGTTCGAGTCGGGCCGCGCCCATCCCCGCGACCGTCAAGACGCCTGCAGCGCGCAAGCCAATGAGCAACGAGTCCCCCATCCGCATCGCGGTGATCGGATCCGGCCCCGCCGGCTTCTACGCGGCTGGCCACCTGCTGAAGGAATCTGCCGTCGAGGTCGAGGTCGACATGCTCGAGCGTCTGCCGACGCCGTGGGGGCTCGTGCGCTCGGGCGTGGCGCCCGATCACCCGAAGATCAAGTCGGTCTCGCGCGTGTATGAAAAGACAGCCGCGCACCCGCGCTTCCGCTACTTCGGAAACGTCACGCTCGGCGAGGACATCTCGCGCGAGGACCTGCTCGCGCACTACCACGCGGTCGTGTACGCGACGGGTTCGGCGCTCGACCGTCCGCTTGGCATCCCCGGGGAAGACCTCGTCGGCTCGCACGCGGCGACGGAGTTCGTCGGCTGGTACAACGGCCATCCCGACTTCTGCGACCTCGAGGTCGAGCTGCTCCGTGCTGAGCGCGCCCTCGTGATCGGCAACGGCAACGTCGCGCTGGACGTCGCGCGGATGCTCGTGCTGGGCACACAGGAGCTCGCCCCGACCGACACGGCCGACCACGCTCTCGAGGTGCTCGCTCAGAGCTCGGTGCGCGAGGTGGTGATCGCTGGGCGACGCGGACCGGCGCAGGCGGCGTTCACGAACCCCGAGCTGCGCGAGCTCGGCGAGCTGGGGGACGCCGACGTGGTCGTAAACCGCGATGAGCTCGAGCAAGCGCTGGCCACCCCCGACCCGGCCGCCGAGCAGGACATCACCTCGCGGCGCAACGTCGAGATCCTGCGCGGCTACGCAGAGCGCAAGCCCACGAACGCAGCGCGGCAGGTGTCCCTTCGCTTCCTGCTCTCACCGGTCGAGCTGATTGGAGATGAGAGCGGCCGCGTCGCGGCCGTCGAGTTGGTGCGCAATGAGTTGACCGCGCGCGAGGACGGCAGCCTGCGTGCCCAGCCCACCGAGCAGCGCGAGCGGATGGAGTGCGAGCTCGTCTTCCGCGCGATCGGATACCGCGGCTTGCCGCTTCCGGGGCTGCCCTTCGATGAGGCGCGCGGGATCGTCCCGAACGAAGGCGGGCGCATCACCGACCCCGACAGCGGCCGCACGCTCGCCGGCGAGTACGTCGTCGGCTGGATCAAGCGCGGCCCCACGGGCGTGATCGGCACGAACAAGAAGGACGCGCAGGAGACCGTCGATGCGCTTCTCGCCGATGCCCAGGCCGCTTCCAACGGCGAGCGCCGGCTGCTGGCGCCGGAGGAGCCAGACGCGGAGGCGCTCGAGAGCATGCTGCGCGAGCGCAAGCCCTCGCTCGTGACCTATTCGGGCTGGGAGCAGATCGACGAGCACGAGCGCTCACACGGCGAGCGCTCGGGGCGCCCGCGCGTAAAGCTCACGCGGATCGAGGACATGCTGCGCGTCGCGGGCTCTGAGGAGCCTGAGAAATCCTCTTGAAGCGGGCCTCCCTCCGCGGGGAATCCATCTGCCAGACTGTCGCCCGCGAGCCCCGTTAGCTCATCAGGTAGAGCCCCGGACTTTTAATCCGGTGGGGCGGGTTCGAGTCCCGCACGGGGCACTCAGGGAAAATTTCAAGCTCAGCGAAGCCGCCCTCGCAACCCCCCTTCGGCGGATCACTCGAAGTCAGTTATTGCGTAGACATCGGTTCGCTGAAGCACGGTCGGCGCCCCGTGCTCGGCGTCTTGCGGCTGGAGATGATGGATTGTGTAGGTGTCGCGGCCAACCTGAAGTATCGCCTCGACGACCTTGCCGTTCGTCGCGTCCGCCTCGCCTACGCAAACGTGGCGGTCGACCCCCCGGTAGCGGCACTCGACCGCTTGGATCCGGCGATCGCGTGCCACGGCGCCGGTGCATAGCTCGGCCTGCTCTCGCAATGCCTGGTAGGCGCGCTCGGCGTCGTCCTGTGCCCGCTGTGGCACGAAGAAGCAGGTCATGAGCGGCGCTTGGAACCGCGTCGCGTCGCCTCGGGGTCGAGCGGCGGGTAGCGCAGTCGCTCCTCGGGCGTCATCTTCCTGATCACGAGCTTGCCTTGAGCAACTTGCTCACGAATGTCCCTCAGCTTCTGCTCGTGCTTTTCCTGCTGGCGGAGCTGTTGGGGCCCTGGCAAGTGATTGTTCCTCAGTCGAGCTGCCCGCTTGGTCGCCGAGCACGAGGGCTGATGCCCACTGGCTGCGAGTTCCAGGACTCGCCTTCAGAGGAAGCGCTTCGCCGTTGGCTGTCGCGTCTACCGGGCTGTGCCACCCGGCAACCGGAACCTCCGTCCGCGTTGCGTTGCTTTGCGGCTACCACCCAGCGTAGCGCGGATTGGCGTCGTTCAAGGACGGTGCCCGTTTTCGCCCATAGACCGACGCGACGGGCGCGCAACGCGAGGCGCGACCTCGAGCTCAGTCAGATACCCGTCCGCGTGAGACCGTACCGGGGCGCTACCAGATACGCTTGGGTTCGCCTATTGGGATGGGAGGTGGTCGGACCGGCCGCTGCCAGACCACAGACCAGGAAGGGGATCACATGGTCCCAGCTAGGACGGAGTCTCCCGTAGCCGCGCGGAGAGGATCATCCGGACCCGCGCGGCCGCCGGTCAACAGCCGGGAGCCCCGCCCGGAGCGGGCATGGCGCGAGACGCTCGCCCCTTACGCCCAGGCCCACAACGGACGCGCCCTACTCGGTCTTGCGACCTCTGTCGTGCCCTACCTCGCGCTGTCGGTCGCAGCGTTTTTCGCAATCAGGCTGTCCGACCTGCTCGTCCTCGTCGTCGCGATCCCGACCGCAGCGTTTCTGGTGCGCACGTTCGTCGTCTTTCACGATTGCTCTCACAGCTCCTTCCTCGCCGCCAGGCGCGCCAATGCGTGGCTCGGCACGGTCTTGGGGCTGCTGCTGTACTCCCCGTTTTTGCGCTGGCAGCACGACCATGCGGTCCACCATGCGACCTCAGGCGACTTGGGTCGCCGCGGCGTCGGGGATATCCGCACGCTGACGGTCGCCGAATACTCGGCGCTGCCATGGCGGGGGCGCCTCGGATATCGCCTCATCCGAAGCCCTCTGTTGATGTTCGGTCTGGGGCCGATCATCGCGATGGTGATAGGGCCCCGCTTCGTAGCGCGCGGCGCGCGCCCGCGGATGCGCCGCAGCGTGCTCGCCACCGATCTGGCGCTCGCCGGCCTGATTGGCATACTGTGCTGGCTGATCGGCTGGCAGGACTACCTGCTCGTGTGCGCACCGCCTGCGCTGCTCGCGGGCTCGATCGGCATCTGGCTGTTCTATGTCCAGCACCAGTTCGAGGAGGCCTACTGGGAGAGCGGTGAGGACTGGAGCTACGTCGGCGCGGCGTTGCGTGGAAGCTCCTACCTGAAGCTGCCACGGCCGCTGCAATTCTGCACGGGCAATATCGGCTTTCATCACATCCACCACCTCAGCGCCCGCGTCCCCTACTACAACCTGCCGCGCGCGCACGCGGAGAACGCGATCTTCCACGATGTTCCGACGCTCTCGCTGCGGGATGGCCTGCGTGCGGTCGCGCTCAAGCTGTGGGATGAGGATCACCGGCGCCTGGTGACCTTCGCCCAGGCGCGTGCCGCGGCCCGCGCGGCCGCGTCGAGCGCAGAACCGACCTGAGGGCGACGCTTCTCGCGGAGTCCCTGTACTCAGCGCTCGCCCGCCAAGGGCTCCAAGACGAAGATCTCGACCGCGAGATCGGGATCGATGCTGTTGTTGCTCATGAAGGCGGCCACCTGCCGCCCACTGAGCTCCTCCACCACGCCGACTGCGTCCTTCGCCATGCTTTCCTGGAACGCCTTGCGGATCTCCAACACAGCCTCTTGTTTGCCGTGTTGAACAAGGCTTCTCTCGCCCTTGGTCAACGCGTCGCCCATCACGCAAACGATCAGATCCCTGTTGAGAATCGTCCACGAGCTCGTTGCTCCGCGCCCGGTGTAGCGGCTGAGTAGCCTCACCATGGCGTCGGAGATCGCCGAGCTCAACGTCCCATCGCTGGTGTGTTCGCGAATGGCCTCTGACATCGCCGACCCCTTGGCCAACTCTCAAAATAGGCGCCGCGCGCAAGGGAGAGTCGGCAGAGACCACACGGACGACGGCTACACGCACCCTAGCGCGCGATCGTGACAACCGCTCGCGCTTCGGTCCCGAAGGACTGCCGTCTGGCCGCCGACGCTGGCTCCGGACGCCAGGCGCGCTGCCCCGATCGCGGTCGGGGCCGCTGTCTGCGATCGTGCAGGCGCGATGGCTGAGCGCGAGGATCTCGAGTTCACTTACTCGCTGATCGATCGGATCGTCCGGATCAGCCTGGGAGAGCTCGCCGACTTCAGCGGAGCCAAGTACGACGGCGACTTTTCCCTAACGCTCGAGCAAGCTCAGGCGCGCAAGCATGAGTACGTTGCCGAGCAGATCGAGATCCACCCCGGCCGGCGTGTGCTCGACTTGGGCTGCGGCTGGGGCGGCTTGCTGAACTTCATCCGAACCCGAGGCGGAATCGGGGTCGGAGTCACGATGTCCACGGCCCAGGTAGAGGCCTGCCGGCGACACGGCCTCGACGTTCACCTCTACGACGCACGGCTCCTCACTCGCGAGAGCTTCGGCCAGTTCGATGCGGTCGCGAGCCTCGGCGCATTCGAGCACTTCTGCTCGCCGCAGGAGTACACGGCCGGGCGGCAGGAGAAGGTCTATCGCGATCTCTTCGCGCGAGTCGCAAGCGTGTTGGGCGACAAAGGCCGCTTCTATCTCCAGACGATGGTGTTCGGGCGCAACATGCTTCCTCCGGAGCAGATCGACCTCGAGGCGCTGAGAGGGCTCCCCCCGCGCGACTCCGACGCGTGGCTGCTCGCGCTGCTGGGGCGCCAGTTCCCCGGCTCCTGGCTGCCGTTTGGCCAAGAGCAGCTCACCACCTGCGCCGAGCCGCATTTTCGCTTGGTGTCAAGCAGCAACGGTCGACGCGATTACATCGAGACCATCCGTCAGTGGAACGCGCGGATCGGCGCGTCGAGCGTCAGAAAGACGCTGCTGAAGCTCGCGCTGCTCCCGCGCTGGCTCAAAAGCTCCGACTTCCGACTCGCGTTCACCTCCGGCGTGAGCGCGAACAAGGTCTGCTTCGAACGCGAGCTGCTGGACCACTATCGGCTTGTATTCGAGAAGCACTAGCGCGCGCCGGATCTACTCGTGGGCGAGCACCTTCTGCGGCGCGATGCGTAAACACCACGCGCTGCTGTTCGTCGAGCTCGGAGCTCAGCGCGAGGCAAAGCGCGCCTGCAGGCGCTGGAGTGCGACCGCCGCCCGCTCGGCGCGACCGCCGGGCGCCGGCGCGATGCCGAGCTGGCGCGCGACCTCGTTCATGTCATAGAAGGCGCGGTATCTGCTGATGCGGCCCCGGCGCATGATCCACTGATCGACGCCCTCGACGCGCATGCCGCGGCCGGTGGGCGCAAAACCCGGAGGGTCGATGACGCCGCGGTGTGTGCCCTCCATGCGCCACCCCCATAGGACGAGATCGCCGGCGACCGCGAGGACGGGCGGATCGGGCTCGCTGAAACGCAGGTCTGGGAACGCGCGCACGCTCGTGAGCATGAACTCCTGCACGGCGGCGATCCCGCGCGCGGGCTCGGGCAATGCGGGGTCCGCCCAGACTACGTCCTCGGTCACGAGCTGCGCCATTGCGTCCGCGTCGCACCCGTTCCAGGCGGCGAGGTAGCGATCGACGAAGCCGCGGAGCTCAGCGGCGGAACTCGTCTGCGATGCGCTGACGGCCACGTCGAAACCATACCGGCGCAGCGCGAGCCGGTAATGGCGGGTGCTGAGCGGGCCGCGCACCGCGGCGCACGGCCCGCCCGCTCCCCGTCACCGGAGGTGAGAGCGTCTCAGTGCCTCTGTGACCTCAGTGTTTTTCGGCCTGCTGGAAGCAGGCCACGTCGTACTGCGAGTTCTCGTTGTAGTGCTGCCCGCCAATGCCGCCTTCGGCGCTGTCGATGCCTTCCTCGTTGAACGGCGACCCGGGGGATTCATTCGCGTGGCCCGGTACGTTTGGCTCGAGTTCCTGACACGACTGGCCCGGTTTGCCGGTGCCGGGCGGATTGGCCGCGATCGCCCCTACGGCTCCGAATGCCACCATCGCACCGGAGATGAGCATCGCAACGATGAACCTGCGCATTGGGTTCCCTCCTTGGTCGTTGTGCAGTGCGCCCGCTCCTTAAGACGCTGCCCCTGGGCATTTCTTCCCAACCCTCGCGCAGCCTGCGTTCGCGGCTGCGGGGAGCGCGGGCGCCAAGAAGCGCCTATGGATCCTTCGCCTTGGCCTGCGAGCGCTTGCCCCGTCCGCGCTTGGTCAGCCGCTCGAGCTCGCGCCCGAAGGCGGCCTCGACCTCGTGCGTCATCGTGAGCTGGTAGGCAGCCAGCAGCACGCGCGAGGACAGCGGCCGCAGGTGCTCGATCGACTCGGTCACCTCAGACCAGCGCTCCTCGGGGTAGCCGGCCTCGGCGAACGGATTCCAAACGTCCTCGAGGAACAGCTTCACGAACTCCCTCGCCACCGTGCGGCACTGGTCGCGGACCTTCGCGATCACGGTCAGCGCGTGACGCAGCGGGACGCCCTGCGCGACGACCTCCTCGGCGGCGTCGAGCAGCGACGGCAGCGGCACCTCGAAGCGCCCGTCGCCGAGCGGTGCGAGCAGCCCGATCCTTTCGGCGCGAGCGAGCACGCGCGCGTCCGCCTGCTCGCCGAAGCGCTGCTGCAGCTCGGCGAGCGTGAAGACGCGCGGCTGCTCGGTCTCGAATGGGGCCGTGACGGCCTCCCTGAAGCTGAGCAGCTGCTCGGGCCTCCCGTGCGTCTGCTCGAGCACGCGCCCGATCGCGTGCAGGTTGAAGCCTTCGGCCTGCATCTGGGCGATCAGGCGCAGGCGCGCGAGGTGCTCGGGGCCGTAGTAGCCAACGCGCTCGCGCACCACGGGCGCGGGCAACAGGCCGCGGGCACGGTGGGCGCGGATGTTGCGCACCGTCATCCCGCTCTCGGCTGCCAGCTGCTCGATCGTCAGCGTCTGCTCGATCGTGCTCGCCATCGCGCCCAGGATACCTCCAAAGAACGACACAGCAAATAACGTGACATCAAATGGTGTAACCTTGTAGGCTGACGACGGTAGATGAGCCGAGGGTTCAATGACAGAGAGGAGACCCGGCATGTCGACGATCGCCCCGCCCGCACCCGCCGAAGCAACGCCGGAGGCAGCGCGCGCGCCCGCCCGTCCCCAAACGGGGGAGTCCCCGGGGCCCGCCTCCGCGCCCGCCCACCTCGGTCTCCCGCCGGGGCCACGCTTGCCCGTGACCGCGCAGACGATCCTCGTGTGGAACCGCTCGGTCCACTTCCTCAAGCTGTGCCAACTCCGCTACGGCCCGGTGTTCACGATCCGCGCGCTGCCGTGGGGCAGGGCGGTCGTGATCAACGACAGCGCGCTCGTCAAGCAGATCTTCACCGGCGACCCCGCCGTCTATCACGCGGGCGACGGCAACTCGCTGCTCGCCCCCGTGCTCGGCGAGCGCTCGGTGCTGGTGCTCGACGAGGACGCGCACCTGCAGGCGCGCAAGCGGCTGTTGCCGCCGTTCCACGGCGATTCGGTGCGCCGCTACGGCGAGGTTGTCGAGCACATCGTCAGCGAGGAGATCGCGCGTTGGCCGCTGGGTGAGCCGTTCTCGCTGCACCCGCGCATGCGCGCGATCACGCTCGAGGTGATCCTGCAGGCGGTTATCGGCGTGACCGAGGGAGAGCGTGCGCGCGCGCTGCGCGAGGTTCTGCCCTCGACCGTCGAGATCGGCCCGACGATCATGGCGATGTGGGTCTACGAGGGCCTCGAGCGCTTCGGGCGCTGGCGCCGCTACCGCCAGCACGTCGCCGAAGCCAACAGGCTGCTGCGCGAGGAGATCGCAGCGCGCCGATGCGATGAGCGCCTGGAGCAGCGCGAGGACGTCCTCTCCCAGCTCGTGCGCGCCGGCGAAACCGATGATGAGGAGCTGCGCGACCAGATCATGACGCTGCTGCTCGCCGGGCACGAGACCACCACCACGGGCCTCGCGTGGGCGCTCGAGCGCCTCCTGCGCCACCCCGAGATCCTCGCGCGGGCGCGCGAGGGCGATGACGACTACCTCGACGCGGTGGTAAAGGAGACGCTGCGCGTGCGCCCGGTGATCCCCGCTGTGCTGCGCCAGCTCCAGGCCCCCGTCGAGCTCGGCGGCTGGCAGATCCCGGCGGGCGTGACGGTGATGCCCTCGATCTCGCTCATGCACGCCGACGCCACCCTCTTCCCCGAGCCCGAGCGCTTTCGCCCCGAGCGCTTCCTCGAGGACGGCGCCGGCTCGACCTACACCTGGATCCCGTTCGGCGGCGGCCGGCGCCGCTGCCTGGGAGCGGCGTTTGCGAGCTTCGAGATGCGCGTCGCGCTGCGTACGATCCTGCAGCAAACGACGCTGCGCGCCGAGCGTGCCCGGGACGAGCGCGTGCGCAGCCACCACATCACGCTCGTGCCCGCGCGCGGCGCGCGCGTCGTACGCGAGTCATAGCCGCAACCCCCGCGCCCTTCCGCCGCGGCCCCCGTGCGCTTGCGCTCTGGTGGGCTTGAACATAGGCTGAGTGCTCCGCGCAGGCCCGAGGTCCCCTTCGGGAACAGGCGAGCCCGCCGCGCGCCAAGCCACGAGCAGACGGAGGCCGAGATGAGTCGCACGCGATCCGCCCAATACGACGTTCGCGGACGCACCGTGTTCATCACGGGCGCCGCCCGCGGGATCGGCAAGGCGAGCGCCGAGCGCCTGCACAGAAAGGGCGCCAACGTCGCGCTCGTCGGGCTCGAGCCCGAGCGCCTGGAGGAGAACGCGGCTGCGCTGGGCGAGCGCGCGATGTTCTACGAGGCCGACGTCACCGACCTCGACGCGATGCAGGACGCCGTCGCCGCCACCGTCGAGCGCTTCGGCGGGATCGACGTGGCGATCGCCAACGCGGGCATCGCCTTCATCGGCGCGCTCGCGACGGCGCCGGTCGAGCAGGTCGAGCGCACGCTGGCGGTGAACCTGCTCGGGGTGTGGCGCACCGACCGCGCGGTGATCGACCAGATCACCAAAAGCCAGGGCTACCTGCTCAACGTCGCCTCACTGGCCGCCGTCGCGCACGGGCCACTGATGGGCCCCTACACGGCGACCAAGGCGGGCGTGGAGGCGATGACGGACGCGCTGCGCATGGAGAGCGCGCCGAGCGGCGCGCAGATCGGCTGCGCGTACTTCGGCTTCATCGACACCGATCTGGTGCGCGCGAGCTACGCCACCTCGCCGGCCGAAATCCTGAACAAGCGCGCGCCGGCTTTCATGCGCAACCCGGCGCCGCTGTCGAGCGCCATCGATGCGATCGAGCGCGGCATCGAAAGGCGCTCGGCGCGCGTATGGGCGCCGCGCTGGGTGGGCGCGATGCTCACGCTGCGTGGACTGTTCCAGCCGCTGACCGAACGGCGCCTGCTGAGCGAACCTGAGGAGCTGCGCGAGGCATTGCGCCTCGCCGACCCGGCCTCGGGCAGCGTGCCGGAGCAGGACCCGCTGCTAGGCGTGGCCGCGCAGGGCCTGCCCGTCGCCGACCGGGGGACCACCCGGCAGTCGGCGCCTATTGCGCGCGGCTGAACTCGAAGATCGCCACCAACAGCATCGCGAGGCCGAGCAGGGCGACGACCGCAGCGGCGACCAGCCCGGGCACGTGCCAGCCCCACCAGGTGACGCCTGGATCGAGCGCGCGGCGCGCGCCGTTGGAGATGTTGAGGTGCGCGAAAACGGCCCTGCGCATGGGGTCGACGGCGTAGGTAAGGGGGTCGAGGCGGTTCAGCACCTCCAGCCAGCGCGGCAGGCCGGAGACGGGAAAGAGCGCGCCGGAGAGGAAGAACATCGGCATGATCGCCATCTGCATGAGCGCCATGAACGACTGGATCTGAGAGATGCGCGCGGCCACCATCACGCCGAAGGCTGTGATCGTGAAGGCGAGCAGCAGCTGCAGGCCGAACACGGCGGCGATCAGCCCCGGCGCGTAGGGGACGCCGACGAGTCCGGCGAGGCACAGCACGATCACGCCCTGAAAGCCCGCCACGGTGGCGCCGCCGAGGCACTTGCCGAGCACCAGCGAGCTGCGCCGCACGGGCGCGACCATCATCTCTCTCAAGAAGCCGAACTCGCGGTCCCACACGAGCGACGCGGCAGAGAACATGGCGGTGAACATGACCGCCATGCACAGCACGCCGGGGTAGACGAACGTGCGCAGGTTCACGCCATGCGTGCCCGCAGATGCGATCCGCGAGAGGCCGGTGCCGAGCACGAACAAGAACAGGAACGGCTGCATCAGCGAGGTGAGGATGCGCAGCGGGTCGCGAACGAAGCGGATCAGCTCGCGCTTCCACACCACTTTGATGGCGCGCAGCTCGCCGCGTGTGCCGCCCGCGGGCACGCGCACGCGCGCGAGCTCGGGCACGCGAGCCTGGAGCTGCGCGCCTGCTGCGGCGCCACTCGCCTCTGTCCTCGCTCGCGTTGCCATCAGCGGCTCATCATGCGTGCGAAGGCGCGCGTGCGCTCGTTGCTGCTCGAGGACTCGGCGTCGCGGATCGTGGTGCCGGTGTAGGACATGAACACATCGTCGAGCGACGGCCGCGTCACGCTCACGCCGCGGATCGGCAAGCCGAGCTCGCTGAACAGGCGCGGCACGAACTGCTCGCCCTCTGCTACGCCGAAGGTGACCGCGCCTTCGGCGACAGTGGCCTCGATCCCGAAGCGCTCACGCAGCGCGGCGATCGCGCGCTGGTCGTCCTCGGTGTGGATCTGCACGCGGTCCTTGCCCACGCTCGCCTTGAGCGCTTGCGGCGTGTCGAGCACGATGATGCGGCCGTTGTCCATGATCGCGATGCGGTCGCAGTACTCGGCCTCGTCCATGTAGTGGGTGGTCAGGAAGATCGTGATCTCCTCGTTGGCCTTCAGCTCGCGCACGTAGCTCCAGATCGAGCTGCGCGTCTGCGGGTCGAGGCCCACGGTAGGCTCGTCCAGGAAGAGCACGCGCGGAGAGTGAAGCAGCCCGCGCGCGATCTCCAGGCGCCGCTTCATGCCGCCCGAGTAGACGCTCACGAGCGCCTTGCGCCGCTCCCACAGCCCCACCATCTCCAGGACCTGGCGCATGCGCCCGCCGACCAGATCGCGCGGCACCCCGTAGAGCTCCGCGTGCAGGCGCAGGTTCTGCTCCGCTGTCAGGTAGGCGTCGAGCGTCGTGTCCTGAAAGACGAGCCCGATGTTGCGGCGCACCTGGTCGCGTTCGCGCGCGACGTCGTGACCGGCCACGCGCGCGCTGCCGGCGCTGGGGCGCGCGAGCGTGCAGAGCATGTTGATGGTCGT
This sequence comes from Actinomycetota bacterium, assembly GCA_005884115.1. Classification (GTDB taxonomy): domain Bacteria; phylum Actinomycetota; class Thermoleophilia; order Solirubrobacterales; family Solirubrobacteraceae; genus Palsa-744. The sequence continues at coordinate 201,272 of VAXW01000004.1, forward strand.
CGACTTGCCGGCGCCGTTGGGACCGAGAAACCCGAACGTCTCCCCAACGGCGACGTCGAAGTCGATTCCGCGCACGGCCTCGACTTCGCGGTAGCGCTTGACCAGACCCCTGACCGACACGGCCGCGACGGCGTCCGCGCCGTCCTGCCCGATAAGGGTGCCCGTTGCGGGAAGGCCGGCGCCGCCACCTGAGCTAGCGGCGGCTGCGCCGGAGGTTGGGGCTCCTGAGGCATTCACGCGTCCGATCTACGGTATCGCCCGCCTCTCAATCGCCGCGATCCCCGCTCTCGCCGGCCTCTCCGTCGGCCAGGATCAGATACAGGCGGCGGCGCGCCTCGGCGAGCACCTCCTTGGCCTTTGCGATCTGCTCCTCGCTGCCCGCGCGGCTGACCTGCACGAACGCGAAGTAGACCTCGCGCACGAGCCGGCCGAGCGCGTAGGCCTCCTCGCTGACGTCGCCGCTCATCTGCTCCCACGGCGCGGGCTTGGAGGGGTCGCGCTCCTCCACGTGGGCGCGACCGGCGTCGGTGAGCACGAACAGCTTGCGACCGTCGCTCTCCTCGGAGCGGATCAGGCCCTCGTCCTCTAGCTGCGCGAGCGCCGGATACACCGAGCCGGGGCTCGGTCGCCAGACGCCTCCGCTTCGCTCCTCGACCTCCTGCATGATCTGGTAGCCGTTGCGCGGCTCCTCCGCGAGCAGCAACAGCGCGGCCGTGCGGATGTCGCCGCGGCGCGCCTTGCGAGCTCGCCAGTAGGGACTGCCGCCGGGGCCGAAGCCGCCGCGACTGAATCCGAAGCCGCCGTGGCGATGGCGGCCTCGATGGGGGCCGTAGCCGCTCGTCGCGCCGCACATCCCGGGACCTCCGTGACTTGAATGGGCAAACATGTGACTCCTATCATGAGTTGTCTCTGTAAGCTCACGATATATCGTAACTGTTCGGGCGCGTCAACCCCTCCAAGCGCCGGCGAGGACCGGGGGCTGGATCCGCGGCCTGGGCCCGGTCCACACATCGCCGACTCAAGTCGAGCCGGGACTCCCGAGCTACTCGCGTGAATCCTTTGACGCCGCGAGCCGTTCGGCGGCGGCACGACCGGCCTCGATGTCGATGTAGACGGTCACCCGCTGGACCTTTCCGGCTACCCACTCGACGACGTGTGCTTCTCGTGCTTGGACCGTCGCGTCACTCCCCACCGGGCGGCCGACCTGTCGCTGGACCGAGAAGACGACTCCGTGGCCGAGGTCGTGTAGCTCCTCCAGCTCGAAGCGAAGCTCCTCGAACATGCTCCAGTACTCCTGCATGAAGGCGGCTGCCACCTCGCGGCCCTCATACACTCCGAGCCCGCTGGGCGACGTGTCATAGACCGCGTCCGGAGCCGCGAACCTCATGAGCGTGTCGATATCGCGCCGGTTCACAGCCTCGATCTGGCGGCGCGCAACCTCCGCCAGGTCGCGGGGCGTGTGCTCGCGCGACACCGCCGCGCCGCCGCTCAGTGGCGGAAGTGGCGCACGCCGGTGGCCACCATCGCGATCCCTGAAGCGTCGGCTGCGGCGATCACTTCCTCGTCGCGCACCGACCCGCCGGGCTGGATGATGGCGCTCACGCCCGCGTCGATGGCGAGCTGCGGGCCGTCGGCGAAGGGGAAGAACGCGTCGGAGGCGAGCACCGCGCCGGCGAGCAGCTCGGGTTGGGCCGCGCGCGCCTTCTCGAGCGCGATGCGCACCGCGTCGACCCTGCTCATCTGCCCGGCGCCGATGCCGATCGTGGCCTGGCCGCGCGCGATCACGATCGCGTTGGAGCGCACGTGGCGGCACACCTTCCACGCGAACAGCAGCGCCTCCCATTGCTCCTCCTCGGGCGCGAGCTTGCTGATGACGCGCATCTGCTCGCGCGTCTCAGAGACGAGGTCGCGCGTCTGCACGAGCTGCCCGCCGATCACGGGCTTGCCTTCCACCTCGCGCGAGGGCTCGGGCCAGGGCGAGAGTTCGAGCAGGCGCACGTTCTTCTTTTCGCCCAGCACCGCGAGCGCGTCCTCGTCGAAGCCCGGTGCGAGCAGCACCTCGATGAACTGCTTTGAAAGCGCTGAGGCGAAGGCGCGGTCGACGCGCTCGTTGACCGCGATCACGCCTCCGTATGCGCTCTGCGGGTCGCACGCGAAGGCGCGTTCGTAGGCCGCCTGGCCGCTGTCTGCGAGCGCGCAGCCGCAGGGGTTGTTGTGCTTGACGATGGCGCACGCCGGCCCGGCGAGCTCCTCTACCAGCTCGCGCGCCGAGCTGAGATCGAGCAGGTTGTTGAACGAGAGCTCCTTGCCGTGCAGCTGACGCACGCCCTCGAGCAGGTGCGTGGCCTCGCCGACGCGCGCGTAGAAGGCGGCGCGCTGGTGCGGGTTCTCGCCGTAGCGCAGGTCCATCACCTTCTCGTACGCATCCCGCCACGCCGGCGGGAAGCCCTCGTAGGTGCGCATCGCAAACCACGTCGAGATGGCCGCGTCGTAGCGAGCCGTGCATGCGAACGCCTTGGCCGCGAGCTCGGTGCGGGTGGCGCGGCTGAGGCGGCCATCCGTTCGGCGAAGCTCCACCAGCACGGGCTCGTAGTCGGTCGGATCGACGACCACGGCCGCGAACGCGCTGTTCTTGGCCGCCGCCCTGATCATCGTCGGCCCGCCGATGTCGATGTTCTCGATGACCAGCGCCTCATCGGCGTCCTCGCGCGCGGCTGTGCGCTCGAAGGGGTACAGGTTCACGCACACCAGATCGACCTGCTCGATCCCCTGCTCGGCGGCCGCATCGAGGTGCGCGTCCTCGTCGCGCCTGGCCAAAAGGCCCGCGTACAGGCGCGGGTGAAGCGTCTTGACGCGCCCATCCATGATCTCGGGGAAGCCCGTGAAGTCCTCGATCGAGCGCGTGACGAGGCCCGCGCGCTCGAGCTCGCCGGCGGTGCCGCCCGTGGAGACGATCTCCACCCCGAGCTCTTGAAGGCCGCGGGCGAACTCGACGATGCCGCGCTTGTCAGACACCGACAAGAGCGCGCGGCGTACGCGCACCTCGCCCGGCCGTGCCCGCTCTATGCCCGCGCGAGCGCTCTGCGTCTCGCTCTCGGAGAGCATGGCCAGAGACTATCCCCCTACGCCCCGGCCTCGCCCACTGCGCGCGCCCGCGAGGTGCTCGAGGCCCGCCGCGGCCGGATGCGGCCCCAGCTCGCCGGCCGCAAACGAGCGCACCGCCGCGCACAGCAGGTCGTGCTCGAGCGGGCGCAGCGCCTCGCGCACCTCGGCCGCGGAGCCCGGCGAGGGGAGCTCGAGCGCTCGCTGCGCGATCACCGGCCCGGTGTCGACACCCTGATCGACGAAGTGCACGGTCACGCCGAAGACCTTGACGCCGTACTCGAGCGCCTGCTCGATCGCCCGCAGGCCCGGAAAGGCGGGCAGCAGCGAGGGGTGCACGTTGATCACGCGGCCAGCAAAGCGGGCCAGAAACGGCGTCCCGAGCAGCTCCATGAAGCCCGCGAGCACGACGAGGCGCGCTCCGCGCAGCGCAAGCCACTCGCCGAGCGCCTCATCGCGTGCGGCGCGGTCGGCGTAGTCGGCGCGCGCGAACACCTCGACGGGAACGCCTGCCGCCTCCGCTCGCGAGAGCGCGGTCGCGCCGGCCACGCTCGAGGCAACGGCCACGATCTCGGCCTCGCGCCCGTGCACGCGGTCGATGAGCGCCTGCAGGTTCGTGCCGGCGCCGGATACGAGCACGGCGATGGGGAGCAGCTCGCCCACGGCTCCTGCACCATAGCTGTGAGCTAGCTCACATTTGGTCATCCTCTGTATAAGCCGACGGCTCGCACCCGCCGCGCGGCTATTGACTGCAGAAGTGCGAAAACGCACGATATGGTCTCGTGCCGTGGCATCTCGGGACGACCTCAATGCTTGGCTCAGACAGAGGTTCGCCGTCGTCAGGGCCAAAAGAGGCCGTCGCAGCCTTCTCCGGATGTCGCCGCTCGTGGCGGCCCTGTCCGTCATCGCATATGCCGCGTCGGGAGACCTGGAAGGAGGGTCGACGTTCCTTTCTGTTGTCGCCGTTGGGTTCGTCGCTGCGGCGGCGGCGTTGGTTGCTGGCGCCCTCCTCGGATTTCTGTTCGGCCTTCCACGAGCTGTCGACCAGCCGGGCACAAAAGCTCGCCTACGAACGAACACCAATCTCGACCAGATCTCCGACTGGCTCACGAAGATCCTGGTCGGTCTTGGGCTGGTTCAGCTAGGCAAAGTCACGCACGGCGTTAGCAACATTGGCCACTCTCTCGCCCCAGGGTTAGGCGATGCACCTGGTGCAAAGCCGTTTGCAATTGCGCTCCTGGTCTACTCTGCCGGAGATGGCTTTTTGATCGGCTACATCTGGACACGCGTCGACCTCAGCAGACGGTTTCGGGAAGCCGCTGAGGACCTCGATCCGATCGAGAGGGCCACCGAAAAGGCGCTGCAAAGGCCGCCGCCTCAGCCGCCCCAGCCTCCCGATTAGTTGTGGTTGCAGGGCTTTTCGCGCTGGCCAGATGTCGTGCGCCTCACCCAACCGTCGGATATACACTCCAAGGTATGCAGTGGTCTGAGCTTGAGAGCTATCGGCAGCTTGTAGACAACTACAACAGTCGACGCGAGGCGTACGAAAAAGCTCTGACAGCCTGGCGGGAGGCACAGGCGGCAAACACCGGAGACCCCCAGGAGCTTCAGGCGACGAAAGCGAAACTGGATGCGGAGTACGCCGACCTCGGCACCCTGCTCGCGAGGATAAACGCGATGCGCAACGAACTCGCTCATGCGCGCGACTCCGCCGTTACTCAGCCGCAGTAGCGCGCGCCAGCAGTTCAGCGAACATTGGCGGGTCGCACTGGTAGCCTTGGCCGCGTGGCTGAGACCCCGCAGCGCGACGAGCCAAAACAGACCACGCCCGCAGGCCATCGCATTCCGATCCCCTCGCGCGAGGACTTCGAGCGGATGGTCAGGAAGCTCGTGCCGCCAGCAGGTCGTAAACGCCCTGCCGACTCAGACGAGCCTCCCGAGCGATCTGAGCAATAGACACGCCTTCACGTTGCGCCACGCGTATCTGCTCGCGTAGGTCCTCGGTTGCGGCCTGCCGGAGACCGTCAGCGTGCTCGCGCCGTCTGGCCGCGCGCCGGATTCTCTTGACCGCCTCAGACTCGCTCATGCGTAGCCGCGTCCAGAAGCGACTCGAACATCGATGTTGGGTTGTAGCGCGCGTTCCGCCGCCACACGAACTCGTTGAGATATCCCTGTAGCCAACGGTGCGACACCTTCCGGTAGGTGCCTCGGATCGAGGGCTTGAGATGTCCGAAGAACGCCTCGACCGTGTTCGTGTGCGTATTGCCGTCCACGTAGTACCCGGCCGAGTGGTTGATCTGACTATGGTCGATGAAGTGGCGCTTGAGGCCGTAGTACGCGGGCCAGTCGTCCGTGATGATGATCGACTCTGGCTCGACCCACTTGACAAGCTGGCGTTGTAGGTGTGGCCCATGACGGGACGGCAGCACGGTCGCCTTGATGCGTCCACCGCGCTCGACGGCGGCGAACACCGTTGCTCTACTACGCACACGCAGTTTCGCGGCTTCTGAGCGTCGAGAGGGCCCGAGAGCAATCTGTCGGCGTGGCCCTTGCTTGCGAGGCTTGCCATCGACGGACGCCTCATCCGCCTCTACATCGCCAGAGAGCGGTATACCGTCATCCCTCATCAGCTCGTTGCGAATGAGATTGAGCATCCGCCACGCCGTCCGATAGGACACGCCGATCTCGCGCTCAAGCATCTTGGCCGACACTCCGCAGCGAGTGCTGGTCATCATGTAGATCGCGAAGTACCACAGGTGCAGCGACGTGGAGGACTTCGCGAAGATCGTGCCTGCCGTCGGGTGGACGTGGTGGCCGCAGCCAGTGCAGGTCCACGATTGGCGTCCTTGAGAAGTCGCGTAGCGCTTGAATACGCGCTCGCGCTCACACTTCGGGCATTCGGCGTGTTCGCCGTCTGGCGAGTAGCGGGTGCGCCAAAGGTGCTCAAGGCATGCGGCGTCATCCGGGTATTCACGCATGAACTCCATGAGCGAGTAGCCCGAATCCGAGCACGCTGTCCGCGTCGGATCGTGGCGGTTGCCTGCGGCCATACTGTCAATATACTTGACAGCGGGTCGAGTGTCAAGGCTCTTGACAGATTTACTCCGGAGTGAATAGGCTCGGCATGTGCGCGGGAGCCTCGAAGGGCCAATCGCGAAGCTTGCGCGGGCAGAGCGCCAGTTTCGAGTACTTGAGCGTGAGATCGGGAAGCTCTGGCCTCCAGGCCATGCATGGCCCGTTCGGACCAAGATAGACCGGGGCGGACTTGAGTACCGCTTCTACCTGGGCGAGCTGCCCGCTATTGAACCCGACTGGACGTTGGCTATGGGAGAGGTCCTTTTTGACCTTCGCTCCGCCCTCGACCATCTCGCCTGGGAGCTTCATGTCCGGCACTACGGTCGCCGGACGATCCCCCGAAAGGTCGAGTTCGCCAGTCAGTTCCCGATCTTCGACACCAAGACCGACTTCATCAATAAAGGTCGGCGCCGCATCAAGGAGCTTGGCCAGCGCGAGCGGCGGGCCGTCCGCGTGCTCCAGCCATACGAGGGTCGGAACGACAAGTGGCGACTCGTGCGTTCCGACCTGTCGATGCTCAATTCCTTGCACAACATCGACAAGCACCGTCAGCTCCATGTCGTAGTGGGCGCGCATCAAGCAGCGGTCGAGCCGAACTACGCGCCTGAGTTTGGGTTTCACATGACGCCGATGTGGGGCCGCGTGAAACCACATGCTCACGTCGAGACGTGGACCTTCGCCAAGGCACCACCCAAGATCGAGCCGCACCACGGAGCGTTCCTTGCGATATGCCTCGACTACATGGGAGAGGAGTGGCCCCTGCTCCCGATGCTTGGAGGACTTATGACGAGCGTGGCGGCCGTTCTTCGCCGGTTCGCCAACCGCTTTCCGCCCACGAATCCGCCTAGCTGGAGCCGATACACCGGCCACTGGTGGAAGGGGGCGCGGGGGTACCGGGGCGGCCCCAAGCTCGTTTAAGCGGGGGCGCATCTCAGCGCTGTGCTCGCTTATACAGAGGATGACCAAATGTGAGCTAGCTCACACTGACGAGGACTCGCGCGTCCTTCAATGAAAGGTGCTGGGCGGAGAGGGCAACGCCCAACCAAAGGACAACACCATGCTCACAGCCATTATCGTCACCGCCACCATCGTCGGCACGCTCGGCTACGCGCTGGGCATCGGTCGTCGCGACTCCTCGATCCTGCGCCGGCCCTACAACAACCGCTATAACGCCGCATCCGGCGCGCGCGAGGAGTCTTTCAGCTAGATTCGGCGCTCGGACCGCCGCCGGCGCTCGGACCGCCCCGAAAGCGCTACGCCCGCACGAGCGGGGGCGGCTGCGCTGAGCGCTGCTCGAGCGCGTACTTGCCGTTTGCTCCGGCGCTGCCGTCCAGCGGATAGGAGCCGCTGAAGCACGCGTCGCAGTGCGTGGCGCGCGTGGCGCCGATCGCCTCGTAGACGCCCTCGAGCGAGAGGTAGTGCAGCGAGTCGCAGCACAGCTCCGCGGCCACCTCCTCGGTGCTTCGCCCGTGGGCGATCATCTCCTCGCGCGTGGACATGTCGATGCCGTAGTGGCAGGGGTGGCGGATGGGCGGAGCGGAGATGCGCAAGTGCACCTCCGCAGCGCCAGCGTCGCGCAGCATCTGCACGATCTGGCGCGTGGTGTTGCCACGCACGATCGAATCGTCGACCACCACTAGGCGCTTGCCTGCGATCACGTCGGGCAGCGGGTTGAACTTCAAACGCAGCCCGTGCTTGCGCAGCTCCTGGCCCGGCTGGATGAACGTGCGCGCCACGTAGCGGTTCTTGACAAAGCCGTCGTCCTGCGGGAGTCCGGCGGCGCGAGCGAGCCCGCGCGCGGCCGCGTTGCCCGAGTCGGGCACCGCTATCACGACGTCCGCCTCTACGGGCGCCTCGCGCCACAGGATCTCGCCCATGCGCGCGCGTGTGACCTGCAGCGCGCGGCCGTTCATCTGCGAATCGGGCCGCGCGAAGTAGATGTGCTCGAAGACGCAAAACGCCCGGCGCGCGCCCGGCGCCACCATGCGGCTGCGCGGCTCGCCCTCGGCGAGCGTCACGACCTCGCCCGGCTCCACCTCGCGCAAGAGCTTCGCGCCGATGATGTCAAAGGCGCTTGACTCGCTCGCCACGCAGTAGCGCCTCGGCCCCTCGGGCGCGTCCGAGGAGGGCCCGCCTGTCCCCGGATGTGGGAGCGCTCCCAGCACCAGCGGGCGCAGCCCGTGCGGGTCGCGGAAGGCGAGGATCTGATCCTTGGTCATGACGACCGTCGAGAACGCTCCCCGCAGCCGCGGCAAGACATCCGCGATCGCATCCTCGACGTCGCGCGCGGGGTGCGTGGCGATCAGCGCCGCGATGATCTCCGAATCGGAGGTCGAGCTGAAGGTGACGCCGCGCCCGACCAGGTCGTCGTGCAGCTCGACCGCGTTGATCAGGTTGCCGTTGTGTGCCAGCGCGAGCTCGCGGCGCGACCCCGCCGTGCCCTCCGAGCGGTGCACCGGCTGGGAGTTCTCCCACGCGTTTGAGCCCGTCGTCGAGTAGCGCACGTGCCCGATCGCGAGGTCTCCCGCCAGCGTGCGCAGGTCGTTCTCGCTGAAGACCTGGCTCACCAGCCCCAGCTCGCGACGCGTGATGATGTGGCCCCCCCTGTCAGCGGCCGCGATGCCCGCCGACTCCTGGCCGCGGTGCTGAAGCGCGTAGAGCGCAAAGTAGGACAGACGCGACACCTCGTGACCGGGCGCATACAGTCCGAACACTCCGCACTCATCGCGCGGTCCGTCACGCATCACGACCACAAGCTAGCAGCCCTCATGCGAACAGCTCCGCGAGCGCGGCGTGGGCGTCGGCGAGGTCCGTTAGCGGGATCTCCAGCAGCGGCGGTGCGGCCGATCCGCTGCCGCCGCGGGCGGCGGCCGCGGGTGCGCCGGCACCACCGGTGTCGGCGCGCAGATCCCGGATCACGAGCCGCTCCCCGCCCACGGTGCCGATGCCGAGCACGCGGGTCCGCGCGGCGAGCTCCCGTAGCCCGTGCTCGCTCGCGCTGACGACGAAGCCGCCAGGAGCCTCGCCGAACAGGATCTCGGCGACCGGCTCCGAACTCGTCGGAGCGGCGGCGATTGCTTCCCAAACATCGTCTCCCAGCTCGACCTGCGCGCCCACCGCCCCGGCCAGGCAGCACTCGGCGAGCGCGACCGCGAGCCCGCCCTCGGCGATGTCGTGCGCGCTCTCGAGCAGACCTTCGCGGACGGCGTCGCGCACCACCAGCTGGGCCGCGCGCACGGCCGGGATGTCGATCGCGGGGAGCCCGGCGGGCAGCCGCTCGCCGCGCAGCTTGCAGAGCTCGCTCGCCGCCAGGGAGGGGCTGAAGGAGCCCACGAGGGCGATCTGCGCGCGCGCGCGGGCGAAGCCCAGCCGTCCCGCGCGCCGCGCGTCGGGCAGGCGCCCGACCATTCCGATCACGGGCGTCGGGTAGATCGGGCCTGCTGCTCCCTCGTTGTAGAGGGAGACGTTGCCACCCACGATCGGCGCCTCTAGCGCGCGACATGCGTCGCCGAGGCCGCGCACCGACTCGCTCAGCTGCCACGCGATCACGCCCTTCTCGGGATTGCCGAAGTTGAGGTTGTTCGTCGTCCCCAGTGGCTCCGCGCCGGCGCAGGCGAGGTTGGAGGCGCACTCGAGCACCGCCGCCACCGTGCCCGTGTAGGGGTCGGCGGCCACGCGCCTGCCGTTGCAGTCGATGCTCACCGCAAGCGCGCCGCCGTCTGGCAGCTCTAGCACCGCCGCGTCCGCCTGCTCGGGGCGGCGCACGGTGCGCGACTGCACGATCGCGTCGTACTGCTCGAACAGCGCGCGGCGTGAGGCAAGGTTGGCCGAGCGCAGCAGTTCGAGCAGCGTCTCGCGCGCGCCCGCTGACCGCTCGAGCGCCTTAGGCGGGTCCGCGTAGAGGGGCTCTGTGGGGCGCTGCGGCTGCAGGTCATACAGGGGGCACTCGTCGACCAGCGCGGCCACCGGCATGTCGCCCACGAGCTCATCGCCGTCGCGCACGCGGATCCGCTGGGAGTCCGTGACCTCGCCGATCACCGAGCCGCCTACCTCCCAGCGCTCGCACAGCGCCAGCACCTCATCGACGCTCGCCGGCTCGACCACGCACAGCATGCGCTCCTGCGACTCCGAGACCATCACCTCGAAGGGCTCCATGTCAGGCTCGCGCAGCGGCACGCGGCTGACGTCGAGGTCGATCCCCACGCCGCCCTTGCTCGCCATCTCAGACGCCGAGGAGGTGAGGCCGGCGGCGCCCAGGTCCTGCAGCGATATGAGCAGGCCCCGCTGCAACAGCTCGAGCGAGCACTCCATCAGCTTCTTCTCCTCAAACGGGTCCCCCACCTGCACGCTCGGGCGCTTGTCATCGGTTGCGCCCTCCTCTGAGTCGGGGGCGCCGAGCTCCGCGGAGGCGAGCACCGAGGCGCCCCCTATGCCGTCGCGGCCGGTCGCCGCGCCGAACAGCACCAGCACGTTTCCCGGCCCCGCCGCCGCGCTGCGCATGAGCTGCTCGCGCGGGGCCAGGCCGAGCGCCATTGCGTTGATCAGGCAGTTGCTCTCATAAGGCGCCTCGAAGTACAGCTCGCCGCCCACAGTCGGCACGCCGACCGAGTTTCCGTAGTGGGAGATCCCCGACACCGCCCCGTCGAGCAGGTAGCGGGCCCGCGCGCTCGCCGCCTCGCCGAAGCGCAGCGAGTCCAGCACCGCGATCGGCCGCGCGCCGAGCGCGAAGATGTCACGCAGGATCCCGCCGACCCCCGTCGCTGCGCCCTGGAAGGGCTCGACGGCGCTCGGGTGGTTGTGCGACTCGACCTTGAACGCGCACGCGAGCCCCCCGCCGACATCCACCGCGCCGGCGTTCTCCCCCGGCCCGACGACCACATGGGGGCCGCTGGTGGGGAGCGTGCGCAGCAGCTTCTTGGAGTGCTTGTAGGCGCAGTGCTCGCTCCACAGAAGCGAGTACATCGCCAGCTCGAGCGCGTTCGGCGCGCCGCCCTGCTTCTCGCACACGAGCTCGTACTCCTCGCGCGTCAGGCCAAGCGCGAGGGCATCGGCGAGCTCAGGCAACTACCGACCCCACCGCCGCGCGCATCGACTCGAAGATCAGAAGGCCATCCGTCGAGGCGCCCGTCAGCTCCCGCACCGCATGCTCGGGGTGCGGCATGAGACCGAACACGTTGCCCGCCTCGTTGCAGACGCCGGCGATGTCCTCGAGCGAGCCGTTGAAGTTCTCGCCCGGCGCGTAGCGCAGCACCACCTGCCCGCGCTCGCTCATCTCTTGCAGCGTGCGCTCGGCCGCGTAGTAGCGGCCCCATGAGTGCTTCGCGGGGATGCTCAGCAGCTGGTGAGGGCTGCACGCGCGCGTGAAGTGGGTGTCCGCATTGACCACCTCGAGGCGCAGCTGGCGGAAGGTGAAGCGGCGGTTTGCGTTCACCAGCAGCGCTCCCGGCAACAGCCGCGCCTCGCACAGCACCTGAAAGCCGTTGCAGATCCCCAGCACGAGCCCGCCCTCGCGCGCGAAGTCGATCACCGACTCCATCGCCGGCGAGAAGCGCGCGATCGCGCCCGCGCGCAGGTAGTCGCCGTAGGAGAAGCCGCCCGGGACGATGATCGCGTCGGCGCCACGCAGGTCGCGCTCGCCGTGCCACAGCAGCTCGGCCTCGCCGACGAGGCTCGCGGCCCTCAGCGCGTCGAGCTCATCGCAAGAGCCCGGAAACTGCAGGACGCCGAACTTCACGCCGTCTCTGCGGAGCCGATCAGCTGGATCTCGTAGTCCTCGACCAGCGGGTTGGCGAGCAGCTTCTCGCACATCGGCTCGATCTGGTGCTCGTCCTCGACCTCGAGCTCCACCATGCGCCCCACGTGCACGTTGGCCACGCCATCGAAGCCAAGCGCCGGAAGCGCGCGCTCGACCGCCTCTCCCTGGGGGTCGAGGATCCCCTCCTTGGGCCTGATCAGCACGCGCGCCCTCACGCAGCACCCTGCGCGTGCACCACATCGGTGCGCGTCAGCCACTCCTCGAACGGCTCGCCCGTGATCAGCTCGTAAGCCTCGACGTAGCGCGCGCGCGTGCCCGCGACCACCTCGTCGGGGATCGCCGGCGCAGGCGGGCGCTTGTCCCAGCCGCTCGCAGATGCCCAGTCGCGCACGAACTGCTTGTCAAAGCTCGGCTGGCTGCGGCCCGGCGCGTACCCCGCCGCGGGCCAGTAGCGCGAGGAGTCCGGCGTCAGCGCCTCGTCGCCCAGCACGAGCTCGCCGCGCTCGTCGAGCCCGAACTCGAACTTCGTGTCCGCCAAGATCACGCCGCGCTCGCGCGTGTGCGCGGCCGCGAAGGAGTACAGCTCGATGGAGCGGTCGCGCACCGCTCCCATCAGCGCGCCGTCGTCGACCAGCTCACACGCGCGCTCGAAGTCGATCGCCTCGTCGTGGCCCTCCTGCGACTTCGTGCTCGGGGTGAAGATCGGCTGCGGCAGGCGATCGGACTCGCGCAGGCCCTCTGGCAGCCCTATCCCCGACACGCTGCCGCTCGCCTGGTAGTCCTTCCATCCCGAGCCCGTGATGTAGCCGCGCACCACGCACTCCACCGGGAGCATGCGCAGCGCGCGCACGACCAGTCCGCGCCCGCGCACCTCCTCGGGAACGCCCGCGGTGGCCGAGACGAGATGGTTGGCGACGATGTGCTGCGTCTTTACAAACCAGAACGCCGACAGCCCGCTCAGGACCTTGCCCTTGTCCGGTATCGGCGTCGGGTGCACAGCGTCGTACGTCGAGATCCTGTCGCTCGCCACCATCAGCAGGCGCCCGCCCGCTGCGGGCACGATGCGCCCCCGCAGCGCCTCCGATCCCGCTTCGGGAGTGCCCTCGGCAGCTCGCCCCAGCTCATACATCTCGCGGACCTTCCCGCTGGCGATTAGGGGCAGGTCGGCGAGCTTGGTCACGCATTTCGATGCTACCAGCGCGTTCGGCAGGTGCTCAGGCGGCCGCGCGCTCAGGCGGGGGGCGCTCACTCAGGCGGCCGCGTCCGCGGGTGCGAGCACCACGTCGAGGCGGCCGACGATCTCCTCGGCGTAGCGGACGTAGTGCTCGTAGGAGAAGATCTCGTCGAGGTCGAGCGAGATCTGCCTCACGCGCTCGTCGCGCTCGAGCAGCTCGCGCAGCGGCACGCCCTCGTCGAAGGCGCGCTGCGCGAGCTCCTGCACGATCCTGTAGGCGTCGTCTCTGGTCATGCCGGCCGCGACGAGCGCGAGCAGCACCCGCTGTGAGAACAGCGCACCGTGAGTGAGCTCGAGGTTCGCGCGCATACGATCGACGTCGACCGTCATGCCCTCGATCAGCGCGATCGCCACCGCCTGCAGGTAGTCGATCAGGATCGTGCAGTCGGGCAGCACGATCCGCTCGACCGAGGAGTGCGAGATGTCGCGCTCGTGCCAGAGGGCAACGTTCTCGAGCGCTGCCTCTGCGTTGGCGCGCAGCACCCGCGCGAGGCCCGCGATCTGCTCGGCCTTGATCGGGTTGCGCTTGTGCGGCATCGCAGATGAGCCCTTCTGGCTGGCTTTGAACGGCTCCTGCACCTCGCGCACCTCGGTTCGCTGCAGGTGGCGGATCTCCGTCGCGAGACGCTCCAGCCCCGCGCCGGCGAGGGCGATCGCGCCCACCAGCTCGGCATGGCGGTCGCGCGCCACGACCTGCGTGGAGACGTCCTCTCGCACGAGGCCAAGCCGATCGAGCACGCGCGCCTCGAATTCGGGGCTCGTGGCGGAGTACGTTCCGACTGCGCCCGAGATCGCACCGACAGCCGCCTGCGCGAACGCCCGCTCCAGCCGCAGCGCGTTGCGGTGGGCCTCGAACGCAAACCCCGCGAGCTTCACGCCAAAGGTGGTGGGCTCAGCGTGCACGCCGTGCGTGCGTCCGACGCAGACCGTGCGCGCGTGCTCGCGCGCACGAGCGTGCAGCGTCGCCACGAGCTCGAACGCGCCCGGCACGATGATCTCCCTGGCCGCGCGCAGCTGCAGCGCAAGCGCCGTGTCGAGCACGTCCGAGGAGGTGAGGCCGAAGTGGATCCAGCGGCCCGCCTCACCGGCGGAGGAGGCCAGCACGTCGACGAATGCCGCCATGTCGTGGTCGATTTCGCGCTCACGCTCGCGCACCGCCTCCAGCGTGAAGGTGGCGCGGCGGATCGCCTCGAGCTCTTCCTCCGTCGGGCCGTCGCCCGGGCCGAGCAGGTCTCCGAGCTCCTCGCAGGCGGCGACCTCGACACGCCGCCAGCTCTCCATGCGCGCCTCGTCGCTCCAGATGCGTCCCAGCTCCGGGCGCGTATAGCGATCGATCATGCCGCGAGGATCTGCGCGGCGAGGATCGCTGCGTTGCGCGCGTTGTCCAACCCCACGCACGCCACCGGCACGCCGGGAGGCATCTGCACGATCGAGAGGATCGCGTCCAGTCCCCCGGCCGCGCTCAGGCTCCCCGAGAGCGGTACGCCGATGACCGGCAGGTCGGTGTGAGCGGCCACTGCCCCAGGGAGCGCAGCCGAGATGCCTGCGCCGGCGATGATCACGCGCAGTCCGCGCATGTGGGCGTTCCTGGAGTAGTCAGCAACCAGATCGGGCTCCCGGTGGGCAGACATCACGCGGATCTCGTGCAAGATGCCGCGCTCCTCCAGCTCGCGCGCCGCCTGCTGCATGACCTCCATGTCGCTTTTCGAGCCCATCACGATGCCCACGCGCGGCGCGTCGACGTCGATGTCCTCGAGCTGCGACTCCACCTCCGGATCATCCATCAGCTCCGGCACCAGCGAGATCTCGGGCGCGCCGCCCGGGCGGCCCTCGCGCGCCGACGGGCCCTCCCGCCGGCCGAGCCTCAGCCGGTCCGGATAGACGCGCCCGCGCGCAAGCCGGGCGAGAGCGCGCACGGGCGAAGTCCCCTCACTGGAGGTCATCCAAACGCCAGCATACGCCGCACGACGGGGGAATCCGGCCCGCGCGCGACGGCTACAGCGAGGCGATGAACTCCTCCACCGGGATCGCGGCGAGCGTCTCGTAGCGGCCCGTGCCGCGCGAGCCGAGCTCGAGCGATACGCGCGCCATCGTCCCCTCATCCGGCGCCTCGACGACCGAGATGAAGTCGACGTGACCCAGGGTCGCCCATTGGGCCTTCACGACCGCGCCCAGCTGCTCGACCTCCTTGTTGACCTCCCTGATCCGCTCCGGATTGTTCTTGACCGTCTGCACTCCCTCAGGTGTCAGCGTCGAGAGCATGATGAACGTGGGCATCGTGGCGGTTCCTCCTCGGTTCGGCGCGGCGCGCGCCCGGCTCGGCGTGCTTGATCCGTTGTACCGGATCGGGAGCGCTAGGGGAACCTTCATCAAGGACCGCGGCGGCGGCGCCAAGCGATGACCGTCGATCCGTCCAATCCTCCAGCCGAATCACACAGGCGCACCTAGCGTGGCGCTATGCCCAAATCCCCACGCAGGCACCTGAACTACGCAAACGTCACCGCCACGCTCGCGCTCGTCCTAGCGATGAGCGGGGGCGCGCTCGCGGCCAAGCACTACCTCATCAACTCGACCAAGCAGATAAGCCCGAAGGTGCTGAAGGCACTGAGGGGCAAGGCCGGCAAGGCCGGGCCAACGGGAAACGCCGGCGCGACCGGAAAGGAAGGACCGGCAGGCAAGGATGGCAGGGACGGCGCTCCCGGCGCAACGGGCAAGGAAGGCACGCGCGGGCCCGAAGGCGCGCCCGGAAGCGCGCTCGCCTACGCGCACGTGAACGCCAACGGGACGCTCGACACCACGAACACGAGCAGCAACATCGAAAGCGCGAACGTGAAACTGGTCGGCACCGGGTTGTACGAATTTACGGGCCTGTCGTTCCCGGTGCACAGCATCGATGTGACACTCGGTTTCGGCAATCCCGTCAATAGTGATGTTGAAGCGAGGGTGCTCGGCAACTCCTCTGCTGAAGTCGCTGTGCGCGATAGCAAAGGTGTCACCGCGGACGCGAACTTCTACGTCGTCTTCAACTGACTGAGCCCGCGCGGCAGGGGGTCACCCGCTAGCTGCGCAGCGCAGTACGGCGACCGCTCCGCCAGCGCGAAAGCCCGCGCCAAAGCGAGGGCTTTCGACAGCGCCTTGCTAGGCGGCGCTCCTGGGCGGCCACGCGCACGCTGACCACGCAAATGTGACCGCATCCCTTGGCGGAGACCACGCGAGCGAGCCCACCCCGAAGGGCGGGCTCGTCGCAATAGTCTCGTCTGAGCGGTGCGCGTTACGGCGCGGTGACCGCCCAGGTGCCCTCGTCGACGCAAACGGTGACTTCACAACTCGAGTAAACACCGAAGCCATACACCGGCATGGATTTATTGGGGGCGTCGTCGTTGATCGGGTTGACCTCGCCGCGGTTTGCTTCGTTCCCGAACTGGAAGCCCTCGAATATGCAGAGATTCCCCGGAGCTGCACCAGGCGAGGCAACGGTGCCGCTGCAGCCGCCCGGAGCACCTTCGCCTTCCGTGATGAAGTGAATGTGACCGGCAGTCGGAGCGGAGGGCAGGCTGAGCAGGAACGAGACCGCTGTCCGGTACTGTCCGCCGCTATCGGTCTGCGCTGCGTACGTTCCGCGCATGGTCTTGCCGGAAGGAAGGATGTCGATGAACCCACCCGGCGCGCCGTTTTCGCCTTTTACCCCTTGCGTTCCCTGCGGGCCCTGTAGGCCTTGGGGGCCGGTGGCACCGGTCAATCCACGCGGGCCAGTTTTTCCTTTGAGCTTTTTCAGGACCTTGGGACTGATCTGCTTGGTTGATGTCAGCAGGTAGTGACGGGCTGCGACCGCAGAGCCGCCAAGGGCAAGGAACAAAGCCAGCGCCGCCACGACCATGGCCGGGCTCGGACCACGGACCGACGGTCGCTTTGCGCCTCGCCTCAGGTGTATCCGCATAACAAGACTCCTTTGCACCGGTCGGCACAGCCCGGACCGGGTTGTCGTGATCGCGCGGCACGCTATCGGGACGATCGGTCGCTACGCGGTCGTTGCACGAATGTATGAGTTGCCTCGAGGACCTCGCCCGGCGTGCGCGGATGAGCACGACGTCCGCCGAGCGCTGCGAACTCCGCAGCGAGCGCCGCACTCTGGGGGTGGGCCCGTGCCCGCCCTCCCCAGCTGTGCTCGCGCTAAACGGCGGCGGGCTCCTGCGTCGATGTCGCCAGCACCAGCTCCCCATCGACCGCATCAACCCGCACCTCATCCCCCGCCTTGACGTCCCCCTCGAGCAGCGCCAGCGCGAGACGGTCGACGAGCTGCTTCTGGATCACGCGTCGTAGCGGCCGGGCGCCGTACGTCGGGTCGTAGCCCATGTCGCCAAGCAGCTTGCGCGCGTCGTCTGAGAGCGTGAGGTGCACGCCACGCTCCGCCACCCGCTCGGCGACGCGCGCGACCTGCATGTCGACGATCTCTGAGATCTGCTCGCGCGTGAGCGCGTGGAAGCGGACCACGTCGTCGAGGCGGTTGACGAACTCGGGCTTGAAGTACTGAAGCAGCTGCGTGCGGATGTACGCGTCCGCGGCCGCGCCATCCTCCGCGCCAGCGCCGTTGCCTGACGGCACGCCGATTGGGAGGTTCGAGGTCATGATCAGCACCGTGTTCTTGAAGTCGACGGTGCGACCCTGGCCGTCGGTGAGGCGGCCGTCGTCCATCACCTGCAGCAGCGTGTTGAAGACGTCGGCGTGCGCCTTCTCGATCTCATCGAGCAGGACGACCGAGTAGGGGCGCCGGCGCACCGCCTCGGTCAGCTGTCCGCCCTCTTCGTAGCCCACGTAGCCAGGCGGCGCACCGACGAGCCGGGCGACGGAGTGTTTCTCCATGTACTCGGACATGTCGATGCGGACCATCGCGTCCTGGGAGTCGAACATGAACTCGGCCAGGGCCCGCGCGAGCTCCGTCTTGCCCACCCCGGTCGGGCCCAGGAACAGAAACGAGCCGATCGGGCGGCCGGGGTCCTGCAGCCCTGCGCGCGAGCGGCGCAGCGCGGTGGCGACCGCTTCGATCGCCTGGTCCTGGCCGACGACCCGCTCGTGAAGGCGCTCCTCCATGTGCACCAGCTTCTCGGTCTCGCCCTCGAGCAGGCGGCTGACGGGGATGCCTGTCCAGCGGGCGACGATCTCGGCGACGTCGTCGGCGTCGACCTCCTCTTTCAGGAACACGGGCCCGTCTCCTCCTGCGCGCTCGCGCTCGGCGGCTTCGCGCTCCTTCAGCGTGCGTTCGAGCTCGGGTATCTCGCCGTAGCGGAGCTCGGCCGCGCGCTGCAGGTTCGCTTCGCGCTCGGCCCGCTCAGCCTCCACCCTGGCGGCGTCCAGGCGCTCCCTGAGCTCGGAGATGCCCTGGATGGCGTCCTTCTCCTTCTGCCACTGCGCCTTCATCTCAGCCGAGCGCTCGCGCAGCTCGCTCAGCTCCGACTCGATTGCGGCACGACGCTCCTTGGCCGCCTCGTCCTTCTCCTTTCGCAGCGAGGTGAGCTCGATCTCGAGCTGCATGATGCGGCGGTCGACCTCGTCTATCTCGGTCGGCAGCGAGTCGATCTCGATGCGGATCTTCGACGCGGCCTCGTCCACCAGGTCGATCGCCTTGTCGGGCAGGAAGCGGTCGGCGATGTATCGGTGCGAGAGCGTCGCCGCGGCGATCAGAGCGCTGTCCTGGATGGTCACCTTGTGGTGCACCTCGTAGCGCTCCTTCAGCCCGCGCAGGATGGCGATCGTGTCCTCGACGCTCGGCTCGCCGACCATTACCGGCTGGAAGCGGCGCTCGAGCGCTGCGTCCTTCTCGATGTAGCGGCGGTACTCATCGAGGGTCGTGGCTCCCACAGCGCGCAGTTCGCCGCGCGCGAGCATCGGCTTGAGCAGGTTGGAAGCGTCGACCGACCCCTGTGCAGCACCGGCTCCGACGATCGTGTGCAGCTCGTCGAGGAACATGATGATCGTTCCCTGCGCCTCGGCGACCTCTTTGAGGACCCCCTTGAGGCGGTCCTCGAACTCGCCCCGGTATGCCGCTCCCGCGATCAGCGCGCCCATGTCGAGCGCGATCACGCGGCGGTCGCGCAGCGACTCGGGGACGTCCTTGGAGACGATCCTCTGCGCGAGACCCTCGACGATCGCGGTCTTGCCCACGCCCGGCTCGCCGATCAGGACGGGGTTGTTCTTGGTGCGCCGCGAGAGCACCTGGATCACGCGGCGGATCTCCTCATCGCGCCCGATCACGGGGTCGAGCTTTCCCTGCTCGGCGACGGCGGTCAGGTCGCGGCCGAAGCGCTCCAGCGGGCTCTGCTCCTCCTCGGTTGCCGGCTGTGCGGCGGGGTTCGTCGGGTTAGACGCCATCGTCCTGTCACCCTCGACGCTTGGGGACGCCGAGCGCCGCGCGCACGTCTGCGGCGCGCACGAGCGCACCGCCGCGGTAGGGGACGGTCAGCTCGGCGCGGTATGAGCGGCGCAGCTGCTCGAGCTCCTCGGCGAGCCGCGCCTCGGCCTGCAGCGCCACGTGCTCGAGCTCCTGCAGGCGCGCATGCAGGGCCTCGATCTGCTCCTCGAGGTCGAGCACGCGCTCGACGCCGGCGAGGTTCAGCCCCAGCTCCGCGGTCATCTCCTGGATGCGCCGCAGCCGCTGCACGTCCTCCTGGGAGTAGAGGCGCGTGCCCTTCGGCGAGCGCTTGGGCTCGATCAGACCGCGCGCCTCGTAGATGCGCAGCGTCTGCGGATGCATCTGCGCGAGCTCCGCCGCGACCGAGATCATGAACACCCCGCGGTCGGCCGAGACCCTCACGCGCGCGACGCTCTGATCGCCTTCCACCCTCACACGGGCCCCGTCACGACGTGCCATGGCCTGCCTCCGTGGACTGGCGCGCCTGCGCGAACAGCTGTGCGCGCACGTCGCCGTTCATGACCTTCGAGAGCTCATCGACTGCCGCGCTCTGCTCCTCGGTGAGCTCGCGCGGGACGTCGATCACGAAGCGGTAGTGCAGATCGCCGCGATCCGAGCTCGAGCCGCCGGCCAGCTTCGGCGGGCCGGCGCCCCGCAGGCGCTGCACCGTGCCGTGCGTGGTACCCGCCCGCACGCGCAGCGTCTTGGTGCCGTCGAGCGTTGGCACCTGCACCTCGGCCCCGCGCACGGCCTCGGGGATCGTCAGAGGGACCTCGACCTCGAGGTTGTTGCCCTTGCGTTTGAACACCGGCGAGGAGGCCACGTGCGTGATCAGATAAAGGTCGCCCGGAGGTCCACCGCGGCGGCCGGGCTCGCCCTTCCCGGCGAGCCGGATGCGGCTCCCCTCACGGACGCCCGCCGGCACGTTGACGCGCAGCCGCTTCACGGTCCGCACGGCGCCGCTGCCCTGGCAGGTGGGGCAAGGATTCTCGATCACCGTGCCCGAGCCTCCGCAGCGCGAGCAGGGCTGAGAGATCGAGAACATGCCCTGTCCCTGGGTTTCGATCCCGCGCCCCTCACAGCGCGGACAGACGATGGGGCTCGTGCCCGGCTTCGCGCCGGTGCCGTGACAGGTTGGGCAGGTTGCGTGCATCGGCACCTGCAGGGGAACCTGAGCGCCCGAGATCGCCTGATCGAACGACAGCGACACGTGCGCCTCGAGATCGGCGCCGCGCTCCGCTCGCGGGCGCTGGCGCGCGCCGCGGCCGCCGAAGAGGTTGGAGAGGATGTCCCCCATCGAGGAGGCGTCGAAGTCGAAGTTGCCGAAGCCGCCGAAGCCGCCCCCGGGCCCTGCGCCGGTGGCGAACGGGCCGGTGCCAGAGTCGTACTGCTTGCGCTTCTCGGGATCGCCGAGCACGTCGTAGGCCTGCGAGACCTCCTTGAAGCGGGCCTCGGCCTGCTTGTCGTCGGGGTTGCGGTCGGGGTGGTATTTGCGCGCCAGCTTGCGGTAGGCCTTCTTGATCTCCTCCGCCGACGCCTTCTTGTCGACCCCGAGGGTCTTGTAGTAGTCGGGACGCAATGCCATGTGTCTCCCCGCTGGCTACGCCGCCACGACCACGCGGGCCGGGCGGATGATGGTCTGGCCCAGCCGGTAGCCGGGCTGGTAGACCTCCACGATTGTGCCGCTCTCAGCGCCCTCGGCGGGCTGCTCCGCGGTCGCCATCGCCTCGTGCAGCGCGGGGTCAAAGCGCTCGCCGAGCGGAGAGAAGGACTCCACGCCGGCGCGAGCGAGCGCGGCGCTCAGCTCTGAGCGCACCAGACGAACTCCGTCCAGCAGCGGATCGTTCTCCGCCGCGGCAGCCAGCGCGCGGTCGAGGTTGTCCAGCGCCGGCAGCAGCTCGCCGGCGAGCTTGGTCACGCCGCGCTCCTGCGCCTGCGCCGCCTCGCGCGCGACGCGCTTGCGGAAGTTCTCGAAGTCGGCCTGCGTGCGTTGCGCGAGCGAGAGGTACTCATCACGCTGCGCGGCCACCGCGACCAGCTCGTCGAGGTCGCCTTGGAGCACCTCACTGGCGTCGCCGCCGCTCACGGCCTGATCCTTCTCCTTCTTGGCACCGTCAACCGCCGCGCCGGCGTCGCCGCGAGCGTGCTCGGAGTCAACCGGTGCGCGCTCGTCCCCGCGCGCCCCCTCGGCGTCACCGGCCCCCGGCGCTGGTGCGCCGGGGGCATCGGGCTTCCGGGCCACGGACTCGCCGGCGAGACGCTGCTCGATCGTCTGCTCGGACTTGCGCATGTCGCCTTAGGCCTTCGGCTCGTCTACGACCTCGGCGTCGACCACGTCCTCCTCGTCCTCGGAAGATGAGTCCTCGCCGGAGGGCGCTGCGCCGTTGCCCCCTGTCGCGGCCGACTCCTGGGCACGCTGGTACATCGCCTCGGAGACCGCATGGAAGGCCGTCTGCAGCGCCTCGGTCTTGGCGTTGATCGCCGCTACGTCCTCGTCGGTGAGCGAGTCGCGCACGTCCTTGATCGCCTGCTCGATGCGGCTCTTGGAGTCGGCGTCGACCTGCTCGCCCAGCTCGCCTAGCTGGCGCTCGGCCTGGTAGGCGGCGTTCTCGGCCGTGTTGCGCGCCTCCGCCAGCTCGCGCGCCCGCCGGTCCTCGTCGGCGTGCGACTCGGCGTCGGAGACCATGCTCTTGATTTCATCCTCGGAGAGGCCCGAGCCCGCCTTGATCTCGATCTTCTGCTCCTTGCCCGTGCCCAGGTCCTTGGCGGACACGTTGAGGATCCCGTTGGCGTCGATGTCGAAGGCGACCTCGATCTGGGGGATGCCGCGAGGCGCGGGCGGGATGCCGGTCAGCTGGAACTTGCCCAGCGACTTGTTGTACTGAGCCATCTCGCGCTCGCCCTGCAGGACGTGGATCTCCACCGAAGGCTGGTTGTCCTCGGCGGTCGAGAACACTTCGGCCTTGCGCGTCGGGATCGTGGTGTTGCGCTCGATCAGCTTCGTCATCACGCCGCCCTTGGTCTCGATGCCGAGCGTCAGCGGGGTGACGTCGAGCAGCAGCACGTCCTTGACGTCGCCGGCCAGCACGCCTGCCTGGATCGCGGCGCCCACCGCCACGACCTCATCGGGGTTCACGCCACGGTGGGGCTCCTTCTTGGTGAGCTCTTTGACCTTCTCCTGCACGGCGGGCATGCGCGTCATCCCGCCGACGAGCACGACGTGCTCGATCTCCTTGACGCCCTTGTCTTTGGCGTCGTCGAGCGCGCGGCGCACCGGCGCCACAACCCGGTCGAGCAGCTCGCTCGTGAGTTCTGAGAGCTTCGCCCGCGTCAGGCGCGTGTCGAGGTGCTTTGGCCCCGAGGCGTCGGCGGTGATGAAGGGAAGGTTGATCTGCGTCTCCTGCGTGGTCGAGAGCTCGATCTTGGCCTTCTCGGCAGCCTCATAGAGCCGCTGCAGCGCCATCGGGTCGGAGCTCAGGTCGATGCCCTGCGACTTCTTGAACTCGGCCACCAGCCAGTCGACGATCGCCTTGTCGAAGTTGTCGCCGCCGAGGTGGTTGTCGCCCGCCGTCGACTTGACCTCGAACACGCCGTCTCCGATCTCCAGCACCGACACGTCGAAGGTGCCGCCGCCGAGGTCGAAGACGAGGATCGTCTGGTCTGACTCCTTGTCGAGGCCGTACGCCAGCGATGCCGCGGTCGGCTCGTTGATGATGCGCTTGACGTTGAGCCCCGCGATCTTGCCCGCGTCCTTGGTGGCCTGGCGCTGGTCGTCGTTGAAGTACGCTGGGACCGTGATCACGGCCGAGTCGACGCTCTCGCCGAGGTAGGCTTCGGCGTCGGTCTTCAGCTTCTGCAGGATCATGGCCGAGATCTCCGGAGGCGAGTACTGCTGGCCGCCGGCCTCCACGCGCGCGTCGCCGTTGGGGCCCGCGACGACTTTGTAGGGGACGATCGCCTCCTCCTCGCGCACCTCGGCCTCCTTGCGGCCCATGAAGCGCTTGATCGAGAAGACCGTGTTCTGCGGGTTGGTGACTGCTTGGCGCTTGGCCACCGTGCCGACGAGGCGCTCGCCGGACGACGCGAAGGCGACCACCGACGGCGTCGTGCGCCCGCCCTCGGAGTTCTCGATGACGGTCGGCTCGCCGCCCTCGAGCACCGCCATGCACGAGTTCGTCGTGCCCAGGTCGATGCCTATGGTCTTTGCCATCTGGGAATGCTCCTTCAAATCAGCTTGATAAATCTAAGCGGCAGTGTAATAGATTTTTTGAGCGACTTCAAGCACGTCTGAAGACCGCGTTCCGCGCCGTCGGGCACTGCTCGGCACGCGGCCCGCCCCGCGTGCGTGTGCGCTCGTCGTGGGGCTGATACCCCGTTCAGCGACCAGCGCTCGGCTGGACCCGTCCAGCTGGCTTCGGCGAGGCCTCAACGCGCTACCTTGCGCGTGTGAGCACAGGCGCCGCGACCAAGCAGCTGTTGCCCGGCGCGGCGCTGAAGCCGCGGCTGCGCGGCGTCTCGCACGAGTACGCGTTCTTCGTCTCGCTCGCGTGCGGGGCCGGCCTCATCCTCGCCGCCTCCGGCGGCCGGGCGCGCCTGGCGGCGAGCGTCTACGCCGTGGCCGTCTCCGCACTGTTCGGGACGAGCGCTCTGTATCACCGCGTGAGCTGGCGGCCAGGCGCGCGCCGCTGGATGCGGCGCCTGGATCACTCGATGATCTTCGTGCTCATCGCCGGCACGTACACGCCCGTCGCGCTGCTCGCCCTCAGCGGCACGCTGGCGAACGCGATCCTCGTCGTGCTGTGGGCCGGGGCATTGGCCGGCATGGCGTTCAAGCTCGCCTGGATCGACGCTCCTAAGTGGCTGCTGGCGGCCATCTATGTGGCGCTCGGACTGATCTCGGCGGCGGTCATGGGAGAGCTGCCCGCGGCGATCGGCTGGCTCGGCGTGGCGGGCCTCGCGAGCGGGGGCCTGCTGTACATCGCGGGCGCCGTCATCTACGCCAGCGAACGCCCGAACCCGTGGCCGCGGGTGTTCGGCTACCACGAGGTCTTCCACGCGCTGGTGATCGCGGCGGCGGGGCTGCACTACGCGGTCATCGCCTTCGCGGTGCTGCCGCGCGGCTGAGCGCTGCGCGCCCGGGGACGGGCCTGCGCCGCGGCGAACAACCCCCGGCTGGGGCACATGCGCGCGAGAGCGCACTCATCGCACGCCGGCGCTCGCGCGTGGCAGGTGCGCCGGCCGTGGCGCAGCATGTTCACGTGCAGCTCCAGCTCCTGCCCGGGGGGCGTGAGCGCGAGCATCTGATCGTGGAGCTCCGCGAATCCCGCGCCCGGGCGCAGCAGGTGCAGGCGTGTCCCTACGCGCGAGACGTGCGTGTCGACCGGCACCTCATGCAGGCCGTAGGAGAACAGCAGCACGCAGGCAGCCGTCTTGCGCCCCACGCCTGGCAGCCTGATGAGGTAGTCGCGCGACTCGTCAAGCGCCGCGTCCGCCATCCAGTCCAGCGAGAGCTCGTGCGCGGGGTCACGGGGGTCGGCTGAGATCGCGCGCAGGATCGCCTGGATGCGCTGCGACTTGACCTTCGATATCCCGCCCGGGCGGATCGCCTCCTCGACCTCGGCCACGGGCGCGTCGCGCACGGCCTCCCACGAGGGCAGGCGCTCGCGCAGACGCAGGTAGGCGACGTCGCGGTTGCGGTCGTTCGTCGACTGCGAGAGCACCGTGAGCACGAGCTCGGCGAGCGGGTGCCCGTGCGGGCGCATGCGGGGTTCACCGAAGACCGCGCGCAGGCGTTCGCGCACCCTCACCACACGCGCGCGGCTCGGCGGCCGCCACGCACGCGCGGCGGCGTCCGCACGGGCGCGCCGCCCGGGACCTGCGGCTTGGCGCGACACGCCATCACGGTATCCGGCCAGCGCGCCGCGTATATCCTCGCTCGGTGCCCGAGTGCAGCGACCACGGCGGCGAGCTCGACGGCCTGCCGATCTTCTGGCGCAGCGCTGAGAGCGACGCGCCGGCCGTGCCGCTGTACCTGCACGGCGTGCCGACGAGCTGCGACGACTGGCTGCCCTTCCTCGCGCGCGGCGGCGGCGTGGCGCCGGATCTGCCTGGATTCGGTCGCTCGGGAAAGCCCGGCTCGCGCGCATACACGATGCCCGAGTACGACCAATTCATCGAGCGCTTCCTCGAGCTCGTAGGCGTGCAGCGCGTGAGCATGGTCGTCCACGACTGGGGAGGCGTGGGCCTGCTGTTCGCCCAGCGCCACCCCGAGCGCGTGGCGAGGCTCGTGGTGATGAACACGGTGCCACTGTTGGAGGGCTACCGCTGGCACCGCATAGCGCGCATCTGGCGCACCCCGCTGCTGGGCGAGCTGGCGATGGGGAGCGTCAACCGCCGTACCCTGCGCTTCGCCTCGCGCGAGTCAAACGCCACCCCCGGCCCGATGCCGCAGGCGTGGCAGGACAGCGTCCTGGAGCACTTCGACCACGGCACGCAGCGCGCGATCCTGAGGCTGTATCGAAGCTCGTCGCCGGAGGCTCTGCGCCGCGCCGGCGCGCATCTCGGGCGTCTGCGCATGCCGGCGCTCGTGCTGTGGGGAGTGAGGGACCCCTACATCCCCGCGCGCTTCGCGGCCGCGTACGCGCAGGCGCTGGGCGACGCGGAGCTCGTCGAGCTTGACGACGCGGGCCACTGGCCGTGGCTCGACCGCCCAGACGCGATCGAGTGGGTGGTGGACTTCGTGTCCGCCGCGTGAAGCTGCTCAGCCGAGCGCGGCCTGTAGACGCGTGGCTCTTCACGGCCGCGTGCGCGCTCGCATACGTGCTGCTCGCGCCGCCGAGCGCCGACCTGGCAGCAGCGGACTACCGCAGCGAGCTGTTCTCGCATGCCGGTCTGACGCTGTGGGACAACGCCTGGTACGGCGGCCACCACCTGCTCGCGTACTCCCTGCTCGCACCCGCGCTGAGCGCGCTGCTCGGCGCGCAGCTTTTGGCTGCGATCTCGATGA
Source organism: Actinomycetota bacterium (assembly GCA_005884115.1). Classification (GTDB taxonomy): domain Bacteria; phylum Actinomycetota; class Thermoleophilia; order Solirubrobacterales; family Solirubrobacteraceae; genus Palsa-744. The sequence continues at coordinate 227,850 of VAXW01000004.1, forward strand.
CGCTGGCAGCGGCGCTGTTCGCTCGTTTGATCGCGGGTCGCTTCGAGCACAGCGCGAGCGCCCTTGCGACCGGCTGGTTCGCGCTCGGGGCGGCCATAGGGCTGCTGGCCAACCGCGTCCCGTTCGACCTCGGCCTCGCGCTCGGGCTCGCGGCGCTGCTGGCGAGGAGTCGCGCTGGCCGGCTGAGGGCCGGCCGGCTGAGGGCGGCCCGGAGCCTGCTCGCGCTCGCGCTGGCGCTGGCCGTCCTGTGCGCGTGCGCGAGCCCGGTGGCAGGCGCGTTTCTCGCGCTCGCAGCCTTCTCCGACGCGCTCGCGCAGCGGGCCGGCGTCTCTGCTGCCGGCCTCGCGCTCGCCGCCGCCTCGCTGGCGCCGATCGCGCTCCTCTTCGTCGCCTTCCCCGAAGGCGGCTCGCAGCCGTTCGTGGCCTCCGCCTTCTATCCCGCGCTGGCCGGGGTGCTGCTGATTGGCGCACTGATCCCGGCGGCCGAGCGCACGCTGCGACTCGGCACGCTGCTGTACGCGCTGGTGCTGGTCGGCGCCTTCGTGGTGCCCTCGGCGCTCGGGGGAAACGCGGACCGCCTCGGGGCGCTGCTCGCCGGCCCGGTCGCGGCGTGCGCGCTCGCGGGCAGCCGAGCCGGCGCTAGGCGACTGGCGCTCGTCGTGCTCGCGCCCTTCCTGCTCTACTGGCAGGCCAACGCGGCGGTCGCTGACTTCGCGGCCGCGGTGTCGGATCCCGCCGCGCGCTCCTCCTACTACGCCCCCCTGCTCGGCGAGCTGCATGCGCTCGGCGTCGGCTTCGACGCGCGCCCGGAGCGCATCGAGGTCGTCCCCACGCGCAACCACTTCGAGGCGCGCTTCATCGCGCCGCAGGTGATGCTCGCGCGCGGCTGGGAGCGACAGCTCGACCGGTCGCGCAACGCGCTCTTCTACGACGAATCGAGGCCGCTCACGCTCGCGCGCTACAGCGCGTGGCTTGCCTCGCGGAGCGTGGCCTACGTCGCGCTGCCCGAGGGCGCTTCGCTGGACTACTCCGGTCGCGCGGAGGCGCGCCTTGTGCGGCGCGCCGCGGGCGCCGCCGGCCTGCGCGAGGTCTGGCGCGCGCGGCACTGGCGGCTCTTCTCGGTGCTCGCCGCGAGCCCGCTGGCGACGCCGCCGGCGCTGCTCGAGCGCGCCGGTCACGATGACTTCACGTTGGCTGTGCCCGGACCGGGGACGTTCGCGGTGCGCCTGCGCTACACGCCCTACTGGGCGCTCGCCGGCGGACGCGGATGCGTGGGTCGGGCCGGCGGCGGCTGGACAGCGGTGCGGGCGGGCGGGCGCGGCAGCCTGCACGTGGTCATCGATTTCTCGCTCGCGCGCATCTTCGAGCGCGGTCCGCGCTGCCGCTGAGCCCGTTCGAGCACGGTCGTTTAGGCTTGCAGCCGATGGTCGCCCACGCCCGCCGTCTGCAGGCGCGCGTCCTGCCCCAAGGGTGGCTGGACGGGCTGCGCCAGCTTGCGCTCTTCCTCACCGCGTACTTCGGCTACCGCCTGGTGCGAGGACTGGTCGAGGGGCGCGCGACGGCGGCCTTCCAGCACGCGCGCGAGCTGATCTCGATCGAGCGCACGCTGCACATGTTCATCGAGCCGAGCGTGCAGGCATGGGCGTCGGGCAGCCACGTGGTGATGATGAGCGCGAGCTGGCTGTACGTGAACGCGCAGGGACCGATCACGATCGGCGCGCTGCTGTACCTCTACGTGCGCCACAACGAACGCTTCTACTTCGTGCGCAACATGTTCATGGTGGCGATGGCGATCGCCCTCGTCGGCTACGTCGTCTTTCCGACCGCGCCGCCGCGCTTCATGCCCGAGTGGGGCTTCATCGACACCGTAAGGAACCTCACGCCGGTAAACGTCTCGCACACGAGCGCCTCGATGAGCGCGCTGCTGAACCCATACGCGGCGGTGCCCTCGATGCACGTCGCCTTCGCGCTCATGATCGCCTGGCCGCTCGCCCGGCTGTCGCGGCGCCCGGCCGTACGCGTCGCCTGGATCATGTATCCATTCGTGATGGTGTTCGTGATCGTGGTGACCGCCAACCACTTCATCCTCGACGCGCTGCTCGGCGCCCTGACGGCGGCGGCCTCGGCGGGCGGGGCGAGCTGGCTGGCTCGGACGCGGCCCGGCGCGTGGCGCTTCTCTCGGGTTCCCGCCGCGAGGGTTACGAGCGCTTCCTGAGCTGGACGAAGATGGCGCCGCGGCAACACGCACCGCCGAGGCGCGCCCGCCGGATGCGGGCGCGCGCCCGGGCGCGCCCGCGCGCGCCGATCGGGGCAGGCGAACGCCGCGAACTGGTTCGCAACCGCCTGATCGAGTCGCGCTTGACGCCCAACGCGATCTCCATCACCGGGCTCGCGCTGAACGTGGCGGCGGCGGCGCTCGTGTGGGAACACCTCTTCTTCCTCGGCGGCGTCGCGTTCATCATCGGCTCGATCATGGACACGCTCGACGGGCGCTACTCGCGCATGTCGGGCAAGGGAACCCCGTTTGGCGCCTTCCTCGACTCGACGCTGGATCGCATCGAGGAGGGCATCGTGCTGACCGCTGTGGCCGCGTACTTTGCGCTCGCGGGCGACCGCTTCGCCACGGCCGCGGTGGTGGTCGCTGTGCTCGCTTCGTTGATGGTCAGCTACACGCGCGCGCGCGCCGAGGCGCTGGGCGTCGAGTGCAAGGTGGGAATCGCAACGCGGCCGGTGCGCGTCGTGATCCTCTCGATCGGGCTCGTGTTCGCAAAAGGCGCTTCGCTGGGCAACTTCGGCCTGCTGCGACCGGCCGTGTACGTGCTCGCGGCGCTCAGCGTGATCACCGTCGTGCAGCGCACGTGGCACGTGCGCGCGGCGCTGTCCGCGTGAGCGCGACGGCACGCGCCGGTGTGACCTGCTGGCCGCTGCGGAGTAGTCTCTGCGACCAGCCCGCCCCAGGAAGGACATCAAAGAAGTGATCTCAGAGCAATCAAACGGTGGCGCCCGCAACGGCGCGGCCTCCAAGAACGGCGCCGGGCGCTATCAGCGCGACCGCGTTCGCGTGGCGATCATCGGCGTAGGCAACTGTGCCTCCGCGTTCGTGCAGGGCATCCACTACTACCGCGACGCCGACCCCGCGCAGCGCGTGCCGGGCCTGATGCACGTCGAGCTCGGCGGCTACCACGTGCGCGACATCGAGTTCAGCGCAGCCTTCGACATCGACTCGAGCAAGGTGGGCACGGATCTGGGCGAGGCGATCTGGGCGGGCGAGAACAACACGCTGGCCTTCGCCGAGGTCCCGCGCACGCTCGGCGTGCCGGTGCACCGCGGCATGACACACGACGGCCTGGGCAAGTACCTGAAGGAGAAGATCACCAAGGCGCCGGGCGAGACGGCGGACATCGTGCAGATCCTCAAGGACACGCGCACCGATGTGGTCGTCTCCTACCTGCCGGTCGGCTCCGAGCAGGCGACCAAGTGGTACGTCGAGCAGGTGCTCGAGGCCGGCTGCGGCTTCGTCAACTGCATCCCCGTGTTCATCGCGCGCGAGCGCTACTGGGACAAGCGCTTCAAAGCGGCCGGGCTGCCGATCGTGGGCGACGACATCAAGTCGCAGGTCGGCGCGACGATCGTGCACCGCACGCTGGCGCGGCTGCTCTCCGATCGCGGCGTGAAGATGCTGCGCACCTCACAGCTGAACGTGGGCGGCAACATGGACTTCTACAACATGCTCGAGCGCGAGCGGCTGGAGTCGAAGAAGATCTCAAAGACCAACGCCGTGACCTCGATCATGGACGAGGAGCTGCCGGCAGACGACGTCTACATCGGGCCCTCCGACTACGTGCCGTGGCTGGGCGACCGCAAGTGGGCGCACATCCGCGTCGAGGGCCAGGCCTTCGGCGATGTGCCCCTGAACGTGGAACTGAAGCTCGAGGTGTGGGACTCGCCGAACTCGGCTGGCATCGTGATCGACGCGGTGCGCTGCTGCAAGCTGGCACTCAACAACGGGCTCGGCGGTCAGCTCGACGGGCCTTCCTCCTATCTGATGAAGTCGCCTCAGAACCAGCGCCCGGACGAGCGCGCGCGCGCGGACACAGAGAAGTTCATCGCCAAGTATTCGCGCACGCCCGCGAACGCCGCTGTGTCCGGCAAGCCCGCGCGCCCGACGCGCGCGCGGGCGTCGAGAAGAGCGCAGCGGGCCGCGAAGAAGTAGTCCGACAGCCGCGCGGGCGAAGGAACGCGATAATCGTCGGCCGATGCCCGCACGGTTCTCGATCGCCCACGTGACCCCGTATCCGTGGGAGGAGGCGGACAACCAGGTCAATGCCCACGTGCGGGCGGTGTCCGAGGAGCTTTCGCGGCGCGGGCATCGCGTGCTCGTGCTCGCCCCCTCGCGCTCGCAGGAGCTGGTGAGGGCCTCGCGCCGTGCCTTGCGCGCCGCGCGCGGCGACGGGCAGCGGATGCTCGAGGGCAGCGACGGCGGCGCTCCGGCCGTGGTCGCGGTGGGCGAGGTGCTCGACGTCCCTGGCGGCGCGCGGCGGCGTCCAGCGGCGCTCCCGATCGACGTGGCGCGTACGATCGAGGAGCTGCTGGGGACCGTGGAGCTCGACTTCGTGCACGTGCACGAGCCGTTCGCACCCAGCACCTCCAACGCGGCGCTGCGCCACTCGCGCGCGCTCAACGTAGGTTCGTTTCACTCGCCGAACGAGCGCCTGCTCTCGACGCTTGTCGCACGGCGCGTGGTGGAGAGCTTCTTCGGTCGCCTGGACGCGCGGACGGCCAGCCTGCCGCAGACAGCGGAGCTGATGCGCCGCCATTTCCCCGGCGAGTACACCCTGATCGCCGACGGCGCCGGCGCGGCGACTGAGCTCGAGCAGATCTACGCGACCCTCGCCGCGCGCAGGCACTCGAGCGAGGGCGATCCCGCGCTGCGGCGGCGGCTGGCCAAGCGGGCGCTGATCGAGGTAGACCTGCACATGCACACCGATCACTCCCACGACTGCGCCACGCCCGTGGAGGTGCTGCTCTCCACCGCGCGGGCACAGGGACTGGGCGCGATCGCGGTGACGGACCACAACGAGATCTCGGGTGCGCTCGAGGCGCGCGCGCAGGCCGAGGAGGCCCGCGTGAAGGTGATAGTGGGCGAGGAGGTCAAGACGGCGGGCCAGGGCGAGGTCATCGGCCTGTTCATCGAGGAGAAGATCCCCAGAGGCCTCACGCTCGAGGAGACCGTCGGCGAGATCAAGCGCCAGGGCGGGCTCGTGTATGTGCCGCACCCGTTCGACCGCCTGCACTCGGTGCCCGATTACGAGCACCTGCTGCCGATTCTCGAGCACATCGACGCGATCGAGGTGTTCAACTCGCGCGTGGCGATCGGCGCCTTCAACGACGAGGCAGCACGCTTCGCCGCCAAGTACCGGATCGTCTGCGGCGCAGGATCGGACTCGCATGTGCCACAGGGCCTGGGCTCGGCGCGCATCCGCATGCGCGATTTCGAAGGACCTGCCGAGTTCATGCAGTCGCTTCGCGACGCCGACATTCTCACGCGGCCCTCATCGCTCCTGTACGTACAGGCGCTGAAGTTTTTGCAGACCAAGGCCACGCCCGCGTCGGCCCAGCGGGCGAGCCGCGCGCGCCGCGTGAGGCGCGCGAAGCGAGCGACCGCGCGGCAGCGGCGCCGCGGCGCGCGCAAGGACTGATGCACCCCCAAGGACAACCACGGGCCCCGTCAAATCCCTCGGGACCGATGCCCGTCACCGATGATGAGATCCGCGAGAAGTACCTGGAGCGGGCGATTCGCGAGCTGAATCTGCTCACGCGCGAGCTGCAGGCGTGCACCCACTGCCCCCGCGGCAACCTCATGCCGGTGCTCGGCTCGGGCCATCCGCAGGCGGACATCATGATGCTCAAGTACTCGCCTCTGCCTTCCGAGATCGAGGAGGGCGTGGCCTTCTACGGACGCGCGGGCAGCGCGCTGATGAAGTCGCTCAAGCGCCTGCAGATCGACCCGCTGGCCGTGTACGGGACGTTGTGCGTCAAGTGCCCGTTGAGCGACTCCTCGCTAGCCGATCCCGCGTGCGTGGCGCGCGTGCTCGAGGAGATCGCGATCGTTCAGCCCAAGATCATCGTCGTCATGGGAGCCGAGGCGCTGAGCACGCTGGCGGAGCTCGAGATCCCTCTCGCGCGAGCGCTCGAGCCGCGCCTGGGCGAGATCCAGCAGCTCACGCCCACGATCGACGCGCTGTACGTACCCGACATCGACGAGTCGCTCGACGAGCAGTCGGCCAAGCGCTCTTTCTGGGACGCGTTTCGCGCGCTCGGCGACTGGTATGCGGCGCAGCCACCGTACTGAAAGCCCGCGGGCCCCAGGGCCCGCGGCCTTCGTGGCGCCCCCGGATGGGCGAAGTCAGATCTCCAGCACGATCTTCCCGAGCTTGCCGCCTGCGGCGAAGCGCTCGTAGGCTGCGGCTGCGTCCTCGAGCGCGAAGGTCTCGGCGATCGGGACGGTCAGCCGCCCGTCCTCGAACAGCGGCAGCACCTCGCGTTCGACCAGCCGCGCCGCGAGAGCTTTCTCCTCGAGCGGGCGCGCGCGCAGCGTCGATCCACTGATGCGAGCGCGCTTGGCCATCAGCGCGAGCAGGTTCAGCTCGCCGGTAACGCCGGCCGAGACGCCGATCACGACGATGCGCCCGCCCGGCGCAAGCGCGTCGATGTTCTCGGCGAGGTTGGGAGCGCCGACGAGCTCGAGGATCACATCGAAGGGGCCGTGCTCGGCGAAGCCTTCGGGCGCAAGCACCTGCGCACCGAGTTCGGCCACCTGCTCGCGCAGCTGCGCGTTTCGCACCGTCGCAGTCGCGGACGCGCCGGCGGCGCGCGCGAGCTGGATCGCCGCCGTGCCCACCCCGCCGGCGCCGCCGTGCACCAGCAGACGCTCGCCGGAGCGAAGTGAGGCCTGCGTGAAGATCGCGTCGTGGGCCGTCGTGAAGACCTCTGGCGTCCCCCCCGCCGCCGGCCACTCGAGCTTGGCTGGCACGGGCGTCAGCTCGCGCTCATGCGCGACGGCCAGCTCGGCCTGCCCACCGCCGCCGACGACTCCCATCACGCGCTCGCCGACCTCGAAGCGCGCGGCCCCATCTCCCAGCGCGGCGACCTCGCCGGCGAGCTCGAGCCCGGGGATGTCCGGCGGCGAGCCGGCCGGTGCGGGGTACAGGCCGCGGCGCTGCATCATGTCGGCGCCGTTCAGGCCGGCGGCGCGCACGCGCACGAGCACCTCGCCCGCGCCCGCGACTGGATCGGGGTGCTCCTCGATCACGATCTCCCCGTCGCGGATCGTCGCCGCTCGCATGGCGCGACAGCCTACGGGCGCCGCCGCTCGAGCAGCGCCACGCACTCCACGTGGGGTGTCTGGGGAAACATGTCGACGGGCTGCACCCTCACGAGCTCGAAGCCCGCGTGCACGAGTTCGGCGGCGTTGGGCGCGAGCGTAGTGGGGTTGCACGAGACGTAGACGACGCGCCGCGGGGCGGCCTCGATGACGCGGCGCACGACCTTCTTGGAGACCCCGGCGCGGGGCGGGTCGACGACGATCACATCGGGGCGCCCGACCCGCTGCACGAGCTCGGGTAACGCGGCGCGGACGTCGCCGGCGAAGAAGCGCGCGTTCGTCACCTCGTTGCGCCGCGCGCCTGCGATCGCGTCGGCGACGGCGCCCTCGACCAGCTCGATCCCCCACAGCTCGCCGGCGCGCGGGGCGAGGCTGAGCGCGATCGTGCCGATGCCGGAGTAGAGGTCATACACGCGCTCCCAGCCCTCGAGGCCGGCGTACTGCATCGCGTAGCCGTACACGCGCTCGGCCATCTCGGTGTTGGTCTGAAAGAACGCCTCTGGCGAGATGCGCAGGTCGAGCTCGCACACGCGCTCAGGGAGCCGCAGCTCGCCTGAGATGAGCTCGGTCTCGCCTCCGGCGGTCGTCTCGGCGAGGCGGCGCGAGCGCGTCCACAGCACGCCTGAAAGCGAATCGCCGAGCTGCTCGTGCAGCGCGTCCGCCAGAGCGCCCGCGTCGAGCGATCCCTCGGTGGTCACGATGCGTACCTGCAGCTGTCCCGTGCGGCGGCCGTCGCGCACGACGAGGTTGCGCAGGCGCGCGCGGCCGTCGGGCGCGGGTGCGGTGCGCTCGAGCTCGTAGCGCGCACGCGCGTCGGCATCGCGCCCGCGCGCTGCGGGCTCGCTCCCGTTGGCGCGCGCTGCATGGGCGCCGTTTCGCTCCCAGGCTTCGAGGCCCTGCTCGCGGCACCAGTGCAGGGCGGCGCGGCGCGCGCGATTGCCCTCGAGCGAGGCGAGCAGGCAATCCTCGAGGCCGAGCACGGCGTTGGCGCCGGCCGGTGCGTGAAACCCGCAAACGAGCTCGCCGGCCTGCTCACGCTCGCCGGCGCCGGTGCCGGCGCGCTCGAGCACGCCGAAGGAGTACTCGAGCTTGTTGCGGTAGCGCCACTGTTCGACCGCGGGCACGATCGCGGCAAGCTCGAAGCCGTCCAGGCGGCCGATCCTGCGCAACGCCTCATCGACCTGCGCGCTCTTGATCTCGAGCTGGCGCTCGTAGGGGATCACCTGCCAGGGGACGCCGGGATGCTCGGCCGCGGGGGCGATCCGCTCGGGGCTCTGCTCGAGCACCTCGAGCATGCGCGCGTGGGCGTAGCTGCGCTTGCGCTTGTGCACGAGCGCACGCACGCGGTCGCCGGGAATGGCGCCGGCGACGAACACCACGTACCCGCCCTCACCCATGCGCGCGATGCCCTCGCCCCCGCCCCCGGAGGCGAGCGCGGAGATCTCCAGCTCGACTACGTCCCCAGGAGAGGGCTTCATGCGGGCATGACTAGGAACTCGAGCAGCGCCTTCTGCGCGTGCCGGCGATTCTCGGCCTGATCCCAGATGCGCTGGCGAGTGCCGTAGAGGACCTCTGCGGAGATCTCCTCTCCCGCGTGGGCGGGGAGGTCGTGCATGGCGAAGGCGCGGGGCGCGGCGAGATCGAGCAGCGCGTCGTCGACGGTGTAGGCGCCGAGCGCCTCGCGACGCTCATCAGCGCTGCTCTCATCGCCCATGCTCACCCACACGTCGGTGTACACGGCGCACGCTCCCTGCACCGCCTCGCGCGGGTCCGTGTAGAGCTCGAGCGAGCCGCTCGCGCCGGCGGGCAGGGGCAGATCGGGCTCGAGCGCGTAGCCCGGCGGCGAGGCGACGGCGACGCGCAAGCCGGCGAGCGCGCCGAGCAGCGCGAGCGACCTGGCCACGTTGTTGCCGTCGCCGACGTAGGCCACGCGCAGACCCTCGAGCTCAGCGTGGGCCTCGCGCAGGGTGAGCAGGTCGGCAAGCGCCTGGCAGGGATGGTGCAGCTCGGTGAGCATATTGATCACGGGGATCTCGCTGTGCTGGGCCAGCTCCGCGAGCGTGGCATCGGGACCGGTGCGCACGCCGACCGCGCACACGTGCCGCGAGAGCACGAGCGCGGTGTCTTGCAGCGCCTCGCCGCGCGAGAGTTGCAGCTCGTCTGAGCGCAGCACCAGCGCGTGCCCGCCGAGCTCGTCGATGCCGACCTCGAACGACACTCGCGTGCGCGTCGAGGGCTTGGTGAAGATGAGCGCGACGCTGCGGCCATCGAGCGCCTGCGAGCAGAGCGGCGCGGCCTTGAGCTCGAGCGCGCGCTCGAGCAGCGAGCGAAGCTGGGCGGCGCTGAGCTCGGCGCCGGTGAGGAAGTGGGCCGGCATGGACGAGCCAGTGTAGGTGCCCGGGCGCAGCGCGCGCGACCGCGCAAGCGATCGATAACGTGGCTGGGGCTATGCGGAGCGCAGCGGCGACGTTTCTGATTTGCGCGGCGCTGGCCTTGGCGGCGGGCTGCGGCTCGACTCAGCATCGCGGCAGCAGCCCGAGCGCGCCCGCGAGCCAGGCCCCAGGCGCTGCCACAACCACGACAGCGGAAAGCGCGACGGGCAAGGCCCGGCTGCAGCCGAGCGGCACGCCCAAGTTCGCGAGGCCGAGCCGCACGGCTGCGGTGCGCAGCGGGCGTGTGCGGATCGTCTACCGCAACATCACGATCAGGCCGGACACGCTGCGCGTGAGGGTGGGAAGCACGATCTCCTGGACGAACGAGGACCCGACCCAGCACAACGTCACCTCCGTGAAGGGCCGGCAGAGGTTCGCGTCGGGCAACTTCGGCCAGGGCCGCAGCTTCGAGGTGCGCGTGAACAGGCCGGGCGTGATCGACTACGAGTGCACGATCCACCCGGCGACGATGAACGGCGCGATCGAAGTCGTCTCCTGAGAGCCCGCCGGGCGCGGGTGCTCAGGCGAGGGGGAAGTCGGGCATGCCCTCCTCGGGCGTGGAGGCGGTGGCATACAGCCGGCGCGGTATCCGCCCAGCGCTGCGCGCGAGGCGGCCGGCGTGCACGGCGGCGCGTATGGCGCGCGCCATGCGCACGGGATCCTGCGCGCGCGAGACGGCCGAGGCCGCCAGCACGGCGTCGCAGCCGAGCTCCATCGCGAGCGCGGCGTCGGAGGCGGTGCCGATGCCGGCGTCGAGGATCACGGGCGCGTCGACGGCTTCGCGGATCAGGGTGATGTTGTACGGGTTGCGGATCCCCATGCCGCTGCCGATCGGCGCCCCGAGCGGCATCACGGCCGCGCAGCCGACGTCGAGCAGGCGGCGCGCGAGCACGGGGTCGTCGTTGGTGTAGGGCAGCACCACGAAGCCTTCGGCCACGAGCTCCTCGGCCGCGCGCAGGAGCTCGGCTCCATCGGGAAGCAGCGTGTCCTCGTCGCCGATCACCTCGAGCTTGATCCACTCGGTCTCGAGCGCCTCGCGCGCAAGACGTGCGGTGAGGACGGCGTCGCGCGCGGTGTGGCAGCCGGCTGTGTTGGGGAGCACCTGCACGCCCAAGTCGCGCAGCACGTCGAGCAGCGAGCCGCGCGCGGCGGGGTCGACCCTGCGCAGCGCCACCGTCACGATCTCGCTGCCGCTGGCGGCCACCGCCTCAGACAGCACTGCGAGCGAGGAGAAGCCGCCGGTCCCCAAGAGCAGCCGAGACTGGACCGTGCGACCGCCCAGCAGCAGCGGGTCCTCGAGCTCGGTCAGCGTTTCGGCCATGCCAGCATCATCCTCCCTGCATCGCGCTCAGCACCTCGACGCGTGCGCCCTCGCTGAGGCGAACGTCCTCCCAGCGCGCACGCGGGATCACCTCTCCGTCGACGGCCACCGCCACGCCGCGCGCATCGGGCGGAAGCCCGAGCTGCTTTATGGCGGCGAGGACGCTCTCGCCGCCGCGCACATCTGAGCTGTGGCCGTTGAGGATGATTTTCAAGTCACCACCTCCGGTGGTGAGAGGGTCGCGTGCCGCCCTTCCTGGCGGCGTTCCTCGGCGAAGCGCAGCGGAGAGCAGGTCGCCAGCAGCTCTGCGTGCCGGCTGGACTCCTCAGCGAGCAGCGAGAGCACGAGCTCGGCCGTGAGCGGAGCCAGCAGGATCCCGTTGCGGTAGTGCCCCGTCGCCCATACCAGCCCGCCGAGTGCGCCTTGTCCGATCGCGGGAAGGTTGTCGGGCGTGCCGGGACGCAGCCCCACGCACAGCTCCTCGATCTCGAGCTCGCTTACGCCGGGGACGACCTGATGGGCCTCGCGCAGCAGCTCATAGACGCCCCCGAGCTCGGTGCGCAATGCGAAGCCGCGCTCTTCGACGGTCGCGCCGAGCGCGTAGCGCCCGTCGGGGCGGGGCACCAGGTAGCCGCCCTCGAAGCGGAGCACGTGGCGCACAAGCCCAGCTCCGGCGGGATCTCGCAGCCTGAGGATCTGGCCCCTGACGGGCCGCACCGGCAGCGAGCAGCGCTCGGGCAGGCCGCCGATCTCGCCGCTCCAGGCGCCGGCCGCAAGCAGCACGCGCTCGGCCTGGATCGGCCACCCGTCCTCCAGCGCGACGCCGGTGACGCGCGAGCCCGTCCGGTCGGACTCGACCTGTGCGACGCGCACGTGCTCGTGAAGCTCCACGCCGGTGGCACGGCAGGCCTCGCGCAGGGCGTCGAGCACGCGGCGCGGGTCGACTGCGTGATCGCTGGGCACCTCGAGCGCGGAGTGGAGGGTGGGGGTGAGCGCGGGCTCGTGCTCGCGGGCCTGACTGGCGCGCAGCCGCCGGGTCTCCAGGCCCAGCGAGTCGCGCAGGGCGAGCTGACGCTGCAGCTCGCGCGCCTGATCGCCGTCGCGGGCGATGAGCAGCGTGCCCGTTTGCGTCAGCCCCACGTCTATCCCTGTAGCGGCCTGCAGCTCTGCGGCGAACTCGGGCCACATCTGCGCGGAGCGCAGCCCGAGGGCAAGCCCCCTGCGCGCGTCCTCGCCGAACTCGACCTCGGCGACGGGGGCGAGCATCCCAGCGGCCACGTGCGAGGCTGCGCGGCCCGCCACCTCCCGCTCGAGCACGGTGACGGCCATTCCGCGCTGGCGCGCGCGCCAGGCCGCTGCCAGACCGATGATGCCCGCGCCGACGACGACTACGTCAGCTGACTGGCCATGCTGGGGCATGTTTTGATGCTAGTCACCGCACGCGGCAAGCTGGCCGGATTGACCGCGATGCCTCCTCGCTCAGGAATGGACGCTTGCTGTACAGCGCCTTGACTGGCGGCCTTCGAACCGATACTAATCCGCGCGCCGGGGGGACGCCGCGCCGCGGGGGCGGAGTCGGTTCTCTAATCGTCAAGGGAGTTAGGACATGCGAGGAGTTCGGCTGCACAGGCGTATCGTCGTCGTGGCTGCGGTATTCGTGCTTGCGATTGCTGGTGGCGCCTGGGCGTTCCAGGAACTGCCACCGAAAGCGCCGGTGAACGACGACATCGGTGCGGGCATCGACCGCACCGTGTCCGTCAGCGGAGGCAACCCGACGAACGCAGACGTCGTGGGCGGCTCGCTCAACAGCGCCAAACCAGCCGTACCCTGGGCGATCTTCCAGCAGGAAGAGACCGAACCGCCCTCCACCGACCAGATCTTCGTGCGTTCCTTCGCGGAAGGCAAATGGACGACGCGCGGCAACGGCACGGTCGGCGGACTGTTTGACGAATCACCAAAATTCCCGGCCTCGCTCAACTTCGATCGAAGCGAGGACGGCGAGGTCCCGGCGATCGACTTCGCCGGGCCCGCACGCACGGTCCCGTGGGCGACGTGGTACGAGGAAACGGAAGCCTTCTTCTTCGCAACAAACATCTTCGCCAGCCGCTTCGACAGCAAACAGAACAAGTGGGTCTTTGCGGGCCAGGGTCGCGGTAAAGGGACCTCGGGCCCACCAGTGCCGTCGCTGAACATCAACCCCGAAATGGAAGCCGTGAACCCTTCGGTTGCGGGAGGCTCGGCCACCGAACCGAGCAAACCGGGGCCCTGGATCACATGGCAAGAGAACCGCGTGTACTTCGAAGAAATTGAAGGGGTAGAAGAAGAATTCGAAGCCAACCAGATCTATGTGGAGCGTCCCGAAGGGCCCGGAAGGGCGAACTGCGACGGCGTCAAGCCCGAAGGTGTGAAGGAAGTCATCCCCGGCCAGGAAGGCGAACACGTTCCCGCCATCGGAGGATTCTGCTGGCAGCAGGTCGGCGTGCCCCGCTTCCCGCTCGAAGAACCCGAGCCGAGCCTCAACGTCGATCCGTCGCGCCAAGGGGTCGAGCCCGACATAGCTTTCACAGGCAAAGAAGACACCGTCCCGTGGGTGGTCTGGTACGAGAAGGAAGCCTCCTTCCTCAAAGAACCGCTCCGGAGCAACGAGATGGTCTTCGCCGCAAAGGGCGTCAAAGATGGAGTCTCGGCGAACGGAGGCTTTCACTGGGTGGCCGTTGGAACCCAGCTCAGCGGCACGCTCGACACGTCGGGTGAAGGCACGAACAAGTTCGGAAAGTGCGCCGAATCGATCGAAAACGAGGAACACTGCTCGCTGAACAAGAACCCCTCAGCCAACGCCGAGGATCCGCGCGTGGCCGCCGGCACGATGAACCCCGCCAACGCCACCGTGCCGTGGGTGGCATGGGACGAGAACCTCGGCGGCGTGAAGCAGATCTTCGTCGCGCGCCTGGTCGAAGGCACGCATTTCGAGCTCGCCAACGGTGGCCAGCCGATCTCATTCGGCTCGAACGACTCCACGCGTCCCGACATCACGTTCTCGGGCAACACGCCCTACGTGTCCTGGCGGGAGGACATCGGGGGTGGCGTCACCAAGGGCTTCTACGGCCACCTCGTCAACGCTGCCAACCCGACGTTCGTGCTCGATGAAAGCAACGTCCCACTGACGCCGACCGGCGTTGGCTCGGGCAAAGCGGACGTCCGCGAGCCGATCTCCTCGGGGTGCATCGCCACGCCCGCCAACGTTGACGGGAGCGTGTGCCAAGGCGGGGCAGTGGGGACCCCGTTCTTTCTGTTCACGAACGGAAATCCGCTGCGAAGCCTGTTCGCCGACGCATACCAGCCGGAAGCGCCGGTCACGGGCGGGGCGAGCGAAGTCACGACCTCGAGCGGTGTGGTGAGCGGCGCGGTGAACCCGTTGGGCGCTTCGGTCAACGTGTTCTTCGAATACGGCACGTCCACCGCCTACGGCCAGGCGACTGGTGCAGCGAAGACCGCTCCGAACAACTCGGCGACCCCGTTTGCGGCCACGCTTTCGGGGCTGCCGGCGGGGACCACGATCCACTACCGCGCCGTCGCCCGCTCGGACTTCGGCACCTTCGTGGGCTCCGATCAGACGTTCGCGACCAAGGCTGCGCCTGCGCCGCCCCCTCCGCCCGTCCTCAACGGAACCGCGAAAGTCGGCCGGGCGAAAGTCAAAGGGACGGCAGCATATGTCCCGATCTCCTGCACCGGGCCCACAGGCGCGACGTGCAAACTCAGGCTGCGGCTGAGCGTCATCGAGGTCTTCAGGGGTCACAAGCTCGTCGCGCTGACCGCCAGGAAGAAGCTCAAGCGCAAGCTCGTCGTGGTCGGGAGCGCCAGCGTTACGCTGAAAGCCGGCCAGAGCCGCATAGTGAAGATCTCGCTGAACGGCACCGGGCGGCGGCTGCTCGCCAAACGCCACAAGCTCAAAGTCAGGCTGCGCGTGGCTCAGACGTTCGCAAGCGCGCCTGGCGCCGCCGCGATAAGGCCCAGGACGGTCTCGACCCAGATCCTCACCTTCAAAGCGCGCAAACGGCACAAGCACCACCACTAGGAGAGCGACAGCGGGCAGTCGATGAGCGGCGGGCCGCGGTGCCCGTCGCTCTCATCGGTGCAATGCTCAGCGCATGGCCTCCCCGCGCTCCGGAGCAGAGCGGCGTGCGCGCCTCAAGGACGCGCAGCTCTACCTGGTGTGTCCGCCGAGCGCCGAGCCGGCGGACCGAGGAGGGCGCGAGCTGAGCGAGCTCGTGCGCGCAGCCATCGCCGGCGGCGTGGACGTCGTGCAGCTGCGCGAGAAGCACCTCGCCGATGACGCCTTGACCGAGAGAGGGCGCGAGCTCGCCGCGCTGTGCCGGCAGAGCGGCGCCCTCTTCATCCTCAACGACCGCCCCGACCTCGCCGTCGCCGCCGGTGCCGACGGCGCGCACGTCGGGCAGGACGACATGCCCGTCGCCGACGCGCGGGCGCTCGTCGGGGCCGAAATGTTGATCGGGCTCTCGACGCACTCGGAGGCGCAGATCGACGCCGCCTGCGAGAACGCCCATGCGGGATCCGGCGCCGACTACATCGCGGTGGGGCCCGTGCACGAGACGCCGACCAAGCCCGGGCGCCCCGCCGTCGGGGTCGGGCTCGTGGGCTACGCCGCCGCCCGCGCGCGCGAGCTTCCGTTCTTTGCGATCGGCGGCCTCGACAGCGACAACCTCGGCGCCGTGACCGCCGCCGGCGCCCGCCGCGTGGTCGTGCTCAGAGCAATCGCCGACGCCGCCGATCCCGAACGTGCCGCGCGCGAGCTGCGCAGCCAGCTCGGCACCGCCGAAGAGAGGTGAGTGGGTTGAGCGGCCCGCGCGAGCAGCCGCGCGCACCGCAAGCGCAGCCAGATCGCGCCGACCGGCAGCCGCCGCGACCGCTCGAGGAGAGCGAGCGTCCGCCCGCGCTGATCGTGTCCGTCGGCGTCTGCTTCGCGCTCGCGCTCGGCGTGATCGTGGGAGCGGTGAGCGTCCACGACCTCAGCCGTCACGGCGGATCGCTGCCCGGAGCGCTGCTGCTCGCGTTCACGCTGCTGCTGCTGGCGCGCGGGATGTACAGATGCCGCTACTGGGCCGTGCTCGCGTTCCAGGCCCTGCTCGCATTTCAGATCCTCGTAACCTCGCTGGCGCTCGTCGTTGCCTCGACCATCTTGGCCGCCGCGCTGTGCGCGCTCAGCATCACGCTCGCCGGCTGGCTGTTCTGGAAGCTCGTCGGCGTGATGGCGCGCATCCAAGCACCCCACGAGCCACCACGTCCGTAGCAGCGGGCGCCGCTCAGGAGCGCTTCGATAGGCTCACCGCGCCATGGCGGAGGCCTCGTATGACTGCATCGTTGTCGGCTCCGGACCTGGCGGCTACGTCGCGGCGATCCGCTCCGCGCAACTTGGTAAACGCACCGCCGTGGTCGAGCGCGACAAGGTCGGCGGGCGCTGCCTCAACTACGCGTGCATCCCCGCAAAGGCGCTGCTGCGCTCGGCCGACGTGCTCGATGAGATCCGCGACAGCGAGCAGTTCGGGATCAACGTCAGCGGCGTGCAGGTCGACTACGCGGCGGTTCAAGCGCGGCGCGAGAAGGTCGTCACGACGCTCACCTCCGGTGTCAGCAACCTGTTCAAGAAACACTCCATCGACCTCATCGAGGGCAGCGCCACCCTCTCCGCCGACGCCGCTGTAAAGGTCGGCGGCGATACATACGCGGCCGCCACCGTCATCCTCGCGACGGGCTCAGTCCCGCGATCGATCCCCGGCGTGCAGTTCGGCGGGCGGGTCATCGGTACCGAGGAGGCATGGGCGCTGCCCGAGCTCCCCGCACGCCTGGCCGTCGTCGGCGCCGGCGCCTCCGGCGCCGAGATCGCATCGGGCTTCGCGCGCCTGGGGAGCGAGGTGCTGCTGCTCGAGGCGCTCGAGCAGGTGCTCCCCACCGAGGACGTCGACATCTCGCGGCTCGTGCAGCGCGGGCTCAAGCGCCAGGGCGTCGACGTGCAGACGGGCACGCTCGTCGCCGACGTGACAGTGCTCGAGGAGAGCGTGCGCGTCTCCTACGGCCCCGAGAGCGCGGAGGTGGACTACCTGGTGATCGCGACCGGCCGCGGCGCCGACGTCGAGGGCCTCGGCCTCGCCGAGGCCGGCGTGCAGACCGACGAGTCGGGCCTCGTGCACGTCGACGGTGCGCAGCAGACCACGCGCGAGAACCTGTACGCGATCGGCGACCTCGTCTCCGGGCCCGCGCTCGCGCACAAGGCCTCCGATGAGGGGATCATCGCCGTCGAGCACTCCGCCGGGCACACCACGGAGCCGCTGTACCACCCCGACATCCCGCGCGCCACCTTCTGCGCCCCCAACGTCGGCTCCTTCGGCCTCACCGAGGCACAGGCGCGCGAGCTCGGAAACGACGTCGTGATCGGCAAGGTCACTTATGGGACCGTCGGCGGAGGCACCGTCTACGGCGACCGCACCGGCCTCGTCAAGCTCGTCGGGGAGTCGCGCTACGGCGAGCTGCTCGGCGGGCACATCGTCGGCTCGCGCGCCACCGAGCTGATCCAGGAGCTCGTCAACGTGCGCCTGCTCGAGGGCGGCTTCTCCGAGGTCGCGCGCATCGTCCACGGCCATCCCACGCTCTCGGAGGCCGTGATGGAAGCCGGGCGCGCGGCCGACGGCTGGCTGATCCACGGGTAGCGCGGGCGCTCCTGCGGCGGGCGGATGCGCCGCACAGGCAGGCGATTAACCTCTTGGCGTGGGCGAGCGACCGGCGAGCTTCTACTTCGACCTGGCCAGCCCGCTCTGCTACCTGGCGGCCGAGCGCGTGCTGCACGCGCTCGCCCTCCCCGTGCAGTGGCAGCCCGTGCTCGCGCGCGAGCTGACGAGCGCGAGGCGCTTGCCTGGCGCCCCCGCCAACGGCTCCACGCCGGCAGGCGAGGAGCCGCTATCAACAAACCTCACAGCCCCTGAAGCACCTTCGCTCGGCAGTGAGGAGCGCTACCGCGCGCGCATCGCCGAGCTCGCGCAACAGCTCGCGCTTCAGCCGCTGCGCTGGCCCGCGGAGTTCCCCTTCGACAGCGCGCTTGCCATGCGCGCCGCCACCTACGCGAAGTCGATCGGGCGCGGCGTCGCCTTCGCGCAGGCCGCGTTCCGGCAAGCCTTCGCAGGCGGTCGCGACCTCGGCGAGCGCGAGGGTGTGCTGATCGCTGCCGCCTCCTGCGAGATGCACCCGGCCGCCGTGCTCGCAGCGCTCGAGCGCCAGGGGATCGCGCGCGAGCTCGAGCAGGCGACCGCCCGCGCGGCTCAGACAGGGGTCTCCAGCGTGCCCGCGCTCAGCGTCGCCGGGCGTGTGTTCGCCGGAGAGCACGCACTCGAGCGCGCCGCCGCGCACGTCGGCGCCAGGGCTGCGGGAGCGCTGTGAGGGCCAATCGCGCGTACCGGCTGATCGTCACCCGCGGCGGGCGCGCGCCCGCCCTGCTGGCCGGCGCCCAGCGGGTCGACCACGTCGAGATCGTCGAGATAGACAGCGGCGAAGTGGTGCTGTTCTGGGATCGCCCTCCGCACGCTGCCTCGCAGCTGGCGCGAGCCCTGCGCGAGGAGCTGTCCTCGCTCGAGGCCGAGGAGTTTCTCGCCCGCTGGAGTAGCGTGGAGGACTGATGCCCACGCTTCCCGCACCCGAGGTTGCGCGCGAGTGGCTTGCGACCATGATGCTCATCCGGCGTTTCGAGGAGCGCGCCGGCGAGATGTACGCGCGCGCCAAGATCGGCGGCTTCCTTCATCTCTCGATCGGCGAGGAGGCCACGATCGTGGGGAGCGCGCGCGCCCTGCGCGAGAGCGACTACCTGATCTCCACCTACCGCTCGCACGGGCACGCGCTCGTGCGCGGCACTCCGCCCGAGAGCGTGATGGCCGAGCTCTTCGGGCGCGTCGACGGCTGCTCGCACGGGCGCGGCGGCTCGATGCACATGTTCGATGGCTCGCGCCGCTTCATGGGCGGCTACGGCATCGTCGGCGGCAACCTCCCGATCGCCGCCGGCCTGGCGCTCGCCTGCGACTACAAGGGGTCCGACGATCTCACGCTGTGCACGTTCGGCGATGGAGCATCAAACCAGGGGACGTTCGGCGAGACGCTCAACCTCGCCGCCCTGTGGCAGCTGCCGGTCCTCTTCATGGTCATCAACAACCAGTTCGGGATGGGCACCGCTCTGCGCCGCCACTCCGCCGTCACCGACCTGCAGCGCAAGGGAGAGAGCCTCGGGGTGCCCGGCATGCGCTGCGACGGGATGGACGTGCTCGACACCCACGGGGTCGTCTGCGAGGCAATCCGGCGCGTGCGCGAAGACCGCCGGCCGCTGCTTATTGAGGCCGTCACCTACCGCTTCCGCGGACACTCGATGGCCGACCCCGAGCAGTACCGCTCGCGCGAGGAGGTCGAGCGCTGGCAGGCGCGCGACCCGATCCCCGCCTTCGGCAACAAGCTGGTCGCAGAGGGCGCGCTCGACGAGTCCGAGCTCGCTCAGCTCGATGCGCAGGCCTCCGCCCGGGTCGACGAAGCGGTCGCCTTCGCCGAGAGCTCTCCCTTTCCCAAACCCGAGTCGCTCTACGACAACGTCTACGTGCTCGACCAGGACGTCCCCGGCTGGTACTCGCTGCACACCACCGACCAGGACCACATTCCCTCACGGGACCAGGAGGCCTCCCAGGCGGGCGAGATACCGCGGCAGATGAGCGACGCCGTGCGCCTCGGCGAGGAGGCGTCCTGATGGCCGCGATGCGCTACCGCGACGCGCTAAACGCCGCACTGCGCGAGGAGCTGCAACGAGACGAGCGCGTGTTCCTGATGGGCGAGGACATCGGCGTGTTCGGTGGCGCGTTCAAGGTAACCGCCGGCCTGCTCGACGAGTTCGGCGAGAAGCGCGTGCGCGACACGCCGATCTCCGAGAACACGATCGTCGGCATGGGCGTCGGCGCCGCTATGGCCGGCCTGCGCCCTGTCGTCGAGCTGATGACGATCAACTTCTCGCTGCTCGCCTTCGACCAGATCGTCAACCACGCCGCGCACATCCACTACATGTTCGGCGGCCAGGTCACCGTCCCGCTCGTGCTGCGCATGCCCCAGGGCGCCGGCCACCAGCTCGGGCCAACGCACTCCCATTGCCTGGAGGCGATGTTCATGCACGTGCCCGGCCTGCTCGTCGCAGCCCCCGGCACGCCCGCCGACGCCAAGGGCCTGCTGAAGACCGCGATCCGCGACGAGAACCCGGTCGTGTTCATCGAGCACGAGTCGCTCTACGGCATCAGCGGCGAGGTTCCCGAGGAGGAGGAGGCGCTCGTCGGCTTCGGCCGCGCGCGCGTCGCTCGCGAGGGCTCCGACGTGACCGTTGTCGGCATCTCGCGCATGGCCCGCACCGCCGAGCGCGCCGCCGAGACGCTCGCGGCCGAGCACGGCGTGCACGCGGAGGTGATCGACCCGCGCACGCTGCGGCCGCTCGACCTCGACACAGTGCTCGCCTCGGTCGCGAGCACCAACCACTGCGTGATCGTCGAGGAGGGCTGGCCGCACGGCGGCGTGGGCGCCAACCTCGCCGCGTTGATCTCCGAGCAGGCCTTCGACGACCTCGACGCGCCCGTGCAGCGCGTGAGCGGCGCCGACGCGCCGATGCCGTACTCGAAGCCGCTCGAGGACGCGGCATATCCGCACGAGGCGCAGGTCGTGCAGGCCGCTTTGGCCGTGCTCGGCCAGAGCCAGGGGCCGCCCGCCGGCCCGGGAGGCGGCAGCTGATGGTCGAGATCGTCATGCCGCGGCTCTCGGACACGATGGAGGAGGGCACCATCCTGCGCTGGCTCAAGCGCGACGGAGAACAGGTGCGCCGCGGCGAGGAGCTGGTCGAGATCGAGACCGACAAGGCCACCATGAACTACCTCTCAGACCAGGAGGGCGTGCTGAAGACGGTCGCGCGCGAGGGCGACACGCTCGCCGTCGGAGAGCTCATCGCCTGGGTCGGCGATCCCTCCTCCACCACCCCACCCGGCGGCGAGCCGGGCGGCGCTCGAGCGGCGCCGGATGGCGCGGCGGTGGGCGGCGGCGTGCCAGGCGCTGAAGGCGGGGGGTCGGGCGCGTCCGCGGCGCAAGAGCTCGCGGCCACGCCGCGCGAGCAGGGCGCCGACGGCCGCACAGCCGCCCCGGCCGGGGCGCCGGCCGCGGCGGCGGAGGCTGGGGCTGCGCCTCAGCGTCCGCGAGCCTCGCCGCTCGCACGGCGGATGGCGCGCGAGCGCGGCGTGGACCTCCGAACGCTGCGCGGCAGCGGCCCAGGCGGGCGCATCGTGAAGGCCGACGTGCTCGGCGCGCCTGCCGCGCAGCTCGCGGGCGACGATGAGCGCCACGCCGCCGCTGCCGGAGGCGTTGCGCCGCCGAGCGAAGCGACGCCCGCGGCTGAAGCGCAGCCGCCGTCGTCCCTGCCCGATCCCATGCGCGCGAAGGGCGAGACGAGAACCGTCGAGCTGGGGCGCACCCAGCAGACGATCGCCAGGCGCATGGCCGAGTCGAAGGCCACGATCCCCGACTTCACGCTCCAGTGCGAGGTCGACATGGAGGAGTGCGTGGCCCTGCGCAGCGAGCTCAAGCGCATCTCCAGCAGCGAAGCGCCGACGTACAACGACATGGTCGTCAAGTCGTGCGCGCTCGCACTGCGCGAGCATCCGCGCGCGAACAGCAGCTACCGCGACGGCGCGCTGCAGCTGTACTCGCGCATCAACATCGGCGTCGCCGTCGCTACGCAGGACGCGCTCGTCGTGCCGACCGTGTTCGACGCCGACACCAAGGCCCTGGGCGAGATCGCGCGCGAGACCCGCTCGCTGGCCGCCAGCGTTCGCGACGGCACCATCACCCCGCCTCAGCTCGGCGGCGGCACGTTCACGGTCTCCAACCTCGGCATGTACGGCATCACGAGCTTCACCGCCATCATCAACCCGCCACAGGCCGCGATCCTAACGGTGGGGGCGCTGGAAGCGCGCGTCGTGGCTTTAGATGGCGAGCCGGCGGTGCGCCAGCGGATGACGCTGAACCTCGTCTGCGACCACCGCGTGCTCTACGGCGCCGACGCCGCCCAGCTGCTTGCTCGCATCCGCGAGCTGCTGCAAGCCCCCGCGGCGCTTACGCTGTGAGCGCCGACACGCTCTCGCGCAGCTTGCCCGGCGCTACGCTGGGACGCGAGAGATGAACCCGCCGCGAGATAGCGCTTCGCCCGACCTCTGGGTCTGCCAGCTCGGAGTCGTGCCCTATGCGCAGGCGGTCTCGATCCAGGAGCAGATCCGCGCCCGTCGTGTCGCCGACGAGCTGCCCGACACGCTCCTTCTGCTCGAGCACCCGCGCGTATACACGCGCGGCCGGCGCTCGCAGGAGGGCGAGCTGCCGCTCGGCGAGACCTTCTACCGAGCCCAGGGAATCGAGGTCCTCGACACCGATCGCGGCGGACGCATCACCTACCACGGGCCAGGCCAGCTCGTCGGCTATCCGATCATGCGCATCGAGCAGATCGACCGCTACCTGCGCACGATGGAGGACGCGATCTCGGCGGCGCTCGCCACGCACGGCATAAGCGGGCGCGGGCGGCCGCTCGATGGGCCCGACTACACCGGCGTGTGGGTGGGCGAGCGCAAGATCGCCTCTATCGGCGTCCACGTCTCGCACGGCGTCAGCACACACGGGTTCGCAGTCAATGTCGAGAACGATCTGGAGCCCTTCTCCTGGGTCGTGGCCTGCGGGCTGCCCGGGGTGCAGATGACCTCCGTGGCGGCCGAGCTCGGCGCCGCACGCGCGCCGTCGCTGGCCTGCTTCCGCAAGGAGATGGCCTACCGCTTCTGCCAGGCGCACGGGCGCCGCGCGCGCCTGCGGACTCCATCGCGGCTCGGCATCGCAGCCGATACCGCGCCCGCAAGCGTTCCCGCGGTGCAGGCGGTCGCCGCATGAGCCCGACGCGCTCGCGCGCCAAGCCGGGCGGCATGGACGTGCTCGAGGTGCTCGGCCCGCACGTGCGCCCGGCTCGCGAGCGCAAGCCGCGCTGGCTGAAGGTGCCCGCGCCGGGCGGCCAGCGCTACCGCGCGCTGCGCGAGCTGATCGATTCCGAGAACCTGCACACCGTCTGCCAGGAGGCCGCCTGCCCGAACGTCGGCGAGTGCTGGGAGCGCGGCACCGCGACGTTCATGATCCTCGGCGACACCTGCACGCGGCGATGCGGCTTCTGCAACGTCAAGACCGGCAGGCCGACCTGGAACGATCCGCTCGAGCCCGCGCGCGTGGCGCGCTCGATCGCGCGCATGGGCCTGCGACACGCCGTCATCACCTCCGTCGACCGCGACGACCTCCCCGACAAGGGCGCATCTGCGTTCGTTGCCGTAATCCGCCAGGTGCGCCGCCAGGCACCCGGCTGCAAGGTTGAGGTGCTGACGCCCGACTTCCAAGGCCAGGAGATGCCGCTCGCAAAGGTCATCGCCGCGCGTCCCGACGTGTTCAACCACAACGTCGAGGTCGTGCCCCGCCTCTACCCCGTCGCGCGTCGCGGGTCCGACTTCGAGCGCTCCTGCCGCGTGCTGCGCCTGGCCCGCGAGATGGGCGGCGGTGAGCTCGTCACCAAGTCCGGCGTGATGGTCGGCCTCGGCGAGTCCCGCGAAGAGCTGCTGGAGACGTTCGCAGCGCTGCGCGCCAGCGGCGTCACCGTGCTCACGGTCGGCCAGTATCTGCGCCCCTCCGAGCGCCATCTGCCCGTGGTGCGCTACTGGCACCCGGATGAGTTCACCGCGCTCGAGCGCGCAGCGTACGAGCTCGGGTTCGAGCACGTCGCCGCCGGCCCGCTCGTGCGCTCCTCCTACCACGCCGACGAGCACGTGCCCGAGCGAGGCCGCGCTTCGCGCTCGCTCGCCGCGAGCGCCTAGCGCCGACCCGGTCAAAGCCCGCGTCCAGGCCACCACCCTCGGCTAGCGTGGGATCACGCGGATAGGCTCTGCGCGCCCCCGACGCCCGGCGGGGCGCGCGCATGTTCCCGCTCAAGGACAACATCCCCAACGAGCGCTTCCCCTTCATCACGGTGGCGCTCGTGCTCATCAACGTCCTCGCCTACCTGCTCTCGATCCGCCACGGCGGGAGCCTGCTGGGAGGACCGAGCAACGGCACGGCCGTGCACTACGGCGCGATCCCCTACGAGCTCACGCACCCAGGGGACCATTGCGACCTCGTGCAGGTGAGCACGCTCGAAGGCACCGTGAGCTCGGTCGCGTGCCAGGGTCAGCCAGGCGTGACGGGCACCCCGCCCTCGCAACCAGCCACCTGGGAGACGGTCTTCACGGCGATGTTCCTGCACGGCGGCATCCTGCACATCGCGGGCAACATGCTCTTTCTGGCGATCTTCGGCCCCAACGTCGAGGACGCGATGGGCCCCGTGCGCTTCAGCGTCTTCTACCTCCTCGGCGGGCTCGTCGCACTGGCCGCGCAGGTGCTCGTCGGCCCCAACTCGACCGCGCCGACGCTCGGCGCCTCCGGCGCGATCGCGGCGGTGCTCGGCGGATACATCGTGCTGTATCCGCGCGCCCGCATCCTCAGCCTCGTGCTGATCGTCTTCTTCGTGACCATCGTCGAGGTACCAGCCGTCGTCCTGCTCGGCTTCTGGTTCCTGCAGCAGATCTATTTCGGGGCCGCCGACCTCAGCAACCCGCTCGGCGGTGGTGGCGGAGTCGCGTACTTCGCACACGTGGGCGGCTTCCTCTTCGGCCTGGCGCTGATCGGAGTCTTCGCCGTGCGCCGCTCGCCACAGCCGCCGCGCTACCCCGTCTACTGATGGCGACGGCGGCCGCGCCACCGCAGTGACACGCCTGCTGGTGCTCGCCGCCGCGCTCGTGTTCATCGCGGGCTTCGCCTTCCTGACCTTCGCCCAGGTGACAGAACAGGGACTCACCGCTGGAAGCCTCATCTCGGCCTTCATCCTGCTCTTGCTCGTGGTGGGAATCGTCGGCGCACTGCGCAATCCTCCGCGCTGAGCCGATGAGCTGCTCCCCGCTGATGACACCCCCCAGGCCCAGCCGCCGCCGCGCGCGCGCCCTCGTGCGCCGGCGCCGCCGCCGGGCCGCTCTGCTCGGCGCACTCGCGCTTGCAGCTGCGGCGATCGCCGTCGCCGTGGCCAGCTCAGGACACGGCCGCCAGCGCGTGCGTACGACGGCCCAGAGCGCGCACGGCCGCCGAGCACCTCACGCGCCCGCGCGGCACCTCTCGCCCGTTGGGCTGCCGCTCGCCAAGCCCGCGTTCGCGCTGAGCGGCCTCGGTGCTTTCGGGCAGGATCCGCTGCAGCTCGAGTTTCACAAGCCACCGCGCGCCGGCCTGCTGTTCGACATGAGCAACGGCCGGGTGCTGTGGCAGCGCGACCCGCTCGCGCGGCTTCGCATTGCGAGCCTCACGAAGATGATGACGGCGCTGCTCGTCGTGCGCGCGAGCCCGCCCGGCGAGCGTGTGCTCGTGACCAAGCAGGCCGTCAACGCCGCCGGCTCCAAGGTAGGCGTGCTCCCCAAGGGCCGCGTGGTGCGCCTCGAGAGCATGCTCTACGGGCTGCTCCTGCCATCCGGAAACGATGCAGCGGTCGCGCTCGCACAGCACGTGGCAGGCAGCGTGAGCCGCTTCGTGGAGCGCATGAACCGAGAGGCCGCGCACCTCGGGCTCGGCTGCACGCGCTTCTCCTCGCCTTCCGGGTTCATCGACCGGCACAACTTCTCCTGCGCGCGCGATCTCGCGGTGCTCGCCCACGTCGACCTGCAGCAGCCGCGAGTGGCTCGCGTGGCGCGCAGCCGCTCAGCCGTGCTGCCGTTCCCGATCAAGGGAGGCCGGCTGTTCCTCTACAACAACAACCCCATGCTCATCTACCGCTACCCAGGCGCCACCGGGCTGAAGACCGGCTACACGGTGGCCTCGGGCCGCTGCCTGGTGGCGACGGCAGAGCGCCACGGCGTGAAGCTCGGGGCGGTGCTGCTCGACTCGCCCGAACCGGGCATCCAGGCGCGCGAGCTGCTCGACCGCGCCTTCGAGCTCGTCTACGGGCAGGCGCCCGTGAGCGAGCGCCCCTTCCCGCCGCACGCCTAAATCCCCGTGTTTGCGGCTGTGGCGACGTGCGGCGGCCCGGTGGAGTACCGTTCAGGCGATAGATTGACTGGTCAGTCAGCCAAAGGAGGAGCTCGTGGATCTCGACGACACACCCCAGCAAGCGGCACACCGCGCCCAGGTGCGCAGCTGGCTCGAGGAGCACGCCTCCGAAGCTCCCGTCCTCAACGGCCCCGACGCGCTGCAGGATGAGCAAGAGATCATCGCCGCGCGCCGTGCCTGGCAGGGTAAGCTCGCGGAGGGCGGCCTCGCGGGCGTGACCTGGCCCAAGGAGTTCGGCGGCCAGGGGCAGGGGCCGATCGAGCAGGTCATCTGCAGCCAGGAGATCGCCCGCGCGAAAGTCCCCGGGATCCTGGACGCGATCGGCGTCGGCATGCTGGGCCCGACGATCATCGCCCACGGCACCGACGAGCAGAAGAGCCGCTACCTGGGGCCGATGCTGCACGGCGACGAGGTCTGGTGCCAGCTGTTCTCCGAGCCCGCCGCCGGCTCGGACCTCGCGGCCGTCCAGAGCCGCGCCCGCCGGGCCGATGACGGCAGCTGGCGGCTGAACGGCCAGAAGGTGTGGACGACGAACGCCCAGTTCGCCTCCTACGGGCTGCTGCTCGCGCGCACCGATCCCGATGTGCCCAAGCACAAGGGCCTGACGATGTTCATCGTGCCCATGGACGCGCCCGGCGTGACGGTGCGCGGCCTGCGCCAGATCTCCGGCGAGGCAGAGTTCAACGAGGTCTTCTTCGACGACGTCGCACTCGACGCCGACGCCGTTGTCGGCGGCGAGGGCAACGGCTGGGCGACAGCCCTCACCACGCTGATGTTCGAGCGCGTCACGATCGGGCTCGGCAGCGAGGGCCTGGGCTACAACTCGAACCGCTTCGCGCACGCGATCGCGACCAACGAGGACGCCCGCCGCGACCCCGAAGTGCGCCACGTGCTCGGCGAGATCGCGAGCGAGCTGCTCGCTGTGCGCTTCACCGGCTATCGCACGCTGACGGCCCTTCAGAAAGGGCAGGTGCCGGGACCGGAGGCCGGTTTGGCGAAGATCACGATCGTCAACGGCGCGATCAGGGCGGGCGAGCTGATCGCCGACGTGCAGGGGCCCGACGCGCTGGGCAAGGACAGCGAGTGGGCATACATGATCTCGTTCCTGCCCGGCCTGAAGTCGGCCGGCGGAACCGAGGAGATCCTGCGCAACACGATCGGCGAGCGCGTGCTCGGCCTGCCGCCGGCGCCGCGGCTCGACAAGGGCATCCCCTTCTCGGAGCTCCGCTCCAAGGAGGCGGCCGCAGCATGAGAAGAACCCGAGGAACGAGAACGGAAGGAGCTCTCAAGTGAACCTGGCGCTCTCCGACGAGCAGGTGCTACTGCGCGAGGCCGCCAGAGGCGCGCTTTCGCGCTTCAAGACCTTGGAAGCCGCACGCGAGGCGCTCGACGGCCACGAGGATGCGCTTCCCGATCTCTGGCCGATGGCCAGGGAGGCAGGCTGGCCAGGCCTGCTCATCGACGAGGAGCACGGCGGCGCCGGGCTCGACGCCTTCGACGCGATGCTGGTGCTGGGCGAGTGCGGCCGCGTGCTGGCCTCGATCAAGCTGCTCGGGCATCTCGCGGCCACCGCGATCCTCAACGAAGCCCCCGCCGGGGCGTCGCTGCTGGCGGACCTCGCCAGCGGCGAGCAGCGCGCCGCCTACCTGCCGGTGAAACCGCCCGACGACCTGGCACAGGAGTGGACGGTCGACGCCCGCGTCGGCTCCAAGCGCGAGCCAGCGCCAAGCGGCGGCCGCGGCGCGCCTGGAGAGCAGGTGCGCGTGAGCGGCGAGCTCGCCTTCGTCCCCGACGCACCGGGCGCCGATGTGCTCGTCGGGGTCGCGATGCTCGATACCCCGCAGGGCACAGGTGGCGAACCAACCGGCGTCGCGATCGAGACAAGCGCCGACGGTGTCGAGGTCGAGCCCATCATGCGCTATGACGCCACGAGATCGCTCGCGCACGTCTCCCTCAAGGAAGCGCCCGCCACGGTGCTCGACGCGCCGCAGAGCTCGCTGGCGGCGGCCTGGCACCTCGCGCAGGCGCTGCTTGCCGCCGAGTCAGTTGGCAGCGTCGAAACGGCGCTCGATGTCTCGCTGGGCTACGCGAAGGAGCGCCACACATTCGGGCGTCCGATCGGCTCCTATCAGGCAATCAAGCACTCGCTCACCGAGGTCCTGCGCCAGCTCGACAACGGCCGCTCGCTGCTCTACTACGCCGGATGGTCGCGCCGCGGCGGGCCCGATGAGTTCGCGCTTGCCGCCAGCGCAGCGCGCTCGGTGGCCGGGCGCGCGCTCGACCAGGCCGCCCGCACCATGATCTCGGTGCACGGCGGCATCGGAGCCACGTGGGAGCACGACGCGCCGCTGTACTTCCGCCGCGCGCAGCTCACGCGACGGCTGCTCGGGGGAACCCACGGCGCGACCGATCGCGTCGCGGGCGAGCTGATGACGGCCGCCACCGCCGCCTGAGCGTCTTTGCTCAGCCCTGGCGGGCGGGTGCGCGCCCAGAGCGCAAGCGCTTCGCGGCGGGCCGCAAGCGCTTCGGGGCAGGGCTCGGTCGCTTTGCCGCGCCGCGGCGAGCAGCTTCTTCCGCCGTCAGCGCCGCCAGCACGGGCGCGCCGTAGGCCGCGTGCACGGCTAGGACCATTTCCTGGTCGACTCCGCAGTTGATGCAGAAGCCGCGCTGCGACCAGCTGATCGCGCGGGCGAGCACCTGGTCGGCGTAGGTGACACCGGTCGCGTCGTGACCGTAGTAGTCGTAGGCGGCGTTCCAGGCGGCGCCTTCCAGAGCGAATGCCGCGCCATCGACCGAGAGCAGATGGGCCGCGGCCATGATCGAGTCGAAGTCGTCGTAAAGCGAGGGGTGCAGCGGCGTCTTGTGGTCGTACGAGCGCGGGCGGGCGCCGTAGATGTAGGAGTCGGCGACAAGCTGCCACGTGCTGATCGGGCCGTTGGTGACGTTGAACTGCATCGGGCCGCCACAGCAGTGCGCGAAGTTCAGCCCGTGGTAGATGCCCGGCGCGGTAGAGAAGGCCGACTCCTGGCGGTGGATCGAGGCGATCAGCAGCCAGTTGACGCCGAAGGTACGCTGCGCCACGGCGTAGATCGGATAGAAGCCTTCCATCCAGGCAGTCGAGATGT
The DNA here is from genome assembly GCA_005884115.1 of Actinomycetota bacterium. Classification (GTDB taxonomy): domain Bacteria; phylum Actinomycetota; class Thermoleophilia; order Solirubrobacterales; family Solirubrobacteraceae; genus Palsa-744. The sequence goes on from VAXW01000004.1 coordinate 257,316, forward strand.
GCGTCCGCGTCTGATCGATGAAGCGCTGCGCGTCGCGTGCCTGTTCGGCGCGCGAGCGGTGCCCGACGATCGCCGCTTGTCTTGCGGCGCTGCGCGACGGCGCGGAGGAGAGAGCGCCAGCCAGCGCTGTCGGCGCGAGCGGGGCCGGCGCCACCGCCGGCACCGCGGGAGGCGTGACGGGACGGACAACCGGCGCAGTCGAGCGCCCGACGGCTCCGGTGAGAAGCGCCACAAGCACCCCCGCGCCGAGCACCGCCAGCGCGCACGCGAGCATCCACGCGCGCCGTTCCGAGGGGGGGCTCGGCACGTGCCCGTCGTGCGCAGCCGCCGTGCGCTCAGCGGTAGCCATCGGCCCCTACGGTAACGGCACGGCGCCGCGAAACACGTCGCGCGCGTTGCGGGCGTACGCGCGGCACTGGGCGTGGTGCCCGCCACGGCGGTTTGTGAGCGCTCTCACGGCGTTTGTGAGGAGTCTCATTTATCTGTTAGCGGCTGCTTAGAGAGTGTGGGGATCGTCTTGGCGTGCCCCGAGCGGCGATTGCCACGCGCGCGGCAGCCGCTGCGGCGGTCGCGCTCGCCTGCGCCGGATGCAGCTCAGGCCTCAAGGACGGCGCGCCCGCGCACGCGAGCGTCGCGAGCGGCCCCACGGGTCCAGGCACGTGCGGCGCGACCGTGCTCGAAGTGCTCGGCCACGTGGCCACGCGCATCTATCACGAGGGCGTCGAAAGCGAAAGGACCGCAAGCGCGCGCCACCTGATCGCACGCTCTGGTGCTCTCAGCAGCGCTACCGAACGCGGCGACGCGGCCGGCGCGGCCGCCGCGGCGCAGTCCCTGCTCGGCACTCGGCACATGGCGGGCCTGCGCGTGATGCGCGGCGGCACGCTGCTCGCGAACGTCGGGGTGGCGCGCGGCCTCGCGCCGCTGATCGGCACGATCACGGGCGCCGGCGGCAGGCAGGTGGGGAGCTACGAGGCGACTGTGTGGGGAGACCACGGGCTGGTCGATGAGACGAGCGGCCTCACCGGCGCATCCACCGTCGTGCGCGAAGGGACACGCGAGCTGGCGGGCCGCTTCAGGCTGCCCGCTCGCGAACTGCCGGCACAGGGAACCGTCGCGGTGCACGGCGTCGCACACGAGTTCTTCTCCTTCCCAGCTGCCGCCTATCCTGGCGGGCGCCCGCTGCGCGTGTACGTGGTGCGCGCCGTCCCCTCCAGCTCGCGTCTGTGCGCCACCTCCGCGCAGCGCACGATCGTCAACGTTCTCGGCCAGGTAGCGCGCCAGATCTACCGCGGCGAGGCCGGCCCGCGCGCACACGGCCAGGTACGGCGCGTGCAGCGCGACCAGCCGCTGCTGCGCGCGGTCGCGCTGCGTGATCGCGCGGCGGCACGCTCGGCGATCGCGGCGCTGCTTCACCAGCACCTCGTGCGCCTGCGCGTGAGCGCGGGCGGTGCGCTGCTCGCCGACGTGGGCGGTCCCTACGTGCTCGCCCCCGTCAGCGCCCCGCTGCGCCTGGGCGGGCACACGATCGGGCAGGCCGTGCTCTCGATCCAGGACGACCAGGGCTACCTGCGACTCGCCAAGCGGCTGGCTGGAGTCGACGTGCTCATGTACATGGGCTCCAAGCTCGTCGAGAGCAGCGTTGGCGGAACCCCAGCAGGAGTCCCCTCTCAGGGCTCCTTCTCATACGGCGGCCGCAACTTCATCGCCTTCACCTTCCGCGCGCGGGCATTCCCCACCGGACCGCTCCGCATCACGGTCCTGATACCGATCCCCTACGGCTGAGCGCCTCAGGCCGGCGCGAGCGCGCGCCGCTTCTCGTGCAGCGCCTTCAACAGCTCCTGGAAGGAGTCGGAGAATTTCTGCACGCCCTCGCGCTCGAGCGTCTCGGTGACGTCGTCGTAGTCGACCCCCGCGGCGGCCAGCTCGGAGAGCAGCTGGCGAGCCGGCGCGAGCCCCGCGCGAAGCCGCGCGCGCGGGTGGCCGTGGTCCTGGTAGGCGTTGATCGTCTCCTCCGGCATCGTGTTGACGGTGTCGGGGCCGATCAGCTCTTCGACGTACATCGTGTCGGGGTAGGCCGGATCCTTGACCGACGTCGAGGCCCACAGCAGGCGCTGAGCGGTTGCGCCCTTGCCCTGCAGGAACTCCCAGCGCGGCCCGGAGAAGATCGAGAGGTAGCGCTGGTAGGCAAGGCGCGCGTTCGCCACTGCCAGCTTGCCCTTGAGGTGGTCGTGGCCCCCGATCTCACTCAGGCGCCGGTCGGCCTCGGTGTCGATTCGAGACACGAAGAAGCTCGCCACCGACGCGACCTTGCGCGGGTCGCCGCCACCTGCGACGAGCCGCTCGAGGCCCCGGATGTAGGAGGCCGCGACCTGTTCGTAGCGGGCCAGAGAGAAGATCAGCGTGATGTTGATCGACCTGCCCTGCGCGATCGCGTCCTCGATCGCCGCCAGCCCTGGCTGCGTCGCGGGGATCTTCACCATCAGGTTGGGGCGCGAGATCGCCTCGTGCAGGCTCATCGCCTCGCGGAAGGTCGCCAGCGTGTCGTATGCGAGCCCGGGGTCGACCTCGATCGAGACGTACCCGTCACGGCCGCCGCCCGCCTCCCACACGTCGGCGAACTGGTCGCACGCCTCGCCGATGTCCTGCTGCGCGAGCGTCCAGAAGACCTCTGGCGTCTCGAGCGCGGGATCGAGTTCCCGCAGCTGCTCCTCGTAGGCGCTACCGGCGGTCATTGCCTTCTGGAAGATCGTCGGGTTGGAGGTCGCGCCAACCACGGCGGCGCTCTCCATCAGCCCGCGAAGCTCCCCCGAGCGAATCGAGTCCCGCGAGAGGAAGTCGATCCACACGCTCTGACCCAGCGACGAGAGGACATGCAGCGGCGACAGCCGCCCCTTCAGGGCTCCGTCGCGCCCGTCGCGCGTCTGCGCCTGTGATTCACCAGACATTGCCTTATCCCTCCTCAGCTCAGCCGGTGACAGGGCTCGCAAGCTCGAGTAGCGCTCGTGCCCGCGCAAGAATCCCTCCGGCGGAAAAGCCGAATTCCTCAAGTACCTTGGTACCCGGAGCGGAGGCGCCGAAACGGTCGAGGCCCACCACCTCGCCGTCGGGGCCCACCCACTTCCACCAGCTCAAGCTGGCGCCGGGCTCGATCGCCATGCGCACGCCCGACGCTCGCGGCAGCACCTGCTCGCGATAGGAGTCGGGCTGGGCTTCGAACAGTTCCATGCACGGCATCGACACTACCCGCACCCGCGCGCCGTCCTCTGACAGCGCACGCGCGGCCTCGAGCGTCGGCGCGACCTCCGACCCGGTGGAGATGAGCGTCGCATCGGGCGCGCCCTCGGCGTGGGACTCCCACAGCACATAGGCACCCCGCTCGAGCCCGTCCGCCGCCGCCAGGGCGCTTCGATCGAGCACCGGCACCGCCTGGCGCGAGAGCAAAAGCGCGACCGGACCGTCGCCGCGCTCCAGCGCCACGCGCCAGGCTGCGGCCGTCTCGTTGGCGTCGGCCGGGCGGATCACCCACAGGTGGGGGATCGCGCGCAGCGCCGCGTAGTGCTCGATCGGCTGGTGGGTGGGCCCGTCCTCGCCGAGGCCGACCGAGTCGTGCGTCCACACCCAGACGACCGGCAGGCGCATGAGCGCCGACAGCCTCACGCTCGGGCGCATGTAGTCGGAGAAGATCAGGAAGGTCGAGCCGTACGGCTTCACCATCCCGCCGTGGGCGGCGGCGCCATTGACGATCGTCCCCATCGCGTGCTCGCGGATGCCGAATGGCACGTTGCGCCCTGAGTGCGCGCTGGAGAACGTCCCGGCGCCAACGAACTCGGTCTTGGTCGACTCCACGAGGTCGGCGGCGCCCCCGATCATCGTCGGAGCGAACTGCGAGAACGCCGCCATCGTCTTGTTTCCTGCGGCACGCGTTGCAAGCGACTCGCCGGGCGCAAAGTCAGGCAGCGACGCGCGCCAGCCCTCGCGCAGCTCGCCCCGCCAGGTGAGGTCCCAGTCGGCCGCCTCCTCCGGGAAGGCCGCTCGCCAGGGATCGCGCCGCTCCTCCGTCCACGACGCCTGCGCGGCGGCGCCGCTCTCGCGCAGCGACATGTGCTCGTAGACGTGCTCGTCGACCCAGAAGTGCCGCTCGGGATCGAAGCCCAGCGTTTCCTTGGTGGCGCGCACCTCATCCTCCCCCAGCGGCGCCCCGTGCGCGGCGGCGGTATCGACGGCGTGTGGAGCCGGGTAGGCGATGTGCGAGTGGATGGAGATGAACGACGGCATCTGGCGCTCCGCGCGGGCGGCATGCAGCGCGCCCTCCAGCGCGTGCAGGTCCTCGGAGTCGGTCACGCTCTGCACGTGCCAGCCCTCGGCTGCGAAGCGCTGCAGGTGGCGCTCGGTGTCGAAGGAGATGGCCGTCGTCCCGTCGATCGTGATGCGGTTGTCGTCGTAGCAGACGATCAGCTTGCCGAGACCGAAATGACCCGCGATCGAGGCGGCCTCCTGGGTCACGCCCTCCATCAGATCGCCGTCGGAGCAGATCACGTAGGTGTGGTGGTCGACGAGCTCATGTCCCGGGCGGTTGAAGCGGTGCGCCAGAAAGCGCTCGGCGAGCGCCATGCCGACCGCGTTGCCGAAGCCCTGTCCGAGCGGCCCCGTCGTGACCTCGACGCCGGGCGTGTGCCCGCGCTCGGGGTGGCCTGGAGTGCGAGAGCCCCACTGGCGGAACTGTTCGAGGTCCGCGAGCTCGAGGTCGTAGCCGACGAGGTGGTGCAGCGCGTACTGGAGCATGCACGCGTGGCCGCAGCTGAGCACGAAGCGATCGCGGTCCGGCCACAACGGGTCCCGCGGGTTCACGCGCAGGAAGCGCTTGAACAGCGTGTACCCCAATGGCGCGAGCGCCATGGCCGTACCCGGATGTCCCGCGCGAGCGCGCTCGACAGCATCCATCGCGAGGGCCCGAATCGTGTCGATGGAGAGCTTGCGCAGCTCAGCCTGCTCCATAGCAGCCGATCCTAGCGACGTTTGAGCAGCTACAGTTACGGGCCGTGTCAGAGCAGTTCTGCGACGTCGGCCGAGGGATCACGCTCTGCTTCGAGACGTTCGGGGAGCCCGCGTCGGAGCCCGCGCTGCTCATCATGGGCCTCGGCACGCAGATGATCGCCTGGCACGAGGACTTCTGCCGGGCGCTCGCCGATCGCGGCTTCTACGTGGTGCGCTTCGACAACCGCGACGCCGGCCGCTCGACACACGTGCACGGCGCCCCGCCGACGATACCCCAGCTTCTGCGCCGCTCGAGGGCCGCCGCGCACTACACGCTCAGGGACATGGCGCAGGACAGCGCGCGCCTGCTGGACGAGCTCGGGCTCGCACCCGCGCATGTGATCGGCGCCTCGATGGGCGGGATGATCGCCCAGACGCTCGCCGCGCACAGCCCGGAGAAGGTGAGCTCGCTCGTCTCGATCATGTCAAGCACCGGCCGGCTCACCTCCGGCCAGCCGAGCCTGCGTCTGTACCCGTTCCTGCTGCGGCGCCCGCCCGTCGGACAGGCCGAGTTCGTCTCCCACGTCGAGCGCGCCTTCGCGACCTTTGGCTCTCGCGGCCTGCCGCGAGACGAGAGCGACATCCGCGAGATGGCCGTCGGCAGCTACGAACGCGACCACGACCCGTCGGGCATCGGGCGCCAGCTCGCGGCGATCATCGCATCGGGTGACCGCACGCGAGAGCTGCACTCGATCAGGGCGCCGACGCTCGTCGTCCATGGCACCGTCGACCCACTTGTCGCTCCGTCCGGCGGTCGCGCCACCGTACGCGCGATCCCCGGTGCGAAACTGCTGCGCATCAGGGGCATGGGGCACGACCTGCCGCGCGTGATCTGGCCGCGTCTGATCGACGCCATCGTCGAGAACGCGGCTCGCGCCGAGAAGCGCACACGCGACGCTACCGCTCGCGACACCGCCGCGGGCGAGGCTGCCGCGGCGATGAACGCTTGAGGCACTCGCCGAGCCGCCTCGCGCGGGTAGCGCCTAGGACAGCGCAGTGGAACCGCCTCGGGTCCGGCGGCCGGCGCCGGTCACGCGTCTGCTAGGTGTCGCGCGGGCGGCGCGCGAACGGCGAGAGCCTGGCTTTGGCGTGCGTTCGGGAGCCCTTGCAGTCGGATCGCTTCGCGTCCACCCGCACGAGCCAGTGCAGGTCGTGACGGCAATGCGAGCGGCGGTAGGGCCAGCGGCTATGGAGCGCGCGAAGCATGCGCTGCTGCTGCTGACAAACATCGGGTCTCATCCCTGCGTCTCTCTCCCCGGCCTTGCATCCTGCTCGGCCTATGTCCCCGCTCCAGGCCCCTGTCCCGCCTGGAGCTCCCATTTCAACCGGCGCGCTTTGGCCCCGGTGACGGATCCTTTCCGCTGCGCACATGTAAGAACAGACGCCGCCAGATGTCAATGGCGTAAGGGGCGGTTTATGGCACATCGATCAGGTTTGTTCTGATATGTTCACGTTTCTTATCGGGATGCCGCGCCGCCGACCGGCGCCGGCGGGAGGGGGCGAGATGAGGAGCATCGTTGTTCGAGCGATCACGCGGGCGGCTTACGGAAGCCGAAGCGGTCGCCGCCGCCGCGGTGCGGGCAAAACTGGCGGCGGGGCTCGCATGACGGGCGTGCTGGTACGCGCGCTCGCGCTCGCTGCCATCGCGGCGGCCCTCGCCGCCTCCGCCGCTCAGGCCAGCGTGAGCATGTGCGACGTCCCGATCGCGATGAGCGACGGCACGGTGCTGAGCGCCAACATCTTCCTTCCCTCGACCGCGGGGCAGTTCCCGACGATCCTCACCGCCACGGGCTACAACAAGGACGCCGCCAACCCCACCGGACAGGACTGCGAAGCCTCGCAGGGAATCGCCGGCGATGAACCGGGGCTGACGGAAAAAGGCTACGCGGTGATGGTGTTCGACGACCGCGGCACGGGCGGCAGCGGCGGCAAATGGGAATCGTGGGACCAGCGCACGCAGGACGACTACAAGGAGGTCCTCAGCTGGATCCAAGCGCAGTCGTGGTCAAACGGGAGCGTCGCGACGACCGGCCAGTCCTACATGGGCATCACCTCCTTCCTGATGGCCGAGGCCGACGTCGCGCGGGTCGCCGAAGGCAAGCCGCGCGCCGTGAAGGCGATCTGGGCCGACATCCCGATGGCCGACGCCTACCGCGACGTGACCTTCCAGGGAGGCTCGCTGAACGCGAGCTTCATCCCTCTGTGGCTTGGACTCGTCAGCGGGCTGTCGGCACTGCCGCCGGCGTCCCTGTCGGCGAACCCCGAAGAAGCGGCGACTCTGTACCTCGAACACCTCCTAAGCAACCTCGAATTCAGCGGCACGCATGTCGTCGGCGCGGCGCTCGGCGAAGAACCCGCGTACGACGGGCCCTTCTACAGGCTGCGCTCACCGGTCGTGCGCGCGCGCGAACTGACCGTCCCGGTCGTCGTGCAGGGCGGCTGGTGGGACCTCTTCCAGCGCGGCGAGCCGCTGCTGTGGGAATCGCTGCGCCACTCGGCCGATCGCGTCTTGTTCATGTCGCCGCATTACCACATCGGCTCGGGTCCCGCGATGGAAGACCCCCAACTGAAGCAAAAGTGGTTCGCCCACTGGCTGCTCGGCGTCGAAAACGGCGTGCAGAAAACGCCGCACATCAACCTCTACCCGATCAAGGGCGCGCACTGGGAGCACTTCACGCGTTTCCCGCTGCCGAAAACCAACTACCAGCGGTTGCACCTCAGCGGCGAACCGTCAGGCTCCGGCGCGATCTCGCTGCACGACGGCTCGCTCACGAGCAGCGCTGCGAGCAGCGAAGGAGGCGAGGAAGCGCCGCTGCTGCCGGCCTCGAGCCCGTGCTCGCGCGAGACCGCTCAGTGGACCGCGGGCGGGGCCTCGACCTCGGCGTGCGACACCAACAACGTCACCTATGAGGCGAGTTCGCTCACCTACACGACCGCGCCGCTGGCGACTGAAATGAAGTTCACGGGCCTCATCACCGGCGATCTGTGGGCGAAGCTGAGCAGCACCGACGCGACGCTCGTCGCGGTCCTCAGCGACGTCGAACCGTCAGGCGCCTCAAACCAGATCACCGCCGGCTTCTTGATGGCCAGCCAGCGCGCGATCGACCCAAAGCTCTCGACGTACACGAAATACAACGGCGAACGGCTGATGATCCGCCCGTGGCACCCGTTCACGAAAGCGTCGCAGAAGGCCGTGACGCCAGGCGAACCTACGGAGTACAAGATCGAGATCTACCCGACGTCGGTGATCATCAAAGCCGGCGACCGGCTGCGGCTGACGATCGGCACGGCGAACACATTCTCGGACGTACCGTCGCTGCCTACGCTTGGCCAAGAGCTCGGGGGCACGATCACCGTGCTGCACGGCGGGCACTACGACTCAAACGTGCTGCTGCCGATGGCGCCGTAGGTTTGGCGGGGCTGGGAGCGGCGCCGCGAGCGCCGTGCGCCCGGCGCATCGTTCGCATGCGCGCGACGGCGAGGTATGCTCGCCCTGACTTGGGTCACGAGCTGCTGAGCGGCAGGCGAGTGGTCGACCTGAGCCACACGCTCACGGCCGACTTCCCGCTCTACCCGGTGTACGACCCGATCCGGGTGAGGGAGCGCTTCCAGCTGGAGCGCGACGGGTTCTTCGTGAAGGCGTGGGCCTTCGATGAGCATTGCGGAACGCATGTGGACGCGCCGGCGCACTTCGGCGGCGAGGCCACGGTGGACCGCATCGATCCCGCCGAGCTGCTGCTCGAGGTCGCGGTCGTGGACATACGCGAGCGAGTCGTCTCCGATCACGACGCGGTGCTCATGCCAGACGACGTGCTGGCCTGGGAGGCCCGCCACGGCCGGCTCCCCGAGCGCTGCGCCGTGTTCGCGTTGACCGGCTGGGGGGAGCGCGCGCCCGACGCGGCCGCCTATCTGAACGCCGACGCGTCCGGTGTCATGCACACGCCCGGCTTCAGCCCCGACGCGACCGAGTTCCTCAAGGCCGAGCGGCCGGGCGTGCGGGCGATCGGTCTGGACGTCGCCTCGCTCGACATCGGGGCGAGCACCACGTTCCCGGCGCACGTCAGCTGGCTGCCGAGCGGGCGCTACGGCATCGAGAACCTCGCGCGGCTCGAGGAGCTGCCCCCGGCGGGCGCGTTCGTGGTCGTGGGCGCGCCGACGTTTGCCGGGGGCAGCGGCGGGCCCTCGCGGATCCTCGCGCTCATCTAGCCGATCGATGCCGCCGCGGCGCGTCCGGGCGGACGGTCCTCGAGCGCACACTGGACCGGCCACGCTCCCGGAGTCGCCCGGCGGTGTGGGGTTCCACCACATAGGCGACACATCTGTCAGGACATAGGAGACACCGACGTGAGGGAGTGGCTCTGTTTGGAAGCGGGTTCTACGTGCCAACCGGGGCGGTCTGCGCCTCGATCGTCCGCTCCTCGGTGCCTGCGGTGATTGGGACCTTGCGGGGCTTGGCCGCCTCGGCGACCGGGATGCGCAGCGTTAGCACGCCGGTGTCGTAGGTGGCCTGGAGGCGCTCGGCGTCGAGGGTGTCGCCCAGGAACAACTGGCGGGTAAACGCACCGTGCGCGCGCTCGGCGGCGATCACTTCATCGCCCTCGCGGCGCTCAAAGCGCCGCTCTGCCTTGATCGTCAGCACGTTCTGCTCGACGGTGAGGTCGATCGTGCCCGGATCCATGCCGGGCAGGTCAAAGCAAACCACGAACTCGTCCCCGCGCCGGTATGCGTCCATCGGAAACGGCCGCGGTGTCCGCGCGCCCGCCGCGAACTGCTCGGCCAACCGGTCAAACTCGCGGAACGGATCGAACTGCATCAGCATCGCTATACACCTCCAGCGGGTGTGACTGCGGCTCGGTGTCGGTGTCGGCGAGCCTGCAGAGCTGGCTGGGCAAGCTCGTCACGGCGCCACCGGGATTGCCCCTCCTCGCGAGCCCGCCGTTCGCGTCGCGCGGCGCGCGCGAGGATCGCCAGTAGGTGCGGGTCCGAGCGCCAGTCGAGCGCATAGGTGTCGCCGCCGCGGCGCACGCGAGGGTCAGCAACCGGGCGGACCTGGACGTACTTACGCATTTCGCGACGACGATCGCCAGACGAGGGATCACGCGACAGGAGCCGCTCGGTCGTTGACTCGGTGATCATCGGAACCTCCTTGAGCGTCGCTTGGACTAGACGACGCTCGTCGAAGTCGGACCTGTTCAGCTGAGGACGAAACTGTCCGTGAGGTCGCCGTGGGCGTCAGCCGGCGGTGGCCATGCGCGAGCGGATTTCGCAGAAAGCCGCGAGAGGCCTTATACAAACCCAAAGTTTACACCTTGCCCGCGTGAATACAAAGCAGCACTTTTCCCGAGCTGAGTGAGCGGGCCCTGGACCATTCGAGTGGACCATTCGAGGGCTCGCCTCCGGCATTACGCCGCGAGCTCGATCACGCGCCCCTCGCGTGCCATCTCGACCGGTCCCTCCCGGCCAAGCTGAGCCCAGCGCGCGCCGGGCCCGCCAGCTCGGCATCGTGCCGGCGCCGGGCAGCCGCGCCGAGCGGGGAATGGTGGTACTTCAGCGCCTGCAGGCCCGGCTCGGGCGCTAATGAGGACAGGCGCGGGGCGGGTACGACGTCGCGATCGTTGGGCGCGCGATCGCTGCAGGCTGCGGGTGAGCGCCCGCGAGAACCCGCTCTCCCAACAGCGGGATCATAGGCACCGGGGCGATTCCTCTACCCCCCACACGCACGCCGGCTCCATCATGCGCGTTCTTGCCAGGCAGGCCACGTCCGCACTGCGGGCAGCCACCGTTCATCACGGGATCGTCGAACCGCACGTCATCCGGCTCGAAGTACACCCGGTGGCGCCCACCTCCATAAACCCGAAGGACGTGGCCGCATTCGCAACGATAGATGGGCCCTCGATCGGACTGCTCCGAGAGCGCGGATCGCTGGTGCGCGGCGATCAGCGTCCCGCTCGCCACGCCGTCACCGCCTCGCTGCTGAAACTGCCGCCCTCATCCAGCCAGCGTTCGGCATCCAAGTCATCCCGTGCCGCCGCGCGGCGAGCGCGCACATCAACTACACGATCCTCCGCCGCGCGGCATTCGAACCGAGCCCACTCGGCGCCGTCCCGTGCGTAGCGTCCGGCGTGTGCCGCCTCCTCGTAAGACCCGAAGCTCCCCGACTGCGCGAGGCTCTCGCCACTGCCACCGACGATCGCCCAGTGGTAGCCACCGTCATTGTCCTCAAAGACGAGGAACTCCAGCGACATCGACTCGGACACGACACGCGCATCGCGAACTACCGGCCTGGCAGCCTCAAGCTTCTGTGTTGTGGTGGCCATGGCCTATGGCCTCTCTGCCCTTCTGACCGAAGATGTCGCCCGGAAAGCGAGAAGAGCTGGGCTCACTAAGCGCACCAACCACTCTAGCGCATTCCGACCTGCCGACTCGGAATTTGGCGCGCGGCGGATGCAAAGTCGCCAGATGCAGCATGAGATACAGACCTCATCCCATCGGAGGCGGTCCCAGGCGGTCCCAAGCCAGCGCCGAGCGAGAGCCTCGCGTTGGCTCCGCCGGCTGCGCAGCTGAGATCCACCGTATTGCGGAGAGTGCGCCCGGCGGGAATCGAACCCGCGGCCTGCGGCTTGAAAGACCGCTGCTCTTTGGCTCCCCGAGGAGAACCGTTGACCACTGAGCTACGGGCGCGCACTTGCCGGCGTCGACGCTGGCCGCTGCCGGCGCCCTAATCTAAGCACGCGTGCCGCCGCGACGCACTCTCTGAGACGAAGGGCTCAGCGATCGGCGTACACGCCGAGCTCGCGCGCCCAGGCGAGCAACTCGGGCACGACCACGGCCTCGGCCTCGCGATGGGGCCAGTGCCCTGCGCGCTCCACGATCAACGCGCGGCTCGGCGGGGCCAGCAGCGCGGCGGTGCGCTCGTAGAGCTCCGCGGGCGCGACGTCATGCGTGCCGCCGATGATCAGCCCCGGCGTCTGCGGCGGGCGATCGAACAGCGCCAAGCGTCCGAGCGGCAGGTCGCGGTAGTAGGAGATGGCGCCCCTCAGGGTGTGCGGCGAGGACAGCGCATGCTTGGCGCGGTCAACGCTCTCCGCGCGCTCGGGACCCGACCAGTTGGGCGCCCAGCGGCGGTAGAGGCGGTCGAAGTAGGCGAAGTTGGCGCGTCTGCACGCGGCCGCCGCCCACGGCGCCTTGAGCAGGAAGAAGTGGCGCACCGCCCACAGCGCGGCCGGGGTGCGCGAGAGCACGCTCGGGTGCGGGACGCCGATCGAGACGATCCCGGCGACCCGCTCGGGAGCTAGCGCGGCCGCCGCATAGGCGCTGAGCGCGCCCCAGTCATGGCCGACGAGCAACGTGCGCTGTGCACCGGTCGCGTCGAGCAGGCCGAGCACGTCGCGACCCAGGGTCTCGGGGTCATAGCGGCGGCCTGGCACGATCGTGTTGGGGTGGTAGCCGCGCAGCCATGGGACGGTCACGCGCCACCCGTCGCCGGCGAGCGCCGCCTGCAGGGAGGCGAAGGAGTGGGGCGTGTCGGGAAAGCCGTGCACGAGCACGGCGTCCGGACCCTCGCCCTCTTGCGAGCAGACGAAGGTCTGATCCTCGCCGGGGATCGTGTGGAAGTCCATCGTCGCCTAGCCGGCCCGCAGCTCGGCCAGGCCCTCGTCGATGCTCGTGACGGGCGTATAGCCGAGCTGCTCGCGCGCCTTCTCGATGCGGATCGTGCACTCCTGTGTGGAGACCCAGTAGGCAAAGCGCGTCATGGGTGGGCCGCCGGGAAGCCTCAGCAGCCGCCACAGCGCCTCGCCGGCGCCCATGAGCGCACGTGCCGGGGCCTTGGGAACGCTGCGCGAGGGAGCCGCCACGCCCTGTGTGGCGAGCAGCTCGGTGACGAACTCGCGGAAGGAGACGGGCTCGCCGTCGGTAACGAAGTACGCGTTGCCGGGGCGCCCGCGCGCCGCACCCAGCATCAGCCCCTCGACGGTGTTGTCGACGTGCGTGATCGAGGTCCGGTGCCTGCCGCCTGCGATCCATGCGAAGCGCCCGCGGCGCACCATCTCGGTGATCGCGGGCAGCAGCGTGGTGTCGCCCGCGCCCCACACGAAGCGCGGCCGCACGACGACAGTCTCGAAGCCCTCGCGGTTTGCGTCCAGCACCGCCTGCTCGGCGCGCGCCTTGGTCGCGCTGTAGAGCACCGGCGAGTCGGGGCGCAGGGGCGCGCTCTCGTCGACTTCGACGAGCGGCTCGCCTGCCATCAGGGCCGCCTCGGTGCCCACGTGGACCAGGCGCCGCACGCCAGCGTCTGTGCACGCTGCCAGCACGTTGAAGGTGCCGGTCACGTTGCCGCGCTCGAAGTCCTCACGACGGCCCCAGTCGCCGAGCGTGGCGGCCGCGTGGAAGGCGAGCTCGCAGCCCTCTGCGCCGGCGCGCATCGCGCCGGCGTCGGCCAGATCGCCGGGCACCGCCTCGGCTCCGAGCGCCCGCACGCGCTCGGCGGCGGCGTCCGAGCGTGCGAGCGCCCGTACGGCGTAACCCTCGCTGTGCAGGCGGCTTATCAGCCTGCCGCCGATGAAGCCGGAGCCCCCGGTCACGAATGCGCTGCTCACCTCGGCGCAGGCTATCCCAGTTTGCGTGACAGTATGTAGTGCAGAGGCTACGTTCTTCCGGGAGGTCACATGGAGAGTGCGCTGCAGCAAAGAAGGCCCGGCGCGCCTGCCGCGCTGGGTGCGGCCACGGTCGCCGAGGCGTTCCGCATCACCGCTCGCGAGCGGGCCGACGAGGTCGCGATCCGCACCAAGGCAGATGCGTTCACGATCACCTGGGGGCAGCTGCGCGAGCGCGTGGATGCGCTGGCGGCGGGCCTTGCCGAGCTCGGCGTCGGGCGCGGTCAGGCGGTGGCGCTGATGCTCTCCAACCGCCCCGAGTTTCACCTCTGCGACGTGGCGGCGATGATGCTGGGAGCCACGCCGTTCTCGATCTACAACAGCTACGCGCCGGAGCAGATCCGCTATCTGGTCACGGACGCAGGCGCGAAGGTGCTGATCTGCGAGCAGCAGTACCTGCCCCAGGTGCAGGCGGCCCGCGAGGAGCTGCCGGGGCTCGAGCACGTGATCGTCGTCGACGGCGAGCTCGCGGAGGGCACGCTGGCGCTAGCGGACGTGGAAGCTGCCGCAGCGGATTTCGACGTGGAGGCCTCGGTCGCCGCCCTGCGCGGAAGCGACGTCCTCACGCTGATCTACACCTCGGGCACGACCGGCCCGCCGAAGGGCGTCGAGCTGATCCACCGCAACCTGCTCGCCGCCGTCGAAGGGCTCGAAGAGCTGATCGAGTTCCCGCGCGATGGCCGCGTGATCTCGTGGCTGCCGGCCGCGCACATAGCCGAGCGCAACGCGCACCACTACCTGCCAATCGTCTTCGGCCTGCAGATCACCTGCTGCGATGACCCGCGCCAGGTCCTCTCGTACCTCCCCGAAGTGCGCCCCAGCTGGTTCTTTGCCGTCCCGCGCATCTGGGAGAAGCTCAAGTCGGGGCTCGAGGCGATGATCGCGGGACAGCCGCAGGATCAGCGCGAGCGCACGCGCGCGGCGCTCGACGCTGCCGTGCGCAAGGTGCGTCTGGAGCAACGCGGCGAAGCTGTGCCGGACGAGCTCGCCAAACAGGTGGCCGAGGCCGACGCCGAGATCTTCGCGGGCTTGCGCGAGATGCTAGGTCTCGATCGCGTGGAGGCAATCAACGTCGGCGCGGCGCCGACGCCGGTCGAGGTGCTCGAGTTCTTCCACGCCATCGGCCTGCCGCTGGCGGAGCTGTGGGGCATGAGCGAGACCTGCGGCGCGGGCGCCGTCAACCCCAAAGACCGGATCAAGATCGGCACCGTGGGCCCGGCTGCGCCGGGCGTCGAGCTCAAGCTCGACAGCGACGGCGAGGTGCTCGTCAAGTCGGAAGTGGTCATGGCCGGGTATCGCAACCTGCCCGATCAGACCAAGCAGAGCTTCGCCGACGACGGCTGGCTGCGCACGGGCGACATCGGCGAGTTCGACGAGGACGGCTACCTGAAGATCGTCGACCGCAAGAAGGAGCTGATCATCAATGCCGCTGGCAAGAACATGTCGCCGGCGAACATCGAGGCGACGCTCAAGAGCGCCTCGCCGCTGATCGGCCAGGCCTGCTGCATCGGCGACGGCCGCCCCTACAACACGGCGTTGATCGTGCTCGACGCCGACTTCGCGCCCGTGTGGGCGAGCTCGCAGGGCATCGACGGCAACTCGCTGGCCGAGCTCGCTAGAGACGAGCGCGTCAGGGCGGCCGTCGAGGCAGCCGTGCAGAGCGCGAACCACAAGCTCGCGCGCGTCGAACAGATCAAGAAGTTCACGCTGCTCGAGGAAGACTGGCTGCCGAGCGGAGACGAGCTCACGCCGACGATGAAGCTCAAGCGCAAGCCGATCGCGGCCAAGTACGCGGCCGAGATCGACGCCATGTACGCCTCCTAGCTGAGCGTACGGCCGTGTGCGGCGTGCGGCGGAGGACCGCTACGCCGCGGCCACCGTCCCGAACCGCTTGACGGCGCGCTCCCGGCGCCTGGCGGCTTCGAGCTCGCGGCTGCGCGGCGGCGCGCTTGTGACGAGCGCGGCGAGCAGGCGCGCGGTCGAGTGCGCGATCTCATCGACGGCGTGCTCGAACGCCTCGGCGTTCGCCTTCGAGGGCTTTGTGGAGCCGCTGACCTTGCGCACGTATTGGAGCGCCGCTCCGTGTATCTCCTCGTCGCTCGCCGGGGGTTCGAAGTTGTGGAGAGTCTTGATGTTGCGACACATGCGAGCAAGCGTAGCGGCAGGGCGTGAACTGGACCCGCGCGGCGCGCGGGGCGAGGACGCTGGGGCCCAGAGCCGGGCGCGACCCGGCGCAGGACACAGGACGGGCGCCGTCGGCCAGGGCGCGATGCTTGCCGCCGGCGCGAGGTCGGGCTAGGAGCCGTCGCGGTCGGGCGCGGCGCTCGCGCTCACGATCCAGGTCGAGGCGGGCCCGATCACACCGTCTGGCCCCAACCACTCGCCAAGCTGCTCGCGCAGGGCCGCGGCCACCGGCTCGTGCAGGTGCTCGGCGCGCTCGCCCGCGAGGCGCAAGATCTCGCCGGCTGGCCCGAGGCTCATCACGAACTCGACCGCCTCGTCGAGATCGCGGCCGATCGACACCGGGAGGTCACAGCGGCGCAGCGTGATCGCGTGAAACCCCGCGCTCAGCAGGATGCCGCTGGTGGTGTCGGCGTTGGCCATCGAGAAGGGGCCCGGACCGCACGTCGGCTCGTCGTACTCCTCGGGCTTTGTCACGAACTTCTCGGTGATCTGCTGGGCGTTATAGACCCAGTCGTTCTCGACCTTCGAGCGCCACACGACCATCACGAGGCGGCCAGCCGGGGCGAGCGCCTGGCGGACGTTGCGAAGCGCGGCCACGGGGTTGGCGAAGAACATCGTGCCGAAGCGCGAGTAGGCCATGTCGAAGCGCCCCGCGGGCGGGCCCGCCTCGACGTCGGCGACGGCATAGCTCACGTTCTCGATGCCCTGCTCGCTTGCCTCGTCCTGCGCGACCTCGATGAACCGCGGCGCGGCGTCGACGCCCACCGCGGCCCCCTGCGGCCCCACGAGCTCGGCTATGCGCAGCGTTGTTTCGCCGAAGCCACAGCCGATGTCGAGCACGCGCTCGCCGGCCCGCGGCGGATGCACGCGCAGCGCTTCCTCGCCGTGCTCACCCAACCCTTCGCTGAGCAGATGGCGGTACTGCACGAAGCGCTCGAACAGCGGCCCGTCCCACGCGCGGATCGCCTCCTCGTTGGCCTCGACGCTCTGCTGCACGCCGCAGATGCTAGGGCAGTCGCGCGCGGAGAGCTATAGATGCGCACGCTCCGCTGGAGCCGCCGTCGCGGCTCCAGCTCGCGTGCGAGGAGTGGTCGCTGAAGGGAGATCTGCCGCGAGCCCTCAGACGACCCTCGTTTTGATCTCCATCGCTTCTTCTGATTTCAGCTTCGCGGTCGCCGTCAGGCCGGCGGTTTCGCTCGTTTTTTCGGTGCCGGTGAGCAGCGACTCCACGAGCGTGTCGGCCGCGCCTTCCTGGAAGCTTTCGGGCGCCTGCCGGCCTTCTTTGGCCGTGAACTTGAGCGTCTCTTCGAGCGTCATCTTGGCCGTCGGCGTGACGACCCCGATGACCGAGCCTTCGACGGTGAGGACAGTTTTCGCCAGGCCGGACCCGCAGGTGGCGCTCAGCAGCGCGCCTTCGCGCTTGAGGTCGAGGCCGATCACCGGTTTTTTGGTGCCGCGGCCGCTGATGAAGCCGACTTCGCCTTCGAGCGCGCTGCTCACGATTTCACCGGCTCCCGCGCCGAGGCTCGAGCACGCTTCGCCCGCCCGTTTGCAGCCCGTCAAAGTGAGCGTGAGGCTCTCCTTCTGCCCGCCCGTGTATTCGCCGGCCACCGAGCCGCCCGAGCACGTCGTCTTGTCTTTGCCGACGGTTTCGAGCGTGACCGCGCCGAGCGTGCCGGAGATGCCCTTTTTCGGGCCTGGCCCGCTGAGCCAGTTGTAGCGGCCTTTGCCGTGCGCTTCGCGCGTGCAGTGTTCCCCGACCCATTCGCCGCCGGAGCCGACGGGCACGCACCTGCCGATCGCGGGCAGCGGGGCGCCGGAGTTGAATTCGGTGACCGCCGGCAGACCGATGTTGCCGTGCTCGTCGATCGCGCGGATGGCGACGTACGCTTTGGTGCCCGGCGGCAGTTTGAAGCTCTGCGCCGTGCCAGCGGCCGCCGGAGCCGGCGCGCCGCTGATCGGCGTCGCCGAGGCGAAGTTTTCGGGCGTGATCGGGGTCGCAGAGGTGACGAGCTGATAGGAGCTCGCGGTCCCACACATGAGATCGTCGCCCGGCGCCGTCCATGTGAGCGTCGATTCGGCCACGCTCGCGTGCGCGGGGTGGCCGGGGGCGATCGCGTCGCGCGTGTAGTCGCCGGAGTTGGCGATGTCGTGGTGGAAGTTGGGCCACGAGCTCGGCGAGCAGGCGCCGGCAGGCGTCGTGTACACCGACAGCGTGCCTTCGCGCGTGATCGACACCACGTCCTTCTTCGCGGAGGAGCTCGTGTCGACGGTGCCCAGTGAGCCGAGCGTTGGCGTGGCGACGGTCCAGCCGCCGGTGAGCTTCGGCCAAGCTGGGCTCGCAGGATTGCCTTCGACGTTGTAGGCCTGTAGGTCCTGGGAGGCGGTCCCGGCGAGCACCTGCTGTTTGGGGGCTTCGCCCGTCACGTCGCCGACGGTCTCGCCGGTGATGAACGAGAGGTCGTTGTTGACCGCCGGGAAGCCCGGCGAGAACTGGCCGCTGTTCCCCTGCCAGGACGCCGTGAAGTCCTGGCTGCCCTTCTGGTAGTCCGGCGCCACGACGTCCAGAGCGCGCAGCAGCCCGGCGACCGGTCCGAAGATGTTCGTCGTCGTGCCGTCGAGCGTTCCGAACGCGGGCTCGCCCACGGCCGGGAAGGCGGGCGTGTCGGTCTTGCCGTTGCCGGCGCTGAAGTCGGTCTGCAGCGCGTTGTACTTGCCTTCGCTTTCCCCGTAGCAGGAGCTGCCGTCGGCGTTCAGCACATAGCCGGGCCCCGCATCGGGGAGCACCCCGATCTTCGGGCCTTCGCCGCCTTCGGGACAGTTCAGCGGCGCGACGACCGGAGAGCCGTCGATCCCCTCGCCGACGTCGGGTAGAAGCCCGGCGTCGATCAGGCCGATCTTGGCCGGCCAGCCGGCGCGGAAGTCAGAGGCGGTGCATTTGGAGCCCGCGCACGAGAACCCGCCGGTGGCCAGCGTCGACGGCGAGGCGCCGCTCGCGTTGATCGAATACACGCGCCCGTTGGCGAAGTTGAGGACTTTGCCGAGCACGCCGAGCGAGGCGGTGCTCAGGTGCGAGGCGTTGATTTCGCCTTCGTCGCCCTTATTGACGAGGTACTCCTCGTTGGTGCCGACGACGATGCTCGGCGGGTTGCTCGGCCCGTCGAGGTGGGCCACGGCCAGCGTGTCGACGATCTTGCCCTGGGTTTCGCTGCGACCGGGGTTCGCCGGGGCGTTCGAGTTGAACGTGATCTGCTGGCTCTGCGGATCGACCGAGGCCATCTTGTCCGGGTCCGAGACGAGCACGGGGAAGCCGCTGATCGCCGTTCCGTCGGCATGCCACGCGTACACGTGGCGATCCTCGCCCGCCACCACGATGTCCAGCCCGTTGCCCGCGGCGGGGCCGAGTTTGGCGAGCACCGGCGAGGTCACGAAGCCGACCTCCGTGCGCTGGCGCGCGCCCGCGCGCTCGGCCTCCCAGGAGGGGTTGCCCGGGAGCGGCGCGCCCGAGAAGTCGGGGTTCGATGTCTGGTGGAACACGAGTTTTCCGGTGGAGTCCCAGGCGTAGACGTGCCCTTGCATGTCGTCGGCCACGATCTCTTTGCGCCCATCGCCGAACAGGTCGCCCGCGGCGGGAGCCTCGAGCACGGAGCCGTAGTGGGCACTCGACACCTCGCCGCTCGAGAACGCGTGCTCGCCCGTATGCAGCGGCAGCGGGTCGGTGTGCACCGGCCAGCCCGGCAGGTCTGAGAGGCTGCCGGTGTTCGGGTTGTACTGGTAGGCGTGGATGATGCCGTCCGAGTTGGCGACGATGAGCTGGTTCGTGTTGTTGCCCGCGAGGTCCACGAGCACGGGGCTTGCGTTGCCGTCGCCGCGCATCTCGATCGGGAAGCCTTTGAGCAGGTCCTGGTCGCGATGCAGGAAGGCCTGGCGGCGGTCCTCGCCGGTCATCACGGGGCCCGGCGCGCCGCTGGCGCTCTTGACCACGACGCGGATCGTGAAGGCGTAGGGCAGCGTGTTGGGGCGCCCGTTGGAGGTCTGGGCGCTGCCGCCGTTTTCGTTGCCCGTGAACGACGCCGGTTTGCCGGGCGGGAACATCGCCTTCAGCGTGGCGGTGCTGATGCTGGCCAGCAGGCCTTTGAAGGCACTGTTATGCGTGGTTGTGCCGTCGCAGTACGACGACGGCACGGCGGCGAAGTCGCCGCTCGAGGACGTGGTGGCGTTGTTGGGCTGCGCGCCGGGAGCGACTTCGACGCGGCAGGTGTAGCCGGTGCGCGCGTTGACGTAGCCGTTGACAGCGAAGGACGACTGGGCCGGGTTCAGCTGTTCGAACCATTCCGGCGAGGTGATGTCGGCCTGCGGCGGGATCCATCCCTGCGCGGCCGCTTCGACTGACTTGTAGGCGTCGATGCGCCCGTAACCATCCATCTCGTCGAAGCCCTTGCGCGTGGGATAGCGGAACGTGTCGGGCAGCGGCCCCTCGGCTCCGCCTTTCTCGTCGGCGGCGAACGTCGTGTTCAGGTTGGGGTCGGTGCAGCCGGCCGCCATGCCCACGCTGCAGGCCGTTTCTGGGGACAGCGCGGTGTTGATGTCGTCTGCCTGGCCGCCTTCGCCGGCGTCGGCGGGCGCGGTTCCCGAGCTCGGCGGGTTGGAGCCCAGCGTCGAGGAGCCGTCGACGGGCGTGCCGGCGATGTTGCCCGATGCAATCAGCTGGCGGACCTCGTCGGCCGTGATCGCGCAGGGCGAGCCGTCGATGCGCGTGCAGTCTTTGGCGGGCGCCAGTTTGGCCCCGCCGCCGCTCGTGCAGTGCCCGTACAGCGAGGCGCCGCAGGCGTTGAGCGCGGCGCCGTAGATCAAGCCCGCCACGCCGGCGCTCTTGCCTGTGGCCTCCGACGAGCACGATGTGGCGGGCACCGAGAGGTCGATACGCGTGCCGAAGTTCGTGCAGCCGTCGATCTGCAGGTAGGAGGGAGGCTCGTTGGTGACCGGCACGCCTTCGATGTCGGCAGGCCCTTCGATCGCGTTGACGACGATCGCGTGCGGCAGCGCGCTCGGCTGGTTGTGGTGCTCGGCGGCCTCGTCGGCGGCCGACGCGATGACTGCGACGCCATGGTTGTAGGCGTAGTCGATCGCTTCGCGCGCCGACACCGGATTGCTAACCGTGCCGAGCGCCTCCTGCACGACGTCGACGCCGCGGTCGGTCGCGTACAGGGTGGCCTGCGCGAAGCGCTCGCCGTTGGCGATGAACGACTCGCCCACGCGAAGCGGAAGCATGGTGCAGTTGGGGCACGTGCCGACCTCGCCCGCGCTGATGTTCGCCTCGGCGCCCGAGTCCTCCAACTCGCCCGTGCCGTGCCCGTACTGCACGTCGTCGTAGGGGTCGTTGTTGTTGTCGACGAAGTTCCAGCCCGCGATGTCGTTCGCATACCCGTTGCCGTCGTGGTCGCTGCCGTCTGAGAAGGCGATGATCAGGTCCTCGGGAGTGAGCATTCCCGCGGGCCCGTTACGGCAGGCCGAGGTGGTCGGGGGGTTCGTGCAGCGCGGGTAGTTCTGCACGACGTTGCCCACGCGCGAGTCGCAGGCGTAGTCGAGCGTGTTGAAAACCCCGTCGCCGGTCGCGTCGTAAGGGATCGGGCCGCTCCCGCCGGGTACGCCGCCGGGGTCCCCGCCACCCGGGTTGAAGTCCCCGCCGGTTCCCGCGTGGGCGCTCGAGCAGTCCACGCCGGTCGAGGAGTCGAACGTGGTGGCGAGGTCTGCTTTTGGCGCCGGCAGCTCACCCGCGTTTATCAGCACCTTCTTGCGCAGCTGGAACATGTCGCCGGAGTCGTTCCACTTGATGCCCGAGTCGAGCTCTGCGATCGACACGTCGGGCCGGCCCAGCGTCACCTCGAAGCCGGTCTTGACCGGCGTTCCCGCTGCGATGCAGGAGCCGGTTCCCGACGGCACGGTCGCGTGGGCGTCCACGAGGCTCATCCCGGTCACGCCGCACAGCTCGTCCTGCTGTGAGTTGTTCTGTTCGATCGTGACTTTTTCCCCAGGCACTTTCTGGACGTTGGGGTCGGCCGGAGTGGCGGCGAACTTCCAGCCGAGGCCGCCGACGTTGGTCGGCGTGTGGCCGGGTTCGAGCTTCCAGCTCGCCGGGTTGCCGGGGCTGCCGTCGCCGAGGTAGGGGAATTCGGCGAGGGCGCCGGGCGCGCAGACAGCGCACGCCGCGGCAACAAGCGCGAGCGCCACCGCGAAACGCCCGCGCGCGCGCCTCCCCCTACGACGTGCGTCGCCTGCCTGAGACTGCTCCCGCATGCCCCATCCCTCCCGCTTTTGCCTTATCCCTTACTCGCGGCGTCGGGTTACACCGTGTCGGTGACGGAACGTAGCCTACATGCAGTAGCAAGTCAAGGAACGGACTGTAACCTACACCTTGTAACATTGTCAAGATGGAGAAGGGCACCGATCCCGTCCCCCGCAGCGTCAACGGGTACAAGCACGGACGCGTGCCGCGCGCGGTACGCCGGGAGCAGCTGCTGCAGCTCGCCGAGGAGCTGTTCATGGAGAAGGGCCATGACGGCTTCTCGATCGATGATCTCTGCCGCGCCGCCGGCGTCAGCCGTCCGATCATCTACGAGCACTTCGGATCCAAGGACGGCATCTACATCGCCTGCCTGAGCCGCATTCGCGCGGAGTTCGAGCAGGCGCTGCTCGCCGCGGCCGCCGCAAGCCGGGACCTGGCGAGCACCGCCCAGAACTGTGCCAACACGTGGTTTGAGATCCTCGAGCGCGACCCGCGGCGCTGGTCGCTTGTCTACGGCGGGGCGACCGGTCTCGTCGGGCCGCTGGCCGATCAGCTCGCTGACCTGCGCGACACCACCGTTCAGCAGATCGCGGGGATCGCGGCGCGCTTCGCCCCGGACGCCGGCGCCGAGCAGACCACCGCGTGGGCTCACGCGGTCTCAGGGGCGGGGGAGCAACTAGGTCGGTGGTGGATCCGCAACCTCGAGATCCCGCGCGAGCGCGTCGTCGCCTTCTACAGCGACTTCCTCGAGGCTGCCGTCGTCCACCTCATCGAGACGGCGGCGGCTCCGCCCGGCGAGAGAGCGCACCAAGCGCGCTGAGCAGCACGGCGGGCTCGCTCGCCCCGACAGGGATAGAACCCCTCCCTCGCGTCACGTCTCGCCCCGCACGTGGCCTCTAGCATGAGCGCGGCGTCCAGCATGAGCGAAGTCCGCCCCCCGCCCGAGCGCCTCGCGCGCGTCCTTCCCCACGCCCGATGATCCTGCGCTGGACGCGTTTCGTCGTGGCTCACCGGCGCAGCGTGCTCGCCGCCTGGCTCGTGCTAATCCTGCTCGGCGGCTACGGGACGGCCAACGTCGGCAAGCTGCTCACGAACCGCTTCAGCGTGCCTGGCTCGGAGTCCGAACGCGGCCTGGACCTGCTGCGCGCCCGCTTCCACGAGCGTGGCGACGGCGCCTTCACGCTCGTGGCCCAGTACCGGGGCCGCGCGGTCGACGCAGCTGCGCTGCGGGCGGCAGCGGAGCGCGCCGCGGGCAGGGTCCCGGGCGGCAAAGCCGGCCCGCCGCGACCGGCAGGTGCAGGCGTCGCGTACGCGCAGATCGCCACCCCGCTTCAGGCCGCAGACGCCAAGAACTACACCGACCGCATGCGCGGGGCGATCGGGCGGATCGCCGGCGCGCGCACCTACCTGACCGGCTTCCCGGCTCTCAGCCACGACCTGCAGCCGGTCTACAACCGCGACCTCGGCAAAGGCGAGCTGATCGCGATCCCGATCGCGCTGCTGGTGCTGCTGTTCATGTTTGGAACGCTGGGCGCGGTCCTCGTTCCGTTCGCGTTCGCGATCGCGACGCTGCCGACCACGCTCGGGCTGGTGTGGGTGGTGGCCCACTTCGGCAACATGGCGCAGTACGTGACGAACATCGTCACGCTGATCGGGCTGGCGATCGCGATCGACTACTCGATGCTGGTCGTTTTTCGTTTCCGCGAGCAGCTGAGCGCGGGGGATGCTCCCTCGCAAGCGCTCGAGCGGACGATGGCCACCGCCGGCCGCGCGACGCTCTTCTCCGGGCTGACGGTCGCTGTCGGCCTGGCGCTGCTGCTGCTCATGCCGCTGCCCTTCATGCGCTCGATGGGCGCGGGTGCGGTGCTGATCCCGCTCGTGTCGATAGCGGCCTCGGCGACGTTCCTGCCGGCGCTGCTCTCACTGCTGGGGACGCGCGTGAACCGCGTGCGCATCGTTCCCCGCGAGCTGCTGGCGCGGCGCGCGAGCGGCGCCCCGGGCATGTGGTCGACGCTCGCGCACTCGATCATGCGCCGGCCGGTGATCTACCTGGTCGCGGCGGTGGCGCTCCTGGCGGCGCTGGCCACGCCGGCGCTGCAGCTGCATCTCACCGGTGGCGACAACCGCAGCACGCCCCGCGGAACCGAGGCGGCCGAAGGGCTGTATTTGCTCAAAGCACGAATCGGCCCCGGGGCTCTCTCGCCGCAGCAGGTTGTCATCGACACGCACAGACCCGGCGGCGCGCGGGCGGCGGAGACCGTCGCCGCCGAGCGCCGTCTGATCGATGCGCTGGCGCGCGACCGGCGCGTGCAGCCGGCGACGATCCAGGCGCCATCGATCAGCTCGGCGGCGGTCGCGCGCGAGGCCAACCTGCTCGACGCCTCCGAACGGGCGCTGCAGGTACGGGCGGCGGGCCGCACCGACGCTGGCACCTTCCAGGCGATCGACCTCGTGCACACGATCCGCGATCGCTACATACCGGCGGCTCGCTTCGCCAAGTCCGACACCGTGTTCTTGACCGGCGCGCCGGCGTTCAGCGTTGACTTCGTGCACAAGGCCTACGGAGCCTTCCCCTGGCTCTTGGCGGCGGTGCTCGTGGTCACCTACCTGGTGCTGCTGCGCGCGTTCCGCTCGCTGCTCTTGCCGCTGAAGGCGGTGCTGCTGAACCTGCTGTCGGTGAGCGCCGCATACGGGGTGCTGGTGCTCGTCTTCCAGCATCGCGCCGGCACCGCGATCGGGCTGGGCAGCTCCCCTCAGATCGAAGCGTGGATCCCGATCTTCCTGTTCGCCACGACGTTCGGCATCTCGATGGACTACGAGGTCTTCCTGCTCTCTCGCGTGCGCGAGGAGTGGGACCATCGCCGAGACAACGAGCGCGCGGTGGCGTTCGGCCTCGAGCACACCGGGAGGATCATCACGGCGGCAGCGGTGGTCATGATCGCCGCGTTCTCCGGCTTTCTGGCGGGCAGCTTCGTGGGCTTGCAGGAGTTCGGCATGGGCCTCGCCGCGGCGATCCTGCTCGACGCCACGATCGTGCGGGCTCTACTGGTGCCCGCCGCTATGAAGCTCCTGGGCCGCTGGAACTGGTATCTGCCCGAGCGCCTGCGCCGCGCGATGCGCCTGCGCCCGCTTCAACCAGGCGCCGAACCCGCAAGCTGAGCCAGCCGCGCGTGTAAGCGGTCCGTGCGCAGCGGACAGCACCGGCGCGTCCACTCTGGGCGAGGACGGCCGGCGCAGGCCGGCCTCGCCCGTCTCTCCATGTCCTTCTCGATGCTCGCGCTGCCGTCTAGGGCCTGGCTTCGAGCACCAGGTTGAAGGGAGTCTCGGTGGCACGGCGCGTGCGCGTGAAGCCGCCTTCTTTGAGCACCTCGCTCAGGCGCGCCTCGCCAGCCTGGGCGCCAAGCGCGAGGCCGACCTCCTGCGCTAGCGACGCCGGCGTGCAGATCACCGTCGAGGCACCATAGAAGACGCGCCCGACCGGGTTCAGGTTCTCCTCCACTTTGTCGTTGGCGAAGGGCTCGACGATCATCCACGAGCCGTCGCTTGCAAGCGTCTCGAGCACGTGCGCCGAGGCACCTACGGGGTCGCCCATGTCGTGCAGGCAGTCGAACACGCACACGAGGTCGTAGTCGCTGCCCGGATAGTCCTTGGCGGAGGCCACCTCGAAGCTGATGCGATCGCCGACGCCGGCGTCGCCAGCCGCTTCGCGCGCGCGCTCGATCGATGCCTCGTGGTAATCGAAGCCGAAGAACTCCGACTCGGGAAACGCTTCGGCCATGATGATGGTCGAGGCTCCGTGTCCGCAGCCGATGTCTGCGACCTTGGCGCCACGTTCGAGCTTCTCCTGCACGCCGTCGAGTGCGGGGATCCACTCGGCCACCAGGTTGGCCTTGTAGCCGGGGCGGAAGAATCGCTCGGTCCCCCGGAAGAGGCGGTGGTCGTGCTCGTGCCAGCCCATCCCGCCGCCCGTGCGGAATGCCTCGAGGATGCGGTCCTCATCGGCGTACAGCGAGGCGATCGAGTCGTAGACGCCGAGGATGTAGAAGGGGCTCTCTTCGTCGGCGAGCGCCAGCGCGTGCTCGTCGGGGAGCGTGTAGCGGTCGCTCTCGGGGTCGTAGGTGATATAGCCGCCCGCAGCTTGGTTGCGCAACCACTCGCGCACCGAGCGCTCCGCGGCGCCCGAGCGCTCTGCGACCTCCTGCGAGCTCAGCGGCCCTGCTCCGGCCATCGCTTTGTACAGGCCGAGCTTCTCGCCGATGACCATCAGCGGCGCGCTGATGATCGCGCCCATGTCGGTCACGGCCTGCCCCATGAATGCTTCGAGCTTGGCCTCGTCGATGTTCGTGGCGCTCATCCTCCACCTCCTGGCATGCGCGTACGCATGCTCCTCTCTGGTTCTGCCTCCCGGCCGGCGCATCCGGCGCGGCTGGCCCGCTTGCGCGTGAAGCTACCAGAGCTTTTGCGAGGTCAGTGTGCGCCTGATCACTGCTTGAGCTGGCGTCCGACGGCGCCGATCAGCTCGTCCACCTGCGGGCCCGCGCAGCTGGATCTTGCTCGCGCTGTAGCCCGCGCTCACGAGGTCGCCGCCCCTAGCTGCCGCGCGCCTGAGCGCGCGGCGCCGCGAGAGTCGGCGCCGCCGCGAGCAGCTCGAGCGAGCCCCACGCAGTGCGCAGGCGGTCGATGACGCTGACCTCGAAGCCGGCCTGCTCGATCAACGACGGCAGCTCGCCGGCGAGGTGCGCACGCGTGTTAGAGGCACCGTCGAGCAGCTGGATCGCGAGGAAGGCGACGCGCATGAGCACATCGTGCGGGCGCCCCCAGTCGGCGATCAGCAGCCGGCCATCGTCGCTGAGCACGCGCCGTGCCTCGGCGAGCGCGCCGCGCTTGGCATCCGTAGAGAGGTGGTGCAGCAGCAGCGAGCTGACGACACACTCGACGCTCCCGTCGGCGAGCGGGATCGTGTCTGCGCTCGCTTCGATGAGCTCGAGGCGCACGCGCGCAGCGCGCGCCTTGCCGGCTGCGCGCTGAAGCACGGCGGGGTCTCCATCGAGGCCGATGATGCTCGCCGAGGGCGCCCGGCGCGCGAGCGCCACCGCCAGCGACCCAGTCCCGCAGCCGAGGTCGAGCACGCGACGATGCCCGCCGGCGAGCACCTCGTCGACGAGCGCGCGGCGAAAGCGCCGCTCTCGCATCGTCAAAGCTAGGGCGGGGTCATACGCTGCGGTCAGCCACCGCCGTCCCGCGGCTGGCGCGTAGCGCTCGGATCGTGTGCCTGCTTCAAGTCCCACCTCGAGATCGCCAGTATACCCCACGGGGGTATGGCTCGTGCCGATGCAGCTGCCGGCATGCTGTCGAGCTCGAACGGAGCTGAAGCTGTCGAAATCGGCGATCGAGCTGCGTCGAAGTACATGAAGCCGCATATTGAGGCGGTGAATATGAAGCCAAGGGAGACGACATGTCGCAATACATGCTGCTGATCTACAGGCCAGTCGACGGTCCGCCCGCCGGCCAGCCCGAGCCCCCGATGGAGGCGTGGTTCGAGTACACGCGGAGCCTGCAGGACGCGGGCGCGCTACTGCACAGCGCTCCGCTGCAGTCGGTCGAGAGCGCCACGACGGTGCGTGCGCGCGACGGCGAGACGCAGATCACCGACGGTCCGTTTGCGGAGACGAAGGAGTTCCTCGCGGGCTACTACCTGCTCGAGTGTCCCGACCTCGACGCCGCCCTCGCACACGCGGCGCGGGTCCCGAACATCCACTACGGCTCGACGGAGGTGCGTCCGGTGATGGAGCTCGGTGCGGTCGGCGCGGCCAGCCAGGAGGCCGAGGCGGCCTCGTGACGGCAGGCACGCCTGAGCGGCGGCCGGGGACGCGTTCTCCGGCCGCCGCCGTAGAGCGTGCGTTCCGGGAGGAGCGCGCGACGGTGCTCGCCGCGCTCATCCGCCACCTGGGCGATTTCCAGCTGGCTGAGGATGCGCTCCAGGATGCCTTTGCGGCCGCCGTGGCCACGTGGTCGCGCGACGGCGTCCCCGCCAGCCCCGGCGCCTGGTTGATGACCACGGCTCGGCGGCGCGCGATCGACCGCCTGCGGCGCAACCGTTCGCTGGCCGACCGCGCGGCGCGGCTGGCGGAGCTGACGCGCATCAGCGCGTCTGCCCACGAGGAGACGGAGGACAGCGCGATCGCCGATGAGCGCCTGCGCTTGATCTTTACGTGCTGCCATCCGGCTCTCGCGCTCGAGGCGCGCGTCGCCTTGACGCTGCGCATGCTCGGCGGCCTCAGCACGACGGAGATCGCGCGCGCCTTTCTCGTCGCCGAGACGACGATGGGCCAGCGCCTCACGCGCGCCAAGCGCAAGATCGCGCAGGCCGGCATCCCCTACCGGGTGCCCGAGGACGAGGTGCTTCCCGACCGCCTGCGCGGGGTGCTGATGGTCGTCTATCTGATCTTCAACGAGGGATATACGGCAAGCGGCGGCGAGCGCTTGGTACGCGGAGAGCTGTGCAGCGAGGCAGTACGGCTCGGGCGCCTGCTGAGCAGGCTGATGCCTGACGAGGGCGAGGTGTGGGGCCTGTTGGCGCTCATGCTGCTGCACGACGCGCGGCGCGAGGCGCGCGTCGATGAGAGCGGGGGCTACCTCGCGCTCGACCGCCAGGACCGCGCGCACTGGGATCGGGGGAGGATTCGCGAGGGGCTCGCCGCGCTCGAGCGCGGTCTGCGCATGCGCCAGCCGGGGCAGTACCTCCTTCAGGCTGCGATCGCGGCGCTGCACGCGCGTGCCCCCAGCGCCGAGGAGGTCGACTGGCGTGCGATCGCCGAGCTGTACCTCGCGCTCTCGCGACTTTCCCCCTCGCCCGTCGTGGAGATCAACCGCGCTGTGGCTGTGGCCTTTGCGCACGGCGCGGAGGCCGGTATCGGCGTGCTCGCGCCGCTGCTCGAGAATCCGGCACTCGAGCGCTACCAGCCGCTGTACGCCGCCCAGGCCGAGTTGCTTCTGCGCGGAGGAGACCGCGCGGGCGCTGCGCGTGCCTACGAGCACGCGATCGCGCTGAGCGCGAACGCGGTCGAGCGCAGCGAGCTGGAACGCCGGCGCTCGGAGCTGGTGAGCGCAGGCTCGGCCTAGACGGCGCTGCCGCGGCGCGTCGCGCGGGCGCGCGTACGCTGAGAGGGTGTCCGCACGAGTCGAGCTGGCCCGCGAGTCCGACGCACACCTCGTCGGCGAGCTGCTGCATCGTTTCAACACGGAGTTCGGCGATCCCACGCCCGGCGCCGAACGCCTCGCCGATCGCGTCAGGGAGCTGCTCGCCGGAGGCCAGACCTCGGTGCTGCTGGCAGGACCACGCGACGAGGACGGGCCGCGAGGAGCAGGTGGCAGCAGCAGGGGCGCGGACGGGGTCGCCGTGCTGCGCTTCCGGCCCGCCATCTTCTCTGAGGCGCTCGAGTGCTACCTGGCCGAGCTGTACGTCGTGCCCGAGCGCCGCGAACGCGGCATCGGGCGCGAGCTGATGCGCCGCGCGCTCGAGCACGCTCGCGAGCGCGGAGCCGACTACATGGACCTCTGCACCGCCGAGAGCGACATCGCGGCGCGGAGGTTGTATGAGAGTCTCGGCTTCAGCAACCGCGAAGGCCGGGCGGACGGGCCGCTGAACTACTACTACGAGCGCAAGCTATAGCGAGCACGCCCGGCAGGCCCGCGGACACGGAGCGGCGACGCCGCCATGAGGGCACGGCGGCGGCGCGAGCGCGAATATGCTCACCAACGAGTACGCACTGATGAGCGAGGACCCGTCTCACGCACAAGCCGACGACGCGAGCGCCGCCTCAGCGCGCGTTCCCAACGCGCGCCGCCCGTCGGGACCTGACCGGGATGGCGACCGCGACGATCTCGCTTGGATCGCCGCGGCGGGCGGCTCGGGGGTCGTGGGCAGCGCGGGAACGGCGTCGAGCAGCGGCGTGATCGGCAGCGCCGGGAGCATGTCGAGCGCAGGTGTCATAGGCAGCGCGGGCACCGTGGCGAGCGCGGGCGTCGTGGGAAGCGCTGGCACGGTGGCGAGCGCGGGCGTAGTGGGCAGCGCCGGCACCGTCGCCAGCGCGGGCGTCGTGGGCAGCGCCGGTGTCGTGCTGAGCGCAGGCGTGCTGGCCAGCGTGGCTGTGGCAGCGGGCCTGGGCAACTCAGGCTGCGTCGCATGCGTGGCGTGCATCGGCTGCGTGAACTGCGTCGGCTGCGTCGCCTGCATCGGATGCGTGGGTCAGCGTGGCGCGGTGGGCGCGATCGGCCTCACGGCCTGACGCCGGCCGACAGGAACCTCGAGAAGCCGCCTATCTATCGTTCGCGGCCGCTTTCGACCGCACGCCCGGCACGCTGCCTGCGGCTCCCGCGCAGCCGCCCGAGGCCGAACCGGCGCGGGCGTGTCCTTTCCGCCTCATGCGGACGGGCGGGCGTCGCTCCCGGCCCCGCCGCTGCCGGTTGCGAGCTCGCAACCGCCGGTGCGGCAGGCGCTGCGACCATGGCGGGCTCCTCGCGGAGCAGTGGACGTGAGACGAAGCGTCCGACCGCAAAGGCTCCCAGTGCGATGATCAGCGCACCGAGGCCGTAGAAGTAGCCGACGAGCTCGAGCATCTGGCGCGTGGAGCCGAACAGCGGCCGCCCGATCGGCCCAGCTCCGCTCTCCCAGGTCAAGCTCATCGAGGGGCCGATGACGAACCACGCTCCCGCGGTCACGGCAAGCCAGCCGCCAAGCGTCCCGGAGGTGCGCCTGGATGCCCTCAGCAGCAACAGACCTGCCACCAGCGCCAGAGCGCCGGGGAGGATCTCCAGCCACAGGCGATCCGCCGTGTAGTGCCACGTCGAATTGACTCCGAACGAGTAGTCGAAGTAGGGGCCCACGAATGGGATCAGGGCACCCCAGATACCGAGCAACGCAATCAGCAGGCCACTGACAGCGCCTGTCGATCGAGCAATACGCATTTAATCGCTCCTGTTTGGGCTTGCGCTCTCTCTTATTTAGGTTCCCGAGAACCGGGGCGCCCAAACCTGGGCGCTGCTCACGCCGCGCGGTTGTAGACGAGGATGTTGATGCCATCGCCGACCGGTTTTGAGTCGGTGAGACGCAGCCGTTTCTTTCCGCCGCCCTCGCCGAACAGACGCTTGCCGCTGCCGAGGATGACGGGAAAGACCATCAGGCGCAGCTCGTCGACGAGGTCCCGCTCGAGCAGGCCCCGCGCGAGCTGGCCGCTGCCGTGGACCACGATCCGCCCGTCGAGCTCGCTCTTGAGCTTGGCGATCTCCTGCCCGAGGTCGCCGCTGAGCACGGTCGAGTTGCTCCAGGAGGGGCTCTCGAGCGTCGAGGAAACAACGTACTTGGGCATGTTGTTGAACTTGTCGGCGAACTCACCCTCGCGCGAGGGCCAGGCCTCAGCGAAGCCTTCATAAGTCACGCGTCCGAGCAGCAGCGCGTCCGTTTCGAGCGTCTCATCGAGCTTGAACTTGTCGCCCTCGCCGCGTTCTATCTCGAACGTCCAGCCTCCGTGCTCGTATGTCTCAGCTCCGCCGGGGTCCTCCATCACGCCATCCAGCGAAACGAACTCAGTTACCACGATCCGTCCCATCTCGTCCTCCTTTCAGGGGATTGGTCGGCGTCTATGACCTGGGGCCGTGCGAGAACTCATCGCGCCTGGGTTGGCCGCTTGAGGGCGAGCGTGTCCGCATCATCCGGACGCACGCGCACATGGCCTGGGCCGATGACTCCACTGGGCCGCTCGGGTCTGTACCTGTGAGGGCAGAGCTTGAGCAGACGAAGCAAGGAGGTCAGCATGTCAGACGGTCAAAGCTCAAGAGATCAGGCGCTGGGCAAGCTCGCGCGCTTCGTCGGCACGTGGGGCTTGGAGGCATCGTTCCCCGCTCTGCCTGCGGCGCAAGCGAGACGAGGCCTCACCGACGGCGCGCCCAGTGAGAGGAACGGCCCGGCAGCACGTACCGTCTTTGAGTGGATCCTCAACGGGCAGTTTCTCCTCCAGCGAGCGGAGATCCCGGACGTACCGACCGCCCCCGATGTGCACGCGATCATCGGCGTCGATCGCGACGGCCCGGGCTATCTGCAGCACTATTTCGACTCGCGCGGGGTCGCGCGCGTGTACGCGATGACGCTCGACGGCGACGTCTGGCGACTGGTCAGGAGCGTCGAGGACTTCTCCCCGCTGAACTTCTGGCAGCGCTTCACCGGGACCTTCAGCGAGGACGGCGGCGTTATCCGTGGCGCCTGGGAGACATCCCCCGACGGATCGAGCTGGGAGCACGACTTCGACCTCACCTACACGAGGCTCGCGTAGCCGCCCGTTGCCAGGCTCGCGTAGCCGTCCGGCTCACGCAGCCGCCCGATCCCGGGGTGCGGCCGTTGGCGGTCGCTTGGCGCCTCGAGTCAGCGCTTTGGCTGCCAGAACGCGATCTCGCCGCCGGCCGGGCTGGTGACCACGCTGCGCCACCCCGTGGGGCCCTCGCGGGGCCCCAGGAGAACTGCGGCCCCGTGCCGCTGGGCCTGCTCGGTAGCGCGCCCTATCTCTGACACCTCCACGTAGGGGAGCCAGACCGCTCGCCGGGTGGGGCACTCGACGATTCCGCCGCCGAGCCCGCCGCCCAGCTCGAGCGCGAGGTAGCTGCCGCACCGACTGCGGATGAGGGCGTGCGGCCATCCACACAGCTCGGAGTACAGGGCACGCGCAGCGGCGAGGTCGCCGGTGTGCAGCTCCAGGTGGACGACGGGATTTCGATCGGATGAAATCACGGGCCGCCCCATAGACCTCCGATTCGGCCGGAACTCATCGCCTGCGATGACTACTAAGCGCGCGAGATGTCTAACCTCATGACGCATGTCAACCCCCTCGACAAGCGCGCCACGGCCCGAGCTCGAGCTGCTCGAGGCCGCTCGCGGTGGTCGCCAGGAGGCGTTCGCGCAGTTAGTCGAGCCCCACCGCGCACAGCTGCATGCGCACTGCTACCGCATGCTCGGGTCGGTGCACGACGCCGAGGACGCTCTTCAGGAGGCGCTGCTGCGGGCCTGGCGCGGGCTGTCGCGGTTCGAGGGCCGCAGCTCGTTGCGTTCGTGGCTCTACACGATCGCAACCAACACGTGCCTGAGCGCGATCGAGCGGCGGCCCAAGCGCGTGCTTCCGATCGACTACGGGCCGGCGACAGACCCCCACGTCGCACCTGGCGAACCGATCGTGGAGTCGGTGTGGCTCGAGCCATACCCCGACGAGACGCTTGGGCTCGAAGACGGCTACGCGGCTCCCGAGGCGAGCTATGAACAGCGCGAGGGCGTGGAGCTGGCGTTCGTCGCGGCGCTCCAGCACCTCCCGGCGAATCAGCGCGCGGTGCTGATCTTGCGCGAGGTGCTCGGCTTTTCTGCGAAGGAGGTTGCGGAGACGCTGCAGACGACGGTCGCCTCGGTCAACAGCGCCCTGCAGCGCGCGCGGGCCTCGGTGGAGGCACGCGTGCCGGCACAGAGTCAGCAGGAGACGCTGCGCTCAGTCGGCGATGAGGCCGTGCGCCAGATGGTGGCGCGCTATGTCGATGCGTGGGAGCGCAACGACGTCGAGGCATTCGCGGCCATGCTCTGCGAGGACGCGACGTTCGCGATGCCACCGCTCGCGAGCTGGTACCGGGGTCGCGAGGCGATCGCGCGGTGGGCCGCCGGATGGCCGCTCTCCGGCGC
This sequence comes from Actinomycetota bacterium, assembly GCA_005884115.1. Classification (GTDB taxonomy): domain Bacteria; phylum Actinomycetota; class Thermoleophilia; order Solirubrobacterales; family Solirubrobacteraceae; genus Palsa-744. Next base: position 291,184 of record VAXW01000004.1, read on the forward strand.
GTGGCGCTGGCGCACCGTCGCGGCGCAAGCGAACGGGCAGCCCGCGCTCGGGTTCTACGCGTGGAGCGAGGAGGAGTCGACCTACAGGCCGTTTGCTCTCAACGTACTCACGCTGCGCGGCGAGCAGGTAAGCGACGTGACCGCGTTCATCGCTCGCTCGGCGGAGCCCCGCGAGGGCACCGCATTCGAACGCTATCCCGACGAGCCGCTCGACATGCCCAAGGTCGGTGCCGTCTTCGGGCGCTTCGGGCTGCCGGCGAAGCTCGACTGACGCGCGGATGTTTTCCCGACTGGAGGGCGGGTAGAGAGTGCGAAGCGCCGCCACGGAGGGCGGCGCGTCTGTCCGGGGGCGAGCGGGAGCTCTGAGCTGCCCTCTATAGGAGGTGCGCAATTACGCTCGCAACGAGCCGGTGACTGCCAAGAAGCCCTACCCAGTGCATGTCGGATGCTCGGGCTGGAACTACTCAGCTTGGCGCGGCCGCCTGTATCCGCAGCGGCTGCCGGCAAAGCAGTGGCTTGAGTGTTACGCCGAGCGCTTTGCAACGGTCGAGGTCAACGCGACCTTCTACCGCCTGATCAAGCGCGAAGCCGTCGCCAATTGGGCGCAGCAGACGCCGCCGAGCTTTCTTTTTTCGGTCAAGGCAAGCCGCTACCTCACTCACGTCAAGCGCCTGTCGGGGATGAAGGACGGTGTTGCTCGCTTCTTCGAGCGGATCGAGCCGCTCGTCGAAGCGAACAAGCTAGGTGCGGTGCTGTGGCAGCTGCCCGAGACCTTCCACCGCGACGATGAGCGCCTGAGCAGCGCTCTCAGCGCCCTTCCTCGAGCGCGTCATGCGTTTGAGTTTCGCCACTCGAGCTGGTTTTCGGCGGACGTTTACGAGCGGTTGCGCGAGCACGGCGCCGCCCTGGTGATCGGCGACCATCCCCAGCGACCTTTCCAAACTCATCAGGCCACGAGCGAGTGGCGCTACGTGCGGCTCCACTACGGCGCGCGCGGTCGCCGCGGCAACTACTCCGAGCGCGAGCTAGAGGCGTGGGCCAAGCGCCTGCACGGATGGCGCTCGAGCGAGGAGATCTTCGTGTACTTCAACAACGACTGGGAGGCGTTCGCGCCGCGCAATGCGTCGTGGCTGCAAGAGCGGCTGGCGCACTTGTCGCATTAGCCTGTCGGGCGTGCTCGCGCACTGGAACGAGGTCGCATGGGAGCGCATCGATCGCGGCCCGCTTCAGGGCTCGCGCCAGCGTCTCGGGGCCGCGGCGGGGACGGCGCACGCCGGTCTCAGCCGCTACCGGATGGCTTCTGGCGAGCGGGCCATGCCGGTGCATGTGCATGCTGATGAGGAGGAGCTCTTCTACGTTCTTGACGGGAGCGGTCTGAGCTGGCAGGACGCTCGCACGTACACAATTGCCGCCGGCGACTGCATCGTTCACCTCCGCAATGCAGAGGCGCACACGATCGTTGCCGGCGGGAGCGGACTGGACGTGCTGGCATTCGGCAGCGGCAGTGACGCGCGGATGGTCTGGCTGCCGCGAGCGAACGCCTGGTGGATGGGACCCCGATGGCTGCCTAGCGACGGGCCGAATCCGCTCCGGCTGGAGGCCGCGGCGGGCGAGCTGGAGCTGCCCGAGCCCGAGCCTTCGCGTCCGCCGACGATCGTAGCTACGCGGGTCCTAGCGCCGGAGTCGCTGCGCCAGGGCGACGTGGACAGCGAGTGGCGCGATCTCGGCGTCGCCGCCGGCTCGGCCTTGAGCGGGATCTGCCACGTCACGATCGCGCCGGGCGCGCGCAGCTGCCCGTTTCACTGTCACGGCGCCGAGGAGGAGATCTTCGTAATCCTCTCGGGCGCAGGTACGCTGCGCCTGGGCGATGAGCGGCATGCGGTCGAGACCGGCCATGTGGTGGCGCGCCCGCCGGGAACCCGCATCGCGCATCAATTCATCGCCGGTGACGACGGCCTGACGCTGCTCGCGTGGGGCACCCGCGATCCCAACGACATCGTCTGGTATCCCGACTCGAAGAAGGTCAGCCTGCGAGGCATCGGCATCAGGGCCCGCGTCGAGCCCCTCGACTACTGGGACGGGGAGGGGTGACTCGGGGCCACTCGGGCGGTGGCGCTGGCCGGGCGCCTCATAGACTCCGAGCACATGAGCTCGTTCGTGTTCAGGCTCATCGCCCCGCGGCCGACATTCGCGCTTGACATGACCGATGAGGAGCGGGAGATCATGGCGCGCCACGCGGCTTACTGGCGGCCCCTGATCGACTCGGGTCAGATGGTGGTCTTCGGCCCGGTGCTCGATAGCACAGGATCGTGGGGCCTCGGCGTCGTCGAGGCCGAGGATGAGGACGAGCTACGCGGGTTTGCCGCAGGCGATCCGGTGGTGACCACCGGGACCGGCACCATCGAGATCGGCAAGATGCTCGCGGGCTTCGTCCGTCCCGCCTGATCGGCCGATCGGGCGGCGGTGAGGGCTCGCCTGGCCGCGCGCTACCGCCCGGAGTCGCGCGGCATCGGTCGTCAGGCAGACGGCTCGCGCCTGGGGGGTCAGGGGCTCGTTTAGATCGGCCGAGCAAAGCGCGGCAGCTGACGCTCAAATGGACACACCGGTCGCGCTGGGGCCGCTCGCCCGCCGGGGCCTTGGGAGCGCTCCCGCGCCTCCATGGGGTACGTCGGCACAGCGCCGCTTTTGCGCCAGCTATTAGGCTGGTCGGGCCTATGCGATCGCGGCCCAATGCCCTGACCAAGGAAGCATGGTGAACCATTGGGAGCTCAACGCGCTCGACCTCAAGCCGCGGCTTCCGGAGATCCTGTCGTCGAGCGAGGCGGCGCGCGCGATCGTGCTCGACCTCGATGCGGGCGAGTGCCTCTCCGAACATGAGGTCCACGAGCGCGCGTGGCTTGTTGTGATCGATGGCGCGATCGCCGTGACGACGGCTGCGGGAGAGCGTGCGAGCGGCGGCGCTGGGCTGCTAATCGAGTTCGCTCCAGGAGAGCGCCACGAGATCCTCGCGTCCTCGGCTTCGCGGCTGCTGCTCCTGCTGACCCCCTGGCCCGGCGCCGGACACCCCGGTGCGATGACGATGCGGGCGAAGCTCTATGCGCGCCGTCACGCTGCCAAGCGAGCTAAGTAGCTAAACCTCGAGCGCGGGCGCACCAGCGGCCTCGGTCTTACCGTAAGTAGCCAGGACGGACTCAGTCGCACGGGGCCGGTCTTCGTGGGCCCGGCTGCGCAGGCTTGCTGCGCCGAGTCGCGGGCCGATGCTCCGGGCGTGCGACGGCCGCGTCGAACCTGTGCGGCCATGCAGCAGGATGCGCCGCGTGCTCGCCTCGCCCGACCAGGGGTAGGCGCCTGGGCCCGAGGGCGGCGCGGCCGTGACGGGGCGGGCGAGGCGCCGCCGGCGCGGGGAGCGGTTCGGCTGCAGCGGCCCGCTCAACCGCAGAGGTGCGGACACGGGCGCGGAAGACGAGCGCCGCGGCGAGCAGCGCCAGTCCGGCCTGGACGGCGAGCCCCAGCGAGAACGCGTCGCCGTACGGGCCCGTACCCGACCGCGCGCCCAGCTCGGCGAAGAAGATCGAGCCGACGATGGCGACCCCGAGGACGTTGCCGACCTGTTGAGAGGTCGTGAGCATGCCCGACGCGGCGCCGGCGTCAGCGATGGGAACCGTGCGTAGGACAAGGTTGATCAGCGACGGTATGGCTAGGCCCATGCCGGCGCCGACGGGCACCATCGCCGGGATCAGCAGCGCCAGCGCCGGACGAACCCCCGCCGTCTGCACGGCGAGCAGCGTCGTGAGCAGACCGGCCGCCGCGAGCGCGGCCCCCGCGTGCGGTAGCTGCGCGCGCACTCGCTCGGACGCGCGTGGCCCGAGGATCGACGCGCTCGCGAACGCCACGGCGAGCGGCGTAAACGCCAGACCGCTGTCGATCGCACTCATCCCGAGCCCGTCCTGCAAGTAGATCGACAGCAGCAAGAAGAACGAGACGACGTTGTAGAGGGCAACCGCCGCGAGCACGCCGACGCGAAAGCCGCGCTGCTCGAACAGCGACAGGCGCACGAGCGGCGAATCGCCACGCGCCGCGACCCGGCGCTCGAGCGTCACGAACGACACGGCTGCGAGCGGCGCGAGTGCGAGGGCTCCAGACAGCCACACCGGCCAGCCTAAAGAACGCCCGTCGATTGCCGGGAAGACGACGAGCAGGAGCGCCAGCGTCGCCAGCGCGACGCCGCCGAAATCGAGCCGTCGCACGCCGTCGGCGCGCGACTCCGGCAGCAGGTGCGCAGCGGCCACAAACGCGGCCAGCCCGACGGGGAGATTGATCAGGAACACCCAGCGCCAGCCGAGGCCGAAGGCATCGAGGGTTATGAGTGCGCCGCCGATGATCTGCCCAGAGACCGCGGCGAGGCCCTGCACGAGGCCCTGGATGCCGAACGCGCGCGGGCGCTCGGCCGGGGCGAACTCGACCTGGATGATCGCCAGCACCTGCGGCCACATAAGCGCCCCGCCTACGCCCTGCAGCAGACGCGCGAGGACCAGGACGGTAGGGCTCGGCGCAGCGGCGCACAGGGCCGAGGTCACCGTGAACGCCGCGACGCCGACGCGGAACACCCGGCGGCGGCCGTAGAGGTCGCCGAGGCGCCCGCCGGTGATAAGCGAGACCGCGTAGGTGAGCACGTAGGCTGCAACGACCCACTGCACCTCCCCGGCGCTGGCGTGCAGCTCGGTGCGCAACGAGGGTGCGGCGACGTTGACGATGAACACGTCGAGGATCACCATGAAGATCGGGGCGAACAGCGTCGCGAGCACCGCGACGGCGGCCCGGCGGGTGGAGGCGGCAGCGGTCGAGATCATCACGTGCATCGCTCCTCGGTCGGGTATCTGTTCGCTTAACGAGCCGGGGCCCGGCTTTGTGAGGCGGCGGGCCCTGGCTTCTCGGGATCAGTGTGCAATGATGTTCATCCGGGTACAAGAGAGGGCTTTATCCTGGTATTGAAACCACCATCAACACACGCGTCGCGCTCGAGCGAGCAGGTCACTGGAGCGGCCGTGGCGGGCCTCGGAGCCGATCACGAGGCGCGCGGTGTTGACCGCGCGGCGGCCGAGGACGGCAACGACGGCGCCCGCCGCCGCGAGCTCGCCGACTTCCTGCGCACGCGGCGCGAGCAACTCAAGCCGGAGGAGGTAGGGCTGCCAGGCGGTGGGCGCAGACGTACACCCGGGCTCCGTCGCGAGGAGCTGGCAGCGCTCGCCGGCGTCGGCACCACCTGGTACACCTGGCTCGAGCAGGGCCGTCAGGTGCGGCCCTCGCTGTCGGTGCTCGAGGCGCTGGCGGACGCGCTTGCGCTGACGCCCGCCGAGCGCGCCCACCTGATCATGCTTGGCCGCGGGGAGGAGATGCCGCTGCCCGAGCCGCCACGCGAGCAGCTGAACCCGACGATCGAGCGGCTCGTCGAGAACCTCGACTCGAGCGCAGCTTGCATCCTCGGGCGACGCTGGGACTACCTGGCGTGGAACCGAGCCTTCGCGGTGGTGTTCGGCGACCCGGCCGCGTGGCCTGAGGGGCGGCGCAACGCGATCTGGGCGATCTTCAATGACCCTGCGAGGCGCCGGTTGTTGCGAACGGACTGGGAGGTGGGCGCGCGCACGGCAGTCGCCCGCTTTCGTGCCGACTGCGCGCGCCACGTCGGCGATCCAGACTTCGAGGAGCTGATCGCCGCGATGCACGATTCGAGCGCCGAGTTCGCGCGCTGGTGGAAGCGCCACGAGGTCATCCGCAGCGGCGTCGGCCGCAAGGTCCTTTGCCACCCAAGGGCCGGGCGCATGCATTTCGAGCACGCTGTCTTCCGCCTGGAGGAGAGCCCCGAGCAGCGGCTCGCCCTCTACACGCCGCTGCCGAGCGCGAACACGCCGGCCAAGATCGCTCGGCTGCTGGCTGAGCCGCAGCCACGGCCGGTCGGCCGCGCCGCCGCGTCAGCGGGCGGTCCGGTGAGTCGTTCGAGCGCCAGCGCTGAGAAGTAGGCCGAGACCCGCTCCAGCGGCGTTCGAGGCACCTCGCCTGCATCTGGCAGCGCTGCACGGAGTACGGCGCGGTGTCATAGGGGCTAGTTCAGCGCCCTTGACATATACCTCGGGATGATATATCCTGCCGAGGCATGTCGCCGTTTGATCCAAACGCCTCGCCCGTAGAGCTGAGCGCGACCGGCCGTGTTGTCCTCGGGTTGATCCCGTTCGGCAAGCGCACCGGCTATGACATCAAGACGTTCGTTGACAGAACGACGCGGTATTTCTGGGCGGCGAGCTACGGCCAGATCTATCCCGAGCTCAAGCGCCTGGAGGAACAGGGCCTCGTCCGCGGACGACCGGAGCCGTCAGGCGAGCGCGCCCGCACCGTTTATGAGCTGACCGAGGCGGGCGAGGCGGCGCTCAAGGCCTGGCTCGCGTCCGATGACGAGCAGCTTTACGAGCTCCGCGATGAAGGAATGCTGAAGCTGTTCTTCTCGGACAGTCTGCCCGAGCAGCGGATCGAGATCGTCCGCGCGATTCGGACACGAGAAGAGCGCGCCCTGGCTCATCTGCGCTCGATTGAGCCGCACGCAAGCAAGGGACCTGCGGGTTCCTACCTGACGCTGCAGATGGGAATCGGCTTAACCGAGTGGACCATCGAGTGGTGCGAGGCGACCGAGCGCCGGCTCGCGACTGGGACAGAGAAGGAGTAGCCCCATGCTGACCAGACTTGCCAGCTTCATTGACGCGCAGGGACGCCGGGTGCTCCTGGTCGCGGTGACCGTGGCAGCGATCGCCGGGGCGTTCGGCTTCGGCGTCGAAAAGCACATGAGCCCCTACGGCGCCAGCGACCCGGCGACGCAATCGGTCCGGGCCGAACACCGGTTCGAAGCTGCGGCCGGTCGCAAGATCGACCCCGGGATTGTGGCGATCGTAAGCGCAGGCGATATTGGCAGCCCCGCGGTCCAACGGCGGGTGGAGCAGGTCGTCACCCAGCTCCGTGCCGAGCCTGATGTGGCGAGTGTCGCCAGCTTCTACGAAACCCACGATTCCGCGATGGTCTCGCGCGATCGCCGCTCGACATACGCAGTCGTCTACTTCAAGCCGCGGCCGGACCTGCAGCTCAAGAACGCGGCGCAGCGCATCGAAGAGCGGTTCGCTGGACAACATGACGTGCGACTCGGTGGGGAAGAGATCGCAAGCGCCCAGGCGAACACTCAGGTCGGCCATGACCTTGCGCACGCCGAGCTGCTCGCGTTCCCCTTCATTTTCCTGCTGTCGCTGTTGTTCTTCCGCTCGCTTGTCGCATCCCTGATCCCGCCACTCATCGGCGGCCTGGCGATCGTCATGACCTTCCTGGCGCTGCGACTCGTCTCGAACTTCACCGACCTGTCGGTGTTCGCCCTCAACTTCGTGACGGGCATGGGCCTCGGGCTCGCAATCGACTACAGCCTGTTCATGGTTTCGCGCTATCGCGAGGAGGCCGCAACCTCGGGCTTCGGCCTGCAGGCGCTGCAACGCGCGCTCCAGACGGCCGGACGGACGATTCTGTTTAGCTCGTTGACCGTGGCCGCGGCGGTCGCCTCGCTCGTGATCTTCCCGCAACGGTTCCTGTACTCGATGGGGATCGCCGGCGCAGTGGTTGCGCTTGTCGCCGCAGCATTGGCCCTCGTCGTGCTCCCGGCGCTGCTAAGCGTCCTCGGTCCGCGAATCAACGCGCTCGCGCCCAAGCGACTGCAACGGGCAGCGGACCGCGACGCCCGCCCGGCGCAAAGCGGAGCCTGGTACCGGCTGTCGCGCTTCGTAACGCGCCGTCCTGGACGGATCGCCGTGCTCTGCACGGCGCTGCTGATCGCGCTCGGGCTTCCGTTCACGGGCATCAAGTTCATCAGCGTCACTGCGAGCGTGCTCCCCAACAGCGCAAGCGCCAGGCAGGTCGACGAAGCGCTCGCTCATGAATTCCCGCCGAACAGAACCTCGCCACTGCAGGTCGTGGTGGGCGCGCCCGCCGGCTCACACGAGGTCAGGGCCGTGACCGCGCAGATCAGTCGGCTGCCCGACGTATCGGTGATCGCGCCGGCCCAGGCAGCGGGCGCGCAAAACGCGCTACTGGCAGTCTCGCCGGTCCAGCGACCACTCAGCGATGCAACCAAGCAGCTCGTGCGCAACGTGCGCGCTATACCGGCACCCGTTTACGTCGGTGTGGCAGGCCAGACCGCGGCCTTCCTCGACCTCGAGCACAGCCTTGGTGCGCATCTGGCGATCGTGCTTGCGCTCATCGTCGCCGCGACGGTGATCCTCCTGTTCCTGCTCACGGGGTCCGTCCTGCTGCCGCTCAAGGCGGTTCTTATGAACGCACTCAGCTTGAGCGCCGTGCTTGGGATCCTGGTCCTGATCTTCCAGGACGGCAACCTCCAGCGCCTACTGTCGTTCACGAGCGAGGGGGCGCTGGACGCCACGCAGCCGATCTTCCTCGCCGCGATCGGCTTCGGCTTGGCCACGGACTACGGCGTCTTCCTGCTCTCCCGGATCAAGGAGGCGCGTGACGGCGGGGCTTCTGACTCCGAGGCTGTGGCCATCGGCCTTGAGCGAACCGGGCGCATCGTCACGGCCGCTGCCGTCTTGTTCGCAGTCGCGATCGGAGCGTTCGCTACGTCCAAGCTCGTGTTCATCAAGGAGCTAGGCCTCGGCACCGCGCTGGCAGTACTGATCGACGCCTCCATCATTCGCGCCCTGCTCGTCCCCTCGCTGATGGAGCTACTCGGCCCCTGGAACTGGTGGGCACCGAGGCCGTTGCGGCGATTGCACGACCGGATCGGGCGGCAACAGAGCCGGCCGGGCGTGACGCCCACCCCGGAGCCGTCGCGCGCCTAATCCACCGGAGCAGCGCACGCCCGCCAGGTCCGTGACCCCAACCAAACGGAGCACCGCGATGACCACGACCAACATCGATCCCGTCCTCGAGCGCAACCGCGCCTTTGCCGCCGCCGGCGGGCACGAGGGCGCCGTCGTCTTCCCGAACCTGCGCCTGTTCGTGATCACGTGCCTGGACCCGCGCGTGGACCCCGCACACTTCCTCGGCCTCGAGCTCAGCGATGCGATCGTCGTCCGCAACGTCGGCGGTCGCGTCACACCGGAGGTGATCAACGACGTCGCCTTCCTCGGCCAGATCGTCGAGACCGTGCTGCCCGACGGCCCGCTGTTTGAGGTCGCCGTGATTCAGCACACCCAGTGCGGAGCCGGCGCGCTCGCAGACGACACGTTCCGCCGCCGCTACGCCGACCGCATCGGCGCCGACGAGTCCACGTTGCGCGCGCACGCGGTCGTCGATCCCGCCCAGACAGTCAAGAGCGACGTCGAACGCCTCCGCTCCGCCCCGGCGATCCCCGCGCGGATCACCGTCTCCGGGCACGTCTACGACGTCGTCACCGGCCTCGTGCAGCCAATCCTCCGCGCCGACCGGGTGCCCGCGCGGCCGACCCTCTGACCCATACTCGGTGCTCCCGCCGAACGGTCTCATCGCGACCGCCAAAGCGCGGAGCTGACGCGCCGGACGGCTGTCGAAGCGCGGCCAGGCCGAGCCATCGTAAGCGCAGGGCCCGGTGAGGACCTCCTGCGGAGGAACCGCACAGCAGGCCCCCGGCGAGGCGATGATGGTCCTACGCGGCTACCGGCCGGTTCGCTCGCGGTGGTTGCACCCCGGCCAGCAGCAGGGCCGGCGCTGGCCTTCCTCCAGCTCCTCCTGGGTCCGCCGAATGCGGCGCTCCCGGGTCCTGTCCTGCTTGGCATCCTCGACCCAGCAGATGAACTCGTTGCGGGCCAAGGGCGTGATGTCCATCCAGGCATCGAGTGCCGTGGCGTTGGCGATCAGCGCCTTACGCAGGTCCGCGGGCAGCGTATGCACCACCCCGCCGGGAACTCGCTGGCCGCTCACAGGCCCATCGTAGGCGACCGTGGGACTAGAACACGCGTTTCTGAATCCGGGCGCGCGACGAGTTTGCTCTCAGACGAGCGCTTATCCCCGGACGGCGGATGGCCGATGTCGGGTATCGGCCATGGGGTGAGGAGCCCACATTCCATGCCCCCTGTTTCGTTGTCACTCATCGTCCGGCTGAGGCGATCGTCAAGCGGGCGGTACCTCGTACATCTTCGTCACCGACGGGATTGAGGCTGGCGCTGAAGAGGGCGCGCGAGGCCTCTCTCGCAGGACGTGCAGAACCATGCTGGGGCGGCGCGTCGCAGCGCCACCCGCCGCGCCGGACGCAGCTGTCGTGCGCACGCCGACCGCCGGGGCGACGGAGTCGACCAGCTGCTTGGCGGCCTCGCCCGCGGCGGCGAGGATCACCGACGTGTCGCTGCCCTCCCCCTGCCCCAGGACCACGCCGACCGCCGTCAGCTGGCGCCCGCCGACCGTCACGTGGGTGAAGAAGGCCAGGCACCCCCCCGCTGCCGAGTCCGACCCGGTCTTACCGGCGTAGCCCTCCGGGATCAGGGGGTTGAAGTTGGTCACCCTGCCGGCGACCGGCAGCGTCACGCTGGCCATAGAGACGATCTGGCGGAAGACCGTGAAGCGCATCGCCTGCTGGAATACGCGCAGCTGGTCGGCGGCGGTGGAGATCGTGCTCGGATCGAACCCGCTGGGATCGGTGTAGAACGTGTGCTCCATCCCGAGCGCGCGGGCCTCGGCGTTCATCGCGGCGAGGAAGCGCGTCTCGCTGCCCGCCACCCGGGCGGAGAGCATCTGGGCGATGTTGTTGCCGGAGGGAATCAGCAGCGCCTCCAGCAGCTGGCGCTCGGTCAGCTGCTCCCCGGCCCGCACCGCCACGACCGACTGGCCCCGGGCGGCGTCCTGGGCCTCGGCCTGCGTCTGGGCCGCAGTGACGGTGATCGTGAACCCGTCCTGTTCGCCGCTCAGCGGGTAGCGCTCGAGCGTCAGGTAGGCGGTCATCACCTTCGCCAGGCTGGCGATTGGGGCCGGCTGCTCGTGCGGGCTCGCCGCCGGCCGGCCGTTGCCGAGCACAAACGCCGCCTGTCCACGCTGCGGCCAGCTGACTGGCGTCTGGCGGATGGGGCCCTTGTCGTTGAGCATGCGGCCCTTGTCGTTCAGCAGGTGCGCGGCTCCCGTGAACGCCGTGTGGGCGAGAAGCAGGATGGCTACCGTGCCGAGCAGCACGCGGCGGCGGCGCGTGCTGTACACGCTCGGCCGGGTACGGCGCGCTGCTGTACGTGCTGGGTTGCTGTAGGCCACGCCTCCAGACTGGGCAGCGCGCTGTTGTCAGCACGTATGTGGTTTTCGATATGCGGACGATATGTTCCGGCTGCGAGCATCGGAGCATGCGTGTGTTGATCGTCGAGGACGAGCCCTATCTGGCAGAGGCCATCCGCGATGGCCTACGTCTGGAGGCGATCGCGACAGATATCGCCGGTGACGGTGACGCTGCTCTGGAGCTGCTGAGCGTCAACACCTACGACATCGCCGTCCTCGATCGCGATATCCCCGGGCCCTCCGGCGATGAGATCGCCGAACGCATCGTCGCCTCTAGCAGCGGCATGCCGATCCTCATGCTCACCGCTGCCGACCGTCTCGATGACAAGGCCTCCGGGTTCGAGCTCGGCGCCGACGACTACCTGACGAAGCCGTTCGAGCTGCAGGAGCTCGTGCTCCGTCTCAGGGCACTCGACCGCAGGCGCGCCCACAACAGGCCACCCGTGCGAGAGATCGCAGGCCTGCGTCTGGATCCGTTCCGCCGCGAGGTCCACCGTGACGGCCACTACGTCGCGCTCACGCGCAAGCAGTTCGCCGTGCTCGAAGTTCTCGTCGCTGCCGAAGGCGGTGTCGTCAGCGCCGAGGAGCTGCTGGAACGGGCGTGGGATGAGAACGCAAACCCGTTCACCAACGCCGTGCGCATCACGGTCTCGGCACTGCGCAAACGCCTCGGCGAACCCTGGATCATCGCCACCGTGGCCGGCGTCGGGTACCGCATCGACACTCAACCAGACACCGGGCGCAAGGAACGGGACCTTGGATAGAGCCTCTGGTCTGAACGTCCGCCTCAAACGCCTGCCGAAGCTGGGCGGTGTCGTCTCCGCGGAGCAGCTGCCGGAACTGAGCCGCCCGTGATCGTGACCGTCCCCCAGGGCGGCTACCGGATCTGACCATGCCGCGCCTCTCGCTCGCCGGGCTCATCCCGCGCCGGATGCTCCACCTGCCCTCGCGGACCGTCCGCCTGCGCCTGACCCTGCTCTACAGCGGCCTGTTTCTCGTGTCGGGGGCGGTGCTGCTCGCGATTACGTACCTGCTCTTCCGCAGCCGCACCGGCCCCGACCTGATCGTCGCGACCGGGAATCCGCACGGGTCGACCGGCCCACGCGCCCTCAAGGAAGCTCTGGCGAACCCGGATGTCGCCGGCTATGTGCGCCATGTTGCCGAACAGCAATACGCCCAGGCTGTCAGCCGTCACGCCGACGATCTCCACCAGCTGCTCGTCCGGTCCGGGATCGCGCTGGCGATCATGACCGTGGTCTCGATCGCACTCGGCTGGCTGGTCGCGGGCCGGGTCCTGCGCCCGCTGCGAGCGATGACGGCGACCACCCGGCAGATCTCCGAGCGGAACCTGGACGAGCGCCTCGCGCTGTCGGGCCCCCGCGACGAGCTGAAGGATCTCGCCGACACCATCGATGGCCTCCTCGCGCGGCTCGAGGCACACGTCGCCGAACAGCAGAGATTCGCGGCCAACGCCTCCCACGAGCTGCGCACCCCGCTGGCGATCACGCAGACCCTCCTCGACGTGGCCCGCAGCGATCCGAACCGCGACGACGGCGAACTCGTCGAGCGCCTCCACGCCGTCAACACCCGGGCGATCGACCTCACCGAGGCATTGCTCCTGCTCAGCCGCGCCGACCAGCGCTCATTCACCCGAGAGGACGTCGACCTGTCCCTCATGGCGGAAGAAGCCATCGAAACGCTCCTCCCCCTCGCAGAAGAGCGCGGCGTCACCATCGAGACCTCCCTCGAGATGACGCGCACCATCGGCTCGCGCGCCCTCCTGCTGCAGTTGAGCACGAACCTCGTGCACAACGCGATCGTCTACAACCTGCCTGACCAAGGCAGCGTCTGGGTCTCGACCAGCGCTCGCCCCGACGTCGTGGAGCTCAGGGTCGAGAACACCGGCGAGACGCTCGCGCCCCAGATGGTCTCCACGCTTGCCGAGCCATTTCTTCGCGGCGACGAACGCGTCCGCGCCGACCACGCAGGCGTCGGCCTCGGGCTGGCAATCGTCGAGAGCATCACCCAAGCACACGACGGCACCCTCACCCTTACCCCGCGAGCCGCCGGCGGGCTCCGCGTCACGGTGCGTATCCCCGCCGCGTCGCCTCCTCGATGACCTGAACGCGGCCGGAAGCCCGGCGGCGCGAGAGCCGGGTCGGTCCTGCCGTGCCCACGCCTGCTGCGTCGCGAACTGGACTGAGCCCGGGGACCCCCTTGGGCCCTCCACGGTAGGCGCCCGGCGCCACCCCGAAGGTGCGCTTGAACGCCCTCCCGAATGAGAACTCGCTCGCGTACCCGGCCCGCACAGCAATCTCGGCGATCGGTGCATTGGTCTTGTGCAACAGGGCAGCGGCGTGCGCAAGCCGAGTGCGGGTTATGTAGCGCTTGGGCGACTCGCCCACGAGCTGGCGGAAACGCGCGGCGAAAGCAGAGCGCGACAGCGCGACCTCGGACGCGACCTCACCTACGGCCCAGGCCCGCTCGGGCTCGCGGTGGATGAGCTCGATCGCCTCCGCAATCTGCGGGTCGCCCAGCGCGCGGACGCCGCCTCCGTTCGAGGATTCAAGCTCCGTCAACGCGACGCGCAAGGCCTGTGTGAGCAGCGCGTCAGCGAGGCGGCTGACGACCTCTTCGGACCCTGGGGCGTCCGAGGCGGTCTCCGCATTGAGCAGCTCGAGAGTTGCTGCCAGCCACGGAATGGGATGCCCGCCCACTCCGCGAACACACAGCGCCGGGGGGAGCGCGCGCAGGATCGCATGGGCGTGACCACCGTCGAGAGCAAACCCACCGCACAACAAGCCCGTCTCGCGCCCACCGCCTCCGTAGTGAAGGCGATGATGCTCATCAAGGGGGGTGTCGGTCAGGATCTCCTCGAGCTCCGTCGCCGGGCTGTCGGGGTCGTCGCGCATCCAGTGCCTGGACCCGATCGGCAGGATTACGAGATCGCCTGTCTCCAGGGCGATCGGCTCGGAATCGCCGTCGACCTCAAGCCAGCAGCTGCCGGCAGTGACGACGTGGAAAGCCGGATTTCCGTGAGGCTCGACGCCGAACCCCCAGGGTGCGCCCATGACCGACCGGCAGTAGACCGTACTGCGGATGCGCAGCAGGCGCAGAACCTGGCTGACGGGATCGGAGGCGTCGAAGTCGCTTAGCAGCTCCACGGCGAGCGCGGCTCCTGCGGATCGCAACCGGATTTGGGCTGATCTGTGTACTGCATCACTCGCGCTCCCTGGGTACGCCCGTGCAGACGCCGGGTGCCGACAATACCTTCCTATCGCCCTCGATCAGTGCCTGCAGGGCCTTCGCGGCGTTTGGGACAAAGATCGTGGACGATCGGCCATTCCAACCGCTGAGTCGCAGCCATAACGTTGCCGCCACCCGTAGGCAACCAGGAGGCACAGCATGGCCGACTCAGCGCAGGTGGCGGAGAGCTTCTTCGACGCCTGGACCAGCAAGGACTTCGAGCGTGCCCGGACATTCCTGCACGACGACCTCTCTTTCGAGGGTCCGATCGAGAGCTTCAGCGACGCCGACAGCTACATCGCGTCCCTGACGCAGCTCAGCGGGATCGTGACGGGCGCGGAGAAGCAGAAGGTGTTCGTCGACGGCGACGAGGTGTGCGTCATCTACGACCTGAAGACGGCTCCGGTCCCGAGCTCGCGCACGTGTGAGTGGTACCGGGTAAGCGACGGCAAGATCGCGTCGGTCTCGGTCGTTTTCGACGCCCGACCCTTTGCGCCGATGTTCGAAGCGCAGCAGGGTCACTGAGCCGAGGGACGATGGTAGGCAAGCCCCCGCAGCGACGTAAGCCCAAAGACCTGGCCGGCTACCTCGACGCGCTCAGCCGGCCGGTCTTCCAGTCGGGCATGAACTGGCGGGTGATCGACGCCAAGTGGGACGGCATCCGCGACGCCTTTGCGAACTTCGACCCGGCCACCGTGGCCGACTTCGGGCCGCAGGAGATTCAGCGGCTGCTCAGCGATACCCGCGTCGTGCGCAGCAAGGCGAAGATCGAGGCCACGATCGACAACGCTCAGGCCGTCATCGAGCTCGATGCAGAGTTCGGCGGCTTTGACCGCTACCTGCGCACACATGGCTCCTTCGAGGAGACGGTGGCCGACCTCAAGCGCCAGTTCCGCTACATCGGCGACAGCGGCGCCTACCACTTCCTCTATGTCGTCAATCGGCCGGTGCCGCCCCACGAGGAGTGGTTCGCCGCAAGTCGTCGCACTGGCGGTGCCCGCCGGGCAAGCCGGAGAGCGCCCAAGAAGCCTCGGTCACGGAGCGCGGCGTGAGCCGCAACCCTGCGGCCCGCGGACACGTCGGGGCGTGATCTACGAGGAGGGAACGGTGGCGCTCATCACTCGCACGCAAGTCATCAAGAAGCCGGTCGAGGAGGTCTTCAGCGTCGTAGCCGACGGCGGCAACTTCGCTGCCTGGAACCCCACGATCCGCGCCTCGCGCAGGCTCGACGCGGGAGCGATCGGCAACGGCGCGAGGTTCGAGTGGGACCTGCGTGGCTTCGGCGAGGTCGTCCAGGAGTTTCAGGAGTTCGAGCCGAACGTGCGCGTGCGGATCGTGCCGCACATCAAGAGGCTCGCGGGCGGGCACCGCTTCCGCTTCACCGCCAACGGCGATGAGACCCGCATCGACCACGAGCTCGAGATGACCGCGAAGGGCATGTTCAGGCTATTTGCTCCGATGATGGGAATGATCGGTCGCAAGAACCTCCGCGACACCGCCAACGCGCTGCAGACACACCTCGAGCGCCGCGACTGAGCCCTAGCTCGCTCCGGGGTTCGTCGAGCCGAGCCAGTCGAGTGCATCCCACCGCCGCGCCCCTCGGCCCCGCAAGGCCGGGAGGGCAGACGATCGGTTAGGGCCCGTCACCTACCTGGCGACGCTGCGCGCACACATGCGATCGTCTGGCGCTCGCGATCAGAGTCCGGGGACATTGACACGCGGGCACGGCATGGCGTGGTCAGGCCCTGCCGCAAGCCGCAAGTCCGGGCCCACGCCCAGCAGCCGGGAGCGCACCGCACCCACTGCGTCTCGTCGGGAGTGGGGCGGCTGGCGCCCGCTGGCTTAGATGCCGCGCTGCTAGCGGGATCCGCTGTCCTACGCCACGCTGATAGTGCTGGCGAAGTCGAGGATGAGCTCTGCTGTCTCGTCGGGTCCCTCGGTCATCGGCGTGTGTCCCACCCCGGCGAGCATCTTCGCGCGCGCGTTCGTCTGCAGATTCCAGTTGCGCTGCTCGGCTTCAATTGCGGCGAGCCCGGGGTGTTCAGCGGCGAGTGGATCGATCGGATCATCGGTCTCGAGAACGTGACGGTCGAGGTCGTGATGGCGCGCGCCCCCGACGGCAGCGACATGTTCGAGGTGGTGCGCTTCCGCTCGCCTTTCGCCGGCGCTCAAGAGCTGGCGCCGGCCCGCGAACCGTCCTGGGCTCCGGCACGTCGCATTCACCGTCGAGGACGTTCGTGGCGTCGTCGACCGTGTCCGAGAGGCCGGCTGGGAGACGGTCGGGGAGATCGTCGACTTCGAGAACACGTTCCTACTCTGCTACGTCCGCGGACCCGAAGGCCTGATCGTCGAGCTCGCCGAGCGGCTCGACGGCGCGCCGGGCTGAACGGGCAGACTGAACCGCCGCGGGTTTGAGGGAGGCGGTGGTTAGTCTGCCGCGGCCGACCGCATCTCTGCGTCGAGAACCTGTCGGCGGTCCGTCCGCTAGCAGCGAGCGTCGTTTCGGCGAGCCACCAATCCCCTGGGCGCAAAACGCAGCCGCCGCAATCGCTTCGCACACGCTGGTGCTCTCTCCCACGCCTCGGCCGCGTACGAAAGCAGGGTTCGGCGATCGGGTCAGGATGAGTTGAGATGCACTGGTAGGTCGGCCGCGGCCCGGGTCATGTCACCACCGTGTACTTGAGGTGCGCGACGCCCGGCGCCTCGACCGCCCGGACCTGCTCGAGCTGCACCTCCGCGGCCTCGAGGTTGTCGAAGAGGCGAGCACCGTCGCCGAGCAGTACTGGTACGACGTGGAGCTCAAGCTCATTCAGTAGTCCCGCTGCCATGTACTGGTTAGCGACCTGGGCGCCGCCCCAAAGCATGACGTCTTTGCCGCCGGCGGCGTCCCGTGCCTGTTCGAGCGCGGACTCGATTCCGTCGGTGACGAAGTGGAACGTGGTCCCTCCCTTCATCTCCACCGGATCACGGGGGTGATGGGTGAGGATGAACACGGGGTAGTGGTAGGGAGGGTCGTCGCCCCACCAGCCCGTCCACTGCTCGTCGCCCCAGGGGCCGCCGCCGACCGGGCCGAACATGTTCCGGCCCATCACCCCAGCGCCGACGTTCTCGCGCGATTCCTCGACTATCCGTGCGCTCTCGTTGACTTCGCCGCCCTGGTGGCCGTGGGATTGGCGCCAGGCCGCCAGTGGAACCACCCAGTCGTGGAGCCGCTCGCCGCCCTCGCCGAGCGGGTTCTCCTCGCTCTGGTTCGGGCCGGCGACGAACCCGTCCAGTGAGATCGAGATGTGGCATCTGAGCTTGCTCATCGTTCCTCCTGGTAGCTGTGTGGGGGGTGGGACTATAGTTAGGTAGGTGCTTAAGTATCATTCGGGCGGCGAGATCGATCGCGTTCCACCCGCTGGCCGATCCCAGTCGGCGGGTCATCGTCGAGCGGTTGAGTAGCGCCTTGGCCGACGCCGACCGCACAAGGCTGCGCCACAATCGGCGATGCATCGCGGGCACATTCCTCGGCGCCGGGCCCCGGGGCGTTCGCGCGCCGCCGGGGCCGACTAATGTAGACGCCGGCGACCATAGCTCTGGCGACGCGACGAGGCGAGGCTCGGTCGCCACGAATCGGCGGCAATCCGCGGCTCTCGCGCGCGATTTCAGGTACCACTAGTGCCTGAAATGGAGCGCGATCAGCGGCGATCTACTCGGAGGCCCCGCGGGCAGAACCAGCAGATGTGCAGCGCCTTCTCGAAACGGAGCTAGCCGGACTCGAACCGGCGACCTCCTGGGTGCGATACGGCTGCTCTGGACGCGGATTCTGCGTCGAAAGATAGAAAGGGCAAAACCGCTCGGCTGTGGATGGGATCGGGGCGGCTCAGGCTTCCATCGGGCTTCCATGCGCGCGTCTCCGTTGCCAGGGCGACGTCTATCCTGCTGCTCGTGGCCGATCGGGTGAACGGGGCGGAAGTCGCGCTGGTTACCGGTGGGGGCCGCGGGATCGGCGCCCGGATCGCGCACGAGCTCGCGGACGCGGGCATGCGGGTCGCCGTTGCCTCACGCTCGCGTGAGCAGGTAGAGGAGGTCGCGAGCGAGATAAGCGGGATTGGGGTTCAGGCCGACGTGTCCGATCAGGCAGAGGTGTCGGGCATGGTTGGCCGAGTCGAACGCGAGCTCGGGCCGATCGACGTGTTGGTCAACGACGCGGGCGTGATGAGCCGCCCCAGTCGAGAAGCTCCACGATCACCGCAAGCACCGGATGCCCCGCCGATCTGGGAGGAGGACCCAGCGGACTGGTGGCACGTATTCGAGGTCAACGTGTTAGGTAGCTATCTCTGCTGTCGCGCGGTTCTGCCGGGCATGATCGAGCGGCGACGGGGCCGCATCGTCAACGTCGGTAGCGGCGCGGCGTACCTGCCCGTGACACCGAGCAATGTCATCGGCACCGCGTACGGAGCAAGCAAGGCGGCGCTGTACCGCTTCGGAGAGCTGCTGGCGGGACGAGTTGCCGAGCACGGGATCTCCGTCTTTACGATCAGCCCCGGGCTGGTGCGGAGCGCAATGACCGAGTCGCTCGGCGATGACGCTCCATGGACGCCGCCAGAGCTGGCGCCGCGCCTCATCCGCGTCTTGGTGTCCGGACGCGCGGACCGCCTAAGTGGCCGCTACATCCACGCCGAGCACGACGACATCGAAGACCTGATCCGACGGGCCGACGAAGTCAACGACAGCGACCTAAACGCTATTCGGTTGCGGCGCTGAGAGGTACCGCCGTGCCCAAGCAGGGCAACAAGCTGTCCATGATCCGCTGGGCTCACACTCCGCCCCAAAAGAGCCTAGGAGAACAGCCTTAGGGGCGTCCCGCACCGCCCCTGCGCCGCGGATGCGATGATGGTGAGACCTCGAACGCAAATCGGCGTCAATGTTAAGGCGCCGCGCCACCTTCCACCTGACGTCTGAGTTGTTCGTTTTCCCGTTCGGCCTTACGTAGGTTCGTTTCGGCTTCGCGCGCGCGTGCTTCGCTTTCGGCGCTCGCCGGCGAAGTCGTGGTGACGGTTTTCGTTCGTACTTCGACGGTTGGCTGAGTCTGTGTCTGCGTGACGGTCCGCGTGAGCGCGGGCTGGCCCCCCGCCTGCGTTTGGGTGACGGTCTTGCCTTTGCCGCCAACGGCGATGCCGATGAGGACGCCCAGCAACACGCACACGATGCCGGCGACCAGCGCCGCTAATGGGTTCCCCCAGGCGCGATCATCTGGAGGCGGCGCGGGAGGTGGGCGTTCGACGTCGGGCTGTGCGGGGATCGGCTGCCTTGGCCGTAGCGGAGCGCCGAGCCGTTCCGTCGGCCGTGTGGGGGGTGCGGGTGGTCGAGGAGTTCCCGCGTTCATGCGAGTGACCTACCCACTAGCGCCAGCGTTAGTCGAGTATCGACAGTTGTCTTAGTCTCTGGGCTCGCCTCAGTGAGCATCGGCTTCCGTAGAGCGCATCGATGGATGGCCGGCCTGCGCGATGAGTTCCGATCTGTCGACGGGTCATGAGTACAAACGTGAAAGGAGGCCTGCATGCGCCGGCTGATTCTTCAGACGGGCGTTTCGATCGACGGATACGTGGCGGCACTCGATGGGTCCCATCCGTGGGGCTACGCGAAACCGGACGAGGCCTTCAAGCACTGGATCCTCGATTCGGTGTGGGGCGCGGGTGCCCATTTGATGGGTCGGGTCACCTACGAGGAGATGGCCGCCCACTGGCCGACGTCGAAGAGCGAGTACGCGCGGCCGATGAACGAGATCCCCAAGGTCGTGTTTTCGAAGACACTGCAGCAGGCAGACTGGCCCGAGACACGAATCGCCCGCGGCGACCTCAGCGACGAGATCGGGCGTCTCAAGCGCGAACCTGGCAACGACCTGATCGCCTACGGCGGCGCCACGCTCGACCAGGCCCTGTCACGGCTCGGGCTGGTCGACGAGTACCGGCTCATGATTCAGCCGGCCGCACTGGGGGCCGGGCTCCCTCTGTTCAAGGATCTGGCCGCCCCGCTGCACCTCGAGCTCATCGAAGCGACGACGTATGCCACGGGGGCCGCGATTCACGTTTACCGACCGCGCGCGATTCCCGCCGATCAGCCCGTCGACCCGGACCAGCCGGACTGAGGCTCCGGGCCGCGTGATCCCGGGATCGAACCGGTGACCTCCTGCTTGCAAAGTTCGAGCGAGGGCGGGCGGCTGCGGGTCGGATCCGGATCTAAGCAGATAACACCGGTTCTTCTAGCGAATTCTGCGGATCTCGGTGGGTCGGATCCGGGCGGCTGAGGCTTCCATAAAGCTTCCACGGAGGTATGCAGAAGCCGTCCAGTGGAACGAGCCCGCGCCAGCCATTCGAAGGGTGGGAACGGGACAGCCGTGCGCGGCCGCACGGGGCGCCACCCCGCGGGTATCAGTTGGGTCTGGTCTCGCCGGCGCTCACCTAAGGCGTGCTCCACTCAAAGCGTGTACGGGCGTTCCGTCGCCGCCCTGCGATACAGTGCTGCACTTGTATTGACCAAGCCGAGTCTCCGCCGAACAGGTGGCGGGGAGCGGGGGACCCAATGGCCACGCGAGTGGCCCGGGGCGAGTCGCCGTCAGAGCACGGCGTAGCGCGGTTCGCGCGAGCCCGACAGCTAACCCCGTAGGCCACGTGAGACCAGGGAGTTTGCCCGTCGTGCTGAGGCGCGTCCGCTGCGTGTCATCCGAGTCTGCCTTTGCCGTGTATCCGCTGGCCGAAGCGTGCTCGAGAGTGGCAGGATCGCGTCGTAGTAGCAGTTGCGGCCGAGCCAGCTCTGATCAAATCCTACCGGCACCGCTTCCGCGATCGAGGGACCGTTTCCGTGATCGGCCGACTTCCGACCGGGCAAGCCGCAACGCAGCGCAGCTCGCTGAGCCCCCCGTTCCGCCGACGGTTGATGGATTGGTGCCGCATCCGGGGGGAGGTTTCAGATGACTCCGGTACGGGACCGCCGCTTGACTCTGCTGCTCATTCTCGCCGTCGGCTCGTTGGCGAGCGCCGCGCTAAGCGCGCCCGCAGACGGCAACGTTCACCGCAAGGGCTCAGCTCCGCTAAACAGCGCGCCTCCAACGATCTCGGGCTCGCCCGTGCAGGGGCAGACGCTGAGCGCCTCGGTGGGCTCGTGGACGGGCACGACTCCGATCCACTACGCCTACCAGTGGCGGCGCAGCAGCGCTGTCATCTCAGGCGCCGCGGGCTCGACCTACACACTGACGCCGGCCGACGTGGGTCATCGGATCGACGTAGTCGTTACGGCGTCCAACTCCGTCGGCGCCGGCGCGGCGACATCCGCCCCCACGTCCGCGGTGAGCGCGCCCCCACCGACACCACCACCAGCTCCGACGGTAACCGGGCTCAGCCCCAACGGCGGACCTGAAGCCGGCGGAACACCGGTGAGCATAACCGGGTCTGGCTTCAGCGGCGCTACCGCCGTCAAGTTCGGCGGGCACGTCGCCGCCAGCTTCACGGTCAATTCTGCGAGCTCGATCACGGCCGTCTCTGCGGCGGGTACGGGGACAGTCGATGTGACCGTCACCGGCCCGAATGGGACGAGCGCGGCGACTTCGGTCGACACTTTCAGCTACTGGCCGCCAGCGTCTGGCGCAGGCGGTGAAGTGCGCTTCGTAAAGAACGCAGACTCCTCGTTTGACGCTGAAGATTTTGAAGCAAACGGTGCCTGGATGCGCGAACACTTCTCGCGCATGATCACCTACTCTCCGTTCTTCGATAGTCGCACGAGCTGGTATCCAAACGCTTGGGCCTACCAGGATGCCTATGCGATCTACGTCGGTTCGGCGCTCGCCAAAGAACATCCCGAATGGATCGTCAAGGACGCGGCTGGAGAAGTGCTCTACATCCCCTGGGGCAATCCCCCGACCCAGTACGCGGCTGACATCTCCAACCCCGCCTTTCGCAGCTTCTGGATCCAACGTATGAAGGCGATCGTCGCTCATGGCTATGCGGGCGTGTTCGTGGACGACGTGGACATGTGGGCCAACACGTCGAACTACAACCTGCAGAAGCAGACGCCGATCAGCCGGGTGACCGGCCAGCCGATGAGCGACGAAAGCTGGCGCGAATACCTAGCCATGTTCATGGCGGAACTGCGCGCGGCGCTGCCGGCGTGCGAGATAGTTCACAACAACGTCTGGTACGCAGCCGGTGGCCCGAGCCAGAACAAGTATGTGGAAGCCGAGATGAAGGCGGCCAACGTCATCAACGTCGAGCGTGGCGTCAACGACTCGGGGCTCACAGGCGGCACGGGCCAATGGTCGCTCTACAACCTCTTCCACTTCATCGATCTCGCGCACGGGCTCGGTGACTCGGTGCTGCTCGACGGGAAGGCCACAGATGTGAGCGCGATGGAATACAACCTGGCGGCATACTTCCTGATCTCGAACGGCAAGGACTTCGTCAAAGGCGGAGGCTCAACTCAGAACGTGAAAAGCTTCTGGCCGGGGTGGTCTGTGAACCTCGGTGAACCGACCGGCCCGCGCGAACGCGCGAGCTCGGGGCTTTGGAAACGCTCATTTCGGGGCGGCGCCGTCTACCTGCTCGAGCCCGGAGCTTCGCCGCAGACGATCGCGCTGCCAACCGCAATGAAGAGCGTCACGCTCGGGGTCGTTGGCTCGATCACGCTGAGTCCAGGGCAGGCGGCGGTGCTGCTGCGCTAGTTACCGAGCCGAACCTGACTTTCCCCAGGCCTTCACCTCCGATAAGAGCGGCTGGGCCGCTAGCGCAGCTCGGGTTACCATCGCTGGGGATCCTGGCAGGCGGCTGTTCGCGTCCGCACGAGGACCCAACCTGACGCTCCTTCCCGTCCGATGCGGCAGCCCGGTGATCCGGCGGGTGGCGTCTCTTTGCTGCTGTAAATGCGCCGCGGCCTAGTTCCCCGCGCGGGTCACGCTCTATGCGGCGTTGACGTCCTCGCGGATCGCTTGGTGCCTTCGTATCTTCTCCGCTTGAGATCTTCTCCGCTTGAGGCGTTGACGGTCGAGCTCGTTGAAACGGATGCCGTTGGTCTCACCGGCTACCGCGCGGCTAGGGAACACGGTGCGCTGCAGCTGGTCGAGGGGGCCTAGGAGGGCGATTATCTGGCCTAGCTGGCAGTAGCTCGGCAAGTGGCGGTGCGGCTGAGACCAAGGGCACCGCAGAGGCGGTGTCAGGAACCGCCAATTAGCAGGCTGTTCGCGCCGGCGGAGCCAGCCGGAATCGAACCGGCGACCTCCTGCTTGCAAAGCACCTTCGCGGGAGCCTGGCAAGCTGCAAGAAACGCCATGAACCCAGGGAGACGAGCGCCCCAAAAGGTTCCGCCGTATCGGTCCCGATCGGGGTCGATCGCGGGGATCAAGGCACGCTCGCCGCACGGATGCCTGCGGTCCTCGCCTGCGATCGATCGCGCCGCTGGCCCCACCCTTCCGAATCGCCCCAGCGTGGTAGGTTGTCAGCTGCCGGTGTCGCTGGCCTGGTCTCTAGTCGGCGGGCGCTCGGTAACGGGAGGAGGCGAAGGATGAGGTGCGCAGGATTGGGCATCGGGGCTGAGCGGCGCATAACAGTGGCGACTGGGCTCGTCCTCGCCTTGATCGTCTCGCCAGTGCAGCTCGCGCAGGCCGACTCGAGGCCGCTGACGGTCCCCGCGCTCCAGTCATGGACGCCGGCAGCCGGGAAGTGGCAGCTCGGCAGCAACGCACGTGTAGTGATTGGATCAGGGGACCTGCTCGGCGAGGCCCAGCAGCTCGCGTCCGACGTCCGCGCGCTCACGGGACGAGCGCCCTCCGTCGACCCGACTCCCGGTGCGAGGGCGGTGCGCGGCGATATCAGACTCGCCCTTGTCCGGCCGGACGCCGAACTAGGCGCGGAAGGCTACGCGCTGAAGGTGGGCGGCGCCTTCGTGATTTCGGCACCCACCCCGGCCGGCGTGTTCTACGGAGGCCGGACACTGCTCCAGCTCCTGAGCCAGGGCCCGAGCGTGTCGCACGGCACCGCGCGCGACTGGCCGCGTTATTCCCAAAGAGGACTGATGCTCGATGCGGCTCGCACCGCGTACAGTCGCGCGTTCATCGAGAGCCAGATCGTGCGGCTGGCGTACCTCAAGGAGAACATCCTCCACCTCCACCTCACCGACGACGAGCGTTGGGGTATCCAGAGCGATACCCACCCCGAGATCGTTGCGTCAGACGCGCTGAGCAAGAGCGATATCGGCGACATACTCGCTGTCGCCGATAAGTACCACGTGCAGGTGATCCCGGAGATCGACCTACCTGGGCACTCGGCCGCACTGCTCGCCAAGCACCCGGACCTCGAGCTCAAGCTCGGCGGCACGTACACGACCAGCTCGCCCGAAACCTACGTGACCGACAAGCTCGACATCGGCAATCCGGCGGCACTGGCAATGGTCGAGCAGCTGCTGGACGAGTACCTGCCGCTGTTCCCTGGCCGCTACTGGGACCTCGGTGACGACGAGTACCTCTCGCCCGCGCAGTATCCGCTCTACCCGACGCTCGCCTCCTACGCGGTGGCAACTTACGGGCCGGGCGCTACCCCGAGCGACGCGATCCACGGCTTCATCAACTGGGCGGACGCTATCGCTCGGTCTTACGGCAAGACGATGCGCGTCTGGAACGACCAGCTCAACCTCGGTGCCCTGGTTCCCGTGAACGCGGATGTCGCAGTCGATTGGTGGATCGACGTCTCGCCGTTCGGCGACACCTTCACGGTACCGCCGCTCCTGCTCGTCGGCCAGGGCCACGACGTCCTCAACGCCGGCTGGTTCCCGACCTACTACGCCGGCGACCTGGGGCCGATCCAGGGCAAGTCGAACATGCAGCAGGCGTACGAATCCTGGGAGGTGAACCAGTTCTGCGACCCGGAGTACACGGGTGACAATCGCCTCACGCCGTGCACCACCGTGGGCGCCGGCGATCCTCACCTCCTGGGATCGCAGATCAACGTCTGGGGACCGCTGCCGGAGACGCCCGACCAGACCGCCGCCGGCATCTGGCCGCGCCTTGCTGTGATCTCACAGAAGACGTGGAACTCACCGGTGCTCTCGAGTTCGTACACGGGGTTCCAGCAAATCCTGTCTGCAGTCGGCCACCCGTAGCTTGGCGCAACGTCCGAGCCTGCGGAGCGCGCAGCGCCGGTGTCAAGCTCGAGCACACCGGATTGCCGATGGAGCCAACCGGGATCGGACCGGTGACCTCCTGCTTGCAAAGCTCATTTGAGGAGGCACTGCTAGTAGGGGCCAGAAAACGGCGGAAATCCAGGAAGAAAAGGCCCCCTAAGCGTCCGCCGGATGGCGCCCGATAGGCGTCGATTGCGGGGAGTTTGGGCACTGGATCGGGGCTAGTGCCTAAACCCTCGGCGCATCGCGCGACCTCGAAGTGAGCCCGGCTCAGGCGGCGAGAGAGCCTTCGTGCGCACCCGCGCCGCTTAGAGCTCGGTCGTTCCTGCTGTGGGCGCCGTTCCGGTGCGGCAAACGCACGCTACGCTGCGAGTCTCCTAGTCCATCCGGAGCGACCCAGCCCGACGACGTCGCAGCAACCGACCGTATGTCGCGATGCTAACGCTGGGATCGATGGAGATGATCTCGTGGCATCGCACATCGGCCGCTTGCCCAATCGTCAAGGAAGCGTCGTCGTCCATGTTCCGCACTCCTCGACAAATTGTCCCGGAGGATGTTCGCCACACCTTCGTGCTCGGCGACCTCGAATTGGATCGCGACCGGGGACCCAAATATGCCCTAGCCTCGGCGATCTCAGGCATTCCCTGAACGCACCCCGCGAATCGGGCTCAAGCCCATGACCGGCCGGTCAATTCATAGCCGTAGTCGAAGCCGCTGGGAGCGCCTGCGCATCTGCTGTCGGCCGGTTAGGCGCGAGCCGCTGAAGCGTCCAAAGCACGAGATCGTCGCGCGCTGCGGAGTCCCGACTTCTCTCGTGCAGATGGATGCCCTCGATCAGGGCCATCATCACTTTTGCGGCTTGGCTCGCGTCAGTCTCATCGAGCCCAGCGTCGCGAAACAACCGCCGGAGCAGGCCGTCGGCTGCGCTGTGAAACGCCTCATGCATCTCGGCGACCGCTGTGCTGTGCTCGGCACGCTCGTGAACCGTAGCCGTGAGGTTGGCGACTTCATCGAGTTGCGCGAGCATCGCGAGGATCTGCTCCTCCACAGCGGTGGCCACGGAGGTGGGCAGTCTTGCAAGCGCCTGTTCTTGGCGACGGCGGAGGACAGCTGCAAGTAGCTCGTCCTTGCTCGGGAAGTACCAGTAGACCGCGTTGTTCGCGACTCCCGCGCGGCCGGCAACCCGAGCCATCGTCGTTGCCTCGTAGCCGCTGCGCAGCAACAGGTACTCGGCGGCATCGAGGATCTGCTTGCGCTTGAGATCGCGGTCGAGGTGTGGTCGCGTGGCAGGCATTCTCTTGACTTTCGATCAAGACCGATGTTACTCTTGATTACGGATCAAGAACACCGCAAGAGATGGAGGTCCCGCCAATGGCGGAGACGGCAAAGCAATTGACTGGCAAGGTGGCTGTAGTCACCGGCGCGTCGCAGGGACTTGGCGAACAGCTTGCCTTGGAGCTTGCTGCGCACGGCGCAGCGGTCGCAGTCGCGGCTCGCAACGGTGAGCGACTAGGGGCGATCAGGGGCGCGATCGAGGCTCGCGGCGGTCGAGCGGCAGCCGTGCCCACAGACCTGTCCAGCGAGTCGGATTGCAAGGCGCTGATCGAGCGCGTACACGAGACGCTGGGTTCGATCGACATCCTCGTGTTAAACGCCGGGACGGCAACTTTCGGGAAGCTGGAGGAGCTAACGGGTCTTGACGCGATCCGCGATTCGATGGCCGTCAACTTCTTCGGCGCCGCCTACCCGACCTACTACGCATTGGACGACCTCATCGCCCGAAAAGGTCTAGTCGCCTACGTGACCTCCGGCTCGGGACATCTGCCGATGGCCGGATACCTCGGGTACTCGACCAGCAAGCACGCGATGAACGGGTTCTTTGAGTGCCTGCGGCTGGAAATGTATCCGCACGGGGTCGACGTGCTGACGATCAACCCCGGGGATATGTACAGCGACGACGGAGCCGGCCGCACCTTCTTCACGCCCGAGGGGGAAGAGCTCAAGATCGACCTGTCGATCAAACGCCAGAACGACATCAAGCGCCACCCCGCGAGCTCTGTAGCGAAGAAGTGCTCCGAAGCGATCATCGACAGACGCCGCGAACTCGACCTCTCACCGCGAATCCAGAAGCTCGCGACCAGAACGCGCCCGTTCGCGCCCGGACTGATCGACCGCATCATCTACGAGCGAGTGAGCACGCTGCGATCAGCGTTCACCAGCGAGGTCGAGCAGCGTCAGAAGGTCCGTCACGAGGCAGCGTGAGCGTCCTGTTCAGAGCCGGATCAACGTCAGAGGGCAAACGAGAGGCTCGCCGATGACACCCGAGGAGCGCCGCCAGTTCGTGCTCGACCACCGCACCGCGATCTTCGGGTACGGACGCGCCCAGCACGGCCCAGCAATGTCGATCGTCTTCTACTCGTCCGAACCCGAGGAGATCGTCGTCTCGACCATGGCCGAGCGGGCGAAGGCCAAGGCCGTAGCTCGCAACCCGAAGGTTTCGCTTTGCGTTCTTGACGAGCAATGGCCGCCGAGCTATCTGCAGGTCTATTGCGATGCGGAAATCGACACGAACTTCGACTTCGTGGTGGATGTGATGATGCGCATCGCCGGGGTGATGGCCGGAACGCCCATATCAGACGACGTTCGCCCAATGGTCGAAGAGGGAGCACGCACAGAGAAGCGGGTCGCGCTTCGTCTACGTCCGTACGCCACCTTCTACACGCCTCCGCGGCACGTCCACCAGGAGTCCGACATCAATCGCGGACTGCTGCACGAAACGAGCGCCTCAGTCCCGTGGTGACGGATGTTCCTCGGAAGTTCTGAGCTATGACCGCTCGCGCCGTTATCAGGCCGACTTTCCATCACTTCAACCTCAAGACCACCCGGCTGCAGGCGTTGACCGACTGGTATGCAGCTGTCGTGGGCGCCGAGGTCGTTTTCCAAGACGACACGGGTGCTTGGCTGACAAACGACGCCGCGAACCATCGGATCGCGCTGCTGGCGTTCCCCGGCTTCGTTGATGACCCCGACAGGGAGACACGAACCGGGATGCACCACAGCGCCTTCGAGTACGAGCGCTTCGAGGACCTGAATGCCAGCTATCTGCGGCTACGTGAGCAAGGAATCGAGCCGGACATCTGTATCGACCACGGGATGACCCTCTCCTACTACTACAAGGACCCCGACGGCAACCGCGTTGAGCTGCAGGTGGACGCATTCGGCGACTGGGACGCCTCGAAGCGATGGATGCGCACGAGCCCCGAGTTCAAGGCCAACCCAATCGGCGTGTTCGTCGATCCCGCCAAGATCGCCGAGCGAGCCGCCAGAAGCGAGCCGTTTGAGGAGATCCACCGCCGCGCGATGGCCGGCGAGCTGAGTCCCGCGCAGGCCGACTCGCAAGCAGAGACCGCCCAGTGAGACTCTGTCGATTCCAGCTTGACGGCCACACGCGACCGGGCGTCGCCAGCGACGGCTTCGTCTCGGAGCATGG
This sequence comes from Actinomycetota bacterium, assembly GCA_005884115.1. Classification (GTDB taxonomy): domain Bacteria; phylum Actinomycetota; class Thermoleophilia; order Solirubrobacterales; family Solirubrobacteraceae; genus Palsa-744. The sequence goes on from VAXW01000004.1 coordinate 320,336, forward strand.
TGCTCAGGGCGAGCGCCGCGCGCTCGAGGACGTCCGACTCCTAGCGCCGGTGATGCCGCGAAAATACCTGGCGATCGGGCTCAACTACAAGGACCACATCGCCGAGAGCGGGATGGACGCACCCGAGGTGCCGTTCTTCTTTAACAAGCAGGTGTCTTGTGTCATAGGTCCAGGCGAGGGTATTCACATGCCGCGTGTGTCGAGCCTGCTCGACTACGAGGCCGAGCTCGCCATCGTGATCGGGAAGCGTTGCCGACATGTACCAGTCGACGGCGCCCATGAGGTGATCGCTGGCTACACGATTGCCAACGACGTCTCGGTCCGCGACTGGCAGCTGCGCACCCCGACGATGACGATCGGCAAGTCGTTCGACACGCACGGGCCGCTCGGCCCGTGGATCGTGACCGCCGACGAGCTCGGCGACCCGCATGACCTCGGCATCCGGGCCTTCGTCAACGACGAGCTTCGCCAGGATTCCAACACAGGCGAGATGATCTTCAACTGCTTCCAGCAGGTCAGCCACCTCTCGGAAGCATTCACGCTGGAGCCCGGCGACGTAATCGCTGCCGGCACACCCGCCGGCGTCGGCGCCGCACGCCAGCCGTTTCCCGAGGGTCTGCTGAAGGTTGGTGATGTCGTCAGGATCGAGATCGACCGAATCGGTGCGCTCGAGAACACAGTCATCGAGGAGCCAGATGGCTATCTCGCGCACCCCACCGAGCTCGCGCTGCCGTTCGGGGATTGAGCGTCGGATGGAGGCAGGTCGAGCTCATGGTTCCGAAGTTCTCGGGCCTGACTGAGGCTGGGGCAAAGCAGTGACACGGACGCTGTTGCGCGGAGCGCAGGTCGTGACGATGGCAGCCGGCCGGCCCGACGTCGAGCACGCCGACATGCTCATCGATGGAGACTGCATCAAGGCGATCGACGCCGCGCTCACCGCGGACGATGTCGAGATCCTCGACCTAACCGGCCGGATCGTGATCCCGGGGCTTGTGAACGCGCATCTGCACACATGGCAGACCGCCCTGAGAGGCGTCGGCGGCGACTGGACACTGATGAGGTATCTCACGGAGATGCATGGGCGACTGGCGGAGGCGTATCGGCCAGAGGACCTCCACATTGGGACGCTGGCGGGCGCGCTCAACCAGATCGGCAGGGGCATCACGACGCTCGGTGACTGGTGCCACAACAACCCGACCCCCGACCACACCGACGCGGCAATCGACGCGCTGGAGCAGGCGGCGATCCGTGCCGTCTTCTTTCACGGCGCTCCGAAGCGTGCGCCCGATGTCGTTCACCCGGTCACTGAAGTTGACCGCATCCTTGAGGACACCGCCAGCTCGAGCCGGCTCAGCGTCGGCATAGCGGCAAACGGTCCCCAGGGCTCGACCCCAGACGTCGCGATCGCCGACTTCGAAGCTGCCATTGAACGCGGCGCGGTCATCTCGATGCACCAAAGCGGCGGTGAGCCCGGTCCAGCATGGGACGCCGTGCGCGACGCAGGGCTGTTCGGATCTCACGCGAACATCGTTCACGGCGCAGGCCTGAGGTGACTGGGTCCGAGCGCTCGCCGCGACGGGCGCAACCTTCACGAGCACGCCCGAGAACGAGCTCGGCCAAGGCCACCAGGGAACGCCGATAGTCGCACGGCTACGCGACGCCGGCGCTCAGCCATCGTTGGGCACCGATACTGAGGCAGTCGTAGCGGGCGAGTTGCTCACGGCCGCACGTTTGGCACTAGCTCACCAGCGCGGCATCGACCACGCGCGAGCGCAGTCGCCCGTAACCGATCAGAAGGCCACGGTCAAGGACGCCCTGTCGTGGGTGACAGTTGAGGGAGCACGTGCCCTCGGCTTGGAGGGTCGGGTTGGGCGGCTGCAGGCCGGAATGCAGGCAGATCTCACGGTGATCGACGCCCGCGCGCTGAACCTGTCACCGGCCAACGACCCGATCGCGACGGCACTAAACGCGGGCGCCGAGAACATCGAGGCCGTGATGATCGGCGGCCGCTGGCGCAAGCGCGACCACCGCTTAGTGGATGTCGATCTCGACGAGATCAAAGGCCGGCTCTGCGAGTCCGCGGAGCGCCTGCTCCTGCCCAACAGAGTGACCCAGGGGCCCTATCTCCCCGACTGATCGAGCGGCGGCATCGATCCGCCGCGCGGGGTTTGAGTCAGGCACCCAGAAAGGCCTCGGCGGCTCCACCAGAGCCACCTCGCAAAAGGTTGCTTGATCTCTGGTTGATCCCTTGCGTAGGCAACGACCATGCGAGAGGCCAAACGGCCCGACTTAGCTGGCATTTGCCAGTGGAGCCAACCGGGATCGAACCGGTGACCTCCTGCTTGCAAAACGAGCTGGCGGACGCGCTACATAGCCCGATTTTCCTGCGTGTATCGGTGATTCTGGCTACCGGCACGCCGCTCGAATACGGCAGGATGAGGAGCGATTAGGCTGGGTTTGGGCAGCGGAACCGAACTGCTGCCCCACGATCCGTGTCAGGAACGAGCACTTCATAAGAGTCGTGCTTTGGGGGCAGTCCAATGCAGAGCGGCGAACCGACGAAGCCCCCGGGGCGCTCACATCCCTGTGAAGGAAAGACGCAATTTGTGAAGCTTTGGCGCTTATGCGGGTAGTAGGAGAGGCGACAAGTACTCGATGGATCTCCGCAATGCTCGGTAAGGCTCAACATTCCTTGAGGGCGCTCGCGTCTGGCGCGCTGCTCGCGGGGCTTATCGCGACGGTGGCTTGGACGACACCCGCCAGTGCTGCTAGCCCGGTCGGTGGCCTTCTCAATGGGGCGGGAAACGCCGTGGCCAACCAAAGCAAGCCGGTCGGCGAAACCGCAGCCACCGTCGTGAGCCAGCCGGTCCCCTCCAGCGCGGTCACTGCACCTTCGACTCCGTCCGTACTGGCAGATGCGTCGTCGCCTCCACCTTCTGCAGCTTCTCCGCCGTCTTCTGCAGCCTTGCGGGCCACTTCTTCGATCGTGCGCGCGTCCGCGTCGTCCCCCTCGCACGCCCCGAGATCGAGCGCCGCTGCTCAGCCGGTCAACCGGGCCGCCGGCACGAATACACGGCCCGCCCGCCAGATCACCTCCGCGGCGCCGAGCACGCTCAGGCAAGTGCAGCGCACGACCACCGGCGCCGTCGGCCAGATCACCTCCGCAGCGCCGAGCACGCTCAAGCAAGTGCAGCGCACGATCGGCGGCGGGACGATCGTCCGGCAGGTGACGCGGGCAGGCGGACGTCTCGCGTCGAGCCTCCGCCTCCCTCCGGCTTCGCCCTCGAGTCTCCTGTCCGTTGCTTCGCCCTCGAGTCTCCTGTCCGTTGCTTCGCTCTCGAGTCTCCTGTCCGTTGCCCGTCTATCTCCTCCCGGCGGCCTTCCTTTACTGCCCGTTCTTCCCTCTCCCGCTCCGTTGCTGGGCTCAGCGCTCATCGCTGTGGCGAGCGCCTACGGCCCGACAGGCGGTGGCATCGGATCGAGCGCGACTCCGGTGTCCGCGTGGGTGACTTTCACGGCTCCGTCGGCGCCGAGCAGGTGGAGCCTGCCGCCGCCGCGTCAGTCGAGCACGAACGCCACCGGGCCGACAGCGGTCGCCGCAACCAGCGTCTTGGCCGGATCTAGCGCCACCATGGCCGCGACCCCGAGCGCGGGCGCACTGGCGCCTGTCAACGCTCCTCCGGCCCTGCCGGCGAGCGGCTTTTCGTCACTGGCCGGTTCGTCCTCGGGGTTCGCTCTCTCACTCTTCCTCCTTCTTGCGGGGCTCCTGGCATTGGGGGCTCCGTGGGCTAGGCGCCTCCTGAGACCTTCGGCTAGGCCGAGGCGTCCGGCGCCGTTCGTCTTGATTCCCGAGCGCCCCGGCTAGCTCCTCCGGGCGACGTAGCGGCGTCGGATCCATCGCGGATCCAGCGCCGGATCCGGCTACGAGGTGCAGCTCGCCTCGGAAGACGGGTCGTCGGGAATTAAGCCGAAAGCTCGAAAGGAGCTGAGCAATGAAACGCCAAGTCACGGCGTCGCCGCCGGCTGGCCGCGATCCAAATGAGACCAAGACGCAACGGGTATCAAGCAGATATACGGGTGTCGCCGGCGAGATGCCACGTAAGGTAAGGGCGCGTGAGGCGCTGCCGGGGGAGCTTCGTCAGCTCGAGCGCCTGTTCGCCGACTGCGGGTGGCCGGACCGACGCGAGTTCGTGCAGGCTCGCAAGCGCGCCCGCGCCCGGGCGCTCGACGTGCTCGAAGGCAGCAGCTCAGGCGTGGACAGCAGCCGGATCGCCCTGCTGGTCGCCGCGGCGGAGCTGTTCGTGGCCTTCAGGATGGCGCTACCGGCGTCCGTACAGGAGGCCGCCTGCCTGGTGCAGCAGCTCGAAGACATCATCGGCATCCCGAGGATCGCACTCGCCAGGGAGGTGCTAAGAGCTCCCGAGCTTCTGACCATGTCACCTGCCGTGGCGGTCGAAGCGCAGCTCGGGGCGCTGATCGCGCTCGCGCCGCTGCGCAATGTATCGCTGTGGACGCTTAGGACGGCGGAGCACGCCAACTGCGTCCGCCACGTGGGTGACGGTTCTCGGTCCCGAGGTGCGCGGCAGCTGGCCGAGCGACTGCTGGCCGGCGAGATCACCGAGCCGACCGAGACGACCCCGCGACGCCTGCTGCTCGGCCTGCCGGTCGGTCGCCGTCCGCACCCTATCGCTGCGTTGGTCGCGTCCGCCAGGCCCGGGATGCGGGATAGTTCTCGCTGCTTCCTTGCGGATGCCGCGCCGATCCTTGGCGCGGTCCTGGAGCGCGACGCCCTGCTTTCGGGAAGCGCCGCCTCGGAGCGCGCGCTCGTCGAGTCCAGCGAGCGTAAGCTCACCCGCTTGGGTTTCGATCTGCATGATGGTCCGATTCAGGACGTCGCGGTGCTCGCGCAGGACCTACGGCTCTTCCGCGATCAGCTCGAACTCGTGTACGGGCCACACACGCAGCAGAAGTTCGTGGGTGGCCGGATCGAAGACCTCGATGCCCAGCTCGTTGCTCTGGACGCTGAGCTACGTCGGCTCTCCAGCGAAGTCCGGGCCGCTTCGGTGCTGCTGAACAAGCCGTTCGACGAGGCCTTGCGTGACCGTATCCAGACCTTTGCCGCCCGCACAGGGATAGAGCCGCGCCTCACGCTTGCAGGTGACATGAACGTGCTTTCCACCTCTCAGCAGATCGCACTGTTGAACATCATTCAGGAGGCGCTGAGCAATATCCGCGAGCACGCCGACGCCACGGCGGTGGCGATCAGCGTGTCGGTGGTCGCAGACCGCGTTCAGGCGAAGGTCGTCGACAACGGCCTGGGCTTCGATATCGAGAGCACCCTGATGCGCTCGGCTCGCGAAGGGCGCGTCGGATTGCTCGCGATGAACGAGCGAGTGCGCCTTCTGGGAGGACGGTGCCGGATCGAAAGCCGACATGGCGGCCCCACGGTCGTCTCCGTCACGCTTGAGCGCTGGTTGCCACTCCTCACCTGACGATGCCTCGTCATCACAGGTGGCCGTCTCCGCTAGCTCGTCTTCGCAATGCGCACCTGCACACCGGATGTGCGCAACAACGTGCGCCGAATGCTGATACGCACGATCGAGTCGGCCAACAAGAACATAGCTGCGTCGGGCGAGGTCGACCTGCGCGTGTGCGAGGAGTCTCTCGTGCCGAGCGACTCAGCCCCGGCGCGCTCCGGCGTCGGTTCGCGAGCTGCAGGAGCGTGAGCGCAGTCCGTGGATGCGCTCGCATCCACGCGACACCCCCCGGCGTGGACCTGTTGCGCCGACCTCGCGATCTCGATTGAGCGGTTCTGATCAGCCGCGACACCACCGCTCGGACCCGGCTGATCTGCTGTTACGACAGCAGGAGGTCGGGCTGGTCTCTGATCGCGCACGCCTTGCCAGCGACGTTACCGCCCTGGCGTGCTCGGTGACGCTCGTATTGATCTCAGTTAGCTCGTTGTTGCCATCGATGCGACGGCTGCCGCGATCGTGTCGACTTCCAATTGATGCGTGGTGCGCCTCGGTCCGAATCGGCCCCGTTCAAGCGCCGCGGACGACTTGATTCGGGACACCGGGCTGCTGAGAATGCTCGACGACGGGCTCGACGTTGGGCACAAACGGGCACAAACCGCGATTCTGGGTCCTGCATCGCTCTATCGCGAGGCCCGGAGCATGAGCGGAAGAAGCCCATTTCCAGGCCATTTCTTAGTGGAGCCAACCGGGATCGAACCGGTGACCTCCTGCTTGCAAAATCGGCGGGGGCCGTCGCGGGTGGTCGCCATAGGGCGTCAAAAGGCCGAACCACGGGGAGATTGAACGGGGAACGCGCGTCCTTGGGAGGCGATGTTTTCCGTATGTGCTTAGTCCCTGCTTAGTCCCTTCTGTGCCGGGGTGCCGAAGTGAGGAGAGACGCTTGAAGCATCCTACAGAGCACAAGATGCTCGGCCGCGCGTGCAGACACACGGCCGCCGGCGACGGAGCGTCGCCGGCCGGCGGCTTCGGGATCAAGAGCCTGCAACCCGGACGAAGCCAGGGGCGTCTCGTAACCATTGCCCCCAATCCTGCTTCCCACCGCTGCGGAGGGCTCAGCGTGCAAGCCCAGCAGGTAGCCGGGCGTCTCGACACTTTCTGCAGACGTTGGCTCCCTCTCGCCACTCTGGGTATTGCCCGGCGGTATAGCGCCGCGTTTCGCCGTTAGCGAGGTGCGAGATGAAGCGGTCGAAGTGCTCCAGATGCCAGCCACCGGGTTCTTGACGCAACGCCGGCTGCCCCACACCGTGGATCCCACTCGGGCCTGCGACCGCCATATGCGGGCCGTGCGGCACTGCGCGCGAGTCCTTGCGAATGCTCACTCGCACGATCACATCCTCGGCGGGCAGAGCTTGTCCACAGGCCGTGCAGGTCGCGTAGGAGGGCTGTGGGTCGGTCGCGGAACGGCGTTCCAACGGTCGCTCCAGGTTAGCGCCGGTGAGCGGGCGCTAATCGCACAGAACCGCCTGCGCCGGACGGTGTGCGACGAACGACCCTCGGTGTCCACTCGTGGAACGGAGCTCCCCGGGCGGCCGCGAGCATCGGCTCCTCGCGCAGCAGTGCATCGCCCTTGGGGTCGATCACGATGGCTCCGTGGCAGCGCTCGATCAGCCGGCAGGCGATCCACGCCTCGCTGATCGTCTTGCCCGAGCCCGTCGCGCCGAGGACCAGCGCGTGCGATCCGGACTGAAAGCCCACGGGGACCGGGACCGGCATGCCGAGAACGTCCGCCCGACGATGAGCCGGCCCTCCCTGACCAAGCCACCGCGCCGCACGGCGCGACGCGCCACGTTGCGGACGATCAGCGCGCGGATCCCAAGCCGCGCGTGGGCGCCCTGGGCGAAGTCCGGGCCGTAGTCGAGGTCTTGCTTGTGCCAACTCGCCCCGAGCAGGCAGGCGAGCAGGCAAGCGCCCCACGCCGGCAGGATCATCGGGCTCCTCTCGGGCCGAGCACGAGCAGGCTCGCCGGCAGGCCGAAGAAGGCCCAGGTCCGGCGCAGCCGGCGGCGCTCCAGGCCGCCGAGGAAGACGACAGCACCCATCGCGAGCAGCCTCAGTCCGTGCCCAATGCTGTACACGGCTTACCTCCTTACGCTCTGCCCGCGACGAGGGCGGTGATGTCGTGAGGGCGAGGACAGTTACGCGGTCCTCGCAAGGCCAGGTCTGGACGGTGAAGCGCCGGGCCCCCGCCAGGGAGCTCGCCCAGCTTGACTGAGGCGATCAGCTTGCCGCGCTCGGCCTCCGCCGCTCGGATCTCGCGCTCGCTGAGCGGCTCCCAGCGCGAGAATGCCCCGTGCAGCGCGACTGCGACCGCAGCCAGCTCGGTCTCGTGGCGGAAGCCACCCGGGCCGACGCGGTAGACGCCGAGTCGAGACCGCGCCAGCGCAGGCCTTCGGCCGTGGCGATATACAGGCCGGGTTGGCGGTAGAGCAGAGTGCCCTGTTCGAGCAGGCTGCTGTGCACGAGCGCGGCCAGGCGCGCGTAGGCCCAGCCGCGGCCCATCGCGAAGCGCTCCATCAGGTGCTTGGCGCCGGCCGCACCGAGGCGCCCGATCCAATCGACGATTTCCGTATCCCGTTCGGTCTGCACACGGCCTCCTCGGCTCGATCGGGGATGACTGCTGCGTAGGGATGTCGGTACGGGCGCTCTTTAGACCCCCCCACCCGGTCGCGTCGGCCGGCCTCCGGGTTGGAGGGAGCGCGCGAAGCGCGCCAGCTCTCAGGCGGTTGCTTTCACGGGCGGTGACGCTGCCAGGGCACGTAGAGACGCGGGCCTTCGGCGCACCACAAACGCCGGCACCTCTCGGTGCCGGTGAGGTACACGTCCGACGCGGGAGCTGCCGGGGACTGTGCAGCGGCAATCGAGCAGCTGCTCGGGCGCCCAGCGTTGGCAGTCTCCTTCGGGCTCCGCGTTGATCGAGCTGCGCTCACGCTAGCGCCGGCCCCCCATCGCTTCTAACTGAGCGTTCTGTCTTGCCTCGCGCGTAGCGTCGTCGCTGCGGATTGCGACGACACCGAAGAGCTGGAGCAGGGCTCCGGGCGGCGCGTCCTCACTGCGCTGACTGGCTCGGCTCACTCAGAACGCCATACGAGAAGCGATGTGGGGTGCCGCCTAGCGAACCGTCCTTGTCCCGGAACCGTCTCGAAACCGTTTCACAGGGTTTCCTCCGACAAAGGCTCGATCCCTTCCCTGAGCGGCTTCTATCCCGACCTTGACCTCAGCAACACGGCCGTTGGGCGGCATCACGTGATGCCCCAATGGGGCCAGGTCCCCGCTGGTACGATGCACGACGCACTCAATTGACAGGGGGGACCGTGCGGTTTTTACGCAGGAATGCCATCGCGCTCACAGCGCTTGTCTTCGCGATGGGTGGCACCGGGCTCGCCGCGAGTCGGTACATCATCACGAGCACGAGCCAAATCAAGCCCAGCGTTGTCAGGGAGCTCCGCGAAGAACCACGCGCCGCGACAGCCACCGTACTCGCACCGGCTGCGAAAGGCGTTCACACCCTCCGCTCGCGAGCACGCACAACGGGCGTGGTGACTGCAGCCTACAGCCCCAGTCTAAAGAGAGCGGTAGCACACGTCGGTTCGATCAAACGCACACGCGCCCGGATGGCGGAATACAGAAACTTCGTTGTGCCAATGACCAACACCTCTTGGCTTCAGTATCCAGAAGAACTGGTCGAGCTCATTGGGAAGGTCACGGTGACAAGACCGGACTGGGCTGAATGTGAAACAGAAAAAGACGAAATTGGCCCAGGGCACGAACGGCAACTTATACGCCTGTGGGTGCAACTCGATGGTCAAGTGATCGCCTTTTACCAGCAGTTAGGACAGTACGCCGGCTACGGCCCTCCTGGAGAAGGAGAACGGCCACCGGAAGCCGTGACAGAACCCATTATTTTCAACGCTATTGTCGGAGAATCGTCGGAGTGGTGGGTGTATCCATCGGGACGCGAAGAAAAACACACGATCGAAGTACTCGCGCAGGACAACTGCGTGACCGGTGGCTTTCCGATTGATTATCTGCTCGTTGACGCGCTTGGGGTGCGATAGCCCGCCATATGGTCGCCTCAGGCGACCGCGAGGTGTTGTTGGGCGCCAATGGGCGCGCCGGGAAGGCCGGCTATCCCCCGGCTGTCTGTTGCGGTCGACCCGGCTCGATCGAGGGCGGGCATCGCTTACGTGTAGGTCAGACCGAGCTGTACACCCCCTCCGACCTGCCGCCTCGCCCTTGGGGATGGAGGGAGCGCGCGGAGCGCGCCAGCTCTCACGTGGTCGCTTTCACAGGGCGGTGGCGGCGCCGCTAGCAACTGACTAGTCGAGTGGGCATGCCGCGCATCACAACGGCCGCCACCCCTCTACTATGAAGGAAGGCGATCTGTCAACGCGATCGGAATGATCGGTCATGGTCGCTCTCGTTGACACGCTGGAGCGTGCCACCGAGGAGGCCCTCCTTCATCAGACTCAGTGCGGGTTTTTCGAAAGCCCCACCGCACGCCCGCCCGGCGATGGCGCGCTTGCGCAGCGAGATCGGGCTCAAGCGCTCATCGCGCTTGCGCCTCGGCCCACCACCGCGAGTTCGGGGCGAAAGCCGGGAGGTGAGCGCCGCTCGTGGTCGCGCCGCGTCTGCTGCTCCGTGGGATCGTCCGTACTTCTGCGACGCCACGCGGGAACGTCTGAAGTGAGCTGCCGGTAGCTTCCGGACAGGAGGGTCGGGGGCCGCCTGGCACTTCCACCACGACTGGGTTCGAGGGCAGCGTGCGCGGCGCTTCACCCGGCGCGGTTCCGGTGACGGTGGCCACGTTGACGTAGGCGCCAGGGCATGTAAGGACGTGGTTGCATGCGTACGTGGTAGCTTCGCCGGACGCCAGCGGCACTTCCCCGCGACCGCCGGCGATCGTGCCGGGGTCGCACATTGCGTCGGTGAAGTTCGACAACCTCAGCGCCGCGAGGCCGGTGTTCCTGACGACGATCTCGTATTCCACCGTCTGTTCGATCGCCCCCGTCAGCGTTTCCGTCGTGTAGCCGGCTTCGGTTTCGGCGATCCGTTGCAGCTTTTCGACCGTGAACGCATGTTCACCCCCAGAGGCAGTGCCCTGAACGGTTGCCATGGCGGTTGCCGTGGCTGGCGTCGTACCCGGAGCCCCAATCACGTTCAAGGTGAACGTGTAGGTCCGCGGAGATTCGCTCCCGTTCGCGGGGAGGCTGACCAGGAACGAGGCCGCGCCGCTGGCGCAGTTCGTCGATATCGGCAGGCCAGCAGTAGCCGGAGTCGCGCTGAGTTCACACGTCGTCGCGTTTTCGACGTTTGCGGTCAGGGTGATCTGCCCACCGCCTGGCCCCAGTGTGCTCGGGGTTGCCTTGAAGGAACCTGACACAACTCTCGGTGCCAGGGGAACAGGTCCGCTGAACGGACCACCTGCATCAGCAATCCGAAAGATGTGCCCGTAAAGGGTGAGCTTGCCGCTCTTTAGATCGAGTGTCGGTGCCGTGAGAGACCCTTGGATCTCGAGAGGTGATCGGAGGGTCCACCACGGGTTACTCGTGGTGTCAGCCTTGAAGTCGAGTCCTGTGGTCAGGCTCAGCTGCGGCCCTGCGACACCGTATAGGAGTGCTTGCAAGGCCGGTTCGAGGTGTGCGGCAGCGCCTGCATCTGAGCTGACCATCGGCGGGGTGAAACCGAAGCTCGTGTTGGGCCCGCTAAAGACGGGTGAGAACCTACCCTTGGAGTAGCGAACCCCACCAGCAATCGACGCGCTTGCCTCCAGGCTGCTGGTAGCGTCGGCGCTCGCGTCGATGGTGGCGTCAACGTAGAGCTGGCCCTGCAACGTGACCACGACGGGGATCAGGCCGATCGTGCCAACAAACGTCGCGATGCGCAGCGGATGCGCAAGCACGGGCGTGCTCTTGAGATCGCACCCAGCGCTAGCGTGCAGTTCGGCGCTGAGTGACGCGCTCGCGGTGCCGGTCAACAAGAATTCGGCCGAGGTAAGCCCGCCGAAGATCGAAAAGTGCGCGTGCAGCGACGGCGTGACCCCGATCGAGGCGGACCCTTTCAGAGCTGCCGAGGCGCCAGCCGTGCACGAGACGCCTCTGCTCAGACCGGGGTTGAACGTGGCGCCCGTGCGCGCTGCCGGCCTCGCAGCCCGGCTCGATGATGCGTGCGAGACCTGCTTGAAGCGGGCGAGATCGAGATCTCCACCGTTGCTGCCGAGAGCTTCCGCGAGCGTCGCGGGTACGGTGGTGATGACGATGGTGCAAGGAGGCTTCGCGTTGACAAAGTCGATCTTCGTAAGCGAGCCCTCTGGAGTCGAGGGGCTGTATCCGATCGCGAGGATTTGGCCGACCCGGGGCGGGCTGCTTAGCGCCGGGCAGGCAGCGATGCTTCTCCGCGCGCTGGACCCTGGCGCTCGCGCGTGGAGCACAACCCGTCCGGGCTGCCCTGGAGGCGGGAAAGAGACCACGGTGCTCGGTGCGACAACCAAAGGGGGCGGTCCCAGCGTGACGCGCGCTGCCCTCGACGCGACGACGAGGCGTCCCGCTTTCTGGAGCAGCACGCGGAGGGTTACATTCCCGGTGTGGCTGGGCGCGTGCCAAGGGAGCGAGAACGAAGTGCCGATCACGTGGACACGCATGCGCTTCCTCCAGGTTCGGTGTCGACGTTCCTGCAGGGCAACTGCTAGGCCCCTGCCCGAGTGCTGGATGCGACCGGGAAGCCTCACCGTCGAACCCGTGAACGCGCGTTGCGGGATCGACACCAGCAACCTAGGGTGCGTCACCGCTTGCGCGTGCGTCGGGGCAGCAACCAGGACGCCGACAGTGATCGCGGCTAGGACGGTAACACGCCCTCGCCATATCGACACCTCTCCGCTCCGTGCCGCTACTCCGGCGCCGGACCGCACGGATGAGATTGGTTGCGAAGCTGACACACCATGAGACATGCCGGCGTATCGTAGTCTGCGCGGGTTCACAACGGGCTCCTACGTTGACTCCTCCATCAAGGCCACGGAGCGCCTTCTTGATGCCCATTGGGCCTGCCGACCGAGGCGAGGTAGCGATCGTTGCCGGTCGCACCTGCCGGGGGACCGCAGGGATCGACTCTCGCCCCTGGGTAGCGCCCGCTTATACATGCCGCCATGTCGCGACGGGCGCCTCACCGATCGCAGACGTCGGCCTGTCCAAGTTAGGGCCGTATCAGGGGCCACCAACGTGCGCCAGTCCACATCGTGGTCGGTCTTGCTCGCGACGTTCCACTGACTGCTGACAAGGGGATCGCCCCCGGTCCCACTGTATGCTGCGCGCGATGTCTAGTCTCGACTCCTGTCTGGTGAAGTACCTAGAACGGGAAGCCCACATGTCGCATGCGGACGTTCTCGCCGTGGAGGCGAAGAAGCTCGGCAACCACGAGCAGTTGAAGGGATTCATCCGGGAGCTACGAAAGGGCGACATAGACCCGGATGAGATTGAGAGCGTCGAGATGTGGTACGAGAGCCTCGCCATCGTTTATCGGCCACGATTGGATGGTCGGCTCATCAAGTGGATAGGACCTGACGGTTCTGGGCTGGCGATGCTTGGCGTTACCGCGCTCGTAGGGTGCGGCGGATCGAGCAGGGTGTCGAGCACGGAAAACGCTGGAGGGGCGCCAAGGCAGTCCGTATCCAAGGGCACCTATCAAGACCTGAGGGAAGCCGAGGAACGCCTGTACCCGGGTCAGCCGCTGCTCGGCAAGGCTTGGCTTGCAACAAGATTGCACATGCTGGTCGAGTTCAGCAAGGAGTTCAGATCAGCACAGCCAAACGACACCGCCTGCGGCACGCTTCACACACTCACCGAAGGAGCGCTATATGTTCAGTGCGAAACCCGGTGGGAATATGAAGGAGAACAGTACACGACGCGACGTTGGGTGACAGTCAGTCCGAACCGTAATGTGAGTGTAGAAGCCGTCGCTCAAGGACCAACGACTTCTCCGAGCGGTCGCATACCGGAACCCGATACGCGTAGCGCGCCAGAAACCGCGACCCCTACTACTCCGCACGAAAGCACAACATCGGGCAATTGCGGATCATTACCAGAAACCTCGACGGCGGATGGGATCCGCTCGATCAATGCGGTCGGCACCGACTGCCCGTCAGCGCGGGCGGTTACGGCAAGCTCGCTCGACCGATGTTCGAGGTCTTCCTCCGGGGCGTGCAGCGTTCAGTCGTGGTCGTGCAAGACGCATGCATTGACGGAAGACGAAGGCAAGCTCGAAGGCGTCTGCACCCGACCGGGCATGCGCATCACCTGGGTTACTGTGGGCGCCCGTTAGTCGAGACGGACCGCGATCGGAGGCCAGGAAGTAGACGGATCAGCCGTTGGAATACGCCGTCTGCTGTTCTAACGAAGAGAACAGTTCTAGATGGGCTCATATGGAGGGGCGTTTGTCAAGGGGCAGCGGTGATCGGCCGGCGGGTGTTGGCGCGGAGGCCCGTGCTCGAGCAGGCCGGTTCCTGGCCGGCCGAACCGACGAGCCGTCAGCCCTGCCGGCGGCCGATGCGCGTGGATGAGAAACACCGCTCCCCCCTTTTGTCTCCGTACGTGCGGCATGCGGCCTCCAAAGAGACGCTCGTGCGCCAGGTGCCCCGCTGCTCGGGCGCGGGTTCTAGCCCAGACGCGTCCTTTGATAGAGGCCGAGGCCGAGGACTTCGCACGCTCCGCGCCCGACGCACAGCGGGCGCGCTCTGGCCGCGACCGCGGCGTTGTCTGAATCCCACGGAGCCCGATGTGCGTAACGCCCTGTCCGAATACGGACCGACGCCGGGAGTCCGGAACGAACCGCGAACCGCTTTCACGAAAGAGGCACGCGCGCCGGACACGGCGCAGTCACGACACGGCGCGCGACGGGCGCGAGCTCGACATTGCCGGGGGCGGGGGGGGCGGATTGTCTCCCGCGCCCCGCCGGCTCACCCGTCGCTCGTCCCTCCCAGCAGTCCACCGTAGTCGGTCTCCAGCTGATCCCGCGCGTCCTTGGCGTGGCGCTGTGCGTCGAACAGATGCACGTACGTATCCCAGGTCGTCGAGGTCTTCGTGTGCCCGAGCTGGCGGGAGACGAATTGCACATCGCGGCCCTGCGCGATCAGGATGGAGGCGAACGTGTGGCGCAGGGCGTGGAAGGTCACGTCCCCCAGGCCCGCGCCATCCCTAGCCCTGTGGAAGACGTTAAGCAGGCCCTTGTACGTCATCGGCTTCCGTGGCGTGGAGCTCTGGAAGATGAAATCGCTGTCCGTCGAGTACCGCTCCGCGAGACGGCGACGGCGCAGCAGCTTGCCGAGGGCGTCCATGAGCACGATGTCGCGCTTGGCGGCCTTCGTCTTCAGCGGCACGCGCTTGCCCTGGCGGCTCAGCTGAAAGCGCGCGCGGATCACGCCCTCTGTGAAGTCGACGTCGCCCCACTTGAGCGCGAGGACCTCCATCACCCGCAGCCCTGTGAAGAGCGCGGTTGCGATCAGCGCATGGGCGCTGCCGGCGTGCTCGAGCAGGGCGTCCATCTCCTCGCGCGAGAGAAACCGCTGGCGAGCCTCGCCGGCACCGGGGCGCTCGCGCGGCAGCAGCTTGTCGGCGGGGCTCGCGGCGATCATGCCGTGGCGGGCCGCGTAGGCGAGAACACCCCTGACGGCCATCCAGCGGGCGCGGATCGTCCACACCGACGCCCCGGCGGCTCGCTGCTTGCGATGCCACTCCACGAGATCGTCAGTCGTGAGCGAGCGGATGCGCCGGTGGCCGTAGTCGGGGATCAGGTGCAGCATCACCCCGGTCTTGTAGGACTCAAGCGTGCGCCCGCGCAGCTCGCCTATTTCCACGAGACGCTCGACGTACTCAAGCCACGCAAGGGCCACCTCCTTGACCGTCTCGCGGCCGCCGCGCGCCTGAACGCCGCCGGAGCGCACCTCGACGACCCAGGCGTCGCGCCGGCTGCGGGCCTCCATCAGCCCGACCTCGCCGATCGTTTTCCACCTCACGGTGCGCGAGCCCGGCGGCGTCGCGCACGCTAGGTAGGTCTTGCCCGCCCGGTACAGGCCGCGCTCGATACGTTTTGCCTTCTGCTTGCGCGCCATCAGCTCGCCCTCCGCAGCATCGCAGGAGACGATATGCCCGGCCTGCGATGGGATTGCGAGAGCGCCGCGTCGAGCTCGTGGCGGTGGTAGACCTTGCGCTTACCCCCGTGCGGCGTGAAGGTTCCGGCAGCGCTCAGCTTGCGAAACGTACCGGCAGGGACCTTCGTGTACTCGACCGCTTCCTCGAAGGTCATCCACGGCGAAGCACCCGACAGCGCGGGCACGCCAAGCCGCTCCGCCAGTCGCGGAGCGAGCCTGTCCGCAAGCGCATCGAAGAAGGCGTCGGGGAGCTCGAGCGTCACTAGCGCCTCCCGACCGCGACGCGCCCGAGGCATCGCCGCGCCGAGCGCGGGCGGCGCGCACCCCGCGCGACGCGTGGTCCGGCTGCTGACTGCTCGCGGTTCGTTTTGGCCTGCCTGTTCATGGGTGAAGGCATCGTTTGAGCTCGCTGAGTGATAAGCCGATCTGTCTGCGCTGCGCACAAGCGAGTTCGCGCACTCCCCGCTGCTGGGACGAGAGCAGCGAGCGAGAGGCATCGACGCACGGCCCGCGCTCGAGATTGCGTTCGCATCCCCTCTGTGATTCAGCGTAAGGTGGAGCGACGTCGTGCGAGCGCTCGGCGACCTCGCGTGCGAGCGTGCGATCGAGCATGGCTCCTCCAGTGGGTTGGGGCTCCTTTGAGCAGGTGGGCACCTGCCCACCTGATTGCTCGCCTCAGCAGGTCGCGGAGGAGCCGTCAAGCAAGTTCACTAGTGACTGCCGTGCCCCGCCGCAGGCGGGGAGCCGAACTTGCTTTACGGGGGGGAGCGACCTGCTAGCGCAACCAGACGCCCCGGGGCGCGCGCATGCCGAGGTCGTAACTGCAATCGGTGCCGGCAACCTGCGGGCCACATGCATCATCGAATGGCGCGAGCGCTCCGTCGTCGGCCGTATTCAGGCTGTGTGCGGCGCGATGATGCGCGCTACGACGGCTTGCGAAGGTCAACCCGCGAGTATGAACGCTTTTCTGTTGGCGGGTCCCTCGATGACTCGAACGACGCGCTTCTTCGTAAGCGATCGGACAGCAGCATGCACGGTCGCGGGTGCCAAGCCGCTCGCGTCTGCGATCTGTCGGGCCGTCAGCGGCGCGTCGAGCGTCGCCTGCTCGCGCAGAGCTTTCAGGATTGCGGTCTGATTGGCGCCCCTGGGCTTGCGAGTGGAGCGCGAGCGCTTGCGCTCTGAGGTCGGCCGTGGGACCGAGCGTCGGTTGCTCGCAGGCGAGGACTTGCGGCGACGACCGCGCCGCGCTCGTCCATTTCCGGCGGAGGCGCGGGGGGCAGAATCGCCAAGCAGCCGCTCCGCCGCCTCGATCGCGGCGTATTCCTGCACCCGCGGGAGCAGCTCGCGAAGGCGCGCGTCGATTTCTGCGCGAATGCGATCGAGTGTGTCTGCCCTTGCCACCTAGATCTCCCTCTCGTTCGCCGACCCTGTGCGTGGGTGAACCTAGCATGATTGGTGGGCTGTGCGATAGCTGTGAATCCAGGTGAAAGGGCCGCGTCCCACACTCGGGCGGGCCGGGGCCCGTCCTGCTATGCGGCCGCGGGAACCTCCTCGGGTTGCTCCACGGGGGAGCCGCTCTCGCGCGGCGGGCGGTCCAGGAACTCGACCGCGCTCGCGATGATCGCCATGCCGCGCCGCTTGGCGCCGTCGGGCGCCTCCCAGGCGTTCGGTTCAAGCCGCGCCGACACCGCGACGAGGCGGCCCTTGCGCAGATGCGCCGCGCAGGTCTCGGCGAGCGGGCCCCACACGGTCACGTCGAAGAAGTCTGCCGTCGGGGTGTCCTCGTCGGGCTTGATCGGCTTGCGCACGGCGAGGCCGAGCGTCAGCACCGACCTCGCGCCTGCGCTCGTCGAGACGGTGCGCAGCTCCGGGTCGCGCGTCAGCCTGCCCACGAGCGTGGCGCAGTTGCTGGGGGATGAATATGCCATTGCGTCCTCTCCTGCGTTGGATGGTGGTTTGGGTTGACGAGCCCCGAGCCGGCCGGCGACCGCCGCGCGGAACCGAGCCCGCAGGGCGAGGGGAGCCCCCTGCGGGTTGCAGCGCCGAGGCGGCGCCGGCCAAACTCGGGTGAGGAGACAGAGCGCAAACCACCACCGCCGCAGTGAGTGGGCCGACGAAATGGCCTCGCCGCACAGCGACGAGCGGGTCGGCCCAGGCAGCGATGTGGCAAGGGTCAGCGCCATGTCATGAGCGCCGCCGATCCCGGCGGGGAGGACCGAAAGGGCGACACTCCTAAGCCGGGCTGGGGGGCGGTCGCGCAAACGATCTCAGTCGCTACGCGGCCAGCGCAGCCTCGTCCGCCGAAGCCTGTGAGTGCGAGCGCAGGCTGTCCTCGATGCGCCTGGCGATCTGATCGATCGCCTCCGCGCAGCCGCGGATGGCATCCAGGTTGCCGTCCTCGCCCCAGCCGGCGACGTAGGGAACCGTGGAGGCGGACGTGTCGAGGCCGAGCGAGCCGCAGACGATGTAGGTGACGGTGTCGACGATCACCTCGGCGCGGCGGCGCCCGTGCTCGCGATAGCCGATGCCGAGCGCGTGTGCCAGCTCGTGCACGAGCACCCGGACCTGGGCGTTGCCGGGAAGCTCGCCGTTGATCACGATCTCCTTATTGGACTGATCGCACCAGCCGTCGGCGGAGCCTTCGAGCGGCCCGCGCGACACGCCGTAGCCGAGCTCGTCGGCGAGGCGCTGCAGCGGAAGGAGCAGGTGCGCGTGGCTGTCGCCGTCGATCGGCTCAGAGGGGGGCTCGAGCGGGACCGGCTCGGTACCCGGCAGCGGCTCGGTCTGGGAGACGTCGAAGACCGAGACCGCACGGAAGACGATGCGCCTGGGCTCATCGGCGTGATTCCCGGCGTGCTCGGAAGCCCGCTCCGCGCCGCGGTCGCGCACGCTCATCGGCGCGAGGATGCGGATCGCGCGCTCGCCCCTGCGCACGCAGCGGTTCAGCTGAAGGAACGCGCGGAAGCCCGCGACGTAGCTCGCGTCGGGATTCTGCAGGGCGATCAGCAGCTGATTGCCGAACGAGTAGCGCGCGAGGCCGTTGCGCGAGCGCACCTGCACCCAGCGCTGCCATCCCTCGCTGCTCAAGAGCGCACGCGCCGCGTGCTCCAAGCGCTCGCGGTCGGCACGGCGGCGCTCTGCGCGCTGTGACTCGGTCAGTTTGCGATAACCCATCGTTCACCGTCCTTTGGTTGGCCGGCACCGCCCTGTGCGGGGCCGTCTCCCCGACCCCGCGCACGCGCAGCGTGCGACCGTTGGGAGGGGACAGGCCCCGCCTGAGGAGGGTTCAAGCGGCGGAGCCGCGGGGCCGACGCCTTCCCCCCGAGCCCGGCCCCTTGACCCTGGCTGGTGTGCTCGGACCCGCTACTCGCGGTCGTCGTACTCGTCGACCTGCCGGGGCTCCGCAGCGGCCAGCTGCTGCTGGCGCTTTCGGTGGGCGCTGGCCTCGCGCTGCAGGGCGCGCTGCAGCTCGACGTGCGAGCCGGGCAGCACCTTCTTCGTCACGCGCTCGAACGCCTTGCGTGCGACCTCCTTGCGCGACGACGGCAGCGCCGAGTGCTGGCGCTTGCTCGCCGGCAGCACGAGCTGCTCGGCGTAATGCTGCGCGGCGAAGGCCACGAGCGCGCGGCCGTAGAGCTCGCCGGCGCTGCCGGCGCCGTCGATGAAGCGCCACAGCCACTTCTCAGCGTCCTCGACCTCTCCGTAGGCGACCTTGGTCTTGCCCGGCTTGCCGCTCTTCAGCGTCGGCGTCGTCGTCGTGCGGTGCTCTTCGATCACGAGGCGAATGCCGTTCGCGGCGATTGTCGCGGCCGTGTGGTCGCGGCCGGCGAGGTAGCCGTGCCCATCGGGGCCCAGCAGCCCGTAGGCGAAGAAGCGCGCGATGTCCATGTCGTCGGGGTCGACGGCGGCGAGCTTCTGCAGCAGTGCGGCCCCGAGGTCCAGGTTCGTGCCGTGCGCGCGGGCGGAGAGCTGGCGGACCGTGGCGCGGTGCTCGGCCTCGACCTGCTCCTGCGGCGTGCGCTCGCGCTTGCCCTGTGCCCTGCGGCCCGCGCGCTCGCGGCTGGTGCGCTCGCGGGCGTCGCGTAGCTCGGCGAGCGTGCGCTCGATCGCCTGCTTTGCGAGCTCGCGGAAGAGCGCGCGGTCGGTGATGATCGGCGTGCCGTGCTCGAACTCGAGCAGCACGCCGGCGGCTCGAGCCCGATCGACTTCGGCCTCGGCGAAGCGGATCGTCGGCGGGCCGTAGGCGTAGCGCTCGATCTGTGCGTGCAGCGCCTCGGCCTCGGCATAGGCCGCTTCGGTCTTCTTGCCCAGACGCAGCGCCTGGATGTCGTTGGGGGCAAGCGTGGCGAGGTAGGCGGCGAACACCTTTGCGCCGTTGCGCTGAAGCTCACGACCGCGCGGCAGGGCACGGCCGATCGCCCAGGCCGGGTTACTCACGAACTGCTCGCCGCTGACCTCACCCGCGGCGACGGCAGTCACCGCGACCTCGCAGAGCTGCGGCGAGACGGCGCAGATCTGCGTGAGCGTCGAAAGCGCGCCGATGGGCAGCTGTCGGCTGCCAAGCAGTCGCTGTGCGAGCTCGGGCAGCTCGAGGATCTTCGCCCTGGCGCCCACGAGCTTGCTGCTCCAGCCGAGCACGCTCGCGGCGCCGTCGAGGGTGTAGCCCTCCTTGAGCATGTGCGCCACCGCGCGCGCCTCCTCCAGCGGGGAGAGCTGCTTGCGCACCACGTTCTCGGCGGCGCTGTCGGCGCTTGAGCCCTCCTGCTCGCGCAGGGTGACCTCGACCTCGTTCAGGCCGAGACTGCGGCACGCCGCGTAGCGGTGATGCCCGGCCACGAGGGTGAAGCGCTCGCCGTCGGGGCGAACGACGAGGGGGACTATCAGTCCCCGGAGCGCGATCGAGCTGGCGAGCGCATCGACGTGCTCCTGGTCGAGCTCGCGCGCGTTCTGGCTCACGTCGATCGCGCTGAGCGCGACGCGCTCGGGTGCAGCGGCGACTGTACTCATGAGAGAACCTCCACTTGCATGGCCCCGCCCGCTGCGGGGCCGATCCCCATCTCCCGCGCACGCCGCAGGCGTGCGATCATCGGGATGGGGTCGGCCCGCGCGGCACCGCCGCCGCGATGATGGGGTCACAGTTCGACCTCGCGCGGGCTCACCCCGAGGGCACGGGCGATGAGGGCAAGGACATCCGTGTGAACCCACGGAGTCGGCTCGCTGTGTCCTGCGTCCGGTAGCTGGCCGATGCGGCGTGCGAGCCAGCTCGTTTCGCCGCTCACGCTCCCGCG
The DNA here is from genome assembly GCA_005884115.1 of Actinomycetota bacterium. Classification (GTDB taxonomy): domain Bacteria; phylum Actinomycetota; class Thermoleophilia; order Solirubrobacterales; family Solirubrobacteraceae; genus Palsa-744. Next base: position 341,295 of record VAXW01000004.1, read on the forward strand.
CGGGCCTCGCTTCACCCGCCCGCAGCGGATCGCGATCTCACTGATGCTCACCTCGCCGCGCGCGAGCAGCTCCTGCACTGCTTCGCGCAGGCCGCGGTTGAGCACGATCGGGCTCGCAGTTGCGCGTTCGTGCTCGGCGCGCAGCAGCGCCACCGAGACGTCCCGGTCGTGTCGATGGTGCTCGATGGCCGAGCGCGTCAGCGTGAGTGCCGGCTCATAGCTCTCGAGCGCGCCGATCACCTCGCGCAGGCTCACGATCTGTGGCGGCGCGCGGTGTCGCGCGGGCGCGTATCGGCGCCAGCGCAGCTGCCCGATCGAGCCGGAATCGACGCTCGCCTCGAGCCTATAGCTGCTGCCGCGCCTGTCGACGAGCTCGGCGTCGGGTGCGGTGTCGCCGTTGGCCTCGCGAGCACCGGTGGCGGCCGTGGCGGGGATGGACGCTCCTTCTCCAGACGCCGCGAGGAAGTCCTCTGCTGTCAGGGGTCGGCAGGGACGTCTGTGCGCGGCGGCGAGGTACATCGCGCACACGGCGCGTGCGTTCTCGGCCGGCTCATCGGCGGCGAGGTGCGCGAGCAGGCGCGCGTCGCGCAGGCTTGCGGGGACGCGATCGACGACGAGCCTGGTTCCGCCTGGCCCCGACAGGCAGACGATCTCGCGGACGTGACCGGAGCCGTCGGTGTACGTGCCAAGCGCGGCGCTGGTAACGGCTCGGCGAAGTGCTCGGCCGTTTGAGTCGCTGCTCGGGCGAGGTGGCGCGATGGTGCTCATGGCTCTCCTTCGTGGAGGGCCCGCCCGTTGCGGGCCGGTGCCCCGAAGGCCGCACGCGCAGCGTGCGAAAATTCAGAGGGGCAGGCCCGCGGTGTGCCGCGTCATTGCTGAAGCTCGCGCCGCAGGATGCTGCTCGTCATCGGGATTTCCTGCAGCGCGTGCGCCTGCTGGGTGTAGTCAGCTACCAGCGCCCGCAGCGTCGAGTAGCCGTCGTGCTCGAGCCCGCGCTCGACTAGATAGGAGCGCCCCGAGCCGGCCGCCGGCCGGTCGGTGATCGTGACGCTGCCGGCGATGCGCTGTCCGTAGAGAACGCGCTGGACGCCGCCCACCTCGTAGCGCGACAGCTCGGTCAGCTCGCCCGCCCGGCCCTGCCGGACGGTGCGCACGATCGCCGGCGGACGCACCTTCCAGGTGGCTTGCGAGCCGAAGCCGGACACCTCGCTCGGGCGCGCCGCGGTCGCGTAGGGCTCTTCGGCTCGGTCGCTGCGGCGCGGGGCTTCCAAGGGCCGACCTCGAGTCGCCCTCAGCTGCTTCAGGCGTTCGATTTCGCTGCTTGCCTGACGGCGCGTCTGGGGGCCACTGAACGTGGTGCCGGTCTGCATCGCGAGATCCCTGAGATATGCGAGTTGCTTGGCAGTGGGTGCGCTGGTGCTTGAGGTGCGCCTGGTCATCGCTGGCCTCCTGAGGTCGGGTTGAGCACACCCCGGCCAACGCAGGCCGGCGAGGCGGGTCAAGCTCCGTCCCGTCAGGGATCGCCGAAGGCGACGCGAAGCGCGGGGCTTGACGCGCCGTCAGAGCCGGTCTGCTGGCCTAACGGGGGTGTGCCCAACCCGAACCCGAGGAGCGAGCTACGTGAACCCTGAGCAGCTATCTGTTGACCCCCGAGATCATCTTCAGCCGTCGGTGTCAGGCCTGTTGAGGCCCACCGCCAAACTCGGTCTCGCTCGCCACCATCGTTCTGGCTGCTGACGCGCCACCCAACTCATGGCAATCGAACACGGCTACAAGGTCGAATTCCAGCATCTAGTAATTGCTGGAGATGGACTTCTTGTAGGTGTTGGGCTCCGAGGTCTCTGCTGCCCGCTCGCTCCCGGCTGCCGCTCTGCGCCTGGCCCTTGACCTGGAACATCTGTGATGTGGTGGTCGAGGAAGGGGGTCCCCGGGTCGAAGCGAAGCGGAGAGGCGGGGACCCCCTTCCTCGGGCCAGGTGCAGAGCCAAACCTGGGGAGCGAGCGGGCAGCAGCGTGTTCGTTTGGGTGTTCGGCCTATAGACGAGCACCCAAACGAACACCCGAGACGAAGACATAGGGACGCGAAGCATCCGTCCGTTCGGTGCGCGACGACCAGTTCAGCGGCCATCACCGAGCCTCCGTCCAGGCGGCTCATGACGAAGCCTCATCTCCCATCTTGCACTCCGGGACATCCATCTTGGCTTCGCTGATCGCCCGCCGCCACCCCCGACCCTCAGTCGGTCGCACATGGGCCGCGCGGCCCGCATGAGGTTAGAGAGAGATCAAGTACCGCTGACCAGCCCTTCGGCCGGCTCTGGCGCCTGGAGGCGCCGGGCACGTGAGATTTCCTACCCCCGATTCGGGACCGAGCTGGGCACCGCAGATCATCAGGACCAACCACGCCTTCGCCCCCGCGACCGTAGACGCCTACGACGGTGCCGCTGCCGACGACAGGCGCGACGCTTGCGCACGGCGTTGTAGCGGCCAAGGTGCATGCCGAACGCGATACACCCTAAGACCGTGGCCGGCTCGGTGGTGGCCGAAAGGCCGCCGATCACGGCCATCTGCCCCAAGACCAGGGCGCCTGTGGCCAGCGTCAGCTCTAGAGTCGATGCGCGCATCACCCTCGCCGACTATCCGGCGCAACCCGGACGCGTCAAACAAGACCCCTCCGGAACTCACCACGCCACCTGAAGTGCTTTCCTACGTGGGCTTAATCACGCGGACCGTCCGTTCCCGGAGTACCATGGTCGTGTAGTGCCCTACACGTCAATCTCGACTTTCCAACGGTTGCCCCGAGGCACGTGGGAGGCGAACACTTCCTCCGGCATCGTCGAGGTATCGCAACGGGATGCAGTGTGGAAGGGACGCTGGCTGGACGGCCCGTGGATCGAGATCCCCGGCAGCCGCAACCTGCTCGTGTACGAGTGCACGGCCAACGCCACAGTGGAACGGCGCAAGCTGGGAAGGCGGTATCAGACAGTCAGCCGTGTGTGCGCGGAGAAGCTTCCACCGCTTATAGACTGGTGCATCGCTACGGCCGAGCCCAGCATCCACGATGACGGGGCCTTCTGGCTTGAGTGGGGCGTGTGGCGGGCTCGCAGTCAAGACCCGCTGCCAATGCCATTCATTCCAGAGCTCGACGAGCCGAGCGAGGAGCTCCAGTGCCTGGCGAGAACCGAGCGCATATGCCGCGAAGCGAGGGCTCGGCTGGACCAAGCGCACGTTGAGCGCGGAGAGGCGTTGATCGATGCCACCCGCAAACGCCGTAGCCGGCGACGTCTCGCAGGGGCGACCGGGCTTTCATTTGCACGCGTGCAGCAGTTGCTGCGGCAAGGCGAAGCCCGTCGGGCCGCCGCCCGCGAGCAACTCTCGTGGGTTCCGTCGGCAGTGGCCGTCAGAATGCAGAAATGGTGAGCTCTCGTAGTTGTGCCTGTCGCTCCGGGCCAGGGGTGTCCGTCCCATGAAGCGGAAGGTCGTTACCTGGGGCAAGGATGCCGATGGCCGCCCTGTGCTTGTGGAGCGCTACCAAGAGGAAGGGCCAAGCTCTGCCACCACCTGGCACGGGACCTCATACATGCGCGTCGCCGGCAAAGTCCGCGACGGCGTCGCGGTGAAGGATGCCGCCTCTCGGGCTCCAGCAAACCGGAGACCGAACCCGGTTAGGCCCGTCCGCCCTGCCGCCTGACATCCGCTCCGCCGCCGCCGTTCGGCCGCTCGTGCCTCAGGGCGCTAGGCTTGGATCATGGCCTCGAGCCGGATCGAGATCGCTGGGCCCCCGGAAAGAGCCAAGCAAGCTCGGGTGGGGTTCCCCTGGGTTCTTCCTCTGACGTCGCCGCCGTCAGCCGTGTGGTCTACTCGGTTTGAGGAAGTCGATTGGCGTTCGCTGGCGCCACAGTTGCGGCCACCGTATCATCCGCGGCTGGATGGCGACCGAGTCTGGCTTCCGGGGCTTGAGCCTGATGCACTGAGGCCGATCCTCGACATCGTCGCCGACCAAGTGGAACAGATTAGTAGCGCCGTTGTCGAGGAGGAACAGACGGCCGTGTCGCGTGAAGCCGAGACCGACGAGGCACGTCGTCGAAGAGACGAGGCCTCTTCCGCCGCTTTTGACGAATGGTGGAAGGAGCGACGCGCCGGCTGACTCCAGCTCGGGGCTAGCCTCTCGCCGGCGCTAGGGTGGGCACTCCGCTCCACGCAACTTTGAGAAGCTCTGCACCGGCCTCCTCGCAAAGTGCCGCCGCTCCCGGTAGCTGCCAGCTCGGGAAGCGCTCCCCGAGGATCACCGCGCGAAGCCGACGGTAGGGCACGGTGACTTCGCTGTCATCATCGTCCAACAGGACATATCGCAGCTCACGCTCGGTACTCCAATCCTCTACCTTTCGAAAGAACAGCTCCTCCGCGTTCTCTTGGAGATGAAGGCGGTATCCACGCGCGGTGTCGCCCTCACCCTTCAGGGTGAGCGCCGTGGCATCGAGAGTACGTGCGTGCGGATAGCTCGCAAGAGGCAGGTCGCTGTATATGACCTCGCCCCAAGCCGTGCGGTTGATCGCTTCCAAGCGGCCCAGGACCTCTCGGTGGAGATCGTCGCGATCAAAGACGAGACAGACTCCGTGGTGAGCCTCGGCGTATAGCTCCCACATGCGCGGTCTTGCATAGCCCCAGGCGTGGGGCGCGGAAGTTCCGGGTTCGAGCACCCTGTCTACCGTCAGGCTGAGAATCTTCGTGTTCGCGACTGCGTCGCGCTCCAGCCGCCGCAACTTCTCGACATCAGCGGCGGGCCACGCGAGCGGGGTGAGCACATGCTCGGCGCGCTCCTTGTTCTCCAGTGGATCGCGCATCCTCGCCAGACTGCTCAGACGCAACGATCTAGCTTGAAGAATGTGCTCAAATGCCGCCGCTCGACTCGTGTAGTGGTAGACGCGCTGCCCGTTCTCCCCGAGCATGCCAGGGGTGGGTCGGGAGCTATCAGTCGATCGCGTGGCGTTCACCGCGTCCATTCCCCCGCGTTGACCTTTGGAAGGATGTGGTTCTGAATGCGAGCGAGTTTCGCTTCGAGATGTGCCCGCGGATCGAGGCCGCGTCCGAGGGACAGGAACACGTCCTCTTCCCCCTCGGGTCCTCTGATCCGGACGGTGATCCCGGCTTTCCCGGCCCAATCGTCCACCTGATCGTGCGTCACGTCCCCCTGAAGTAGCTGCCCCGCAGTGCGCACAAAACCGTTCAGTTCACTTGCGACTGACTCTGGCGTGACGACTTCGACGGCGGCACCGGAGGCGGTAGCAGCCGAAGACCTTAGTTGGCGCAGCGTTTCGGTGAGCCACGCAAGCTGTCGGTCGTAGTAGGCCTCTTCCTGTCCGGGTAGATGCCCAGGAGGGTTGCCGCGGTAGCCATCGACGAGCTCGGGCGCCACCTTGGTCACCAGCTCGTGCGCGTTCCGTACCTCCCAGTGGTGCAAGGCGCCGAGGAACCACGTATCACCGCGCGTGGGACGTTGGCGCACCAGTGCCCCGTGTGCGGCGATTCGGTCCTCCAGCCACGGTTCCAGCGGAATCGGCTCCTCGCCGGGGCGTGGACGCTCATTGATCTCGTCCCAGCGGATCGGATCGTGCTCCACGACTGGCCGATGCCGCTCGACCGCCCGGGCTGACGAGCTATGCGTGTCGGTGGCGTCTGCGCGCCGTCGTCGTTCGAGGTGCCGCTCAATCGCGGCAGCTAGTTGGGCCGCGACTGCCGTGCAATCGGAGCGGTCTGTCTCGAGCCACAGTGTGTCCGCCAGGAAGCTCGGTAGCTCAACCTCGTCAAGCCGGACGGGCAGAACCTTGACTTGCTTGGACCGAATGCCGTGCGTCACGGCCAGTGACAGCTCCTTCTCACACCATGATGAATTCACGGAATGTTCAGAGATCACGGCGATGACGAAATCCTCGTCGTGTATGGCATCCCCGATTCTGCGGATCAGCGAGTCGCCGATCAGCAGATCGACCCGGTCGATCCACACGCCGACGCCGTGTTCGTCTAGCCGTTTCACCAAGGCGAGCACAAACGCCTCGTCTTGGTGCGAATAGCTGATGAACGCTCTTGGCTGTCCCGGGTCGGGCGAGCCAACGTCGATCAAGTCCGCGGTCACCGGTGTTGGCACCGCCGACAGAGGTGCGGCCGCCGGGTAGCTGATGGCCAGAAACTCGGCAAGCGTGTTGATATCCCGGTAGCGTCGCGCCCTTTCGAGGTTCACCTCCATTGACCACGCTCCTGTCTCGGTACGGCCGAATGATGTCCACAGCTGCCAGGCTTCGTCGCTCATGAGCGTGCCCAAACGTGTTGACGCGGGGTCGCCCGGCTTGATTCCTAGGTGGTCGCACATCTGCTGGCTTGTGATCGACAGACGCCCGAGTTCAGTCGCGGAGGCCGGCTTATAGTCGGCGGCGCGTTTTCCGACATACCGAACCACGGATACAAAGCAGTCGAGGTCCGCGACCGCCTTGGGTAGCCGGGTCAAGCCTTGGAGACTGACGCCCACGACACTGTTCTCACGCAATTGAAACTGATGGGTGCGAGCCATCGCCGGACGCACCAAGCCCTGTTCGGCCAGGTCGAGGTACACGTGGCGGGCCTCGAACTGCGAGTCATCCCACAGTTGCCTGATGTACTGGAATAGTGGCCAGTTCCCCGTCGGCGCGAACGCCTCATACAGGCCTTCCAGCATCTTGTGATGCGGGTCGGCGGCTACGCTCTTGTCCGGCTCCTGGTCGGCTGTTCTGACCTGCGCGAGCGCAGCTTGATAAGAGACGCCGTTCCGTTTTGCGAGCTCGCGGGCGAGACGCTGCTGCTTGCGGTTTGGCTGGGCTGACACGTACGGCTCCTTTCGTGATGGCGTCCCATGCCCGCCCTGAAAGGGTCATAGCGTCAGTCCGACGGCTGGGCCGCTTCCCCGGCTAATGCGACGCGGGCATGGACCACGAATCGCAGACGGGACGCTTTCGGCAGCGCGCCATGCAAGATAGCGCGATCTCTGTCGCCGTCAAGTCGCTCGCCGGTTCGCTTGGCGGTGGACTGTTCCAGGCACTGGCGTGCCACGCCTGATCGGCCAATTGTCGGCCTCAGATGCAGATCATCCTCATCGCGCGAGCGTCGGCGATCTCGTAGTCAAGATTTGCGCTAGCGACCACGAGCAGTAGCTGCGACTGGTCCTCGACCAGCGCAGCCAACCTCTCATCACTCATGTCCGGGTCTACGTCGACGAGCTGGCGCTCTACCTCCGTCGGGTTGCGCTCAACGAGAGCTATTTCGAGATCCTCCCCGGACGGGTCGAACTCTGCAGGTACCGCCAAAGCCCGCACGGCATCGATGACGAAGATGCTGGACCCTTTGAATGCCGGCAGCGAGATCACGACGACTCCTTCAACGGCTGCCCGCACGAAGCGCAGTAGATACTCGGGCACCCCTGCGCTCCGAAGCCCCTCGCGCTTCCCCACAAGCTCCGTTGTGTCTACCGCGAGGCGGCTCCATATAGCGTGTGTCGTCGGCGTGAGCAAGAACGACGGGTGATAGCCGACCTCGCAGAACCCCCGAATCGCGGTGATGACGCGCTCGGCCAGTGCTCGCCGGTCCATCGTTTGCTGCACCTCGCTCGGCTGGAGGGACTCCCCAAGCAGGCCAAGGACGCGAGCCGTCTCCGAGAAGGCTGCCTGCCTGCCGACCTGCTCGCCGTAGGACTCGACATGGATGTCTGAGCCCTCGCCCACGAACCCAGCCTTGGGCACGGTGGTTGTCAATAGCTCGACGGTGGGCGCAGCTGCGGCTGTATGCGGCGCACCGAGGGCGTGCAGCAGGGGTCCAAGCGTCCGGTGTGTCGCCCATGCGCGAGCCGCCGTGACAATAAAGAGCTCGCGCTGCACCGGCAAATCTCCGCTCTCCGTATACGGATCGCGCGGGCCTGCCGCAGGTCGTCGATGACAGACTCGAGCGCGACCGCCAGCCGCGTGCGCTGGTCTCCGATTAGCGGATCTCGCTCGACACGCGCTTGGTCTTTGCGGCCTTGCCAGAAGGATGGATCGCCTGCGAGTGGCCATGCGGTCGCGATTCCCTCCCGCAGCATCACGTTGTGTTCTTCGATCCACGGTTCAGCCGGCAGGCCGAGGTCCTCGGCGATCGGCTCCAAGGGGAGAAGCCACGTGTTCTATTACAAGCGCAACTCGCGCTATGTGCAGCCCCTCGAAGGTGGAGAGTCGTCGAGCGCGCTAGTCCGGGGCTAACGCCAAAGGGCGAGCGGGGAGTAGCCGATGGTGTGACGAACAGGCCACCCTCGTACGCTACGTTGCTTACTGCCTAGGGGGTGGCTTCGTATTCGCTTTTCGCGGTCAGTTCATTGCCCACCGAGAAGCCATCGCTGTTCGACCGCCACCCATCACCTGCAGCGCCTTTTGAGCCACGCCCACCGTCCTTTGCGCCGGATGCGCGGCCGGAGACCGATCGGGACTTGCCTTGGGCCGCCGGCCTCGACAGCCTAGGGCGCCGCCAGTGCCCACATCGTCCCAGACACTCCCAGCCGAGGTTAGGCGAACAGGCCGCTGCGTTCGGCGTAGTCCCGCGGATCCGCGTCGGACTGCCCGAAGGCCTCCTCAGCCCTGGCGAGCGTCCTCTTGTCGATCTTGCCGACTGGCAGGGCTTGAATCGTGGCCGGCTCGGGCCCCGCAGCCTGCGTCGGCTCGACGACCTCTTCCAGTCGGGAAACGACTGACAGCGCCCGCTTGGCGGCCTCGTTGAGCTCCTCCGCAGCCTGCGTCGGCTCGACGACCTCTTCCAGTCGGGAAACGACTGACAGCGCCCGCTTGGCGGCCTCGTTGAGCTCCTCCGCAGCCTCTTTAATCTCTGGGATCTGTCCGCTCTCCATACGATCCAGCTTATCGCAGGGTCCGATGGATTCTTGGCTGGCCGATCACTGGCAATCTTCCGGGCAGCGTGCAAGCTCGCCAGTCAGGCTCTCGCCCGCCACGGAACTCGATCCGGTCCACGTGATCGTGTAGCTAGCAGAGCGAAGCGGAAAGGCGGCGCCAGCCGGGACTTGTATCGCAAAACGGCCACCGTGGATGGCGGGATCGCGCGAGACCACCTCGCCACCACGCCCAAGCAGCGTGACGGCAATCTGCACCCGCCCCCTCGCACCCGCGGCGATTTCTCCGCTAAAGCCCATGCCTCCGCGATTCAGGTAGCCGCTCGTCACGTGAAGCGAGGCAGCAGTCGGCGGCTTCGGCGGCGAAGCTGCACCGGGCCGCGCAAGCACAGCGACAGTGAGCCCGGCGAGCTCGAGAAAAATCCCGAGCACGAAGAGGGCGAACCACCTCACCACTGTCCCTCGAATTTTCCCGCGGCTGTCCATCCACACGTCTTCGACGGAAACAGCCGCGTCGAGATGAAACGTGTCCGGCCTCTCCCAACTCGGACCTTGGTCGGCTACTTGGAAGAGAGTTCTCGGCTGTGCGCCGGGAAGAGTGATACCCACCGACGCTTTGATCCCCCACCACAAGAGGGCGACAAACCCGACGGAGGCAATAACGAGACCAGTGACTTGCAGCCACTCCTGGTGCTGAAGTCCGTCGGTAGCAGGCTTGAACAACACTGCACCGGCTGCCGTCGCGGCGGCGGCAAGTGGACTCACCGCGCTCGCGAGTCGTCCGACCGCAGCCTGCTGCGCCGCGAGCTTCGCGATAGCCGCTTCGTAGATGCGTTCAGCCGGGGTGGGCATTACCGCACGCGGCCGTGTGGCGGCGATCCACGGCCGGAACCAGATTTCTCAGGGGCTGACGAGGCTTGATTCCCTTTGTCAGCAAACAGCAAACTTGTAGCAGCGGACGCGGATGACGAAAAGCCACCTGTTCCGATCCGCGGCGCGCCCTTGGCACGAATGCGAGCACGCGTAGAGCTCGCTTACTCTCCCGCAGACGGAAGCAGCACTTCGCCCGGCCGTATCCCAAGAGTTGCGCTTCCGTGTGAAGGCAGTCGTCTCTGCTCGGCCCCACGTGGCTCCTGCTGCGGACGAACAGCGACATTCCGAACCAGCGGCGACCCAGCACCTGCTTTCCAGCCCAATGCAGCGGCCAACGGATGGGCTAGAACCCTTGCGTCGGGCTCCACCACGCAACCCTCGATTTTTGCCCACTGGAGGCGTTTGGTGGGTCAAATCCGCTACAAACCCCGCATACTCCGACACTATCGCGGTGGGCGAGGCCTTGATTATTGTGTCTTTCTAGAGCCGTTTCTTGCGCTTTCCCGGGCCTTTCCGGTCTCGCTTCACACACGCGAGACGTCGCCTGTCCGATGCTACCTGAGCCACGACCTCGGCTCGAAGCCGCGGACTCCGAGCCGCGACCTCACGCCTCGGACATCTCCAGCGGACGCTGTCTGAGCTGATACTCGCCTCAACCTCGCCGTCGAGCTCGAGCTTCGACATCCGACGCCGCTGCCAAATTGACGCAATGCCAACCGCAGAGCAGTTCCTCACCGATTCGAGCTTGTCCGAGGCTCCTTACGGGCCCGCGAAGATCGCGCGCTATCAAGGTAAGGGTCGCTGGCAGATCTTCTACGTCCTGTCCGACGGTCGCCATCGTCGCGAGCGGCCCGCGATGACCGGGGATGTGCTGGCCAAGCAGGGCGCAAGCGATTTCGGCAGGCAGCGGGTGAACCGGATCATTTCGGAATATCCGGGAGGCTGATATGCGGTCGGACGATCTAGCCTTTTGAGACATGCAGCTCGTGCTGCGTTCGCGGCTCTGCCACGATCCGGTGCTCGCCTTCGTCCGGCGCGCCGGCAGGGCCCGACCTCCGGCCGCGGCTTTTTGGGAGCCAGTCCCACCTCGTGCGTCGCAGGGAAACCCGCTGAACCCTAGGTAAGCGCCCTAGAGCATCGGCACCGGCCTGAAGGGTGCCAAAGCCCCGTCCATCACGTTCCGGGTTTGTTTGCCGACGCGGTCGGCCAGCAAGCGGTCCCATCCAGAGCGTTGCCTATCGTGCCGTGCCCGTGTCTGCTTCCAGCTTCCACGCCTCGCTCGCCGACGGTGAGGCTGTGCTGCGCTTCCCCTATGACGATCGACTGCGTCAACTGTTGCGCGCGCTACCCGGCCGCCGTTGGGACCCCGTCCAGCGGGCATGGTGCATCCCGCTCGATCCCGAGCGCGCGGAGGCGCTCGCACGCCTGTTCGCGAGCTTGTCGCCTGCGCCGGATGTGACCGAGGCGCTCACCCGCGCGATCGAGCGCCGCCGCGCCAGACGCCGCCCCGACGAGTGCGTGCTCGACCTCGCCCGGCCGGACGAGAACTGGTGGCTGAGCTTCGCCACCGACACCGCGCCCGAGCTCGCGCAAGCGCTGCTCGAGCACCCAGACGCCTACCGCCTGCCCGCAATCGGCCGCGCGCTGATCCCGCTTGACGGCCACGCCGCGCGGCTGGTCGACGAGCTGGCCACCGCCAGTTCCCGCCTGCGCCTGACCGACGACGCGGAGCACGCGCTCACGGAGATCAGACAAGGTGGGTCAACCGCGCCGGGGCGGGACTCGCTGGCCCACGATGTCGAGCTGCGCCGCGACCGCCGTGGGGAGCACTGGATCATGATCGCCGCCGCGCACGCGCCGCTCGCCCGTGTGCTCGCCGGCCGGGCCGGCCTGCGCGCGCTCGATGGTCCCGCCGAAGCGTTCGCGCTGGCCGCCGTCGAGCACGATGCCGAGTCGATCACCGAGCTGATCGCCGAGCTCGAGGCGAAGCGGATCGATCCGCGGGTGCAGCGCTGGCTGGCGCGTGCCACCACCTGGGTAGGCACGGTAGAGGTCGGCGGCCCGCACGAGCAGCCCGTGTTCCTGCTGCTCGGTGAGACCGCGCGCCTGCCGCGCGAGCTGCGCGAGCAGGCGGTGGGTACCACCGGCGGCGCGACCGTTCCGCTGACCCTCGGCTCGTGGCGGCTGATGGACGGCCGGCTGCGCGGCTGGATCAGCCATGGGGCGAAGCGATGCATCGCGGCGCTGCGGGAGGGCCGGCCCGCGCCGCCCGCCGTGCTAGAGCGCTCCGCGCTCCACGATGACCCGACGTTCGTGCTCGCGCCCGGCCACGACCCCACGCAGCTCGACGCGTTCGCGGCACTCGCGGGCGCCTCGCGCGGTAGACCCCACCGCGCGGAGCGCATCCCCGGAGGCGGAGGCGAGCAGGCGGGGCTCCCCTCGATCCGTGCCGATCCGTTCTGCATTCCGGAGCTCGACGGCTTCCTTGCCGCGCACGAAACCTGGGTCGCGCCCGAGGCGCTCACGCTGCTGCAGGAGGTCCGCGAGGAGCACGCCCGCGCCGCCGGCCTCGTAGCGCTCTCGGCGGGGACAGACGCGCCGCTGGACGTGCCCGGGCTCGGCGGCGAGCTGAAGCCCTTCCAGCGCGCGGGCGTGAGCTACGTGTTGGCACAGCGGCGCGCGTTCCTCGCCGATGAGCAGGGTCTCGGCAAGACGATCGAGGCGCTGGCGAGCCTGGAGGCCGACGCCGCCTACCCAGCGATCGTCGTGTGTCCGGCAAGCCTCAAGCTGAACTGGCTGCGCGAGCTCGAGCGCTGGCTGCCCGGCCGCAGTGCCCAGGCAATCGCCGGCACACGCTCGGACGCTCCGATCGCACCGGCCGACGTGACCGTCGTCAACTACGACATCGTCGCCGCGCGCCTGCCCGCGCTGCAAGCCCTATCGCCCCGCGCGCTCGTGCTCGACGAGTCCCACTACTGCAAGAACGCGTCCGCGAAGCGCACCCAGACGGTCCAGCGGCTGTCCGCGGCGGTGCCGCGCGAGGGCCTCGTGCTCGCGCTCACGGGCACGCCCGTGATGAACCGGCCGCCCGAGCTGATCTCCCAGCTGCAGATCGTCGGGCGACTGGGCGACTTCGGCTCGGGCGCACAGTTCGGCAAGCGCTTCCGCGGGCCCGACGCCCACCTGCGCCTGCACTGGCATCTGCGCGCGCGCTGCTTCGCCCGTCGCCTCAAGGCCGATGTCCTACCGCAGCTGCCGGCGAAGACGCGCGGCATCGTCCCGGTCGAGCTCGACAACGAGCCCGAGTACCGCCTCGCTGAGCGCGATCTCGTCGCGTGGCTGCAAAGCCAGCCGTTCGAGCTGCGCGAGCTCGACGCGCAGGTCGCGGCGGCGTTGCGCGCCGAGCGCCTCGTGCGACTGAACGCGCTCAAGCTGCTCGCCGCGCGCGGCAAGCTCCACGCTGCGCTCGCCTGGGTCCACGACTTCTGCTCCTCGGGCGAGCGGCTCGTCGTGTTCGCCCACCATCGCGAGATCCAGCGCGCCGTGCTCGAGCGCTTCCCGGCGGCGCTGCACATCCTCGGCGAAGACAGCCACACCGCGCGGGACGCGTCGCTGCGCGCGTTCCAGGCGCCCGACAGTGCCGAGAATCAGCTGATCGTCTGCTCAATCGAGGTCGCGGGCCATGGCATCACGCTGACCCGAGCCTCGAACGTCGTCTTCCTCGAGCTCGACTGGACGCCCGCCAGGCACGATCAGGCCGAGGACCGCTGTCACCGCCTCGGTCAACAGGACACGGTCAATGCCACCTACCTGCTCGCGGCTGGCACGGTCGACGAGACGATCGCCACCCTGCTGGAGCGCAAGCGCGCGGTGATCGGCGCCGTCACCGACGGCCGCGAGAAGGACGAGGAGGGCGTCGTCGACGCGCTCGTGCGCGAGCTGCGCGGCACGCCCTACCGACGGCTACGCGCGGTCGCGTGAGCGCGCTCTGCCGTTACGGCTGTCCGAGTACCGTGCGCTTGTCGAAGCGAGATCGGGTCTCGCAGCTGATGGCCGGGGGCATGATCTTGGCCCGCATGCCCCTATGCGAGCTGCTTGATGCGGTCGCGGGCGAGGAACTCCGAGCGCGTGACGCCGCGAACGTGTCGGACTGGCTCGCCTGGAGATAGAATACAAATAGAATACGACGGAGGCGGGTGGACTAGCGGTAACGGCGCAGAAACCTGCGGTGTGCAGGGCTTTCGCTAATCGGGGAGACTGGATTCGAACCAGCGACCGCCCGGCCCCCAGCCCGACGGTTCGCTTGGCACTGGGGTTGAGATGGCCCGAATTCAGGGGGTTGACCTTCTCCCGGACCGCGTACGTTTCGCTCAGTTTGCTCCCCGCTTTACTCTCGGCCACAGCCACTGGCGGCAGTCCACTGAGCGTGAGCTCGAGGTTGACGGAGTGTCACCAGGGACTGGCCGGCGTAGCACGGGTCGTGTCCCTGGCGAGAGTTCCGACACGCGTCGGTTCGCCAGTGACGGGGCAGCTCTGGGACGAGGTTTCTTCCACCGCCCCATTGAGCGGCTGTAGTCGCGGCAGAAGCCAGCTCCTGCGAGCGCCAGAGGCAAGCTCGTAGCTTGTTAGCCTGCGGTAGGACGCGCTCTGTCCTTCGAATGCGGACATCGCCTCCTGTCCGGCATCCCAGGTAGGCAGGCCCCCGCGCGGAGATCGAAGTCAACCGGTTGCCCCCGCCCATGGAGCACACGCGAGTACTTACGGCACCCCTCGACACGTACTTCACCTGCATGACGACCGGGATGTGCAAACAATCGGTCTGGTAGCCGGACTGTCGGACAAGGCATGTCTGCTTCTGCACAAAGATCCGCGTACGGCTCGCGCTCACCTGTCCCCTTGTGGTGTGATGTCCTGACGTCCCCGGGGGGACGCCGTAGAACAGGTCGGGGCGCTTTGGTCTGAAGGGCGCAGCCGGCTGCGCAGGCTCTCAAGATAGACTCACGTCGTAGGCGATCACGATCAGCGGACGCTCCCGACCTCAAGCGCACGAAGCTATACGGTCAGGCCTCCTTCTCTGCCCCTTCTGAGAGATGCGACCGGCAAGCCGAACACCCCGCATCCCCTCTCCCGGTCCGGGCCCCGATCGCGCGCGGCGCTCGCTCTCATCCGCACGCGCTGCCGCCGAGGAGCACGACCGTCTGTTGACGGCGATGGCGGGCACGATCGCCGAGCGAGGTTACGCAAGCACGACCGTCGCGGAGGTGATCACGCGCGCCGGGCTCTCGCGCCATGCCTTCCACCAGCACTTCGCCGACAAGCGGGCGTGCTTCCTGGCCGCCTACGACGCGATCGTGGCGGACTGGCTCGATTCGATCGCGACAGCCTACGGCAGTGGCGGTGACCCCCTGGCGCGCGCGCAGGCGGGACTGAGGGCCGTCTTCGAGGCGGCGAGCGCGAATCCCGCTGGCTTACGACTGGTGACGATCGAGATCGCTGGGGCCGGAGCGGCGGGGATCGCCCGCCGCGAGAAGCTGATTGGAAGCTTCGAAGCGCTCCTGCGCGAAAACCTCGCGCTGGCCCCCCGGCGCCAGAGCACGATTGCAAACCCCGTGCTGCGCGCGCTCGTAGGAGGGCTGAGCAGGGTCCTCCACACGCACGTGCAGAGCGCCAGGTCGGCGGAGCTACCCGAGCTGATCGGCGACCTTGTGCGGTGGACCACCTCCTACACCGCGCACCCCGCGATGATCAACCTCCGTGACCCTGAGCCCAACAGCCCAGCCACATTCGAAGGCCTGTGGGGCGGACGGGCTCCGGGAACTCTCTGGCTCGGCCCCCCCGGAGGCGGCACGCGCGAGGTCGCAAGTGGCCATCGTGGTGTGTCGCGCAGCCTCGCCGTTCACACTCAGCGCGAGCGTATCATCGACGCCGTCACGAACCTCAGTGCCGAGCGAGGTTATGCCGCGACCGCGCTTGGGGACATCACCAAAGAGGCCGGCGTCTCGCTATCGACCTTCTATCAACAGTTCAGCGGCAAGGAGGACGCGTTCCTCGTCGCCTACGAGCTCGGCCACGCGAAGGGCCTTGCGATCGTCGAGGGCGCCTTCTTCACCGAGGCCGACTGGCGATACGGCGTGCGCGCAGGACTGTCTGCGCTGTTCGACTTCCTGGCTTCCGAGCCCTCCTTCGCGCACATGGCGCTCGTGGAGGCCCTTATCGCCACCCGGCGATCAGCCGAACGCTCAAACCGGGGGGTCAGCGCCTACACACAGATGCTGGTTCCTGGGCTTCAAGAGGCCGAGGATGGATCGCGGCCGCCCCCCGTGACGGTCGAGGCGGTCACGGGGGGTGTGTTCGAGCTGTGCTTGAGCTATGCCCTGAGGGGGCGCATCGGCGAGCTGTCCGAGCTCGTGCCCCGGGCTACTTACTTCGCGCTCACGCCCTTCATCGGTGCCGATGAGGCGGCGCGGATCGCGACGGAGGGGGCGTCACAGCGCTCGCAGGAAGCCCCGGCCGCGCCAGGACGGCACGGGCGCCGTGGCCAGGGCCAAGCCACGGCGCCCGTTATCGAGCCCCGGCGTACGGCGAGGGGGAGGGTGGACCGCCCGCCGGGGCCCTTCTTGACGTGACCGGGAGGCGGGGGACAAGGTCACGCTCAAGCCCGTAACGGTCGCTATCTGCTCTTGCCTTTGCTCTTCTTCCTGGAGTTAGCGCTCTTATGCTTGGGGCAGCCCGAGACCGCGATCCTGGTCGTCTGTTTGACGACCGCGCCGTTCTGCCCCGTGATGACGGTCGGCATGACCAGCGCCACCCCGACCTGTCGGTGCAGCTTGCGCGCCCTGTAGACCACACGGCCACCCACGCGCACCCGCACTCGCCGGGTAGTCGTCACAACACGCGAGCAGAGGTTCGCGTTGGAGGCGAGCACCGAGTGCGGCCCCTGGGGCAGCACCAGGTCAAAGCTCGTGACCGGCGCGTCCGGGACCGACCTGAAGCTGCTGATCGTGACGCCCTTTTTGATGTCGGTCTGCCCGTCGAGGATGAGCGTGATCCCTTCGCCCTGCAGCACTATCTCAAGGTCGGGGAATTTCGCGCCGCCGTGTGAGACGAGGTAGGCCGGTCCCGTGAGCGAGCTCCTAAGCACCGGCGTTACGGCTGTCGCCACGCCGACCACAGACGCGGCTGGGCACGTAGCGGGGTTGGCGTCGAACACCGCAGCCAGGCACGCTTTCTGCAGCGTCGTCAGCCTCGAGGGCAGCTGCTTGGGCAGTTCGACCTTGACTTTCGCGATGTTCGCTTGGCCCGGCCCGGATGTGACCTTGACGTGCAGGTAGGCGCCGTTTGCTTTGCTGGTCTTGGCCTGCGTTAGTACCGTGAACGTTGGCTTGAACGGAAGAGTCGCGCAGTTGGCGGCCTGATAGCGCGATGACACGGCCGCGGTTGCGCCCCGCGTGCTTTTCAGCAAGCCTTCTATCGCCATGGGCTGGCAGTTGGTTGGGTTGAAGATGAAGCCTTCACGGTTGATGGTCACGTTGACCGTCCTGATCTGCAGCGGGATGCCGTCCAGAGTCTGAGGCAGCGCGTCACTTGTGATCGTCAACGCGGAGGTGCTTCGATCGACGTTGATCGCCGCTCTCACGATCACATTCCCGAGGTTGAACGGGCCCGCCAGGGCTGGTACCACGATCGAGAGGCCGAACGGGGCACCCTTGTAGCCATCTGTCAGGTATACGCTTCCACCCAGGAAGAAGGGGTTGGTGCCCGGTCCCGCGCCGACCGTGGTGGTCCCTATCTGGCTCTGTGGAGGGCACAGTCCTAATTGGGCCTGTGCCTGCGGGCAGAGCTGGACTTTGGAGAGCATCCCGAGAAGCCCCGGCGGGGTGTGGACGGTGATCCCTTCGAGGTCTTGGTCTTGGTCGGTGCGGGAGAAAGTCACGGTCTCGGGGCTGAACGCGCTGGCCTGGTTGTTGATGGTTCCTGCCGTGAACGATGGGTAGAACTGCGGGCTCGGGCAGCCGGTCACCTGGAAGGGTTCGCTCGATGGTTCGGCGGGAGTTTCGCTGCTGTACGGCGTCAGCTGCGAAGTGACCCGCAGCGGCAGGCCGCAGGTAGAGGGATTCGCGAGCGGCGCCCTTGACCCCCCGTGGAGTGTCAGGGTCAGGTCTTCGAAGGGAAGCTGTGGATCTTCGTCGAACGTGGTCGTCAGCTGGCCCGTGCTCTGGTCCACTGACACCGATCCCTCGACCTTGATCCTCACCCCTGAGCCCTCGGCCTGCAACAGGAGCCTGATCATCCTGCCCGCCTGAGCGTCGCTGGGCGTGCATGGAGAACAGTCGGGCTGGCCGAGGAACACCGTCCCTTCGAGTGGGCTCGCAACCAGCGGCGTGGCGATCTTCACGCTGCCGATCTCGGACGCGTCTGCACACATCGCGGGGGCAGGCGAGCGTAGCGCGAACTGTTCCTCTGAGCAGGCCCGCAGGCCGTCTGCCGCCGATGGAGAGATGACCGTTCCTGCTGGCAGCGTCACGACGGCGCGTTTGAGGTCCGGCGTGGCCAGCCCGTTCGGGTCCTCGTTCTGTGGCACGTGGATCCGGACCGTGTAGCCGCTCGGCGCGCCCGCCTGAGTAACTTCGGGTTCAGCGGCAAGGGAGGGCTGGAATAACAATTTGTCACAGCCCATCGGACTGGGCATTGCTGACCGTTCGGTGCGCCAGTTTGGGTCCCGCAAGTCGGGTGTGCCGAGGGCTTCAACTGTCCCCTGATTGCGCCAAGAGTCGGCCGCCAGGAAGGTCGCGAGCGACGGCAGACCCGCCGTAAGCGGGTTGCCTTCGCACACCTGGGAGCTCGTCAGAAACGCGGCCGGCGCGCCGTCGCCCTGTCCACCGAACGACTGAAACCCGACACGGCTGATCGTTGTACTATAGGGCCCCGGACCGTTATGCTCAGCTGGGACCCCCCACAGCGTAACGGAGGACGATACTACGGGATCTGCCTCGGCGAGCGATGGCGCCGACACGTACACCCTGTATTGCCCATCTGTGCCGCGTCGGACGCTGGTGTCGAGGCGTACAGGAAAAGCGATAGTCTCGAACGCGAACGCCGCGGGCTCGCCGACGTACGGCCTGATGTTATATATCAATGACACCTGCTGTAGTGCCGCGTTACTCGTTCCAGGGCTGAAATTGATCTCCGTGGTAGCAACACCGACTGCTGCGTCTGGAGGGCACGCAAACTTAGCGACCCGGTCTGCGTCACACTGAGGCGTTGCAGTGGGATTTCCCACGAGCCCCGGCGGAAGCTCAACGCTGGCGTCCTTCAGCGAGTCAGCCGGAAGGTTCGGCTCTGACTGATGCAGGGAGAACGATGTGGTTACGTTGGGGTGCGCGCCCGCCTGCCGGTTGGACAGTACGGTCATAAACGCGGCCGGTCCAAACAACACCGGCGAAAAGTCGAGCGTTATCGGCATGGTCGTTGGTTCGCTCGTCGAAACGGTAACTGCTTCCCCTCCGGAGACCGTCGCCTGATTCATAACACTGGGCGATGTCGGACTCGCCGTCGCCGCGACGGTGATTGTTACCGTGAGAGGGTCGCCAGGCGCGACGCCTTCTTCGTAAGTACATGTGAGTGTCGCCAAGGCGCATGATAGCCGCCGCGGTTCGCCTGCTTCATCCTCAGAATAAGGGTCTTCGCCCGCTATTTCTGTCGCGGTGAGTCCTTCAGGAAGGGAGTCGGTAATCGTGACCTGCCCACTTGTCGCTGATTCCCCTACATTTGTCGCCGTTATCCTAATCAGATTCCCTTCGCTGCCGGGCACAAACCGTGTGGGACCGGCCACTGAGGTGATCGCCCACGCCGGCGGTGTGGCAGCAACGGCAGACGGGGCGCCGAGTCCTATCACGAGCAACGTGATGAGAACACTGAGGCGAAGAGCGACTCGACAAGGTGGGCGGAGCGCTCTGCCACTGCAACGTGCCGGTGCCCAACGCGGACCGGGCGACAACGCGTGGAGGCGAATTCGCCGCCGGAACATCGCTTGAGGCGACGTTCTCATGATCGACTGCCTCGTTTCGCCGGCTTGCCGTGCTTGGCCCGCGGTCCATACCTTTTCCTCGCACGCGCCCGACACGTGGCTCGCTTCTTCCTGGGCTTGCGCTTGCACGCCTTCAGCGCCTTCACAAGCTTCTGGTTTCTGGATTCGGTCTTGGGCGGCCGCGCTTGCGATTCCGCGACGGCCGTCAGGTTGCCAGAGCCAGAGAGCAACGCGCTCGACGGAGTCGCGAAGCTCGGCGGGCTGGTCGCTGGCCCCCGGCAGTCCATTACACACTCCGACGTAAACGATGTCTGGGGGAAGCCACCGTTTACCCGAGCGTCGTACACGTCATACCCACCGTCGGTGTCGCTCGCCGCCAAGCTCGCCGTCGTGGCGAAGAACACATCGGAGCCGGACTCACTGTTGTCCAGGAAGAACGACGGCTGCGAACCGGTACCCGAGGAGATCAGACGCGCCCTGCCTTCCTCCCACTCGTACACGTCGCGCACTCCGTTGGTATCGGTCGCAACCAGCGCTTGCGGAGTATCGAAGAACACTCGCGTGCCGTCCGCGCTCACGCCCCGATTGCCGACGAGATCACCAGCGCCCGTTTCATGTTCGCCGTCTCTCGGCTGATCGGAGTTCGACATTTTCGCATCGCCGGAAGGGATGACTCCATTCCCCGGACACGACACGCAGCCCAATTCAGCAGTGCGCGTGTCATACCGGTACACCTGCTGGTAGCCGGCACCATTGTTCGCCGGTTCTGTGCCGGTACTCTCCGTCGCTTCCGGGGTCGGTGCGTTCGTCTCGAAGACGAGCACGGCGCCATCCTGTGAAATGTTCGCCGGTGCAACAACCAGGTGTCCTTCGGTCGGTTCGGTGAACGGCGGTTCGGGAAGCGCCGCGATTTTCGTCACTTGGCCACTCGTCCACAAGTACAGAGAACCTGTCCGTTCTTCCGTATGTTCTTCCGTATATTTGATAAATGCGAACTCTGACCCATCGGGCCTGGACGCGACGATGGGCTCCGTGACGCCCGGCAGATACCTCAAAGTTTCGGCAGCGACATCGAACTCGTATGTCCACGGCCCAGCGCCACTAGGTTCTTCACCACTTGTGCTCCTAGCCAACTTATCTGCGCTCTTGAAAAAGACCCCTTCTCCGCTCGACAACGCATATGCGTAATTCGCTTCTTCACAACTCGCAACGCACAGTGCGGACGGTTGAGCGGGCGTTATTCCTGTGTCTCCTGGTGTTCGCTGTTCTGGCACCGTGTAGCCCGGGGCCGGCTGGTCGCCTTCAAAGGTGTTCCTTGACACAAGCACGGTCTTTTCCCCGTTCTCGCGAACGTACAGCTCGACCGGGTCGCTCGGCGGATGGGCCGAGTACGGGTCTGGACTCACAAAAAGCGCGCGCGAGCCGTCGGCCGAAACCTGGTTGGCAAAGAAGTCGGGCGTGTCGTTATGGAGAAATTCGCCAGTGTTAGCGGGCACCGCGCCGTAGGGGTCGAGCGATCCGTCGGGCAGTCTGCCCGCCGAAGCGAGTGTCCCGTTGCGCCATTCAAAGAAGCCCCACGAACGGCCACCACCTCCTTCTGCTTCGATTTGTTCGGCGCGAGCCCCTTCGCCAGCAAGCAGTGTCCCAAAATATGTGAAGTAGATCACGCCCGAGCTTGACGGCGGACCAGCCGCGGCGGCCAGTTCGGCGACCACTCCGGGCGCCGGCACTGGGTTTGGAATAGTTGGCATGCTCACCCATGCCGGTTCCACCGTGGTGTCTTCCCCTGTCAGGTAGAGATTTGACGCGAAGCGGCTATCGCCACCGTAAGCTACGTAAGGTGCCGGCGTGGCGAATGCAAAGCTCGATAGCGCCGGCGAGGGAAAGAAGTTGTTGCCAAAGGGGCCGGAGGGAGCATCTTCAATAGATTGGGTGCCTGCGGCTCGCGGTAGAGCTCCGCGTGTCCGCCAACCCTGATTAGTCCGCTGCGAAACCGAGTAGGTAGGACCCACGCCCGTCGGTCCTGGTCCGAGTGCAGCGGATGTGCCGTAGACGATCCTTTCTCCATCGGCCGTCGCGACCGCATAACGCGCACGTCCGCCTATAGCCCCAGCCTCGTTACCCCCCTTTTCCGTCGGCGAGACCTGCTCGTACACACGACCGTCCGGAAGGCCTGCCCCTTCCGCGATGGCTGTCGATCGCCCGAGCGCTTTCGGCACGGTCACCACCACCATACAAACGACTATCCAAAGCGCTCGCACCGATAACGACGGTAGTCTTGCCCAGCGGGAGGTTGGGAGGGCGTGCCTCTCGCTGCTCTCCTCGACCTCACCAATGGTCATGTCTCGCTCCACCTCCCTCCTATCTCCGTCCTCCCACGCCGCAAGATCGACGACTCGCACTCAAGCAGCGGTCGGTGGCCGGATGCTCCAATCTGTTTGGGGGGCGAGAGCGTGGCTCCGCCCCCCAAACGGATGCTAGTCGTTAGCGTGCAGCGTCCGATGCACCTAGTTGATTAAAACTCCCGTCACTTCGTTTTTGCCCGTGTATTCACCGTTGGTAAACGTGCCCGCGCCGCCCGGGCAGAACGAGCTATCGGTGTACGTGATGCCTTTTACTTCGGGTGTGATTTCCGAATTGCCCGCGGCCGGTTTGTTATTTGTAGCAGTGACTTTTTCGAGCGAACTCTGCGCTTTGACCGTCACTTTGCAGGTAACTGCTGTAATCACGGTTTCGCACGTTTTGCCGGCTTCCGAAATCACGCTCACTTTGCCGTGATGGACTTTATCGCCTGTCTCTGGTTCGTTATCGATCGGTTCGAGGAATTCGTATTCGCACCCTTTGTTTTCGACTGTTGCTGAGCCGATCCCGGGTACTTCACATTCCGAGTACGTATATTTGACTTTGGCGGTCGTTGATTTTTTGGTCGCCGGGACAACTCCTTCGTATTTTGCTTTTTTGCATTCGACTGTGCCCGCGTTGGTTTTGAATTTTTGCGTGGCCAGCTGTTTCCCGGTGAATGTCGTGCCAGCCGCCCCGGAGTATTCGTATTCGTCAGGCGGCTCAGCAGACGCGACCGCTACTGCGCTAAACGCGAACGCCGCAACGAGGGCTAGCCCTATCGATCGTCTCCGACTCATTAGTTTCTAACTCCCTTACGTTGGATTTCGTCGACCGGCCCCGAGGCTCTCGTCCTTGGATCGAAGATCGCTCCGGCGCCGACGCCGCCCGTTAGCTGTGCCTTCCCGCAAACGGGGCGGTGCTGCGTGGTCTACCAGATCGCACGAGCTAGGTCAAGGGCAAAGTAGCAAGACGTTTCCTGGTTGTTCGTAGAGCGCAGTCCCGCTGCGTGTTCAGTTCCGCCGATCGGTATGGAGGAGGGGGTTTACCCGGTCGGAGGCCGGCGCCCCGTGGATCTTGGATAGGTCAAATGATCGCGCTCGATCGGCTCAGCACGCGCCGTGGCGCGAGAGGTGCCAGACGCCTTGAAAAGGGGCTGCGGAGCCGAGCACGGGCGCGCGTTCGGGTATGCTTGCCGCGCTCCGCCGGTCCTCGGATCGGCGTGGGTTTCGTTGATCGGCGCCGGGGCGCTCGTCTTAGATCGAAGAGGCTCCGGTGCCGACTCTTCGTCCGCAAGCGGGCGATGCCGCGTCCTGTCGCCACGCTTGGTCTGCGAGGGCGCGGCCCTCATCGGCTGGACGAGTGTTCGACCGGGCCACCCGGCTCCCGGGCCGAGCGCCGCGCCCGATCAGTGATCCGGCGATCCCTCGCGTGCGTATACCCTGCGCGAGCCAGGAACGTCTTATCGCGTCGCGCTCGCAAGCGAGCTTCCTGGCGGTATCGCGATGGCGCCGAGAACTACGACAGCACCCACGCCGTCCCCCCGGCCGCGCTCGGGGGGACGGCGGCTGAGCCGTGAGCAAGTCCTGGCCGAGCAGCGCCTGCGCCTGATGATGGCGATGGTCGAGGCGATCGGGCAGAGCGGCTACCGGGCAACGACGGTGGCCGATGTAGTCGCCCGTGCGGGCGTGTCACGCAAGACGTTCTACGTGCACTTCGCCAACAAGCGGGACTGCTTCCTCACCACCTACGATGCGGTTTCAGCCCGCGCCACCCGCCGGCTCGAGAAGGCCTATCGCGAGGCCGCACGCTGGCCCGAGCGCGTGGAGGCGACGATCGGAGCGTTGTTCGGGGCTGCGATCGAGAATCCCGCCGCCCTGCGCTTGGCCACGATTGAGATCGCAGCGGCGGGTCCTGCCGGGATCGAGCGCCGCGAGCGCTCGATCGCGCGCTACGAGCGCTTCATCCGCGATGCCGTGGAGATGGCCCCGGGTGAGGGCCGGATCTCCGAGACGACCGCGCGGGCGATCGTCGGCGGCCTCTACGGGATCCTTCAGCGCAGGGGCTCGTCAGGAGGGCACTCGGGGCTGCTCGCGCTCGTCCCCGACCTGGTGACGTGGGCTACTTCCTACTACCCGACTCCTGCTGCGATCACCAAATCCCCCACCCGCGCTGCCCGAAAGCACCCCGGGTTCGCGGGGGGGCGCGCGCCGGGGACGCTCGCGCGCCCCTCGGCGTTCATCGCACGGCGGGGGCTCGCGCGCGGGAACCAGAACGTCTCACGCAGCTTCGTAGTGCACAGCCAGCGCGAGCGGATCCTCGACGCCGTCGCGAACCTCGTCGCGACGAAGGGATACGCAGCCTTGGACGTTAACGACATCGCCGAGCAGGCTGCCATCTCGCTAAAGGCCTTCTACGAGCACTTCGCCGACAAGGAGGACGCGTTCCTGGTCGCCTACGAGCTCGGGCACGCCAAGGGCCTCGCGCTGGTCGAACGGACCTACGCCGCACAGCCCGGCTGGCGCGAGGCGGTGCGCGCGGGTATCTCGACCCTCTTTCACTTCCTGGCCTCCGAGCCCGCGTTTGCGCACATCGCGCTCGTGGACGCCCTGACCGCCACCACACATACTGCCGAGCGCTCGAGCGTTGGTGTTAGAGCGTTCGCACGCATGCTCGTTCCTGGCCTCGAGGAAGCCCCTGGCTACGCCCGGCCGCCCGCCGTGACTATCGAGGCGATCGCCGCCGGCGTATTTGAGCTCTGCCTGCACTACGCGGTCCAGGGCAAGATCCGCGAGCTGCCGGAGCTGACCCGCGATGGGACCTATATCGCACTTGCGCCGTTCATCGGCGCCGAGGAGGCGGCGCGCGTGGCGACCGAGGCGGCGGTGTAGGCCGCACGGGAGGCCTCAGAGTTGAACGAGAGGCGACCGAGGTGGCGCTGGACAGTCTTCGGGGAGACGCTCTCGACCCACCCAGCCGACTCTGGCTGTGTGCCAGCAGGCCGGGACGCAAGCATCACGATCCCACCGAACTAGTCGTTACTCGCGGGCGGTGACGGGGGCCGGCACCGGCGCCGATGCGACCAATATGCGACCACGAGCCGCTGGAGACGTTGTGCGAGGGCCGGAACGGAACCGCCAATCCAGCGGTCGTGTCATTTACCAGGGATTTACGGCGAAGAACGGCGAGAAGCGGTGAGACGATGAGCGCGCCCGGAGAGATTCGAACTCCCGACCTTCGGTTCCGTAGGCCTACTCTCGATCGCCGACAAAGCGTTCGACGCCGAAACGTTCGGCGCACGGAATAATGCTCAGGGACGTATCCGGTGCGAATTGGCCACGGCGAGCAACCTCTGAATCCCACGGACCCCGAATCCGGCCAGGACCAGGCGATGCTCTTTCGAGCTCGCCTGCTCGCCGTGCTCGGCGCGATCGCGAGCAGTGTCGGCGTCGTCGGCTTCGTGGCGGTGGTCGGCGGGATGATCGTTTGGATTCGCTTCGACTCGTTGCACTTGCCGGCGGACACGATCGTCGCCTCGATACCGCGCACGAGCTTGATCGTGATCGGGCTCTCGACGCTGATCCCGTTCATCCTCCTCGGCCTTCTCGCGGTGATTCTCGCGTATCTCTTCGCGGCCGATAACCTCGTACCGAGCCGCCCCTGGCGCGATGTCAGAACGGTGTGGGGGAGTCAGAACCCTCCGGCCAGCAGTGGTCCGCCGTCGACCGTGCTGCCCACCGTGGGCGCCGCCGCAGAGCAACCCGACCAGGACTCCAGCGAGATGGCGCTCGCATCGCTCGTGCAACAGGCTGGAGAACTCGCCGCCGATGCCGCCTCAGCTGCAGACTTCGGTCGCGTGAAAGTGGTCGTCCAGCGTCATCAGCAGCTGAAAGCGCTGCAGCGCGAGCTGGACCGGATCACCGACTGGATCGGAGTTCTGCGCCGTATGGCCGACCCGAGAGCCGACACGTTGAGAGATCAGGCCGCCGTCGGCAAAGTGGCGCTTGAGCAGGCCGACGAACAGATTGACGAGGCGCTGGCGATCGCTGCGAGGAGAAGCCGGAGCTCGCTGATCACCTGGATCCTCACGGTCCTAGTCTTGGCGCTAATCGAGCTCGGGATCGTCTTCCTCGTGGGCGCGCCATCCTACCTCCAAGACTTCCTGCTGTTCGTGCTCGGGACGCTCCTCGCGCTGATCACGCTGTTCATCGGGATCAGGACGCGGGGCTTTGCCATCTTCGGCGTGTCGATCTTCTCTACAATCCTGTTGTTCGGCACCGCCACCACTCTGCTGCGCACCTACCACGTGCCGAAGGTCCAGCCAATCGCGGTCCTGCGCGCTGGACACGACGCTGGGCTGACCGGCTTCTTCGTCGCCGAGACCTCGGAAAGGGTTTACCTCGTGAGGGTCTCCGCCAAGCCGAGAGGCAGTCAATTCGAGACCTCGTTCCCCCGGCTGGTGGTCGTGCCCCGCAGTAACGTCGTAGCGATGGAGGTCGGGCCCCTCGAAGACCGCCAAGAAGCCTATGGGACGAGCTATAAGGAGCTGCGGGAGCTGTGCGGACAGCGCGTCGCCGAAGTGTCACCCAAGGCCGCGCCGAAAGTCTCGTGCGGCAAGCAGCCGGGCCTCGTCACGCAACGCTCTAGTGCCGGTTCCACTAAACGCCGCCATCGATCCGCAGGACACAAACGCCAAACCACGCGAAAATCGCGAAGCACCTCGGCATCACACGTTGACCCCCAACTCCGGCGGACCCTCCTACGTGAGCATCCACCCGATCCGTGAGGCATCTGCTGATCCGCCGGGTTCCACGGCACCCTGCGCAGATCGAGCCGTCCACCACACGCGGGATGCTGAGCGCCGTCCGGAGAACATTGGACTCCAAATTGGACCCAGCGGCTTGCATGTTCCAACCCGCAGTCGAAAAGAGGGCCTCCATTCATGGGCCCTATGTCTAGTCGGGGAGACAGGATCAAGACGGGTGCAGGAGCCTGCTATCCCGGCGGCTACGCCAGCGCCTGCTCCCGAACTGCTCCCCAGCGCCGCAAAAAAACCGCTCCGCAGGAAGAATCTGCGGAGCGGCTTGACCTACTTGTTGCGCCTGGCGCGCGCCCACTCCATAAGTCCAAGAGCGACACTGCACGCCGACAAAACAACGCTCGCGACCTGCATCCCAATAGTTCCTTTCGGATATTGGGACCACTACCGCGAGCTGGATTCACATGGCAACGCCGATGATAGTCGATCACTCGGCCTAGCCCGCGACTCGGCGCAGGGGCTCAATCGCGTCCCACGCCGCAAGCACGCGTGCCCGAGCACCTGCCTCACTCGGGTGCCCGTAGAGCTCCTGCTCGGCCGCCGGACAGTCATCGTCGCCGTACGCGGTCTGGCCTTTGGCGACCGCACCGCGAGCACGCGCCGGCTCAGGGTCGCCGACACGGTCGACCTCGAGCGAGAGCCGGAGAACCCCTTCGACGCGAATGCAATCCGCGTGCGCCTCGTCGACGGCGCCGAGGTCGGCTACGTCGCGCGCGAGGCCGCACGTGAACTCGCGGCTCACCTCGACGCCGATCCTCATGCCTTCGAGGCCACCGTGAGGGAGGTCGACGCTGACGGTGGCCTCCTGCGCCTGGAAATCACGCCGCGCTGAGACCGGCCCTGTTTCGGGATCACGCTGCTCCCGAATCGCTCCCGAACGACTAGAAGCTAACGATCCCAACCCTGAGGCCGCGCACTCCCTTGCACCCGTTTGCAGCGGCTTTGCAGGGAGTTTGCACTCCGTTGCGCCGCACTGCACCATCCGCTAATCAGTCGGGGAGACAGGATTTGAACACCGACCGCCCGGCCAACAGCCGTGTACCCGAAAGTGCGGCGCGAGTGCCGTGAGGCAGTCGAGAGCGCAGGGGGCCGCATGATCGTCGGTGAGTACTCCGACGAGGCGTTCTCGGCATTTGTCGGCAGTCGTGGCCCGGGGCTTGCAGAGGCGATGCGGCATGCCCAGGAGCTCGCGCGCGAGGGCACCGTCGAGCTGTGGGCGCAGCACAGTGATCGTCTCGCGCGCGGTGATGGACGCTCCGCGAGGCATGCGGTCGAGGTTGCGCTGTGGGCGCTGAAGAACGATGTCAGGGTGAGGACAATTCAGGACCCCGAGACTTTCAGGGACCTGCTGTACGCGGTCGTCACGGGCCAGCGCAACCACGAGGACTCACGTCGCAAAGGCCTTGCCAGCGCGGCTGGACGAAGACGGGCGGTCGAACGGGGCGAGTACACGGGAGCCAAGTCCGACGGCTACACGCGGGTGGTCGAGGTCGACGCCAGCGGCGCCGTCAAGAAGCGACTGGACGTCGATCCCGCGCGCCGCCCCTTGATCGAGATGATCTTCCGCATGGCGCTGCGCAGAAAGGGCACCGCAGCCATCGCGCGCGCTATCAACGAAGCCGGCTGGCAGACGAAACCGCTGATCGGCTGGCAGCGCCCTAAAGCGTGGGACGTGCAGAGCGTGCTCGATGTCTTGAACAACCCGCGCTACGCCGGCCTCGCGGCGCACAAGGGCGAGGTGATCGCGCGCGGAAACTGGCCCGCATATATCACCGAGCGCCAGTACCACCGCATCAAAAACAGGCGCTCGCGGCCGAAGCCGACCAAGACGCCACGAAAGCGCGACACCTTCCTGCTAGCGCGCCTCGCCAAGTGCGGGATCTGCGGAAGTTCGCTGCACTGCTTCACAGACGAGAGGCGATCCGACGGTACGTTCCCTCGCCGCTATCTCTGCTGGAGTCACAATCGCGGCGGCAACGGCAGCCCCCGCTGCCCGTCGCTCCCGATGGACGCTGATCTCATCGAGGCGATGTTTGCCTCGACGATTCACAGGTTTCTTCTCGAGGGCGAGGAGGACGAGACGATGCAAGCCGAGCTCGCTACGTTTGAGGGAGCGTGGGTCGACTCCCCGGAGCGCCAGCGTGTGCTCGATGCGGTTCTTTCGGGCGACGAGGTCGCGTTAGATCATGGGCTTGAAGCTCTGCTCGCCCGAGTGGCGCCCGAGGCAATGTTGCTGAAACGAATCGCAGCATCCAGCCGGATCGGTCGCCAGCTGGACCTGGTCCGCTGGGTCGAGAGCTGGGCGGCGGATGAGCTTGCCGGTCGAACAGACTCCTCGCGCGCCAAGACCCGCGAGCTGAATGCGGATTTGCGCACACGGTTCAGCCGCGTGTCGGTGGCGATGGATGGACGCTACGTCGAGATCGTGGCTCACCGCCGGGCGTCGAACACCGGGCGCAACGGCGAGCGCCGCATCAACGCGCGCTTCGATCGACGCGAAGCGCAGCGCTACCTCCCGCTCGCTCGCAGGAGCAAGCCCCTGCACAGGATGTGGGACGACGCAGAGATCATCGCGTCACTTCAGGATTGGGCGGCCACACATAGCCGTAGCCCGAAATGCACGGACTGGTCGCGGGCAAGCTGGGATCGCCCAGACGACCTGACCGTCAGGCGGCACTTCGGCGGGTGGAGGAAAGCGCTGAGGCGCGCAGGTCTGAAACCGGATGGTCGCGAGTATGACCGCGCGGCGCCGAGGTGCTACAAGCAGTGGAGCACGTCGGCCGTCGTGCGCGCCCTGCAAGACGCCACGCGCGCAGCGGGTCGGCCGCCAAGAAGCACCGAGTGGTTCCGTGCCGCTCCCGATCACCCGTGCTCGACCACCGTCCGCGAGCGCTTCGGCAGCTGGCCGGCTGCGCTTGAGGCGGCGGGGCTGGACGGCCGCTGAGGGTGCGCCGACTTGATCATCGAGGGCTCGCGTTGGTCGCAAGGCAGGCGGCGACCAGCTGGGGCGGATATTCGGCGACGAGCGGTTGGCGCTCGTTCAGGCGCCGCTCAATGGAGCTCGAGTAGGTCGGACAATCTTGTCTCCCTGTCCAGGTCGGGACCGTTGCGAGCGGCTGACTCCAAGGCTGTCAGTCGTCACGGCCGGTACCTAAGGCACGAGGGTCACGTATCGTCCTGGATCGTGGCTCTCGCGTAGCAGCTCAAGGTGCCATTTATATAAAGGCTGGTGCCGCCGGTGCCGGAAGGCCCGCTCGACCAGCTGTCGGTCAAGCTCCACGACTGTCCTACGGCAAGCGTCGCGTCCAAGCTCGCGTTCGCGTTCGGCGCCCGGACAGGTGTCTCGATCGCGGTCGCGCCCTCGGTCCGGAAGACCTCATCGAACGCGGCGCTGAACTTCGAGTCGCGGTCGTGGATCACGAAGCGAAGTGGCTGCGCGCGCTCGTCGAGGTCATGCACGAGGTTGCGCGCCTGCTGAGCGACCCATCGGCCACTCGGATTCGGGCTTGAGCCGGCGAGATGGACGCGTCGGCTGGCGATCTCGATGAAGAAGAGTACGTAGTCGCGTCGCAGGAACGCGGTCTCGACCGTGAAGAAGTCGCGCGCAAGGGTGCTCGCGGCCCTGTGCGTGAATGAAGTCGCGCCACGACGGCCCGGTTCGGCGCGGCGCGGGCGGGATTCCCTCCCTACGTAGCACGCCGCGCACCGACGTCTCCGAGACCGAGATGCCGAGCATGCGCAGCTCCCCGACGATGCGTCGCGCGCCCCAGCGCGGGTTCTCTCGCGCGAGGCGGACGATCAAGACGACCACGTCGCGACCGAGCCGTGGGCGCCCGGGTCTGCGGTGCTCGAACGTCCAGCGGCGCTTGAGGATTGCAGCGTGCCAGCGCAACAACGTCTCGGGCGTGACCGCAAAGGCGCTCCAGCGCGTGCGTGGCAGAAGGCGGCTGAGCGCGGCGAGCAGCGTCCGGTCACAGGTGCCATAACGCGGACGCGGTGCCTGGCGACGCAGCACGCCGAGTTCGTGGCGCAGCACGAGGATCTCGACCTCCTTGCGCTCGGACGAGCGGCCGAGCAGGACAACCAGTTCGAAGACGCGACGGAGCGCCAGGTACAGAAGTGCGTGCACGCATCACCTCTTGGGTCGCGGAGCGAAGCGCCGCAGACTACGCAAGTCTGACTCCGAGCCGCGTACTAGCCTGACGGCGTCGCAGGGCGATCGGGTTTATGCGCCCTACGAGCATGCCGAGCACCCGATTTTCACTCGACGCGTCCTCACTAGGCCCAGATGTGGGGCAGTGCTGAGCGGGCGTTGCCGCCTCAAGCCGTGTGAGCGCGTTGCGAGGCGCCTTGACGACCATGATACGGGCGGTTCTATCTCGCGTTGAGCCTTGCCGATCAGTCGCGGCCACCGTCTTGCCGGCGCAGCAATCCAAGCGCGCCCGTGTCGCGCCACGCCCCACGGGGCGCAGCGCGACACGACGCGCTTAACGCGTCACCGTCAGCCGCCGTCGGCCGATTCGATCCAGGATTCAGCTCGCTTTGATCTCAAGTTTTTCTTCCGTTTCGTATCCCATGGGGCCGGAGAACCCAGATTCACCGATCAGGCCGACCTGTTCTTTGAATAGCCACACCGGTTCGGCGATGGTAGCTTCCAACGTAGCTTTCGGTCCGCCTTCGAAGCTTTCCGGAACCTGTTTGCCTTCTTCCGAGACAACGTAAACTCTCGTTTTGAAGGTCATCTGGTCCACCGGCTGCACTTCAGCGATGACTGAATCGCTGATGATCCACTCCGACTGCCGCACTTCTACCCCATTGCAAAGCGGCTCCGGAAGACACACGTGGTAACACGTGAACTGCAGCATTCCTGGTTCCGGAGGCGGCGGAGACTTGAGCTCGAGCCCAACGGTCGGGGTTGCCCCCCCTTTGATCAAGCCAAGTTCGGCTTCAATGGGGTGCAGAGTATGGATGACGTCGAAGCCGAAGGGCACAATGTCTTCAGGTGTGGTGCCGCAATCCATGTGTGGTCCGGCGTCTGGCCCACCGCAGCCTTGCATTTCAATTTCGATCAACGCCGTTTTAGGCCCGGTCCATTCTCCTGGTAGACGGGTGACTCCACAATTCACTCGCCTATCCCCTACAGTTTTGAATCTCATATAGCCGCCCATAACGAACTGCGGTTTGGGACCTGGACCAGGGAACCATTCCCAGTTGTTTTCAGTTTCGGTCGCCGGGGTCGTGCAAGTACCGGTTTTGAATTTCCCGGTTGTGACTTTTATACAGCGGCCCAGCTCGGGTGATTCAGCGAACGCGCTTGGCGTGATCGCGACTGCAATCAACGACGCGACCAGCACGCTGGTCACGGTCGCAGTGACACGTTTCATCGGGGGGCTCCTCCCTCTGCTTGAGCCACGCGCTTGAGCTGGTGCTCGAGCGCATAACCCTATGGATCGTTCGCTCACCGGACGTCGGACCGCTCTGGCGCGATATGGCGCCGAAACATTCCGACGCGGAACGTGGGCCGATGCCTATCAGACGGGGTGGGGCCGGTCAAGCAAGGCAGTGGAGTGCTACCGATGAGTCTGTAGACGGTGAAGTAGCGCGCCGATTGCCTTAACTCGGCTGGCGTCATTAGCGCTCGCCGTCGCCGAATCGGGCCGTCTCGCAAGACACTGCTCGCACGTTCGCTGCTACAGGCCAGCGAGGGGCCGAGGGCCAGCTCACCGAACATCGACGGGTGGACGTGCGGCAGGTGACGCCAAAGGCAACGGGCGGTCGCCGGTTCATGTCAGGCCAGGCGTCACCCCGAGCGACTCGGGCGCAGAGTAAAGGGGTCAGCCGCGGTCCCGCCTATGGGCCCACCCTACGCGTGAGATGTCGTTCGCAGACGTTTGAGAGCGCCCGAAAGCGCGCCTTGACGCCCATGATGTGGCGATGTGGCCGCCGTTTGCGGGGGAAGCCTTGTTACCATCTGAGGCCTCGGATCGGTCCGCGAATCTCACTCGGCGTCTAGCACCAACATCCACGCGCGCTTGAGCGGGAGGCGGGACTTCACGTCCTCTCGGAGTCGGTCGTACACGCCGAACAGAACGTCGAGAAGGTCGTCGGCTTCCCAAAGGACCATCGAGAAGTGCTCGGCCTGCGCCTCGCGCTTGACCGTGCCCTTGAAGCCGCCCCAAGCGACGAGCAGAGCGTGATCGGCTTGTCGCGCCTCCTTGAGCCCGCGCATCGAGCGGTACTCGTCGACGCCGGCATGACCGGTCTTGACCTGGCCGACGATTCGAGGGCTCTCGCGTCCGGTTGGACCTGATCCCATCAGGAGGTCGACCCCTTCGTCTGCCCCAGGCGGGCTCACCGTCACGGTGAATCCCTGTGCCTCGAAGATCGCACCTACCAGATCGGCGAGGCCGTGGCCGGCGATGGTCTGGCTGATCTTCTGACGGATCTGCTCGCGCGCGATCTGCGCAGGGTCGATCGCGGCCTCCAGATCGATCATGTCCTCGCCCGAGGGGGCGGGCGACGGGAGCGGGCTCGGGGGCTTGCCCGATACAGTGGCGAGAATGCGCTGCTCTGCGTTGTCGCGGCGCACTTGAGCGACGGTGAGGAAGGCCCCAAACGAGAACAACAGGTCCTGATCGAAGCCGTCTCGCGAGACGTCGGTCTTGATCCAGGTCACCGGGCGCACGTGGCAGAGCTCCTCACCCAGGTCAGTCCGATAGGCGTAGGGCCCGGAGATGCGCCCAACGGCGACGGTGCCCGTGGTCTTCAGAGGCAGGACCACCAGCTCATCGACCTGCATGCGCTCCCGCAGCGACCACAGCTGCGCCACATACGTCGCCCGCGCCTTAGCCGATCACTCCGGAGCTGCCTGTTCGCACAGGGCATTCAGCGCCTTGCGGCTATGTGCATATCGCTTAGGTCGGGGACTTGGCCAAACCGACCCCCTACCACGCCGTGCTCCAGGCAGCGTTCCTCGCGCTCGCCATGCCGCCCGGCCTTGACTGTCCAGACCGCCATCCCAGGAAGTCCTATCAGGCCACGGGCGGCGAGGCCAACAGCCGTCGCCTTGCCGGCTCTGCCGCCACGGCGAGGGTGAGCTCGCGCAGGACAAGCCCCGGGCGTCAATCAGGATGGAGTGCGCCTTGCAACCAATTGCACCACAGAGGCTGGAACCACGCTGCGAGACGGGACGAGAGGTGGCAGGTAGATGAGCGCCCCCGGAGAGGGTCGAACTCCCGACCTTCGGTTCCGACGATCGTCTTTCTGAGTCCAGGGCTCGGAGGGCCGGGTTTCTTCGCTGTGCACACTCGGCGCTAACCCTCAGTCCTGCGCTTACGACGCGGACAGCTTGTCGGCCGGGCTCCGCGCATTCTCGCACGCCCACCACGAGACGCCGCTTAGTTCCTGCTTAGTCCCGCGCTAAGTCGGGCCGCCGCGCAGCTTTCAGGGAAAGGGGCGATTACCAGGTCTTTCTTGGAGTGGAGCCAACCGGGATCGAACCGGTGACCTCCTGCTTGCAAAGCAGGCGCTCTCCCATCTGAGCTATGGCCCCTCGACCCTCGAGTGTAGGCGACGGTGCCGTCCTGACAGCTCGCCGATCGAGCCTAAGCTACTTGTCGAAGTCGAAGTCGCGCGGGGGTCTCTGCTCGAACCACAGGCGGTCCTGCTCCGGGGTGTGGCGCAGGAAGTCGGGCGTCTCTTCGAGGACGTCCTCTGGGCCCTCTGGGTGTGGCGCCCTGCCAGAGTCGGGCCCGGGCGTACCATCCTCGGAGCCACCGGTTTGCTCCTCAGCGAATACGTCTTGCATGTCGATCTCCGCGGTCTCGCCCGCCGAGGCCGCAGCCGCGCCCGAGGGGTCACTGGCGTGCGCTGGTGCGCCCCCAGTTTGCTGGTCCGACAGCTCCGATGCCACCGACTCTATTGGAAGATCCGTCGCCGGACCTTCGTCATAGCCGCCGGGCGGAGCCAAGGCCTCGCGCTGCTCTCGAGCAACCTCCCCAGGATCCGCGCCCCGGCGACGCTTGAGCTCGAGATGATCGCGAATGGCGTCGTCCAGCAGTCCCATGCGCCCGCACACCATACTGCGCAGGCTGCCGGCGGTGGGCGACTACACTTCGGGGTCCGCTAGCCTGCGGCGTCGTGTGGGGCTATAGCTCAGTTGGGAGAGCGCCTGGATCGCACCCAGGAGGTCGCCGGTTCGAGTCCGGCTAGCTCCACTTCGAGAAGCCCCTGGACGTCGGCGGCGTCCGCCCACGGGGAACCTACGTAGATCGCCGATGGTCACGCTCCATTTCAGGCACTACCCCAGGAGCTCTTCAGCCGATCGGACGCCGACGCCGAAGCTGTGATGCTCGCACGACGGGGGCGGCCAGCAGTTGGGCGCTGGCGTCCGCGCATTGACGGCGAACTTTCCCGTCAAATCCTGCCGCGCTGGCTGGCCTTCGTCACGGCTGTCGTCGGCGCCCCAAGCCCCATCACTCGAGGGAGGGCGCCGTCGGATCCATTCCTCGCCGCGTGAGGCGCTATGCGTGGTTGCCGGTCTGCTCTCCCTGAGGTTGGTTATCTACGAGCGCGCGAGCTCCCAGTGACGGGCTCAGGCCGTGGCTTTCACGTACACGGGATCGCCACCAGGGCGCGACGGCACAGCCATGCAGAAACCACTTTGCGCAGCACGGGCACCGTGCGCTCGAGCATCGGAAAGTGACCGGTATTCGCAAGGCGCACCGTCGTCTTATCGCTGCTTCCGCTGAAGTGAGACTGCTGTTCGTCCTGGCCTTGCCGGGTCAAGACTGGGTCCTCTTCGCCGTAGATCAGGAGGACCGGAACCTGGACTTCGGGCACCCTCGCCTGGTCCACCGCCAGCACCGTCAGAACCGAGGAGAGATACCCGCAGGGATTGCGCTCGCGTTGCGCGAGCGTGGCATCGATCACCGCTTCTTCGGCGTTGAAGAAGAGCTTTTCCCTGAATTCGGTGTCGGGAGGCCCGAAGAGTATGTAGCCGCCCGGGCCGCCCGGCTTTGCATCTTCTCCTCCCTGGGCGCAAACCAGGCTCCTGTTCGCGAAGATTTCCTCCACGAACGGCGTGAAACCCTGATCGGCGAAGGTCATCACGACCAGCGCGTCGATGTCCTTGTAGGAGTACGCCTCGATCTGAGCCACCGCTCCGCCGACGTCATGACCGACCAGCACGACTTTCTGAAACGAGATCGGCGCGACACCGGCCTTATCGACGGTATATTCGTGGTTGCGAAGCCTCTGGACAATCTGGTGGGTGACGGCCGCCTGCGACCCTATGCAGCTCTGGAAGCCGTTCGGGTATCCGCTGGCGCCGTAGCCGAGCATGTCGATCGTGAGCGACATGTGCCCTTTGGCCGCCATCTCGGCCGGGAAGTTGTAGCCAGGCACCACCGTGAAGCGCCAGTTCCACTCGCCGGCGTCGAAGCCGTAGAGGTAGAGCGTGATCTCGGCCTCCTTCGGGCCTGCGAGCGCCGAGCGCGGCCCGGTGAGGTGCCCGCGTACCGTGTAGTCGGCACCATCGCTCTCGCACGGAACCCTCGAGTCGTTGATGTTTTTGATGTGCTGGAAGCTGACTGGCAAGTCGTATCCGCTCGCGCTGCCGACCGGCCCCGCGATCGCCAGTCCCGCGCCCAGAACACCGGTCGTGGCCATCGCTAGGGCAACGACGCGTGCCTGCGACGCGATCCTCCGCGTGCTGTACGCCCGCCTTGCAAGCCGTTCGCGCCGTGCGCTGAGCCGCCGCCGTGTGTAGCTGTGCCACCTCATTGATCCCTCCCTATGCCGCCGTCAACTACGCTACTATCTAAAAACTAAGCTAGAGATATCACTTTTCTAAGTAAGATGCAAGGGGATGCAGCGCACGATCCGACTCCCCCCGACCAGACAGACAGCCATGCGCAGCTATGACCAGTACTGCCCCGGGGCACGGGCGCTCGACATCGTCGGCAGGCGCTGGACGCTCTTGATCGTCCGGGAGCTGATGGCCGTGCCCAAGCGCTACACCGACCTGCTCGCCGGGCTACCTGGGATCGGGCCCAACGTGCTCGCGGCTCGACTGCAAGAGATGGAGGCCTTTGGACTGCTCCAACGCAGGACCCTCCCACCCCCGGCAGCCTCAACTGTCTACGAGCTCACCGAACTCGGGCAGGGGCTGATCCCGGTCATCCGTGATCTGCGCCGCTGGGGCACTAACTTCCTCGGTCCGCCGACGAAGAGGGACCGTGTCCAGGTCCCCTGGTTGGTGGGGGCGATGATGGGAGCGTTCCGGCCCGGAGCGGCTCGGGGGGTGCGCGAGACCTACGAGTTTCGAATCGACGGACTGGTATTCCAGATCCACGTAGACGACGGCACCGTTGACATCGGCTTCGGGAGCGCCTGCGACCCCGACCTCCGCATCAGCACCGACAAGGAGACCCTTGCCGCGTTGATCTCGCGGCAGCTAAGCCCGAGCCAGGCGGTCAGGAGCGGGAAGGCCCAGCTTGAGGGCGATCGCGACGTCGCGGAGCGATGCGTTGAGATTCTGGGCCTCCCGGTCCCCGTAGCCCAGCCAGGCTGAGCACCAGGAGATCTGCCGGGTTCCGAGACGGAGCGAAGGCAAGTCGAGGGCTAGCGCCTCGGCAACGTCCTTCCGCAGCCCTGCATCGCGTGGGCCGTGTCGGCACCGAGAGCAGCTCCCGCCGAAGCCGGGTCCGGTGCGCCCCGGCAGGCTACCGGCCGCCGGGGCGCGAACCGCGACTGGGCCCGGTTAAGGCATCCGAGACTCGAGCCCAGCCGTTCTCTCTCTCCCTCTCGATCAGGGGATCACCGGCCGGATGAGCCGGCTGGCAGTGTCGTTTACATAGATGTCGAAGACTGCCCAGCTGCTTGAGCTGGGCAGGCTGCCCGGTGGTGGGGACCCGTCGGGTCCGTAGCCGAGCGTCGGTTCGCCGATGTTGGCGACGAGCAATGAGCCGCGTCCGTCGAAGGCGACGCCAAAGGGCCCGCTGAACGGGACTTCGCGTTCGGCGTTTTCCGCCGGGCTCGGGAAGCGCGCCTGCTCGCTGCCGTCCGGGGCCAGTATCGAGACCTGATTCTTTGCAAGCAGCGCAACGTACAGCTTGCCCGACTTGCCGAAGGCGATGCCGGCCGCCCCGAACACCTGCGCCGCGAGGCAGTTCGGGTAGTTGAAGGTAGGTTCGGGCTGGCAGGGCGTGACCACCACGTCGGAGTAGCGATGGACCACTTCGAGGTGGTCGACGTCGGGATGGGCGAACGGAAGCCGGTAGACGACGACGCCCGGCGCCTGGTTGCCGGCGGCGAAGTAGAGGTACTGTCCGCTGGGATCGACGGCTAGGCCGACGACGCTGGATCCGTAGCTGCCCGCAAGCCGGGGATCGACATACCACGCCTGCGCTTCGCCGCCGCCTGGCGGCACGCGCCAGATGATGGGCGGCCCGGCTCCCTCGCTGACATACAGGGATCCGTCGCCGGTGAAGGCGAGGAAGGAGGGCATGTCGGTGAACGAGGTGTATGTGCCGGTCGGGAAGGTCGCATACACCGCTTGCGCGCCGGTTTCAGGATCGACTCTGTCGACCCTGCCGTTCATGTCTGCGACGTAGATGCGGCCGGCGGCGTCGAGCGCGATGCCAGCAAGGCCCATCGGCGCCACGGGCGACTGCCGCGTTACCCAGATCGGGTTCGGCCGTTCTGCAAGCAGCTGGCCGGTTCGCAGGTCATAGGCGAAGATCGCGTCGCGGCCATCGAACGCGCGGTCGAAGTTGCCGCCTGACGAGTCAACGTAGAGCGTCTTCCCGTTGATGGCGAGGCCGCCCGGATTCCCGGGGTAGGGGAGCGTCGTGAAGACCTGCGTTTCGCCGACTTGACGTTCGGCTGTCTGGGCGAGGGCACCGGACGCCATGCTCAACATCAGCACTGCGGCCAGCGCTGCAGATCGTCTGAGGATGCGGGCGGCGCGCCTGCCTGGCGCGGTG
This sequence comes from Actinomycetota bacterium, assembly GCA_005884115.1. Taxonomy (GTDB): domain Bacteria; phylum Actinomycetota; class Thermoleophilia; order Solirubrobacterales; family Solirubrobacteraceae; genus Palsa-744. Next base: position 380,233 of record VAXW01000004.1, read on the forward strand.
CCTCCTCGCCGCTCGCCGCTGCGTGTCCCGATTAGCTGCGCTGCAAGCATCTTTCCCTTCCTTTCGTGCCCGTTCGCCGCATCGAGGCAACCGATCGGCGCGCGGGATCAGTCAGTTCCTCCAAGGAACGCACACGCTAACATAGTGGGTTCCCTAAAGCAACTCTCTGTTAGGCTACCCTCATGCAACGAACCTCGCTCGGCGATATGGCCTGTTCACTGGCGCGCAGCCTCGACGTCGCCGGCGAGTGGTGGACTCCCTTGATCGTGCGCAACGTGTGGTTCGGTGCGCGTCGATTCGAGGAGATCCAGCGCGATCTCGGCTTGTCCCGAAAGGTGCTCGCCGACCGCCTGCGCACGTTGCTGGCTGAAGGGATCCTGGAGCGCCGCCCCTACCAGGAGCATCCCGTGCGCCACAAGTACCGGCTCACGCCGAAGGGCAGGGAGTTGATGCAGGCCTTCTTTGCGCTCATGGCTTGGGGGGATCGCTGGACTGCCGAGGTGGCCGGGCCGCCGATGGTGCTGTGCCACGAGCGCTGCGGCGAGATCGTACATGGGGAGGTCACCTGCTCTTCCTGCGGGGAGCCCCTGCGCGCCGAGGAGACCCGCATCGCCCGCGGGCCCGGCGCGCGCGTTGGTCGCGGCAGTCGCTACGTCGAGCATCTTCCCGCCCCTTAGGTCGCGCAAGAGGAGGTCCTGGGGATTGCCAGGGACCGATCCACATCCATACCGCCTCGCCCTCGAAAGCCGCGATCCGAACCGCCTGTTGAGCTCGCTGCACGAAGACGTGGTCTTCAACACCCCTGCCTTCACCGAGCCGATCCGAGGTCGCGAGAACGTTCTTGCGCTGTTCGCGTTGCTCGCCACGGTCTTTGAAGATCCCGTGATCACCGACGAGCTAAGCGGCGAGGGCAGCCGCGCGATCACCTTTCACGTGCGCGTCGATGGCCTCCCCATCGACGGGGTGGACTACGTGCAGCTCGATGAGACGGGGCTCGTGCGCCGGATCACTGTCACCATGCGGCCGCTCGCGGCGTTAGAGGTGCTCGCAGATCGCATGCGTGACACGGTTGCGAAGCTGGCAGCGATGCCGGACTCTCTGACGCCGACTTGACAGCCGCGGAGGGTCATACCTAGAATTGCTAGGTATACGACCGTCTCGGCGATTCCTGCGCAGATCAGCTGCAGTCGCGCTGCTTGCCTCCGCCGCGCTCTTTGCCGTGGGCAGCCACATCGAGCGCAGCAAGGAGCGTGGTGTAGAGACCACCGCGAAGCCGTCGCGTGCTGACGCGCGGCTCCCAACTGGTAGTTCAGACGCGTTGCGCAAGACGGACACCGGCGCCGGAGAGACTTCAGAGGGCGGAGCATCCAAGCGCGCGACCGGCGCCCCGGCCAAGGAGGGTTCCGAGGCGAAACACAGCGGGGAGACCCACGTCGAGACCGGCGGCCGGAGATCAGAGGCTCCGCACGCGGCGCCGGCCGAGTCAAGCCTGGGCGAGGCGGTGGCGCAGCCGGAAAGCGAGTCGCGCAGCGAGGTTGCAAGGAGTCCTGGAGCCGGAACCCAGGAGAGTGCGAGCGAGCGCCGCAAGGAGACGCACCGGGAGGCGAAGCTTCTCGGTATCAACCCCGAGGCCGTTGCGCTCGTCGTCATCGCGGTGATCGCGTCGGCGCTGCTCGCGGCGGCGATCTGGCTGCGAGGAATCGCCGTTGTGCTCGCCATGGTCACCGGTTTCGGCCTTCTGTTCGCGGCACTTGATGTCCGCGAGCTCTTCCACCAGATAGACGAGTCTCGGGCTAGCCTGATCGCCATTGCGAGTGTCTTGATCGGACTCCATCTGCTCGTCGCCTCACTCGCCGCGTCCGCATTGCTTCCCGTCGGCGAGAGCTGGCGGCCCAACAGCGAAACAACGGGTTAGCGCTCATCGACCCGGAGCTCGCGGTGGTCACATGTTGAGCCTCCGCCTAGCCGACAGAAGCACAGCGGCGGCGAGCACGCAGCCATAGACCTGCACGCAGAACAGCACATCACCGTCGCTGACTAGACGCACCCCCGCCGCGAGCCAGACACCAACCACGCCAGCAAGAACGGTCAACGCGCGCTTTGACGTAGGTGTCCAGAGATCGAACAGCAGAAGGGCCACTGCGGCGATGAGCGCTGCCGTGACCTCGAGCCCGAGGTGGCCGTCGGAATCTCGGATGGTGAACGGTGCCGCTAGGGCACACACCAAAACGACGGCGGCACCCAAGTAGGCCATCACGCGAACGCCACGCCCGCAGGCGCTGGCGCGCCACAGTCGGCGCGTAGTCGAGAAGCGCTCTGCGACCGCCGGGACCGGCCCGACTCGCTCGATCGCCCGACGCTGCGCTTCCTCGACGCTCATCCCACGAGCTTGGTCGCGCTCGGCAGCATCGTCGATATGGGAGGCGAGCTCCTCGAGGACGCGCCTTCGATAGCGCCCGCCCACGCGCAGCTCGTCGCTTAGCGCCTCTAGGTACTCCTTCGCGGGACCCTTGACGCTCACCGACCGACCTCTAGAACGGCCTCCATCGCCCCTGCGAACCGGCGCCATTCGCCCCGACGTTCATCGAGCTCCCGCCTTCCCTTCGCCGTGAGGGCGTAGATCCGGCGGCGGCGACCGCTCACACGTGCCCAGCGACTTCGGATTAGCCCCGCTTGCTCCAAGCGGTGAAGCGCCGGATAGACGGTGCCCTCGGGAAGGTCGAAGTCGCCGCCGCTCGCCTCGCGAAGCGACTCGATGACCAGGTACCCGTGCGCCGGGCCCGCCGCAAGTGCGGCCAGGAGCATCCCGTCGAGGTGTCCCTTTAGTGCCTCTCCGCGCATACCTCGGAACACTAGGCCAACCCGACGGTTCTCGCAACGCCTACCGCCGCCGCTCTCACCCACGGCCAACACCGCTTTGGCTCCGCCGAGGCACTTGTCGCCAACACTGCGTGAAACGCCGACGATCGTCGATAGTCGGCGTCAATGCAAGCCGATCGGAAGGCGTTATAGTCGCTAGTGCGTCCGGTGAGCCCAGCTCTTCTCGCTTTCCCGGCGACATCTTCGGTCAGAAGGGCAGAGAGGCGGTTGGCCATGCTCACCGCAACAAGGAAGCTCCAGCTCGCCTCGTCGTCCGCTCGCTGCACGCGCGCCGTATCCGAGACGCGCCCGCACTCGGCGCGCTTCGGGCCCGCCGCGGCTGACGAGTGCCCGACCCTCGCCGTCGCTGTGTGATGTCCTGGCGCCACCTCAGCTGCGCGGGCTGCCGTATCCGAGTACGCGCCGATGCTCGTGAAATCGATCTGCTGAACGGTCGTTGTCCGATCTGCGCCGAGACGCTGGGGCCGGTCTCGCCGGCGTCGGGCGTTTTGGGGTTCCGCTCCTTTGATCTGGATACGTTCTCAGATCACCCGTCCAACGAGCTGACGAGCGCAATCGGTGAAGCGGTGGATCTCGTCGCTCGCCGTGAAACTGCTCCAGCCCGCGACGACTTCGATGCCGACCGCTGGTCGGATGACGGCGGCGCCGTGCACGGCGAGACGGTGGTGCGGTGGCCGTCGGCGGGCTGATTGGCGCGCGCGCACTCGCATGAGCGCTTCACGAAGAATCGAGGAGCTGCGGGCGGAGGCGCGCTACGCGCGCGAGCGCTATGACCTCTACCGGGCAAAGACGTACGGCCTGCGCCCCACCACACTGGCTCGCCTCAGGGAACTCGAGCGGATGCGTGAAGGCGCCGACGCGCGCCTGCGTCGAGCCCTCGAAGAGGACCGGGCGCATGGCTTGGACTGATCATTCGGCGCTAGTCGGATCGCCGTTCCTCTGACCACCGGGGTCGGCGACCCGACCGGCTAGCGACGGTGCGGATCAGCGCGGTCGCAAAGGCGCTAGATCAGCTGGACGTTCGCGGCCCGGGCTCCCTTGTCGCCGCTCTCGGCGTCGTAGGAGACCTTGGCGCCGTCGCTCAGCGAGCGATAGCCCTCGCCGACGATAGCGCTGTGATGGACGAACAGATCCTTGGACTGGTCATCGGGCGTGATGAAGCCAAAGCCCTTGTCGTCACTGAACCACTTGACGGTTCCGGTAGCCATTGCGTTTCCTCCTGCGTCGATAGTGCTGCGAACGCCGAGATTGCTGAGCAAAAGCTACGACCGCTGGCACTGCGATGCCGGGCGAATCACCCGACCTGATCTCGCAACCGTAGCAGCATCCGCCGAGCGCTCGCCCAGTGCCCAGCGCGGGTAGCCTCGCGGCGGTCGTTGATCTCCATCGAAAGGCAGCGCCGGCAGGCCCAACCACTCATCGCCATCAGCCATGCTCGGGGTGACCGCTTTGAGCCTCACGGATCTCCTGCTCGCTGGCGCCCGCCTCGAGCGCGTCTTCGCGAAGCTTGCCCTCGAACACTGCCAGCTCCTCATCGGACGCGTCGCGAAGTCGCCTGAGCGCCGCTTCCTTGGCGCGCGGGTCGGTCGGTTCGGAGTCGACATTCAAAAAGGCGCGCCGGGTCTCCTCGGGGTCGCCTTGCATCGAAGCTCTCTCGTCGCGCTGGTCGCCCATGTGCTCAACGCGAAGGTTAGGTCAAGGAAGCGGGCGCTTGGCTTCGCTCCTTCGACGCCGGCTGCTTCGATGTGCGCTTGGCGCGGCCTCGTACGCGGGACGAGCGCTGAGGCGCGTGACGTCGTCTTCGAGCGCGAGGGACGGCCCTACCGCCAGGTAGGGCAGCACCCCGATTCAGCTGCCCAACCCAGCCGCATCGCGCCTAATCCCGCCGAATCCGCGCTGTCGGCAGGCGCCACAATCCCTGCGGACCCCAGAAACTCAGGCCATGCGGCGTGGCAGTTCGAGAAGAGGCTGGAGTCGCACAACGGGCGCACCGTCTCGCTGCGTCGGTCAACGCACCCGAACCCACGCCAGCACACCCGCAGCGCTACGGCACCATCACGACGCGACCGAAGGCCTGGCGGCTCTCGATGTACGCATGCGCGGCCGCAGCGTCGGCGAGCTGAAACGTCCGGTCGATCTCCACGCGCAGTCCGCCGCTCCCGACTTGCTCGAGTAGCTCAGCGATCATGGCGTGGACACGCGGGTACTCGCTCAGCAGTGCGCCGCCGAGGAAGACGCCGCGCAGCGCGTTGTTCTGCGCCCACAGATCCCGCGCCTCAATGTCAGAGCCGGCCCGGCCCGCCAGCCCGACGCTGATCAGCCTACCGCGGTAGGCGAGCGCGCCGACGCTGTCGACGAGGTTCTGGCCGCCAACCGAGTCGATGATCACATCAACCCCCCGGCCGTCCGTCAGCTCGCGCGTTCGCCGCACGAAGTCCTCGCTGGCGTAGTTGACGCCGTGGTCGAGGCCGAACTCCTTCAGGCGTTCGAGCTTCTGGTCGCTCGATGCGGTCGAGATCACAGTTGCACCGGCCTGCTTGGCGAGCTGGATCGCGGCCATCCCGACCCCTCCGGCTCCGGCGTGGATCAAGGCCGTTTGCCCGGCCTCGAGATTGCCGGCAGTAAACAGGCACTCCTGGGCGGTCCCGAACGCGACGGGGACGCACGCCGCTCGAGCCGCGTCCAACCCGTCTGGGATCTGCCAGGTGGACATTGCCGGAACCGCCCGCTTAGAGGCGTGCGAGCCAGCTGCGTTCAGCGTCACGATCCGGTCACCGACGGCAACGTCCTTGACGCCGGGGCCAACTGCGACGACTGTGCCGGCGGCAAGGTATCCCACAATGTGCGGGACCGACGGCGGCGGCGACCCGGCGCGAGCTAGGAGGTCCCCACCCTCGATGCTGACCGCCTCGACGTCAATCAGCACGCAGCCCTCGGGGCACTCCGGATCGGGTACGTCCTCGTAGCGCAGGACGTCCGGGACACCGTTCTCGTAGATCACTGCTGCCTTCATGGGGCGCAACCCTATTCGAGGGGCCCTTATGGTGTCCGAGCCCCATCGCGCACACGACGACTCAGTCCACGACGCAGGCGGACAGAAGCCGCGTTCGGGATAGGTCAGTGCCCTTCAAGCGCGTAGAACTAGGGGCCCCGATCGGAGCGAGACCATGAACTACGAGACGCTGCTGTACGAACACGACGCGAATGTCGTGACGCTCACCTACAACCGTCCGGATCAGCACAACGCCGTCGACCGGACGATGAACGCGGAGCTGCATCACGCCTGGGAACGATTTCGCGATGACGACGACGCGTTCGTGCTCGTGATCACCGGCGCTGGGGAGACGACATTTTGCGCCGGCTGGGACCTCCAGGACGCCGCGAATCTCAGCGAGATCGGCGACTACGATGCGTTCCGAGTCAGTCTTTACAACAGCCCGGGCGAGTGCGGCTACACGCGCAAGGCCGACATCTTCAAGCCGGTGATCGCCGCGGTGAACGGCTACGCGTTTGCCGCCGGGCTCGAGACGGCGCTGCTCGCCGACATTCGAATAGCAGCGGAGAACGCCGAGTTCGGCGCGCTCGAGCGGCGCTGGAACATCGTCGGCGGCGACGGCATGACCGTGCGGCTCCCGCTCGTCGTCGGGTTCGCCAAGGCGATGGAGCTGGTGATCACCGGGCGCCGCATCGACGTCGAGGAGGCGTACCGGATCGGCCTCGTCAACGACATCGTGCCGCGCGGAGGCGCGCTAAAGCGCGCGCTGGAACTCGCGCATGAGATCGCCGCACTGCCCCAAGGCGCGATCCGCAGCGACAAGGAGAGCATCATGCGCGGCGTCGGTCGGACACTCGAGGAACGCCTCCGCATCGAGGCCGAGATGGTGATCTCGATGTTCATGCGTCGCGATCCCCACACGCTCGGGGCGGCGGCGTTCAAGGCCGGCAACCTGACGCCCGAGTGGCCCCATCACGGCCTTTAGCGTGCTCGCCGGCGGGCTGTCGGACCTAGTATGCGGCCAGTGACGACCGCCGGGGCAGCAGCCCGATTGCGCTGCCCAAACCCAGCCGAATCGAGCGCAATTCCAGCCTTATTTGCGCCGCGGCGCAGCGCCGCCGCGCACCCCCGGCGCGCTGTCAGCCCCGTGTGGGAGCCGACAGCGCGTGCCGTCTGGCGCTGCGTGCGCGCCACGCGGTGCTCGATCTCCTGATCGCTATTCCACCTGCACTTCGCCGTAGTAGGGGAAAGGCTGCTGCTGGTCTTCGAGGAGTGGCTCTTTGGGATTGGGCGGCGGCCCCGACAGCGGATCCAAGCACGCGACCTGGGGTGTCCGGGCGACGTTGGCTTCGATCCTTCCGATCGCCCCCACGAATTTGCCGTACTCTTCGGCGAACTCGAGTTCGGCCTTCACCTTCTGTTCGATCAGGCTGAGGATGAATCGGCGCAGGTCGAGTTCTCCTCCGGGCCGGAGCACCACGACCGTGGCCAGGAACGCCCCGCTTTTGCCTGGAATCAGAGAGGAGCGGTTGGTGGTGAGCGGCGTGATCGCCATTTTCGCGAGTTTGCCCACGAATTCCACGAAATAGGGGATCCCCCCGCCTTCTCCGCCGGGTCCGCCTTTGACGACAACATTCCCGGAGCCGATGCTTTCCAGCGCTTCCAGTGCGCGCTGCACTTCCCCGGCAGAGGCGTTGAAGGCGATCGGTCCGGTCGTGTCTGCGCCGTGGCTGATCCTGAAGGTCCCGCCGCCGGCGTTGACCGTAATCCGCTCGATCTCGTTGACGCGCAGTTCGCTTATGCCGAGTCCCCCGGCCACCTCCGCGTTGGCGAGCGGGTACGGAAGGCCACAGGCGCGGGATGGCGGTTGCAGCGCGGTGTACGCGCCGAATTCCCCTTTCGGCCCACCCACGCGGATCGACACGGTCGCGCAGTTGGCGTCCGTCTGGGGTTTGACGGATACGCGCACCCCTTCGCGCGTCACAAAGGCACGACGTATCCGGAGTTTGCCGGATACGCTCGCGGGCCTGCACACCAACCAGGGCGCAGTCGAGGGCTGCGTGCGTTCGATCCCCGTCGCCAATGTGATTGCCGCGGGGATGCCGGCGATCGACCTTTCGGTGACGGATGTGATCGTTTCTTCAAGCGCCTGCGGGAACGGAGTGCCTTTGGGTGGGGAGTTCACTTCGGCGGTCCCAAACCCGTACAGCTCGGTGACGCGGTAGGGGTTGGAGAGCACGTGCACGACGGTCTTCGAGCCGACCGCGTGGCCGAAGGCCATGAAGGTGATCGGGTGAAGCTCGGCGTGGAAGTCGTTGTGCCCACAGTCGATGATCCACCGGCCCCGCATTGCGATGCGGTCGCCTTCGTGCGGGATGTAAGTGGCTTCGAGGTTTTCGTGCGCCTGAATGTTCAGCGTCTGCGTGGGCGGTTTGGTCTGTTCGAAGGGCAGCAGTTCCCAGGGCTCCCCTTCGGCGGGGCCTTCTAGCTGCGGCAGCGCGTGCAGCAGCTGCCCCACCTCGAGCTCCATGTGCAGTTCGTGCACGCCCCCTCCCTCGGGTTCGCCGAGGCCAAGCTCCTTGGCAAGCGGCCAGTACGGTTCATCGAGCGTGACGTCGAAGGTGAAGTCAACGCTGAACGGGTGGTCGATCGACAAGTCGCCTCCGCTGAACTCCACGTGGCTGATAGTGCCCGAGACCATCATGTCCTTGCCCGGAACAATGTCAGCCCACTCGTTCTTGACCTTGATTTTCGAGGGCGGGGCCCCGGTCAGCAATTCGCTGCCGAAAACGGCCGTTTCCGATCCACAGACTTCCTTGACCTCTTCGAGCGGATTGCTCGGGGTCGGAGGGATCGGGCCGTTCGCGGCGAGCGCCGCTTCCTTTTCGAATTCGACCAGTTCGTGCGCACCCGCCGACGCGGCGGAGAGCAAGAACAACAGCAGCACAGTCACCATCGCCGTGAGCCCCATCAACCTGCGGCGCATCGCCGTGCACAACGCCTGGCATCCCTCCCGATAGACGCATGCCGAACGCATCTGCGGCACCTTCCTCAATCGGGAATCTCAATCAAGCCGGAGTGCCAACACCCGGCCAGCTCGCTGAGACTACCACCGCGCGAGCGGCCATGATGGCCGGCATCGGCTGATCACTCTCGGCGCTCATGGCTCTGCTCGGGCCGCTGCAAGGGCCTGCTTGGCGACGGTCGACTGACACCGGGACGCGTGCTCGCCGCCGCTACCGACCACGCATTTTCGAGACGCGTACCTTTGTTGTCCCTCACCGCGTCGGCTTTGAGCGTTCGCGCAGCTCGACCCGGCGGATCTTGCCGGTCAGCGTCTTGGGCAGATCCTCAGTGAACTCGATCAGCCGCGGATAGGCATATGCGGAGAGCCGCTCGCGCACGAAGCCTTTGATCTCCTCGGCGAGCTCGTCGGAAGGCTCATGTCCCGCGGCCAGCACGATGAATGCCTTCACCACGTTGCCCCGCCGCTCGTCGGGAGCGGCTACTGCGGCGGCCTCCGCCACGGCGTCGTGCTCGAGGCAGGCCGACTCGACTTCGAAGGGTCCGATGCGGTAGCCCGCCGCGATGATCACATCGTCGGCGCGGCCCTCGTACCACACGTAGCCGTCCGCGTCCATGCGGGCCGCGTCCTTGGTGTGGAACCACTCGCCGCCGAACGTCCGCTCGGTCTCCTCCGGAAGGCGCCAGTAGCCCAGCGGAAAGTGCGGGTTGGTCCGCGCCCGAAGGCAGATCTCGCCGCGCTCGCCCTGGGCAACCTCGCGCTCATCCTCATCGAGGATCGCCACCTGCCAGCCTGGCATCGGCTTGCCCATCGAACCCTCGCGCACCTCCATGAAGGGGAAGTTCGCGCACAGCGGATACGACTCGGTGAGCCCGTAGAAGTCCAGCACGGTCACCCGGTACTGCTCGCGAAACCACCGGATAGCCTCCGGGTTCAGCGGCTCGCCCGCCGAGCAGACGATTCGGAACTGTTGTGGGTAGCGCGTGCCAGCGTCCGCTATCGACATCATCGACCGGATCGCGGTGGGGGTCGCGAAGACGTTCGTCACGCCGTGGCGAGAGAGGAAGTCGAGCTGCTTGTGCGGCTCAAATCCGGCCTCCCGCTGGTAGACGCACTGGACCGCTCCCCTCCTCCACGGCCCCAGCAGTGGGCAGATACCCGCCGCCCATGCCCACTCGCCCATGCCGTGGAAGCGCTCGCCCTCGCGGACGTCGTGGCAGTAGCGGAACTCCTCGTGGGCGAGTATGTAGCGGTGGGCATGGACGATGCCCTTGGCCATGCCGGTGGTACCTGACGTGTAGTAGAGCTGCGCAGGGTCGTCGGCCAGCGTGTCGACTTGGTCGAAGTCGGACGGCATGTCCACGGCAGCGCCCTCCGCAAGCACGATGAGCCGAGCGCCGATCTCATCGCCGAAGCGTTCGGCGTTGGTCGCATCCGTCAGGAGAACCCGCGGCTCTGCGTCGCCGAGCCGGTGGCGGATCCCCTCATCCCCGTACAGCACGGACATCGAGAGCAGCAGCGCCCCGAGCTTCCAAGTCGCGAAGAACACTGCGGCCGTCTCCGGCGTCGGCGGCAGGACCACAGCGACGCGGTCGCCGCGCGTCACGCCATGCTCGGCCAGGAGGTTCGCGAAGCGATTTGATAGATCTTGAAGCTCGCCCCAGCTCACCTCGCGGATCGCGCCCGAGAAGTGCTCGTGGATCATCGCCAGCTTCTCCCGCGGATGGCGATCACAGACGTCGACTGCGATGTTGTAGCGCTCCGGAACCTCCCAGCGGTGCTGGGCAACCAGGCGCTCGTATTCGTCCTGAGAGTTCTCCATCGACGGTCTCCTTCAGCGTTCAGCGGCCCGGACAAACCTCCCGTCCCGGGGTATTGTGCCGCGCGTTCGTCCGTTAGCGGACTGTCGCTGGGAGTGGGGAGGCAGTGAGGACGTGGGTAGCCGCGTTGCGTACAAGTCGGCGCGCGCGATTGATCGCGCCGGTTGTGTGGCGAGCGCGGTGATCAAGGGCGCTTGAGCTGTCCCTGTCGCCGTGCTCGAGAAGCACGCGTCGACGGACCCCCAGATCCGGGGCCTCTCTGGCGGGCTAGGTCGACAGCCGACCGACTCCGCTGACCAAACCGCGGTTGAGTCCGAGCGGCGACAGCAAGAGATTTCGAAGGGACTGAGCCGCGCCGGCCGTGCGGGGCCGGTAGTATGTGCGCCCGCAAATTGCACATATCGCAGCTCCAGACCAGTTGAGCTGTCGCGCAATGGACAGCTCGAGGAGGGGCCGAGTCGCGGTATGACCACGGAGGGTCGATGGAGAGAGACCTACACAGCGCTCCGGTTGCGCTCATAGGAGCATTTGCGCTCCTGCTAGTGCAGGCCCAAGGCTCGGGCGCCGCGGCTGCTCGTTTGAGCCATCGGAGCGACGCTTTGGCGAGCGAGCACTGTCAGATCGTCAAGGCCAAGAAGCGGGTCAGGCGTTGGGCATGGGTCCCCAAGGTGCGCAGGGTTCACGGCCACCGCATCGTCATCCGCCGACACGGCAAGGTCGTTTATGTGCACGTACGCGTGTGGCGCACACGGACCATGGTGCGCGTCGTCTGCGGTTCGGCACCCGCGCTTGCTGTGCCGCCGGCGCCGCAGAGCGCACTTGTGCCGCCCCCCCTCCTGGTGGCCGAACCAGTCGCTGCTCCATCCGAATCCGGCAGTCCTCCTCAACGACCGTCGAACACGGCCGCGCCGACGATCTTCGGCACGGCGCAGCAAGGTCAACTGCTAACAGCCAGCCAAGGAGCCTGGAGTGGCTCGCCTAGCAGCTACAGCTACCAGTGGCTGCGCTGCGACTTCGCCGGCGCGAGCTGTGCGCCACTCGCCTTGGCTACGACCTCGAGCTACAGCGTGGTTGAAGCCGACGTCGGACACACGCTGCGCGTGGTGGTGATTGCCTCGAACGCAGCCGGCTCCTCAGCGCCTGCGACCTCCCCTGCGACTGAACCCGTTGTGGCTGCGCTTCAGCCGCCAGTCAACAAGACCCCGCCGGCGATCTCGGGAATGGCGCAGCAAGGCCAGTTGCTCGCACACAGCGACGGTTCCTGGCTCAACGAACCCACAAGCGAGACGGATCAGTGGTTTCGATGCGACGTCTCGGGAAGCAACTGCCGATCGATCCCGGAAGCAACCAACGAGACCTACATGCCGGTGGAAGCCGACGTCGGACACACTCTCAGGGTCCAGGAGGTGGCCTCAAACGCCGCCGGCTCCTCAGCGCCGGCAAGCTCCGCACACACGGAAGTCGTGACCGCCGAACCTCAGGCGCCGACGAACACCAGCCCGCCCACGATCGCGGGCACCGCCCAGCAGGGACAGACGCTAACGGCCAGCCCGGGGAGCTGGACCGGCTCGCCCACCGTATACAGCTACGAATGGAAGCGCTGTGGAGCAGCGGGTGGCAGCTGCAAAACGATCGAAGGGGCGCTAGCCCCGACCTACCTGCTCACCGAAGCCGACGTCGGCCGCACGCTGCGGGTCGCGGTCGTGGCCTCAAACGCAACCGGCTCCTCCGCGCCGGCAAGCTCCGCACACACGGAAGTCGTGACCGCCGAACCTCAGGCGCCGACGAACACCAGCCCGCCCACGATCGCGGGCACCGCCCAGCAGGGACAGACGCTAACGGCCAGCCCGGGGAGCTGGACCGGCTCGCC
>VAXW01000004.1:392845-497585 GCA_005884115.1 Actinomycetota bacterium
AAACGCCGCCGGCTCCTCAGCGCCGGCAAGCTCCGCACACACGGAAGTCGTGACCGCCGAACCTCAGGCGCCGACGAACACCGGCCCGCCCACGATCGCGGGCACCGCCCAGCAGGGACAGACGCTAACGGCCAGCCCGGGGAGCTGGACCGGCTCGCCCACCGTATACAGCTACGAATGGAAGCGCTGTGGAGCAGCGGGTGGCAGCTGCGTGCCGATCCCCCTGGCCACGGGCCCGACCTACCTGCTCACCGAAGCCGACGTCGGCCGCACGCTGCGGGTCGCGGTCGTGGCCTCAAACGCCGCCGGCTCCTCAGCGCCGGCAAGCTCCGCACACACGGAAGTCGTGACCGCCGAACCTCAGGCGCCGACGAACACCGGCCCGCCCACGATCGCGGGCACCGCCCAGCAGGGACAGACGCTAACGGCCAGCCCGGGGAGCTGGACCGGCTCGCCGACCGAATACAGCTACGAATGGAAGCGCTGTGGAGCAGCGGGTGGCAGCTGCAAAACGATCGAAGGGGCGCTAGCCCCGACCTACCTGCTCACCGAAGCCGACGTCGGCCGGACGCTGCGGGTCGCGGTGGTCGCGTCGAACTCTGCGGGATCGTCCGAACCGGCGACAAGCACGCCGACGCCGGTGGTGACCGGCAACGGAGCCGTCCAGCACCTCGAGTACGTAGTGCAGGACGGCACGACCTCGGTATATGACATAGACCACGAATTCACACTCGTCAAGACGATCAGCCTGCCGCTGACAAGCGACGAGGTCAGGGGCGTGAGCGTTGCCCCGTCAACGCACACGATGTACATCATGCACGGCGGCGACGGGCCGATGAACGGCTCCGGCAACGGTTCGGTGCTGGCCTACGACTTGGTCTCGGAAAAAGTCATCTGGAACGTAGAACTGAGTACGGGCATCGACTCCGGTCAGGTCAGCTCTGACGGCGAAAAGCTCTATATCCCCACAGGCGAGAACACCTCGAGCGGCATCTGGAACGTTCTCTCCACGGCGAACGGCGAAGTGATAGGCACCATCCAGGGACCGTCAGGCGCTCACAATACGGTCGCGTCGAATGACGGGCGCTACGTTTATCTCGGCGGTCGCGCCTCGAATGTCCTCGATGCCTACGAAACGGCCACCGCAGAAGTTAGATCGATCGGCCCACTCATCGGGACCGAGCGGCCCTTTACGGTCAACGGCTCCAACACGCTGGCGTTCACAACCGCGACCAACTTCGACGGTTTTCAGATCTCCTCAGTGACAACCGGCAATGTGCTGTTCACTGTGTCCCTGGGGGAAATTCCCATCGGCTTTCCTTTCACCACCGCCAGCCACGGCATCGCGCTGTCGCCCGACGAGAGACAGGTCTATGTAATCGACGCTGTAAACAAAGTGGTCCAGTTCTGGGATGTCTCACGGGTCAAAGAAGGCGTGGCGCCGACGCAGATCGGTGTCGTGCCCGTAGCGGGGCTCAGCGGCAACGAGAACGCCTGCGTCTATGACTGCGGCCGCGGCGGCTGGCTGCAGCTCTCGCTGGACGGGCGTTACCTCTTCGTTGGCGACTCTGGCGAGGTGATCGACACCGCGACGCGGGAAGTCATCACCACGCTCGCGACGCTGGCCCAGACCAAGAAGTCGATCGAGGTGGACTGGCAAAATGGAGTCCCAATCGCCACCAGCGGTCGGACCGGCGTGGGATACGTGCCATAAGCGCGGTACGGTCCTCGGATCCGAGCCGCGCTAAGACTCAACCTCTCCCCGCAGAACCCGACGAATTCAGGCCTCTCAGCGGACCCGCGGTGCCGTTTTGCAAGCAGGAGGTCACCGGCTCGATCCCGGTTGGCTCCATTTCCCTTTGGTGCCTTCAGCGTATGACGGGAGGCGGCATTCAACTCCTGCCCTGGACCGAAGGTGCTATCTCGCCGCGCCCGGCCTGCTGCAGGTCGGGAGGCAGCGTGAGGTCGACCTCTCGCGCCAGAACCGTGAGGCCCGTGCGCCAACGGACGATCGCCGCGCGTTGCTCGGCCTGGGTACTCGGCAGGTCGTTGAGCTCGCACTGCGCAAGACCCGAGGCGAGCGCGCTGAGATAAGCATCCTCCAGATCGTAGGTCCGCGCGTATTCGGCATGTAGGCGTGCCAGAGCGGCTGTCTTGGGATTGCCAGCAGCAATGTCCACCGTGAGCTCAGCGAACCGTCGCTCGAGCTCTCCCATACGCTTCGCCGCCGTCGTGCGGCTGATGCTGTGGTCGTGAAACGATCTTAGGATGGGGTCGGCGCCTTCCAGAAGGCGGTTGACGCCGAGCCTGATCGGCTCCACCTGCGCCAGGTAGCGCTCAAGCTCTGCGCGAGACGGACGCGAGCTGTTGTCGGCAGCCTCGCTCCCTCCGCATGAGCAAACAACGCTCGCGCAAAGCAACGCTGCGGACAGCGACCTCACGCACGGGCGAGTCATGCTCGGGCGGGCCCGCTCCCCGGGGCCGCGACGACGCAGGCGGCCCCCGTTCAGTAGCCGTAACCTCCACCCCCGGAGGATGTCGACGTCGACGTGGTCGTGGCGGGCGCCGAGGCTCTGGAGCTGATGGTGACAGCACCCCACGTGCCTACGTCCTTTATGCCTTGTCCCTTGACCTCACCTTCCTTGGTGTCCTGCGCAAAGGTGTAAAGCGGCGCTCCCTTGTATGTCACCTGTTCAGTGCCGTCCGGCCGTTTCACCGTGCCGAGGGATTCAGCACCGCTCGGCGTGCTCCCACTCGGCGCCGTCAACGGGTGCCAAATTGCGACGCATGAGGAGGACGTACAGATGAATTTCCCATTGTGCTCAGCGCTGAGGTGGTAGAGCGTCATGCCTTTCGAATCCACCAGAATCGTTGCGCCAAGCGCGGCATCTCGGGCCGTTTTGACCGAAACGCTAGATTCTCCGCTGGACGTCGTCGTGACTGGCTGGTTGGCAGCCGAGCTGGTCTTCTTGCTGCTCGAGCTGCTGCCGCAGGCGGCGAGGAGCACCGACAGAAACAGCGTTGGGACGATGATGTTTACGGTCTTGCGCACGGTCAACTCCTCTTCGAGTGAAATCGGATCCCGTCAGTAGCCGTAGGGCGGGGTCATGGATGGAGTGCTTGTTGTCGGGGTTGTCGTGCCCGACGGAGCACCGGAGGCATGCACCTCAGCCTTGACCGCGTGCCACGTGCCCCCAAAACTCTTGATGCCTTCTCCGCCGGCCTGCCCTTTCGCGCTGTCGCCCGAGAATCGGTACAGGGGCAGTCCTCGTAGGGTCACCTGAAGCTTGCCGTCGCTGCGGTGCAGGAGGCCCAGACGACCTTCGACGCCGTGGCCCGCCACGAGCTTGATACTCGCCGAGTGCACCGTCAAAGGCCGCCACGTTTCGAAACATGCGCGACTCCTGCAGAGCAGGTGGTGGGTCGTCTCGGGATGGAGGGCATAGAGAGTACGGCCATGAGAATCGACGACGATCGTCTCGTTCAGGACAGCGTTGTGGGACGAACTGACAACGCGGAACGCACCGGCCGCACCGGCAACGCCGGAGATCAGAGCCGCAACGGCGAGGGCGGCAAGGATCACGCTCAAGGACCGCTGCCTGGCAGCTCTCCGGCTGGTCCGCTGAGATGTTCGGGTTGAGCGCGACACGCGGATCCTTTCCGTCGTTTGGTGATCAACCTCTGGACGCCGCACAGGGAGCAAACCTTCCCACCGGACGATTTGCCCCTGATAGCCTGTGCCAACGGCCAAGAAGGGCCGGCAGGGGGAGTAGCGTCACATGACAGCGCGCAGACGACCAACCGGGGGGCGGAGCATCCGTCACCCGGCCAGCGTGGCGCTCGTGATCGCCGTGCTCGCGCCCTTGCTCACAAGCGCTTCGGCACGCGCGACCGCGACGTTCGGCAAGACGAGCATCGGGGCCTCCTCCGACCGCTTCCTCGGGGGCCGCAAGCGGGTGAACCGCTACTCGCTGCCGGTCGCCGGCTCGGTCACCAAGTTGAGCATCTATCTAGGGCCAGCCGCCAAATCCGGCGAACAGGTGATGGAGGGCATCGTCTATGCCGACGCGTCGGGCAAGCCACAGGCGCTGTTGGCCGTATCCCAGCCGCTGACCTATAGCTCGAGCAGCTCGGCCGGCTGGTTCGATCTGAATTTCGCTGCCCCGGTGAACCTGAGCGCGGGCAACTACTGGATCGGCGTGATCACCGGCGCGACCAGCAACGTCGCCAGCTTTCGCTACGACAGCGTGGCGAGCTCGCGTGACTACAACGCGAACACATACGCGTCCGGGCCGAGCGATCCCTTCGGTACAGCCAGCGTCGACAGCAAGCAGACCTCGCTGTATGCAACCTACACGCCGTCCTCGCCGATCCCGGTGCCAACGAACACGGCCCCGCCGACCATCTCAGGGACCGCGAAGCAGGGCCAGACGCTGACCGAGGCGCACGGCTCCTGGACCAACAGCCCCACCGGATTTAGCTATCAGTGGCTGCAGTGCGACTCGCTGGGCAACGGCTGCCTGCCGATCGCCGGGGCGACGGCCCAGACCTACGTGCCGGTGGCAGCAGACGTCGAACACGCGCTCGAGGTGCAGGAGACCGCGAGCAATGAAGGCGGTTCGAGCGCTCCGGCCACCTCGGCTCCGACCAGCAGCGTCCTCCCCGCGCCCCCTGTCAGCACCTCCCCGCCAACCATCTCGGGCACGGCTCAACAGGGGCAGACGCTTACTGAGCATCACGGCTCCTGGACCAACGAACCGACCAGATTCACCTACCAGTGGCTGCGCTGCGATGCCAAAGGCGCCGGCTGCGCACCGATAGCGGAAGCCACCTCCCAGACCTACGCACTTGTCGCCGCCGACGTCGGGCATGCGATCGCCGTGCAGGAGACCGCGAGCAACGCCGGAGGTTCAAGCGTGCCCGCCACCTCCACCCCGACCGCGGAAGTCGTCGCGCCGGTGCCGATCAACATCGCGCCCCCCACGATCTCGGGCACCGCGCAGCAGGGCCAGACGCTGACCGAGGCGCACGGTTCCTGGACCAACAGCCCCACCGGATTTACCTATCAGTGGCTGCAGTGCGACTCGCTGGGCAACGCCTGCCTGCCGATCGCCGGGGCGACGGTCCAGACCTACGTGCCGGTGGCAGCAGACGTCGAACACACGCTCAAGGTGCAGGAGATCGCGAGCAACGAAGCCGGCGCGAGCGCGCCGGCCACGTCGTCCGCCACCGCGGTCGTGCAGGCGAGCACGGCAAGGTTCGGCAAGACAAGCGTCGGCGCGTCGGCTGACTCCTTCGCCGCCGATCGCAAGCGGGTCAGCCGCTACTCGCTGCTCGCATCCGGGTCGCTCACCAAGCTCAGCATCTATCTCGCGCCTACAGCAACCTCAGGACAGCAGGTGCTCAAGGGGATCGTCTACGGCGATGCTGCCGGCAAACCAGGAAGCCTGATCGCGACGACCGCCGCGCTCACCTTCCAGAGCACCAACGCCGCCGGCTGGTATGACCTGAGCTTCGCGACGCCGCCGAGCCTTCCGGCCGGCAACTACTGGATCGGCGTGATCACGGGCGCGACCAGCAACGTCGCCGGCTTTCGCTACGACAGCGTGGCGGGCTCGCGCGACTACAACGCGAACACGTACACGTCCGGGCCGAGCGATCCCTTCGGCACCCCAACCGTCGACAGCGAGCAGATGTCGCTGTATGCGACCTACGCCGCCGAAGCCACAGGCACCGACACCACGCCGCCAACGCAGCCACAGGGACTGGCCGCGACGGCGGTGAGCCCGACGCAGATCAACCTGTCCTGGAGCGCCTCCAGCGACGCCGTCGGGGTCGCCGGCTACACGATCCGGCGCAACGGTTCGGTGATCGCCAACACGGGCACGACCGCGACCAGCTACTCCGACACGGGGCTGTCGCCGGCGACCACGTACACATACACCGTCGACGCCTATGACGCTGCCGGCAACCACTCGGCCCAGTCGGCGAGTGCAAGCGCGACCACGCCCTCCTCGACGGGCGTGCAGCACGACGAGTATGTCTTTCCCTCCAACGCGATCGACGTCTACGACATGGACAACGGCCAGAAACTGATCAAGACGATTCCGCTGCCCGCAGCGGCGACCGACGTCCGCGGCGCGGCCGCCGCTCCCGGCAGCCACATCCTGTATGTCAGCTACGGCGGCGACGGCGGCAGCAACGGCGGTGGCACGCTGCTCGCATACGACCTGGTGGGCGAACGCACCCTGTGGACGCGCACCTACAGCGAAGGGATCGACAGCATGGCGGTGACGCCCAACGGGAATACGATCTACATGCCCATCGGCGAGGCGTCGAGTGCGAGCACCTGGAACGTGCTCGACGCCGCCACGGGCAACATCAGCGCCACGATCGCCGGCGGACAGGGTCCGCACAACACGATCGTGAGCCTCAACGGCCAGCACGTGTACATGGGTCCGCGCAACGCGAGCTACCTGACCGTCGCCGACACTGCGACAAACCAGATCGTCAAACAGATCGGGCCGCTGCTCAACGGCGGCGTGCGGCCGTTCACGATCAACGGGCGCGAGACGCTCGCCTTCACGACCGCCACCGGCTACCTCGGCTTTCAGGTCTCAAGCATCACCACCGGTCAGGTGCTCTACACGGTGCCGGTTTCGGATCCCTTCCCCTATACACCCGGCCAGCCCGGGCCCAGCTCTCCCAGCCATGGCATCTCGCTGTCGCCGGACGAGAAAGAGGTTTGGGTGATCGACCAGCCCAACAGCTACGTGCACGTCTTCGACGTGACGGGCCTGCCGAGCTCCCCCCCGAAACAGATCGCCGACATCAAATTGTCTCGCACGATGAGCGGCTCGCAGGTGGGCTGCACCTACGACTGCCTGCGCGAGGGATGGCTGCAGCACAGCCTCGACGGGCGCTTCGTGTACGTGGGCGACTCAGGCGACGTGATCGACACGACCACGCGCCAGAGCGTGGCCAACCTCGAACCCCTCTACAACTCGCGCGTGTACCTGGAGATCGACTGGTCGGGCGGGGCCCCCATCGCCACCTCGACGCGCAGCGGCGTGGGCTACGTGACCGGCTGACGGCGGCGAAACCTGGGGGGAGAACCCAGCCTAAATCGCGCCCAATTGGCCCTATCCGCCAGCGACCAAAGCCGTCCGATTCTGTTGCAAACGCCTGAAAGAGCGGCTTGCCCGCCGACTCAGCAGGCCGCTGTGCAGGCAGGAGGTCAGCGCTTCGATCACGGTCGCTCGCCACCGCTCGGCAGCCACGGCTACGGAGAGCAACTGCTGCCCGTGGCAGCGGCCTGCTGGTAATCTCCGGCATCCCGGCGCTGTCGATCAGCATCGCCGCGATCGGCGAGTGAGCTCTGGGGCTACACCAGGCTAAGTACGAACGATTTCTCTAAGGGACAGGAGTGAGGCTGTCACTCGGCCCAGATTAGGGCGCGAGACTCCCGACAGGACGAGAGGCGCTGCTCATGGATGCGACCCGTAGCCGGGAGCGAACATATCTGACCGTCCGCCGTCGCGCGTGCGGCGCCGGAACCACGACGAACTGCCCTCGCGACTTGCGCAGCGACCGGGCGCGCAATGGAAGGGATGTTGGCGTGTTGTTTCGACGGGTCAGTTCCCAGATGGCGCTCCTGGGTGCCCCGCTTGCGATTGTCGAACGACGCCGGTTCCGCTGCATCGCAGCCGCCCTCGCAGTTCTGTTCTTGGCTGCAGTTGGCCCCCTGTCGGCGTGGGCGACTGCGCCCACGCTCACTGCTGAAGGGCCCAGGCTGCGGTGGACGATGATCCCGCACGCGAAGGAATGGCAGTTCGAAATCAAAAACGGCTGCGTCTCGTCGTGCCCCCAGGAATCGCTCCCCGGGCCCGTGCTGAACTGGACGCCGCCCCCGCCCCCTGGCGAAGGGGTGTTCAAATACCGCGTCAGGGAGCTGAAACCCACGGTTAGCGAATACTCCAACGAAGTCACGCTACGGTATCCGCTCGCGACCGAAGAACTACAGCTGGCCGGCGTCGAGTTGCAAGGCGATGCCGCCAGTTGGTTCGACCCGTACGGTGAATTCGAAAACGGGGTCACAAACCGTGGCTGGATCGAATCACACTGGACCGGCCACGCGCGCGACTTCTCGCCCTTCTACCACCAACCGAGGTGGGAATACCCCACCAAGCTGCCCGGCGTGGAGTGGACTCCCTCCCGTGACTACTGGACGGGAGAAGGCAAGAGCGAATCTGGAGAATTTCGCTTCAAGATTGGTGCGCCCGAACCCCAGGGCAAAGAAGAACGACTAAGGTTTCTGAAAGGTCCGAAGGCGGACATCAACAAATGGAGTTCCACTGGACTGTGGGCCGACGACGTGCAGTTCAGTGGCGACCACAGACCACCCGAACCCGAACTGAAAGAATGGAACAAAGCACAGGCCGAACTGTTTGAGGAATGGCGGACCAAGTTCCCGACAGCCTTCCTCGCCACCAACAGTCACGCGTTCGACCTGCTGAACGCGTGTAAGTGCCAGGCGCCAGTGCTCACTGCAGGTGGCAAAAGCCTCAAAACGATGATCAAAACCTGCGAACCCGCCGGAGAACCGTACTATGAGGACCTCCTGAAAGTGCTCGAGGGCAGTGCGGGTGGACGGCCGAGAGGAGCCATCTACGAAGAGTTCGGTGCGAGCAAAACTTCGCGCCTGCGGTTCGGCTCGGCGGCCTACCTCAAAGAATGGTTCGAATATGTCGATTACCTGCATAAGTGTCGCAATATCGCAGTGGAGATGGGCTGGGACTTCACACCCGAAGGGGGGACTAGCCTAGAACCGCTCGAATACAGCCTCGCTGTGCTCATGATGGTGACCAACGGCACCGACGAAGTCGAAAGCGGCCATCAACATCCGGCACAGGGGACCGAAACAGAAGTGTTCTTCCCCATGTACAAATGGCAGATCGGTACAGCAAAAGAAGGACGCCACCTGTCGGAAGGTGTCTGGTCCCGGCAGTTCACAAAAGGAGCGGTGTACCTCGTGCAACCGGGCGGGGGCACCAAAACGATCACTCTGCCCAGGCGGATGGAAAACACCAAAAGAGAACTCGTGACGTCGTTCTCGCTGAAGGAAAACCACGCCGCCATTCTGAAGGGCTAGTCCGGCGGCGAGCCCGTGCAGGGCGGGTCACGTCATGATCTTCTCCTATTGCTGCGCCGACCCCGACGGCAACCACGTCGAGTTGCACGTGGATAACTTCGGCGATTGGGCGAAGGCGAGCGTGGATGCGATGCTCTACAGAGTTCAGGGCGGCTTCACTCGGGAAGTTCGTGGATCCCGAGAAGGTCGCCGCCCTCGCACCAAGGGAGTTGGCTTTCAGGAGATCCAGCGAGGTGATGGACGGCGGATACGCGCCCGCAGCGGCGCCCGTAGGCTGCCCCAGGCGGGCTGAGGTGTCCGTCACACCGGAGGGCTATCCCTGTGTCGCCCAGCACGCGAACAGGAGGAAGGAGAGAAGTCATGAAGCTCTGCCGATTCCAGATAGACGGGCATGCGCGAAACGGCGTCGTCGAAGAGGGCTTCGTCGTAGATCGAAATGATTCGGCCGAGCGCCACCCGGTGGGCGACACTCGCCTCCTTGCACCCGTCCAACCGCGCAAATACCTCGCTATCGGCCTGAACTACGCCGATCACATCGCCGAGAGCGGACTCCAGGCTCCGGACGTCCCGTTCTTCTTCAACAAGCAGGTGACGTGCGTGGTGGGCCCAGGCGAGGACGTTCATATGCCGCGCGTATCCAAGCTGCTCGACTACGAGGCAGAGCTCGCGATCGTGATCGGCAAGCGCTGCCGGCACGTGCCGGTGGAGCAGGCCGCCGAGGTAATCGCCGGCTACACGATCGCCAACGACGTCTCGGTGCGCGACTGGCAGCTACGGACGCCGACGATGACGATCGGCAAGTCCTTCGACACGCATGGTCCGCTCGGTCCGTGGCTCGTTACGGGCGACGAGCTCGGCGACCCGCACGACCTCGGAATACGAACCTTCGTCAACGGCGAGCAGCGTCAGAACGGCAACACCGGCGAGATGGTCTTCAACTGCTTCGAGCAGGTCGCTCACCTCTCCGAAGCCTTCACGCTCGAGCCAGGTGACGTGATCGCCACCGGCACCCCCGCGGGCGTCGGCGCGGCGCGCCAGCCGTTCCCCGAGGGCCTGCTGAAGGTCGGCGACGTGGTGCGTATCGAGATCGACGGGATCGGGGAGCTGGAGAACGCCGTCATCGATGAGCCCGACGGGTACGTCGTCCCAGGGGATCCGAGCGTGCTTAGCATCACGAAGCGACGAGGACAAATCTGAGCGTGATCGGCTCCAAACGCGCGAGCGCTCGCAGCATCGCGGGCTCGTCCTCGTAACGCGAACCGATACGTAGCGCCTCACAGCGAACCTCGACGCGCTCGCTCGCCAAGGGCCACGGAGCGAGCGTCACCGTGCCGTCTGCGCGATCGCGCAGCTCGATATCGATCGGGCCATCGTGGCTCGGGACATCTTTGGCGGCGAACGGGCGCCACTGGTTGCACAGCGCAAGTGAGATCCCGTCCCACGTCCACATCTGTCGGCGCGTGCACTCCAGCTCCGAGTCAGACACTGCCAGAACTTCGCACAGCCGCGCTTGGCGAGCGCGCTCGTCGCTGACGTGCGCCCGGAGCTGGTGGGCATGCTCGGGTACAGCTTGCGCCCTCAGTTCGGATAGCGAGCTGCCGTGTAGCGAGACGACCAGCGCCGCATGGAGGCTCTGGCTTAGGAGGAGGTCCGGCGCGTCCCGCCAGATGGCAAGGTGCTCGTCGACCGTCAGCTCGAGAAAATTGCGAGGCAGCCCGGTCTCGGCATTGAACCGAGGTTCGAGATCGAAGCGCGCCCAGCCAATGTCATGCTGCTCCGCCCCAAGCGCGATCTCCTCGCGCGGATCCGGAGGGGGGAACTGCTCGTTTCCCCATGCGCGCGCGAGCTGGCCCGAGAGCCATGAATGGGAGAGCTGTCCGATCGCGAGCGCGCCCTCATCGTCGAGCCGAACAAGCACCTCGCGAGCGTACCTCCGCCTACTGTCGACGCTCTGAGCGATATATCTCGATCAGCGTTTGCAGGAGCTTCCAGCCGATCACACCGTTTTCTTCCACGAGCGGGCGGAAGTCCCAGAACGTGACGCCGGAGCAAGAGAGCTCGCTAGAGGCGAGCACCGTTGCGGTGCGAGCGCCGGCGTCGATCAGAGCCATCTCGCCGAAGTGGTCGCCGGGCTGCAGGACGCGCTGTTCTTTGCCGTCGACAAGGACCGTCGCTTCGCCGGAGTCGATCACAAAGAAGGCGGCGGCGCCCGAGCCCTGCTGGATGACGGTTTCACCCTCCGAGAAGTGCCGCTCCTTGAAGACGCTCGCGACTCGCTCGAGCTCGTTGTCGTCCAGCTCGGCGAAGAGCGGAATGCGCTTGAGCACATCGATCGGCGCGCCCATCAGAGCACGTCCATCGTGGGTCGCGAGAGGCCGCGAGCGCGGGCCACATCCAACGGGTGGACGCTCGGTGGGCGCCCCGCCGTCACGGACCGGATGTCGTCACCGCCCTGCATTGCAGCAGGTAGAGCCTGCCGTCGGCGATCGCCCACTCGATATCCCGAGCGCGTCCGTAGACCTCCTCGCAGCGGTCGGCAAGGCGGCTCAGCTCGGCGAGTTGGCCCTCCTCGAGACATAACCGGTCGACCAGCTCAGGTGCAACCTCTTCCTCGACCGTTCCACCCTCTGGAAGGGAACGGAAGGCGATGCTCTTGCGGCCCGCGGTGCGCTCGAGCACATTGCCTGCGCGGTCGACGCGGTAGTGGTCGGGGATCACGCGGCCCGCGACAACTGCCTCTCCGAGTCCCCAGCTGGCCTCGATCACCCGCTCGTCCGCCCCCGTCACCGGGTTTTGAGTAAACATGACTCCCGCTGTCTCGGGAGTGACGAGCAGCTGCACCACCACACCGATGCTCGGGCGCGTGAAGAGCCCCACGCGCTGGCGGTAGGTGATCGCCGAGTCGGAGTTCGCCGACCACCAGATCTCGCTCAACGCCGAGGCCAGCTCGTCCGCGCTGCGCACGTTGAGGAGAGTCAGATGCTGGCCGGCGAAGCTCGCCTCGGCACTGTCCTCGTCGACCGCGGATGAGCGAACGGCGAGCGGACCTCCCAGGGGCCGGACCGACTCCATCACCTGCCGCATGACCTGCTCGTCGCGGCTCGCGACTGCGTCGACCACGCTCCCCGTGAGCGCGACGCCGGGAGGGACCGGAAGCCCGTCTTTCAGCGCCTGTCCCAGCCCTGCGGCCTTTGAGCCGTATAACGCGGGATCCAGCGCCTCGATGAGGGGCACGACCTCGCTCACCCCGACACCGTCACCTCCCCGGAATCGCCGTCGACCCGCACACGCTGACCGTCGCCGATGCGCTCTGTCGCCTCGCGCGTGCCCACCACGCCAGGAATCCCGTACTCGCGCGCGACAATCGCCGAATGGGAGAGCAAGCCGCCGCTATCGGTCACGATCGCTCCGAGCAGCGGCAGCAGAATGTTGAAGGCCTCGGTCGTGGACTCGGTGACGAGGACGTCCCCACGAACGATCCGGTCGAATTCGGCGGGGCCGGATATGCGGCGCGCGGGTCCCTCGTACACGCCGCGGCTCGCCGCGAGCCCGCGCAGGACATGCTCCTCGTGCTCGGCCTCCGAGCTGCCGAACAGCTCGCCCATCGCGATCCCGATGGCGCGCATGACCCGCGCGGCCGCCGGCGGAAGGCCAGATGGGTCAGGTGGTGGTTGCGGCGGGTCGCCGAGTTGCGCCGGGGCTTCTTTGGCTGTGTGCGACCCTCGGTGGGCGGTTCGCGCCGCCAGCTCGTCGCCGGTGGGTGCGTCGGCGCCCGAAAGCAGCGCGTACATCTCCTCGACGCTTGCGTCGACGAGATGCTCGGCGTCCTTTATGCGCCCCTTGGCGGCAAGCCGTCGGCCCGCGGCGAGTACCGCCCGGCGCATGAGCCCCGATGCCCAGATGTCGCTGAAGACCCCACGCTCATCACGTAGCCGGTACATCGTCCGAGCCTCCCCAAGCAGCTCTTCGAACTCGGTGCGGCGCTCCTCGGGGACCTTCTCGCGCACCTCTGCGATCTGCCTGTCTACCTCGGAGGCTCCCGCGTCCGCGTCCGTGCCCCCCACCGCGATGCGAATCGCCCGCAGGAGCACGTCGGGCAACTCGAGCGCACACGGGTTGGAGATGTCGAACCCGTCGAGAAGGCGCCAGCCGACCAGGTCGAGATAGCCGTTCACGGCCTGCCCTGCCTCACCTTCCAGCGAGCGCAGCGCCTCCAGCACCTCGCCCTGATCACGCTCTGACTCGAGCAGTTCCCTCGCATGGGCGTCCTCTGCGAGAGCGGCTACCAGCCGATCGAGCTCGTCGGACGCTCCTGCGGAGACGGGCGAAGCGCCGCGCATCAGGCCGAGCAGCTGGGACGCCGGAAGCCCGGTCCACTCTCCGACGTGCGCGAGGAAGTCGCCCGTGGGGACCAGCGCCGCGGCGGTGAAGCGCATGTGCTGAGAGATCATCGCCGCGTGGTGGTCGGCGCAACGCCTCAGGTATGTGACGAGCTCCTCGTCTCCGAGGGCATCAGGGTCAACGGCCTGCAGCTCCCGGTGCATCGCGATCGAGGCCGGCTTGACCTCGTCGTCCCATTCGCGTAGCTGCTCTCGCCATAGCTTGCCATCGAACAGCTCCCCCGCTCGGGCGATCCGCCCCGGAACCTCTCCCTCCGCGACCGGCCAGGCCGCCTTGTAGGCGAAGCCGTTCACGTATTCCATTTCAAGCGTGTCAAGCAGCATCCCGTAGAAGCGCGTGAAGTCGCTGACACCGCGCTTGAAGGCCTTGGGGTGGGTTTCCGCCCAGTAGCGCGTGGCCGGGCGTGGGAAGTGGACCGGATCAAGTTCCCACGACCCCGGGCCCGGGGGCTCGAACCGAAGCTCAGTGGCCGTCTCTGCGCTGGACATTGGACGTCCTTTCCCTATCGTCGTTGTCGCAGTGTGCGGTGCCCGCACAGCTACGGTCATGTCCTAACGCATCCCGCCCACCCTGTCTACTCCTCGGGCATGGCCCGCCCCTTCCCTGCGCGGCGTGCCGGTGCTCCGCCAGGCCGAGCTGGCGTCGCTGCCGACGGAGTGCGCGGCTGCGCATTCGCCCGAATCGGTCTCTCTTAGGGCTCGTCGGCGAGCCGCGTGCGCAGGGCTGCCTCGAGCTCGAAACGCGCTTGCGGATCGTCGAGCTGGCTGCCAATGAGCTCGCGCAGTCTGGCGATCCGGTAGCGCGCGGTCTGCGGATGCACATGCAGCGCGCCGGCCATCGCAGACGCGTTGCCCTGCTGTTGCACGAAAGCCAGCGCAGTTCGCGTCATGCGGTCGCGGGAGACCGGGGTGAGTCCGTCCAAGGCCCGCAGCCTCTGCTCCGCGATCCTGTCGACCACGGCGGCGCTCTCGTGGAGCACGAGCTCCGCGAGGTGGTCATCGGCGGCAGCGAGCTCGCCGCTCTCCGTCATGGATAGCGTCGCGCAAGCCAAACGCCACGAGCGCGGCAGCTGCTCGAGCGTGCCTTCTGGCCCTACCGCGGCGTGCCGGCCGCGCGCCGCCACGCGCAGCGCCTCGCGCCGGCCGGGGCCCTCCGCGTCTGGCAGCACTATGCATCCGAAGCCCTCGACGTGGGCATGCAGCGCTTCCGGGCCGAGTCGCCGAGCGAGCCCGGGTAGCTCCTCGATCGAACAAGCGACGGCCGCAGCTCGGCGCGGCAGCGACCATCGCGCGGCCTCCGCGAGCGACGGCAGATCGGCATCTGGCGGCGGCAGCCCTCCGAGCAACACGGACAGGAGCTCCGCGCGCGCGCGTTCACGCTCTCCGGCTCGCTCTGCCTGGGCTTGCGCGTAGCCGTCGACCGACTCCGCCGAGAGCTCGTCGATATAGGCGAAGATCGCCTCCGCGAGCAGGGCCATCGTGTCGCGGTCCACACCGGCGGCGTAGCCGGCACGCGCAAGCCGGCGCCAGGCGACGCGTGCGCCCACGCGGTAAGCCGCCTGAAGCGCATCGAGCGTGCGTCCGGCTCGGTACTCCTGCCGGCCGAGCGCAACGTATACGCGGCGTCCTGCCTCGTCGACGGCGTCCGGCTCGCGAACCAAGTTGAGAAAGCGACTCAGGGCCTCCGTGACGCCTGTGCGGACCCCGCGACCGAACGCGCCCTCCAGGGGCCGCACGTACTCGGGCACCTCGCGGCCGATGGCGCGAACGATCTCGCGCGAGAGGGCCGGCAGCTCGGGCTCGAGCACGTCCGCCAGCTCAGACGGCAACCCGCGCCAGACGGGAGAAGTTATCACCTAGGTGAGCATAACGGCAATTCAATTCTGGTTCGGTACAGAAGACAATGCTGCCGTGCACACATAGGGTGAGCGCAATGACACGGGCTGAGAGAACGGCCAACCTCGCCGGGGTGGTGGTCCCGTTCGTGGGCGTCCTGATCTCGATCGTGCTGCTCTGGAGCAGATGGGTCGACGGCGCCGATCTCGCGCTCCTCGCCGGCTTCTACCTGCTGACGGCCGTCGGCGTGACGGTCGGGTTCCACCGACTGCTCACGCATCGCTCATTCCAGACGCATCCCCGAGTCGAGCGAGCGTTCGCGATCCTCGGATCGCTGGCGGTCGAGGGCTCGGTGCTGGACTGGGTCGCCGACCACCGCAAACATCATGCCCACGCGGATGAGGAGGGAGATCCCCACTCGCCGCATGTCGGCCACGGCAGCGGTCTGGCGGGGCTATGGTACGCGCACGCCGGCTGGCTGACGAAGACACAAGGACAGGCCGACTGGAAGCGCTATGCGGGCGAGCTGTACGACGACCCCAAGATGCGCCGCGTGGGCAAGCGCTTCCCACTGTGGGTGGCGCTCACGCTGCTGCTGCCGACGTTCGCCGGCTTTGCGCTGCACGGCTGGACTCTGGAGGGGGCAATCCGCGGCTACGTCTGGGGTGGCCTGGTGCGCATCTTCCTCGTGCACCACGTGACCTGGTCGGTGAACTCGGTCTGTCACTTCTTCGGGCGCCGGCGCTTTGCGATCGACGATTACTCCACGAACGTAGCCTGGCTCGCGATCCCATCGCTCGGTGAGTCGTGGCACCACAACCACCACGCGTTCCCGCGCAGTGCCCGCCATGGCTTGCGCTGGTATGAGATCGATCTGTCGGCGCTGATCATCGCTGGCCTCGAGAGGCTTGGACTTGCCTGGAATGTCGTACGCATAGCTCCCGAGCGCCAGGCGCTTCGGCTCGAGAGCGACAAGTCCGCCGCCGCGAGAGCCTGACCTTCCCTCCTCGCCACGCGACCGTATGGCGCGAAGCGGGCGCACCGGCCCGGACCGCGCCGCGCCTCTGACCGAAGATGCTCCCTACTGCCGGCGATGGTCTGGCAGTCTGTGGTGATCCGCCTGCACCGAGATAGCTCGCGCCGCGTCCCAGCCCGCCGCCTGGCCGGCCCATCGTTCGGGATTCGCGACATGGCCATCGATCTGGGAACGGCCAACACGCTCGTCTACGTGGAGGGACGCGGGATCGTCATCTCCGAGCCCTCCGTCGTCGCGCACGACGCGCTATCGGGACAGGTCCACGCCGTTGGGGCTGATGCGCAGCGAATGATCGGACGTACGCCGGCCACGATCTCAGCCACCCGGCCTCTGCGCCACGGGGTGATCGCCGACTTCGATGTCACCGAGGCGATGCTGCGCTACTTCATCCGCAAGGTGCTCGACCGCCACCGCGCACATCCGCGCCTGATCGTCTGCGCCCCATCGGGGATCACCCAAGTCGAGCAACGCGCGGTCGAGGAGGCTTCGATTGCGGCGGGCGCGCGTCGCGTGCAGCTGATCGAGGAGCCGATCGCAGCCGCGATCGGCGCTGGCCTTGAGATCGAGGAGCCGATTGGGCGCATGGTCGTCGATGTCGGCGGAGGTACCAGCGAGATGGCGATCATCTCGCTCGGAAGCATCGTTCTGTCGCGATCGCTGCGCGTCGGCGGTTACGAGATGGATGAGGCAATCGCCAGGCACATGCGCTCTGAGCACTCGCTGGCGATCGGCTCACAGACCGCTGAGGCGATCAAGATCGCGATCGGAGCCGCCGTGCCATTGGTGCCCGAAGAGACGAGCGAGGTCCGCGGTCGCCATCTCCTCACGGGCCTGCCGACCGAGGTCAGCCTAAGCAGCGGTGAGGTAAGGGCGGCGATCGAGGGTCCGTTGGGTGAAATCGTCAACGCCGTCAAGGACACGCTCGAGCAGACGCCCCCCGAGCTGACAGGAGACATCGCCCGTGACGGCATCCTCCTTGCCGGAGGCGGCGTGCTCCTGCGCGGCTTTGACGAGCGCCTCGCTCTCGAGACGGGCCTGCCCGTAGATCTGGCCCCGTCGCCTCTGACGTGCGTTGTCCTGGGCTCCGGAGGGGCGCTCTCCCACTTCGATCGCCTGAGCAAACCTGCCGGCAAGCGCCGCTTTGCCTTCGCCCGCCACAAGTCCACGTCGGCGCGCTGGCTGGGAAGCAGAAGCTAGCCGGGCGGACACAGGACCGTAGTCGCGGCGCGGAGAGTCGGTGGCGTCCGCCGACGGTGGTAAGAACGCCCCTCGATATCACTGAGGAGGCTAGTAATGGGATTCATCCGCAAAGCCCTGTACATCGCGACGTTTGGCCTGTCCGGCCTGGTGTTCAAAGAGACCCCGAGCCCTGCGCGCGCAGAAAAGCCGGCAGCGAAACAGGCGCGCTCCCAGACACAGGCGAAAGCGCCGCGCGCCAAGTCGCAAGCTGCCCGCAAACGCAAAGCACAAGCAACGCGCGCGCCCAAAGCACCTCAAGCCGGCCGGTCCGGCAACGGGACCATCCACGAGCTCGAGCGGCTCGCTGACCTGCACCGGCGCGGTGCGCTCGGCGACGACGAGTTCGCCGCCGCCAAGTCCAAGCTGCTTGGTACGAGCCTGGCGCCGAAGCCGCCCGAGAAGGCCCCCGCGACGTTCCCCGCCGTCGAGGCAAACATCACGGCCGCCCGTCATCTCGGCGACCTTGGTGCCAACGACCGCGGCACGCCGTTCGCGCCGATCAGCCGCGACTAGCGGAGGCCATGCGCAGGTGACGGGGCGATCGGTCAGCAGCCGGTCAGCGTCGTCGCGTGCGCGTAGAGCTCGTATCGCTTGACGCCGCACACGAACGGGTTGGGGCAGTTGCTCTAAGGAGCTCGTTGGGGGCCCGGTGGTGCCGGTCGGGTTCCCTTTACGGCCTCGGAGCGCACAGGCGCTCGAGCAGGGTGTCTACGGCGGCTCGCACGGTGCCGGCTGCAGTCCGCTGGTCCTCAGCCTCTCCCAGAAGCAGCGCAGCCTCTCCTGCGCCCTGGTCCACTGCTCGCGTGACCGCCTGAAAGCCGGGCCTGGGGCTCACGCCTGCGCCGGAGCCAGCGCAGAGCCCTCCGGCAGGGAGGCGTCCGCGCGACCCCAGCGCACCACCGTCGCACGCAGCGCAGGCACTGAGGCGATCGCCACCGGCGCCGGGAGCCACACCGAGATGGCCCGGTACGCGAGCACCGACGGCAGCGCGACTGCGGCGGGGACGCCGAACAGGATCAAAATGCCCGCAATCCCGCCTGTCACCGATCCGGGGATCGGCAGCGTGTTGGCGACCTGCCCGACGAAGTACGCCAGCGCAACCACAGGGAGCAGGGAAGGCGAGCCGAATGCGCGCAGCATCGCCCACAGCACCGCCGCGTCGAAGGTCCAGTACGCAAGCGCCCCAGCAAGGCGCGGGTCTCCCGATCCGAGCAGCCGGCAGGCGTCACGGACAGCCCCGCCCATCAAACGGGTGGCCGATCTGACCTTTCGGGCGAGGCCGCGCTGAGCGCTGGAGTCGCCTTCCTCTAGCCGGGAGTCGCCGCGGAGCGCCAGCGCCAGGCAGAACGTGATGGCGAGCACTGCCGCTGCGGCCGCGATCGCGCTCAGCTCAGCGGGCCCCTTGCTGGCCACCAACCCGAGCGCCAGCAGCGTCCCGCAGACCGCCACCGAGCCAAGGAACGCGGCGTACAGGAGGACGAGAAACACCAGCAGGGTGCGGGTGGCGGCCTTCGTGCGCAAACCCGCGCGACCGAGCGCCCACAGCGTCAGTCCCAGGCCGCCGACGCCGGCGGTCGGGAGCAGGCGCGTGGCGGCCGCGCCCGCGAGCGTGATCTGCGCGCTCTCGCGCACGCCGATCCGGCCTGTCGCCCGGCCGGCGACCAGCGACAGGAGCGCCACATAGCCCGCGAGCGAGACGACCTCCAGCGCGACTCCAAGCGCTGCCCAACCCGGGTTCACGCCGAGGCCGCGTCTGAGGCCTTCGACGAACGCGTGCGCGCGCCCGCCACCCAACAGCACGGCAGCGGCCGCGAGCGCAGCCAGCGCCGCCGGCAGCGCGAGGCGCCTCGACAGCGCGCGAACGTCGATGGCCGGCAGCGGAACTTCTGCGGCGGCGGGGTTGGATGCGATCACAACGGTCACTTACGTATCGAGGTCTTGGTTGGCTCAGTTCTATGCGCCACGAGGCGCGAAAGGTGTGAGATCGGTCATACGCCGCGTGCTTCGCGCGCCGCAACCCCTGGCGTGAAGCCCGCTCCACTCCACACCAGATCGGACAGCCCCGGGTGCGAAAACTCATCGCCCGGAGACGATCGTCTCCACGCGAGATCGACCGGAGGTCCGCCGAACGCCGTAGGCGCCCATCAAGCAGCCGCTGCCGAGCGCCGCCTGCGTGCATTGCGCCTCTGAGCGCGCGAGCCATCGCGAAGCCGGCGCGCTGCCTCCGTCAGTCTCGATCCCGCGCGCGCACGCGTCGCAGCCGGCGGCGGCGACCTGTTATTTGCCAGGGCCCCGGAAGGAAGTCGAGGGCCAGGTTGGCGAGCCACACGATCAGCGTGGCCGCGACAAGCGTCCAGAACCCGTGGATGTCGAACCCGCTCACCAGTTCCTTCGTGATGACGAGCATCAGCAGCGAGACGAAGAACCACGCGATGCCCAGAGTCAGGATCGCCAGCGGCAGCGTCGCGAACCTCAGGATCGGCTTGAGCACCGTGTTAAGCACGCCGAAGACCGCCGCCGCCGCTATCAGCGCCCACGCGTCATCGACACGGACATCCTCCAGAGCGGCTGCCACGAGGCCGAGGACGAGCGCGTTGGTCAGCCACGATGCGGCGAGCCGCACCGCGAGCGACGGCGAGCGCCCCCACGGGACGAACCTCACTTGCTGCCCTTCCACGGGCCTCACCGTACGCCATCGAAGCGCCCGCGGCTGCTCAGATCGGAGGGCGCCGGCGCCGACCGCTGTCAGGAGCCGCAACCGTCGCGAGCGCCGCCAGCTCCCAAGCGGCGAGCCCGCCGGCCGGGGGCGACGGCCGCGCGGTGGACGGCGCATGAGGCTCGCGCGCGAGCCACCGCCCACGACGCCCTTGACTTGCACTGGGCGACTGCAATATTCTAAATATATGAATACTCTGGATATCGCAATCGACCACGAGGTCGTCGTCATCGGAGCCGGCTTCTCCGGGATCGGCGCCGCGATCAAGCTCGATCAGGCGGGCTTCCACGACTACGTCGTGCTCGAGGAGGGCGATGGCGTCGGCGGTGCCTGGCACTGGAACACCTATCCCGGCATCGCCGTCGACATCCCGTCGTTCAGCTACCAGTTCTCGTTCGAGAAGCGCAGCGACTGGTCACGCGTGTACGCGCCCGGCAAGGAGCTCAAGGCGTACGCCGAGCACTGCGTCGACAAGTACGGGCTGCGCGAGCGCATCCGTCTGAACACGAAGGTCGTCGGCGCGAGCTTCGACGAGCGTACGAACGTGTGGCGCATCGAGACCGCCGGCGGCGGGAGCGTCACCGCGCGGTTCGTGATCGGTGCCACGGGCGTGTTCTCGCAGCCGAAGCCGCCCGCGATCGCGGGCTACGAGTCCTTCGCCGGAACAAACATGCACACCGCGCGCTGGAACCACGACGTCGACCTGCGCGGCAAGCGCGTCGCGATCATCGGCACCGGCGCCTCCGCGATCCAGGTGATTCCCGCGATCGCGCCCGTAGTCGATCGTCTCACCGTCTTCCAGCGCACGCCCATCTGGTGCCTGCCGAAGCCCGACGCGCCGCTCAGCCGCCGGATGCGGATGTTGCTGCGCTGGGTGCCAGGGGCCAAGCTCGTCACACGCATCCTCAGCCAAGCGTTCGTCGAGGCCACCTTCGTGCTCGGCGCACACTTCGCCGGCACGTTCCCCAGCCTCGGCGCGCGTGGCGAAGGCGCTTCTCGCAAGCTCCTGCGCGAGGTGAAGGATCCGGCGGTGCGCGAGAAGCTCACGCCGCAGTACACGCTGGGGTGCAAGCGCCCGAGCTTCTCCAACGAGTATCTGCCCGCGTTCAACCGCGAGAACGTCCTGCTCGAAACGACGCCGATCGAGGCGATCACCCCGAGCGGGGTGCGAACCGTGGACGGCACCGAGCACGCGATCGACGTGCTGATCTGCGCGACAGGGTTCAAGGTGCTCGAATCCGGCAACATGCCGGCGTTTGTGGTGCGCGGCGCCGGCGGCGTCAACCTCGAGGAGTGGTGGGACGCCAACCGCTTCCAGGCATACGAGGGCGCGAGCGTGCCGGGCTTCCCCAACCTGTTCCTGATCCTTGGCCCCTACGGCTTCAACGGGCAGTCGTACTTCGGTTTGATCGAGACACAGATGCGCCACATCCTGCGCTGCCTCAAGCGCGCGCGCGCGCAGGACGCCACGCGCGTGGAGATCACGCCCGAGGCCAACCGCCGCTACTTCGAAGAGGTGCTCTCGCGCCGCCACAACCAGGTCTTCTTCCGCGGCTCCTGCGCGACCGCCAACAGCTACTACTTCGACAAGCATGGCGACGCGCCGTTCCGCCCTAGCCTCACGCTGGAGGCGGCGTGGCGCAGCGCACGCTTCGACCTCGACGACTACGCCTTCGCGGCATGACCCGCCTCACGCGAGCCGAGTCGCAGGCGCGCACGCGCGCGCTGATCGTCGAGGCAGCCACGCGCCTGTTCCTGCGCGACGGCTTCCAGGTGACATCGCTCGAGCAGATCGGCGAGGAGGCCGGCTTCACGCGCGGCGCCGTGTACTCCAACTTCCCCAGCAAGACCGCCATGGGGATCGCCGTGATCGACGAGCTTTACGAGCGCGAAGCGCGCAGGCTGGAAGCAGCGCTCGAGGAGGCCGACGACCTCGACGGCTGGTTCGACGCGCTCGCCGTTTGGGCCGAGCAGACGATCGGAGACCCGCAGTGGACGCGCCTGGAGATCGAGCTCGCGGCATTCAGCGCGCACGATGAGTCTTACCGGGCGGCGACCGCGGAGCGCTACGCGCGCATGCGTGGGCGCTGGGCTGCGCTGTTCACCTCGCGGCTCGGCGAGCGCCTTCCGATGGACGCAGGCGCGCTCAGCACGGTCGCGCTCGCCCTGGGCCTGGGCACCGGCGCGCAGCGGGCAGTCGACCCCGATCTCGCCGGCTCGGCATGGGTCGAGATGCTGCGCGCGCTGCTCGTGCCCGCGATGCCCGCCGCCGCATGAGAGCGGTCGTCTGCAAACAGGCAAGCCTCGAGGTCCTCGAGCGGCCCGATCCGGTGCCTGGAGCCGGGCAGGTGCTGATCGACGTGCTGCGCTGCGGCATCTGCGGGTCCGATCTGCACGCTCGCCACCACTGCGACGAGATGGCAGCGGTCGCGCTCGAGGCCGGCTATGACGGGTTCATGCGCTCCGACCAAGCCGTCGTTTTCGGACACGAGTTCTGCGGCGAGATAGTGGAGCACGGCCCCGGCTGCCGCAGGACGCACGCCGCCGGAACCGCGGTCGTGGCGCTTCCGCTGCTGCGGCAAGGCACAGAGATACACGGGATCGGTCTCTCCGCCCACGCCCCCGGCGCCTACGCCGAGCAGCTGCTCGTGCAGGAGTCGCTGGCGGTGGCGGTGCCCAACGGGCTCTCGCCCGAGCTGGCCGCACTGACCGAGCCGATGGCGGTCGCCTGGCATGCCGTGCGGCGGGGGGACGTCAAGAAGCGCACCGTCGCGATCGTCATCGGCTGCGGGCCCATCGGCCTGTCGGTGATCTGCATGCTGAAGGCGAGGGGCGTGCGCACCGTGATCGCGAGCGACTTCTCTCGCGGCCGTCGCGCGTTGGCAGCCCAGTGCGGGGCGGACGTGGTGATCGACCCTGCCGAGGGCTCGCCATATGCCTCCGCGGCCGAGCACGGCCACCTCGCCACCGTGCCCGCCGCCCTCGACGCCGCCGTCGGGGCGATGGACAAACTGCAGCGCCTGCCCGTTCCCTGGCACCACGTGTGGCGCGCGGCCGAGGCGCTCGGCGCCGCTACGCCGAAGAGCCCCGTGATCTTCGAATGCGTCGGCGTGCCAGGCGTGATCGACGAGATCATCGCGAGCGCGCCGCTGTTCTCGCGCGTCGTGGTCGTCGGCGTGTGCATGGGCGTAGATCAGATCCGCCCGGCCATGGCGATCAACAAGGAGATCGACTTGCGATTCGTGGTCGGCTACACGCCCGTCGAGTTCCGCGACACCCTGCACATGCTCGCCGAGGGCAAGGTCAACGCCGCCCCGCTGCTCACCGGGGTGGTGGGGCTGGACGGAGTCGAGCATGCCTTCGCCGCGCTCGCCGATCCCGATGCTCAGGCGAAGATCCTGATCGAACCCAAGAGCAGCGCCACGCTCTAGGCGGTCGGCTGCTGCGCGCGCCGCGCGCCCCCGTGGCCGATGTCGCTCACGTACGGATGAGGCCGAGCTGGAGAGCCTGACCGAGATCGTCCCGGCACGACCAGTGCTCGATCACCTTGCCGTCCTGAAGTCGCCAGATGTGGATCTGTTTGGCCGCGTACGCCTTCCCCGTCGCCGATTGGCCGAGGAACTCGCCGAGGTGGTGACCGTGCATGATCACGCGCGCCACTACCTTGTCGTCCTCGCAGATCTCGTCCTCGATCTCCGCACGCATCGAGCCCCACAGGCCGCGCAGCCACATCACCGTCCGCTTGAGGCCCTCGGGACCCTGGGGGCTGCCTTCCGGAGCCTCGTGGTTGACGAAGTCCGGATGGACGAGCTCGTCGACCGCGTCGAGGTCTCCCTGCTCGAAAACCCGCTCGAGCAGCTGCCGGGTGATTCGCGTCTCTTGCCTCTTCTGCTCAGACATGCTCTACCTCCGATCCAAGCCGATCTATCGACCGGCGGTACTTGACTGCAACTCGCGCTCGCGCTGCCCGATCGACACATGCGCGGCCGCTGGGGCACTTCGAGTCGGCGCACGCTCGGGCCCGCGCAAAGGGAGCTCACGCAGCAGCAGCACCACGAGCAGGCCCGCCAAGGCGATCGGCGTGGCGACGAGGAAGACCGACTGCACGGCGTCGACGATGTGAGCCTGCGTCCCCTGAGGGAGCGCCCTCAACGGCGCGCCCGCGCCGGCGGCTCCGGCGCGCGCGGCGAAAACGGCACCAAAGATCGCTGCGCCGACCGCGCCCCCTACCGCTCGGAAGAAGCTCGTCGCGGCCATAGCGACTCCCAGCTCACGCCGATCAACGCCGTTCTGCACTGCGACGATCAGCACCTGCCCGACCATCCCGAACCCGAGGCCGAACACCGCGACGGCCACCAGCACCGACGTGCGCGAGGGCTCGCCCGTGAGGGCCGCAAGCATCGCCAGCGCTGCCGTCATGAGCCCCAGGCCTGCCACCGGATAGCGCTTGTAGCGCCCGCTGCGCTCGATGCGCCGCCCGGCGAACGTCGTGGAGAAGGTGATGCCGAGCATCATCGGGACGAGCAGCAGGCCGGCCTCCGTCGGGGTCGCGCCAGTCGTCGTCTGCAGGAACAGGGGCACAAAGATGTTGATCGAGAACAGAGCCGCGGTGGCAAGGAACAGCGCCATGCTCGCGACTGCCACCGTTCGCGTGCGCAAGAGCTCGAGCGGGACGATCGGGTCTGCAGCGCGCCGCTCGCGCCACACGAGCGCGCCCGACAAGAGCGCAGCAGCAGTGACGAGGGAGACGATCGCGGGCGAGCCCCAGGCGTAGCGCTGCCCGCCCCATATGCACACCAGCATGAACGCGCTCGTGGCCGCCGCGAGCAGCGCAGCACCGAGGGCGTCGAGGGCCTGGCGCGGGCGCTCGAGGACCGGTGCCCGGAAGCGAAGTCGCAGCCCGGCCAGCGCGGCGACGCCGACCGGCAGGTTCACGTAGAAGACCCAGCGCCAGCTCGCATGGTCCACGAGCAGTCCGCCGAGCAGCGGGCCCGCAACCGTGGCGACAGCGAACGTGGCGACGATGTAGCCCTGGTAGCGACCGCGCTCCCGGGGCGTCACCAGGTCACCGACCGCTGCGTTCGCCAGGCTCATCAACCCACCAGCGGCCGTGCCCTGGATGACGCGCGCGACGATCAGCCAGGTGATGTCCTGTGCGGCCCCACACACCGCGGAGGCGCCGAGGAAGGCGATCAGGGCGACTTCGAGCATCCGCTTGCGCCCCTGGCGATCGCCGAGCTTGCCCCACAGCGGCGTCGCCGCGGCGGCCGCGATGACGTAGCCCGTCACGATCCACGAGACGTCGCTGAGGCGACCAAGATCGGAGGCGATGGTCGGCAGCCCTGTGGCGAGCATCGTCTGATCAAGCACCGCCGGGAGCATCGCGAGCACGATCGCGGCAAATGCCAGCCCCACCCCGGGGCCGGCCGGCGACGCCAGCTTGCGGTCGCTGCCGTTGTTCGTACCTCTCACATGCGTTCGCATCGCTCAAGCCCCTTCAGTTGGTGGTTTGTCTTACAACCGTTAATTACCTCAAGCTTAGATCTCTAAACATTAGATATCAAGGCTTCTGCTAGAGTGGCCTCCATGCGCGACCCCAGCAGCCGCCCGCCGATCGGACTGCACCTGGCGCGCGCTGCGCGCGTGGTGACCGGCGCCTTTGAGCGCTCGATGACCGACGCCGGCTGCTCCGCGAGCGCCTGGCAGGTGCTCGTCCTGATCCGCGCCGGGCACCGGGGCACGCAGAGCGAGATGGCCGAGTCGATGGGCATCACCGACGCCACGCTCACCTACCACCTGAACGCGCTCGAAGAGCAGGGATTCGTGCGTCGCTGGCGCGACCCGAGTAACCGACGGGTCCAGCAGGCGGAGCTCACCGAGAGTGGTGAAGCGTTGTTCGCGCGCCTGCGCGCCGTGGCCGCCCAGCACGACCGGCGCCTGCGCTCAGCGCTCAGCGAAGGCGAGGCTGAGCTGCTCGCGGAGCTGCTGGACAAGCTGCAGGCGGGCGTAGAAGGTCGCGAGCCTGCCGTCGCCGGCCGCCGAGCACGCGCTGCACCGCGGTCTCGGTGAGCGAGGGAAGCGCGCCCGCTTCAGCGCGCCGTCTCCCCGCTACCGTTCGCTGCGGTGCGCGTAGCGACCTGGAACGTGAACTCGATCAAGCAGCGGCTGCCGCGCCTGCTGCCCTGGCTGGATGAACGCCAGCCCGACGTCGTATGCCTGCAGGAGACCAAGCTCACCAATGAGGCCTTCGAGCAGCTGCTTGGAGCCGAGCTTGCGCAGCGCGGCTACGCGCTCGCGCTGCACGGCGAGGCGCAGTGGAACGGAGTCGCGATTCTCTCGCGCAGCGGGCTCGAGGACGTCGTGACGGGCATCCCCCAAGCGCCCGGCTTCCCTCACCAGGAGGCCCGCGCCATCTCGGCCGTCTGTGGCGGCGTGCGGGTGCACTCGGTGTATGTGCCCAACGGGCGCATCCCCGATTCTGAGCACTACCGCTACAAGCTCGCCTGGCTTGATGCCCTTCGCGAGCAACTGCATGCGGCAGAAGACGCCGCGATGGTGTGCGGCGACATGAACATCGCGCCGGCCGACGCCGACGTGTTCGACCCGGCCGCCTACGAAGGCCACACGCACGTCACGCCCGCCGAGCGCGCGGCGCTCGCGAGCCTGCTGGAGCTCGGCCTGCGGGATGTCATCCGCGATCGCTGGCCCGACGAGCGGGTCTTCACCTACTGGGACTACCGCGCGGGAATGTTCCACCAGGACCTCGGCATGCGAATCGATCTCGTGCTCGCCACCGCTGCCGTGGTCGAGCGGGTTCGGGCAGCGTGGGTGGACCGCCACGCTCGCAAGGGCCGCGGGCCGAGCGACCACGCCCCCGTGGTCGTCGATCTCGACGAGGCGCCCGACGGCGACGTCGGGCCTGTGGTCCCGCCGCCCTCGGCGCCGGTCCTGGCGCGCGGCACCGTAAAGCTCCCGCAGACGCCCTGAGGCACGCCGCGCGCGCTTCGATCTCCCGGGCGACGCCTCCTCGCTGGACGCACCATCAATAGACTCCCCGGGCCGTGCGCACGGTTCTCATCACCGGGGCAAGCCGCGGGATCGGCCGCGCCGCAGCGCTGCGTCTGGCGAAGAACGGGTGGCATGTGCTGGCGACCGTCAGGCGCCAGGAGGACGCCGCCGAGCTCGCAGACGCCCAGCTCGCCGGCAAGATCCAGACGCTCATCCTCGACGTCACCGACGCCGCTGGAATCGAGCAGCTCGACCGCGAAGTCCCCGAACCGCTCGACGCCGTCGTGAACAACGCGGGCATCGTCGTTCCGGGTCCGCTCGAGTCGCTCAGCAGCGACGACGTGCGCCGTCAGCTCGAGGTCAACGTCATCGCGCCAGTCGCGGTCACGAACGCCGTGCTGGGAAAGCTGCGCGCAAGCGGCGGACGGATCGTGCTCGTGTCCTCGCTCAACGGTCGCATCTCAACGCCGATGACCGGCGCGTACAACGCCTCGAAGTTCGCGCTGGAGGCCATCGCTGACGCCTGGCGACTCGAGCTCAGGCCGTGGGGAGTCAGCGTTTCACTCGTCGAGCCCGCGATGACAGACACCGACATGTGGCGCAAGGCCCCAGAGCAGCAGAGCTCCACGGAAGAGGCGATGGCAGCGCACCATCGCGAGCTCTACGGCAAGCACCTCGACGCGCTGCGGCGGACGATCCCGCGCATGCAGCGCATGGCCAAGCCAGCCGAGGGCGTTGCCGCGACGATCGAACGCGCGCTCACCGCTTCACGGCCCAAAGCCCGCTACGTCGTCGGCCTCAACGCAAAGGTGCAAGCGGCTGCGATGGCGCTGCTACCACAGCGTATGAAGGACGCCGCCCTCGCGATCGCCACCGGGACGCCGTCCAAGATCTAGTCAGCTCTCGCCGCGCGCGTCGGCCGTCTCCTTCAGGACTGCCAGCATCGCCTCACAGGCCGGGGTGGGATGGGGAGTCACAAGGCGCGCCGCGTAGATGCGGCGGACCGGCGCAGCGCTGCCCAGCGAGACGACCGCAACATCGCGGTGGCGGCTTCCCAGCGCCAGGTGCGGCAGCAGCGTCACCCCCACGCCGCGTGCGACGAGCGCCTGGCTCGTCGCGATCTCATCGACCTCGAACGCAACCTGCGGCTCAAAGCCCGCCGCGCGGCACGCGCCCAGGATGATCTCATGGCACAGGTCGCGCTCGGTCGTGTTGATCCACACCTCCTCCGCGAGCTCGCTCAGGCGCACTCCGTGGCGGCCGGCCAGCCGGTGCCGTTTGGAGATGACGGCCGTGTAGCGGTCGTCGAGCAGGCGGGTCAGCTCCAGATCCTCGCCCAACGCGCCGCTCGGCGGCTCGAGGTCGTACACCACGGCCAGGTCAAGCTCGCGACTCTCGAGCTTCGCGGCCGCTTCCTCGGGCTCCATCTGAACGACGTTCAGCTCGACGCCCGGATGTCGCCTGTGGAACGCGTCGACCGCAGACGGGATCAGGGCGGCACCCGCGCTCTCGAAGGCAGCCAGGCGCAAGCGGCCGGCACGCGCCTCGACGTAGGCAACGAGATCGCGTTCGGCGTGCGCGATCCCGCCCAAGATCGCCCCCGCGTGCGCAAGCAGCAGCTCGCCGGCCTCCGTCAGCCGCGCGCGTTTGCGACCGCGTTCGATCAGAGCGGTGCCAGTCTCGCGCTCGAGAGCGGCGATCTGCTGGCTGATCGCCGACTGCGTGTAGGAGAGGGCGTCAGCGGCAGCTGTGAACGAGCCCCGCTCGGCGAGCGCACGCAGAACCACGAGGCGCTGAGGATTCAGCATTAGCGCAACTTATCAATCTAAGATTAGATTTGCTTGCGCTAATGTCAGTCGTGCGCCAAGATCGAGCCATGAGTCCAGCAACAATCCCCACAACACTTCCCGCCGGTTACGACCCGTCGGGCGCCCAGCCGACTCCAGAGCACGATCGCGAGCCCGCCCGAAGGCCCGTGGCGAACGCGAGCGCTGTGCCCTGCGAGGTGATCGACAAGCTCGTCGTCCACATCGCAGGCGAGGATGAGCGCGCGTCGATCGAGGACCTCGCCACGCGCACCGGCTCGAACACTCCCACCGGGGCGCTGATGGTTGGCGCCGTCGACGGCACGCCGCTCGCGGTCGTGTCGATGACAAGCGGTGAGATGGTCAGCGAGCCGACGCCGGCCGGCGCTGCGGTCGCGGCCGTGGTCCGGTACACGGTTTCGCGGTTGGGCCGGCGCTCGTCGCTGGCGACAGCCGCAGGCGCCTCGCGCTGAAGCGGCGCCGGCTCGGGACCAAGAGCTCGTCCGGCGCAGTTGCGGTCGCGGGGCATGGACCTGCGACCGCAGCCACATGGCCGTCGCCATCGGCCTGATCGCCGAGGCGGGCGCCGGCGGCAGGGTCAGAATGCGCACGTGAGCGACTACGGCAAGCCGCTGCGCGAGCATGACGTCGACGCGGACCCGCTGCGCCAGTTCGACGCGTGGTTCGAGGAGGCGGCGGCCGCCGGCCTACGAATGCCCGAGGCCGCTGCGCTCGCGACCGCCACGCGCGACGGCGCCCCCTCCGTGCGCATGGTGCTCGTAAAGGGCTACGACGAGCGCGGCTTCCGCTTCTACTCCAGCTACGCGAGCCGCAAGGGGCGCGAACTCGCAGCCAACCCGCGCGCCGCACTCGCCTTCTACTGGGACCCGCTCGGCAGACAGGTGCGGATCGAGGGACCCGTGCAGCGCACGAGTCCAGCCGAGTCTGCGGAGTACGTGCGCAGCCGCCCGCGCGGCAGCCAGCTCAGCGCGCTGGCTTCGCCCCAGAGTGACCCGATCGAGAGCCGTGAGCTGCTCGAGCTGCGCGTGGCCGAACTGCAGGAGCGCCATGGCGAGGGCGAGCTGCCGCTGCCCGAGGAGTGGGGCGGCTACCGGCTGCTAGCCGATGCCGTCGAGTTCTGGCAGCAGCGCGACGACCGCCTGCACGACAGGCTTCTCTACAGCCGCGAGCCCGAGGCCGGCTGGCGCATCCAGCGGCTGGGCCCCTGAGCGCCGGCGAGCGGGCCGGTCCCGCCGCCGCGCCGAACGGCGCTGTGCGTGCTCATACGGGCGCCGCGCGCGTCCAGCGCTTGACTGGACGAGTGATCGCTTGACGCTCTATGATGCCGGGGGCCAGCGCGCAGTCGACCGAGTTATCTACGCTGGCGAGAGGGAGGAGACGCAACCGATGCGCGGAGCTATGCGAGCAGTGGGGGGACTGCAAGTCGGGGGGGCGAAGCTTTCGCTCGTGGTGTCGATATGCACGTGCGCAGCTCTGCTCGCGTTCACGGCGACTGCCGGCGCGCGCGTCTTTCACGTGGGAACCTTCGAAGGGAAAAAAGGCAAAGCCTCGCTGCAGAAGGCGGTCGACGCAGCGGCGCCGGGCGACTGGATCCTGGTGGCCTCAGGCGACTACAAGGAAACCGGCAACCGCCTGTCCTCCGGCGCGTCGGCCGGCGAGGCCGGGTCCGGGGTGCTGGTTGAAAAGTCCGGCATCCACATCCGCGGGATGAACCGCAACGGGGTAATCATCGACGGCACCAAAAAAGGCACCCCGACGTGCAGCAGCAACCCCGCCGACCAGGAACTGGGGAGCAAAAACACCGAAGGTCACTACAGCGGGCGCAACGGGATCGAGGTGTTCAAGGTCCAGGGCGTGAGCGTCGAGAACCTGTCGGTGTGCAACTTCCAGGCAGGCAAGGGCGGCGGCGGGAACGAGATCTGGTTCAACTTCGGCGACGGCTCCGGAAAACAGATGG
The DNA here is from genome assembly GCA_005884115.1 of Actinomycetota bacterium. Classification (GTDB taxonomy): domain Bacteria; phylum Actinomycetota; class Thermoleophilia; order Solirubrobacterales; family Solirubrobacteraceae; genus Palsa-744. Next base: position 424,015 of record VAXW01000004.1, read on the forward strand.
CCGGCGCCTGGCGAGGCGCATTCCTCTCTGCGACCGATCAGTTCTACCAGGAAGGCTCGCCCTACTTCGGCTCCTACGGGCTCTTCGTCTCCAACACGGGCGGGCCCGGTCTGTACACGCAGGTCTACGCCAACAACATGGCGGACTCCGACTTCTACATCGGCGCCTGTCGCGACTGCAACACGATCCTCGACCACGCCCACGCCGAAACCAGCGCGCTCGGCTACTCGGGCACGAACTCGGGCGGGCACCTGACGATCCAGAACTCGGAGTTCAACAACAACAAGTCGGGCTTCGTCAGCAACAGCCAGAACAACGACGACGCGCCCTCGCCTCAGGACGGTTCGTGCCCGAAAGAAGGCGAAACGGGGCCGACCGGCACGCACAACTGCTGGCTGTTCACGAAAAACCTCGTGCACGACAACAACAACCCCAACGTCCCCACCACCGGCGTAGCAGGAGCTGGGCCGGTCGGGAGCGGTGTGGTGCTCTCCGGCGACCACAACAACATCGTCAGCGGGAACACGATCTACAACAACGGCGCCTGGGGAATCCTGCTGGTCCCCTACCCGGCCGTTGAAGAATCCCCGCCCCCGGGCCTTGAGGAAGACAACTGCCTCGGTGGCACGAAAGTCAACGAAGAACTCTGCTACTACGACGACCTGGGCAACGAAGTCACCGACAACACGCTCAAAAACAACGGCTTCTTCGGCAACCCGAGCAACGTCGACCTGGCCGAGCTCTCCAACCCGGAGAACCCCGGCAACTGCTGGCACGGCAACACGGACGCCGAACAGCTGGGCGAAGAACCGACGAGCGAACCGAAACTCATCCAGTTCCCGCCGCATAGCGAATGCGGGATCCCCGACGCGGGTGAACCGCTGGCGAGCTCGCTGGGGACGCAGGTAGCGTGCGACTCGCAGTTCTTCGCGAGCGTCGCCGAATGCCCGACGGGTACCGGCGCGAACTACCCGCGGCGCACCAAAGTCGAACTCATACCCGTGCCCGAACAGCGCACGATGGAAAACCCGTGCCTCGGCGTTCCGCGCAACTCCTGGTGCCCCACCAACCCGGGCGCGGCAAAAACGCCGCCCTACCCGGTTCCGGGGTCGCCGGTTGAATAGGACATGGCCACCGCCCTCCCGACGCTGTATGTGTGCCACGGCGACGACGGTGGTCCACGCGTGCATCCATGCCGCCGCGTGCAGGAAGCGCTGCGCGCGGCGGGCATAGAGCACGAGAAGGTCATCGCCGCGCACGGGAGCCCGATCCCGTTCCTGCGCAAAGGCTCGCGCGAGAGGCTGCGCGAGGCCACCGGGTCGACGAAGCTTCCTGCGCTGCGGCTGCCCGACGGGCGCACGATCACTCCGTCCCGCGCGATCCTGCGCTGGGTGGGCGAACAGGGCTGACGGCGATGCGAGCGCGGGAGCTACTGGGCAGATCGGTGTCTGTTGCTGCGCTGCTCGTCGGGCTTTTCGCACTGCTCGCGCCGGGCCCGGCCGCCGCCGAAGGCGTCGCGGCGACACCCATCCCGCAGAACCCATCCGACGTCGAAGCCGTGCCCGCCTTTACCGGATCGCCCGCCAAGCCCAGACCCGTCTTTGCGCCCACCGTGCCGCAAAACCCGTTCATGGCGCCGAACGGAAGGAGCAACCTCCACGACGACGCCTACATGACCAATACATACACGTGGTCGGGGCCGCTCGGCAACAGCATGCAGACCCTCTCGACGTTTCAGGCAGCGGAGTGCGGGTCGCTGACGGTCGACCGCCTCGGGCGGCTGGTGACTGTATGCATCGGGCTCGAAGGCGTACGGGTGTTGATGCTCGATCCCAGGACGCTCGAACTGCTCGCGGCGATGGAGCTCCCGCCGCGCAAGGCGAGCACCGGCAACCCCTTCACGAGCTTCTCGGGCGGGGGCTACTTCTACCTCGACCAGAACGACCGCGCGGTGATCCCCACGACCAACAACCAGATCTGGGTCGTGGGCGAGACCAGCGGCCCGAGCGGGCCGGGGTTCGAACTGGTGCGCGCCTACGACCTGAGCTCGTTCATGAGCAGCGAAGACGCGATCATCTCCGCGCTGCCCGACTGGAGCGGGCGGATCTGGTTCGCGACGACGCACGGCTTGGTCGGCACGATCGACCAGGCCAGCGGGGCGGTCAAGCTCGTGAACCTCGGCGAGGCGATCGGCAACTCCTTCGCGGTCGACAAGACCGGCGGGGTGTTCATCGTCACCGACCGTGCGCTGTACCGCTTCGATGCCGCCGCGGACAACTCGCCGCGGGTCAGCTGGCGGGAAACCTACGCCAACATCGGCATCGTCAAGCCGGGGCAGACGGAGGACGGGTCGGGGACCACCCCCAACCTGATGGGCGGAAAATACGTCGCCATCACCGACAACGCTGACCCCATGGACGTGGTCGTGTACCGGCGCGCCAAGAGCGTCACCGGCAGCCGCCTCGTGTGCACGGTGCCGGTGTTCGAACCCGGCGCCAGCTCGACCGACAACTCGCTGATCGGCACCGGCCACTCGATCGTGGTCGAGAACAACTTCGGCTACACAGGGCCCACAGCCACGACCAACGGCGCCTCCACAGCGCCGGGAATCGAGCGCATCGACATCAACACGGGAGGCACCGGCTGCTCCCCGGTCTGGCACAGCCCGCAGCGGGCGCCCTCTGCGGTGCCCAAGCTGTCGCTCGCGAACGGCCTCGTCTACGCGTACACCAAGCCCCCGCGATCGGACGAAATCGACGCCTGGTACCTGACCGCGCTCTCCTTCCGAACAGGCGCCACTGTGTATGAACAGCTCGCGGGCACCGGGCTCGGCTTCAACAGCAACTACGCGCCCGTCAGCATCGGTCCCGACGGCAGCGCATACGTGGGCGCCCTCGGCGGCCTCGTGGAGCTGCGCGACGGGTAGCCGCCCGGCGCGCGCGAGGCAGGGCTGAGCGTGGCCGCCTTCGAGGATGTCCGTCGCCTGGCGCTCGCGCTGCCGCAGACGAGCGAGCGGGTCTCGCGCGGTCTCAGCCAGTGGCGCGTCGCGGACAAGCTGTTCGTGTGGGAGCGACCGCTGCGACGCAAAGAAATCGAGGCTCTCGGCGAGCAGGCGCCTGAGGGCCCGATCCTCGGTGCTCGCGTCGAGCACCTCGGCGCCAAGGAAGCGCTGCTCGCCGACGATCCGCGCATCTACTTCACGACCCCTCACTTCGACCGCTCTCCCGCGATCCTCGTGCGCCTGGATCGGATCGGCGTCGACGAGCTCACCGAAATCGTGGTCGAGGCCTGGCTCGCCAGGGCGCCCAAGCGCGCGCGCGAGGGCTTCCTGCGCTCGAAGGTGCCCGCGGAGGATTGAGCGAGCGCGCGGCGCGGGTGGCATGCGCGCGCGTGCATGGCTGCGCCCGCGCGCGCGGCACGGCCCAGCGGCGACCCTTACACTGCGCGCGGGTGCGCCGCGCACGATGAGCGTCCACTACGAGAACGACGGGGCCCTGGCGGTGGTCACGATCGACCGCCCCGAGGTGGCCAATGCGATCGACGCGCCCACCGCGCGCGAGCTTGCGGACGCGTTTCGCGCGTTCGAGGCCGATGACGCGGCGTCGGTGGCGGTGCTCACGGGCTCCGGCGGCACCTTCTGCGCGGGCGCCGACCTGAAGGCCATGCGCTCCGGGGAGCCAGAGCGCGTCACGCGCCTCAGCCCCGAGGGCGATGGCCCGGTCGGACCCACGCGCATGCTGCTCTCCAAGCCCGTGATCGCTGCGGTCGAAGGTCACGCGGTGGCCGGCGGGCTGGAGCTCGCGCTCTGGTGCGACCTGCGCGTGGCCTCCGAGCAGGCGGTCTTCGGCGTGTATTGCCGGCGCTGGGGAATCCCGCTGATGGATGGCGGCACCGTGCGCCTCGCGCGACTGATCGGACACAGCCACGCGCTCGACCTGATCCTGACCGGACGCGGGGTGTCGGGCGAGGAGGCGCGGAGCATGGGTCTGATCAACCGACTCGTGCCCGCCAGTGCGGCGCTTCCCGCGGCCAAGGAGCTCGCGCTCGAGATCGCATCCAAGCCGCAGGCGGCCCTCAGAAGCGATCGCCTCTCCTCATACGAGCAGTGGTCGCTCAGCCTCGATGAAGCGCTCGCAGGCGAGTACCGCCACGGATTGGCCACGCTTCAGACCCAAGAGCTTATCGGCGGTCTCGAACGCTACGAGTCGGGCGCCTGGCGCAGCGAGCGCGCTGATGAGAAGCGGCGCGGCGAGCGTGCTCGGTAGCTGCGCCCGCCGGTCTCATCCTGGCGTGGCAGCCCTCTCAGCTCTTCTCGCGCACGGCGCTCCAGAAGCGCAGCGCGGCGGCTGAGAAACGGCTCAGGCGGCGGGCAGCGCCAGCTCGTCGGCGACGGCCGGAGCTGCGATGTGGCGGTCGATGAACTCGCAGATCGCCTGCACGACCAGCGGCGTGTCGTCCCACATCGGCACGTGACCGCAGCCGGGAAGCGTGCGCCACTCGACGCCCTCGATCTCGTTGCGAAAGCGCGGCGCGTGGCGCTCGACGGGAAGGATGCGGTCGAACTGCGGCGAGGCGACCAGCACGGGGCAGGAGATGCGATCGAGATCGCGCAGCGCCATATCCGGGTCCGTGCGCAGGCTCTGAAGCGCCTTCTCGGCAACCGTGCATCCAACGACCGCGCTCGTGATCGCGACCGCCTCGGCGGGTGAGACGAGCTCGCCGTGGCGCATCGCGTCGCGAAGTGCGAGCTTGCGCACGCTTGGACGGCGCATGATCATCTCCATGCGCGGCGCCATCGCCCGCGTCAGGCGGATCTGGCGCGCGAAGAAGCGCGCCAGCCGCTCGGTCTCGCCGTCGCCCCGGCTCCAGCCGCCGGCCGGCGCGAGCGCCACGACGCTGCGCGCGCGTCCCCGCTTGGCGAGTTCGAGCGCGAGCGCGCCTCCGAGCGAGTTGCCCACGACGTGCGCGGTGTCTACCCCGAGTTCGTCGAGGTGGCGCTCGAGATGGTCTGCCGCCCCGGGGAAGGACATCGGGTTCTCCGCCTCGTAGGGCGGACCGCCGTCATGGCCGGCGAGCGTCGGCGCGATCACTTCGTATCGCGCCGCGAGGTCACCTAGCAGCGGGCGCCAGTGGTGCCAGGCGCCGGTGAAGCCGTGCAGCAGCAGCACCGGCTCGCCCGTGCCGGCGCGATACAGCGCTCTGGAGATCTCGCCCACGCGCGAGAGCCTACAGCAACGGGACTGGCGCAGGGCGCCCGTTAGGCCGTCCGCGGCGCCGTCGTGCGTAGCAGCCCCGCGTCGCGCGTCAGCCGCTGGGCGAGCGCGACTGGAATCAGCGTGACAGCGATCACGAACAGCACCACCACGTTGACCTGGGGCAGCTGCTGGCCGAGCCTGATGTTGCCGAAGATCCAGATCGGCAGCGTGTTCTGAGCGCCGGCGGTGAAGATCGTGACGACGATCTCATCAAAGGAGAGCGCGAATGCGAGCAGCCCTCCAGCGACCAGCGCGGTCGCGATCGCGGGCAGCATCACCAAGCGAAACGTCTGCCAGCCGTCGGCGCCGAGGTCCATCGACGCCTCGATCAGGGAGGGCTGCGTCCGGCGCAGCCGCGCGAGCACGTTGTTGTAGACGATCACGATGCAAAACGTCGCGTGTCCGATCACGATCGTGGTCAGGGAGAACGTCAGCCCCGAGAAGCTGATGAACGAGTTCAACGCCATGCCCGTGATGATTCCCGGGAGCGCGATCGGGAGCACGAACAGAAACGAGATCGCATCGCGCCCGAAGAAGCGAAAGCGGTGAACTGCGAAGGCCGCCGTGGATCCGAGCAGGATCGCGATCGCCGTGGCAAGCAGGCCCGCGCGCACCGACAACCACAGCGCGTGGCGCATTTCTTCGTTGTGCCAGGTCGAGCTGAACCACTTCGTCGACAGCCCGCTCAGGGGCCAGCTCTGGATGTTTGAGGGGTTGAATGCATAGACGATGATGAGCGCCAGCGGGATCAGCAGGAACAGCATGATCAGCGCCGCCCCGCAGGCGAACGCCACCCGGCTCCAGCGCGAGGCCCCGATCACAGCGCCTCGAATGCCCCCAGCCGTCTCACCAGCAGCAGGTAGACAGCCATCACGGCGAGCGGCACCGTCGCAAACGCCGCCGCGAAGGGAATGTTGTTGGCGATGCCGACGTTGTCGTACACCACGTTGCCGATGAAGTCCGAGCCTGCGCCACCGACCAGCGTCGGCGTGATGAAGTCGCCGAGCGTCAGCGAGAACGTGAAGATCGAGCCCGCCGCGATACCCGGCAGGATAAGCGGCAGGAGCACCGAGCGGAAAGTGCGCCAGCCGCGAGCGCCCAGATCCGCAGACGCCTCGATGAAGGAGTCCGGGACGCGTTCTATCGCCGCCCACACTGGCAGGATCATGAAGGGAAGCCAGATGTAGCTGAACACGATCCAGACCGCCCAGTTGGAGTAGCCGACGTTGACCGCGCCGAGGCCGACCTTTTCCAGAACCCAGTTGAGCACGCCGTCTTTGGAGAGGATCAGCCTCCACACGTAGACGCGCACCAGGTAGCTCGACCACAGAGGGATCAGCACCGCTACGAACAGGACCGCACGCAGCCTCTGCGGGGCGATCCGAACCGCGAACAGCGCGAACGGCACCGCCAGCACGACGTCGGTCACCGTGACCGCCGCGGCGATCGCGATCGTGCGCAGTGCGATCGTGCGGTACGTCGAGACGTTCACCAGGGCTTTGAAGTTGTCCAGCGTCCAGTGGTGGACGAGCTTGCCGGTGAACGGTTCAACGCTCCACAGCGCCGAGATGAACAGGACGACCAGCGCCGCGAGGTAGATCAGGAAGAACCACGCGCCCGGCCCAGAGAGCAGCAGCACGGCCCGCATCCACGGCCGGCGGAAGAGCGCCGCCGACACGCGCATGCGGGCCGCCCTGCCGGCGGCGAGCGCCGCCGTCATCCCTGCGTTGCGCCCGCGCCGGCTGATGTCACCTCAGCGGCGCTCAGCCGGTGATTTCCGTCCACTTCTGCTGCCACTTGGTGTAGTCCATGCAGTCGTTGCGCCCATTCCCGCACTGCGCCACGGGCGTCTTCCAGAAGCGGATGCTGTTGAAGTAGGCCACCGGCGCGTTGGCGTGGTAGATCGGGCACGACCCTTTCTTGATCTGTTCCATGTAGGCGCACGCCTTCGTGTTGGCCGGCGTCTCGCCGTAGGAGACCGACTGCTCGGCCTGGACCTTCGGGCTCGAGACCCAGTTGATCCATTTGTAGGCGCAGTTGGGATGCGGCGCGTGCGCCGAGAGCATCCACGTGTCCGCCCAGCCCGTGGCTCCCTCCGCGGGGATCAGGCTCTTGACTGGGAACTTGTCGGCGACCAGGGTGCTCTGCTGGAGCGGCCAGGCGGCGCCTATCGTGACGTCGCCGTTCTTGAACAGTTCGACCTCGTCCGAGGCCAGTGCCCAGTACTTCTTGATCAGCGGACGCTGTTTTTTGAGCAGGCTGGTCGCCGCGTCGAGCTGCGCTTCGGTCAGCTCGTACGGGTCTTCGATGCCGAGGCTGGGATTGGTCTTCGAGAGGTAGAGCGCCGCGTCGGCGATCTGGATCGGGTTTTTCGGCACGCTGATCAGGCCCTTGTACTTCGGGCTGTAGATCGCCGACCAGCTCGTCGGCGCGGGGTGCACCTTGTCGCTGTTGTAGAGCAGGATGTTCGGTCCCCACTGCAGCGAGATCCCATAGTGAACGCCGTTGACCGTGTTGTGCGGCGGCGACTTCAGCTGCGGGATGAAGTTCTTCCATTCGGTGATCAGGTTGACGTTCACCGGCTGCAGGTCCCCGCCGCGGATCAGCCGCAAGCTCGCGTCGCCGGAGGCCGAGACGAGGTCGTACTGCGTCCCGCCGCCCTGGCGCATCAGCGCCACCATTTCATCGGAGGAGCCCGCATACTTCGCGTGCACGGCGCATCCCGTCTGGCGTTCGAAGGGCTTGACCCATTCGGGCTGTGCATAGCCTTCCCAGGCGACGAGGCTCAGTTGGCCCTCGCCTTTTCCGATCTGGGTGGGGAGCTTGCTCGCGGTCGATTTCGAGCTTCCGCACGCGCTGACGAGAATCGTCAGCGCCAGCAGGATGCACCCAAGCAAGGCGTCTAGCTTTGCGAGTCTCATGTGTTCCCGGCCTCCTGTTCTTTGGTCTCGAGCAGCCTGGCGTCCTCCGCCCGCCAGGCGAGCCTGACGCGACGACCGCGCTGCTCGGAAGCCTGCATCGCCGAGGTGTCGATGTTCTGTCGCAGGACCACGAGCGTCTCCGCTCCGTCGAGCTCCACCACGTAGCGCGTCACGGGTCCCAGGTAGGCGACCTCGCGCACCGTGCCTTCCATGGCCGCCGCGTCCGACTCCCCGTGCCCGAGCATCCGTATCTTCTCGGGGCGCACCGTGTAGGTGCGACCGTCCCGCTTGATCACGTTCGAGGTGCCGACGAATCCTGCGACGAACTCGTTGGCCGGATGTTCATAGACCTCGCCCGGCGTGCCGACCTGCTCGATGCGCCCGTCGCAGAACACGGCGATGCGGTCGCTCATCGTCAGCGCCTCGTCCTGGTCGTGGGTGACGTAGAGGAATGTGATGCGCTCGCTCAGCTCACGCTGGATCGCCTTCAGCTCGAGCTGCATCTCCTGCCTGAGCTTGAGATCGAGCGCGCCCAGGGGCTCGTCGAGCAGCAGCACGCGCGGGCGGTTCACGAGCGCGCGCGCAAGAGCCACGCGCTGGCGCTGGCCGCCCGACAACTGCAGGGGGCGGCGCTGGCCGATGTCGGGGAGCCTCACCATCTTCAGCGCCTCGGCGGCCTGCGCGTGGCGCTGGCGCTTGCCGACGCCGCGCACTCGCAGTCCGTAGGCGACGTTGTCGATCACGCTCATGTGAGGGAAAAGCGCGTAGTCCTGGAAGACCGTGTTGACCGGTCGCTGGAAGGGCGGGCTTCGCGTCACGTCAACCCCGTGCAGCTCGACGCTTCCGCAGTCCGCCGGCTCGAACCCGGCTATCACCCGCAGAGTGGTGGTCTTGCCCGAGCCCGAGGGCCCGAGCAGAGTGAAGAACTCGCCCGCGTCGACCGCCAGAGAGAGGTTGTCCACCGCCACCACATCGCCGTAGGTCTTGCGCACGCCGCTGATGCGGACCGCCGCGTCGACGCCCACCGGCGAAAGCGGCGGCGGCGTTGAGCTCGGCGCGTCGATCGTCGTACCGCCTCCGCTGGCCATGCAGGGCGAGTCTAATCGGCGCCCCGCAGCGCGGCAACTAGCGCCGGCGGCCAAACGCAGGCACGGTCGCTGGACGGTCTGGCCAGCGCGCGGGCGTGCGGCGGGCGCCCTGCTGAGTCGTGCGCCAGCGGGCGCCGCAGCGGCCGTGCGCGCGCGGCTCGTTGGCGTCACGGCGCGGGCGCGGGCGTCAGGACTGCCGCGCGCTGCGCGAGGCGAGCGAGGCCCGCGGATCGGGCAGGGGCGTCAGCGCGGCTTCGAGCTGGTCGCGCAGCGACTCGTAGCGCAGTGGCAGCGAGAGCCGCTCACCGAGGTGCTCAGCGGGCTCATCGACAGCGAAGCCGGGGCCGATGGTCGCGATCTCAAACAGCACGCCGCTCGGCTCGCGGAAGTAGATCGAGCGGAAGTAGTAGCGGTCGATGACGGGTGTCGGGCGGGCGCCCGCCTCCGCCACCAGCGCGTGCCACCTCTCGTGATCCTCCATGCGCGAGGCGAACGCGACGTGGTGCACGGTGCCCGCTCCCTGGCGCGCGAGGGCGCCCGGCGGCGGGGGATCGTAGTCGTAGAAGCCCTCTCGCCGCTCGCCGCGCACGAGCCACTCTCGGTCGTCGTCGCTGGCGAAGCCCAATGCGTCTCGCAGCAGCCGCGCGCTCGCCGCCGGCTCCGCAGCATAGGCCCGCACGCCGTCGAAGCCGGCCAGCGCGTGCTCACGCGGTATCTCGGGCGAGGAGGCGCTCAGCGGCTCGTCGTCGCTCGTGGAGACCGCGAGCTCATGCTCGAGGCCCTCGGGGTCTCGGAAGCGCAGAGCGCCGCCGGTGGGCTGCATGCTCACGCCATGCGCGCGCAGGCGCTGCTCCCAGAACTCCAGTGCCGGCTCGGAGGCCACGCGCCAGCAGATCCTGTGCACCATCCCGGCACCGGCTTCGCCGCGCGGCGTACCGGGATACTCGAAGAACGTCAGGTCCGCCCCCGGGGAGCCGCCCTCGTCGCCGTAGAAGAGGTGATAGACGGTCGGGTCGTCCTGGTTGACGCTCTTCTTGACCATTCGCAAGCCCAGTGTGCCGGCGTAGAACTCGACGTTCCCCGGCGCGTCCGCGGTGATCGCCGTGATGTGGTGGATGCCCTCGAGCTTCATCATCGCCCTCCCGACTGGTGGCCGTGTGGCCGAGCATAGCGCCCGCCCGCCGCGCCGCCGCCCACCCGGCGCGCCGCCGCCCACCCCGGCGCGCCGCGGCGCCGTGTCGAGGCTCCTTCTTGCGATGATCGCGCGGTGAGGGACTCCTCGCTCATCGCCCGCTTCGGCCGCGCGCGGCGCGACCGCGCGCTCGCTGTGCTCGAAGGCTTTCACGCGCTCAAGCACGCCATGCGCTTCGGCGCGCAGCTGGTCGAGGTCGTGTGCAGCAACCCGCGCGAGCTCGAACGCCTGGCGAGCGAGTTCGCCCCCGAGCTTGCGCCGCGCATGCTCGAGCTGGCCCGCGCCGTCCCGCAGGAGGTGTTTGCGAAGCTCGCACCGCTGCCCGCACCCACGCACGTCATCGCCCTCGCGGAGCGCCCGTCGGTTGACGTGGCCGCCCTGCTCGCCGACGGGCGAGCCGCCCCCGTCGTGCTGCTCGAGGACCCGCGCGACCTGGGCAACGTCGGCGCCTGCATCCGCGTCAGCGCCGCTGCAGACGCGGCCGGCGTGCTCACAACGGGCGACCAGGATCCGTGGCACCCGGAAGCCCTGCGTGGCGCCGCAGGGCTGCACTACGCGCTCCCGGTCGCAAACGTGGCGCGCGTGGAGTCGCTTCAGTCTGCGCGACGCCCGCTCGTCGCGCTCGATCCCGAGGGCGAGCCGCTGACGGCCGTGGCGCTCCCTGCGCGCGTGCTGCTCGCCTTCGGATCCGAGCGCCGCGGCCTGAGCTCCGAGCTGCTGACGCGCGCACAGGCGCGCGTCAGCATCCCCATGCGCGCGGGCGTCTCGAGCCTCAACCTCGCGACCTCGGTGTCCGCCGTGCTGTTCGCCTCGCGGCTGTCGGCGAGCTGGCGCTCGCTCCCTGCCTCCGAGGAGTGAGGTTCCGCGTCTGCTCTTTTACGCCGCCACCCCTCGCGAGGCGTCGCTGTGCGCGGCGCCTTCCACGCCGTCGAGCAGGCCCCAGTTGCCACGCAGCGCCGCCTCCGCGCGCGCCAGCATGCGCTCGCCGAGCGGACCGCGGCCTTCGTGGCTTGCGCCGCTTAGCTGCTCGATCATCCCTGCCGCCTGTGCAGCGTGCTCGCGATCGCGGGTTTGGTGGGCGTGGAAGTACTCGACCGCTGGACTGTCGGCGCTGTAGCCGTAGTACGAGCACAGGCCCTCGAGCTTCGTCTTTGAGACCTGCGCCTGAGACGCCTCGATCGCGTAAAGCACCGCGAGGTGCTCGAGCACGTGCTCGCCCGCCGTCCAGGCGCGCGCGCAGGCGCGTGTCTGCGCGAACTCGCCGTCGCAGCCAACGCCCGGGGGCGGCGTCGCCCCGGCTGCGCTCGCGAACTGCTCCCAGAGCTCGATGTGGCCGGCCTCCTCCTGCGCGTGCGCGCGCAGCGTGGCCAGCTGTGCGGGAGCGCACTTCTCGGCAGCGAGGCGCGAGGCCTCGGCGAGCGCGCGCACGGCCACTCGATACTCCCCGGCGTAGCAGCTCAGCTCCTGCGCCGTCAGCTCCCCCGCGCTCCAGCGCTCGTAGAAGGGGTGCTCCAGCACGTTGATGGCGGCGCGCATCTCATCGAGTGAAGCAATCACGTCCATCGCGGTCATCTCCTTCTGGCTGTGGGTCCTCGCAGAGTACACGCGGCGCGCGCCGGCACGACGCTCAGCGGCGGGCAGGGCTCTAGGCCGGATTCGCGCCCGCCCACGCCACGATCTCGCGCGATCCGTCGATCACCGTTTCGTCGTCGAGCACCAGGGTAGGCACCCAGCGGTTGCCGGTCAGCTTCTGCACCTCCCGCCGCCCGCGCGTCATGTTGAAGATCCCCGGCAGAGGCGCAAGGCCATAGGAGCGGATCACCTCCGGGTCGTGACCGGCGTCCCTCAGCGCGTGGTAGGCGTTCGCGCACGGATGCCCTCCCGGCCTCGGAGTGGGGAACGTGCCGTAGCAGACGTAGAGCTTCACGAGACGCTCAACGTCCCTTCCATGCCGGCCTGTCGATGCCCGGGAACCGAGCAGTAGAAGGTGTAGGTGCCAGGCGCGAGCGTCAGCGCGAGCGTCTTCGAGCCGCCCACGAAGATCGGCGTTGCCCCCAGCACGCGGCTGCCCTGGGCGACCGTCACGTCGTGTTCGATCGGCGAGGAGTTGCTGAAATCGATCGACACCTTTCCCGCCTTGGCTTGCAGCTGCTTGGTGTCGTAGGCGAGCGTCCCGCCTGTGGCAGCCGCCAGCTTGAGGGTCGTGCTCGCCGGGGCAGCGGGTTTGCCCGCCGCTTTCTTGGACGCCGGCGCCTGAGCCGGCGCTGCGGCCGACGACGATGGCGCTCCAGCGGGCGATGTTCCAGCGGGCGGCGCTCCAGAGGGTGCGCCGGGCGACGCCGGTGTGCCAGCGGGTGCCTCTGCGGAAGCCTTGTGAGCGGGCACGCCGGCGGTGATCACGGCCATCGACGTGACCGTCAGCACGAGCACGACGCTGATCGCGATCACGACCCGCTCGCCGCCGAGGCTGAAGGGGAACGCCGCTCGACGCAGGCCGAGTCCAGCCGATACCGTCAGCGCCCACACCACGAGCACGCCGCCCGCGACGTAGAAGGGAACTTTGCTCTTCTCCGCCAGTACGGGCGCCAGTTGGAGCGCTGCGCTGTGCATCGCGGCGCGAGCCTAGCCGATGAGCGCTGGGTATGCTGCGCGGCGCGATGCCCGACGCCGTGCGCACGTCCGAGGAGGATCTGGCCGGGCTACCCGACTACCCGTTCGCCCCCCGCTATCGCGAGGTGGACGGGCTCCGCGTCGCGCACATCGATGAGGGCGAGGGCGCGCCGGTGATCTTCATGCACGGCGAGCCCACTTGGTCGTACCTGTGGAGGAAGGTGATCCCGCCGGTGCGCGATGCCGGCTTTCGCTGCATCGCGCCCGACCTCGTGGGGTTCGGCGCATCTGACAAGCCGACCGACATCGACTGGTACACCTACGATCGCCACGTCGCGATGGCGTCCACGCTGCTCGACGACCTCGACCTGCGCGCGGCCACGATGGTCGTGCACGACTGGGGCGGGCCGATCGGGCTGCGCCTCGCCGTCGAGCACCCTGAGCGCATCGAGCGGCTCGTGATCCTCGACACCGGGCTGTTCACGGGCCACCAGCGGATGACCGACGCATGGCAGGCGTTTCGCGACTTCGTCGAGCGCACCGAGGACCTTCCCGTCGGCTTCCTCGTACGCGGAGCGTGCAAGAAAGACCCCGGCGATGAGGTGATCGCCGCCTACGATGCGCCCTTCCCGAGCGTCGCCTCCAAGGCCGGTGCGCGCGCCTTCCCGCTGCTGATCCCTCGCTCCCCGGACGCGCCCGGGGCGCCCGCCGGCCAGCGCGTGCAACAGGCCCTGCGCGAGGATCGCCGCCCGACATTGATCTTGTGGGCCGATTCCGATCCGTGCTTCCGCCGGAGGTGGGCGAGCGCTTCGCCGCCGCGATCGGCAGGCCACCTCCGCGGCCTATCGCGGACGCGAGCCACTTCCTCCAGGAGGACCAGGGGCCGCTGATCGGCTCGCTGATCGCCGACTGGCTGCCGGGCCGCTGAGGGCGCGGCCGCACGGATCCGCGGGCCCGGGCCGGGAGGCCCGCCACGGGCGCCCTCGGGTCTGGCGCAGGCCGCGAGCCTAGGCCGCGTCGTCCAAGCCCGCCCGCCCGTGCCCGGCAGGGTGCTCGTCGCCGGCCTTAGCGATCTGCGGCGCGTCAGCCCCCTCGTTCAGCGCGGGCTCCGAGCGCGACGCGCGCAGCTCGTAGGCGCGGCGCGTCGCCACGTCCACGTCGGCCAGCACCCGGTCGGCTCTGAGCGCGCGCGCCATGCCCTCCGAGAGCCGCCGCGGAAGCATCGTCGTCACGCGGTTCGTGCGGCGGGTCGACTTGGGCACCCAAACGTCCACGATGCGCTCCTTGAGCGCCTCGACGATCGCCGCGGCCACGTGCGAGGGCTCGAGGCTCGGCAAGCCGCGCATCCTCCCTAGCCCGGAGCCGAGCTCCGTGTTGACGACGACGGGCATCACATAGCTGAGGTCGATGTTCGCCCCCATCAGGCGCAGCTCGCCGCGCACCGCCTCCGTGAGGCCCACGACCGCGTGCTTGGTCGCCGAGTAGGTCGCCCCGCCCGGGGCGCCGAACTTGCCTGCCTGCGAGGAGATGTTGACGATGTGGCCGCGGTCGCGCGGGATCATCCGCTCCAGCGCCAGCTTCATACCCAGGATCACGCCGTGGATGTTGATGTCCACCATCCGCTGCGCCGTGAGGTCGTCCTCATCGATGAAGCGCCCGATCTGCATGATGCCGGCGTTGTTGATCAGCACGTCGAGCGGTCCGAGCTGCCTCTCGGACTCGTCGAGGAAGGCCGCGAAGGAGTCGCGATCGGTCACGTCGAGCGGCAGCGCAACCGTACGCGGCCCGAGCTCGGCAGCGCTCTTGCGCGCCGCCTCGAGATCGACGTCGCCGATCGCCACCTTCATGCCGTTCTGCAGCAGAGCTTCGGCCGTCGCGCGGCCGATCCCGCGCGCGCCTCCCGTGATCGCAGCGGCCTCTCCGGCGAGGATTCGGGGTGCTTTGGCCATGGCGCTCCTTCTCTTTTCGTGCTCGCTTGCCTGCTGGTGGGCCCCGAAAGCTAGCGCCTATCGCTAGGCTGCCGCCATGTCGTCCTTCCGCTTCGAGGGCCAGCGCATCGTGTATGAGGAGTTTGGAGGCGGCCCGGCGGCCGTGACGGCCGCCGGCGCACGGGGCCGCACCGCGCGCAGCGCTTCGGCCGGCGCGCGGCCGGTGATCCTCGTCCACGGGCTGCTGCTCTCGCGCCAGATGCACAAGCCGCTCGCCGAAGACCTGGCCGCACGCGGCAACCGCGTGATCACCGTCGACCTGCTCGGGCACGGCGAATCGGACCGGCCGCGAGACATGTGGCGATACTCGATGACCTTCTTCGGCCAGCAGATCGTCGCGCTGATGGACCATCTGCAGATACAGCAGGCAGCGGTCATGGGCACCTCGCTCGGCGCCAACGCCGCGCTCGAGGTCGCTTACGCAAATCCCGAGAGGCTGCGCGGGATGGTGATCGAGATGCCCGTGCTCGACAACGCCCTGCTGTGGAGCGCGCTCGCGTTCACACCTCTGCTCGTTGCGCTGACCTTCGGTGAGCGCGCGATGCAGCTGCTTGCGCGTGGCACGCGCGCGGTCCCGCGAGGCCTGCTTCCGCACTACGGCAACGTGATGCTCGACGTCGTGCGCCAGGAACCGGGGCCAGGCGGCGCTGTGCTGCAGGGCCTCTTCTTCGGTCGCGTGGCTCCGCATCGCAGCGATCGGCGTCGCTTCCAGACGCCTGCACTTGTGCTCGGCCACCGCCGCGACCCCGTGCACCCGTTCAGCGACGCCGGCATGCTCGCCGAGGAGCTGCCGAACGCGCGCGTGATCGAAGCCGGCTCGCTCGTCGAGCTGCGCGTCAAACCCGAGCGCCTCACCGAGCAGATCGCGCGCTTCCTCGATGAGATCTGGGCTGCGCCGGCATCCTCTTCGGGCGCGGCCCGCTCCGCCTCTCAGGCCAAACGCAGGCGCGCGCGCTCGCGGTAGCGCCGACGCCCGGCAGCGGCGCGACGCCGGAGGGCTCGGCGCCGGAGGGCTCGACGCCTGAGCGCGGGCGGGCGCTAGAGCTGCGCCCGGCAGCGGCGCGCCTCGCGCCTCGGCGCCTACTTGGCGGGGAACAGTTCGAGCTCGTTGACGCTCACCGGGGGCGGCGTTCCGATCGCGCCCGCGCGGGCGGGCGCGGCCTTGCTGATCCACAGCAGCACGAAGCGGAACGCCTTGCTCGATTCGCGCAACGCGAGCTTCGTGTGCCTCTTCCTGATCGCCTGGGCGCCGCTCAGCCGAGCCCATGACGGGTCGGTGATTGTGGTCGGCAGCGTGTGGCCATTCGCCCCGTACACCTGCGCCGTCATCCCCGGCGTCGAGGTGATCAGCGTCAGCGAGCCGAGCTTGCGCGTGCTCTTCAGGTCGATCACCAAGCCCTCGGCCATTCTCGGCGCGACGGCCGGGTCGACCGCGGCCGTCCAAGCCGTCGAGCCGTCGCCGTCGATCGCCCGCCGCGGGTCGCCGAACCGTTCGGCGGGATAGGAGTACGGGTTGTACGTACCCGCCGCGTTCGTGTCGAGCAGGATCGGCGTCGGGCCTTCCGCCGGCGCGCCGCCCGATTCTTTGGAGGGGCTCGTTCCCGTGGAGGTGCCTTTCGAGCCCGTGCCTTTCGAGCTCGACGGCGCGGTCGTGGTGGCGCCCGCAGAGCCGCTGCTCAGCGGCCCGGTTTTGGGCGTGAGCGCCGTCAGCGGGATCTTCGGGGGTTTGATTTTCACGCCCGGGGCGGCGCCGACCGTGCCCGCTTTGAGGTTGAGCGCGGGCGGCTTGCGCAGCGCGCCCGCCGAAGCGGGCGGGGCGCCGGCCGTCGCACCAGGCAGCAGCGACGCGGCCGAGGGAGCGCGAGCCTGCGCGATGGCGGCCGCCCCGCGCTTGGCCGAGCCGCCGCTCCAGGCCGCATACGCCGCGGCTGCCGCGCCGGCAATGAGAATCGCGAGCGCGCCGATCACGGCCGCCGGGGCGCGCCAGGAGCCGCGCTGGGAGAGGCTGTCCGGAGCGCCCGCGCCGCACTCCAGGCACCAGTCCTGGCCGCTGCCCATCGCCGAGCCACAGCGCGCGCAGGCGCGCGGCGCCGGCGCAGCGTCCGGCTGCGTCTGCGGTGCGCCGTCCTCGGGCGGGGCGCCCGGCGCCTGCTTCTCGAGCGCGGCGCTGGGCGGATCGGCGAGCAGCGTGCCCACGAGCGGAGATTCTAGCTAGCGCCATCGACCGCCTGTGCCCGTTCGGGTGCGATCGCGCTTCGCCGCGCGAACGCGCGCGCGGCAGAGCACGAGCCGCCGAGCGCAGAGGAGCGCCCGAGCGGCTAGCGCGGCGCTGGAGGCCCGCCCGCGACGATGTCACGGCCGGTCGGCTGCAGACGCTCGTCGAGCTCGAGCTGCCAGTAGTAGCGCGTGAACGTCATACCCGCTCGGAACTCGCCCACGTGAGGGGCCACGTGCTCGCCCGCCGCCATGCGGACGATCAGCTCGGGGTAGCTGCGCCCCGCATGCGCCGCGTACACGGGCGCCGGGAAGGCGCCGCCGAAGCGGGTGTTGACGTCGGTGATGGCGAGCCCCACCTCGGGGTCGCGAAACACCTGGATGGTCGCGGGCCCGGTCACGCTCAGCGCCTCCATCGTGCGCCGGCCGAGATCGATCAGCTCCTCGTCGCTCACCACAGTTCCCTTGATCGACTCCCCGCCGCGCGACTCGAGCATCGTGCGCGGGATCGCGTTCAGGCAGCGGCCCTCTAGGTCGCCGAGGCAATCTATCGAGAGCTCGGGGCCGTTCATCGCGCGCTGGATCATGACCGGCTCGCGCACGTAGCCGGCAAAGAAGCGCGCCTGCGAGGAGTCCTCGGCGCGGTGGATCGAGCGCGCGCCGGAACCGCGGCGGGGCTTGACCATCACCGGGTAGTGCAGCGACTCCAGGTCCGTGTCCGTGTCCGGGAGCACCGTCACTGGCGATGGCAGTCCCACACGCTGCAGCAGCAGGTGTGCCTCGTACTTGTCGTACGTTGCTCGCGCGACCTCGGGCGAGGGTACGAGCGCGGGCAGGCGCCCCTCGGCGCGCGCGCGCGCCAGGATCTCGATGTCGAGGTCGGTGAGCGGCAGCACGGCCCCGACGCCATGCTCCTCGCACAGGGCCTCGAGCGCCGGGAGGTAGCCGGAGTCCTCGATCATGGGGACCGGCACGCGCACGTGCGCCGCGTACTGCGCCGGCGCGAGCGCCGCCGGGTCGGCCACGATCGTGCGCGTCAGGCGCGCGAAGCAGGAGACGATGTCATAGCGCTTGCCCGCCGCCGTCAGGAGCACCGCCGGGCGCGCCGCCTGTGACGCGCCCGCCCCTCCGGCGCGCGCGGCGGGCGTGCTCACAGCTCGCCCTCCCATCCGCCGGCGCGGCCCTTGTAGAGGCCCGACCCGCCGAGGATCATCGCGGGCGTGCGCAGGAGGATCTGCAGGTCGAGCGCGAGCGAGCGGTGCTCGACGTAGTAGAGGTCGAGCTCGATCCGCTCCGCCCACGGCAGCGAAGCGCGCCCGTTGACCTGGGCCCAGCCCGTGATCCCGGGCTTGACCGCCAGGCGCCCACGCTGGCGCGGCGTGTACTGGGCGACCTGCGCGGGCAGCGTCGGGCGCGGGCCGATCAGCGACATCTCCCCGCGCAGCACGTTGACCAGGTTCGGAAGCTCATCCAGCGAGCCACGCCGCAGCCACGCGCCGACGCGCGTGATGCGCTCGTCGCCCGCGTTGACCCTCAGCCCCGCCCCGACGCGCTCGGCGCCGGCGATCATCGTCCGCAGCTTGTACACCTCAAAGCACGCGCCGTTCAGCCCCACGCGTCGCTGCCTGTAGATCACCGAGCCGCGCGACTCGAGACGGATCGCAGCCATCGCGACCAACAGCAGCGGGCCGCTCAGTGCGAGCACGAGCGAGGAGACGACGATGTCGAGCGCGCGCCTGATCACCGCGTACCCTCCGCCGCGTCCCACCAGGCGAGCGTCCCGTGGCGCAGCCAGTCCCACAGGCCCGCGGCGGGCGAGGCGGTGGTCAGCACGTAGTAGCGCGCCAGCAGCAGCGGCCGCGCTCCGAGCACGCCGGCCATCAGCGCCGCCAGCAGCAGGGCCGCCTGCAGGGAAAGCGTGGACACATACAGCGCGCTCGCGCGGTCCGCGACCAGCGCCACGTTGGCCGCGAGGGCGAGCACGTGCAGCAGCGGCGTGAAGTAGCGCAGGAGGCGATGCGAGAACATCATCGCCGCATACGCCGGCGGGTACCCGCGCGGGGACAGCATCCCCCCGCGCACGACGATCGGCCACGTGTGGCTCATCATGCGGCGCTTGCGCGCGAACTCGCCCATCAGCGACGGCACCATCTTCTCGCTGGCTTCGGCGCCCGGCACATACACCGCCCGCAGCCCCCGCTTGACCATGTTGAAGGGCAGCGACAGATCGTGGCCCATGATCGGGTCGACCACGATGTAGGCGTCCCTGCGCGTGGCATAGATCGCGCCGTTGCCGGCCGTGATCGAGCACAGGCGCGACTCGAGCGCGCGCACCGCGAGCTCATAGCGCCAGTAGACCCCCTCCTGGTTGGCCTGGCTGGCGCCCGAGCGCGCTCCCGGCGGGCGTTCGAAGCGCACCTGCCCGCACGCGTAGCCGACGCTCGGGTCGGCGAAAGCGCCGGCCAGCGCGCGCGCCGCGCCCGGTGCCCACAGCGCGTTGGCGTCGCAGAAGGCCACGATCTCGCCGCCCGCGCGCTCGACCGCGAGGTCCTGGGCGCGGATCTTCCCCGCGCGCGGGAGCTCGAGCACCAGGTCGGCGCCGGCGGCGCGGGCGCGCTCGGCCGTCGCATCGGTGCACCCGTCGCAGGCGACGATCAGCTGCAGCTGCGCGCGCGGGTAGTCGAGCGCGAGCGCGCGCTCGACGGTCTGCGCGATCACCTTCTCCTCGTCGTGCGCGGCGATGATCAGCGACAGCGACGGCACCCGGGCCGAGAGCCCCGCGCCCTCCTCCTGCCCTCGCCCGCGCCGTCGAAACAGGCCGGCCACGCCGGCCAGCGCCGCCAGCGTTGCCGCGTAGCCCACATGGGTCCAGACGATCAGCGCCGCGCACAGCCAGAAGACGATCTCGAGCGCCGCCCTCATCAGGGCACACCCTCCTCGAGCAGGGCCCGGTACAGCGCGAGCGTGCGCTGCGCGATCGAGCTCCACCCGTACTCGCCGCGCGCGAGCGCGTGCGCCCTGCTCGACATCGACTCAAGCGCAGCGGGATCGCCCAGCAGCTCGCGCAGCGCAGCGCGCAGCGCCGACGCGTCGCCAGCCGGCACCGCGCGCGCGGCGCCCGTGCGTGCGATCTCCTCAAACCCGCCCGCGTCGCTCAGCAGCAGCGGCTTGGCAAACGCGAGCGCCGTGAACAGCGCCCCCGACTGGTCGATCTCGCGGTAGGGCAGCACCACCAGCTTCGCCGCCTGCAGGCACGCTCGAAGCTCCGCGTCGCTGACGAAGCGCGCCACGAAGCGAACGCCGGCGGGCGCGAGCGCGCGCAGCGGCCCGAGCTTCATGCGCGGCATGCCCACGATCCACAGCTCCGCGCCGGCGATCCCCCGCCACGCCTCCAGCAGCACATCCAGGCCCTTGTACGGGCGCAGCAGCCCGAAGAACAGCACCACCGGCGCCGCGGGCGCGAAGGGAAGGTCGGCGGGCGGCCCCTCGCCGAGGTGGGTGAGCACGCCGTGCGGGATCACGTGCACGCGCCAGGAGTCCACGCCCAGCTCGCCCGTCAGCCGCCGGCGCCCGTGCTCGGTGTGGACGACGACCGCGTCGAAGTGCTCGTACAGCCGGCGCTGCGCCACGCGCTGGCCCGGGCGCGGCTCGCGCGGGAGCACGTCGTGCGCGGTCAGCACGAGCGGGCGGCGTCCCCCACTGCGGCCGCGGCGAGGTGGCAGCAGGCGCCCGTCGAGGTGCTGCACGCTCAGCCACTGGAAATGCACGACGTCGGCACCGCGGGCAGCGCGCCGGTAGAGCAGCATGTCGGGCACGTGCTCGACCAGCTTGCACGCGCGGCGCACTGCCGAGCCAGCGGCGAAGCGCGCCCCGCGGTAGAACAGCTCGCGCCGCACATAGGAGACTGCAGGCGCCACAGGCCCGTAGGCGAAGTGGCTCGTGTACAGCGAGACCTCCGCGCCCGCTTGCGCCAGCGCGCTGCACAGCGCGTGGTCATAGGGCGGCGTATACGCCGAGGGGTCGACCACATGGACGCGCATCGGCAAGCACAATAGGCGCACGCCATGTCCGCGACGCAGCCCCAGCGCCAGGGTGAGGCCGCCGTGCAGCCCTCCGTGAACGATCGCTCTGAGAAGGAGATCGAGCTCACCTACTGCGTCGTCAACACCGGCCAGCGCGAGCTGCTGCTGCGCGGTCTGGACGCGATCGCCTCCGAGCGCGCCGCGCTGCCGTTCGCGACCGAGGTGCTCGTGCTCGACAACGACTCGCGCGACGGATCCGCGCGCGCGGCCGGCGAGCACCCGACGGTGGACGGTCTGGTGGCGCTTTCGCGGCGGCGCGGAAAGGCGCTCAACGACTCCGAGCTGCTGCGCCGCGCGCGCGGACGATACGCGCTGCTCCTCAACGAGGACTCCGAGCTGCGCCCGGGCGCCACGCTCGCTCTGCGTGAGGCGCTCGAGCAGCATCTCGACGCGGCCTGCGCCGGGGCGCGCCTGCTGCGCGCAGACGGCAGCGCCCAGGCATGCGCGTGGCGCTTCCCGACTCCGCTCAGCGCGCTCGCGGGCGCGCTGCTGCTGCATCGCGTGCTGAACGTGCAGAGCAGGGGCGCGCGCACGCGGGCGGTGGACTGGTGTCAGTCGGCGGCGCTGCTCGTGCGCCGCGCGGCGGCTGAAGAAGTGGATTACCTCGACGACGACTTCTTCGTCTACTCCGACGAGGTCGACTTCGCGCGCCGCCTGCGCGACGCCGGCTGGCGCAGCCTGTACGTGCCAGCCGCAGTGGCGGTGCACCACGAGCAGCTCTCCACCGGAGCGCTCGGTGAGCGGCGCATCGTGGAAATGGCGCGCAACCGCGACCTGTACATGCGCAAGCACCACTCGCGCGCAGCCGCCGCCGCGGTGCGCTGGCTGACGGCCTGGGCCTACGCCCTGCGCGCGCTCGCCGCGCTGCTCTTGCCCGGACACTCACCGCGGCGCTACTGGCGCCACGTGCTTGCGACGCTCAAGCCCACCCGCGGCGAGGGCCTGCGGGAGGCCGCCGAGGAGCACAACCGCGGCTAGCGAGCTCGCCTGGACTAGCCGGCACAACCGTAGCTAGTAGCGGTCGAGCTGCTCGCCGAGCTCGGCCTGGCGCTCGGCCTCGCTTTCTGCGCCTCGCGCACGCCGCGCACGCGCTCGCGCCGCTGCCGCGAGCGAGCGCGCCTGAGCGAGCTCGTGCGCCGCAAAGAAACCGGTGACCAGCAGCAACACCGGGATGAGCGCGAGCCACAGCAGGCGCAGCGCGATCCCGGCCAAGCCCTCGCCCGGCAGCAGCAGCTCCCCGCTGACGGCCACGCCCGCGAGGATCGCCGCGCCCAAGGCCAGCCTGCGCCACTCGAACGGAACCGGGAACAGGCGCCTGGTGGCCGCGTGCATGACCACCAGCATCGCCGCGTAGGCGCCGCACAGCGCGATGCCCGCGCCCGCGATGCCCAGGCCGGCGCCGGAGCGCGGCACGAGCAGCACGAGCAGCACGACGTTCAGCGCCAGGCCCGCAGCCGCGGCGGGCAGGCTACGAATCGTGGCGCGCGAGCGCGCGATGATCACGAGCATCACCAGGTAGAGCCCATACAGCGTCCAGCCCAGCGCCAGCCACGGGAGCGCCGCGTGGGCGCCGAAGTAAGAGTGCGCCGCGAGCACGCGCACGACCGTCCGCGACAGCAGCGCCACCGCGGCCGCGACCGCTCCGGCGGCGAGCAGGAAGTACGTGCTCACGAGCGCGTACAGCCGCGCGGCCTCGCGGTCGTCCTCGATCGAGTACGCAAGCGGAGGCCATGCATACTGAAAGCCGCGCACGACCACGAACACGATCGTCGCCAGCTGCAGCGCGACCGAGTACTCGCCCGCCGCTGCATGCGAGTAGCCGCGGAACAGGTACAGGCGGTCAGCTACCTGAAGCGCATACACGCTCGCGTCGGCCGGCACCGTCGGCGCGCCGAAGCGCAGCATCGCGAGCAGGTCGCCAGCCCGCGCGCGCAGGCTGAAGCGGCGGCGCAAAAGCACCCACAGGCCCAGCACCACCAGCGCCGAGGCCGCGAAGTTCCCGAGCAAGAGCCCGCGCGCCCCCTGGCCGGCGACGACCACGAGCAGCACGGTGAAGGTGACCGTCATGGCCACGTTGGCACCCGAGGCGTAGACATATGCGCGCACGCGTTCGTCGACGCGCAGCTGCGCGTAGGCCATCTCGAGGTTCGTGAACGCCCACAGCCCAAGCGCCGCGCAGTCGAGCAGCAGCGGGTCGCGGAAGCCCAGTATGAGACGCGAGAGCGGCGCGGCCAGCGCCACCGCGGCGATCGCCGCTGCGCTAGTCGTCCAGGCCACCGCCGCCGTGGCGGTGCGCGCGATCCGCTCGCGACGCTCGGCGTCGCGGTCGTCGAAGTAGAAGCGCACAAATGCCTCGCCCACGCCCGCGCGCAGGAAGATGCTCGCCAGGATCACCGCCGTCAGCAGCGAGTTGGCGGCGCCGTAGGCGCCGCGCGAGGCATAGCGCGTATACAGCGGGATCGTGATCAGGGCGATGCCCTTGGCGAGTATGTCGCCGAACTGGTAGGCGGCGCCCGTCGTCAGCAGGCGCTTGAGGTAGCCCAGCACTGAGGCGAGAACCTACTGTCCGCCGGGTGCGGCGGCCGAGCGCGCGTACTCTTCGCCGGCGGCCGCGCGCGAGGGTCGCTCCCACGCGAGCGCCGCGCCGAGCGCCAGCAGCGTCCACGTCAGCGGGTCCTCCAGGAAGGCGGCGTACGTCCACGTGTGCAGCACGAGCGCCGCGAAGCACGCCGCGACGATGACCCGCGGCGGCGAGCGCCCGGCGCCGCGCAGAAGCACGGTGAACGCCGCCGCCAGCAGGGCCGCGTAGAGAGCAACGCCCACGATTCCCTGCTCGGCGGCCACCGTCACCGGGATCGTGTGCGACGCAGAGGTCGCGTTTTCGACGTTCGCGCGGCGGTGGCGCTCGAACTCCTTCTGGAAGGAGCCCGAGCCGTAACCCTGCAGGGGCCGCTGCGCGAACAGTTCAAGCCCGCCTTCGATCAGCTTCGTGCGCCCGCTGGTGGCGTTGCTCGTGGAGCCGCCCGCGCCCTTCAGGCCGAAGTGCAGGCTCGCGGGCGCCGCCAGCGCGATCGCGAACGCTGCCGCGATCAGCGCGAGCGCCACATACACCGTCTTGCGCACGTCCCAGCGCCACGCGCCCAGCACCGCCAAGCCGAGCAGCAGCGCGGCGATGCTCGACTGCGAGAAGCTCGTGATCAGGCCGCCCAGCAGCCACGCCAGGACGAGCCCTCCCGCCAGCACCTGCTCGCGCCGCGCGCTGCGCATCAGCGCGCCCATCACCGCGATCATCACGAGCGCGAGAAAGCGCCCGTAGATGTTGGGATCGAAGAACAGCGAGTTCACGCGAAAGTAGTTGTCGTACTGGTTCGCCGCCACCACCTTCGGGTTCAAGAAGAGCGACTTGCGCGCGTACTCGACAAAGCCCACACCCGCGAAGAGGACCGCCAGGCCGACCCACACGGCAAGGCAGCGCAACAGCAGCTCGCCGCTCCACTCCACTTCGCGCAGCACCATGTACAGCAGCGCGAAGGGCACGTAGAAGAAGGCGATGTTCTCGCCCGCGCGCGCGGGATCGGAGGAGTAGATCGTCTGCAGCGCATACAGTCCGACCGAGGCAAGGAGCAGCCACTCCAGGCCTCGCAGCCGTCGGCCCTGGCCGCGATACAGCCGCGGCAGCAGGTGTGCGAGCGTGCCCGCCGCGACCACCAGGTACAGCGGCACGAGCAGGTTCACGGTGCGCCCTTCGGCCGCTATCGGAACGCGAAACGGCAACGCAAGCGCAACCAGCAGCGGCAAGGCATCGGCCCGGCGGCGCATGAGCAACGTCAGCGCGAGGACGGCGAGGAACGCCGCGGCGAGCGCCAGCGCGACCACTCCAAGGCTGGGCGAGCTCGCGAGCACAGCCTCCCTCAAAGAAGGCCAGCTCATCCCGAGCTCGAAGCCGAGTTGGGCAAGACCAGCGCGAAACTTCGTGGCGAGCGCACCGAGCGATGCTGCCCGCGCAGCGTCACGCGCACCCGGTATTCGCCGGGCGGGGCGAGCGCGCCTGCGTTGGCGGGCTCGATGAAGGCGTGGCCGTTTGATTCGCGCTGCCTTCTTGAGGTGCGCGCTTCGCCGAGGCGGCCGTTCCAGCGCAGCGAGAGCTGTTTGTAGCGCGGCACGAGGCGGTCTTTGACGAGCGTCGCGACGGTCGCGCCGGCCGAGTCAAGGATCGAGACGGTGACGCTGTCGGCGCGCGCGAGCTTGAAGGAGATGTGCTCCTCTTTGATGTGCCCCGCCGGCGTCGGCGAGAAGCGCGGCGTGAGCTTGAAGGCCTGGACCGCCGTGGGCGTGTGCTTCAGCCGCTGTGTGATGAAGAACGCTGCAAAGCACGCGATCACCAGCAGCGTGAACACCCCGCGCACGGAGCGGTCGACGCCGGTCAATCGCTACCCGTCCTGCGCCGAGGAGTCGCCGCCTGCGCCCCCGCGCGCGAAGCGCTCGAGCGTGTCAGAGCGCAGCCCGAGTCGCAGCGTCTCCAGCGAAAGCACGTCGTACGGCGCGATGTTGCCGAGGTTGCACTCCGTGCCGAAGCGCTTGAGCAGCCAGACCTGCTGATGCTGCTGCGGCGCGTCGAAGATGATGCGCTCGGGCTCGATCACGTGCGCGATCTCGTCGATCAGGCCCGTGCGCGGCTCGCCGTCGGCCCTGTAGATGCCGGCCGTGCCCGACTCGCGGGCCTCCGCGATCACCTTCCACGCGCCCGCCGCGAGGTCGCGTTCGATCTGTTCGACCCAGATGTAGGGCGCCATGATGTACTGCGCATCCTTGCTGCCGACCTCCGCGAGCACCGTGAACTCCTTTGCCAGGCGTTCGATCAGCTCGCGCTTGACCTCAGGCTGGATCGTGATCGTGCCGTCCGAGATCTCTACGTGTCGCAGGCCGAGCTCGCGCAGCCACGCCACCAGGCCCTCGACGCGGCCCTGGCGGATCGCCAGCTCCGTGAGCGTGCCGCCGAGCACGACCGGGATGTCGCGAGCCGCGTAGCGCGCGAGCTTGGGCTTCAGGTTGGCGGTCACGACCGCCGTGCCCCACCCCAGCTTGACGATGTCGACGCACTCGCCTACGACCTCCATCAGGTTGTCGACCTCCGAGACCGAGAGCCCGCGATCGATCACGTGGGTCAACCCCCGCTCGCGCGGCTTGCTCGAGCGCTCGGGAATGTCGAGGAAGCCGGCTATGGGGTGGCCGCAGCCTTGTCCAGACCGACGATCACCACAACTGTCGCAGCGCCCGCCAGCGAGGCAACGGTCCCTTCAATCGGTTCGACGTGCGCGATGCCCAGCCCGTGCGCGACCTGCGCCGCGTCCGCATGATGGCCGCGCGCGTACTCCACGACGCTCGCCGAGTTCGCGCCCGGCGGGCGTCCTGCGAGCGGCGTTGCCCGTTCGTAGCCGCCCTGGCGCAGTTCGGTCGAGACGCGGTGCGCAAGCCCCGTTGTTTCGGTGCCATTGAGGACGACCACGTTCACTTCGCTCGGCCTTACCGCCTGTGCCCCCGAGGGTGCCGCAGCGGCCTTGCTCGAGCTCCGCTTTGCCGATCCCTTCGCACGCGCCCGGTGAGTGCTGGTCGACGTCGAAGAGCTGCCGCTAGCGCGGCGCGCTGCCGATGGTTTGCCGGGAGAGCCGCCGCCGATCGAGGAGATCACGATGATCAGCACGACGATCCCAACCAAGACCCCGCCTACGATCAACGCCGTCGTCCTGCGCGCAGACCGTTCTCTGCGCCGCGCGCGACCAGCTCCGCGCTTGCCCGGCGCTCGCTCGCCGATCTCCATACGGCCGCGCGAGGGAGGCGTCCGCGAGGCGACGCCAGAAGCGGCTGCCACCGCCTGTGCCCGCTCGGGTGCTCTCGCCCGGGATGGGGCACGCTCGGGTCCAGGAGCCGGCGGGCGCGGCGGCCGGCTCGCCGAGCGCGCCTCCGCCGCCTGTGCCCCAGAGGGTGCCTGTGCCCCAGAGGGTGCCTGTGCCCCAGAGGGTGCAACCTTCGCGGTACCCGCCGTGGCGAGCGCGGCCGCCGTCGCGGGGCCCGCGGCGGAAGCCGAAGCCGCGCCCGGCCGGGACTCAGCCGCTAGAGCGGCGGCCGCGCCGGCGGCTGGCGTGAGCGGCGCAGACGCAGGCGCCGGCGTGCCAGGCGGCGCGCTTTGCCGATCGGCCGCCGCGGCCGAGCCGGGCGCCGGCGTGAGCGGGGCGCCCGAAGGAGCGCGCCCGCGATCGGCGGCAGCGGCAGGCGCAGAGCCGGGCGGAGCTGGCGCCAAGCCCGCCCCACCGAGCCCAGAGCCCGCCGGTGCAGGTCCAGAGCCTGCCGGAGTCGCGCCAGGCATCGCGCCCGCTGCAGCCGGCGAGGGACCTGACACGGTGCCGGCCGCGGGCGGTGAGGTCCCCGCGGGAGCGGGCGCCGCGCTCGCGGCGGACGCAGTGCTCGCGGCAGGTGCGTTTGCGCGGCCCGGGCCCGGGGCGGGCGAGCTTGCCGCGGGCGCGGCAGCGGCGCTCGCCGGAGCCGTCGCGGCTGCGCTCGCCGCCGCCCCGGCGGCGCTGTTGGCGGGCGGCGGGACAGGAAGCGGCGGCCTGGCTGCCGCGGCGGCCGTCGCGGGAGCTGGCCCACCGGCAAGGCTTGCAGCTGCGGCTCCGGTGGACGGGGCGGCCGCAGCCGCCGCACCAGCTCCCACCGCACCGGCTGCCGCCGGCATCGCGCTCGCGGCAGGCGCCTGCTGGGCAGCTTGGCCGGGCTGGCCCTGCGCCGCCGGCTGAGTCGGCAGGCGGCGGATGGGCTGGGCCATCCCGCGCGGCTGCGCGAGCCGTGCGGCGGCCTGCGTGGTGACGCGCTGCTCGAGCTCAGCGGCGCGCTCCGGCGCCCGGCCTGCCCATTCCCGCAGGCGCTTGATCTCGCGCGCCTGCGAGAAGACGAGCAGCGACAGGACGGCGATTCCGAAAAGTGCGCCGAAGGCCACCAGCGCCCCAAGTTCGGTGAACGTGCTCGAGAACGACAGCGCGAGCGGCACCCTCGGGGGCACAGGCATGGAGCTCATGAGTTTCGAGAGTGTAGGAGCGCAGCAGGCGCCTCGAGCGCGCCCGTCCCCAGCGGCGCGCGCCGCCTCGCCATCGGTGCGGGAGCCTGCAGCTGGGCAGCCGACAACTCCGCCACCTTTCTCGCCAAGCCCGCGGCGTCGCCCTCGAGCACGAGCAGCCCGATCTCATCGAACATAGACTCGACCGCTGTGGCGGCGAGCGGATCGCGCTCCGCGCGCATGATCTTCTCGGCGCCCGTCGGCACGGCGCTCTCGTAGCCGTTGAAGAGCTCCTCGTGCAGCTTCTCACCGGGCCGGCGTCCGACGATCTCGATCTCGATGTCGCGGTCCGGGTCCAGCCCCGAAAGCTCGATCATCGCGCGCGCGAGATCGAGGATGCGCACGGGCTCGCCCATGTCGAGCACGAACACGTCGGCGCCCGCGCGACGTCCGTCGCGCTGTCCGCCGCGCGCGAGGCTGGAGAGCACGTCCGGTGCCGAGTGCGCGGGCTCCGGGCACGCCAGAGAGCCCGACCTGATGATCAGCTGCACGGCCTCGGGGATCGTCATGAAGTAGCGCGTCATGCGCTCGTCGGTCACCGTCACCGGGCCGCCCCGTTCGATCTGGCGGCGGAAGAGCGGGACCACGCTGCCCGATGAGCCGAGCACGTTGCCAAAGCGCACCGCCGCGTAGGTCGTCGCCGGGAAGCGCGCTGTCGCCGCGTCTAGCGCGAACTCCGCGAGCGCCTTGGACGCGCCCATGACGGTCGCCGGGGCGACGGCCTTGTCGGTCGACACCAGCACGAAGCGCGCCACGCCGGACTCGCCTGCTACGTGCGCGACGACGCGCGTCGCGATCGCGTTGTTGCGCACCGCCTCGACCGGGTTGGCCTCCATGAGGCCGACGTGCTTGTACGCCGCCGCATGGAAGAGGACCGTCGGGCGGTGCTCGGCGAGCACCTCGCGCATGCGCTCCTCCTCCTTGCAGTCGGCCAGCACCGCCGAGAGCATCGAGGGCGAGACGTGGCGTTCCTCCTCGAGCTCGCGCTGGATTGCAAAGAGGTTGTCCTCGGCGTGGTCCAGCAGAACCATGCGGTGGGGCTCGAGGCGCGCTATCTGGCGGCACAGCTCAGAGCCGATCGAGCCGCCCGCACCCGTGACCAGCACCGTCGATCCAGCCAGATACGAGCTCACCCCGTCCAGCTCCATGACCACCGGCTCGCGCCCAAGCACGTCCTCGACCCGCACCTCGCGCATCTGCCGTGCGAGCGCTCCGCGCGTCTGCAGCAGCTCGAACACGGTCGGCAGCGTGCGCACCGGAATCCCGCGCGTGCGGCACTCGCGGACGATGCGCGCGCGCGTCGAGCCCGGCGCCGAGGGGATCGCGATGATCACTTCGTCGGGTTCGGACTCGTCGAGGATGCGCGGGAGGTCGCCTTCGGTGCTCCCGCGCACGCGCACGCCGTCGATGCGAAGGCCGCGCTTGCCGGGGTCGTCGTCGAGGAACCCGACCGGAGCCAGGCCGAGTCCACGGTTGCGCAGGATCTCGCGCAGGACCAGGCGCCCACCTTCGCCGGCCCCCGCTATCAGGACGCGGCGCTCGCCCTTGCGCCCGCCGCGGAAGGCCGCAAGCGGGCGCCGCTCATACACGCTGCGCGCGATCGCCCGCACGCCGAGCAGGAACGCGAGCGACAGCAGCGCGAACAGGACGATCACGCCGTTGGGCAGCCCGATCGCCGAGGTGCCGTGGTGGGTCGAGCGCTCGACCGGCCTCAGCACCGCGACCGCGACGACCGTGAGCGCGACCACCGCGAGCACCCCCCGCATGACCGCCTCGTAGTCGCGCTGGCCGGAGTAGCGCCAGCGTCTCTGGTACACGCGGGCAAGCACCAGCACCGGCAGGCTGCCGCCCAGCACCCACCAGACCGTGCGGTCGCGCAGGTGCGCGTAGTAGCCGGTCGGCCCGTTGTTGAAACGCAGCTGAAAGGCGAGGTAGTACGCGAGTGCAAGCAGCGTTCCATCCACCGCGAGCCGGACGAGCGTGTGGCGGTGCAGGGGAGGAGCCGCCGAACGGATCCGTCGGCGCATTTCCGCGGATTGTAGGCGTCAGGGCGGCTGGGGGCCTATCCCTGGTCGGCCGCAGAGAGCAGCAGGTCGACCAGCACGCGCGGATCGCGGCGCGTGCGCGGGCGGGCAGGGGACGCCGATGGCTCCCCGGCCGGGGCCTGCGTCTCGAGGTCGAGCTCGTCGGCGTCGTTCAGCTTGCGCAACCGCCCTTCGGCCAGCAGGCGCTCATCGACCGCTCCGAGCCGCCCTTCGAAGGTCGTGTAGACCGGGACCCCAAGCGCGACCGCCTCCCGGTTCATCGTGCCGCCCGCCGAGATCACGAGGTCCGCGTGGGCGATCAGCGACTGCGCGTCGATCGCCCGCTCGGGCACCACAAAACCGGGGATGCGCGCGAGAGCCGCACGCTGGGAGTCGACGCGCGGCAGCACCACCGGCTGCGCTCCCGTCTGCGACGCGGCTGTGCGCAGGCGCTCGAGCACGCGCGCGAAGAGATCGTTGTGGAAGCGGTGATACAGCGACACCTCGGGCGGAGTGCGCACGACGAAGATGGGGCGCGCGCGCTCGAGTCCCAGCTCGTCCAGAACCGCCGGGTCGGGCTCAAAGTCGGCCAGGTAGTACTCCTCCTTGAGGCCCTCGAAGCGGCGCAGCTTGGCGCGCGCCCCGTAGCGGCGCAGGCGCTCGACTGGGATCGCCTCGGGCACGACAACTGCGCGCGCCAGGCGGCAGTTGACCTGATGCTGCACAGCGGCCCACTCGTAGTCGAACATCGTCGCGCTTGGCACGCGCACGACCCACGCGGCCACGCTCACGTCGTTGGAGCCGTGACCGAGCGCGACGTCAAAGCCGCCCGAGCGGCTCCTGCGCGCGTCCTCGCGCGCCCACCGCACGAGCGCCGCAGAGCGTGAGGCAAGCCCGCGCGCCTTCGCGGCCAGGCGCTCGCCGCGGTGGCGGCCGACAGCCGTGTGCTCGATCCCGAAGCGCTCACACAGCGCGATCGTCTGCGCAAAGTCACGCGCCGTGACGCGCACATCGTGCCCGTCGGCGCGCATGTGCTCGATCAGCGGGCGCATCACGAGCACGTGTGGGCTGTTGGTGAGATCGACCCAGACGCGCATGCCACCAGACGCTAACGGCTAGCTGGCCGGCTGTCTGGGCGCGCCGCTTGGTGTCTGCGCCGCGGGCCGCCGCCCGTCGCCAGCCGGCTGTCTGGGCGCGCCGCTGAAACCTGCCCGGCTGCCGCCTCCCGGCGGCGCCCACTGCCCCGAGCGCCGCTATGGTTGCCCGATCGATGCTGGTGCTGGCCTCGATCTCCGAGTCGCTCGTCAACATCGCCTGGCACTTCGTCCGCGACGCCGGGCTCCCGGCTGTATTCGTGCTGATGGTGGCCGAGAGCGCCTGCATTCCCATCCCCTCCGAGGCGACGATGCTGTTCGCGGGCTTCGCGGTCGCCGACCCCGGCGCGAGCGCCGCGCAGCACCATCTGACGCTCGTCGGGATCGTGCTGGCAGGCGTGCTCGGCAACCTGCTGGGCTCGTGGATCGCCTACGGCGTGGGCCGAGCGGGGCGCCTCGAGCTGGTCGAACGCCACGGACGCTGGCTGCACGTACAGCCCAGGCACATCGCGTGGGCTGACCGTTGGTTCGCGCGATATGGCTCGGCAGCGGTCTTTTTCAGCCGCATGCTGCCGATCATCCGCACGTTCATCTCCCTCCCGGCGGGAGTGGCGAAGATGCCTTTCGTGCGCTTCACGCTTCTCACGCTCATCGGCTGCGCTCCGTGGGTCCTTGGGCTCGGCCTCGCCGGGGAAGCGGTGGGCAGCGAATGGAAATCCGTGCGCAAGGGCTTCGACTACGTCGACTACGGCGTGCTCGCGCTGCTCGTGGCCTCGCTGGTGTACCTGCTGTTGCGACGTCGTCGAGGAGGCGGCGCGGCACCCGAGGTGCCGGCCGCCGAAGAGAGCGCCGGCGCGAGCTGAATCGCACCTGGTGGCTGCGCACCTAAAGCCAGTCCACGCCCTCGCGCTCGCGCTCGCGCAGGGCCCGGCCGAGTTCTTTCCCGTCTCCTCCTCGGCGCACACGACGCTCATCCCCTACCTGCTGGGCTGGCCGTATGCGCAGCTCGAGCCCGAGCTGCGCAAGTCGTTCGAGGTCTCCCTGCACACCGGGGCGGGCGCGGCGCTGGCGATCGAGATGCGCGCGGAGCTGCTGGGAGCAGCGCGCGCCGCAGGACCCGAGCGCGCCGCTATGGTGGCGCTCTCCGCAGCACCGCCGGCGATCGTCGGGTTCGCGTTCGAGGGCTTCATCTCGCGTGCGCTCGCAGAGCCGCGCCGCATCGCCGCCGGCCTCGCGGCGGGCGCGGCGGCGATGGCGATCGCCGACTGGCGTGCCCCGCGTGCGGGTCGCTCGCGCGAGGATCTGCGCGCTGCAGACACCTTCGCCCTGGGGCTCGGCCAGGCGGCCGCGCTGATTCCCGGCGTCTCGCGCCGCGGGGCCACGCTGGCGGTGGCGCGAGCGCGCGGCTTCGCCCGTGCTGACGCCGACGCGCTGTCGTGGCACGCGGCGCTGCCCGTGATCGCCGGCGCGAGCGCTCTACGCTGCGCGCGCCTGCTGCGCCGGGGAGCGCCGCCGGGCGCTGCCCGGCTGCTGATGATCGGAGCCGCAGGCGCCTTCGTCTCGACGCTCGCAAGCGCGCGCCTGCTCGGGCGCGCAAGGCTCGCTGAGCGGCCGCTCTTCCCCTACTGCGCCTATCGCCTTTTGCTCGCCGCTGTCGTCGAGCGCCGGGCGCGCGCTGCGCGGCGAGCGGCCATGGCAGCGCGCGTGGCATCCAGCGCCACCGGCTCGCGAGGGCGAGCGCACCCCACGTCGGCCGTGAGCGCACAATGAAGGCCATGACGGCGATCGGCACGCTGCTCGGAGGGCGCTACCGGCTCGACGCGCGCATCGGCCGGGGAGGCATGTCGACCGTGTACCGCGCTTTTGACACGGTGCTCGAACGCGCCGTCGCGATCAAGCTCATGCACCGCGAGATCGCGACCGACTCCGACCACCTCGAGCGCTTTCGCCGCGAGGCGCGCGCGGTCGCGCAGCTGCAGCATCCAAACATCGTGAGCGTGATCGACGCCGGGGAGGAGGAGGCTTCAGCCCATGGCCAGCTCGACGGCGTCGGAACTCCGTACATCGTGCTCGAGTACGTCGAAGGAGAGACCCTGAAGGAGCTGATCCGGCGCGAGGGTCCGCTCGAGGTCCCCGAGGCGCTCGCCTACGCGATCGAGGTGGCGCGCGCGCTGGGTGCAGCGCACGAGCGCCAGATCGTGCACCGCGACGTCAAGCCGCAGAACGTCCTCATCGGCAGCGAGGGAAGCGCCAAGATCACCGACTTCGGGATCGCGAGGTCGCTGACCGAGGAGGGCCTCACGCTCGCCGGGAGGGTGCTCGGGACGACCGACTACGTCTCGCCCGAGCAGGCCCTGGGCCAACCTGTCACCGGGCAGTCGGATCTCTACTCCCTCGGGGTCGTGCTGTACGAGATGCTCACCGGCGAGATTCCCTTCCGCGCCGAGTCGTCGGTGGCGGTGGCGATGCGCCACGTGCGCGAGGCGATCCCCGACGTGCAGCTGCTGCGCCCGGAGGCCTCGGCGGCGACGGCGGCGGTGGTCGAGCGCGCCGTGGCCAAGGACCTCAGCCAGCGCTACCCCGACGCCGCGAGCATGGTCGCCGATCTCGAGGAGGTGCTCGCGATCGAGGCCGCGCGCGCCGGCCAGGCCACGGGTGAGGCCACGAGCGTGCTGCGCACGCTGCCCGGATCGGCGCGCGGGCGCCTGCCCTGGCGCATGCGCCACCCGCACCGGCTTGCCGCCGTGCTGGCGCTGCTCGCCGTGGTCGTCGCCACCGCGCTCGTCGTCGCCCTCATCCACACGCACCGCGGCACCGGCGTAGCCTCCAACGTGCATGCCGAAAGCGGGCTCGCGCCGGTACCGCTCGGCCAGACCGCAGCGCACGACTACAACCCCTTCGGGACCGGGCCCGAAAACCACGACCGCGTCCAGAACGTGATCGACTCGGAACCGGGCACCGTGTGGAGCACCGAGCGCTACTACGACGGCACGCTGCGCAAGCCCGGCGGCGTCGGCACGGGCGTGTACCTCGACGCCGCCCCCGGCGTGAGGGCCAGGGCGATCGAAATCCAGACCACGACTCCCGGCTTCGCGGTGCAGCTGTACGCGTCCAACTCGATCAACCTCTCGTACCCCTACGGCAACGCGACGGTGCTCGCGCAGCGTGGCTGGCGCGGCCCGATCGGCGCGAGCGGATACGTGCACGGCCGCGAACGCATCCGCTTCGCGGGGGTCAGCCAGCGCTACCGCTACTACCTGCTGTGGCTGACGAGCCTCCCACCGGGCAGCCTGTTCGCGGCGATCTCTGAGCTCACGCTGTTCAAGTAGCGCCGCCCGCGCGAGCGCCGACGCCGCGCGCGGTCTGCGCCAGCCAGCGCTCCAGGCCAAGGCGGCAGAGGCGGTCGACGAGCTCCGGGTACGGGATGCCGGAGGCGGCCATCAGCTTCGCGTAGACGCTCGTGGGCGTGAAGCCCGGCATCGTGTTGAGCTCGTTCACCAGCACGCTGTCGCCGTCCACGAAGAAGTCGACCCGCGCGAGCCCCGCGCACCCCGCGTACGCGAAGGTGCGCATCGCCAGCTCGCGCACGCGCTCGCTTGCGCGACGGGAGATCCGCGCCGGCACGCGCAGCTCCATGCCGCCGAGCGTGTACTTGGCGTCGTAGTCGTACCACTCGCCCGCGCACATGATCTCGCCGGGCTGCGACGCCAGCACCGCGGGCGCGGCGGGCGAGTGCTCGGTCTCGCGCAGCCCGAGCACGCTGCACTCGACCTCCACGCCGGGCGCAAGCGCCTCGACGATCACGCGCTGATCGTGCGCGAACGCTCCCTCCAGCGCTCCCTCCAGCTGATCGCTGGAGCTCACCTTGACGATCCCGAGCGAGGAGCCGAAGTGCGCAGGCTTGACGAACACCGGCATGCCCAGGGTCGTCAGCTCCCCGAGAACCGCGTCGCGGCCGTCTCTGAAGCGCGCCCGCTCCAGGCCGACGTGGTCGACCTGCGGGACGTCGCCGGCCACGCGCATGAGCTGCTTGAAGGTGATCTTGTCCAGGCAGATCGCCGAGGCCGCTACGCCCGATCCCACGTATGCCACGTCGAGCGCCTCGAGCATCCCTTGCACGACGCCGTCCTCCCCAAACGGCCCGTGCAGAGCCGGGAAGACGACATCGGCGTCCAGCAGGCCCTCGCCAGGCGTCACGCTGAGGACGGCCCCCTCGTGGCGCCATAAGCCGCGCTCGTCGATCTCGACCCAGAGCACATGGTGGCCGCTCTCGAGCAGGCCGTCGCGAACGCCGGCCCCAGAGGACAGCGAGACCTCGCGCTCCGCCGAGCGCCCGCCGGCCACCACCGCGACGTTCAGCTGGCCGGCTCGCAAGCGCTCGGACACGCTCAGCCACCTGGGCCGGGCGGGCTCGGCGTGGTCGTCGTCGTCGGCGTCGTCGTGGTCGGCGTCGTGGTCGTCGGGGTGGTCGTCGTTTTCGAGGCCAGCACGCCGACCGACAGCTTCACCTCGGAGCCCTTGCGCACGCGCCGGCCGGCGGCTGGGGTCTGCTTGAGCACGAGGCCGACCTGGGATTCCTGTTCGGTCTGCGCCTGCACCACCTTCGGCGTGAGGCCGGCGCTCCCCAGGGTCGCCCCGGCCTGCGTCTCTGAGAGCCCGACGAGGCTTGGCACGGCGACGAGGTTGGTGGCGTGAGCGAGCGTGAGGTTGACCTTCGCGCCCGAGCGCACCGAAGTGCCGGGTCGCGGCGACTGCGAGAGCACCGTTTCGGGTGTCTCGCTGGACACGCGTCGCGTCAGCTTGCCGACCGTCAGTTCTGCATTTCTGAGCGCCGCTTCGGCCGCGCTGCGCGACTCCCCGCGCAGGTCGGGCACGCGCACCGGCGCGGGGCCGCTCGAGACGAGCACGAGCACGCGCGCGCCCGCCTGCAGCTCGGTTTCCGCCGGCGGGTTGGTGCCGATGACGCGGCCCGCCGCGACCTTCGCGCTCGGCTGCGAGCTCCTCTCGGGCATGAAGCCTGCCGCCTTCAGCTTGGCCAGCGCCTGCGTCGCGACCAGCCCCTCCACCGATGGCAGCGCGACGATGCCGGGGCCCGTCGAGATCACGATCCTCACGTGGCCCCCCTGCTGGAGCGTGCGCCCGGCGCGCGGCGACTGGCTCGAGACGAGCCCGCTGGGCACGGTCGCGCTGGAGGCAAGCGCTGGGACCGGCGTCAGCCCGACCCGTTTGAGCGTGGTGATGGCGCTCTGTTCGCTGAGGCCTGTCACGCCCGGCACGCGCACGCGGGACGCCGGCGAGAGCAGCAGCGCGAGCGCCACGCCTGCGCCCGCCAGCAGCGCGAGCACGATGCCCAGGATCACCCAGCGCCGCCGCGTGCGCGAGCGCTTGTCGCCGGCGCTCGGCTTGCCGTCCTGCGACGCGAGCAGCAGAGCCCCCGCGCCGGTGGGCTGCGACGGCGGCGGCGGCGCCTCGAGCGCCCCCGTGGCGGGCGAGGAGCCGGAGCCGGTTGCGCGGGCCGCGACCACGGCTCCCGTCGAGGCGGGCAGCGCGGCGCGCTCCTGCTGGAGTACGGCAATGAACTCGTCGGCGTCGGTGAAGCGCAGCGATGGATCCTTAGCCAGCGCGCGCAGCACGACGGCATCCAGGCTCGCGGGCACTGCGGGGTTGAGCTCGCTGGGCGCCCGCGGCTGGGCGGAGACCTGCTTGAAGGCAATCGCAACCGCCGTCTCGCCCTCGAAGGGAACGCTGCCCGTCAAGAGCTCGTACAGGACCACGCCGATCGAGTAGAGGTCCGATGCAGCGCTCACCGCGTGCCCCTGCGCCTGCTCGGGCGAGAGGTACTGGGCGGTGCCCATGATCGAGCCGGTCAGGGTCATGTCCGAGGCGCCCGCGCGCGCGATCCCGAAGTCGGTCACGCGCGCGCGATCCTCCTCGTCGAGGATCACGTTGTGCGGCTTCAGGTCGCGGTGGATGACGCCGCGCCGGTGTGCGAAACGGGCAGCGCGCAGGATCTGCACGACGGTGTCGATCGCCGCTCCCGGCTCAAGCGCCCCCTGCTCGCGCACGATCAGCTTCAGCGAGCGCCCCGCAACGTACTCCATCGCTATGTAGTAGGTCCCCTGCCACTCGCCGCGGTCGAAGATGCCGACGATGTTGGGGTGCGAGAGCCCGGCAGCACTCGACGCCTCGCGCTTGAAGCGCTCGACGAACTCGTGGTCGGCGGCGAAGTGGGGATGCAGGAGCTTCACCGCCAGAAGCCTCCCCAGCAGCTCGTCCGCGGCAAGGTAGACGTCCGCCATACCCCCCGAGCCGAGGCGCGAGATGACGCGGTAGCGGCCGTCGATGATGGTTCCGGGGTCAACCATGGAGCAAGCTTTCCATCACCTGCCTGGCCAGCGGGGCGGCGAAGGCGGCGCCCTGGCCTGGCACGCCGCGGAGCGTCACCGCGACCGCGACCGTCGGGCGCGAGGCGGGCGCGAAGGCAACGAACCAGACGTTGTTGATCGCGCTTCCGATCTGCGTCTCCGCCGTGCCCGTCTTGCCGGCCACCTGCACGCCGGGGATCTGCGCGGCGGTGCCGGTGCCTTCTCTCACGACGGCTTCCATCATGCCTCTAACAGCGGCGGCGGTGGATGGTTTCATCACCACCGACTGCACATGCGGCGAGATCCGCTGCACCGTGCGGCCGTCGCGGTCGACGATCCGCTGCGTGAGGTGCGGAGTCATCAGCCTGCCGCCGTTGGCGACGGCCGCCGCAACCTGCGCCATCTGAAGCGGCGTGACCTCGAGTTTGTCCTGGCCGATGCCCAGACGCCCGACGTCGACGCGCGTGCTCGTCGGTACGAGCAGGCGCGCGCCGAGGTACTCGCCGCTCGAGGACATCTCCTGCGAGGGGTAGTCGAGCGCCGGCTTGCGGTCGA
Source organism: Actinomycetota bacterium (assembly GCA_005884115.1). Classification (GTDB taxonomy): domain Bacteria; phylum Actinomycetota; class Thermoleophilia; order Solirubrobacterales; family Solirubrobacteraceae; genus Palsa-744. The sequence goes on from VAXW01000004.1 coordinate 462,511, forward strand.
AGCCGAAGCGCGACATGTAGCGTGCGATCGTCCGCCTGCCCAGGCGTTCGGCTACCTGCGCCCAGACCGTGTTGACGGATTTCACAAGTCCCTGCGTGAGCGTGAGCTGCCCGAAGCTCTCGTTCTGGTCGTTCTGCAGCGGCACCCCCGAGATGCGGACGTTGTCACGACCGCTAACCGTCGATTCGGGCGTGAATGCGCCGCTGTCGATCGCCGCCGTCGCTGTGACCACCTTGAAGGTCGAGCCCGGCGCGTAGCCGAACTGCGTGGCGCGGTTCACGAGCGGCCTTCCCGCTGAGCCCGCGAGCAGCGCCTCGTGGGCGTGCGGGGAGCGCAGGGCGTTGGGGTCGAAGCTCGGGGATGACGCCATCACCTGCACCGCTCCGGTGCGCGGCTGAAGGGCCACGATCGCCCCTTCGCGCCCGGCAAGCACGCCGTTCGCCACGCGCTGGGCGGCCGGGACGAGGGTCGTGACCACCTCATCCCCCTGCGGCCGGCGCCCTTGGAGCTGGTCGAGCACCCGCTGCAGGTTCGTGCCCGTCTGGCCGGAGAGCTCGTCGTTGCGGAAACGCTCCAGACCAGTGCTGCCGAGCTCTATGTTCCAGTAGCCGACGGCGTGCGCGAACTGCGTCCTCGCCGGGTAGCTGCGTTCATAGAAGCGTTCAGAGCCGCGGGCGTGCGGGGCGAGCACGCTGCGCGCGAGCACTGTGCCGTCCGAGGCGACGATCGCTCCGCGGTCGATTCTGCGCTGCTCCAGCAGCGGGCGCGCGTTGAGGCCGTTGCGCCGCAGCGAGGCGGCCTGGAAGATCGTCCAGCGCGAGGTGAACGCCACCAGAAGGGCAAACAGCACGACCACGAAGGCAAACAAACGCGCGATCGGCTCGTTCACCGCGCGCGCCTCATTCCAGCTGACCGAGTTCGAGGCTACGTATGAGAGCCGCCGCGTCGCCTTCGGAGCGCAGCGAGTGGTCGAGCAGCTGGCGCCTGCGCACGGGACTCAGCGTCGAGGCGCTGACGCCGGTGACGTAGTCGCTGCTGTAGAGCGCCAGCCCCGCGGGCAGCTTCAGGGGAACGCCGCGGTAGAGCGTGATCAGGCCGCGGCCGTTGGTGCCGATGAAGTAGACCGACTGCAGCGCCGCGTAGGCGCCACCGCCGAGAAGCCCGAGCACGACCAGCACAGCGGCGAGCACGGCTCCTCGGCGAAGCCTCCTGCGCCGCTGCGCAGGAGGCGCGCCCGCGGGTGTCGGCGGCCGGGGACGGCGTACATGCACGCCGGCGGCGGGGGCCGCGCCGGATGGCGCTGCGCTCGCCGCAGCGAGCTCCGCCTCGCGCGGATCGGCGGCGACGGCGCCGGCATCAGCGGGCGCGACGACGTGCGCCGCCGTCTGCAGCTCCTCTGGAGCACGCTCGCGCGTCCCGCCGGTAGCGCGCCCGTCGCCCGCCGCTGGTGCCGCGTGGACCTCCTCGAGGCGCACGAGCACGACAGTTATGTTGTCGCGGCCGCCTGCCTCGTTGGCCGCCGCGATCAGCGCCTCGCCGGCGTCTCGCAGGCGCGGGTTCGCCTTCAGGATGGTGGCAAGGCGCTCTTCGGGGACCATGGTCGTCAGGCCATCGCTGCACAGCAGGTAGATGTCGCCGGCCTGGCCCTTCAGAGAGGAGGTGTCGACGTCGACAACAGCCTCGGGCCCCAGCGCGCGCGTGATGACCGAGCGCTGCGGGTGTTCGGAGGCCTCCTCCGGCGTGAGCCGCCCCTGACGGATGAGCTCGTCGACGAGCGTGTGATCTTCGGTGAGCCGCTCGAGCCGCCCCTCGCGCAGACGGTAGGCGCGGCTGTCGCCCACATGCGCGACCGACACGCGCTCGGGGCCGACGTGGATCGCGGTCAGCGTCGTTCCCATGCCGGCCTGCTCGGCGCGTCGCTGCGAGCGTTCGTGGATGCGCGCGTTGGCCTCGCGCACGCGCTGTGCGAGCGCGCTCTCGAGCGTGTCACCCTCGCGCAGACCGCGGCGGAATTCGTCGACGGCGATGCGCGAGGCCACCTCGCCCGCCTGCGCTCCCCCCATTCCGTCAGCTACGACGAACAGCGGCGCGTGCGCGAGCACTGAGTCCTCGTTCGCCCGGCGTTGGCGACCCGTGTCAGTACCCGCGTACTGCTCGGCCACGCGCAGCATCTCAGATGGTTGACGCCACGGTCGTGTGCCGTCGTCTGGGGGTGCGGAGGGTCGAGCTGGCCGCGGACGCATGGCGAAGCCCTCGCTGGCGGCAAGGGCGAGCGCGAGGACACAGGCCAGCGAAGGCCATACGTGTCATCCAGTCGTGCAGGACTGTGGCGTCAGCCATCTCAGTCGGCCTCGAACGTGAACTCGCTGTCGCCGATGCGCAGCCGATCGCCGAGGTGCAGGGGACGCGGTGTCTGCAGCAGCTCCTCGTTCAGGTACGTCCCGTTGGTCGAGCCGAGGTCCTCGATCACGAGGATGTCGCCCTGTTCGTAAATGCGCGCGTGTCGCGCAGAGGCGAACGGGTCCTCGAGGCGGATCTCGGCCGCATCGCCGCGGCCGAGGACGATGCTTCCGTCGAGGTCGTAGATCATCCCCGGCTCGTGTCCAGGCGCGCGCTCGACGACGAGCCGCGGCGAGCGGCCCGAGGTGGCGGCGGTGCCGAGCGACGTCGCTGAGTACAGGCCCGTCGCATCCGCCGGATCGGCGCCGGCGGGCACAGAACGGCCAGCGACCGCGGTTCCTCCCCGTAGGTCCCGGCTCGCGCTGCGAACGACCCACACCACGAACAGGTATATGACGGCGACGAAGCCGAACTTGAGCGCCACCGATACCGGCTCGAGCGTGTTCATGCCAGCTCGAAGACGAGCTCGGTCGAGCCGAGCTCGATGCGGTCGCCGGGCTCGATGCCCAGCGAGCCCGTGACCGTCACGCCGTTGACACGCAGGCCGTTCGTGGAGCCGAGGTCGGCGATCGTCCAGCCCTCCCCGCTGGGGCGAAGCTCGGCGTGCTTGCGCGAGACCCCGCTGTCTGAGAGGACGATGTCGCAGCTGCGGCTGCGTCCGATCGTGCCTCCGCTGAGCGGAACAGAGAGCGGCCGTCCTTCGAGCAGAAGCTGCGCGCGCTTGCTGCGCAGGGCACGCGCCTGCTCGAGCGGTCCGCGCACGCGCGCCGAGGTGCTGTAGATCATCGTTTGCGAAGAGCCGCCTTCGCCGGCCGAGGGAAGCGGCTCCTGGGCCTGCCCGCTCGGTGCGGGCTGAGCGCCCTGTGAGGGCCCGCGCGCGGCCGGCTCTCCGGCCGATGCGGCTCGGCTCGAGCGGGCGGGCTGCGCCTGAATGCCGAATTCGCCAAGCGCGAGGCGCGGATCGGTGTGGAAGGAGATCCGCGGGGCCAATACGAGGATCAGATCCTCGCGACGAGCGTGCTCGAGCAGGTACGCACACAGCTCGTCGATCACCTCGGCCTCGACGCCCTCGTAGCGCGCGCGATCGCGCGGCGAGAGCCAGACCGAGAACTCGTTGGGCGCGTACACGTGCGAGAGCGATTCGGTTCGATGCTGGTCCATCTCGCGCGCGAGCTTTCGCGCGAGCTCCACCGGCCGCACCTCTGAGCGGAATACGCGCCCGAACGCTCCCTCCAGAATGCCGGCGATCGTGCTCTCGATGGTCTTCAGCATGTTCATCTGCGTGGCGTCGCAAGCCCGCCCTCGGCCGCATGTGACCCGTGAGCCATGCTACGTCAAGCTCCTGCGTGCAAAGGCCGTCGCGCGCCTAAAGCGTCGCGCGCCGGCCCCTGGCGTGCGGCTGCTAGCGCCTTGCGGCGGGCACCGCGCGCTACCTCGTGAGGGATCCCCGGGGGGCGCCCGCAGGCTGCGGGCGGGCGTCGTGAGCGCCCCCAGAGCGCGCATCGTCACAGCCTGAGCGCGCGCGTCTGCTCAGGTGTGGCCGCGGAGCGCGCGGGCGCCGACGGCCAAGCCGGCGCCGAAGACCGCTCCGAGCACCGCACCGCGCGGCGAGGGGGCAGCGGCCTGGGTGGCGAGGCCACTGTCGATCACCGGGGCAGCCGAGATGAGCGCCGCGGACCACACCGTCGCCGCGACGACGTCGATGGCGGCGCGAGCGCCTCGAACGAGCCAGGGCAGGATCACCGCCCCGCAGGCCCACAGCGCGGCGCCGAGCAGCACGCCGACGCTCAGCGTGGGCCCAACCACGTGCGTCGCGGCACTCCCCAACGATCCCTCCCACACCGACCGCGCTGGAGCCGAAGAGGGCGTGCCAAGCCACAGGCGCCGGCCCACGAGCGGCTCGGCGAGTGTCAGCCACCAGTAGCCGAGCGCGCCCATCGCCGCACGCGCGCGCCAGCGGGCCGCCTGGCCGGCGAGCGCAGGAAACGCGCCCGCGAGGCCGGCCAGGCCAAGCACGGGAGCGAGCCCACACAGCAGCGAGGGTGGTCGCAGAGACAGCGGGAGCAACAGCAGGGGGACGAGTGCCGCAAGCAGCAGCAGCGCGACCCCGGGGCGCCCTCCCCACGCCTGCCACGCGATCAGCGCGCCGGCCGCCGCCGCCCATACGGCCCGCGGCGGCGAGCGGCGCGCACGTTCGCCCACATCGGCTTGGGCGCTGCGTCCTGCCTGCTCGGGCGGCCGCACATCGAGCGCTTGCCTTCGCGCGTGGCGCGCGCGGAGACGGAGGGCAGCATCGGTCGAGGGCCCGCTGTTGCGGACACCCTGCCAAGCAGGAGCCTCAAGGGGAGCCGCGGGCGCGCCGGGACGGCGCCGGGTAGGAGCCTCGACGGGAAACGCGGGCGCTTGTCCGCGCGGCGCGATCCATGCGGGCGCGCTGCTCTGGTTGGACGCAGCGGACGCGGCTGGCGAGACGGGCGCGAGCGCTTCCTCGAGCGCAGCCCTGAGATCGTCGATCGTGCCCCGCGCAAACTCGCGTCGCGTAAGGGCCCGGTCGATCGCGCTCGCCAGGCCCGCGGGCAGATCCTGGCGCCTCGGCCCCAGCGGCGGAATCGCGCAGCTGAGCAGGCGCGCTGTCTGTGCCGGGGTCGACCCGCGCGCGGGATTGACGCCGCACAGCGCCTCATACAGGACGAGCGCCAGCGAGTACAGGTCCGCAGCCTCGGTCGCCTCGCGCCCCTCGCTCTGCTCGGGGGCCATGTAGGCGAGCGTGCCGAGCACGTCTCCGTTGCGCGTGAGCACGTCCTGGCCGCCGATGTACGCGCCGCCGAAGTCGGTCAGCTTGGCGGCGGCGAAGGCCTTGGGCGCGCTGCATGCGCGCGGCACGAGCACGTTCTGCGGCTTTACGTCGCGGTGGATCACGCCGCGCGAGTGTGCGTGCGAGAGCGCATCGGCGAGCGCGATGCCGATGCGCAGCACTTGCTCGTCGGCGAGCGCTCGCCGAGCGATGAGCGCTGCCAGCGTGTCGCCCTCGACGAGCTCGGAGATCAGATAGAAAGCCGCAGCGTCCGCGCACGCCTCATACAGCGAGACGATCGCAGGATGTGAGAGCCGCGCCGTGGCGCGCGCCTCGCGCGCGGCCCGCCTGTGCCCGGCAGCGGGTTCGCCCGCGCTGCGGTCATCGCTCCCCTGCTGCGCCACATGGGCGATCGGGATCCGCTTGACCGCAACGTCCCTGCACAGCAGCTCATCGCGTGCTCGCCACACGACGCCGAAGCCGCCCGCGCCGAGCTGCTCGAGCAGCCGGTAGCGGCCGAGCAGCAGCGGCTCTCGCACAGCCGGCTCATCGTGTGGCTGTTCCCGGCTGGGTGCCGTCCCGCTGTGCACAAGCGTCTGCGACGAGTCCACCGTGCGCTGCCTTCGACCCCGGCGCCGCAGGCCCCTGCCTGCGGCCGGCAGCAGATGCTCACCTGACCGAGAAGTTGCAGGAACGCGGGTCAAGCGGCCGCCAGTCATACTTCGCCCTCACCGTAATCCCTGCAAGGAGCGAGCTTTTGTCGTTCTTCGACGACGAGGAGACAGCCACGCGGCCGCCCGCGCGCGCGCCGCGGCGAACTCAGCGCTCCCAGCCTCGCCGGCCGCAGGGCGCGGGGCGCTCGCTCCCGGTTGACCGTCACACGCTGATGGTGCGCCGCCGCGTTGCCGCCGGCGTGGCGATAGTCCTGCTGCTGATCATCATTGTGTGGATCTCGAGCTGCCTGAAAAGCCAGAAGACGCAGGCGCTCAAGGACTACAACCAGCGCGTCGGCGTGCTCGCGCGCCAGTACGACGAAAACGTCGCGCGCCCGCTGTTCTCGACGCTCGCCGGCGCGACCGGGAAGTCGGCGCTCAACGTCGGCGTCCAGGTCAACGCGCTGCGCGAACAGGCGCAGGAACTCGCCAGCCAGGCGAAGGGGCTGAGCAGGCCCGGGGAGATGGCAGCCGCCGAGCGCAACCTCGTGCTGGCGTTCGACCTGCGCTCCGAAGGCCTCGCGAAGATCGCGGCGCTGGTGCCAAGCGCGCTCGGCGGGCAGAACAAACAGGCGGCGACGAAGCTGGCGGGCGACATGGAGATCTTGCTTGCCTCAGACGTGATCTACTCGCAGCGCGTCGCACCCCTGATCCAGCAGGCGCTCTCAGGCAACGGGATTCACGAACTGCCCACCGCCGGCTCGCGCGCGCTGCCCAACCTCGGCTGGCTCGAACCCTCGACCTTGCTCGCGCGTCTCGGCGGCCAGTCGGGCACCTCCCCGAGCAGCTCCTTCACGCCCGGCAACCACGGCAGCGCGCTGCGGGGGGTGACCGTCGCGGCGCATGCGCTCGAAACGGAACCGGCGATCAACCACATCAGCGGCGGCGGCAACCCGACGTTCACGCTGCAGGTCGAAAACTCAGGCGAATTCCCCGAGACGGATGTGAAGGCGGACGTCACGGTCACGGCCGGCGGCAAACAGTTCAAAGCCTCGCACCTGATCGAAAAAACCGAACCCGGAAAGACCGTGAGCGTCGACATCCCGCTCGCTGGCGTGCCGCAGGGAGTCGCGGCGAAGATCGAAGCCAACATCGAGGGCGTGCGCGGGGAGAACGACCTCGAAAACAACAAGGGCACGTTCCTGGCGATCTTCGGCAAATAGAGCGCGTGAAGGGGTGTGTGCTCGGACCAGCGTCGCGCACCAGGGGCGCGAGCGGTTAAGTTGTGCGCGTGCTCGCAGCGGTGACCAACACGCAGGGGATAATCGCCATCGCGGCCGCGGGCGTGGCGGTCCTCGCCCTGCTCGGCTGTGCGGCGCTCGCGCTGAGGATGCGGCGCATGCGGCGCGCGCAGCAGCTCGTGCTCGGCGAGCACGGCGAGCAGGACGTGGTCGCGCATGCCGCCGGCATCGAGCAGGCTTTCGAGGCGCTGCGTCAAGGGGTGCAGGAAACCGCCGCGCACCTCGACGGCCGCCTCGCCGCTGCCGAGACGGCGCTGCGCGCGGCGATCTCGCACAGCGCACTGGTCCGCTACGACGCCTACAACGAGCTCTCCGGCCATCAATCGGTCTCCATAGCCCTGCTCGACGACGAGCAGACGGGAATCGTCCTCTCCTGCATCCACCACCGCGATCAGGCGCGCGTGTACGCCAAGGCCGTCGTCTCGGGCAAGGGAGAACTCGAGCTCTCCCCGGAGGAGGCGCAGGCCGTGGAGGTGGCGCTCTCGCAGCGCGCCGGTCCCGGCGCAGCCGCCGAGCAGACCGCCTGAGATGGCGTTGCCGAGCCGGCCGCGGGTCGGCTATCTCGGGCCGGAGGGCACCTTCAGCGAGCAGGCACTGCTTGCGAGCGCGAGCCCCGACAGCGTGCACCCGGTGCCGCGCGAGTCGATCTACGACGTCGTCACAGCGCTGCGCGAGGGCGAGGTGGAGTTTGCGCTCGTGCCGATCGAGAACTCGCTCGAGGGGTCGGTCAGCGTCACGCTCGACCTGCTGGCCGAAGACGAAAGCGGCGTGGAGATCGTCGCCGAGGCGCTGCTGCGCGTCAGCCACTGCCTGATCGCGCACGAGCGCGTGGCGCTGGAGGAGGTCGACACGGTGCTCTCGCACCCGCAGGTACTGGGCCAGTGCGCGCGCTTGCTGCGCGGCGAGCTCAGCGCGGCGCGTGCACTGCCGACGGGCTCGAGCGCTGAAGCCGTGCGCACCGTGGCCGCCGAGCGCCACCGCGGGCTGGCGGCGATCGGAACGCCGCTCGCGGCCTCGATCTACGGCGCGACAGTCCTGCGCGAGGAGGTCCAGGACCGCAGCGACAACGAAACCCGCTTCGCCTGGCTGGCGCCCGCCGGCCAGGAGGCCGCGCCGCCGCTGCTGCATTCCGAGGAGGCTCACTTCAAGACCTCGCTCGTCTTCTGGGGCTCCGGCGCCGACCGCCCGGGCTGGCTCGTGCGCTGCCTGGGCGAGTTCGCCCAGCGCGACATCAACCTCACCAAGATCGAGTCCAGACCGCGCCGCGAGCGCCTCGGCAGCTACATGTTCTTCGCCGATCTCAGCGGTCATCTGCGCGATCCGGCGGTAACCGAGGCCCTCGCCGAGGTGCGTTCTCTGTGCGCCGAGGTGCGCGTGCTCGGCTCCTACAGCGCGGCCTCCGCCAGGGCCGATACCCAGCCTCAAGGCGCTTCTCCCCGCTAGACTCCGGCGCTGAAGATGGAAAGTGCAGTCCCACCCGGGCCAGTTTGGTCCGCGACCGCTACGGGGCACAGGCGGCGCGGACCTAGCGGATCGTCGACAACGGCGATTGGCGGCCGGGTGCTCGTTCTGAACGCGACCTATGAGCCGATCAACGTGTGCACGGTCAGGCGCGCGGTGGTACTGCTGCTGAAGGAGAAGGCCGAGCTCGTCGAGCGCTCGAGGCGCGAGCTTCACTCCGAGAACACGACGCTCGCCCGGCCGGTTGTGATCCGCTTGATCGCATACGTCAATGTGCCCAGGGACGCGCACCGGCGCAAGATCACGCGCCGAGCGGTGTTCGCGCGCGACAGCTGGACCTGCCAGTACTGCGGCTCGCGCTCCAACCTCACCGTCGACCACGTCATCCCACGCTCGAAAGGCGGCGAATCGAGCTGGGAGAACATCGTCGCCTCATGCGCACCGTGCAACCGGCGCAAGGGCGACCGCACGCCGCGGCAGGCCGGCATGCACCCGCGGCGCGCGCCGCGCACTCCGCGTGCGGAGATCTTCATCCGCGTCGCGAGCCCCTCGATCCCGACGGCCTGGCTTCAGTACCTGCCACAGGCAGCCTGAGCCGACGGCCGAGCAGACAAAGGGCGCCGACGGCGGCGCCCTTCATCCTCCTTCTTTGACTGGATGGCCGAGACGACGAAGGAGGCCGGAGGGACCAGGCCCGGCGGTCGTCTCGGGGTGTCCCGGGTTGGATTCCGCTTAGCGGTCCAGCCTCCCGACCTAGCGGCCGGTCACCTCCAGGGTCCCGCAAGAACTGTCACTCAAGATTAGGACCACCTCCTTTCTCTGGTGTTCGCAGAGTAGCGAACGACGGCGACGCGCGGAGAGGGCGGTGAGGAGGTGCTCAGTGGACGATTACGCCGAACTCCTGCGCGTAGGTGGCGCCGACGGCTCCTTCCGCGAGGGAGGCCGGCACCGACGCGACGACGGCGATCCCGGTTTCGGTGTAGTGGCTTTCGAGGATGTTCGCGAGGTGGCCCGGCGAGGCGACCCATGCCGAGACGATCGACTGCGGCGTGGCGAGCGAGAGCGTGCCCCAGGCGAGGTTCTCGCCGACCACGTAGCCGACCTGTTCGCTTGGTATGTAGGCACTCGCCCGCATGCGGTCGACCGGCGTGACGCCCGAGGGGGAGACGTGCTCGAAGTAGTCGGTCGCGATCATGTCCTCCGTGTGGCTCTCAGCGGCTGCCTGGAGCTGCGCGCTGGCCAGCAGCGGGGCCTCGCTGTGCTGCGCGCGCTGCTTATTGACCAGACACTGGACGGCATCGCGGATCAGCTGCAGGTTTTCCGCGTTGGGGGTTAGTTCTGTGTTGGCGCACGGCGTCGCGAGCGCCTGCTGGACGCTCGTTTCGCGCGCCGAGCGCTGCTGCGAGCTCAGAAGGCCGACTCGCGCACGCGAGCGGACCCGCGCCACGCGCGGAGTGCTGCTCCCTCGCGCGCCCTTATGCTGCCCGCGCGCGTGCGTGCGCTGAGCGTGTGAGCCGTGGCCGCCCGCGCGACACGCGCGCCCGCGGCGGTGCGCATGAGTGGACGCCGGGCGGTGTGCGCAGGCGCGCGAGTGCTTGGCCGCGGCGGTGCCGAGGGCGCTCACCGGGGCACCCGCGTAGGCGGCGGCGAGCGTCATCGTTGCCAGTGCAAGGATCCGTCCGCGGCGATTCACGCTTTGACTGTCGGTCGATGCACGCCGACACGTGAGCGCAGAGGCGAACTTTTGGACACCGCAGGCCGCGACGAGCGCTGCCGTCAACGGTCACGGCGGAGCGAGCGGCGACTCTAGGCGGAAGCGTCGCCCTGCGCGGAGTCCGGCGGGGAGGAGCCGTCGCGGCCGGTCCCAGCCGGAGCCTCGACCTCCTCGTCGCCGGTGTCGACGACCAGGGCCACGGCGCTCACGAGGTCGTCCTCCTTGAGGTTCATCACGCGTACCCCCGTCGCCGAGCGCCCCTGCCGGGAGATGCCTCCGGCGGCCGTGCGCTGCACCATGCCGCCCACGCTGATGAACACGAGCTCCTGGTGCTCGCGCACCACCAGGGCGCCCGCGAGGCCGCCCTTGCGCTCGGTGAGCCCAATCGTCTTGACGCCTTTGGCGCCGCGCTTGGTCATGCGGTACTGGCCGATCTGCGTGCGCTTGCCATAGCCGTTCTCGGTCAACACGAGCAGGTCCATGTCGTCGCGTGCGATGTCCATCGCGATCACCCGCCCGTCGCTGCCTACATCCATGCCACGCACGCCCGTCGTGTCACGGCCCATCGGGCGCACGTCCGACTCGGCGAAGCGCACCGTCAAGCCGGCGCGCGAGACCATGATCACCTCGTCGTCCGGATCGACCGCGCGGACCGCCAGCAGCTCGTCGTCGTCGCGGATGTTGATCGCGATGATGCCGTCGGCCTTGATCGGGGTGTTGTAGGCGCCGAGCTCGGTCTTCTTGACGGTCCCACCGCGGGTGGCGAACATCAGGTACTTCGTCTCGGTGAAGTCGCGCGTGGAGACCACAGCCTGAATGCGCTCGTCTTCGCGCAGCGGAAGGATGTTGACGAGCGCACGGCCCTTAGCGGTGCGCGAGGCCTCGGGCAGTTCGTACACCTTCGAGCGGTACACCTTGCCGCGGTTGGAAAAGAAGAGCAGGAAGTCGTGCGAGGAGCACACGAACAGGTGCTCGATGAAGTCGCCGTCTTTCATGTCCATACCGGTCACGCCGCGCCCGCCTCGCTGCTGCTGGCGGTAGGTGGCCAGCGGCAGCGCCTTGATATAGCCGCTCTGCGTGATCGTGATCACCATCTGCTGATCGGCGATCAGGTCCTCGATGTCGATTTCGTCCTCTGACGCGCTGATCTCCGTCCGCCGCTCCTCGCCGAAGCGCTCGGAGATCTCGCCGAGCTCCTCCTTGATCACGTCGAGCACGCGCGCTTCGTCGCCGAGGATCGCGCGCAGCTCGCCGATCCGCTCGGTCACGTCGGCGTGCTCCTGCTTGATCGCGTCGGCCTCCAGTGCGGTCAGCTGTGAGAGACGCAGGTCGAGGATCGCGGTCGCCTGAACCTGGCTCAGCTCGAAGCGCTCCACGAGCTGCATGCGCGCGGCATCGCGATCGCGCGAGGCGCGGATCAGCTCGATGATCGCGTCGAGGTTGTCGAGCGCGATCAGCAGCCCCTGCAGGATGTGCGCGCGCGCCTCCTTCTCGGCGAGCTCGTGCTTCGTGCGCCTGACCACCACCTCGCGCTGGTGCGCGACGTAGTTGTGAATCACGGCGCGCAGGTCGAGCGTGCGCGGGACGTTGTCGACGAGCGCGACCATGTTCACGCCGAACGTCGACTGCATCGGCGTGTGCTTGTAGAGCTTGTTCAGCACGACCTTTGGAATCGCGTCGCGCTTGAGCTCGATGATGACGCGCATGCCGCGCTTGTCCGAATGGTCCTCGAGGTTGGCGATCTCGGGGATGCGCCCGTCTTTGACGAGATCCGCGATCTTCGGGATCAGCCCGCCGTCGCCCCCCTTCTTGACCATGAACGGGAGCTCGGTGACGACGATCGCCTCTTTGCCCTGCTTGAGAGGCTCGATGTGGGCGCGTGCCTGGACGCGCACGCGCCCTCGGCCCGTCTCATACGCATCCCTGATCCCCGCGCGCCCGAGGATGATCCCCCCGGTCGGGAAGTCGGGCCCCTTCATGTGCTTCATCAGTCCCTCGCTGCTGATCTCAGGGTCCTCGAGGTAGGCGATCGTGGCCGCGATCACCTCGCGCAGGTTGTGCGGCGGGATGTTCGTCGCCATCCCCACGGCGATCCCCGAGGAGCCGTTGACGAGCAGGTTGGGGAAGCGAGCCGGGAGCACCAACGGCTCCTGGCGCGAGCCGTCGTAGTTGGGCGCGAAGTCGACGGTGTCCATGTCGAGGTCGCGCAGCATCTCCGTCGCGATGCGCGCCAGGCGCGCCTCGGTGTTGTGGCTGATGAAGCCGTCGGTGAGAAACGCATGGTCTCGAGTGTCCACGCGCAGCGAGTACACAGGCCTGACGCCGGCCGGCTCTATGGACGCCACCTCGCTGTAGTAGTGGTCGCCGACGAGGAGCGGCTCGACCACACGCAGGACCTCCGCCGAGGCTATGCGTCCGCGGATCTGGTCCGCGTCACGCTCCCACCGCTCGATGCGGTCGATGTTGTGACGGCGCAACCAGTCACGGTCGGTCCAGGGGCCGCCAGCTGCTCCCCGAATGTAGGCGCCGACAAAGGGCACGTGATCGCGGCTCAGCGCCCGGCTTGCCCGGGGAACCGCGTTGAGATCCCGCCTCAGCTTCAACTGCTTTCTCCCACTGAACCCGATCCGCTTGCAGAAGAGCCGCGCGTCGCGGCGGTTGGTGATCACCAGCTTGTGCTCCCCGCGCGCGGACGGGCGGCAGCGGCGGCTCACGATCCCGAACTCCAGCAGTAGGCGCTGGACTTCGCGGCAGAGCTCTTCGCTGAATGAGGAGTAGGAGATTTGGATCGTCTTGCCGGGAAGCAGCGAGGACGATCCATCGCCCGTGAACAGGGCTCGCAGGAACGCGCGCCTGAACGCCTGAGATCCAAGCCAGACCGCCTCGGGAATGCGCTTCTGCGCCCTGCGCTGATCGACGAGGAAGGCAAGCGCGCTCTTGCGCAGGATCGCCGTGTCCTGGACATCGAGCTCATACAGCGTGCTCCCCGAGCGGATGACACGCTCGGCGATGTAGCGGGGGCCGCCGACGTGCTCGTCGTAGGCGGCCACGACGGACTCGAAGAAGGCGCGATCGACGTTGTTGAACCCGGCGCGGGTGGTCGTCGCCCAACCCTCGGATACGAACGCACCGAGCAGGAGCGCGAGTGAGCCTTCCGATCGGTCGATACCCCGCGCAGGCGTGCGAGGAGTACGCGACAAGACCACCCGGTCGCCGGGGCGAAGCTCGTCGAGCCGCTTCCACAGCAGCAGCGGGACGCCGACCATCTCGACCAAGCAGAGCACTGGATGGTTGCGCGTACCCGTGAGCTCGAAGCCCTCGGAGGTGCGCACCTTCAGCGTCGGGTGGTCGCCCGAATGGAAGATCCGCGACGCGCGCACGGAGCGGCCGAGCCGGTCGAGCACGGTGAGATCGATCTCGCGCTCGCTGTCAGGTTGCAGGCCCGCCGCCAGGTCTTCGATTCGCATCGTGCCGTGCAACAGCTGCACGCGGGTCTCGCCCACGACGCAGTAGCGCATCGCCGCCGGTGGATCGTCGTCGACGGAGCCAAAGTTCCCCTGGCCGTCGACGAGCTCGCTACGCATGGAGAAGTCCTGCGCCATGCGCACGAGCGCGTCGTAGATCGCGGTGTCGCCGTGCGGGTGATAGTTGCCCATCACCTCGCCAACGATCTTCGCGCACTTCGCGTAAGGCCGGGTCGGCCCCAGCCCAAGCTCGTTCATCGCGTACAGAACACGGCGGTGCACGGGCTTCAGGCCGTCGCGCACGTCGGGCAGAGCGCGCCCGACGATCACCGACATGGCGTAGTCGAGGTACGCCGTGCGCATCTCCTCCTCGAGCGCGCGCGGCTCGATGTTGCCGCCGCTGATCACCTCAGCGGATGCCATCGCTCACCTCCTTAGACCGACCGGCGGCTGTGGCGTTGGTGCCAAGCAGATCAAGGACGCACCCAAGTGGGCACAGGAAGGGAGCGTGGCGCGCCGAACGACGATCGACGGGACCGCCGAGCGGCCAGCACGCGAGCGACTGAGGACGCAGGTGTGCGCCGGCCATAACGTCACACATCGAGGTTGGCCACGGCGCGAGCGTTGTCCTCAATGAACGCGCGCCGCGGCTCCACCTGGTCACCCATCAGCATCGAGAAGATGCGATCCGCGGCGGCAGCGTCTTCGACCGTCACCTGCGCGAGAGTACGCGTCGCGGGCGCCATCGTGGTGTCGCCGAGCTGGTCGGCGTTCATCTCGCCGAGGCCCTTGAAGCGCTGCAGTTTGATCCCCTTCTGCGCCACCGCCATCACAGCCCCGCGGAGCGCCTCGAAGGAGGGGGCACTCTCGCGCGAGTCGCCCAACCGCACCTCGAAGGCGGGGGTGCCGGCGAGCTCGATCAGCTGCCCGTGTACGCGCACCAGCGCGCGGTACTCCGCAGACTCGAACAGGGACAGCTTGATGTTGTGCGTGCGCGCGAATCCGGTCTTGGCCTCTGTCGCCTTGACGCGGATCAGGCCATCTTCTTTGGCGAGCAGCTCGGTCGCGTGCGTCTCGCCCTTCAGGCCCTTGCGGCCGAGCAGCTCGACGGCCGCCTCCGCGCTCGTGACCTGCTCCCCGAGCATCGAGGACTCCTCTAGAAACTGGACCATGTCGTGACCCTGGGAGGCACGCAGCGATGAGGCCCAGCCCTCGTACTGCTTGAGCAGCCTGGAGAAACGCTGCCAGCGGGCCTCCGTGAGCTTGAAGCGCGTGCCGTGACGATCGCAAATCTCGAGCTTCTCCCACTTGTCTGACAGCAGGATCTCCTCGAGCTCTGAGTCCTTCTCGATGTAGCGCTCGCGCGTGCCCTGCTTGAGCTTGTACAGCGGCGGCTTGGCGATGTACACGTAGCCGGCCTCAATCAGCTCGGGCATCTCGCGGAACAGCAGCGTCAGCGCCAGCGTCCTGATGTGCGCGCCGTCGACGTCGGCGTCTGTCATCAGGATCACCTTGTGATAGCGCGCGTTCTCGAGGTTGAACTCGTCGCGCACACCCGTGCCGATGGCGGTGATCAGCGCCTGGATCTCGACGTTCTGAAGGACCTTGTCGATGCGCGACTTCTCGACGTTGAGGATCTTGCCGCGCAACGGGAGCACCGCTTGCGTGTTTCGGTCGCGGCCCTGCTTGGCCGAGCCGCCGGCGGAGTCGCCCTCGACGACGAACAGCTCAGCCAGTTCAGGGTCCTTGACCGAGCAGTCGGCGAGCTTGCCCGGGAGGGTTGAGTTCTCGAGCGCGGACTTGCGGCGCGTGAGGTCGCGCGCCTTGCGCGCCGCCTCGCGCGCGCGCTGTGCCTGCACGGCCTTCATTATCACGGCGCGCGCCTCGCTGGGATGCTCCTCGAGGAAGTCGCCCAGGCCGGTGTTGACGATCGACTCGACGAAGCCCGCCATGCCGGGGTTGCCGAGCTTTGTCTTGGTCTGGCCCTCGAACTGCGGATCGCGCAGCTTGACCGAGATCACGGCCGTGAGACCCTCGCGCACGTCCTCGCCGGAGAGGTTGTCCTCTTTCTCCTTGAGCAGCCCGTGGTCGCGCGCGTACTTGTTCAGGGTGCGCGTCAGAGCGGAGCGGAAGCCGCTCATGTGCGAGCCCCCCTCGCGCGTGTTGATGTTGTTGGCGAAGGAGTGGATCGACTCCTGATAGGAGGAGTTCCACTGCATCGCGATCTCGGCCGCGCCCTCCTCGCTCTCGCCGCCGAAGAAGACGACCTTCTTGTGCACCGTCTCCTTGTTCTCGTTCAGATAGGAGACGAAGTCCTCGATCCCGCCCTCGTAGCGGAAGCTCGCCGAGTGGCCCTCGCCGCGCTCGTCGACGATCGAGATCTCCAGCCCGCGGGTGAGGAAGGCCGTCTCGCGCATGCGCTCCTCGAGGGTGAAGAAATCGAGCTCGAGCGTCTCGAAGATGTCGGCATCGGGCAGGAACGTGATCGTGGTGCCGGTGTCTGCGCCGGCTGGGAGCTTGTCGCCCTTGGCGAGGTCTGCCAGCGGGACTCCGCGCGCGTACTCCTGGGAGAAGACGTGGCCGTCGCGGCGCACCTCGACGTGCAGGCGTTCCGCAAGGGCGTTGACGACCGAGACCCCCACTCCGTGAAGCCCGCCGGAGACCTTGTAGCCGCCCCCGTCGCCGAACTTGCCGCCCGAGTGCAGCACCGTGAGCACGACCTCGACCGCGGGGCGGCCCTCCTTCTCCATTACGGCCACCGGGATCCCGCGGCCGTCGTCGGTCACCGTGACCGAGTCGTCGGGGTGGATTGTGATCGAGACCTCGCTGCAGAAGCCGGCCAGAGCCTCATCGACGGAGTTGTCGACGACCTCGTAGACGAGATGGTGCAACCCCATCACGCCGGTCGAGCCGATGTACATCCCGGGCCGCTTGCGCACGGCCTCGAGACCTTCGAGCACGGTGATGTCCTCGGCGTCGTAGCCTGCCGAGGTGTCCTTCACGGAGGTGTCGTTGAGGCTGGCGCCCTTGGCGCCGGCGGCGCCGGCCTCCTTGCGCTTCGTGTTTTTCTTGGGTGGGGCGCTTTTCTTGGGTGCGGCCAAAGGCCCTCCGATGACACGCGAACGCCCCGGAATCCGGGGCGCGAAGTCCACGGTCTTGGGGGAACTGGAAGTGGACATAATGATAGCACGCAGGGGTTACGGACCGCGCCCTTGCCGAGCCTGTAAATCCCTGCAAATTCCCGCAAAACGGGGGCGTTGTCGGACACGCTTGCGTCTCCCGGCGGAAAGCCCTGGCGCGATCGCGTCAGCCCGTGCGGCAGCGCAGCGCGTGCACCAGCTCTGCGCCGAGCGCGGCGTTCAGTGACCGAAGCAGCTCGGGGGCCATGAGGTCCAGCTCCTGCGCCCACACCGAGGCCTCGCAGCGCACCGTCAGGACGCCGTCGCGCTCGCTCACGGGCTGTGCGGCGGAGGCGATCGCGACGCCGGTCGCCCGCTCCCACACCTGCTGCACGCGCGCGAGTGTCGTGACCGGAGCGAGCGAGGCCGTCAGGCCCTCGAGCGCCGTCGCGAGTGGGCGTGGAGCGGCGTTGCTCACGCAGCCACCGCCTCACCGAGCACGGTCCCCGGCGAGACGCGTAGCCTGGTCACGTGCGCCTCGCCGGCGCCGGGGACATGGGCTAGGTCGGTCGTCGCGATCACGCTCTGGCCGTCGCGCGACAGCTCGGCAGCGAGCAGCTCGCGCCGCTCGGAGTCGAGCTCGCTCATCACGTCGTCGAGCAGCATCAGAGGCAGGCGCCGGCGCTCTTGCTCGAGCGCTGCGCGCTCGGCCAGCAACAGCGCCAGCAGCGCCAGACGCTGTTCGCCCTGCGACCCGAACACGCGCAGCTCCCGACCCTCGCGCACGATCGCGAGCTCGTCGCGGTGGGGACCGTGGCCGGTGTAGCCGCGCTCGAGGTCAGCGCGCAGGCGCGCCTGCAGCTCAGCCACGAACTCATCCTCCTCGCGCGCTCGCGAGCGCGGCCTGTACTCGACCGCGAGCTCAGCCTGGCAGCCGAGCTGGCGCGCTTGGCGCGCGAAGGACCCGCCGAGCAGCTCCACGGCCGCGGCGCGGTCGGCGCTCAGCGCGAGCGCGCTGCGCGCGAGCTCGCGGTCCCAGGCGGAGATCGTCGCGCTCGAGGCCGAGCCTGTGCGAACGCGGCCAAGCAGTGCGTTGCGCTGGGCGAGCACGCGCGCATACTCGCGGCGCGCGGCGCCACGCACGGGCCATAACCCGGACACGAACTGGTCTAGGTGCGCGCGCCGCAGCGCGGGGGCGCCCTTCACCAGCTCGAGACGGTCGGGCGCAAACACGCTGAGCAGAGGGCGCTGCTCGCTTTCCAGCGGGCGCTCGAGCGGAGCGCCGTCCACGGCGATCACCTTCTCGGCGCGTCCCTCGCCGCGGGTCTGCAGGCCAACGCTCAGCTCATGCCGTTGGCGCTCGTCGTCGACCCGCACCACGACACGCATCGCGCTGACGCCGAAGCGCACCAGCTCGCGCTCGTTGCGCGTGCGCGGGGAGCGCGCGGTGCAGCCGAAGTAGATTGCCTCCAGGAGGTTGGACTTGCCTGCGCCGTTCGGCCCGTGCACGACTGTCAGGCTCGGGCCAAGCTGGGCTTCGGCGCGGGCGTAGGTGCGGAAGTCGCGCATCTGCACGCTGAGCACCCTCATCGTGGCGCCACTCAGACGTTGAGGCGGATGGGCATGATCAGATACACGAAGTCCCCGCCCTCGGGCGATTCGATCAGGCCCGGACGCAGGGGGCTTATCAGCTTCAGCAGGAGCTCGTCGGACTCGACGCTCTCGAGCCCGTCGCGCAGGAATTCGGGGTTGAAACCGATCTCAAAGCGCTCGCCTCTGAATGGCACCGGGATCGCCTCGCTGGCCTCGCCCACGTCAGGCGTCTGCGCCGACACGGTGAGCGTGCCCTCACTAAAGCTCAGGCGCAGAGGGGCGTTCTTCAGCGCAAGCAGGCTGATGCGCCGCACAACATCGGTGAGCTCGGCGGTTGCCAGGCGCAACTCGTGCTCGACCGACTCAGGCAGGAGCTGGCGGTAGTTGGGGAACTGCCCGTCGATCAGCCGTGAGGAGAGCACCATGTGGCCGAGCTCGAAGACCACCTGGTTTTTCCCCACGCTGACCGCCACCTCGTCGCTGGCCTCCTGCTGAGAAATGCGCACAAGCTCCTGCAGCGCCCGGGCAGGCACGTTGGCCTCGAGGCTCCCCTGAAGCGGCTGCTGCAGCTGGGTCTCCTTGACGCTCAGCCGGTAGGAGTCGGTGGCGACCATGCGCAGCTCCTGTCCCGAGGCCGACATCAGAATCCCAGTGAGCACAGGCCGCGTCTCGTCGCGCGAGGCCGAGCGAGACACGCGTGTCACCGTCTGAACGAAAGCATCGGCCGGCAACACGATGCGGGTCTCGGCGGTGGGCTCCGGCAAGCTGGGAAAGTCCTCCGCTCGCAGCAGACGCAGGTGAAACGTCGCCGAGCCACAGATCAGCTCGACATCCTGCTCGGTGCTGCGCACCTCGAGGCTGGTCTCATCGCCGGCGAGCGAGCGTATGACGTCGAGGAGCAGGCGAGCCGGCAACACGGCGCTTCCGTGGCGCTGCACCTCGCAGCGAAGGGGCGCGCGCAGGCCGATGTCCATATCCGTCGCGCGCAGCTCGGGATCTGCACCCTCAGGCGCAGAGAGCATCACTCCTGAGAGGGCCTGAACGGCGCTGCGAGTCGAGGCGACACGCGTCACCGTCTGAAGCTGCGCCAGAAACTCGGCCGTCGATAACGAGATCTTCATGTGTTGAATTCTCTGTCAGGTACGTAGTGAGTAGGGCATGTGAAGTTGTGGACGACAGGAAGGATCTTGTTGTGGAGTGTGCTCGTCTCCGCAGGCTCGGCTTGTGCAGGGTGCACGTTGATCCTGTGGACGCCGCCGCGTATTTTCTCAGTCGCGGCGGTCGGGCGGGGTGGCGGAGGCTGAGCGGGCGGAGAGCTTCAGCTGCTCGCACAGGCTCAGCACATCGCTGCGCGCGACGTCGTCGATCACCAGGCGGGCGCTCGTGCGGCGCCACGCGTGGAGAACGGTTGTGTGATCGCGCCCTCCGAACTGGCGCCCGATTGCAGGCAGGGATTCGCGCGTGAACTCGCGTGCGAGGTACATTGCGAGCTGTCGCGGCCAGGCAACGCGGCGGGCCCGGGTGTTGGAGAGGAGCTCCTCACTGGAGAGGTCGAAGTACTCGCACGTGGCGCGCTGGATCTCCGCCAGCGAGCCTCTCTTGGCTGGTCTGCTGGCGTTGGCCAGATACAGGCTGTCGAGCACCTCGCTCGCGAGCTGCGCGGTGAGGGGCCGGCCTGTCAGCGAGCCGAAGGCGACCGTGCGGATCAGCGCGCCCTCGAGGGCGCGCACGTTGGTGTCGACGCGCTCGGCGATCACGTGCAGGGCGTCCTCGTCATGGAGCTCGATGTGGTCGTGCTGCACGCGCTTGCGCAGGATCGCGAGCCGCGTGCCGAGGCCCGGAGTGCTCATCTCAGCTACGAGGCCGGCCTTGAATCGCTCGCGAAGGCGGTCTTCGAGCGCCTGCAGGTCATCGGGCGGTCGGTCGGAGGTGATCACGACCTGGCGGCCGGAATCGGTGAGCGTGTTGAAGGTGTGAAAGAACTCCTCCTCGGTCTTGGCCTTGCGCTCGATGAAATGGATGTCGTCGAGCAGCAGCACGTCGACATGGCGGAAGCGCGCCTTGAAGACGTCCGTGCGGCCGGAGGCGAGCGCACCGAGGAACTCGTTGGTGAAGGCCTCGCCGGTCGAGATCCGCGCTGCAAGCCTGGGGTGATGGGCGCCCAGCAACGCCGCGATTGCCCCCAGGAGGTGCGTCTTGCCGACGCCCGGCGGACCGCAGATGAACAGCGGGTTATATGCCTGTGCCGGCATCTCCGCGACCGCGAGCGCGGCTGCGTGCGCGAGGCGGTTGCAGTCGCCGATCACGAACTGCTCGAACGTGAGCTTGGGGTTCCCGCTTGCGGCGCTGCTGAAGGCTGGATCGGTCTCGTGGGCCCAGCGCTCGCCCCCGCCGCCGGCCCCCCCGCCTTCGCCGCTGTCTCCCGCGGCTATGAGCTGTACGACCGTGCCTGGGCCGGCAACCGCCGAGAGGGTCTGCTGCAGGACGCTGCCGAAGCGCTCTGCGATCCAGCGCTGCGCGTGCTGTGGGGCCTCGACGACGAGACGCCCCGAGCGCAGCTCGCGCGCGCGCAGAGCCGCGAGCCAGATGCGGTACGTGGGCTCCCCCACCGCAAGAGCAAGCTCGGCCTGCACCTCCGACCACATGTGCTCAAGCTCGGCGCTCACAGGCAGCGTGTATCCGCTTCTCTCCCGAAGAAGTCGAACTGCATTATCCAAGTGGGGTCCGATAAGAACCCGGCCGCGCGACTATATCGCCCGCCCTTGCACCGGCGGGAGGGCTGCTCGCATTTGGCGGAAAATTCTGGCAGGGGAGCGCCGCCCTATACTTGATCGCCCCCGAGGACCCCTGCTCGGCCTGCACTCGCCCGCGCACCAGGAGAGCAGGTGCAGCCGCACGCGCAGGAGTCCAGAGCGTGGTTGGCGAACAAGACGATGAAGCGCACCTACCAGCCGAAGAAGCGCAAGCGCGCCCGTACGCACGGGTTCCGCGCCCGCATGCGCACGCACGCGGGGCGCTCGACGCTGAAGCGCCGGCGCAGCAAGGGGCGCAAGCGGCTGTCGGCCTGAGGGTGAGCTGCGCGTGAGCAATCCGCGGTCTCCGAGTCGCGGCCGCCTGTCGCGCAGCGCGGAGTTCGAGCGGGTTTACCGCCGCGGCCGCTCCACTGCCAACCGCCACCTCGTGCTGTACGCGTTCAGGGGCGCCGGTGAGATGGGCCAGGGTCCGCGTCTCGGGGTCTCGGTCTCGCGCAGGATCGGCGGTGCGGTCGAGCGCAACCGCGTCAAGCGGCTTCTGCGCGAGGCTTTCGCGCGCGCCGCGGGGCGCCTCGAGGACGGGCAGGACCTGGTCATCGTCGCGCGGCCGTCGATCGCCGAGCTCGTCGAACGCAGGGGGCTGCCGGGCGTCGAAGAGTCTCTCACTGAGCTGATTGCCAAGGTTGGTATTGCAGGTCAACCTGAGCCGGAGCCTGAGCCGTGAGCGCGCGCGCTGCTGGGCGGGCGCCTGAGACCCGCCCCACCGTCGACGCTTCGCACGCGGGACGGGCCGCGCGGGTGGCCCGCACCGTGGTGCTCGCTCCGGTGATCGCGTATCGCAAGCTGATCTCGCCGGCCCTGCCACGGCGTTGCAAGTACGAGCCCACGTGCTCGCAGTACGCCGTGGACGCGGTGCGCCGCTTCGGCATCCCCCGCGGGCTGGTGCTCGCGGCGTGGCGCCTCTTGAGGTGCAATCCGTTCAGCTACGGCGGATACGATCCTGTCGAGGCTCAGCGAGTGTTCCGCCGCGCTCGCCGCGGGGCCCCCTAGCGCGCATGCTCCCTTTCGCCAACGTAATCGAGGACGCGTTCTCGCCGCTGATCAGCGCGTTCGAATCGATCATGGTCTTCATCCACCACCACCTCGTGGGCGGCAGCTGGGGACTCGCGATCGTTGGCTTGACGGTCGTCATCAGGGCCGTGCTCGTTCCGCTCACGTTCAGGCAGCTGAAGTCCATGCAGGACATGCAGCGCCTGGCCCCCCAGATCCAAGCGCTGAAAGAGAAGTACAAGGACGACAAACAGCGCCAGCAGCAGGAGATCATGAACTTCTACCGCGAGCACAAAATCAACCCGCTCGCGTCATGCCTGCCGCTGCTGTTGCAGCTGCCGGTCTTCATCTCGCTGTTCTACATGCTGCGCAGCGATCTCAAGAAGCACATCTGTGGGAATGAGCTCGTCTCGCACTACAACAAACCGCACGACGTCATTCTGCACCACGCCGCGAGCGTGGCTCAGCTTCCCGCCAAGTACGTCGAGAAAACGAGCTGCAACACCGTCGCGCCGCACTCGGCGAAGTTCCTGTTCCTCCCCGACATCACGAACAAGGCGACGGGCGCCGCGCTGATTGTCCTGATCCTCCTGTATGTGGCCTCGCAGGTCGCCTCAACCTTGGTGGCGACCGCGACGGCCGATCCCAACCAGCGGCGCATCATGCTGGTGCTGCCGGTCATCTTCGTGCTGTTCCTGTACAAATTCCCGGCCGGGCTGCTGGTCTACTGGATCACGACGAACACGTGGACGATCGGGCAGCAGCTGCTCATCAAGCGACACATGGGCTCGATCGTGCCGCCCGGCCGTCCGGGCGTCGACGGGCGCTCGCCTGACGGCAAGCCGGAGCCGCCGTCGGGCGGGGCGCGCGCCGAGCCCGCGCTGGCGGGGGTTGGCGGCAGCGGCAGCAGCGGCAGCAGCAGGCGCTCGGCACCGCCACCGCCGCCGCGCAAGAAGAAGAAACGTTCGGGAAGGCGGCGATGAGCGAGCTCGACCGCGGGGTCGACGAGGAGCTCGGGCGCGACGAGGAGCTCGAGCCGCCTGAAGTCCTCGAGGAGCTCCTCGAGGAGATCGTCGAGGGGCTTGGTCTGGACGTCGACGTCGAGATCGACCAGGCTGAGGGCGTGCTGCTGGGCCGCGTCGTGGGCGAAGACGTCGGGCTGTTCATCGGGCGGCGCGGGCAGACGATCGACGCCGTCCAGCACCTGGCCCAGCGCATCGTCTTCCCCGAAGGCCCCTCGCCGGTGCGCGTCGTCATCGACGCGGACGGATATCGCGAGCGCCGCGCCCAGGCTCTGCGTGCCGACGCCGACGACGCCGCCGATGAGGCCCTCCGCTTCGGCCGTCCGGTCGAGCTCGATCCCATGCCCGCCTCCGAGCGGCGCGTGGTTCACGAACATCTGCGCGACCGCGACGACGTATCGACCCACAGCGAGGGCGAGGAGCCCGACCGCTACCTGATCGTCTCGCCCGCAGCCGGTTGACCGACACGGGCCAGGCGCGCGGACGTTGGCTGGCGCGTTTCACGTTTTACATGACGGTGAAACAATCGGGCGATGCGCGAGCCTGAGCAGGCGCAGCCGCCGTTGAGCGACGTCGAGCGCGGGCTACTGGCGGGCGTGCTGATAGGGGAGGGCCACTTTGGCGGCGACGGCTCCTACCCGCAGATCACGCTGCGCATGCACGTACGCCACGAGTCGCTGTTCCGGTGGCTGGAGCGACGCTTTCCGCGCACGCGGCTGTACGGGCCCTACAGCCATGGCGGCCGCAACTACTACCAGTGGATGGCGCGTGGGCCTGCACTCGCCGAGGACGTCCTGCCGGTGGTGGAGGACGTGCTGAGCGATGAGATCGACAGCCACGTGACGGCACGGATCAAGCAGATGCGGGCCCGGTACGCGGATTTCTTCGCGCGCCATGAACGATGAGCCCGACGATGGCTCTCGCTGGCTCGACCTCGAGCTGAGCCAGAGCCAGGGTCAGCGGGAGCAGTTCGCTGTGCTCCTGCGCCTGCTGCGCACCGACCGCGGCGCCCCCACGAGCGCGCGCGCGGGAGAGCGAGCGGCGAGCGTGCATCTGGCGGATTCGCTCGCGGCGCTCGAGCTCGACGTGGTGCGCGGAGCGGGCCAGATCGCGGATGTCGGCGCGGGTGCGGGATTCCCCGGGCTCGCGTTGGCGGTGGCCTTGCCGAAGTGCGAGGTGCGGCTCGTCGAGAGCCGTCGCCGGGCGTGCGAGTTCCTGCGGCGCGCGTGCGCGGCGGCCCAGATTGAGAACGCGCGCGTCGTGTGCGCGCGCGCTGAGGCGTGGTCGGCGGGCATGGCCAACAACGATGCGGTGGTGGCGCGCGCGGTGGCCTCTCAGCCCGTAGTGCTCGAGTACGCGGCGCCGCTGCTGCGTGTGGGCGGCGCGCTCGTTGACTGGCGCGGCCGGCGGGCGCCCGCCGAGGAGCGCGCAGCGGACGTAGCGGCCGCCGAGCTCGGCATGCGCCGCGCGGAGCTGCGTCGGGTGCAGCCGTTCGAGGGCGCGCTCGAGCGTCACCTGCACACATTCGTGAAGATCCGCGCAACCCCCGGGCGCTTTCCGCGGCGGCCTGGGGTGGCGCGCAAGCGCCCGCTCGGCGCGTAGGTCAACACGGCGCCTCGAGCGCCGCGGCGACGGCTCGCACGGTGCACCAGCCGCGCGCCGAGGCGCACGCGGCGGGCCGTCTGACCGCGAGCGTCGCTAGCTTGCAGGCGATGGCCACGGTGTACGCGATCGCCAACCAGAAGGGCGGCGTGGGCAAGACGACGACTGCGGTGAACGTCGCCGCGTGCATCGCGGAGGCGGGGCGCAGGACGCTGCTCGTCGACGCCGACCCTCAGGCCAACGCGACCGTCGGCGTGGGTGTTGGGCGCACGCACGCTCCGGGGCTGTACGAAGTGCTGACCGGAGAGGTGCGGATCGGAGAGGCGCTGACGCGGGGCAGCGTGGACGGGTTGGCGCTGTTGCCCGCCGGTCCTGGGCTCGCCGGGGCGAACGTCGAGCTGCCGCGAATTGCCGGCTTCGAGCAGCGGCTGCGCGAGTGCCTGGCGCCTGTCAGGGAGGAGTTCGAGTACGTGCTGCTCGACTGCCCGCCGTCGCTGGGCCCGCTGACGGTGAGCGCGCTGGTGGCGGCCGACCGCGTGATCGTGCCGGTGCAGACTGAGTACTTTGCGCTTGAGGGGCTGGCGGCTCTGCTCGACTCCCTCGCGCTCATGAGCCGAGGGCTCAACCCGAGCCTTAGGGTTGCGGGAATGGTGCTCACGATGCATGACGCGCGGACGCGCCTGGCACGCGATGTGGAGCGCGAGGTCAGGGAGCACTTCCCGGACCTCGTCTTTACGACGGTGATCCCGCGCAACGTGCGCGTTGGAGAGGCGCCGAGCTACGGTCTGCCGGTGACCCACCACGATCCGCACAGCGCAGGGGCGGAGGCGTATTTCGAACTAGCGAAGGAGGTGGCGGCGCGTGGCTAGACCAATGCCCGGCATGGGAAGGGGCCTGGAGGCAATCCTGTCTGCATCGTCGGAGGGCGCGGAGGTGCCCGCGCAGCAGCTGCGCCAGCTGCCGGTCGCTCTCATGACGCCCAACCCGCGGCAGCCGCGACGCCGCTTCGAGCCCGACGCGCTGCAGTCGCTCGCGAGCTCGATCGAGGAGCAGGGCCTCCTGCAGCCGGTGCTCGTGCGTCCGCTGCCGGGCGGCTCATACGAGCTCATCGCCGGCGAGCGCCGCTGGCGCGCGGCCCAGCTCGCCGGCCTGGAGTCGATCCCGGCTCTGGTGCGCCCGCGCGAGGACGCCGCGACGCTAGAGCTTGCGCTGATCGAGAACATGGCTCGCGAGGACCTCAACCCGGTCGAGGAGGCCCGCGCGTGTGCGGTTTTGGTCGAGGAGCTCGCGCTCACGCGCGAGCAGGTGGGTCGGCGTGTGGGTCGCAGTCGCGTTGCGATCAGCAACCTCATCCGCCTGCTCGACCTCCCCGACGAGGTTCTCGAGCTGCTCGCGGCGGAGGCTCTGAGCGAGGGCCACGGGCGCGCGTTGCTGATCGCCGAAGACCACGCCGAACGCTCGAGGCTGGCGCGAGAGGCTGTGCGTGAGGGTTGGTCGGTGAGGGCGCTCGAAGCGCGCGCCAGAGACAGCAACGGCGAGGCGCCGAGAGCTCGCATCACGGTGCGCCGCGCGCGGGACGCTCACCCCGACCTGGTGCAGGCCGCCGAGGAGATCGGCGCGACGCTCGAGGCTGCGCTCGGGGCCGAGGTGCGCGTGACGCCCAGGCGCGAGGGGGGCTTTCGCGCGGAGCTCACGTTCCACAGCGCCGACGAAGCGGCGGATCTCGCGCGGCGCGTGCGCCCGCGCGCGGTGGCGTAACGCGTTTTCCTGCGGCGCGTCAGGCGGCGTACTCGCCACTGCGCACGTGCGTCGCCTGCGCTGGCCGGCTGCGCGCATCGTGAGGATCCGGTGAAGGCGCGGTTAGGGGGGCGGCGCGCGGGTAATGCCGCTACGTGATTCGCCTCAAGAGGGAGAGGCCGTCTGGAGGGTGCGTGGCTGTGCGGAGGACGATGCCGCTGGTGTTCGCGGCCCTCGTCTGCGGGCTCGCGAATCCGGCTGGCGCGCGTGCGGAACTGGAAGGGATTCACAAGATCCAGCACGTGGTCGTGATCATGCAGGAGAACCGCACGTTCGACACGTACTTCGGCACCTACCCTGGCGCCAACGGCATCCCGCACGGCGTGTGCGTGCCCGACCCCGGAAACGGAGGCTGCGTGAGGCCGTTCTTCAACCCCGAAGAGCGGAACGCAGGCGGCCCGCACGGCAACGTGGCGTCGATCGAAGACGTCGATGAAGGCAAGATGGACGGCTTCGTCAGGTTGGCCGAGTCGAGGTTCGGCTGCACGGAAACAGGAGGTTGCGGCAAATTCCAAAACATCCCATTGGCCGGCATCGACGTGATGGGCTATCACGACGCGCGCCAGATTCCCAACTACTGGAAGTACGCCGAAGAATTCGTGCTCCAGGACGCGATGTTCGAGCCGGTGGACACATGGAGCCTCACGCAGCACCTGTTCTTCGTCTCGGGCTGGTCGGCGGTCTGCCCCAAGGGCGATAACAACCCGCTGGACTGCGTGAACACGCTGAAGCCGATCCAGCCCGCGGACAACTGGGCAAAGCCGATCGAACAGCCTCCACGCGCGACATATGCGTGGACCGACATCACCTACCTGCTAGCGCGCGCGGGCGTTAGCTGGCGCTACTACATGCACGAAGGCGCCGAGCCCGACTGCGAGGACGACGAAGCCGTCTCCTGCGAACACGTCAAACTGAACGCCAAGACGCCAGGCATCTGGAACCCGCTCGCCGACTTCGTCGACGTGCGCCAGGACCGCCAGCTGGGAGACATCCAGCCGCTGCCCAAACTCTACAAAGCGCTCGCCGCAGAATCCGCGTGCGGCTTACCGAACGTCTCCTGGATCGCGCCCAGCCAGGAAGTCTCTGATCACCCGCCCGCCCCGATCTGGAAGGGTCAGGCCTACGTGACGACGCTCGTCAACTCGATCATGCGCAGCCCGTGCTGGAAGAGCTCGGCGATCTTCGTCTCCTGGGATGACTGGGGAGGCTTCTACGACCACGTCGTGCCGCCGTCGGTGGACGAAAACGGATACGGCATACGCGTGCCTGGCCTCGTGATCAGCCCGTACGCCAAGCGCGGCTACATCGACAATCAGCAGCTCAGCCACGACGCGTACCTGAAGTTCATCGAGGACGACTTCCTTGCCGGCCAGCGCCTCGACCCGAGCACCGACGGCCGGCCCGATCCGCGGCCGGACGTGCGCGAACGCATGCTCGGCGCCGCCGATCTGGCCCACGACTTCAACTTCAAACAGACTCCGCGCCAGCCGCTGCTGCTGCCGGCCAAGCCGGCGCCTGGGCCGGCCTCGGAAACGCCCTGAAGCGCTCGTGCAGCAGGACGCGCGTCTTGTTGCCTCGGGGCCGACAGGACGCCCGCGCCCGCCGAGGACCGCGGCGGCGCGCTCAGCCGAGCGCGCTGATGCGCGTGAGCAGGAGCTCGAGCGTGCGCTCTGCGTCGATGCCGGTAGCGACGTGGCAGCTCGGCCGCCAGCCCGCGCTGCCCCACACGTCGACGTAGGTGCGCCCGCGCGAGAGCTCGGGGCCGGTGTCGATGCGCACGCCGCAGCGCTTGGTCTCGAGCAGCGTTGCGTCAACCGCGTGAGCGAGCGCGACGGCGTCGTGCACGGGAGCCCCATCCCAGCCGTAGCGCGCGCGGTGAAAGCGCGAGTAGAAGCCGTGCAGGTCTGCCACCAGCCGGCCGGCTGCGCCGCTGGCGGCGAGCCGCTTCGCGTGCGCGGCGGTCATCAGCGCGCGGTGGGTCACGTCGAGGCCGACCATCGTCAGGTCGATCCCGCTGGAGAACACGCGCCGCGCCGCCTCGGGGTCGGCCCAGATGTTGAACTCGGCGGCCGGGGTCACGTTCCCTTCGCCGATCGCGCCGCCCATGAGCACGATCCGCTCGAGCGCGCGTGCAGGCTCGGGGTGGCGTGCGAGAAAGAGCGCCACGTTCGTGAGCGGCCCGGTGGCCACGAGCGTCACGGGCGCCGAGCTGCCCGCCACCACGCTCGCCATCCAGTCGATCGCGTGCTCGCCCGAGGGTCCGCGCGTGGGCGCCGGCAGGTCCGGGCCGTCGAGCCCGCTCTCACCGTGGACGTCTGGCGCGACCGCGGACTCGCGCATGAGCGGGCGCAGCGCGCCGGCGGCAACAGGGAGATCGGCCCGGCCCACGTGGTCGAGCACGCGGATGGCGTTTGCGGTCGTCTTCTCGAGCGTCTGGTTACCGCACACCGTGGTGACGCCGAGCAGCTCGATCTCGGGACTTGCGAGCGCGAGCAGGATCGCGATCGCGTCGTCGTGTCCGGGGTCGCAGTCGAGGATGACGGGAGCCGCGCTCACGCGGCAAGCACCCCGTCGACCTCGGCCGCGGTCGGAAGCGACGGCTGGGCTCCGGGCCGGGACGCTGCGAGCGCACCGGCGGCGCAGGCGCGCTCGAGCGCGGGCCCGCGTTCGCGCCCCTCGAGCAGCGACACGACGAGCGCGGCGCAGAAGGCGTCGCCGGCCGCCGTGCCGTCCACAGCGCGCACTCGCGGCGGCTTCGCCCGCGCCACCTCTCGAGCGCCTTCGAGCAGCACAGCGCCTTGCTCGCCGAGCGTCAGCGCGAGGAGACCCGTATAGGGGCCAACCGCCTCGTACTCGTGGCGGTTCACGACCAGCAGGTCGGGTCTCAGCTGCAGCGGGCCAGTGGCCGGCGCCGCGTTCAGGCAGAAGAAGCGCGCGCTGGCAGCAGCCGCGGCGATCGCCTCGGGCGGGATCTCCATCTGCGCTATGACCGCGTCGGCATCGCCGATCTCGACGTCCGCGTGCGCGAGGCGCGCGTTGGCCCCGGGAGCGACCACGATCACGTTCTCGCCGTCGCCGCCCACGAGGATCAGAGCGACACCGCTCTCGCCGTCGTCGTGCACGACGCCGCTGGTGTCTACGCCGTCCTGCTCCAGCGAGCGCAGCACGAGCTCGTCGCGGCCGATACGCCCCACGAAGCTAGCGCGCGCGCCCAGCCGTGCGGCCGCGACGGCCTGATTAGCGCCCTTGCCCCCGGGCACGCGTTCGTAGGCGGCGTCGGAGATCGTCTCGCCGGGCCGCGGAAGCCGGGCGCAGCGCGCCACATGGTCGATGTTCGCGGAGCCGACCACCGTGATCTTGGGCGCGGAGCGCACGCGGCAATGCTACGTGCTGCGCAGGCCCCGAAAGCGCGTCGCCCGCGCTCGCGCGGGCGCGGGTCAAGCTTCGGGCGTGCCCAGTTTGGCGAGCCACCGCAGCGCTAGGACTGGCAGGCTGCTCCCGTCAGGGACGCAGGAGGAGGCGCCGACCGCCGGAGACGCCGTGAGTCGTCCGTCGCTACGATGGCCACTGGTCACGGAAAGGGCGATTAGCTCAGTCGGTTAGAGCGCTTCTCTGATAAGGAAGAGGTCCCTGGTTCGAGTCCAGGATCGCCCATGAGCGGGCAGCCCCCCCCCAGTTGCCTGGTGAGGGACCATCGGCCTGCACGTACTCGATCTCGGGATGCGCCCACTCGACCGAGCCGAAGTCGCCGCGTTCCCAGGCCGCGTGGATCGAGCGCACGAGGTCCAGGTTCTCCGACATCGCCTACTCCTTGAGGCCGAGGTCGCCGAGCGCATGATCGCGTACCGAGTAGAGAGCGAGCCTCGTCACCTTGCCGCCGCGAACGTGGAGCAGAGCTGCTCCGCTCGTCTGAACCTGTCCCAGGTCCAGTCCGCTCGTCTTGCCGCGCCCGCTGAGATGGGGGAGGACCTCGAAGGTCTCTTCCCACCAGCTTCGGATACTCACATGGCCGTGGTAAGGCTCGCCCCCCCTGGACCCAAACCTCATACGGGGTGAACTCTCCCTTGGGGTCCATCACCGCCAGGTAGGCATCGAGGTCGCGTCGGTTGAAGGCTTCGATTGCTCGGTATGTGAGTTCCACGTTCTGCTCAGAAATACGCGCTCATCTCCCTGGGATCACCCGCCAAGTCTGGCCCATTTCATTCGTCGCGGGTGACGACCAGTTGGTCGTCATGAGCTCTCCTGCGACACTGCCTACTCCTTGAGGCCGAGGTCGGCGAGGGCGTGGTCGCGGTCCCAGTAGCGCACGACTTCAGCTCGCCGAAGAAGCTCGTCTCATATGTCGGTTTGGACCCGCGGGTGCGCCAGTCCGGTGAGGGACCGGCGCGTCGCGGGCACATCTCAAAGCAGGGCTCATCCGAAGCGCGTCACATGCTGTGCGAGGCCGCTTGGGTCGCAGTCAGAGGACCCCCGGCCCGTGGCGCGCCTTCTATGAGCGCGTGCGCGCCCGCCGGGGAGCACAGGTCGCGCTCGTCGCCACCGCGAGGAAGCTCGGCGTGCTGTTCTGGCATTTGCTCACGCGTGAACAGGACTACGCCTTCGGGCGGCCGTCGCTGACGCGCCGCAAGCTGCGCGCGCTCGAGCTAAAGACAGAGCAAGGCTGGCGGCGCGGGCGCTACTCGGGCCCATGCGTGCACGAGACCAAGAAGGATCGCGACCAGGAGGCGGAGTTCGCCGAGCAGATGGAGACGGCCTACCGCCGGCTCGTCGCCGACTGGCAGCCCAAACCGCCGAGAGCGGTGCGGGCGCGACACGGGGACGCGCATCTCAAAAGCCGCTAAACGGCAAGCAGCGCGGCAGAGCCTCAGTCCCGAACCCTGCGCTTTAGCTCGTCGTCGCCCGCACCAGCAACGACTCTCTCACAAAGGAGAAATTTCTTCTAGACCCCCTTGATTTTCATCCGTCTAGACCCCTTGATTTTCATCCGTCCTCGAGCCCCACGGCTTTGAGGGCTTCTTGGTGGCTGAAGTAGTCGACGGATCGGATGATCT
Source organism: Actinomycetota bacterium (assembly GCA_005884115.1). Lineage (GTDB taxonomy): Bacteria > Actinomycetota > Thermoleophilia > Solirubrobacterales > Solirubrobacteraceae > Palsa-744. The sequence goes on from VAXW01000004.1 coordinate 494,285, forward strand.
TCCCGCCGCGAATCGTGACCACCATGCCAAGGGGCGACTCGGTCGCGATCCCACTGGCCGGGCCGCGCCACCCGAACCGGCCAAGCAGCAGAACGCGGTCGTCCCCAAGATCGCGAAGTTCTTGCGCCTCGACCTCGAAGTCCTCGAACTGACTTCGATAGCCGTCCCAGAGTCGGCGCATCCCGTCGTGACCTCGATAGAAGCTCTCGGTCCCCTCGACCAGCCGCTCCAAGCCGGTGTGCCACTCGATGGCGGGGTCGAGGGTCGCCAGCCACGAGTCGTAGTCGTCGCGCTGCCAAGCCTCCAAGCCCCGTCGAAGAAGCTCTACGTTCTGCTCAGAAATACGCGCTCATCTCCCTGGGATCACCCGCCAAGTCTGGCCCATTTCATTCGTCGCGGGTGACGACCAGTTGGTCGTCATGAGCTCTCCTGCGACATCGCCTACTCCCGCAGTCCCACGGCTTTGAGGGCTTCAGTGTGCTCGGAGAAGTAGTCCACCCTGGCGATCTGGCTGTTTCGAATGGTGAAGATCAACGTGTAACTCGCAAGGGTCTCGATGCTGCTGCCCCTGCCCATGCCGCCAAAGTCGCCTCGCTGCAGCACTCGGTCCGGCTCAATGGCGCGGGTCTCGTGAACCACCCAGCGAGGGACTGCCCAAGGCGCCCTGATCCCTTCTACCCAGCGCCTGAACTGCTCGTGGCCGTACAGCGGCTCGGACTCAAGAAAGCTGGCGTCGGGGAACGCCTCGATGCTAAGCGCATAGAACTCCATCATCCCGTCGATATCGCCAGCGATGTAGGCGTCGGTCGCCGCTTGGACGATCTCCACATTCTGCTCAGAAATACGCGCTCATCTCCCTGGGATCACCCGCCAAGTCTGGCCCATTTCATTCGTCGCGGGTGACGACCAGTTGGTCGTCATGAGCTCTCCTGCGACACCGCCTACTCCTCCTCGTCACGTTGCCGTTGTGGATCTCAAACAAGGGTCCGGCCCGTCGGCGATCACCCATTCGATCTCGGGATGCGCCCAATCGGCCTCGCTGTAGTCACCGCACCCGATGGCCGCGTAGATCGAGCGCACGAGGTCGAGGTTCGCCGACATCGCCTACCCCTCCAGCCCCACGGCTGTGAGGGCTTGGTCCCAGCTTGCATAGCTGCGTATCTGCTGCTCACCGTTCTCGAAGGTGATGACGTGAGCCCATTTGATGGCCACCGGTACGCCACTGGACTGGCCACTCGCCTGCATCGTGAGAAGCGCGAGAACCGTCTCGCCCAGGTCCTCGATCCGCTCAATGACGATGTGCAGGCCCCGCTCATCCCAGGCACCCCTCAATGCGTCCCACAGTTCCACAGCGCCCTCGCGTCCCCGGTAGACAGGGGCAAGGCCAGGGAACGCACCGCCGGTGACCAGCTCCCACCCGGGCTCTTCGCCCGTCCTTTCGAGCCATTCGTCGAGCTCCCCGCGATTCCAGGCCTCAACGCCTCGGACGTACCGCTCAACGTTCTGCTCAGAAATACGCGCTCATCTCCCTGGGATCACCCGCCAAGTCTGGCCCATTTCATCCGTCGCGGGTGTCGACCGAACGGTCGTCATGACCTCTCCTGCGACACGGCCTACTCCGCCAGGCCCACGGCTTTGAGGGCTTCCTCGCGGTTCAGGTGGAACTCGATGCGGGCAATCTTGCCCTCACGCAAGCTCCATACCGAAGCGCCAATGTTCTCGACCTCCGAGTCGCTTCCGCGAAGGCGGCCATGGTCACGGACGAGAACGAGGACACGGTCGTCGCCGGCGTCTGTGAAGTCCTCGACCTGGGTCCAGTACGTCTCCCACGGGTGAAGCCAATCGCACCACGCAGCGATGAGGCCTTCGATCCCGTGACCGCCCATGGTAAGACCCCTGCGGCCCCTCAGGTCGCCTCCGACGACCTCGAAATCTGCGGTCAGCAGCGAAGCCAACCGCTCGAAGCGCCCCGAGTCTGCGTCCTGACGGAAAAGGCTCGCCAGATTGGTCCCGGAGGGCGGGTGAACGGACTTGACAAGCTCCACGTTCGCCTGCGACATCGTCTACTCCTTGAGGCCGAGATCGGCGAGTGCGCGGTCGCGGTCCCAGTAGGCGACCATCCTCGTCACCACTTTGTCGCGAACGTAGTACACGGACGCTCCGCGCGTCTGCATCTGATCGAGCTCCAGCCCGCTGCGCTTGCCGCGCCCTGTAAACCGGTGGAGGACGAGCACGCGCTCGGCGTCGAGCTCGCGGTACTCGTCCGCCTCGACACGGTAACCCTTCCAGGCGCCTAGCCATCCCCGCCAGCCCTCAGCCATCCCCGCCAGCCCGGTCCAGCGGCCGGGTGCGGGCCCGTCGACATGCACGTACTCGATCTCGGGATGCGCCCACCCCGCCGTCTTGAAGTCGCCGCGTCCCCAGTCGGCGTAGATCGAGCGCACGAGGTCGAGGTTCGCCGACACCGCCTACTCCTGGGATGACAATTGCGTTGAGGCCCAAGCCGGGCATCCGACGTAACCCATAGCGTCGCGCCACCGGGACAGGGGCTCTCGGGAGAACGCAGGATGGGCAGGCCGTGCATAGCGGATGGGCTGCGAGCCCGACCTACTCTGTGGCCGCCCCTGCGACTTGCCCGGTTGTGCTGAGAGCACGAATCCGTCGCTGTCGTTTTGCCCGCCTCCTCTCCCACCTATAGACATCTATGAGGAGGCTACATGCGATTCATTGCGCTGGATGTGCACCGCGACTTCTGCGAGGTCGCGATCAAAGATAAGTCCGGGCTGCGGCTCGCGGGCCGTGTGAAGAGCTCGGTCTCCGAGCTCGAGCTATTTCGCGCAGAGTCTCGCGCCCGACGACGAGGTCGCGCTGGAGGCGACCGGAGCGGCGCTGGCGATCGCTCGGATTCTCGAAGGCCACGTCGCACGCGTCCTGGTCGCCAACACGCGCAAGCTCTCAGCGATCGCCGAGTCCAAGGTCAAGACCGACAAGGTCGACGCTAAGACGCTGTGTGAGTTCGCGGTCGACGACCGGCACGCTCGCTCACCAGTTCCTTGCAGAAGTCAGGGCAGGCAGGCCGACCGTGATAGGAGCGCACACCACGATCCCAAAACCGCCACTGCGAGCGCGCGGCGGATATGCCGCGTCGGTGGGAGCGTCGTGCGACCAGCATAGGCTGGTCTCATCGCGGTAAAGCTCGCAAATAGCGGCATGGCGCCACACCGTGGCCAGCAGCGTGCTGTAGTGCAAGTACTTAAGAGGGGCTCGCTCACGCGCTCCCATCGGGGGTGAGGGCGGGACC
>VAXW01000007.1 GCA_005884115.1 Actinomycetota bacterium
TGAGCCCCCGCGCACCGCACGACACTCTGGTCCGCCTACCGCGACCGGATGGATGACTGGAGCGCTTCCGCCCCCGGCTGGCTTGCCGTCAACGAGCCGGCAGACGACCGCCCGAGCACCGTGACCCGAACCTTGACAGGGCCCGCTCCTTCATGGATGACACATCACAAAGGGTGAGCGAGGGGATTCGAACCCCCGACCGCCTGGACCACAACCGCGCGGTCGCAGACTGGTCTGCACGCTCGCCTGGGCCCAGGCGAGCCGCAGCGCGTGCTCGCCGACGAGTAGGGCTATTCCGGCTCGGGGTCGACGCCCAACTGCTGCTTCATCTCGTCCGCCGCCGCCTTGTAGCACCCCTGAACCCACTGCGGCCGCATCGGACCCTCGCGCGGGTGTGCCACGCGCACCCAGTTCCTCGGGGGGAGCTCGCGGAACCGGCTCGCGTGATAGTCAGCAAGCAGACCCGATAGCGGCGAGCGGCGCTCCTCGGCGATAGCGACGAGCGGCTCATAGTCATCGAGCGTCACGATCGTCCTAGCGGCGATGCGCTCGTCGACGAACGCGCGATCGCCGAGGTGGCGCTCGACGTAACGCCACAGCACGGGGAGCTGCACGATGCCGCCGCCCGCGAGCACAAGCACCGGCCACACTCGCCGGACCGGGCCCAGATCGAGGTTCGGGTACGGCACGTGTCCGGCGAGGACATCCGCGGTCGCCCTAGAGAGTTGGACGAGCTTGTCTATGATCGCCTTCCCCAAGGCATCTGAGATCCGCCGCTCGTCGGCAAGGACGCGTGCGAGGCGAGGCAGCCGACCGGAGAAGACCTCGACCAAAACCAGATCCTCTCCCTCGTCGATCGCGATGTCGGGGCTGCGCTTGGCGTCTCCATCGACAACGTATTCGACATCGCCATGCACGTTCGCACGACCATCTGGCTCGTTGCCTGACAGCGCCTCGCGCGTGACACGCACCACGTACGCCTCGCTGAGGGCTCCAACGAACCCGGTGAACGTCGTGAGCAGCGTCTTGTTGTCCACCCTGTCCGGACACGCGGGCGGGCGTTGCCTGCGTCGAGCAGTCGGTAGTACACACCCGCCGTGAACCAGCTGAAGATCATCCTGGGCGAGATCAGGAACAGGCGCCCGTCCTCAAGGCGCAAAAACGGCCGCTGTTCGAAGGGCGCCCGGTCCCAGGACACGTGCTCAGAACTCGTGCCGGCCAGCGCAAACGCGCTTCGGAGCTCATCTCGCGTCGCCGAGAATCCCGCCGTCAGCCGCTGCTCATGCGCGCCCAACGGGCCGCTCCCCAACCATCCCGGCTGAAGACCAAGCTTGCGTCCCGGCAGGCCGACGTCTGGCTCTACCGCTTTCGAGACGATCGCAGCGGCGAAGCCGGCGGCAAGCTGCTCCGACAGCCCGACGCCGTAGTCGGAGCGGATCCAGTCCTCGAGCGGGCAAGCGTCCGGATGCCCGGCGAGCTGCGAGTCGTGCGCAAGACCTCGATATAGCGCGTACGCCCGTGCGATCGCGTCCCCTAAGTCCGGCTTCTCGTAGTAGGCGCCGCCTTGCACCGCGAACGCTGTCCAATCATCGAGCTGTTCTTCCTCGGCACCCGCCGGCGGAGGTGCGTCCGGCGCCCTGCTCGTGACAATGCCCGGGATCGCGAGCAGGGCGGTGAGCAGCGTGGATGTCTGCTGGCCAGTGAGGCCATCCTCGCCACGAGTGGGCGCGGCATGCTCCACCAACAGCCGTTGCAGCACCGTCAGGTAGCGCTCGTCGAAGACCAGCATCCCCGCTTCGCTTTCGACGAACCAGCGCAATCGCGTCAAGAGCTGGGAGTCCTCGTAAAGCTCGTGCGCCAGCGCCAGTTGAAACTCGGCGTCGTCGCTGTGGTGGAACACCTCCGCGGCAAGCGCCGAGATGTGGACCATCGCAGGCTCAAAGGGGACGGTACTCAGGTTTCGCAGCACCTGCTCATAGGTCAACGGCACGAGCCCAAGATCGCCCGGGTCGGGCGAGGCTCGCAGAGGGTTGATCTCGATCACCACCGCGTCGCGTGTTCTCCGGCGCAGGCGCGCCGTCGCCTGCCGCGGAATCCAAAGACCTCGGCACCGCGCGCGAGCCACGTATAGGCCGGGGAAATCCATACCGATCGAGTCTCGCAGGCGGGCAGCGCCATCCCGCGGCGCGGAACCCGCACGACCGGAGAGGGCGCCTGCGTACCCTGCTGGCGCTCCAACCTCCGGCGATCGGCGGTCCGAGCGCCGCAGGTTCGAGAATAAATTGGAACGACATTGGAACAATGGACGCCGCGAGGGCACCAGCATGCCCCAAAGAAAACCCCGCTTGAGCGGGGCTTTTCGCTATAGCGGGGGCGGGATTCGAACCCGCGACCTTCGGGTTATGAGCCCGACGAGCTACCAGACTGCTCCACCCCGCGTCGCTCTACATGTTCTAGCAAAAAACCCCGCCACGATCGAGGTTGGAACGCGATTGGTTTCGGTCGCAAAAGAACCCGCCGGGCGGGCGCTCGCCGGGCAGCGTGGCCAGCCAGAGGATGCCCACGCAGCTCCAGTCGCTCACAGCTCTAGCATCTCGCGCGTGCGCGTCGCGGTGATCGATATCGGGACCAACTCGACGCGCCTCTTGATCGCCGAGATCGATCGCGCGCGTGCGAGCGTTTCCGAGCTGCTTCGCCGCTCGCGCGTGACGCGCCTCGGCGATGGACTCGAGTCCAGCGGCGCGCTCGCCGATGCCGCCGTCGGGCGCGTGCTCGAGACGCTGCGCGAATACCGGCTCGCGATGGACGAGCACGACGTCCGCTCAAATCTCGCCGTGCTGACCTCAGCGGTCCGCGACGCAGCCAACGGCGAGCAGTTCGCAGCGCGCGTGCGCAGCCAGTTCGAGCTCGACGCGCACGTCCTCACCGGCGAGGAGGAGGCGCAGCTCACCTTCCTCGGGGCGATGTCCGATCAGGCGAACAGCGGCGCGGCGCGGACCGTCGAGACCGTCGTGGTCGACGTCGGCGGGGGCTCGACCGAGTTCATCGTCGGATCCTCGCGCACCGCCACCTATCACGCCTCGCTTCCGCTCGGCGTCGTGCGCATCAGCGAGCGCCACATCCACTCCGATCCTCCGGCACGCACCGAGCTCGACGCCCTAGCCGCAGATGCGCGCGCGATTCTCGCGCAGGGCCTCTCGCCCGAGGCCAAGACGGGCGTCAGCCGCGGGATCGCCGTCGCCGGCACCGCGACCTCGGCCGCGTCCATCGACCAGGAGCTCGACGCCTATGACCCCGAGCGAGTGCACGGTTACGAGCTCGCGCTCGCGACCGTCGACGCTCTGCTCGCGCGCTTGGCCGACATGACCGAATCCGAGCGCCGCGCCGTCGCCGGCCTCAACCCCGACCGCGCTCCGACGATCGTCGCCGGGATGGTGCTGCTGGGCGAATCGCTGCGGGCATTCGGCCTGGACCGCGTAAGAGTCTCAGAGCACGACATCCTGCACGGAGGCGCCCTGCGGCTCGCCGGCCTCGGCTGAGGCAGTCGCGGCGCTACGCGAGGTTGGCCTTGCGGGGATAGGCGACGCTCGGGTCGGTGAGCACGTTCACGAGCGCCGGCCGACCCGCCGCGAGCGCGCGTTCGAGCGCCGGGCGCAACTCATCGGGGCGGCGCACCAGCTCGCCGTGGCCGCCCAGCGCCTCGACCACCTTCTCATACCGCGTCTCCGCCCGCAGCTCTGCCGCCACCGAGTAGCCGTAGAGGAACTCCATCGGGTGCTTCTCGAGCCCCCAGATGCCGTTGTTCCCCATCACGCCCACCACGTCGACGCCGTGACGCGCGAGCGTGTCGAACTCCATGCCCGCGAAGCCGAACGCGCCGTCGCCCAGCAGCAGGACCACCTGGCGCTGAGGATGCGCGAGCTTCGCCGCCAGCGCATATCCCGGCCCCGTCCCCAAGCAGCCGAACGGCCCCGGGTCAAGCCAGCAACCCGGCTGGTGGCTGTCGATCACCCGGCCCGCGTAGGAGACGAAGTCGCCGCCGTCGCCGATCACGATCGCGTCGCGGTCGAGAACCGCCCCGAGCTCCGCGTAGATCCGCATCGGGTGAAGCGGCGCGCGCTCGTCCTCGCGCTCCGCGCGCTCGTCCTCGCGACGCTCGGCCTCGATGCCGCGGAGCTCCGAGATCCAGTCCGCGCTCTCGAGCGCTCCGTCGCCGGTCGCGGCCAGCAGTCCAGAGAGCGTCTCCTGCAGGCTTCCGTAGCACTCCGCCGCCACTGAGCGCGGGTGCGCGCGCTCGGTTTCGGCGCTGTCGACGACGACGATCTCCGTCTCATCGCCAAACGCGCCCCCGAAGCCGAGGCGGAAGTCCATCGGCACCCCGATCACCAGCGCCACGTCCGCGCCCTTCAACGCGTGCCCGCGCGCGCGAGAGAAGAACAACTCGTGATCAGCCGCCACGCAACCGCGCGCCAGGCCATTCAGGAACGCAGGGATCCGCAGCGCCCCTATCAGCCCCAGCAGCGCGGACTCGCCGCGACCCCAGTAGAGATCAGAGCCGGCCATCACAACCGGGCGTTCAGCGCCGCCGAGCAGCTCCGCCGCTCGCTCGATCGCTTTCTCATCCGCACGCGGCGCCTCGTGGCGCACTGCTTCGTACTCCTCAGAAGGCTCCGACTCGGCCGCCTCCATGAACACGTAGTCCAGCGGGAAGTCGACAAATGTCGGCCCTCCGTGCGACTCGAGCGCCACCGCGAAGGCCATGTCCACCAGCGGCGAGATCTCCTCGGTCGCCCCCGCCGTCGCCGCGAACTTCGTCAGGGGCCGCACAAACGGCACGTGGTCGATCTCCTGCAACGACCCCTGCCCCCAGCGAAGCGCGGGCGCGCGGCCGCCGAGCACCACCATCGGCGAATGGTTCGCCTGCGCGGAGGCGAGGGCGCTCATCCCGTTGGTCACGCCCGGTCCAGCCGTCAGCGCACACACGCCCGCCTCGCGCGTGACCTTCGCCCAGCCCTCAGCCGCGAAAGCCGCCGTCGACTCGTGGCGCACGTCCACGATCTCGATCCCCTCCGCGCGGCAGCCGTCATAGATGGAGAACAGATGTCCACCCGAGAGCGTGAACAGCTTGCTCACGCCGTGCGCCTTCAAGCGCCTGGCGACGAGCCGCCCCCCGTGGAAGGTCTGCGTGTCCTGCTCGGCGTCCCGCGTGGTCGACATCGACGGCGACTCTACCTGCTCCGCGCCCGCGCGTGCCTCGAATCGCGCGCCCACCGCCCGTGCGGGCGTGCAGCCATGCCGCATGGGCGCGACTTGAGCGCACACGGCGACGTCTCTGGACACGCCCGGCACAGCAGGCGATGCCCGGGGCGAGATTCGAACTCGCATGGCCTCTCGGCCCGCGGATTTTAAGTCCGCTGCGTATGCCCATTCCGCCACCCGGGCCTGCGCCGGCCAGTCTACGCCGCCGCCGAGCGAGCCAATGCGCACATGTCCGCCCCCGGCGCGAGCGAAACTAGCCGGTTGCTACGGTGTCAAGGAGGGTACGGCTCCGGTACGAGGATTGGACGGCTTGTGGAGGCCTCCGCATTTACACACGCAAGCGCGCTGCCCGGTCTGCGGGGCCCCTCGGCTCTGCTGCGCCTGCAGTCAGACGAACGCCTGATCGCGCTCACGCGGGGCGGCAATCACGCCGCCTTCGAGATCCTCTGCTCGCGCTACCACTCGCGGCTTCTGTCCTTCTGCCGCCACATGCTCGCCTCGCGCGAGGACGCCGAGGATGTTCTGCAGGAGGTCTTCGCCGCCGCCTTCAACGCCGTGCTCGCCGACGAGCGCGAGATCAACGTGCGGCCGTGGCTGTACCGCATCGCGCGCAACCGCTCGCTGAACCACCTGCGCCGCGCCACGGCGGTCGGCGTCGACTCGATGGACGTGCACTTCGCCGATCACGGCCTCTCCACAAGTGACCGCGCGATCCGCCGCGAGAGCTTCCGTGAGCTGCTCTCCGACGTCCACAAGCTGCCTGAGACGCAGCGCACCGCGCTGCTGCTGCGCGAGATCGACGCACTCTCCTACGAGCAGATCGCGCACGCCATGGAGACCACCGTCCCGTCGGTCAAGTCGCTGCTCGTACGGGCCCGCATCTCGCTCGCCGAGGCCGCCGAGGCGCGCAGGCTCAGCTGCGAGGAAGTGCGCCACGAGCTGGGCGAAGCGGCCGAGGGGCTGATCAAGCTCAGCCCGCCCGCGCGCCGCCACGTGCGCGGCTGCGACCGTTGCCGCTTCTTCAAGAAGCATCTGCGCCAGAACAACCACGCGCTCGCCGCCATGCTGCCGGTTGGGCCGCTCGTGCTCGCCAAGAAACTTATCTTCGCCAAGCTCACGGCCTCGGCCAGCAGCGCGCACGTAGCCGGCGGCGCCGGCGCAAGCGTTGGAGCCGGCGCCGTGGCGAGCGCTGGGGCCGCGGGCGCGGGCAGCACCGCGGGCAGCATCTTCACGCTCGGAGCCGGAGCGCTCACGTCCAAGGCCGTAGCCGGCCTGGCAGCAGCCGCGATCGTCAGCGCGGGCGCGGTCGCCGCCGACAAGGTCGTCGTCGTCCACAATCCCCACCACGCGCGCCTCGCATCGAGCTCGGCGAGCGCAGCGGCTGAGGCGACGCGGCCGATCGTTGTCAGCCAGCGCTCGCAGCCCGTGAGCGTCGCGCGACGCAGCGCTGCGGGCGCTCACACACAGGCCCACCGCAAGACCGAGGCCACGAGCGCCGCCGCCGTCAAGACAGAGGCCACCACTCCTGCCGCCGCGCCGGCCGCGCCGGCGCAGGCGGCTCCTCCCCCCACATCCACAGCGCCGCAACCTGCACCCACCCAGGTCACCGAGGTGACCAGTGAAACCACGCAGCTGCCAACCGCCGCGACTGCGCCAGCGCCGCCACCCGCCGAAGGCAGCGCAGCCCTGCCCGAAACGGCGCCTCCACCCGAACCGCCGTCGACGAGGCCGACCGCACCCGCGCCCGCTCCCGCCCCTAGCGGCGAAGCTGCATCGGCGCCGCCCGCCGCCCCGGCGCTCCCGCAGGAGGTGGCCAGCGCCCCCCAGCAGCAGACCAGCACGCCGACCGCAGCGCCCGCTCACCCGCGCCACCAGCGCACTTCCGCGCGGGTGCTCAGCCGCCGGGACTCTCGCGCCGGCCTAGTGCAGGGTAAACGTCTTCAGCGGCCTCAAGAGCACACCCGCTGAGGCCACTTCCAACGGTGAGCTGACCTGCCGGCTGGCGGTCGGTGTCGTGAGCATCGTGATCTCCACGCCCTTGCGAACATGCGGGCGCTGGGCAAGCAGGAACACGTCGCGGCCGAACATCGTCTGGCCGTCCACCGTGGCCGTGAACATCACGTTGTAGGCGGGAACCTTGTTGACGCGCGTCTTGCCCTCCGCCCGCAACACGAAGTCGCGGTAGCGTGCCGCCAGCGCGCTGATCCGGCGCGAGGCGAACACCGGTAGCTCTCCCGAGAGCCATCCTGCATAGGGCGGCAGCTGCAGCGGGGCGACGGCAAAGGAGTCCTCGAGCCTCCCGTCGCGGCCCAAGCGCTCGACCTTGACGTAACCCCCCGCGTCGGGCTGAGCCCTGAACAGGCCGCGGTAGCTGAAGCTGAACGGCGCCGCTCCACCGCGCGAGTAGTGGGCGTTCTCGAGCGTCAGCGCCAACGCCACCGCGAGCACCACGAGCCCCGCGGCCGTCGCCCTCGCGAGAACACGCCCCGTCCGCGAGGCGGCTCGCCAGCGCGATGAGAGCAGCTGACCGAGCGTCGGCCCGTACTCCCGCTTGATCGGAAGCGCCCGAATCAACGCCGGCCGAGTCACTCGCCGATTGAGAACAGCGCTTCCAGGTCGTGGCGCGAGTACGCCTCGAATGCAACCAGCGTCTGAGTCCGTGCGACGCCCGGCAACACGACGATCGCGCCCGTCACCACATCCGCCAGCTGCTCGTGATGGGGGACGCGCACGATCGCTACAAAGTCCCACTCGCCCGTGACCGAATATGCCTCAGCTACGCCCTCGATGCCCGCCAGCTCCCCGCCGAGCGTCGAGAGCGCGTCGCGGTCGGCCTCGATCAGCACCACTGCGTTGGTCATCGTCATCTCACTCGCCTTACCAGTAGCCCATTCTCACAGGTGGCTGCGCAGCCGCACGCCCGCTCGATCGACGTGCTCCTCAGAAGCAACGGGTGCAGGCGCAGATCTCTTGGATGCAGCTGCCCTCAGGCCAGGCGCGCGGAGGCGCGGTGCAGGCCGATTCCGAACAGGGCCCCCAGCGCCCCGCCTGTGAGCCCCGCCAGCCAGCTCACCTCCGGACGTGCGAACGGCACCGCCAGAAGCACCGCGGCCAGCGCGCCCGTGCCCAGCAGGTCGCCCTCGTAGTACTCGCCCGCTCGCGCCGCCGCCAGGTCCGGGATCGACCACGCGGCCAGCAGCGCAAGCGCCCCCGCGTTGGCTCCGCTCACGAGCGCGAACGGATACGCCGCGAGCGCCACCAGAGCACCCGTCGCGCCGGCGCCCAGGAACAGCGCCAGCAGCACCGCCGGGCCGTGGCGCCGCTCCACCAGCCACCCGAACAGCGCCACTACCACGAGCGCCGCAAACTCATACCAGCCGTTTTCATACGTGAACTGGCTGCTCAGAAGCTTCCACCAATCCCCGTGCAGGGGACCTTCGATCATCATCTGATCGAGGCGCACGAATCCGCCCCGCCACGCAATCCACGCTCCGCAGCTGAGCGCGACCACGGTGATGGTCGCGAAGGGCCGCGATTCCGCACCCAGGCGCGCCCAGGCCGGCGGCCGGCGGGGCTCTAGCAGCGTCGCTTCGCGCCGGCGCGCGGGGCGTGCCCGCAGGCGCGCGATCAGCCCCGCAGAGCCCCTCCTACCCCTGCGCGCAGTCTCGCGCGGGATCTTCGGCGCGCGCTGGCGCAGACGGTGCCCGCAGTACGGACACTCCGTTATGTAGGGGCTTACCTCTGACCCGCAGTGCTTGCAGACGACGAACAGATCCGCACCAGAGGACATCGCTGATCCATTCTAAGGACCTCTGAACCCCGGCCGGTGCGCCTCTGGAATACTGGGGGCCATGCGACCAGGCTACGACCAGAAGCTGTACGTCCTCGCCTTCGACCACCGCGGCTCCTTCCAGAAGAAGTTCTTCGGCATCGACGGCGAGCCCGACCCCGAGCAGACGGCGATCATCGCCGACGCCAAGCACCTCATCTTCGAGGGGCTCTTACAGGCGGTCGCAGCGGGCGCAGATCCAGCCGTGACAGGCGTGCTCGTCGATGAGCAGTTCGGCTCCAACGTGCCCCAGCAGGCCGCCGAGCGGGGCCTCAAGCTCGCGATGCCGGCCGAGCGCTCGGGCCAGAGCATGTTCGACTTCCAGTACGGCGAGGACTTCGCCGCCCATATCGAAGCGCTCAATCCCGACTTCGCGAAGGTCCTCGTCCGCTACAACCCCGACAGCGACGCCGCCGGCAACCGCGAGCAGCTGGCCAAGCTGCTTCGCCTGAGCGATTGGCTCAAGCAGCACGATCCCAAGTTCCTCTTCGAGCTGCTCGTGCCAGCTGAGCAGGCGCAACTCGATAGCGTGGGGGGCGACTCCGAGCGCTACGACACTGAGCTTCGCCCCGAGCTCATGCGCCGCGCGATCGCCGAGATCCAGGACGCAGGCATCGAGGTCGATGTGTGGAAGATCGAGGGCGTCGATGCGCGTTCGGACTGCGAGATGCTCGTCTCGCAGGTCCGTTCCGGCGGGCGCGACGGGGTCGTGTGCGTCGTGCTCGGGCGCGGCGCCGATGACGCCAAGGTCGACCACTGGCTCACGCAAGCGGCCCCCGTCGAGGGCTTCGTCGGGTTCGCGATCGGGCGCTCCATCTGGTGGGACCCGTTGAAGGCCTACGTCGACGGCAAGATCGAGCGCGCGGCGGGCGCGCGCAAGATCGCCGAGAACTACCTGCGATTCGTCAACGTCTACGAGCGCGCCGAGGGCAGGGCCCGCGTGACCAGCTAGCGGCGAGCTGACGTCGTGAAGATGCGGCAGAGCCTCGCTGATTGGGAGCGGGCGTTCACCAGGGAGATATCGCTCGACCGCCTGCGTCGCGACCGCCTGCGCCAGACCGTCGAGCAGCGAACGCTCAAGCGCCGGCTCCAGCGCCGCCAGAAGCGCGGCTCGATGCGTTTCGTGGCGCTCGTGCTCACGCTCGTGATGACGGCCGTCATCGTCACCGTCGTCATGTTTCGGACGCTGTATCTGCTGCTCGGCTAGGGGCGTGGAGAGCCGGCCTTGCTCACGCTAGGGAGCGGGGCGCTCCGCGCACCCGGTCGCAGGCGGCGCGTAGCGACCGCTAGTCCTCGCCGATCTCGCCCAATGCGTCGTTGACCTCGGCACGCTTGGCCTCGTCGAGCGCGCCATCGGCGTCTTCGCGGTGGATCTCCACGTAGATCTCCTTGCGAAACACCGGGATCTCCTGGGGAGCTTGTATGCCGATGCGGACCTTCTCCCCCATGACCGACAGCACCGACACCTCGACGTCGTCGCCGATCATGATGCTCTGGTTGGACTTGCGCGTCAGGACCAGCATGCGGTGCACCTTTTCGTTGGCAACAGTCCGGCGCCAATCCCCGACCACCGGTGCGCCAAGCATAACCCCGGCACCGGGGGAAAGCGAACCCCTGGGCGAGAACCCGCAACGTCCACCCATGCGATGCCGCAAACAGCGCAGAATTGTGCCGTTCTGGTGGCGCCCTCAGCCCGAGCCGCGCGCAAAGCTCAATGCGCTAGTCTCCCCGCACCCTAGATGCCCCGGAAATCCCTGCGCCCGAACCTCAACCAGATCCGCGCCTGGGTACGACAAGGCCGCACCGACGCCTGGGTCGCGCATCAGCTTGAGGTCAGCGTGCGCGACATCGAGCAGTTCAAGCGCCAGAACGACCTCATGAGCGAGGAGGAGCTCGCCGAGGGGTCCTCGTCCGCCGACTACGAGGAGGAGGTCGACCTGCGGGCGGAGGACGACGCACTGATCGCCGCAGAGCTCGAGGCCGCCGAACTGGAGGCCGAGCGCGCGCGAGAGGAGGCCGAGCGCGCGCGAGAGGAGGCCGAGCGGCGCGAGGCCGATGAGCGCGCGGAGGCCGAGGGCGAGGATGTCGAGGACGCCGGCACGCGCGCGCCCCCCAGGCGCCGCCGCGGCGGGCGCGCGCGCCGGGCACTCGGCGGGCGCGCGCGCAAAGTCGGCCCGCTCGAGGGGACCTTCGACCACGGTGAGGAGGGCTATGGCCTGTGGCTCGACCCCGCTGTGCAAGACAACCCCATCTATGCCGAGCACTGGGCTGGCCACCGGCCGATCGAGGTGACGATCGAGGAGGACCAGATCGTCATCCGCCGCGCCGGCGATGAGGACTGAGGCCGCGCTAGCCTCCCGGGCCGCGGCGCCCGCCAGCGTAATCTGAGGCCTCGCGCAGGTACCTCGCGAAGGCTGCGTCGACCACCACGCCGGCGTCCCACGCCCAAGGATCCTGGGGCGCCTCGCGCATGGCCACGGCCAGGCACCAGCCTGTGCCCGCGCCGTAGAGCTCGACGAGCTCGTCTATCGAGAAGCGCCCACCGAGCCGCCTGCGCAGCTCAGCTACGAGCGCCTCGATCACTCGCTCCAGGCGCGCCGCCCGGTCCGGCGGCCCCGAGCGCAGCCGCCGCTCGCCCTGCTGCCACTGGTAGATCGCGTTGTCGAACGACACCGGCCGAAGTTAGCAGCGGTCTGGGGCCCCGCTACACGCACGCTACGCTGCTTGGGGCGCGCGAGCCAGGGCGCGTCGGGCTCGCAAGCGGCGCTCGCGCCGGCTGCTCAGTTGGGCGGCAGACCGTTCACGACGTACTGCAGCTCGCTGCCATGCGCCATGCCCAGGCGCCTTGCCTGTCCTTCAACGGTTCCTTGGCGGCCAAGAACTTCGCGCTGGCGCTCGAGCGTCGCGTGTTCGCGCTGCATCGCAGCCACGCGCGCGTTGTCTGCGCGCGCCTGCCTCCAAGTCGAGAACGTGCGAAGCCCCGCGCTCAGATACAGGTACAGGAGCGCCACCAGCACGAACAGCATCGCCAGACGCCCGACCCGGTCCCAGCGCACGCGCGGCGCCGTGCGCTTTCCCGCCCGCGCCGGCGCAGCGCTTGAAGCGCGCACCGGCGCGACAGCACCTCCCCGCGAGGGCGGGCGCCGCTGCGAGCGCTGCCGTGGGTCGGCATAAACGGGGGCTTGCGGCACTGTGGGAGCGCATTCGCCGCGCGGCGCCCCGCTCCTGCCCCCTACGCGAACGCCGAGCGTCCCGGATACACGGCGTCGCCGGCCAGCTGCTCCTCGATGCGCAGCAGCTGGTTGTACTTGGCGACCCTGTCCGAGCGCGAGGGAGCGCCCGTCTTGATCTGCCCGCAGCCCGTCGCGACGGCGAGGTCCGCGATCGTGACGTCCTCGGTCTCGCCCGAGCGATGGCTCATGACCGCGCTGTAGCCCGCCTTTCGCGCGAGCTCGATCGCGGCGAGCGTCTCCGTGAGGGTCCCAATCTGGTTGACCTTGATCAGGATCGAGTTGGCGACGCCCTCCTCGATGCCCCGTTGCAGCCGCTGCGTGTTGGTGACGAACAGATCGTCCCCCACGAGCTGGACGCCGCCGGCGAGGCGCTCGGTCAGCAGCTTCCATCCCGCCCAGTCCTCCTCCGCCATCCCGTCCTCGATCGAGACGATCGGGTAGCGCTCGGCCAGGCCGGCCCAGTAGGAGCACAGCTCATCGGGCGCAAGCTCGCGCCCCTCGTGCTCGAGCTTGTAGCTGCCGTCGCTGAACAGCTCGCTGGACGCCGGATCGAGCGCGATCGCGACCTGCTCGCCCGGCTCATAGCCGGCCGCCTGTATACCCGCGAGCAGCATCTCGAGAGCCTCCTCGTTCGAGCTGAGGTCGGGTGCGAAGCCCCCCTCATCGCCGACCGCGGTGGCGAGCCCGCGCTCGTGCAGCGTGCGCTTCAGCTCATGGAAGACCTCCGCGCCCATACGCAGGCACTCCGAGAAGCTCGCCGCCCCGACCGGCACGACCATGAACTCCTGAAAGTCGAGCTTGTTGTCGGCGTGCGCGCCGCCGTTGAGCACGTTCATCATCGGCACCGGCAACACGCGCGCCGCCTCGCCGCCCAGGTAGCGGTACAGCCCGACCCCCTCCTCCGCGGCCTGCGCGTGGGCCGCCGCCAGCGAGACGCCGAGGATCGCGTTTGCGCCGAGGCGCGACTTGTTGGGCGTGCCGTCGAGCTCGATCATCGCCTCGTCGAGCGCGCGCTGGTCGCGGGCATCGATCCCCTTCACGGCCTCCGCGATCTCGCCGCGCGCGTTGGCGACCGCGCGCGCCACGCCCTTGCCCTCCCAGCGGGCCCCACCGTCGCGCAGCTCGACCGCCTCGAAGCGGCCGGTAGAAGCGCCCGAGGGAACGGCAGCGCGGCCGCGCGCTCCCAAGCGCAGTCCCACCTCCACCTCGACCGTCGGGTTGCCGCGGCTGTCCAGCACCTGGCGCGCGTCGACGCGCGCGATCTCGCTCACCGGCGCAACCTCATGCCGGCCGCTGCGCGCTGGGGAGGGCGATCTCGCACTACCTCGGCGCGGCTATTTTTTGCTCGTGGTCGCCGGCGCGGTCGTGGTCGGGGCCGTCGTGGGCGGCGTGATCGGCGCTTTGGTGGGCGTCGTTTTGGGCGCTTTGTACTGCTTGCAATCCATCACCACGAACCCCGCCCTGCAGTCCGTTTTCGCTATCCACTTGGTTTTGAAGCGTTTCACGAAGTTCGTCAGCGCCGACTGCTGCTGCGTGGCCGTGAGCTGCGCTTTGATCGTCGCACGCGCCTGCTGAAGCGTCTGCTGGCTGCCCGCGGTGGTGTTCTTGACACGGAAAATGTAATAGCCAAAGGCGGTCTTGACCGGACCGGAGAGCACGTTCTTCTTCGCCGAGAAGACCGCCTGGTCGAGCGATTTCTCCTCCTGGCCTTTGACCACGCCCGGGAGCAGTCCGCCGTTGGACTTGCTCGTGGGGTCGATCGAGGAGCTCTTGGCGACGCTCGCAAAGCTCTTCCCGGATTCGACTTCTCCCTTCGCCTTCTTGGCTGCAGCTTCAGTCTTCGTGAGGATCAGTTCAAGATCGCGTTTTTCGGGAACGCTGAAGCGCTGTGGATTTTCGTGGTAGTACTTTTCGATCTGGGCCGGTGTTACTTTCGCTTTCTGTTTCGCGATCTTCTGCTGGATTTTCGATGACAGCAAGTTCAGCTTCACGCGCAGCAAAAGGTCGGAGATCGACTGACCCGAGTTGGCAAGGAATTTTTCGAATTCTGAGGCTTTCGGGAACTGCTGGTTGCGAATCTGTTCAAAGCGCTTCTTGACTTCCTTGTCAGAGACCTTCACTCCCAAAGAGCCCGCTTCACCGAGCACCCAGCTCGAGGAGATCAAAAAGCCGAGCACCTCCTGCTGAAGCGATTTGTACTGCTGTTCACACTGCGTCTTGAACTGCGCCACAGTCGGCGCCGGCTGGCCTTTGGCGGGCTTCGGGGCGGTCGCCTGAAGGTGTGCGATGCACGCCGTGTAACGCGGCGGTTCTGGGATCGCGGGCTTGCTCGCGGCCTGAGTGGTGGCGCCGCTGGCCAGTGCGGCGATACCCATCCAGTGCGTGAACGTCGTTTTCGTGATCGGCTTGCCGTCGACCGTCACGACCGCGTTCCCGGGAATGCCGCCGCATCCTGAGATCACGGCGAGCGCAAACAAAACGGCGCCAAGCGCCGGTATGAAGCGAGAAGCTCGGGGCACGACGCGGGCACTCTAGCGGAAAGCACCCAGGGGCGCGCAGGCCGCGTCTCAGGCGGCCTCGCGCATCACCGCGAGCAGAACGTCGGCCGCCGCGACGACGCTCGGGAAGCGCTCGTGTCCCTCCTCGGGGACGCGCACCAATACCTGTGAGCGGCCCGATTCATAGGAGGCGCCTGGGAGGCGCTCGCGCAGGCGCCGCGCACGAACCGAGTCCAGCTCGATCGGTACCACGGCCAGGCGATCGCCGCGGAAGCTCACCGTCTGCGCGCCCGCCTGGCCGAACTTGATGCGCGCGCGCTGCAGCGCGAGCAGGTTCGCAAGCGGTTCGGGGACAGGCCCGAAGCGGTCCTCGAGCTCCTCGTGCAGTTCCTCGACCTCGGCCACCTCGATTGCGCCCGCGACGCGCCTGTGCACGTCGATCTTGGCGCGCTCATAGGGGATGTAGTCGGCGGGGACATATGCGTCGACGTTCACATCCAGGCGCACCGGCTCCGGCTCCTGCAGCTGCGGACCTCCGCCGTCGCGGGCCGCGCGCGCCCCGCTGCCCCGCTCCGCGGCCGCCACGGCCTCATCGAGCATCTGCATGTAGAGCTCGAACCCCAAGGCGGCCACGTGACCCGACTGCTCGTCGCCGAGCAGGTTCCCGGCTCCACGTATCTCCAGGTCGCGCATCGCGATCTGAAAGCCCGCGCCCAGCTCGGTGTGGTCGGAGAGGGCCGACAAGCGCTGCGCGGCCTCCTGGGTGAGCGCCCGTGCGGAGTCGTACAGCAGATAGGCATAGGCGCGCTCGCGGCTGCGCCCGACGCGCCCGCGTATCTGGTAGAGCTGGGCAAGCCCGAAGGAGTCGGCGTGCTCGACGATCAGGGTATTCGCCTGCGGGATGTCGATGCCCGACTCGATGATCGACGTGCACACGAGCACCTCCGTGCCCCCGCGCAGGTAATCGATCATCACGGCCTCGAGCTCCCCCTCCGGCATCTGGCCGTGGGCCACGGCGAAGCGCACGCCGGGGCACAGCGCGCGCAGCCGTTCGGCCTGCTCGGCGATCGACTCGACCCGGTTGTGCAGGAAGAACGCCTGCCCGCCACGCTCGTGCTCGCGCATGATCGCGCGCTTGACGAGCTCCTCCTCGTACTCGCCCACATACGTCCGCACCGGCCGGCGGCCCTCGGGCGGCGTCTCGATGACGGAGATGTCGCGCAGCCCCGCCAGCGACATCTGCAGGGTTCGGGGGATCGGGGTGGCCGACATCGAGATCACGTCGACGCGAAGCTTCAGCGCGCGCAACAGCTCCTTCTGCTTGACGCCGAAACGCTGCTCCTCATCGACGATCAACAGCCCGAGGTCCTTCGCGCGCACGTCTCTGGAGAGCAGCCTGTGCGTCCCGATGAGGATGTCGACCCGCCCCTCGCGGAAGCCGGTCACGGCCGCGTTCTGCTCGGCTGTGCTGCGAAAGCGCGAGACGTGCTCGACGTTGATCGGGTAGTCGGCCAAGCGCTCGCTGAACGTGCCGTAATGCTGCAGTGCGAGGATCGTCGTCGGCACGAGCATCATCACCTGCTTGCCGTCGGCGGCGGCCTTGAAGGCTCCGCGCAACGCCACCTCGGTCTTGCCGTAGCCGACATCCCCGCACACGAGCCGGTCCATGGGCAGCGGCGCCTCCATGTCGCCCTTCACGAACTCGATCGCCTCTCGCTGATCGGGCGTCTCGCTGAAGGGGAACAGCGCCTCGAACTCCCGCTGCCAGTCCGAGTCCGCGGCAAACGCGTGCCCGCTGCGCCGCCGGCGCTCTGCGTACAGCGTGAGCAGCTCGCCCGAGAGCTCCTGGGCCGCACGGCGGGCGCGCGCCTTCATCGCCTCCCAGCGCGTGCCCCCGAGCTTGCTGAGCGGCGGGTGCTCGGCGCCGGCGCCCACGTAGCGCGAGATCTTCGCCAGCTGGTCGGTGGGAGCGAACACGCGATCGTCGCCCTGGTATTCCAGGTACAGGTAGTCGCGAGTCACCCCGGCGACGGTTCGCGTCTGAAAGCCCGCGAAGCGCGCGATCCCGTGGTCCTCGTGCACGACGATGTCGCCGCTGCGAAGCTCGCTGAAGGAGCGCAGCGCGCCCCTGCGTGCCCCGGCGCGCCTCCCGGCCGCGCCTTCGCGCTCGCGACGCGCCGCCGCGTGGCGCAGCAGGCGGTGCTCGGGAAAGACCGCGAGCTTCAACGACGGCGCGATGAAGCCCTCGCGCAGCGAGGCGGCAGCGAGCCGCAGGCCGGGTCCGGCCACCGGACTGGCAGCGCGCTTTCCCTCGCCCCCGTCCTCGGCCTCGTCCAGCCAGCGCGCGCTGAGGCTTCCCAGGTTGTATGCCGCACGTTCGCCTTCGCCGCGGCGCGGGAACGCGATCACCGTCTCGTAGCCCGAGCGCACCAGCTTTTCGAGCTGCGGCTCGGCTTCGGCGAGCGAGCGCGCCGTGCTGTCCGCAGCCTGTGCGCGCAGCTCGTGCGGCTGGCCGCTCGAGATCGCCGACAGCCACACGTTCGCGCGGGCGCGCAGCGCAGCTTCGACGACATCCGGGCGCACGTACAGGTGGTGGGCATCTTCATCGGCGAACGCCGCGCACACGTCGCTCCAGTGGTCGCTCAGCACCGGCGCGAGTTCCTCCTCCGCGGCCACGAGCAGGCAGGTTCGCTCGGCTACAAGCTCCAGCAGCGCCTGGAAGCGGTCGACGGGAAGCAGCTCGGCGATATCCGGTCGCGAGGCGCCGCGCTCGCCGCTGCCAGACACCCCCGAGACCCCGGCGACGCGTGCACCGTCGTCGCGCGGGCCGCCGGCAACTCCTCCCGCGAGCTCCGCCGCCGCGCGGTGCTCGCTCGCCAGCTCCGACGCGGGCGCGATCTCGACTTCATCGACCTCCCCCAGCGAGCGCTGCGTGAAGGTCGAGAACCAGCGCAGCGACTCGATCTCGATGTCGAACATATCGACGCGTACAGCGCGCTCCTCGGTTGCGCCGAAGATGTCGAGCAGGCCCCCGCGCAGCGCGAACTGCCCGCGCTCCTGGACCTGGTCGGCGCGTTCGTAGCCGGCGTCCACGAGCTCGGCCGCGCACTCCTCCAGATCGAGCAGGTCGCCGACGCGCAGGCTGAACGAGCGCGGCCGCAGCGCAGGGTCTGGGACCTTCTCGGACAACGCGACCGCGCTGACGACGACGACAGCGCTGTCGTCCTTGCCCAGCAGCGCATCGAGCGCGGCCATGCGCAGTCCGACCAGGTGCGCGGGCGGAAGCAGGTGCGACTCATACGTCACTCCCCGCGACGGGTAGTAGCGCACGCGGCGGGGATACAGCCACGCGCGCAGGTCGGCGGCGAGATCGCGTGCCGCGCGATCGTCGCCCACAACCACGAGATGCGTGCTGCCGCGTGCGTCCGCGTCGTGCTCGGCGATCGCGGCGATCAGGTAGGGCTGCAGCGAGGCCGAGGCAAAGGCGCGCCCGCCGTCCCGCGCGAGCGCAGTCGCGGCCGTGTCATTTTCGATGCGGGCGAGGAGTGATCGGAGCGCCATTGACGAAGCCGTCAACACAATAGGTCGCTCCGGCGCCCTGTCTGGCGGCAGCTGCTCAGTTCGCCAGCGCGGCTTCGCGCACCAGCCGCTCGACCTCGTCGCAGGAGCGCGCGATCAGCGCCTGCACCTGCTCGGGCGGCTCGCGAAAGCGACCCAGAACGTATGCGGAGACGATCTCGGGGTCGCTCGAGTCGGGGCGTCCTACTCCGACCCGCACGCGCGCGAAGTCCGCGCTGCCGAGCTCGCGCTTGACGGAGCGCAGCCCGTTGTGGCCGGCGAGGCCTCCCCCTGTCCTCGAGCGCACCTCCCCGAACGGGAGGTCGATCTCGTCGTGAACGACGAGCACGCGCCCGAGCTCCACCCTCAGTGCTCCGCGTGCCGGCCCGACCGAGCGGCCGGCCTCGTTCATGAACGTCTGCGGGCACAGGATCGCGGCGCGCGCGCGCGCCGGCACGCGAGCGCCGCCGCCCCCTAGCTCGCCGCCGACCTCAAGATCCACTTGCCCTTCGGCGATGCGGCCGCGGAAGCGCTCCTTCCAGGCGTCCAGCCTCCAGCGCTCGGCAAGCGCGAGCGCCACCCTGAAGCCGACGTTGTGGCGCGTGCTGTCGTGCTCTGGTCCTGGATTGCCGAGCCCGACGATCAGCCAGTCGACCGCTCCCCCACGCGCGCGAAACGGGTTGCGCAGGAGCGGCTACTCCTCCTCGCTCGCCGCCGCCTCGCCCTCGGGGGCGCCCTCGGCCGCGGCCTCGCCCTCCTCCTCGCCGACCAGCTCGGTCTCCTCCTCGACCTCCGGCTCCTCCTCGACCTGCAGGCGCGGCGGCGAGAGGGTCGCGAGCACCGTCTCCTCGGCGTCGTCAAGCAATGTGACGCCCTCGGGCATGACCACGACCGACAGCGAAATCGTTTCCCCGATCTGCATCTCGCCGATGTCGTGAACGATCGACTCGGGGATCGCCGTGGGCAGCGCTTCGACGTTGAGCTCGCGCGCTATCTGCTCGAGCACGCCGCCTTCCTTGACGCCGGGCGCGTCCTCGACGCCCGTCAGCTCCAGGGGCACGACGGCGTGAATCGCCTGATCGAGGCGAACGCGCAGCAGATCGACGTGTATCGTCGCGCCGCGCAGCGGGTCGCGCTGGGCTTCCTTGAGCACGACCGGTGTGGGCTTGCCACCGTCGATGCTCAGGTCGAGCACCGCGCCCGAAGAGGCCAGCGCGAGGCGCAGCTCGCGGGCGTCGGCGTCGAAACACAGCGCCTCGCCCTGGCCGCCGTAGACAACGCCTGGGACCCGGTTCGTGCGACGCAGGCGCCGGGCCGCGCGCGAGCCCTGGGCGCTGCGGCTTGAGACATCCAGCTTGGCGGTCGTGCTGGCCATCGGGTTTCAGAGCCTAGCAATCGGCTTCGTTGGCGATCGGTGCGCTGATCGCCAGCAGCTTCACGTCGATCCCCGAGATGACGTTGCCGCTGCGGCGAACCTGCACGCACTGAACTACGGGCAGCCGGCCGAGCACGATCCACGCGATGCGCGTCTTTCCGCTGGCACCGCCCAGCGAGTAGGAGGTGCGCGATTTCACGGACAGAATCTTGACGTCGCCGCGCCTGCGCAGCGATACCGCGTTGGCGCGCACCGTCGCCACGCACGCGGGAGAGAGATGGCAGCCGCTCAGACGCGCGAGCATGGCGTTGACTTCGCCCCGCGCCTGCGCCTGTAGCAGCGCCGCCAGCTCGCTGCGTTCGGCGTTCTCGACCGACAGGAAGCGCGCCAGCAGGATGCTGATGGCGACGAACACCAGCACGCATAGAGAGATGATGGCGAAGCGTTTCAGAGAGCGGCTCGCGTCCGGGAAATACCCCTGCGGTCGAACCGTCAGGCCATCGCCGCTGTGGGTCGCGCTGGTGTCTAGAGCATCGCCAACTGCAGTTGCGAGCTCGCCGAAGAGCTTATTCTCAAGCGATGCGGACGAGGACGCTCTCCGCCGTGACGGCTGCAGCTTCGATCGCCCTCGCAGCCTGCGTGTGGGCGGCGGCAGATGCGGGCCAGCCGCCCGTGTCAACCCACCGGGCCCGGGCGGGCGCAACGTCCTCGGCCGTCCGAGACCACGCTGCTCTCAAGCGCAGAGCCCGCTGCCGCCCTGGCCACGTTGAACTTGCGCTCCGCGGCCCTCGCGTGGTCGCGCCGCAGCACTCGACGCTCTACATCGTCTCGGTACGCGCCTGCACGAGCAGGCCAGGGGCGACCATCAAAAGCATCCGCCTCTCGCTGCGCGGCCCGCAAAGGGTCTCTTGGAGGATCAGGCGCCTGCGAGCGGGCTCCGTGGCGCGGAAGCGAGCCAAGCTGACGTTCAGGCGCCCGCCCGCCAACCTGGCCTCGAAGCCCGTCGTTTTGATCATCCAGGCACGCTCCCGTCGTGGCAGGCTGCTGGGCCGCGAGCGCGTGCTGATCCACTTCCGCCCGGAGGTCGGGTCGAGCCGGCCTCTGGAAGGCGACACCACCATCGGGTGGGGCATCAATGCCTCGGGCGAGGTGGGCGCGGGGTTCAGAAGCCCCCCGCTCCCGAGCCCGGTTCGGGGGCCGCTTCGCGGTGTCCGTCAGGTGGTGGCGGCGTACAAATCCGGCTTCGCGCTGCTCGACGACGGGACCGTTCGCGCGTGGGGCGGCAACGGCAGCGGACAGCTGGGCGATGGCACCCACTTTGAAAAAATCAACCCGGTCCAGGTCCTGGGGCTGAGCCATATCGTGCAGATCGCCGCCGCGGGCACGCACGCGGTGGCGCTTCGGGACGACGGGGCCGTCTGGACATGGGGAGAAGACCACTACGGCCAGTTGGGAAACGGCACGCGCGACGCCACGGAAGGGATGGCCCATCCGGTCCCGGCCCAGGTTCCGGGGCTGGGCGGCGTCGTGGCAATCAACACCGGCGGACCAGACGACGTAGCCGTGCTCGCCGACGGAACGGTCCGCGACTGGGGCGAAAACAGGTACGGGCAGCTTGGCGACGGCACCAAAGAAATGAAACTGGCTCCGACCCCAGTCAAGAACCTCGCCGGCGTACGGATGGTCGCGATGGGAGGAGTGGGTCCGAACAGCGTGCACATGCTCGCGCTGCTAGGCAATGGGACCGTGATGGTCGCGGGGCACAACGACCACGGCCAGCTGGGGCTCGGCGACACGACGAACCGGCTCGTGCCCGTGCCGCTACCCGGGCTCAGCGGTGTGCGCGCGATCTCCGCCAGCGGCAGTCACAGCCTCGCCCTTCTATCGGATGGCAGCGTCTTCTCCTGGGGCACGGGCGCCGAGGGCGAGCTCGGATACCCAGCGCCGGAAATGTGCGGCACGGTTCCCTGCAGCACGAGGCCGCGACCCGTCAACCTCGCCGGGGTGAGCGCCGTGTCGGCGGGATGGAGGTTCAGCGTCGCCATCAGCAACGAACAGGTGCTGAGCTGGGGGCGCAACGAAGGCGGTGAGCTGGGCAACGGCACGCTGGCGAACCACACCGCACCACAGCTCGTGCCCGGCATCGCCGGCATCCACTCGATCTGGGCAAGCGAAAAATTCACCCTGGCCACGACCGAAAATGGTCCCTCGCCGAACTTCTCCGTTCGACCTGTGGCCGGCGGGCTCCTGGCTCAGTGGGCGCCGGCGCCCGGCACAGAACCGTGGGCACTGAGCTGGCGTCCGTTCAGCAAGCCGCGCGTCGAATGGCCGCGACCGGTCATCCTGCCAGCGTCAACTCGCAGCTACGCGATCACGGGACTTGCGCCGGTGCTCTATGAAGTTCGCCTCAAAAGACTCAGCAGCACCTTTGGCTTCGAGATCGCCTACGGGGTGGCGGGGTAGAGGCAGGCAACCACAGAACATGCGAAGCCCTGGAAAAAGCCTACATTGAGCGGAGGGGCAAAGTGGCTTAACCCGCGCAAGGCCTACCGCAAATCCCTCTGGAAGGCCAAGCTCCGGCGGGCGGCGCTGCGACGCCGCAAGCGCCGGCGGGAACTGATTGCGTTGCTGCCCAAGAACGGCGTCGGCGTCGAGGTTGGCGTCTGGAAAGGCGACTTCAGCGCAAGGCTTCCTGAGGGGAGCCAAGCCCCGCAAGCTGTATCTCATCGATCCGTGGCAGCACTCCTCGC
Source organism: Actinomycetota bacterium (assembly GCA_005884115.1). Classification (GTDB taxonomy): domain Bacteria; phylum Actinomycetota; class Thermoleophilia; order Solirubrobacterales; family Solirubrobacteraceae; genus Palsa-744. The sequence continues at coordinate 22,503 of VAXW01000007.1, forward strand.
ACAGCGGGGCGTGGTACGCCGAGAAGGATGAAGAGGAGATGGCGGATATCCGAGAAGAAGTCGTCGCGCGGTTCGCGCGGCAGATTCAGCGCGAGCGCGTCGTGGTCATCGCCAATCAGTCACAGGATGCCGTTAGGCAGCTCACCTCGGCACACCGCTCGGACCTGTTCGACTGGGCGTATCTGGACGGCGACCACACCTACGAGGCAGTGCTGGCCTATCTGAGAGCCTTCTGGACCTTGATCCGTGACGGGGGGTGTCTGGCCGGTGACGATTACGGGATCAAGGGCTGGTGGAACGACGGTGTGACCCAAGCCGTAGACCAGTTCGTCGCCTCAGTCGATCGAAGCCCCGTGATTCTGGGCTCCCAGTTCTTGATCCGCAAGTAGAGGCTGCTTCCCCTGCTCGCCGGCGCGCTCCCTCGCCCCTCGCGGCCAATCACGGGCCGCTGTTGAGCGTCCACAGCAGGTCGACTCGGTAGACCTCGCTTTCACGCAGCACGAGCAGCGTGGTGGGCGTGGAGAGCGCCAGGCTGGTCGCGCTGAAGCCGCTCGTTTTCCACGGTCCCCGTCCGGCCCCGCTCGCCGTCGATACGATCTTCGCCGCGCTGGAGGCGTCGAGCGGGCACGCGGTCGAGTTGCACTGGAACACGGGCGCGCTGCCTGATCCGCCGGTGGTGCTCCACGACGCGCTCGCGGTGTTGAGCGTGAGAGAGCCGGCGGGAAGCGTCGCGCCCCCGCTGATGTAGCCCGGCCCCGTGTCGCTCCCGCAAGTCGCGTTGGGGCAGTACTGCTTGAACACGGCGCTGTTTCCAGCGCTCGCGTTTCCGGCGACGGTGACGTTCCACCCCGACCCCGAAGTCGTGTCATCGACGGCGAAGTTGCTCATCGTCGCATTGGTGGTCTGGGTCTGCCCGTTGAGCGTGACGTTGGGCAGCGCGGGGGTAGCTGGCGCCGCATCGAAGCTCAGGGCCCCCGTGCCTGGCTTCAGCGCGATCGTGATCGCCCCCCAGGGAATGCTCGCGGAGGTCGTAAAGGTCTTGGTGCCGGTGGCGCCGGCGGTCGCTTGCGTCAAGTCCTGCGCCTGAGTGCCCAGGACGCTCCCGCTGCCCGACGTGAAGACGCTCGCGCGTTTGGTCGTCGATCCCGGCGGGGTGATCGTGAAGGAGCCGAGCGAGTCGTTGGCGGCGAAGTCCAGGAGCACCTTCGTGTTGTTGACCGTCGTGGTGATGCTGGCAGCGGCGTCGCTGGTGCCGCTGCTCGCTCCCGCGGTGGTTGAGGTGACCTCGATCGGCGCGGGATCGACGCCCACGTAGGAGAGGATTTTCCCGGTGGCCTTGCGCGTGGTCCCCAGCCCCCAGCTGTAGGACGCCGGCTCGCTGGACCCCGCGACGTGGAAATACACGCCGCTGAAGCCGAAGAACGCCGTGCCGGAGAACAGGCCCGTCGAGGACCAGCCACTCGGGACCGTGAAGCTGCCGCTGCCCTCGGCGTCGATCGACGCGATCATCACGTCGCCGGCGACCACGCCGGCCGGACGGTTGACCGCGATCGACGTTGCGCCGCTACCGGTCTGCGCGGTTTCGGCGCTGCGGAAGTAGGTCGTCGCCCCGGCCTGTGCGGGTGCGAGCAGGGGCACGAGCAGGGCTGCGATCGCCAGCGCGTACACGCCGCCCTCGCGGAGCATCGCGGCCAGCTCAACGAGGTTGAGGGCGCGCCCCGCACGCATGCTGCCCGCTCAGCCTGTCGATCTAGGCGCGCGCATCGGATGCGGCGCGGTGCGGATGCGCTGCAGAAGCTCGGGCCCGGTCGAGTTGGGGTCGGCCTCGTGCACCGCAACCTCCACATCGGCCGTCACGCCCTCGGCGCGCTCGGCATGGCGCCGCAGATCGGAGGCGAGCGTCTCAGCCGTTTGCAGATCGGTGTCGGGCGCCACCACGAGGAACCGCAGAGCGTCGAGCCGGCACAGGCGATCCGAGTGGCGAATGCGCGAGCGCAGGACCGGCGCGAGCCTCTGTGGCGAAGCTCCGTTGGCGGTCAGCGACACGCTGATGAGACTTACGGGCGCGCCGCTCCGTTGAGCAGCCTGGAGCGCCGCGTCGATGGTTCGGGCGGGCGAGCGCCCGCCTGCCCTGCGCCGGCGCACCAGCAGAGCGGCCGCGATTGAGAGTAGGCCTGCACCGAGCACGCTGAGCAGTGCCACGAGCCAGCCGGGAAGGCCGGAGGAGGCACCGGCCTTGGGTCCGCCGTAGAGCTGCTGGCGCAGCGCAGCGGCTCGCCCGAAGCGCACGAGCGTGTCAAGCCTCGCGATCCCGCCCACGTAACGCAGGTAGGCGCGCACGCGATACGCGGTGCCCTGCGGCGGCCGCTCGCGGGGCGCGAGGATCGGGTAGGCGATCGAGGTCCCTGTCACAAACGTGCCCGGCCCGAGCGCGACCCGCGCCACGACTCGGGACCCCCTGGTCACCAGCGCGCGGCCTGCGACGTTCTGCAGGATCACGTTGCCCGGGTTGCGTGCCTCCAGCAGGAACGCGAGCCCGGCGGGCTGGCGTTCCAGGCGAGCGCCTGTGAATCGGATCAGCGGGTGGCGCGGGCCGGGGACCGAGGCCTCGACGCCGATCGCGTAGCGCACGACGCTGGCGACCGAGACGCCCCGTCGCGCGGTGCTTTGCGCTCGCTGGCCGAGCTGTTCGACGGCGATGCCGGCGAGGTAATCACCCGGCCGCGCATCGCGCGGCGCGAGGACCGAGACGGGCACGACAGCGGTTGCGCCCGCCGCGAGCGTGATCCTCCGCCGGCCGAGACGCACCCAGCTCGCGGGCTCGCGAGCGCCCGAGCCTCTGAGTCCATACGTGGATCCGAGCGTGTCGATCGTCCGTCCGGCCACGGGGTCGAGCGCGACACGCAGCGGCCGGCCAGTTGGGTTGCGCACCCCGATCGTTCCTGCCTGCCCCAGATGCCCGTGTCTGATCGAGAGCTTGAAGTAGCTCAACGATCCCGACGCCGGATTGGGAATGACGATCAGAGACGGCGCTGCCGCGTAGCTCGCGGGTGCCACCCCGCACAGCCCGGCGGCGAGCGCCGCGGCCGCCAGCGCCCACGTTCGACGGCGCTTCCAAGCGCTTCTGCGTAGGCGCGCGCACGGCGGGCCGGAGCGTCTCATGGTCTTGACCATTCGGCGATCCTGCCTCGCTTTCCTGCTGTCTTAGCTGCGAGCGGCTAGGGCCCCGTGCTGAGGGTCCACAGGAGGTTCACGCGATAGACCTCGCCGTTGGAGAGCACCTTCAGCGTCGATGGCGTGGCGAGCGCGAGGCTCGTCGCGGAGAAGCCGGTCGTGAGCCAGGTGCCCATGCCCGCTTTTTCGGCGGCCGAAGCGATCTTCACAGCGGTGGCGCTGTCAACGTTGCAGGAGGCCGAGCACTGAAGCGTGGGCGCCGTTCCTGTCGAGCCGCTCTGTGCCGAGAAGCTCGCGCCGGTGCTGTTCAGGGTGAGCGAGTTGGCGGGAAGCGTGGCGCCGCCGGCGACATAGCCTTTGGTGTCGGTCCCGCACGTCGTGGTTGGGCAGTATTGGGCAAACACCGCGCTTTTTTCGGTGCCCGACTGCCCAGCGACGGTCGTGTTCCAGCCCGAGCCGCTGCCGGTGGCGTCCTGGACACCGAAGTTCGTCATGGTCGTGTTCGTCGTCTGCGACCCGCCGCTCAGCGTGACTTCTTTCAACGTCGGCATCGCCGGGGCAGTCGAAAACGTCAGCGCTCCGGCTTTCACCGAGAATTCGGCTTTGTCTTCCTGAGTGGCGCCGAGCGCGGCCGTCGACACGAGCGCTGCAGCGACGCAGCCAAGCACTACCGATGAGAACGCTTGCTTGGTGAACGCTGCAGGTGGACGTTGGCCCATTTCGAGCTCCTTCGCGGTGGAGCGCCGCGGCGGCGGCGCGAAGTTGACGGGGTCCTATCGGCACCCGGCCACCACCCCTTGAGCGCGCCATCGAGCAGCCAGGTCGACCAATGGGGTGAGCTAGGAGTTTCGCCTCTCAAGCCCGCCGCGCCGAGGCGGCTAGACGGATGTAGCACTCGCCCAGGCGACCGACGATGGGGCTACGTTCTTCCGCCGTGCGACGATCCGGCGAGATGCCCACTCGACCGCACCGATAACAGCTCGAAGACCCGCCCCTGGCGGCTAGAACAGCTGGTTCTCGCCGCCGAAGACCTCGCTCACGGAGTCGTCGACGAAGATGCGCCTTATGGAGTCGGTCAACAGCTCGGCGCAGGGGAGCACGCGGATGTTGTCTGGTCTGCCCGCGCCGTTCGCGATCGGGATCGTGTCCGTGACGACGATCTCCTCGAGGCCCGAGGTCCTCAGGTTCTCGAATGCATCTCCGGAGAAGACGGCGTGCGTGGCGGCCGCATAGACCCTCTCGGCGCCCGCCTCGAGCACCGTTTTGGCTGCGGCCTTGAGCGTCCCGGCGGTGTCGATCATGTCGTCGACGATCACCGCGGTCTTGCGCGAAACGTCTCCAATCACGTAGCCGATCTCGGCAACCTGCTGCGCGGGGCGCTCCTTGTCGAGGATCGCGAGCTCGGCGCCCACCTTGGAGGCGAACTTCTTGTTCAGCTTCACGCGCCCGGCGTCGGGGGCGACGACGACGAGGTCCGGCAGGCCGAGGTCGCTGAAGTACTGCGTGAGCATGAAAAGCGCCGTCATGTGGTCGACGGGCTTCTGGAAGAAGCCCTGGATCTGGCCGGCGTGCAGGTCCATCGTCAGCACGCGGTCCGCGCCGGCGGCCTCGAGCATGCGCGCCACGAGCCGGGCGGAGATCGGCTCGCGCGGGGCAGACTTCTTGTCCTGGCGCGAATACCCGAACCATGGCGTGACGGCGATGACGCGGTGCGCGGAGGCGCCGACGGCGGCGTCGATCATGAAGAGCAGCTCCATCAGTGAGTCGTTGGCCGTGATCCCAGCCGTGGGGTTGCCGCACGTCGACTGCACGATGAACACGTCCGCGCCCCGGATCGACTCCTCGTAGCGGCAGTAGACCTCGCCGTTTGAGAACGTCTTCAGCTCAACCGGTCCGAGCTCGACGCCGAGCTTGTCGGCGATGTGCACGGCCAGCTGCGGGTTCGCGCGCCCGCTGAAGAGCATGAGCCGCTTGTTGTAATCGATCGGGAGGCTCGCGCGGGAGGTCTGCGTGCCCGTGGTGACCACGCTGCTCATTTCTCCTCGGAGTGTAAAGGCCGCTGCCGGCGCTCCGCGAACCCCTCGATGTTCTGCTGCTTGGCGCGCGCTATGGCGAGCGCGCCCGGCGGGACGTCCTCGGTTACCACCGACCCGGCGGCGGTGTAGGCCTTGTCACCGACCGTGACTGGCGCAACGAAGGCGGTGTCGACGCCGCCGCGCACGTGCTTGCCGATCGTAGTGCGGTGCTTTTCGCGCCCGTCGTAGTTGGCGGTGATCGTCCCCGCGCCAAGATTCGTCTGCTCGCCGACGTCAGCGTCGCCTATGTAGGAGAGGTGTGGGATTTTGGCGGCCGGCCCAACATCGGAGTTCTTGACCTCCACGAACGTGCCCACCTTGGCGCCCGCGCGCAGCACGCTTCCCGGCCGCAGGTAGGCGAACGGTCCCACGCTCGCGCCGTCCTCGAGCACGCAGTCGAGCAGGTAGGAGTGCCGTACCAAGCAACCTGCGCCGATCTTCGTGCGTCCCTTGATCGTGCTGAAGGGCTCGATCACGGTGTCGGGACCGATCTCGACGTCGACGTCGATGACGGTCGCGTCGGGATCGACGATCTCGACGCCCGCACGCATATGGCGGCGGTGAATCTGCTGCTGGGCGAGCTTGCGCACACGAGCGAGTTGCTCGCGGTCGTTGACGCCGCAGCTGATCGCGGGGTCATCGAGGCGCTGCGCGCGCACCATGGCCCCCTCTTCGCGCAGGACGCCGAGCGCGTCGGGTAGGTAGAGCTCTCCCTGCTCGTTCTCGGGCCGAAGGCGCGGGAGCACGTCCTCGAGCGCGTCGGCGTCGAAGATGTAGAGGCCGGCGTTGACCTCCTTGATGTTGCGCTCCTCGGGGGAGGAGTCGCCGTCAAGCTTGGTCTCGACGACGCGCTCGAAGTCGCCGCTGGCGCCGCGCACGATCCGCCCGTACCCGCGAGGATCCTCCAGCAGGCTCGTCACCAGGGTCGCGGCCGCGCCGCCGTTCCCGTGCACGTCGATGAGGGCCGCGATCGTCTCTGGCCCGACGAGGGGAACGTCGCCGCTGAGCACGACGACCGCCTGCCTCCTCGCGCCGGCCTTCGCGTCGGCCCCCCGCCCGTTTGCTGCGGGCGTGGCGCGCAGATGCGAGATCGCCGCCAGGACAGCGCCCGCGGTGCCGCTGGGCTCGGTTTGCACTGCGAGCTCGACGCCCTCGGGGAGCACCTCGCGCAGCGCCTCCGCCGGCGAGTCGACGACCACGATCCGTCCGGCTCCGGCCTCCAGCGCCGCGCGAACCGGCCACAGCACCATCGGCAATCCGCACACGCCGTGCAGCATCTTCGGCGTGCTCGATCGCATGCGCGTGCCCTGCCCGGCGGCAAGGATCACAATGGTCGGTGCGGCCATGCCAGAGATGCTATTCCCTCCCCGGGCAGGTGGTCTCGGCGCACGCGCTCAGCTGGGGGGCAGGGATTCGAACCCCGATTCTCAGGACCAAAACCTGATGTCCTGCCATTGGACGACCCCCCACAGTCCTCGCCCGTAGCATAGGTCCAAGGAGCCCAGAAATCCTCCCGTCGTGGGCTCGGCTTGCGGGCGAGGCGAGCCCGTGCTCGGCGCTTATGCAATGATCCGCCGCCTGCTTTGGGGAGTCCCAAGAGCAAGGAAGCACCTCAGCGGGCTCTGGGCGCTGCTGCTCGCCACATGCGCGAGTGCAGGCCTAACGTCGGCTGCGGTGGCCAGCTCGACCGCGACGTCGGGGTCCGATGCGAGCGCCACCTCAGGCTCGGGGGCCAGCGCCTCTTCGGGATCGAGCGCGAGCGCCACCTCGGGGTCCGGAGCGAGCGCGTCGGCGGGTTCGGGCGCGAGCGCGACAGCCGGCTCCGGGGCGACGTCCAGCGCCACCTCGACGGCGACCTCGACCGCGAGATCGAAATCGAGGTCGAGGAGGAAGCACGCGAGAAGGCACTGCGGGCACACGCACATGACGCCCGCCAGGGGCAGGGCCGCGGTCATCGACCGGGCGACGCTGTGCCTGATCAACCACATCCGCATCCGTCACGGGCTGCGCCGGGTGCACCACAGCCGCGCGCTCGGCGGCGTTGCCATCGGCCAGGCCCACGACATGGTGCGAGGCGACTACTTCGCCGACCACAGCCTGCTCGGCCAGCCGCCCTCGGCACGCATCATGGTGGCGCTGCACCGGGCCGGCCCGGCCGGCTTCAGCGTCTCGACGGCCCAGAACATCGGCTGGGGCGCTGGCCGCGCCGCAACTCCGGCGGGGATTGTCAGAGCCTGGATGCACTCGCCGCCACACCGGCGCATCATGCTCTCACCCGCCTTCCGCAAGGCAGGTGTGGGCGTCGCGCCGGCGCTTCCCCGCGCGCTGGGGCGCGGCTCCGCCGGCGCGACCTACGCCGTCGAGTTCGCGGCTGGCTAGGCCGGGCTAGGCTCCGCGCCCGGATCGACGCGGGACGCGCCCGCCCTCTGCGCCCACCTCCGAGGCGGGGCCGCCGGCGAACGGGATGCCCAGCACGCGCATGGCCTTCAGGCCGAGGCTCAGCTTCTCGCGCCCGTCGCTGGAGCCGACGTCGTGCCCCGAGAGCTCGCGTATGCGCTCGAGACGGTAGTAGATCGTGTGCCGGTGCGTGAACAGGCGCTGGGCTGTGCCGGCGACGTTGCCGTCGGCCTCCAGGAATGCGTCGAGCGTGCGCACGAGCTCGGTCTCGTACTGTTCGTCATACGCGACTAGGGGCTCGACGGTCTCGGCGTAGAAGCGCTGCAGCTCCGCTGGGTTCTCGCTCATCGCGGACAGCAGCAGGCGGTAGGCGCCGGTCTGCTCGAAGGCGAGCGCCACGCCGTCGCCTCCCCCCTGCGCGACGTTGGCGGCGAGCAGCGCCTCGCTGGCCGCGCGCGGGAGGTGCGCGGGGTCCTCGGCGATGCGGCTGCGGCCGAGCGCGAACGTGTACCCCGGCAAGCTCGCCTGCATCTCGCGCAGAACGCCGTCGGCTGCTTTAGCTGCCACCGCCTCGTCGCCGCCGGGCACGAGCACCAGCACCTCGGCGGCGAGAACGCCCTCGCGTTCTGAGAGAGCGGCGATCGAGCGGTTCATCGATGCGCGAGCGCCGCGCTCGGCGACGGCGCGCACCCGTCCGCGCCAGCCGTCGTCTGTGAGTGCCTGCGGATGGGCGCGCGCGACGATCATGCTCGCGCCACCTTCGACCTCGAGCGAAAGCTCCTTGGCCCGCGCGAGCAGCGCTTCGCGGTCTGAGAGCTCGCGGCCGAGCACCGCCCGCAGGAAGTCGGCAGCGGCGGATTCGGAGACCCGCTCGGGCGCCCTGATCCGCTCGACCTCGGAGGCGATCATCGTCGCCAGGAGCCTGCGCATCGAGGCTCCGGGTTGGCGCCTCGATCTGATGTGAAGCGCCCCGACGACCGTATCGGCGACGCGCAGCGGCACGCTCGAGACGCCTTCGCCGCCGGAGAGCAGCGTGCGCTCCTCGGCTGGCGAGCGGGCTGCGACTGCCAGCGTCGCCCCCCAGGCATCGCTGACAGCGAGGCTGGCCTCGAGCGTCTTGGCGGCAGCCCGCACGACCTCGGGGAGCCCGGCTCCCGACTCGATCGCGGCCGTCACCGCATCGAGGTCCGAAAAGTCGGACACGGGCGCCTCAGCCCCAGAAGTAGACGGCTGCCAGCGCTCCAGCGACTCCGACGCCGACGAGCACGGCCAGCACGTAGAGCGTCAGGACCGCGGCCGCAAGCCGCTCCCACAGGCGCGCGTAGGAGGCCCACGCCGGCGCGAGGATCAGACCGGCGTATAGCGCGAGCGTGAACACGGCGGCACACACCCCCACCAGCACGTTCGTCGGGCTCCAGATCGCGCTCCAGATCATCGGGCGTCCTTCGAGGAGATTGCAGGATTGTTGCGCACGTCGATGTCGGCCGCGCGCGGGCGCGCTCTCGCAGGACGCCTCAGAGCGCGCGCGGGCGCGCGAAGGAGGAGTCGACGCTCGTGCATGCGATTGCGCCCTCGAAGGAGGCGCCGCCGGGCGCCATGACGGTCGGCCCCGAGCCTGAGACGACCGCCCGCTCGGCCCCGCGCCGCTCGAGCTGCGAGAGGGCATCGGCGATGGGCGGGCACAGCGAGATGGCGGCGGGCTGCAGGTCGTTGGCGAGCAGCTCGTCGCGCGCGGGCAGCGGCTCGCCGTGAGCAAGGGCATCGCGCAGCGCGCAGCGCAGGGACTCCAGCTCGCCAGGCGTGCGCAGCGGACCGAGCGCGTCCGCGCGCTCGTACACCTCGGCGGTCGACAGCGCTGCTCCGACGCCGAGCAGCAGGAGCGCGAGCGGGGGTTCGGGGTCCGGGAGGCGCTCGAGGCGCTCGCCGGCGCCGGTGGCGAGCCAGCGCCCGGGCGATACCTGGGCGGGAACGTCGGCGCCGAGCCGGGCAGCGAGCTCGAGCAGGAGCGCCTCATCGCCGCGCCCCGAGGCGAGCCTTGCCAGGCGCAGAGCTGCGGCCGCGTCGGCTGAGCCGCCGCCGAGCCCGGCCGCTACGGGTATTCGCTTGCGGATGATCAGGCGAAGCGGGGGTCCCCGCCATCCGGTGGCCGCGCGGAAGGCGCGGAGCGCGCGCAGGGCGAGGTTCTCCTGCGGCGCAGCGCCGACGCCCGGGCAGACGATCTCATCCTGATCGGCGCCCGCGTGCGCCGGTGCCAGCGTGAGCTCGTCGGCGAGCGAGATCGACTGCATCACGCTCACCAGCTCGTGGCGGCCGTCGCCATCTCGCCGCGCGCCCACGAACAGTCCCAGGTTGACCTTGGCGGGCGCCAGCGCGCGATAGGCGCTCATCGCGCGAGGGCGCGCTCGAGCGCGGCGAAGTCGAGCGGCGAGAGGCGCTCGGCGCGGACGTCTGCGGGCTTGCCGATGCGCTCGAGCGCATCCTGCAGCTGCTCGCGCGAGTACGCGGGCGGGCTCGCCGACAGCGCGAGCGAGCGCACAAGCGTCTTTCGCCTGTGCGCGAAGCCAGCGGCGACCAGCGCGCGCAGCTCGGGCGAGAAGTGCGCTGTCGCACCCTCGCGGCGGCGGCGCATGTGTAGGAGCACCGAGTCGACGTTGGGCACGGGATGGAAGACCGAGCGCGGGATCGCCCGTGCGACGCGCACCTCGCATGCCAGCTGGGCGATGACGGAAGGCGCACCGTACTCGCGGCTGCCAGGCGCGGCGGCGAGACGCTCGCCGACCTCGCGCTGCACCATCGCCACCCAGCAGTGCACGGCGGCGAGGTCTTCGATCGTGCGCAGCAACACTGAGGCGGCGATCCCGTAGGGCAGGTTTGCGACCACCTTGGTGGGCGCCGGGCGCAGGCGCTGGAGATCGGCGCGCATGGCGTCCTCCCAGTGCAGCGTCACGTTGGCGAAGCGCTCGGTGGCGTCGCGCAGCGCTTCGGCGAGGCGCGTGTCGACCTCGATCACGTGCAGGTGTGCGCAGCGCTCGGCGAGGTGCTCGGAGAGCACGCCGAGGCCGCCGCCGATCTCGAGCACGACGTCCTCTGCGCTGAGCTCGGCGGTGTGCTCGATCACACCGAGGATGTTGGAATCGATGAGGAAGTTCTGACCGAGGTCGCGGTCTGGGCGCACATCGAAGCGCCGCATGCGGCGCAGGGAGGGCTGGTGCGGGATGCGCGCCACGCGCATCACCAGCCGAAGACGCGCGCCGCGTTCGCCTCCACCGCGGCGGCGAGCTCGCCCGGCGAGACGCCGCGCAGCTCGGCCAGGTAGCTGAGCGTGTGGCTGACGAACGCGGGCTGGTTTTCATGCTTGCGGACGGGCTGCGGGCTCAGGTACGGGGCGTCGGTCTCCACGAGCAGATGATCCTCGGGCACGTGCGCGGCGGCGCTGCGCAGTGCGGCGGCGCTCGGGTAGGTGACATTGCCGGCGAAGGAGATCTCGTATCCGCGCTCCAGGCACGCGGCCAGCTGGTCGGGCATCGAGAAGCAGTGCAGCACCACGCGCACGCCCGAGGCCTCGGAGGCCAGCTGGGCGAGCGTCTCATCCTCGGCTGCGCGCGAGTGGATCACGAGCGGCTTGCTGGTCTCGCGCGCGAGCTCGATCTGGGCGGCGAAGGCCCGCTGCTGGTCTGCTCGCGGCGCGCGGTCGCGATAGAAGTCGAGCCCCGTCTCGCCGATCGCCACGCAGCGCTCGTGCGCGGCGAGCGCGCGCAGCTCGGCGAGGTCGGCATCATCGAAGCCGCGTGCGGCGTTGGGGTGGCGCCCGACGGCGGCGTAGACCTGCGGAAACGCCTCAGCGGCGGCGAGCGCCGCGCGGCAGGAGGCGCCGTCGATGCCGACCGTGAGCATGCGCGTGACCCCCGCTGCCTCGGCAGCGGAGACGAGCTCGGAGTCGGGCGGCTCGCAGAGGTCGAGATGCGTGTGAGAGTCAATCACCCGCGCCCGTCCGCGGGCTCCTTGGGGAACAGCGGCTCGAGCGGGGACACGTGCGTGATCCCGCCCGCTCCGGGCTGAGCACCGGCGATCGAGATGTCGGAGACTCCGAGCGCGGCGAGCAGGCGCTCGCAGCTGGCGGGCATGTATGGCCACAAGAGGACGGCCACGCTGCGCAGGCCCTCGGCGAGCGTCCGCAGCACCCGGTCGAGCTCCTCGGCGCGAGCCTCGTCCTTGGCCAGCTGCCAGGGCGAGCGCTCCTCGACGTAGCGGTTCAGCCGCCGCACGCGCTGCCAGATCTCATCGAGGGCGAGCGTCAGCTCCGCCCGGTCGACGTGCTCGCAGACTCGCTCGCCCAGCGCATCGAAATCTGCGACGAGCTCCGCGTCGAGCTCGCCCGCGCTCAAGGCTCCGTTGCGGTAGCGGCCGATCATCGAGGTGGTGCGGCTGGCGAGGTTGCCGAGCTCGTTGGCGAGCTCGCTCTCGTAGCGCTGCTCGAAGGAGGCGCTGGAGACGGAGCCGTCCTGGCCGAAGGGCACCTCGCGCAGGACGTAGAAGCGCAGCGCGTCGGCACCGTAGCGATCGATTGCGGCAAACGGGTCGAGCACGTTGCCGAGCGACTTGCTCATCTTCTCGCCTTCCATGAGCAGGTAGCCGTGCACGAACAGGTGCTGGGGAAGCTCGAGCGCGGCAGCCATCAGCAGCGCGGGCCAGTAGACAGCGTGGAAGCGCAGGATGTCCTTGGCGATCACGTGGTAACTCGCGGGCCAGAACGTCGCAACGAGATCGTTTTCCGGCGCGGCGCCGTCGGGCGCGGGCGCGTATGAGAGTGCCGTGTAGTAGTTGAGCAGCGCGTCGAACCACACGTAGAAGACGTGCTCGGAGTCCCACGGCACGGGCACGCCCCAGGTGAGCTTGTGACGGGTGAGGGGTACGTCGTGCAGGCCGGAGCGCACGAACGACAGCGCCTCGTTGTAGCGCGTGCGCGGCGTGACGAAGTCGGGACGCTGCTCATACAGCTCTTGCAGGCGCTCCTGGAACGCGGACAGCGCGAAGAAGTAAGAGTCCTCCTGCTCACGCGTGAGCTCTATGTGGTGAATCGGGCAGCGATTCCCGGGGTCGATGTCGCTCTCTGACTTGAAGTCGGCGCAGCGCGGGCAGTACCAGCCCTCGTACGTTCCTTCGTAGACATAGCCGTTGTCGCGCACGCGCGAGAGCACCTCTTGCACCTTTGCCATGTGCTTCGGGTCGGTGGTGCGGATGAAGAAATCGTTGCTCGCGCCGATCAGCGGAGCGAGCGCCTTGAAGCGCGCGGCGTTTTCGTCGGCGAGCTGCTGTGGTGTGACTCCTTTTGCGTGCGCGGCGTCGGCGACGGGCTCGCCATGCTCGTCGGTGCCCGTTAGGAAGAACACGCTCTCGCCGCGCTGGCGGTGATGGCGGGCCATGACATCGGCGGCGATGGTCGTGTACGCGTGCCCGAGGTGCGGGGCGGCGTTGACGTAGTAAATGGGGGTCGTGACGTAGAAGGACATGCCTGCCTGCAGGCTACTGTCCCTCGTTCGTCAGCCCTCGATAGAGATCGTTTGCGTTCACGCCGGCGAGCTTCGCGAGCGCTGCCGCGGCGGGACGCGCGCGTGCCCCCGCCTGCACGAGCGCACGCAGCGCCGCAAGCGCCTCCTCCCGCTTGACGCCGGCTGCGGCGCCGGCGCTTGCCGCGGGCGGGCCCACGACCAGCACGATCTCTCCGCGTGCGGGCTGATCGCGGTAGTGCTCGGCGAGCTCGGCGGCGCTTCCGCGACGCACCTCCTCGTGCAGCTTGCTCAGCTCGCGGCACACGGCAACCGCACGGGCGGGGTCGCGCTTGGCGAGCACGGCCAGCGACTGCGCGAGCCGGCGTGGGGACTCGAACGCGACGAGCGTGTCGGCGGCGCCGTCGAACAGCCTCTCGAGCTCGGCGCGCCGACGGGGCAGGAAGCCGGCGAAGGACCAGCGCCTGAGCGGCAACCCAGAGGCGACAAGCCCGGTGATGACGGCGCTCGGCCCGGGCAGAACCTCGACGGCGAGCCCCTGTTCGAGACACTGCCGCATCAGCGAAAAGCCGGGGTCGGAGACGAGCGGCGTTCCCGAGTCGCTGACGAGCGCGACGCGCTCGCCGGCGTGCAGGCGCGCGACGAGCGCGCGCGCTCGCTCGCGTTCGTTGTGCTCGTGCAGGCTGAGCAGAGAGGCGCGCAGCCCATGGCGCTCCAGCAGCTTCCTCGTGCGCCGAGTGTCCTCGCAGGCGACCACGTCGGCCTCGGACAGGGCTTTGAGCACCCGCAGAGTCACGTCTTCGAGGTTGCCGATCGGCGTCGGGCACACCACCAGCCGGCCAACCCCACCCTGCGCGGGAGTCATGCGGCAAATATAGGGTCCCGCGGATGGCGCCCGAGCAGGAGGAGCCGCCCCAGTACACGCGCTACCGCGCGCGGCGCCACCTGTTGCGCCGAGGCGAGGCTGCGCCGCTCATCCCTGGTCGCCGCCGGGCGGCCGGCGGGATCGCTGGGAGGCGCGCGCTGGAGCTGCACACCTGGGCGGCGTGGCGGCGGCTGCTCCTCCGCAGGGTGCTCCCCGGCCTTTTGGCGTTCGTGCTGGGATGGCTGCTGCTGTCGCTGGTCCTGTTCCTGATCAGCTCGCACTTCGAGCGCACTTCCCCTCCGTCGAACCTCGCGCGCGTGCTCGATCCGGCGGGCTACCCCGTGACCGCGGCGAACAACATCCTCGTGCTGGGCTCGGATCGCCGCCAGAAGAACAGCAAGGAACCGCACGCCAACATCAGCGGCCCGAGCCGCTCTGACTCGATCATGCTGATCAGAACGGGTGGCGGCCACGCGGCTCGCCTGTCGATTCCGCGCGACACCGTGGTCGAAATCCCGGGGCATGGGAGGCGGAAGATCAACGCCGCCTACGCGTTCGGCGGACCGGCGCTGTCGGTGAGCGTGATCAAGCGCTACCTGGGCATCCCGATCAACCACGTGGTGGAAGTCAACTTCGAAGACTTCCCGCAGCTGGTGGACGCGATGGGCGGCGTCGATTACACCGGTCCTTGCATCGTCTCGCGCATCAGCGGCGGCTTTCGCAATGGCGGGTACACCCTGCGCCTGCGCTCGGGCACGCATCACCTCGACGGCAAGCAGGCGCTGGCGCTGGCGCGCACGCGCGAGAACCTCTGTCGCCCCTCCGAGACGGACCTTCAGCGCGAGGAACACCAGCAGGCGTTGTTCACGGACATGAAGAGCCGCCTGCTGTCGTTCTCGAGCTTCGTGCGCCTGCCGCTGATCGCCTGGAACGCGCCGCCCGCGATCATCTCCGACATGAGCGGCCCGGCGCTGCTTGGCCTGTTCAGCGCCCTCGCGATCGCACCTACGCCGAGGACGAAGATCTTAAAGCCGTCTGGCAGCGTGACGCTGCCTGACGGCGAGGTGGGGCTCCAGGTCTCCGAAGGCGAGCGCCGTGCGGCGGCGGCGCGCTTCATGAGCGGCTGAGATGGGCGGACCCCCGGACGGCCGTCCGAGGCCACGCCCTCGCGCGCTAGCTGCCGTCCGCCTTCTTGGCGGGGCGCTTCCCGGCCTCAGAGCCGCCCGAGGACTTGCCGGCAGCCTCGCCGGAGGACGGCTTGCCCGACTCGCGCTCACCTGAGCGGCCCTCGGCGGAGGCTCCACCGGATGAGTCGGCCGAGGAGGAGCCTTCGGCGGCCGCGGCGGTCTCGCGCTGGCGCTTGCGGGTACCGTAGTCGGTGCTGTAGAAGCCTTTGCCCTTGAAATGCACGGCGGGCGGATGCAGGACCCGTTCCACGGGCACCCCGGTCTCGGGGTCGACGCGCAGCGGCTCATCGCTGAAGGACTGCTGGATCTCGAACGTCGTCCCGTCGGGACGTCTGTACTCGTAGATCGGCATTGCGCGGCGGCGGCTAGTCGGTGAGAAGAGCCCGCGCGCAGGCGATGCCGGCGCGGATCGCAGCGGAGAAGTCCCGCTCGGGCTCGGCCAGCATCCGCAGCGCGAGCCCGTCGGCGAGCGAGAAAAGCGTCTCGGCAACGGCTTCGGGCTCCGCGTGCAGGTGCACGACGCCCTCGCGCTGCGCGGCGTCGAGCATTCCGGCGAGGTGATGACGCGTGCCGCGCAGCAGCGCGGCGAACTCCGCGGCGATGTCCTCGTTGCGCCGCGAAAGCGTGAACAGCTCGAAGACAAGCGTCACGAAGTCGGGGTCCTTTCGCACCGTCTCGCGCAGGTTCTCGGCCATCAGCTCGATGAAGTCGTCGGCCGTTTGGGCGTTCGCGAGCTGGCGCTCGAGCAGCTCGAGTCGCAGCTCGCACTCTCGGCGAACTGCCTGCACGAGCAGCTGCTCCTTGGTCCCGAAGTAGTAGTGGAGCAGGCCGCGCGAGACGCCGGCCTCGCGCGAGATCTTCTCGAAGGTCGAGCCGGCGGTGCCACGACGCGCGACGCTCACCCTCATCGCCTCGACGATGCGCTGAGCCTTCTCTGAAGACAGCGAACGCGCCCCCGCCGGAGTCCTGTGTCGAGATCTCGGGCGCCGGCTGGGGCGCGTCATCCTGCCCGTGTCGGTGTCCGCCTGCGCTAAGGCATCGACAACGGCTCGCATGCTCTGGGTCGGGCTGAGGCTAAGCCGCTGCGCCTGCCGGCGAGGGCTCGGAGGAGGCGCTGGTCGAGCTGTTGGCGCTGTAGTCGAACTCCTCCTCGGCGCCGAACAGCAGGTCGAGCACTTTCGAGCGCAGGCTCTCGCTGAGAGCCATTGCGAGCAAACCCGCGACTGCGATCAGCAGCAGCGAGCGCCCGATCCCACCCCTGCGGCGGCGCCGGGCGGGCTCGCGCAGCGAGCTCGACGCGTCACGGATCGCGTTGGCGGCTTCTTTCAGCTCGCGCTGCAGCTTGCGATCCTCGAACAGGGCTTGCGTAGCGGGCTTGCCGTTGGACATGCGCCCGTACGCGCTGCGCGCCGCTCCCCATGCGGTGAGCAGGGTGCCGCGCAGATCCTCGTCCTCGAGCAGGCGCTGGACATAGCGGTTGCGCTGCGCTGCGCGGGCCGCTTCTGAAGCCTTGGTGAACCTTTCCTTCGCTGCCATCTCGCAACCTCGTCTCTGGCGGGAGTTTGCAGGTTTCGCAGCCCAATATACCTGCCGCGCGCCCGCGGGCCGACCGCGAAAGCGGCTGCCAAGTAACAGTTCTGCGCTAGGGCCATCTCGGGACAGCGCTGCGGGCACGGCCGGGTGAGACGGACAAACCTCATGCCCCGCGCGGCGGGCAGCAAGCTAGACGTGCAGGGCAGCCTGTTCCTCGGCTGAGGGGAACGCCCATGTGGCGCACGAGCGGCGCTCGTCGCGGAAGATCAGCCGTAGCTGCTGCGGCGGCTTCAGCTGCGCCTCGTTGGGACGGAACGTCGAGCACGGCTCAGCGAGGCTGAGCGCACAGAGCAGGTTACAGCGAAAGTAGCACTGCTCGCAGCTGACTTTTGGCGTGGATCGTCTGCGCGTCTGTGATGACACCTGTGCCCCCCAACGGCGAAGAACTACTGAAGCTGGAGGCATCAAAGCACTGCGCGAGTGCGCGTACAAGAGACAATCGGCACCCACCTCGCAAATCGCAGAGAAAAGCGCGCTCGGCTCGAGTCCTCGTCATCATGTGGTGCAGATGCGCATCCTCGTGACTGGGGCCAGCGGCTTCGCTGGCGCGCTGATCGTGCCGCGGCTGATGGCCGAAGGGCACACGGTACGGGCGCTGGCGCGCAATGCCGGCGCGCTGTCCGGCCCGGCGGAGGCGGTTGGCGGTGACGCGCTGACCGGCTCGGGCCTCCAGCGGGCGCTGGATGGAGTCGAGGTCGCCTACTACCTGATCCACTCGATGGAGCGCGCGCCCCAGCAGGCGCGCTTCGACGAGCGCGAGCGCGTGGCCGCCGAGAACTTCGCGGACGCCGCCTCGCGCGCGGGCGTCGCGCGCATCGTCTACTTGGGTGGCATGCTGCCGGCGAACAGCACCGCCGCGGCGCAACCGCCTCTCTCGCGCCACCTCGCAAGCCGTGCCCAGGTAGAGCGCATCTTGCTCGCCGCGGTGCCGGACTCGGTGGCGCTGCGCGCCTCGATCGTGATCGGCGCACGCTCGCGCTCCTTCCGCCTGCTCGTCCATCTGGTCGAGCGGCTGCCTGTTCTGCCGCTGCCGGCCTGGCGGCGTTTTCGCACGCAGCCGATCGACGCACGCGACATCGCCGAGATGCTGATCGCCGCCGCAACCGCGCCGCTGGGCGGGCGCTCGCTGGATGCGCCGGGACCGGACGTGCTGAGCTACGGGGAAATCGTGCGCAGGATCGCGGAGCTGATGCTCGTGGGCCGCCCCGCGCTCGGGCTGGGCCTCAGCGCCACCCCCCTCACCGCTCGTGTGGCGGCGGCGATCGCGGGTGAGGACCCGGCGCTTGTTATCGGCCTGATGGCCAGCCTGCAGATGGACCTCCTGGCGCGTGATCACGCCGCCGCGGAGTTGCTGGGGGTAGCACTGCACTCGTTTGACGCCGCCGTCGAGCATGCGCTCGGCGAGTGGGAGCAAGCCGAGCCGTTGGCAGCGCGATGAGTGAAGCACACCCCCTAGCGGGCCGGCGAAGCCGGCATCGGGTAACGATGGTTTTACCTCTCTGCCGTTCAGACGAGCCTGGACACGTGAGATGAGCATCGTCACGGCCAGCGCGCTCATATCAGCACCGCCGGAGATGGTGTGGGCGATGGTGATGGACCCGGAGCAGCTGCACACCTGGGTCACGGTGCATCGCAAGCTGATACGAGCCGATGAGGGACCGCCACGAGTGGGATTCCAGATGGATCAGCGGATTCACCTGCGCGGCGTCAACCTGGACGTTCACTGGAAGCTGATCGACTGCCGCCGCCCGGCGCTTGCGGTGTGGGAGGGTCGCGGGCCTGCGCGCTCGCGTGCGCGGACCGAATACGCGCTTTCCGCCGAGAACGGGGGAACGCGGTTTGATTATCGCAACGAGTTCCGCGCTCCGCTTGGACCGCTTGGCGCAATAGTGAGTCGCGCGTTGGTAGGGGGAATGCCTGACCGCGAGGCCAAACGCACGCTCGAGCGTCTATGCGCTCGCGCGCAACGAGGGGCTGAACGAGAGAATTAGTGTAAGGTGACGAAACCCTCGCATCCCAACCACACTAGTGAAGAGGACAGAACGTGAACGACTTCCTTGACGAGAAGCGCCGCGAGATCAGCGACCGACTTAAAAAACTTCAGCCCGCCGTGGACGAGTACCGTCGCCTCGAGGCAGCTGCGTCGGCCCTGGCCGGCGTCCGCAGCTCGGCGCGTGCCGGCGTCGCCTCCGCGGTTTCCGGCCGCCGCGGCCCTGGGCGTCCCCGCGGTTCGGGTAAAAAACGTGCTGCCGCCGCCGCGAGGACGACGACCGCGGCAAAACCCAAACGCAAAGCGACCCGCACGACAGGACGCCGCCGCGCGGGACGTCGTAAAGGGAGCGGGACGCGGGCAGTCGAAGCGCTCGCCCTCGTGAAGGGGCAGCCGGGCATCACGATCCCGGAGCTGGCCGCCAAGATGGGGATCAAGCAGAACTACCTCTACCGCGTTCTTCCGGGCCTGGAAGGCGAAGGCAAGGTCAGCAAGCGCGGGCGCGGCTGGCACCCGAAGTCGTAGCGATTTGCGCTCGAGATGAAGGGCGCGCGGGTCGCGCCCTTCATCCGGCGCCTTCTAGATAAGGCCCAACTGCTTGACGGCGTCGCGCTCGTCGATCAACTCGGCGACCGAGCGCTCGATCATCGTGCGCGAGAACTCGTCGAGCTCTAGCCCCGTCACGATCGACCAGTCACCGCTCGCGCAAGTGCACGGAAAGCCGCTGATGAGGCCCTCGGGGACCCCATAGGAGCCGTCCGAGGGCACTCCCATTGAGACCCATTCCCCGTCGCTGCCAGCGATCCAGTCGTGCACGTGATCGACCGCCGCGCTGGCGGCTGATGCGGCGCTGGACGCGCCGCGCGCCTCGATGATGGCTGCGCCGCGCTTGCCCACGTCAGGGAGGAACGAGCTCTCGATCCACACCTGGTCGTCGACCCGCACTGATGCCTGTTCGCGGCCGACCTGCGCGTGAAAGAGGTTTGGATACATGGTCGGCGAGTGGTTGCCCCAGACACCCATCTTTGAGATCTCGCTCACCGGAACAGCCAGCTTGGCTGCGAGCTGAGCGATCGCGCGATTGTGGTCGAGTCGCATCATCGAGGTGAAGCGCTCGCGAGGGACATCGGGCGCGTTGCTCATCGCGATCAGGCAGTTGGTGTTGGCAGGGTTGCCCACGACGAGCACCTTCACATCGCTGGCGGCGCGCTCTGAGAGCGTCTTCCCCTGCAGGGTGAAGATCTTTCCGTTCTCGCTCAGCAGCTCGGAGCGCTCCATGCCCTTGGTACGCGGACGCGATCCGACCAGGAGCGCGAGGTTCGCGCCGTCGAAGGCTTTGTCGGCGTCATCGTAGAGATCGATGCCGGCAAGCAGCGGGAAGGCGCAGTCGACCAGCTCCATCGCCACTCCCTCGAGCGCTCCCATGGCCTGCGGGATCTCGAGCAGGCGCAGATCGAGCGGTCGATCCTGGCCGAGCATCTGCCCGCTGGCAATGCGGAACACGAGGCTGTAGCCGATCTGACCGGCGGCTCCGGTGACGGTGACGCGAGTGGGATTGCTCAAGGGTTACTCTCCTGTCGTGCTAGCGGGGGCCTCGATGCGCTGCGCGCGCCGGCGACTCAGACCATCGCCTCGCCGAGATTCTCGTCGATCGCCGCGAGGAACTCCTGCGTCGTCTGCCACGGCTGCTCGGGACCGACGAGGATTGCGAGATCTTTTGTCATCTTGCCGCTCTCGACCGTCTGCACGCACACTCGCTCGAGCATCTCGGCAAACTGCGACACCGCCGGCGTGTCGTCCATTCGCCCGCGCGCGAGCAGCGCGCGCGTCCAGGCGAAGATCGAGGCGATCGGATTTGTTGAAGTGGGCTTGCCCTGCTGGTGAAGGCGGTAGTGGCGCGTGACGGTGCCGTGCGCAGCCTCGGCCTCGACCGTCTTGCCGTCTGCGGTCATCAGCACGCTGGTCATCAACCCCAGCGAGCCAAAGCCCTGCGCGACGGTATCCGACTGCACATCGCCGTCGTAGTTCTTGCAGGCCCACACGTACCCGCCTTCCCACTTCAGCGCGGCGGCGACCATGTCGTCGATCAGGCGGTGTTCATAGGTGAGGCCGGCCTGCTCGAACTCGGCTTTGAACTCAGCGTCGTACACCTGCTGAAAGATGTCCTTGAAGCGACCGTCATAGCGCTTGAGGATCGTGTTCTTGGTCGAGAGGTACACGGGCAGCGCGTGCTGCAGGCCGTATCGCAGCGATGCTCGAGCAAAGTCAGCGATCGAAGCGTCGACGTTGTACATCGTCAGCGCCACGCCCGGCCCGGGGAACTCGTACACATCGAGCTCGATCTGCTCGCCGGCGCCGTTGGGCGTAAAGGTGAGCGTGAGCTTCCCGCTGCCCGGAATGAGAACGTCGGTCGCGCTGTATTGATCCCCGAAGGCATGACGACCGATCACGATCGGCTTGGTCCATCCGGGCACGACGCGGGGAACGTTGGAGATCACGATCGGCTCGCGGAAGATGACACCGCCGAGGATGTTGCGGATGGTGCCGTTGGGCGAGCGATACATCTCTTTGAGCCCGAACTCCTTGACGCGCGCGTCGTCGGGCGTGATCGTGGCGCACTTCACACCCACGCCGTGCTCTTTGATCGCGTGCGCGGCTTCGACGGTCACCGCATCACCGCTGGCGTCGCGGCTCTGGATGGAGAGGTCGTAGTAGCGCACGTCGATGTCGAGATACGGGAGGATGAGCTGCCGCTTGATGAACGACCAGATGATGCGAGTCATCTCGTCGCCGTCGAGCTCGACGATCGGATTCTGGACCTTGATCTTTGCCATGGCTCAAGCTAGGTCGGGGTCTCGGCGCGAGCGAGCCCGGACGCGCGTACGGGCAGCGGCGGTCGATGCTATCCATCTCCGCCGGCTCCGGTCGGCGCGCAGACGGCGGGCGCCCAGCCTCGCGCAAGCCGGTGACACATCGCGACTTCGGCTCGACGCGGCGCGCGCAGCGGTCCCGCGCTGGCGCATTCTGCTTCACTTCCACCCATGGCCGTAGCCGATTCCGAGCGCGCAGCGCCATGGCGCACGCACGCGGTCTTCAACCAGCCGCCGCCGCTCGAGGGAGTGGACGTGTTCTCCAGCAACGTGCCGCTCGTCGAAGGCGTCGAGCGCGAGGGAGCGGGCTGGGTGCGCGAGCGCGCGGCCGAGCTCGGGCGCTTGATCGGCGGCGAGCCGCAGCAGTCGTGGGGGCGGCTCGCGAACGAGAACAGGCCCGTCCTGCGCACGCACGACCGCTACGGGAACCGCATCGACGAGGTCGAGTTTCACCCGGCTTGGCACAAGCTGATGAAGATGGGCGTTGAGCACGAGCTGCACTCGCTGCCGTGGACGAGCACGCGGCCGTGCGCGCATGCGGCGCGCGCCGGCCTTTACATGACGGCGATGCAGGCCGAGGCTGGCTTCTGCTGTCCGATAACGATGACCTTCGCGGTCGTCCCGGCGCTGCACGCGCAGCCGGAGCTCGCGGCCGAGTGGGAGCCGCTGGTGACGGCCACAAGCTATGACCCGCGGCTGATCCCGGCGAGCGAGAAGGGCTGCGCGATTGCCGGGATGGCGATGACCGAGAAGCAGGGCGGCTCGGACGTGCGCGCCAACACGACCACCGCGCGGGCCCTGGATGGCGGCGGGCCGGGCGCTGACTACGAGATCACGGGGCACAAGTGGTTTTGCTCGGCTCCGATGTCTGACTTCTTTCTGGTGCTCGCACAGGCCGATGAGGGTCTGTCGTGCTTCCTTCTGCCGCGCGTGCTTCCCGACGGCAGCCGTAACGCGTTTCACATTCAGCGGCTGAAGGACAAGCTCGGCAACCACTCCAACGCCTCGTCGGAGATCGAGCTGCACGGGGCGTGGGCGCGCATGCTCGGCGAGCCGGGCCGCGGCGTGCCGGCGATCATCGAGATGGTCAGCCACACGCGCCTTGACTGCGTGATCGGGACGGCGGCGGGCATGCGTGTGGGCGTCGTGAACGCGACCCATCACGCGGCTCACCGCCAGGCGTTTGGGAAGACCTTGATCGACCAGCCGCTGATGCGAAACGTGCTGGCTGACCTGTGCTTGGAGTCCGAGGCAACGACCGCGCTGGCGATGCGCCTCGCGCGCGCGCACGACGAGGCGCACGCCGACGCTGACGCGGGCGAGGATCAAACCGACGCGCAGCTGTTCAAGCGCCTGGCCACGGCGGTGGGCAAGTACTGGACCTGCAAGCGCGCCCCGAACCACGCCTTCGAGTCGCTCGAGTGCCTGGGCGGGAACGGCTACGTCGAGGAGTCGGGGATGCCGCGCCTGTACCGCGAGGCGCCGCTGGCGTCCATCTGGGAGGGGTCGGGCAACGTCATGAGCCTCGACGTCCTGCGCGCGCTGACGCGCACGCCGCGCTCGCTGGAGGTCTTCTTCGACGAGCTGCACCTCGCCGACGGCGCCGACTCGCGCCTGGATGCGCGCGTGCTCGAGCTGCGGCGTGAATTCGCCGAGCCGGAGACGCTCGAGACCCGCGCACGTCGGGTCGTCGAAGGCATGGCGCTGTGCCTGCAGGGCTCGCTGCTCGTGCGCTTCGCCCCCGCGCCGGTCGCCGACGCGTTCTGCGCCTCGCGCCTGCACCGCGACGGCGGCCTCGAGTACGGGACGCTGCCGGCGGGCAGCGACTTCGAGGGCATCATCGCGCGCGGTCGGCCGGTCTCCGCCTGACGCAGCCGCAGGCCTCGTCAACGGACGGCGGCGGGGGGCCGGGCGCGCGAGCGCCGCCTACCATGGCAGGTATGCCACCGCGCAGGAACTTCCAGCTCGCACGCATCTTCGGGATCAGGATCGGTGTGGGGATCAGCTGGTTCATCGTGCTGTTCTTCTTCATCTTCGCGGTCACCGAGCCGTTCCACAAAATGCTCGGCGGCTCGCGCACGACGGCGTACCTGGTCGCGGTGGCCTCGGTGCTCTCGTTCTTCATCTCGATCGTCATGCACGAGCTCGGTCACGCGCTGGTTGCGCGCAAGAGCGGCCTGAGCGTGGCGGGTATTGACCTGTGGGCGTTCGGAGGCATGACGCGGACGAGCGAGTCCACGAGCCCGGGCGTCGAGTTTCGCGTCGCGATCGCGGGCCCGCTGGTCACGCTCGGAGTAATCGCCACGTGCATCATCGCCGGCCGTCTGCTGGCCGGCCAGGGCGACTTCTTCGATGTCGCCGTGGCACGGGGCGGCGTTCGCGCGACACCGGCGCTGGTGTGGCTGAGCTGGGTGGCCACGATCAACACGCTGGTGCTGATCTTCAACCTGATTCCCGCCTTCCCGCTCGACGGGGGAAGGATCGCCCACGCGGCGATCTGGAGGGCGACGGGGAACCGCAACCGCGCCACCGTGGCGACAGGGCGAGCCGGGCAGGTGTTCGCGCTGGGCCTCGGTGCGCTCGGACTGTGGGGGCTGGCCGGCGGCGACTCGTTCGGCCCGCTGACCGTGCTGCTCGCCTTCTTCCTGTACCAGGCGGCCGGCGCGGCCGTGGTCCAGGGCTCGATCGGCCAGCGCATCAAGAACCTGACGGTGGCCGATGTCATGGACCGCGAGCCGGTGACGGTGCCGGCCGAGCTGACGTTGCTCGACGCTCATGATCAGTACTTCTCGCGCTACCGCTGGCCCTGGTTCGCGGTCGTGGACCCCTCGCGCCGCTTCCTGGGTGTCCTGCGCGAGGGGCGTGTGAACGACGAGATCTCGGCTGGGCGTCCGGCGCTTGCGGTCGTGGACGTGCTGGAGGAGAACATGCCCGTGCGCATCGACGAGCACGATTCGCTCGAGTCGCTGCTCGGCTCCGAGGGCCTCGGCCGCCTCGGTGCGATGGTGGCGGTCGACGCCGACGGCGTGCTGCAGGGCGTCGTCACGCTGGCGCGGGTGCGCCGAGCGCTGGGGGCGGCAGCGTGAGCGGTGCGGCGGCGCAGCCAAGAGCTCGAGCGCAGGGCCCGCCAGGCGCGTTATAGAGTCCTCCGCGCATCGCCCCTCCGAGCAGCTGAGTTCAGAACGACCGATGCCCGCACACGACGTCTTGATCATCGGCGCCGGCCTCGCCGGCCAGCGCGCCGCCCTCGCTGCGGCCCGCGCGGGCGCGAGCGTCGCGATCATGAGCAAGGTTCATCCGGTGCGCTCGCACTCGGTGGCCGCGGCCGGAGGCATCAACGCGGCGATCAGCGTCGACGACGACTGGCGCTCGCACGCCTACGACACGGTCAAGGGCTCCGACTACCTGGGTGACCAGGACGCGATCGAAATCATGTGCTCCGAGGCTCCGGCCGAGGTCATGCACCTCGAGCACATGGGCGTCACCTTCCACCGCAACGACAAGGGCGAACTGGACCTGCGCGCGTTTGGGGGTGCCTCGATGAAGCGCACCGCATACGTCGCCGACATCACCGGCCAGGCGCTGCTGCACGTGCTCTACGAGCAGTTGATGAAGCACCACGAGACGGTCGAGCTCCTCGAGGAGTGGTTCACGCTGTCGCTGTTGACCGACGGCGACGGGCGCTGCTGTGGCGTGGTGGCTCGGGACGTGCGCAGCGGGCGCATCGAGGCGTTCATGGCCAAGAACGTGATCCTCGCTTGCGGGGGGGCGGGGCAGGTGTACAAGCCCACCACCAACGGACTGATCGTGACTGGCGACGGCATCGCTCTCGCCTACCGTGCGGGCGCCCCGCTGATGGACATGGAGATGGTCCAGTACCACCCCACCTGCCTGGTGGAGACGGGCATCCTGATCACGGAGGGCGCCCGCGGAGAGGGCGCCCACCTGCTCAACGCCAAGGGCGAGCGCTTCATGGCCTCCTCCGCTCCGAACAAGATGGAGCTGGCCTCCCGCGACGTGGTCTCGCGCGCGGAGCAGATCGAGATCAACGAGGGCCGCGGCGTCGGGCCGGGCGGCCTTGGCATCCACCTCGACGTGACGGTCGTCCCACGCAAGCGCACGCTGGAGGCGCTGCGGGAGATCGTGAACCTGGGCAGGGACTTCGCCGGCGTTGACATCACTCGGGAACCGATCACGATCCGCCCCGGCCAGCACTACATCATGGGCGGAGTGAAGACCGACGTCGAAGGACGGACCCCGATCGAGGGGCTGTATGCGGCCGGCGAGGTCGCCTGCGTGTCCGTGCACGGTGGCAACCGCCTGGGCGCGAATTCGCTGCTCGACACGCTGATCTTCGGCCGCCGCGCCGGCGAGCACGCCGCCGCGCGCGCGGCGGCGGTCGCGATGCCGCAGCTCGACGCGCTCCCGCAGCTGCGGCGCGACGCGGCCGAGATCGAGCAGATCATCGCCCGCCCGCGCGAGGGCAGGCGGGTGTCTGAGATCAAGGACGAGCTGGGCGAGGTGATGAACCGCCACGTGGCCGTGTTCCGCGACGAACGGGGCCTTCAGACGGCGGCGGAGACGGTCGCGCGTCTGAAAGAGGAGGCGGCGCGAGCGTGGATCGACGACCGCGGAACGGTCTTCAACCAGGATGTGCTGGGCGCGATCGAGCTCGGCTTCATGCTCGACTGCGCCGAGGCGACCGTGGCCGCGGCGATCGAGCGCAAGGAGTCGCGCGGGGCTCAGTTCCGCACCGACTTCCCCGAGCGCGACGATCAGGAGTGGCTGAAGCACATCGACATCTCCTTGAACGGAGACGTGCCGCAGGTGGGCTACTCGCCCGTCACCTTCACCCAGTGGCAACCCGAGGAGCGCCGGTACTGATGAGCGTCGAGCAGTTCAAGCTGAGGATGCGCCGCTACAACCCGGAGTCGGGCGACGCTCCCTACTGGGATGAGCACACGGTCGAGCTCGAGCCGCACCGCTCTGTGCTGGAGGGGATCCTGCAGGCGCGCGACCGCTTCGACGGCTCGATCGGGATCCGCTGCTCGTGCCGCCAGGCGATCTGCGGCTCCTGCGGCGTGCGCATAAACGGTGAGCCGGCGCTGGCCTGCCACACGCACCTGGAGGCGGCCGTGCGCGGGGCACGCGAGGGAGCCATAGAGATCGAGCCGATGGGAAACATGCCGGTGATCAAGGATCTGATCGTGGACATGGACGCGGTGCACTGGACGAAGGTGCGCCGCGTCACGCCATGGCTCATCAACAAGCAGCCTGTACCCGAGCGCGAGTACCTCGTCGATCACGACAGCATGGTGGACGTCACCCAGACGATGGCCTGCATCCAGTGCGGAGCGTGCGTGTCGGATTGCCTGGCGATGGAGGTGGACCCCGGCTTCATCGGGCCCGCGGCGCTGGCAAAGGCGTACCGCTTCGTGGGCGACCCTCGCGACGACCGCCAGTTCGAGCGGCTCAACGACCTCGCGCAGGACCCGCAGGGCATCTTCGACTGCACGCACTGTTTCCGCTGCGTGGAGGCCTGTCCCAAGGACGTCGACCCGATGGGCCAGATCATGCGCCTGCGCAGGATCGCGACATCCGACTACCAGATCGTCGACCGCAACAACGGCAGGCGCCACGAGGCGGCCTTCACCACGCTGGTGCGCGACTACGGCCTCAACCACGAGGCCGAGTTGCTGCCGCGCTCCTACGGCGGCAACTCCTGGTTTGGCAAGTTCGCGCCCGCAGCCGGAAAGGAGCTCCTGTCGTCGCTGCCGGTGATCGTCAAGGGCCTGCTTCGCGGCAAGTTCAACCCCAAAACGGCGATCTTCGGGCACAAGCTGCGCAAGCAGGACCTCGACGCGGTGCGCGCCATCTACGAGAAGGTCGAGGGTCGCGAGCGCCGGTACGAGCTGAACCTGTACGTGACGGGCAGCGACGAGGACGCCGAAGCGCCGGATGCCAAGAGCGAGACCGGCACGCCGAGCGAGCCGGGCGCGACAAACGAGCAGGTGCCGATCGCCTCGGGCGGCGCCGAGGAGAGTGCGGGCGCATGAAGGTCGCCTACTGGCCCGGCTGCGTGAGCCGCGGCTTCACGCCCGAGCTGCACGGCTCGATGGCGAAGGTCGCGCCGCTGCTCGACATCGAGCTGGTCGAGCTCGACCGCGCCTGCTGCACGGGCGCGGGCGTGATCGCCGAGCACAACCAGGAGCTCGCCGACACGCTCAACGCGCGCACCTTCGCCCTCGCGCAACAGGTCGAGGACGCGGAGCTGATGATGAACATCTGCTCGACCTGCCAGGGCGCGCAGAGCGAGTGCCAGGAGCGCCTGGACGCGAGCGCGTCCTACCGCGAGCACATCAACCAGACGCTGGCCAGCGAGGGGCTCAGCTACGAGCGCGGGCTGACGAACAAGAACTTCTTGTGGCTGTTGGTCGAGGAGATCGGGCTGGCCGAGCTGCGCTCGCGCGTGGTTCGTCCGCTGAGCGGCCTGCGGGTCGGCCCCTTCTACGGCTGCTACATCGTGCGCCCGCGCAGGCGCCTGGGGATCGACGAGGCGCACCCCCGTGATGAGTACCTGCACCGGGTGATCGAGGCGCTCGGCGGCACGGTGATCGAGTACGCCGGGATGCGCAAGTGCTGTGGCTTTCCGATCATCACGATGAACAAGGAGGCCTCACTGCGGCAGGCTGGGCTGCACCTGGGAGACGCGCTCGACGCGCAGGCGGACTGCCTGGTCACGCCGTGCCCGCTGTGCCACTTGAACCTCGACCTCCAGCAGCCGCTCGCCGAGCGCGTGGTCGGGCGCGAGCTCCAGATGCCCGTGCTGCACCTGCCTCAGCTCGTGGGCCTCGCCCTGGGGCTCGAGCCGAAGGAGCTCGGGATGGGCCGCCACATCGTGCGTCCAACCTCGGTGATCGACTGGTCCACCTCGGTGGTTGGAGCCGCAGCCTGAGAATCCTCACTGTCGTTGGCAACCGGCCCCAGTTCATCAAGGCCGCGGCCATATCCGGACTCCTGCGCGAGCAGCACGAGGAGATCCTCGTGCATACCGGCCAGCACCACGAGGACCGGCTCTCGGGCGTGTTCTTCGCCGAGCTCGGCCTGCCTCGCCCGGACCGCGAGCTGGGGATCGCCGGCGGGACCAACACCTCGCAGCTCGCTCGCATGCTGGCAGCGCTCGAGCCGCTGCCGAAAGAGCTCGCGCCCGACGCGGCGCTGGTCTACGGGGACACCAACTCGACGCTCGCTGGAGCGCTGGCGGCCGCGCAGGCTCACGTCGCGCTGGTGCACGTGGAGGCCGGGATGCGCTCGTTCGACCGCGCGATGCCCGAGGAGCTCAATCGCGTGCTCACCGACAGGCTCGCGAGCCTGCTGCTGTGCGCGTCGGACACCGCCGCGAGCAACCTGCGCCGTGAGTCGCTCCCTGGAGAGATCGTCGTCGTCGGCGACGTGATGGTGGACGTGGCCCTGCGCCTGCAGCGTGCAGCGCGCGCGAACGTGCCAGCCGTGCGCGCCCACGGCCTGGAGCCGGGAGCCTACCTGCTGCTGACGGCGCACCGGGCGGGGAACGTCGACGATCCCCAGCGCCTGCGTGCGCTCGTCGAGCTGATCGAGTCGCTGCCACGGCCGGTGATGTTCCCCGTACACCCGCGGACGCGCGCGCGCCTGACCGAGGCGGGGCTCGAGCAGGAGCTCGAGCAGCGCAAGGGCATCACGCTCGCGCGGCCTCTCGGCTACGGCGAGTTCGCAGCGCTGTTGTGCAACGCGCGCGCCGTGCTCACCGACTCGGGAGGCGTCCAGAAGGAGGCGTACCTTGCCGGAGTCCCGTGCGTCACCCTGCGATCGAGCACCGAGTGGGTGGAGACCGTCGCGAGCGGCTGGAACGCGCTCGTCGACCTCGACTCCTCCGCCGCTCTCGAGGCGCTCGAGCGGACGCCCCCGAGCGAGCGACCCCCGCTGTACGGCGACGGCCGTGCGGCCGAGCGCTGCGTGGAGGCGATCGGCGCGATGTGAGCGCGACCATGGCTGCGCCCGTGCGGCTCGGGGTCGTGGGCTCGGCTACCGGAGCCTTGGGCTATGCGGCGATGCTCGGGTCGCGCCGGCTCGCGCGGCGGCGGCGCACGGTGCGGCGGTCGATGCGCAGGACGGGACCCACCCAGCGCCCGACCACACGCAGTATGTAGGCGTCGCGCAGCCGGCAGAACCTGAACAGCGGCGCTAGGACGATGAGCCAGCGATGCGACAGGTAGCGCCGTCTCCGAGGTATGGTGCGCAAAGGATCCCTCCCAAATTGCGGCTAAGAATGCGCAGTTTCGCACATTGTGCGCGCCCGGTGCAGCGCGCGAACCTGGCGCGTCCGGCGAGCGGCGCGCGGTTTTGGGTGCCCCCAAGGGCCTCAGGCCGTGAAGGGCTGCTCCTCGCTGATCGAGTCGGGGCCTGAGAGCTCGAAGGCGCCGTGCAGCGCCTGAACCGCCCGCTCGACGCGATCGCGCGCGATCACGCAGGAGATCTTGATCGGCGAGGTCGCGATCATCTCGATGTTGACGCCCTCCTCGGCCAGCACCGTGAAGACCTTCGCGGCCACGCCGGGGTGCGAGCGCATACCCGCGCCGACGATCGAAACCTTGCCCATCTCCTCGGACCTGGACATCTCGGTGAAAGACTCGCCGGCGAGCGGCTCGAGCGCCGCGCTCGCCGTACGCAGATCCTCGCGCGGAACCGTGAACGAGATCTCAGCGCGGCCTCCGGCTGAGGCGGGCTCGTTCTGCACGATCATGTCGACGTTCACGTTGACCTGCGCGAGCGCCTGGAAGATCCGCGCGGCGGCGCCCGGTTCGTCGGGAACTCCCACCAGGGTCAGGCGTGCCTCGGCGACGGAATGCGTTACGGCGGTGATCAGCGGCTGCTCCATGGGGTCTCCTTCTGCGAGCACAACGGTACCTGCGGTGTCCTCGAAGGAGGAGCGGCAGTGGATCTGCACGCCGTGGTTGCGTGCGTACTCGACCGAGCGCAGCTGCAGCACCCCCGCTCCTGATGCGGCCATCTCGAGCATCTCCTCGAAGGAGATGCTCGGCAGCTTGCGAGCGTCGGGCACGATGCGGGGGTCGGCGGTGTAGACGCCGCGCACGTCGGTATAGATCTCGCACACCTCCGCGCCGAGCGCGGCCGCGACCGCTACCGCGGTCGTGTCAGAGCCACCGCGTCCGAGCGTGGTGACGTTGCGAGCCGTGCTTGAGACGCCCTGAAATCCGGCGACGAGCACGATGCGATCCTCGTCGAGCGCGCGCGTGATGCGGTCTGCGCGCACGTCGATGATGCGGGCCTTCGTGTGCGACTCGTCGGTGACGATGCCGGCCTGGGAGCCGGTGAGCGAGATCGCCCGGTGGCCAAGGTCGTGGATCGCCATCGCGCACAGGGCGCAGGAGATGCGCTCGCCGGTGGACAGCAGCATGTCCATCTCGCGCGGGTCAGGCACGGCCGAGACCTCCTCGGCCATCGCGATCAGCTCATCGGTGGTCGTGCCGCGAGCGGAGAGCACGGCGACGACCCTGTTGCCGCGTTCGCGGGTCTCGACGATGCGCCGTGCCGCGTGCTTTATGCGCTGCGCGTCGGCCACCGACGTGCCGCCGAACTTCATGACGATCACGGGCTCCATCGACAGGGGGTCTCGCCTTACACCGAGCGACGGCCGGCGAAGGCCTTGCCAAGCGTGACCTCGTCCGCGTACTCCAGGTCCGACCCGACCGGGAGCCCGCTTGCCAGGCGCGTGACGGCTACCTGCGGCGCGCGCTCGCGTAGCTGTTCTGCGATGTACAGCGCCGTCGCCTCTCCGGTGGTGGTGGGGTTGGTCGCGAGCACGATCTCGCTGACCGCACCCTCGCGCGCCTCGCCACGGGCAGCGCCGCCGCCTGCGTGAGCGGGGTCCGTCAGCTCGCTCGTCCCGTCGGCGGTCACACGCGCGATCAGCTCGGCTATGCGCAGGTCATCGGGGTCGATGCCCTCGATCGGCGAGAGCGCGCCGCCGAGCACGTGATAGACGCCGCGGTACTCGTGCATTCGCTCCATGGGAATCACGTCGCTGGGCTCCTCCACGACGCAGATCACGCCGTGGTCACGCCGCGTGTCGGTGCAGATTCGGCAGCGTGGCTCGTCTGTGAGGTTGAAGCACACCTCGCACAGGCCGATCTTCTCCTTCACCTCGCGAATGGCCTCCGCGAGCGCCGAGGAATCCTCAGCCGATGCGCGCAATATGTGGAAAGCCAAGCGCTGGGCCGTGCGGCTGCCCACGCCGGGCAGCTTCGAGAGCTCCGTGATCAGCCGCTGGACCGGCGGCGCGTAGGACGTGCTCACAGTCCCGGCAGGCCGAGGCCGCCGAGGTCGCCGAGGTCCATGCCCCCGGTCGCTCCGCCGAGGCTGCTCTCGGCCAGCTCTCGCGCCTTGCGCATACCCTCGTTGAAAGCCGCCTGCACCATGTCGGCCAGCAGCTGAACATCGTCGGGGTCGACGGCGGCAGGGTCTATGTGAACCGACTTCACCTCAAAGTCGCCCGTGATCCTGACGGTGACCATGCCCCCGCCGGCTGAGGCCTCCACGACTTCCTCCTTGAGTCGCTCCTGCGCGGCCTGCAGCTCCTTCTGCATCTTCTGCACCTGCTTGAGCATCTGCTGCATGTCGCCCGCGCGCGGCTGCCGTGACATCCTCAGCCCTCCTCGACGCTCTCGCCTGAGGTTGCGGGCTGTCCGGCCGAGAGATGCATGGGAACCTCCTCGGCGTCGAACTCCTCCATGAAGCGCCTGACCCACTCCTGCTCCGTGCGCCGGCCGGGCTGCGAGCGGCGCGCGTCGAGCTCGGAGCGAAGCTCGTAGTGAAGGCGCCAGCGCCCTCCGGCAAGCTCGCGCAGGGCATCGGCGACGGCGGTGCGGTTGGCGGCGACCTCCGCCTTCTTCATCAGGAACACGTCGCTTGCGCCAAACGCCACCGTGAGCTGCTCGTCCTGCACCGCGACCGGCTCAGCGTCCTGGATCACCGCTCCGAGCATCGCGTTGACGCCGCGTACGGCCTCGACCACGGCGGGCCACACCGCGCGCACCGAGTCGAGGTCCCGGATCCCCGTTCCCTGCGCTGCCTGCGCCGGCGCACTCGACGCGCTCGCCCCAACATCGTCCGCCTCCCGCGGCCCCTCACCGGCTGAGGAACGCGGCCGCTCCAGCGCCAACTCCGGCGACCCCTCGTCGGCCTCCGCGCGCGGCCCCTGATGGGAGGCTTCGCCTCCGCCTCGCGGCTCGGCTGCATCGTCGCGGTCAGGCTCGGCTGCATGGTCGCGGTCAGGCTCGAGCTGCTCGAGCTGGACCGTGGGGCGCTCTGCGCCTGAGCCGGCCAGCGAGCTCTCCAAGCGCTCGAGGCGTGCGAGCAGCGCACGAGCGGAGGGGTCGACTTCGGGTGTGGCGGCCTTCACGAGCGCCAGCTCGAGGCGCGTACGTGGATCGGCCCCGGCGCGCACTGCCTCCAGCGCCGCTCCCAGCCCCTCGAGCAGCCGCACGATCACCTGCGCAGCTACGCGCTCGGCCTGCGCCTTCAGGCCGGCGTCCGCGTCCGGGGTCAGCGCGAGCTCGGCAGGCACCTCACCGAGCGTCTGGACGACGAGCAGCTCGCGGCAGCGCACCTCGAGGTCTCGCGCGAAAGAGCTTGGATCGCGCCCCTGCTCGACGTAGTCTGCGAGCGCCTTCAGCGCTGCGCGCGCGTCCTCGGCCGCGACGGCGTCGACCGTCTGGCGCAAGAGCTCGGAGTCGGCGACGCCGAGCACGGCGAGCACGTCGGCGAGAGCGATCTCGTTGCCGCTGTAGGTGAGCAGCTGCTCGAGCGTCCCGAGCGCGTCGCGAAAGCTGCCGGTCGCCGCGCGCGCGAGCGCAGCGACCGCCTCGGGCGGAATCGCGATCCCCTCTGCCTTCGCTGTGCGGTCGACGACGGCGGCGATCTGCTCGACCGTCGGGCGGTGAAAGTCGAAGCGGTGGCAGCGGTCGATGACCGTAGGGGGAACCTTCTGCGCCTCGGTGGTTGCGAGCACGAACACGGTATTCGCGGGCGGCTCCTCGAGGGTCTTTAGGAACGCATTCCAGGCAGCCGTCGAGAGCATGTGCGCCTCGTCGAGGATGTAGACCTTGCGCCGGCCGCTGACTGGTGCGTACGCCACGCTCTCGCGCAGTTCGCGGATGTCATCGACCGAGTTGTTTGAGGCGGCGTCCATCTCGATCACGTCGAGCGAGCTCGCGCGGGCGATCGACTGGCACGAGTCGCACTGTCCGCAGGGTTGCGTGGTGGGTCCCTGCTCGCAGTTCAGGCACGCGGCAAGGATCTTCGCCATCGAGGTCTTGCCCGTGCCTCGCGAGCCGACGAACAGATAGGCGTGGTGGACCTTCTCGCGCTCGACCGCGTTGCGCAGCGTGCGCACAACCGGCTCCTGGCCGACCACGTCCTCGAAGGTGCGCGGGCGGTGCCTGCGGTACAGCGAGAGCTCCTGCGGCTGTGGCGGCTTCACGGACACCTGCGGGTGAGTCTATCCCGGCTCGCGCCGTCCAACGCCGTCCCCCGCAGGGGCGCGTGAGCGGGTAGCGTGCGCGCTCGTGGCGGGGCGGATCAAGCTCCCGACCGGCCGTGCCGGAGCGCTGCTCGCGATCATCGGCGGGGCCGTGCTGCTGCGCCTGATTGGGGGCGTGGGCTTTGCCAACTACGACACCCTGTACGCGCTCGGCTGGGGTGGGCAGCTCGCGCGGGCCCAGGCGCCGGCCTACGAAATACCGGTCGCCCCTACGCCCCATCCGCTGGTTGAGGCGCTGGGAGCGCTGCTCGAGCCGCTCGGCCCGCGCGCGGCCGCCGGGGTAACGGTTTGGCTCGGCCTGCTGGCTCTGTCGGCGTGCGCGTGGGTCGTCTACGCGCTCGGCAGCGAGTGGTTCGGGAGGCCTGCCGGCGCGCTCGCCGGCCTTTTGATCTTGACCCGCGTGCCCGTCCTCTCCTACGGCGTGCGCGCATACGTCGACGTCCCCTACCTGCTGCTCGTGCTGAGTGCCGTGCTGGTCGAGACGCGAAGGCCGCGGGCGGGGGCGCCGGTGCTGATGCTGCTGGCGCTCGCGGGCCTCCTGCGGCCCGAGGCATGGGTCTTCTCCGCGCTCTACTGGCTGTACCTCCTGCCCGGCTGGAAAACGACGCCCCGCCCGAGCGCTACCACCGGCGAGGGCGCGCGTCCGGGCACGCCGCCGGCATCGGCCACAGCAGCCTGGCAGGGCGAGCTACTGAAGCTCGCCCTGCTCGCGCTCTCGGCGCCGCTCGTGTGGCTCCTCAGCGACCTCGCCGTGACCGGCGATCCGCTGTGGTCGCTCACGAACACCCGCCACACAGCTCAGGCGCTGGGCCGCGTGAGGGGCATCGCCAACGTGCCCGAGTACATCCCGCGGCGCATCGGCGAGATCCTGCGGCCTAGCGTGCTCGCTGGAGGCGCGCTGGGGGCAGCACTCTCGCTGCTGTGGCTGCGCCGCGCCGCGCTCTCCGCGCTCGCCGTCGCCGCTGTGGCGCTGGTCGTGTTCGCCGTGCTGGCCGCCGCGGGACTTCCGATCAACACGCGCTATGCGTTCCTGCTGGCGGCCATCGGGTGCATCCTCTGCGGCGCCGGCGCTCTGGGCTGGACGCGCCTGCGAGATGATCCCGCGCGCAAGCGCTGGTGGATGTTGGGCGGAGCGATCGTGGTTGTGGCGCTGCTCGCCGCCACTCCGGGGCAGTATCGCGCGGCAGATCGCGAGCTCAGCAAACTCGCCCGCCAGCAGCACATCGAAGGCGATCTCGTGGCGCTGGTCAAAGACGGCGCCATCAGCCTCCGCTGCGGCAAGGTCGGAGTCTCCAATCACGCTCCCATACCGCTGCTCGCCCTCTACCTGAAGACGAGCCCGCGCAACATCGTCAACGCGCAACTCGGCCGCGTGCAGGGCCGCGGCGTGTACGTCGACCCCGCGAGCAGGGAGGTGGAACGAGACTATGTGCTCGACCCCCACGACCCGGTCGTGCCCGTCAGCGTCCCGCCGGGGTTCCGCGAGGCGGGCACAAACCGCTCGTGGCTGATCTTCAGGCGCTGCGCGTGAGCCAGGGCGCCGGCATGCGGCGCGGCGGCGGCGTGCCGCGAGAGAGCGGACCGTGCACCCCTCGTCGAGCCTCCCGCCACGGGCGCCTGATCGCCGCTCGCGACTCCGGCCGGGAGCTCCCGCTGCGCCTATCGGGCATCGCTTAAGGCTGCTTCCTTCCGGACCTGACCTGATTCACGAGCCGACACCGCGCGGGACCCGTGCCATCGACGCCGCGAGCGACGAAGCGACCGGAGCGGAGCCCCTCGGAGAGGAGTTCAGCCCCGCTAGAGCGGATTGCGGGTACAGGGCACCGCTACCTCCCCGCCTAGCACGGTCCGCTTGCGATCCTAGCTCGATCCCACGCGGCTGGTACACGCGTCAGCCAAGTCCGTTAGGCTGCGCGACCGTGGCAATCGGCCCTGAGCACTCACCGCGCACCACGAGCCTGAGCCGCGGGGCTTCGGCGCTAGCGCTGCTTGCGGGCACCGCGGCCCTGATCGCGGGCTGCGGCTCGAGCGGCTCGAGCAGCACGATCACGGTTGGCAACGAGAACAAGGCGGATAACGCCCTTATCAAGTCCGGCAGTCCGAGCTCGACGACGCCCAAGACTCCGACGAGCGGACCGCTCTCCAAAGCACCGGCGGTCACTCCACCGCCTGGCGCGGCGCCGACCAAGCTGGCGATCAAAGACCTCATCGCCGGGACTGGCCCCGAAGCGAAAGCGGGGCAGTCGGTGACGGTCAACTACGTGGGCGTGCTGTTCCACGGCGGCAAGGAGTTCGATGCGTCGTGGAAGCGCAACGAACCGTTCACGTTCACGCTCGGACAGGGCCAGGTCATCAAGGGCTGGGACCAGGGCGTCCCCGGCATGAAGGTCGGCGGGCGGCGAGAGCTCGTGATCCCCGCCGCGCTCGCGTACGGCGCGAAAGGCTCGCCCCCGGCGATCCCGCCCAACGCGCCGCTCGTGTTCGTGATCGACCTGCTCGGCACCTAGTCCACGCGCACCTCGCCCACAGCCATCCGGGGCGCGGCGCTGCTCCTGCTGTGCGGCGCGGCGGGCCTCGCCGGCTGCGGCGGCGGGCGGGCGGTGAGCGCGGGTGAACTGCGCCTGCAGCGCGAAGATCTGCTCGCCGCCGGCGGGGCCTTGCGGCAGGCCGAAGCGGGCGTCTCGGCGGAGCTCGCCGCGAGCAAGCGCGCGTGGCGGCTGATCGCCGACGGCCTCCCGCGCGAGCGGGCCGGGCTCGCAAGTGCCAGGCCTGCGGTCGAAGCGGCGGCGCGCAGCGCCAGCGAGGTCAGGGTGCCCGAGCCCTTCAAGGAAGACCAGCTGCGCAGCCTTACCGGCCCGGCCTCGGCGCTCGGCGGGCTGTTCCACTCCTACGCGGTGCTGGCGCAGCGCGGCTGGAG
This sequence comes from Actinomycetota bacterium, assembly GCA_005884115.1. Lineage (GTDB taxonomy): Bacteria > Actinomycetota > Thermoleophilia > Solirubrobacterales > Solirubrobacteraceae > Palsa-744. The sequence continues at coordinate 59,676 of VAXW01000007.1, forward strand.
CCTGGTCGCCTACTCGATGCGCCAGATCCAAAGCGGCCCCCCCGCGGCGGCTCGGTTCGCACGCGAGAACGTCGTCCTGTACATCGAGAGCGTCTACGACGCCCACTTCGCGCTGGCGCAGATCGGCAAGAAGCTGCACGACGGCTACCGCCACCTCGGAGGGGCGGACGCGTTCGGCACCTCGCTTCCTCCGGGCGAGGTCGAGCGCCTCGCGCACGCCTACTCCGAAGAGCGCGGTCGCCTGCATCCGCATGTCGGCGTGCGGCTCGGCTCCTGAGGTGCAGATACCTCCTCGCTTGCGCGCATTTGGCTATCGTCCGCGGCCACCATGACCGCGGCAGAGCGCCTCGAGGTGCCAACAGCCGACGGCTCGTCGCTGCGGGCCGATTTCTTCGCTGCCGAGGGCCCGGGGCCACATCCAGGAGTTGTCGTCCTGCACGAGTCCTTCGGCCTCAACGACGACATCCGGCGCATTGCCGCGCGCTTCGCCGAGGCGGGTTACTGCGCGCTGGCGCCCGACCTGTACTCGCACGGCACGCGTATCGCGTGCCTGAGCCGCGTGCTGCTCGACATGATGAGCGGGCGCATGGCGCGCGAGATCGCCGACATCCACGCCGCGCGCGAGGCGCTTGCCGCACGCGAGGAGCTCGATTCAGGGCGCATCGCGATCGCCGGCTTCTGCCAGGGCGGCGGCTTCGCCTTGATCGCCGGCGCTCGCCCGGGCTTCTCGGCGGCGGCGGTCAACTACGGCATGGTCCCTTCGGAGCGCTCGGTGCTCGAGGGGATGTGCCCGGTGGTGGCCAGCTACGGCGGGCGCGACCGCATCGTCGGGCGCAAGATGGCCGAGCGGCTCGAGCGCCACCTCAACGAGCTCGGCGTCGCGCACGAGATCAAGACCTATGAGGGCGCCGGGCACTCGTTCTTCTCCAAGGTCGACGGCTGGCAGGGCTGGCTCGCGCGCGTGCCCACCGGAATGGCCGTCGGCTACGACGAGCAGGCCGCGGAGGACGGGTGGAAGCGGATGCTCGCGTTCTTCGAGCGGCACGTCCGCTGAGCGCCGCAGGCCTAGCTGGCCACGTGAGCGCGTCGAGGGGCACGCCGCCGCGCCCGGCCAAAGCCGCGGCGATCATGCCGGCGCCCGTCGCGAGCCCTCAGCGAACGAGGACCGGTGCGCTGTAGCCAGACACGTGGCTGGGATCGCTCGTCTTGACGAGTGCGCGGAAGAGGCCGTGATGGCGGATGTGGATCACGCGGCTGAAGCGGGCGACGGTCGGTGTGCCAGGGACCACGGCCGTGCCACCTTCGTTCACGGAGTGGTGGCCCGGCTTCAAGCGCTGAAAGCCGACGAGGGAGCCCACCTCCGCTGGAGCGACGGTTCCTGACATGCGCACGTAACCCCGGCGACGGGTGTGGCGTATGTGAAACGCGACCCTGACGGCGACCGACTCGACCAGCACTGGACTCGAGATCGCGGGTTTGCCCACCGCGAACACACGCAGTTGCGTGTTCAGCGCAAGGCCCGGCACGAAGAACGAGAAGGTGCCGGTCGGGCTCGTGACCTGCCGATTGGCGAGCGGCTTGAACCCCCCGGTGTAGGGGAAGGGATTGGCCTTGAGCACGACCGCACGTCCACCCGCGCCGGTGCCTGACAGCGTTCCCTCGAGCAGGAACGCCGCACCGAAAGTCACGGGGTTCGGCACGCCGGCGATTGCGAGCGATAGCGGCACCTTCGATGTTTTGAATGTGCGATCCCTACCCGTCGCCGTTGCGATGCCGAACGCCACCAGACGGTAGTGGTACGTCGTGTTAGGCCGAAGCCCCTTGACGGCTTCGCTGACCTTCACGCTCGTCGTGCCGCTTCCGGCTGCGGCGAGCGGGGTCTGAAATTCGTAGCGCCGGCTGGTCCCGTACTGGAAGGCGAAGTTGGTTGCTGCGCCGCCGGGATTGACCGAGCCATGAAGGACGGCCGAGGAGAACGTAACGTTCGAGGCGCCGCCCGTGCTCGCGCTGGGCGCACTCGCGGCGTTTGCGCCGGCGGGGGACAGCGCACAGCAGACGAGTGCCGTCGCCAGCAGGCCACCGCCCGGCATTCCAACGGGTGTGGGCACCGCAGCGCTAGAAGCTCGCTCAACCTGCGCGCTCATCTGCAGGTCAGCCTACCCGCAGCGACGCTCGTCACTCCTCGGGAGCGCGCACGGGGCCCGTGGGCGTCGCCGAGAAAGACGCAACGAGCGGTAACGATTGGCGACCCGCTTGCGGCTCAGCGCGAGAGCTCAAGCTCTTCCCAGTCGGCGAAGCGCTGGAAGCCGACGGCGGCGTAGATCTTGTTCGATGTCGGATTGGCGAGGTCGGTGAAGAGCATGCACTGGTATGCGCCCTCGGCAAGAGCGTGGACGCAAGCAGTCGCGACGGCTGCGCTCGCATAGCCCCGGCGGCGGTGCTCCGGCGGCGTGTACACGGGGCCGATCCTGACCGTGCCGGCGATCGCTGGCGAGACTGCGAGCGTGCTCACGGGAGCTCCGTCCTGCCAGATGAACTGCGAGCCCGAGTCGAGCCGGCGCGCGATCGTGCGCTCGGCCTCGTCCGCGGCGTCCGGGGTGATGCCCGAGTCCAGCACGAACGCGCGCTCCCAACTGGTGAGCAGAGCACGATCCTCCTGCTGCGCCTGGCGCAGCGCGCCCGCGGGCCACGCCGAGGGCTCGATCACCTCCCGCAGCAGGTGCATGGCCTCGCGCATGCGCGAGCGCACCTCCCCTTCGGTGCGCTTCTGCCACGCCCGCGCCACCGCGCGCGCGGTGGCGGGCGCGCCGCTCACCCCCGGTACGTCGGGGTCCTCGGCCAGCCAGCTCTCCACGAGCGCCTCGGCCTGGTCATCCTCGAGCTCGCTCACGAGCAGCGGCCAGGGCGGAATGCGCATGGCGAAGAACAGCAGCCCGTCGTGCTCGTCCGTGCTCCATGCAAACAGCGGCTTCTGGCCGGCCATGCGGCCTGCTCGTGCATGCACGAGCAGCGACGCCTGCACGTTCCGCTCGACCCGCTCCGCGAGGAAGCCATCCACCTTGGGATGAAGCTCGGCAAGGCTGCTGGTGAGCACCACGCGCACCTGTCCATCATGATGGGATTCCCCGAGCCGGCGCCGCGATCAGACGACCAGGCCGTGGCGCAGCGTGTTCTCGGTCACCACGCGCCCCTCGACGAACTGCAGTAGATAGTCGGGCCCACCCGCTTTTGCGCCGCTTCCGGAGAGCCGGTTTCCGCCGAACGGCTGGCGGCCGACCATCGCTCCGGTGATGTGGCGGTTGACGTACAGGTTGCCGACCGGCGAGCGCGCGGCGACGCTCTGCACGGTCTGCGGGTTGCGGCAGAAGAGCCCTCCCGTGAGCGCAAACGGCAGCGCTTCGACGCGATCCAGCGCGTCCTCGACGTCTCTGACCCGCTCGATGGCCAGCAGCGGCCCGAAGATCTCATCGCGGAGGATCGCCGAGTCCGCGGGCAGGCCCGTCACGACGGAGGCGGGGCAGAACCAGCCGCGCCCGTCGACCTCCGGCTCGCGCGCGGCGACGATCACCCCCTCGTCGGCCGCGAGTTTCGTGTAGCGCAGCACCCGCCGCTGTGCCTCCTCGTCGATGAGCGGTCCGACATCGGTGCCGAAGACGTCGGCCTGGCCGATCTGAAGCGTGGCGACGGCACCGGCGACGCGCTCTAGCAGCGCGTCTGCGATCCCCTCGTGCACGAGCACCCGCGCCGCGGCCGAGCACTTCTGGCCCGCGTAGACGAACGCCGAGCGCACGATCGCCGGTATGGCCTCATCGAGATCTGCATCGGAGTCGACGATCACGCAGTTCTTCCCGCCCATCTCGGCGATCACTCGCTTGATGTGGCTCTGGTCGCCGCGCACCCGGGCGGCGGCGGCGATGATCTCCGCTCCGACGCTCGCGCTGCCGGTGAACGCGATCGTGTGCACGCGCGGGTCGCGCACGAGCGCAGCCCCCGCATCGCCCGCGCCGGGCAGCAGCGCGACCGCGTCGGGCGGCACCCCGCCGGCGCGCAGTGCCTCAACGACCATCGCGCCACACGCCGGCGACTGCTCGGCGGGCTTGAGCACGCCGGCGTTTCCGGTCGCGAGCGCGGCTGCCAGCATGCCGGTCGGGATCGCCAGCGGGAAGTTCCACGGCGCGATCACCGCACAGACGCCGCGCGCCGCGTAGCGCATGTGATTGCGCTCTCCCGGCACCTGCAGCACGCTCGCGCCGCGATCGAGGGCGAGTGCGCCCCGCGCGTAGTACTCGAGGAAGTCGATCGCCTCCGCGACATCCGCGTCCGCCTCTGCCCATGGCTTGCCGCACTCGCGCACGCACAGCGCGGCGAGCTCGTGGCGCCGCTCGCGCATCCACGCGGCGGAGCGCAAGAGGATGAGGGCGCGCTCTTCCGCCGCCACCGACGCCCACGCGCCGGCCGCGGCGCTCACGACCTCGACGGCGCGTCGAGCATCCTGCCCCGTCGCCCGCGTCGCCACGGCCACGACCTGCTCCCGATCGCCTGGATCGGTCGATAACAGGGTCTCGCCGTCGATTCGCCGCTCGCCGATCATCGCGGGTACGCGCAGCGGAAGCTTGCGCTCGAGCGCGGCCATGCCGCGGCTCAACGCATCGCGCACCTCGCCCCGACGGAGCTCGAGAACCGGCTCGTTGACGAACGGTCCAAGCGTCACGGCGCGGCCAACAGCTCCTCGAGCGGACGTCCACGGACTTGATCGGCGAGGAAGCTCTGGTTCGAGGTGTTCTCGAGCAGCCGGCGCACGAGGTATGCCATCCCCGCGACGAGATCGCCGATCGGGCAGTAGGTGCGCACGCGCAGCCCCTCTCGTACGAGCGCGCGCTGCAGCTCGTCGCCCAGACCTCGCAGCACCTGGAACTCGACGTCGCGCGGCTGGCCACCCAGCGCGCGGTTGGCGACGATCGCGTGCGCGACGCTGCGCAGATTGTGGCTGGCGATCGCCGCGCGCAGGTGCGAGCGCGTCTTCAGCAAGCGCACGGTCAGCGCCTCGAAGTTGCGGTCGCACTCGGCCTTCACCTCGAAGACCGGCGAGCGCCAGCCGTGCTGACGCGCATCCACGACCTCGTGATCCCAGTAGGCGCCCTTCACGAGCCGTACGACCAGAGGCTGAGCGCGAGCGCTGCGCTCAGCCCATGCCACGATCCGCTCGCATAGCTCAGGCGAGTCTGTGAGATAGGCCTGCAGCACCAACCCTGCGCTGGGCCCGTCGCGGAACTCATCCTCCCCCAGCAGCGAGAGCACGAGCTCGGTCACGGCCTCGCGCGAGTCAAAGGACTCCATGTCGACGTGCAGGTGGACATCGCGCTCCTTTGCGCGCCGCAGCAGCGCGCGCAGCCGCGGCATGGCGTCGCGCTCCCCGAGCTCGGGAGCGTCGGGACGCAGCAGGGGCGTGAGCGCTGAGACCTTGACGGAGAGGTTTGCGCGCGGGATGGGCCCGATCGAGTCGGCTTCGAGCTGAGGCATGGGCGCAAGTGCCGCGTAGATGCCGGCGAGCGAGTCGAGCGTGTCCAAGCAGCGCTGCGCGTACCGGTCGGCCTCCTGCGAGCTCAGCGTCGCCTCCCCCAGCAGGTCCACCGACGTCGTCACGCCTTCACTCCAAAGGGAACGCAGGACCTTCTCGGCATCGCCTGGCTGCTCGGCGACGATGAAGCGATGCGCGACGTGCCGCACGCCTGCCGCAGCCGCGCGTCCAAGTGCCGCGCGAGCTGCCTTCGAGCTGCCCATGCGCATGGCGGCATCGAGGGGCAGCGGGCGCTCGTGAAGCTCACCCAGAAAGCCGATGAGATGCGCGGCGAGATCGGCAGGTGAGCGGCAAGCCGGCGCCACGTCCACGAAGCGGAGCAGCGCCGTGCGCAGCTCCGCGTCCTGCGAAGCGCGCTCCAGCGCCCGCTTGTCGATCGCCCGCACCGGACTGTGGACGCTGGAGTCGGCGCTGGTCAGCAGGCGGCTGCCAACCTCCAGGATCTCGCGCTCGGCGGGCGACTGCATCGGTGCTCCTTCGTCACCTCCACCTTACCCACGCGCGATCGCGGCGCCCCGGGCACCTGAAGTTCGGTCGCCTCGCGGCGCCAGAAGGCGATCGGCCGTCGCGATCAGAAGCGCTCGAGCACGCGGGCGATCGCGCGCGTCCCGAACTCGATCGCCTCGACTGGAACCCGCTCGTTCTCGGCGTGGATAAGGCGCATGAAGTGAAGCTCGGCCGGCAGGGGCATGGGCAGGAAGCCGTATGTCTGGATACCCAGCCGCGCGAAGAAGCGTCCGTCGGTCGCCGCAGGCAGCAGCATCGGCACGGGCCGGGCGCTCGGATCGAGCTCCCGCAGCGCGCCCGCCAGCGTGTCGAACATCCCCAGGTCGGGAACCGCCGTGATCGGGTCGTGCCGAATGACCTCGAGCTCGAGCTCCACGCCGCTGAGCGCACGCAGCTCTGCGAAGAGCTCCTCTGGGCCGAAGCCGGGCAGCAGCCGGCAGTCGAGCTGCACCGACGCCTCGCCGGGAACGACGTTGATCTTCTCTCCCGCGGCGATGATGTTGGCGTTGGCGGTGTTGTGCAGGAGCGGGTCGAAGAAGCTGGCGCGCTCGCCGAGCAGGTCGAGGAGGCGGTCGCTGAGCGCGGGCTGGAGCAGGCCGCGCAGCGACAGCGCCGTCGCAGCTGGCAGCTCCGCGGCGATCGCCTCGACCATCGAGCACACGACGGGCGTGACGTGCACCGGCAGGCGCCGCCGGTCCAGTCGGGTGAGCAGCCGTCCGAGCTTGCCGCTCGCGCCACCCCGGACCGCGAGCGAGCCGTGCCCGGCCGCGCCGCGGATGCGCGCGAGCGTCCAACAGACCTGCTTCTCGGCGACCATGATCGGGTAGAAGCGCCTGCCGGCCAGATTCATCGTGAAACCGCCGAACTCACCGAGCGCGTAGCGCACGCCGCTGAAGAGGTCTGGATGCGCCGTGACGAGGTAGTTCGCGCCGAGGTCGCTTCCGGCCTCCTCGTCCGAGAGCAGGCAGAGGATCACATCACCGGGCGGCGCCGGCCCGGCGGCCGCGACGCGCATGAAGGCGGCGAGCATCATCGCGACGCCGCCCTTCATGTCCAACGCGCCGCGCCCCCAGAGGTAGCCGCCCACGAGCTCGCCGGCGAACGGCGGGTGCTCCCACTCTCCGCGGGCGGCGACGACATCTACGTGGCCCTGAAGCAGTAGCGGCGGGCGCTCGCCCCGTCCGCTCAAGCGCGCGATCAGGTTGGGGCGCTCGGGCTCCTTGGCGAGGATGCGAAGCTCCACGCCGAGCCGTTCGAGCAGCCCCTGGGCCCACGCGATGCACTCGCGCTCGCCTCCGGGCGGGTTGGTCGTGTCGAAGCGGAGCAGCTGCGCGAGCAGCTCGGCGGGCCGGTCGTGGAGCTGCTCGCAAGCCATCGCCGCAGTGTGGCACCACCGCCCGCGCGCCGCTCATGGCCGGCGAGCTGTAGGGTCCGCCAGCGCCCATGCGGATCCACGCCCTCAGGACGGGGAGCGTTCGCCTCAAACACGCGTTCCTGTATCCGCACCGCGGCGTGCGGCGCCAGCTCGACCTGTTCCTGCCGGGGCCATGGTCGGATCCGATGCCGATCCACTGCTGGGCGGTCGAGCACGAGCGACGGCTGCTGCTGATCGACACCGGCGAGAGCGTCGCCGCCCGGAACGTGCCCTTTGCGCGCTTCGAAGTCGAGCCCGAGCAGGAGCTGCCCGGCGCGCTTGCCGCGGCGGGGCTCTCGCTCGAGGACGTCAGCGAGGTAGTGCTCACGCATCATCACGGCGACCACGTCGACGGCCTGACCCACGTGCGTGCGCCCGCGCGCATCAGCGAGGCAGAGCTTCGTTTCATCGCGATGCGGTTTCCACGCTTCATGCGCCGCGTGCTGCGCCAGCCGCTTCCGGCCGCCTTCGCGCCGCAGCCACTTTCGTTGGATGGTCCACCGTTCGGCGCCTTCGCTCGCAGCGCCCCGCTGAGCGAGGACAGGCGCGTGGTCGCGGTCCCGACGAGCGGACACACGCCAGGACACATCTCGGTGATCTGCGTCGACGACGAGGGCCGGCACGTGATGCTCGCGGGCGACGCGACCGACTCGCTCGAGCAGCTGCACGCACGCCGCGCCGACGCGATCGCCCCGGACCCCGGCGTGTACGTGCAGACGCTCGAGACGATCCTGGCGCACTGCGCCCAGCATCCAACCGTGTACCTGCCTTCGCACGATCCCGAGTCCGCGCAACGGCTGGCGGCCTCGGTCACCGTCGGCTGAGCTTCCGACGAATTTCTAATACGGCGTCCAGGGCGCCTTCAGGACGGACCGCGATCGTGGCCAGACCTCGACAACGAGGCACAGACCAACGAGACGAAAGAGACGATGACCATGAAACCAATACGCGTAGGCATGATGAGTGCCGTCATCGCAGGGTCGCTGCTCGCCGGCGGCGCGCTCGGCGCCACTGTGTTCGGTGCGGCGTCAAGCGGTGCGGCGACGAACAGCTCGCCGACGACGACGTCCGCCACTCAATCAGCCCCGTCGGCTCCCGCAGGCGCCCCGGGCGCACCGCCGGGCGGCAAGTTCAAACCGAACGAGAACAAAGCGCACGAGGCTGCGGAGAGCGCGCAGCGTGAGGCCGAAGAGAACGAAGGGAAGTTCCCCACGACGTCCCCGTGAGGACCCTCTCCTCGCTCCCGGACGGGCCGAGCTCGGCTCGGCCCGTCCACGTCGGCGATTGGAGTGACCTCTCAGAACCCCCGCGGGCGATCAGCCCTGAGACGAGAAAGCTCACTCCTCTCAGCTGTAGAACCGCGTAATGCCCCCGGGATGCCGGTATGTGCTCGTGATCTTGACGCCTCGGCCAGCCAGCGGATGCGGCAGAATTCGGTGCGATATGGACGGTATTGGGCAGCGGAATTGGGCTGCTGCCCAAAGATCGCTGCCCCCTGCGCTAGCCTGCCGTCCGTGTTGCGCAGGCTGAGCGGCAGGTTTCTCGCGGCGCTTGCCCTCAGCACCGTCATCGCAACCTCGGCGGTTCTCAGCTCCGATGCCGATCTGCGAATCGATCAGGGCGCCGTGCACTTCCTCGGACACGCCGATTCCGCCTTTGACCAATTCACCGCCAGGCGAGCCCCCGCCTACGGAGCTTTCCTGCGCCGTCACATGTGGCGCATGGTCGTCTCCACGCCGTACTTCGACAACAAGACGCGCTGGTATCCCAAAGGCTGGGCGTATGACGATGCCTACGCCATCTATCGAGGCTCGAGCCTAGCCGCACGACATCCGGAGTGGATTCTTCGCGATGGCGCGGGCAGCCCGCTCTATATCCCGTTCGCCTGCTCGAACGGCACTTGCGCCCAGTATGCGGCCGACATCTCCAACCCGGCATTCCGCAGGTACTGGATATCCGTCGCGCGTGCAGAGCTGCGCCACGGCTACGGTGGTCTGTTCATCGACGACGTCAACATGGAGTTGCGCGTGGGCGATGGGCAGGGTCGGGAAGTTGCGCCCATCGATCCTGCTACTCGGCACGCAATGAGCGACGAAGCGTGGCGAGGATACATGGCGAAATTCATGCAGGAGGTCCGCTCCGCGCTGCCTCACACGGAGATCGTTCACAACGCCATCTGGTTCGCTCACTCCCCGAGACGCACGGCCGATCCATTGATACGTCGAGAGATCACCGCGGCCAATTACATCAACCTCGAGCGCGGGGTCAACGACCGTGGACTGACTGGCGGCTCGGGCCCGAATTCGCTCAGCAGTTTCCTCTCCTACATCGATGCCGTGCACTCGCTGGGTAGGGGCGTCGTGTTGGATGGAAACGCAACGGACCGGCAGGGGACCGAATACTCGCTGGCCGCGTACTTCCTGATATCCGCTGGCAAGGATGCGGTTAGCTCGGGCGGAATGACCCCCGTACACTGGTGGACCGGCTACGACATCGACCTCGGCAAAGCTCTTGGCGTACGCAGACGGTGGAGCGGCATCCTGCGACGAGACTTTGTCGGCGGTACGGTGCTCGTCAACGAGCCCGGTGCGGTCAGCCGCACGGTCGAGCTTCCCGCGACGATGCGCGACCTCGATGGCCGAAACGTCAAGTCTGTGACCCTCGCGCCGGCGAGCGGCGCCGTGCTGAAACGTCGTTGAGCACGCCCAGGTAGCCCGATCAACTCCGCGGGACAATGCACAGCAGCGCATCCGCGGAGACTCGCCCCGCGACGGCGCGCAGCGACTACTGATGCCACGTTCTCGGAATGTGGGCGACAAGGCGCGGGGACACACGGGGAGTGATGTCCCCGCGCCTGTCCGGCGCGCAGGGAGGGAAGGAGCATGACCTGCGTGCTGCCCTGGACGGGAACCGGCGGGAAGCCCGCGACCGTCCAAGCTCTTCAAGACTTTCTGCGTTTGCCGAGCGCCGCGTTCGACGAGCCGAGTTCGTTCGCCACGTTGTCCGGGGCTGTTTAGCGGCCCGGGCCCCGGAGGCATCGCCCTGCGCCGCCATGCGACACAGCGCCAGCCAATACAAGACGACGAGGAGCCAGGCAGTTGGGATCAGGATGAAGAGCACGCGATCCAGATGCCTCCACTCCCTGCTCGAACGTCCTCGTTAGGTCCGCGCGTGACTCCCACCTCGTTTCCGCTTCTGACGAGTGGCTGCACGGATCAGGGCGTGGCGGCCGACGTGTGACCGCGAACTCGCTCCGCTGTTTGCGTTGTGATCCTTGCACAGCCAGTGGCCGCGCATCTGGAATCGCGTACATCATCCTAAGTCCAGACGCCGCACTCTGTCAAGCACGCGCGCCTCGCTTCTCGCCGTGCGCCGGGGCCGCCCACGCGAGGCCAATAGCGCCATCCTGCTCGGACTCTGCCGTGAGCAGGGGCATTCCTGGCGGCGACCCTTGCGTCGAGTGCGGCCATGCATCTCCGTGCTCGCCTCTGAGTAGCCTGTGTTCCCATGCGTCGTGATGTTGCTGAGGTGGCTGCCGCGGCGCTCGTTGAAAGCTGGCGGTACCTCGAGGCAGCGATCCCGAACGGCTGGACTCGCGCCGGTCCTGGAGCAATCGCGATGGTGACCGGTGTAGCTATACCCACGCTGAACGGTGTACGGGTTGTCTCCGTGGACGCCCGTGCTGAGGTCGTCGCCGATCTGCTGGATCAAGTGGCCGCGACCGGGCTGCCGCACTGCCTGCAGGCCCGTCCGGGTGTGGCGGAGCAACTTCACGATCAGGCGGGCGCCCGAGGCATGAGGCTCGACGAGGACATTCCGCTCATGGTGCTGGATGACTCGAGCGGCCTCATTAGCGATGCGACCACCGATGCGCTGTTGATACGTGAGCTACGGTCGGCAGAGGCGCCCGCGCACGCTCGACTGGCGGCGGCTGGGTTCGAAGTGCCGGCGGAGCCGTTTCTCCAGCTGATGACCCCATCGGTCCTGGCCGCGCACGGAGTTCGCTGCTATCTCGGCGAAGTCGATCGTGAGCCGGTGACGACTGGCGTCGGGATAACCCTCGGGTCCTACGTGGGGATATTCAACATCGCGACGCCCCCGGCCCACCGCCGCCGCGGGTACGGTGCCGCCGTGACGGCCCGAGCCGTCGCCGACGGTGTGGCCGCCGGCGCGAATTGGGCGTGGCTGCAATCCAGCCGAGCCGGCTACCGCGTCTATGAGCGCCTTGGCTTCCGAACTATCGAGGATTGGAAGTGCTGGCTGTCAACCGCCTGACACCGTAGCTAAAGGAGGCTTGCGCTTTCGCGTCGATGCGAGCGCGTCGACGGACGGTGCGCACGCGCTTTTGCATCGGACGAGCTCGAGTCGTCTCAGCTCAAGCTCGCGACATGATCGCTTACGCGACGCAATGCGGAGGTGTCGCGCGTCGGTGCGCGCAGGGCTCGCGCTCGTTCAATCCACCACCGTGCCTCTCGCCCGCCGGTCCGCTCACTCTGTGCCGAGCGAGCGTACACCGTGGACGTCATTAGGCCTGATACTCAGGCCGATACCTCCGGGGCGTGCTCGAGCGCACGCTTCATGGTTGCGAGAGCATTCCACGCACAGGGAAAGCCGCCATAGACCGACACTTGGCGAAGAACCTCCCGGATCTCATCCTCGCTTGCGCCAAGCCTGCGTGCCGAACGCACATAGACCGCGAGTTGTAGCTGCTGATCCAGGCAGGCGAGCATCGCGACGGTGCACAGCGCACGCGTCTTTGGATCGAGCACGCCCCCGGAGTAGACCTGGCCGTAGACGAACTCGATGACATAGCGGTGCAGCTCGGGATCGAGTGCCTCGAGAAAGGCTTGACCGCGTTCGACGTTCTCGGCGCCGAGAAAGCGCCCCATCACCTTCTCACCGCTTTCTGCCATCGCCGCCCCCACGCTCGTTGAGGTACGCCTGTGGGTCGAAAGCGACCCGAATCCCGGTCGCCGCGAACTTGCCGGCCGGCTCGCCGTCAGCGAGCACCTCGGCCTCCGTCCAGACCAGTCGGCCTCCCGCGCGCACCACCTTGGCCTCAGCACGCAGGCGCTCGACCTTGGCGGCATCCACCGGTCTGATGAGGCGGGAGTAGATGTCGATCGTCGTGATCGCTTCGCGTTGAATCTCCTCGTCGCTGAGGGTCGTCGTCGTCGCCGCGGCCATCGCCGCGTCGGCAAGGGCCGTCGCCACACCACCCTGGATCACCCCCAAGGGATTGCCCAGCTCAGCGCGCGCGTCCATTTCATAGACAGCCTCGCCCCGTCCGAACTCCACCAGGTGCATATCAAGTGTCTCTGAGACAGGTGAGCGCAGCTCGCCCGCGCGGTTGCGCTCCATCATCTGGTCAACGAACGCATGTCCCATGCCTGGTCCTTTCGCTCGCTTCGACGAAGAGGGAGACCTACCCGTTACCGGACCGATCAATCGTGCATGTGAGCCTTTTGCGCTCTCGCAGAAGCCCGCCCAGGAAGGCCCGGAGCGCGCGCGCCGAGATCTGCGAGCGTCTCCGCGGCTCGTTGGCAATGGCACCCGAGGAGCTCACCGCTCTCCTCCAGCGGAGGAGCGGGTCGCACGTCGCTACGAGACTTCGGCTAGGAACTCGCCCACCGCATCGTGGGTGTCGCGCGGACGCTCGACCTGAGGCACGTGTCCGCAGTCGAGCTCGACATGACGAGCCCCCGGCAGCGCCGCGGTGACATGCCGCGCGAAGGCGACGGGGACAAGCCGGTCGCGTCGACCCCAGACGAACAGCGCATCGGCCTGCAGCTCGCGCAGGCGCGGCCAGAATCCGGCCTCGCCGTCGGGTTCCTCCAGGTAGATATGTCGCGCCGCGGCGTAGAAGGCCGCCCGACCGGCCGGCTTCAGATATGCGCGCAGGAACTCGTCGACGCCGGCCGCGCTCCAGCCTTCACCCGCGCTCGGGATGAGGCGGCGCACGATCGCCTCGACGACCGGCCGCGGCGCGAGCGGGACCAGTCCGAGCTCCGGGCGCGTGAGCCTGAGCAGCGGCGCCCATGGACGCTCGCGGCGCCATGCCAAGGAAGGACAGAGCAGAGCGAGACGGTCGACCCGGTCGGGATAGCGGAGTCCGACCTCCAGCGCGGCACGCCCCCCAAGGCTGTTGCCGATCAGATGCGCCCGGTCGAGCTGGAGTGCGTCGAGCAGGTCGCTTACGGCGCGGGCAAAGAAGCGAGCGTCGTAGCTCGCGCCGATCGGCTTGTCCGAGTCGCCGAAGCCTGGGAGGTCGATCGCGATCACGCGGAAGCGTCCACTCAGCGCAGCCACTGTGGGGATGAACGATCCCTTAGTGCCGCCGAGGCCATGGAGAGCCACGACCGGCTGGCCGCTCCCGGCCTCCATCATCGACAGCCGTGCGCGGCGAGTGGCGACCATCCGAAACCGCAGGCGCCCAGGAGCGGACAGCCCGCTCGTCGCGGCGAGAAACCCGACGCCGACGTGCAGGTTGCGCCGCACAGTCAGGCGACCCGCGCGGTAGGCGTCCATTCCGCCGCGGACGTCTTCGGCGATGGCTGTCCACGTCTGCGCGTCGGCGGCAAGCGTCGCGTCGGCGTCGCCCTCGGCTGGCGCCACGCACACGGTGCCGCCATCGATCACGACGTCCCAGGTATCGCTCCCGAGAACTGCGAGACGGACGCGCGCTCGGCCGCCCTCCGGCTCGAACGCCGCGTGGTCATAACGACCGGCCAGCCTCCGAAGCGCGCGCGGAGGCGAAGTCACGAGCGTTCCCGTCGCTCGACGGCGAGACGCCCGAATGTGGAGCCAATGTCGAGGAACAACGCGAAGGCCATCGGAAGGGGATCAGCCTTCCCTATTTTCCCTCCCTGCGGTCCCCTTTACACTCGGGAGACGGTCGTCTCCTCCATCCTCGGTCTCGCCGCCGCTCAGGACGATCCGCGAGCGCCTCGCGCGGCGTTCAGTGAACACCTGCTTCGCCAGAGCCAAGCAGGCGACTTACACATAGCTCCCATGGCTGCGCTTACGAGCCGGCAAGGTTTGCGGACCGGGCCACACGGGAAGACAACAAGCGAAGCAATGGTCGGCGGGCGACTCCACGACCCCGGCCGACTCGACTAGGAGTAACTGAAATGAATGCGAAAGCCGCGCCCGGCGCGGGGCCTCGACGACTGGTAGCTGAGGACGCGAAACCCGCCGCCAGCGGCACCCCGCTCGCCGGCGGACATCTGCTATCGGCGATCTCGACCAGCATCGTCGGCATCCTG
>VAXW01000005.1 GCA_005884115.1 Actinomycetota bacterium
GGACCGCTTGAGGCGGAGGTAATGGACGCCGTCTGGGCGGCCCGGGCTCCGGTGACGGTGCGCAAGGTCATGGGCCATCTGAACGAGGGGCGCGCCGAGCCGCTCGCGTACACCACGGTGATGACCGTGATGAGCCGTCTCGCGGAGAAGGGCGCGCTTGCGCGGCGGCAGGCAGGGAGGGGTTACGAGTATGAGGCGACCGCGGCTGATCGCGCGGGGATCGCGGTCCAGAACGTGATTCGCACCTACGGCGATGAGGCGATGGCGCACTTCGTCGATCAGGCGCGGGGGCACCCCGAGCTGCTGCGCCGGATGGAGCAGCTGCTGCGGGAGCGGTGATGCGCCTGGACAGCGCCAACCGCAGCTTCGCGGCGCTCGTGATCGCCTCGCTGCTGCTGGGGGTGTACGTGCTCTGCGGTGCGGTCGCGTGCGTGCTGGTGCCGTTGATCGTTTCGCGCGTATCCGATCACGGCGTGGACGGCCTGGTGGGCGGGGGCCACAACCTGCTGCCGGCGCTTCTCTTCGTTGTCCTGGCCGGCAACGGCATCATCCTAGGCGCGCGGTCGTTGTCGCGGCAGCTCGCGGCGTCGCGCGTCCTTGATCGCCGGGTCGGGGCGCTCGCGGTGGCGCTGCCCGGCGAGGTCGCACGCCCGGCCGCGGCGGCAGGGCTCAGGGGGCGTGTGGTGGTGGTCGACTCGCCGGAGTGGTTCTCGTTCACCTACGGTGCGCTGCGGCCGCGGGTCGTCGTGAGCCGTGGGTTGCTCGAGGGTGTGTCCGCCGAGGAGCTGCGGGCCGTGCTCGAGCACGAGCGCTACCACGTCCGCAACCTCGACCCGTTGAAGGTGCTGATCGTCCGAGCGCTGCCGGCGACGTTCTTCTTCTTGCCCGCTCTCGGGGCGCTGCGGACCCGCTATATCGCGGGGCGGGAGCTCGCCGCCGACCGGCGGGCCGTTCGGGCGTGCGGTCGCACGCCGCTCGTCGGAGCACTGTTGAAGGTGGTGCGTGGCCCTGCCTGGGGCGAGCTTGAGGTTGCCGCCGCGATCGGCGGCCCGGAGCTGCTCGAGGTGCGTGTTGCGCAGCTTGAGAGCGGCCGGGAGCCGCGGGTGGCCGCGCTCAATCCGACGATGATGGCCCTCTCGGTACTGGGGGCACTGCTGTTTACCGGCACGTTCATCGCTTCCATCGTGGGCTTGGGCGGCGCGTCCGCCGTGTCCCAGGCGACCGGCACGGGCATGAGCGTCGGCGATGTGCTCGGCGGAGTGATGTGCGTGCTGCCGTTCGCGCTCGGCGCCCTCGGCATCTATCGGTGGATCGCGTGGCGGGCGCGCGCGCCCTTGACAAGCCACTCATAAGCTACTACGCTCATGTAGGTAGTACTACGAGTTGGTCGTAGATCGCAACCAAGGGAGACAACCGCGATGATTACGTCACTGATCTGGCTGCTGGCCTGTCCGCTGGGGATGTTCGCGATCGGAGCGGTAGCGTGGGGGCTCGGCCGGTTGCCCGGCAGGCGCGCTGAGCGCCTCGCGCGCGCGACCGGTCGCGTGAGCTGCATGCCGGTGGGCGCCGCAGCTCAGCGTCCGAGCGAGGACGGCGAGATGAGTGAGCAGGCGCGCGCCGGTAGTGGGATCCCGAGCCATGTATGAAGACGCACTCGCCGGGACGCCGGGCGTATCCGCTATTGGCGTCGCCAGGCTGCATGTGATCGCGACGTCGCACCCGTGCGCGTGCGCGGAGGCGGCGCTGGCGGTCAAGGGTCTCGACTATCGGCGCGTCGAGCTCGTGGAGCTTCTGCACCGGCCGGTCCAGCGACTGCGCTACGGCCATCCCACGGTCCCCGGACTCACGCTGGCGGATGGTGAGAAGGTCATTGGGTCGGTAGCGATCCTCCGCCGGATCGATGAGCTCGTTCCAGAGCCGCCGCTGTACCCCGGCGACGGTGAGGCCCGAGGTCGCGTCGAGTCAGCGGAGGAATGGGGTGAGCGGGTGCTACAGAACGCCGTGCGGCGGATCGAGGTAGCACTATTCCGCCGCTCCCCGCGGGCCCTGCTGTCGTACGCAGAAGCCTCGACACTGCCGACCCCGCGGTGGCTGATCCGCGTGAACGCGCCAGCCGGCGTGCGCGTGTACGGGAAACTGGTCGGTGCCAGCGACGAGGCGGCTCGTGCCGACCTGCGTGCCTTGCCCGGCTACCTCGACCAAGCGGACAGCTTGATCGCCGAGGGAACGATCGGCGGCGAGGCCCCGAACGCCGCCGACCTGCAGATCGGCTCGAGCATCAGGCAGCTCAGCGCCATCGCCGACCTCGAGCCGCTGCTCGCCGGGCAGTCGGCGGCGCTAGCGCGCCACTTCCCGCCGATGGTCGGGCATGTCCCGCCTGGGACGGTTCCTGCCGACTGGTTGCCGTCATTCACAGCGGCGAAGAGGACGGCGGAGATGACGAAGCAGGCGCGCGCCCGACGGCGGGATCCCGAGCCATGTCTGAGGACGCGCTCGACCACGCATGAGAGCCATTCATGAGTTGGGCGAGAGCCCTCCCTCCGATGTCAGCGAGCGGCCGCCATGTCTGAGGCACGACCAACCATCGAACAGGAGACCGCGCGGGTACGCGCCGTTCAGAACAAACAGGCGCCGAAATACGACCGCCAGATCAGCTTCTTCGAGCGGATCCTGTTCGGCGATGGACGCGAGTGGGTGTGCTCGCGAGCTCGGGGGAAGGTGCTCGAGCTGGCGTGCGGCACCGCTCGCAATCTGCCGTTCTACGGAGACGAGGTCCAGCTCACAGGAGTCGAGCTGAGCCCCGGCATGCTGGCGATCGCTCACCAGCGAGCAAAGGAGCTCGGCCACCCGGCGGATCTGCGACTCGGCGACGTGCAGGCACTTGACTTCCCGGACGAGAGCTTCGACACAGTCACCTGCACGCTCGGCTTTTGCACGATTCCCGACACCCGTGCTGCCGCCGCCGAGGCTTTCCGCGTCCTGCGCGCCGGCGGTCAGCTGCTACTGCTGGAGCACGTGCGTAGCCCCAGGCCGATCGTGAGAGGGGGCCAGAGGCTGCTGGAGCCCCTCGCGGTTCGCTTCGAGGCCGACCATCTGCTACGCGAGCCGCTGGATTACGTGCCCAGCGTCGGCTTTGTGATCGATGAGGTTCAGCGCTCGAAGTGGGGCATCGTCGAGCGACTACGCGCACACAAGCCGGGATAAGGAGGCAGGATGGGCGGTGCGATGACCGTCGTGATGGTCGTGATGATGGGTGGGATGCTCGTCGGTGGCGCGTGGGCGCTCGTGCGGAGAGGCAAGAGGCGCAGAGACGACTGATCCAGGCGACATCTCGAGTACTTCGCCGCACGTGCCTCGGCGCGCTGCTCGAGCTGTGCGTGGACTTCCATCGTCATCTTCGAGTCGGAGCGTCCCCTGACTTCAGCCACGCCTCAGCTCGTGTCCGGACGCTAAGTCGCCGGCGCCGGTCCGGACGGATCCAGCCAGGAGGTTGTGTCGAGGTTGGCTGCGTCGGTGAAAAGATCGGGGTGGCTCTGAACCCACGCGGCGACCTCGTCGCAGCGCGCGGCCCACAGCGCGCCGCGCCGCTCGGCGCTCACAACGTGTCCCAGGATGGCCCGGACGGCGTCGCGCTCGGCCTCGATTAGCCAGGTGTGGAGCACGAGCGTCGCGTGGGAGCCGTTCGCGATTGAATCGTCGATGGACGCCATCAGCGTGTCGGCGACCTGCGCGTGCCCGCCCGAGTCAACTGACCCGTCGATATGGCTGCGAAGGGGTGCGAACTGCGGGAGCAGGTGGTAGGCGTCGACGTTGGGCCATGCGAACGGAAGCAGCACCGTCCGCTCGATCGCAACACCTTCTCCTGCCGGGGAGCAATAGCTCAGGCCCTCCGCCTGCAGCAGAGCAAGCGTGCGATCGCCGATCAGCCCGCCCGGTGGGCGAAAGCCCGCCGGCTCAAGGTCGCAGGCTCGCATCGCGGCAAGGCCTCGGGTCAGGTTCTCGTACTCTGCCGCGCCGCTCAACCGGCTCCAATCCTCGTGATGCCACGCGTGGTAGGCGCACTCATGCCCCGCGTCGACGATCGACTGCAGCGCGTCCGGATAGGTCTCGGTGTTGACGCCCTCGACGAAGAACGTCGCTCGCGCTCCGGCGTCGGCGAGCTCAGCAAGGACGATCGGCAGTGCGGTGGTGACCGAGTAGTGGCGGCCGGTCGGCGTGGGCAGGCCGAGCTCCTGCTCGGCGGCCTCGCCGAGGTTGTCGAAGGTGACCGAGACGGCCGCACGCGCACCACCAGGCCAGCGGACCGTCGGATCTGCCATTAGAGCGCGTTGATGCCGACGGGCCTGCGCGGGCTCTCGGCAAGCAGGTCGGCACTGAAATGGGGATTGCCTTTTTTCGCCTGCTCCCGCGCCCATGCGAAGTGGTGGCGCGCGGAAGCGAGCAGTAGAGGCCCGGTTGCGATGCCGGCGGCCGTGTACTTCAGGTTCTGGCGCCGAGTCTCGGTCACGACGGACCCAGCCCCGCCGATGAACCACACCAGGAGGATCACGTTGTAAGCAGGAAGTAGGCTCGCGCGAAAGCCCTCCGCCTCCTCTAGCCACGGCAGAAAGCCGAAGCGCCGCGACCACGGCCATTCCACGTAATGGACGGCTGCCCCAGCAATCGCCACCCCAGCGTTGAAGGCAAGCAGTGGCTCGTCGCGGCGCCGTCCGGAAATTGCCTGCGAGAACCACAGCGGCAGCGACGTCGACCACAGGATATTGGTGCCTCGGCGCCCCAGCCACGGCTCGAGGAACACTCCGATTCCGGCCCACCGCTCAAAGCCGTTGTGTCCCGCGGCGCCAAGGGCGGCGAGCGCGTTGAAGGGCCGCGTCGAACGGCCTGACGACCTCAGCGTCGGTCTGCTGCGCGGCAATCTCATCGGCCCTCCTCCTGTTCGCATCCGACGCCCATTACCGAGCTTCCAGCCATAAGGCTGTGCGATTCCGTTTCACGTCTCGGATTCTCACGATCTTTTGAGATCGTGGTGTCCGCGGTTCGATTCCGAGTCTCGCGATTTCGTCCTTTGCAGCCGCGTTCCTAGCCAGGCCCCGGGATGCAGCCGTACATCACCTCAACCGAGCGCCCCAACAGGCGCGAGCTATCAGCTCGCGTACCTATAGCGCTAACGCTTCGTCCCTACCTGCACGCGTCCGTGTGCGCGTCCGTGTGCCACTGCGGCGTCACGGGTGTAGTCCAGTTTCGTGGCGCCGGATAAGCCGTGGTTGCGATGTCGGCCGGCCGGGTTGGAGCCCGTTGGACCCCCCCATATGGATGGTCGGCGGACTCGCACGACTGGCGGCGAGCCGTGTCTGGCGCGATGATGGCCGGTGAGCGACGCCGCGTGCCGCCCTCGACAGACAATCTGCCATCGGAGACGCCGCGCCTGCAGGTGCCGGCGGTCGAGTACCTCGCCGAGGTGCTCGCGACGAGCGAGGACGACGGCCGCGGCGATGACTTCTACGGCCTTCTATGCGAGACGACCACTCGGCTGACGTCGCTGCGTCGCGCCGTCATCTTCCGCTACGACTCGGCGCGACGCCGCGTCCGCCTCGCCGGCGGGTTCGGCATCGACGTGGGCGACTTCGAGGACATGTTCGTGACCGTCGAGTCTGCGCCGGTCGCCCGGTGGGCACTCGAGCAGGACCGCGTGATCGACGTCGCGGAGGGGCTCGATGCGGCCGTTCCGGTGGAGTACGCCCAGCGCTTCGGCCTGGCGAACATCGTCTGCGTGCCAATGGTCGCGCGCGGTCGTTGGATCGGCGTGATTATCGGCGACCGCGATGCGCGCGCGCCGACATTGCAGATGGGAGAGCGCGAGCTGCTGTGGACGCTCGGCAAGACCGCTGCGCTGGCCTCGATGGCGCGGGTTGCCACCCGCCAGCACGAGAAGGCTTTGCAGCTCGAGCAACGCATTGATCTCGCCCGCGCCGTGCACGAGGGCGTCGTCCAGAGGCTGTTCGGCGTCTCGCTCGCGCTCTCCGGAGAGCTCGAGCTCGACTCCGAGACGCGCGAACGCTGCGCCGAGGAGGTGCAGCAAGCGCTCGTCGACCTCAGAACCGCCATCTCCAGACCCCTCGGCCGCTCGGCGACGCGAACACACGCGACGCTCGCGTCGGAGGTCGAACGGCTGCGACACGCGCACCCGGACCTGGCGATCGCCGTGGACCCGGGAGTTGCGATCTCCGCGCCGGCGGAGCTCGAGCCGCTCGCGCAGTCCGTCCTCGCCGAGGCGATCCGCAACGCCCACAAGCACGCATCGCCGACTGAGGTGCGCGTTCGTACCGCGTCCGAGCACGGTGCGTTCGTGCTCGAGGTCACCAACGACGGGGTCGACGGCTCGGCGAAAAGGGCCGGGATGGGTTTGCGCCTTGCGGCCCTAGATGCGCTTCAAGCCGGTGGGCTGCTCGAGTTCGGCATGCGCGGAGAGCGTCGCTGGCAGGTACGGCTGATGGTTCCTCGTACGCCGGCGGAATGATGGCTGCCGTCACGCACAGCCAGCTGTCTGGTCCCGCCCGTCGGCTGCGTGTGCTCGTCGTCGACGATCACGACGTTGTGCACTGGGGCTTTCGGCTGATGCTCGGCAACCAGCCGTGGGTCGAGCGCTGCCTGAGTGCACGCACGGGAGATGAGGCGTACGCGTTGGCGCTGCGGTACACGCCGCATGTGGCGATGGTTGACCTGTTCATCGGCGAGGAGTCCGGGGCGGAGATCTGCGAGCAGCTTCGCGCACGCTCGCCTAGTACCAACGTGCTCCTGATCTCTGGAGCCGGGCGAATATCCGCCAGCGCGGCCAGAGCCGTCGGAGCATCGGGGTTCGTCCCCAAGGACTGGGGCGCGGGCGACATCGCTCGAGCGGTACGCATGGTGGGCCTAGGTATGACCGTCTTCCGGCCCCAGGCCGACGGCAACTCGACACCCCTCTCACGGCGCGAGCGTCAGGTGCTTGAGTTGATCGCGGGGGGGTCCACGAACAGGGAGATAGCCGCGGCTCTCCACCTCTCGCCGCACACGATCAAGGAACACACGAGCAGCCTCTACCGAAAGCTCAGTGCGAGGAACAGGGCGGAGGCGGTGCAGCGAGCGCAGCGGATCGGCCTCACGACCTGACTCCCCCCACTGGTCTCCGCTCACCCCCACGACCGGGGGGATAGTGCCCGCGGCGGCTCGACAGGGAGCGGGGGAGGGCGAACGCTCGAGTCGTGCCAACGCAACCAGCGACCGCGGCGCTGTTCCCGGGTCAGGGATGCTCGCTCGAGGGCGTCAAGCCGCTCGTCCAGCGCGAGTGCCCCGATCTGTACGAGCTCTGCCTCTGCCTGCTGGATGCGGATCCGTTCGAGCGATCCGGCGACAGCACGCGCTACACGCAGCCTGCGATCTTCCTCGCGAGCATCGCCCGCTGGCGCGGGTTGGTCAGGAGGGGCGTGCGCGCGGGCGCGTTCGCCGGCCACTCGCTCGGCGAGCTCTCGGCCCTGACCGCCGCCGGCGTCTTCTCCGAGCCCGACGGTTTGAGGCTCGTCGCCTTGCGCGGGAGCTTGATGGCGCAGGCGGACGCGGGCGGAGACGGGACGATGATGGCGCTGCTGAAGGGCGACATGGGCCAGGCGCGTGTCCTTGCCGAGCGCTTCGGCGTTACGGTCGCCAACGACAACAGCGCAGGCCAGACAGTTCTGTCGGGAAGCGGCGAGGCGCTCGCCGCCTCGGCTTTGGCTGCGCGAGAGGCCGGGTTGCGCGCCGTGCAGCTCGACGTGACCGGTGCCTTCCATTCGCCGGCCATGCGGCCGGCGGTCGAGCCGTTTCGACGAGCGGTCGCGAACGTGGAGCTGGGCGTTGCGAGTGCGCCCGTGTTCTCCGGGCTGACGGCCGAGCCCTTCAGCAACCTGGCGGTCGAGCTGAGCGAGGCATTGTGCGCGCCGGTTCGCTGGCGCGAGACAACGCTCGCGCTCGCGCGCCTGGGTGTCGAGCGCTTCCTCGACATCGGCCCTGACGCCGTGCTTGCGGGCCTCAGCCGACGCAACGTCCCCGAAAGGGCGGTCGTACGCGCGGAGGAGCTCGATGTCACTGCCTGATCCGCTGCTCCAGGAGCTCGTGGTCGGCGGTGTGTCCACGCGGGCGAGTGTGGTGGGGCTCGGATGCGCGCTCCCCGACCAGATCATCCCCAACGCGCGTGTCGCAGAAGCGATCGCGGTCGACGAGGCATGGATAGAGCGTCGTACCGGGATCCGGTCGCGACGCCGCGCGGCTGCGGGAATGACCCTGCTCGACCTCGCCGTCCAAAGCGCGCGCGCCGCTCTCGAGGATGCAGTGCTCGATCCCGGAGAAATCGATCTCGTGATCCTGGCAACCGTCAGCCAAGAGCGCCGCTTGCCAAACGTCGCCCCGCAGCTCACTGCTGCCATCGGCGCAGCCTCCGCTGGCGCGTTCGACCTCGGCGCTGCGTGCAGCGGCTTCGTTACAAGCCTCGCCGTAGCGAGCGCGTCGATCGAAGCGGGCATGGCGCGCCACGCGCTCGTCGTCGGGGCGGACATGCTCTCGCGGCACACGGACCCGCGCGACCGCAGCACCGCCGCTCTGTTCGGCGACGGTGCGGGCGCGGTCGTTCTCAGCGCCGGTGACCGCGGCGGAGTGACTGCCGTGCACCTGGCAACCAACGGCGCCGCGGCGGAGCTGATCGTCACCGACCCCGAGACGGACCTGATCCGGATGGACGGACCGGAAACCTTCAGGGTCGCCGTCGACGCGATGGCGGAGGGCGTTCGCGCGGTCTGCGAGCGGGCAAACGTCGATCCGCTCGCAGACGTCGACCTGTTCGTCTTCCACCAGGCCAACGGGCGAATCACCCGCGCGCTGACCGAGCGTCTGCGGGTCCCTCACGAGAAGGTGGTAGACGGCATCGCGGAGGTCGGCAACACCTCTGCCGCGAGCGTCCCCCTCGCGCTCGAGCAGGCGCGCGCCGACGGACGCCTGCGGGCCGGCAGTCGAGTGCTCCTGTGCGCCGTGGGTGCCGGATTCGTGTCGGCGGCGGCACTGCTCGAGTGGGAGCCCGCATGAGCAAACCCGACTCTGCATGCGCGCTCGTGACAGGCGGCTCCCGCGGCATCGGTGCCGCGATCGCCGTCGGCCTCGCCGAGGATGGCTGGCCCGTCGTCGTCAACTACCGCAGCGACGGCGACGCCGCCGCGCGGACGGTCGCCGCGATCGAAGCGAAGGGTGGCCGCGCGGTCGCGGTTGCAGCCGACGTCAGCGACAGAGTCCAGGCAGAGCGGCTGCTGGACGAGAGCGTCGAGGCGATTGGTCCGGTGCTTTGCCTGGTCAACAACGCGGGCGTGCGAGCCGACAACCTCGCGGTCTCGCTCTCGGACGACGAGTGGGACGCGGTTCTCACCACGAACCTCACCGGCTCGTTTCGCCTCACCCGGCTCGCGCTGCGCACGATGATCCGCGCTCGCTTCGGCCGTGTCATCGGCATCGCCTCGATCGTGGGTCCGCGCGCGAACGCGGGACAGGCGAACTACGCCGCCGCCAAGGCCGGTCTGATCGGCATGAGCAAGACGGTCGCGGTCGAGGTGGCATCGCGCGGCGTCACCGTCAACACGGTCGCCCCGGGGTTCATCGAGACGGACATGACCCGCGACGTGCTCGAGCGCGCGGCGAGCGCCGTGCCAGCGCGACGCGCGGGCCGCGTCGAGGAGGTCGCCGCATGCGTGCGCTTCCTCGCGAGCGACGCGGCCGGCTACGTGACCGGGACAACGGTCTTCGTCGACGGCGGCCTCGCCGCTTGAGCCACAACCGAAAGAGAAAGGAGAAGCGCAATGGCATCAACGATCACGAAGGACCAGGTCGAGGGGGTCGTCACCGACGCGCTCGTCAAGTTCGGCACCGAGCGTGAGCTGATCACCCCGGAGGTCACATTCGAGTCGCTCGACATCGACTCGCTCGACCTCTTTGAGCTCGGCCAGATCATCGAAGAGGAGTTCAGCATCGAACTCAAGGGCAGCGACGTGAAGGACATCGCAACGGTCGGCGATCTCGTCCACGTCGTGGCGGCTCTGGCATGAGACGCGAGATCGTCATCACGGGCCTCGGCGCAATCACGCCGCTCGGCATCGGCGCGCGGACGGTTCATGACCGTTGGAGCGCCGGAGTCTGCGCGATCGAAGATGGCGAGGCAGTGTGTACCGACTTCGACGCGACCGACTTTCTCAGCGCCAAGGAGGTCCGCCGTGCCGACCGATTCACGCAGTTGGCGATCACGGCTTGCCAGGAGGCGCTCGCCGACGCTGGGTGGGCCGGTGCGTCGCCGTACCGGCCCGATGAGATCGGCTGCATTCTCGGCACGGGCATTGGCGGCATCGCCACGATCGAGGCCAATCACGCGCGGCTTGTGGACGGGGCGGCCGTGTCACCGCTCGCGGTGCCGCTGATGATGGGCAACGCCGGCGCCGCCGCGCTCGCGATCCGGCACGATTTGCGCGGCCCCGTCTATGGAATCGTGTCCGCCTGTGC
This sequence comes from Actinomycetota bacterium, assembly GCA_005884115.1. Lineage (GTDB taxonomy): Bacteria > Actinomycetota > Thermoleophilia > Solirubrobacterales > Solirubrobacteraceae > Palsa-744. Next base: position 10,546 of record VAXW01000005.1, read on the forward strand.
CGCCGGTGCGCACGCCATCGGCGCCGCGGCGAGGGCGATCGACTGTGGCGAAGCGGGCGCCGTGATCGCCGGTGGCGCAGAGGCCGCGCTCACGCCGCTCTCGCGAGCCGCGTTCTCAGCGCTCGAAGCGATCTCGAGATGCGGCGTATCGCGCCCGTTCGACGCTCGGCGCGACGGCTTCGTCATGGGCGAGGGGGCCGGCGTACTCGTCCTCGAGGACGGCGAGCAGGCGCGCCGGCGGGGAGCAAGAATCCTCGCACGGCTCCGCGGCTATGGCGCGACGTGCGACGCATCCCACCTGACGGCGCCAGCGCCGGATGGGGGCGGACCGTTCGCGGCGATGACGGCGGCGATGCGCGATGCCGAGGTCGAGCCGGACGAGATCGACTACGTGAACGCACACGGGACATCGACGCCGCTGAATGACCGCGCCGAGACGATCGCCATAAAGCGCGCTCTCGGGCCGAGAGCCGCCGAGATTCCCGTCTCCTCCACCAAGTCCGCGATTGGCCACCTCCTCGGGGCCGCCGGCGCGGTCGAGGCGCTCGCAACCGTGCTGGCTCTCCGCGCCCGCGTCGCGCCGCCGACGCTTGGATGGGAGGTGCGCGACCCCGAGCTCGATCTCGACTACGTCGACGGCAGCTCGCGCCCCCTGCGGACGAACGAGAGGCCACCGGTCGCACTATCGAACTCGTTCGGCTTCGGCGGCCACAATGCCGTCTTGTGCCTGGAGGCGGCGTGAGCCTCGCCCTCGCGGCTCGACCCGATGAGCGGCTCTCGCCTCTCGAACGGCTCGAGGTCCTATGCGATCCCGGGTCCCTGAGCCTGCTGCGGACCGAGGTTCACTCGCGGCGCATGGGCGAGCGCGCGAGGCCCGGCGACGGTGTGGTGGCGGGAGCGGGACGCATCGACGGACGAGCGGTCTTCTGCTTCGCCCAGGACGGCGCGTTCGCGGGTGGCTCGCTCGGCGAAGCGCATGCCGACACGGTGGTGCGCGTTCACGAGCTCGCCGGGCGCGCGCGCGTGCCGGTGATCGGCTTCGTCGAATCAGCGGGCGCGCGCATGCAGGAGGGGGTCGCGGCACTTGCCGGTTATGGCCGGATCTTCCGGCAGCACGTCCGCTTGTCGGGCCAGGTCCCGCAGATCTCGATCGTCTGCGGCGCAGCGGCGGGCGGTGGCTCCTACGGACCAGCGCTTACCGACTTCGTGATCATGGCGGGAGCTCGCGCGTGCATGTTCCTCACCGGCCCCGGCGTCGTCTCCCGGGTCACGAGTGAGGCCGTCGACTCGCAAACGCTCGGAGGCTCTGGCGTGCACGAACGCAACGGCGTGTGCCAACTCGTCGCCTCCACGGAGGTGGACGGAGCCCTGCTCGCGCGCGATGTCCTGGACTACCTGCCGCAGAACGCGGGCGAACGCGTGGCTCGCTGGCCGGCGGTTGAGCCATCGGGAGCACCCCCCGACGCTTTCGTACCCAGAGAGGAACGGCGCGTCTACGACATCCGCGATGTTGTGCGAGCGCTTGTCGACGGCGGACGGCTCTTGGAGATCTCGCCGCGCTACGCGCGCAACGTAGTCTGCGCGCTGGCCCGGCTTGACGGGCGCGCGATCGGCGTGCTCGCAAACCAGCCCGGCTACCTCGGCGGAGTGCTCGACGCGGGCGCCTCCCAGAAGGCTGCCCGCTTCGTCCGTACGTGCAACCTGTTCGGTCTGCCGCTCGTCGTTCTCGTCGACACCCCGGGTTTTCTACCCGGCAGCTCCCAGGAGCGAGCGGGGATCATCCGCCACGGTGCGAAGCTCGTGCACGCCTTCGCCGAGGCGAGCGTGCCCCGCGTCACGGTACTTGTGAGAAAGGCATTTGGCGGCGCTTACATCGCGATGAACAGCAAGGATCTCGGCGCCGACTTCGTGTTCGCCTGGCCGAGCGTGCGGCTGGGCGTCATGAGCGCGATCCAGGCCGTCGAGATCATCCACCGTCGCGAGATCGGGGCCGCACGTGACCCGGAGCGCACCGCGCAGCGTCTCGCGGATGCGTACACCGCCGAGCACCTCGCGCCGGGAGTCGCCAGCGGCGAGGGCTTCGTCGACGAGGTGATCGCGCCTAGCGCCACGCGCGACCGGGTGGCTGGGGCGCTTGCCAGCCTCGAGGGCCATCGCCGCGAGCCCGCACCCGCAAGGAACATCCCGCTGTGAGATGGGCTTCGGCATTCGACCAGCTCGAGCTTGGTGAAGAGTTCGAGACCCACGGTCAGAGGGTCACCGAAGCCGACGTCTTCTCGTTCGCAGCTCTGACCGGAGACATGCATCCCCAGCACATCGACGCGGAGTGGGCGGCCGAAAGTCTCTTTGGCGAGCGAATCGCCCACGGCGTGCTCGTTCTCGGCTACGCGGTCGGGCTGGCTCCTCTAGATCCAGGGCGCGTAATGGCTCTACGCGGGCTGCGCGACGTGGTCTTCAAGCGTCCCGTGCTGTTGGGAGACACGATCCGAGTCCATGGCAGCATCCACCGGCTGCTCCCAGTCGGCGACGCGGCCGGCCTCGTGACCTGCCGCTGGTCTGTGCTCAACCAGCGCGAGGAGCTCTGCGTGCGTGCTGACGTGGAGATCCTCTGGCGGCGAGATCGCGACGGGGTGGGCCAGGAGGCCGGGACGTGATGCTCGACGGCAAGCGGCTCTTGATCACGGGAGTGCTCACGCGTCAATCGATCGCCTTCGAGGTTGCGCGTCAAGCCCAGCAGGCAGGGGCCGAGGTGGTGCTGACGGGCTTCGGCCGAGCCCGTCGCCTGACCGAGCGTGCCGCCGCGCAACTTCCGTGCGCAGCCGACGTGCTCGAGCTCGACGTCAACCGAGCCGAGGATCTCGCTGCCCTCGGCGAGGCTCTCGCGCAGCGGTGGTCAGCACTCGACGGCGTCCTCCACGCAATTGCGTTTGCCCCTCCCGACGCGCTCGGCGGCGGGTTCATGACGACGCCGCCGGAGAGCGCGATGAGCGCGTTTCAGACGAGCGCCTTCTCGCTGAAGGCGCTCGTCGGTTCGTTGCAGCCGTCGCTCGCAGCGGCACCCGACGGCGCGAGCGTCGTAGGCCTCGACTTCGACGCAAGCGTCGCATGGCCCGTCTACGACTGGATGGGCGTGGCCAAGGCGGCCCTGGAGGGCGTCGCCCGATACATCGCCCGCGACCTCGGCCCTCTCGGGGTGCGCGTGAACCTGATCTCAGCGGGACCGCTGGAGACGGCCGCCGCGAGCGGGATACCAGGTTTTGATCGGCTCGCCCGCAGCTGGCAGTCCGGAGCGCCGCTCGGCTGGGATCCGACGGACGGGGGGCCGGTCGCGGCAGCAGCATGCTTCCTGCTCTCCGACATGGCGCGGGGGATCAGCGGGGAGATACTCCACGTCGACGGTGGCTTCCATGCGATCGGAGCGCCTTCGCCGTGAAGGCTCCATTGATCGGGATCGACCTCATCGAGCCGGAGCGCCTGCGAGCTCGGCTCGAGAGCCGCCCGGCCCTCGCAGCCAAACTGTTCCACCCGGGCGAGCGCTCCTACTGCGAACGCACGAGCAAGCCCGAGCAGCATCTCGCGGCCCGGTTCAGCGCTAAGGAGGCCGTCGTCAAGGCGCTGGGACTCGCTGCGTTGGAACCCCTCGACATCGAGGTGGTGGGCGGGGGGGACAGCTGCGGCGTGCGGCTCCATGGTGCGGCTGCGCGCAGGGCAAGGGAGCTGGGCCTGCGGGTGACGATCTCGCTCACACACGTAGATGGGGTCGCCGGAGCGGTCGCTGTGGCCCTCCCGGAGGACGCACCTGCACGAACCGATCATCTCCCGTGATCGCCGTCGCCCAGCTCGACGAGGACATACACGCCTAGCATTGATGCGTGGCAACCGCGCCCGCGACGATCCGCAAGAACCAGGCAACGCTCGGCGCTGATGAGAAGCGGCGCCTGGTCGCCGCGCTGCTCGCCGTGAAGAAGAGCGGCAGGTACGACGACTACGTCCGTATCCACCTGAACATGGGGCAGATGCACCACACAGGGCCAAAACGCGGCCAGCGCAAGGTGCCGCCGCGAGGAATGGCGGGAATGGGCTCGATGGGGCAGATGATCCACGGGAATCCGACCTTCCTGCCGTGGCACCGCGAGCTGCTGCGGCGCCTCGAGCTGGATCTGCAAGCCGTCGACTCGAGCGTCGCGATCCCCTATTGGAACTGGGCCGTTGACGACTCCCCGACCTCCTCGCTGTGGCGGCCAGACTTCCTGGGCGCTGACGGGCGCGAGGCCGACAGGCGCGTGATGGACGGACCGTTCGCATACGACGCCGGGCGGTGGACGCTCAAGTACAACCAGCATCCGGAGCCTGATCTCAAGCGGGCGTTCGCCGTGGACGCAACGGTGCTGCCGAGCGCCGCCGAGGTGCGAGCCTGCCTGGGCGAGACGCCCTACGACGCCGCCCCATGGGATACCTCGAGCCGGCCGAGCTTTCGTAATCGACTCGAGGGCTGGATCGACGCGCCCGCCGGACAGGAGGTGGGAATGCACGACCTTGTCCATGTGTGGGTCGGCGGGACGATGAGCTACATGAGCTCACCCAACGATCCGGTCTTCTTTCTGCATCACGCCAACATCGACCGCCTCTGGGCGCAGTGGCAGCAGGCGCACCAGGGCCTCGACTACGCCCCGGCGCGCGGCGGCCCCGAAGGCGAGAACCGCGGCGATGCGCTGGACCCCTGGGGTGCGCCAGCGACGATCGCGAGCGTCCTCGATCACCGCGCTCTCGGTTATCGCTATGACGATGAGGGCTAACCCACACCGCGGCGGTTGACGCGCGGCGCGGCCGAGCTCGCGTCCACGGTCCGTCTCCTCGCCTTGCGAGCGGTTGATCGCCCCGTCCGCTTGCCGAACAGATCGGCGATCGTCAGCGACAGGCCCTCTCGGCGTCGTGGCCATACCCCCGCTTCGTCCGGCCACGCTCGCGGGCACGATGCGCGCGGGCGGATGAGCGCGTCCAGGTGGCGCGGGCCAGGTCGATCAGCCGCGGCGCATCAGGCGACCGACGGCGGCCATCATCTCGGCCGTGCGCGCGTCCTGCTCCGCGGGCTCGGCGCCGATCACGCACGTGTGGGCGTGGCCGTCGAGCAATCCGAGTGCGACCTTGTCGAGCGCTGCTTGGATCGCTGAGATCTGGGTGAGGACGTCGATGCAGTAGCGGTCTTCCTCGACCATGCGCTCGATGCCGCGGACCTGGCCCTCGATGCGCCCGAGCCGCGCTAGCAGCTGATCCTTGGTCGCGGTGTAGCCGCGGGTTGGTGTGCTCAGGGGTTGTGGCATACCGGATATGCTACCACTACCCCCTAGGGGTATGTGCTACGGTCGTTGAGATGACGGACGTCCTGGACGTGATCTGGCAGGGGCTGAGGGACTCGTTCCTGATGGCCTGGGAGGTGTGGTGGGCGCTCGTGATCGGCTTCGCGATCTCGGGGATCGTGCAGGCGTGGGTGCCGCGCGAGCGCATCGAGCGCGCGATGTCCGGCTCGGGACCAAAGCCCGTGGCGCTCGCAACCGGCCTGGGCGCGGCCTCGAGCTCGTGCTCCTATGCGGCGATCGCGATCGCCAAGAGCCTGTTTCAGAAGGGCGCATCGACCGCGACGACGCTCGCGTTCCAGTTCGCCTCGACGAACCTCGTGTGGGAGCTCGGCCTAGTGCTGTGGGTGCTGATCGGCTGGCAGTTCACGCTGGCGGAGTACGTCGGCGGGATCGTGATGATCGCGCTTATGGGTGTTGTGCTGCGGGCGTTCGTCTCTCCGCGCCTGGAGGCGCAGGCCCGCGAGCACGCCCAGCGGGCCGACACGGGCCACCGGCACCAGGCCGTCGGCGAGTCGCGGAATTGGCGCCACCGGCTGACGTCGCTCTCGGCCTGGTCGGATGTCGCGCACAACTTCCGCGGCGACTGGCAGATGCTCTACAAGGAGATCACCGTCGGATTCCTGCTAGCTGGATTCATCGCCCAGCTCGGCGACGACTTCTTCAACGGCCTGTTCCTCAAAGGCACAGGTGGCGCGCTCGCGGCGGTCGAGAACGTGGTCGTAGGCCCGGTCATCGCGGTGCTGAGCTTCGTGTGCTCGGTCGGGAACGTGCCGCTCGCGGCCGTGCTGTGGTCGGGCGGGATTAGCTTCGCCGGCGTGCTGGCCTTCCTGTTCGCCGATCTGATCGTGCTGCCGATCATCGCGATATACCGCAAGTACTACGGGACCGGCTACGCGCTGCGGATCGTTGGCCTGATGTTTGTGACGATGGTGATCGCGGCGCTGATCGTGGACGGGCTGTTCAGCGCCGCTGGGCTGGTCCCGACCGGGCCGCGGCCCTCCCGTGGTGACATCTTCGGCTCGATCGCCGTCAACTACAAGCTGGCGCTCAACCTGCTGGGAGCGGTGATCTTCGCCGCCTTCTTCTGGCTGACCGCGCGCCGCGGTGCGACCGATCCGGTGTGCGGCATGAAGGTCGACAAGGCCAAAGCGGTACGCATGGACTTCGCCGGCGAGACCTTCTACTTCTGCTCGAGTCGCTGTCTGCATGCGTACGAGGTCGACCGCGCCGAGATGGGCGCTGACGGCGCTCAGCGTCGACACGCCGGTGTCCATGTCCACGACCACTGAGCCCAAGAGTGTCCTCGTCGCCGGCGCGACCGGCCGACTCGGCCTGGTGGTCGAGCTGCTTCTCGCGCGCGGCCACCGCGTCCGAGCGATGACGCGGGAGGTGAGATCCCGACACGCGGCGCATTTGCGCGAGCTGGGCGCAGAGACCGTGTTCGGCGACTTCGACGACGTCGCCAGCATCACGGCGGCGGCGCGCGGCGTCGACGCGCTCTTTGCGACGGGAACCGCGCACAGGTCCGGGCCAGCGGGAGAGGAGCGTCACGGGCGCAACCTCGCCGATGCTGCCGCGGCAGCCCGCGTCGGGCACTTCGTCTACAGCTCCGGTGAGGGCGCCGCTGAGAGCAGCTCACTGCCCCTGTTCCAGGCGAAGTTCCGCGTCGAGGAGCACATCCGCTCGCTGCCGCTCCCGCACACGATCCTCGCGCCCGTGTACTTCATGGAGAACCTCTTCAATCCGTGGAACCTGCCCGCGCTGAGGGCTGGCAAGCTCCCTAGCCCAATCGCGGTCGATGCGCCGCTGCAGCAGGTGGCGATCGCCGACGTGGCGGCCTTCGCCACGCTTGCGATCGAGCGGCCCGACGAGTTCGCAAGCAAGCGCGTCCCGCTGGCCTCCGACGAGCTGAATGCCGTCGAAGCCGCCGACGCGATGTCGCGCGTGGTCGGGCGTCGGTTAGTGACCGAACAGATATCCGCTTACGCGCTGGCGCCGGGGCTGCGCTTCCTGTTCGCCTGGCTGGAGCGCGTCGGGCACGACGTCGACATCGGCGCCCTGCGGCGTGGCCATCCTCAGATCGGCTGGCACGACTACGAAGGCTGGCTGAGCTCCCAGCGCGCGCGGCTGGGTGGCCTGTGCGCGAGTCGGGAGCCGGTCGTGCGCTGAGCGGCGACCGCAACTAATAGATCGGACTGAGGTCGTGCGGACGCACCGTGGGATGGGCACGACCGAATGTTCTGGTGTACCCTGACTGGCACGCGGGAATGTAGGTGTCTGAGTAGGAGGGGGCGATGGAGCGTGGTCGCGGGAGAGTTCCACGGAGTCGACGGGCGTTGCTCGTTGCGCTGGTCGGGGCGCTGCTCGCGCCTGCTCTTGCCTCGGCTCACATCGAGCGCGCCTCCTACTGGCCGGACCCCGCGCCGGACTGCACGATAAGCCCGTGTGCCGGCGGGCAGGTGCCGACAGCGCGCTCGCTCGCGTCCGCGCTCTCCACGACCGGCCCTGGCGTGACGCGCGTCGTCTGTCAGCCCGACTCGTTGACGCGCCTGCACCGCTCGGTCAAAGAAGCCAAGACGATCGGATATGTCCTGCGCCCAACGCAGCCACGCGTGAAAATCAGCGAAGCAGAAGCCAAAGCGCTGAACAGTCTGAACGGCCGCCTGTTCAAGAAACGCTGTGCCTTCAGCTCGATCCAAGCGGCGGTGAATGCGTCCGGCAACAACGATCGCATCGTGATCTTGCCCGGGCTCTACACGGAGCCACAGTCCCGAGAAGCACCCACGAACGACCCCAGCTGCGCGCAGTACAAGATCAAAAACGACCGCGGCGACACTGGCGCCGTCTCCTACGCATATCAGTGGCATTGCCCCAACGACCAGAACCTGATCGCCGTGCTGGGGCGCGAACCGGGACCCAACCCGCCGCCAGACCCGCCGCTCTCGGACCGGCACGGGATCCCCGATCTCGGGCCCTGCGTCCGCTGCAACCTCCAGATCGAGGGCTCCGGAGTCTCGCCTGACGACGTCATGATCGACGCAGGAAACGTCAATTCTGGCGACCACGGACCGATCGACGCGGTGAAGGACGTCGGCATCCGCGTCGACCGTGCGGACGGATTCGTCCTGCGCAACGTCAGGGTCCGTCACGCGAACGAGCACGACATCTACGTGCTCGAGAGCGACGGCTACCTACTCGAACGCTTCAAGACCTTCTACGCGGGCGAGTACGGGGTGCTCACCTTCGTCGAGGACCACGGCCTGATCCAGGACTGCGACGCGGCGGGCAACGGTGACTCGGGCCTCTACCCTGGCGCCGGCGCCGACACCGGCAACCAGCGCGACACAAACATCTATCCCGCATTCCGCTACAGCCAGGAGATCCGCCGCTGCGACTCACATCACAACTCAGGCGGCTACTCGGGCACCGACGGCAACGCCACCTGGGTGCACGACAACAACTTCTACGACAACGCCCTGGGCTTCACGACAGACGTGTTCACGGCTGCGGGTCACCCCGGCTTCCCGCAGGACTCAGACCTGATCGAGAACAACAACTTCTACTCCAACAACTTCAACCCCTACCTGGCGAGCTCCGACGTCGTGCCGAGCGTACCGCTGCCGGTTGGGACGGGCCTGTGGATCGCTGGCGGCAACGACAATGTGATCCGCAACAACCACTTCTACGACAACTGGCGGCGCGGCACGATGGTCTTTGCCGTGCCTGACCAGCTAGTCTGCGGCCCGGAGGGCATCAATCCCGAACAGCTCGCGGGCTGCAACCCGAGCGCGGTGCCCCCGTCGACTTCTTACCGCAACCAGTTCTACGGCAACGTGATGGGCAGGGCACCCGACGGAACCGTCTTGCCCAACGGGACGGGCGACCTGTCAACCGGCCGCACGGACTTCTGGTGGGATCAGTACTCGGGCAACACGGGCAACTGCTGGCATGACAACGTGGGCAAAGAAGGCACGGCGGCGAGCGTTACGAGCCTGCCCCCCTCGCCGATCTTGCCTTCCGCCTGCGATGAAACGAGCGTCGGAACGGGCGGCCCGGCGCAGGAGCAGGAGCTGACGGCCTGCTTCGCCGCCATCGAAAACCACGAAGAAAAAGAAGAACCCGCCACCTGTCCGTGGTTCACCACGCCGTCCAAACCCTGAGCAGACAGCTCCACCGGACACCCCTTCCCGCCGCCACGCTGCTCTGCTGTCTGGCCCTGCTTGGCGGCTGCGGCTCCTCGGGCCACGCCACGACCAAGCCCGGCGCTGGGACTACGGGCGTTGGCGAATCGATCCGCCTCGACAACTGCTCCGACTGGAACCGCGCGACGCTCGCGGAGCGGCGCACGACCGTGGCCCAGCTGCGCAGGTTCTCGGGCGGTCCCGTCGGATCCTCCGCCGGGATCGAACATGGACCCGTGCTCAGCGACGACCGCGCATACAAGCTCTTTCAGAGCTACTGCGCCAAACCGTTTGCAAGAGGCTTCAAGCTCTACAAGCTGTACACACGCGCGGCCGCCTTCATCGGCCGGTGAGCTCATCAGCCGTCGCGCTGACCTCGCGCGGCGGACTACGCCTGCACGCACGACGGCCGTGCCGCGAGAGCGATGGCGTTCCGTAGATCCGTCAGCCCCTCGCCACCGGGACCACGAATTTCATCTGGTCAGGCATCCCCCGCGGGCAGGTCCCGCGCGCGCTCATAAGCAGCGCGCTTGCCATCGAGCAGGGGGCGCCCGCGCCGTGCCACGGCCACGACCAGGTGACCCATCTTCGGGTGCTCTGGCTCGAGGTCAACGGGGAGGCCGTGGCGTCGCAGCGCTTCGCTGCACACGGGGCCGATCGACGCGACGACCATGGCTCGCGTGCGTTCGACCAGCGCGCTTGCGAGGCCGAGTTCGCTCGCGGTCAAGATCACGTGCTCCACCTGCCTTCTGCTCGTGAAGAGCACGAAGTCCACGCCGGTTGTCGCGAGCCGCGAAACCGCTTGCCGCAATGGTCGCGGGTCCTCTGGCAGGGCCCAGCGGTAGAGCGCCACGCGCAGCACGTCCGCGCCGCGGCGCTCCAGTTCGCTAATCAGGTCCTCGTTGGCGACGCCGTACTCCAGGACCGCCACCCGCACGCCGTCAACGGGGGCCTGCGCGTCGAGTGTGGCAACGATCTCGCGCCACGTGTTGGGCTCGGGCACGTTGACCTGAGGCGTAAGACCGAGTTTGCGCAGCTCGGCGACCGGCTTGGGCCCACGCGCGACCAACGTCGTGCGTGCAAGCGAAGCGGCCAAGCGCTCGCGTGGGCAGCGCTCGGTGAGGGCGCGCAGACCGACCCCGGTGAGCGCGATCACCATCTTGATCGCGCCAGCCTCTAGCTCACGCAGCAGATCAAGTGCCGCGCCATCTTGGAGCGGCACCTCGCGCATCGATGGCACGACCAGCGGAATGCCCCCATGTCGGCGGATCAGGCTCTCGAGCTCGGCTGCGCGCCGGCTCTCGAATGCCATCACCGCGAGCCCGCCGATGCCGTCGTGCGACCTACGAACCATCTCACCAGTATCGCGCGGCGCCCGTGCGGTACCGGCATGATGCTGAGCGGTGGGGCTATCGCGTAACCCACGATCCGGCTGCCGGCTCCGGCGAGTGCCAGCGCTTGCCGGAACCGTTTTGCCGGCAACGGTGTCTAAGCGATCAAGTGTCAAGCGAGCATCCGGAGACAAGGTGAAAGCCGAACGGCGCCACGATCGCCGAAAGCGACAAGACGGTCGTCCTCGAGGGAAACCGCTACTTCCCGCCTGAAGATGTCAACTACGACTACCTGCAGCGAACGTGGAGCAAGTCGCTGTGCCCGTGGAAGGGCGTGGCGAGCTACTACACGCTGGACGTCGACGACCTGGTCAACGTAAACGCCGCCTGGACCTACCGTCATCCCTATCCCTGGATCCGAAAGATCGCCGACCACGTCGCCTTCTGGCGGGGGGTCGAGATTGTGCCCTAGGGCTGCGATCCGCTCTCGGCGATGCTCCTGCACTCACGCGAAACGACCCATGTTCATCGCGCGCCGCTCGGCCTCGGTTTGGATCTGCTCAAGCGACGCGACCACTGCTCCTTCCCAGCGACGCGCGACCCGGTCACCCCACCACTCCCCGACGCGCCACAGGTCCGTGCCCAGCTCACCCCGGTAGGCAAACGCAGTTCCTTGAGGCGCATCGCGCAGCTCGTACGTCTCCACCACGTGAGGAACGGGCCCGCGCACCAGGCGGAAGGAGATGCGCTCAGGGCGCTCGAAGCGAACCGTCTCCACGGTCGTCGTGCTGAGGCGTCCGGTCCTCGTGAAATGCGCCGCGAGCGCCATGTCGCTCGCGCGCTCCCACACCTGCAGCTCCGCCCGCATCGCTCTGGGCGTGCGTCCAAGGTAGGGACCAGCGACGACATCAAAGACGATCTCGCGCGGTGCGGCGATCGTCAGCACGATCGGCCCCAGTGGGCGGACCCGGCGCCCGACGCCGAGATCGAGCGTGAGGGCGCCGCGGATGAGCAGCGCGTAGGCGCCAGCGGCCAGGCCGCCTACACATGCGCTGAGGGTGGAGAGGCGAGTACGCATGCCTCACCCTATGCGCAGGCCGACCGTGCCTGCACAGCCCGACTGCCGACAGGCATCTGATGCGCGGGACGAGCGACGCGGACGCGGACACCGCTTGCGCGACAGCTCAGCGCTACTCCCCCCGGCCGCTCACCGAGGGCGAGCTCTGGACCGTCCGCGCCCTCGCGGAGCTCCGCTGCGATCGCTACCGCCCGCATGCGTGGCGGGCGTTTCTGAGAAGCTCGCTCGAGCGCTCCGCCGGCGCACGCTCGGCCCGGCCGCTGATCGCGCGCCAGGCGCGAACGTGGGGTGCGGTCGGTGCCGGCGCATGGGTCTGGTTGTGGAATCTCGCGCGTGACAGCGAGGAGCTCGTGCCGAGCCTCTCCGGGGGTCTGCTGTGGTGGCTTCTGGTGTGGCAGATGCTCGACTGGCATATCGGCATGGCCGAGGGCGGCAATGGCGTGCCGCGCGAGCGCCTCGCCTACGCGGATGCGGTCACGCTCTCGCGTTTCTGGCTGGTGCCGCTCGTCGTGGGTTTGCGCGACTCGCCGAAAGGGCTGCCTTCGGTGATCATCCTCGGTGGGCTTACCGACTGGCTCGACGGCGTGCTGGCACGGCGCAGCGGACGCACGCGCCTCGGCAGGGATCTCGACAGCACCGCGGATCTTGCCTTTCTTGCCACGAGCGGAGCCGCTGCGCACGCTTCCGGTCGGATCACTTCCGCCGGAGCGTGGGCGCTCGCCGCGCGCTGCACGCTCGCCGTGCTGGTACCGAGCGCGGCCGTGTTCGGCCGCGCTCGGCGTCCGGCGATCCGCGCTCGGCCATGGGGAGGCGTCCTGCGCGTAGGAGGACTGGCCGCATCGACTGCGGGATTCCGGCGAACCGGGGGCCGGGCTCTCGTGATTGGAGCCGCGTGCCCGCCGCGATCTACCGCATCCCACTTGTCGCGTGCCTGAACCGGCCCAGAAGTACGGGCGGGCCAATGCTGGGCCGCTCGCCTTCTCTAGACCACCCAGCATCACGGACGCACGGCGTCGCTGGTTCGGCCACACCGCGTGCGACTCGGCGGCTCGCGACGCTACATCTTCCCCTGGGCCTTCATCTTCCCGCGTGCCTTCATCTTCCCGTGCGCCTTCATCTTCCCGCGTGCCTTCATCTTCCCGTGCGCCTTCATCTTCCCCTGACCCATCATCATCGTTCCGTGGCCCTTGGCCTTGTTCGCGCTGCCGTCGGCGTTGACGACGTACCAGAAGCCGCCGTGCATGTTGGCCGCCTGGCACATGATCTTGCCGGGGGCGTCCCCGGAGTAGTAATAGAGCGGATGCCCGCCGTAGGTCACCTGCATCGAGCCATCCCTGCGTCTGGTGCGGCCGAGGAGCCCAGCGTTAAGGCCGGCGGCGGCAGCGGGGGTTCCCTTCGCGAGCAGCGGCGGCCAGGCGGTCGCGCACACGCCGTAGCAGGTGCTCGTCGTGCTGTGATCGGCGCCAAACATGTACACCACTCGGTTGTTTGTCGCGAAGATGACCCGGCCATACTGAGAGCGGCGCAGCGCGAGGGCAGGCGCGGCCTCAGACACCGCTGAGGCATTGGAAGGTGTCGGAGTCACCGGTGCGCGCGAACCGCTAGCCGCGGTCGTTTTGGTGCTCGAACCACACGCGGCCACCAGAACGGATGCGCCCATGCTCGCAACCGCGTACCACCACTTATGCATCGCGATTCCTCCTTCATCTCGCATCGATCACCACCACGCGAGCTGGTCGTAAGCCTTCGACCCCTTCCCGGGCGAGAACGGTGCGCGAAATTCGGAAAGCCGGCCCAAGGAGGAGCTCAATGTGCGCTCGCGCTCCGACCGCAGAGCGGAACCGTTTTCAGCCAGGCGATGGTCCAACGCAACAATGTGTGACTCAAGCCGGCGCGAGTCATAAGCAATGCTCCGGGTCCTTAGGGCAGGCGCATCCGCGAGTGGCGCAGCGGTCTATCGTCTGGAGATCGACTCTCGTGCGCTGAGCATCAACGAACGGCGGCTGGTCGGCCTAGCCCAGGCGGGCGATCGCCTGGCCTTCGAGGAGCTGGTGCGGATCCATGCCGTCCGGCTTTATGGGGTTGTGCGGCAGCTGTGCGCGGGCCCGCAGGAGGCGGAGGAGGTGACCCAAGAGGCGTTCTTCAGGGCCTGGCGCGCGATCGGCCGCTTCGACGGGCGCTCGCAGCTGTTCACCTGGCTTTACCGGATCGGAGTCAACGAGGCCAAGCGCCGCGCGCAACGCGACGAGAGGGGCCTTCGCACCGTATCCCTTGAGGAGTCGCCGCGCGAGCCGCAGGACCTCAGTGCGGCGCCGGAGCCACGGGCAGAACGCGTCGAGGCTCGCGCCGCGCTGGAACGGGCGGTGCGGGCTCTGCCGCTCGACTATCGCGCGCCGCTGGTGTTGCGGGACATCGAGGGGCTTTCGACGAGCGAGGCTGCGGAGATCCTGGGGGTGAGCGAGGCAGCGCTCAAGAGCCGCCTTCACCGCGCACGCGCTGCGGTTCGCGACGCGCTCGGCGACCAGGAGGGGCTGGGACGATGATCGAGCGTCTTGAGCGATTCACCGTGCGGTGGGGTCACGCCCGAGCGCGGACGCTCTCGCGATACCTCGAGGGCGATCTCGGGCAATCAGAGCGACTCTCCCTAGAGGCACACCTGAGGGACTGCCCTGACTGTCGAGAGCTTCTGAAGTCGCTGACGAGCACGCTTGAGGCACTGAGGTCGATGCGCCCAAGCGCCAGGCCGGACCTTGCCGATTCGATCATCGCCGCGCTTCGCGCGAAGGCGCCCGCGCGAGAGAGCGAACCGGGTCTCTCCGTGAAACGGGTCGGCTCACCCGCCCTGACCTTGGTCTCCAACCTGGGTCCTGACGAGATCGGACGCGCGAGCGTCGGGCCGGAAGCGGGCCCCGGGTGGCGACGCATCGTGCACGCCCTGGTTGGCTACTGCCTGCGCCGGCCCCAGCTGCGCCTCACGCTGCCGCTTGCTCTGCTCGCTGGAGTGGCGCTCAGCCTGATCAACCAGGGGAGCATGATCTTCGGTGGTCGGGCCAAGGTCCTTGAAGTCTGCGTGCAGTGCGCTCCGAACTTCGTGATCCCGTTCGTCGCGCTCAACGTCGGTCTGCTCCTCGCCGCCCGGGCGGCCAGGCGTCGGCGACTGTGAGCCCGCCGCCGGCCACGGACAGCAATCGGCTGACACCCTCCGGGCGACCTCGCCGCTCAGGTCGACCGACCTGGACTCAATACCGCGGCAAGAGCCGAGTGGCCGGGGCATGAACCCTCTGCTCGGATCCTGGGGTCCAACATCGCGAGCTGTGAATCGACCGCGGAGTGGCGGCTTCGACGCATGCGCATAGGGGCTTCGATGATTGAAGGGAGCACGGTCCCGAAGTGTCAAACAAAGCCGACAGGGAGCACCGCCGCGAGACCCGACCGGCCCAGCGGCAGGAGGCCGAGAGGCGCAAAGACCGCCTGATGACTGCGGCCGCAGCTCTCGGGTTCGTGCTGATCGTGGGAGGCGCGCTCGCGTTTGTCGGCTTGAGAGGCGGTCACCGAAGCCTGGCCGTCCCCACCGCACCGCGCGCCACGCCGGCTGTGCCGCCCCGGCCGAGCGCTGGTGTTCCCAGACAGATTGCGGCGAACATCGCCGAAGCAAACCGCGTGATCGAAGCGCCGGTTACAGCCAAGCTGGCGGAGCTGAGGGGGGTGCCGGTGGTCGTCAATCAGTGGGCGTCATGGTGCCCGAACTGCAAGGCAGAGTTCCCCTTCTTCCAGCGGGAGTCCCAGCGCTACGAGCGAGAGGTGGCTTTCCTGGGTCTCGACGCCCAGGATCAGCGCCCCGATGCCGTCGCTTTCCTTAGGAAATTCCCCGTCAACTATCCCAGCGTGTTCGATCAAAGCGCCCAGCAGGCAGCGTCCCTGGGCGGCGGGCAGGGCTGGCCGACGACCTTCTTCATCGATCGGAGGGGTAGGGAGACATTCGTGCACGAGGGCGCCTATCCCAGCGAAGCGCTGCTCGATCAAGACATTCGCCGCTACGCGCTCGGCGCGTGAGAGCGGAGGTCGAGCTGTACCTGAGCGGTGCCGATTGACTTCATCCCCAGCCCACCCTCGAACGGTCTGCATCTCGGACCGCTCTTCATCCACGCCTATGGGCTGGCATACGTCGCGGCGGTGCTCGCCGCGGTCGCGATCGCCTCGCGTCGCTGGGAGGCGCGCGGAGGCGATCGCGCGCTGGTGCGCGAGGTGGCGCTGTGGGGTTTTCCGGCGGGCATCGTGGGCGGGCGCCTGTATTTCCTGGCGACGAGCTGGGATCAGGCGCCGCACGCGTGGTGGGGACCGTTTGCCGTGTGGAAGGGTGGCCTTGGGATCTGGGGTGGCGTCGCGGCCGGCACGCTCGCGGGCGTATGGATACTGCGCCGCCGGCGCGCCGACATCCCGGCGTTCCTGGACGCCGCCGCGCCGGCGCTGCTGGTGGCGCAGGCGATCGGTCGGCTAGGCAACTACTTCAATCAGGAGCTGTTCGGTGCTCCCACGACGCTGCCGTGGGGACTCGAAATCAGCGCTGCGCTCTGGCACGAGATCGCAAACGACGTGCTCGGCGGGCGCCCCGTCGCGGTCACGTACTGCCCGTTGTGCAACTCGGGCGAGGCGTTTGATCGTCGCCTCGCCGGCCGCACCCTGCGCCTGGGTACGACCGGGTTGCTGCGTAGATCCGACCTCGTGATGTGGGACAGCGCAAGCAAGTCCTGGTGGCAGCAGTTCAATGGCCTGGCCCTCGTGGGACGCTATGCCGGCAAGCGCCTGCGCATGCTGCCGGCAGAGATGCTCAGCTGGAGCGATTTCAAGCGCCGCTACCCACGGGGCGACGTCCTGGCGCAGGCCACAGGCTACGAACGCCCGTACGGCAGGACCCCCTACCCAGGCTACGACACCGGCTCCAGGCCCTTCGGCTTCAACGGCGGGCGCATCGACCGTCGCCTGCCGCCGATGGAGCGCGTGCTGGCGGTCCGTGCGGCAGGGGGCGCGCTCGCGGCCCCGTACTCGCTGCTGCGCCACCAGCCCGTCGTCGAAACATACGTCGGTCGCGTGCCGGCCCTGATCCTCTACGAGCAAGGGGTGCTGTCGCCGCTCGACGCAAGCTCCATCGACGAATCCCGGGACGTAGGGACCGCAGTTGCCTATGATCGTCGCCTCGGCCGCCGCACCCTCTCGTTCGAAGATGTCGCAGGACGCGTGCTAGACCGCCAGACGCACTCGGCGTGGGACACCTCGGGTCTCTCGGTCTCCGGCCCGCTGCGCGGCCACGAGCTGCGACCGCTCTTGCAGAACTCGCAGTTCTGGTTCGCCCTCGCGGCATTCGACCCAAGCATCCGCATTCTGCGCGCCGGCTAGCTTCCGCCCAGTCCTATGGCAGCCGAGGTTCCGATCAGCGTCGGCCTGAGCCCACGCGTGCCAGATGAGGCAGACGCTCAGCAGGGGGCGCGTCGCGATCGCTTCTGCTGCTGCCCAAAGACGGTCGCCTCCCGCGCGACCAAGCCCGCGGCGCGCGCGGGTCCAGTTAGGGGTCGCGCGCCTCGGCGAGCATCCGCTCGCCATGCGCCTGCCCCAGCTCCTCATGGACGTAGCCTTCCCCGCTTCGCAGGTCGAGCGCGACCCATAGTCCGGACGCGGCGGTCACCCCGGCGACGACGGCGATGGCTCCGCCAAAGCCGAGGGCGTCGGCCACCGCGCCTGCGATGAGGCCGCCCGCGGCGTATCCCATGTCGCGCCAGAAGCGATATACGCCCACCGTCGGTGCTCGCGCGATCGGTGCGACGGCGTCGGAGATCGCGGCGATCAGCGTCGGATACACGAGGGCCGTCCCCACGCCGAGCAGTACTGCGGCGGCAGCGGCCACTGCGAGGCGACCATCGGACATGGCAAGCATCGCCAGCGCTGCCGCCTGGACCAGCATGCCGGCGACGATCAGCGGCTTGCGCCCGACGCTGTCAGACCAATGCCCGGTGAAGATCTGCCCGGCGCCCCAGACCGCGGGATAAATGCCGGCGACGGCGCCAACCTCCCCGACGCTCGCGCCGTGCGCTGCCAGAAACAACGGCACCAGCCCCCACGCGAGGGCGTCGTTTAGGTTGTTGACCAGCCCCGCCTGCGAGCAGGAGCGCAACGCCGGTTGCCGCCACGTAGCGTCGGCAAACGCGGCACGCAGCCGCGGCGCGACACCCGTATCGCCACCGTGGAATGCCTGCTCGAGCGCGACGTGGCCAGCCGTATCGCACACGAACCGCACCGACAGCGCGAGCGCCGCGACCGCGATTGCGGCGCTCGCCGCAACGAGGACACCGCGGGGCGCGAGCGTTGACGCCAGCCAGCCGCTCGCGGAGGCGGCGATTGCGACGCCGCCATAGCCGGCGGCCTCGTTGAGCCCGAGCGCAAGCCCTCGCCGTCGGGGGCCGACTAGGTCGACCTTCATGACCACGGTCATGGACCAAGTGAGGCCTTGGTTGACCCCGAGCAGCGCGTTCGCCACCACCACCCACGACCAGCTCGGCGCCACGCCAACGAGCAGCGGCACTGGTAGAGCGATGACCCATCCGGCGATCAGAAGCCGGCGACGCCCCAGCCGCTGGGCGAGCGCACCGGCGCCAAGATTGGTAATTGCCTTCGACAACCCGAAGGCGACGATGAACGCCAGCACCGCGGCGTTGGAGGCAAGGCCGAAGTCCTGGCGCCCGATGAGAGGCAGCGTCGAGCGCTCCAGGCCAACCATCGCACCGACGAACGCATTGATCCCGAGCAGCAGCGAGAACTGCGCGAGGTTCTCGCGCAGCCCGAGTGCAATCGAGCGCGAGCTCACCGCAACGCAGCGAGTGGCCGGCCGCTGCGATTGGCCGCGATGATCACATCGCGCTGCGGCGGGGCCGGGGGGATGTCCTGCACCAACGCCGCGATGAAGGCGTCCTCGGACTCCATGCGGAGCATGGGGTTGTTCCGTCGCTCGAAGCCGATGCTCGACGCTGGGTTCGCCGACAGACCACGACCGCATACGGAGCCTGAGTAGTGCGAGGGGTAGAGGAGAAGATGGTCGGGCAGCGCGAGCAGTCGCTCCGTCACCGAGCGGTAGAGCAGCCGCGCCATCTCCTCGACCGTCCGCTCGGCGTGGGCGTGCAGATCGGGTCGGCCGGCGTCGCCGACCAGCAGCGCATCGCCGCTCAAGACCAGCCAGGGATCGTCGCCCCGCGTGCGGTCGGTCACCAGGTACGCATGATGGGCGCCGGCGTGGCCGGGCGTGGCGATCGCCTGGATCTCGGTGTTTCCGAGCTCGACCACCTCGCCGTCGGCGAGAGCGTGATGCTCGAACTCGACTCCGGCACCCTCGGGCAGGTATGCGGCGGCACCGGTTCGCCGCACGAGCTCCGGCAAGCCCGAGACGTGGTCGGCCTGCAGATGGGTGTCGAGCACCGCGACGATCGGCATTCCCTGCTGGTCGGCGAGCGAGATGTACTCGTCGACCAGATCGACGTGCGGATCGACAACCGCGAACTTGCTGTGCGTCTTGCAGCCCAACAGGTAGGAGGCGCATGCGCTCTGGTCATTCAGCAGCTGCCGGAAGTACATCGTTGCCTCCTGCGCTCGAAGATTGCGCTTGACAAGTTATCAACTGATCTATTGAATATCAAATCATGCCCAGCAGACCGCGCAGCAAGGACGTCCTCTTCCAGGCGATCTCGGTCATGGGCAAGGCATTCGCCAGCCCCGTGCGCCTCGAGCTGCTCGACCTGCTCGCGCAGGCACCACGCACTGTCGACGCGCTCGCGCGCACATTGGGGCAGTCGAACGCCAACGTCTCCCAGCATCTGCAGGCCCTGCACGCCGCCGGCATGGTCACGCGCCAGCGCGAGGGAACGAGCGTCCGCTACGAGATCGCCGGCAGGGAGGCTTTGCGGGTGTGGCTGGCGCTGCGCGAAGCCTCCGTCACCCGGCTTGCCGAGGTGGAGCGAGCTGCGCGTGACTACCTCGGCGAGGACGTCCAGCGGATCGGGCGCGATGAGCTGCGCCAGCGGCTCGCGCGCGGTGAGGCCGTCCTGATCGACGTTCGTCCGCACGAGGAGTACGCCGCCGGGCACATCGAGGGCGCTCGCTCGATCCCGCTCCACGAGCTAGACGAACGTCTCGCGGAGCTGCCAGCCGAGCGCGAGATCGTCGCGTACTGCCGCGGACCGTTCTGCGCCTTCGCCCACGAGGCGGTGCGCCGGCTGACGAGCGCCGGACGGGCAGCGCGGAGACTTGACGAAGGCTGGCCGGAATGGCGGCTGGCGGATGAGCCGGCGACCGAGCACATCACGGCCTAGGCGACCAGGGGGAGCCATGCTCGCATTCGACACCACAGCGCGCAAACCATCCGGACGACCGAACCCCCGTGCGTGGATGAGCCGCAACCTCACGACACAGGGGTACTGCCTCAGTGACGACGAGCGGCGCCGGCTCTCGCTGCCCCTGCGTTTCTCGACCGGGATGTGCCTGCTGCTGGTCATCGCCGCGCTGGTGATGGAGTCGTCCACCATGATCTTCGCGCTATCGGGCGCGGGGCTCATCGCCGGCTTCGCTCGCCGCCATCCCTTTGATCTCGTATGGAACTACGGCGTTCGCCACCTCACTGACGGAGCCCCCGCGCTGCCGCCCAATCCAGCGCGACGTCGTAACGCGTTCAAGATCGCGACCGCATGGCTGCTCGCGGTCGGTCTGCTGCTAACGGCGGGTGCGGGTACGGTGGCGCTCGTTCTCGGCGGCCTGCTCGGCGCGGCATGCGCCACGGTCACCATGACGAACTTCTGTATCCCCTCGGAGCTGTCCGCGTTGTGGGAGCGGCATGTTGAACGCCGCAGGCGCAGCGCGACGTGACAAGACCAGACAGATGCGCTCGGCGCGACTGATGAAAGGAAGAAATCGATGAATGCGAACAAGGCACTGTGGGAGAAGGGCGACTTCACGCGCATCGCGGAGAGCATGCGAGCGAGCGGGGAAGCTCTTGTCAGGGAGCTGGGAGTCACCCCCGGGCTCCGGCTCCTCGACGTCGGCTGTGGCGACGGGACCACCGCGGTTCCGGCAGCTCAGCTGGGGGCGGAGGTGCTGGGAGTCGACATCGCGAGCAACCTCGTTGCGGCCGGCAACGCGCGGGCGCAGAACCTCGGCCTTGACAACTGCACTTTCCAGGAGGGCGATGCATCCGATCTGCGCGAGCTCGAGGACGAGCGCTTCGACCTCGTGGTCAGCATCTTCGGCGCGATGTTCGCGCCGCGACCGTTGGATGTGGCCAAGGAGCTCGTACGGGTCACTCGACCCGGCGGCCGGATCGTCATGGGCAATTGGATCCCGGGCGATCCGACCCTCGTCGCGCAGATCCTGAGGATCAGCTCCTCCTTCTCGCCACCTCCTCCAGAGGGATTCATCAGCCCGATGACATGGGGCGTGGAGGACAATGTGATCGAGCGTTACACGGCAGCCGGAATCCCTCCGGAGAAGGTCTCCTTCCACAGGGACACCTACACGTTCAGCTCGCCGGGTTCGCCGTCGGAGCTGCTTGCCCAGTTCAGGACCTACTACGGACCGACCATGAACGCGTTTGAGGCCGCGGCGGCCGACGGCCGCGAGGCCGACCTCCAAGCCGAGCTGGAGGCCCTGTTCAACGAGCAGAACACGAGCGAGAGCGCCACGTCCATCCCGGCGACCTTTCTCCGCGTCACGGTTCAGCGGTAGGGAAACTCTCCGCGCCGGCCAGCCGCGGTCTATCCCCTCGGCCGCGCGCGGTCAGAATCGGCGTCTTTCTGGGGCCGGCACCGGTTTGGTAGATGCCGGTCTCAGTGTTTGCGCGAGGACGCGGAAGCACCCACCGCCAGATCTGTGCAGGCCGCAAGTACGCTCAAGGCATGAGCACCGTCGGGTCGATGACCGCCGTCGAGCCTCCACTCGCGCTCGGTGCGAGCGATGAATGGCAGCGGCTCGCGCGACGCGCCCGGCTGCTGGCGAGCGTCTCGCTCGCTTGGCTGTGCTTCGAGGGCACGGCGACCGCGACTGCCGGCTTCCTCGCAGGGTCGATCGCGCTGGTCGGCAATGGACTCGACGGCGCTATCGAGGGTCTTGCGAGCGTGATCGTCCTGTGGCGTTTCTCCGGGTCGCGGACGCACTCGACCACATCAGAGGCCCGCGCACAGAAGTTCGTCGCCGTGAGCTTCTTTCTGCTCGCTCCATACATCGCCGTAGTTGCGGCGCGCGCGCTGGCTGTCGAGCACCACGCGGAGACGACCTGGCTCGGGATCGGCCTGTCGCTCGCCACGCTCGCCGTCTGCCCGTGGCTCGGACGCGCCAAGCTCCGCCTCGGCGAGCGGCTCGGCTCAGCCGCGACCGCCGGGGAGGGACGACAGAACCTGATGTGCTCATACCTGGCAGGAGGCGTGCTCGTCGGGCTGCTCGCCAACACCCTCCTTGGCTTTTGGTGGCTTGACCCGGCGGTCGCCCTCGCGATTGCTGCGCTCGCCGCGCACGAAGGCCGCCGCGCATGGCGCGGCGAGAGCTGCGACTGCGCCTCGTGCCCGGTGCCGGCGCACGAGGCAAACGCCGGCCCATGATCCCTCGCTCGTCGCTGGCGCTGCTGCTGGCACCCTGCTGGCTCCTTGCGGGCTGCGGCGCTTCCTCGAGGTCATCGGCAAACGCGAGAGCAGCGGTTGCGACAGGCGCATCGTCCTACCCTGCGAGCGAGCTGGCGGGCTCGGACGCCGGCCTCGAGTCGGGGTTGCACGTCCGCGTGCTCTACGGGCCCACGTGCCCTGTGCAGCGCATCGGTCAGAGCTGCACGCGGCCCTACCGGGCGAGCATCCGGATCGTGCATGAGCCCGACATGCGGACGCTCAGGACCGTGCGCTCGTCCTCCGACGGTCGGGTAAGCGTGCGCCTGCGACCTGGGCGTTATCTGCTCAGCCCACAGGCGGGACCCCCGCTCCCGCGAAGCCGGGCACGGGCGGTCACGGTCTACGCCCACCGCTTCACCAGCGTGACCATCCACTACGACAGCGGCATCCGCTGAGCGCAGCGCGGTCGCCGCGAGCTCATGTCGACGGCTGTCGGACTGTTGGCGCTGGTCGGAGGGATCGCGCTCGTGGTCCTCGCCGCGGACGTGCTGGTCGACGGTCTGCTCGCCGTCGGGCGCAGGCTGGGCGTGGCACCCTTCGTGCTCACGGTCGCGCTGTCGGGCTTTGAGACAGAGAATCTCGCAGCAGGCGTCGCGACCAACGCCAAGGGCCTGCCGGGCGCGGCCGCCGGCACGTTCCTCGGCGGCGTGACGTTCCTCGCGCTGGGCGTGGCTGGTATGGGTGGGCTGATCTCGCCCATGCGGCTCGAGCTGCCGTCCCGCTTTGCCGCCTGGACCGCGCTCGCGCCGGTCCCGCTGCTGGCGTTCGGCCTCGACGGTCGGATCTCACGCCTTGAGGGCGGCCTGCTCGTGCTGTGGTTCGTCCTGTCAATGCTGGGCGCGGCACGCGCTGGCCGCAAGCTGCTCGCCGGGGAGGACGATGGAGGGCGGACGCGTCACGCATACGCGCGCCTCGTGGGCGGGCTTGCTGTGTTGACGGGCGGCGGCTGGCTGCTCGGAGAGGGCCTGCGCACGGTCGTTCGGCACCTCGGCATCTCGCAGACCCTGCTCGGAAACACAGCTCTGGCCGCCTCGGTGGAGGCCGAGGAGCTCGCCCGCGTCGCAGTGCCCGCGCATCGTGGACGCCCCGAGCTGGCGCTCGGCAACATCGCCGGCACGATCATCCACTTCGCGGCTCTGAATGCTGGGGTCATCGCGCTGGTCAAGCCGCTCGTGCTCGACCACGACACCACGCGCTTCTACCTGCCCGTTGCTGCCGCGAGTCCAGCGGTCTTTGCGAGCCTGCTGCTCGTCCGGCGGCAGCTCGGCCGCGCCGAGGGTGCCGCGCTCATCGCTCTCTACGGCGGGTATCTGGCCGTGGCGATTGCCCTGTCGAGATGAACGTTCCCCTCCGGTCGCCGTCCACGAGGCCGCTGGCGATCCGACGGAGGCGCTAGCGTGAGGACATCGCTGCACGAGCGAGACGATCCTTGAGCCCGATCGAGCAATTCGAGCCCCACGAGCGCGTCCTGCACGGCCATCGGATGGCCTACCGGCAGGCCGGGAGCGGGCCGGTCATCGTGCTCGTTCATGGAATCACGGCAGACTCGACGACTTGGGCGCGGGTCATGCCGTACCTCGCACGGCGCTTCACGGTCCTCGCCCCGGACTTGGCTGGTCACGGCGCGTCCGCGAAGCCCCGTGGCGACTACTCCCTTGGGGCACATGCGAGCTCCTTGCGCGACCTGCTCGCCGCGCTCGGGCACGACCGCGCAACCTTCGTGGGGCACTCCCTCGGCGGGGGCATCGCGATGCAGCTCTCCTACCAGTTCCCCGAGCTGTGCGAGCGACTCGTGCTCGTTGACAGCGGCGGTCTCGGCCGCGAGGTCAGCCTGCTGCTCCGCGCGGCGACCCTGCCTGGTTCGGAATATGTGCTCCCGTTTCTCGCGGCAACACGACTGCTCGAGGCGGGCCGATTCAGCGTCCGCCTGCTCGGCCGTGTGGGACTGCGGCCCGGAACCGACGTCGAAGAGATGGCTCGCGGGCACGCGACCCTGCGCGACCCGGGCGCCCGAGCCGCCTTCCTGCACACGCTCCGGGCGGTCGTGGAGCCGGGAGGCCAGCGCGTGGACGCGTCAGACCGGCTCTATCTGGCCCGCCGGATCCCGTTCATGGTCCTGTGGGGCGAGCGGGACACGATCATCCCGCTCTCGCATGGCGTGAGGACCCACGAGCGGTTGCCGGGCAGCAGGCTCGAGGTCTTTGGCAGGTCCGGTCACTTCCCGCAACTGGATGAGCCGGAGCGCTTCATCGACGTGCTGACGGACTTCATCGACTCGACGGAACCGGCCCGTATCGCCGCCGAGGACTGGCGCGAACTGCTCGAGGCCAAGCAGAGCTAGCAGAGATCGGTTCGCCCGAGACGTCGTTGGCACGGGCTTACGGGACCTGGGTCCCAAGATCGAGACCTCACGACCGGGAAGGAGGTGTCATGGCCGCCAGCGAACGACGTCGGATCGCGCGCGAGAGCTATCTGGCGTTCGCCGCCGGTGGCCGGAGCTTCTTCGAGGAGCGTCTAGGTGAGGGCTTCAGCTTCTCCAGTCCGGCCGACCCCCAGCTCGACCGCGACGGCTGGTTTGAGCGCTGCTGGCCGGCTGCCGGACGAGGTCAGGAGTTCGAGTTCGTGCGGCTCCTGGAGACGGGCGACGAGGTGATCGTCACCTACGAGATCCGCCGACCCGACGGGAGCGGCGCACGCAACACGGAGGTCCTGACGTTCGACGATGAGGACATGTTCGTCAGCACCGAGGTCTACTTCGGATGGGAGCTGACGTGATCGGGGTCATGCAGCGGCACGTCTAAGCCGCTGCGCCAGTGCCCGTAAATGCTCGATCAGCTCGGGTGGCTCGTGCACCTCGAAGTCGGTCCCGAGCATCGCGATGCGCAGCGCCAGCCACGTGAGATTGTCATCGCCCGTCCGGTACTCGCACGTGTGAGCGTCTATCGGCTTGATCGTGCCCCAGTGAGCGCGAACGCGCATCGCCTCCGCCGGGGCGCGGAGAGTGACCACCGCCTCGAAGCGGTTGGGGGCAGCTGTGATGCTCTGCTCTACATATGCGGCTGCATCTTTGGCGGGAAGCGTGCGCGGCGAGAACCGCACCCCGGTCGACGCCGGTCTGGCCAGGCGGTCGACGCGAAAGGTTCGCCAGTCCTCCCGGTCTCGGTCCCACGCGACGAGGTACCAGCGGCGACCGTGGTTGAGGAGGGAGTGCGGCTCGACGTCGCGACGGCTGCGAGTTCCATCGCGGCTGCGGTAGCCGAAGCGGACGCGCTCAGAGTCGCGGCAGGCCGACGCGATCACGGTGAGATGTTGGGGGCGACCGTGGGGCCGGCGGCAGGAGATGTGACGGTCGCCGAACCCAGCGCTCGCACGCGCCGGCGTAGGTGCGCGGGCAGCACCTGCTCGAGCTTGACCAGCGCTCGCACGGCCGTCTCCTCGATGCCCGTCACCGACGCGCGGGCGGCGGTGCGAAGGCCGACCGCAATCGCGATCGCCTCCTCGTCGTCCAGGAGCAGCGGCGGCATCGCGCTTCCCGCGCGCAGCCGGTATCCGCCGGCGGGGCCCGGGAGCGACTCCACCGGATAACCCAGCCGGCGCAGCCGCTCGATGTCGCGCCGGATCGTCCGGCCGGAGACCTCTAGCCTCTCCGCCAGCTCGTCGCCCGGCCAGTCACGCCGTCCCTGCAGTAGGGAGAGGAGCTCAAGCAGCCGGCTGGAGGTCTCGCTCATCGCATTTACATGGTGTTTGCAATTGAGGACAGATTCTGACCTAAAACGTTCGTAGCGTGCTTCGTCCACCTCAACGAGCAAGAAGGGAGCACCAATGCCTGAGCGAGACGGATACATGCCCGGAGTGCCGTGCTGGATCGACACCAGCCAGCCCGACCCCGAGGCGGCCGTGGCTTTCTACAGCGGCCTCTTCGGCTGGGACTTCGAGGACGTGATGCCCCCCGGGGCACCCGGCAAGTACTTCATCGCGCGGCTGCACGGCGGCGACGTGGCAGCCGTCGGATCGCAGCCCGAGGGCGCGCCTCCGATGGCCGTATGGAACACATACGTGTGGGTGCAGAGCGCCGACGAGGCCGCCGCGAAGGTGCGCCAGGCGGGCGGGCGCGTCCTCACCGACCCCTTCGACGTCATGGACGCGGGCCGGATGGCCGCGTTCATGGATCCCGAGGGCGCGGCGTTCTGCGTCTGGCAAGCGAAAGCGCACAGGGGTGCGCGCATCGTCAACGAGCCCGGCTCGTTGAACTTCAATGGCCTCAACACGCGCGACCCCGAGAGCGCAAAGCCTTTCTATGGCTCGCTGTTCGGATGGGAGACGCTTGGTCTCGACGGGGGCGCGGAGATGTGGCGTCTGCCGGGCTACGGCGACTTCTTGGAGACGAGCGACCCGGGCCTCCGCGCGCGGATGGCAGAGAGCGGCGCTCCGGGGGGCTTCGAGGACGTCGTCGCGGCGATCCAGCCGATCGCCGATGACCAGCCTGACCTCCCCCCGCACTGGAGCGTGACCTTCGCCGTCGACGACGCCGACGCGACGGCCGAAAGGGCCGTCGAGCTGGGCGGCAACGTGACGGTCGCGCCGTTCGATGCGCCGTGGGTGCGGATGACGGTCATCGCTGATCCGCAGGGTGCGACGTTCATCGCCAGCAAGTTCGTCCCCGAGAACAGGGATCTCGCCGCCCAGGCTTCGTCGGCGAGGGCGGCCTAGCCAAGCGCGCGGCCGACCAGGATGCGCGGCTTGCACCGGGCGAGGCGGGCGCGCGCGCCCGTCCTCGCCCGGTGCAGGGCTGATCTCGGTGCATACCGGTTCGTTTCGGCGCGCAAAGTCGGGTGCCGGTGTCCGGGTAGGCTTGGCCAGTGGAGAACGCACGCGCACGCGAACTTCTCGACCGTGAGCGGGCACGCATCGAACGCGAGATGGCGGCGCTCGAGCGCGATGGACTGCGGGAGGCCGCGCGAAGGGAACCGGGTGACCGCGACGCTGAGGAGCTCTACGAAGACGAGCTCGCCGAGGGCCGTCTCGCCGAGCTCCGCGACCAGCTCGCCTCCGTCGGCCGCGCCGAAGAGAGGCTCGCGGCCGGGACCTACGGGATCTCGATCGAGAGTGGCAAGGCGATACCGGACGACCGCTTGGAGGCACACCCGACCGCGGAGCGGACTGTCGAGGAGGAGGCTCGCATCCGGCGCGCCTAGGCCTGTCCCGCGTCGCACCGCGGCGCGGCGATGCCACCGAGAGCCGCCACCATGCGGCGCGTCGTCAGGAGTCAGCGTGAACTGAGCTACCGTCTCCACGGTCGTGACCGAGTTGATGTCGACCACGGCCGCTGCGCTGGCGCCGGCGCACCAACGCTATTTGCTCGAGGCGCGCCAGATGCAGGCGCTGTCGTTCGCGGTCCACATACCTTTGGTCTGTTTCGGGATCGCGTTCCCGGCGATGGTCCTGTTCGTCGAGTGGCTGTATCAGCGCACCGGCGATGAGGTCTACCGCACGCTCGCCAGGCGCTGGTCGAAGGTGATGCTGGCGCTCTTCGCGGTCGGCGTGATCACGGGCACGATTCTCAGCTTCGAGATGGGCCTGCTGTGGCCGAACTTCACCGGCACGTTCGGCGGGGTCTTCGGGCTCGGCTTCGCGATCGAGGGCTTCTCGTTCTTCATGGAGGCGATCTTCATCGGCATATACGTCTACGGCTGGGATCGGCTGCCCGGGCGACTGCACTTCGCAAGCGGGATTCCCGTCGTGCTCGCCGGCCTCAGCGGCTCGCTGATGGTGATCTCCGTCAACGCCTGGATGAACCATCCGTCGGGCTTTCGCCTGGTCGGCGGTCACGTCGCCGACGTTCACCCTCTGGCGGCACTGTTCGGGAATGCCTACCTGTGGCACGAGCTCGTGCACATGTATCTCGCCGGCTACATCGTGACCGGCTTCCTCGTGGCCGGGGTGTACGCCGCGGGGCGCCTGCGCGGCCGCTGGGGCCGGTACGAGCGCGCCGCGCTCGCCATCCCGTTGACCGTGGCGGCGCTCGCCGCGCCGGCGCAGGTCCTGGTCGGCGACTGGGCTGCCCGCGACGTCGCGCATAGCCAGCCCGTCAAGCTCGCGGCGATCGAGGGCCTGGCGAGGACGACGCGCGGCGCCTCCGAGCATGTGCTTGGCTGGTACACCGATGGCCGAGTCCGCTACGGAATCGCAATCCCGAAGCTGCTCTCGCTGCTCGCGTTCCACGACCCGAACGCGACGGTCCAGGGCCTCGACACGGTCTCGGCGTCGCAGCGCCCGCCGGTGAACGTCGTGCGGATCGCGTTCCAGCTGATGGTCGCAATCGGCACGCTGCTGGCGCTGTTCGGGGTTCTTTACCTGGTGGTGCGCGTGCGCCGCAAGCGGCTGCCGGAATCGGTCTGGTTCTACCGCGCGCTCGTGGCGGCGGGCCCGCTTTCGGTCGTCGCGTTGATCGCGGGCTGGGTCGTTACCGAGGTCGGTCGCCAGCCCTGGGTCGTATACCGGGTGATGCTGACCTCGCAGGCCGTCACGGGCGCCGGCGGCATCCCCGTTGGCTACGCCACGCTTGCGCTCGTCTACATCGGTGTCGCGGCGGCGGTTGCCTGGGTCCTACGCCGGCTGGCACGGGTGCCGCTGCACGCGGCCGGCGGGGACTGATGATGCACCTCTACGACGTACCGCTCGCGTTCGCGCTGGTCGGCCTGGTGCTCTACACGGTCCTCGCCGGCGCCGACTTCGGCGCCGGCGCGTGGCGGCTGCTCGCTGGCCGCGGCGGCGTTGGCGAGCGGATCCGCGACCACGCCCACCACTCGATGGGTCCGGTGTGGGAGGCCAACCATGTCTGGCTCATCTTCGTCCTGACGGTGATGTGGACCGCCTACCCCGCCGCGTTCGGCTCGATCGCCTCGACACTGTCGGTGCCGCTGCTCTTGGCCGCAATCGGGATCATCGTTCGGGGCGCCGCATACGCGCTGCGCACCGGAGCCCAGACCCCACGGGAGCTGCGCGCGATCGACGGAGTGTCGGCGATCTCGTCGATCGTGACCCCGTTCGCCCTCGGTGCGGCGGTCGGCGGGATCGCCTCGCGCCGCGTCCCCGTCGGCAACGCCACCGGGCAGCTGTTCTCGAGCTGGCTGAATCCCACCTCGGGGCTGATCGGCGGCCTGGCCATCGCCACCTCGGCCTACCTGGCCGCTGTCTACCTGGCGGCCGACGCCGAGCGCATCGGCGAGCGCGAGCTCGCGCAAGCCTTCCGCGCGCGCGCCCTTGCCGCCGGCATCGCCGCCGGCGCGGTCGCGCTGGGCGGGCTCGCCGTGCTGCACGCCGACGCCCACCCGCTCTATCGCGCGCTCATCAGGGGCAGCGCCCTGGGTGCGCTGATCAGCTCGATCGTCGCCGGCTGCCTGACGCTCATGCTCGTCTGGAGGCGGCGCTTCGAGGCCGCTCGCTACACGGCCGCGCTCGCCGTCGCGGCGATCATCGCCGGCTGGGGACTGGCGCAGCATCCGCTGCTGCTCCCGGGATTGACCGTGGCCCAAGCGGCTGCGCCGCACGACACGCTGATCGCCATCGTCGTCGTGGTGATCGCCGGTGGCGCGCTGCTGTTTCCATCGCTTGGCCTGCTGTTCGGGCTGCTCCTGAGCGGGCGCCTCGACCGCGACCGTGCGCAGGCCCCGAGCGGTCCGACGGGGCGCGCGCTGCTTGCCGCCTCAGCCGCGGGGCTGCTCGGGCGAGGCGCCGCTGTCGCCCTGGTCATGGGCGTCGGCTTCCTCACGATCGCCGAGGCGCCCTGGGCGCACATCATCGGCGTGGTCTCGCTCTGCGCATTCATCGTGCTCGGCTTCGCGGCGCTCGCGCCGACAGACGCCGGCCTCCCCGAGGACTAACGGCGCGGCGCGAGGAGTCCTCTGCGCGTGCGCCGAGCATGCTGGAGGCGTCAGCGCGCCGAGACGCCTTCGAGCAGCTCCATGATCGGGACCTTCAGCGCGGGCACCGCGGCGTGTTCGCCTGCGGCGATCAGCCCCGTCACCATCGCGCTGATGGCGCCCGCGAGCGCGCGCACGCCAAAGCGCGGTCCGGCAGTCGCGCGATCGCGTCCTCGCCTGCGAGCAGCTCGTAAGCAACCTCGCCGAAGCGATCCAGCACCCGGGCGCGGCGCCTCCACGCGTCGGGCCCGGCCGCGTAGACCTCGATCAAGAACGTGCGCGCGAGCGCCGGCTCGGCGGCGATCGCGTCGAGATAGCGCTCGAGCACGCGCTCGAAGCGCCCCGCCGCCGGCGCCCCGCCGGCGGCCGCGCCCCGCATCGCATCCGTGAGCCTACGCACGGCCTCGTCGTAGGCGGCGAGGAAGCAATCCTGCTTGTTTTCGAAGTGCTCGTAGAAAGTCTCACGCGACGCCCGCGCTCCGCCGATCACGTCCGCCACGGAGGTGCTCGCGTAGCCCTTCTGCGCGACCGCCTCGACCATCGCGTGCAGCATCCGCGCGCGCTGCGAGGCGCGCACCTGCTCGCGTGAGAGCGAGTGGCGCCCGCGCGGCAGGACGGCGAGCTCGGGATGCGCGGCGGCGTTGAGTGAGGCGCTCACGGGACGACCGTAGCAGTTTATGTACATAGGTGTTCGTGACGTACATATCTGTTCGCAATGTGTTATGGTCGCGGCCATCGACGGCCGCGAGAGGGGAGGGCGAGTGCGCACCGAGGCTAGGTTGAGGAGGCAGGGGACGGCGGCTTGCGGTCGCTGGGCGCTGGTGTGCGGTCGCTCCAGGCGCGCGCGCAGGCGGGCGAGAGGCATCTGGGCCGCGTTCGTGCTCGCTTCGTGCGCGTGGCTGCTGACGGCGAGCTCCGCGGGCGCCACTCCAGCGTTCAAGGACGGCCATGGGCTGCATGTGAGCGCCGTCACGCAGCTCGATCCTCGCCTGCTCGAAGTCACCGTCACGACGGCGGCTCTACCCGGACCGGCGCACGTGCGCATCCTGCTGCCCTCGAACTACTACGCAAAACCAACGCAGCGCTTTCCGGTCTTCTACCTGCTGCACGGCACCAGCGGGGGGGCCTCCGACTGGACCGAAAAAGGCAGCGCCGAGCAGACCACGGAAGGCGTGCCGATGATCGTCGTGATGCCCGATATCGCGCTCAACGACGACGGCGGCGGCTGGTGCACGAACTGGCCCGACGGCGAATACAGCTGGGAGACCTTCCATATCCAACAGCTGATTCCGTGGGTCGACGCCAACCTGCACACGGTCGCAGCGCGCAAGGGGCGCGCGATCGCGGGGCTCTCGCAGGGAGGCTTCTGCTCGACGAGCTATGCGGCGCGCCATCCCGACCTGTTCAGCACGGTGCTCGGCTACTCCGGCGCGCCCGACATCGCCTACGACCTCGAAGACGAGGTGGGCAGCACCGTGATCATCAACCTGACGGAGGCCCTCCTCGACGGCGTGCCGCCGAACTCGATGTTCGGCGACCGCGCGACCAACGAGATCAACTGGGCCACGCACGACCCAGCGACGCTCGCGAACAACCTGCGCGGGATGAACATCCTCATGTACTGGGGCGACGGCGAACCCGGTCCGCTCGACCCGACCCCGGCGGAAGCGGGAGCTATCGCGATCGAGGCGCTCGTGAACGAAGACAACATCGACTTCCGCAGCCGCCTGCAGTCGCTTCAGATCCCCGCCTTCTACAACGACTACGGCCCCGGCACGCACTCGTGGCCGTACTGGACGCGCGACCTGCAGGAAAGCATCGGTCCGATCGCCGAAGACTTCGCGCACCCCCCCGCGACGCCGAAGAGCGTCACCTACACGATCGCCGACCAGCAGTACTCGGTGTTCGGCTGGAGCGTCGCCATGCACCGCACGGCGGAGGAGTTCTCGACGCTCGAGAACGCGAGCAAGCGCGGCTTCGCGCTCGCCGGCAGCGGCTCGGGCACGGTGCTGACGCCGCCGGTGTACACGGCCGGGACTCAGTACGCCGTGACGCTGCACGGCCAAGGCATCGACACGAGCACGACCGTGACCGCGCGCGCGGACCGGCGCCTTGAAATCGAGGTGCCGCTGGGACCGCCGAACCCCTACCAGGAGGACACCGTAGAAGCGATCGCGACGGGGACCGCCGTGTACACGACGACCGTCTCGATCGCCAAGCTCTGATCGCCCGCGCCGTCCGTCGGCCGGCCCTCGGATCTGCGGCGCGCGACCCCTCGCGGCCGCCAGGCCGCCTTCAAATCCGATACCCGCACCGCACCGCGCCGAGGCGCTACGCGGGCGGCTGCGCGGCGGCCTGGCGCGCACGCCGGTACTCGTTCACGACGATCTCCGTGAGCTCCTCGACCGAGGTCTCAGAGGTGGGCTTGTCGAGCGCGATCGCGCCGTCCTGGATCATGCTCACCCGGTCGCAGGCCTGGAAGACCTGCACGTAGTTGTGGAGGATCATGATGATCGACACGCGCCCCTCCGCCTTGAGGCGTGCGACGAGGTCCAGGATCTGCGCTCCCTCTTTCGCACCCATCGCGGCGAGCGGCTCGTCGAGCAGCAGGATGTCTGCGGCGGAGTTGACGGTGCGCGCGACCGCGATCGCCTGGCGCTGACCGCCCGACAGCCGTGCCACGGCCACGTCGATGCGCGGGATGTGGATTCCGATCTCGTCGAGGGCACGACGCGCCTCGCGCTTCATCTCGCGGTTGTTGAGCAGGGGCAATGGACGCAGAACGCGCTCTCGTCGCAGGAACAAGTTGTGGAAAACCGACAGTTCGTCGATCAGCGCCAGGTCCTGGTAGACCGTGTCGACGCCTTTCGCGCGCGCATCGTCGACGCTTTTCGGTTCGTACGGCTTGCCGCGCAGGAACATCTGACCCGAGTCCTGTCTTTGGAACCCGGAGATGATCTTGATCAGCGTCGACTTGCCGGCGCCGTTGTCGCCGAGCAGGCCGAGCACCTCGCCCTTGCGCAGGTGCAGGTTGACGTCGCGCAGCGCCGTAACGGGTCCGAAACGCTTGGCCATGTGTTCTACCCGCAGCACATCGTCCGGGGCCGAAGCCGGCGGGACGGCGCTGGGTGCGTCGGCGGTCTCAGCCACGTGTGATCGTCCCCCTGCGCGCGCGTCCCACGAACACGTTCGCCGTCATCGCCACGATCACCGCCAGGCCCGTGTAGAAGAGCAGGTAGTTGGCCTGCACGCCCTGGAGGATCAGCCCGTCCTTGAGGACACCCAGGAAAAGGGCGCCGATCAGGGCTCCCACCACGGTTCCGGAGCCCCCCGTGAGCAACGTGCCGCCGATCACGGCTGCGGCGACCGCGAGAAACAGGATTTCATTGGGACCTGCCGGGTTCGGCTGCACCGTCGCCGAGCGCACCGCCTCGAAGACCCCCACCAGGCCCGCCGTCAGGCTGCAAAGCATGTAGTTGCGGATCATCACCACGTTCACCCGCACGCCTGCCTCGGCCGCGCCCAGCTTGTTCGAGCCGATCGCGACCGTGTACAGCCCCCAGCGGCTGAACGTCAGGACAACCTGGAGGATCACCACTATCGCGACCGCCCAGATCAACTCCGAGTAGGTGCCTCCGCCGAAGACCTTTCCGAACGTGCCCAGCGGCGGCTGCCCACCGGGCGTGGCCACCGGCGTGCCTTTGGAGATGATCAGCGAGAGACCCTCCAAGGTGAACAGCATCCCCAGCGTCGCGACGAACGAGTTGACGCCAACGACCGAGACGAACACGCCGTTGATGGCTCCCACCACCATGCACACCAGCAGCGCCACGATCACCGCGGGGACCAGCGACATCCCGACGGAGGTGTTCATCTTGTAGAACAGAATCGGCGCGAACAGGTACAGCCCGGCGATCGACAGGTCGATCTCCCCGAGGATCATCACGAACACCTCTCCGGCCGCGAGGATCGCGAACGGCGCGAAGTACGGCAGCAGCGTCTTGAAGTTGTCGCCGGTCAGGAAGGTGCTCGTGTTGACCGAGAAGTAGATCGCTGTGACCAGGGCGATCACGATGATGCTGCCCTCGCGCAGGGCGAGGAGGCGGGCGCCGAGCTCGCGCCATCCAGGCAGGGCCCGGCGCCCCTGCGCCGAGCCCCTCGACCCGCCTGGATCGCGTGCGGCGGGATCCTGAGCCACGCTCGCCACGATCGTTCCCGCGCGCTCTTACTTGACGACGGCGGCCGCCGTGGTCGTGCCCTCGTAGCGGGACTTCGCCACGTACGGTTCGACCGTTTCCTTCGTTACGAACTTCAGGCCCGTGTTGGCTTCGAACGGGCCGGTCTGGCTGTTGGACACCTTGTAGAGGAACAGCTGCAGTGTCGGCAGGAAGCCCTGCAGGTAGGGCTGCTGGTCGATCGTGAAGTCGATGAAGCCTTCCCCGAGCAGCTTGATCGTCTGTTCGGTCAGGTCAAACCCACCCGCGTGAACCTTCCCCCGCAGCCCGAGCTTCTGCATCACTTTGGCGAGGCTTTCCGTGCTCCCGCCGTCCACCGAGTACAAGCCTTTCGCGCTTTTGTGGCTCTGGTAGAAGGCTTCGATGGTCGACTGCTCGCCCGCGACCGCCGCGCCGGTCGCCACAGAGTGGGTCGTGATCGGCTTGCCGGAGGACCTGACCGCCTTTTCGACGCCTTCGATGCGCGGCTGCAGGTTTGCCGACCCCGGCGTGGCGATGAACAGCCCCACTTCGCCGGATCCCACAGCAGAAACGATTCGTTCGCCCATCTTTTCCCCGGCCAGTTTCAGGTCCTGACCGATGTAGGAGAGACGCTTGTTCGTGGGAGCGTCGGCGTTGTACGCGACGACCGGCATCCCCGCGGCGAGCGCCTTCTCGACCGGAGCGTTGAACGCGTGCAGGTCTATGAGCGAGACCGCGATGCCGTCCGCTTTTGCCGTAACAGCGCTGTTCAGCGCGTTGACCATCTGGTTGACGTCGCTGTTTTCCGAGCCCGTCCACTGGTACGAGCAGCCGAGCAGCTTGCAGGCATCCGCGATTCCGTACTGAGTGGGCGTGAAGAAGGGGTTCGTGGTGACGTGGTTTACGAACACGAATTTGTAGCTCGGATGCGAGCCGAACACGCTCGTGGAGCCGCCGCCGCTCGACGCGCTGGAGCCGCACGCGGCGAGGATCGTGCTCACCGAGCCGGCCGCGACTCCGGTCAGCGCGGTGCGACGCAGGAAGGCGCGCCGGTCGAAGCCAGGGCGATCGCTCTCCTGTCGGTCGAGGTAGTCGAGACGCTCAACGGCTTCATACGCCTCGTCGGTGTCTGACATTTCGCTCTCCTTCCCGAGCTGGTTTGCAGAACCCGCGCCGCACTCTATGCCACCCGGGCGCTCGCTTCCATCTTTCCCGCAGACGCGCGCGCTAAGCCTCGTGCAGTACTGAAGCGAATACCCTCGTGGCATGAGCGAGCAGCCGCCGCCAGCCGAACCGAAGCGCTCGCAAGCCGGCACAGCTGCGCAGGGACAGCCGCCGCGCGAGCCCGCTGAGCGCTACGGGATCGTGTTGATCGAGCGGCTCGTCAAAGAAGATGGGCGGTCGCTGCTGCTCTACATCCGGGAGCGACAAGACGCCCGATGAGCGAGCTGCGCTTCGACGAGCTCGGCGGCGAGCAGGTCGTCTACGCGATCCACCGGCAGGACCGTACCTTTCTGCCCTCGCGCGAACGCTGCCCGCTGGACCCCACGCGGCCCGGCGGCCCGGAGACCGAGATCCCCGTGCCCGCCTTCGAGATCGCTGTCTTTGACAATCGCTTCCCGGCGTTCGAGGCGCCGTCGGGGGCGGCCGAGGTCGTCGTCTACACCGATTCCCACGACGGCTCCTTCGCGACGCTCGCGCCGGAGCGAGCCGAGGCGTTGATGTGGGTGTGGCGCCATCGCTACCAGGAGCTCGGCGCGCGCGAGGACGTCGAGTACGTGATGATCTTCGAGAACCGCGGCGTCGAGGTTGGCGTCACCCTGCACCATCCCCACGGCCAGATCTACGGCTATCCGTTCGTGCCACCGATCGCCGAGCGCGAGCGCGCCGCCGATCAGCGCCTAGGCGAATGCGCTACCTGTGCGCTGTTGCGATCGGAGCTCGAGGACGGCCGCCGCGTGCTCTGCGAGAACGAGAGCGTGGTCGCGCACATCCCCTATGCCGCCCGATGGGCGTTCGAAGCACGGGTCACGCTGCGCGCGCACCGCGCCAGCCTGCTCGACTGCGAGCCCGATGAGCTGCGCCTGCTGGCCGGCGCGCTGCAGGCGCTCGTGCGCGGGTACGACGCGCTGTTTGCGCGGCCGTTCCCGTACGTGATGGTCGTGCACCAGGCGCCGACCGGGGCGCAGCCGGCAGGCGGACATCTTCACGTCGACTTCTATCCGCCGCTGCGCACTGCCGAGAAGCTCAAGTACCTCGCGGGATCAGAGCAGGGAGCTGGCACGTTCATCGCAGACACGGTGCCCGAGGAGTCGGCGGGCGCTTTGCGCGAGGCGATTGCCCGTGCCAAGTGAGCGCAGCGGCGCGTTCGCTCCAGGCCGCGTCAACCTGATTGGCGAGCACACCGACTACAACGACGGGCTCGCGCTGCCGTTCGCGATCACTGCGGGCGTCACGGTGCGCGCGGAGGCTGGCGGGGCGCGCTCCCCCGATCGCATCGCAGCGTACGCACGCGACCTCGGCGAGAGCGATGAGTTCGCGCTCGCGAACCCTCCCCGCGCGGGCGGGTGGCGCAGCTACGTGCGGGGCACCGTGGCCGAGCTCGGGCGCGCCGGGTTCCCGCTGATCGGCGCGCAGCTGGAGATCGCCGGCGATGTCCCTCCCGGTGCCGGCCTCTCCTCCTCGGCGGCGCTGGAGGTGGCGCTGGCGCTCGCGCTCATCGCGCTCGCATCCGAGCACCACGGCGAGCCCCCCGGCGAGCTCGACCGAACCGCAATCGCACGACTCTGCGCTCGTGTGGAGAGCGAATGGGTCGGGGCGCAAACGGGGCTGCTGGATCAGCTGGCCTCACTCTATGGCGCGGCCGAGAAGGCCATGTGGATCGATTTTCATACGCTGCGCATCCACGAGGTGCCGCTGGCGCTCGGCGGCTGGCGGCTCGCGGTCGTGGACTCCGGCGAGCGACACGCGCATGCGAGCTCCGGCTACAACCTGCGCCGTGCCGAGTGTCGAGCGGCGTGCGAGCTCCTCGGGGTGAGTTCGCTGCGCGAGGCCGAGCCGCAGCAGGTCGAACGTCTGCCCGAACCACTGCGCGCGCGCGTGCAGCACGTCAGCGGCGAGAACGAGCGCGTCATCGCCGCGGTCGCTGCGCTGCGCGCGGGCGACCTAGCTGGGCTCGGGGCGCTCCTGAATGCCTCGCACGAGAGCCTGCGCGTTCGCTACGAGGTCTCGACCGCAGCGGTCGAGAGAACAGTGCAGGCGTTGCTCCACCACGGCGCCACCGGCGCGCGTATGATCGGCGGCGGCTTCGGGGGCTCGGTGCTGGGCTTGTTCGCGCCCGGCACCTCGCTGCCCGCCGGCGCGCGTGAGGTGCGCGCAGGCGCGGGAGCGCGCGTGCTGTGAGGCGCCGGCGAGGCGTCAGGATGCTGGCCGCGGGTCTCCGATCCAGTAGCGCGCGCCCGGGCCTCGGCGGCCGGCGACGTCGCCGGGATTGGCCAGCTTGCAACGGTCAAGCGATAGGCACCCGCAGCCAATGCACTCGGTCAGGCCGAGCTTGAGCCGTTCGAGCTCGGCTATGCGCGCCTCTATCCGGGCTGTCCAGCCGCGCGACAGGCGGTACCAATCGCGGCGGTTCGGTACCCGATTGGCGGGCAGCATCGCCAGCTCGCCGGCGATCTCCTCGAGTGACAGGCCCATGCGCTGGGCAAACGAGATGAAGGCGATCCGGCGCAGCACCGGCCGCTTGTAGCGGCGATGCCCGGAGCCCGCCCGCTCGGAGAAGATCATCCCGCGCTCCTCATAGAAGCGGAGTGCCGACGTGCTCACGCCGCTGCGCCGGGCGACCTCTCCAATCGTCATCAGCTCCGACACCGCTCACAGCAAAGCAGAGCTGGCACTTGACTTCAAGTTAACTTGAACTTGTAGTGTGATGGCTGAACGTCAACTACCACGCCGAGGAGCTAGAGGAAGATGCCAGACACGCTTAGCCCAAGCCAGCAGATCACACAGGCCGTCACCTCCTGGCCTGGCGTCGAGGCGGGCCCGGGGAGACGCGGCGAGTTCGCCTTCACCGTCTCCGGACGCGAGATAGGCCACCTGCACGGCGACCATGCAGCGCATTTCGCTTTCCCCAAGGACGTCGCAGCGAGCCTGAAAGACGAAGGCCGAGTTGTCGATCACCCTGTCTTTCCTGGCAAGGTCGGCCCGGCGGCGCGCCGCATCGCGGACGAGCAGGACATCCGCGCGGTCATCGAGCTGATGCGCCTCAACTACGAGCGCGTCGTCGCCCGCCACGGCGTGCCCGAAGCCGCCTGAGCGACCGGCGCCGGCAACGTGGTCGCGGCGGCCTCGCCGGCCCCGGGGAGGCACCGGGTCAGACCAAAAGGCTCCGTTCGAGGGTCAACCGCAGCTGCGCGTACGCGCGGTCCACTTGCACGGCGTCCGGCGCGAGCAACCACTCCAGTGCAATCCCGCGTAGCGCGCCGATCACGACTGTGGCCACGGCGTTGTGCTCGAGCGTCGGGTCCAGCTCGCCGGCTGCGAGAGCCGCGTCCCACCACGGCTTCGTGCGTTCGAGCCATCGCTCGTGCAGCTTCGCGAAGGCGTCCAGGCCGAGCGTCGGGTTGAGCTCCTCCGCCTGCAAGCGGAAGAGCAAGCGGGCGCGCTGCGGCTGCTCGGTGACGAACCTCCGATGTGCCTCGATCAAGATCCACAGCAGCTCGATCGGAGAGTCAGCTTTGGCGTCCGTCGGAAACATGTGCGACTCGAGCTCTGAGACGAGCTCCTCGATGACTGCGTGGAGCAGCTTCTCCTTCGTGCGGAAGTGGAAGTTGACGAGCCCCCGGCTCACGTCTGCGGCCTCGCCGATCGCTGCCACGCTCGTGGCGTTGTAGCCGTGCGCGGCGAACAGGCGCGAGGCCGCGGCGATCAGCCGCCGGCGGGTCTCGATCGCCTGCTGCGCCCGCTTCGTGGGCGGGGCGGCGACGGTGGCTGTGGCCTGCACGGCGACAGCATAACAGTTAGCTTGCTGAACGCTTGACAAGCCAGTTATTATGGTCGACCCGGCCCCACCAGCGTGGTCCCGGCCCAGCCGCCGGCAGACCCGAAACACAGGAGAGAGAGATGGCGCAAACTTGGATCGGCTCGAAAGCGGCGCAGCTTCTGGCCCTTGCAGCGATGGCGATTGCGCTCGCAGGAGCGCTCGCTGCCCCCGCGCAAGCCTCGGAAGGCGGCAACAACGACCCTTCGTGTAAGCCCACGCCGGCGCACCCCCAGCCGATCGTGTTCTTGCACGGGCTCGGCGCGACGTACTACGAGGACCTCAACGTCCTGCAGGCCGAAATGGCGAGCAGGGGCTACTGCACGTTCAGCTCCACCTACGGCGCCTACCCGGGATTCCCCTACGTCGGCGGGGTGCGCCCCGTCCCGGAATCCGCGGTTGAAATCAAGGACTTCATCCAGCAGGTTCTGGCTGAGACGGGCTCAGGCAAGGTCGACATCGTGGGGCACTCGGAGGGCGGCTTTCAGTCTCTCTACGTCACCAAGACGCAGCGCATCAGGCGCAAAGTCGAAAGGGTCATCGCCATCGCGCCGCCCACGCACGGAACTACCTTCGCCGGCCTCTACAACCTCGCTTACCTGTTCGGCGAATCCGAGCGCGAATTCGTCGGCGAAGTGCTGACGACGTTCGGCTGCCCCGCATGCTCTGAACTCGGCATCGGCGGATCGGCCGTCGCGACTCTCGACAGCGGCTCGATCGCTCAGCCCGGGGTTACCTACACGATCATCACCTCTCGCTACGACGAGCTCGTGACTCCCACCGATACGGCGTTCGTGTACGAGCCCGGGGTGACCAACGAGTACGTCCAGGACACCTGTCCCTACGATCCCGTCGGGCACATCGGGGAGGCGTACGACCCCAACGTGTGGCACCTGGTCGAAAACGCGCTCGACCCCGCAAACGCGCGCTCGTTCACCTGTTACGCCGGCTCGCCAGGCTGAGCTGCGCGAGCCGTACGGCCGGACCAGCGCCCGCGCTCGAGTCAGGCAGAGCTTGGCGCGACTCGTTGAGCTACGGTGATGAGCGCGGGGGCTTGAGACGATCGCGACAGAGAGGAGCGCTCCATGAGCACCGCGGAGAAGACTCAATGGCGGGTTAGCGGGCAGGAGATCGGCAGCTGCAACTGCGACTGGGGCTGTCCATGCCAGTTCAACGCTCCGCCCACCACCGGAAACTGCGAAGCGTTCATCGGTTACGAGATCACGGAGGGGCACTATGGAGGGACGGCACTCGACGGCGCCCGCTGGGCGGCGATCTACCACTGGCCGGGGAGGATCGACGAGGGTAACGGCACACGCCAGATCATCATCGACGAGCGCGTAGGCGCGGACCAGCGCGCGGCGCTCGAGGAACTCGTGAGCGGAACCCAGGGCGGCGCCTACTTCGAGATATTTGCGTCCGTGGCACCCAATCAGCGACCCACAGCCACGGCTCGGATCGAGATGCAGAGCGACCGCGAGCGCCGCGTGGCATCACTCACCGTTTCGGGTTTCGGCGAGTCGCGCGTGGAGCCGATCAAGAACCCCGCG
The DNA here is from genome assembly GCA_005884115.1 of Actinomycetota bacterium. GTDB lineage: Bacteria > Actinomycetota > Thermoleophilia > Solirubrobacterales > Solirubrobacteraceae > Palsa-744. The sequence continues at coordinate 51,884 of VAXW01000005.1, forward strand.
ACCGGCGAAGAGCATCGCGTAAGGATCGACCTGCCGAACGGGTTCGAGTACAAGCTCGCGGAGATTGGCAACACCGTCGAGTGCAAGACCAGCGCGCAGGAGCCTCTGGCGCTCACGCTGTCCAACAGTTACGCGCAGCTCAACGAGTTCGACTGGAGCAGCTCGTAGCGCCCTGACGCGAGACGCCCTAAGGCGACGCGGACCTGAATGGCGACCTACGCTAAGCGAGACGCACCGCTTGCCAGAGAGCAAGGCGCCCTGGTCCTCGCGCTCATCGCCGTCGCGACGGCGGCCTGGTTTCTAACCGAGCGGCGCATGGCCGGCATGGACGCCGGTCCTGGCACCGATCCTGGCGCCTTCGGCTTCTACGTCAGCTCGTGGGTGCTGATGATGGCGGCGATGATGTTCCCGTCGATCGTGCCGATGGTGCTCGTCTACCGTCTCGCACAGCGCCGACGCAGCGAGCTGCGCCCGGCGGCTTCGCTCGGCTCCACCCCGCTCTTCGTCGGCGGCTATTTGATCTCGTGGGCGGCGTTCGGCGGGCTCGCGTACGCACTGTTCGTGGGCGTGCGCTCGGCATCGATCGGCGCGTTCTCTTGGCACCGCGGTGGCCCTTATGTAGCCGGCGCGGTGCTGCTGGCTGCGGCGCTCTACCAGGTCACGCCGGCGAAAGACGCGTGTCTGCGCCGCTGCCGCGGGCCGCTGCAATTCATCACCCACGCGTGGCGTGACGGGCCGATGGGAGCGCTGCGCATGGGGGTCGAGCACGGCGCCTGGTGCGTGGGCTGCTGCTGGGCGCTGATGGCCGGCCTGTTCGCGCTGGGCGTGATGAGCGTCGGATGGATGCTGCTGATCGCGGCGCTGATCGCCGCCGAGAAGCTGCTTCCGTGGAAGACGACCGCCAATCTGGCGGTCGCCGCCATCATGGCGGCGCTCGCGATCGCCGTCGCCCTGACGCCCTCAAGCGTGCCCGGCCTCACCATCCCTGGTTCAGCGCCGGCTGAAAAGGCGATGTCGGTGACGGGTCACTCGCCAATTGAAGTGCACGCCAGACCGGGCCCGACGACAAGCCAGATGTCGATACGTGCGCACACCAAGCAAGGCAAGACGATGGGCCACATGCAAACGGGCGCGCACGCCAAGACGGGAAGACGATGAGCCACATGCAAACGGGCGCGCACTCCAAGACCGGAAGACGACGAGCGGCACACCCCGTGCCTGGGCGCACCAAGCAGAGGCGGGCGACGAGCGGCGGGCACGCCAAGGGAACGCCGCGCCGCGCAATCGGGCGCACGAGGAGGCGTGCCCCGTCGAGCCCGACGATGCATCGCGGTAGGGGTCCGGGGGCGCCCTAGCTCGTCGCACGTAGAGAGCGCGAAGCTCGCCTCAGGCGCACTCCGTTCACCGGGCTCCAACCCGGCGCAGGGGCGGCCCGCAGGCCCAGCCGAGCGCGCTTGACAAGACGAGTACGTACACGTACCGTATTGCCGGATTCGCGGCTGGGCGCTGGGCCCGGCCATGAAATGGGGAGATGAGGCGATGTTGCGCAGAGCCCTGGCAGGCATCGGTATGGCGGCTGCGATCGCGCTGGCGGGCCCCGCCGCAGCGCGGGCAGCCGGATACTTCTCGGCTCCGTTCTCGGAGACGACCCACACGCCCACGTTCGGGCAGGCGCCGGTGTTCGTGCCGCACACAACCCCGCAGCTCGTCGCATTCGGTAAGGACTTCAAGACGGGCGAAAAAAACCAGGTCTACATCGAGCGATTCGACGGGCAGGGCCCCGTCACGTGCCTGACCTGCACCGGCCCTGGCTCGGAAACCGACAACGTGAACGGTGTGCCTGCCGTGTCCCAGGACGGCAACTGGATCATCTTCCACTCCTGGCGAGGGCACTATCTGACGATCGGTTCGCCCGGCTACGGCGGGATGGGCTCAACCCTGTGGGCTATGCACATCGATGGCTCCGACCAGACGCAGCTCACCGACGTCCAGCCCCCGACCGCTGGGCCGTTCAACGGCGAGGGCATCGACGATTACCACGCCTACTGGTCGCCCGACGGCACGCACATCGAGTATGCGCACCTCAACTGGAATTTCGTCACGGGGGGCGGCAATGGAAACTGGGACGTTCGCGTCGCTGAGTTCCACGTCGCAGCCGACGGGACGCCCTACCTCTCCAACACGCACGTCGTTCGTCCCGACAACGGCCACTGGTATGAGACCCAGTGGTGGAACCCCAATCCCAAACGACCCGGCTTCCTCTACACGGAGACCTTCCCCAAGCCGTCCGGCTCGGGCGCGGCGGAGACACCGCAGCTGTTCTACTGCAAGCTGATCAACCACTACAGCGAATGCAAGAACGGAGGCACGCGGCTGACGGACAGTCCTTCGTGGGACGAGCAGGCGATCTTCACGCCTGACGCCAAAGACGTGATCTTCATGTCGAGCCGCGACCACCCGGGCTTCTTCAACACATGGGCCAGCACCGCGGAAACGCTCGGAGTCCCGAACGACTACGACTACCTGCTGATCCTGCCGCTGTTCGAGGCCGGCTTCCTGCAGCCCGTCGGCCAGGAGTCGACAGACCTCTACGAGTTGCCGCTGCTGGAACCGACGCGCGTGCGGCGCCTGACGACGGACGGCGATGAAGGGTGGATCACGCCCGAGTTCGCATGGGATCCGACTAACAGTTTCCTGATGTGGACCGAGAACCGGTTCCCTGAAGGCTACCGCTACCCGCTTCCGATCAGCCTGACCGAATACGTGCAGCAGTTCGAAGCGCTGCTGTCCAACCCGCCCGGTCCGGGCATCGTGGACATCGGCCAGAACGGGGTCGGGGTCGCGCCGCTACCGCTGGAGCAGCGGACACGGATCGGGGTCTTCAGGAAATGAGCGCGCAGACGGCGGCGGCCGGCAGGCCCTACGCGGGCAAGTCGCTCGCGGACCGGCGCTCGGAGCAACTCGAGCGCATCCTGCTGGCAGCGCGGGACGTGTTCGCGATGCGCGGCTACGCCGGTGCCGGTGTCGATGAAATCGTCGCTCGGGCGCGCGTTTCGCGCACCACCTTCTACGCGTTCTACGAGAACAAGGAAGAGTGCCTGCTGGCGGTCTTCCGGCTCGGGCTCGAGCGGATCGGCGCGGTGGTTGCGCAGGCCGCCGCGCTGACCGCTGAGCAGGGGCTCGCTCCGCCCGCGCTGATCCGCGCCGAGGTGCGCGCCACCCTAGCCGCGTTCGCGGCCGACCCGTCCATGGCTCGTATCGTGCTGATCGAGATCGTCGGCGCGACGCCCGCCGCTGAGCGCATGCGAGCTCGCGCGCGCAATGTGGCGGCGACCATCATCCAGCGGCGGCTGGAAGAGTACGCCTACTGGCGCAAGCGGCCCGAGCAGCACCGCCGCGTCGCCTCGCTGGCGGCCATGGCCGCGATCGGGGAGCCGATCAGCGACCTCGTGGCGACGGGCAGGATCGACGAGTGGGAGGCGCTCGTGGAGCCCGTCAGCGAGTTCATCGGGCGCGCCCTGATCGACCCAGCCGACCTGCCCTGAGACGCGGCGGGAGCCGACGGCGTCGCCGGCGGCTAGCTGCTCGCTCTGGGCCAGCCGGGGCGCTGTGCGCGCCGGACTTGATCAACCCTTCACCAGTGCGAGCAGCTTGGCGACGGTTGCCCAGTTGCGTGCCGTGCCAGCCGTGCCGGCGGTCCCGCGGCTCTTTCGCATGAGAGTGGCCGCGAGCTCGCTGCGGCCGTAGCCGTCAGGGGTGTGGAGGAAGAGCGTGCGCCCCACGATCCGAGCCTCATCGCGCGTCCCCTTCTCCCTGGCGCTGCGCTGCGCAGCCGAGACGGCGCCGCGCAGATCGGGCGCCGGCGCCTCGCTCAGGAAGACAGCGTGCACGGCCTTCGCGTTCTGCTCGTCGGTATAGGGGTTCTGTCTCACGACACGCTCAAGCTGCCGGCGCGAGAGCACCACGACTCGCGTGCGCACACCGAGCCGACCCTCGATCGCGCGCTCGAGGCCGGTCGCGAGCGATTGCTCGTCGCCGTTCGCAGCCGTGAAGACGACGTTGCCGCTCTGGATGTAGGTCTGAACTTCGGTGTGCCCGAGAGACTCCACCACATCGCGCAGCGCAGGCATCGCGATGCGGTTGCGAGGCCCGAGGTTGATCCCGCGCAGGAGCGCCACGTGGGTCGGCATCGCCGAAACCGTATCTATGACCCGCCCGCGGCTCTGCGGCGGGAGGCAGCGACGCGCCCCCCCGGGCGCGCCGGGATGCGCTCGCGGTAGGCGCGGACCTTGGTGCGGTTGCCGCACACGGCCATCTGGCACCACACGCCCGAGCGGTTGCGCGAGCGATCGTAGAAGGCCCAGTGACAGCCAGGCGCACGGCACGCCTTGACTCGCTGCCACGACCCGTCGCCGAGCGCATCCGCAACCGGGATCAGCAGCCGCGCGAGCGCGCCCGCGAAACCCCCGGCTCCCGGTGCGAGGCTTGCCGAGCCGTCGTCGGCGAAGTGGATTCCCACCTCACCGCGGCGGGCGGCCCGCTCGAGCTCCCGGCCTGCCCGTTGCGCGGGCGGGCCGCCGTTGTTGGCCAGCATCAGCGAGCGCAGCGCTTCGCGCAAGTTGACCGCATGCCGGTGGTCGCGCTCATCCAGCACCAGGGTGCGGGCCGTCCCGAGCCGCCGCTTCGCGAGCCATGCCGCGAGATCCTGCGGCGTCGAGAGCGCGTCCGTCCCCTCCTCGAGATCGCGCGTGTTGACGAAGTCGATGACCAGGTCGAGTTCGTGGGGAGCAGCCGCTGTCATCTCATGTTTGGCGACACCGATGTTAAGGTATAGTTGGTTACAACACCAGCTACTTCGTTACGGAGGTGTCGTACACGATGATAGTGGGAAAGGCGCAAGCACCCCGCGAAGGGGACGTAGCCGCCCTCGACCCGGTGGCGGTCGGGAAGCTGCTCGACCCTCCCGGCCCCGTTGTGCGTATCGCCGCGCGCGTGCGCGCTCACTGGCTCGATCGGGAACTGGTCGCGGGCGCTGACCCGTCGGCCTCGCGCCAGCTCGCAGCCCGCGCCGCAACGCTCACGTCGCGGCGCTTCCGCGGCCTGCTCGCCTCCGGGCTCGATCAGCTCGTGGTGTCCGCCCGAGCGCCTGCGGGCCGCTTGCGCGTATGCCCGCGCCGGAGCTCGACCCTGGCGAATGCCGAGGAGCTGCGCGAGCTCGCATCGATGCTTCGCGGGCGCGCGCCCCTCTACGCAAGCGGGATTGCGGCACTGGGCGCGCTCGTGACCGACCCGAGCAGTCCCGCATACCTCGGTGGCCGCGATGCGCTGGCACAGCGCCTGCGCGTGGCCAGGGCAGCGATGAGTGGCGGTGAGGTCCCGGATCCTAAGACGTGAAACCTCAGCGCAAGTCAAGACCATGGACCAACGACCTGAACAACAAGGGAGGCACACGATGAACCCCACACTGAGCATGCTTGTAGCGCGCGAGCGCGTCGCCGACCTGCTGCGACAGGCCGACCAGCACCGGCGCATTGCGCGTCCGCAGCACACCGCGCAGGGATCGGCGCGCGTCGTCGCGGGGGCGCACAGGTTGCGCGGTGCCCTCTGGGTCCACGGCCGGCGCGAGTCCTCGTGAGCTCTCGCGGGCGTCGCGGCTGACAGCGGCTGCCCGATGTCGTTGGAAGTCGGCCGCAAGCGCGCTCGCGTCAGCCGCGCCGCGCGCGCTCAGCCGTCGCGTCAGCCGCGCCGCGCGCGCTCGGCCGTCGCGTCGTCGGCGAGCAGCCTGATCGCAAACAGCGCGATCTCATTCGTGAGCTCGGGAAGGCTCGCGGTGCGCCCACCGCGCACCTCCTCCGCGACCAGCTCGGTTATCGACAGCACGAGCAGGCGCGGCACCAGCTCGCCGAGCGGGCCGAGCTCAGGCTGTTCGGCCCGCGCGCGGCGGCCAAGGTCGGCGAACATCGCGCTGAACGCGTCGTACTGGCGTTCGCGCTGGCGAGCCGCGCGCTCGCCGACGGTGGGCAGCGAGACCAGATACGCCCGCGCGAACGTCGGTCGCTGCTGCCACCAGCGCAAGTAGCGGCGCGTGCCCTCGCGCGTAGCCTGGATCCAGTCGGGCTCGCTCGCCAGCTTCAGCAGCTCCCCGAGGAACTGCTCGGCGATCTCATCGCAAGCGGCTATAAAGCAGTCGGCCTTGTCGTCGAAGAGCTCATAGAAGGCGTTTCGCGACACGCGCGCCGTCGCCACCACCTGCGGCACCGTCGCCGCCTCGTAGCCGTCCCGCCCCACGCACTCGAGCATCGCGCGAACGATGCGCGCGCGCTGGGACTCGCGCACGGCGGCGGGCGAGAGCTTGTGGCGTCCCCTCGGCAGCGGCTCCCCGCTCCACTTAACTTCTAAGGACATACGTGTACTCTAACGACTCGCCCGTGGCGCTTCAAAGGGATCCCCGCGCGGGGCTAGCGACCAACGAGATCGCATAGGCTGACTGCATGACGGGGCCGTTGCCCGCGCTCTCGTACGACCGCTGGAGCGAGACCTGCGACACCCTGCACGCGCACACTCAGCTCCTCGGCAAGCTGGCCGTCAAGCTCGCCCCGCCCGAGCCTCAGCTGCAGCACGCCGCCCTGCGGCTGACGGCGCGCGGGTGGGAGACGCTCGCACTGCCGGCACCGGACGGCAGCGGCTCGGTCGTGGCGGCTCTCGACCTGCACGCCCATGAGGCCGTCGTGGAACATGGCGACGGCCGCGCCACGCGCATACCTCTCATCCCGAATCGTTCCGTGGGCGATGTCGCGCGCGAGGTTCTTGGCGTCCTGCGCGACATGGTCGGACCCGTCGCCATCGATCCGACGCCGCAGGAGGTGCCGTGGACCGTTCCGCTCGATGAGGATCGCGAACACGCGCGCTACGACCCCGACCCGGTGTCGGCGTATTTCACGTGTGCCACTCAGGCCGCTCTCGTCTTGGCCGAGCTTCGCGCTCCCTACCGCGGGCGCTCCACGCCCGTCAACGCGTGGTGGGGCTCATTCGACGTCGCCGTGAGCCTGTTCTCGGGACAACCGGCCGAGCCTCCCTCACGCGATTTCATCATGCGCAACTCGATGGATGCCGAAGAGGTCGCGGTCGGCTGGTGGCCGGGCGACCGAATCTACAACAATGCCGCCTTCTATGCCTACGCGCACCCAGCCCCCGAGGGCTTTGCGAGCGCGACGCTCTCGCCGGCTGGCACGCGCTGGGACGAGGGCCTCGGGCTCTACATCCTCGATTGGCCAGACGGCGCAGGCGCCGGCCCGCGAGCTCGAGCGTCGGCACTCGAGTTCGCGCGCTCCGTGTTCCGCCATGCCTGCTCGGTGTGCGAATGGGACCCAGCGCTGGTCGGCAGCGCCGAGGGCTCACCTCCGCCGGTCAGGTGAGCGTTGCCGTCATGGGCCGCCTGAGGGGAATTGCCGGTCGGCGGCGCCGAGCTGAAGTGCGGCTCACCCTCCCGGCGAGCGCATAAGCCGGCGGGAGATCGCGCCGTAGGGCCTGCCCTCACCGGACATTCGTCCAGTGCTCGATCAGGCACGCGGCACCGACGTGGCGCCGGCGCCGATAGCGAGCATGTGTCACTCGCTGACGCCGACCGTGCGCCCTACCACGTCTGCGTGACGCTCCTCGGCATGGTCGTGATCGCCGCAGCGGTGGCCGTGGTAGGCGTTGGCTGGGGCCTTGATGTTCCCGCCGTGCGCTCAGTGATTCCCGGCGCCGTCGCCATGGAGGTGCAAACCGCGCTCGGGCTGGGAGCCGGCGGCGCAGCCGTCCTCCTCCTCCGTCCGCGGGCGCGCGGCCGGCATCGCACCGCAGGTCTTGTGCTCGCAAGCGTGCCAGGTGTGCTCGGTCTCACGGTCCTGGGTGAGTATGCGCTTCGCCTCAACCTCGGGATCGATGAGCTTCCGTTCGCCGACTACGAAGCCCGTGTCGCCGAACTGACCTATCCCGGGCGCTTCGCGCCGGTCGTCGGCGTGTGCTTTCTGCTGCTCACCGGGGCACTGTTCACGCTCGACCGCGGTGCGAAGCGGCGCTGGCGTCCGTCCGAGCTGCTCGCCATCCCGATGGCGATCCCGGCCGCCATGAGCCTGATCGGGCACGCATACTCGATCCCTGCCTTCTACGGACCGAGCTCGGCATCGAAGCTCGCTGTCAACACCGCCCTGTGCTTTCTCGCCCTCGCCGTCGCGCTCCTGCTCGCGCGACCCCGCGGACGCGTGCTCGAGCTGGCGACGACCACAAGCCCCGCCGGCGTGATCGTGCGGCGGATGGTCCCCCTGTGCCTGCTCGTGCCGTTCGTGCTCGGCTGGCTGCAGCTGCGCACGGTTCATTGGGGCCTGTTTGGCGACGAGGAAGCTACCTGGTGGACGACCGCTGCTGCGATCGCGGGACTCGTGGGAATGATCAACTGGTGCGCCAGAACCCTGAGCCACACCGACGGCAAGCGCCGCGCGCTCGAGGCGCAGCTGTACTCGCTCGCCAACCGCGACTCACTCACCGGGCTGTTCAACCGACACCGCTTCGAAGACGAGCTGAACCAGCTCCTGGCACGCGCCCGCCGCTACGGGGACACCGGCTCGATCATGCTGCTCGATCTCGACGGCATGAAGCCGGTCAACGACACGCTCGGGCATGCGGCCGGCGATGAGCTGCTGCGACGTGTCGCCGACGTCTTCAAATCGCGCCTGCGCGAGGCCGACATCGTCGGCCGTCTAGGTGGAGACGAGTTCGCCATGGTGCTGCTCGAGGCCTCCGCCTCGACGGCCGCCGACGTCGCGCATGAGCTGTGCACGGCGATCGCAGCGATCGAAATCACGACGCTCGACGGCACCCGCTCGAGCACCGCGAGCGTTGGGGTCGCGCCGCTGGATGCAACGCCCGGCCTGACCTGCTCAGAGCTGCTTGCCCGCGCCGACGAGGCCATGTACGTGGCCAAGCGCGCCGGCGGAAACCAGGTTGCCTCGACCGATTACCTCTCTGGCCCGGCGTGGCATGCGACGACCGGCGCCGCCGCGCTCGCGCATCGCTAGCGTCGCGTCGCGTAGCGCACGCGCTCGGAGAGAGCCTCGATCTGCGCCCCGAGCGGCGCATCGCGCGGCGCCGGCGACGGCGGGCGGGCGGGAGACCGGCCGCCACCGGCGCCGCCTGAGCTCAGCACGCCGACCATGACTACCAGTCCGGCGACTATCGCTATCGCGATCGCGAGGGCGCCCTTGCGAACGCGCGTCCCAGCCGGGTGGCGCCGGCGCCTCGGCCGGACAGCCGCAGCTGCTGTCCGCGCGCGGCGGCGAGGAACAGGAGCCGCCACAGGGCGCTGCGGGCGCGGCCGTGCGCGAGGCGTGCGCGGCAGCACGCGGGTGGTCGAGGTCGCTGCGCCGTCGATCAGCTCCAGTGCCCCCTGAGCCGAGGCTGGGCGCTCCGCCGGGTCGCTCGCGGTGAGGGCGTCGATGAGGCCCCGCATGCCTGCAAGCGGGCACACCGCGAGGACGTCCTCCAGCAGCCTTCCGCATGCGAACAGGTCGCTGCGCACGCTCGCCGGCTCCCCTGCCAGGACCTCTGGCGCGAGGTAGCGAGCCGTCCCGAGTACGTTCCCGGTCTTCGTCAGACGCGTCGTGTCCTCGCGCGTTGCCACGCCGAAGTCGGTCAGCAGCGGGCGCCCGTCGCCCTCTAGCAGCACGTTGGAAGGCTTGATGTCCCGGTGGACGAGGCCCCCCGCGTGGATATGGCTGATCGCGCCGAGCAGTTCGCGAGCCAGCGGCCCGGCGTCGAGCGGGCGGTTGCTGCGCAGCGCCTCGGCCAATGTCGGGCCGGCCACGTGTCGCATAACCAGGTATGGCCGGCCGTGATCGGCGCCGGAGTCGAACACTGGCACCACGTTGGGATGGTTCAGGGAGGCGGCGGCCCGGCTCTCGCGCTGGAAGCGACGGATCCAAGCGGGATCGGCGGCCAGCGTATCGGCCATGACCTTGACGGCCACCGGGCGTCCGAGGACCTCATCGTGCGCCAGCCACACCGACGCCATTCCCCCCGTGCCGAGCAGGCGCACGAGGCGGTAGCGCGAGTCCAGCACGACCCCCTCGGTGAGCAGCCCCGCCGCAGCCTCGCTCAACCTAGTCACCGCCCTCGCCGCTGCCCTTGCCGTGCTTCTTGCCCTTCGCAGCGTGGTGCTCTCCCCGGGCGGGCGGATGCTTCTCGGCCTTGTCCCCCACGGCCGGCGCCAGCTGCGTAGGCGGGGCGGGCTGTGCCGCTGCCTGCGCGCGAGCCTGGCGAAGCTCGGACGTGGCGGTCGCCAGCGCCTGGTCTGCCCCGCCCCGAAGAGCCCTCGCATCGTCGGCTGTGAGCTTCCCCGTCGAGGCCAGGTACCGAAGTCGAGCCTGAAAGCTCCAAAGGGCTTCGACCGCTCCCGCGCTCTCACCGTGGTCGGCGCGCCACTTGGCCGCCGCGAGCAGCGCCTGCAGCGACGTCGCGTCAGCAGCATCCAGGCGGCGCGGGCTCGAAGAGCCGCACCCCCACGATCCCGATGCGGCCAACGCGCTCGCGAGCACGACGAGTACCGTCGCGGCCCGGCTCCTCTGGTGTAAGCGCGCCATCCGTATCTTCTTTCCCCAAATCGCTTCGCGCACGCACGGGCAGGCGATCGTTTCCGGCTGAGTCCTTCGCGCTCGTCTCCCGGCCGGGGGCGCGGGAAAGCGCCGACGGACGCTTCGTGCCGGTGCTCAGCGGGTAGTCACTCCATCAGATGCCGCCGATGATCGTCGATGTCGGGGCCGTCCACGAGCTGATCGCGCGTGGCGCGCAGCTCGTTGAGGTGCTGCCAAAACACGAGTACCGCGAGCTTCACCTTCCCAAAGCCGTGAACCTCCCCCTGAGCGAACTCGACGCGCGCAGCGCGCAGCGCCTCGATCGCGGGCGCCCAGTGGTGGTGTACTGCTGGGATGCCCTCTGCGACCTCAGCCCTCGCGCAGCCGCGCGCCTGGACCAGCTCGGCTTTGAGGTCTACGACTATGCGCTCAGCAAGATCGACTGGATGGCTCGCGGCCTGCCCGTGGAGGGCAGCTCCGCGACGGAGCCGACGGCGCTTTCGCTGGTGCGCGAGGATGTCGCCACGTGTGCGCTCGACGATGACGCCAGGACGCTTCGCGCAGGGATCGACGCGAGTCCGTATGGATTTGCCCTCGCGCTCCGCGATCGCACGGTGATGGGCCGTGTACGGCGTTCACGCCTGGACGAGGCAGCGGACGGCGCGACTGCGGAAACTGTGATGGAGCCGGCCCCGGCCACCGTGCGGCCGCACATCCCCCTCGACGAGCTCGAGCGCCGCTTTCATCACGGCGGCGCCGAAACGTTGATCCTCACGACTCCAGCCGCCGAGCTGATAGGCGTGGTACGCCAGGCCGACCTGCCGGGCCACGGTGAGGAAGATCGCCGCGCTGGGTCGAGAGTCGCCGCTTCCTCATCGTGGCGGTCATAGCCGGGCCGCACTTGCGCCGCGGCGCACCGTTCGAGACCTGACGGCGCTCAGCGGTGTTGCTCGATGAGCGTCCGCGCCATCGCCTTGCCGCGCAGGGCGGCGTGAGCGTCACCCTCCGCCGCCGCGACGATCGAGCCCTTCATGAGGATGTACCAGGACTGCACGAAGGAGTCCGCGTCGCGCAGCCCCGCCTCCTCGGCAAAGCGTCGAACCATCGAACGGATCTGCTCGAGATGGCGGATGCTCGCGGCGCCCGCCGGGTGGTGGCGACCCAGCTCGAGCAGCACGTTGACGAACGAGCAGGCTTCGAAGTCCTCGCGATGAAACCATTCGTCGTAGATGTCGAAGATCGCGAGCAGGCGCTGCTCGGGTTCCTCTGCACGGCGCAGCGCCTCCGCTTCGACGAAGTTGCGCGTCCAGCGCTGTTCGCGCAGATCCAGGAACGCGAGGATGAGGTCGTTCTTAGACGGAAAATGCCGGTAGAGCGTCGCCTTGGCGACGCCCGAGCGCGCCACGATCTCGTCGACTCCCACCGCCCGTATCCCGCGATGCGAGAACAGCTCGTAGCACGCGTCAAGAATCCGCTCGCGGGCGGCTGAAGCGCCCACCTGGGCTTCTGGGCGCACGTGCACTCCGATGGTGGTCGCGACCTCTCCCAGCTTGCTGGGGGCATCGGCCATTAGCCGAGGTTAGCACTGGACATACAGGTCTGTCTACATGGACAGACCTGTCTTTTCGACAGCTCAGATCGACCGGTCTGCGGGCGGCGCGCCGGCGCGCCCGCCGGGGCGCTCGGCCCGCGAGCCTAGCTTCGCTACGAGCACCGGTCCGATCTCGCCGGGAGTCCGCACGAGGGCATCGGCGAGCGCCAGGGCTGACTCATCAGGCGGGTACTCGCGATTCGGAACGGCGATCACCCGCATCCCGGCTGACGCCGCCGCGCGCAGCCCGTTGGTCGAGTCCTCGACGGCTACGCACTCAGATGGGACTACCGCCAGCCTGGCGGCCGCCTCGATGTACACATCTGGAGCGGGCTTGCCGCGAGCGACCTCTTCGGCTGAGACCGTGACGGCGAACTGGCGCCGCAGATCGGCGAGCTCGAGAACCTCCTCGACGATCGGGCGGTTGGCCGAGGAAGCGAGCCCGAGCGGCCAGTGGGTGGCGAGCGAGGTGACGGCCTCGCGCGCGCCCGGGAGAAGCGGCAGCTGCTCGCGATAGAGCGCCTTCAGGCGCTCGACGACCTCCTCAGCGATCTGCTCAGGCGCCACCGGCACGCCCAGGACGTCGTGCATGTAGAGCGACCACTCCGGCGAGCTCATGCCCATCATCCGGCGCGTCGCATCGGCGCGCCAGCGGCCGCCGCGGTCGCGCACGAGCTCCTCGCGCGCAGCTGCCCACACCTGCTCGGAGTCGATCAGCACGCCATCAAGGTCGAAGATCACCGCAGCGATGCGGGGAGCCGCGCCGCTCCGCGCGGCCGAGGTCCGCTCGCCCGCGCTCACGCGTGCGTCCGCATGAGGGCCACGGCTCCGAGCGAACCGTCAGGATGCGTCGACATCGCAGCGGCGGATCATCTCACGACCATGCGCCGGCGCACGAAGGCAGCCCACAACGCACCGACCGCCGAGCGAGTCGCGCTGTCCCTGCCCACGGTCGGCGGGCACACATCGGGCCGCGCTGCGAAAACAGAAGCAGCGCGGTGCTATGCTTTGGATATCGAAGCACCTAAGAAGGAGGACCGCGCCGTGACCGCTCCTCGGATCGCCCCCCTCGAGCCGCCCTATGATGCCGACACCGCGGCGCTGCTTGCGAAGTGGATGCCGCCGGGCAACGACGTCGAGCCGCTGCGCCTGTTCCGCACGCTCGCCGTGCACGACGAGCTGGCCTCACGCATGCGACCGCTGGGTGCCGGCATCCTCGGCCACCCACGGCTGCGGCCGCGTGAGCGCGAGCTGCTGATACTGCGCACCTGCGCGAGGGCGGGCGCCGAGTACGAGTGGGGCGTTCATGCGATCGCGTTTGGCGCGCCGCTCGGCCTCACCGAGCGCCAGCTCGCCGCGACGGTCCACGGCACGGCAGACGACCCCGCGTGGTCTGAGCACGACGCTCGGCTGATCGCGGCTGTCGATGCTCTCTATGACGGCGACTCCATCCCCGATCGGCTGTGGGCCGCGCTTGCCCGGCGGCTGGGCGATGATCAGCTGCTCGAGCTCGTGATCGTCGTCGGCTGGTACCGGCTGCTCTCATGTGTGATCAATGTGGCCCAGGTCGAGCTCGAGCCGTGGGCGCCGCGCTTCCCCGAAGGCCCGCGAGCCGCCTGAGGGGCCGACGCGGGGGCGGCAGCGGCCGTGTGGCCGAGGCCGCCCGGGAGCCGCTAATGACATGGTCGAAGACGTCCGACAGGAAGGGTGCCTGGTGGCGCAACCCGGCTGCGAGCAGCATCGGGCTTGCATCGTTACCTATTCGCGGTAGCCAACCGTGTCCGCCAAGATCACACCCGCGTTCCTCAAGCGCCGCAGCGTTGCGCGAGGCGCGCCCATCTGCGTGGCCGCATGGCTTTCGCTGTGCGCTGCTGCCTTCGCGATGGCCAGCCACTCGGGATGGCCCTCCATAAGCCACCACAGGGGCCACCCGAACAACGAAAGCGGGACCCTGCGGGGCCTCAAGCATGTGCACAACGAGCTGCTCGGCGGCGACGGAAGCGACACGATCTGGGCCGGCGAAAGGGGCGACGTCATCTGGGGCGACTCGCACCCGGGCGCCCAGCCGACGGGCCAGCGCGACCTCCTGCACGGCGGCCGCGGCAGCGATTGGCTTTACGCGAGCCACGGCTACAACCTCATCTGGACGGGCGCCGGCGACGACCATATCGCGCTCGTGTACGGGTATGGAACCGTCTACTGCGACGGGCCCGGCGTAAAGACGCTCGTGGTGCGCTACTTCCCGCGAAACCGCCATTTCCGCCTGGTGGGCTGCTCGCGCAGGGTCATCGTGCGCTACAGAGCCTGAGCTGCTCGTGCGCCGCAAGGCGCGTGCGGGGACGGGCGTGGCGTCTGCTGGGGGCCGGGCCCGCAAGGCGGGCTGCCGGTTCGACACAGCAGGAGCGCGCACGACACGAAACGGGGCGCCCACATATATTGCGTGCGCCCTTGCCGGAGATGAACGACGTCAGGCGACCGATAGCGCGGCAGCGCCGCCCGTGAGCGCCGCGAGACAGCTCGAGGGTCGCCGCGTGCTCGTTGTGGGCGGTGGCCAGCAGGACTACGGTATGCCCGATCCTCCGATCGGCAACGGACGAGCGATCTCATTGCAGCTCGCGCACGAGGGCGCGGCGGTCGCCGTCGCGGACATCGACAGCGAGAGCGCGCGCGCGACCGCGGAGCTCGTCGAAGGCGAGGGCGGCTCAGCCGTGGTGGCCGTCGGCGATGCGGCCGACGAGGCAGAGCTCACGCGGGTCTTCGATGAGGCGGCCGCCGGCGTCGGCGGGCTTGACGGACTGGTGATGAACGTCGGCGTCGGGGGCGGGATGGGCTTCGGCGGCACGAGCGTCGCGGACTGGGACCGCGTGCTCGCGGTCAACCTGCGCAGCCACTTCCTCGGCTGCAAGCTTGCGCTTGAGCGCTTCCGGGACGGCGGTTCAGTCGTGCTCATAGGCTCGCTCGCGGGGCGCGAGTCGATGCCGATCCCGGCGTACGCGGCATCCAAGGCGGCGCTAGAGGCGGTGTGCCGCAATGCGGCCGTCGAGGGCGCTCCCGGTGTGCGCGTCAACCTCGTCGTGCCGGGACTGATCGACACCTCGCTCGGGCGCATGGCCAACAGCCTGAACCCGGGGCGGGCAAAGGTCCGCATCCCCGCCGGGCGCGAAGGCTCCGCGTGGGAGGTCGCGCACTGCGCGGCATTCCTGCTTGGCGATCGCTCCAGCTACATCACCGGTCAGGCGCTGATTGTGGACGGCGGACTGAGCGTGGCCGTGAGGAGCTGACCTTGGCGCGCGTCCCTCCCCTGCCGGAGTCCGAGTGGAGCGATGACGTGAAGGGCATCCTCTCCGCCAGCCCTCGCGGGTTTGGTGTTCGCCTCGGCGACAACAACATCTTCCCCACGTTCGCCAGGCACAGCGACCTGTTCCGCGCTTGGCTGCCCTTCGGCGGCTTTCTGCTGGGCGCGGGCGTGCTCGGCGCCCGCGAGCGCGAGATGTTGATCCTGCGCACGGGATGCAACTGCGGCTCCTCGTACGAGTGGGGCCAGCACGTGCGCCTCTCAGAGCAGCTCGGGATCGGCCGCGAGGAGATCATGCGCGTCGCCCAGGGACCCGAGGCCGCCGGATGGTCGGCGGAGGACTCTGCGCTGCTGCGCGCCGCCGACGAGCTGCACGAGAGCGCCAAGATCTCCGACTCCACCTGGCAGCAGCTCTCAGAGCACTACGACGAGCGCGGTCTGATCGAGATCGCGATGCTCGTCGGCCACTACCACATGGTCGCCTTCGCCCTGAACTCGCTCGAGGTCGAGCTCGACGAGGGCCTGGAGGCGCTCCCCTCCTAGGCCAAACGCTCCTAGAGGGCGCGTAGGACGAGCCGGCGGCCGCGACCTCAGGGAACGACGACTTTGGCGAGCGGGCCGAGGTTGCCCGCCTTGTCGCGCGCCTGAATCGTGAGCCTGCGTGAGCCTTCCGGGAGCGTGATTTCCGCGCTGAAAGCGCTCCCGCCTGCCACCGGCGTCAGGCCGAGGTTCGTGCTCTTGCCGTTGACACGCGTCAGGTACGCCGAAGGGGTTCCGCATGGCCCGTCGTCCCCAGGCGCGGTGAAGGCGAGGCGGAAGTGGCCACCGCCGAGCGAGGTCAGCGTCACTTTGGCGGGCGCATTCGGTGGCGTGCCGTCGTGGTTGTAGTTGCCGCTGTCCTGCTGATCGTGCCGGAAGCTGGGCCACTCGGGCTGGCAGGCGGGCGCTTCGGTCTGCCACTGGAACAGGTAGCCCTCGCGCGTCATGTCGGCGATGCGCCCGTCCCACGACAGCGACGCCGGAGCCGCCAGCCAGCCGCCGGTCACCTTCGGGAACCCGGGCACGTCCTGGCCTGTGGCGCCGTCGTAAGCGTGCAGCAGCCCGAGGCCTGTGCCGGCGAGGATCTGGTTCGTCGGCAGCCCCGGGTCGATCTTGGCGATGTCGTTCGCCGACAGGAACTGGAAGTCGTCGGTGACAGTCGGATACGCTTCCAGCGGCTTGGCGGTGGTGCCGTCCCAGGCGCCGATGAGGTGGTTGTAGGGGAAGTTCTGGCTGACGAGCAGCAGGTTCGCGGCGTCCTCGAGAGAGAGCTCGTACTTGACCACGTCGGGCAGGCCAGTCCCGAGCAGATCGCCGACCGAGGCGTTCTCGAACAGGTTCAGCGCGCCACTCTTGTCGGTGGCATCGGATGCAGAGCCGTAGGCCGCCGAGCCGCCCGTCTGCTGCAGCGTGCGCACGGTTTCGCCGCTGGGATTCAGCTCCTCGATCCCCCCGCCCGTCGTCGAGGCGACGATCAGCGTTTCGCCGCCGATGTTGGCGATCTCGGCGTCCTGGCCGGGGCCGACTAGGGGCAGCACGTTCTGGATGATCCCCGGCAGCTTCGCCGGCCAGCCGGGCAGGAATTTTCCGGTCGCGCCGTCGATCGCGTACAGGCGGCTCGTAGAGCCTTTGGTGGCTTGCGAGGTGAGTTCGGCGAAGCTGATTTCGCCTGAGCCGGCTGCCGGCCTGCCGTACTCCTCGTTGCTCGCCACCACAATGTCGTCGTGGCCTGCGCCGGTGAGGTCGCCGATCGCGGCGTCGTTGATCGACTCGGCGACCATCGCTTGGTGTTTTGCGACCTGTTCGGGATCGATCAGCGCGACGGGGTAGCCCGGCACCGGTTGGCCGTTCGCGCGCCAGGCGTACAGGTGTCCGTCGAGGCTCGGCTCGACGATGTCGGGCTTCTTGGAGAAGCCTTCGAGGTGAGCGACCGCAGGCGCGGCGAGGAAGCCGCACTTGGGGTGGCTGTTGTCGTTCTCGAGCGGCGGTCCGCAGAACGCGGGATTCGACGAGACCGGGAACCCGCGCACGGGTTTGCCGCTCCCGGTCCAAGCGTAGATGTGCGTCCCCGCCGCCACGAGCACGTCCTCGCGTCCCCTGTTGGAAAGGTCCGCGATCAGCGGCCCGCGCGGCGGCTCGTGCGGCAGCCCCAGCACGGCGAGCCCCGGTGAGCCGGAGTGGCCCAGTGCCGCCTGCTCGACTTCGGTGTGCACCGGCCAGCCGCGCAGCTCTTTGCCGTTCGGCTCGAACGCGTGCACGGTCCCGTCCTCGGCCGGGACGATCAGCTCCTGGACGTTGTCGCCGTTGAGGTCGACGTAGCGGGTCGGCGATTCGCCGCCCGTGCCCATTCGCTTCGGGGAGCCCGCCAGCAGCGTCGGATCGCTGAAGGCGTCGAGCACGCGGCGGTCGATGCCCGTCATCGCGATGCCCTGGCCGCTGACCTCGAGCTGGACCGTGAACTCGTGCTGGTAGGGGTTGGGCTCGCTGGCGGCGAACGTCGGGCCGCCCGAGTCAGGCAGGACGACGAACGTTTCGAGCGCTTTGCGCACGACGCCCAGATCGATCGAGCCGAAGTCGGTCACGGTGCCGCTGGATTCGCCTTCGTGCACGGTCGTCCACGACGAGGGCGCCTCGCCGACGCCCCACATCAGCTTCCAGTGGAACCGGCCGCCGGTCGCGAAGCGCGCGCGCGCGAGGCCCGCGATGTCGACGCTCGAGCCGGTCAGCGGCGCGTACCAGTCGGGCGAGTCGATCGCCGCCTCGGGCGGGATGTCGCCGCTCACGATCGCGCCCACGGCGGCGCCGACGTCGGCGCGGCCCCAACCGAAGTGCGGGGTCCATTGCTCGTCGGGTGGCAGCGTGGGTTCGGCCGCCGGGTCCGGGGTGCCGGAGCCCGCGGTGTTGCCGTTGATCACCCGCTCGGCGGTCTGCTCGAGCAGCTCGCGCGTCTCGTCGGGGCGCAGCGTGATGCCGTGGTCGAGGCCCGCGCTCACCACCAGCCCCGCGGCGCCCGCGGCCTTGCTGGTGTTGACCGAGCCGGTCGCTCCCTCCATCGAGATTGAGCTCTTGCCGCCGTACTGGGTCGTGTTGGCGCCGCGGAAGAACGACTGCACGGGGGCGTTTGAGCCGAAGCACACCGGCTGGCCGATCGCGCCACAGAATTTCTCGCCTTCAAGGAACTGTTTGCTTTCTTCGCCGAGGCCGTCGGTGTCGGGCACGGTGCCCTGAATCAGCATCGCGTGGCTGTAGTTGGCCGGGTAGTTGTGGTTGCCGGTGTTGAGGTCGTCGCCGGAGAACGTCTGCACGGCGCCGTGTTCGTAGGCGTACTGCGAGGCGGCTTCGGAGAACGTCGAGTGGTAGGTGCTGCCGTTGGCGCCCTCGATCACCTTCGCGCCGTTGTCGGTCGCGTACATGATCCCGAGCGCGAACGTGTTGCCGTCGGAGACGAACGTGTCCCAGATGCGCACCGGCATGATCTGGCAGCGCGGGCAGACGCCGATCGAACCGACGCCGTCGTTGCCCTTGTCGGCCACGTCGCCGGCGCGGCCGGTGCCGTGGTGGTGGGCGGCGAAGTAGCTCGACAGATCGGCCGGTTCGTTGTTGTTGTCGAAGAAGTTCCAGCCGGCGATGTCGTTGGCGAAGCCGTTGCTGTCGTTGTCGAAGTGCTGCCCGGAGACGCATTCCACGGCTTCGTGGGATTCGACCTTGCAGTTGCCGAAGGCGTGGATCAAATCCTGGCCGGTGATCAGCCCGCCGGGGCCGCTGCGGCCTGCGTAGGAGAGGCTCACGCGCGGGTCTTCGGCATAGTCGTCGACGTTCACCACGCCGTCGCCGTTGCAGTCATACGTTTCACACGAGGAGCCGTTGGAGTGCTTCGGGTAGGGCAGCTCGCCGGTGTTGAGGTGGATCTGCTCGCGCAGCTCGGTGTCGTTCCACACGATGCCCGTGTCGAGGATCGCCACGACCGTGTCGGTGCGTCCGCGCTCCGCCTTCCACGCGCCGGCCGCGTTGAATCCGGCGACCTGCGGTTTGCCGGCGTTCGGGCCGACCGCGTAGACGGCGTTGTGCGTCAGTTCGGAGGGGAAGCCGAAGCGGTCGAAGTCCTCTTCGTAGAAGTTGGAGGTGCGGTTCGCCGGGGGCTGTTTGGTGTCGGGCTCGGAGCGGTCGTAGTTGGGGTCGTTGGGCGTGTCTTCGCGCTGCACGCTGCCGTACGTGAACTGCTGCGCCGTTTCCTGCGAGCACGGGTTTTCAAAGCCGCCGCACCCGGCCGCGCTCGCTCCCTCGCTCGCAAATGCGATCGTGAGCGCCGTCAAGGCCAAGACCGCTGCGGCCAGCGCCGCAACGATGCGATTCCGCCTGCTCGCTTCCCTCATGTCCCCCTCGGTTCGCCCTCTCGCCTTCTGGAGCCTGCTCGGAGAGCGCGCAGCAGCGTTGCACACACGCGCTGCGCCGTCAAGCCCCCGTACGCTCGCCGCTGGCGGGTGCGGCCGGCACAAGCCCCACCGTCGGCGCTAGGCCGGCTGCTCGCCGCGCGGCAGGCCGGCCGCCTCGACAAGCGCATCCTCGACATCGGCCAGGATCGCGCGCTCCGAGCGCGACGCGACGATCGGGCTCCCGACGCCCTCGACGTGCACGTACGTGCGACGCCCGTCCCCCCGCTGCTCGCCCTCGACCGGCACGAGCGCGAAGACGCGATCGGCTTTCACCCAGCGGCCGTAGCCGAGCGAGACCATCCGCGCCTCGCGCCGCGCCACCGGCTCAACCTACGCGCGCCGCGCACTGCGACGCCGGGCGTTCTCGCCGCCGCCAGTGGGCGCGGGTCGCGGGGACATCGCGGGCTGCAGGGACATCTCGCGGGGGTGACGCTACACGATCGCGCTTCCGTCCGGTCGCGTTGTCTGGCGTGGGGTGAGCAGCTACACCCTTCGGTGCTGGCGACCGCCACGCGCCCGCCCGATGATGCTTTCGGCGAGCGGATCTCACGCACCCGCCGCTCGCAACGTTCTACACACAGCGCTTCATGCTCGCCCTACCGCAATCCCCGACCAGGCCTCAGGACAGGCGGACAACCGCGGTGGCCAGCTTCCTGTTCGCCGACCTGTGCGGCTACACGGCCTATACCTGCCTGCACGGCGACGAGCTCGCGGCTGACCTGGCGATCGAATTCCAGGAGCGCGTGCGCGAGCTCGCCGCCGAGGAGGGCTGCAGCCTGGTCAAGTCGCTCGGCGACGCCGTCATGGTCCACTCCCGCGAGTGCCGTGCCGCGGCGCGGCTGGCGTGCAGGATCCTCGCGCTCAGCGAGGCCGAGGGCTTCCCGCCAATCCGCATCGGGCTCGACAGCGGCCCGGCCGTGTGCCACGGCGAAGACTGGTACGGCTCGACCGTCAACGCGGCCGCGCGCGTCGCCGACGCGGCGACGCCGGGGGAGCTGCTGATGACCGAGCGAGCGCGCCGGGCGGTCGCTGAAAGCGCGCGCTTCACGCTGGTCGAGCGCGGAGTGCGACGCCTGAAGGGGATGCCAGCGCTCGCGCTGCACGCGGCCGTAGCGTCCTGAGGCGCGGCGATCAGCCCGCGGCGCGTGAGGGCACGGTGTCATGCCTGCTCGTCAGCACCGCGGTCGCGAAGCTCACGAGCGCCGGCGTGAGCTCGCGCAGGCGCTCGGACACCTCATCGGCGCTGCTCTCGAGCACGCACTGCTGAACGAGCTCGGCGATTCCTCCGACGAGGGCGCGCAGGAAGTCGTCGGGTATGTCGGGAAGCTCGGGTTGCTCCTGCTGCGCGAGCGCGTAGAGCCCGCGATAGTGCTCGACGTAGATCGCGAGGATGCGCTCGCGCATCGCAAGCGCGCGCGGACCCGCGCCCAGCACCTCGATCAGCAGCACGCGGGCGAAGTGAGGCTCCGCGGCGAGGATCGACACGTACGTCTCCAGCGAGACCCACAGGCGCGTGCGCCAGTCGGGCTCATCCAGCGAGCGCAGCGCGGCGTCGATCTGCGCGATCCCGTTCTCGCAACCGGTTCTGTACGTCTCGACGAAGCAATCCTCCTTGTCCTGGAAGTGCTCGTAGAAGGTGCGCCGCGAGATGCTCGCGGCTCTGACAACGTCGCTGATGGTCGTGGCCGCGTAGCCGCGCTCGCCAACGACGCTCGCCATGCCCTCGAAGATCCGTGCGCGCACGATCGAGGTCGCCGTTGCCCGCACGTCGTCCCAGTCCCGCGGCGCGTGCACCGACTGCAAGAAGAGTGAGCGCTTGGCGGCCACGCGCGCAAGATAGCACCGCCCGAGACGGAACCGTACCGTTTGGAGCCTGAAGCGTTTGCGCACGGTACGACACTTGACATAGCCAGAACTCGCGATTAGGCTCCGAAAAGTACTCGAGAGGTATCTCTGGATACCGACGTTACCCGTAGGCGCGCGCTCCAGACGGCGCCTTTAGCGACGCGAAGAGAGGGGTCTGATGCCGAGGAGGTTCGTACTAAGCGCCGTTGCCGCTGTGGCACTGCTCACCGCCGGCACCGGCATCGCCGAGGCGGGCACGCTCACCGTGGAAGTGCTGTCCAACCGCGCGAACCTAGTCTCCGGGGGAGATGCGCTCGTGGCCGTAAAGCTGCCTCGTAGCGTCAAGCCGGCCTCCGTGAAGGTGACGCTCAACTCGAGCGACGTGACGAGC
This sequence comes from Actinomycetota bacterium, assembly GCA_005884115.1. Lineage (GTDB taxonomy): Bacteria > Actinomycetota > Thermoleophilia > Solirubrobacterales > Solirubrobacteraceae > Palsa-744. The sequence goes on from VAXW01000005.1 coordinate 74,088, forward strand.
GAGTTCGGGCTGCGGCCGAACGGCAGCTACGAGGGGCTGCTCGGCGGGCTGCAGCTTGGCGCGAACGTGCTCAGAGCAGAAGCTCCGGGAAGCACTGCCGGGCAGGCCACCATCATCGACCACGCCAACGGCGGGCCTGTCGTCTCCGGGCCGCAGGTGCAGCCGTGGGTGTGTGAAAACGCGGGCGCGACCGATGCGCAATGCGACGAGCCGGCGAGCTACGAATACGAGTACAAGTCCGCCGTCACAGGTCGATTCGAATCCTACGATCCGAACAGCCCGCCGGCGGCAGGCGTCGCGACGACGACCACGGACAACGGCAACACCGTGCCCTACATCGTCCGCGTCGAGACCGGCTATCAGGACCGCGACCAGTACCAGATCGCCGTCCTCTGGCAGCCGGGGATGTCGTGGGAGGCGTGGGCGCCGCAGCCCCAGTTCGACCACAAGCTGCTGATCACGCACGGCGCGAGCTGCGGGATCGACCGTCACACGGGATCGGCGCCGTCGGTGCTCGACGAAACGGCGCTGGCGAAAGGCTTTGCCGTGATGTCGACGGCGCTCGACAACGCGGGCCACAACTGCAACATCGTGACCGAGGCCGAGTCGTTGGTGATGGCCAAGGAGCACCTGATCGAGGAGCTCGGCACCCTGCGCTACACGATCGGCACCGGCTGCTCGGGCGGCTCGCTCGTCCAGCAGCAGGTCGCCAACGCCTACCCCGGCGTCTATCAGGGCATCCTGCCCCAGTGCAGCTTCCAGGACGCGTGGTCCAACGGCCAGGAGATCTCCGACTACCACGTGACGCGACGCTACTTCGAGCACCCCGAAGGCTGGGGGCCGGGAATAGCGTGGACGCCCACCCAGATCGCGGCCGTCGAGGGTCATCCCAACTACGGCAACGCGATCATCTTCGACACCGTCTACTGGGAAGCACTGGCCAACCCGATCAAAACCTGCGCCGGCGTCCAAAGCTCGGAAGCGTACGACCCGGAAACAAACCCGAACGGAGTTCGCTGCACGCTGGCCGACTACATGATCAACGTGTTCGGGCCTCGTCCGGAAAACCTGTGGGGTCCGGTTGAGAAGCAGATCGGGCACGGCTTCGCCGGCCTGCCGATCGACAACGTCGGCGTCCAGTACGGCCTTCAGGGACTCAAGGAAGGAACCATCTCGCCCGCCCAGTTCGTCGACATCAACTCGAAGATCGGCGGCGCCGACATCGACCTCAAACCGCAGCCCGAACGCTTCGCCGCCAACGAACCGGCCTTGAAGTACGACTATCTATCAGGCGCGGTCAACGAGGCCAACAACCTCAAGAACGTGGCGATCATCGACCTGCGCGGGCCGGATCCGGGTGCCTTCCACGACGCCTACCGCACGTGGTCGATGCGGGCGCGCCTCGAACACGCCGAGGGCCACTTCCCGCTCAACCACGTGATCTGGTTCGGAGAGACGCCGCTGCTGGGATCACCGACGTACCAGAAAGAAGCCGTCGTAGCGATGGATGAATGGCTCACGGCCGTCGAAAAAGACCCACGCGCCATCACGCTGGAAGAAAAGGTCGCCCAGGATCGCTCGACGCACGACAAATGCTCAAACATCGAAGGGATCCAGGAAGTCTCCGTTCCCGGCATCGGTCCGGTGTGTGAAAACCCGACGCTGCTGACCAAGTTCTCCACCCCGCGCGTAATAGCGGGCGAGGACATAGCGACGGACAAGATGAAGTGCCAGCTGAAGCCGCTTCAGCAGTCCGACTACTACCCGATCGCGTTCACGAGCGAACAGTGGGCGCTGCTGCAGAAAATGTTCCCCAGCGGCGTGTGCGACTTCTCAAAGCCGGGGGTCAGCCAGGGGAGCACCGTGCCATGGCGGACCTACCAGTCTGACGCCGGCGGCGAATCGGTCATCTACGGGGGCAAGCCGCTTGGCCGCGCTCCGGCGCACTCCGGCGAAGGCTGGACGAGCCGCGCCTTCGCCGGCTGGTTGAAGTAGGCGGGATTGGGGGAGGCAAACGCACCCAGGAGGCGCCCGGCCGGCGGCGCGGGCGCCTCCTGTCGCCTTCGCAAGCGCCGCAGTAGTATGTCCCGGTCGGCAAGTGGGGGAGGGATGAGAGGATGAGTTGGAGGGCATCTAGGACGCTCCTCGCGAGCGCTTGCGCGGCGGCGATGTCGGTGTGCTGCACGCAGGCGGCGAGCGCGTTCCAGGCAGGCGCCGCGAGGGCAGACATCACTCCGCCCGCGTACACCACTGAATCGGACGCCGCCTTCGTGCCCGCCTGCGGCACGAGCCCCGCACAGGTCGCCCAGCTGTGGCCGGGACCGCGCCCGTTCCAGTTCGAGAAGCCCTACGTCGACGCTTACGGCCTCGGGCGCTACGCGCCGGGCGACCCCTACTGCGACGCAGATCACACGGGTCGCTATGAGGCGCCGTACATAGCGGGCGGAAGCGGCCAGAACCACTGGCCGACGTCGGTCGAAGCCGGCAACGGGCCGCAGGCGCAGACGGTCGTGCTGGCGGGCATCAACGAACGCGTCGCGATCGTCTCGGTCGACTCGATCGGCCTCTTCAACGTCACGATCGAACGCATCCGCTCGGAAGTGCAGAAACTGGACCCGATGATCGCGCACGTGTTCGTTTCGAGCACGCACGACGAGTCGGCCCCAGACCCGATCGGCCTGTGGGGCCCCGACGCCAGCGAACTGCCCGAACATCCCGAAACCCCGGCCGCCACGAGCTCGGGAGTGGACGAGTACTACTTCGACTTCCTCGTCGACCGCATCGCCCGCGCCGTCGCTGCCGCGGACGCCTCGCGCCAGACCGCGAAACTCGCCGTCGCGACCGGCGCGATGCCGTCGAACACGCAGTCATGCTGGTCCTCCTATCCGTTCATCGACGACCAAGACATGCCCGTGATGCAGGCGCGCGACAGACTGGGCAGCGTGATCTTCACGCTCGCCGACGTGAGCACGCACGCTGAGACACTCGCGTTCTCGGGCAACCGCTCCTACACCGAAGCGCTGTCAGCCGATTGGCCTGGAGCGATGCGCAGCGCCTTGGAAGCGCGCTGGCCCGGCAGCGTGGGCGTGGAGCTCGCAGGCATGGTCGGCAGCGTCGAGACGCCGACCGTCTACGAACCGGAGACGACGCAGGTGCTGCGGGTGCCTGGGGCCTTGCACAACGTTGCCGGCAACCCCGATGGCTGCCGAAGCGTGTATCCGGAGCCATCGACCGGGACGCCGGTCGCCGAGGCGCGCGAATTCATCTCGGCGTATGGCCGCGCGGTCGCCGATGCCGCCGCCGCCGCGCTGCAGGGCGCGCGCTTATACGCCCCGAAAACGCTCTCGAGCCAGCAGCAGCCGCTGTGCATCGAACTCGAAAACAACCTCTTCAAGGCCGCCTTCGCGGCGGGGCTGTTCCCGGACCGGCCCGCATACACCGACTCGGAATGCACCGTCTCCAGCCAGCCCGCGGGCGCGGGCACCGCGGGTTCCGGAGCATCGAGTGCCGCCACGCCCGCGGCGGAAACGCCCACCTATCTGAAGACGAACGTCGGCGTGCTCACGCTCGGGCCCGCCGCGCAGCTCGCCTATTCGCCTGGCGAGGTGTTCCCGTTCACCGAGGTGCGGGGACCGATCGATGAAGCGCAGATGCCGTTCCCGACCGACTGCTACGAACCCTCGAGCGAAAACTACTACTGCGGCACGCCACTGCCGATGACGCCGTGGATCTCCGCCAAGATGACGCGCAGCTACCGCTTTCTCGTCGGCCTCGGCGAAGACATGATCGGCTACATGTTCCCTCCGGGCAACTTCGTCGGCAGCGAAGGCGAGGTCTCCTCCGAACCGTGGTTCGGCTACCAGGCTGCCAACCACACCGGGCATGATCGCTTTGGCTACGGGCACTCCGACGACTCCGAGAGCGTTGGTCCCTACGCGGGCCTCGCCGTGACGAACACGCTGCAGGGCCTGCTCGCGAGCGATGGGGTGGCCTCGCGCATCATGCCCGGGCTGTACGTCGACGCCGGTGGCCGTCTCTCCGACGGCCCGTTCGCGAACGGACCATTCACCGGCGCCGTCGGCGTCAAGGTCCTGCCGCCCGGCAAAACGACCCCGCGCACCTACCTGATCGGCAGCTCGGCGCGTGGCTGGGCGACGTTCGACGCGCAGCCCGATCCCGGGACCGCCGGAACGGCGCTCCCCTACTCGGTGCGTACCGGCGGCGTGTTTCCGACGACGGGCAAGGCGATCCTCGTCGACGTCTTCGCCGGGGAGCGCGCGCTCGGGCCGTAGCTCGCCAGCGACGCCGCTGCCGGGGCCGGCAGCCGGCGTTCAGCTGCGCCGATACCGTTACGATGTCGCCGTGGCGACCGGGCAGATGCATCCCGCGAGTGCGCGCTTGGCAGCGATGCTCGCGGCCGCAAAGAGGGACGCCACGCGTCTCCTGCGCTTCGAGCAGCCCGCGCCCGGGAGCCGTGCGAGAAGGGGCGGGCCCAGCCAGAGATGAGTCCGGAGGAGGCGGTGGAGGGGGGGGCTGCAGCGCAGCAAACCCCCGCCGCTGACAGCGCAGGCAGATCGCAGCACGGCGCAACCATGGCCGCAATCTCGCGGCGCATCGTGCACCTGCTGAAGGAGTACTACGGCAAGGGCCCCACCAAGGCCCGCACGTACCACTGGGGCGATCTCGTGGTCGTGCTCCTGAGCGGCGGCTTCACCCGCGCCGAGAAGACCCTGCTGGAGGAGGGTCGGGAACGCGCCGTGATCGAGCAACGAGCCGAACTGCAGGATCTCATGGGACCGCGCTTCAAGCGCGTCATCGAGGAGGAGCTGAACCGCGAGGTGATCGCGTTCATGAGCGCCAACCACCACGACCCCGACTTCAACGCCGAGCTGTTCGTCCTGGCCCCGCTGCCCAGCGAGAACGGGCTCGACACGACCGCGGAGGGGGCCGTGGAGGGCTAGGGAGCCGTGGCCCCCACCCGTCGCCCGGCGCCAGCACCTCGAGGCGTCCACGCAGGCGGCGGTCGCGACTCTCGCCTTCCTCTGTGGCGCCAAGCCGCCTGCCGGTCTCGGTCCTGCGGCTCGAGGCCCGTGCCAGACACGCGCAGAAACCGGCTGTACGACCACTCGGTAGACAAACCTGTCTGTCTTTGCTAGGCTGGCGCGTCAAGCGAGGTGGATCTCTAGTCCACCTGAGCGTGTTTCGGTTGCGCAAGCCCGAAAGGCCTCCCTAGGGCTCCGGGTTGCTCACCGTCCACGGGGGAAACACAGGAGGACCAAACCATGACCGGTGCTGCCTATGCACGGGCACCGCATACGCACTGTGCGCGTGCCGCCCCCAGCTCACGCGACCTGCGCGGGCCCAGGCAGACGCGCCTGATGCGTCGCTGGCGCCGCGACCACGACCGCGCCGCGCGCGACCAGCTGATCGAGCACTTCATGCCGCTCGCGCGCAAGCTCGCGCGGCGCTATGCCCGCTCCTCGGAGCCAAGCGAGGATCTCGCCCAGGTGGCGAGCCTCGCGCTTGTGCGCGCCGTCGATCGCTTCGACCCCGAGCGCGGCAGCAGCTTTGCGGCCTTTGCGATACCCACCATCCTCGGAGATCTGCGGCGCTACTTCCGCGACTGCACGTGGTCCGTCCACGTGCCGCGCGGCGAACAGGAGCGTGCGCTAGCGATCGAAAGGACCAATGAGAGGCTGACGAACCTCGAGGGCCACCGGCCCACCGTCCAGGAGATCGCCGAGTACATGGAGCTGAGCATCGAGGAGGTGCTAGACGGGCTCCAGGTCGCACAGTCCTACTCCACGCTGTCGCTGGATGCGCCCTCCGGCGCGCTCGAGGAGGACGACGACTGCACCGTCGCCGACACGATCGGCGCCGAGGACGAGCGCTACGAGCTGATCGAGGACGACGCGGCGGTCTCCCAAGCCGTGCAGATCCTGCCCTACCGCGAGCGGCGCATCCTGGAGCTGCGCTTCGTCGACGACATGACCCAGAGCGAAATCGCCAAGCAGCTGAACATCTCGCAGATGCAGGTCTCGCGCGTGCTGCGCCGCTCGATCGACGAGCTGCGCGAGCGCGTCGCCGCGTAGCTGTACTGCCTGTTGTCGCCGCGGGCTCGCTCGAGCGGAGCCCGCCGGCGGCGCGTCCGACTGCGCTCGCGGCGCGACACGCCGCCGGCCGCGCGCGCGGGTGCGTCCTATCGTGAGGGCATGCAAGAAACAGTGCAGCAGCCTGCGGGGCGACGGTGAACGCTCGCCTCTCCCTGATCGCCGACGAGACGGCGTTCGACCGCCCCGACGACTTCGCCCGCGAGCCCGCTGAGAACGCCGAAGCCCAGGCGCTGGACGCTTACTCGCGAACGGTCTCTACCGTAGCCGCGCGCCTGGCCCCGAGCGTGGCCAATCTCCGCATCCTCCGCGCCACCCGCCGCGGGCGGACTCCGGCCGGCGGCGGCAGCGGAGTCGTGCTCACGCCCGACGGCTACCTGCTCACCTCCGCGCACGTGGTGGCCGGGCGCGACCGCATCGGCCGCGCCTCGTTCGTGGACGGGCGCGAGATCTCGTTCAGCATCGTGGGCTCGGATCCGCTTTCGGATCTCGCCGTCCTGCGCGCTGAAGCCGACGACCTCGTGCCCGCGCTGCTCGGCGACGCCGCGCAGCTGCGCGTCGGCCAGCTGGTGGTCGCGATCGGCAACCCGCATGGATTTGCCGGCTCGGTCACGGCCGGCGTCGTTTCCGCGCTGGGCCGCTCGCTCCCGGCGCGCAGCGGGCGCGCGCTGCGCATGATCGACAACGTGATCCAGACCGACGCCGCGCTCAACCCCGGCAACTCCGGTGGCGCGTTGGTGGACTCGTTCGGCCGGGTGGTCGGCGTCAACACGGCCGTGGCAGGCATCGGACTTGGGCTCGCCGTGCCCATCAACGACGCCACCCGCAAGGTGATCGGCGCGCTCATGACCGACGGTCGCGTGCGGCGCGCCTACCTCGGCGTCGCCGGAGGCTCGCGCCCGCTGCCCGCGCGGGCCCGTCGCGAGCGGAGCCAGGCCAGCGGCGTGGAGATCGTCGAGGTCATGCCCGATAGCCCCGCCGCGCGGGCGGGGCTCGGACCGGAGGATTTGATCGTCGAGCTCGCCAGCTCGCGCGTCGAGGGCGTCGACGACATACAGCGCCTGATGGTCGCCGACCTGATCGACGTTCCCGTCGAGGTGGTCGTGCTGCGCGGCGGCCAGGAGCGCCGGCTGCGCCTGGTACCGCGCGAGCTCGACGCCCTCGGCTGAGGGCAACGGCTCAGGCCGCGGCCTCGACCAGCGCCCCCTGCCTCTCCTCGCCCGCGGACGCGGCCGGCGAGGGGATCGGCTGGGCGGGGAGCAACAACGCGGCCATGATCGCGCCGGCGAGCGCCACTCCGCCCGCCACCAGGCAGGCGGCGCTGAGGCCATCGACGAAGGCGCCGGTTGCGGCCCGGTGGACGAGTTGCGCCAGGCCCGCATGTCCTGTGTGGCCGATGCCCGAAGCCACCCCGAGCGCCGCGCCGACAGATTGGTGCGCCGTCCGCGTGAGCGCGCCGGGCAGGCCGTGCGGCAGAGCGCTTGCCAGGTGACTGGCGTAGATCGACGCATACACGCTCCCGATCACGGCCACGCCCAGCGTTCCGCCCAGCAGGCGCGTCGCGTCATTGACCGCCGAGCCCACGCCGGCCTTCGCGCGCGGAACCACGCCCATGATGGCCTCTGTCGCCGGAGCGCTCGTCAACCCCATGCCGGTGCCGTACACGACCATCTGCGCCGCGATCGTGCCGTAGCCCGTCACGGCCGACGCCGTAGAGACCCAGGCGTAGAAGCCCGCCACCGCCACCAGACCGCCCGCGACGACGATCTTCGTGCCCACGCGCACGGCCAGCTTGGTGCCGAGCACCGAGGCCACGCCGACCGAGGAGGCGACCGGCAGCAGGTGCACGCCGGCCGAGAGCGGGCTGTAGCCCTTCAGGAACTGGAAGTACTGCGTGATCAGGAAGATGAAGCCGAACAGCGAGAAGAACGCGACCGTCACTGCGCCGCTCGCGGCCGTGAAGCGGGGGTTCGCAAACAGCCTGACATCGAGCATCGGTTCGCTCGTGCGCCGCTCCCACGCAACGAAGACCGCGACGAGCAGCGCGACCCCAGCGAAGCCCGCCAGGCTGCGCGCGCTGCTCCAGCCATGGTTGGGAGCCTCGATGATGGTGAAGATCAAAAGACCCATCGCGGCCGTCGAAAGCCCGAAGCCCAGGCCGTCCGTGCGCGGGGCGCTCGGGTCGCGAGAGCTCGGCACGGTGCGCGCGACGAGCGCCGCCGCGAGCGCCGCCACAGGCGCCATGGCGAAGAAGATGCTCGACCAGGAGAAGCGCTCGAGCAGCCATCCGCCGACGATCGGGCCCAGGGCGATCGCCACGCCCGCGGTCGCTCCCCACAGCCCGATCGCCCGGGCGCGCTCCGCGCGCACGGTGAAGATGTTGGAGATCAGGGACAGCGTCGCCGGGAAGACCATCGCCGCGCCCAGTCCCATCACGCAGCGTGCCGCGATCAACTGCCCCGGCGTGTCCATGAAGCCGCCCGCCAGGCTCGCGAGTCCGAACACGGCGAGCCCAGAGCAGAGCATGCCCTTGCGGCCGAGGCGATCCGACAGGCTGCCGGCGGCGAGCAGCAGCGCGGCGAACACGAGGTTGTAGGCGTCTACCACCCACTGCAGCTGGCTGTTGGAGGCGTGCAGCTCGCGTACCAGCGTGGGAAGTGCGACGTTCACGATCGTCGTGTCGAGGTTGATCGCGAAAGCCGCCAGCAGCAGCGAGGCGAGTATCAGCGGGCGGTTGCGCATCGGGACTCCTTCCACAGGGCGAGTTTTATAAAGAGACGCGACTACCCTAGCAAGGGGAGTTGCATGACGCAACTCCCCTTGCTAACATGATCTCATGCTGCAGCGCGACTACCAGACGCAAACCTGCTCGATCGCGCGCGCGCTCGAGATCGTCGGCGAGAGATGGACGCTGTTGATCCTACGCAACGTATTTCTCGGATGGCGCCGCTTTGACGAGCAGCAGCAACAGCTTGGGATCGCGCGCAACGTGCTCGCCTCACGGCTGCAGAGGCTGCTCGACGAGCAGATTCTCGAGCTGCGGCCATACGGCGAGCGCCCCGTGCGCCACGAGTATCACCTCACCGAGAAGGGTCGCGCCCTGTGGCCCGTGCTCGCCGAGCTGCTGCAATGGGGGGATCGCTACGCGCCCGAGCCCGCCGGCCCTCCGAGGATCTTTCGCCACAGAGAATGCGGTGGGCTGATGGGAGCGCACTGCATCTGCGAGCGCTGCGGCCAGTGGCTGGACTCCGAGGACGTGATCTCCGAGCTCGGCCCGGGAGCCCGCGCGCGGCGCAAGGGGCGGGCTCAGCGGGCCGCCCGCCGCGCGGCGCCCGCGAGCGCCTAGGCCTCTTCGACCAGCACGCGCCCGACGCCATCGGCCACGCACACGGGCTTCTCGCCGCCCTCCGACTCGACGGTGAAGCGCGTGACCACCTGGTGCCAGCCGCCGCCGATGTCCGCGACCTCGACTATCTGCGCGTAGCAGCGCAGCCGCGTCCCCACGATCACCGGTGCCGGGAAGCGAACCTTGTTCCAACCGTAGTTGACGCCCAGGCGAAAGCCACTCCACTCGATCAGGTCGCGGCGCATGCCGTCGATGAGCGAGAGCGTGAGGTTCCCGTGGGCGACCGTCGTGCCGAACGGGCTCTCCGCCGCAGCGCGCTCGACGTCGACGTGGATCCACTGGTCGTCGCCGCTCAGTTCAGCGAACTGGTTGACCAACTCCTGCGTGACCTCGCGCCACGCGCTTGGCCCGATGACCTGATCCTTGAGCTCACGGACACCCTCGATGCCGTGACCGCGCGCCTTGGGCATGGTCGCGCTGAGAGCCATCTCATCTCCTTTCGCGGACTGAGTACATGCTATTGGCCGCAGCGAGCTAGCGCGTCCGAGGCGCCGAGCTCGCCGCTCCGTTCCGCAGCGCCGAGCTCGCTTTGGCCGCCTTGGCCTTGGAGCCGTTCTTGGTCGCAGGGGCGCCATCGACGGGCGCGCGCTTCTTCGCGCGTGGGCTCGGCTCCTCGTGCAGTATCACCGAGAGCTCATCGAGCGCGTCGCCGAGGTACAGCGCCAGCCGCTGCAGGTGCGGAAGGGTGTCGCGCGCGCCGATCAGGCCGAAGTTCAACGTCCCCGCATAGCTGACGCAGGTGATGTTGAGCGCGTTGCCATGGACGAGCAGCGAGACCGGGTAGATCGCGTCCAGCCGCGCGCCGTTGAAGTACAGCGGCTGCGCCGGCCCCGGCACGTTGGAGATGCCGAGACTGAAGGGGACCGGCGTGTGGCCGCCGAGGCCTGCGAGCAGGGCGAGGATGTAGGGCACGTTGATGACCACGGCCTGGCTGCCCAGCGCCTCGCGCGGCAGCCCGCGCAGCTGCTGCTTGGCCGCCTCTGTGGAGCGCTTCACCGCCTCCAGACGCTCACGCGGGTCGCCGACGTTGGTCCCGAGCTCGGCGATGATCATCCCGATCGCTGTGCCGGGACGGTTGTCGTCGGCCTCGCGCAGGCTGACCGGGATGCCGGCCGTCAGCGAACGACCCGGCAGGCGCGCGTGCTCGGAGAGGTAGCTGCGCAGGGCGGTCCCGCAGAGGTAGAGCACGATGTCGTTGAGCGTGCAGTCGGCGGCGCGCGCAAGCGCCTTCACGCGCTTCAGCTCGTACTGCTGCGTGGCGAACCGCCGCTGGCCCTCGATGCGCCCGCCGAGGGCCGACGCCGGCGCCGTGAACGGCGCCGCCAGCGGCGTGTCGCGCACGGCCGCCGCCGCCAGCTCGAGGGCTGAGCGTCCCAGCCCGCCCGCGGTGAGGACACCGTCGCGCGCGCTCTCCAGCGCGCGCCTTGCGAAGCCGCTGCGCTCGCCTGGCTGCGCCAGTGGGCTCGGAGGCGGGCCGACCGCCCAGAAGGCCGGCGTGTCGCGCTCGCGCGGGTCCGGCGAGAGCGCGCGCAGGATCATGCGCATCCCACTCACGCCGTCGATCAGGCTGTGATGCATCTTGGTGTAGATCGCGAAGCGATCTCCTTCCAGGCCCTCGATCAGGTGCACCTCCCAGAGAGGACGGTGAAGGTCGAGCTGGTTGCTGTGGAGCCGCGACACGAGCACGCCCAGCTCCCGCTGGCCGCCAGGGCTGGGCAGGGCGGAGTGGCGCACGTGGAAATCGAGATCGATGTCCTTGACCGTCCGCAGCAGCGGCAGGCGTGCGCTCACCAGCGGGGCTTCGACCGGCTTGAGGTTCCAGGGCGGCGGCAGCGTGCGCGTCGCACGCATGCGCTCCAGCTGCAGCTTCAGGTACGTCGGCGGGGCGTCGGGTGGCCGGGTGAATTCGAGCAGCCCGCCCACGTGCATGGGCGTCTCGCGCGACTCGAGCAAAAGCCACGCCGCGTCGGTTGGTGAGATCTGCACGATCGACATGCCACCCTCCGGTGCGACTCCGCTTGAAACCTGCCGGCGCTCGCGGGGTGCGACGCCCCAGGTCCCTTGCCGCCCAAGATACTCCCAACCATCGCGACGAGCGCGTCGCAGGGCTCGCTACCGCGCGGCCAGCGCGAGCAGGTGAGGCTTGATCGCCTGCCAGCGACGGTCGACCACGCTGGCGCCATCGACCGCGCGCGTCATCGCCAGCCCGCGCATCAGCGCGAGCGTCGCGTCCAAGAAGACCCTGAAGCTCGCGTCCTCGTGGCGGTCTGGGAGCAGCTCGCCCGCGCTGTCGAGCATCAGCTGCGTCACCTCCCGCTCGAGCTTGCGCATCGCGCTCGCCAGCGCGCGGTCGGTCCGCGCAGCGATCCATAGCTCCAGCGTGGCCTGAAAGACGGGCCCGTTGTGAATGCGCCACAGCTCCTCCAGGATCGCCTCGTGGCGAGCGAGCTCGTCCGGCTCGTCCAGGTTCGCGCGCGCGAGCGCTTCGCGCGCCAGGCGCTGCGCGACGTGGCGGATCGCCTCGGTCAGAAACTGCGTCTTGGTGGGGAAGTAGTGCATCTGGGTCCCCTGCGATACGCCCGCGCGCTCGGCCACGCGACGGGTGGTGAGGTTGGCGTAGCCGTCGTTGACGAGGCAGTCGACGGCCGCGTCGAGCAGGGCCGCGCGCGACGCCGCACGCCTCTCGGCCTGCGTCCGGCGCTCGCGCGTGGGGCTGCCCTGCAACGGCGCGGCCACGCGCGCCCTACGCGGTGCCGTTAGCCGGCCGGTACATCGTCACGACCGCGGCGCCGCCGATGCCAATGTTGTGCTGCAAGGCCACCTTGGCACCATCCACCTGGCGCGCGCCAGCCTCGCCGCGCAGCTGCCATGTCAGCTCCGAGCACTGCGCGAGCCCCGTCGCGCCGAGCGGGTGGCCCTTGGAGATGAGCCCGCCCGAGGGGTTGACGACCGGGCCGCTGCCGCCGTAGGTGGTGGCCTCGGCCTCCACGAGCTTGTGCCCCTCGCCCTCGCCACACAGGCCGAGCGCCTCGTAGGTGATCAGCTCGTTGGCGCTGAAGCAGTCATGAAGCTCGACCACGTCAACATCCGCGGGACCGAGGCCGGCCTGCTCGTATACGTCGGCGGCTGCCCTCGCGGTCATCTTGCCTCCGACGATGCTGATCGCCGAAGCGTCCTCGAAGGTGGAGGTCATGTCCGTCACCATCGACTGCCCGACGATCTCCACCGCCCGCTCCCAGAGGTCGTGGCCTTCGACGAAGCGCTCCGACGCGAGAACGGCTGCGCCGGATCCATCGGACGTGGGCGAGCACTGAAGCTTCGTCAGCGGCGCATAGATGACCGGAGCGGCTTCTATCTGCTCCAGCGTGTACTCGTCCTGGAACTGGGCGTAGGGGTTGTTGACAGAGTGCTTGTGGTTCTTGTAGCCGATCCACGCGAAATGCTGCGGCGTCGAGCCGAACGAGCGCATGTGCTCGCGCCCGGCCATGCCGAACATCATCGGGGCGGGGGGCGCCGCCTCGAACTCGAACAGCTCGCCGAGCTTGACGAAGTGCCGCGCAGTCGGCAGCTCGCGGTCGTTGAACTTCGCGCCCAGCGAGCCCTTCTCCATCTTCTCGAAGCCGATCGCCAGCGCGCAGTCGGCGAGCCCGCCGCGGATCGAGCGCGCCGCTCCGTACAGCGCCGTGGAGCCGGTGGAGCAGTTGTTGTTGACGTTGTAGATCGGGATCCCCGTCATGCCGAGCTCGTACACCGCGCGCTCGCCCGCGCACGAATCGCCGAACACGTACCCGGCAAACGCCTCCTCGAGGTCCTCGAACGAGATCCCCGCGTCCTTCAGCGCGCCGGTGCCCGCCTCGCGCGCCATGTCCGGGTAGTCCCACTCGCGGCTGCCGGGCTTCTCGAACTTGGTCATGCCGACGCCGATCACAAACACTCTGTTGCTGCCCTTGCTCTTGCTCATGGCGCCACCCTACCAAACAAATCAATCGATTGATTTATTTTGTCGGGCGTGCCACAGTGCCGGCGCATGAGAGCAGATGACGACAGCCGCGCGCAGGGGCTGCGAGGGCACGTCGACCCCTCCGAGCTGCCATGTGCGACGCGGGCGACGGTGGCCGCGTCGGCCGCTGCTGACGTGCTCTTGCGCACCGCCCTCTCCGCCGCTCTAACCGCTCCCATGCTGAGCTGGGCGCGGCCGCGCGACCTGCGTCGCGAGCGGCCGCACCTGGCCTTCTACGGCGCGCTCGCCCAAGCACGCGATCCGCAAGCCGTCTTTGCTCGGCCCGCGAGCGGTGTGCCGGTCGAGAGGAGCGCCGCTTCGCGCCCGCTTTTCGCCGCGCCGGGCGCCGAGGTCGACATGCTGAGGTTCGAGAGCCCCTTCGTGGCCCTCAATCCTGCCGTCCGAGAGTCCTACGCGTCCTTCGAGCAGAACCGCGTCGCGTGGGCGCAGCGCTGGCGCCACGGATCCGAGCCGCGGCCGACCCTGTGCGTGATCCACGGCTTCGGGGCCTCGTCCTACTGGCTCAACAGCGCGTTCTTCAACCTCCCGTGGCTGTTCGCTCACGGCTACGACGTGCTGCTCTACGTCCTGCCCTTCCACGGCGTGCGCCAGCCGCGCGCAGTGCCGTTCAGCGGGTGGGGCCTGTTCGCTCACGGCTTCGCGCACTTCAACGAGGCGATCCTCCAGGGCGTCTACGACCTGCGCGTTCTGATCGACCACCTCAGCGCCGAAGGCGTCGAGCAGGTGGGGGTGACGGGCCTGTCGCTGGGCGGCTACACCGCCGCGCTGCTGGCCGAGGTGGACGAGCGCATCGTGCTCTCGGTCCCGAACGCGCCAGTCGCGGACATGTCGGCCCTGATCCCGCAGTGGTTCCCCTCAAACCTGCTCGTCGCCGCGGGCGCGTCGGCAGCCGGGATCGAGCGCGAGGAGCTCCAGCTGGCGCTCGCGGTCCACAGCCCGCTGACCTACCCGCCGCTCATCCCCCGCGAGCGCCGCATGATCATCGGCGGCCTGGGCGACCGCCTGGCGCCACCCGAGCAGACCGAGATGCTGTGCGAGCACTGGGACGGCTGCCGTCTGCACTGGTTCGCCGGAAACCACGTGCTGCACTGGGGTCGCGGCGTCTACCAGCGGGAGATGCTCGAGTTCATGCAAGAGGCGGGATTCGCGGCGTCGGGAGCGTGAGCTAGGCCGCCAGCGGCTGCGCGGCCGGGGCGGGCTGAGCCACGCGCGGCTTGACGCGCACGCGCGTGCCGCGCCGCGGCGAGAGCGTCACGTTGCGCCGAGCCATCCGTTCCGGGCGCGAGCCGACCGCCTGCAGCACGCGCTCCCGCAGCACGGTCTGCAGCACCACGCGCATCTCGAATTCGGCAAACGACGCGCCCAGGCAGCGGCGGATGCCGCCGCCGAAGGGGATCCATCCGTATGTCGTGGGCGCATCCTCGAGGAAGCGCTCCGGCCTGAAGCTGTGCGGCTCGGGGTAGAGGTCCGCGCGCGTGTGCGTGAGCCAGATCGCGGGCGTCACGTCGGTGCCCGCCGGCAGCGTCCACTCGCCCGCGCGCAGCTCCGTCGCGAGCCTTCGCCCGGCAAGCGGTACCACCGGTCGCAGGCGAAGCGACTCCGAGATGACGGCGCGAAGGTAGTCCTCCTGGCTGCCCTCGTCGACCTCAGCGGTGAGCCGCGCAAGCGTCGCCGGGTGGCGCAGGAGCAGGTCGAACGTCCACGCCAGGGCGGTCGCTGTCGTCTCGTGCCCGGCCAGCAGCAGCGTCAGCAGCTGGTCGCGCAGCTCGCGGTCGTCCATCTGCGCGTCGTCCTCGAAGCGCGCGCTCATGAGCAGCGAGAGGATGTCTTCGCGCTCGGCAAACCTCCCGTCTGCGCGCCGCTCGGCGATCTCGCCCAGCAGCAGCTCATCGATCTCGCGCGTCACCTCGCGCAGCTGCGCCAAGGGATCTCCGCGGCGCAGGCGCCGTGAGAGAAGCACGCGAAGCTGCAGTCTCGCCGAGGCGCTCAGCGCGAGCAGGCGCGGCAGCTGCTCGCGCAGCCGCCGGCCGCGCTGTGCGTCGCTGACGCCGAACACCGCGCGCAGGATCACCTCGAGCGTCAGCGCTTGCATGTTCGGGTGCAGCGCCAACGGCTGCTCGAGCGGCCAGCTCGAGATCTGCCGCTCGGCTGCCTCGCGCATGATCGCCTCATACGAGCGCATCCGCTCGCCATGGAAGGCTGGCAGCATCAGGCGCCTGCGCGCCAGGTGCTCGGCCCCTTCAAGCAGCAGCACCGAGCGCGGCCCCAAAACCGGCAACAGCGCAATGCTCCTCCCGGGAGGCAGCCCGTGCGAGTGCTCGGTGTAAAGCGCGCGTATGGCGTCCGGATCCGACAGCATCACCATCGGGCGCTCGAAGCCGAGGAAGCGCACGCTGAACTGCTCGCCGATGCGACGCTTGCAGTGCTCCATCAGGCTGATAGGACGGGCCAGCCACCAGGCGGTCTGCGCCAGCGGCGGCACCGCTGGCGTGGGCGGCAGCGTGCTCATCCTCTCAGCAAGCCTGACAGATGGTGCCGGAGCGGGTCGTCCCGCCGCCGCTACTTGACGTTGTGCCCGGCGGCGTTGACCGCGTACCAGATGCCGCCGAACTGTTCTGCGCCGATGTACACGGTTTCGCCGCGTTCGCTGGCCTGGGCGTAGGTGTACAGCGGGTGCCCCGCGTAGGTGACCTGCACGGCGCCGCTCGGCAGGCGAATCGTGCCCAGGAGCGAGGCCCTCACTCCGCGTCCAGCGACCGGCTTGCCCCTCGTCCGCAGTGGCGGCCAGTTTTCGGCGCATCCGCTGACCTTGATGCACGTGTCCCTCTTGCGCGTGTCCTTCGAGAAGCGATAGAGCGTGAATCCCGAGGACGTCACAAGGATCCTTCCCGCGCTCGTTCGGCGCAGTTCGACCTTCGCCGCCCGCGCTGCGTGCGCGGTGGGCGCTCCGCCGTCGGCCCCTGCGACCGCCGCCGTCACTCCAGCGGCACATGCGAGTGCCCCTGCAAGCGTGATGCAGATTCGGCTCACGCGCAACCTCCTGTATCGATCGCCCTTGACTTTTGCAGATTCCTCTCCGCTGAGAGCCAAGACGCCGCCGAGTCCGGACTCCTTCCCCCTGCCTCGCCGGAGCTGGCGCCCGGATGGGCTCGCGCTATCGAGCCCCCTCAGCGTCGATCCAGCGCGCGAGCAACGGATCCTCGGCCGCCGCGGCGTGCAGGCGCGCGCTCGCGGCGTGGCGCAGCTCGCGCTTGGTGCGAGCGTAGACCTCGGGCGGGAAGGCAGCCAGCTCAGCCGCGAGCTCGAGCGCCCGAGGAAGCACGCGATCGGGCTCCGCCAGCTCGTCGAAGACGCCCAGGCGAAGGCACTCCTCGGCGCCGACCAGCTGGTTGCCGAGCGCGAGCGCGCGCGCCGAGTGCGGGGCGAGCTCAGCGGCCACGACGCCGATCGCCGCCTGCGGGTAGGGAACGCCGACCTTGACCTCCGTGAGGCCGTAGCGGCCCTCGCTTGACGCGACGCGGACATCCGTACATAGCGCGAGCACCAGGCCGCCTGCGATCGCGTGACCGGTGATCGCGCCCACGACCGGGCAGGGGAGGTCGTATACCCCGAGCGCCATCCTGTTGATGCCAGTGATCATCGCGCGCTGCTGCTCGGGCCCGTAGCCCGGCACCGCCTTGAGGTCGGCGCCCGCCGAGAAGAACCCCGGGCGGCCGGCGAGCACGAGCGCGCGCGGCACCTCATCGGCGAGCCGCTCGATCGTCTCCACGAGCTCTCCCAGCAGCGCGACGTCCATCGCGTTCGCAGGCGGGCGGTCCGCGCTGAGGACCACCACCCCGCCGTCGTGGTCGCGCAGCGCGACGTACTCCATGGCTGCAGCCTAGTCGCCCATCGTTGGCCACGGCTGCGGCGCGCGACGCACGCGCCGCGTGGAGGCGATTAGCATCCTGCCGGTGCAGGAGGAGATCGGCGTGCGCTGCGGCGCGCGCTTCATCACGTACCCGGAGCTGTTCGAGCGAGCTCTGCGTGCGAGCCGCGGCCTGTTCGAGCTCGGTGTCGGCGGCGGCGACCGCGTCGCGCTCCTGCTGCGCAACTCGATCGAGTTCCTCGAGGCCTCGGTCGCGACCGCGCCCCTCGGGGCGAGCGCAGTGCCCATCAACTGGCACTGGCGTAGCGAGGAGATCGCCCATGTGCTCGGCGACAGCGGTGCGAAGGCGCTGGTCGTGCACGCTGACCTGTGGCCCGAGATCGCCGCGAGCGTGCCGAACGGGATCGGGGTGGTGGTCGTTCCGCCGGCCGAGGGCTCGACCGCCTCGGCCGTGCCGGCCCCGGACGGAGCGGTCTCGTGGGAACAGCTCGCAAGCGCCGCCGAGCCGCTTACCGAGGCCCCCGACGGGGCGAGCCCGGTCAGCATCATCTACACCTCGGGCACGACAGGACGGCCGAAGGGTGTCGTGCGCCAGCCGGCCAGCGACGCTCAGCGCGAAGCCGCCCGGACGCTGCTGGCGGGGATCTTCGAGCTCGGACCAGGCGAGCGCACGGTGATCCCAGCGCCCCTCTACCACACGGCTCCCAACGTGTACGCGCTCGCCGCCGCGGCGCTGGGCATGGACATGACGATCATGGCCGGCTTCGACGCCGAGGAGTTCCTGCGCCTCGTCGAGCGACATCGGGTCACGGTCGTGCAGATGGTGCCGACGATGTTCGTGCGCCTGCTCGCGCTTCCCGAGCAGGTGCGCCGGCGCCATGACCTCAGCTCGCTGCGCCGTGTCGTGCACGCGGCCGCGCCCTGCCCGCCCGAGGTCAAGCGCGCCATGATCGAGTGGTTCGGGCCGATCATCTACGAGTACTACGGGGGAACCGAGACCGGTCCAGTCGTCTTCTGCACGAGCGATGAAGGGCTCGCCCATCCCGGAACGGTGGGCCGCCCACTCGATGGCGCGGTCGTGAAGGTGCTCGACCCCGGCGGACGGGAGCTGCCGGCGGGAGAGTCGGGTGAGATCTACATGTGGCTCGACGTGTGGCCCGATTTCACCTACGAAGGCGACGAGCAGAAGCGGCGCTCGGTCGAGCGCGATGGCCTCATCAGCTGCGGCGACATCGGCTACGTCGACGACGAGGGCTACCTGTACCTCAACGACCGCTCAAGCGACATGGTCATCAGCGGGGGCGTGAACATCTACCCCGCCGAGATCGAGTCGTGCCTGCTCTCGCTGGAGGGCGTGCGCGACTGCGCCGTGTTCGGCATCCCCGACGAGGAGTTCGGCGAGAGCCTCGCCGCGCACATAGAGCTCGAGGAGCGGGCAGAGCTCAGCGCCGAGGCCGTACGCGCCCACGTTCGCGCGCGGCTCGCCGCCTACAAGACCCCGCGCGTGGTCGAGTTCAGCGACTCGCTGCCTCGAGAGGACTCGGGCAAGATCTTCAAGCGCCGGTTGCGCGAGCCCTACTGGCGCGGCCGCGAGCGCGCGATCTAGGAGCCTTTCAACCACCCCGGAGCATGGAGAACAGATGAGCGCCACAAACCATCAGGTGCGACTCGCCGCACGTCCGAGTGGCCTGCCGGTGCAATCGGACTGGAGCTTCACCGAGGAGCCTGTCCCCGCGCCGTCGGCCGGTGAGCTCGTTGTGCAGATCGCCTACATATCGATCGACCCGGCTATGCGCGGCTGGATGAACGCCGGAGCCTCGTACATCGACGCCGTCGAAATCGGCGACGTGATGCGCGCCGGAGCGGTAGGGCGCGTGACCGCCTCCGAGCACCCAGACTTCGCCGTCGGCGATCACGTCTACGGCGCCTTCGGCGTGCAAGAGCACGCGCTCTCCAACGGGCAAGGTGTCGTCAAGGTCGACCCGGGCCTCGCTCCCCTGCCCACCTACCTGGGCGCGCTGGGAATGCCGGGGCTGACCGCGTACTTCGGCCTGCTGGACGTCGGCAAGCTCGCCGAGGGGGACACAGCAGTCGTCTCGGGCGCCGCCGGCGCGGTCGGCAGCGTCGCGGGTCAGATCGCCAGGATCAAGGGTGCGCGCGTGGTCGGCATCGCCGGCGGCGCCGAGAAGTGCCGCTGGATCGTCGAGGAACTCGGCTTCGACGCGGCCATCGACTACAAGGGCGAGGACGTGCGGCGTGCCCTGCGCGAGCATGTGCCCGAGGGCGTCGACGTGTACTTCGACAACGTCGGGGGAGAGATCCTCGACGCGGTGCTCGCGCGCCTGGCGCGCGGTGCGCGCATCGTGATCTGCGGCGCCGTCTCGCAGTACAACGCGACCGGCCCCGTGAGGGGACCCTCCAACTACCTGGCGCTGCTCGTCTACCGCGCCTCGATGACGGGCATGGTCGTGTTCGACTACGCGGCGCGCTATGGCGAGGCTACGGCTGCGCTGGCCGGATGGCTTGGCGAGGGGCGGCTGATATCGCGCGAGCACATAGTCGACGGAGGTATCAGCGCCTTCCCCGATGCCCTGCTGAAGCTCTTCTCGGGCGAGAACACGGGCAAGCTCGTGCTGTCGCTCGGGGTTGAGTGAGCGGCGCCCGACCGGAGCTGTGGCAGGACTTCTTGTCGGTCGGCGTGCAGTTCGCGGGCGCCTCCTCGATCATGACTGCGCTCAACTTCCTGGTGACCATCATCACGATGAGGGCGCCGGGTCCGGCGGCGATGGAACACTGAGGTCATGACGCCGCACGCACCGGCTACCTGGCCGAAGAAGGCAGTCGCGAGCCTCCTCGCGTGCTCCTGCGCAGCCGTGGGCTACCCGTTGGCCCTCTCAGCTGAGGCGGCAAGGCGCACCGCCTCGCACCCGCGCCCGGCGCCGAGCGCAGCGGCCGCTCGCTTCGCGTGCAGCGGGCCGCACAGCTCCACTTCGCCGTGCCACTTCGCCACGCCCAGCGGAAACGTCCGCTGTCTGTGGACGCCGAAGCCCAACAACGTCGCCTGCGTGCTGCTCGCGACCGGGCGCGCCTACAGGCTCAGGCCCACGGGCCATGCCCGTCGCATAACGCTGCGACTGCTCCGCCGCGGCCAGACGCTGCCGACCAACCAGCAGCTCGTCTTTCCCGGCAGCCTCTCATGTCATGACACGCGCACGAGCATGACCTGCAACCAGGACTTCGGACTCGGCGCGTTCACGCTCGCGCGCAGGCGCTCCCGCGCCTCGTAGCGAGCCGGCGCCAAGCGCGCGCGCAGCAACCGGGCGCGAGCACGGGCGAGCTGGTCCAGCCGCTCGGCTCGCCCGCCCGAGCTAGGGCTTCCACTTGATCGTGCACCCGACCGGCTCGGTTTCGCGCGGGTCGGGGTCTTCGCCCTCGAGCAGCGCGTCGAGCGCCGAGCGCAGCCACTGCGCATTGGCTGCCGGATCTTCGTAGTCACGATCGGGCGCTCCCCTGTATCGCACGGTCCCCTGACCGTCGATCACGAACACGTCGGGGGTCGTCCTCGCGTCGTAGGAGCGAGCCACCTCCTGGGAGGCGTCGCGCAGGTAGGGGACCCCGTCGAAGTCTCCCGCCTGCACGCGCGCTTTCATCTGCACCTCGGAGTCGCGCGGGTAGCGCTCTGCGTCGTTGGGGTTGATCGCGAGCATCCGCACGCCGAGCTCGGCGTACTCGCGTGCCACCGCCATCAGCCGCTCGTGCCAGGCGAGCGCATAGGGGCAGTGATTGCACGTGAACACGACCACCGTCAGGGGAGCCGGCTCGAGCTCCTGGATCCTGCCCTCCGTGTCGGGCAGCTCGAAGCGGGGCGCGCGCTCGCCGACGAGCGTCATCTCGCCCGCGCCGCTGTCCGTGTACGCCCGCCGCTGGGCCTCTGCGAGGACGCCGCAAGCATCGCCTCGCGCAGGTCCTCGGGGTCGGGGGTGGGCGAGATGCGCCCGTCGCGCCGGCGGTATACGCGGCAGGTGAGGCCCGTGGGCTCGTTCGCGAGCGGCTGCACGTCGGCGCCGTCGATGCGGATCGTGGGCGAGCCCACGAAGCCCTCGGACGCGGCGGCGTCGTCGGTGGTGATCTCGCGCACGATCACAGTGCGGGGGTCATGCCCGCTCTCGCGCAGCACCTGCTGTAGCTCGCGCAGGGCCTTGCCGTACGAGGGGCAGCCGGCCCAGAAGAGCAGCTCGACACGCATGTATCCAGCTTAGTCGCGACAATCGGCGGATGCTCGATCGCTTCGCGCGCTTCCTCTTCAGGCGCCTCGGCCGGCGCTACAAGGGCGTCTTCATGGCCACGCAGATCCCGGCCTCGGTGCTCGTGGCCGTCGGCGTGCTGGGGATTCTCGCCTCCTACTACCACCCGTCGCTGGCCGACGCCGCGGTGATCGTGCTGGCGACGAGCGGCTTCACGACGCTCGGCGTCGGCTCCGCGATCGCGCGCCAGCGCCGCGCCCTCTCAGAGCTCGCCGAGTGGGCTCAGCGCGGAGCAAGGAGCGGGCCGGAGGCGATGGCGGCATGGGACGCCGCCGCCAACTTTCCCGTTCGCTCCTTCCGCCGTGACTCGCTCGCCACCAACGCCGTGGCCGCGCTGCCGAGCGTGGCGGTGATCGTGATCGTGCTCGGCCTTCCGCTCAGCGCCTACCCCGTGCTGCTCGCGGCCGGCGCGATCGCCGCCGCCTACGGGACGATCGTCACCTACTCGATCGCGGAGTTCTTCCTGCGTCCGCTGCTCGAGAGCGTCGACCCCGACCTGCCTGAAGGGGTCGGCTTCAGCTTCAGCGGGCTTCCCCTGCGCAAGCGCCTCCTGCTCACGCTTCCGGTGTTCACGGCGATGACCGGCCTGGTCGTGGCCGCCGTCGTCAGACGCGGCGGCGGCACCGGCGAACTCGCCATCACGGTGGCCGCCTCGCTGGCCGTGGGGCTGACGCTCTCGCTGGAGCTCACGGTGCTGCTCTCGCGCGCGATCACCACCCCGATCGCCAAGCTGCGCGACGCGCTCGCGCGCGTCCGCGAGGGGGAATACGAGGTGCGCGTGCCCGTTGTCTCATCCGACGAGCTCGGCGAGCTCTCCGACGCGTTCAACCGCATGGCGCGCGGACTGGCCGAACGCGAGCAGCTGCGGGAGGCCTTCGGCACCTACCTCGACAAGGACGTCGCCGGCTTCATCCTCTCGGGGCGCTTTCCCGAGGAGGGAGTGGAGGTCGACGTGTCGATCATGTTCTGCGACGTGCCGGGATTCACTTCGTTCGCCGAGCGCGCGTCGGCCTCCGAGGTCGTCTCGGCGCTGAACGCGATGTTCGAGCTGCTCGTGCCGATCATCGTTCGCCACGGAGGCCACGTCGACAAGTTCATCGGCGATGGCCTTCTCGCCGTCTTCGGCGCGCCCGAGGGCTTCTCCGACCACGCCGACCGCGCCCTCGCCGCGGGCCTTGAGGCCCTCGAGGCCTTCAAGCGCACCGGCGGGCCGCTGCGGGTGTGCGTGGGCATCAACTCGGGGCGCGTGGTCGCGGGCTCGATCGGCGGCGCCGGACGCTTGAACTTCAGCGTCATCGGCGACGCCGTCAACGTCGCCGCGCGCGTGGAGGCAGCCACCCGCGACGGCGCGGACGATCTGCTGCTGACGCGAGCGACGGCCGACGCGCTGGCGCACACCGACGTGCCGCTCAGCTCGCGCGGCCACATCCTTCTGAAGGGCAAGAGCGATCCTGTGGAGCTTCTCGCGCCCGAGCGCCAGCTCGCCGATACCTCGCTGCTCACGCCTGGCGGCGCACGGCGTGAGCCGCGAGATCCGCCGGTGCGCCCTTTGCCTTGAAGCTGCGCCTCGTCGCGACGATCGCGTCCGAATCGAGCGCCTTCAATGTGCGGTCGGACACCAGCACCTCGCCCGGCTCCGCCGCCTCGGCCAAGCGCGCGGCGATGTTGACGTCCACGCCGAAGTAGTCGCCCCCGATCTTGCGCGGGCGGCCGAGGTGGATCCCGCTGCGCAGCCGCGGCGTGTACCCCGCGAGTTCGATCTCAGCCGCGCGCTCGCCCGCTTCGAGCGCCGCTTCGGCGGCGCTCGGGGCGTCCGCGAAGGCGCCCATCAGCCCGTCGCCGAGGCGCTTGACGACCTCGCCGCGCCGCTTCAGGATCGGCGGCTCGATCGCCTCGCTGACCTCGCCCAGGAGCCTGATCGCCAGCTCATCTCCGGACTCGAGTGCCCAGCTCGAAAAGCCGGCCAGGTCCATGAACAGCACGGCCACGTCGACCTCGCCACGCCCGCGACCCTGCGCCTCGGACACCCGCTGCCACGCCTGCAGGACGGTCAGGCCGAGCTCGCCCAGCACCCCGGGGGAGTCGGCGGTGAGCGCCGCCAGCTGGCGCACCGCCAAGTCGCTCGGGCGGCCGCGGGCCGTCGGCAGGCGGTGCAGCACCTTCTCGTCTCCCATCGCCCATTCTCGCGTGCGCCGCGCAGCCTCGACTAGCGCCGGCCTGCGATTGAGCTCGCGGGCCGCCGCTGTGACGCGCCGCCTGCGGGGCTCTGGGGACTCCTCACCCACGCCAGCAGCCTAGATAGCTGGCGCCCCGCCCGTCCCCTCCGCCGCAGGCCTCGGCGGCGCAGATGCCGCGCCGGCTGCGCTGCGCGATACTGCCGCGGACCCTCCGTGCCTCCGCGAGCAGTCGATCTGGAGAGCCCTCGGGCCCGACTTGTGCTCGCCCGCGTGCGCGCCGTCCCGGCAGGCTTCGTGCGCACGTACGGCGACTGCTCGCCGGGGTCACCACGCTTTGCCGGCGCGGTGCTTGCCTCTTGCCACGACCCGCTCGTGCCGTGGCATCGGATCGTGCGCGCCGACGGATCGCTCGCGCGCGGCCCCCGCCAGCGCGCCCTGCTCGAGGCGGAGGGCGTCCCTTTCCGCGGCGAGCGCGTCGACCTGCGCGCGGTGCGCCTGCCCGAGCTCTAGCAGCCGCTCGCGCTTCTATGCGGCTGCGGCGAGAGCGGCGCCGGCGACCTGCGGCGGGGAGGTCTCGCGCGAGCGCGGCTTGCCCAGCGTCAGCTGCACAACGCCGATCCGCCGCTCGACGAAGCCGGCCTCGCAGTAGGCGAGATACATGCGCCACAGCCGCCGGAAGGGCTCGTCATAGCCGAGCTCGGATAGGCGGCCGGACGCGACCTCGAAGTTCGAGCGCCAGCGCCGCAGCGTCTCCGGGTAGTGAGGCGTGAGGTCCGTGAGCGCGATCGCCTGCATGTCCGTGCGGCGGGCCAGGCAACGCGCGATCACGTCGAGCGACGGCAGGCACCCGTTGGGGAAGATGTGCGTGCGCATGAAGCTGCGCGACGCCTTCTCGACGCCGTAGGCGCGATCGTCGATGACGATCGCCTGCAGCAGCATCTTGCCCTTCTGTGAGAGCAGCGAGGAGCAGCGCGCGAAGAACGTGCCGAAGTCGCGCCAGCCGACCGCCTCGATCATCTCGATCGACGCCAGCTTGCTGTAGCGCCCGCGCAGGTCGCGGTAGTCCTCGCACAGCACCTTTACCCGGTCGGCCACGCCCGCCTCGCGCGCGCGTGCGCGCGCGGACTCATACTGCTCGCGCGAGATCGTCGTAGTCGTCACCCGGCAGCCGCGCGTGCGCGCGGCGTGAATCGCGAAGCCGCCCCATCCCGATCCGATCTCGAGCACCTCATCCTGCTGCTCGAGCTCGAGCGCGTTGCAGACGAGCTCGAGCTTTGCCGTCGAGGCCTCCGCGAGCGACATCCCCGCTCGCGGAAAGTACGCGCAGGAGTAGGACATGGTCTCGTCCAGCATCAGCTCGAACAGCTCGTTGCCGAGGTCGTAGTGAGCGGCGATGTCGCTGCGGCTGCGCGCGCGCGTGTTGCGCACGCGTACGCCCCTGAGCGCCTGCACGGCAGCCCGCGCCGGTGCGAGCCTGCGCCGCCACGCGTCGAGCGTGCCGACGTTGCGCGCCGCGAGGCGCACCACCTCGACCAGATCGGGCGAGTCCCACAGCCCCTGGGTGTACGCCTCAGCCATCCCGCGGCTGCCGCTGAGCAGCCTCGGCCACAGGCCTGGCGAGCGCACGTGCACGACCGCGCGCGGGCTGCCCGAGCCCAGCGCGAGCACGCTCGCTCCCTCCACGAGCGTGAGCTGTCCCGCTCGCAGACGCTCGAGCACGCCCAGCGCGATGCGACGGGCGGCGCGCTCGCGGGAGGAGCCGGCACGCTCGAGCGCGGAAGCGCCGGGCGTGCGGGAGGACGCGCCGCGCTCGCGTCCGGAAGCGCCGCGCCTGCGGGAGGGCGCGCCGCGCTTGCGCGCGGCGGCGCCCGGAGCGTGCGACCGCTCGACCCGGTCCCTCATCGCGCGCTCGGCGGGTGGCGGTGGACGGGAACCCGCTCGAGCCTGAGCGCCAGCGCGTGGGCGTAGATGAGCGCGAGCACGCGCACAGACGCGGCTGGGAAGCGCGCGGTCATGCGCGTGAGCGAGCGGCGCGTGAGCGGGACGCGCCGCAGCGAGAGCGTCGCGTCGAACGTGCGCCGCCCGCGCTCCGCGCTCTCGATGTGGATCGCCGCGCTCTCGCCCGGCTCGGCGGCGCGCAAGGTGTAGCTCTGCTGCATGCCCATGAACGGCGACACGTGCAGCTGCTTGTGGAAGCTGCCGCTGAGAACGCGCCCGCCGCCTTGGTCGCCGTTCCGCCGCACGGCGTAGGCGTGGCGCTCGCCCCAGGGCGTGTTGCTGACCTCGGCGACAAGCGCCTCGAGCCGCTCGGCGGTGGAGAAGCAGTAGTAGAAGCTCACCGGGTTGAAGCACAGCCCGAACGTGCGCAGCTGCGTGAGGAGGCGGATCGGACCCGCCGGCGCGCTCCCGGTCGCGCGCTCCAGCTGTTCGCGGACAGCCTGCACGAGCGGGACGGAGGGGTCGCCGAGGTAATCTCCGCGCCGGAAGCGTACGAGACCCGGCCGGCGTGCCTGCAGGCGGCCGCCAAAGAGGTCCCCGAGCTCCTCGAGATCGAGGTACATGAGTGCCACCGGATGGCTGAACTCGCGCGTGCGCACCGCGAAGCGCCGATGGCGGATCGTGCCCTGGTAGATCGCGCTCGCCGTCATCGGCTGAGCCGCGGGACGCCCTTTGAGCCGAGCTCGGCGACCACCCGCAGCGCGCTGCGCACGCCGTCCTCGTGGAAGCCCCAGCCCCAATAGGCGCCGCAGTAGTGGGTGCGGTTGCGCCCGCTGATCTCGTGGTGTCGCTGCTGCGCGCGGACGCCCGCGGGCGTGAAGACGGGGTGGGCGTAGTGGAAGGTGTCGATCACCTGCTCGGGGTCGATGACCGCGGTGCGGTTGAGCGTGACACAGAACTCGCGCTCGCTGCGCAGGGCCTGCAGGCGGTTCATGTGGTAGGTCACGGAGCAGGCACCCTGCGCGGGCGCATCGAGGTGGTAGTTCCAGCTCGCCCACGCACGCTGTCGCCGTGGAAGCAGCGAGCGGTCCGTGTGCAGGACGGCCTCGTTTCGCTGGTATGGGAACGCACCCAGTAGCTCGCGCTCGCGATCGCTCGGATCGGCCAGCAGCGCCAGCGCCTGGTCCGAGTGCGTGGCGATCACCGCGGCGTCGAAGCGCTCGGGCTCGTTGCCGCTCGTCCGCGATCGCACCGTCACGTGGTCCGCGTGACGCTCGAGCGCCGTGACCGCAGCACCCGTTCGCAGGCGTGCGCGCCACGGCCGTATGAGCGCCTCGACGTACGAGCGCGACCCTCCGCCGATCGTTCGCCAGGCGGGCCGGCCGCGAAATCCCAGCATGCCGTGGTTGTCGAAGAACTCGAGCATGAAGCGCGCCGGGAACGACCACATCTGAGCCGGGTCCGTCGACCACACTGCCGAGACCTGGGGAACGATCAGCCGCTCGATGAACGAGCGCGAGAAGCTTCGGTGCGCGAGCCACTCGCGCAGCGACGGGTTCTCCTCGGAGGCGAGCAGCTCGCGCGCTTGGCGGTTGAAGCGCACGAGGTCGGCGACCATGCGGTGGAACGAGGGGTGCAGCGCGTGGCTGCGGCGCGCGAAGAGTCCGTTCGGCGAGGCTCCGTTGTACTCGAAGTCGACTCCGTCGCTCACGCCGAAGCTCATCTGCGACGGCTGCGTGCGCACGCCCAGCTGGGTCAGGAGGCGTTCGAAGTTGGGGTAGTTGCGGTCGTTGTAGACGATGAAGCCCGTGTCCACGTCGTACGCTCCCTGCTCGGTCTGCACGCGGACGGTGTTGGCATGGCCCCCAGGCCGCTTCTCGGCCTCGAACACGACCACGTCGTGATCTGAATTCAGCATGTGCGCGCATACCAGGCCTGAGATACCCGCTCCGATGATCGCGATTCTCATGCTCGACCTATTCGCAGCGCGGCGGACGCCAGATCAGCCGTGAGGACTCGCGCGCTCGGCTACGCGCTGCTCGATCGCGCACTGGGAACGGGCGCGCTTCCCGATCCCGTGCTGCGCGCGGGCGCGCGCCTGGGCGCGCGCATGCGGATCGCGCGCGAGCAGCGCGGGGGCGTCGAGGCGCAGGAGGAGCGCACGCGTGCCCTCGTGCGGCACATGTCCAGCGGGCCGATCGCGGAGCATCCGGCGAAGGCCAACGAGCAGCACTACGAGCTCCCCGCGGAGTTCATGGGCCTCTTCCTTGGGCCGCGTCGCAAGTACAGCGCGTGCCTTTGGGGCTCCGGCGTCGATGATCTCGCGGCCGCCGAGGAGGCGATGCTCGAGCTCACGTGCGCTCGCGCACGTATTGCCGACGGCATGGAGGTGCTCGACCTCGGCTGCGGCTGGGGCGCGCTGTCGCTGTGGATCGCCGAACGCTATCCGAGCGCTCGTGTGCTCGCCGTCTCCAACTCGGGCAGCCAGCGTCGCTGGATCGAGGCCGAGCGTGACAGGCGTGGGCTCGCCGGTCTCGAGGTGGTGACGGCGGACATCAATGAGTTCGCTCCACGCCGGCGCTTTGACAGGGTCGTCTCGGTGGAGATGTTCGAGCACGCGCGCAACTGGTCGGCCCTGATGCAACGCATCTCCGACTGGGTCGCGCCCGCGGGAAGCGCGTTCGTGCACGTCTTCTCCCACAGGCGCCTCGCCTACCGCATCGAGGGTACATGGGCGGCAGAGCGCTTCTTCACCGCTGGCACCATGCCCTCGCACGAACTGCTGGCGCGCTTCGACGGCGACCTCGTTGTCGCCGATCGCTGGGCGGTTTCCGGCGAGCACTACGCGCGCACCCTGCGCAGCTGGCTGCGACGCCTCGACGAGCACGCCGCGGAGGCGCTCGCGATCCTCAGGCGCGGTCGCTCCGAGCGCGAGGCGCGCAGGCTGCTCGGCACTTGGCGGCTGTTCCTGCTCTCCACGGCCGAGATGTGGGCTTGGCGTGGCGGGGATGAGTGGATGGTCTCGCACTACCTTCTCGAGCCCCGTGGCGGCAGGGGGAAGAAGCCGCTCGTACGGGCGACGTAGTCGCGATAGCCGGGGCGCTCTCTCATGCGCGCCTCCAGGAGGTCTTTGCCCGACACGCGGATGAGCAGCGTCGACATCGCCAGCGGCGCGATGACCGTCCAGAAAGCTCCACCGGTCGAGAGCGCGATCAGGTAGATGCCCCACCAGACCATGAAGTCGCCAAAGTAGTTGGGGTGTCGCGTGTAGCGCCACAGCCCCGCTTGCATGATCCTGCCGCGGTTGGAGGGATTGGCCTTGAAGCGGGCGAGCTGGCGGTCCCCGACCGCCTCGAAGAACACGCCGACGGCCCAAGCTACGCCTCCGACGGCGTCGAGCGCGCCGAGGCGATCCGGCTGCGGCGCCGCTGCTTGGATGGGTAGCGAGATGATCCACATCAGCGCTCCCTGCAGCAGGAAGACGCTGGCGAGGCTCACCACCGCGAAGCGCTCGCCGTGGCGTTCGCGCATGACCCCGTAGCGAGGATCCTCGCGACGCTCACGCAGCTTGCGCGCGAGCAAGTAGGCGCCCAGGCGCAGCCCCCACAACGACGTGAGCACGGCCAGCAGCAGGCGGCGCCCGCGGCACCCCTCACCGATCGCGAAGCTGAGCCACGCGACGAGGACGAATCCGCCCGGCCATGCCGGGTCGACTATCGAGACGTCGCGAAGCGCCAGGCTGAGGACCCACAGCGCGAGCACGTAGGCGAGCAGGGCGCCTGCGCTCGCGATCAGCACTTCCCCCAACACGGCCAGCCATTCAACACGACCCCGCCGCGGCGTGACCGAGCGCCCGCTCGTGATCTATTCCACTCCTTCCGCGGCTAGCGGCACCGGGGCGTCTGCACGCCGGGGCCTGGCTCGGCCAGCCCCGGCGGCCACCAGGCCGCGGACCCACGAGGGCGGGACCGGGGCCCTGAAGGCAACGCCAGTGGCACCCGCGCTCTCTGGCCGCGGCAACGGCGGGGCGGCGGTCGGTGTAGCTTGCGGGGAGTCAGAAGCATGAGAGCGGCGGTTCTGCACGAGTTGGGTGTCCCGCGAGCAAGCGAGTTCCCCGAGCCCGACCCCGGCCCTGGAGAGGAACTCGCCGAGGTGCTGGCGGCCGGGCTCAACCCGGTCGACGTTGCGATCTGCGCGGGCACCTTCTACGCGGGACCACCACCGATCCCGAGCGTCGCCGGCCGCGAGGGAGTGGGCACGCTCAGCGACGGTCAGCGGGTCTACTTCGACTCGCCGATCCCGCCCTGGGGCTCGATGGCGGAGCGCACGCTGATCGCGGCCGGCTCCGGCTATCCGGTCGCCGAGGGGGTGCCCGACGGTCTCGCCGTGGCGCTCGGCATCGCGGGCCTGGCCGCCTGGCTCTCGCTCACGTGGCGCGCCGAGCTGCAGGCGGGCGAGCACGTGCTCGTGCTGGGCGCGAGCGGCATCGTGGGGCAGGTCGCGGTGCAGGCCGCGAAGCTCCTCGGCGCCTCCCGCGTGGTCGCCGCCGCGCGCTCACAAGAGGGGCTCGAACGGGCGCGGGCGCGCGGGGCTGACGCAACCGTCACGATCGGCGGCGTCGACGACCTTGCCGCGGCGCTGCGCGAGGAGGCGGCGGGGCGCATCGACGTGGTGATCGACCCGCTCTTCGGCGAGCCGTTCGCAGCGGCCGTCGAGGCGGCGAGCTTCGGCGCGCGGCTCGTGACGCTCGGCGCTTCGGCTGGAGCTCAGGCGACGCTGTCCTCGCCGGCGATCCGGGGCAAGATGCTCGTGATCATGGGCCACACCAACTTCGCCGCGCCGCCAGAGGTCAAGCGCGAGGCGTACCTGCGGATGGCCGACGCGGCGGCGCGGGGCGAGCTCGAGGTGGACGTCGAGGCGATCAGCCTCGAGCACGTCGCCGACGCTTGGGCCCGTCTCGCGGCGAGCAGCTCGAAGAAGATCGTGCTCGTGCCGTGATCGAAGACGCGAACGCAGCCGGCGGCGTGAGCATCGATGAGCTCGTGCTAGCCGACGGGCCGGAGCGCTGGAGCGCACTGCACTTCCTCGTCCGCGACGGCGTCTGCCAGCTCGGTTCCGTGCGCCTGCGCCTCGCCGGCGATGGCGCCGCGAGCGGGATCACGAGCTGGTCGTTGCGCGGACTGCACGGCGGCGGCGTCGAGCTCGACGGCCTCCCAACCACCCGCTCGCAGAGCGGGCTGCCGCCGCCGGCTGGCCTGCATCCCAACGGCGTCCTCGCGATCGACCACGTCGTGGTCATGACGCCCGCGCTCGACCGCACCGTGCAGGCGCTCAAGTCGGCCGGGCTGCAGCTGCGCAGGATCCGCGAGCAGCCGACCCCCGCGGGCGCTCCGCGGCAGGCGTTCTTCCGCCTCGGCGAGGAGATCCTGGAGGTCATTCAGGAGCCGAAGGCCATCGTCGAGCGCGACGGCGGGCCCCATCGGCCCGCGCGGATGTGGGGGCTCGCGCTCACGGTCGAAGATCTCGATCGCGCCGCCGAGCAGATGAGCCCGCACCTCGGCGATGCGCGAGCGGCGGTTCAGCCCGGGCGGCGCATCGCGACGCTGCGGCGCTCGGCCGGACTGAGCGTGCCAGTCGCGCTCATGACGCCGGCCCACGAGCGCGCGTAGGCTTATGCCAACGCGAAACGTCGTGGCGGGCAGAAAGGACGGCCATGAGCTGGGACTTCTCCACAGACCCCGAGTTCCAGGAGCAGCTCGACTGGATGCGGGACTTCGTGCGCCGCGAGATCTGGCCGCTGGAGACGATCTGGCGCGAGCTGGGCGGCTACGAGGGCCTGCGCGAGGCGCTGGCGCCGCTGCAGAAGCAGGTCAGGGAGCGCAACCTGTGGGCCGCGCACCTGCCGCCAAAGCTCGGCGGGCAGGGGATGGGGCAGGTGCGCCTGGGGCTGATGCACGAGATCCTCGGCAGCTCGCCAATCGCGCCGCTGGCGTTTGGCAACGCTGCCCCCGATTCCGGCAACTCCGAGATCCTTGCGCTCGCCGGCACGCCAGAGCAGCAGGAGCGCTGGCTTCACCCGCTGCTCGCCGGCGACCTGAAAAGCGCCTTCAGCATGACCGAGCCTCACACTGCCGGCTCGGACCCCACGCAGCTTCAGACGCGCGCAGTGCGAGATGGCGATGAGTGGGTGATCGACGGGCACAAGTGGTTCTCCTCCAATGGCTCGATCGCCGACTTCTTGATCGTCATGGCGGTCACCGATCCCGAGGCGCGGCCCAAGCAGCGGGCGTCGATGTTCATCGTGCCGCGCGAGACAGCGGGCGTGGAGGTGCTGCGCGATGTGCCAACCATGGAGCACCCGTGGGAGCAGTTCGGCGCCTACGGCGGCCACGCCGAAATCTCCTACAACTCCGTTCGCGTTCCTGCCGAGGCCCTGCTCGGCGCGGAGGGCGAGGGGTTCCTGCTCGCGCAGCAGCGGCTCGGCCCGGGGCGCATCCATCACTGCATGCGCTGGCTCGGCGTCGCGCGGCGCGCCTTCGACATGATGTGCGAGCGCGCCACCTACCGCCGCGCTCACGGGTCGTTGCTGGCGGACAAGCAGACGGTTCAGAACTGGATCGCCGACAGCGCCGCCGAGATGCAGGCCGCCCGTCTGATGACCCTGCACGCCGCCTGGGTGATGGACGCGCAGGGAGCCCGCGCAGCATCCGTGGACATCGCGCTGATCAAGTTCTACGGCGCCAGGGTCCTGCACGACGTCGTCGATCGCGCGCTGCAGGTGCACGGATCGCTGGGCTATTCCACGGACCTGCCGCTCGAGCAGATGTACCGCTTCGCGCGCGCCGCGCGCATCTACGACGGACCCGACGAGGTCCACCGCCAGACGGTCGCGCGGCGGATCCTCGCCGGCTACGCAGCGCCGCCCGATGAAGTCCCGAGCGAGCACCTGCCCACCCGCCGGGAGCACGCGCGCGAGCAGTTCGCGCACCTGCTCGGCGCGCTCACCGCCAACGACTAGCAGCAGTTCCTAAGGAACATCGTCCCCCGTCCGTCTTGGAGGTCGGGCGACGCGGCGCGGCATGCCGATCAGCTCGACTGAAGCTTCACTCTGGGGTCCGCTTCTTGAGCTGCCACAAGCGCGGCTGCGAACGCGGCCACGAGAAGGTCGCGCAGTTGCGCACGCGCAAGGTCCCGGTGGTCGACCCAGTCGAGGATGGCCGCATCGATGTAGCCAAGCCAGCCCTGAAGCGCGGTGCGCAGCGCGGGGCGCGGGCGAGTCGACCCGGTCAGCCGGACGAGCAGGCTTTCAAGCGTGCCGGCGCGGAAGCGCTCGACGGCCTCGCGGGCCTCGGGCAGGCCCGCCGCACTTTGCATCAGCTTGGCCCAGGTCGCGGCGTTGCGCTCTATCCACAGCAGATAGCCGTCGAGACTTTCCTTCAGCTGCTCAATGGGGGTGCCCCCGGCCTTTGGCGCGATCACGCTCAAAAGCTCCTCGGCGTGCTGCTGGACGGCCGCTTTGAAGAGCTCGGTCTTGCTCGGGAAGTAGTGGTAGAGCAGTGGCTTTGAGACCCCGGCGGCATCGGCGATCTGGCGCATCGAGATCTCCTCGAATGCGTGCTCGGCGAAGAGCGCGCTGCCGGCGTCTATCAACTGCTGGCGCCGCTCGTCCACGTGCAGGCGGGTGAAGGCTCGTTGACGCATCGGGCGAGTGTACTTGACCGACGGTCAACAATGCAGTAGTCTTGTAGACCCGAGGTCAACAAGGAGGTCGCAATCATGTACTCACCCCCGGATCCCCATCGTTCACCAGCGATCCGCCGCGCCGCCCAAGTCCTGGCGGGCGGCCTGTGCCTGGCTGCGGCTGTCGCCGTGTGGGCTCTGATCACCGGAAGCTTTGACGAGACCAGCGTCAGGGTGCTTCTGACCGGTTTCGCGGCGGCGGTGTGCACCGTTGCGGGGCTCGCCGGCGCGATGGCGGTGCGTCGGGGAGGCGCGACGCGACTGGTGGGGCGGGCCACGATCGCACTCTCGGAGCTCGCGCTGGCGCTGATGCTGGCGCTGATCTGGATCCCGGACGCGGGCGACGGAGAGGTAGCGCTGCGGGCGCTCGGCGTCACGACCGCTCTGATGCTTGCGGGCGCGCACGCCTCCCTGCTCCTGAGCCGCGCCCGACGCTGCGACGCGAACGCGGTCCGGCGGCTCCGCAAGGCCGCCATCGCCTGCGCCACCGCGGGCGGGCTGCTCTCGAGCGGGGTATTCGCGGTCAGCGAGGGGAGCGTCGACTCGGCGGTCTGGCGCGCCCTCGGCGTTCTTGTGGTGCTCGCGCTGCTCGCCACGCTGCTCATCCCATTGGCGCGCAAGATCGCCCAACAGTTGCCGCGGTCGAAGCGCGGGACGCAGCTCCCGCACGGAGCGTGAGCACGCAGAGGCACGTCTACGTCGAGCTGGCTGACGGGCCGATGTCCGGTCGCCTCCATCGACCACGCCCTCGCAGTCGCGACCCCTACCCGCCGCCCGACGCGCGGCCCACGCTCATCGTGGTGTCGCTGACCGCGGCCGTAATCGGTGGCCTGCTCACGTGGGTCGCCCTGTTCGCCGGCGCGGGCGTGGCCGCGTTCGTAATCGGCGCGGCGGCCACGATGGTCGTGAGCTGTGGCTTCGCCCGACTGCAACCTGCCCGTCGCGGGCTCGCGTTCATGTTCACGTACGCGTTCGCGTTTGCCTTGCTCACCTGGCCGATCCTGCACTTCATCGTCGCCTACGCGCGCTATCTGTTGACCGGCCAGACGTTGGGCGATTAGGGTCGCGCTCCTACGTCCGGTGGCCGATTCGCACGCGCTCGCGTGTCGCCGCCTCGGGATCGGGCGCCATCCCTACATGCGGCCGTACCGGCCGCGCACGAAACAACTAGCTCCCGGTCGATCGCAGGCGAGTCGCTGTCGCCGGCATGCGGCCGCTCAGCCGCCGCCGCCCGCAACCGGCTGGTTGAGGTTCCACTCCACCCATCCCAGGCCGCTGCGGCCGTCAGCGCAGCGTGCCCTGCACATCGCGCGCGTGAAGTGCGAGACGCGCCCGTCCGGCGAGGTCAGCCGGAGCGGGCCGTAGGCGAGCGGGTCGATCTCGAGCTCGAGCTCTGGCGGGGCAAGCGAGAGGGCGGCTGCGGTCACGAGGCCGTCCGGGCCGACGCGCTCGCTCGCGCTGACGCGCTCGAGCTCGTGCGCGGTGCCGCCGGCGGGCTGCACGTAGCCGACGCCGAGCCTGGGCGCCCCCGGCAGGCGCAGCTCGACGGCGTGCAGGCGCGTCTGGTCATCGAGCGCGGCCGCGCTCCAGACCCAGTCCATCGACCACCAGTCGCGCGGCCCCCACGAGTGGTCTCGCTGGCCGACGGCGTCCCGGAGCGTCAGCAGCTCCTCGCCGATCTGCAGGCGTCCGCTGACGCGGCACGGGATCTCGTAGCGGGTTGTGAGACTGTAGGCATAGGGGAGGCCGGCAGTCAGCCACTCGAGCTCGAGCGCCACGCGAGTCGGCTGGCCGCGCTCGCCGCGCAACAGCGCGGCGGGATCGTCGTGCACTTCGCCCGTCGCCTCGAGCCGCACGCTGAAGCGCTCGAGCGCAGCCGAGCAGCGGTGCTCGGCGTGGATGCCTGAAGATCGCACGCGCAGGTCCTCGCCCTCGGGCAGCTGCGCGGCCCAGTCGATGACCGCGACCGTGGGCCGTTCCGGGCCGCATATGCACGCCGTGTACCAGCACACGCCCAGGTTTGGGTAGGCGCCGACGCGAACGTACGCGCCCAGCGCCCCGTCGGCGGAGACGGCGTCGAAGTACCAGCTCTCGTTCCAGAGCTGCTCTGAGCCGGGGTCGTGGGGACGCTCGTCGCCCGGCTGCGGGTGCGACAGCGGACGAGGAGCGCTCGCCGGAGCCTGCAGGAACTCGTCGGCGCCCAGATCGAGGGCGTGGTCGCAGTGGCGGGCGAGCATCGCCATGAACATCTCATCGCCGCGCTCGGTGCGCTCGACGAGCATCGAGGCGACGATCGCCATCAGCACGCCGCCCAGCGTCTGACGGCGGAACTGCTCCCGGCACGCCTCGCGGTCCGCGCGCACGCCACGCTCGCAGAGCGCCCCGTGGTACTGCTCGAGCAGCTCCGCTTCGCGGGAGCGACGGTCCTGCGCGCGCAGGCCGCCGCCGAGGAAGTACGCGGCGTCGGCCATCGCTGGCCCGTAGCCCACCGTCTGCCAGTCGACGACCGTCAGCGGGCGCGGGCTCGTCGCGCCCCCGAACAGCAGGTTGTCGAGCCGGAAGTCGCCGTGGACGAGGCCCAGCGGAGGGCTGCGATCGGCCAGCCAGTGGTCCAGGCCGCCGGCGAGGCGCTCGCAGAGAGCGCGGTGCTCGGCAGACACGCGCTCGCCGTAGCGCTCGAAGAAGCCGGGGAGCAGCTGTGACACCAGCGCCTGGCTGACGGGGGAGGGCTGGTTGAGCCACTCGCGCTCGGCGAGCGCCTCATCGGCGAACACGGGAGCGTGCAGCCGAGCCAGCTCGCGCATCGCAAGGCTCGCCTGCTCGAGCGAGCAGCCGGCGATCTGGTCGCCGGCCGCGGCGTCGCGGACGTCTTCGAGCACCAGCGTGAACCATCCCTCGCCGGGGTCGTATCGGGCGAAGGAGCACGAAGCCAGCGGCCCGCCGATGCGCGGCGCGAGCTCGCTGTAGAAGCGCACCTCGCGGGCGTAGATCCGGAGCCCCACGCCCGTGGCCCTGCTCGTAGGATCCGAGGAAGCGAGCTTCAGCACCGCCGTCGCGGGCCCGGCTCGCCGCGGGTCCTCGTAGCTGAGCGAGAGCCGGTGGCTCTCGCTCATCTGCCCGGTCCCGATCTGCTCGAGTGAGAACGCCGCCACGGGGCCGCTCGAGAGCGCCGCGGCCAGCCACTCGCAGTCGAGCTCGTCTGCGGTGCGGATCAGGCTCGGCGCATCGGTGTGCATGGCGGCAGCGTAAACGCGCTAGCGTGCGCGGATCCAGTCCGAGGTGAGCGAGCGATGCCAGCGCTGAACGCCATGCAGGAGCAGCTGTGCGAGCAGTCGCAGTGGGATTTCTCGGACCTGCGCGCGCTGTACGTCAACTGCACGCTCAAGCGCTCGCCCGAGGTCTCCAACACCCAGGGCCTGGGCGACATCTCGATCGCGATCATGAAGCGCAGCGGGATCTCGGTGGAGGTGGTGCGGGCCGTCGACCACGAGATCGCCACCGGCGTGCAGCCCGACATGAGCGAGCACGGCTGGGCGCGCGACGAGTGGCCGGCGATCTTCGAGAAGGTCACGGCGGCCGACATCCTCGTGCTCCTCTCGCCGATCTGGCTGGGCGAGAAATCGTCGGTGTGCACGCGCGTGATCGAGCGCCTTTACGGCAACAGCCACCTGCTCAACGACAGCGGCCAGTACGCCTACTACGGGCGCGCCGCCGGATGCATCGTCACCGGCAATGAGGACGGCGCCAAGCACTGCGCGATGAACATCCTCTACTCGTTGCAGCATCTCGGCTTCGTGATCCCGCCGCAGGCCGACTCTGGCTGGCTCGGCGAGGCGGGACCCGGACCGAGCTATCTGGACGCTGGCTCTGGCGGTCCGGAGAACGACTTCACCAACCGCAACACCACCTTCCTAACGTGGAACCTCATGCACATGGCGCGCATGCTCAAGGACGCCGGTGGGATCCCCGCGCACGGCAACCAGCGCTCGGCCTGGGACGCGGGCTGCCGCTTCGACTTCGAAAACCCGGACTATCGATAGACACAAGGAGAGGAGAGCCTCTATGGGCGAGTACTCGGTCAAGCGAATAGACGAGATGGAGGGAATCTACGGCGGCGCATTCCGACGCGCGGGCGCGGAGCTGGGGATCGAGTCGTTCGGCTTGCAGATCTTCGACATGCCGCCCAACTTCGAGGGCTATCCCGAGCACGACCATTCGCAGGATGGCCAGGAAGAGGTTTACGTGGTGCTGCGCGGTTCCGGTGAGTTCCTCGTCGATGACGAGCGCGTGCGTGTGGATCCCGAGCGCATCCTGCGCGTGCCGGCCGGAACCAAGCGCAAGCTTCTGCCGGGGCCCGAGGGTATTCGTGTGCTCGCGCTCGGGGGCGTCCCCGGCGCGCTTTACGAGCGCCCCGAGCCGTTCGAGCTCGGCGCGCCCGACCCGGCGGCCGCGAGCTAGGAACGCCGCGGAACGCTAGCTAGGGGCCCCACAAGGCGGCTACGACAGCCGTCCAAGGATCGAGCGAAACCTGCGTCCGCCGGCGCGGCTGCCCGAAAAGGACTACAAGCAACTGCCCGAAAAGGGCACCAGATGGTCGGCCAGCAGGGGCGACCAACACAGGAGCAGCACTAAATGTCGAGCGGAGTTCAAGAAGGTTCGGTGAGATTGCAGAGGGTCGCGACCGAGGAGGTACGCGACGGCGCCCCCGCCCACTTTGACTGCCGCCCGACGCCCTCACCCGCCAGGAAGGCAGCCCGTGCGCTGCGGTGCCTCTCGAGCGGCTACCTCTCCGATGGTTGCCCCTGCCGGTCGAGCATTCCCGCCGATCTCGTGAAGGCGGCATGGCTGCAGGAGCTCGAACGCGGGGTCGTTCCCGGCGAGGGCTTCTTCCGCGTGCGCTGGCGCGGGGGGCGGTGGCTCGGGTATGGCCTCTTGGACGGCTCAGTCCGCGGCGTCTACTGCCCGGCGCACGGTGCCGAGCGCGACGAGCGCGCCTTCGCCGCGATTGCGGACACCGAGACACCGGCTGAGCCCGCGGCGACCCTGAGCTGAGCGGCCCCGCTCGCGGGCCCGGCGCCGCGAAGCAAAGAGAGCTCGGCCCCTCCCCGAGCGCGCCTGGGCAGGCGGCAAAAACGATTATCGTGGCGCGCGATGGCAGCTGATCATTTCGGGCGCGGTTCGCGCGAGCGCGCGAGCTGGCGCGGTCCGCGGCGGCGCGTGCGCTGGCGCGAGCCGCAGGAGCGCGCGTGCGCGCACGGAGCGGCCCGATGAGCGTGCCGGAGAAGCCCTCGCTCGAGGGCCTCGAGGCGAAGTGGGGAGCGCGCTGGGAGCGCGATGGAACCTACCGCTTCGATCGCGCAGCGCCGCGCGAGCAGGTGTTCTCGATCGACACGCCCCCACCCACCGTCAGCGGATCGCTGCACGTCGGGCACGTGTTCTCCTACACGCACACGGACATCGTCGCGCGCTACAGACGGATGCGCGGGCAGGAGGTCTTCTACCCGATGGGCTGGGACGACAACGGCCTCCCCACGGAGCGCCGCGTGCAGAATCACTTCGGCGTTCGCTGCGACCCCTCGGTGCCCTACGAGGAGGGCTTCGAGCCGCCGTCCGAGCCTTCGGACAGCGAGCCCGTGTCGATCTCGCGGCCGAACTTCGTGGAGCTGTGCCTGCAGCTGACCGAGGAGGACGAGCGCGTGTTCGAAGCGCTGTGGCGCACGCTCGGCCTGTCGGTCGACTGGTCGATGACGTACACGACGATCGGCAAGCTCGCGCAGCGGATCTCGCAGCGCTCGTTCCTGGGGCTGCTCGAGCGCGGGCTGGCCTACCAGCTGGAGGCGCCGACACTGTGGGACGTCGACTTCCAGACGGCTGTCGCGCAGGCAGAGCTCGAGGACCGCGAGCGCCCCGGCGCGATGCACAAGGTGCGCTTCTGTACCCCGGAGGGCGTCGAGGCGCTGGTGGAGACAACGCGACCTGAGCTGATTCCGGCGTGCGTGGCCGTGCTCGCCCACCCCGACGACGCGCGACACTCGGGGCTTGTCGGGCGCGAGGTGCTCACGCCGCTGTTCGGCACGCGCGTGCCGGTGATGACGCACGAGCAGGTCGAGCGCGAGAAGGGGACGGGCCTCGTGATGGTGTGCACGTTCGGCGACCTCACCGACGTGATGTGGTGGCGCGAGCTTTCGCTGCCCGTGCGCTCGGTGCTGGGCCCCGACGGTCGCATGGCGAGCGTCGGGTGGGGCACGCCGGGATGGGAGAGCGTCGACGTCGAGCGCGCGCGCGAGGCTTACGCCGAGCTCGAGGGTTCGACGATCAACCAGGCGCGCCGGCGGACCGTCGAGCTGCTGGCTGAGGCGGGCGAGCTAGTAGGCGAGCCCGAAGAGGTGACGCGCGCGGTGAAGTTCTTCGAGAAGGGCGAGCGTCCGGTCGAGATCATCACCTCCCGGCAGTGGTTCATCCGCACGCTCGAGCACCGCGCGGGCCTGATCGAGCGGGGTCGCGAACTGCGCTGGCACCCGCCGTACATGCGAGCGCGCTTCGAGGATTGGGTGAACGGCCTGACCGGCGACTGGTGCGTGAGCCGGCAGCGCTTCTTCGGGGTTCCGTTCCCCGTCTGGTATCCGGTCGACTCGCACGGAAACGTGGACTTCTCCTCGCCGATCGCGGCCCGCGAGGAGCAGCTTCCGGTCGACCCCTCGACCGATGTCCCCGACGGCTACCGCGAGCAGCAGCGCGGCCGGCCGGGCGGCTTCGCGGGCGACCCCGACGTGATGGACACCTGGGCGACCTCCTCGCTGACTCCCCAGATCGGCGGCCTGAAGGGCGAGGACGAAGAGCTGTTCGCGAAGGTGTTCCCCACCGACGTTCGCCCGCAGGCGCACGACATCATCAGGACGTGGCTGTTCACGACGATCCTGCGCTCGCACCTGGACGAGCGGAAGCTCCCGTGGCGCAACGCGGCGATCTCCGGCTGGGTGCTCGACCCCGACCGCAAGAAGATGTCCAAGTCGAAGGGCAATGCGCTGACGCCCATGCACCTGCTGGAAGAGCACGGAGCAGACGCCGTGCGCTATTGGGCGGCGAACGGCCGGCCGGGCGTCGATACGGCGTTCGACGCTCAGCAGATGAAAGTCGGGCGCCGCCTCGCGGTGAAGCTGCTGAACGCGTCGAAGTTCGCGCTCGCCGACTTGCCGGCGCCCGGAGACGTGCTCACCCACCCGCTCGACCGCGCGCTTCTCGCGCGCTTGGCGGGAGTGGTCGCGGCGGCGACGGAGAGCTTCGAGGACTACGACTATGCCCGCGCGCTGGAGCGCACGGAGAAGTTCTTCTGGTGGTACTGCGACAACTACCTCGAGCTCGTCAAGGGCCGGCGCTATGACGATTCGGATACCGACAGCGCGCGCGAGGGGAGCGCCTCTGTGAGCCTTGCGCTGCAGAACTCGCTGTCGGTGTTCCAGCGCCTGCTCGCGCCGTTCCTCCCGTTCGTGTGCGAGGAGGTATGGTCGTGGTGGCAGGAGGGCTCGGTGCACCGTGCGCCGTGGCCCGACGCGGCAGGTCTCGAGCGCGCCGCGGCCGCGCACGGCGCGGGCAACGGCGAGGCTCTGGCGCTCGAGGTGACCGCGGACGTCCTGCGTGAGGTGCGCAAGGCGAAGACCGACGCGCGCGTTGGGATGCGCACGTCGGTAGAGCACGTCAAGGTCCACGACACGCCCGAGCGCCTACGTGCGCTGGAGCTCGGATCGGAGGACCTTCGCAACGCGGGCGCGATCGAGCGCCTCGAGCTCGCGCAGGCGAGCGAGTTCGCCGTCGAGGTCGTGCTGGGCGCCAAACCGGCGTCCTAGTCCCTCGGATGGTGTCCCGCGCGCTCGGATAGTGTCCCCGCGGTGACCCGGACGTTGATCGCGGAGCTCGGCGAGAAGATCGGCGAGCGCGTCACGATCCGCGGCTGGGTGCATGCGCTGCGCGACCAGAAGCGGATGCAGTTCGTGATCGTGCGCGACGAAACCGGCCTGGCCCAGGTCGTGCTCGAAAAGCACGAGCCGGCGAGCGAGGAGAACGAGGCCGTGAGCGCGCTGACGGCGGAGTCGGCGGTGACGGTGACCGGGACGGTGGCGGCTGACGAGCGCGTGAAGCTAGGAGGCCTCGAGCTTCGCCTCGAGGAGCTCGCCGTCGACTCGCCGGCCGAGCCCGAGCTTCCGGTGACGGCGGACTCGGCGCTGGACAAGCGCATCGACTGGCGCTACCTGGACCTGCGCCGCCCGGACAGGCGGCTGATCTTCGAGGTGCAGACGACGGTCGAGTTCGCGATGCGCGAGTTCTGGCGCAAAGACGGCTTCATCGAGCTGCACAGCCCCAAGTTCATGGGCTCGGCCAGCGAGTCGGGGGCTGAGCTGTTCAAGGTCCAGTACTTCGACCGCGACGCCTACCTGGCGCAGTCGCCGCAGTTCTACAAGCAGATGGCGATGGCGGCGGGGTTCGGCCGCGTGTTCGAGATCGGTCCGGTGTTCCGCGCCAACCCCTCCTTCACCTCGCGGCACGACACCGAGTTCACGAGCGTCGACGTGGAGATCTCGTGGATCGACTCCCACGAGGACGTGATGGCGTTCGAGGAGCGCTGGCTTTCGTACGTGCTCGCCGAGGTCTCGCGCCAGCACGGCGAGGCGATCGAGGAGACGTTCGGTGCGCAGCTGACCGCGCCGGCTGTCCCATTCCCGCGCATCACGCTGGCGCAGGCCAAGGAGCGCCTGCGCGAGTCAAGCCAGGAGCCCGTTGCAGCGGCGCACGACCTCGACCCGGCGGGCGAGCGCGCGCTGTCGGCGCTCGTGCTGGAGGAGCACGGCCACGAGTTCGCGTTCGTGACCGACTACCCGACTGCGGTGCGGCCCTTCTACCACATGCGCCACGAGCACGATCCGACTCTCACGAGGAGCTTCGATCTTCTGTGGCGCGGCATCGAGCTGACCACGGGCGCGCAGCGCGAGCACCGCTACGCGCAGCTGCTGGCCCAGGCGCACGAGAAGGGCGTGGACGTGGGGCCGATCCAGTACTACCTCGACTTCTTCCGCCACGGCGCCCCGCCGCACGGCGGGTTCGGCTTCGGGCTCACGCGCCTGTTGATGCAGATGCTCGGCCAGGACAACGTGCGCGAGGTCACGTTCCTGTATCGCGGCCCGCACAGGCTCGCGCCGTAGTCGCGCTGATAGGTTGCTGAGGATCGCGTGGATCGTCGAGCAGCGACGTGGAAGGAGGCAGCAATCATGGCGACGCCGTTCACGCTGAAGAACCTGCGCGACGTCGAGGACTCGGCCCAGAAGTTCGGGATCGGCGAGATCCAGGAGGCGCGCTTCGCAAAGGACGAGCTCGGCGCAGAGCAGACGGGCTTCAGCCACCACCGCGTCAAGCCCGGCAAGCGCCAGGCGTTCGGGCACAGGCACGAGCGCTGCGAGGAGGTGTACGTCGTGCTCTCCGGCTCGGGGCGCGCCAAGCTCGAGGAGGAGATCGTCGAGCTGGGCGCACTCGACGCGATTCGCGTCGCGCCCGGCGTGACGCGCGCCTTCCAAGCCGGTCCCGAGGGCCTCGAGCTGCTGGCCTTCGGACCCCGCGCGGACGGCGACGGGGAGGTCCTGCCGGGCTGGTGGAGCAACTGATCGGCTGCCTCTGAGGATTGAATGCGCGCGCTCGCGCGCGGGCGCGGCGCGCGAGAGTGGGGGCCGCAGCTGCGGCCCGCGCCTGCGGCTGTCAGCGCAGGTCCTGTCCGCAGCCATCTCTACCGTCAGCTCATGCTGCTGCACGAGCTCACAGATGGCATGGAGGTCGACCAGGTCGTCTTGATTCGCGAGGCTGAGCGCCGCCCGCGGCGCGACGGCGGAGAGTATCTGCGCCTGCAGCTGGGCGATCGCAGCGGCGCTGTGGTGTGCATGGTGTGGGAGGAGCTCGCCGAGGTCGAGCAGCTGGCGCGCGCGGGCGAGGCCGTGCGCGTGCACGGGCGCTTCGTCCTGCATCCGCGCTTCGGCCCGCAGATCAACCTGCGCGCTCTCGAGCCCGCGGAGCCGGGAAGCTTTCAGATGACCGACCTGCTCGACGGCCCCACGCGGGCGCTGGGGCAGATGGAAGGCGAGATCCGGGAGCTCGTGGCGACCGTTCAGCAGCCCCACCTGCGGGTGCTGCTCGAGCGCCTGTTCGGCGAGGGCTCTGAGGTGTGGAGCGCCTACCGGATCGCGCCGGCAGCCAAGCACTACCACCAGCCCTACCGCCATGGGCTGCTGGAGCACAGTCTCGGCGTTGCGCAGGCGGTGAGCGCGATCAGCGCGACGTTTGCGGGCATCGACCGCGACATCGCGGTCACGGGCGCGCTGCTGCACGACATCGGCAAGGTAGAGGCCTACTGCGCGGAAGGGCACAGCTTCGAGCTCAGCGACGCGGGCCGCCTGCACGGCGAGATCGCGCTCGGCTACTACCGCGTCAGGCGTGCGATCGAGGAAATCGACTCCTTCCCGGCTGAGCTTGCGCAGCAGCTTGGTCACATCATCCTCTCTCACCACGGAGCGCTCGAGCACGGCAGCCCGGTCGTCCCGTGCACGCGCGAGGCGACGCTCGTGCACATGATCGACAACCTCGGCGGGCGGCTCGGCAGCTTCGACCGCCTGCAGAAGGAGCTCACCCCTGGACACCGCTGGTCCGGCTTCGATCGCGCGCTTGGCGCGCCCGCGTTCTTCGCCTCAGCG
Source organism: Actinomycetota bacterium (assembly GCA_005884115.1). Lineage (GTDB taxonomy): Bacteria > Actinomycetota > Thermoleophilia > Solirubrobacterales > Solirubrobacteraceae > Palsa-744. Next base: position 118,379 of record VAXW01000005.1, read on the forward strand.
GGCGGTGCGCCCCAGGACGGCGTCCAGCCGGCGATTCCGACGCGGGAAGCGGCCTAAAGCTCCGTAAATAGCGGGGTCTTGAGCGCGTCGGCAGCGCGGCCGTCTCGCCGCCGCGCTCTATCGTTTCAGCTCGATGGCCAAGGACACCGAGAAGCTGATCCGCCAGCTGTCGCTGATCTCCTACCTGATGGCCGAGCGCAGGCCGGTGACGGCGCTGGAGATTCGCCGCGACGTGGAGGGGTACAGCGGCATGAACGAGGACGCGTTCGCGCGACGCTTCTACGCCGATCGCTCGGAGCTGGAGTCCCTGCGCATCGAGTTGACGGTGGAGCGCCCGACCGACGGCGCGGCCGAGCAGGAGAGCTACTCGCTGCGCCCGGAGAACTTCCACCTGCCGCCAATCGCGTTCACCGACAAGGAGCTCGCCGCGCTGCAGACCGCGCTCAGCCTGCTCGACGGCGAATTCGCATACGCGGAGCCGCTGCGCCTTGCGCTGCAGCAGATCACGTGGGGACGTCCGAGCCCACTGGCTGGTCCGGAGCAAAGCTCCGTCGCGCTCGGCATCACCGCGTCGGCCGGCGGGCACGAGCTGTCAGCCCGGCTGGCAAAGGTGGAGACGGCGATCTTCCGCCACAAGACGATCCTGTTCGACTACTACACGATGGAGCGCGACCAGGTGGGCAAGCGCCGGGTCGATCCATATCACCTGCTGTTCCGAGGCGGGCAGTTCTACCTGCTCGGCTACTCGCACGAGCGCGAAGCGATCCGCGTGTTTCGCCTCTCGCGGATGCGCGGGAAAGTCTCCTACGCGACCAAGGCCGAGCACGACTTCCGCCGCCCGGCCGGCTTCGACCCGCGCGCCTATGCCAGCCGCGCCGACTGGCAGCTGGGCGAGGAGCGCGGCGCGGCGGAGATCCTGATCGGCGAGCGCATCGCCTGGCAGGTGGAGCGCCACTTCGGCCGCTACGGCGAGGTCCGCGAGCCGCAGGATGGCGAGCAGGGCGGCGGCGGGGATCGCATCTTCCGCACGCCGTACTCGAGCGCCCGCACGATCGTCTCGTGGGTGCTCGGCCTGGGCGCGAACGCCCGCCTGCTGGGGCCGGCTGAGCTCACGCGCGAGTACCAACACAGGCTCAAGCTGCTCAAGCAGCGCCACGGGCGAACCGCGCCGGCAGCGGCGGCCAAAGGCGCGCCGCGTGCGCGTGCCTCGAGCTCGACGCGGGCCGCCTCCGCTGCAGCGGTTGCGCCCGCCGCCGCGGTGGGCGCTCAGGAGCAGAGTGGCTCGGCGGCCGCGGCGCGGGTCGAGCAGCCAGGCGCGCGGCGGGAGGCTTCGGGCGACGCTCGCACCGAGGCGGCGATCCGGCCTGAGCGCTTCGCGCGCCTGGTCACGCTCGCCAGCATCCTCATTCAGGCCGGCCGCGCAGGCGAGACGGTTCAGATCGCCGACATCTGCGAGCGGCTTCAGATCAGCGAGGAGGAGCTGCGCGAGGACGTCAATGTGCTCAACGTCGTCAACTTCGGAGGTGGCTCGTACGTCCTCTACGCCGAGATCAACGAGCAGCTCGGCGAGATCGAAGTGGACCCTGAGCCCTACAGCGATAACTTCGACCGGCCCGCGCGTTTGCTGCCGGTCGAGGCCAAGGCGTTGGTGGCGGCGATCGACCTGATCGGCGAGCACATCCCCGAGGGCTCGCTCACCTCGGCTCGCGAGAAGATCGTCGCAGCGCTCGGCGAGGACCCGATGGAGCAGGGCCTTCAGGTCGCGCAGGCGGACGGCGACGACTCGGGCGTGGCGCGTACGGTCTCGGATGCGATCGTCGCGCACAAGCTGATCGAGCTCGAGTACTACAAGGAGAACGAGGACGAGCTGACGCGCCGCAGGGTCGAGCCCTACGCGCTGACCAACGGGCGCGAGGGGTGGTACGTGGCCTCGTTCGACCCCGAGCGCGGCGGGATGCGCCACTTTCGCCTCGATCGCATCAAGCAGGCGAAGGTCACGGCCCGCACTTTCAAGCCGCGAGCAGAGGTCGACCCCTCAGCGGAGGTCGAGGGCTGGCTGCGCACGGGCGAGGTAAAGGCGTCGCGCACGGCGAGAGTGTGGATCTCCCCCGAGCGCGCGCGCTGGGCGCGCGAGGTGCGCCGCGTGGTCGAGGAGCGCGCCGACTCTTCGATCGTGGTGGAGCTGAGCTTCGCCGGCGTCGACTGGCTCGTGCGCGAGATCCTCAAGGAAGCTGGCGACGCGGCGGTCCTGCAGCCAAAGGACGCGCGCGAGGCGGTTCGCGCTGCCGCCGAGCGCCTGCTCGTGCGCGCGCCGGCCAAGGGCACCAAGAGCCGCGCTCCAAAACGCCGTGCGAAGGTGCTGACGGCGCGCTGAGATTGGCGGCGGCGCGTCATCGCTGCTCGGCTGTCGCCTCGCAGTGAGAACGCGCCTCCGCTGGTTGGGGCGCGGCGCGCGCCCTCGCGCGATACCGCCGGGTGGGCGTGCTGGGGGAACGTGCGTCTCGGGCGCTCGACCTGCTCCGGTCAACTCTGCAACCGCGCCAGTTCGTCTTCGGCGCTCCAATGCGCGGAGGCGATGAAGGCGCGATACTGCGCGGGGGATGTCGAAGGAGAGGCCATGACGCCTGGCGGTCGTCACCCGCGACGGATCAAATGGGCGAGGTGACACGTATTGCTGACCAGAACGTGCAGATCGTGCGCAGGATCTACGACGCCATGGACCTCAGGACGCCAGGATCGGTGAACCGGGTGAGCGAGCCTCTGGAGCAGTGGAAGTCGCTCATCGACCCTGACATCGAATGGTGTGACCCGCGTGAGTTTCCAGGCCTGGCCGAGCCTGTCTTCGGGTATGAGGGCATCGTCGCCTACGCGGCGAAGATCGCGGAGGCGCTTGACGACTATCGGATGACGCCGGAGCAGTTCATCGATGCCGGTGACCGCCAGGTTCTCGTGTTCTCGCGCGAGGGCGGACGCGGCAAGGGCAGTGGCGCAGACGTGCAAACCCATGCAACTGCCCATCTGTGGACGTTGAGAGACGGCCTGGCGATACGGATGCAGAGCTACTGGGAGCGCGAGGACGCCCTCAAAGCGGTGGGGCTGGAGCAGTAGACGATGTCCGAGGAGGAGTAGACGATGTCCCAGGAGATCGAGGAGTTCGTCCGATCCCAGTACGACCGCTTCAACGGAGGCGAGCGTCTGCCCGATGCCGACGTGTGGCACGCCGATGGCGTGTACGTCACCTCCAGCGCCGATCCCGACTCCGACACCTATCGCGGCCTCGAGGCGATCAGGAAGCAGTTCCAGGCGTGGGTGGAGACCTATCCGGACCTGCGCGTGGAGCCGGGCGAGGTCCTCGTCAACGGCGATCGGGCCCTCGTCTGGGCGCATTGGTCCGGCCATGGTGCCGGCAGCGGTGTCCCGATCGAAATGGAGATGGCTCAGGTCTTCACGGTCGCGGACGGGAAGATCAGGCGTATCGAGGAGTACATGGACCGCGCCGAGGCCCTCAAAGCGGTGGGCCTGGCCGAGTAGGCACCCACGCCGCCAACGATCCGCCAGTACTCTGCGCCCGTGAGCAGGCGCGAGATGATCCGCATGAGCGACGCCGAGGTGGCGGAGTTCCTAGCCTCGGAGCGCGTCGTCACGTGCGCGACTGCCGGTCCGCGCGGGTGGCCGCACCTGATGCCGCTGTGGTACGTGCTGCGCGTGCCCGGCGACGGCGGGCCGGGGCCGCGCATGTGGGCGTGGACGTATGCGGCCTCGCAGAAGGTCCGCAACCTCGAGCGCGACCCGCGCGCGACGCTCCTGCTCGACGCGGGCGAGGCATATGCGGAGCTGCGCGGCGTGATGCTCGAGTGCGAGGTGCAGATCCACCGCGAGCTCGAGACGGTGGCGCGCCTGGGCGAGGAGATCATGGTGCGCAACGCCGTGCCGCGCGGATCTTCGCCACCCGCCGGGCTGCCTGGCGAGGGGCGCGCGATGATCGAGGCCCAGGCGCCCAAGAGGGTGGGGCTGGAGTTCGTCGAGCGCCGCCGCGCTAGCTTCGACCACCGCAAGCTGGGCGGCACCTACTAGCCTCGCCGCGCTCGCGACGCCGCATCGGTCGGTCCGCCCGACCTTCTGTCCCGTAGATAGGCTCCGCCTCGATGGAGCAGCTGAAGGGACTGATCCTGTCGGGCGGCAAGGGGACGCGGCTGCGCCCGATCACGCATACGAGCGCAAAGCAGCTCGTCCCGGTCGCCAACAAGCCGGTCCTCTTCTACGGGCTCGAGGCGATGGCGGAGGCCGGGATCGCGGAGGTCGGAATCGTGATCGCGCCGGAGACCGGCTCGGAGATCGAACGCGCGGTGGGGGACGGCTCGCGCTTCGGCTTGCGCGTCAGATACATCCTCCAGGAGGAGCCGCTCGGGCTCGCGCACGCCGTTCTCACGGCCGAGGGCTTCCTCGGCGAGAGCCCCTTCGTGATGTATCTCGGCGACAACCTGCTCCAGGGCGGGATCGCGGACCTCGTGGCGGCCTTTCGCGAGCACGCGCCCGATGCGCTGATCCTGTTGACGCCGGTGCCCGACCCGCAGAACTACGGGGTCGCGGAGCTCGCCCCGGCGACGGCGGCGGGCGAGCCGCGCGCTGTGCTGCGCCTGGTCGAGAAGCCGGTTCAGCCGACGACGGACCTCGCGCTCGTGGGCGTGTACATGTTCACGGCGCAGATCCACGACGCCGCGCGCGCGATCTCGCCCTCGGCTCGAGGGGAGCTCGAGATCACCGATGCGATCCAGCACCTCGTGGACGGCGGCATGCGCGTGGAGCCGCACATCGTGCGCGGCTGGTGGAAGGACACGGGCCGCCTCGAAGACCTGCTCGAGGCCAATCGCCTGATCCTGGACACGATCCTGGAGCGCATCGGGGGCGAGCTGCTGGACTGCCGCGTCGACGGTCGCGTCGTGATCGAGGCGGGCGCGCGGCTCGAGCGCACGACCGTGCGCGGGCCCGCGATCATCGGCGCGGGGGCGCGTTTGTACGACTGCTACGTCGGCCCCTACACAGCGATCGGCGAGGGCTGTGAGATCACCAACTCCGAGGTCGAGCACTCGATCCTGCTCGAGGGCTGCACGGTGTGCAACCTCGACGGCCGCATGGAGTCCTCGCTGCTCGGCCGCAACGTGACGGTGCGCCGCGGCGATAGCCAGCCGCGCGCCTACCGCTTCTTGGTCGGGGACAACTCCGACCTCTCGATTCTCTGAACGCCGGTGTGCGGGTGAGCGCGGGATGCGCGTACTGGTAAGCGGAGCGTCGGGCATGCTCGGGCGAGACCTCGTGCGCGCGGGCGCGCGGGCGGGGCACGAGCTCGTCGGACTATCCCGCGCGGAGATGGACATCACCGACGCGGCCGCTGTGAAGGGGGCGTTCGAGCGGCTGCGTCCCGACGCCGCGGTCAACTGCGCGGCGTGGACAGACGTCGACGGCGCCGAGCGCGCGCAGGATCAGGCGCACGCGGTCAACGGGGACGGCGCCGGGAACGTCGCGCGAGCCGCCGCCGCGGCAGGCGTGCCCTGCGTGCACGTCTCCACCGACTATGTCTTCTCCGGCGTGGCGCCAAGGGATCGGGCGGGCAACGTCCGCCCCTACGTGGAGTCCGATGCTCCTGCGCCTCGCTCTGTCTACGGCCGCAGCAAGCTCGCGGGCGAGCAGGAGGTGCTCGCCGCCTCGCCGCGCCACGCGGTCGTGCGCAGCTCGTGGCTGTTCGGCACAGACGGGGCCAACTTCGTCGAGACGATGCTGCGCCTCGCCGAAGAGGGCGCCGGCCGCCAGGGCTCGGCCGGCACGGGCGGGGGTGGCCCGCGCAGGGGCGGCACGAGTGCCCGTTCCGCGCCAGCCGGGCCCGCGGCGAGCGTGCGCGTGGTCAGCGACCAGATCGGCTCGCCGACCTGGACGGGTCACCTCGCCCCGGCGCTGATAGGCGCGCTCGAGCGAGAGCTCGCGGGCCTCGTGCACCTCGCCGGCAGCGGGCACGTCTCCTGGAACGCCTTCGCCAAGGAGATCTTCCGCCAGGCGGCGATCGACTGCGTCGTGGAAGCAATCACCAGCGCCGAGATGGCGCGGCCCGCGCCTCGCCCGGCTTGGTCGGCGCTCGAGAGCGAGCGCGAGGACTCAGAGCCGCTGCCCGACTGGCGCGATGGCCTGGCCGGGTACCTCGCGGCGCGGCTGCGATGATCCTCGCATGGGGATGAAACTGCTCGTATGCGGCGGCGCCGGCTTCATCGGCTCGACGTATGCACGCCAGCGCGTGCTCGAGCACGGCGACGAGGTCACGGTGCTCGACAAGCTCACCTACGCTGGGCGCGAGGAGAATCTGCGCGAGGTCGCCGAGCACCCGAGCTTTCGTTTCATGCGCGGGGCGATCGAGGACCCCGCGGCGGTCTCCGCGGCGATCGCTGGGGGCTCGCCGGAGGCGATCGTCAACTTCGCCGCAGAGACCCACGTCGATCGCTCGATCTCGGAGCCCGACGCGTTCGTGGCCACGCACGCGCTCGGCACCTACGTGCTGCTGGAGGCTGCGCGCGAGCACGGCCTGCGCTACCTGCAGGTCTCGACCGATGAGGTGTATGGCTCGATCGAGCAGGGGACGTTCACCGAGGACTCGCCGCTGCGTCCGTCCTCGCCGTACTCGGCCACGAAGGCGGGAGCCGACCTGCTGGTGCAGGCGTACGTGCACACCTACGGACTGCCGGCGCTGATCTGCCGGGGATCGAACAACTACGGCCCTTACCAGTATCCGGAGAAGCTGATCCCGCTGATGATTCTCAACGCCCTGCACGGCGACTCGCTGCCGGTGTACGGCGATGGGATGCAGGTGCGCAACTGGATCCACTGCAGCGACTTCGCGCGCGCCATCGCGCATGTGCTCGAGCGGGGGGTGCCGGGCGAGGTGTACAACGCCGGCGGGCCTGACGAGCAGCCGAACATCGAGGTGGTGCGGCGAATAGTCGCGCTCACCGGCGCCTCAGACGCGCAGATCGAGCACGTGACGGACCGTCCTGGGCACGACCGCCGCTACTCGCTTTCATCGCAGAAGGTGCGCGCTCTGGGCTGGTCGCCGCAGGTCCGCTTCGACGATGGCCTCGAGCGGACGGTGGCGTGGTACCGCGAGAACTCGTGGTGGTGGGAGCCGATCCGCTCGGGCGAGTATCGGGCCTACTACGAGCGCCAGTACGGCCGCGCGCTCAGCTGACGGTGTAGAGAGCCGCCAAGGCGAGAATCGGTCACGCCGGCCAGCGCGGGCATGAGCGCGCGCTCAGCTGACGCCCGAGAGCTTCCACCTGCCGCTCTCGAACGTGAGTGAGAGCGTGGAGCGCCGTTTGTTGCCGGCGAACGTGCTGCGCACGACCGCGGTGGCGGTGCGCACGGCGCCCGCCGTGTGCACGCTGACGGACTCTACCGTGAGGTCGAGGTTGTCGATTTCGGCGAGCTGGCCTTTAACGGCCCGCCGGCAGCCACCCGGCGAGGCGCTCAGGCGCTTGACCAGCGCGCTCGAGAGGTCGCGCGAGCAGATCTTCTTCTGGTCTGAAGCCGTGACGTCGGACTGCAGGTCTGCGACCGTCTGCGCGACTTCGTGCTGTTCGCCCTTGAAGGCGCTCGTGGAGACGCTCTTTGCGCACGCGCCCAGCGCGAGGGCCAGCGGTGCACAGCAAAGCAGCAGGAGCGTGCGCGTGAGCAGGGCGGACATGGGCCGCCAGAGGGTACGCGACGGGGCCGGCGCACGCCGCGCGCGCCACCCACAGTGTCGCGGCCGAGTCCTCACGGCGCGGCCGGCTCCAGCTCATCTTCTGACAGGCCCAGATCGCGCAGGGCGTTGGCCCTGTCGGTGTACACCTTCACGTAGACCATGAGCCCGTTACGCCATCTCGACACCGACGCCGCTGGCATGGCCACCCCCGCCTCGCTGTGCTGTCCACGCGCGTGATAAACGTAGAAGGACAGCACGTGCTCCCCAAGGTCGAAGTACGACTCGGGCTCGAGGCGAATCTCTTCACCCCATGCGTCCTCGAGGTCTCGATGCCAGCGGCGCATCCCGTCGTGGCCGCGGTAGATCGCGCCACCAACCGCCGCGAACACTGAGTGGAGCTCGATGCTCGGATCTGAGTAGGCGATCAGCGCCTCGATGTCGCGCGCGTTGAACGCGTCGATCCAGCGGCGCAAGAGCTCGACGTTGTCCTCCGACATTGCAGGCTTGCGCTCGACCGTTACCCGTCTGCGGAAACCATCACGGCGGGGCGGCCTCGGAGTCGAGGCCGAGGTCGGCGAGCGCGCGCTCGCGGTCCCAGTAGAGAACGAGCCGTGTCACCTTGCCGTCGCGGATGTGGACCACGTTCGCACCTCTCCACGGCACGTCTGCGAGGTCGAATCCGCTCGTCCTGCCGCGTCCGCTCCAGCTCAGGAGCGCGAACACGCGCTCGTCGTCGAGCTCGCGGTACTCGTCCACCTCAGTGTGAACGTCCTCCCACACCCTGAGGGTCTCGCGCCACGTCGCTGACATCGCGGGTATCCCCTTCCAGACGCCGGGCTCGGTTCCGTCGGCGACCACGTACTCGATCTCGGGGTCCGCCCAATCGGCCGAGCTGAAGTCACCCCGCTCCCAGGCCGCATAGATCGAGCGCACCAGGTCCACGTTCACCGACATCCCTCTGCCAGTATCCCGCAGGCGGTCTGGCGAGTCTCGCTAGATCCTCCTAGCGCACGCCCGCGGTCGGCTGCCCGAGAAAGTGCTTGCTCAGCATCGTCTGCTGGCCCTGGTAGCTGGAGCCGGCCTGCTCGCCGTAGAGCACGTCTGGCTCCTGTGTCATGCGCTCGAACGCGAGCCGGCAGACGGGCTGGCGATGCTCGACCATGAAGGATACGTCGCGCGCTCGCACCTCGAGCGCGGCACGGCTGCCGTGGGCGCCGTCGCGCCCCGCCGCGTAGCCGAAGCCGGGGTCGAAGAACCCCGCATAGTGCGTGCGCAGCTCGCCGGCGGTGGGATCGTAGGCGAGCATCTCCGCTGCATAGGAGGGAGGGATGCTGACCCCCTCGGCGGAGAGCAGCAGGTAGAAGACCTCTGGCTCAAGCACGATGCGCTCGCCCCTCTCCGGGCGAACGGGCTCCCAGTACTCCTGCCAGCTGAGCGTGCCCACGCGCGTCAGATCGATCGGCAGGCTGTTCTTCTTGGCGCGGTAGCCGACGATCGAGTCTTCGCCGCCGGACACGTCGAGGCTCAGGAATAGGCCCTCGGCGAGCGACAGCTCCGACTCGGACAGCGGCTCGGACTGCAGGTACAGCAGCGGCAGCTGAAGATGCGCGCGCACGAGCTCGGCGTCGCTGAGGCGGGCATCGCCGTGCACCAGCCTGATCTGGTTCATCGCCAGCCCGGTCTTGACTCGGATCGCGAAGGTGCGGGGAACGACCTCGAGGTACAGCCTTCCGCGGTAGCCGGAGGCGATCTCATCGAAGCGGTGGCTGCGATCGGTGAGCACGCGCGTGAATACGTCCAGACGCCCGGTCGAGCTCTTGGGGTTGGCCTTGGCGCGCAGCTCTGCGGGGAGCTTTAGCTCCTCGATCAGCGGGACCAGGTACGGGCGGTCGCGCTCGAGCGTGGCGCCGTCACGCAGATCGATGCGCTCGAACGCCAGGTCCGCGATCTTCTCCTCGACGGTCGAGATGCTGTCGGGGAGGAAGCTGCAGCGCAGCGCCCAGGCGCACTCGCCCAGGCGCAGGTCGATGCTCGCAGGCTGGATCGACTCGCGCGGGATGCGCCAGTCGCCGGCCACGATCCACTCGCTGGCGACGGCCTCGCGCAGCTGCTGGGAGGGGAGCACGCCCGTGTCCATCCCCGCTGAGTGTATGCCGCGGCGGCGCGCTGCGGCCAGTGCTCGCGATCGCATCGGGGACTGGCGAGGAGCGGGCGCTAAGGTCTTCGACGTGGCGGTTTCAGCGCTCCCTCAGACATCGCCTCACGCTGAAGGCGCGGGCATCCTCGAGCGGTTCCATCCGGCCGTGCGGACCTGGTTCTCGCGCCGCTTCCCGGACGGCCCCACCGAAGCGCAGGCGGGCGGGTGGCCGGCGATCATGGAGGAACGGCATACCCTGATCTGCGCGCCCACCGGTTCGGGCAAGACCCTGGCTGGCTTCCTCGCCGCAATAGATGCCCTCTACCGCGCCCACGAGGGGGGCGCCTCGATCGAGGGCGCGACGCAGGTCGTCTACGTGAGCCCGCTGAAGGCTCTGGCGGTGGACGTCCACGCGAACCTCGAGCAGCCGCTGGCGGAGATCGCGGAGGTGGCCCTCGAGCTGGGCCACGAGCCGGCGCCTGTGACGGTAGCCGTGCGCACGGGCGACTCCAGCTCCTCGGAGCGCCAGTCGATGATCCGTCGGCCGCCCAACCTGCTGGTCACCACGCCCGAGTCCCTTTACCTGTATCTGACCGCGGAGCGCTCGCGCGCAACGCTTGAGACGGTCGAGACGGTGATCGTGGATGAGATCCACGCGCTCGCCCGCGACAAGCGCGGTGCCCACCTCGCTCTCTCGCTCGAGCGCTTGGCGTCGGTGAGCCGGCGTCCGCTGGTGCGGATCGGCCTCTCGGCGACGATCAGGCCGGTGGAGACCGCGGCGCGGCTGCTGGTCGGCGCCTCCGAGCAGCTTCCCACGGTCGTCGATAGCGGGCACCGCCGCCGGCTGGAGCTGTCGCTCGAGCTCCCGGACGGCGAGCTCGAGGCGGCGATTCCCAGCGACCAGTTCGGCGAGATAGTCGACCGCATCGCCGCGCATGTGGCTGCTCACAGGACGACCCTGGTGTTCGTCAACACGAGGAAACTGTCCGAGCGGGTTGCCCATGAACTGGGGGAGCGTCTGGGCGAAGGCGAGGTTGCCGCGCACCACGGGTCTCTCTCGCGCGAGCGACGCCAGCGCGTGGAGCAGCGCCTGCGGGCAGGCGAGCTGCGAGCGCTCGTTGCCACCGCCTCGCTGGAGCTCGGCATCGACATCGGGCCGATCGAGCTCGTGTGCCAGATCGGCTCCCCGCACACGATCGCCACGTTCGTGCAGCGCGTCGGCCGCGCAAACCATCATCGAGCGGGCGTGCCACGCGGGATCCTGTACCCGACCAGTCGCGACGAGTTGGTCGAGTGCACGGCGCTGCTGGCAGCGGTAGGGCGCGGGCGCCTGGATGCGCTGCAGCCACCCGAGCGCCCGCTGGACATCCTCGCGCAGCAGATCGTCGCCGAGGCGGCGGCCAGGGGCGAGGAGGGCGTGGCCGAGGAGGAGCTGTTCGCGCTTTTCTCCAGGGCGTGGGCGTACCGCGAGCTTCAGCGGGATGAGTTCGACGAGGTCGTCGAGCTGGTCTCCGCCGGCATCCAGACAGGTCGTGGCCGGCGCATGGCCTATCTGCACCGCGATCGCGTCAACGAGCGCGTGCGCGCTCGCCGCGGCGCGCGGTTGGCGGCGCTGACCTCCGGAGGAGCGATCCCCGAGACCGGCGACTACCGCGTGTTGATGGAGCCGGGCGATGTCTTCATCGGCACCGTCAACGAGGACTTCGCGATCGAGTCGATGCAGGGTGACGTGTTCCTGCTCGGCAGCCACCCCTGGCAGATCGCCCAGGTGAGCAACGGCGTGATGCGGGTGCGCGACGCGAGCGGCCGGCACCCCACGATCCCGTTCTGGTTGGGTGAGGCTCCCGCGCGCACCGACGAGCTCTCGGAAGAGGTCTCGCGGCTGCGCGGCGCGGTGGCAGAGCAGCTCGACGGAGGCGGGCGCGAGGCCGCCGTCGCATTCGTGCGGCGGGACTCTGGCGTCGGCGAGGTGGAGGCGGCGATGGTGGTCGACTACCTGCGAGCCGGGAGGGCCGGGCTGGGCGGTGTGCTGCCGACGCACGAGGACATCGTCTTCGAGCGCTTCTTTGACGAGAGCGGCGGCATGCAGCTGGTCGTGCACGCGCCCTTCGGCGCCCGGGTGAACCGTGCGCTGGGGCTGGGGCTGCGAAAGAAGTTCTGCCTCACCTTCGACTTCGAGCTGCAGGCAGCCGCCAGCAACGATGCGGTGCTGCTCTCGCTTGGGCCGCAGCACTCGTTCCCGCTCGAGGACGTGCCGGCATTCCTGCGCTCGGAGAACGTACAGAGCGCGGTCTCACAGGCCGTGCTGCGCAGCCCCATGTTCACCGCCCGCTGGCGATGGAACCTCAACCGCTCGCTCGCGGTGCTGCGCCGCCGCGGCGGGCGGCTGAACCCGTTCAACATCCAGCGCATGGAGGCGGATGACTTGATGGCGGCCGTCTTCCCCTCGCTGGCGGCCTGCCAGGACAACGCACCGGCCGGCCCCATCGAGATTCCCGACCACGTGCTCGTGCGCGAGACGATGGGCGACTGCCTGCAGGAGGCGATGGACATCGACGGGCTAAAGGCGCTGCTGCGCCGCTTCGAGAAGGGCACCGTCCGCTTGCACTTCACCGACACCGTCGAGCCCAGCGTGCTCGCGCACGAGATCTTGAACGGCGCACCGTTCACATATCTGGACGAGGACACCGAGATCGGCGAGCGCCGCTCGCGCGCGGTGCCGCTACGCCGCGGCCTGCCGGTCGAGCCTCACGAGCTCGGCCGGCTCGATCCGGCTGCGATCGAGCGGGTCCGCGCGGAGGCCGCCCCCGATGTGCGTGACGCGGAGGAGCTGCACGACGTGCTGCTCTCGCTTGTCGTGGTTCGGCCGCAGCAGGAGTGGAGCGACCTCTTTCAAACGCTCGCCGCCGCGGGCCGGGCCTTTGAGGTCCATCCCGCCGCCGAAGGGCCGATCAGGTGGGCGCCGACCGAGCGCCGCGGCGAGATCGAGGCCCTCTTTGCCGGCGCCCGGCTCGTGCCGGATTGCCCGGCTCCTCCTCATGCGGCGCACGATGTCGCCGAGGAGGAGGCGGCCGATGCCCTCGCGCGCGGCCATCTCGAGGTCGCTGGCCCTGTGACCGTCGCCGATCTGGCCGCACGCAGCGGGCTCGCGCACGGCGCCTTGATCAGCGCTCTGGAGCGCCTTCGCTCGAGTGGCTCCGCGATCAGCGGGGAGTTCGAGCCCGACCGCGGTGAGCAGTGGTGTGCGCGGCGGCTGCTCGCGCGCATCCACGGCTACTCGCGCGATCGCCGTCGCGCTGAGGTCCGCTCGGTGAGCCGCGAGGAGTGGCAGCGATTCCTTCTCTCCTGGTGGCATGCCGCTCCCGGTACCCAGCGTCAGGGCAGGGCGGGGCTCGCCGAGGTGATCGAACAGATGCAGGGGTTCGAGTGCGCGGCGGGCGAGTGGGAGCAGCTGTTCGCCCAGCGCGTGACCTCATATCGCCCTGAGTGGCTCGACGACCTGTGCCTTTCGGGCGAAGTCCTGTGGGGTCGTCTCTCGCTCGTCGAGCCGGCGGCCGACCCGGGGGAACCGGCGGCGGGCGAACCGCGCCGCTCCGGCAGGACGCCGTCTCGGCGCACGCCCATCACCTTCATGATGCGGGGAGACGTGGACTTGCTCCTGCAGGGCCATCGCGGGGACGCGGTGCCAGCCGAGCCCACGGCGGGCAGCGCGCGCGAAGTGCTCGACGCCCTGCGCTCGCACGGAGCGCGCTTTCACCCCGAACTGCAGGCGCTCACTCACCGCCTGCCCACTGAGATCGAGGAGGGCCTGTGGGACGGCGTCGCGCGCGGGCTGGTCACCGCGGACGGGTTCAACGCCGTGCGCTCGCTGCTGAACGCGCGCACTCGGTCCGCACGCCGCCGGCGCTCGCGACCGGGCTCGCGGGGGCGGCGCGGCACATGGCGAGCGGGCGTCGAGGGCCGCTGGACGCTGCTGCCCACCCCGGCCCCGATCGACGATCCCGACGAGCTCGCGGAGGCAGTCGCGTGGCAGCTCCTGGCGCGTTGGGGCGTGGTGTTCCGTGATGTCTACCTCGAGGAGCGCCTGGCTGTTCCCTGGCGGGAGGTTTTGTGGGCGCTGCGTCGGCTCGAGGCCCGCGGGCTCGTCCGCGGCGGGCACTTCGTCGCCGGAGTCACCGGCGAGCAGTTCGCCGATGAAGCCGCCACCGCGCTGCTGCGCACGCGGCGCGCAGCCTGAGGTCCAGGCAGGCGCCTGCGCGGCCGGCTCCTGGCCGGCGGCGGAGGTAACCGGAAGGTCTGGCATCGTTGAGCGACATGCCCGATCCGCTATTGACCCGCCCCCGCCGCGTCGGCCACAAGGGGGCGGCGCACATCGAGCCCGGGAACACGCTCGCGAGCTTCGACGCGGCGCTGCGTCACGGCGTCGACATGATCGAGCTCGACGTGCTCAGCGAGCGCGCGGACGGCAGCGGCCGCCTGCTGGTGGCGCACGACTACGACGACATGCGCTCGCGTACGCCACTGAGCTTCGAGCGCGCTCTCGAGCACCTGTCGGGCGATGACTTCGCGGGGCTCGAATTCGACGTCGACATCAAGGTGCCGGGGTACGAGATCAGAGTCCTGCAGATGCTGCGGGCGAGCGGTCTGGTCTCGCGCACGCTCCTGAGCGGGATGTACACGAACAGCCTTGCTCGCATCCGGGCGGCCGAGCCGGCGCTGCGGCTGGGATGGTCGGTGCCGAGGGTCCGCCGCGACTACACCACCGACATGCTCACGGCGATCCCTGCGCTGGCGGTACTCACGGGATACCGCGCGATGCTGCCCGCACGCGCGCGTGCGGCGCTGAAGGAGCGCCGCGTCGACGCGATCATGGCTCACTGGCGCGTGATGTCGGCGCGGCTTCTGCGCGCGGTGCGCGAGGGCGGCGGCGAGCTGTATGTGTGGACGGTCGATGATGCCAAGCGCATCGCGCAGCTCACCGCGATGGGCGTGGACGGGATCATCACCAACGACCCCCGCCTGTTCTGAGCGGACGCCGCTGGCCGTGACGGCGGTCGCGTTCGTCGATCGCTATGCGCGTTCCACTAGCCGATGGCGCAGGTGGCGGCGCTGAAGTTGGGCGGGTCGGCGCCGGCCAGGCTCGTGTGGCCGGCGGTCGTGGCGCGCGAGATTGAGGCGAGGACCAGCGAACCGCGCCGCCACTGGAACGTGACCGCCCCGCGCAGCGTCGTCGCGGGCCTGCCCGCGGGCGGCATCAGCTGGAAGCTCCATCCCGCCTGGTGCGCCGAGCGGGCGGATCCGACGTTTACGAATCCCGAGGCGGCGCCGCCCCCGAGGTCGACCCAGCGCACGGGAGCACCGGCGAGGCGATATTGCAGGCGAAAGCGCATGAACAGCGCGTCACGCGCCCTTTTGTCGCCGGGCATCGAGCCGCGGATGCCGACCGTGTCGGGCTGGTCGGCCGGATTGCAGACGTCGATGGTCGCCCACAGGGCCGGAGAGAGGCGCAGCGAGCGTGGGGCGACGGCCGATTCCGCGCGCGTACGCGCGCCGGCCGTGGCGGCGCTCACGGGGGAGATCAGGGCGAGCGCGAGCAGGCATCCAAGCAGGCGCTTGCTGTGGTGCATCGCTTTGACGATAGCGCCGCGCGGAGGCGCTCACGCAGGTTGCGCGCGAGCTGTGATATGCCTGCCTGATGGCCGGCATGCGCTCAGCGGAGATGGTCGAGCTGCTCGGCGGCGTGCCCGTCTTCTCGACGCTCGAGCAGGGCGACCTGGAACGGATTGCGCAGCTCGCCGTTCCGCGCGATTTCGAGCCCGGCGAGGTGGTCTTCCGGGAGGGCGACTCCAGCGACACCTGCTACGTCGTCAGCGGCGGACGCGCGCGCGCTATCCGCAGCCACCGCGACGGACGCACGATCACGCTCGCGACCTTCGGCCCCGGCGACATCTTCGGGGAGCTGGCGCTGTTCGAGGACGAGCGGCGCTCGGCGACGGTGGAAGCGATCGAGCGCACGAGCGTGCTGGGCGTGCTCGGGCCGGACATGCGCAGGCTGATGAACGAACACGCCGAGATCTCCGCGCGGCTTGTCATCGCGCTCGGCAGGCGCCTGCGGGAAACCAACGAGCGGCTCTCGCGACAGTCCTTCCAGACCGTGCAGAGCCGGGTGGCGGTGGTGCTGAGCCAGCTCGTAGAGCAGGAGCTTGCGGACGGCCAGCGGGGGGACGTGCTGGTCACGGCGACTCAGGCCGACCTCGCCCAGTTGGCGGGATCTTCTCGCGAGTCGGCGAGCCGCTTTCTGGCCGTGCTCGAGCGCGCCGGAGTGATCTCTCAGGGACGGGGGCGCCTCGTGGTGCATGACTCCGAGGCGCTCAAGCACTATGTCTTCTAGCCGCGATGCCTTCTAGCGGCGCGCGCGGCTCCCGCGCGATGGAGCGCTCGGCTGGGGGGGTCGTTGTGCGCGGGGAGGAGCTGGTCGCGATCGTCCCCACGCGCCGCGCCTCAGACGGCACGCGTGTGGTGGCGCTGCCGAAGGGGCATATAGATCGCGGCGAGACGCCGCTGCAGGCAGCGCAGCGCGAGGTCCGCGAGGAGACGGGAATCCTGGCCGAGCCGATCTGCGAGCTCGGCGAGGCGCGCTACTGGTACCGGCGCGACGGGCAGACGATCCCCAAGTCGGTCAGCTTCTTTCTGTTCTCGTTCCTCGACGGCGACACCAGCGACCACGACGAAGAGGTCGAGGAGGTTCGCTGGATTGGTCTCGCCGAGGCCCAGCACGAGCTCACGCACGCTGCGGAGCGGGAAATCGTCGCGCGCGCGGTCAAATATCTGGAGGAAGGCCGCAATGACCGATAGCCTGCCGTGCGTGCAGGTGCTCAACTTCTACTCGACGATCTTCGCCGACGAGCTCAAGCGCGGCCGCAAGACGGCGACGATCAGGCTCGGGGACAAGTCGGGCAAGTACCGCAAGAACCAGGCGGTGCTGGTGACGATCGGCTATCAGCACTCGCCGCGGGAACGGATCTTCGAGGCGGTGATCGACCAGGTCGACGTGATGAAGGTTGCCGATCTATCACCCCGCGACATCAAGCACGACAACCCTGAGTTCCGCCGGCACGAGGAGCTGATCAACTTCCTCGAACACATCTACGGCCGCGCGGTGTCGATGGACGACGTCGTCACCGTCGTGCGTTTCTCCCAGATCGTCGACAATCCACGCGGGATGACGCAGGCCATGAAGGGTTTCGGGGGAGCCCAGAACTAACGCCCACGGCGAAGCCGGGTACCTCGGAAACGGTTGGCACTCTTTCGTGCAAGTGCCAGTCGAACCCTTGATATGCGCCGTTTTTCGTCTATATTGGCGTGCGGTTGGCAGTCTCGCCTGAGAGTGCCAGAGGCGGACGGGCCCCTCGTCGGGGAAGCACGCCGCCGGTTGCATTTCTCTAGATGGAGGTTTTCCCGATATGAAGCTCAAGCCCCTGGGCGATCGTCTGATCGTGCGGGCGGTCGAGGAGGAGGAGACCACGGCGAGTGGGCTCGTGCTTCCTGACACCGCCAAGGAGAAGCCGCAGAAGGGCGAGGTCCTCGCCGCCGGCGACGGCCGGCTCGACGACGACGGCAAGCGCATCCCGCTCGATGTCAAAAAGGGCGACGAGGTCCTCTACAGCAAGTACGGCGGGACCGAGATAAAGGTCGACGGGGAGGATCTGCTCGTGCTGCGCGAGTCGGACGTCCTAGCCCGCGTCGAGTCATAAGGAGATCTGAACGGCAATGGCTCACAAGGAACTGAAGTACGCCGCAGATGCACGCAAGGCGCTCGAGAAAGGCGTCGACGCGGTAGCTAATGCGGTCAGGGTCACGCTCGGCCCCAAGGGCCGCTACGTGGTGCTCGACAAGAAGTTCGGCGCACCGACGATCACCAACGACGGCGTCACGATTGCTCGCGAGATCGAGGTCGAGGACGTTTTCGAGAACCAGGGCGCGCAGCTCGTGCGCGAGGTCGCGACGGCCACCAACGACGTGGCCGGCGATGGCACCACGACGGCAACTGTCCTGGCACAGGCGATCGTCCGCCAGGGCATGAAGAACGTCGCGGCGGGAGCGAACCCGCTGGCGCTCAAGCGTGGCATCGAGAAGGCGGTCGACGAGGTCGTCGCCAACATCGCCACCCAGTCCAAGGAGGTCTCAGGCAAGGACCAGATCGCCCGCGTGGCGACGATCTCGGCAGGAGACGAGGAGATAGGGGACGTGATCGCCGACGCGATCGAGAAGGTCGGCAAGGATGGCGTGGTCAACGTCGAGGAGGGCCAGACCTTCGGAATGGACCTCGAGTTCACGGAGGGGATGCAGTTCGACAAGGGCTACATCTCGCCGTACATGGTCACTGACCAGGATCGCATGGAGGCGGTGCTCGAGGACCCCTACATCCTGATCGCCAACCAGAAGATCGGCTCGGTCCGCGACGTGCTGCCCGTGCTCGAGCAGGTGATCCAGAGCGGCAAGCCGATCCTGATCATCGCCGAGGACGTGGAGGGCGAGTCGCTTGCGACGCTCGTGGTCAACAAGCTGCGCGGGACGTTCACCGGCGTGGCTGTGAAGGCCCCCGGCTTCGGTGACCGCCGCAAGCGGATGCTCGAGGACATCGCCATCCTGACCAACGGCGAGGTGATCACCGAGGAGATGGGCCTCAAGCTGGAGAACACCCAGCTCTCCCAGCTTGGGCGCGCGCGCCGTGTGGTGGTCGCCAAGGACACGACCACGGTCGTGGACGGCGCGGGCGATCCGCCGGCGATCAAGGGTCGCATCAACCAGATCAAAACCGAGATCGAAAACACGGACTCGGACTTCGACCGCGAGAAGCTCCAGGAGCGCCTGGCCAAGCTCTCGGGTGGCGTCGCAGTCGTCAAGGTTGGTGCTGCCACCGAGACGGAGATGAAGGAGAAGAAGCATCGCGTCGAGGACGCGCTGCAGGCGACCCGCGCCGCGCTCGAGGAGGGAATCGTGCCGGGCGGAGGCGTCGCCCTGCTGCAGGCCTCCTCGGCGGTCTCGCTCGATGGCGGACACGACGACGATGAGCAGACGGGCGCGCGCATCGTGCTGCGCTCGCTCGAGGAGCCACTGCGCCAGCTGGCCGAGAACGCGGGCCTGGAGGGCTCGGTCGTCGTCAACGACGTGCGCAAGGCCAAAAAAGGTCACGGCCTTAACGCGGCCACGAACGAGATCGGCGACCTTGTCGCCGAAGGCGTGATCGACCCGGCGATGGTCACGCGCTCCGCGTTGCAGAATGCGGCCTCGATCGCCAAGAACATCCTCACCACCGAGGCGATCGTCGCCGAGGTGCCCGAGAAGGAAAACGCTGGCGCCGGCGGAGGTATGCCGGACATGAGCGGCATGATGTAGCCGAAAGCGCGAGCTTTCCGGTTTATCGGCGAGGGCCCGGCGCGATGCCGGGCCCTCGCTTGTTTGCAGGTCTGTTACGCCCAGGCCGGGCAGGGCGTCCGACCGGCCTCGTGGGGGGCGGGATACTTTGTCGATGACCTCGGCGAATGTGGAGCTCGTGCGCTCGATCTACGCGGACTGGGAGCGCGGCGACTACGGCGCGGTGGAGTGGGCAGACCCGGAGATCGAGTTCGTGATCGCCGACGGGCTCGAACCCGGAAGCGGGAAGGGGGTGGGAGGAATGGCGGACCGTTGGCGCAAGGCTCTGAGCGCCTGGGGCGACCTTCGCGTCGAGGCAGAGGAGTACCGGGAGCTAGACGACGAGCGCGTGCTCGTGCTGACCTGCATGCGCGGGCGCGGCAAGAGCAGCGGGGTCGAGATCGAAGAGAGCCGCGGGAGCCTGTTCCACATCCGCGACGGCAAGGTGACGAGGCTCGTGCTCTACTGGGACCGCGAGCGCGCGTTCGCCGACCTCGGGCTCGCTCACGAAGGCGACACGGCGTGAGCGACTCGCCGAACGTCGTGCTGCTTCGCCGCGCAGTTGATGCCTTCAACCGTCGCGACCTCGACGCGGCCCTCGCGCTCCACGATCCGGGCGTCGAGTTCACTCCTTACGAGAGAGTTGTCGAGGGGCTCGGCCCCTACCGCGGCCACGACGGCGTCCGGGCCTGGTTTGAGAACTCGCTCGAGGCGTTCCCGGACCTCACTGCAGAGCTTCTCGATGTGCGAGGCCAGGGAAACAAGACGTTTGCACGTGGACGCCTATACGGGACGGGCGCCGGGAGTGGCGCGGCCTTTGAGCGGGCCTTGTGGCTGGCGCATCAATGGCACGATGGGAGGCTCCTCTGGTGGCGCGCCTTCGAGAGCGAGGCCGAAGCACTCAGCGCGGCGGGGCTGTCAGAGTAGGTACCCAGGTTGGCGGGTTCGTTCGGCCTCGCCTCGCAGACCGACGCGGATTGTCCGCCCGGCTAAAGGTCCTCAACGCGGTATCCGCAGCTCCGGCCAGCTGACAACAACGAATCGCTTTGCCCAGGGCTGGCAGGGCCTACACGGCGCCAGCTGATCGGAGCCAGCACGGGATACTTGACGGAACGCTGGTGCAGAACGTCGAGCTGGTCCGTCGCTTCTATGCGTTGGTCCCCAGTCTGGGGGAAGCAGACGCGAACGACGATCCCGCGCGCTTCGATTGGATGTTTGGCGACTACCTCGACGAGGAGTGCGAGCTTCGGTATCCCGGCGACTACCCGGAGGGCGAACCGGTCTTCAGGGGAAGAGAGGGATTCGCGCAACTGCTCGCGATGCTGCGGGACGCTTGGGCCGAGTTCCGTTTAGAGCCCGAGCGCTTGATCGATGCGGGCGACCACGTAGTGGTGTTCGTGCGTGTCGTGGCCAGGGGCAGCGCGAGCGGGGTGCCGGTCGAGTCGCCAGTCGCACACGTCTGGAGCATCCACGATGGTCGCGCGACTTCGATTCGCATCTACCGAGACCTCTCGGAGGCCCTCGAAGCCGTCGGGCTGAAACCGGACTGAGGGGCGTCAGCGCCGGATCCGCAGCTCGGAAAACCGATCAAAATGGTCGACCACGCCCAGGAGAGGCACGGCTCTCGTGGGCCAGTGTTCGGGACCGACGCCTGAGGGCTGTCCCGTCGCGAAGGTTCAGCCCGCTAGCTGATCTGCTCGGCCAGCCCTATGAGAAGTCCTTCGGGCCCGCGGATGTAGCAGAGCCGATACGCGTCTTCGTACCTGACCACTTCGCTGCTTATAAGCTGCGCGCCGTGCTTGCGGAGCCTGGCGAGCGTATCGTCGATGTCGTCCACGGCGAACATGATGCGTAGGTAGCCGAGAGCGTTCACGGGGGCGTTCCGGTGATCGGCGACCGTAGGCGGCGTGAGAAATCGCGAGATCTCGAGCCGGCTGTGGCCGTCCGGCGTGCGCATCATGGCGATCTCGGCCCGCATGGGGTGCAGCCCGGTGACGCGCTCTGCCCAGTCTCCTTCGATCGTCGCTCGCCCTTCGAGCTCGAGGCCGAGCTCGGCGAAAAACGAGATAGCGGCGTCGAGGGATTGCACCACGATGCCGACGTTGTCCATCCGTTGAAGCGTCACGCGGCCCACTCTAGGCCTCGTTGGCGCTCCGACACGCCCACCGGACGAGCCCGCACGCCCATCAGAGCTTGGCGTCCCGGTCCTGGAAGCGCGGTATCCGGAGCTGCGGGAAATTGATCAAAATGGTCGACCACGCCCAGGGCTGGCAGGGGCTCCGAACGGCCGCGACCTGCTCGTCCATCCGGACCGGATGACGGCCTGGGCGATACCGACCTCTTGCGTACGGCGGCTTGGCGAGGGTTGGGGGCAGCTCACGCTGCAGGTGCGGGCCGCCGCCGCGTGTTCCCGCTGGCGTCGCCCACTCAACAAACCGCCGGGTTGGCTTAAGCTCCGGCCTTGCCCTCCAACGACCGCACACGTAAGGCTGTGGAAAGGAAGAAGCGCGATGCCAACCCTGCTTGTGTTCCACGAGGTAGATGACGTCGATCATTGGCTCGCCTCGCCGAAGCGAGAGGAATTCTTTGAACCCTTGGGGATGACCGCTCGGACCTTTCGGGACCCTGATGGGTCGAATCGGGTGGGGCTGATCGTGGAGGTTCCGTCGCTGGAGGCCTGGCAAGAGGCTCTGCAAAGCGAGGGAGCCGCGGAGGCGATGAAGTACGACGGGGTTCGCCCCGAGACGATTTTGGGCCTCGTCGAGGCGTAGCTCACGTATCCTCAGCTGCGCGGAATTCGCAGCTCGGGGAAGCCGATCAAATTGTCGACCACGCCCAGGGCTGGCAGGGGCTTGCAGCGCCGTAGCTCGAACTCCCCGCGCGATACTTGGCCGAACGATGTCGCAGAACGTCGAGCTTGTCCGTCGCTTCTATGCGTTGTCCCCCGACTTGAGGGACGTGGACCCGAATGATCCCGCCATCTTCGACGATGCGTTTGTTCACGGCCGGCTCGACGAGGAGTTCGAGCTTCGGCTTCCCGGCGACTATCCGGAGGGGCAGTCGATCTTCAGGGGCAGAGAGGGATTCCGTCGGCTGCTCGTGATGATGCGGGACGTATGGGCCGAGTGGCGTGTCGAGCCCGAGCGCTTTTTCGACGCGGGCGACAAGGTGGTGGTGTTCACGCGCGTGGTGGCCAGGGGCAGCGCCAGCCGGGTGCCGATCGAGCTACCAGTTGCATACGTCTGGAGCATCAAAGAGGCTCGCCTGACGTCGGCTCGGGTATATCTAGACCGCTCGGAGGCCCTCGAAGCAGTCGGGCTGAAACCGGACTGAGGCGTCAGCCCGGGATCGGCAGCTCCGGCCAAGATAACGGGATCATCTCTGCCGCCGACCTGAGGTCCGTGTTCGCAGCCGCTGTCGCCCGAGCCGGTAGAGGTAGCGGGGCGGCAGCGAGCGGGCCGCCATTAGCGTGCTGCGTACGATCGAGCGCACCGGATCGGGCCCCGGATCCCCGCCCGCGGCCACCACGGCTAGGCGCGGCAGAGCGTAGTCCCATCCGAGCCCGTGGAACGTGCACAAACCGGGTGGCAGGTCGCGGTGAGTGAGCCGCAGGCGCGTGCCGTCACCGTCGGGCTCGAGCAAGATCTCGACGGTGCTCTGACCTGGCGGCAAGGGCAGCGCCCCGCCCTCCCAACCCCAGCTGACGACCAGGCGCCTGTCGGGGATGATCTCGAGCACCTTGCCGCTGACCGGCTCGTGTCCGCTCGGGTTGACGTAGTAGCGGCCGCCCGGCCACGGCTCAAGAACGGCCTCGGTGCCCATCCACCGCACCATCTTCGCGGGATCGGTCAGGAACTCGAACACCACCGACGGCGGCGCCGCGATGCTGATCTCGCGCTCGACTAGCTCACTGCTTGCGATCGGCATCGTCGGTGCGCCTCCTCTGCTCGGCTTCGACCTCGCTCTTCAGGGCCTCGAGACGCTCGCTCCAGAATTGATCGAGGAACGCGCGCAGCTCGGCTAGGCCCTCCGGGCGGGCCCGGTAGATGCGTCGCGTGCCGTCGCGGCGCTCGCTCACGAGACCTGCGTCGTAGAGGATGCGCAGGTGCTGAGAGACCGCCTGCCGCGTGACGTCGAAGTGCGCGGCGATCCGCCCCGCGGCCAGTTCCTGGTCGCGGACGAGACACAGGATCTCACGTCGCCGAGGCTCAACGATGGCATCAATGGCTGCTTGCACGCAAATGTCAGTATATACTATCGCAACTTGACACTTGCGCAAGTCTTTGCTTACATAGACTCCTCACGACTATGCGCGCCATCTCACGGCGCGAACGAAAGGAGCTAACCATGAGATCGCGAGCGGTGGCGCTGGTAATCGCCACGACGGCCATCGGACTCCTGGCAACAACAGGCAGTGCGGCAGCGAGCCAGGGAGACACGGTCTGCACCTGGGGGGGCACGCCTGCTGCACCGACGGGCGTGGCCACGTTCAGCCCCGGGGTAACGAACACGCCCTCGACGGTGCCGACGTACTTCGTGGCCACCGGTCCGCTCGGCGGCGGCGGGGGTTGCACTGGGACGCTCACGTTCAAGGGCTACGCCGAACCCGGGAACACGTGCGCCGTAAATGCGCCGTTCACGGTCACGGCGTCCGGGTTTCCGCCCATCCGACGGGCCGTGGGCCAGGCGGGCGTGGCCGGCAGTGCGCCGGTGCTGCTGTATGACGCCCATGGCAACGTGGTCGGCTCAGAGCAAGCGCAGTTCCTGACCAGCGCCGCCAACATGAGCGATCCGGCGTACCTGTCCTGTAACACACCGCAAGGCCTCACCGAAGCGTTCTGGAGCGACACAATCGAGCTGTTCGCCAGCAAGTAGAGGGAGGCACGCCTGTCCGGTCGGCGCTGCTGGCAACCGGTAGCGTTCCAGGGCGCCGATCGGCGGAAGTTCGAGGAGCTCGCCCGCTTCTGCGTTCGCGTGTCCGCGAGCGTCCGAACCAGCAGTCGCGCTCGCGCTCGCATCTGACGAGGAGAAGAGGGATCGACCGAGCCAATCAGTGTCGATTTGCGCGACTACCAACAGCGAAGCTGCGGCTGCTCCTTCTCGATCGTTGCGACAGCCTCAGCTGGCCGCGTCACCCCTCGGCTGGTTTCTGCTATCGCGTGGAAGGAGCACTCCCCCGCTCGGAGGCATTAGCGCCAGATCCGCAGCGCCGGCCAGTTGACAACAATCAATCGCCTTGCCCAGGGCGGGAAGCGTGTCCAGACGCCGCTGTTCGTTCTCGCGCCGAGCAGCAACAGCGGCGGGGACATAGACTTCGAGTCGTGACGGCACGGCGTGCGGCAACAGAGAGCGGGTAGATCCACGATGGCGATCGTGCGACGCAACGTCCAGATCACGGCCTCGCCGCAGGAGACCATGGGGCTCTTGAGCGATGCCAGTCGCTGGCCGGACTGGTATCCGGGCATGACCGAGATCGACATCGCCGCTCCCTTCCCCGAAGCTGGGGGCAAGGTCGTCTTCAAGGTGAAGTCGGCGGGCGTGTCCATGCCGATCACCGAGACGGTTCTCGACTACCAGCCGGGCAAGCTGCAGCTTCTCCAAATGGACGGCATGTTGTCGGGGCGCGCTAGCTGGGAGCTCACCCCGGAAGGCGATGGAACACGCCTCACGACGACGTTCGACTACGCGCTGCCGGGCGGCGTGTTCGGCAAGATCGCGGATGCGCTCATCGTTAAGCGCATGAATGCCAAGAGTCTCGAAGAAGCTCTCCACAACTTCAAGGCGCTCGTCGAACGGCACTCGGTTGTGACGTGACGCGGGCGGCGGGCTTCGAACCTGCGACCCCTCGCGGGTGAAGTTTCAGTCAGCCGGGCGGGCGCGGCTCTCGCGCGAGACAGGCACGCGCCGGCCGCCGAGCGGACCGGCGATCAGCGCGTATCCGCAGCTCCGGCCAGCTGGCAACAATTGGTCGATACGCCCAGCGCTGGCAGTGCATTCAGCCAGCGCCAGAGTCGCGCAGGTGGCGACTCACGTCTCCGACGAGATCGGTTCGAACGTGCCGCTCGACAAAGCGCCACTGCCCGTCGCGTCGCTCGAAGCGGTCGTGGTATCGACCGCTAACGATGGCTTGCAAGGCCAGATCGGGTAGCGCTTGCAGCGCTGTGAAGTACGAACGCGAAACCGCCGTGCCCGCGACGTCGTCGACTTCGATGGCGACGTTGGTTGTGACGTGCTTAGTCCGCGGCGTGCCGTCCTCGTAGACGATCACATTGTCCCGAAGCATCTTCTCGATGGCGTCTCCGCCGCTCACCGACCCGGCGCCGCCCATAAAGGTGGCCTCCGCGAGCAGGATGCCGACGCCGGCGAAGTCGCCGTCGTCGACCAGTTCGGCGTAGGTTGCGATGAGGTTCTCGATGGCCCGGTGGCTCGATGGTTCATCGATGGGAACCCCGTTGCCAATGGACGTCGACACGGTCTGATCGCTCTCCGTCGACCGCGGATTTCAAAGGACGGGACGCACGACGAGCATCCCCCGGCTCGAGACGAGATGTGCCAAGTCGTCCGACAAGCGCTGGACGTGTTCGCTCGCCTGTTGTTCGAAACGCTCCACCTCGACGATCTCTGCGATCAGCACGTAATCGGCTTGGCCGATCGACTGTCCGGGCACGTCCGCGGGCCGCGTGAGACGCCAGTCCGACACCGTGTCCAGCGACCCGCGGACGATGTCCCGATCCTCCCTCATCAGACGCTCAAAGTCTTCGGCCAGCTCGGGGGAGCGTAGTTGAAACCACATGAGAAGGGTCGCAGGAGGACTCATCGGCGGAGCGTAATGCACAGTCGCGCCTGGGTCGCGCCGCGGCTGGCGTGTCGGGCTGGAGTTTCCCCTTCGCCTGAGAGGAGCACACCCGCGACGGGCGAGATCAGCGCGGAATCCGCAGCTCCGGAAAGGCCAATCAAAATCGTCGAATACGCCCATGGCTGGCGGGGCCTCCAGACGGCTGTGCTTGGATCCTGCGCGAGCACTGAGCAAGCGAGGAGGTTGCATGAAGATCGAGTTCCTCTCGACGATCGCCGTGATCACGCCTGACCCGTCCGCCAGCCGCAAGCTGTACGTCGACGCGCTGGGGCTGGCGCTCGAGGGCGGCGGCGATAGCGAGTACCACCACAGCGAACTGATCCCCGGTTGCAAGCACTTCGGAGTCTGGCCGCTGTCCCAGGCAGCGGAGGCGTGCTTCGGGACCTCACGGTGGCCGGCGGAGCGGCCGGTCCCGCAGGTCAGCGTCGAGTTCGACGTCGCGAACGCGGAGGCGGTGGAAGCGGCGGCGCAGGAGCTGCGCCAGGCCGGCTACGAGTTGCTGCATCCGGCGCGCGAGGAGCCGTGGGGCCAGACGGTCACGAGACTGCAGTCGCCAGAGGGCGCCATCGTCGGGATCTCGTACGCGCCATCGCTGCACGACTGAGCCCTGCTGACCAGGCATCAGCGCGCAATCCGCAGCTCCGGGAAGCCGATCAAAATCGTCGAATACGCCCAGGGTTGGCGGGGCCTCCAGACGCCTCTGCTCCCTCTCGCGCGAAGGAGCCGCGCGCTGTGTGTCGGTCGAGAGTGCTGCGCTTGCTCAAGAGCAGAAGCAGAGCGGTCGGTCCTGGCTTGGCGCCAAAGCGGTAGCCCGGTGCCTCCGGTCGTGAGTACGTCCGCGTAAGCTGTCGCGGTAAGGGAACAGGATGAGCGATACGAGCACCGGAAACGGCAAGGTGGTCGTGAACAGGGCGATGTCGCTCGACGGCTTCATCGCCGGTCCCGGCGACGCGATGGACTGGATCGCCGACCTCGTGACGCCGGACGAGATACGGGAGCAAGCGGCGGCGACCGGCGCCATGCTCGTCGGTCGGCGGACCGCCGATGTAGGCGACAGGATGGAGGCCGAAAAGCCGGGCAGTGTGGACTACCCCTTTTCCGGACCCGTGTTCGTCCTCACCCATAGGCCGCCGGAGTCGCCAGACCCGGGTGTCACATTTCTCACCGGTGACATCGGGGAAGCGGTGGCCACGGCGCGCAAAGCCGCGGGCGCCAAGGACCTGGAGATCCTTGGCGCCGACGTGGCCGGCCAGTGCTTGCGGCGGGGGCTGGTTGACGAGATCTTGGTGTATGTACTGCCGGTGCTGCTCGGCGAGGGCATCCGCTTCTCGCCCCCGGGCCTCCCCAGGGTAGACCTGGAACCGGTCAGCAGCACGCGGTCGGGCGCCGTCACCATCCTCCGGTTCAGCGTCCGCAAGTAATCCCTGCGTGCGCTTTCCGGCTTGCCCGCCTCAGCTGCCGCTGTCAGCGCCGAATCCGCAGCTGCGGGAACTCGACAACCAGACTCGACAACGCCCAGGAACGGCAGGCCCCATTGCGCCATCGGACTCTCGCGCAACGGTGTGGCGGCTCTGCTGCATCGATGGTCTGCCGGGCTCGCGCCGGCGGGACTAGGCCCAGAACTCGTCCCAAGCGTAGAGGTCGTGAAAGTGCTCCCGACCGTCAACAATCCGGCCGTCCTTGAGCTGGAAGACAATGCAGTTGCCCACATCCAGGTGCTTGCCGTCTCGCTCGGCGGTGCTGCGCTGCATGCCGATCACTCGGTCCTCATCATCTGCAAGCACGTGCTCCAGGTTGGCCCGGAATGTGCCACCTGTCTCCTGCCCGAGCTGGCCGAAGTAGGCAAAGGTCGCATCGCGCCCGTGGTAGTCGTCAGCAAAGCGGCTCCGGCCCGGCAAGTGCCACACGGCGCTCTCGTCGAAGAGTTCGGTGAGCGTGTTCATGTCGGCCGTGTTGAAGGCCTCGTACGCGCGCCGCATGATCGCGGCGTTCTCATCTGCAGTCATCGTTCCCCCTGTTGCTCGTATGTTCGGCCCCGACACTACTCCTGTGGCCCGCACGCCGCGCAGCGGTGAATCGGCCGCTCTGGAAACCGATCAAAATTGTCGAATACGCCCAGGTCTGGCAGAGCCCGTAGGTGCGTTACGACGTTGGCGGCTCGACTTGGGCTTCCGTCGCCTCGGCCTGGCGCGCAACCGCAGCCACGGAGGCTGCGAACAGCGCCTCGAGTTTGCGTCGCATAACGGGACCGAGAGCACGTCCAAGTGGCCCGCTTATGTGCACCCGCTCCGTCAGCCGCGTCCCGCCCTCGCCTGGCTCGAGCACGTGATCGAAGGTCATTCGCATGCCCGGTGAGCGTGATTCGTCGACCCAAAGGTTGGGCGGCTCCACGCGGGTGACGGTCAGGGTGCTGCGTGGGAAGCCCTTGGCCTTGCTGGTGATGGCGGCGCCAGGTTGAAAGGCGCCGTCGACGTGTGCGGCCTCGATGTGATCGTAGGCGCTCCAGCCCTGGACGTCGGTCCAGGCCGACCAAGCGACCTCCGCACTGGCCTTTGTCACCGCCGAAGCCTCATACGAGGGCATCGAGCAACCCTACTCACTGGGGGATCCGTTCGCTCGACTGACCGGCATCAGCGCGGAGCCCACAGCTCCGGCCAATTCTCATAGCTCGAGCTCGAGCTCGCGCCGGCGGACGCACTCGCTGGCGCGCTGCTTGACGCGCTTCGGCACCAGCTTCGAGAGCTGTGAGCGGTGCTCGGCCACCCACCGGTATGAACGGTCGGTGAGCCTAGGGAGCCGCGCGAAGGCGGCCGCGGGGACCCGTCCGCGCGGCAGCAGTCTCAGCAGGGGCGCGAGGGCAGCGCCTCCCGACTGGCGTTCGCCCCCGGGGGAGATGAGGTGCCAAGAAGCCATGCGCTCTGCTGGCGTGAGGTCCGCGAGAAGCTCCCGTGCCTCTGGCCGCTGCAGGGCAAACGGGTGCAGGCGGACGGCTCGGTCCCAGACCAGCAGGCCGCAGAGCAGCCACTTGCACAAGCCGCAGTCGCCGTCGTAGAGGACTCGCCAGCGGTGCTGGCCAGGCTCCGTGTCGCCCCCCGGGCGAGGGCGCGGGTTGCTTGCTGAAGTCACCAAGAGGCCCGGCGCTCCCCGCCTAGACGCTCGTCACGCGCGTAGGCGTGCGATCGTCCGCGCGCGCATTCCACTCGCGCTCGATCTGGCGCAGCATCGGCGGGTACACGAGCAGGTGCCGGAACGGCCTGATGAGTGCCATGTAGGCATTTCCGAGCAGGCCGTTCGGCTTCACGAGAACCGCCATCTGGCCGCGGTAACCACCGCTCCCGTCTGCGATCCAGCCGATGTGCATGACCCCGTGCACGGTCTGGTTGGCGATCTCCGCGGCCCACTCGTCGTCGAGCAGGTACAACGACTTGAAGGGGAGCGTCTCGAAGTCAGGACCCGGAGGAGCATCGCGCAGGTCCGCGGGCAAGCGGTCGCGAAGCGTCGGCACCCTGGATCCGATGCCCGCCTCGGGCGTATCCCAACCGAGCAGGTCACCCAGTTTCCAACGGATCGTCCACAGCGCGCGAGCGGCGAGCGATGGGCTGTGCGAGGTATTGCCCGAGGCGATCGCTTGCACCAGCAGAGGGAAATCGTCTCGACCGCCTGGTGTCGGCAGCAACCAGACGTCCTCCAGACGGAAGTCGGGAGTGAGCTCGTGGATGTGCCAGGGCCGAGAGGTGTGAGCCGCCTTGGGGAGCCTCATGGTGGACCTTGATCCATACGGTAGCGCCGCGTGTGCCACGCTAGATCGATGTCCCTGCGCTACGTCGATCCAAACGCTCCTCGCAGCATGCTCTACCGAGTAATTGTTCTCCTCACCAGCACGCGGCCTATGAGGTGGCTGTCGCGGACCGTGGCGTGGAGCAGCGTCATCTGGAAGATCGACCCCTTTCTCATGCGTTTGACTCGCGGCCGCCTCGGCACCGGGCTCGTGGTCCCGACGGCTCTGCTGCAGACGCGTGGCGCGCGCACCGGGCGCCTGCGAAGGAATGCGGTCATCTACTTCCACGATGGCGAGCGGGTGACGATCATCGCCTCACAGGCCGGTCGCCCCGAGAACCCCTCCTGGTTTCACAACGCGCGCGCCAATCCGGACGTCCTGCTTGGTGGGGAGAGATTCCGCGCAGAAGTGATCGATGACGAGGCGCTGCGCGAACGCCTCTGGGAGCTCGCAGACCGCGTCTTTCCGGCGTTCGCCGGCTACCGCGAGAGCGCCGCTCGCGCCGGTAGGAGCATTCCCATCCTCCAGCTCCTTCCCGCCGAGCGCTCTGCCCGCCTCCTAGACTGAGCCGGAGGAGTCTGCCCGGCGATCGCGTCCTGAGGAGCTAGATGTCCACTTCCCGCGACGAGGCCAATGCTCGCATCATCGAGGAGTTCCGCGCCAACCACGGTCGCGTGGGCGGCGCCTTCCAGGGCGTGGCGCTCCTGCTCCTTCACCACACGGGCGCGAAGTCCGGGACGAGGCGCATCAACCCGGTCGCGTACCTCGCTGACGACGGCCGCTACGTCGTGATCGCGTCGCGGGGCGGGGCGCCGGCCAACCCGGCTTGGTATCACAACCTCATGGCCCATCCCGACGCCACGATCGAGGTTGGCACGGACACCATCGACGTGGTCGCCAGCGAAGCGACGGGCGAGGAGCGCGAGCGCCTGTACCGCGCGCAGGCAGAACGCATCCCGCAGTTCGCGGAGTACCAGAAACGGACCAAGCGGCTGATTCCCGTGATCGTGTTGACCCCGCGCGAGGGTTCGCGGCAGAACTGAGGGTCCAGGCCGCGACCACTCGCCCGCGCAAGCTCGCGACGGCGCTAGTCGGCGGGCGCGCGCCGCTCCCACATGTTCATCGGACCGAAAGAGTGGTACCCCAGGGCGGCGTACACCCCACGCCCCATCTGCGAGGCCTGCAACGTCGTCGTGCGCGCGCCAGACGCGCCGGCCCGCTCCAGCAGGGCGTACTGCAGGCGCCGCGCGAGCCCGCGCCCGCGGGCATCCGGTACCGTCGCCACCGCGTAGACGCCCGCGTCCTCACCGGCGATGGTGACCTGCGCGGTACACGCCGGGCGGCCTTCCAGATACGCAACCGCGACGAGCGTGCTTGGGCCGGCTGGAACGTCCGCGGTCACGCGACGGCTGAGCTCGAGCGGAAACCCGTAGCCCTCCGCGAGCACCAGCTGCAGATCCTCGACCGCCGGGGTCTCGGTGTATTCCAGCTCATTGACGCCGTCAGGCGCGATGAGCTCATCGAGCGCGCAGCCCATCCCCTCGGGAGAGGAGTCCAGGGCGTGACCCGCCTCGCGCAGCAGCGCGCTGGCCTCTGCGTCGCTCTCGTGGGCCCACACCGTCCACGCTCGCACGCCGTCCTCGGCGTAGATCGACTCGAGCTCTGGCAAGGCCGTCCGCAGCGCGCCTGCATCGCGGTAGGTGACGCTGTTGAACAGCGAGGCGTCAGGCGCCGACGGGCTCACCTGCGCGATGACCCCGTCGCGCTCATGCACGCGCGATCCCACTCCCGCGGCCGCCGTGGCGCGGATCCAGCTGGCAAGTCCGGGAAACTGCGTGGCCAGGAACTCCTCCCTCGTCACACGCGGACTGTATCGAGGCATCGAGCCTCGCCTTCGACGCAACCACGCGATCGACCGCGGCCTGAGCGCCGCCCGCCCCAAGCTGGACGGAGCCCGGACAGGCCGCCGGTGAGGCGCGCGCGATCTCGCCGGCGCTATTCGACCGCGCTCACCGGCCGCGGACCCTCGCCGACGTACTTGGCCGTGGGCCTGATCAGCTTGCCTTCGCGCTTCTGCTCGAGTATGTGCGCAGACCAGCCGGCCACGCGAGCGCATGTGAACATCGGCGTGAACAGGTCGGGCGGCACTTCGGCCCTGTCGAGCACGACAGCCGACCAGAACTCGACGTTCGTCGCCAGCACGCGGTCGGGCTTGCGGGCGTGAAGCTCCGCCAGCGCGGCCTGCTCGAGCGCTTCCGCGACCTCCACCCGCGGCGAGCCCAGTTCGCGGGCGGTGCGGCGCAGGACACGGGCGCGCGGGTCTTCGGCCCGATAGATGCGGTGGCCGAATCCCATCAGGCGCTCACCGCGGTCGAGGGCGTCGGCGACCCAGCGCGCGGCGTCGCCTGCCCGCCCGACTTCGTCCAGCATCTTCAGGACCCTCGAGGGCGCGCCGCCGTGCAGCGGCCCCGAGAGCGCGCCGACGGCGGAGGACAGCGCGGCCGCGCAGTCCGCGCCCGTGGAGGCGACCACGCGGGCGGCGAACGTCGAGGCGTTCATTCCATGCTCAGCCGCAGTCGTCCAGTAGGCGTCGATCGCCTTGACGTGGTCGGGGTCGGCCTCGCCGCGCCAGCGGATCAGGAACCGCTCCGGGATCGATCGCGCGCGGTCCACCTTGCTCTGCGGCACCGGCGTCTGGCCCACGCCGCGCGCGGACTGGGCGACGAACGACAGCGCCATCACGGAGGCGCGTGCGAGGTTGTCGCGTGCCTCCTCATCGGAGATGTCGATGAGCTGCCCAAAGCCCCACTCGGGCGCGAGCATCGCGAGCGCCGACTGAACGTCCACCCGGTGATCGCCCGAGCGGACCGTGAGCGGATGGGGTTCGGCTGGCGGCAGGCCGGGCTTGAAGCGTCCATCCACGAGCAGACCCCACACCTGCTCGAAGGGGACAACGCCGACGAGATCCTCGATGTCGACGCCGCGGTAGCGCAGGGCGCCGCCGGCTTTGTCCGGCTCGGCGATTTCGGTGGCAAAGGCGACGACTCCCTCCAGGCCCGACTGCACCTCTGAGAGTGCGCCGGCGTCCGGGCCGCGCTCGCCCGAGGACGCGGGCTGGACCGTCGCAGACTGGACCTCGCTCATGGCACTCGCTTTCTGAGCTTGATGCTTGACAAGGTTGGCTGCCTTGTGGGCAGGGCCATATGGTCGCAGGAATGCCCGTCCGGGTAGGCTGCAGACGAGCGGGCGCCGTGCCCGAGTAGCCGTTCCTAGGAGGAGCCGTGTCTGAGAACGACCTGTTGTTTGCGTCCGCGACCGAGCTCGCCGAGATGGTGCGCTCGGGAGAGGTCTCGGCGCGCGAGCTGGTGCAGAGCTCGCTCGAGAGGATCGAAGAGCTTGATCCGAAGCTCAATGCGTTCGTGCAGGTCGACGCCGAGGGCGCGCTGCAAGCGGCCGATCAGATCCGCGCCGGCGATGAGCGTCCCTTCGCGGGCGTTCCGACGGCGATCAAGAACAACCGGCCGGTGAAGGGCATGCGGCTCACGTATGGCTGCTCGCTGATGGCTGACTACGTCCCCGACTACGACCACAACGTCACCCGCCGGCTGCGCGATGCCGGGTTCATCATCGTCGGGACGACGACCTTGCCGGAGTACGGCATCCTGCCGACGACCGAGGCGCGCCTGTTCGGCCCTACGCGCAACCCCTGGGATCTCGAGCGCACCACCGGGGGCTCCTCGGGCGGAGCCGCCGCAGCCGTCGCAGCGGGCATCGTCCCGGTCGCGCACGGCAACGACGGAGGGGGCTCGGTCCGCATCCCCGCCGCATGCTGCGGGCTGGTCGGGCTGAAGCCGGCGCGCGGGCGCATCTCGCTGGCCCCCGAGCTCGGCGACTCCTCGCTGGGCATCGACGGCATGCTCACGCGCACGGTGGCCGACACGGCCGCGATCCTCGACGTGCTCGCCGGCTACGAGCTCGGCGACGCCACCTGGGCGCCACCTCCGGCGGAGACGTTTGCGGTCGCCGCTCAGCGCCCGCCTGGACGCCTGCGCGTCGCTGCGACCACCTTTCCGCCCGTTTCCGATGCGGTCGTCGATCCGGTCTGCGCACGCGCGGTTGTGGACGCGGCAGAGCTGCTGCGCTCGCTCGGCCACGAGGTGGAGGAGATCGAGCCGCCGTGGCAGACGGAGGGACTGCGCGAGCTCTTCGGCGCGGTGTTCTCCAACCAGATCGCGCTCTCGATCGCCTACTCGGGCAACGTCGCCGGGCGCGAGCCCACAGCCGAGGACATGGAGCCGATGAGCTGGGCGATCTTCTCGATGATCTCCAAGATGGGCGCGGTTGAGGGCTTGGCCGCGGCCGTGCGGCTGCAGGCGCACGCCAGGCAGCTGGTCAGCTTCCTTGCCCCATTCGACGCGCTGCTGACCCCGGCCCTGGCCGAGCGGCCTCTGCCGCTGGGCACGCTCGACACTGCGGCTCCGCAGCCCATGTCCACGTTCACCCGCTCCGGCCTGTTCACCCCGTTCACACCCATCTTCAACGCCACCGGCCAGCCCGGCATCAGCGTGCCGCTGTTCGAGGGAGAGGACGGGCTGCCGCTCGCCGTGCAGCTCGTCGGCAGGCCGGCCGCGGAGGGCCCCCTGCTCGCCCTCGCGGCGCAGCTCGACGATGCGCAGCCGTGGGCGCAGAGGCGGGCGCCGATGGTGCAAGGGGTGCTCGACTAGCGCCGGCGCGCCGGGGCACCGGGTCGGCTGGCGCCGGGGCACCGGGTCGGCTGGCGGTGGCGACGAATGCCGCACCCCTGACCGGCGGAGATCGTGGCGGCTCCGCTAGCCGCGGCCGAGGACGGCTTCGACCGGCTGAGGATTCACGCCGAGCTGCTCTGCGTCGGCGGTGCCGCGCGCGGAGACCATCGGAACCTGCATCAGCTCGGCCTCCTCCCAGGTCGCAAAGGCGCGCGGGCCGGAGACGGCCTCGAGCGCCCGCAGCCCGCGCGAGACGAGCGGCGTCGGCACGTGCACGAGGGGGCGGTGTTTACCAAGCGAGCGCACGACAACGTGCAGGAACTCGTTGTGTGTGAGCGTCTGCGGTCCGGCGAGCTCGTAGCGAGCATGCGGCTCTGGTGCGGGAGCGCGGAGGGCGCCGATCACGCAGTCCGCCACATCCTCGGCCCAGATCGGTTGGCAGGCGGCGCGGCCGCGTCCCGGCACGGGCACGGCCGGCAGCAGCGCCAGGCGCTCGAGAATGGTCAGCAGGCGGTCGCCCGGCGCGTAGATGAGTGATGGTGCGAACACGATCGAGCGCAGGCTCGCCTCGCGGACCGCGTGCTCGGCGAGCGCCTTGGCGCGGAACACGCGCGCGCGATGATGGGTCGAGGCGTCGAGCGCGGAGAAGAACAGGAAGCACTCGACTCCCGCGCGCTCAGCGGCCTCCACCATGCGCCAGGTGGCGATGCCGTCGAGCTCCTCGATCGAGCCGCGCGGCTGGTCGCGGATCGAGCTGGCCAGGTGGACGACCGTGCGCACGCCGCGAAGCGCGTTGCGAAACGACGGCGGGTCGGTGAGGTCGCCGAGCGCGATCTGCACGCGCACGCGCTGCGCGCCCAAGCGCCTGGGATCTCGCACGAGACAGCGGACCTGCGTTCCGTCTGCCACCAGCCGGCGCAGCAGCGAGGAGCCCACGAGGCCGGTCGCGCCGGTGAGCAGCAGCATCGGGCAAACCTAGCGCGTCGCGGCGCAAGGGATGATTGCTCGAGCAATCATCTACGATGGGCCACGGCGCGCGTGGCCCGGCTTCGTCATCCCTAAAATAGACCACTCCCGAAACGCGCCCGCCCAGAGCTCCCAAACCCAGCCCAGACTTCTAGACCCGACCCGAAAGATCGAATGGCCTACGTAATCGCCGAGCCTTGCATCGGCACGAAGGACAACTCCTGCGTCGAGGTGTGCCCCGTCGACTGCATCCACCCGACGCCGGACGAGCCGGGCTATGACGCGGTGGAGATGCTCTACATCGACCCCGAGGAGTGCATCGACTGCGACGCCTGCGTGGAGGCGTGCCCGGTGGACGCGTGCTTCGCCGAGGATCAGCTGCCGGACGAGTGGCAGAAGTACACGCAGATCAACGCCGACTACTACCGCAACGGCGGCGGCGGCGGCGGATAGCCTCAGCCCGGCCTCAGCCCGGCCCACCTCCGTAGGAGGGATCGAGAACGTCCACGACCGCGACATCGGCGACGGCGGCGCGGATCAGCTCGCGCAGCTCCTTGGAGTCGAAGCTGTGGGACTGCGGCGAGAGCGGGTTGACGGTGATCGCCTTCAGCTCGATCGTGTGCAGCACCTCGATCGCGATGCCCTGACGGCGGTACCAGTCGGGTCCGCGTCGTGAGAGAAACACCTTTGTCGGGTCGGCCGCGACGATCCGCAGCGCGCGCCCGGCTCGCTCGACGCGCGCCAAGAGCAGGCCTTCAAGAAAGCGCTCGCCGAGCGCTCCCCGCACGAGTAGCGTGTCGGCCCGCGAGTGTGCTCGCAGCAGCGCGGCGATCTGCTCGGGCTCAGCCCCCAGGAGCAGGCGCCGGCTCAGAAGCAGCTGGCCGTCGTGCTCGCTGGCCGCAGGCTCGCCGTCGTCCCTCGGCGTGCCCGCCGGGGCCTCCCAGGCGCGCGCATCGACGCCGGCCGCTCGCGGGAGCCTGACCAGCTCGACCGCGTTCGCCGTCGAGGCCACGACCTGCGCCGGGTCGCGGCCGAGCACCGCGCCGGTCGCCATCACCAGGCCGTCGGCGACCTCCGGCGAGGACGCCGCGCGACGGTCGATCGCGCCGTCGATGAGCACGCGCTCGGCGCCCAGCTCCTCCATCGCCTCGCTGACAGCGCGCACGTCGATGGCGCCGCTGGGTCCCGCAACCTCGACGATCCCGGCCTCGGCGAGCCGCGCTACGACGACTTCTCCTAGCGGGGTTCTCACGCCCGTCTGGCGCAGGCGCTCGTGCGAGAGCCCGCTCGCGCGAAGCAGCCCCGCGGTGGTCGCGAGCAGGGTTCCCTCGCGCAGGTGGATCCTCGGCTTCTGGATGCGCGCGTCGATGACGTCGTGCTCCTCCCCGTCGCGCCCGATGGATGTCACGCCCACGTTCATCCCCTCGCCGTCGTGCTCGGCGAGAATGGCGCCCAGCGTCTGCGTCTTGCCCGTGTTCTTGGCCAGGCCCACGAGCGCGACGCGGCGCGCGCCGGAGATCAGCTCGATGAGGCGCCCGCCCGGCTCGCTAGCCATCGGCGCCCGGCGCGCGTGGGCGCGGCGCGCCGGCGTTTGCTCCACGGCCATCGGCCCATGCGCCGTCCTGCGCCGACTGCGGCGCCTCTTCCGACTCGGCCAGCCTGGCTGCGAGCTCTCGCACTATGAAGCTCGCGACGTGGTGCGGATAGGTGCCCTTGGAGAAGCCCGCGTCGTAGCCGAGCTCCTTTGCCAGCTCGTTTGAGACGCGCGGTCCGCCACAGGTCAGGATCAGCCGCTTGCGCTGCCCCTCGGCCTCGACGATCTCGACCAGCTCGGTGAGATTGGAGATGTGCAGGTTCTGCTGCGTCACGGTCTGGCTCACGAGGATTGCGTCTGCACCGAGATCGATCGCCCTTGCGACGAGCACGCTGTTGGGGACTTGGCTGCCGAGGTTGTACGTGCGAAAGACCTTGTAGCCCTCCAGGCCGTGATGGCCGTGGAAGCCCTTGAGGTTGAGCATCGCGTCGATTCCGACGCTGTGCGTATCGGTGCCTGTGGCCGCGCCCACCACGACGACCGGCCGTCCGATGTGCTCGTGCGCATACTCCTCGATCTCCTGCTCTGTCATGAACTCGATGTCGAAGCTCTCGCTGCTGAGCGAGGCGTAGTCGACGCTGTGCACGCACTCGCCGAACATCACGAAGTACGTGTAGCCCTCGGTGAGGCGCTCGTAGTGGACGACCTCGGGGTGTTCCAGCCCCATCTTGGCCGCCAGCTCCTGAGCCGCCCTGCGCGCGGCGAGCCCGTAGGGGACGGGCAGCGTGAAGCTCAGCTGCATGAGCCCGTCATCGAGATGGTCGGCGTAGGGCTTGACGCGTTCGAGGTCCACCTGCGCGCGCCCCGCTCGGGGCGGCGAAGCGGAAGCCTGCGCCCCCTGCGCGCCGTCGGCGGCGGCGGGCCGCGCGCTAGACACCGCTCGGCGCTCCCCGCATCAGCTCGCTCAGGGGGTTGAAGTAGCCCTCGGCGACCTCGACGATCCCCTCGGCTCCGCGCCCGGCGGCGGCGTCGCGCTGCACATCGCCGAACACGCCCTCGCCGAGCGCCGCGAACAGGCCCTGCTCGGCAATGCGCTGGAGCAGCGCGTGTGCGCCGGCCAGCACTTCCTGCGCGCGGGTCTGCACGATGCCGCCGCGCTTGAACTCGATCTCCTCGCCCAGGTCGCGGGCGGCGTCGAAGACGTAGTTGGTGTTCTGCAGGCCGATGACGCGATCGTGGACGTGGGGCGTGAAGATCCCCTCGGTGGGGACGCCGATCGTCTGGATGCCCTGGCCCGTCGCGATCGTGACGAGGTTGAACAGCGAGTCGCAGGCGTGCGTGCGAAACAAGTTGCCGTCCATGTGGCGCGTGGGAGGCATGTACTTGACAGGACACTCGGG
Organism: Actinomycetota bacterium; assembly: GCA_005884115.1. GTDB lineage: Bacteria > Actinomycetota > Thermoleophilia > Solirubrobacterales > Solirubrobacteraceae > Palsa-744. The sequence continues at coordinate 156,935 of VAXW01000005.1, forward strand.
GAAGAGCTCGCGCGTGAGCTGTGCCTGGGCCCACTCCAGGAGCAGGCTGTTGGGGACCGGCATGTCGATCTCGAACGCGTCTCCGAGCGCGATCTGCTGGTCGGGGACGCCGCAGTCGCGCGCGAGCTCGCGGTTGATGAACTGCGAGGCTGTCACCGACGGCGCAGCGCTCACCGCGTCGGCGGTGCGCAGGTAGTTGTCCTCGCCGGTGTTGATGACAACCCCGAAGTAGCCATTGATCGTGCGCGAGGCGCGCTGGTCGATCAGTCCGCGAACGGGGTTTATGTCGCGGTACAGAATGCCGTAGAGGGCATCGTTGACCATGTTGTCGTAGCCCTCGATCGCCCCCATGACGGCGATCTCCGGCATGCACAGCCCCGAGCAAAAGCTCGACAGGCGCACGTAGCGGCCGTTTGCCTTCGACCACTCATCGAGCGCCGCGCGCATGATGCGGAAGTTCTCCTGCGTTGCGAACGTGCCGCCGTAGCCCTCCGTTGTGGGCCCGTAGGGCACGTAGTCGAGCAGGCTCTGTGCGGTGGAGCGGATCACCGCGACGATGTCGCCGCCGGCCTCGGCCACGGCCAGGCCGTGGACCACGTCCTCGTACACGTTCCCCGTGGCGGTGAGCACGTAGCGAAGCGGCGGTGGGCTCTCGCCGAGGCGCTCGCGCAGCTCGCGGCGTTCTTGCATGCGCGCGCTGATCTCCTCCAGGCGCCCCTCGCACTCGCCCATGACGCGGGCGCGGATCGCGGCCTCGCTCGCGCGCGGAAGCTCGCAGAGGTTCATCTCGCCGGCGTCGACCGCCTCCGCGATCTGCTGCGGGGAGCGCGCCTCGTCTGCCAGCAGCGCGTTGCCGAGCCAGTAGGCGATGCCGCGGTCGAGCTCGCGCCGATCGCGCACGTGGTCGATCAGCACGTTCGGGAGCGGCACCTCGAGCGCGTTGGCGCCATCGATCCCGAGCAGGCGCGCGATCGTGCGCTCCACCGAGACGGTCGTCTTGGAAGAGATCTCCTCGGCGACCTGGGCCGCAATCTGCGCGGCGGCCGCCCTGCAGGAGGCGACCACCCCCTGATCGAGGCCCAGCTTGCTCATCTGAGCTCACGCACGATCGGAAACGGGATCACCTCGCGCAGCGTGTCGCGTTCGGTGAGGATCATCACCAGCCGGTCGACCCCCATACCGCCGCCGGCGGTTGGGGAGTAGCCGTACTCGATCGCGCGCGCGTACTCCTCGTCGTTGGGGTGCGGAACTTCTTCGTCGTCGGCCATGCGTCGCATGCGCTGGTCGACGAAGCGCTGCCACTGGTCGACCGGGTCGTTCAGCTCGGTGTCGCCGCTCACGAGCTCGATGCCGCCGATGACGGCGTCGAAGTGCTCGGCCAGCTCGGGGTGCTCTGCGTGGCGCTTGGTGATGGGGAAGGGCTCAAGCGGGAAGTCGAAGACGTGCGTCGGCTGGTTGATCGTCGGCTCGATCAGCTTCGTGTACACCGCGAGCACCAGCTCGGCCCAGGTCGTGGCCGGGTGGACGTATTCCTCCAACGCCTCGCGCATCTGCGCCGAGACGGCCTCGCGGTTCTCCTCCATGAAGTCGATGCCCACGTGCGTGAGCATCTCCTCGCGCATCGTGGTGCGCCGCCATGGCTTGGCCAGGTCGATCTGCTCGCCGTTGCGCTGGACTGTCGTGCGGCCCAGCACGCGCTGCGCGACGTCACGAAACATCTCTTCTGTGGCGGTCGCCACGTCGTAGTAGTCGGCATACGCGAACATGAACTCGATGATCGTGAACTCGGGGCTGTGCTTTGGAGAGATGCCCTCGTTGCGGAACACCTTGCCCATGTCGTAGACGTTCTCCAGGCCGCCGACGATGCAACGGTTGAGGAACAGCTCGACCGAGATGCGCAGATAAAGCTCGCGGTCGAGCGCGTTGTGGTGCGTGATGAACGGTCGTGAGCCCGCGCCTCCCGCCAGCGACTGCAGCGCCGGCGTTTCGACTTCCACGAAGTTGCGTTCGTCCAGCCACTGGCGGATCGCGGCGACGATCTGCGCACGCTCGATGAACAGCTCGCGCGACTCTTCGTTTGCGAGCAGGTCCAGCTCGCGGTAGCGGTAGCGCGTGCCCGTATCGCCGAGGCCGTGGTGCTTGTCGGGCGGCGGGCGCAGCGTCTTGGTCAAGAGCTCGCACTCCTCCACGGCGAGGGCCAGCTGGCCGCGCTGGGTCACGTAGATGCAGCCGTTGACGCCAATGATGTCGCCGACGTCCAGGTTGAGGATGCGCTCGTATGCATCCGGGCCGAGCGCCTCGAGGCGCACCGCGATCTGCATCGATCCCGACAGATCGCGCAGGTCCAGGAACGAGGTCTTGCCGTGCCCGCGGCGCGAGATCAGGCGCCCGGCCACGTGGTAGCGCAGCTCCGGGTGCTCGCCCGCCTCGAGCTCGGACGGGTCGTGGGCCGCGAGCACGTCCTTGATCAGCGTGCGATCCTTCAGCCAGCTGCCGTGCGGGTAGGGGTTGATCCCTTCCGCGCGCAGGCGCTCCATCTTGGCACGGCGCTGGTTGAATTCGACGACTCCGTCGACGCGCTCGCCCTCGTCGAGAGACAGCCCCTCATCTTCGCCGGCAGGCGTGCTCAGAAGCGTCGTCTCGCGCTCGTCCTCGTGCTGTCCTCGTGGGTGCATCGGCACACGATCCTCTCAACGGTTGGCGCTTGTCAAGCGAGCGGGACGGGGCCAGCGGGCCCCGTGCGCGCCGGCTAGGCCATCGGCAGCGACATGCCGGCGGGTTTTCGCGCCCCGGTCGGCACCTCGCCTGCGGCGGGCTGGCTAGCGCCACCGTCGTAGAGCGGCAGCGTCTCAAGCTCAGGCTCAGGTGGGCTCGTCGCAATCACGCCGCGCGCGAGCTGCTGGATGGCTTGTGCCGCCGGATCGTCCGGCTGCTCGAGGACCAGCGGTGCGCCGCCGTCGCTGTGCTCGCGCAGCGGCATCGTCAGCGGCACGCGGCCGAGCAGCGGGACGTTCAGCTCCTCAGCGAGCTCGCCTCCACCTCCGGTACCGAAGATCGCGTAATGCTCGCCGGAGGGTGCGCGGAAGCCGGACATGTTCTCCACCACGCCGGCGATTTCGAGCGAGAACTTCTCCGCCATCTGGGCGGCCCGCCGCGCGACCTTCTGCGCGGTCGCCTGCGGGGTGGTGACGATCAGAAAGCGCGACTGAGGCAACAGCTGGGCCAAGGTCATCGACACGTCGCCGGTGCCGGGAGGAAGATCGATCAAGAGGTAGTCGAGCGCTCCCCAGTCGACGTCTTGGAGGAACTGCGTCAGCGCCTTGTGGAGCATCGGCCCTCGCCACACGACCGCGGCGTCTTCCTCGACGAAGAAGCCGATCGACATGACCTTCACGCCATATGCGTCCAGCGGGATGATCTTGCGCTCGGCCGACACCGGTGGGCGCGTGGCGCCGAGCCCGTACATGCGCGGGATCGAGTAACCCCAGACGTCGGCGTCGAGCACGCCGACGTGCTTGCCCTCGCCCGCGAGCGCGGCTGCGAGGTTGGCCGTGAGCGTCGACTTGCCCACGCCACCCTTGCCCGAGCCGACGCAGATGACATTGCGCACTCGCGCAAGCGTCCCCTGCGGCAGGCTGCCCCTGCCGAGCTTCTGTTGCAGCGCGGCCCGCTGGGCGTCATCGAGCACATCGAAGTAGACGTTGACGTGGGTGACGTCTTCAAGCGCCGACACGGCCTGCGAGACGGCGGTCTGGAAGTGGTCCTTGATCGGGCACCCGGGCGTGGTGAGCGACACGGTCACATCGACGACGCCGTTGGCGCTGACGTCGATCGAGCGGACCATGTCGAGCTCGACGATCGAGCGGTGCAGCTCGGGGTCGATGACGGCCTCGAGCGCTGTGCGGATCTCCTCTGTGCTCGGCACTGGGGTCATTGTGACAAACCCCGCCGCGCCAATCGCGGCGTGCGTTCAAAAAGAGACTCGCGGGGCGATCGGAACCGCCCCGCGAGTCGAGGGAGGAGAGGGTGCTACAACTGCCGGCGGGATATGAGGCCGACAGACTCTCCCGCTACCGGTCTCTCCGAGCCGGACGGGGGAAGCTCGCGCCTTGAGCCTAAACGAGGCTCAGGATGCGTTCCTGGACAGCGCTGGCAAGCTCGGGCACCCGCCGGTTGGCGAAGTTGCTCCCGTTCTTGGCGACGGTGTCGCGACGGCGTTCGAGATTGCCGACGCCTTTTTCGACGCGGCGGCGGCGCTGGCGCAGTTCGCGCTCGAAGCGGATGCGCGTTTTGCGGACCTCGCGTTCGAGACGGTTGCGCGCGGTTGCGCCACGCCGCTCGAAGCGCCTGAGCTGGGCCTGCGCCCTCGCGGATGTGGAGTAGTTGGAGATGGTGTCGTTGACGCTCGAGAGCACGCGGTCGCGCGCGATCAGCGCGGCGCCGACGGGTATCAGCAGCGCGCGCTCGGCGTAGTCGCCGAAGGCGGCGACGGACAGCTCGGACGCGCCTGTCGTGCTCTGCGCGGGCCGGCTTGCCGATGCCGGCCGGCTTGCCGATGCGGCGTGGCGCAGCGCGCGCGTGCGCCTCGCTTTGGCGCCGGTCGCTTTCACTTTGGTCCTGCGTTTGCGCGCGCCGGTGGCGGCGCGGCGCGTGGTGGAGGTTTTGCGGGCCGCTTTGGCTGCGCCTTTGGCGCCCGAACGGCTCGTGTTTGCTGTGGGCATTTAGGAAGTCTCCTTGTCGTCTATCGCCCGGCTTGACGAGTGGCAGTTGGTCTCTCTTCTACGGCTCGGCGCTCAGATTAGCAGCGAACACCTGTTCTAACCCGCCATCACAAGATTGTTACACGCCCATCATATCAGCGGCAAAAAACGCCAGAAAAATCAGGCAATCTGCACGCAAAGTTTGTGACACATGGAACATGTGTTCGCGGCTTTTGCGAGCCCGGACGTGCGTTCGGCGTTCGGCTGGTTCGCTCAACACTACCCGCGTGCCGGCCGCTGAACCGTCAGGCGGCGGCGCCGACGCGCGCCATCCACTCGGCCGGGTGCTGCAGCTCGCGCGCCGAGGGCATCGACTCCGGCGCCCTCCACACGCGCGCCAGGCCCTGACGGCCCTCGCGCTCTACGACGGCGTCGCAAAAGCGCCGTCCCAGCTCGTACTGGCGCAGCTTCAGCTCCAGCCCGAGCAGCCGCTCGAGCACGCGCCACGGCAGGCCGTGCGAGGCGCGCCGGCGGTTCATGGCCGCGCGCAGGCGCGGAAGCGACGGCAGCAGCTCTGCGCCGACGGCATCCATCGTGTGCTCGGCATGCCCCTCAATCAGCGACATCGCCGTTTGCAGGCTTTCCACCAGCGCCCAGCGCTCCTCGCCGATCGTCAGCCGCAGCACCTCGCCGCGGCGCGCGCGCTCGAGCACGAGGCGCAGGGTGGCCGCGTCCGGCAGCCGGCCCAGCAGCCCTCCGCTGCGGCCGCCGGCGCGCGCTGCGTGTGCTGCGTGCTCCGCGCCCTCTACGCCGTTTGCGCGCGGTGCGCGCGAGCCGGGAGCGACGGCCGTCTGCAGCCCGTCGAGCAGCTCCTTGAGCATCGCGCCCATGTGCCCGCGCAGCCACGGAACCGCGGAGAACTGGACAGCGTGCGTGATCTCGTGGATCGCGACCCAGCGCACGAGTTCCTCCTCGTCGACGAGGAGCGTGCGCGCCGTGATGGCGAGGTTGGGAGCGAGCAGCAGCAGCCGCGGCTCGACGCCCTCCTCGAGCAGCGCAAGGTCATACTGCCCAAGCACGCGCTGCGAAAGAAGCCCCGTGAGCGCGCCGATCTGCGCGCCCAACACGTATCCCGACGCCGATCGCAGCGGTCCCGAGAACGGCCCGAGCCCGTCGCCCAGGCGCTCGCTGAGCGGTCCGACGATGGGGCGCATGGTTCTCAGGTTGGCGGCGATCCACGCAGGCCTGTCCACGGTCTCGAGCGCGGGGAGCTCAGGCGGCGCGACCAGGCCGCTGTACGCGCTGACTCGCTGCGCGAACTCGTCCGCAAGCGGCTGCACGGAGCCGGTTTGCACCTCGCCGCGTGGTGGGGAGCCCGCGATGCGCTCCCCTATCCACTGCGCTGCGCGCCAGTCGATCGCGTCCACCCACAGAGCGTAGCCCTATGCGGCCGGCTCCCCCGCTGCGCGCGGAGCACGACCAGCGCCGGTCCGATGGTCGGGCCGATCGATGCCCTCTCCGACCCCACCCGCCTGCGCGAGCTGGACCTTGCTGGCGTCGACGGTTGGCCCGCCTCGAACCCGGCGCGCCGCGGCGCCACCGGGAGCCCCCGACCCTCGTATCCTGGGGTGGTGGCCTCGCGGATCGTCGTCGACCTCCAAGCCGATCACGGCACCGAGGCAGACGCGCTCACGCTCTTGCAACGCGCGGAGGTACGCGATGTGCTGGCTTGGATGCGGCTGCTCGTCGACCCTCAGGACGCCGCGGCAGTCGTGCGCGCCCTCGCGCGCCCGCCGATCGAACTGCGCCAGACGCACCTCGCGCGCGTAATCCAGCTCGCGCGCAGGCGGCGGCTGGACCTCGTCGCGGGGCTCGCGCTGGCGATCGAGTCGCCGCAGATCCCGCCGGAGGCGCGCGAACGGATCGAGCGCTTCCTCGAGCTGCATGGCGCCGCGTCGGCGGGCTCCAAGGCCGAGCGCGCGGACGTCCTGACTGGACGCCTGATCGAGCTGCTGAGGGCGCGAACGGGCTCGCTCTTGACGGTGCAGGAAGCTGCCGAGCAGCGCGACGAGCTCGGTCGCCTGCGAGAGCTCGCGGCCAGCTTCTTGCGCTCGGCGCCCCAGGCCACCCTTGCCGACCTGACGCGTCACCTCGCCTCGCTCGGGCGGGCCTCCGACATTCAAGAGCCGTCGAGTGCCCTCGAGCCGGCCGGCGACCAGCTGCACGACGCCTTCTGCCGGCTGCGCGAGGAGGTGCTCGAGGGCGTGGGGCGGATCGGCGGGCGCCTTGGCGAGCTGCGCTTGGACACCGAACTGGACATCGCCCACGGCGTCGCCCGCTACCTCGAGCTGATCAAGCTCGCGGCCCTGCTTCAGCGCTCGCCTCCGTACCGCATGGGCGAGGCGATCGCTGACATCAACGCCCGCCTGCTCGCGGCGACAACGCCTGTGCAGCGCGAGATCCTGCAAACCTCGCTGCTGGACCAGGACCTGCTGGCCGCCGACGCGGACCCCGCGGAGGGCGCCGCCCCGGCCGCGGGCGGCGTCGCCGCCGGCGCGCGGCGCGCCGACGCATTCGAGAGCCAGCGCCCGCCCGACACGTCCCATCGCGGATATGGCGAAGAGCACTCGCTGGGCCCGTTCCTGCCACGCAAGGGGATCGGCCTGGCGCTATCGGCCTCGGACATAGAGACCTATCGCAGCTGCCCGCTCAGGTACAAGTTCGCGCGCGTGCTGCGGATCCCGACGGCGCAGACGCTGCACCAGCGCTTCGGCATCGTCATCCACCAGGTGCTCGAGCGTTTTCACGCCGAGGGCTCGCAGACGCTGGCCGAGATGCTCGAGCTCTACGACGCCGTGTGGCGCAGGGCCGGGCTCGGCGAGGGCGAGGCGGAGCTGCGCAAGAAGGGCCGCGCTGCGCTGACCCGGTATCACGCGCGGCTGGCGGAGCCTGGCGCTCGGCCTGTGTGGTTCGAGCGCACCTTCGACTTCCGGCTCGGGCCGCACCACTTGCGCGGGCGCGTGGACCGCGTCGACTGCGTGACGCACGAAGACGGCCGCCAGGAGCACGAGCTCATCGACTACAAGACCTCGCGCCCCAAGACGCCGGCTCAGCTGAAGGACGACGTCCAGCTCTCCCTGTATGCGCTTGCTGCGCGCGAGGCCTGGAGCCTGGAGTCATCGCGCCAGGCTTACTACTACGTGCTCGACGACCGCAAGGTGCCCGTCCCGGCAGCCGCGGGCGAGAGCGGAGCGGCGATCACCGAGACCGTGCTCGAGGTCGGCGAGGGCATCCTCGCACAGCGCTTCGAGCCCACCCCGTCCCGCGCCACTTGCTCGATCTGCGACTACCGCATCGTCTGCCCGGTGGCCGAGACCTGATGCGCGACCGTTACCTCCCGCCGTCTCCGCGCTGGCGCAGGAAGCGCTGAAATTCCCGGGCCAGGGCCTCGCCGGAGGGCACCTGCTGCCCCGTAGCCGCCTCGGCTCCTTCGGTCGCCTGCTCCAAACGCTCGACGAACGCCTGAATGTCTGGGTCGCTCTGCACCGCGCGGGCGACCTGGCGCTCGTAGTCGGCTGCCGCTGACTCGAGCTCGGAGACGTCCACCGACACGCCGATCAGACCTTCCAGGCGGCGCAGCAGGGCCAGCGCGGCGCTCGGGTTGGCGGCCGCGGCCACGTAATGCGGAACGGCTGCCCACAGGCTCGCAGAGGGCAGCCCGGCCTGGATGCACGCGCCGTGCAGCACCCCGACGATGCCCGTGGGCCCCTCATATGTCGAGCTTGCGATGCCGAGGCGCTCACTAAGCGTGGGGTCGGAGGCGTGTCCGGTCAGCGCCACGGGGCGCGTGTGCGGGACGTCGCCGAGCAGGGCGCCCAGCGAGACCACCAGCTGCACGCCGAGCGCCTCGGCGAGGTCGACGATGCTCGAGCTGAACGCGCGCCAGCGCAGCGAGGGCTCGACGCCGCGCACGAGCACCAGATCTCGGGGTGCCCGCGGGGCGGGCGCCTCGAGCACCTCGACGCCGGGCCAGGTGATCTCGCGCTGGCCCGACTCATCGAAGCGCACGCACGGGCGGTTGGACTGGAAGTCGTAGAACTCCTCGGAGTCGATCGCAGCGAAGCGGCGCGCGCGCAGTGCTGTGGCAAGGAACGAGACCGCGCTCGAGGCTGCCTCGCCGGCGTCGTTCCAGCCCTGGAAGGCGCACACCATGGCCGGAGCCCTGAGTCCTGCCGGCCGTCGGTCCCAGATCAACGGCTGCATCCGAACCACCGTACATCATGCGTGCGTGACTGCCACGGCGAGCGGCCATTCAGAGGAAGGCGCGACGGTCGCGACCCTGCGCAGCGAGCAGGAGGTCGACGGCGTGTTTGCGTGCACGCGCAAGGAGCGCTACACCACGCGCACGGGGGCTCCCTACCTCGCGCTCGAGCTGCGCGACGGCACCGGCGCGATCGCAGCTCGCGCCTTTCGCGAAGCCGACGCGCTGGCGGGCGCCTTCGAGCGCGGGCAGCTCGTTCGCGTGCGCGGACGCGTGGCGCGCTTTCGCGACCAGCTGCAGATAGACGTGCAGCAGATCGCCCCGGCACGAGGGATCGACGCTGACCCGGCGCGTTTCCTGCCCCGCGCCTACCGCGATCTGGATGAGCTCGACGGTTTCCTCGAGCACCTCGCGCGCGAGGTCTACGACCCGCCGCTGAGGCATCTGCTCGAGTGCATGCTGGACGACGATGAGCTGCGCGCCGAGCTGCGTCGCGCGCCGTGCTCGGTTCCAGGCCCGCGACCGGCTGGGGGCCACCATGCCTACCTGGGCGGCCTGCTCGAGCACACGGTCGCGGTCGCCACCATGGCGCTCGAGCTGTGCACGCTGCACCCGCGTCTGGATCGAGACCTGCTCGTGTGTGCGGCGATCGTGCACGACATCGGAAAGACGCGCGAGTTCAGCTACGGAGCGGAGATCGCGCGCAGCGAGGAGGGCTGGCTGATCGGCCACATCGAGCTTGGCCTGCGCGTGATCGCGACACACCTTCCGCCGGCGCTCGAGGATCGGCGCAGGCTGGCACTCGAGCACTGCGTGATCCTGCACCACGGAAGCGATGGCGCGCCAGGGCAGCGCTTTGCCTCAGCGGAGGCGCTCGCGCTCTACAGGCTGAACGCGCTCGACGCACACGTGAAGGGCGCCTTCGAGCATCACCCGCCGGCAGGCTCGCGCTAGGCGCCGCGCCGCAACCTGAAGGCCAGCTCGCGCTAGGCCGTCGCGCGCGGCTAGAGGGCCATGGCGCGCCCGGCGCCCTGGACCGCGGCGCGCGTTCGCCGCCGGTGCCAATCGTGCATCAAAGGTGGTCAAGGGTCGACCGTCAACTGCCGATATGAGCAGTGATGAGCAAGGTGGCCGCACCAGCTACCAGCTCGGCTGCGGGCGCACGCAAGCCGGCCAAGCCCCCGGCCGACGTCGCCCCCACCGACGCCCAGGCCAAGGACGACGCCGCCGCGGCCGACGCCGAGGCCAAGGACGACGTCGCCAAGGCCGACGCCGCCCCGGCCGAGCCGGCTGAGCGCAGGCGCTCGCCTCGGCCCGAGGGAGCGCCCCCGGGCCTGCTTCCGCCGCGGCGCAGCGGACGCTCGACGCGCATGATCGGCGAGGTCGTCGTCGACCTGGGCTTCGCCGACCGCGCGACTGTGGAAGGGGCGGTGGAGCTCGCGCGCGCCGAGGGTCGGCCCACGGGTCTCGTGCTGGTCGAGCACGGCGTGCTTCGCCACGATCAGCTCGCTCGCGTGGTCGCCGAGCGCTTCGGGCTCGACTTCGTCGATCTCAGTGTCTTCGACATCGACATGGGCGCGATCAACCTGCTGAGCGCGGAAGCCTGCCAGCGCTACCGGGCGGTGCCGATCGGCTTCGACGAGGGCGGCGTGCTGCTGGTGGCGATGACCGACCCGACCAACGTGCTCGCCATCGACGACATCACGATGATGACCGGGCGCAGAGTCAGGCCGGCGGCCGCCTCGGCGGAGGACCTCGATCCGCTGCTCATGCGGCTCGCGCACATGGACGAATCGATTGAGGGCCTGGCCGAGGAACACGCGGAGCGGGAGGAGGAGACCGAGCGCGTCGAGGCGAGCGAGGGCGACGCGCCGATCATCAAGCTCGTCTACTCGATCGTCTCGCAGGCGGTGCAGCAGGGGGCTTCGGACATCCACATCAACCCCGAAGAGGCCGAGACGCGCGTGCTCTTCCGCGTCGACGGCGTGTTGTTTCCGGCCGCGACGGTGAAGCGCAAGCTGGCTAGGGGAGTTGTTTCGCGCATCAAGATCATGGGCGACCTCGACATCTCGGAGCGGCGCGTGCCTCAGGACGGGCGCTTCGGGCTGACGGTCGACGGCCGGCGCGTTGACATTCGCGTGGTTACGCTCCCCCTCGTGCACGGCGAGGCGGTCGTGCTGAGAATCCTCGACCACGCCAACGAGATTCAGGATCTGGATGCGCTGGGCATGTCCTCGCAGGCGCTGGAGCGCTTCCGGGCCGCGATCCACAGGCCAAACGGCGCTGTGCTCGTGACGGGCCCCACCGGGTCGGGCAAGTCGACGACCCTGTACGCGGCGCTCGGCGACATAAACGACGGCGAGCGCAGCATTCTCACGATCGAGGACCCGGTCGAGCAGAAGATCCCGGGGATAAAGCAGATGCCGATCGCGCCCAAGGCGGGCGTCACCTTCGACGTCGGCTTGCGCTCGATGCTGCGCGCCGACCCCGACGTGATCATGGTCGGCGAGATCCGCGACTCAGAGACCGCGCACATCGCGATCGAGGCTGCGCTGACGGGGCACCTCGTGCTCTCGACGCTGCACACGCGCGATGCGCCGAGTGGGCTCGGGCGCCTCATGGACATGGGCATCGAGCCGTTCCTCATCTCCTCGGCGATCGACTGCGTGGCCGCGCAGCGGCTCGTGCGCCTGTTGTGCAAGAACTGCAAGCGCCCTCAGAACGTGTCGCGGTCGGTGCTCGTCCAGCACGGGCTGGCAGGAGCGAGCCCGTTCGAGGCCGTGGGCTGCAAGCGCTGCGGTGGCAGCGGCTATCGCGGGCGTCTAGGCGTGTACGAGGTGCTGTCCGTAAGCGAGGAGATTCGCGCGCTGATCCTCGAGCGCGCCTCGACCGACGCGATCGTGGCCGTGGCCGAGCGCGAGGGCATGCTCCACCTGCGCGACGATGGCCTCGAGAAGGTGCGAGCCGGCCTGACCTCGATCGCCGAGATCGAGCGCATGACCTCGAGCCTGCTGTAGCGCAGGCGCCGCTTGAGCTGAGAAGTGGCGGCGCTGCGCCTGAGCCGGCGCCGCGCCGCAGAGAGGGGCGAGTGGCCGCACGCGCTCAGAGGTGATCGGCGGCCCGTCGGGGCATGCGCCAGGCGCGGGCTGCCTCAGCGCTGGGCCGAGCGGACCGGCCGCGTCGCAGAGCGCGGGTCCGGCGCGCGCGGAAAGATAATCGGTGCGTGCTGTTCTCGCTCGAGCAGATCAGCTACCGCCGTGCCGGCAGGGCCGTGCTGAGCGATCTCACTGCCGATCTGGCGGAGGGAACAACCGCGCTCGTCGGTCCCTCGGGCGCAGGCAAGTCGACGCTGCTGCGGCTGCTCAACCGGCTCGCCGATCCCCACGCTGGCACCGTGCACTACCGCGGGCGCGACGTCCGCGACTATGACGTCCTCGCCCTGCGCCGCGAGGTCGCGCTCGTGCCACAGCTCCCCGCACTGCTGGCGGGCACCGTTGCGAACAACGTCAGCTATGGCCCGAGGCTGCGAGGCGAGGAGTGCGACATCGACTGCGCGCTCGCGCTCGCCGGGCTGGACGCGTCCTTCGCCGGCCGGACCGCCTACCAGCTGTCCGTGGGGGAGCAGCAGCGGGTCATGCTCGCCCGCGCGCTCGCGCTCGAGCCGCGCGTGCTGCTGCTCGACGAGCCGACCGCCGCGCTCGATGAGCGAGCCCGAGACGCGATCGAGCGGACGCTGCTCGAGGTGAGCGCCCGAATGTCGGCTGGCCTGATCTTCGTTACCCACGATCGAGCGCAGGCGCGCAGGCTCGCCGACCGGCTCGTGCACATCGACAACGGCCGCATCGCGACTGGCCTTGGGCCTCGCCCATGATCCTCGCAATCCACCTCAGCCTCGCGCAGGTCGCCGCCACGCTCGCGCTCGTGGCGATCGCGGCGGCCGTCTCGGGCTGGCAGCGGGCCGATCTCGAGCGCGACATCGCCGTCGCGACCTTCCGTTCCTTCCTCCAGCTCACCGCGATCGGCTACGTCATCAAGCTGATCTTCGACCAGAACAAGCTCATCTTCGTTCTGGCGCTGATCGCGGCGATGGTGATATTCGGCGCCTTCACCGCGCGACGTCGCGCGCGCCGCGTCCCCGGTGCGTTCTGGCCGTTGCTGATCGCGCTGGCCCTCGCCGGCACCGCGACGCTGGCGCTGGTGGTCGCGCTCGGCGTCTTCCAGGCTCGGGCGCGCTACCTCGTGCCCGTGGGCGGCATGGTCATCGGCAATGCGATGACCGCCGCCGCCGTCGCCCTCAACCGGCTCGGCGACGACATCGCCGATGCGGCTCCGCAGATCGAGGCGACGCTGGCCCTCGGCGCCACCGCCGGCCAGGCGATGCGCCCGATCCTGCAACGCAGCCTTCGCTCGGGAATGATCCCGCTGATCGACTCGACCAAGACGACCGGGCTGATCTTCTTCCCCGGCACGATGGTTGGCATGCTCCTCGCCGGCGCTGCGCCGATCGACGCCGTCCGCCTGCAGCTGACCCTGCTCTACGTCCTGCTCGGCAGCGTCGCACTGGCGGCGCTGACCGCCGTGCTGCTCGCCTACCGCAACTTCTTCACCTCCGCGCACCAGCTTCGCGAGCCGTGCTGAGCCATCCGGCGAACGCGCCCCGCGTCTCGCCGCGCTCTCGGCGCCCGCGGAGGCTCGGCAGGCCAGGCACGCGCAAACGGTTCGTGTCGCGGCCGCAGTTGCGCCCGCTGCTGGTGGCTGCGGGGCTGTGCGCGGCCGCGGCCACGACGGCGCCGGTTGGCGCCACCGCCGACCGCTCGGGCGCGAGCGCGCGCAGCGCGCCCGCGCCGCATCAATATGGGTGTCCAATCCTTCCGCCGACGAATCCGCTCAACCGTGACATCTCGCGCGCGCCCGTGGATCGGCATTCCGCGGACTACGTCGCGAGCATCGGGCTGAGCGCGCACCTGCACGCCGACTTCGGCAGCAACCCCGCTTACGGCATTCCCTACGCGGTCGTCGGGCCGCGCCAGCCGAGGGTGCCGATCTCGTTCACCGAATTCGGCGGGGAGTCCGACCCCGGTCCCTACCCGGTCCCGCCGGGCGCACGCGTGGAGGGGGCCGGGGCGGAAGGCGACCGGCACGTGCTCGTGCTGCAGCGCGGAAGCTGCCGTTTGTATGAGCTGTACAACGCGCGCCGCGCCGGCGCCGGCTGGGATGCAGGCTCTGGCGCGGTCTTCAACCTGCGCTCAGGCCGGCTGCGGCCGGAGGGCTGGACGTCCGCCGACGCGGCCGGGCTGCCCATCTTCCCGCTGCTCGCGCGCTACGGCGAGGTGCGCGCCGGACGCATCGAGCACGCGCTCCGCGTGACCGTTCCGCGGACACAGAGCGGCTACATCCACCCCGCGACGCACCTCGCCTCATCCAGCGCCGATGCGCGGCTTCCGCCGATGGGGCTGCGACTGCGACTGAAGGCCAGCTTCAGCCTCGCCCGCTATCACGGCCAAGCGCTGATCGTGCTGCGCGCGCTGCGGCGCTTCGGCTTGATCGTTGCCGACAACGGGTCGCCATGGTTCATCACCGGCGCTCCCGACCGTCGCTGGGACGACGAAGACCTCGACCAGCTCAAGACCGTGCCAGGCTCGGCGTTCGAGGCCGTCTACAGCGGGCCCATCCGCCGCCGCTGAGGACGGCGCGCTTCGACCACACGCACGGAGGCGTGCGGCCCGCCAAAGCAACTTCGCTAGCTCTGCTGGTGCTCGCTCGGTGCGCCCTGGGCGACCGGGGTCTGGGGCTGCGCCTCCGGGGCCTGGGGCGGCGCCTGCTGGGTCTGGGGCTGCGCCTGCTGGGCGGGCGGCGGAGCTGGTTGCGAGGCAGCGGGGAGCGTGGGCTGCTGCGAGCTGCTCTCGCCGGTTATCGACTGCTTGAACTCGCGCATCCCGCTTCCCAGCGAGCGGCCGATTTCGGGCAGGCGTTTGGCGCCGAACACGAGCAGCAGGATCACGACCAGAACCGCGATATGGAGCGGGTTGTCAAGTCCCATCTCAGGGCAAGTCTAGAGCATCCGCTCTCGCCGCTTGTGCGCTTGAGCGGGCTCGCGCCGCGCCTTGCGCAGCAGCTGTCCGGCCACGAGCACCATCAAGGCCGCGAACGAGTCGCGCAGGACTGCTCCCGAGAGCGCGTTCGCGAGCGCCACGCCCGCGATGCCGCCGGCGATCGAGAGAAAGCCGAGCAGCACCGCGTCGCCGCGGCGGACGTTGCCGTAGCGGTCCTGCCTGTAGGCGCCGACGAGCGCGACGGGGATGATCGCGAGCAGCGAGGTCGCCTCCGCGTGGTGCTGGCTGAGGTTCATGAACACGACCAGCGCCGGCACGAACAGAATGCCGCCACCGACTCCCAGCACGCCAGCCAAGACGCCCCCAGCCAGTCCCGCTGCGATCGTCCCGATCACTTCAGAACCAGCTCCACCGCGCTGGCAACGAGCGCCAGCGCGAAGAGCACCGAGATCGCGCGTGAGCGCAGGCGCTGCTGCAGCGCCGCGCCCAGCACCACGCCGACCACGGCCGGCCCGCCGACGAGCGCCGCGTCGCGCAGGTTGACGTTCCCGTACAGCCCCTGCGTGGCCGCGGCGAAGCCGGCGATGAACACGATCGCAGCCAGCGAGGTGCCCGTCGCGACCCGCTCGTCATAGGCGAGCCACAGGACCAGCAGCGGCACCACCACCGTTCCTCCGCCGACTCCGAAGAGGCCGCTGAACAGCCCCGCAGCGGTGCCGATCGCTGTCAGCTTGAGCGAGCGCGCACGCGAAAGCGCGCGCTCAGCCGCCACGCTGGCGAGGGAACGGATCGGCCACCATGCGCGCCATACTAGACCCCGTGTCCCCCGCTGCCACGCTCGTGGAGGCGCTCGAGCCGGTCCGCTCTGACCCGGACCGCTCGGCTGTGCTGCTCGACATCGACGGCACCCTCGCGCCGATCGTGCGGCACGCCACCGACGCGCACGTGCCCGAGGCGACGCGCTCGCTGCTGATCGAGATCTCCCGTCGCTACCGCGTGGTGGCGTGCGTGAGCGGCCGCCGCGCGGCGACTTCGCGGCAAATTGTCGCGATCGGCACGATTGCCTACATCGGCAACCACGGCGGCGAGCTCCTGCGCCCCGGCGCGACGCGCGCCGAGGTCGCCCCGGAGCTCGCCGCTCAGAGGGCGCGCGTTCGCGCCTTCGCGGCGCGCGCGCTGACCAGAGAGCACGAACGCCTGCGCGTGCGCAGCGAGGACAAGGACACGATCGTCGCCTTCCACTGGCGCGGCGCGCCGGACGAGCAGGCGGCTGCCGCCGCCGTGGAGGAGATCGGCGCGCGCGCGCAGGAGGAGGGCTTCGCGCTTCACTGGGGCCGCAAGGTGCTCGAGGTTCGCCCGCCGGTCGTGCTCGACAAGGGACTCGGGGTGAGCGCGCTGCTGCGGGCGATGCCGGTCGAGGCCGCGCTGTACGTCGGCGACGACACGACCGACCTCGACGCCTTCCGCGGCCTGCGCGAGCTCGAGCACTCGGGGACTCTGGGCGAGGCCCTGTGCGTGGCGGTCAGCTCCGACGAAGCGCCTCCCGACCTCGCGCGGGAGGCAGATCTCACCGTCGACGGCCCGGGCGGCGTTCGGGAGCTGCTCCAGGCGCTGCTGTAGCCGGCGTGCGCTTCGTCGATTTCCTGCGCGCGACCGTGCTGCTCAGTGCCGGGGCCGCCACTGCGCTTGCGGCGATCAGCGTGCTGGCCTTCGGCACGCACTCCGAAGCGCACCTGGTCCCGATCGCGGTTGGCTGGTGGGTGATCGCGGCGCTGCTCGGACTGCGGCTGGGCAGGCGCGCGGAGACAAACCCTCCCATCGCTCGGCTGCTCGCGAGCGCCAAGGCCAGCACCACGATGCCCGAGCACCAGCCCAACGCCATCCTCATCAACCGCCTGTGGCCATTGATCGTGTTCGTGCTGGCGGCCGGCGGGCTGGCCTTCCTCGCGCCACAGGTGCCGGGCATCGCCGCCGGCTTCGCGATCATCTGGGCGCTTGCCTGGCGCCAGCAGGACTCCGCCGTGCGCGCCATAGAGGAGCGCGACGGCGTCTGCTTCTACGTTCGCCGCACCTCGCCGGTGCGCCCCATAGCGCTGGAGCGCACGCCCGGCTTCAAGGCGCTGCGCCCAGAGCGCGCCAACGGCGCCATCAGCTGAGATGCCGCAATCCTTGCCGGCCGACGTGCTGATCGTCTCGCTCGGCTCGACCGCCGGGCTGCGCGCGGCCGACGAGGCGCTTGCCGCCTCGCTCCAGCGCGCAGGCGCGCACGTCGAGGTCGTCTCAGCGACCGCGCCGCGCCCCGCTCCTACGTTGATGCTCACCGATCTCGCCTGGGCGCGCGCGGTGCGGGACGCCGCCAGGGCAGCGCTCGCGCGGCGCGTATCGCCACCGCGCGCGATGATCTACTCGAGCACCACCGCCGCCTGCTTCTG
The DNA here is from genome assembly GCA_005884115.1 of Actinomycetota bacterium. Lineage (GTDB taxonomy): Bacteria > Actinomycetota > Thermoleophilia > Solirubrobacterales > Solirubrobacteraceae > Palsa-744. The sequence continues at coordinate 174,381 of VAXW01000005.1, forward strand.
GCCGATGCCCGGCGCGATCCGCTTCGACGCGACCGCCGCCGGCAACCGCCCGGGCCGCCACGGGCTGTGGCAGCGTCCGCTAGAGCGGCTGCGCCTGCGCCAGGCGCCGCTGCTGCTTCCCTGGAGCGAGGGCGCTCTCGCCGAGTCGCCCGTCGCCTCGCAGCAGGGCGGGCGCTCGCTGGTGCTGCCGGTCGCCGTCGAGCGCTCCTGCGCGCGCGACCAGGACGGGCCAGACGGCGGCGCGCGCGACATCGCGGCCATCACCTACGCGGCCAACCCCGCCAAGAAGGGACTCGACCGCGTGCTCGCAGCCTGGCGGCGCGCGCGCGCCGAGTGCCCGGCCGCGGCCGGCGGCGAGCTGGTCGTGGCAGGCGCCACCTCGCGCCTGCTGCAGCGCGCCGGCATCGATGTCGGCGAGGCCGGGGTGCGCGTCGTCGGAGCGCTCGAGGCGAGCGAGTACCGGGCGCTCCTCAGGCGCGCGCGGGCGTTCGTCTGTGCGCCCCGCCGGGAGGACTACGGGCTCGCGCAGCTCGAGGCGCTCGCAGACGGATGCGCGCTCGTGACCACCGCCGCGCCAGGTCCCTACGCCGCGCTGCCGCTTGCACGCGAGCTCGACCCACGGCTCGTCGGCGACGATCTCGCGCGCGGGATCCGCACCGCTCTCGAGGACCCGCTGCCCGGATACGCGCGGCGGGCCGAGGAGCTGCTCGCGCCGTTCTCGCCCGCCTCCGTCGACAGGCTCGTGGCGGAGGCGCTACTTCCGCGCCTGCTCGGCGGGCCGCTTGCCGCGTAGCGCCTGCAGCTCGCTCCAGCCCCGCGCGTTGGCGACGTCGGCGGCGGACAGCCAGGCGCGCCGCGCGGTGGCCACGCCCCAGCGCATGTTCGCCAGCGTCGACGTGCGGTGGGCGTCGGAGTTGATCACGATGTCCACGCCCGCGGCGCGCGCAGCGCGCGCGTGAAGGTCGCCCAGGTCCCGGCGGTCGGGGTTGGCGTTGATCTCGAGCATCGTGCCGTTGGCGGCCGCCGCCTCGAACACCGCCTCGAGCTCGATCGCATACGGCGCGCGCTGTTCGATCTTGCGACCCGTGGGATGGCCGATCGCATCTACCAGCGGGTGCTCAATTGCCCTGATCATGCGCTCGGTCATCGCGCGCACGCCGATGCCGAAGGAGGTGTGCACGCTGGCGATGATCCAGTCGAGCTGCGCGAGCAGCTCGTCCTCGTAGTCGAGCGACCCGTCCGGGAGGATGTTCACCTCGCTCCCCGCCAGCAGGCGGATGCCCTCGATGCGCGCGTCGGCTTCACGCACGAGCTCGATCTGGCGCCGCAGCTGCGCCGGCGTGACCTCGTTGCCGAACCCGTGCGAGGCCGAGTGGTCGGTGATTGCGAGGAACTCATATCCACGCTCGAGCGCCGCGTGCGCCATCTCCTCGATCGTGCTGTGGCCGTCCGAGGCGACCGTGTGACAGTGCAGGTCGCCGCGAATGTCAGCCAGCTCGATCAGGCTCGGCAGCCCGCCGCCGCCCAGCTGGGCGGCCTGCAGCTCGCCACGGTTCTCGCGCAGCTCGGGCTCGATGTATGCGAGCCCGAGCAGCTCGTACACCTCGCGCTCCTCCGCGCACGTGCGCGTGCGCCCGATCGAGTCGTCGTGCACGCCGTACTCCGAGACGTGCAGGCCACGCCGCACGGCCGCCTCGCGCAGCGCCGCGTTGTGCTCGCCCGAGCCGGTGAAATGCTGCAGCAGGTTGCCTAGCTGAGCGGGCTTGCCGATGCGCAGGTCGACGCCCACGCCGGCGTGCGTGCGCGCCCGCGCGCCCGCGCGCGAGGCCGCGCTCACGCTCTCGATCTGCTCGAGCGTGCGCAGGCTCTTGGCCAGTGTTGTGGGGCGCGTCGTCGTCGCGATCAGGTCAAGGTCCTTGACGCTGTCCGCCTGGCGCCGTGCCGAGCCGGCCACGAGCACCTGCGTGCCCGGCGCGCCCCGGGCGATCAGCTCCGCCGCCAGCGCCTCTGCGATCGCGAGCGCCCGAGGCAGCAGCACGCGCGCGGGCGCGCGCTCGGCGATGCCGGCCTCGAGCGCGCGCAGCACGCTGTGCTCGAACCTCGGACCCAGGCCGCGCACGTCGCGCAGGCGCTGTGCGAGCGCCGCCTCTCGCAGCTTCTGCGGCGAGTCGATCCCCAGCTCCGAGTACAGCAGGCGCGCGCGCTTGGGCCCGAGGCCCGGCAGGCGCATGATCGCCACCAGGCCCGACGGGAACTTCGCGCGCAGCTTCTCGGCCGCGGGGATCGTGCCGGTATCGGCGAGCGCCACGATCTTCTCCTGCAGCGTCGAGCCGATCCCCGGCAGCTCCTTCGCGCGCCCCGCCAGCGCGAGCGCAGCGACCGAGGTGGACGCCTCCCGCACCGTCTTCGCAGCCGTGCGGTAGGCCACCACGCGGTGCACGATCGCGCCGTCGAGCTCATACAGGTTGCCTAGCTCGTCCAGCGCGTCGGCGATCGCGGCGTTGGTCAGCTGCAGCGCGGTCACTCCCTCAGGGTATGGGGCGATCGAGCGCCGGCGCGCACAAAGCCGCGCGCCCAGATGCGCCATCCAGGGCCGCGCGGGATCCTGGAATCGATCATCTAGGGTACGCCGACCGATGTCCGGCGAGCCGTGGCTGATACTGCCGACCTACAACGAGGCCGAGAACATAGAGGCCCTGGTGCACGCGTCGGCGGAGGTGCTCAGGCGCGCGGCGCCCGCCGGCTTTCGCATTCTGATCGTCGACGACGGCTCGCCCGACGGCACCGGCGCGATCGCCGACCGCCTGTGCGCCGAGCACGAGTGGCTCGAGGTGCTCCACCGCCAGGCCAAGAACGGCATCGGCCCCGCCTACCTGGCGGGCTTCTCGCATGCGCTCCAGGCCGGTGCCGGATACGCGCTGGAGATGGACAGCGACTTCTCGCACGACCCCGCTGACCTCGAGCGGCTGCTCGGCGCTGTCGCACGAGGAGCGGACCTCGCGCTCGGCTCCCGCTACGTGCCAGGAGGGGGCGTCAGCGACTGGGGGCTCGTGCGGCGCAAGATCAGCGAGTGGGGCTCGGTGTACGCACGTTGCGTGCTCGGCTTGAAGGTTCGCGACCTCACCGGCGGCTTCAAGTGCTTCCGCCGCGAGGTGCTCGAGGCGATCCACTTCGACAGCGTGCGCTCTCGCGGATATGCATTCCAGGTCGAGCTCACCTACCGCGCCGTGCGCGCCGGCTTCGAGGTGGTCGAGGTGCCGATCGTCTTTCGCGACCGCCAGCGGGGCCAGAGCAAGATGTCCTGGCGCATCGCGCTCGAGGCCATGTGGCTGGTTCCGCGCCTGCGCTTCAGATAGTCGCGCGCCGGGCCGATGCACAGGCGATGGACGCGTCGGCGTATGCCTTCACGCACGGGATCCGGCATACGCGCTCGACGCTTCGCTCCTGGCGGCGGGAACCGTGGTCGGTCCTCGGGCGCTGGGCCGCCGGCTCGGCCGCCGCTGCGGCGGGCCTGCTGCTCGCCGTGTGGCTGATCTCCTCGCTCTACGGCGGCCGCGAGCAGATAGTCAACCTCCAGCCTCCGTTCGCCGTTGGCGACGCAGGCGACGTGCTCGGCGTCATGAAGCGCAACCTGCTCGTGCTCGCGCTGCACGCGATGGCCTGCGTCGCCGGCTTCATCGCCGGCAGCTCGCTGCCGCTGCAGGCCCAGCACCGTCACGGCCTCTCGCGCTGGGTGCACGAACACGGCGGCCGGCTCGCGATCGCTTTCGTGGTCGCCGCGACCACCTTCTCGCTCGGCGCCCAGGCCTACCTGATCGGGCACACGCTCGGCGGCGTCGCCGCCTTCCTGCGCGTCTCGCCCGGCCTGCTGCTGCTGGGGCTGCTCCCGCACGCCGTGCCCGAGCTGATGGCGCTGTTCTTGCCGCTCGCCGCCTGGATCATCGCCAGCCGCAGCGCCAAATGGGAGCAGCTGCTGGCCGCGACGTTCGTGACCGTGGCCGTCGCGCTGCCCGTACTGCTCGCGGCCGCCTTCGTCGAGGTCTTCCTCTCGCCTAACCTGTTCGCCGCGCTGACGCACATCCACCCGCCGATCGTGCGCCGCGATGGCGACGTGCTCGTGATCGTGCATTGACGCCTGGGCGCAGAGCCCGCCGGCTCAGGCCGGCGCGAGCGTCAGGACCGGCCCGCCGCGACGAGCACGAGGTTGCTGAAGCGCAAGGCGCCGCCCCCGGAGGCGTGTGCGCGGGCGGCATCAGTGATCGCCTGCCAGCACTCGCGCTGCACATCGGGTGGCTGGGGGTTGACCAGGTTGTAGATCGGCGGGGCGATCTCCTGAACGAAGCGCGTGAACTCCTCCGGGGAGCCCCACTCGAAGCTCACCTCCAGCTCATCGACCTCGACGTCCGAGAAGCCACCGCCTTCGAGCAGGCCGCCGATCGCCTCCGCCGTGGGTCGCGATAGCGGGCCGGGCGTGCCCGGCGGCGGAGGCGGGACGTCCAGCGTCTTCATCACGGTGCTCATCGGGACGGCAAGGAACGGCACGCGCTCGGGCGGCCCCCACGAGCTGATCGCCATTTTCGCCGCAGGCTTCAGGAAGCTGCGAACGCGCGTCGCAGCGCCCTCGCCGTCGGGCTCGAAGATGATCCCCCAGCGCGAGAGGGCGGCGTCGAAGCTGCCCTGTGGGAAGTCGAGCGAGGAGGCGTCCGACTCCACGAAGCGCACGTTCTCGAGCCCCGCAGCGGACGCGCGCTCGCGACCGTAGGCGAGCATGCCCGCCGAGATGTCCGTCGCGACGACCTCGCCCTGCGGGCCCACGACCTTCGCGGCCGTGAGCGATGGTTCGCCGTAGCCGGCCGCGACGTCGAGCACGCGGTAGCCCGGCTGTATGCGCGCCACGCTCACCATATGCTCGCTCACGTGAGCGGTCGCGCGGTCGATCAGCTCATTCCAGTCGCGCCAACCCTCCGACGCCTCGTTCCAGTCTCGGCGCTGGCGTGCGCGGAAGTCGTCTGCGTCGATCTGCGTCGCCTGCATTGCTCTCCTCCGGATCGATGCCTTGGGCGTCGATGCGCTCCCTTGGCCGGCCCGCCGAGGGCGGGCCGGGCTGCGTAAGCGTACTCGCGATGACCGCGCGCCGCAGCCCTCGCGAAGCACGCGCTCCTCGATCCGGCGCCGAGACGGGCGCGGGCACGCGGCCCTTCGGCACCACTCCTTTACTTTGTATAGTGGTAGTCGAGCGATCGACCAAGGGAGGGACACATGGCAGGCAACCTCAGCGAAGTCACCGACAACAACTTCCAGGCCGAGGTCATCGAGGCCGACGGCCCGGTGCTGGTCGACTTCTGGGCGCCCTGGTGCGGGCCCTGCCGCGTCGTCGCACCCGTGCTCGAGGAGATCGCCTCAGAGCGCCCCGATCTTCGCGTCGTGAAGCTCAACACCGACGAGAACCAGCAGACGGCGGCGCAGTTCCAGGTGCTCTCGATCCCGACCATGATCCTCTTCAAAGGCGGACAGCCCGTGAAGACGATCATCGGCGCCTATCCCAAGAAGAAGCTCGAGCAGGAGCTCGGGCCGGTGCTCGCGGCGGCCTGAGCCGCATTTCGGCGGGCGCGGCCAGCTGCCGCAGCCGCCGCGCAAGCTAGCGTCGCGGCAGCCTGAGCAACGTTCAGGCGGGCGCGCCCACCTGCCTCCCTTGGCTCCTTAGCGCGGCCGCGCCGGCGCGGCGGAGCCGAAGAGGCGCCGCTTCACGAGCCTCTGCGGCGCAGCTCGATCGCCAGCGCGAGGCCGTCGATCTCGACGTCCTGCGCATACTCCCACGCCCCGGCATCCTCGGCGCGGGCATCCTCGCCGGCGAGGCTCAGCTCGAGGGCCAGCGTCTCGCCGGCTACGTAGGAGCGGTGCGCGCGCACGGCCGACAGCAGCGCATCCTCCCCGCTGAGCGCCAGCTCGATGCGGTCCTCGACGGCCAGGCCGGCGGCCTTGCGCGCGTTCTGGATCGCGTGCACGATCTCGCGCGCGCGACCCTCTTGCAGGAGCTCCTCGTCGATCGTCAAGTCGAGCGCCACCGCGTGCCCGCCCTCGCGCTCGACCGCGTACCCGGCGGGCGCGCGCATCGTGAGGATCACATCATCGGCAGAGAGCTTGTGCTCGCGCCCGGCGACCGAGATGCCGATCCCGTTCGCATCCTCCCCGCCGCGCAGGGCCGCCGCCACGCGGGCGGGATCGAGGGCGGCGATCGCCTCGGCCGCGAGCGGCATGTCCTTTCCGAACAGCGGTCCGAGCGTGCGGTAGTTGGGCTTGACCTCGTAGGTGCCGAGCTCCTCGGCCGCGGCCACGAAGCGCACGCGCCGCACGTTGAGCTCCTCGCGCACGATCTCGGCCAGCCCTTCGATCGCGCGCCGCTCGCGCCCGTCCGCGAGCACCACGGCCTCGGCCAGCGGCTGGCGAACCTTGAGGTCGGCGCTGCGGCGCGCGCCCAGGCCGAGGCGCACCGTCTCGCGCGCGTCAGCCATCGCCTCCTCGAGCTGCTGATCGCGAACGGCTCCCTCCGCCGCCAGCGAGCCGGGGCTCGGAAACTCGCACAGGTGGACGCTCGCGCGCCCCGCGTCGAGGTTGTCGAAGATCTCATCGGCGATGAACGGGCACAACGGCGCGAGCAGCTTGGCGACCGTCACCAGGCAGATGCGAAGCGTCGCGAACGCGGCCTCATCCCCCTCCCAGAAGCGCCTTCGCGAGCGGCGGACGTACCAGTTGGAGAGATCCTCGACCAGGTCCGCGATCGCGCGAGCCGCCGCGGTCGCGTCGTAGGCGTCGAGACGCTCCGTGACGGCCTCGCTCGTGCCCGCTATTCGCGACAGCGCCCAGCGGTCGAGATCCTCGCGCGGGCGCTCCGTGCGCGCCGGCGAGCGCTCGAGCTCCTCGGCTGCCGCGCGCGCATACAGGACGTAGAAGAAGTAGGTGCTCCACAGCTGCTTCAGGAACAGGCGCACCCCGTCTGCGATCGCCTGTTCGGAGAAGCGATAGCCGTCCCACGGTTGCTTGGAGGCGAAGAAGTACCAGCGGAAGGCGTCGGCGCCGTGCGTCTCGAGCACCTGCCATGGCTCGACTGCGTTGCCCTTGGACTTCGACATCTTCTGGCCCTCCTCGTCGAGGATCAGGCCGAGGCACACCACGTTGCGATAGGGCGCAGGCTTGCCCAGCAGCGTCGCGACCGCGAGCAGCGAGTAGAACCAGCCGCGCGTCTGGTCCTGCGCCTCGCATATGAAGTCGGCCGGGAAGCGCTCGCGGAAGCGCTCGGCGTGCTCGAACGGGAAGTGGTGCTGGGCGAAGGGCATCGCCCCGGAGTCGAACCACACGTCGATGACCTCCGGCACGCGGGTCATGGGGCGCCCGCAGCGACCCTCCTGCGCGCCCTCCCGCTGCTCGTCCTCGTGCGGGCACTGGAACTGCACGCGGTCGACGAACGGACGATGGTGGTCGGACAGCGTCGTCCCCGAGAGCTCGGCGAGCTCGCCGAAGGAACCGATCACGTGCAGGTGCCCAGCCTCGCAGCGCCACACCGGCAGCGGGGTGCCCCAGTAGCGCTCGCGCGAGAGCGCCCAGTCGACGTTGTTGGCAAGCCAGTCGCCAAAACGGCCGTGCTTGACGCGCGGCGGGTACCAGTTGATGGAGTCGTTGGCGCGCAGCAGCTCCTCGCGCAGCCGCGAGGTCGCGATGTACCAGGACGATTTCGCGTAGTAGAGCAGCGGCGTCCCGCATCGCCAGCAGTGCGGGTATGCGTGCTCGTAGGGCTCCACGCGCAGCAGCAGCCCGCGCGCGCGCAGGTCCGCGATCAGCTCCTCCGTCAGCGCAGCGTCCTTGACGAAGCGCCCCTCGTAGGTGCCGCCGCTTGCCGAGAGCACGCGCTCGTCGTAGGTGCCGTCGGCGCGAACCGGGTTGTAGAGCTCCTCTGGGTGCTCCGGCCTGAGCAGGCCCGCGGCGGCTGCGACCCGAAAGTCGTCCTCGCCGAAGGCCGGTGCGAGGTGCACGATGCCGGTTCCGTCCTCGGTGGTGACGAACGGGTCCGCGAGGATCGGCGCGGGACCAGGGGGGCGATCGGCGAGCGCGAACAGCGGCCCCTCGTATGAGGAGTAGCGCTCGGCCAGCTCTGCGCCCGTGAGGCGCTCGAGCACCTCGGCGTCCTCGCCGAGCACCGCGCGCACGCGCTCCTCCGCGAGCAGGAACGTCTCCTCGCCCGCGCGCACCTTTGCGTAGCTCGCCTTCGGCGCCACCGCCACGGCCACGTTTCCCGGCAGCGTCCACGGCGTCGTCGTCCATACCAAAAGGCGCTCGTCGTGCGCGCTGCCCGCGACCGCCAGCTTCAAGTAGACGCTCTCATCGACGATGTCCTCGTAGCCCAGCGCGAGCTCGTGCGAGGAGAGGGTCGTCTCGCAGCGCGGGCAGTACGGCACCACCTTGCGGCCCTCGTACAGCAGCCCACGCTCGTGGATCTCCGCAAGCGCCCACCAGACCGACTCGATGTAGCTCTCATCCAGCGTGCGGTACGCGTCCTCGAGGTCCAACCAGAAGCCGATCCGCTCGGTCAGGCGGTCCCACTCCTGCACGTATGCGAACACCGATTCGCGGCAGCGCTCGTTGAAGCGCTCGATCCCATACGCCTCTACCTCGGCCTTCGATTTGATGCCCAGCTCCTGTTCGACCGCGATCTCGACGGGCAGCCCGTGGCAGTCCCAGCCGCCCTTGCGCTCGACCCGGTAGCCGCGCATCGTCTGAAAGCGCGGGTAGATGTCCTTGAACACACGCGAGAGCACGTGGTGGGCGCCAGGCGGTCCGTTGGCGGTCGGCGGCCCCTCGTAGAAGACCCACTGCTCGGCGCGCTCGCGAGCGCATAAGGACTCCGCGAACACGTCCCGCTCGCGCCAGCGCTCGAGCACCTCCAGCTCGAGCGCCGGTAGATCCTGGCGCGCGTCGACCTCGCGCATGGGGATCAGCGGGTGTCGCGGGCGCTCGCTCAAGGGCGGACAATTCTAGGCGCGGCGCGCGGTGCAACCACATAGGCGCTGCCTAGGATGTGCCACCCGGTGAGCGCGATCACGTGAGCACGCATGCGGCAATGAGGCTGCGCCTCTACCACCACCCCGACGGCGCCCGCGTCGCCTACCGGGAGCTCGGCGCCGGCCCGCCGCTCGCGCTGCTTCACTCGGGGCTGCTCTCGCACAAGGAGTGGGAGCCCGCCGTCGCCTCGCTGGCCGGTCGCTTCCGCGTCGTGCTGCCCGACCTGCCCCTGCACGGAGACTCAGAGGACCGCCCCCGGCACCCCTACACGCCCGACTGGTTCGCCGAGGTGCTGGGCGGCTTCGCCGCCGAGGTGCTGGGCGCCAAGCCGATGCTCGCCGGTCACGACGCGGGCGCCGAGATCATCCTCCACGCGCTGCTCACCGGACGCATCTCGCCCGCGCGCATCGTGCTGATGAGCAATCGCATGCACAGGGCGCCGCGCTTCGCCTGGGCTCGCGCGGCGTGGCGGGCGGCCGCCCTGGCGGGGGCGGTCCCGGGCCTCGACCGGCTGCTCTCGTACGGCACGCACATGGTGTTCACGCCCGCGCGCGGCATGCGTCTCTCATCGCGCTCCAACCCGGCGGCCGCGGACCTCGTCAGGCACGCCTTCGCCGACGTCCCCGGCAACTCGAACCTCGCGCGCTCGTGGGCAAAGTGCGCGCGCAGCTGGCCGCGCGGCGCACAGGGTCACCTGCGCGAGCTGTACCCGAAGCTGCAGCTGCCGGTGCTGCTGTTGTGGGCCGACGGCGATCGCCTGCACCCGCTCGCCACCGCCGAAGAGGCGCTCGCGCTGCTGCCGGACGGCCAGCTGCGCGTCCTGGAGAGCACGGGCTTTCTGATGGCCTACGACGACCCGGTCGGGCTCGCGCGGGAGCTCACGGCCTTCTGCGGCTAGGGTGGGCACATGAGCCAGAAGCGGCAGCTGTGGGGCGCGGAGACGTCCAAGGCGGTCGAGAACTTCCCCATCTCCGGCGAGACGGTGCCGCTCGAGGTCGTCCACTGGCTGGCCCGCCTGAAGGGCGCCTCCGCGACGGTCAACGGAGAGCTCGGCCTGCTCGCCAAGCGCACCGCCGCACGCATCCAGCGGGCCGCGACGGAGGTCGCCGAAGGCAAGCACGACGAGCAGTTCCCAATCGATGTGTTCCAGACCGGCTCCGGGACCTCCACCAACATGAACGCCAACGAGGTGATCGCCAGCCTCGCGGGCCAGGGCGTGCACGCCAACGACCACGTCAACATGGGCCAGTCCTCCAACGACGTCTTCCCCTCGGCGGTGCACCTGGCCGCGCTCGAGGTCGCCGAGCGCGAGCTGCTGCCCTCGCTGCGGCTGCTCGAGCGCTCGCTGGCACGCAAGGCGAGCACCTTTACAAACGTGGTCAAGGCCGGGCGCACGCACCTCATGGACGCGGTGCCGGTGACGCTAGGACAGGAGTTCGGGGGCTACTCCGCGCAGGTCGCGCTCGGATCCGAGCGCGTGCGCGCCGCGCTCGTGCACGTCGGCCAGATCCCGCTCGGCGGCACCGCCACCGGTACCGGCCTGAACACCCACCCGCGGTTCGCGGAGAAGGTCCGCGTGCGCCTGCGCAAGGAGACCGGCCTGAAGCAGATCGCAGCCCCGCTCGACGCGTTCGAGGCGCAGGCCAGCCGCGATGCGCTCGTCGAGCTCTCGGGCGCGCTGCGCGTGGTCGCAGTCTCGCTGACGAAGATCGCCGGCGACATCGCCTTGATGGGCTCGGGGCCCCGTGCGGGGATCGGCGAGCTGCTGCTGCCGGAGCTGCAGAAGGGCTCCTCGATCATGCCCGGCAAGGTCAACCCGGTGATCTGCGAGGTCGTGCTGCAGGTATCCGCCCAGGTGATCGGCAACGACCTCGCCATCACCGTGGGTGGCCTGGAGGGCCAGTTCGAGCTCAACGTGCGCGTCCCGCTGATCGCGCGCAACCTGCTGCAGTCGCTGAAGCTGCTCTCGGCGGCCGCGCGTGTGTTCGCTGAGAAATGCATCGACGGGCTGAAGGTCAACCGCGCGGCGACTTCAGCCTCCGCCGCGGCGACGCTGGCCGTCGCCACCGCGCTCAACGGCGCGATCGGCTACGACAAGGCGACCGTCATCGTCCGCAAGGCGAGCGCGTCCGGTCGTCCGCTGCGCGAGGTCGCGCTCGAGGAGGGGGTCGACGCGGAGCTGTACGACCGCACCATCGACCTGCAGCGGATCGCGCGCGGGAACCGCGCCTGAGCCGCGCAGGGCGCGCCCAGCTTCAGGGCAGCGCCGCAAACAGGCGCGACACCACAGCCACGGCCGGCTTGCGCGCGCCGGAGTAGGTGAACAGGCCCTTCTGCAGCATGCCTTCGATCAGGCGCACGCGTGGCAGCTTGAAATGGATCGAGCCGCCGAGGTAGGCGGGGATCAGCGGGTAGTCGCGCAAATCCCAGATCAGCATCCCCGTGAGCTTCGGGTCCTTCGCGTAGACGGCGATGTGCCGCGCGAGCAGATCCGACTGGAATGCGTAGCCGCCCGGTTCGTGCGGGCGGTTGAGCGCGTTTGACTCGGCGCCGAACTCGCTGATCAGCAGCACTTTCCCGGCGAACGTGCGCTCCATCGCGCTGAGGCGCTTGCGCATCGTCGTGCGCTGAGCCGCCGGCGAATCCTGTGGCGTGTGGTACCAGCCCGTGTAGTCGGTCTCGGCGACAGCGTCGACCGCGGCGTACAGCGGTCCGGGCACTTTCGGCGGATGGTCGCCCCACACGTCGACCGCCACGATCCTGGTGGGGTCGTGCGCGTGCAGCCACGCGGCGACCGAGCGCACGTACTGGACCTCTGCGGGCGAGTGGCCGTTGCCGGCGACCTCGTCGACGAGGTTCCAGGCGAAGATCGAGGGGTGCAGCTCCTCGGCGCGCGCGGCCGTGGTCGCCTGCGCTTCGGCTGCCGCCAGCAGTCCCGGCGAGGCCGAGTACCAGTTGCCGGCGCCTTCGACGGGGCCGATTCCCTGCCACACGAGGATCCCTGCGTCGTCGAGCCGGTCCAGCAGCCCCGCGTCGAGCGGGTGCTGCGCGCGCACGGCGTTGGCCCTGATCGCCTTGAGCTCGGCCACCAGCGCGTCCTCGTCGGCCCCGCTGAGCGCGTCTCCGTGGCCGCGGGCGTCCTCTTGCAGCGAAGCTCCGTGCACGAGCAGGCGGCGGCCATTCAGGTACAGCCTTCCAGCGCGGCGCCTCAGCTGGCGCAGGCCGACGCGCGCCGAGAAGCCGCTCTCCTGGCCCACTGAGAGCGAGAGCTCGTACATGTTCGGCCTGCCCGGCGCCCACAGCGCCGGGTGCGCGATCGCGACGGTCGCGCTGTCTCTCACGGTCTGTCCCGCGCCGAGTGTCCTCGCCGGGAACGGCAGCTGGATCGTCTGGCCTTCCCGGCTCAGCGTGCCTTCGGGGGCGATCACGCGCGCGGGGCCGTTGTTGCGCACTTCGACGCTCACCTGCACACTCGCCTGTGCGGCCTGTGGCGATTCTGGCTGCAGCGTCGTCTGGATGGACGGGTCGATCAGCTCGCTTTCGCCGATCGCGCGCACGCTGACTTCGCCGTTGATGCCGCCCCAGTTGAACCACGTGCGATGAAAGCCGATGCGGCTCTGCGCCGTCGGGTTGCGCCAGTCGATGCGCACCACCACCGTGTGCGTGCCCGCGGCGAGGGACGCGCGAGCTTCGAAGGGCAGGTACGCGCCACGGTGCCTCGTCAGGGTCCGCCCGTCGACCCACACGTCGGCCTCGAAGTTCGCCGAAGCGAAGCTGAGGGCATACGTGCCCGCGGAGGGCGCCGCAAACGTCGTGCGGTACCAAGCGACGCTGCCTTCGTAGTTTCGCCAGCCCAGCGCGCCCTTGATGTCCCAGGGGTTGACCACGCTGGGGACGCTCACCGCCCGGCCAGAGAACCCGCCGCGCTGCCATCCCCTGGCGAGGCCCTTGTTGGCGGCGTCGAGCCTCAGCGTCCAGTGCGAGAGCGCGCTGCGCCCCCCGGGGCCGCCGGGAGCGGGCGCGGAGCCGGGCGGCGCCTGAGCGGCCGCCGGCACCGTGGCGAGCGCGGCAGCGGTGCCCACGGCGGCGAACAGGGCTTTTCTACAGGACGCGCTCACGTTTCACGCTCTCGGTATGGCTTCAACAGCCGCGCGCGCCCGTCAGAGCGCCGCTTCGAGCGCCGGCTCGCCGGCGCCGGCGCTGGCGAGCAGCTGCCCCAGCAGCTGCTGGGCGCCTGCCTTCGACAGGGGCTCGTTGAGGTTGCCGCACTTGGGCGATTGCACGCAGGAGGGGCATCCCTCGGCGCACGGGCACTCGCCGATCAGGCGCCGCGCATCCTCGCAGAGCTCCTCGAAGCGGATGAAGGCGGTCCGCGCGATGCCTATCCCTCCCGGGTGACCGTCGTAGAGGAAGATCGTCGGCGCGCCCGTCTGATCGTGGAAGTTGGTCGACAGTCCGCCGATGTCCCAGCGGTCGCACATCGCCAGCAGCGGCAGCACCGCGATCTGCGCGTGCTCGGTCGCGTGCAGCGCGCCCAGAAGCACCTCCAGAGGGAGCGTCTCGGCCAGCGCCTGTGAGGGGAGCTCGTACCACAACGCCTGGGTGGAGAAGCTCGTGGGCGGCAGATCGAGCCCGACGAGCTCGAGCGCGGAGTGGTCGGCCACGCGCTTTCGCTGGTAGGCGCGCACGGTGTCCGTCACGCTCACCTCCCCGAAGGACAGCCGCACGCCCAGTGCCTGACGCCGGTCGAGCAGCCGCACGATGCTCGTCTCGGTCTGGACCTTCGGCTGCGTGTACCAGTCACCCGCGAACGGCGTCACGAACGCGCGCCGCCGGGCGAGGTCGAGCTCGCGCACCTCATATGAGCGGCCGAGGTGCATGTAGATCGCGCCGTCGTGCACCGTCCTCGGCGCGCGCGTAGCCTCGGTCGAGCCGAGCAGCTCGCCCGAAGAGACATCGACGATCGCGACCTGCTCTGCTGAGGCGGATCGCAGCGACACCTCGGCGGCAGGGTAGGAGTCCGGGCGGCGCGGCACGTACGCGCCGGGTCGCCGGCGCAACTCGCCGGCGCTGACCAGCACCTCGGCCTGCGCCTCGAAGCGCGGGCCGAAGAACTCGGTGTCCCCGGCCGTCAGCGGTCCCTCGTGCGCCGCGCAGAGCAGGTGGCGGAGGAATATGTACGGGCTCTCGTGGTCGAGGATCGCGGCCTCGACGCCGCGCTCCAAGAACTCGTCGGGATGGCGGCAGAAGAACTGGTCGAGCGCGTCCTCGCCGGCGAGGAACACGGCAAGGCCACGCCCGCTGCGGCCGAGCGCCGAGCGTCCCGCGCGACCCCACATCTGCCGCAGCGAGGCGACGGTGCCGGGAAAGGTGACCACCAGCGCGGCGTCCAGCTTGCCGATGTCGATGCCCAGCTCGAGCGCGTCGGTCGTCACCACCGCGCGCAGCTCGGCCCGCTCGAGCCGCTCCTCCAGGGCGCGGCGTTGCTGGGCGGTGTAGCCGGCGCGGTAGGGCACCACGAGCTCGCAGAGCTCAGGTGCCGTCTGCTCGAGCTGCTCCCTGACCAGCCGGCAGAGCAGCTCGACGGCCTTGCGCGACTTGATGAAGCAGATCGTGCGCACGCCGGCGCGCGTGAGCTGCGCGAGCACGTCCGCCGCCTCGCCGATCGCCGATCGCCGGCTTCCCAGCTGCTCGTCGCTCAGGGGCGGGTTCCACACCGCGATTCGCCGCGCCGGCGCGGGCGAGCCGTCGTCGTCGATCAACGTGATCCCTTCGAGCCCCGTAAGGCGTTCGGCCAGCTCGACCGGGTTGGCGATCGTGGCCGACGTCAGCAAAAAGCGCGGGGTGGTGCCGTACGCGGCCGCGATCCTGCGCAGGCGTCGCAGGACGTTGGCCACGTGCGAGCCGAACACGCCCCGGTAGACGTGCGCCTCGTCGAGCACGACGACGGCGAGGTTCGCGAACAGCTCGGCCCACGCGCCGTGGTTGGGCAGGATGCCGACGTGCAGCATGTCGGGGTTCGTCAGCACGACGCTCGCGTTGCGGCGGATCTCCGCGCGGGCCTGCCGCGGCGTATCGCCGTCGTAGATTGCCGGGCGCACGCGCCGTCCCAGGCCGAAGGCCGAAAGCGCCCTCGCCTGGTCCGCGGCGAGCGCCTTGGTCGGATACACGTACAGCGCTCGTGCGCGCGGATCGCGGCAGAGCACGTCGAGCGTCGGCAGGTTGAAGCACATCGACTTGCCCGACGCGGTGCCGGTGGTCACGATGATCGGCCCCTCCCAGGCCCGATCGACCGCCTGCACTTGGTGCGCATACAGGCGCTCGATGCCCATGCCCTGGAGAGCTGCCCGCACGTCGGCGTGCAGCTCCAGCGGAGGCGCCAGCGACCTCGGCCTGCCAGGGCCTTCGCTCGCCTCGGCAACCAGCCGGCCGTCCTCGCGGGCTGCGTCGAGCAGCGCGCTCCAGGGCTCGATCTGGCGGTCGGTGGGCACGGCTTGCGATAGTAGAGGCGATGCCCGCTGGCGGACATTCCAACGGCAGAGTCGACCTCGCTACGAGCGCGATGGCGGCGCCGGGGGTGCGCGCGGCGAGCGCGGCGGCGCTTGCGCGCGCAGCCGGCTGGGCGCAGCGCAGGACCTACCACCACCGTGACTTCAGCGCCGGCGAGATCGCATCCGAGCGCGCCGAGCGCGGGCTCGGCGTGTCCGTGTGCCTGCCCGCGCGCGAATGCGCCGCGACGATCGCTCAGGTCGTGGGCGAGCTGCTCGAGCTACAGAGCGCCGGCGTCATCGATCAGCTCGCCGTGATCGACGCGGCCTCGACCGATGGTACGGGCGAGCTCGCCGCGCGCGCCGGAGCCGAGGTGTACCAGGAGGCGGCGCTGATGAGCTCCTGCGGCCCCGTGCTGGGCAAGGGCGATGCGATGTGGCGCGCGCTCTCGGTGCTGCGCGGCGACCTGGTCTGCTACCTCGACGCCGACACCGAGGACTTCTCGCGGGATTTCGTCACCGGGCTGCTTGGCCCGCTCGTGCGCGAGCAAGGTGTGTCGTTCGTGAAGGCCTTCTACCGCAGGCCCCTTGGCGAGGGCTCCGCCGCCAGCGCTGAAGGGGAAGGCGGGCGCGTGAACCGGCTCACTGCGCGCCCGGCGCTCGCCCTCTTCTATCCCGAGCTCGCGCACGTGCGCCAGCCGCTCGCCGGCGAGGTTGCGGCGCGCACGGAGCTCCTGCGGGCGCTCCCGTTTGCGTGCGGCTACGGCGTCGAGGTCGCGATGCTAATAGATGCGTGGCGCGAGCTCGGCCTCGACGGCATCGCGCAGGTCGATCTCGAAGAGCACCGCCACCGCCACCAGCCCTTATCCGCGCTCGCGCCTATGGCGCTGACGGTGCTCGCGACGGTCGCGCGCCGGCTGGAGCGCGACGGCGCGCTGCGCAGCGCCGGCGCGGAGCGGGCTGCAGCGCACGCGCTCGACGTGGACGCGCACGCGCCGGCCGAGCGCCCGCCGCTGAGTGAGCTCGAGCAGCCGGCGGCCGCCGGGGTACCTGCGCCTGGCCTCGCGCGCGATGCGGGCGCGGGGCGCCACGATGAGCCGTGAGCGGCGGTAACGTCACCCGCTGCCTGTACCTGGACCTCGACGGCACTCTGCTGGGACGGGGCGCCTCGCTGCTGCACGACGGCGAGGGCGCGATCTCGCTCGACGGAGTGCGTGCCGTGCAGGCGTGCCTGCGGGCGGGCGTCGAGGTCGTGCTCATGTCGGGCCGTCGCCGCACGCAGGTGTTCGAGGACGCGCGCCTGCTCGGCCAGAGCTCGTTCATATTCGAGGCCGGCGCGTGCGTCGTGATCGACGGCGAAGAGCACTGGCTGACCGGCGATCTGCTCCCGGGCGCGCTCACGATCGCCGAGCAGATCGAGCGCGCCGGGGCTCCAGCCCTGCTGCTCGAGCGCTACAGCGGGCTGCTGGAGTACCACGAGCCCTATCACACGGGTCGCGAAGTCTCACACCTGTTTCGCGGGCTGGTCGACGCCGAGGAGGTCGACCGCGTGCTCGTCGAGCACGGGCACGCAAACCTGCGGCTGGTCGACAACGGCGTCGTCACGCGCCGCTCGGAGGCGCTCGCGGCGCTCCCGCACGTGCGCGGCTACCACCTCGTGCCCGCGGCGGCGTCCAAGGCTGCAGCGGTGGCCTTCCACCGGCGCGCGCGCGGCTATCCGCGCGAGTCCGCCTTCGCCGTGGGGGACTCGCGCGAGGACCTCGCCTGCGCGGCGCACGTCGAGTGCCTGTGGCTCGTCGCCAACGCCGTCGAGCGAGACCCCTCGATGCGCAGCGCCCTCGCCGCGCACGCCAACGCCCGCGTCGCCGAGGCCGCACACGGATCGGGCGTGTACGAGGCGGTGGTGAGCACCCTCCTCAGCGATCTGGACGGCCGCTGAGCGCGCTCCCGCAAGCGTCCGCTCAGCGCCGGCTCAGCTGCGCGCGCCGATGTCGCCGCTCTATGCCCGCCCGCGCGCGCTCAGGCGCCGCCATAGCCTTCGCCAGAACCCCGGCTGCGGCCGCCGTCGCCAGCGCGCCGGCGGCGGGACGGTGGCGCGCACGAGCGCGACCCACTCCTCGAGCGGAAGCTCTCCTGCGATCAGGCGCGCCAGCGCGCTGGTGACCGGAGCGGACACCTGGGCTCGCTCGAGCGCGTGCGCGAGCAGCGGCACGGCATGCAGCGACTCGACAGCCTGGCCGACGCGCTCGGGGATCTCGCTCGCGGAGACGCCCGCGGCCAGCAGCTCGCCCGCGCGGCGGTTGCGGCTCTCGCGCGCGAGCGCCGTCGCCACGAGGTCTCCCGTGCCTGCCAGTCCGATCATCGACTCGGGGCGCGCGCCGAGGCTCTCGGCGTAGCGCCACACCTCGGCGAAGATGTGACCGGCCGCTGCGCCAGCGGCGTTCAGCCCCTGCGCCTCGGTCGCGCCGGCGGCGAGTGCCGCTGCGTTCTTCGCCGCCCCCGCCAGCTCCACCCCGAGCGGGTCGTTGGACTGCTCGCACACGACGCCCGCGCGGGTGAACACGCCGGCGAGCGAGCGCGCCAGCTCCTGCGAGCTCGACGCGGCCACCAGGCCCGCGCCCGCGTGCACCATCTCCTGCGCGTGCGCCGGCCCGCCCACGCACGCCACGCGATCCGCGCCGAAGGCCTCGCCGAGGATGCTGGTGGGGGGCAGGCCCTGCGGCGGCACGAGGCCCTTGGCCACCGACACGACCGCCGTGCGCCGCGCGAGCGCTCCGCCGCGTAGCGCCTGGATCACCTCCGCGAGTCCGAGCGAGGGAACGGCGAGGAACAGGTAGTCGGCACGTACGGAACCCGAGGGCGGAGGCTCTATGCGCAGGTGAGCCGGCAGCTCCACGCCGGGGAGGTACACCCGGTTCTCCCGCTCGCGGGCCAGCTCGGCGGCCTGCTCGGCGGTGCGCGCGTGAAGCGTCGTTCGCAGCCCGGCGCGCGCAAGAAGCACCGCCAGCGCCGTCCCGAAGGACCCGGCGCCGATCACGGCTGCGCGCCGCGCACCAGGGGCCGGAAGCGCGAAGGCGCGCGAGGCGCGAGCGGGCTGGCTGGGAGTAGGCTCGGGCGCTGGCATCTGATGCGCGAGCCTAACGACCCCCACATGGCGGCCTCGCAGTGGCACAACTGGGCCGGCGACGAGCGCTGCACCCCGGTCGCGATCGAGCATCCGCGCTCGCTCTCGGAGCTCGCCGGCGCCGTGGCCGACGCGGATCGGCGTGGGCTACGCGTGCGGGTCGCCGGATCGGGCCACTCCTTCAGCGACGTCGCCTGCAGCGATGGTCTGCTGCTCGTGCTCGACCGCATGGGCCAGGTCCTCGACGTCGACCGCGCCGGCGGCCTCGTTCGGGTCCAGGGCGGGATCAGGATCCACGACCTCAGCCGCCGCCTGCAGGACCACGGCCTGGCGCTGGAGAACCTCGGCGACATCGACGTCCAGAGCATCGCCGGCGCGATTTCGACCGCCACACACGGCACCGGCGCGCGCCTCGGAAACCTCTCCTCGCAGGTGGTCGCGCTGACGCTCGTGCTCGCCGACGGCTCCACGCTCGAGTGCTCGCCGCAAGGGGATCCGGACGTGTTCGCCGCCGCGCGCGTGGGGCTCGGCGCGCTCGGCGTGATCGCGGAGGTGACGCTTCGCTGCGTGCCGGCGTTCACGCTGCACGGCATCGACGCGCCGGCCCCGCTCGAGGACACGCTCGAGCGCTTCGAGGAGCTCGCGCGGGCCAACGATCACTTCGAGTTCTTCGTCTTCCCGCACACGAGCACGGCCCTGACGCGCACGAACAACCGCACGGAGCGGCCCCCGCGGCCGCGCTCCAGGGTCCTGGCCTACGCAAGCGACGTCCTGCTCACCAACCGCGCCTTCGAGCTGTTCTGCCGCGCGGGCCGCCGCGTGCCGCGCGCGATCCCGACGCTGAACCGGATCGTGACGCGCCTCGCGGGCCGCCGGGAGCGCGTAGAAAGCTCCGCCGCGATCTTCTCGAGCCCGCGCCTGGTTCGCTTCACCGAGATGGAGTACGCGCTGCCCCGAGGGCACACGGTCGAGGCGGTGCGCCGCGTGATGGACTGCATCTGCGAGCGCGGCTTCGCCGTCCCGTTCCCGATCGAGGTGCGAACCGTCGCGCCCGACGACGCCTATCTGAGCACCGCCGCGGGGCGCGAGAGCGGGTTCGTGGCCGTGCACATGTACCGCGGCATGCCCTGGGAGCCCTACTTCGGCGCCGTCGCCGAGATCATGGACTCTCTTGACGGCCGCCCGCACTGGGGCAAGCGCCACTTCCACACTGCCGCGACGCTTCGCCCGCGCTACCCAGACTGGGACCGCTTCGCGGCCGTGCGTGCAAGGCTCGACGCGCGCGGGCGCTTTGCGAACGCGTGGACCGACCGCGTCCTGGGGGCGCCCGGTGGCTGACGTGCCCGCGCAGGCGGCGGCTGCTCCCGGCGCGCCCAGCTCGGCAGGGGCGGGAGCAGATCGCGTCGAGCTCGATGCTCAGTACCAGCGTCTGGAGCGCGCGAGCGCAGGCCTGCAGGCGCCCTTCGCGATCATCGATCTCGACGCGCTGTACGCCAACGCAGGCGACCTCGAACGGCGTGCGGCGCCCAAGCCGATCCGGCTCGCGAGCAAGTCCTTGCGCTGCCGGGCGCTGCAGGAGCGCGTGCTCGCGCGCGCGGGATTCAGCGGAACGCTCGCCTACACGCTGCCAGAGGCGCTGTGGCTTCGCTCGCATGGCGGCGATGACATCGTGGTCGCCTATCCCACCGCAGACGCCGAGGCGCTCGCGGCGCTCGCGCGCGCGGAGGGCGGGGAGGGGCGCGTGGCCGTGATGGTCGACGACGTCGATCAGCTCGAGCACATCCAGCGCGTGCGTGCCGCGAGCGCCGGCGGGAGCGTGCGCGTCTGCATCGATGTCGACGCCGGCTGGCCGATCCTCGGCGGGCGTCTGCGCGTAGGCGTCAAGCGCTCGCCCGTGCACGCGCCGCGGCAGGCGGCCTCGCTTGCGCGCGAGGTCGTGGCGCGCGAGGGGCTCGAGCTCGTCGGCATCATGGCCTACGAGGCGCAGATCGCTGGCCTCGGCGACGCGCCGCCGGGGAAGCCGCTGCGAGCGGCGGCGATCCGCTGGATGCAGCGCCGCTCAGCGCGTGAGCTCGTGCGCCGCCGCGCCGAGGTGGTGGCCGCCGTGGAAGCGGTCGCCGTGCAGGCGGGAGCGCCGCTCGAGTTCGTTAACGGCGGTGGCACGGGCAGCCTCGAGCGCACCGCGGCCGAGTCCGCCGTCAGCGAGGTCACCGCCGGGTCCGGTCTGTACGGGCCGCGGCTGTTCGACGCCTACCGCTCCTTCACGCCGCGCCCGGCCGCGCTGTTCGCGCTACCGGTCGTACGCCGACCAGGCAAGGGAGTGGTCACGCTGCTCGGCGGCGGCTATCTGGCCTCCGGCCCGGCCGACGCGGCCCGCCTGCCCTCGGTGCACCTGCCGGCGGGTCTGCGGCTCGACCGCCAGGAGGGGGCGGGGGAGGTGCAGACGCCGGTGCTCGGGCCCGCGGCTGAGCGTCTGGCGATCGGCGACCGCGTGTACCTGCGCCACGCCAAGGCGGGCGAGCTGAGCGAGCGTTTCTCGAGCCTGCACCTGCTGGAAGGCGAGCGCATCGTTGATGAGGTGCCCACCTACCGGGGTGAGGGACAATGCTTCCTGTGAACGAGCCGCGCGCAGAGTCGGGCACGATCGACCCGGCAGACGGGCTGGAGGCGACGCTGCGCGAGGTGGTGGAGCGCCTGGCGCCGCTCGAGCGCACGCCCTGCTCGAGCGGCGAGCGCGAGGCAGCGGAGTGGCTGGCCGAGCGTTTCCGCGGCATCCCCGGGGTCGAGGTCGCGCTCGAGGACGAGCCCTCGTGGGGCACCTTTCCGCCGACGTCCACCGCGCTTGGACTGCTCGGCATGGCGGGCGCCGCGCTGGTGCTCGCCGGCCGGCGCGCGAGCGGCGCGCTGGTCGCCGCGCTCAGCTACGCGGGGATCGTGGACGAGGCCCAGAACGGCCCGCGCATCCTCAGGCGCCTGATCCGCCGCCGGCGCACGACCGTCAACGTCGTCGCGCGCGTCGGCGAGGCTGGCGGGGCCCAGGGCGACGGAGCGGTCCCATCCGGCGCCGCCGAGCTGCGGACGCTCGTGCTTCTGGCCCACCACGACGCGCCGCAGACGGGCATGATCTTCGACCAGTCGCTGCAAAAGCGCATCTACGAGCTCGCCCCGCAGCTGATCGAACGCTTCAAGACACCGCCGCCCCAGTGGTGGTTCGGACTCGCCGGTCCGCTCTGCACGCTCGTCGCGGCGGCCGCGCGGCGCGCGGGCTTCGCGCGCGCGGCCCTTGCCACCGGCGCGTTCGGCACCGCGCTCGTCGCGGACATCTGGCGCAACGCGACGGTGCCCGGGGCCAACGACAACCTCTCCGGGGTCGCGGCGCTGGTGGCGCTCGCGGAGGAGCTGTGCCAGCGGCCGGTCGGAGGCGTGCGCGTGCTACTCGCCTCGTGTGGCGCCGAGGAGACGCTGCAGGACGGCGTGCGCGCGTTCATCGCCCGGCACCGTCACGAGCTGGCTGCGGAGCGCACGTGGGTGATCAACCTCGACACCGTGGGCTCGCCCCACCTGGTGATGCTCGAGGCCGAGGGCCCGGTGTGGATGGAGAGCTACACGGGCCCGTGGCTGCGAGACCTGCTCGCCTCCTGCGCCGAGCGGGAGGGCATAGAGCTGCAGCGCGGCTACCGCGCGCGCTCCTCCACCGACAGCGTGATCCCGAGCCGCGCCGGCTACCCCACGGCGACCATCGTCTCGCTGAGCGACTGGCGCGTGCCCTCCAACTACCACCTCCCCAGCGACATCCCCGAGAACCTCGATTACGGCTCCGTCGCCGACGCGGTCCGCCTCGTGCTCGCGGCGCTGCGCGCGCTGGCTTCGGGCACGCACGGCGCGCCGCTCACAGGAGCGGCGCCAGGCGCCTAGCGGCGGCGGTGAGCGAGCGCTCGGTGCGGGCCTCGATCGCCACCTGCAGGTCCAGGAGGCGTGCGTCGAACGCGTCCAGGCGCAGATCGCGGCACATCGCGTAGGCGGGCACGCCCGCCTGCCGGGCGCGGGTCAGGATCTCCAACTCGAGCGTGCCGCGGAGCCGCCCCCGCTCGAGCCGCGCGGCCGCCAAGATCAGGGCCCTCGCGCGGCGCAGACGCTCGTCGAAGCCCGCGAGCTCGAGCGCCGTCCCAGGGGCCTCGAGTTCTGCGCTGGGGCCCCCGGGCGCCCCGTGAGGATCATCGCCAAGCGCGAGCACATCGGCGTCCGCGCATCCGCCGGCGCGCAGCCCGGCGGCGATCGCCGCGCCCACCTCGCCCGCCCGCAGGGTGGCGGAGAAGGGCAGGCTCGCAACGAGGGCTCGCTGCGGGATCAGCGCCCGCAGACCCCGGCGGGAATCACGCTGGTGTGGCGCTCGCGCGGTGGGCGGCATCGCGATCGGGCATCCTTCCAGCAATGGCAGCCCGGCAGCAGAGGCGCAGACAGAGTCAGGAGCCCAAGCAGAAGAAGCAGGAGCCCGCAGTGGTGCAGGCCAGCGGGCACGAGGTGCGCGTGAGCAACCCGGGCAAGGTGTTCTTCCCCGCGCTCGGCCTCACGAAGATGGACCTAGTCGACTATTACCTCGAGTGCGAGGCCGCCGTCGTGCGGCACCTCCGAGAGCGCCCGACGGTGATGAAGCGCTGGGTCGACGGCGTCGACGGCGACCCCTTCTTTCAGAAGCGCGTCCCCGACAGCGCCCCCGAGTGGATCCAGACGGCGACCGTGACGTTCCCCAGCGGGCGCCATGCGCGCGAGCTCGTGCCCAACGACGCCGCGCACCTGGTGTGGGCGGTCAACCTCGGCGTGATCGACTGGAACCCGTGGCCGGTGCGGCGCAGCGACCTCGACCATCCGGACGAGCTGCGCGTGGACCTCGACCCCCGCCCCGGCGTGCCGTTCGCGGAGGTCAGCGAGGTCGCCCTGGGCGTGCGCGAGGTGCTCGACGAGCACGGGCTGCTCGGCTTTCCCAAGACCTCGGGCTCGGGCGGCATCCACGTGCTCGTGCGCGTCGAGCCGGTGCAGAGCTTCGAAGAAGTGCGCCGCGCCGCGCTCGCCTTGGCGCGCGAGGTGGAGCGCAGGATGCCGGGCCGCGCGACGAGCCGCTGGTGGAAGGAGGAACGCGAAGGCGTGTTCATCGACTACAACCAGAACGCGCGCGACCGAACGGTCGCGTCGGCCTATTCGGTGCGCGCGGTCCCCGATGCGCGCGTCTCCTGCGCGCTGGACTGGGACGAGGTCAAAGACGTGGAGCCGGCGGAGCTGACCCTGCAGACGGTGCCCGCGCGGCTGCGTGAGCGCGGCGACCCCTCGGCGGGCATCGACGAGCATCCGGCGCGCCTCGATGCGCTGCTGGAGCTGGCGGCGCGCGACGAGCGCGAGGGCCTCGGCGACGCGCCATGGCCGCCGCATTTCCGCAAGCGCAGCGGCGAGGCGCCGCGCGTGCAGCCGAGCCGCGCGCGCAAGGGACGCGCATGAGCCTTCCGCTCGCTCCGCCGCTGGCTCCGCAGCTCGCCATCTCGCGCCGCGAGCTGCCCGTCGGCGAGGACTACTCGTATGAGGTCAAGCTCGACGGCTTTCGCTGCGTGGCCTTCGTCGACGGCTCGGAGGTGTTCCTGCAATCGCGCACCGGCAAGCCGCTGGGGCGCTACTTCCCCGAGATCGTGCCGCCGGCAGGGCGCTACGTGCTGGATGGCGAGCTCGTGGTACGCGGCGCCGAGGGCCGCGAGGACTTCGATGCGCTGGGCCAGCGCATCCACCCAGCGGCCTCGCGCATCGAGCGCCTGGCGCTCGAGACGCCGGCCCGCTACGTGGCCTTCGACCTGCTCGCGCACGAGGACGAGTCGCTGCTCGCGGCCCCGTTCGTGGAGCGGCGCTCCGCGCTCGAGGAGCTGCTCGCGCGAGCCGAGTTCGAGGCCGCGCCCGTCGAGCTGATCGAGACGAGCCTCTCGCCCGAGGAGGCGCAACAGTGGCTGCTGAGCGCCGAGGGCGCGATCGCCAAGGAGCGCAGCGCGCCCTACCGGCCGGGTGAGCGCAAGGGGATGGCCAAGGTCAAGCGCGTGCGCACGATCGACGCGGTCGTGGCCGGGTGGCGCCCGGGCAAGGAGCCCGATACGGTGGGCGCGCTGATCCTCGCCCTGTACGCCGACTCGAGCGAGGACGCGGAGCTGCGCGTGGTGGGACACTGCTCGGGCTTCACAGCCAAGGAGAAGCGCCGGCTGGTCGGCTTCCTCGAGCCGTTCCAGACGGGCGAGCGCGGGAGCGCGGATCCCAGCCGCTGGAGCGGCGGTCGCGACCTGGAGTGGGTGGCGCTGCGTCCGGAGCTGGTAGTGGAGATCGACTTCGACCACACCTCGTCCGGGCGCATACGCCACGGCGCCAAGCTGCGGCGCTGGCGCGAGGACAAGGACCCGCGGGAGTGCCTGCTCTCGCAGCTCTCCTGAGCGGGCGGGGATCCGCGGTCGACTACGATCAGCTTGTGAGCAGCGACAGCGCGACGGTCGCCGAGGAGGAGTACCTGCAGAGCCTGTTCTGGCTGCAGGAGGCGGGGCTGCCGATGACCGGCGCGAACGTCGCGCGCGCGATGCAGCTCTCGGCACCGACGGTGCACGAGATGGTCGGCCGCCTGGAGCGCGACGGCTACATCACGCGGGACGCGCACCGGACGATCGCCTTCACGGAGTCCGGGGAGCGACACGCGGAGGAGATCGTGCGCAGGCACCGCCTGATCGAGCGCTTCCTCACGGACGTGCTCGGGGTTCCATGGGACGAGGTGCACGAGGAGGCGGAGCGCCTGGAGCACGCCATGTCGCCGCTGCTCGAGGAGCGCATGCTGGCTGCGATCGGGGACGCCAAGACCTGCCCTCACGGGCACCCGATCGCGGCTGGGGCCCGCATCGCGGGCGTGCCGCTCGCCGACGTCGAGGTCGGCGCGGCAGTGCGCGTGCTGCGCTTCGAGAACGAGGCCGAGAGCCTGCTGCGCTACCTGAAGGTATCGGGAATCGAGCCCGGCCTCGAGGGCCGGCTCGCCGAGCGCGGCGAGGGACACGTGGTCATGGAGGCGGACGGCGGGCGCCGCTGCGCGCTCACCTCGAGCGTGGCGGAGACCGTCTCGGTGATCGCCGACCCCTCGCCGCCCCCGCGCACCGCGCTGCCCGAGCAGCTCGAGCTGGGCGAGCGCTACGGTCGCTGAGCAAAGCTGATCAGCAGATCGAGCGGTAGGCAGCGGCGAGCCGCATGACGCCCTCGTTGATCTGCTTGGGCGTGACGCCCGCGTAGGCGAGGCGCAGGGCGTTCTCGCCGCCCTCGAGCATGAAGTCGGTCCCGACGACGAACGACACGCCGAGTTCGGAGGCGGCGTGGTGCAGCGCGTGCACGTCGGTCCCGGCGGGAAGCGTCACCCACATGAAGTAGCCGCCGTCGGGGGGCACGAACTCGGCCTCGGGCAGTTCGCGGCGCAGGGCGCTGGCGAGCGCCGTCGAGCGCTCGTCGAGGGCGCGGCGTACGGTTTCGATCGAACGCTCGATGGCGCCGGAAGCGCAGAACTCGTACACGATCGACTGCGCGACCATGCTGGGCGAGATGTAGGTGTTGGTCGCGAGCTCGGCCACTGCCGAGATCACGCCGGGCGGCCCCACGAGGTAGCCGACGCGAACGCCCGGGCACACGGTCTTCGAGAACGAGGACGCGTAGATGACCCGCTGCGGGTCCATCGAGAGCATCGTCGGCAGCGACTCACCGCGGAAGCGCAGCGCGACGTACGGGTCGTCCTCGAAGATCATGAACGAGTGCGCGGCCGCGAGGTCGAGCAGCGCGTGGCGCTTGGCCAGCGAGAGCGTGTAGCCGGCGGGGTTCTGGAAGTTGGGGATGATGTGCGCGAGCTTGGGACGCGCGCGCCAGTCGCCGAGCAGCCGCGAGAGGGCGCTCGTGTCGATGCCGTCGGGCTCCAGCTCGATCGCGTGCACGCGCGCGCCGCGCTGGCGCAGCGAGAGCAGCGTGCGGTCGTAGGTGGGGCGCTCCACGATCACGTCCTCGCCGGCGCCCACCAGGTGCTCGAAGAGGAACGCGTCGGCTTGCATCGAGCCGTTGGTCACGAGCACGCGCTCCACCTCCACGCCGTGGCGGTCGGCGATCCAGGCGCGCAGCCTGGGGTAGCCGACGGAGGTGCCGTACGCGGTCGTGCCGCCGGGGTCGGCTTCGAACGCGCGCGCGGCAGCATCGCGCAGCCCCTGCACGTCGATGATGTCGAGCGACGGCGCGCCGCGCGCGAAGGAGATCGTCGCTCCGGTGGGGGGAGCGCCGGCGGCTGGCTCGCCCAGGCGTCCGAGCAGCTCGTTGTAGTCGTTCGTCAGCTCTCTCGCCGTCCTCTCGAGGCGATCGCGAAAGCGAAGCAGCTCGGTCACGCTCGTCGGCTGCGCCGGCGCCGCACCGACCGATCCGAGCGCTCCGAGCGCTCCGAGCGATCCACCTGCGGCGCGTGAGCCCGCGGCCGGCGGCTGCGCCTCGGCGCCTGCGCCGAGAGGAGCGCCCGGCCGTGCGGCGGGGGCGCGAGCACCGAAGCCCTCGCGCTCGATCGCCTCGTCCACGAGGCGGCTCTCGTGCGCGCCGGGGCTGGCGGCGGTGGCGGTGAGCGGCGCCAGCTCGTCTCCGTGCGGCGGCGTCTCGCGCTGTGCCCAGGACTCGCGCTGCGCCCAGGACTCGCGCGGTCGCTCAGGCTCGCGCTTCGCCTCGGGTTCGCGCTGCGCCCAGGACTCGCGCGGCCGCTCGGGCTCGCGCTGCGCCTCAGGCTCGCGCTGCGCCTCAGGCTCGCGCTGCCGCTCGGGCTCGCGCGGGGGCTGCTCCTCGCGGTCCATGTTGCTGAGCACCCTTTCGAGTTCGTGCAGCTTGCGCTCGAGCTCGCCGAGGGTGTTGACGATCTCTTCGTCCATACGCGCCAAGCCTAGCGATGAAAGCTGGTCGCGGCGACGGACGGCGGGCACGGTGCAGCGTCGCTGCGAGCAGCGCCCCACGCGCCGACCTCGCCGCCCTCAGGACGCTGGAAGCGGAGCGCCGCCGAGCACCTCGACGGCGATCGCGGCGGTCTCGGTGGGCGTGTGTCCGACGCGGACTCCCTTCTCCTCGAGCGCTGCGGCCTTGGCGGCTGCGGTTCCGGAACTGCCCGAGACGATCGCCCCCGCGTGACCCATCTGCTTGCCGGGCGGCGCGGTGAACCCCGCGATGTATGCGACCACGGGCTTGCTCATGTGCGCGGCGATGTAGTCCGCGGCCTGCTCCTCGTCGGAGCCGCCGATCTCGCCGGAGAGCACGACCAGCTCGGTCTGCTGGTCGCCCTCGAAGAGCTCGAGCACGTCGACGAACGAGGACCCGGGCACGGGGTCGCCGCCAATCCCCACGATCGTGCTGCAGCCGAAGCCGGCCTGCGCGATCTCGTTGCCGATCTGGTAGGTCAGCGTTCCCGAGCGCGAGACGACGCCCACGTTGCCGGCTTTGAAGAAGGCGGCGGGGATGATGCCCACGTTGGCCTTCCCGGGCGAGAGGATCCCGGGGCAGTTGGGGCCGATGAGCCTGGTGCCGGGGTGCTCCCGCCGCAGTAGGTTGAACACGCGCAGCTCATCGTGCGCGGGGATACCCTCGGTGATCGCGACGATCAGCTCCACGCCGGCGGCGGCCGCTTCGAGGATCGAATCGGCGGCGAAGCGCGGGGGCACGAAGATCATCGCCGCGTTCGGCTCAACTTCATCAACGGCCTGCTCCCAGGTGTCGAAGACGGGGATGCCCTCGACGTCCTGGCCGCCCTTGCCGGGCGTGACGCCGCCGACGACGTTGGTCCCGTAGCGGCGGTTGTTGAGCGTGTGGAACGAGCCCTCGCGACCGGTGATGCCCGCGACCGCGAGGCGCGTGTGCTCGTCGACGAGCACGGCCATCAGCGCCGCTCCCGTCGGTGGTCTCGGGAACCTGGGCGAGGCATCACGCCGGCGCCCCAGCGGTCTGGCCTGAGGCGAGCGCCACGACCCGCTCGGCGGCTTCGTTCATGGTCGCGGCCGCGGACACGTTGGGGAGGGCCGCCTCCTGCAGCAACCGGCGCCCCTCGGCGTCGTTGGTGCCGTCGAGGCGCACCACGAAGGGAACGGATGTTGTGATGTGACTGAAGGCTGCGATCAGACCGCGGGCGACCTCGTCGCAGCGGGTAATGCCGCCGAAGATGTTGAACAGCACCGCGCGCACTGCGTCGTTGGCGAGGATCAGCTGCACCGCCTGCTCGATCTTGGCCGCATCGGAGCCGCCGCCGGCGTCGAGGAAGTTCGCGGGCGCGCCTCCCGCCTGCGCGACGACGTCGAGCGTCGACATCACGAGGCCGGCGCCGTTTCCAAGGATGCCGATGTTGCCGTCGAGCTTGACGTACTGCAGGCCTTCTTCGCGCGCGCGCCGCTCGAGCGGGTCTCCCTCATCCTCATCGGAGAAGGCCTGGTTCTCGGGGTGGCGGAAGAGGGCGTTGCCGTCGAGTGAGACCTTCGCGTCGAGCGCCCTCACCTCGCGCTGCGGGGTGACGATCAGCGGGTTGATCTCGGCCAGGGTTGCCTCCTCGCTGGCCCACACCTCGTACAGCGCGAGCAGCGCGCCGGCCACGCCGTCGAGGACATCCGCATCGACCCCCGCGGCCCTGCCGGCCTCGAGCGCCTCCTCTCGCGAAAGGCCGGCCAGCGCGTCGATGTGGTGGCGCACGAGCTTCTCGGGGCTGCGCTCGGCGACCTGCTCGATGTCGATGCCGCCTTCGATGCTGAAGATCAGTAGCGGCTGCTTGGCCGAGCGGTCGAGCAGCACCGAGGCGTAGTACTCGGACTCGATCTCGGAGGCGTGCTCGATCCAGAGCGTGCGTACGGTGTGACCGCGTATGTCCATGCCGAGGATGTTGGTCGCGTGCTCGCGCACCTCGGCCTCGTCGCCGGCGAGCTTGACCCCGCCGGCCTTGCCGCGGCCGCCGATCAGCACCTGCGCCTTGACCACCACCGGGTAGCCGATCTCGTTGGCGACGTGCACCGCCTCATCGGCTGTATGCACGGCCTTGCCGGGCGAAACCTCGAGCCCATGACGGGCGAAGAGCTGCTTGCCCTGGTACTCCAACAGGTCCATGCGGCGCGTGACTCTAGCGGAGAAGGGGTGAGCGCGCGCGCGCGTGCGCGCAGGTCATAATGCCCGCCGGTGCCGATCCCCAAGAACATCACGTTCCTCACGTTCGACGTTTACGGCACGCTGATCGACTGGGAGACGGGCGTGTACGACGCCTTCGCGGCGGAGGCTGCGCGCGACGGGATGGACATCGACCGCGGCGCCCTGCTGGCTCTCTTCCACGAGATCTCGCGTGAGGTCGAGAGCGGGTCCTATGAGCTCTACGCGGAGGTGCTGCGGCGCACGGCCATCGAGATCGCCAAACGCATGAACTGGCCGCTGGAGCCCTCGCGCTCTGGGTTTCTGCCCGACTCGGTGCAGCGCTGGAAACCGTTCAGGGAGACGAACCCGCAGCTGCAGAAGCTGGCCAAGAAGTACAGGCTGGGCCTGCTCTCGAACATCGACGACAAGCTCCTGGGCCAGACGCGCAGGCACATCCCGATCGACTTCGACCTCGTCGTGACCGCACAGCAGGTGCGCTCATACAAGCCGGAGGGGGCCCACTTCACCGAGTGCGCGCGCAGGATAGGCGGCAAGCGCGGCTGGGTTCACGTGGCGAGCAGCTACTACCACGACGTCGTTCCCTGCCTCAAACAACGCGTGCCCGTGATCTGGGTCAACCGCGCCAAGGAGACGCTCGAGCCCTCTCAGAAGAAGCCCACGGTGGAGGTTGGCAACCTGCGCGAGGTCGCCAAGCTGCTAGGTGTGAGCTGAGAAGGCGGCCCTGGCCGCCGGGGCGGCCCGGCCGCCGCGTTGTCGCGCGCTGAGCCGCCCGGCCGGCGGCCTGGCCACGGGCCTCAGGCGACGCTCTTGCCGAGCACCGAGCGCTGCGCGAGCGCCGCTTCTACGGCATCGGCAAGCGCGCGCGGCGGCTCCTCGAGGCTCGCGCTGAGGGAGAGCAGCGTGGTGGAGGAGGCGAGATCGGCGTACAGGCGCGAGCGCTCGCGCTGGCGGATATCCCCGCCCCACGATCCGAGGATGTGACGCTCCAGCGGGCGATGGCTCGCGTTGAGCACGCGCGTCTCGAGCAGCCTGCCGATGCCGCGGTCGAGCAGACACAGCGCGCGCACCGGCCGCGGGGTGCGGCCGGCGATCGGCGCGGCGACCCAGCGCTCTCCGCTCTCGCTTGCCAGCGTGTGCAGTCGCGCGGTCCTGGCGGGCAGGTTGCGCGTGATGCGCGCGCCGGGATCCGGCCCTCGCGCGGAGCTCAGCGGTCGCGAAGAGATGCTCATGTGCGGGGTGCCGCGGTAGGCGCACACTCCCTCGGCGCGCCGCCCGAGCGTGAGCATTTCATCGCCAAACAGTGCCCACCCGCGACGCATGAACTCGAGCGCCAGCGTGGTCTTGCCCGCGCCGCCCGCCCCGAGGAAGGCGATGACGCCCTCCGGTGAGTCCACGGCGCTCGCGTGCAGAGCCTCGTATCCGCGAATCATGCTCACGCAGCAGAGAACCTTGTCCAGCAGGACTCGCTGCCAGGCGAGCTGCGCCTCGCCACTGACGAACTGACCGCGCGGCGCGCACTCGAGCACGTCCTGCTCGGCGCGCAGGCGAAAGCGCGCGCGCTCCTGCCGGCCCTGCTCGGCGGAGGAGTCGCGGCAGATGAACATGACTTCGCCTCCGTGCCCCCGTTCGACGCTGAGGGCCAAGCCGTGGCCCAGCGCTCCGCTCCACAGGGAGCCATCCTCGTGCCCGCCCCACGCAGCTGCGAGCTCGTGCGAGGAGCCACGCGTCAGCGCCAGCTGCGGCAGCCCCGGCCCGGCCGCGGGGCTCATGCCCGGGAGCGGGAATGACGACAGCAGCTCGAGGCCATAGGCGACGTAGCGCGACTGCATCGTCCTATCAACGCCGCCGTCGGCGGCGTTTTTGCGGCCGCGTCGACGGTATGGACGATCGGTTAGGGCGTCGCCGCGGACGCGCGCCCACAAACGCGCGACCCCGGCCGGGGACCGGGGTCGCGTTGGTACTTCTGAGATCTACCGGGATCTCACTGCATTTCGGGCGAACCTAGTGCCCGTGGCCGTTCCCGTGCCCTTCGCCGTCTTGGCCGGGCGCACCTGTGTGACCAGGCGCATTGCCAGGCTTTTCGCCGGTCTGGCCGGGAGGCCCGGTGTGGCAGTGGTTCTTGTCGCCAAAGCCATTACCGGGCCGGTACTGGGTACAGCTGGCACTGCCTTCGTCGCTCGAGTTGAAGGGGGGCACCCCGCCGACCACGGCCAGTGCCCCACCGGTACCGAGGGACAGGAACCCGACCGTGAGGAGCGTCGTCAGGCGTGAACGCATCAGGACTCCTTTCGCTTGCGAGGAAGTGGACCGCCGCCTCCTGCTCATCGCCCGCAGCTTGATCGCGTCGAGCGTGAGCGGGTCGAGCGTTGGACGCTGGTCGCGAAGCGCGTCCGCGACCTCCCGCAGCTCATCCCCGAAGCGTTCCTCGTCGTGTGACGTACTCATGTCGCCTTATACGCATGAGGGGGCGGATTCCTGACGCACGAATTGCTCACGCCAACCGCAACGTCCGTTTCGAGATCACCTTGCCGTTGACTTCCACGACCAGCAGCGCCGGACCGCGTCCGAGCTGTTTGAGCGCCCTCTTGGAGAGCCGCACGGTCACGGTGCCGTTGGCGTGCAGCGTCACCCTTGCGTGAACTCGGTGGTGCCCGTGGCGCGCGCGCAGCACGATGTGGCAGGCGAACGGGCAGTGGACCCTCGCCGAGCCGCGCCTCGACACGCTCACCGACGCCTTGGCCGGTACGAAGTGTGACGCCGGCGGGCCTCCTACCGGAGTCGAGGGATGTTCGCCCGCCTGGCCGGGAGGCCCGGTGTGGCAGTGATTCTTGTCGCCGAAGCCGTTGCCAGGACGGTACTGTTCGCAGCTCGCGCTGCCTCCAGCTTCAAGGTGCTCGCCACCGACAAACGCGATTGCGCCGCCGGCGCCCGCGCAGACAAAGACAGCCGCGAGCAGCGTCGTCAGATGCGACCTCATAGGGAAACCCCCGTTTCAGATGAACAGGCCCGACCGGCGCCCCACGCGCTCGGTCGGAGTGGCTACAAGGGCTTATACGTACGAACGGTCACGTTTCTGACTGACGCACTGAGCGAGCTCGCCGCGCCGCGTGGGCCCTCCTGAGGGCGCGCGTCGATCGGTGCGGCTAGGCGCCCGCGGGCCAGCCGCGCGCGATCAGCGACGGGGGGAGGTCCTGCTGCGGGAGCCCGGGCGAGCCGATCTCTCGCAGGAGGCCGCGAGCAGGCGGCCCGGCGAGCTCGCGGCGGGATGAGACGCCAAGCTTGCGGTAGATGCTGCGCGCGTGCGTACGGACGGTCTCCACTCCCACCTGCAGGGCGAGGGCGATCTGGGCATTCGAGCGACCGATCTGGAGGAGGGGGAGGACTTCTGCCTCGCGCCGCGTCAGCAGTTCCTGACCGCTCAACGACGGGCCGGGCTCGGCGGATACTGCTCGTGGGAACACGCGCAGATTGCGCGAGGCTAGGTAGATCGCGTTCAGCACGTCGCGCGACTGGGTGTCCTTGCCCAGGCAAGCGCTCGCCCCGAACGCGAGCAGCTGGGCGCACTCGGACATCGAGGGGCTGTTGGCGAGCAGGATGAGCTTGGTGGCTGGATGCTCGATGGTGAGCTCGCGGACCTCGGCGAGCCGCGCCAGCGCGCCCGCATCGAGGATCGCAACGTCAGGGGCGTGCGCTTGAAAGACGACCGGCAGGCGGCTGTGATCAACCTCGGTGGCGACGACTTCAAGCCCGGGGTCGCTCTCGATCAGCTGGCGCAATCCCCTCCCGAGCAGATCCTCGAAGCGGGCGAGAGCGACGGTGATGGGGGTCTTGAGAGGCATCGGTTCATTCCTCTCATCGGCAGAGATGCCGAGAAGGGTGAGCCCCACCTCACCCGTGTCTACCCCGCGGCCACACCCCCAGATCACCCGAAAGGGATGACAGCTCGGGTCCCGTTTGGGACGACAGGAAAGGCATGGCCCGCCTTTTCCTCAGCGCGACACTCGCAGCGGCGCTCCTGCTCCCCACCCAGGCTATGGCCGCCGCACATCGGCCGGCGCGTCATCACCTCACGAGCACGCCGCGCCGGCATGCCGCTGCCCGACGGCTCGCGCCCACCCAACCGGCCCAGGCCGACCCGGTGGTGCTCGCCACGGCGGTCGCCAAGCGCTACTGGGGAGCGGAGCCTTGCGAAGGGGGAGTCGCGGTTCTGGCGTACAGCCCGCTCGCACCCGACGTTGACTCTCAGACGGACGGGTGGGTCACGTTCAACTCTTCGCTCGGGGCTAACGATCTCGAAGCGCCGCCGAGCACGTACTCCCAGTGCGAGGTGTGGCTGGCCAGCTGGCACTGGCCCACGCCGAGGGCGATCGAAGACGACTGGAACATGTTCTGCCTCACCGTCATCCACGAGATGGGGCACCTGCTCGGCTACAAGCACTCCTCGGTCCGCGGCAGCGTGATGGCGCCCGTGTTCACGGACGAATCGAGCGTACCCCCGATCTGTCGCTTCGTGCGCCCAGGCGCGCGCCGATAGCCGCCCGAACAGACGGCCAGTTTCGCGAGAACGGCTCTTGCCGTCGCGTTGCACACCGATAGAGACGTGTGCGACCCCTGGGGGACGAGGCATTTGAGCGGCTGTATGCGGAGCACGCTCAGGCGCTTTACGCCTTCCTCAGCTACCGCACCGGCGACCGTGTGCTGGCCGAGGACCTTCTGGCCGACACGTTCGAGCGTGCGCTCCGCGCTCGCTGGCGCTTCGACCGCCGCAAGGCGAGCGAGAAGACCTGGCTCTACTCGATCGCGCTCAATCTGCTGCGCGACCAGTACCGGCGGGGGAGCAGCGAAGCCAAGGCGCTACAGCGCGTCGCGGTGGCGGCGAGTGCGGGCTCGAGCGATGGGACCGAGCACATCTCCGACCGTGACCTCGTCGCCCGGGGCATGGAGGCTCTGAGCAAGGAGGAGCGTGAGGCGATCGCGCTGCGCTTCGGCGCCGAGCTTACGGTTCCAGAGATCGCCAAGCTCACCGGCCAGAAGCTGACAACCGTCGAGGGCCGCGTCTACAGGGCTCTGCGCAAGCTGCGCGAGGCGATCGAATCCCCGGGCTCAGGACGGGACGATCGAGAGGTCGTTGCTGGCCAGCGCCGCAGCGCGCACAGAGCGGGCGGCTCTCACCCAACCCGCGCGGCTCGGCCCACCGAGCGCTCTGGCCGCCTGACGCGTTAGCGGCTCCAGCGGGTTCATCTGCAGCGCTCGCCGGGCAGCGGGTCTCGGATCGATGCCGGCGGAGGCCTGCGCGACCGCGAGCGTGTAGTAGCGCTCCCAGCCTCCGGGGTCGCGCTTCAGGGCCTTTTGCATGTCGGCGACCGCCTGCGCCGGCTGCCCGCGCTCGATGTCGCAGAACCCGAGGATCTCGTAGGGCTCGGGACGCGCGCTGAGCCATCCGCTCGAGGACAGGGCGGCGGAGCTCGCCTTCGAGCAGTTGGACGTGTAGAGCGCGTGCTCAGCCTGGGTGAGCCGGCTTTGCGAGCCGATCAAGAGGACCGGGAGGACGACCGCGGCGACGCACGCAACGGCGAGTATCGCGCGGCCGAGATTGCTGGGTGAACGGCTTGCCTGTTCGCCCCCGCGAGGGCTCAGCGCGAGGCCGGCGATCGCGAAGAAGGGGAGCGTGATCACCGGCATCTCCCAGTCCCAGTCCACGCCGGCGTGTAGGGCCCATACGACGCCGGCAGCGAGCAGCGCGCCATAGATCGAGCGGTGAGAGCCGCGCGCGCGCGCCGCCAGACCACCAAGGACCGCGCCGAGAAGGATCAGGAGGAGCACGAGACCGGGGGTCCCGAGCTCCGCCATCGCCTGCAGATAGAGGCTATGGGCGTTGATCGTGTAGGCAGAGCGGGGACGGCCCTGGTCCCACAGGGTTTGATACATGCCTGCGCCGTGGCCGTGGAGCGGCGATGAGCCGTAGCCGCGAATCGCCACCCGCCACAGGTCCGAGCGGCCGTTGTTGGCCGGGTCGGTGAGACGCTGCCGCAGGTCGCCCTGATTTCCACGTGGGCTGGCGCCGCTGAAGAAGCGGTTCCAGTCGTGAGCGAGGCCCTGCGGCACGGCGAGCGCCGTCGCGAGTGCCACTGCGGCGGCGGCGGTCCCGACGAGGATCGCGCGCTTGGCCATGGGACTCAGCCACGGCTTTCCCGCGGAGCGAAGCAGGCGGGGATCCAGCCAGGCGGCAAGGAGCAGCCGCAGCCCGGCAGCGGCGGCGATACAGACGGACGCGACCAGCGCCACGCGATGGCCCTGCGAGATCGCCGCTGGCGTGGTGGGGTCCACGGTGTCGAGCAGGTTCGCGTGGTACGCGGCGAAGATGAGCGCCGCCGTGCACGGCGCGGTGGCCAACGCCCCGCTGAGCAGCGCATGGGGGCGGGCGACCAGCACGTAAACAAGCAGGCCGATCGCGCCGGTCGCGATCGCGCCTCGCGAAAAGGTGAAGAAGAGCGTCGCCGCCAGGACCGGCAACACGGCCGCAGCTAGCACGCGTACGGATCGGCGCTCGCCGAACGAGCACGTGAGGTGGAAGGACAGCACGATGCCGAGCGCGGCCAACAGCCCGAGCGCGTTCCAGTAGGTGACCGGGTAGCTCAGCCGCTCGTTGGAGACGTCGGGCGCGGTGTGCCACACGTCGGGCGCCACGCGGCTGATCAGACCGGCCGCGCACACGATCGATATGCCGGCCACGAGCCCTCTTGTCAACCACCGCGCCGTGGTCGAATTCGCGCGCACTGTGCCGAACAGGAGGAGCGCGAGCAGGTAGCAGCAGGCGCGATCGAACTCGATCAGTGTGCGGCCCATGGAGTGCGACCACAGGGCCGAGGCGAGCGTGAGCGCGGCGTACATCGCCAGCGCGCCTATGGCGACGAGCGTGGCCGGAGCGAACCCGGCGAATGGACTCCGCGCGTTCACGAGGCGCAGCAAGAGGGCCTGCGACAACACGATCGTGGCTAGAGCGGGGGTGGCGGGGAAGTAGCCGCCGGCGTTGAAGCCAAGGAAGACGACGAGCACTCCGGGCAGGAGCATCAGCGCGGTCGTCGCAGCCCCGACGCTGGGCGCAGGCCGCGTCGGCGCGAGCCGTGTGCGTGGGCGGCCGAAGCGCGCTGGAAGCCTGTCGATTGAGGCTACGTCCGTCGCCATCAGCAGCCGGTCGCGCATCTCAGCTAGTTGATGCTGGCGTCAGCGCTTGGTCGTGGATGCCGGCTTGCGTGGTGTACGTTTGGCCGTCGACGTCGGTTTGCGCGCCTTACTGGTGCCATTGTTCGGGCTCGCGGTCCCGTTGGACTCCTCTGCGCTCGGCCAGCCGATCCCCGCGGGCCAACGGACGCCGTCGGTCGGGAAGGGTGCCGCGGGGGCCTCGTTCTGCGTGTAGGCGTAGTCGTAGCCGTACGCGCCAAGGCCACGCGAGGTGAAGCCGTTGGCGATGACCCCCAGCAGTGGTGCGCCGGCGCCCACGAGAGTCTCGTGCAGTCGCTCGGCCACGTCGCGGCGGTTGCGCCCCACCCAACCGACGATTACGACCCCGTCGACCTTGCTCAGTAGGGGAAAGGCATCCGAGACCGCTGTGAGCGGCGGCGTGTCTATGACGACGAGGTCGTATTTGGACTTCACCTCCTCGAGCACGCCCTCCATCGCGTGACTCTCGATCAGCGCCGCGGGATTGGGCGGAGCGGTGCCGGCGACGATCACATCGAGCGTGCGCTTGTGAGCACGGTGGGACGTCGGCGGGTCGAGGTCGATCGACTGTGTCACCCGGCCCACCGTGCCGGCCCCGATCAGCACATCGGAGAGGCCTGGTCGTGACCGGACGCCCAGCTGGCGCGCGATCGTCGGGCGACGAAGGTCGACCTCCATCAGCAGCACCCGTGAGCCCATCATCGCAGTGGCCGTCGCGAGATGCCGGGCGACCGTCGTCTTGCCATCGCCGGGCGCCGCCGAGGCAATCAGCAGCGTGCGCAGCTGGCGATCGACGTTGAAATAGCGCATGTGCGCACGAATCAGGTGGAATGCCTCTGACTCGCCGTCGGGAAGGCCGTTTGAGGACACGCTGCCGCGCCCAGGTGAACGAGCGAGCGCGGTGCTCTCGGGAATGACGCCGAGCAAGGGGATCTCGTAGATAGCCTCGAGATCCGCAGGCTCGCGCAGACGCCGATCGAGGCGCTCGATAACGAACGCGATGCCGAGGCCCAGCAGCAGGCCGAAAAGCGCCCCGAGGATCGTGTTCCTCTTGGCTCTTGGCGAGGACGGCGCTGTGGGTACGCCCGCTGACTGGGCGATCTGCACGTTGCCCGAGCGCAGTTCGGCGAGCACGCCAAGCGACTGAGCTCGGTTCTCAAGCGCGACGCCCGCTGGACTCAGTCGCTGCCGGGGGCCGAGTGCGGCGAGCTGCTTGTTGACGAGGGCCAGAGCGGAGGCGTAGTACTCGTGGTTGGAGTTCTGCTGCTCGGCCACGAACTGGCTGGTGTACGTGTTGGCGATCTCAGCCGCGAGCTTGGGCGAGCCGGCTGTGGCGGAAACATCGACGATGTTTGATTCGCCCTGAGCACTGACGCTTATGGCCTGCTTTACCTCTTGGGACGACAGTGCTCGACCGAGCGCCTGTGCGGTCTTTTCACTCATGTCCCCAAGCTGAACAAGCTTGACGTTGGTGCTCTGCTGAGCCTGAGGATTGTTGAGATCCACGGGCTGCAGTCCAGCCGCTTGTTGTCCAAGCTGGCTGTTGTTGAACACAAGCGAAGTCGTCGCCGTGTACCTCTTAGGCTCCTGCTTGGAGAAGACAAAGGCGGCGACAGTGGCGGCGACGATACACACCGCTATCCACTGTGCGCGCCGTTTCAGGATGCTAAGCGCCTGCTCAAGGCTCAGACCTGTTCGTTGTGAGTCCATGGGCTCCCCTCAGAGGGCTTCCCAGTCGCTGCACAACGCAACGAGCAAGGGGCGCCCACATCGACCAATGTCAGCGACCATCTGTGGCCCGCCAGCCTAGCGTGATCCGTCCTTCTCGTCGCTAGTACATCCGGCTACCAGTGTCGCGACAACGGGGCCACCCATGATTACGTTCGCCGTCGTTGCGGTGAGGGTGTTCCAGTTCCGGTTCCGGGACCGTTGACGGCCCGTTGTGGGTTCGACTGAGGCCATCCGCGGATCCGCTGAAGCGTTCCGTAGTACCGGCGAAATTCAGCCAGACATGAATCGATATGCGAGGTAAGAGCCGAGCAGTTTGACGGCCGATATGCAATCAGACTTCGGACCTGACTTCTTCATCGTCGGCGCGCCTAAGTGCGGCACAACGTGGCTTGACACTCGGCTGTCGGAACATCCATCGATCTTTATGGCCAAGAAGGAGCAACACTACTTCGGCTCAGACTTGGCGACAAATTGGGTGCAGCCAACCGCGGAGCAATACTTCGCCTCGTTCGCAGGAGGTGAGCAGGCCGCCCGTCGCGGAGAGGCGTCGGGTTGGTACCTGTGGTCGAAGGCGGCCGCAGAGGAGATCAAGCGCTACAAGCCGAACGCCCAGATCATTGCGATGTTGCGTAATCCGGTCGAGATGCTGCCGTCACTGCACAGCCAGTACCTCTATGACGACATAGAGGACACTGACGATTTCGAGGCCGCGCTCGCGGCTGAAGAAGCCCGGCGAGCTGGTCTGAAAGTTCCGCCTAACAACGGTTCGCCGCCCTGGCGGCTCTTTTATCGGGATGTCGTGCGTTTTCACGCTCAGGTCAGGCGCTACTTCGCGGCGTTTGGGCGGCAGCGTGTCCACGTCGTGCTCTTCGACGACCTTGTCGCAAACGCGAGCGACGTGTTTCGAGGAGTGCTCGACTTCCTAGGGGTGGATACGAATGTGTCGCCGTGTCTGCAAACGCTCAATGCGAACAAGCAAATCCGCAGTCGCCACGTGCAGCACGCGGTCATGGAAATCTTGAATCCATCCTCGCGCATTCGGAGGTGCGGAGCGCGTCTCATTCCCGGTCAGGCAACGCGAAGCGCGCTGCTCCGGCACGTCGTCCCGGCGATGGTTCGCATGAACACGTCCCATGCTGTGCGCACTCCGCTTCCCGACGAGCTACGCGCTCGCTTAACCATCGAGTTCGCTCCGGAAAGTGAAGCACTAGGCGAATTGATCGAACGCGACCTAAGCTCGTGGTACTCCGACGCGAGGTTGCGGAGCGAGTTTCATCGGGTGCTGCCGGTAAGCCAACCGCAAATGACCATCTGAGACAGTCTCTGCGGTGGGAGCAATTGAGTCAATCGCGAGTGCGCCGGCAACGGAAAGAGCGTTGCAGGCTGGGGCGCCACGGCCGGCCCAATCAATTCGGGGTGCGACGTCGGTAGCGATCGACTTCGCGGTCGCTGCAGGGGGACGGGTGGCATCGACTCTTCTGTCCTTCCTGACGGTCCTAATGACAACGCGCATGTTGGGTCCAAGGGGCTATGCAACGGTCGCACTGGTGGGTGTTGTCGCAAGTCTTCTGTTTACGACTAGTACGGCGTGGACCGGAGTCTCAGTGCGACGCTACGGTAGAGAAGATCTAGAACGCTCCGGCGAGCTGAGCCGCCTAACCTGGAACCGCGTCGTGATCGGCTTGCCGATCACGATCATGGCAAGCGCGGCAATCGTCGCGCTACGGTTCCTCGATCTCATCCCTTCGTCGTTCAGCTGGCCTCTGGTTGGCTTAGCTCTAAGCACTGGCCTCGCCACAATCATTGTCGACCACTGGGTCTGTCTCCTAGAGACTAGTGGAAGGTTTAAGGTCAGCGCTGCTGGACAGGTCTTGAGTCAAGCAGG
Source organism: Actinomycetota bacterium (assembly GCA_005884115.1). Classification (GTDB taxonomy): domain Bacteria; phylum Actinomycetota; class Thermoleophilia; order Solirubrobacterales; family Solirubrobacteraceae; genus Palsa-744. The sequence goes on from VAXW01000005.1 coordinate 215,065, forward strand.
CTATGTGGGAGCCATAGCTTTCCTGTTTGTTTCGGCCTCACACGGTTCCCCAACGGTCGTTCTAAGCCTTGTCCTTGCCAGTACGGTCACATTGGCTATTGGCCTCGCTCCATTTGTGTGGCGACGCGGCGTGGTACCAGTCTCAGTTGACGCGCAATTGCTTCGCCGAATGCTCTGGCTGTCAGCGCCAATGATCGGACTGATGGTTGCTCAGTACGTTCTTGCATCCGTCGATGTGATCGTGCTTCGAATGTTTCGCAGCCAAACCGACGTAGGTGTGTATGCGGTCGCCTACCAGGCGTACACAGTCCTATCTGCAGCCGCTATCAGCGTCACGGCAGTGCTAACGCCACTATTCGTCTCCCTTCGCATGGCGGGTCGGCAGAACCTAGTCGAAGGCTACATTCGAAGCGCCACTCCTCAGGCTTTGCTCGTAATCGCTTGTGGGTTTGCATTAGTCATACCGACAGTCTCGTTGATGGTTCCCGTGGTGTTTGGCGACTCGTTCTCGGCCGCAACCGAGCCGTTAGCAATTCTTGTGGTTGGGCTCGCTTTCCTGTTTGCGGCCTATCTCGTAGCACCGATCCTAACCCTCTACGAGCAGACGCGTGCAATCGCGTTATTCACGTGCGTCGCCGCGGTCATAAACGTGGTGGGGGACGTAGTGATGCTCGGCGTGCTCCACATGGGCATTGAGGCCCCCGCGGTGGCCACTGACGCCGGCTTGCTCTATCTATTTCTAGCCTTCTTCTGGCGCGCACGCAGGTTGCTCGGCGTGGCGACGCGTCCGCCTCTTCGCTTCGCGGCTCCCTTGGTCGTCGGGTTGGTATCGGTGCTTGCACTGAACGATCGTGCGGGTGTCGCTGCCGGATTTGCGGCGGTATTACTCACGTCCACAGCCGTCATCGTGTGGCACTGTCCGTTTCGCGCCGAGGATCTTGCGCTAATCGAGAAGTTGGAGTTACCGGTTCCCGTCAAGGCGATAGCAGTCAAGGCAATCGCCCGCCTGGCGAGACAACGATCACGCTTGGACAGTGCGGTCTCGTAGACCCGTGAGTCGTCGCCGGTCTCGACGGTACGACGTGGTGTTCTACACGCCTTGGGTGGGCGCGATGCTGGCACGGACGCCGTGTCTTCCACCTGGCGGGGCCGAGACACAGGTGCTCTCGATAGCCAGGGCACTGGTGCGGCACAAGGCATCGGCCGCGATCATTGCCTATGGGGAACCCGATGATCTGCCCTCCTCTATCGATGGAGTGACGATCGTCGCGCGACCGGCATATCGAAAGAAGCGGATCATCGGAAAGTTTCTTGAGGCCTTTTATGTATGGCGGGCGTTGTGGCAGGCGCCGTCTCGTGCGGTCGTGCTTCGTGGAGCCAGCATCGAACTCGGCTTGGCAGGGATATATGCGAGGCTCGCTCGGCGCCAGCTGGTCTTCTCGACCGCCAGCGTTGGCGACTTCGACATCGCCAAATTGATGTCTAAGCGACGGGACATGCTCATTTATCGCGCCGGTGTTCGGCTAGCAAACGCGATCGTGGTTCAAACGGAGGAGCAGGTCGCGATGTGTAGGGCGTCGTTCGGTCGTGACGCAAGGTTGATCAAGAGCATTGCCATGGTTGGACAGGCCCAATCCGGCCACCCAGAGGCCTTCCTCTGGGTGGGGCGACTTGTGTCCTATAAGCGCCCGCTCGAGTACGTGGCTTTGGCTCGTTCGCTACCGGAGGCCCGCTTTTGGATGGTAGGGGTGCCTTCGCCCGGGCCCGCAAGCGCAGACGTAGAACTGATCGAGAAGGTAAGGGTTGCAGCTGCCGAACTGAAGAACCTTGAGCTACTGGCCCCACGTCCGCACGACGAGATTGAAGAGTTGATGGCCCGAGCCGTGGCATCAGTGAATACGGCTGACTTTGAGGGTATGCCAAACGTTCTCCTCGAGGCTTGGAGTAGGGGGGTACCCGCCCTCGCTCTCCATCACGACCCAGACCGTGTAATCCAGACGCATGGTTTGGGCGGGTTTGCGGGAGGCTCTCGCGAGACCCTGATCAACCTTGCGCGCGAACAGTGGGAGGAACGAGACGAGAGGGATGCGGTGGCAGACCGGTGCCGAAACTACATCACCATCCACCACTCCGCTGACCATGTCGTTGGGCTGTGGTCAGAGGCGATATTCGGTGCTCGTCAGGGGACCGAGGCGCCGGCGGCCGAGGCCCCTGGTGAAATCACATGTGCGGCATCGTAGGCAAGGTCGACTTTCGGACATCGGTCGAGCGGTCGCTCATTGAGCGGATGTGCGCAGCGATGGAACATCGTGGACCAGACTCAAGGGGCGTCTGGTGCGACGATGGAGTTGGCTTCGGTATGCAGCGACTCGCGATCATAGACGTAGTCGGTGGCGATCAGCCGATATTTAACGAGGACCGAACCGTAGCGGTAGTGATGAACGGGGAGATTTACAACTATCGAGAGCTCCGGTCCGAGCTCCGCGCTCGCGGCCATGTCCTTTCAACTCAAAGCGATACTGAGGTGCTCGTGCACCTATATGAGGATTACGGGGACAGCCTAGTCGACCGACTGAGGGGCATGTTCGCCTTTGCAATCTGGGACGTTCGAAGGCACAGGTTGCTGTTGGCGCGGGACCGAGTGGGCAAGAAGCCGCTTTTCGTCGTCCGTCGCGGAACGAAAGTGTGGTTTGGATCTGAGCTTATGGCGCTGTTGCAGGACCCCGAGATCGCCCGGGTGCCGAACCCGGCGGCGATTGCCGCCTATCTGGCCTACCAGTACGTGCCAAATCCAATGTGCGCACTCGCGGGGGTCGAGAAGCTGCCGCCGGCATCCATCATGACGATCGATAAAGAAGGCGCCAGCACCCGGCGCTATTGGACACTTGACTATCGAGAACCAGCAAACCTCGCGGCGCGCCAAGAGGTGGAAGCTCGCCTACGTGACCTGATATGGGAGGCGACCCGGATTCGCCTGGTGAGCGAGGTCCCGCTCGGAGCCTTCTTGTCGGGCGGCATCGACTCCAGCGCGGTCGTCGCAGCAATGGCCGATCAGACGGCAGGGCAAGTAAAGACGTTCTCAATCGGATTTTCGGACGCGGACTTTGATGAGTTGCATTACGCACGCCTTATCGCAGAGCGCTTCTCCACGGATCACCATGAGTTCGTTGTCGAGCCACACGCGCTCGAGATCATGCCCAGTCTCGCGCGACACTACGGCGAGCCGTTCGCCGATCCGTCAGCGATTCCAAGCTTCTATCTAGCGAAACTGACGTCTAACCACGTCACCGTTGCCCTGAATGGAGATGGTGGAGATGAGAGTTTCGCCGGTTACCAGCGATACATAAGCAACGAACGGGCGGCTCGCCTCAACTGGGTACCACAGAGGCTGCGGCGTCTGGCGCCGGCGCTCGTTGAACGTGTTTTTGCCGGCGAGGACACGACTAGCTTGGCTGCTCGAGCCTCGCGTCTCGGCCAGTTGTGGGCGATGGACCCATACGAGCGGTATGGGCATTGGATGTCGGCGTTTCAATCGTCGCGTCATCGAGACATGCTGCAACCCGATTTCATCGCCACGATCGAGGACTGGCGGCCAGAAGAGGTCATAGGTGAGGTATGGCGTCGCTCTGACGCGCCTTCCCGCGTGGACCGCATGCTTGATACCGACGTCAAGACATATTTGCCAGGCGACCTGCTGGTAAAGATGGACACTGCGACGATGGCGTACTCGGTCGAGGGGCGGTCACCGTTTCTGGACCACCACCTCATGGAGTTTGCTGCGAGTTTGCCGGCGCGATTCAAGCTTCACGGCATGTCCGGCAAGGTGATGCTGAAGTCCGCGCTACGCGGCGTGCTGCCGGATGAGGTCCTTGACCGGTCAAAGATGGGATTCGGGGTGCCTCTTGCCCGTTGGTTTCGCAAGGAGCTCCGGCACCTCCCTGGCACACTACTCCTTCAGCAGGACGCCCGAGTGCACACGTACGTAAAGCCGACGGCGATACAGAAAATGATCGACGAGCATCACACCGAAGCCGCCGATCATTCGTTGCGATTGTGGGTGCTTTTGCAACTTGAGGTTTGGCACAGGGCCGTCGTGGAGGCTCCGGTTATCACGTCCGAGGTAAACAGCGGCCTTGTCCGCACACAGGGAGGCTAATGACAACTCGCACTAAGCATGTGGTCGAGGTGGCGCCCCTGACGCCGCCTCCGGATGCGTTTTCGTTTGGTCGCAATTGGCAACGGTTCGTATCGCGGCATCTCACCCCAGAGCGCGAAAGGTTCGCACAGGAATCGCTTGGCCATCTACTCGGCGACATCCGCAATAAGAGCTTTGTGGATATCGGATGTGGCAGTGGGCTGTTTTCGCTATCGGCCTGTCGAGCTGGTGCACAGCAGATCATTAGCGTCGATGTCGACCCAGTCGCAGTTGGTGTTACTCGGGAACTACACGCTGCTGCCGGATCGCCAAGGCACTGGCGGATACTGCATGGCTCGATTCTCGACTATCAGCTAGTGAGGGACCTTGGAACGAGTGACATCGTCTATTCGTGGGGCGTTCTGCATCACACGGGTGACATGTACTCTGCGATTCGCAACTCCGCAGAGCTTGTGGCTCCGGGTGGTCGCCTTGCGATCGCCATCTATAACAATGTAAGCGACGGATGGTTGACGTCGGCACGCTGGTGGCAGATTAAGCGCGCATATAATCGCGCTCCTCTTCAGCTGCAGGCGGTTGCGGGCCTAACATATGCGTTCTCGACCGAGCTAACCGATTCACTGTACTGGCTGCTCGCGAAGATTCGTCGGCGCGAGGACGCAGTAATCGATGCTAGGGCGCAGAGACGCGCGCGAGGCATGGCACGTTGGACAAACGTTGTCGACTGGCTCGGTGGCTATCCATACGAGTTTGCGACGGTCGAGGAGATCGTTGGGTTCTGTGAGAGCTCGTGTGACCTAACATGTAACCGAGTCATACCCGTTCCGGCCGGCGGGACGGGTAACAACGAGTTCGTTTTCATGCGAGCCACGCATTAGCTCGTCGCGAGGCCGGTGATGAGCGCTGTTGACATCCAGTCCTGGGGTCGGTTGAAAGGGCAGACCCGCCAGACGCCCCAATGGATGAGAGGAAAGGGCACCGGATGGTTTCGTGTTGCTATGGCTGACGCAGCGATTGCTCGCGTCAGTTTGGGAGCAGCCAGCGTCTTAGCGATCGCGGTGGCTTACATCCTGACTGATCACGGTGCGCTGGTGGCCGGAGCTACGATGCTCGTTCCCGGTGCGGCCTTCGTGATCATGCGTCGGCGGGGATACGGGTTTCTTCTGGCGGTGGGCCTACTGATGCTGGTCCCCTACTGGTACAAGCACGTCTGGCTGATCGCACCTGTTGCCATGGCGCTCGGCCTCTTCGCAGGTATCGCGCCCACCCGCCTTCGTGTCGTCGATAACTGCGTAATCGTGCTGACGACCGTGCTAGCCATAAGTTGGTTGTCACATCCCGAGCTCGGGATCTCGGGTACCACGTTTATCCAGGGCGTTCTGCCCTTGGTGTACTACTTTGGGGCACGGCTAACAGTCACCGACCGGCTGCTGCCACGAGTCCAATGGACCCTGGTTCTTGCTGGAGGTGTTGCAGCCTGTACTGTCCTGTTTGAGGCAGCTCACGGCGCACCGCTATTCGCCGCACCTCGTACATACCAATGGATCGGATCGAAGTCCCTACTATTTCGTGCCGGCAGTATCTTCGGGGGCTCGCCGACCGCAGCCACCATCCTCGCTGTAGTGCTCCTTCTATCGGTCGCCGTCTACCAGAGACACAGGCGCCTCGTCGCGGGGATCATGACGATCATTTTGGCGGGCCTCATAACGACGTTCGATCGTGCGGGACTTATGGCCCTCCTGGCCGGCGGTACGTTGCTGGCGATACTGGTCCCTTATAGGCATTGGGGCCGTCTCGCGCTCGCAGCCCTTGCACTGAGCATACCCATCTATGCCGTAACTAGCTCGCCCGCGACACTCGAAGCTCTGGCCACAAGCAGAGTAGTTGGCGAGGGCCTTGTTCGATCGAGCACGATCGCTGAACGAGCGAATCTGGCGGCGGCCGCGAAAGCAGTCATGAGCGATTCGACGATGCACCTAGCGTTCGGGCGAGGGTTCGACGCTCTGGAGGCGACAGGCAAGCTCGACGCGAACTTAGCGAGCTATCCGGACCTCTGGTTTGCGCACCACGGGCCAAATAACGACTATCTGCGCGCTATTCTGGAGCAGGGCATCGTCGGCCTAGGTGTCATACTTGCCTGGCTCGCGGGCGCGTTGTGGCTGGGGATTACGACTTGCTGGGTTCTGCCAAAGAACTCTCCGAGCAGAACAGTCATCGCGGGATTGACCGCGGCCACACTCGGTTACATGGTCGCAGCAGCTGGCCATGACTTTCTGCATAACGTAGCTGATCTCTCCATCGCTGCTCTAGTCACGGGAGTACTAGTTAGCGCTTGCACCATGGCCACCCAAACCCGTACTCCGGCACAATCACGGTAGCGTTTGCGCTACGCGCCTTTGCGTGACCGTCCGCCATCTCGCACGGCGAGGCGTGCGTCACATCGCCAAAACGGCCGTCGAGGCTTCTCGTCACTTGGTCTGAACGGCTCCGGGGCTTTGGAGCACTCTCTATTGGCTGTTCTGTCTCTTCCTCGCCTAGTCATACTCCACGGACAAGTCCGTCGAACGCTCCGCAGAGCCGTCTGTGGTTCGCCCGGTCGGCCCATTCGACGGTCGCTACCTCGACCTGCGCGATGTTACGGAGCTTCTTCTTGCCGGAGTGCCGCGGTGACGCGCGACGCACCGTTGATAGACATCGCAATGAGCCGCCGTCACCTTGTCCCAGTCGTACTCCTCGGCTGCACGCTCCACAGCGCGTTGACGGTATTGCTCGATCAAACTGGGGTCATCCAGCAGCATCTGAAGCTGTGCCGTCAAATCCAGCGGGTCGTTACGCCGGAAGCTCACAGCTGCATCACCTACGGCGCTGAGGGTCTCGGGAATAGAATTCACGACGACACAGTTTCCCGAACCCAGCGCCTGCAGGAGCGCCGGAGACGTGCCATCGCTGCGCAGCGGATGGACATAGATTCCGGCGTGGTAGACCAACTCGCGGTAGCTGTGACCGCGTACGTAACCGAGCATCATCACTCTTCCATCCCGAGCGGCCAGCTCGCGAACCTGCGCACCGTAGGAAGCGGCGAATGGCGAGTCACCGACCACAACCAGCGGAAGCTCTGTGCGGACCCTTCTGTAGGCTTCGACAAGTAGGTCGGCCCCCTTGTCCGGGACAAGAGCTCCTACAAAGAGCACGTATCGGCGGGGCACTAGACCCAATTCATCCAAATAGCCCGTTCGCTGAGGGCGGCCGCGGTCAGCCCCGTAGGGTATGTACGTGCCGGTGACCCCGTATCTCTTCTGAAAGAACGCGATCGACGGATGGTTATCAATGATGATCTCATCTGCCCATTTCACACACCAGGAAGCACCGATGCGGAGGACCACACGGGCAAAGCGACCCCACTTAGGACGAGTCCAGTCCGGGCCGTCGATGGTGACTACGGTTCGCTTTCCGGAGCCCCACAGCAGCGGCAAGACCAAACCATTGCCGAGTCCGTGAAAATGAATAATGTCAGCGGTGTTGCGAAATCGCATATGGAGGGCCGCCAGAGCTGAGTGGGATATCGTGTCGAGCTGAAATGTCTTAATGCTCGGTAGCGTCAGACGACGCATTCCCTTGTACGTCCGGTCGTCGGTGGCGCTGTTGTGAGAGCGGCAGTACACCACAACATCCACACCGTCCCTAGCCAGACGCTTACCAATCTCTTCCGCCGCCGTCTCTGACCCACCGAAGTTGGCCGGCACACCGCGGATCCCAGAGACGGCCACCCGCATCACGGGAACACCAAGCCAAGCTCGGTCGGCAGCGACTGAGATCTTGGGCCGACGATGCTTAGGTGATTGTGAGTGGCGCTGATAGGCAAGTGCGGGCTACCCGAGCGAGTCGAAGTCGCTGATGGGTCGATGACTAGAGGCTTGAGAGGAAGTCAAGGGGCTGTTCACCGGCTTCCTTCACATGGTCCGACGCATCCGCATATATGCGGAGCATGCGAGATGCTGCCTCAGATGCAGAGAGTGCCATGTGCATGCGTTCGCGGCCGTTTGAGCGCTGGGGCTTGTGGAAGAGACGACTCAGCGCGTCGCCCAGCTGGTCAGCATCGGGCGGACAGAGATACGAGGGAACGACACCATCGAGGAGTTCTGGTATGTCGCCCGACGGGGTGGCTATCACAGGGAGGTTGCACATGAGGGCCTCCTTGATCACATTCGGCGAGCCCTCTAAAGAAGAGGTGTGAAGTAGACAGTCGGCCGCGCTCAGGAGCACGGGCATCTGATCGGGTGGTGTTTGTCCAGTGATGTGGAGTCTGACCGCGCCGATCTCCTCTGAGGCTGCTCTACATGCCGCTTCGGCAAGCCATAGGCGCTTGCGCGGTATGTTGGGCTTCGTGGCTGCGAAGAGGACAACCTGTTCTGTCGGACCCCACCCTAGGCTTCGGCGCGCCGCCGCACGGTCGTGTGGGAAAAACTTGGACTCATCTACACCGTTGGGAAGGACCGCGTTCTTGCGCCGAGCGCGAGCTGGCAAGCGTTCGTGCATCTCCAACGACTTCGTGACCGTCGCGCGGAAGAGCGACGCGTGACGCCTGATTACGGCCGCACGGAGCGCGCTAGTGCAGGTGATCCTTCCATCGACGCCCGGATTCCCCAATATGTCATCCCCGCAGTAGGACGCGAGCATCGGCGGGCCGAGGAAGAAGCGGGTGGCCAGCGCCGCCTCACCTGCGTGGACGTGGACGAGCCGGTACCGACCGCGCCACGCGGCGGTCGCTACCAGGAAGCGAACGGCTGCTGCGAGATACGCAATCGCCGACACATAGCCACGGATATAGACGACGTCACATCGGATGCCTCGCTGGCGCAGTGAGTCGACCTGCCGCTTGACGAAGATCCCGTACACGGGCCGGTCCTGGTCGGGCCACATGTTGGTGACGACCAGGACATCGGCGCCAGGGTCGCACTCGATCACGTCGACGAGCCGACGACCACGGCTAGGGCGCACGCGCGTCACGCCGTCTCCCTAACGAGCTGACGCCCCTGCCTTGATCTAGTCGGCACCGAACGCAGCGCTTTTCGATGCCATCGGACTTGCTCAGCCAGTCCTTCATGGAGAGACCGCGAGGGCGCAAATCCCAAGTGCGCGCGTGCGTCGCTGGTGTCGGCCGCGGTGTCGCGTGCGTCTCCGGTTTGCCGGGCTGTTCGGCGCACAGTGAGCTCCTCGCCGGTGAGCTCGGCGATGATGTCCAGCACCTCGTTCATCGACGTGCGCGATCCGCCGCCGAGGTTGTAAACCGCGCCTGGTACTCCGTTCCAGGCGGCCGCGATCGTCCCGTCGACCGCGTCGCTTACAAAGGTGAAGTCGCGCGTCTGCGCACCATCCCCATAGATCACGATCTCCTCGTGTTCCAAAGCCGCTCGGATGAGCCTGTTGAATGCCATGTCCGGGCGCTGGCGTGGACCGTAAACGGTGAAGTACCGCAATGCGACGGTCGGTAGTCCGTAACTCAGGTGGTAGAGCCGGCAGAGATTCTCGCCGAGCACCTTTGTGGCGCCGTACGGCGAGACGGGCCTCAGGTGCGCATCCTCGCTTGTCGGAAGGCACTCGGCGTCACCGTAGACCGACGACGAGGACGCAAACACGAATCGCTCGAGCGACGCCGCGACCGATGCCTCGAGCAACCGCTGCAGCGCCGTGACGTTGCTGTCGACGTAGGCGTCGAACGTCTGGCCCCAGCTCGCTCGGACGCCTGGCTGGGCCGCAAGGTGAAACACGACCTCGATTCCGTCGAGCAGTGAGACGAGGTCCAGGTCGACGAGGTCTCCTTCGAGGAACGTCCACGACGGGTGAGCGCCAATCTGGGCCACGTTCGCGCGCTTGAGCATCGGATCGTAATACGGCGTGAACGAGTCGATGCCGAGGACGGTGTGTCCCTGCTCAAGACACCGCTCCGCAAGCTGCGACCCAATGAAGCCTGCAGCGCCGGTTACGAGGACGTTCGCCATCGCCTAATTCGCCCCACTCCGCCGCAGCACAACCGGCAGCGTCCGAATCATCAGCCGCACGTCACCCCACAGCGACCAGTTGGTGACGTAGAGGTAGTCGAGCCTGACCATCTCCTCGAAAGGGATGCTCGTGCGCCCCAGCACCTGCCACAGCCCGGTGATGCCGGGCGTGAGGTCGAGGCGGCCGCGCGCCCACTCCGCCACCCGGCTGTCCTCCTCGGCCACGAGCGGTCGTGGGCCGACGAGGCTCATGTCGCCGCGGAGCACGTTCCAAAGCTGTGGGAGCTCGTCGAGGCTCGCCATTCGCAAGAGGCGCCCTACGCGGGTGATGCGGGGGTCGTGCTCGAGGTGCAGCCAGCCCGGGTCCCTGCTGTGCGCGAGCAGGGCGTTGCGCTGCGACTCGGCGTTGGCGACCATCGTGCGCAGCTTCAACAGGCGGAAGCGCCGGCCGCCCTGGCCGATGCGCTCCTGGCGGAAAAAGACCGGGCCCGGCGAGTCCAGCTTTATCGCGACCGCGAGCACCGCCAGCAGCGGGAGCGTCAGCAGGCTCAACAGGCCCGCCGCCACGAGGTCGAGCGCGCGCTTCAGAAGCCACGACGAGCGCGAGAGGACCGGCGGGTTCACACCCAGCACCGTCACCCCCTGCAGGTCGTCCACCTCGACGGCGGGACCCAGCGCGCTGAACGTGGCGGGCAGCAGGCTGACCTTGACGGCCAGCGTCTTGCAGTCGCGCAGAAGCTGGAGCAGCATGCCTCGCTCGAGCTCCACGTCCGCCACCACGACGCGGCCCACGCGCCGCTCCACAAGCAGGCTTGGCAGGTCGGCGATGTCCTCAAGCGAACCCAGGCGTCTGAGCGCAGTTGCGCCGTCGGCGCTCTCGGCCGTCGTCACCACCCCGATCGGCCTGAAGCGGCGCGCTCGCGCACGCATCAGCTCGATGAAGGGCCCGCTCGTGTCTCCCGTGCCGATCAGCAGCACGCGTTCAGGCGAGATCAGTCGCAGCAGGCTCGCGCGCGCCAGCATGCGGCCCGCCAGAACGAACGCCAACGCCAGGCCCCCGAACGCAAGAACGGCGCTCGAAGCGATCCGCCCCGGCGCGACCAGGACGAAATAGGACCACGTCAGCAGGCAGCCGAGCAGCAGCGCGTGGAATAGCGCGGGGAGGTCATCGAGCGTGCTGTGGTTGAGCCGCTTCGTGTCCCGCTCGTATAGCCCGTACATCTTGAACAGCGCCACCCACACGGGCAGGGTGGCCGTATCCCACAACGCTTGTTCACTCCAGGGGTGGCCCGCTCGCCCGCCGAGCAGTGCCAGCGCGAGCACCATCGCCGCCTCCAGGCTCAGAGCGTCGCTGAGCGCTAGCAGCCGCCGCAGGAACCAGTCCCGCCGGCCGTAGCGGCGCGCGACGAGCGGCCGGGGCGCTGCCGGCCGCGCGTTGGCCCGGCGCTGGCGCGCTCCCGCGTCGTGCGATTGCGCCTCGGCGGGCTTTGGCAGTGAGGCCGTCTCAGGCATGAGCGCCCTCCAGCTCGCCGCACGCGGCCGCGCACGCTGCGCCCACTCGCTGCACCTCGGCGTCGGTTAGCTCGGCGAACATCGGCAGCGAGAGCTCCTCGCGAGCCCAGGCCTCCGACTCGGGCAGCTCAGCCGGGCGCGAGCAGGCCGGCAGTGCGTCGAATGCCTCGTGGCGGTGGGCGGCGGGCGAGTAGTGCACGCCCACCCCGATGCCATGTGCTCGTAGCAGCTCCACCAGCCGGTCGCGTGCCGGATGGCGAACCGGGAACAGGTGATACACGCAGGGCGTGTCGGGGTGCTCGGCTAGCGGGGTCAGCTCGTGCGGGAGGCCCGTGCGCAGCCGCTCGGCGTGCCTACGACGGGCTGCGTTCCACCGCTCCAGGTAGCCGAGCTTGACGCGCAGCAGCGCCGCCTGCAGCCCATCCAGCCGCTCGTTGTAGCCGACCAGCACGTGCGCTCCCTTGCGCCGCTGCCCGAGATCCCGCAGCGCCCTCGCGCGCGCTGCGAGCTCGGCGTCGCTGGTGCAGATTCCGCCGCCGTCGCCGAGCGCGCCGAGGTTCTTGCTCGGATAGAAGGAGAAGGCGGCGGCGTCGCCGAGCGAGCCCGCACGCCTGCCGTCAAAGCTTGCCCCATGAGCCTGTGCTGCGTCCTCGAGCACGAACAGCCCATGGCGCCTCGCGATCGCCATGATCTGATCCATCGCAGCCGCCTGGCCGTAGAGGTGCACGGGGATGATGGCCGCGGTGCGCGGGCCCACGAGCTCCTTTACGCGCTCGGGATCGATCAGCCCGGTGTCGCGCTGCACGTCGCAGAAGACAGGTGTCGCGCCGGCGTGCACAACGCCGAGCGCCGTGGCGATGAACGTGTGCGCGGGCACAATCACCTCATCGCCAGGACCGATCCTCGCCGTCATCAACACCAGCGCGAGCGCGGCTGTGCCGGATGCGACGCCGACGCACTCGCCCACGCCGCAGTAGGCGGCGAACTCGTGCTCGAACGCTTCGACCTCGCGCCCCAGAATGAACGCGTCCGTCTCGAGCACGCGCTCGAAGGCCCCGCGCAGCTCATCGCGCAGGGCCGCATGCTGGCGCGCGAGCGCGACAAACGGAACACCTGGCGAGTCCGCGCGTCGCGATACCTCAGCTCCGAGGTCACGCGGCCTGCGCTCGCCGAGTCCAACCGCGCGCGGCGCGTCGACCGCGGCCCTGGCGCTCACCGGTCAGTCTCCTGGCCTGCGTTCCCGCTGCTCATGCAGCTAGGCGGCAATCGGGGCCTGTGTGGATGCGCCCGTCGCGACGGCGACGGGGACGCCTCCACCGGCTAGCGAGGACTCGGCCGCCTCGACCAGCATCACCACGTGTCGTGCCAGCTCCAGATCGGCGGAGGTCTCGCGCGTGCGGATCAGGCGGACGAACTCGGCCAGCTCGGTGACGAGCGGCTCGGTCGAGGGAATCATCGGCGAGCGGATGTCCCCGCTCCTGTACGAGAGCTGGTACTCGCCAAACGTCTCGGGATCCCGGTACTCCACGCCGCGGTCGAACACGCGCACCGGCTCCGCCGTCCCATCCTCGTAGACGACCATCTTGTTACTGCCAACGATCGCCGTGCGCCGCAGCTTGCTCGGCGCAAGCCAGCTCAGCTCGACGTTGGCGAGGATCCCAGAGGGGAACTGCATCGTCATGAACGCGACGTCGTGAATGCCGGGGACGATCGAGTCACGCCCCACGGCGGTGATCGACTCCGGCATCTCCTCGAGCCAGTGAAGGAGGATCGAGAAGTCGTGGGGCCCGAGATCCCAGATCACGCTGACGTCCCGCTGGTGGAGGCCGAGGTTCACGCGCGAGGACGAGACGAAGAAGATGTCGCCGAGCTCGTCGGTGTCGATCAGTCGCTTGACCTCGCGCACGGGAGGGCTGTAGAGGAAGGTCTGCCCGCACATGAGGCGCAGGTCGCGCGCCTCGGCGAGGCCGATCAGCTCGCTGGCCTGGGCGGTCGAGGGCGCGAATGGCTTCTCGACGAAGGTGTGCTTGTCGGCCTGAAGCGAAGCCGCCGCGAGCTCGAAATGCGTGAAGACGGGAGTCGCGATGACGATCGCGGCGAGCTGCGGATCGCCAAGCAGCTCCTCGTAGCGATCCGTCGCGGTGGCGCTTGGACAGCGTCGGCCAAGCGTCGACAGTCGCTCTTGGTCGAGGTCGCAGATGTAGCGCACCTCGACGTCCGGCAGCTCCATCAGGCCGCGCAGGAGGTTCGGTCCCCAATAGCCCAAGCCCACCACGCCCACGCCGAGCGGCGATCTCTCGAATCTCATACGCGGGCGGTCCATGCGACGCAGACGAATCCTTTCGCGGACATCCGTGTTCTTTCGCACCGTCCGGGGACGGCACCTCACCAACGCGAGGTCTTATTCGCCGCTTCGTGCCGAATCAAGCGCAGTGGACATATGGACCAGCCGCGGACGCCCGCGGCAGCTCGGCGGAGCGCGCGCTAGCCCGACGAGCGTTAGTCGGAGCTGGTCGCCTCAGCGCTACTGATCGTCGCGATCGGGGCGCCGGCCTGGATCGCGGCCCCCTCGACGATCGGCAATGCAGTGATGACGCCGGCCTTGTGGGCCGTGATCTCGTTCTCCATCTTCATCGCCTCGATGATGCACAGCAGCTGGCCCTCCTGCACTGCATCTCCCTCTTTGACCAGCACCTTCCACATGTTGCCCTGCAGCGGTGAGGCCAGCGTGTCCGGGCCGCCGCCGGTGGACTGATCTCGCGCACGACGCGCCGCACGGACCGGCTTCGGGGCAGTCGCAGGCGCGGCGCCGTTGACAGCGGCAGCGCTGCTGGCCGCGAACGCCGGGCCGAGCACGCGCACCTCGAAGCGCTTCCCGGAGATCTCGACCGTGTAGGTGTGCTCTACGGAAGCAGCCGCCGAGGCGCCGTCATCGCCGCCTGGCTCGGCAGCCGGCGCGGGGAAGGCGAGTGCCTTCAGCCACTGCCGATCTCCGAGCAGGTCGCGGCACGTCTCGCCCCTTGCCCACTGCTCCGTTGCGAGCAGCGCCTTGTGGAACGGGATCAGCGTCTTCAGCCCGTCGATCTGGAATTCGTCTAACGCTCGCAGCATGCGCGTTGTGGCCTGCGCGCGGTCGGCGTCCCACACGATCAGCTTGGCGACCATTGGGTCGTACATCGGCGATACCTCGCTGCCTGCCTGCACGCCCGAGTCGACGCGCACCCCGGGTCCCGTCGGCTCGGAGTAGGCGGCGATCTTCCCGGGCGCAGGGGCGAAGTTCTTCGAGGCGTCCTCCGCATTGATGCGGCACTCGATCGCATGACCGCGCAGGACCACGTCCTCCTGGCGCACAGACAGCTCCTCGCCGGCGGCCGCGAGGATGCCCTCCTTGACGACGTCCACGCCGGTCGTCATCTCGGTGACGCAATGCTCGACCTGAACCCTGGTGTTCATCTCGAGAAAGAAGTACTCAGGCGTGTCCGAGGACGCGCCTGCGTTTCCGTCGCCTTGCAGGGTGAGCAGTCCCTCGATCGTCCCAGCGCCCACATACGCAACCGCCTTGGCAGCCTCGACGCCAATCTTGCCGATGCGCGCGCGCAGCTCGGGAGAAACGATCCACTCCGGTGCAGGTGACTCCTCGATCAGCTTCTGATGGCGTCGCTGGATCGAGCAGTCACGCTCGCCAAGGTGGATCACGTTGCCGTGCTTGTCCGCGAGGACCTGCACCTCGACGTGGCGCGGGTCGGGAAGGTAGCGCTCGAGGTAGACAGAGGGATCGGAGAAGAACTTTTCCCCCTCGCGGCTTGCGCCCTCGAATGCGCTCTCGAGCTCCGCCTCGGAGAGCGCCACGCGGAAGCCCTTGCCGCCTCCTCCGCCAGCGGCCTTGACAGCGACGGGGAACCCGATCTCGGCCTTGATGATCTCGAGCGCATCCGCAGCATTCGACACCGGCTCGATCGTGCCTGGAACGATCGGGACCCCGGCCTGCTGCATGAGCTCGCGCGCCCGCGTCTTGGAGCCCATCGCTTCGATCGCGCTTGCCGGCGGCCCCACGAAGACCACGCCCGCGTCCTCACAGGCGCGCGCAAACGGCGCGTTCTCGGCCAGGAAGCCGTAGCCCGGATGGATCGCCTCCGCGCTCGAGCGCGCGGCCACATCGAGGATCTTCTCGACGCTGAGGTAGGTGTCCGCCGGTGGCCCCTCGCCTAGGTTGTAAGCCTCGCCGGCGCGTGTGACATGGGGCGAGTCCCTGTCGAGCTCGGAATAGACGGCGACGCTCTCCACGCCCAGCTCATCGAGCGCGCGGATGATGCGCACCGCGATCTCGCCGCGGTTGGCGACCAGCACCTTCGCGAACATTCGGCTGGTTAGCTTAGTTAATGCGCATGCTCGTCGAGCGCGCCTGAGCCCGCCACGGAGGCGAACCGCGCCTCCTGCTGCGAACTGAGCGCGCACGGTGAGCTACGCTCATGCAAGCGTTGCTTTGCATCACGCGCACAAGTACGAGCCCCCGCCGCGCGTTTGAGCAGGGTGCAGCTATTACAGGAGCCGCTTGTAATGGATAGGCGCTTGGCCAAGCGCGTAGTCGAGCACCCCGAGGCGAGCGTCACGCTGAACCTCGACGAGTTCGCCTACCGCTCGATTGAGCAGGAGTCGGTGAAACTCGGCGTGTCCGTCGAGGAGTTCGCGATCTTCGGGTTGCTCTACTACTTGGCCGACATCGACAGCGGTCGCATCGCGCGGCGCATACCACCCCCCTGAAGCTGCCCCACCTGGGCCAGGGGTCTGCGGGCGCGCTCGCACGGTCAGCCGCGCGCGCGGGACCGGCGTCAGCGCTACGCGGCGCTCGCGCCCGCAGTCGCTCTCGTCCTCGAGGAGCCCTGCGTCGCGGGCGCGGCTTCGCGCTTTGACAGCTCGGCCCACAGCGCCCTGCGCCCGCGGTGGTGCAAGCCATGGATCGAGCCCTCGCTCTTGCCCGTGCGCGTCGCGATCTCGGTCGGCGTCAGGCCGGCGAAGTGCCGCAGCACGAGCACCTCGCGCTGGGCCTGCGGGAGCATGGCAAGCGCGTCCTTGAGGTCGGCCACGCGCTCTGAGGAGCGCGCATCGCTGCCGGGGTCGCTCCCGCGCATATCCTCCACCGGGACCAGGCGCCGCCGGCGGATGTGATCGACGGCCGCATTGCGCGCCACCCGCAGCATCCATGCGAAGAACGGCACCTCGCGCTGCTCGTATGAGCCGATCACGCGCACAAGCTTCGCGAACACGTGCTGCGTGACGTCCTCCGCTTCGTGGTGGTCACCCACGATGCTGCGCACGTAGCCGTAGACGTCGTCGGCGTAGCGCGCATAGAGAAACCCGATCGCATCGCGGTCACCTTCCTGGGCACGCCTGACCGCGCGCGCGACCATCCGGCCCGTGCCCTCGTGGGTGCCCGTGCCCTCGTGGGTGCCCGTGCCCTCGTGGGTGCCCGTGCCCTCGTGGGTGCCCGTGCCCTGCAGGGCGCTCGCGCCCCACTCGCCGTCTCCGCCCGCACCACCGGCCGCCTCGTCCCCCGACGCTTCCGTGCGCGCAAACAGAGCTGACATGACTACCTCCGTGTTGAGTTGTCCGCCTGCGGCCGTAGCAGCCCGCGCAGCGGCCAAGCGCGGCCGCCACCATGCAAGACACACGTTCTTACCCCCGTCGTGCGGGTGCGCGACATTTGAGGTCCTCACCTATTTGCAAGAAAGCCGCGGGCTACCTGCGGCTTCACGCAGTGATACCAGGAGGGGACGCCGGCTAAGCGTGCGTTGGACGATTATCTGACGTAGTCACGCCATGGCAGCGACCGCTCGCCTGTGGCGGCGAGCGTCGCTGTGGGAGCGGCTGCGAGCCCAACTCGAGCGCGCCCCGAGCGCGAGCGGGGGCGCGCCTCCTAGAAGTACCCCGCCTTCTTGCGATCCTCCATCGCGGCCTCGGAGACTTTGTCGTCGGCACGCGTCTCACCGCGCTCGGTGACGCGGGTAGAGGCGATCTCCACGACCACGTCCTCGAGCGTGCTCGCCTGAGAGCGAACACCGCCTGTGCAGCTCATGTCGCCGACGGTGCGGTAGCGCACGGTCTCACTGAACACCGTCTCGCCGTCCATAAGCTCGGCATCCTCGTGCCAGGCGTAGAGCATGCCGTCGCGGCGGAACACCTTGCGCTCGTGCGCGAAGTAGATTGAAGGGACAGCGAGCTGCTCGGCGTCGATGTACTCCCACACGTCGAGCTCGGTCCAGTTGGAGATCGGGAACACGCGCACGTGCTCGCCCTTGTGGATGCGCCCGTTGTAGAGGTTCCACAGCTCCGGGCGCTGGCTCTTGGGGTCCCACTGGCCGAAGTCGTCGCGGAAGGAGAGCACGCGCTCCTTGGCGCGCGCCCGCTCCTCGTCGCGCCGCGCGCCGCCGAACGCGGCGTCGAAGCCATGCTCGGCGATCGCGTCGAGCAGCGTCACGGTCTGCAGCTGGTTGCGCGACGCGCGCGGGCCCTTCTCCTCGACCACACGGCCCTTGTCGATCGACTCCTGCACGCTGGCAACGATCAGCCGCTCGCCGAGCTCAGCCACGCGCTTGTCGCGGAACTCGATCACCTCGGGGAAGTTGTGCCCGGTGTCCACGTGCATGATCGGAAAGGGGAAGCGCCCAGGGCGGAATGCCTTCTCGGCGAGCCGCAGCAGCACGATCGAGTCCTTGCCGCCGCTGAACAGCAGCACGGGGCGCTCGAATTCAGCGGCCACCTCGCGCATCACGTGGATCGCCTCCGACTCGAGCGCGCGCAGGTGGGTCAGCTGGGGGCGAACCGCCGTGCTCATCCGCCGACGGGGGCCTCGTGCAGGCCACACTCGGTCTTCTCGGTGCCCGCCCAGCGCCCCTCGCGCCCTGCGCCAGGCAGCGTGCAGGTCGCGCAGCCGATCGAGTCATAGCCACGGTCGTGAAGCGGGTTATAGGGCAGGTCGCGCTCGTTTATGCGCCGCCACAGGTCCCCGTTGGTCCAGTAGGCCAGCGGGTTGTACTTCCAAATGCCGCGACCGTTGTCGACTTCGATCAGCTCGGCCGTCGCGCGCGTGGGCCCCTGCTCGCGGCGGATGCCCGTGATCCATCCCTCGGCGTCCTCCAGAGCGCGCTCCAGCGCCACCACCTTGGCTGCCGAGCAGCAGTTGTCAGGACCCGTCCACGGGCCGTTGGGGCTGGTCGCGTCCTGCACCTCAATGCGCACCCCGAAGCGCTCCTCGAAGGCCCTCCAGGTGCTCATCGTCTCCTCGAACAGCACGCCGGTGTCGATCGTGACGACCCTCACCTGGGCGCCTGTCTCCTCGCTGACGCGCAGCAGCTCATCCAGGATGACCGACTCCTCCTTCTGAAACGAGCACAGCAGCACCGCGCGCTCGCCGTGCCTGGCGCTCGCCATGCGCAGCGTCTCGGTCAGGCCCGTCGCGGGGTCAAGCGAGAGCGTCGGAGTGAGGATGTCGCTTTGCGTTGGGTTCATGTGCTGATTGCGCAGGCGTGTGCGAAGCGACCTAGACGGCGCACTCCCCCTCACCGCGTTCGACCTGGAACGGCGCGCTGCGGTTCCAGTCTATGAATTCGTTCATCGTCTCCAGTCCAAAATCGACCGGTAGCGAGAGATCCTTGACCACGCCCTCGAGCTCGCCCGTGCCAACGCGCTCGGCGAACGCGCCAAAGCGCTCGCCGTCAGCGCGCTCGGACTCGTAGTGGCGCAGCCAGCGCTCGATTGCCTCCGGCACGCGCTTGGCCGGCAGGCGCAGCTTCAGGCGCGCCCCGAACGCGATCGGCCCGCCTTCGTAGGAGCCGCCCACGTGGGGGATGTACGCGGGGATCGTGTGCTCGCCGACTTTGATCGACGCTCCGTAGAAGCCGATGTCGGCGACGTGGTGCTGGGCGCAGCCGTTGGGGCAGCCGCTCATCTTGATGTGGACCTGGCGCGTCAGCTCATCTGAGATCTCCATCGCCTCGATGCGCTCCTGGACCGCCTCGTTGAGCCCCATCGAGCTCGTGATCCCGAGCTTGCACGAGTCGGTGCCGGGGCATGAGACGACGTCGTTCACTTCGCGCGAACCGGTGTCGCTGAGCCCGAGCTCGTCGAGCGCGCGCCACACGTCATATGCGCTCTCCTCGCGCACCCAGCGCAGCACCAGGTTCTGCTGCACGGTCGTGCGCGCGTACCCACCTGAGTAGGTCCGCACGATGCTTGCAAGGCCTCGCAACTGCTCCGGCGTGAGGTCGCCGCGCACGACCTTGACCTCGACCGTCACGAAGCCCTCCTGCTTCTGCTCGGCGACATTGGCGGCGCAGAAGCGCTCGAACTGGGAGCGCTCGCCGTTGGGCGTGCCGTAGGACTGCGGCGGCGCGGGGGCCGACTCGCGCTCGTCGTCCAAGAACAGGCGATGCTCGACCGAGAAGTCGCGTTCTGCGACCCACTCGCCCTCTAGCTCCTCCTCGACCTGCCTGCGCAGCTCGTCGATCCCGTACTTGTCGACGAACACCTTGATGCGCGCGCGCGCTCGGTTCGCGCGCAGCCACTCCTGGCGGTCGAAGATGCGGAACACCGCCTCGGCGATCTTCAGGTACTCGCCGTTGTCGAGCTCGACGAAGTCGTACAGCACCTGCGCGGTGCGCGGCATGATCGAAGTGCCTCCGCCGACGAGCATCTGCGCGCCGCGCACCTCGCCGCGACCCTCGATCTCGCGCACGCGCGCGCGGTAGGCGATGTCGTGGATTTCCGAGATCGCGCGCCCGGCGGCGCTCGCGTCGAAGGCCGTCTTGACCTTGCGCGGCATGCCCTGCGTGGTGGGGTGGCGCACGAAGTAGCGGATGTAAGCGCCGGCGTAGGGGGTCAGGTCGAAGAGCTCGTCCTTGGCCACGCCCGCCCACGGGTCGCCGGTCACGTTGCGAATCGTGTTGCCGCAGCCCTCGCGGCTTGAGAGCCCCGCCTCGCCCAGCTCGCGAATCGCTTTCTCGGCGTCGAGCAGCGGCACGTGGTGCATCTGGATGTTCTGGCGCGTGGTGATGTGACCCTTGCGCAGCGGCACGTACTTCTCGATCACGTCCGCAAACTTCTCCAGCTGCTCGGGAGTGATGCCCCCGAAGGGAAGCTTCAC
Organism: Actinomycetota bacterium; assembly: GCA_005884115.1. Classification (GTDB taxonomy): domain Bacteria; phylum Actinomycetota; class Thermoleophilia; order Solirubrobacterales; family Solirubrobacteraceae; genus Palsa-744. The sequence goes on from VAXW01000005.1 coordinate 235,871, forward strand.
GCGGATCATCTGCACGTCCGCCTGGCGCTGGCCGTAGACGCCCTGGCGCAGGCGGAACTTGATGAACTCATCCTCAGGCGTCTCGCCTGAGAGGAACTTTGTGGCCTCGGTCTTGAAGTCGTCGAACTCGCGCTGCAGGATCGGGATCACGTGCCCGGGTACGTTCTGCAGTATCTCCGGGTCCTCGAGCGTCCCGCGCTGGGTTGGGATGGAAACGGGCTCCACTGCTGAAACCTCCTGGCTCCGGCGGCTGGCTGGAGTGCTCTCGACGGTGCGCGTACTTCGAGCGTAGCGTATTGACGCTAAAGCCTAGCGGCTTTCAGGTATTTATCCAGGGGTCCAGGAGCGCTGTGTGCGCATCGTCACGCTGCACGCCTTCCAGCAGCGCCTCCTCGCGCCAGCGATCCTCGCTCGCCGTGTCCGCGGGCGCCGGCGCCAGCACTGCGGTCGCCCGGATGAAGCGGCCGACCGCAGCCATGATCGCCGCCGCCTCCTCGGGGGTCGGCGTCGGCTTGATCGCGTGAGCTGTAGCGCACGAAGGCGTCATCGGGCGCCGTGCGGCCGGCGAGGGCGTGATCGCGAGAGCTGCGGCAGAGGCCGAGAGAGCTGCGGCACACGCGGATTGTGACGACTCGGCGGCTGGCGGCGGCGTTTGGGCGGGCGTCTCTAGCCTCGCGTCCACGGGCTGGCGGGCGTGTGTTCGGAACAGTGATACACTCGCCCGGCCCAGATGCCGATCCCGAATGCGCCGCTCTCGCGCACCTCGGTGCCCGACCAGGTCTTCGCGCTGCTGCGCGAGGCAATCCTCTCCGGCCGCTACCGGCCGGGTGAGCGGCTGCCGCCGCAGCGCGCGCTGGCCGCTGAGCTCGCCGTCAACATGGCGTCGATCCGCGAGGCGCTCAAGCGCCTGCAGCAGCTGCGGCTGGTAGAGGTCAGGCACGGAGACGCCACCCGTGTGCTCGACTGGCGCCGCTCGGGCGGCTTGGAGGCGCTGGTGCTCGCTGACGGGTTCGACCCTTCGTTCGCGCGCGACCTCTTCGAGGCACGCCGTCTGCTGCTCGTCGAGGCTGCGCGTCTTGCAGCCGAGCGCCGCTCTGAGGAGCAGGCGCGGTCCCTGCGCGAGCTCGCAGGCTCCTTCGCGGCCGCCGGCGACGACGGCGCGGCGCTGATGGCCGACTGGGCCTTCATGGCGGCGCTCGTCGAGGCGGCCGGCAACCTGATCTTTCAGCTGATCATGAACTCGGTCCGCGAGCTCTACCTGCCGCGCGCCGACGCGTTCACGGCGCTCGTCGCAGGGCGAGCGCGCCTGGCGCCGCTGTACGTGCGCGCCGCCGATGCCGTGGCGGCCCGCGACGCCGACGACGCGGCGACGGCGATCGCGCAGCTCAGCGAAGCCCAGGGCGGGAGCGTGCTTGGATGAGCGCGGAGCTCGAGCGCTTCATCGCCGCGGCGCCGCTTCCACAGAGGCTCGGGCTGAGGGTGCTGCTCGCGCTCGCAAGCCGTCCGCGGGGGATGGCGCTGCTAGCGCGCTTCCCGCTCGCACAGCAGGCCGCCTTCTCGACCCTCGCGCTCGGCCGCTACGACGATCCCGCAGTCGGGCGCGCGCTCGGATGGAACGCGGAGCAGGTGGTCGCCGCCGGGCGCGAGCTGCGACGCTCGGAGGGGCGACCGTGAGCGCCGCAGAGTCCTCGCGCGTGGTCCACGAGGCGGACGTGTGCGTGGTCGGCGCAGGCGCCGGCGGCGCCGTCGTAGCCGCCGAGCTCGCGGAGGGCGGCGCGCGGGTGGTCCTGCTCGAGCAGGGGCCGCGCCACGACATCGACAAGTTCAGCGCGCGGCCGCCTGAGATGCTGGGGCGTCTATACCGCGACGGCGGCCAGACTGCCACGCTCGGCTCGCCGCCAATCCTGCTGCCGCTCGGGCGCGGCCTCGGCGGCACGACGCTCGTGAACTCGGGCACCTGCTTTCGCACGCCGCCCGCGGTGCTCGAACGGTGGGCCGGCGAGTTCGGGCTCGACGTCGACGAGGCGACGCTCGCGCCGTGCTTCGAGCGCGTCGAAAAGGCGCTGTCGGTGGCCGAGGTCACGCCCGAGCTCGCGGGCGCCAACGCGCTCGTCGCGCGCCGCGGGGCTGAGCGGCTGGGCTGGTCGCATGGCTACCTGCGGCGCAACGCGCGCGGCTGCGTCGGCTCGGGCGTGTGCGTCTTCGGCTGCCCCACCTCGGCCAAGCAGCACACGGGGATCACCTACGTTCCCCGCGCGCAGGCCGCTGGCGCGCAGGTGCTGACGGGCGCTGATGTGCGCAAGGTCCGCGTCGATCGCGGTCGCGCGCATGCCGTGGAGGGGCGCCTGCCCGGCGGGCGGCGCCTGGAGGTGCGCGCGCCGCGCGTGGTGATCGCCTGCGGCACGATCCACACGCCCTTGCTGCTGCAGCGCAGCCGCATACGCGACGCGTCCGGTCAGCGCGGGCGCAACCTCTCGCTGCACCCCGCGACGGCGGCGTTCGCGTTGATGGACGAGGTCGTCGACATGGCGCGCGGCGTGCCGCAGAGCTTCTACGTCGATGAGTTCGCCTCCGAGGGCATGATGTTCGAGGGCGTCGCCGGGCCGCCCGCGTACGCGGCGATGGCGCTCCCGCTGACAGGTGCCGCGCACGCGCGCGCCATGTCGCGCTACCGCCACCTGGCGCAGTTCGGCCTGATGGTCTCAGACAGCTCGCGCGGGCACCTGCACGTGCTGGGCTCGCGGCCGGTGATCCGCTACTCCCTTTCACGGGAGGACCTCGCGAAGTTCCGCGCTGGGCTGGAGCGGCTGCGCCAGCTCTTTCAGGCCGCGGGAGCGCGCGAGGTCTACCTGCCGCTGCCCGCGGGGGTCACGCCCGCGAGCGCCTGCGCGGACGACCTCAAACTGATGGCCTTCCATCCGCTCGGCACAGCGCGGGCCGACGCACGAGCTTCCCACGGCGTGACCGACGGCGACCTCGCGGTGCACGGAGTCGAGGGGCTCTACATCGCCGATGGCTCCGTCGTGCCGAGCGCGCTCGGCGTCAACCCGCAGCTGACGATCATGGCGCTCGCCACCCGGCTCGCCTTCCACCTGCTCGATCGAGAGCCTCCCGGCGGGGCGTCGCGCCCCGCCCGTGACCGCCGCGACGGCTCCGCCCAAGCTGATGGCAAACCGCGAACACAGGAGCTCACATGTCCTTCCTGATCGATCCGCCATGGCTGTACGCGACCGGCCGCGCCTACGGGCACCTGATGCCCGAGCGCACCCCGGCCGCTCGCGCGCTGCACTCCGCTACGGCGGGCACCTTCCTCGTCACGAGCATCTCGCTCTACCTGAACCGCCCCTGGACGCGCGGGATCTGGGAGGCGTGCCGCGCGCAGGACGGCCGCGACTGGATGCTCAACTCGGGCGTCTTCAAGATCGACCACCGCCGAGCAGGCTGGCGCGTGCATGCGGCGTCGGCGCTGCTGTTCGCGACCTATCCGTGGTGGCTGTGGCTCGGTGAACGCGCCGCGCGCAAGCGTTAGCCCCGCCGCGCTGGGGTCAGACCTCCGCTACAGCGGGATGTTGCCGTGCTTTCGCTTGGGGCCTGACTCGCGCTTGCTCTGCAGCGTCTGCAGGGCGACGATCAGCTTGGGGCGCGTCTCGTGCGGGACGATCACGTCGTCGATGTACCCGCGCTCGGCGGCGGTGTAGGGGTTGGCGAAGCGCGCCTTGTAGTCCTGCATCAGCTTGCCGCGCCGCTCCTCCGGGGTCGGGCTGCCGGCGATGTCGCGGCGGTAGATGATGTTCACCGCGCCCTCCGGTCCCATCACCGCCACCTCTGCGGTCGGCCAGGCGAAGTTGAAGTCCGCGAGCATGTGCTTTGAGGCCATCACGTCGTATGCGCCGCCGTATGCCTTGCGCGTGATCACCGTGATCTTCGGCACGGTGGCCTCGGTGAAGGCGTACAGCAGCTTTGCGCCGTGGCGAATGATCCCGCCCCACTCCTGGCTCGTGCCGGGCAGAAAGCCTGGCACGTCCACGAACGTCAGGAGCGGGATGTTGAAGGCGTCGCACGTGCGCACGAATCGCGCCGCCTTCGCGGAGGCGTCGATGTCGAGCACGCCGGCCAGCTGGTTGGGCTGGTTGCCGACGACGCCCAGCGAGTAGCCGTCGAGGCGCGCAAAGCCGCAGATGATGTTCCGGGCGAAGTGCTCGTGCACCTCGAAGAAGTCGCCGTCGTCGACGATCAGGCGCACGGCGTCGCGCATGTCATACGGTTTGTTCGGGTTGTCCGGGACCACCTGATCCAACTCGGGGTCCATTCGCTGCGGGTCGTCGCTCGGCTGCACGCGCGGCGCCGTCTGCAGGTTGTTCTGGGGCAGGAAGCTGATCAGGTAGCGGCAGTCCTCCAGGCAGCCGTCCTCGTCGTCGGAGGCGAAGTGCGCGACGCCCGACTTTGTGTTGTGCGACATCGCGCCACCGAGCTCCTCGAAGCCCACCTCCTCGCCGGTGACCGTCTTGATCACGTCGGGACCCGTGATGAACATGTGCGAGGTCTCCTTGACCATGAAGACGAAGTCGGTGATCGCCGGCGAGTACACCGCGCCGCCGGCGCACGGGCCCATGATCAAGCTGATCTGCGGGATCACGCCCGAGCACTTGACGTTGCGCACGAACACGTCGCCGTAGGCGCCCAGCGACACCACACCCTCCTGGATGCGCGCCCCGCCCGAGTCGTTGATGCCGATGACCGGGCAGCCGATCTTGGCGGCCAGGTCCATCAGCTTGCACATCTTCTCGCCCATGACCTCGCCGAGCGAGCCGCCGAAGACGGTGAAGTCCTGGCTGAAGACGCACACGCGCCGGCCGTCGATGGTGCCGTGGCCGGTCACGACCGCGTCACCCCAGGGCCGGTTTTTCTGCATGTCGAAGTCGTAGGTGCGGTGGCGCACGAACGTGTCGAGCTCCTGGAACGAGCCTGGATCCAGCAGCTTCTCCATGCGCTCGCGCGCGGTGTACTTGCCGCGCGCGTGCTGCTTCTCCTCGGCCTCGGGCGCCGAGTGCAGCGCCGCCTGGCGCAGCTCCTCCAGCTGCGCCAGCTTCTCCTCGTAGGTCTCAGGCGCCTTCTGCCGCGGAGACCGCCGGTGCCCGCTGCGGGAGCTCGCCAGCAGCGCAGCATCAGCCTGGCGGTCGTGAGAGCTGGCTGACATCGGAGGCGGATGTTATCCGCGCGCCTGCGCTGCGGTTTCCGCGGCGTCGCCCCCGCCCGCCGCCGCGATGTCCTCGTTCAGCCGCGCGAGAAGGGCCGGTGGTGGGCAGCGCCCAGCCTGTCGAGCACCGCCGTGAGGACCGCTGTGACCTCCTCTGCCCCGCGCTCCGCCGCGTGCTCGCCGTCGCCGGCGCTGCTCTCGAGCGCCTCAGGCTCTTCCGGCGACGTCTCTGCGCCGGGGGCGTCCGCACTTGACGTCTCGGCGCCGGCGCTTGCGTGCGCGCCCGCGTTTGCCGTCTCGGCCTCGGCGTCGGGGGCGTTCGGACTTGACGTCTCGGCGCCGGCGCTTGCGTCCGCGCCGGTACGTGACGTCGCGGACTCGGCGTTCGCGATCGCGTTGGCGTTCGCGCCGGCGTCGCTGCTCGACATCTCGGCGCCAGCGTTCGCGTCCAACGCGTCGGCGTTCGGCGCCTCTGCGTGATGACCCTCTCCCTCGACGGCGGATGCGAGGCCATCGGCACCTGTCGTGCGGGCGCCTCCAGCGTGCGTGGGCGCCGGCTCCACAGCTACGTCCTGCGAGCCCGGAGCCTCGTCGAGGTGCTCGAGCGCAGGGAGCTCCCCCGATGTGGAGGCGACAGGCGCCGCCGAGGCTGCGCCCGCTCCCGGACGCTCGTCGGGCGCCGCGGCCGCGGCCGCGGCGGGCAGGCTCGTCGCGACTTCTGCGTGCCTGCGGCGACGGCGGAACAGCCAGGCGAAAAGGCGCCGCCGCCGCAAGAGCTCGCGCTCGGCTCCGGCCTCGTGCGAGCCGAGCTCACGCTCATCTGCGCTGGCGGGCGCTGTGGGGGACTCCAAGGGCGCCCCCGGCGCAGGCTCCGTGCCGCCCGCGAGCCGCTCGCCTTCGGCGGGGGCTGGCTGCTGCTGAAGCTGTGCGCGGTGCTCGTGCTCGGCGTCATGCTTGTCCTCGTCCTCGCTGCTGCGCTCCGCGTTGACAGCCGCCGCCCAGTGGGCGAGGGCAGTGACGGGCTCGGATGCGACGAGGTCCGCGGAGGCCGGCTCGGGCTCGACGTTGTCAGCGGCGGCCGGCTCGGGCGGGGCCGTGTCCGCGGGGCCCGGCTCGGACCCGGCGCCGGCCTCGGGGCCGGACCCGGCGGAGGCGTCGAGGGCCACGCTGGCCTCGGCCGAGGCGTGGGGCGGGTCGGGCGCGCCCGCAGCCTCGCCGGGTGAGGGCTCAGAGGCCGGCGCAGGCGTTGACGGGGCCGAGTGCTCGTCGGCGCGCTCCTCGTGCAGGACCGTCAGGGTCACCCTCGTACCCCATCCAGAAGGCTTGATGGCGACGCTGCCGCTCGCACCCGCCGTCTCCCACTCGACTCTCTCCTCGGGGTCGACGCGCGTGATCCGGATCTCGCCGAGCTCGCCGAGATGGCGCGCGAGGGACGTGGGATCGCTGAGCTCAGCCCAGAGCTCAGGTGGGGACTTGACGAGCGTTCGCTGGACCTCGGAGGTGACCATGCCCCCAAGTTCGAGCGTCGTCGCGCTACTCCTCCCGCTCGATGCTGCGGCGACCGACTGCGTCAGGCGAGCGAGCGCGCGCTCCCGGCGGCCATCGCTCGTGGCGTGAGCAGACCGCGGGCGTGCAGCGCCTCGGCGAGCTGGATGGCGTTCGTGGCGGCTCCCTTGCGCAGGTTGTCCGAGACGATCCACATGTCCAGCGCGCGCTCATGCCCGGGATCGCGGCGGATGCGCCCTACGAAGACGTCGTCCTTACCCTCCGCATCGATCGCGATCGGATACCTGGCAGCGCCCGGATCGTCGATCACCGTCACTCCCGGAGCCGCCCGCAGGAGCTCACGCGCCCGCTCGGGCGAGAGCGGCGCGCGTGTCTGCACGTTCACGGCCTCGGAGTGCCCGTTGACCACAGGCACGCGAACGCACGTCGCCGAGATCCGGATCGAGGGATCGCCCAAGATCTTCCTGGTCTCGTTGATCAGCTTGCGCTCCTCGTCGGTGTGGTCGTCGCCGGGCGCAAACGATCCCGCGTGGGGCAGGGCGTTGAACGCGATCTGGTGCGCATAGGTGGCTGGCGGCGAGATGCTGCGCTCGTGCAGGAGAGCATGGGACTGCTCCAGCAGCTCATCGACTGCGCGCCTGCCCGTTCCGGACACCGCCTGGTAGGTGCTTATCACCAGGCGCTCGATCCCCGCCTCGTCGTACAGCGGCTTGAGCGCCACGACCATCTGCATCGTCGAGCAGTTCGGGTTGGCGATGATCCCCTGGTGCCAGGCGAGCGCGTCGGCATTGACCTCGCTCACCACCAGCGGCACCTCATCTCTGCCGCGCCAGCGCGAGGAGTTGTCGATCACGACCGCCCCGCGCTCCACGAACCGCGGCGCCCACTCGCCCGAGGTGGCCCCGCCCGCGGAGAACAGGGCGAGGTCGAAGTCGCGGATCGCCTCCTCGCTGAGGGCGCGCACCTCAAGAGCGCTCCCCGATCCGGCCGGGTCCTCCAGGCGGCGTCCGGCGGAGCGCTCGGACGCGAACGGCACTATCTCGCGTGCCGGAAACGATCGCTCGCGCAGGAGGGCAAGCATCAGGGTGCCCACCTGCCCGGTGGCACCCACCACGGCGACGCGATAGCCCTCGCTCATCGGCTCAGGGTATCGCGCGATCGCGCACGCCAGCTATGGCTTTATGACCATGATCGCGATCGTGACGACGACGAGCGCGCTCAGCAGCGAGCCCACGCTCCCCAGCCTGCGTACGAGCGCGCGGTACTCCTGGCTCATCACGATCTCGCCGCCGCCGGCCGCCTCGATGTCGCGGGCTGCGAGCAGCTCGGCGCGTTTGGCCGTCGGGATCATCACGGCGCCGACCAGCCCGCCGATGACGACGACCGCGCCGAGCCCCCACTGCACGAAGAACTCGCTCCAGAGGTGGTCGTCGCTGGCGAGGAAGATGCCCGCCCCGAGCACGACGAGCAGGCCGAAGTTCGTGAGCGTGCGCTCGATCGTGTACTCCACGCGATGCAGCACCGGCAGGCTGCGCGGGTCGCGCCGCGCCCCAATCGCGAACATGAGCGGATAGACGAACGTCGCGCCGAAGGCCACCACCACGGCGATCACGTGCAGCGCGAGCACGATTTCATAGGCGGATGCGGCGGAGGGCGGGGGGATGAGTCGCAAGCCTAGAGGTTGCGGTGGCGAGCATCCAGACCCTCGTACAGGAGGTCGAGGATCTCACCCAGGAGCTGATCCGAGACCGCGCCGGGCTCGGCGAGCGCAGTCATCGCCAAGCCGTTTGCGAGGGCGATGATCGCCATGGCAAGGCGCTCCGCCGGGTAGCTCAGCGGGACGCCGACGGTGGCGTGGCGCGCCTCGAGGGCTCCGGCCAGCGCTTTGCGCAGCACGCTCTGGCGTCGCGCGAAGCCGGGGCGCAGCTTGGGATCACGCACGGCAAGCGCCCAGTGCTCGAACAGGAGCATGATGAGATCCCGCTGCTCACGCACCAGGCGAACCAGCCCCTCGCTGACGGCTCCGGCTGTCGGCGTGTCCGCGGGGGCCGTCTCGGTGACGCGGATCAACTCGAGCGCTCGGCGATCCACGCGCTCCTCCAGCAGCGCAAGGAACAGCTCCTCCTTGCTCTGGAAATTCCAATAGATGGCGCCGCGGGTGAGTCCGGCCCTCTCGGCGATCGCCTGCAGCGAGGCGCCGGCATAACCGCGCTCGCTGAGCTCTGCGAGCGCCGCGTCGAGCAGCCGCTGTCGAGCCGTGCCGCGTAGATCCGCGTGGCGGCCGTCGCGGCGCGCCTCCCCTTTGGCCGGGCGAATCTGTGGCGACGTGCTTGACACACTACATACAGTACTGTATCTAGTACATACGTTGTTGTAGGTTTACCGAGGGCAGGAGGTGGTCCCGTGTCTCAGCGCAGCACTAACGGTCCCGCGGGACTTCCCGCCCGGACAGAGGTCGCGGTCGTTGGGGCGGGTGCGGCCGGGCTTGGCGTCGCCGCGAGCCTGGGCCGGCGCGAGATCGCGACCGTGGTGCTCGAGCGCGGGGAGGTCGCTTCAAGCTGGCGGCAGCGCTACGACGGCGTTCGCCTGAACACCGTTCGCTGGATGTCGGGGCTGCCGGGGATGGCCATCCCTCGTTCCGCTGGACGGTGGCCCGCGCGTGATGAGCTCATCTCATATCTGGAGCGATACGTCGAGCGCGAGCGGGTCCAGGTGCGCTCGGGCGTGCGAGTCGAGCGGATCGACCGCGAGGCGAGCGGCTACCGACTGCACGCGTCGGGCGGCGACCTGTACGCGAGCTTTGTGGTCGTGGCCGCCGGATATGACCACACGCCCGTGATTCCGGCGTGGCCCGGCCGCGAGAGCTTCAGCGGCGAGCTCCTTCACGCCGCCGAGTATCGCAACGCCGAGCCCTTCCGCGGCAGGCGCGTGCTCGTCGTGGGCACGGGCAACTCCGGGTCCGAGATCGCCGCCGAGTTGGTTCGCTCGGGCGCGCGGGTGCAGGTCGCGATGCGCACTCCCCCAAACCTGCTGAGGCGAAACATCTTCGGCATTCCGGTGACGGCGCTGGCGCGCCTGAGCGAATTGCAACCAGTGCCGGTGGTCGACCGCGCGGGGTTCCTCCTGCAGCGTCTCCTATTCGGCGACCTGACCCGCTATGGGCTGCCACGCGCCCCCCACGGGATCGCGACGGAGCTGCGCGTGAAGGGACTCGGCGCGGTCCTCGATAGTGGCTTTGTCAAGGCCCTGAAGGACGGAGGGCTAGAGCTCCTGCCGGCCGTGGTCGCCCTCGAGGGCGCCGAGGTCATCTTCGCCGGCGGGCGCCGCGAGCGGCCGGACGTGCTGGTGGCGGCCACCGGATACCGGCATGACCTCGAGCAGCTCGTGGGCCATCTCGGCGTGCTCGGCCCAAGGGGGCGCCCGATCCCGCGCGGCGGCCGCACTCACCCCGCGGCGCCGCGTCTGTACTTCAACGGCTACTGGCTGCCGATGAGCGGTCAGCTACCCGCCATGCGACGTACGACGAGGGCGATCAGCCGCGCAATCGGCCGCGAATGCGGCCGCGAGCGCGGGCGCAGGCGTGCGCTCAGCCCGCGCTTGTCAGAACTGACGAAGCGAGATCGGCCCGTCGGATGCTGAACGTTCGCTGGAAGCGCGGAGCCGCCGTCCCAGGCAGCGGGCAAGTCCTCATCGCCGCGACCGAGGCCGGCGTTGCTCGCTACCGCGACCTGCCCGGTGCGGCCCTCGCCGCGATGCGCCTGCGCCGTAGCTGGCCGACGCTCGATGGCGCCGTGGCCCTGTCCCTCGCGGTGCAGCCGCTTCAGAAGAGAACCCGCTCGATCTCGGTCTGGCAGAGCGAGGCACACCTGCTCGGATTTCTGCGCAGCGCAAGCCACCTGGCGACCGTCCGGCGCTACCGGGGACGTGTGCGGGTGCGCTCGGTCACGTGGACCGCAGCGCAGTTCGACCGGCTGCAGGCACGCGCCGAGGCAGAGCGACGCCTCAATCGGGGCAGCGTGGGGCCGGTTCGCCAGAGAAGCTGAGCCCAATCCGCGTAGACGCGGCTGGGAAAACGCGGCCTTAGAAGTTGGGCGCGTAGCGGCCGAAGACGTCCTGCATCGCGCCGCAGACCTCCCCGAGCGAGCAGCGGTCCTTGAGCGCCTGGCGGATCGGCGGCAGTAGGTTCTGGCTGCCTCGCGCAGCCGCGCGCAGCTCCTCGAGCCGGCGCTCGACGAGGCCGCTGTCGCGATTCGCCTTGAACTCGCGCAGCCGCTCGACCTGCTGGCGCTCTGACTCGGGGTCGACGCGCAGCAGTTCCGGGACCTCGATGTCGTCCTCCTGATAGGCGTTGACGCCGACGACGATGTCCTGGCCGATGCGGTAGCGCTCCTGATAGCCCCAGGCGGACTCGTCGATCTCGCCGGTGATGAACGCGATCGCGTTGACCGAGCCCCCGAGTTCGTCGATCTTCTCGATCAGCTCTCTGGCGCGCGCTTCGATCTCGTCGGTGAGCGACTCGACGAAGTAAGAGCCCGCAAACGGATCCACGGTGTCCGCGGCACCGGACTCGTGGGCGAGGATCTGCTGCGTGCGGACGGCGATTTTGGCCGCACGCTCGGTGGGCAGCGCGAGCGCCTCATCGAAGCCGTTGGTGTGCAGAGACTGCGTGCCGCCGCACACCGCAGCGAAGCCCTGCAGCGCGACGCGCACGATGTTGTTCTCCGGTTGTTGTGCCGTGAGCGTCACGCCACCGGTCTGCGTGTGGAAGCGCAGCTTGCTCGCCCTGGGGTCGGTGGCGCCGAAGCGCTCGCGCATGATGTGCGCCCACATGCGCCGCGCGGCGCGGAACTTGGCGACCTCCTGGAAGACATTGTTGTGGCCGTTGAAGAAGAACGCCAGTCGCGGCGCGAACTCGTCGACCGACAGGCCCTTGTCGATCGCCGCCTGCACGTAGGCGATGCCCGAGGAGAGCGTGAAGGCGACCTCCTGCACGGCCGAGCAGCCCTTCTCGCGGAAGTGATAGCCGGAGATCGAGATCGTGTTCCACTGCGGCACTCGCTCGTGGCAGTACTCGAACAGGTCGGTCGTGAGGCGCATCGTGGGGCCCGGGGGATAGATGTAGTTGCCGCGCGCGATGTACTCCTTGAGGACATCGTTCTGGGTCGTGCCGCGCAGCTTCTCGCTGGGTACGCCCTGCTCCTCGCCGACCAGCTCGTAGAGCAACAGCAGGCACGCGGCCGGAGCGTTGATCGTCATCGAGGTGGAGACCTGGTCCAAGGGGATCCCATCGAAGGCCGTGCGCATATCCTCGATCGTGTCGATTGCCACGCCCGTGCGCCCGACCTCGCCAAGCGAGCGCGCGTTGTCGGAGTCGAGCCCCAGCTGGGTGGGGAGGTCGAACGCCATCGAAAGCCCGGTGGTGCCCTTGGAGAGCAGGTAGCGGTAGCGCTCGTTGGACTCCTTCGCGGAGGCGTAGCCCGCGTACTGGCGCATCGTCCATGTCTGCCTGCGGTACATCCCGGCATGGATGCCGCGGGTGTACGGGAACTCTCCCGGCTCGCCGAGGTCGAGCTGCGCCGGCACGTCGGCATCGGTGTAAAGCTCAGCGATCTCGATCCCCGAGTCGGTGAAGCGACGCGGGTCGTCGGGCCCGACAATCGGCGCCACGGTCAGCCGAGAGGAGTCTTGAGGGGCTGTGCCCGCGCGAGCCATCAGCCCTGATGATATGGACCTGGCCAGGCCGCTTGCACAGCCGGGACTGGCTGGCGGCCTGGGGTATCCTGCCAGCGTGGCAACCTGCCTGGTCACGGGAGGCGCGGGCTTTCTCGGCTCGCACCTATGCGACGAGCTGCTCGCGCGCGGAAACAGGGTCATCTGCGTGGACAACCTGGAGACGGGCTCGCTCGCGAACATCGCGCACATCCGCGACCGCGACGTCTTCGTTCACCTCGGCCTGGACATCATCGATCCCTACGTCGTCGACGAGCCGGTGGACTTCGTCTACCACCTCGCCTCGCCGGCGTCGCCGATCGACTACCTGCGGCTTCCCCTGCACACGCTGAAGGTCGGCTCCTACGGGACCCACCACACACTCGGGCTCGCCAAGGCCAAGCGCGCCCGCTTCCTGCTTGCATCCACCAGCGAGGTGTACGGCGATCCCAAGGAGCACCCGCAGTCGGAGAGCTACTGGGGGCACGTGAACCCGATCGGGCCGCGCGGCGTCTACGACGAGGCCAAGCGCTACGCCGAGGCGCTGACCATGGCCTACCACCGACAGCAGGGGGTGGACACGGCGATCGTGCGCATCTTCAACTCGGTGCTCGCCGACGAGCAGCTCCTCTACGACGACGGAACCGAGCTGCGCCGGGAGACGGCCGAGCAGGCCGCGGCGCGCCTGTTGCCATACGCGTTCGCCGCCGGCTACGCTCCGCGGCGCGCGCCGGCGCCGGCCGGCGCACCCCCAGCCGCGGTATTGGAGCCGGCGCTCGAGTATCCGCTGCACGGCTACAGCGTGCCCGCGTTTGAGCGGGATGGCCGGATGGTCGCTGCCCTCGCCACGCATCTGATCGCGCATCCCACCGCGTCCCGCTGCTTTGAGGTACGGACCCGCTACGGGCGCTCGATTCGCGTCACCGGAGACCACTCGATCTTCGTCGAGGGCGCGGGCGGCGAGCCGCGGCCGTGTCCGGTGGAGCAGCTGGAGATCGGCGACCGGGTGGCGATCGCCAGACGCATCGAGGTGCCCGAGCGCGACCGCTACGCGATCAGGATGCTGGACGTCTGGCGCCACGCCGAGGAGGATGAGTGGAACCTCGAGGTCGAGGCAGAGGGCTTGGGCGAGCTCGTGTGGGCTAAGCGTCGCGAGCTGTTTGGCATTCTCGTATCGCAGCGACGTAACAACGGGCCCAATTGGCGCAATGGCGCCTGGACCAAGCTCATCAGGATGCGGCACGCCAATCGGGCGCCGATGCCGATCCTGCGACGCGTCCTCGACGATCTTCCGCAGGGCGCTCGCGTGCGCAGGCGTCGTCCCGGCAAGTCCTCCACGCTCCCCGCCCGGATCGAGATAACCGATGAGTTGCTGTGGCTGCTCGGCCTGTGGGTCGCCGAGGGCTCGAGGTACGCGGGGCGCAAGGGCGGTTACTTGACGATCTCATGTGAGGAGCCGGTGCTTCGCCGCGCCGCGAAGATCATCGAGGACCAGCTCGGGCTGCACGTGGTGCACGCGCCCGCGAGTGACGCTCGCGCCGCAGCGATCTACGTCCACTCGTACCTGCTGCTGGCGCTCATGGGTCACCTGGGTTTCGAAGCAAACCGCAAGCGGATCCCCGGGTGGATCCTCGGCCTGCCGCTGAGCCGGTTGAAGTGGTTCATCGAGGGCTACCGGGAGGGCGATGGTGTGCACTCGGGACGACGCCTGCAAGACGGCGTCCACCACGTGTTCGCGACGACCAGCGACGAGCTGAAGGACGATCTCATCGTCGCGCTCGCGCGCTTCGGCATCCTCCCGTCGGTCGGCCGTTATTCGTCGCGCATCAAGAAAAGGACCGGCGACCGACGCTATCCGTTCTGGACGTTGACCCTGTCCAGTGTCCGGCCGTGGAGCCCGCTGGAATGGGATTCCGGTGTGACGCAAGCGCTTAACGCACGTCTCAGCGGCGATCTGGTGTGGGCTTCAGTCACGGGGATCGAAGAGATCGAGGCCACGCCGCTCGTGTACGACTTCTCGGTACCTGGCCGTGAAAACTTCTGGGCGGGGACGGGCGTGCTTGCCAAGAACACCTACGGGAGCCGCATGCGTCCACACGATGGACGCGCGATACCGACGTTCCTGCGCCAGGCGCTGGCGAGCCGGCCCGTGACCGTGTTCGGCGACGGCAGCCAGACGCGTTCCTTCTGCTACGTCAGCGACTTGGTCCGGGGCATCATCGCGCTGGCCGAGTCCGGCTACCACGACCCCGTCAACATCGGCAACCCCGATGAGTTCACGCTGCTCGAACTCGCAGAAGTCGTCAGAGAGCTGACGGGCTCGAGCTCGGAGATCGTCTACGAGGCGCTCCCCGTCGACGACCCCAAGCAGCGCCGGCCCGACATCACGCTCGCGCGCGAGCTGCTCGGCTGGTCGCCCGAGGTCCCGCTGCGCGAGGGCTTGCAGCGCACGATCGAGGAGTCCGGCATCGAACTGCTGGTGGGGCGCAGCTCGGGCTGAGCTCGCGCGCGAGCGCCGAGCGCCCCGAGCGCCGCGAGGCGCCGCGACGCCGGCCAAACGTCAATCGACCGCTACATCTGAGAGGCTAAAACGTTGTGAGCACAGAGATGGGACCGCGCCTGACGCAAACGTCCGCTCCGTCCGCCCCATCGGCTCGTGAGGCCTCCTCCCCGCAATCGGCGCCCGCGCGCGCTCAGCAGCGCCTCGGCCGCGTCACCTCGGCTCCGCTGAGCTCGGCCGCGCTGCGCCCGTCCCTGCCCGCGGCGATCGAGCGCAGGTTGCATTCCGAGCACGATATGCGCCGCAAGCGCCCCCCGGCGCTCTCCTTCGCTCTGCGTGTGGCCACCCTCCGACGCCTCGCGCGAGTGGTGTCGCTGCTCGCCCTCGACTTCGTCGGCGTCGCGCTTGCCATCTTCACCGCGTTGATGCTGAAGGCGATCGTGCTCGACCACGTCGACGTAAGCGCCGCCGTGCATGAAACCGAACGCATCCTCGCGTTTGCCTACCTGCTGACCGCGCTCCTGTTCGCGCGCTCGGGCCTGTATGCAGAGCGCGCGCAGCGCCCCGGCCTCTCGCGGATCGTCGGCTCGCTGTTTCAGGTCGCGTTCGTCGCCCTGATCTTCGCGGTCGTCTCCGGCGAACACTTCTCCAGCTACTACCTCTTCTACGGATCGCTGGCCTTCGCCCTGCTGTACGTCTCCTCGATGCGCGCGGCGTACGAGTGGCTGACCGGCGCCGCGCTGCGCGCGGCCGGCTATCGCCGGCGCGCGGTGCTCGTCGGGGACGCGAAGCACATCGGCGATCTCGCGCGGGCGCTCGGCGACGCCGCGCACGCCCCCGTCGAGGTCGTCGGCTATCTCTCCGCGGATCTGCGGCCAGCGAGCGGCGTGCGCCCGCTGGGCTCGCTCGATGACCTCGACGGAGTGCTCGCGCGCGAGCGGATCGACGAGGTCATCATCGCCGGGCCCGACTTCCCGCAGGTGGAGGCCGTCGAGCTGGTCGACCGTTGCCACCAGCGCGGCGTGCGCGTGCGCTTGGCGCCGTCGACGATGGAGATCCTGATCCACCGTGCGGAGTTCGTGCCCGGCCACTCGGTGCCCCTGTTCGAGCTCGGTCCGCCCGTTTTCGAGGGCGTCGACTTCGCGCTCAAGCGCAGCTTCGACATCGTCGGAGCGACGCTCCTCCTGGTGCTGCTGAGCCCGCTTCTGCTCGCGATCGTGATCGCCGTGCGCGTCTCCTCGCGTGGCCCCGTCGTATTCCGCTCGCTGCGCCGCGGCATCGGCCAGCGCCCGTTCGAGTGCCTGAAGTTCCGCACCATGCACACCGACGCTGAGCAGCGCCAGGTCGAGCTCGAAGAGCTCAACGAGGCCACCGGCGCGCTCTTTAAGATTCGCGAGGACCCGCGGCTCACGCACGTGGGGCGCCTGCTGCGCCGCTTCTCGCTCGACGAGCTGCCGCAGCTGATCAACGTGCTGCGGGGGGAGATGTCGCTCGTCGGACCCCGCCCGCTGCCCCAGCGCGACTACGAGATGCTCGCCGACTGGCACCGCAAGAGGTATCTGGTGCTGCCCGGGATCACAGGCCTGTGGCAGGTCTCAGGCCGCTCTGAGCTCGACTTCGACGATCTCGTGCATCTCGACTTCATCTATCTCGAGCACTGGTCGCTGGCGCTGGATCTCACGATCCTGCTGAAGACGATTCCCGCCGTACTGTCTCGTCGCGGCGCCTACTGAGGCCGCGCCAGGGCCGTTCCCGGAGGCGGCGCGGCGGGGCGGCGCAGCCGGCGGAAGAGCGGACGCGGGCCCTGAAGCTGAGCAAGCGCCTGCTCGTAAACGTTCCAGGTGGCCTGTGCGGCGTCCGTCCACGTCCAGCGCGGTGGCGCCGGGGCGGGACGCTGCGCGCGCTGGGCGGCGTCGACCAGGGCATTCAAGTCGCCTGCCGCGACGAACGTCGCACGGCCCTGGAGCACCTCGCGGCGGGCGCGTGCGTCGCAGACGACGACGGGTGTCCCGCACGACAGCGCCTCCACCGCGGTCAGCCCGAAGCCCCCGTCCTCCGAGGGGATGAGCAGCGCGCGCGCGCCGCTGTAGATCGCCGCCAGGTGCTCGTCGGGGACGTGCCCGGTGACGATCACGCCGGGAAGCTCGTACGCCCACGGGCGCGCCGGGCCGACGAGCACGAGCGCCATCTCGCGCGCCGTCGCTGCGAGCTCGGCGACGTGCTTGCTGGGGTCAGGGTGCTCGAGGCTGCCGACCCACAGGAGGTAGCGCTCGGGTAGCCGGTAGCGCGCTCGCGCCTCGGCGACCAGAGGCGCCGAGCGCGGGTACATGACCGGGTCGGACGCCTCGGGGATCACGACCACGCCCTCCTCGGCGAGCCCCAGCCGCTCGACGGCGTCACGCGCGAGCGCTTTGGTCGGCACGATCACGCGAACGGCGCGCTGGACGGCGAGCTGGCGCAGGCGCATGCGCGCTCCGGCGCGCAGGTGCTCGCTGCGCCTCTTCAGCGCCGCGAGGTCGTGCACGGTCACGACCATCGGGCATGGGCAGTGGAGCATCGCGCCGTCCATCCACGGCGAGTGAAAGACGTCTGCCGACACCGGCCTGTGGGTCTCGAGGATCTCCGCACCGGCGTCGGCTGTCTCGCGCAACGCTCCAAGCAGGCACCGTGCGTAGCGTCCAACTCCCCGCGCGTCGGGGAGCGGGCGGCTGTCGAAGGCCACCCTCACCTACCGCCCACCGTCCTCCCGCGCGCGCATTCCCGCAAAATAGTCGTTTTGCGGGGTCTTGTGCAGAGATGGTCCCCAAGTTGCGCTCGAATGAGCGGGCTGCGGCGCTCGCGTAGCCTTGGGCTCGCGATGGGCTCGCGCGAGACCAGCAGGGCCGGCAGCCGGCATGAGCGGATCTGGGAGAGGGTCCCCGAGGGCTTGAATCCTCCGGACCTCGAGCTGCGCAAGCGCTTCCTGCTCGATCGCGCCGCGCAGGTGCCGGCCGCGGAGCCGGGACCGACGCGCGTGCTCGACGTCGGCTGTGGCGAAGGACAGCTCACGGCAGCGCTCGCCGACGCGGGCTTCGCCGTCACCGGGCTCGACGTGGCCGAGGAGCCGCTGCGCCGAGCGCGCGCGCTGCGTCCTGAGCTCGACCTTCGCCTCGCGCCCCCCGAGGGGGCCTGGCCGATCGACGATGCGAGCGTCGATGTGGTGTGGGCCGGCGAGACCATCGAGCACGTCGCCGATACCGCCGGCTGGCTCTCGGAGGTGCGCCGCGTGCTGCGTGCGGGCGGCGCCCTGCTGCTGAGCACGCCCGCGCACGGGCGCGCGCTGCTCCTCAGCTTCGCCCTGCGCCCGGCGCGCTTCGACGCCCACTTCGATCCGCGCTCGGACCATCTGCGCTTCTACACCCGCCGCTCTCTCACATGCATGCTGCGCGACTTCCGCTTCGAGTCGATCGACGTGCGAGAAGCGGGCGGCGCGATCCCCGGCACGCGCACCCTCAGGGGCACAGGCAGGCTGCTGCTCGCCTCGGCGCGGCGCTCGCGCTTCTGAGCGCGCGGCTACCTCTTGGTGGTCGATGAGGATCGCGTCGCCCTGCCGGTGCGGCCGGCAGGGCTCCTGGGAGTGGGGCGTGGGGTTGCGCCCGCGCGGGCTGCGGCACGCCTGCGGCCGGCGCACCCTCTGGGGCACACCCGAGCGGGCACAGGCGGGCGGGCCGCGCGCTTGGGCGCCCCAAGGGCGCCGCGCGGCTTCACGGGAGCGCTAGCCGAGGCCCGCAGCGCCCGCACGTAGTCGTTCTGGATCGCGATCGCTTCTGGGTCTCCGCGCGCGATCAGCTCGGGTGCGATCGACTCGGGGTTCAGGTAGATCGCAGCCGAGAGCGCACCCAGGGCCGATCGCGGGCTGCCTGCCCCCGCGAGGGTGAGCGCTAGCTCGTCTTCGCCGAGCGCCAGCCAGGTCTCGGGGTTCGACGGCTGCAGGCGCACCGCCCGCTGGAGCGTCTTGGTGGCGAGGCCCTGGCGACCCGAGAGCTGCTGTGCCCGCGCGACCGCGAACAGCGCCTGGGCCGACAGCGGATCGCGATCCACGGCGCTCTGCGCTCGCGCGAGCGCAGCGCGCGGATCGTGCGCCAGCAGCGCCAGCGCGCTCTGGCGAGCGTCCTCGGAGCGCTGCGGCTGCCACTCCGCCCACGCAGCCAGCAGGGCAGCCGCGAGCGCGACGCCGGCGAGCGACAGTGCTCGCGGACGCGCCTGAAGGCTCTCGCGCCACGCGCCCGCGAGGGCGCTGCTCGTCGCGCGCAGCCGCGCGCGGGCATCCGCCCTCCCGAAGGCGAGCCCGCGCAGCCTCGCGACGGCGGCCGCGCTCGAGGACCGTTGCCACCCGAGCGGAGCTGGGCCGCCTGTGCCCCAGAGGGTGCGCCGGCCGCGACGGCGCGCGACCTCCTCGCCTGGGGCCTCGCCGGGGTGCGCGCCGGGCAGCGCCGGCGTGAGCGGCCCGCGGCCGGCGAGCCACCCCGCGCACAGAAGCGCGACGCAGGCGTCGCCAGGCACGTACCAGGTCCAGTCGGCGAAGGAGTGGATGCCGAACACCACGACCAGGCAGAACAGCGTCAACATCCCCACCCGCTCGGCGCTGTAGGGCTCCGGCCCCCGGTCCGGCAGCCTGCCGCCGAGCTGGCCCAGGTAGGGCCACCGGCTCGACCACCGCGACGTCCGCGCAGCGCCTCGCGCGAGCAGCCGCGATCCGCGTCCGTCGAGGGGCATCGCGCAGCGCGACGCCGCGGCCATGAACGCCGCGAACAGCGTCAGCACGAGCGCAAGGCCGATCAGCCCGAGGTCGGCCATGGTCTGCACGATGAACCCGTGCGCGTGCCGGACGTCGAGCGTCTCGGTGCGGTAGCGCAGGCGTGCCGTCGCATAGCCTTCGGCGCCGGCGCCCACCCAGGGGTGGGCCTGGAAGACCTTGAGCGCCTCGTTCCAGTAGCGCGCGCGCACGCTGCCGACGGCGGTGAGGCGACCGGGGGTGTTGGAGGGGACGGGTGCGTGCGGGTCGGTCAGGGTGTGCAGCCCGTGGCCAATCGTCCCGGTGAACCCGCGATGGCTCGCCGCGAGCGCTCCGGCGACGGCGAGCGCGGATAGAGCCAGCATCGCAAGCAGCACCGCGCCGGCACGCCTGCGCGCCGCCTGCGAGGGAGGGCGCCGGGCGGTGAGGAATCCGACCGCCAGGCCCGTGAGGCAGAGCAGCATCAGCATCGCCGCCGCCAGCACCCCGAGACGGTGCCCCGCGGCCGTGCGCGCGCCGAGCGCCACGCCGTCACTGCTCAGTGCGTGCGTCGAGAAGTCCCATGCGACCACAGCGCCCGCGCCGGCCGCGCCGGCGATCAGCACCGCAGCGCCGCGCAGCCGCAGCGGCACCATCGACAGCCACAGCGCCACGCCCAGCGCGAGTGCGACCAGGGCGCCGCGCGAGTAGGCGAGCATGAGCGTCAACAGCATCAGGCCCATCGCGGGATAGGCCAGCGCGCTGAGAAGCGCGTGCCCGCTGCGCCGCGCGCCCAGCCACATGCAGCCGATCGCGCCCATCGCTGCAGTCAGGCCGATCGCATTCCAGTAGCTGTATGGCGCGCGCAGGCGTGCGTAGACGTCATTCGCGTCGAGCTGATCGGGAAAGATCTTCGTCAGCAGCGCGTATCCGCACACCACGACCGCCGCGATGACGGCTCCCCCGAGCACGGCCGGCCAGCGCACGGGCAGCGCGCGCGCAAGGGCCACCGAGGCGCCGAAGAACGCCGTGTAGGCGAGCATGCGGCCCGCGTCCCGGTAGGAGTCGTCCGGCTGCACCGACCACACGATCGAGAGCGCAGTCAGGACCGCGAGCGCCGCGAGCAGCGCGAAGGTCGTCAGCCCGTAGCGGGCGCTCAAGCGCGGAGCGCTGCGCAACAGAAGCAGCGCGACGGCCGCGCCGGACCCCAGCGTGAGCGCCATCTCGACCCCCGTCATGCGGCCCAGCATCAGGCCGCCGCCGGCGAAGAAGACGATCAGGCACAGGCCCCCCGCAACCACGAGGGCAGGCGCCCAGGAGGAGAGGACCGACGCGCCCTGCGCGGGAGGTGGGGCGGAGGCCGAGCCCGCGGGCATCCGCGGGCCGGCGACGCGGCCGGCGGCGCGCGGGAGCACCGCAATCGGCGGGTCAGCTGGGGCGACGGGCGCGGACACGGTCGCGAAGTGCCCGCCCGCCGAACGCGAGCGCGCACGCGAGGGTCAGGGCGAGGATCGCAAGCAGCGGGCTGGGCAGCGAGCTGAATGCCGATGAGATGTTGGCGTGCACCACGCCTGGGTGCACGACGTCGTTGCCTACGCGCAACGGCGAGGCGCCGGTGCGCGGCAGGCGTGAGATCGCGTTGCGCTCGGCCGGGGTGAGGGGAGTCGGGGTCGGCGCGGGCGCTCCGGTGCCGGCTGAGCCGCTCCGAGACGACGCGCCGCCCGCGGCCGCGAGCTGCGCGCGGCGGATCATGCTGGCGCAGTCGGAATACTCTTCGACGTCCGTCGGGAGCTCCTGCAGGGCGCGCCTGTATGCCTGCTGGCTGAAGCCGCTGAGCGATTGGCCGTGCGTGCAGCGGTTGATGATCGTCGCGCCCACGTCGGCGCCAGCGGGAGCCGCCGTCACCAGCAGGGCGAGCGCGGTCGTGATCCCCAGACGCCCCCAGCAAGAGGCTCGCCTTGCGCGGATCTGCCGGATCTGGTGGCGGGCGGATCTCATCGCTGAGCGCTAGAACGCTAGCAACGCCCGCGGGAGAGCCCCAGCGTCGCGAGGGCTTCGCTGAAGCCGCGCGCCCATGCATCGTGGTCGTAAGCGCGCACGTCTGCTGCCGCGGCCGCGCCCAAGCGCGCGCGCAGCGATTCATCGCGGGCAAGCCGCGCGATCGCCGCCGCCAGCGCATCGGCGTCGCCGGCGGGAACGACAAGCCCGTTGCGTCCGTCTATCACCAGGCCTCCGGCAGCGGCGCCGACAGCGTCGCTGGCGATCACGGGGAGGCCGCGATTCATGGCCTCGTTGACGACCAGCCCCCACGGCTCGAGGAAGGTGCGGGTGGCGATCGACGGCAGCACAAGCACATCCGCGGCCGCGTAGATGCTGCGCAGCTGCACCGCGGGCAGCGCCTCGAGGCGACGGACGCCGGCCTCCTCCTGCGCGAGCCCCTCCGCTGCGCGGCTGCCGAGTGATTCCGTGCCCACGCCCACGAGCACGAGCGCGGCCTCCGGCGGGCGAAGGCCGCTGCCGTGCCACGCCTCGAGCAGCACCTGCAGCCCCTTCTCGCGCGCTGGGCGGCCCACGTACAGGACCCTCAGGGCCGTGTCGAGCGGCCATCCGCGCTCGCTCGGCGGCGCCACCCCGCTCGAGCGCCAGAAGTCGTTGTCGACCGATTGCCTGGCGATATGCACGTTTTGCGCCCCGCGGCGACGAACGTATGCGCTCACGTGCGGCCCGTACGTCACGACCGCGTCGGCAGAGCGATACAGCCGCCGCAGCGGCAGATAGCTGAGGGCGTGCGCCGCCGTGCGCGGATGCGCCCACAGCGAGGCCCACAGCAGCAGCGGTTTGCGCGACGCGCGCGCCCCGGCCCACGTCGCGATCAGCGCCGCACGCCCGCCGGTAGAGCACACCACGGCGCGGTAGCGACCCCGCGCCGCGAGCAGTGCGAGCTCGCGGGGAGGAAGGTGACGATGCGGAAAGGGCATCACGCCTTCGAACACATCGCCGCCATGTTTGGCCCGCCCGCCGAAGAGCGCGACATCGATGTCCTCGAGCTCGTGCAGGCGTGTGAGCGCACCCACGCGATATGCGGGCGCGTGCCCGGTCACGAACAGCAGGGGCCTCACCGCAGCGCGCGCTCGTATGCGGCGAGTGTCTGGCGCCCGCAGCTCTCCCACGTGAAGTGCGTGGCCACGGTCTTACGAGCGTGCGCCCTCGCTTCGCGCAGGCGCTGCCCATCGCGCAGCAGCTCGTCGATGCGCTGCGTCAGGCGCTCGATGTCGCCCGGCGGCACGAGCACCATGCCGCCGCCTGCCGCAGCTATCTCCTCGGGCCCTGGCTCGCCACGACAGCCGATCGCGGGCACCCCGCCGGCCATCGCCTCTACATAGGCGACGCCGAACGCCTCCTCGGTCGAGGGCATCACGAACAGGGTGCAGCGGTGAGCGCGCTCGATCGCTGCGGCGGGCTCAAGCTGCCCAAGGAAGTCGACTCGCTCTGCGACACCCAGGCGTAGAGCTAGCCGCTCGAGCTCAGCCCGCTCCGGGCCCTCACCGATGACGGCGTAGCGCATTGTCGGATAGCGATCCCCGAGCACCGCGAGGGCGCGCAGCACGTCCGCGTGGCGCTTGCGCGCGACCAGGTGCGCGACCGTGACGAGCGCCGGCGGCACCTCACGGCCGGGGCTGCGCGGCGATGCGGGGAGATCCGCCCCGAGGTGCACCACGCGCGACTCACGCGCGCCGTGCGAGGTGCACAGCTCGGCGACGCCCTCGCTGTTGGCCAGCACCAGGCGCGCAGCGCCGAGGCTGCGGGCAACGGCACGGGCGCCCGCGGGGACCCGTTCGGCCGTGTAGAAGACGTCTCCGCCGTGCACCGAGACCACCAGGGGCGCGCGCCTGCACAGCCCTGCGGCGCTGGCGCGCCGCGCTGCGTCGCCTGCCGGAACGGCATTGTGCGCGTGGATCAGCTCGTACGGAAACGCTCGCGCGATGCTCCTGAGCGCGAGCGCGAGCGGTACCGCCGCCCAGGCGCCCCAGTTGGCGTATGAGCGCCGCCGCGCGGGCGAGACGTAGGGCACGTACGTGACCGGCAGCCCGTCCCGAAGCTGGTGCCGAGGCTCGCGCAGCCGCTCCATCATCGCGTCCAGCGCTCCGCGCAGCCCACCCGCGAGGGATGCGCGCGGAGGGATGAGCCTGTGCAGGACGAGCACCCGCACCTCCGCTCCTGCATCGCGCGCGGCGAGCGCCTGGCGATGAGCCCAGACCCCGAGCACGGGATCGCGCCGGCTCGGGTAGAACTCGGCGACGACGAGGACCTTCACCAGTGGCGATGGGTCGCGAGTGTGCGCCTTGCCTCCTCGGCCCTGACGTAGGGGCGCTCGGCGAGGAACGCGCGCGCCTCTGCCACCGCCGCCTCGCGCGAGTAGGCCGCGGCAGCCGGCGCCGAGCGGTGGGCGATGGCGACGGCGTCGATCACTCCGCAGCGCCAGCCGCGCTCGCGCGCGAGCGCGGCCCAGTGGGCGTCCAATCCCCAACCCATGCGCAGGCCCGGGAAGGGGAGGAGCGTCGTGAAGGTCTCGCGTGCGAAAGCCGTCACTGGGCCGATCTCGACGAAGGCGACCTCGTGCGCGACGCTTCCGCGCCGCCGCCGCGTGTGAGGCCAGGCCGCGTGAGAGTCCAGCCGGTGCGCCGGCTGCGCGAGCTGCAGCGCGAAGCGCTCGCACAGGAAGATGAAGCGATCGAGGAAGCCGCCGGGCAGGCGCACATCGTCGTCGAGAACCACCAGCCAGTCATATGCCTCGGGGGGATGGTCTGCGAGCAGCAGGTTGAGCGTCTCGAACTTGCCCCTGCCCTCGGGCTCGCGGGTGTGCAGCGCCAGCTCGTGGTGGGAGCGCTCGAGCTCCAACCTGGCGCGCTCGCTGAGCGCACGGTGCTCGGGGCGCACGACCCCGATCGCGAGCACGCGTCGCATCTGGGCAGCACGCGACGCGTTCCGCAGCCGCGTGCGCTTGGCCGTGAGGATCTCCCACACATCGATCGCAGCGTCCCCGGCGCGGCGGCGCATGGCATCGAGCCCCCCCACGGTCCCGCTGCTGCCGGACAGGAAGTCAGCTTGCGCCGGCGTGCCGGGGGCAGCCTCATGTGCCGCGCGCGCGCCTTGCGCGCTCCCACTCGTCCCCGAGGGGGTGCTCAGGCCGGGCGAGCTCGCGCCGGCGCCGCGGCGTTCGGCCAAGCACTGGCGCACGCGGCCCGCGCTGTGCGCAGCCAGCGTGAGCCCGGCTGCACAGCGACGGCGAACCACGTGTCCCACACAGCGCGCCAGCGTCATCAGCTCCGCTGACAGGCTCGGCGCACGCCCGGCACGCGCATCCAGCCGGCGGGCGGCGCGCCCGCGCGCGTGTGCGGTTCGTGACAGCGAGATCAGTCGAGCGTCCTTGCCGCTGCGGCGGTGCTCGAGCGCAGCCGCAGCCACGTACAGGACCGGGGTGGCGGCGGGCGCCGGCGCGAGTGCCGCGAGCCGGTCCTGCCACTCCTGCTCATCGCCGCCGTGCTCCAGCGAGACGTCGAATTCGCCCGCGCGGTCGAACGCGCCGCGGCGCACCGCCATGTTCGCGCCCCACGCGTAGCGGGCGGGTGTGTCGTGCGGTCCGAGATCGAGGGCCGTGATCAGCGCGCCCTCGCGCCCGCAGCCGCGTACCCGAGCCCCCTCCATGCGAGGCCGAATGGGGCCCGTGAACACGTCGACCTCGGGATGCTCGCGCGCCGCGCGCAGGAGGGCCGTGAGCCAGCCAGGCTCGACCCGAACGTCGTCATCGACGAACACGATCATCTCCCCGCGAGTGCACGCCAGGCCCGTGTTGCGCGCCGCGTTGAGCCCGCGCGGGCGCTCGTGCGGCTCATAGCGCGCCCCGAAGCGAGCCGCGAGCTCGCGCGCGGCGAGCGAGGGCCCGGCATCGTCGACCACGAGCATCTCGGCCGCCGCCTGCGCCGCCTGCGGGGCGATCGACTCCAGCGCGACCTCCAGATATGCCAGGCGATCGCGCGTCGGTATCACGATCGAGGCGCTCGGTGGGATCATGTTCGGGACAGTCTAGGTTTGCGGCTGTCGTCTGCCGTGGGCTGCCGAGCGCGGACCGGGCGCTACCGCGATGGTCCTCTTCCTTCACAACCGCTACCGCACCACGGGCGGAGAGGAGCGAGTAGTCGACGACCTGGCCTGGCTCGTCCGCGAGCGTCTTGGCGAGCCCGCGCGCGTGCTCGCGATCTCCTCGGCCGCCCTCAGCCGGCGGCAGGCGGCTGCGGGACTGCTGCGCGGCGGGCTGAATCCCGAGCGGGTCGAGCACGCGGTCCGCGGCGCGGGAGCACGCATCGTGCATGCGCACAATCTGCAGCCCGCCTTCGGCTGGCGCGCGCTGGCTGCTGCCCGCGGCGCCGGAGCGCGGACGATCCTTCACCTCCACCAGTACCGGCTCGTTTGCGCTATCGGCGTGTGCTTCACGCGCGGCGCCGAATGCACGCGCTGCCACGGACGCAACACGCTTCCCGGAGTCCGCTTGAACTGCCGCGGCAGCTCGGCCGAGGCGGTCCTCTACGGCGCCTCCCTGGCCCTGTGGCAGCGGCGCGTTCTCGAGCAGGCCGACGCGGTGATCGTGCCGAGCGCCTTCGCCCGCGAGCATCTGCGCGCGCTTGGTGCGCCGCTGCCGTGGGAGCGCGTGCACGTGGTTGCGCCAGCTGTGCGTGCCCTCGATGGCGACGGGAGAGGAGGGCACGAGCTCGTTGCTCCTCGGGGCTCCGGTGCTGCGCCGAGCGAGCGGCGCGGGGCGGCCGGCGGTCCGCCGGCCACGACCAGGCCGTACGCGCTCGTGGTCTCACGCCTGGCGCCGGAGAAGGGCGTAGATACGGCGATCGACGCCTGCGCGCTGGCGGGCATCGAGCTGGTCATCGCCGGCGACGGACCGCAGTCGGACGAGTTGCGCCTGAGGGCCGAGGCAAGCGGCGGCGCCGTGCGGTTCGTCGGCCGCGTCGGCGCGTCCGAGCTCGATCGCCTGCGCGCCGGCGCCGCGCTCGCGCTGGCGCCGTCGCGCTCGCCCGAGACCTTCGGGCTGGCGCTGGCCGAGGCGATGGCCGCCGGCGTGCCCGTCGCCGCCAGCCGCGTGGGTGCGCTGCCCGAGCTCGTCGAGGAGGCTGGTCTTGCCCCAGCGGGCGATGCCCGCGCGCTCGCCGCGCTGATCGCCCAGCGCGCGGGGGATCGAGCCGCGGGCGAGCGCGGCCGTGAGCGGGTCCGCTCCGTATGTGCTCCCGGCGTCGTCGCGAGGAGCCTGGCTGAGGTGTACGGGCGCAACGGCACGCGCGGGCTCACCACGTAAGCTGCCACGGTGCTCGCTGACCGCGCGGGGGGCGACGCGCCCAGGGCGCTCATCACCGGCTTCACCGGTCAGGACGGGTCGTTCCTGGCCGAGCTGCTGCTGGAGAGGGGATACGAGGTGACCGGCCTGGTGCGCCGCGGCGCCGGCGATCCGCTCGGCTGCGCCGAGCACCTGCGCGAGCGGGTGGAGCTCGTGCGCGGTGAGCTGCTGCAACCGACGACGCTGCGAGCCGCCATAGAGCAGGTTCGCCCGCACGAGATCTACCACCTGGCCGCTCCATCGTTCGTTCCCGCCTCATGGCAGCGGCCGGCTGAGACGATCGACGCGATCGTGGGCTCGGCCACGGCGATCCTCGAAGCCGTGCGTGACGGCGATCGCGAGGCACGCGTGCTGATCGCTGCTTCGGGCTCGATCTATGGCGAGACGCTGGAGAGCCCGCAGAACGAGCGGACACCTGCCCGCCCGACGACGCCGTACGCGATCGCCAAGCTCGCCGCACATCAGCTCGCGGGCGCCATGCGCGCCCGCTCGGGCCTGCATGTGAGCTCGGCGATCACCTTCAACCACGAGTCCGAGCGGCGTCCCGAGCGGTTCGTCACGCGCAGGATCACGCGCGGCGCGGCCGCGATCTCACTCGGCCTGCAGAGCGAGCTCGCGCTGGGCTCGCTCGAGGCGGTGCGCGACTGGTCGTTCGCCGGCGACGTCGTGCGCGGCGAGTGGTCGATGCTCCAGCAGGACGACCCGGACGATTACGTTCTGGCGAGCGGCGTGGGACGTACCGTGGGGGAGTTCGCGGCGGCGGCGTTCGCATGCCTGGATCTGGACGCCGAGCGCTTCCTGCGCGTCGATCCCTCGCTCGTGCGTCCGCCGGAGCGCACGCCGAGCGTGGGCGACCCCAGCAAGGCGAGAGACAGGCTCGGCTGGGAGCCGCAGGTGTCGTTCCAGGCGCTCGTCGAGCGAATGGTGGACGCCGACCTGCGCGCGCTGCACGCGGCGCACGTCCGCTCCTGAGGAGGACGGTCCAGGACAGGCCGTACACTGGCGGCGTTGGCGAACACGGTCGGAATCATCGGGCTCGGCTATGTCGGCCTCCCGCTCGCTGTGGCCTTTGCGCAGGCCGGCTGCGACGTGGTCGCCGTCGACGTGGACGCGCGCAAGACAGAGGCGATCGCGGCCGGCGACTCCTACATCGAGGACGTCTCCTCCGAGCTGTTGCGCGAAGTCTCCTCGCGCATCCACGCCAGCACCCGCTACGCGCGTCTGGCCAAGGCCGAAGCCGTGCTGGTGTGCGTCCCGACCCCGCTGACGCCCAACCGCGAGCCCGACCTGGGCCCGCTGCTGGACTCCGTGCGGGCCCTCGCCGAGGTGCTCCAGACCGACCAGCTGGTCGTGCTCGAGTCCACGACATACCCGGGCACGACCCGCGGGCGCGTCGCTCCGCTGCTCGAGGAGTCCGGTCTGGCCGCGGGACGCGACTTCAACCTCGCCTTCTCGCCCGAGCGCGTCGATCCAGGGCGCACCGACTTCACGCTGCGCAGCACGCCCAAGGTCGTCGGAGGCCTGACGCAAGCCTGCCTCGAGCGCGCGGCCTCGGTGTACGAGCTCGTGTGCGACCACGTCGTGCGGGTCTCGAGCCCCGAGGCCGCTGAGCTGACGAAGCTCCTGGAGAACATCTTCCGCTCGGTGAACATCGCCCTCGTCAACGAACTGGCGATGCTCACCGATCGCATGGGCATCGACATCTGGGAGGTGGTAGACGCCGCTGCGACCAAGCCATACGGCTTCATGCGCTTCGAGCCCGGTCCCGGGATGGGCGGGCACTGCCTGCCCGTGGACCCCTTCTACCTGAGCTGGCGAGCGCGGGAGTTCGACATGGCGACCGAGTTCATCGAGCTGGCCGGCAAGGTCAACCAGCAGATGCCCTATCACTGCGTGACGAAGGTTCAGCGCGCGCTCAATGCCGCCGGGCTGTCCGTCAAAGGCGCGCGCGTCGGGGTCGTCGGCGTGAGCTACAAGCCCGGCGTCGGCGACGTCCGCGAGTCCCCAGCTCTGAAGATCATCTCGCTGCTGAGCGAGATGGGAGCCGAGGTCTCCTACCACGATCCGCACGTGCCGGCGCTGAGCGAGCCCGCGCTCTCTTGCGAATCGCTGGAGCAGCTAACCCGCGGGTCGGACCTCGTGCTGATCGTGACCGCGCACCCCAACGTCGACCATGACCTGATCGCCAAGCGCGCCCGTCTGGTCGTCGATCTGCGCGGGGTCACGCGCTCCTCGGGCGTCGCAGACGTCGTTCGCCTGTGAGCATGGCGCCGAGCGAGGCGAGCGGAGCTTCGCCTTCGACGCTGAGGGCCGATCCGCGCGCGCCCGGCCTGCTGCTTGGCGAGGACGTGCTGATCGGCTCCGGCGTGCAGTTCGGAGCAAACGTCGTGATTCACGCGGGCACGACCGTGGGCGACGGCTGCGTGATCGACGACAACGCCGTGCTCGCAAAGCGCCCGCGCCTCGCCAGCAGCTCCTCGGCGCGGGGCGACGCCGGCCGCCTGGAGCTGGGCGAGCGAGTGACGGTCTGCGCCGCCGCAGTCGTTTGCGCGGGTGCGAACGTCGGCACTGAGGTCATCCTCGGAGATCAGTCATTCGTCCGCGAGCGCGCCTCGATCGGCGCGGGGTCGGTGATCGGTCGCGGCAGCGTCGTCGACAACGACGTCGTCGTCGGCGCGCGCGTGCGCGTGCAGACGAACGTCTACCTGACGGCATTCACGCTCATCGAGGACGACGCGTTCCTCGGACCCGGGGTCACGACCACCAACGATCACACGATGGCGCGCCACGCGCCCGGGGCGCAGCTTCGCGGTGCGACGCTGCGCCGGGCATGCCGCATCGGGGGCGGCGCCGTGCTCACCCCTGGCATCGAGATCGGCGAGGAGGCGTTCGTGGCGGCGGGCGCGGTCGTTACAAACGACGTGCCCGCGCGCGCGGTCGTCATGGGCGTGCCCGCGCGCGTCGTCCGCGAGGTGCCCGACGCAGACCTGCTCGCGCGCTGGCGCTGAGCTCACTCACAGCCCCGTGCCGGGCGAGGACCCCTTCGGCCTGGATCCCGCGAGCATCGAGGCGACGTCGAACGGGGGGAGCGGAAACCCGCTCAGCTGGGCGACAGCGCCTGCAGGTCCGCGCGGGTCATCAGGCGTATGAGCTCCTCGAAGGAGGTCTTGGGCTCCCAGCCGAGGTCGCGCTTGGCCTTGGCCGAATTGCCGATCAGGTGATCGACCTCGGCCGGCCGCACGAACGCTGGGTCGATGATCACGAAGCGCTCGTAGTCCCCTAGCCCGGCCTCTTCGAAGGCGATCTGGCAGCACTCCCGCACCGAGTGAGCCTCGCCGGTGGCGATCACGTAGTCCTCGGCGCTGTCGCGCTGCAGCATCAGCCACATCGCTTCGACATAGTCCTTGGCATAGCCCCAGTCGCGTTCGGCGTCGAGGTTGCCCAGCCGCAGCTCCTTGGCCAGGCCGTACTTGATCGCCGCCGCGTGCCAGGTGATCTTGCGCGTGACGAACTCAAGGCCGCGGCGGGGTCCCTCGTGGTTGAACAAGATCCCCGAGGTCGCGTGGAGGTCGTAGGACTCGCGGTAGTTGACGGTGATGAAGTGGCCGTAGGCCTTGGCCACCCCGTATGGCGAGCGCGGGTAGAACGGCGTCACCTCGCTCTGCGGAACCTCGCGCACCTTGCCGAACATCTCGCTGGAGGAGGCCTGGTAGAAGCGCGCCTCCGGGCACACCTCGCGCATCGCCTCGAGGATGCGCGTGACCCCCACGCCCGTGAACTCGGCCGTCAACGTCGGCTGGACCCAAGAGACCGCGACAAACGACATTGCGGCCAGGTTGTAGATCTCGGTGGGCCGCGACGCGCGCAGCGTGTCGACCAGCGAGCGCTGGTCGAGCAGGTCGCCCTGATGGAGCGTGATCTGGTCACGGATGTGCTCGATGCGCTCGAACTTCTCCGTCGAGGCGCGGCGCACCATGCCGTGGACCTCGTAGCCCTTCTCGAGCAACAGCTCGGCGAGGTAGGAGCCGTCCTGGCCCGTGATGCCGGTGATCAAGGCCGGGCCGCCGCTCATGCTCGCCGTGCGCTGTAGCTCTGGCGCCTCACCTTCGCGCAGCCTATAGAGGAGCCCCGATGCGGCAGCTCATCCGCGGGCGTGCGCTCGCTGCGGCTCGCGCAGGGGTTGCTCGCGCAGCCATCTGACCGTCGCCGCGATGCCGTCCTCGACCTCGATCCGAGCCTGCCAGCCCAGCCGCTCGCGCGCCTTCTCGACGGACGGCCAGCGCCGCTGGACGTCCACCGCGAAGCTCGGCAGGTGCTCGAGGGCTAGATCCTCCGGGTCCTCGCCGCAAGCCTCCCACACGATGCGTGCGATCTCCGCCACCGTCAGCTCGCGTGAGGCGGAGATGTTGAAGTCCTCGTTCAGGCCGGCAGGCGAGCCCATCGCCGTGACGATCCCGTCGGCGATGTCGTCGACGTGCGTCAGCGTCCGCGTCTGTTCGCCCGAGCCGAAGATCTGCAGCGGACGCTGCCCCGAGAGAACCTTGTGAATGAGGTCGGGCACCGCATGGGCAAGGCCCGGCTCGCGGTCCGGAAGCTCGCCGGCTCCGTACGCGTTGAACGGGCGGCAGATCGTGTACGGGAGGCCGTGCTCCTCGCCCGCGGCGCGGCAGTACACCTCGCCCATGAGCTTTGAGAAGCCGTAGGCCGAGCGCGGCGCCGGGCACTCGTCGAGGTGCTCCTCGGGGGTAGGGAAGACCTGCGCGCGCTCGAAGACCATCGACGAGGAGACGTACACGAAGCGCTCCACCCCAAGGTCCAGCGAGGCGCGGATGACCGAGTTGTAGAGCGCGTTGTTGGCCTCCGTGAGCGTGTGCGGCAGGCGGTGGAAGTTGGCGATGCCACCGACTATCGCCGCGAGATGGATCACGTGCGAGCAGCCCTTCGTCGCGGCACGCGCGTGTGAGCGCTCGCGCAGGTCGCCAGTGTGGACCGCGCAGCTCTCTCGCATCCACTGCGGGGCGGGGCGCTGGTCGCACACGCGCACCTCATAGGCAGGATCCGCGAGCAGCCGACGGACGACGGCGGCGCCAATCGTCCCGGCGCCCCCGGTGACGAGCACGTGGCTCATCCGCTCGCGACCAGCGCCGTGATCTCCGAGCTGTACGCGAACACCTGTGCCGCACCCCAGCAGTTCCACGGGTCCACGATCAGACAGCTCGCACCGGCGCGCTCCGCGATCGCTGCGAGCGAGCGCGCGGTGCAGAACTCGGAGTGGTTGGTCGCCACGACAACGACGTCTGCTCCATCGACGGCCTCCTCGAAGGACATCGTCGGCGTCGTCACGCGCGGGTCATGAACGGCGACATCGGCCAGCTCGCGCTCCAGCAGGCGGATGAGCTTGTGTGCCAGCGAGTCGCGCTCGTCGTCGGTGTCCGCCTTGAAGGCGACGCCCAGCACGGCCACCTTGCGGTGCGCCAGCTCGCCCAGGCGGCGCTTGATCCCTTCCACCAGGAACAGGGGGACGGTCTCGTTCACCCGCGATACCGCCAGCAGCATGCCCGGGGCAGGTGATCGCTCCTCCGAGAAGGTGAAGTCCTTGCGCAGGCACGTCCCCGCCGTCAGGCCGGGAAGCGCGATCCCGCCGCGGGGATAGTCGCGGTTGATGAGGTCGATTACCTCGAACACGTTTGCGCCGTGGCGCTCGCAGTCCATCATCAGCAGGTTCGGCAGGGCGAAGTTCGTGTAGCGCAGGATGTTCGTCCAGATCTTGGCCAGCTCGGCCTGCACCGGACTCGTCTGCACGACCGGCGCGCGAAAGACGTTGAACAGCTCTGCCGCCACCTCGCCCGAGCGCGCTCCGACGCCGCCGATGATGCAGGGGAGCGTGTCGATCTCCTCCAGGAAGCGGCCCGCCGCGATGCGCTCCGGCGCGTGCGCGACAAACACCTCCTCGCCGATCTGAAAGCCGCGGTGCTTGGCCAGGTAGCCGGCGACGAAGTCGGTGGTGCCGGGCGCGATCGTCGAGCGCAGGATCAGGCAGTGCCCCTGCGCGAGCACGCCCAGCAGGTCATCGAGCGCCGAGCGGATGTCGCGCATGTCGATCTCGATGTGCGAGAACGACGGCGTACCGAGCGTGATCACTATGTGCCGGGCTCGCGCCCCGTCGGCGACGCGCTCGCACAGCGACATGCGCCCGCCGGCTCGCACGCGATCGAGTAGCTCCTGGGCGCCGGTCTCCGCGAACGGCATCCTGCCCTCGCGCACCGCCTCCAGGCGTGCAGGGTCGCCGTCGATGCCGAGCACCTCGAGCCCGCGGTCGGCGAGGGACAGCGCCAGCGGGAGCCCAACGCGACCAAGGCCGACTACCGACACGTCGGCGGTGCTCTGCGTCCTGGTCATCCAACGGCAGAGGTTAGCTGGCGGTGCGCCCAACACTCGAGCGCGCGAGCGCTCGACTATTCATCCCTTCAAACGCCCGCGGTCTCGACGATGTGCGGCGTACTGCCGCGCGAAGCCCGCGACGAACATCGGGTTGTAGCGCGCGTAGCGACGCCACAGCCGGCGCGGCTCGCGTGCGAGGCGGTAGGCCCACTCCAGGCCGCTTCGCTGCATCCAGGCAGGCGCCTGCGGGACGAGCCCCGCGTGGAAGTCGAACGCGGCCCCCACGCCCACCAGCATCGGCGGACGCAGATGGGGGCGCATCGCCAGCATCCACTTCTCCTGCTTCGGCTGCCCGGTTCCCACCCATACGACCTCCGCGCCCGAGGCGTTGATCGCCTCGATCGAGCTCCGCTCCTCAGCGGCGTCCAACGGGCGGAACGGCGGTGCGAAGCCGCCCGCGATTCGCAGGCCAGGAAAGCGCTCGCGCAGCCTGCGCTCGAGCAGCGCGAGCGCCTCACGAGTGCGACCTCCATAGAGGTAGATCGGGGTGCCGCGCTCGGCTGCTCGCTCGCAGAAGCGCAGCATGAGGTCAGGGCCATAGATACGCCGCGCGCGCCGGTGGCCGAGCGCGCGCAGCGCCCACACGAGCGGCTGCCCGTCGGGCACCGCCAGGCTCGCGCCGAGCACGGCGGTGCGCACGAGGCTGTCCTCGCGTGCGCTCATCACGAGGTTGACAGCGGCGGCCGTCACGTAGCCGCGCTCGCCCGAGGCGATCACCTGCTCCATCCATGCGATCACCTGCTCGTAGTCGCAGATCGCGAGCGGGATCCCCAGCACCTCGGCGGTCGGCGGAGCGGCCGGCGCGTGCGCGGGGGGCAAGGCTGCTGCGGAGTCTGCGATTGCGTGAAGATACTCGCCGGCCATGGCGATCGATGCCGAGTTCTGGGCGCACCGGCGCGTCCTCATCACCGGCCACACCGGCTTCAAGGGCGCGTGGCTGTCGCTCTGGCTGCAGTCGCTCGGCGCCGAGCTGAGCGGCCTCGCTCCCGGTGCGCCGACGCGGCCCTCGCTGTACGAGCTCGCATGCGTGGGAGCTGGCATGAGCGAGTACTCGGTCGATGTTCGCGATGCAGGGGCAGTGCGCGACGCGCTCGCGCGCGCCCGCCCCGAAGTCGTCCTGCACATGGCCGCCCAGCCGATCCTGAGGCGCTCCCTTGTCGAGCCCGCGGAGACCTATGAGGTCAACGTGCTCGGGACCGTCAACGTGCTCGAGGGCGTGCGCCAGGCTCCCGGCGAAGTGCGGGCTGTGGTCGTCGTGACCTCCGACAAGTGCTACGCGCATCAGCCCGAGCAGCCCCGGCGGCGATTCGCCGAGGGCGATCCTCTCGGGGGAGCCGATCCGTACTCGAGCTCGAAGGCCTGCGCAGAGCTCGTCGCGGCCGCGTATCGCAGCTCGCTCTTCGGCGGCGAGCGCGGCCCGCGGGTCGCCACCGCCCGAGCGGGCAACGTGATCGGCGGTGGCGACTGGGGCCAGGACAGGCTGATCGCAGACGCCGCGCGCGCAATCGCCAGCGGCGATCCCGTGCGGGTGCGCAATCCCCACGCCGTGCGCCCGTGGCAGCACGTGCTGAACCCGCTCAGCGGTTACCTGCTCCTCGCGCAGGAGCTCTCGCGCACGGCGGCCGTCGCGCGAGCCTGGAACTTCGGGCCCGGCCAGGAGGATGAGCAGACGGTCAGCTGGCTGCTCGAGCGGCTGTGCGCCCTGTGGGGCGAGGGTCTCAGCTGGGAGGCGGACGAAGCCGAGGGCCCGCCTGAGGCCGCTCACCTCGCACTCGACTCGAGCGCGGCTGAACGCGAGCTCGGATGGCGCTCGCGGTGGAGCCTGCCGCAGGCGCTCGAGAGGATCGTCGAGTGGCACCGGGCCGAGCGCGCCGGCGCCGACATGCGCACATTCAGCCTGAGCCAGATCGAAGCATTCGCCTAACGGCGTACGGCCACGGGCGAGCCTCGTGCCGGCGATGCCGCCGCGCGCCTGCAGTATCCATAATCCCGCCCAGTGAGCCCATGGTTTCTGCGTCGCTACCGCGCCGAGCGCCTGCTGCGCGAGGAGTTCGAGCGATTGCAGCAGTGCGTCACCGCTCGGGTCGCCGGGCGCCTGCGCCGGCGCGGGGTGCACCTCGACGGCAGCGACCTCGGCGCCTGCTACGCGCAGGCCTTCCAGGGCCTCTACGCGGCCGCGCTCGACGGCGAGGAGGTCGCCGATCCGAGCGCGTGGCTGACGCTCGTGACCTTCCGCCGCGCGATCGACGAGCACCGCGCGCGCGTCCGCGGGCGGGAGCTCTGCGCGCCCGGCGCGGAGGAGCACGGCGACCTTGCGGCCGCGCTCGACGACCGAGCGCGTCTGCGCCAACTTTTCGAGGGGCTGCGCGTGCGCCTCAGCTCGCGCGAGCTGCAGGCGGCATCGCTCTGCTACCTGCAGGGCCTTACGCGCGCCGAGGCCGCAGCGCGGATGGGCGTCAGTCAGGCGCGCATGCGCAAGCTGATGGACGGCCGCCCTGGGCGCCCCGGCGTGGCAGCGAAGGTGGGCTCGCTGCTGCACACGATCAGCACCGGCGCCTGGTGCCATGAGCAGGCGTCGCTGATGCGCGGTCTCGCCTACGGCGTCCTCGACCCCGCGGGCGAGCGCTACCAGCTCGCCGTCATGCACCGCCGCGAGTGCCCCGCATGCCGCGCCTATGTGCTCTCGCTGCGCGGTCTCGCCGCCGCGCTGCCGCCAGCTCCGCTCGCCCTGCACCTGGCGCTCGGTGCCGGCACCGCCGGGGGTGCGCTGCATGGATTGAGCGCCGGGGCCAGCGACGCGGTCCGAGCCGGCGTCGGCCAGGGCGCGAGCAGCGGCAGCACGATCGGCGCCGCGCCGGCGGCGACGACGGGCGCCGTCTCCGCGAGCGGCGCTTTCGGCGCCGGAGCCGGCGGCGGCTGGCTGCTCGCGGGCGGGCCCGCGGCGAAGCTGGCTGCCGGATGCCTGCTCGCGCTCGGTGTCGGCGCCGGCTGCATCGCGCTGGGCACCTCGACACCAAGCGTTCGCCGTCAAGCCGCCGGTGCGGCTCACCGCGCAAGCCATGCGGCGCACGTGGCCCGGCTGCGCCTGCCTCCCGGTGCGGCTGCCAGGCAGCGAGCCGCGCAGCTGGGCTCAAGCACGCTCGCGAGCGCGAGGCCGGCGCTCTCGCCATCCGCCCACGCCACGCGCGAGTTCGGCCTCGAGCCCGACGCGCCAGGCAGCCCATCTGGCTCCAGCGCGCCGCGGAGCAGCCCGGCGCGCAGCCGCTCCTCTCCCACCGCAATCGTGGCCTCGCCCTCACGCCTGAACGCGTCCCCGGATCGCTCGCCGCAAGCAAGCGCCACCCCTGGGGCGGCTGGCGTCGCCGCCGCGCGAGAGTTCTCGCCCGGCTGAGAACGAGCCGGGGTTTGCACCCGGTCAGGCCTCGCAGCTCAGCGCTGAGCTGCCAGCGCCTGAAGCCCTGGGCGGCCTTCTCTAGGCCCGCGGGAAGACCTTGCCCAAGCGCGCCAGCGCCAGCGGGTTTCCGCGCGGGCGCAGCCTGCCCGTGGCCACAGCGCGCAGCGGGTTAAGGCGCTCGCCGACGATGTCCACCCAGTCCTGGTAGCTAAGGCGCAGGCGCAGGTCCGGTCTCGCCGCTGCGCCTTCGGCGACCGCGCTCGAGCCGTTCTCGACGGTCAGGTGCCAGGTCGCCACGTCGGGGTCCGTGAACTCCCACTGGAACGTCGTCGGCCGCCGCAGGCCGTGGTTCGGGTTCACCTGGCGGCGAATCGTGTCGAACAGCAGCGCGACGGTCTCAGGGTCACGAGCCGAAGGCCCTTCTCGCACGCCGATCACGCCCGCTTTGGCGAGCGCTCGCCCGCGCTGGGAGACCTCCAGCGGCGAGAGCCCCAGAGGCAGCAGGGGCGGCCCGGGAAGCGACTCCAGCGGCAGGCCCGCGGAGCGCAGCTTGGTGGTCATCGAGGTCAGGCCCTCGACGCCGACGCTGTCGAAGGTGGCGTTGAAGACCGTTATGTAGCGCTCGTCCCAACCCGGCGGCATGAGCACCTGGGAGGTGAAGCGGGTGACTTCGCGCAGCGTCTGCGCCACCGCCTTGGGCACGTCGACCGGGTCTTCGCGGTGGAGGTCCGAGAGCAGCTTGACGCCGAACCCGATGTGGCGCTGCTCGTCAGCCGCGATGTTCTCCATCCCCTCGCGGAAAGCCGGCAGCTGGTCGCGTTCCTCGAGGTAGCTGCAGATGAAGTGCTGGCCCGGCTGCGCGAGCGCGGCCTCGATCACGACGTGGTAGAGCGTCACGGCCGCCGCCAGCTTGGCGCGCGAGCGGTCGCCGCGCAGCTCATCGGCCATGCCGTCCAGGCGATCGAAGATCTTTCGGAATCCCGGCGTGAGCTGCGGCTTGATCGTGCTCAGCCCGCTCGACATCGAGCCGTCGCCGACTCCGCAAACCTCCTGCATGAAGCGCTTGAAGAAGACGGCGTGCCGCGCCTCGTCGACCTGCTGCGTGGCGAGGAAGTACTTCTGCTCCTCAAGCGGCGCCGCGTCGATGTAGGGGGAGAGGTTGTCCGCGACGGCATCCTCGCCCCAGAAGAACAGGCAGTAGTTCCACAGCGCGGCCTGGCGCTCGAACTCGCTGAACTCCTCACGCCACTGTCGCGCGTCCTCGGTGAAGTCGAGCTCGGTTGCACGCCAGTTGCCGCGCTCCCAGCGCGCGTACAGGTCGGCGTACGTGATCGCATCGGTGGGGAGGGTCGCGTCTGCCATCGCGGCGGTGGGGCTGGCGATCGCCATGGGCTGCTCCTCTCGACAAAGCGCCCGACGGGGCTCTGTTTCGGGGTCCTGGCCGCATTCGGGCACGCCTCCCGAAGGCGCGGCGACTTCATACGGATAACGAACGTTATCGTAATAGCGATCACTCTGTCAAGTACAATGGCCGCGATGAGGAGCGCACCGCCGGCGAGCGCGAGGGTCACCGAGGCGCCTGAGCCCGGTTCCGAGCTCGCGCGCAACGACGCGCCGCGCGCGGGCGCGCGCATGACGCGCGAGCAGAGCAAGGCCCAAACGCGCGAGCGCCTGCTCGAAGCTGCGCGCAGCGTCTTCGCGAGCAGCGGCTTCCACGGGGCCTCCGTCGAGGAGATCGCCGCCGCCGCCGGGTTCTCGACCGGTGCCCTGTACTCGAACTTCGACGGCAAGGAGGACCTGTTCCTGGTCCTCATGGAGCGCGAGATCGACGACCACGCGCGCGAGATCGCGGCGGCGGTGGGCAAGCGACCCTCGGTCGCCGAGCGCGCCGCCGGCGGAGCGCGCCAGTGGATGACGATGATCGAGCGCGAGCCCGAGCTGCTGCTGCTGTTCATGGAGTTCTGGGCCTATGGCGTGCGCGAGGCGCAGGTGCGGCCCAAGGTGGCAGCGCGCTTCGCCCAGGTGCGCGAGCTGCTCACGCGCCTGATCGCAGACGGCGTGCGAGAGCTCGACCTCGAGCTCGAGCTTCCGGCGGAGCAGCTCGCGGTGGCGATCGACGCGCTCGCAGACGGCATCGCGCGGCAGAAGCTCACCGATCCAGACGCGGTGCCCGACGAGCTCATGGGAAAGGTGCTCTCGCTGCTGCTGGCGGGCGCCACGCGGCCCGCCCGCGCCTCTTCCTGAGCACGCCCGACGGCGCTTGAGGAGTGCCTGAGGCCGCGCGGCGCGCCAACTGAATCCCCGCCGGCACCTCTAGCTCAGCTCTTCGATGGCGGCTGCGTGCCGCCGCCCTGCACCGCCAGGCACAGGCACGCGTAGTGCAGCGTGAACAGGCGGCGAGCGAGAGCCGGCGCAGCGCCATGGAGCGCGCTCCTCAGCGCCCACTTGGCTGCTGCGCGAATGCGCGCGGAGGGCGTCTGCGCGTGGAATAGGTGGACCTTCAGCGGCAGCGGATCCTCGAGCTCGCACGCGATGCGCATGCCGGCGCCGCGTACCAGCTCTCGGACTGAGCGACGGTCAAACCTTTGAAGGTGACCCACAGCGGCAGATCCGCCTCGCTTGCCTGCTCGGCTCGCCGAGAGGTTGGCCTCGAGCGGAACCTCGACGAGCACCGCGCAGGACGTGCGCGCTACCTCCCCCAACAGCGAGGCCGGGTCGGGGACGTGCTCGAGCACATGTGAAAGGAGCCCAAGCTCGTAGCTCGCGTCCGCGAACGGCAGCTGGACGCCGTCGAAGACTGCGACGGTTTCGATCTCCGGCCGGGCGCGCGCGATCGCGGCCGCAGCCTCCGTGATCTCGGCGCCGGCGAGCCTGCCGCCGAAATCGCGCCGGTGCAGCTCGCACAGCAGCGCGCCGTCCCCACACCCGACCTCCAGCGTGCTCGCTGGATCCAGGCCCGCCCGCGCGCACAGCGCGACCACATGATCGGCCTTGCCGACTGCCCCCAGCGCGCGCCAGCGCCCGTACACCGCCGACTCCGCGGGCTCGCGCGTGTACGCCTGCTCGTAGAAGGAGCTCAACTGTTCGGCGCCGTGCGCCTGCTCGCCGGGCATCGTGGTCAAGGTCACCCCGCTGGCTCGGCGCCCAGACGGCGCACGAGTGGGACGTGGGAGAGTACCGCGAGCGCCTCGCCGGACTTCAGCTCTCCGCTCACGCGCGGGACGAGCAGGAGGCCGAAAGCCCCGACGACGCCGCCGAGCACCACGTGCCCGGCTTCGTCCAGCGGGCTGCCGACGCGCAGCAGTCGCTCGAGGCAGCTCCTGCGCGGGTGGTCGAGTTCCTCGCGGCGGCTCCTTGAGCGTCAGCGGGCGGCGAGCGTGCCGCCGGTGAGTAGTCTCAGCGCGTGTCGTCCAGGGCCTCGCCGACCGCCTCGCTCATGCGGGTCCTGCGCGAGTCGCCGACGACGCTCGCATGCCTGGCGGCGCTCGTCTTGTTCGTGATCTGGGCGAGCGACCAAGCGGGCTATCCCGCGACGCACTGGGAGCCCGGCGCGTTGATCGTGCTCGCGCTGTTGGTGACCGGCCTGGTCAGCGTGCCGATTCGGCTCGGCCAGCTGCCGGCGGCTGTACGCCTGGCGCTTGCGTGCCTGGCGGCGATCACGCTTCTGGGGTTCCTCTCGATCCTGTGGGCGAGCGTGCGCGCGGACGCCTGGGAAGGCGCTGATCGCTCGCTGCTTTACCTGCTCGTGTTCGCGCTGTTCGCGCTCTGGCCGAGGCGTGGTTCGAGCGCTGCGCTGCTGCTCGGCGCGTGGGTGCTCGCGATGATCGGGCTGGCGGCCTTCGTGCTGCTTCATCTGGACACGCGCTCCAGCCTGCAGGGCTTCTTCAAGGGAGACCGGCTCGCCTACCCCGGCGGATACGAAAACGCGAGCGCCGCCACGTGGGCAATGGTCATGTGGCCCGCGTGGCTGCTCGCGGCGGGGAGGAGCCTGCCGTGGGCGATTCGCGGCGCACTCGCCGGCGGGATCGTGCTGCTCGGGGACCTGGCGCTTCTGGGCCAGAGTCGAGGCACGCTCTTCAGCACGCCCGTAATGCTCGCGCTGGTGTTTGCCTTCTACCCCGCCCGCGTGCGGGCCTTCGCCCTGCTCGTGCCGGTCGCCGGCGGACTCGCTGCCACGGCGCCCGC
Source organism: Actinomycetota bacterium (assembly GCA_005884115.1). Lineage (GTDB taxonomy): Bacteria > Actinomycetota > Thermoleophilia > Solirubrobacterales > Solirubrobacteraceae > Palsa-744. Next base: position 276,955 of record VAXW01000005.1, read on the forward strand.
GGTGTTGTCGGTCGGGGACCGCATCGAGCAGGGCGGGGATGTCCTGGGCGCGCTGCACTCGGCCGTGGGCCTCGCCTTCGCGGTGGCCGTGGCCGTGGGACTGGTCGTGGCCGCGGGGGCGGCGATCGAGAGCCGGGGCAGCTTCTCGGCCAGCGCTGCGCGCCAGGTGCGCCGCGGCGTGGGCGCGCTGGCGCTCGCGAGCCTCATCGCCGTGCCGGCGGCTGGCCTGGCTGCCGTCGGCGATCCAGTGGCCCGCGTGCGCCACGCCTGGAACACGTTCACGAGCGGCAAGGGCTACGGCGCGAACAGCTCAGGCAACCGGCTGCTGAGCGGGTTTGGCAGCAATAGATACGACTTTTACCGCGTCGCCTTTGACGAGTTCCTGGATCACCCGGTGCTCGGCATCGGCGCCGACAACTTCCAGCAGGAGTACCTCGCCCGCGGCCACAGCGACGAGACCCCACGCTATCCCCACAGCCTCGAGCTGCGCGCGCTCTCGCAGTCCGGCGTGGCGGGCACGCTGTTCGCTCTGGCAGGCCTGGCTGCCGCCGTGTTCGCAGGCACGGCCGCCGTGCGCGCCCGCGCGCGCTCGCGCAGGGATCCGCTGGCGGCCACGGTCGCATGCGCGGCGCTGGCGGGGTTTGGCTACTGGATCGTGCACGGCTCGTTTGACTGGTTCTGGGAGTTCGCCGGCTTGGGTGCGCCCGCCTTCGCGCTGCTCGGGCTCGCGTGCTCGCTCGCGCCGCGGGCGCGTTCACAGCCACCTCCGCCCGTCGCGGCTCGCTCGCCCGTCCGTCTGGGCCTGCGGATGGCGGCCAGCTTCCTCCTCGTCATGGCGCTGGCGGCGTCGCTGCTTGCCCCGTGGCTGAGCCAGCTCAAGCTCCAGGAAGCGGCCCGCATATGGACCGTCACGCCGCAGGACGCCTATTCCGCTCTGAACGAAGCGGCCGACCTGAACCCGCTCAGCGACCAGCCCTACCTGCTCGCGGGCAGCATCGCCCTGCGTTTCAACGACCTCGCCCGCGCCGACCGGGAGTTCTCGCGGGCCCTGCGACGGTCATCGCGCGATGCCTATGCCACGCTCGAGCGCGGGGCGATCGCCTCCGCGCGGGGCGAACGGGCGCGCGCCCTGCAGCTGCTCGGGAGGGACCTGCGCCTGGACCCCCGAGATCCGCGCGGGCGCGCGGCGCTGGCGCTTACGCGAAGGGGTGGGCGGGTAGATCTGCAGCAACTCAACCAATCGATCCTGGCTGCCGCGCGGCCTTTCAGATAGCCACGCGGCGGTCTCTACGGCCGCGCCGAGAAGCTTTCCGATTCGGCTCGACAGCGTCTCCGGGGTCGTGTACAGTTTCCTCCGGCCCCGTCATCTCGTCGGGCCAAGTAGCTGGGGTGAGGATCTCGGTGGCTTGGCGTGGCGCGCTGGCGTGGCGTAGGCAAGGAGAGTTGACGGTGCGTTGCTCGAGCCGGGGGGAACCCAAGGTAGGGATACATGACTAGTTTTCGTAGCATCACCCCCCATGTCGCGGTGCTCCTTGGGCTGTGCCTCGGAGCGCCAGCAGGTGCGCTCGCCAGCCCGTTGCTGAGCGGCTACGGCGGGCCAGGCGCGGGCAGTCAGGTGATCCTGGGCTCCGCGCTCGTGAACGGACCACGGGGCGGCGGCGGGCCGACCGCGGCGGCTACCAGCGCCCGCGGCGACAGCGCCCCGACGCGCGTCACGAGCGCAAGGGGGACGCCTGCCCGCGGCAGCGAGGCGCACCGCTCCGGCACCGTCTCGGGCAGCGCGGCGCGCGAAGCACCTGTCTCGGTGCAGGGGAGGACCGTGTCCCACTCCGAGGCGCTGGGTTTGTCCTCACGGGACCTCGCGCTCATCATCGTGGTTGCGTGCGCGCTCGTGGTGATCGGGTTCATGACCGGACGCCTTGCGCGGGCCCCGTGGCGTGAAGGCCCAGCGGCCTAGAGGACCGGACCGCGCAAGTCGACTGATTGCCTAGGGAGAAAGGACGCCCCCTCGATATGGCCCGACCGCCCGTAACCCAACAGACCACAACCACCCTGCCGCTTCACGCCGAACTCGCGCGCATCGCGCCGCGCCCACGGACGCTCGCCGCCACGCGCTTCTCCGGGCTGCTGCAGTGGGCGCTCGAGGGCAGAGGCTGGGGCATTCTGCGGCCGGCGCTGGACTCGGCGATGCTGGTCGTCGCGGTTGCGCTCGCGCGCCAGGGAACGGCAAGCGGGCACCAGGCCTCCACGCTTGCCGCCCCGATTCTGGCGTTGCCGCCGATCGTCCTGCTGCTCTTCTACCTGCGCGGCCTCTATCGCTCGCGGCTGCGCGCCTTGCTGCTCGACGGCGCCGTGCCTGTCCTCAGCGCGATCTCGGTGGGCGTGATGGCCACGGCCATGCTCGGACTGTTGCTGCACGGCCAAGCTCCTTCCGAGCAACTCGAGCTGAGGGCGTGGGTGTTCTCGCTGATCGCGGTGGGCGCGGGGCGCATCACGCTGGCCACGACTCAGAGCTGGGCGCGAGCGCGCCGGCTCGTCGGAAAGCCGGTGCTGATCATGGGCGCCGGGATGGTCGGGGCCCAGGTCGCGCGCAGGCTCGAAGGCCACCCCGAGTACGGGCTCGTGCCCGTCGGCTTCCTCGACACGGACCCGCGCTCGGTTGCGGAGGTCGGAGGCAGGGACCTGCCGGTGCTCGGAACGATCGAGGACCTCGACGACACCGTTGACAAGACCGGCGTCAAGAACCTGATCGTCGCCTTCTCGTCGGTCGCCGATGCTCGCGTCAGCCGGCTGTTTCAGCGCTGCCAGGAGCTCGGCGTGGAGGTGTCGGTGGTGCCGCGCATGTTCGACACGATCAACAACCGCGTGGGCTACGACACCGTCGGGGGTCTGCCCCTCATGTCCTTCACGATGATCGACCCGCGCGGCGCGCAGTTCATGATCAAGCATGCGCTTGACCGCGTCCTCGCAGTCGTGCTGCTCGTGGTGCTGGCGCCGCTCATCATCTGCGCGGCGATCGCCGTGGCGCTCACCTCGAAGGGCCCAGTGCTGTTCCGCCAGCGCCGCGTGGGCCGCGACGGCAAGGCGTTCGATCTATACAAGTTCCGCTCCATGCGCATGAAGCCGGGCCAGACCGATCCTGGCGAGGACGACGCCGGCCCGATCGAGCACCTCTTGAGCAGGGACATCGCGCCTGGCGGCGTCGAGGGAGAAGATCGCCGGACCGCGGTAGGACGTGTCCTGCGGCGCTGCTCGCTGGACGAGCTCCCGCAGCTCGTGAACGTGCTGCGCGGCGAGATGAGCCTCATCGGCCCGCGTCCCGAGCGCCCCGAGTTCGTCGAGCTCTTCGGGCAGGACATAGTGCGCTACGGCGACCGCCACCGTGTGAAGTCGGGCATCACCGGTTGGGCTCAGGTCCATGGGCTGCGCGGCCAGACCTCGCTCGACGAACGCGTCGAGTGGGACAACTACTACATCGCCCACTGGTCGCTCGGGCTGGACATGAAGATCCTGGCGCTGACGATCTTCGCGCTCTTCCACAGCGTCGAGTAGTCGCGCGAGCCGCGGGGTTGGGGCCCCCTTACCTAGGCCCCCTTACCTAGGCCCCCTTACCTACGTGAAGTCCGAGCCCGTGCTTGGCTCACGACCCCGCGTGCCCTAACGTGGGTGTGGCATGTCGCCGACCTGGGTGTGGATGCAGATCGCGATCATCGTGTTCGTGGTGGCGGGGATGATCATCGCGGTAACGAAGCTCGCCTGAGGGGGCCGCGCCGCCACCATCGCCGCGTGGTCCGTGTTGCCAGCGGGATGGCGGTGGCAGGCCGGGCGGGGATCGTCTCCTCACCCCGGAGGATCGCGCCGGGCACCTCGCTCGTGAGCCACTCGAGCACAGGACTCAGGCCGGCGCGGTGCAGGTGCGCGGCCAGCTCGGGGCTGCGATCGTGGGAGTCGTGGGCGTCGGAGGCGACGTTGTGAACGAGCTCAGCCTCCACCAGGTCGCGCGCGAAGCGTCGAACCGTGGTTCCGAACCTGCCCGTGAGCGAGCCGGCGGTGATGGAGGTAAGCGCTCCGCCGCCGACGAGTGTCGCCAGCAGCCGCGGGTCGCGCTGGAAAGCCGCGCTGCGCTCGGGGTGTGCGAGCACGACGCGATGGCCTCGCTCTTGCAAGTCGGCGAGCACCTCCTCCAATCCCGACAGCGCGGGGGTGAACGGTGCCTCGACGAGCAGCCAAGGGCCGCCTCCGAGACCCATCGGCGCGAGCTGATCGGCTTTCATGTCGATCAGTCGCGTGATCGCGAGCTCGGCTCCCTCGCGCAGCTCGAGCTCGACGCCATCGGCCCTTAGACGCTGCGCCAGCTGCTCGACCAGACGGGCTATCACCTGGTGCTCGTTCGGGTAGCGCACGCTGACATGCGGCGTCGCAACCAGCATCTTGGTCCCCGCCGCCACCGCCGCCCGAGCGAGCTCGACCGAGCCCTCGATGGTGTCCGGCCCGTCGTCGATCCCGGGCAGGACGTGGCAGTGCAGGTCGATCACTCAAGCTGCAGAATAGTGAAGGCCACCGGTGCGGCTCACGCGCGACGTGGCGCGCGTGAGCCCGGCGAGACATCGCACGGAGCGCCCGGATATGATCGCCGCGCTCGCTGAAGCGAGCGCGGCGAGGAAAGGCCGAGGAGGAGCATGTTCAAGTCGATCGTGTTGGGCACCGACGGTTCGGATACAGCGACCGAGGCAGTGCGGCAGGCGGTTGGACTGGCGCGCGCGATCGGCGCGAAGGTCCAGCTCGTGAGCGCATACGAGCCGGTCTCCGACCAGCGTCTAAAGGAGGAGCGCAGGAACGCGCCCGAGGATCTGCAGTGGACGGTCGGTCCGCGGGAGGATGTCGACGCCACGCTCGAGGCAGCCGCGTCGCTGGCGCGAGAGGCGTCGGTACCGGTCGAGCTGTATGCCCGGCAGGGCGATCCGGCCGACGCGATCCTCGATGTGGCCGAGGAGCAGGGAGCAGATCTGATCGTCGTCGGCAACAAGGGCATGACCGGGGCCAAGCGCTTTCTGCTCGGCTCGGTGCCCAACAAGATCTCGCACCACGCGCCCTGCTCGGTGCTGATCATCCGAACCACCTGAGCAGCGGGCGGCTCCCGGCGCCTCTGGCGCGCTCGATGCTCTGCGCTCGGCCTTCGCGTTCGAAGTCTGCGCCCAGGGGACGCGGGGGCGGGGTACCGGCGCGGCGCAGCGCGTAGCGGCGCGACGCTGCGCGCTCAGATCGTGCGCACCGCCGCTCGCCGCGGCCCGGCCCAGAGCTGGTAGACGCGGACGCGCAGGTGGCGTGTGCCGAGCACGTGGGGGAGGCTGATCGAGTAGCGGTTGAAGCGATCGAGCGTGAACAGCGCTCGGTAGCGGAGCACGCCGCCGATGAACGCTTCAAGCTGCATGTAATCACCGACCGGCGCCGAGCCGCTGGCGAGCACCCGGCCTCCACGCCGGCGCAAGCCGAGCCTGACCGGCCGTGGGTTGCCGAAGGGGGAGGAGAGCACCCGCGAGAGCGCGGCGAAAGCGGGCTTGCGCGCGCCGGACCCGTTGAGAAGGCCGAAATCCTCCTGGCCGGAGTTCCGTAGGTTGTAGACGACCGCTGCCGCCACGTATGGCGTTCGCCTGAGTGAGCGGAAGATATCGACGAGGTTCGCCGCTTGCGTGCGCGGCGTCACGCACGCCTGTTCCTCCTGGAGCTTGCGCCTCGGGTAGCAGCTGCTCCACCCGAACTCATCGAGCCACAACGGCTTGGCGTCGCCGTTGGCCAGCTGCGTTTCGTGGATTGCGCGCAGCGAGCCCAGCACCAAGTTGTAGAAGTGCACCGCCAGACCGTCGTAGTAGCCCTTGATGCCTGCGGCATACAGGGCGCGGAGGAACACCCCGTTGGAGCCGACGAGTGAGCCGGCGAGCACGGGCACGTTTGGGTCGGCTTGCTTGATCGCGCTGTAGGCGCTACGCAGGATGGTCGCGTAGCGCTGCGCCTTGTTCGGCCCGTCGAAGTAGAGCTGGTTGCTTTGATCGGGCTCATTCCAGATCTCGATCGCTGCCAGATGGGTGCCGTAGCGCCGGGCCAAGTAGGCGACCACGGAGGCATAGTCAGCGGGATTAATCGGGGGCCATGCGTTGGCTTGCGTGGACATCGAGGGCACGCACCGTCGCAGCAGCTGGGCAGGCGCCGAGGAAGCCCAGCAAGGCGTGTTGTCGACCGCCAGGATCACGCCGATGTGCGCCGCGGCGGCATCTCGCACGAGGCGGTCTGTGAAGGCCAGCGCGTGGGCGTCGATCTGGCCTGCCTGCAGGGGCTCGAGTGCCGACCACCTGACCTCCGCCCGCACGACGCGGGAGTGAAGCCTGCGCGCCGCGGCGATCTGGAAATCCGCCACGGCCGGGCTCACACCAGTGGAGACGCCGGTGACGTTTACGCCCCCAAGCATCGCCGCGACCGCCGGGCGCGCGCGGGGAGAGCCGCTGGCTTCGCCCACCAATAGGGGTAGGGTCGCTACGCACAGACCCAGCGACAGCCCGATGAGGAGCGCCGCGATCAGCCTGGTCGGGCGTCCTGCCCCCGTCTGTGGGCATCCTGCCATGCGCGCACCATACTGGGTGCTGCTCGCTGCACGCGTCAACCGACGATGCGGACGGGGGGACCCTCTGTTGCGGACGCCTCCGTTGCCGGCGCCCCCGCTGCGTAGTAGGGGGAGCCACTGGGGCGCGTGCCGATCACGACCAGCCCGGCCGCGTTCGCCTCGAGGCGGTCCAGCGTCTCGCGAAGATCGACCACATCGGATGCCTTCAGATGGTCAAGGCGCGCGACCAGGAGCAACTCGTCGCAGTACTGGGCGAACATCTGCGCGTCGGCCACGCTGAGGATCGGCGGTGAGTCGATCAGAATGTAGGCGTAGGAGCTCTGGCGCAAGGCGCCGATGAAAGACGGAAGCGCGGGCGTGTGCAGCAGCTCTGACGCATCCCCGTCACCGCGACCTGCGGGAAGCACGTCGAGAACGGCGCGGTGGCTAATACCCTCGCCGCGAGCCGGCAACACGAGCTGGCGGAGCTCGTCGAAGCGAACGGCTGCATCGTCGGTGTCGTGGGTCAGCAATTCGCGCAACCCCGGGTTGCCGCTGACTTTGAGGGCGTCGTCGAGCTTGGGCCAGCGCAGGTCGCCGGAAACGAGCAGCGTCGCGTGGCCGGCCTGCGCGAGGACCCGGCCGAGGCGCGCGGCGACCGTCGTCTTGCCTTCGCCATGGGTCGCGCTCGTGATGAGCATGACGTGCGGCTCCATGCCTGGCTGCAGCGCGAGCCGTAGCGCGGCGGAGAGGGTCTGGTAGGCCTCGTACTCGGCGCGCGCATATCGCACGTCGACGCGCCGGCGAACGAACGGGATCCCGCTCAGCACGGGCAGCGAGAGCATGTGGCTGAGCTCACGCTGGCTGGTCACGCGCGGCGTCAGCTGCTCGCGACCCAGCGCGACGAGCACGGCCATGAACAGAGCCGCGAAAAGCGCGATCACGCCGTTGCGAAACGGGCGCGGCGAACTTGGCCCCGAGGGCACGGCGGTTTCGATGAGCTGCATCTGAGCGCCGGAGCTGGCGCTGGTGGCTTCCACTTCGGCGGCCCGGGCCTGCAGGGCGCTCAGCTGTGCGGCGACGGCGGGTTCACTGCTCTGCCTGGCGCGCAGGGCCGCGATCTGACTACTGAGGAGCGAGAGTGTGTGCGTCGTGTTGCTCCGCTGGTCGGTGGCGTGCTGGCTGAGAAACGCCCGCGCGATCGCGGACGCGAGGGCCGCGGCACCCCTGGCGGTGCCGTAGCTGACTTTGATATCGATGATGTTCGCGTTTTCCTCCACCGAGGCGGAGACTCGATTGGCAAGATCTGCGCGCGTCTCTCCGTTCACCGATCTGGCGGCTTCAGCGAGGACGGCCGATGTGGTTGCGAGCGTCGCGGTCGTCGCGAGGTTCCGCTGGACGGCCTGGGTTTCGTTCGACCCCACGAGGCTTCCGGGGTTGTTGACGACGATGTGGGCCGTAGCAACGTAGGTCTTCGGCAGCGTCGCCGAGTATGCGAGAACGACGATCGTGACGATCGTGACGATCGTGACGATCAGCCAGCGGCTTCTCCGCAACGCCTCGAGGTAACGCTGGACCTCGAGCGGATCCTCTTCCGCGTAGACACCGCGGCCCTGTCGCCGCCCGTTCCCTTCGCTGTTCATGTTTGTGGCATCGAGATCGGTTTCAAGAAGCGCCGGCTCTGAGCGTAGCTCAAAGCCCCGCGTATGCATCGACTTCAATCCCGCTTCGAGCAAGGCCGGGCAGCCCGCTTGCAGACGGTCCGCAGACCGTCCGGCGTACTCCCATGCGTGCGAGTCCAAGAGACGGGGAGATGATCATCTTCGCGCGCTCCTTCGGTAGCCGGATGTCTGCGAGAAACCCGGCTGCCTCGCAGCGGGTTTGCCTACCTTCGGCGGAGCGCATCTGCGCCCCCAGCTCTTCTCGGCACGGTTCAGGGGAAGGTTGCGGAGGATCGCCTAGCTACGGACGATCGTCCGAGCAGCGCAGGGGCTGCATCCCGCGCCGGTCCCGCGCGCGCCCGCGGCATGTTCGCGGGAGGTGGGCTACCGGCTGCGCGACGACGAAGGCTGCTCGCCCAGATGAGCGCCGCGACGAACCACAGGTGGCGCCAGTGGAGGGTATCGACCACGACACTGTTGAAGATCAGACCGCACCAGGCCCCGAGCAAAGCGGCCGAGCCGATTCCGTGCGTATCCTGGCCACGCACGACGTTGCGCAAGGCGAGCGTCAGCGTCACCAGCAGAATCGCCACCCACAACAACAGCCCCGCGGGGCCCTGCTCGGAGAAGACCCGGACGAACGTCGAGTGGCTGTCCACGGGGTAGTGGTAGTGGAACTGACCGGGGCCGATCCCGACGGGGTGCGTCCATCCAAGTTCCCAGCCGACGTGCTGCGCGGCGAAGCGCTGCGCGTCATAGGACTGGAGTTTCGCACGGTGCTCGAGGAAGTTGATCGATCCGGCGGCGCTGAGCACGATCGCCACGATGCCCCCCATGATCAGCAGCGCGGCCACAGTGCGCAGGGCGCGCAAGGCCCTCGCCCGTCGGAGGCTGGACACGGCCAGCATCACGAACACCGCGATCGCATAGTTCATCCAGGCGGCACGCGAGTAGGAGAACACCACACCGAGGCTAAGCGCGAGCAGCAGCGCCCACCCCGTGAGGCTGCGCAGCCGAAGCAGCGAGGTAGCGCGCGGTGCGATCCGCTGCTCCAGCAGGATCACGGCGATCGGCACGAGGAACGGCCCGAACACGTTTGGGTCCTTGAAGAACCCGCTCGCCCGTTCGCCGTAGTCGACGTTGCCGAGGATTACCGAGCGTCCTGGCAGCGGTAGGTTCAGCGCCAGGATGGAGACGACCGCCGAGATGACGGCGATAACGAGCCAGGTCACAACAACCAGTCGAGCGCGAGACGGCGAGTCGACAAAGGTGGTCATCCACAGCGAGAAGATCGCCAGATAAGCGGTGATGAACAGGAAGCGCAATGCCGCCGAGAGCACGAGGACATCCATCAGGGACAAGAGGTTGACCATCAACAGCAAGCCCACGATCCAGCGGGGCAGCACCGGAACGCGGTTGAGGCGAAAGCGCCCCGTGACCGCCGCGACAGCGATGATCACGGCGAACGCGATGTCGGGCGGCGCCGGCTCAAACCTCACGATGCCCATCAGCAGCAGCCCGATCGCGATTGCCGTTTCGTAGTGCCTGACGGTGAGCAGGAGGAAGCCAGTGAGAGCCAATCCACCCCCCAGCGCGAGGGCAAGCGAAACGCTTGCGCTGTTGGAGACGTCGACGAGGCCCACGCCGAGCAGTCCCAGCGACAAGCCGACGGCGCCCCACCGGCCTCCGCCGAGCAGGGAAGGCCGCGGAACGGGCAGCGCCCGGGCTACGAGTTCGCTCATACCGGCATCATCATCGACCCTTCACGGTTCGTAGTAAAGGGGATCCTGTGGTTCGGCGTGACCGGCGCGATCGGTGTCGCTCGAGAGGCTCTCCGAGCGCCAGCCGGCGCTCGCGGCCCGGCAACGCACCATGTGCAGTTTCTCACGGCCGATGCCGCCAGGTGCGCGATGATGTTCGCCGCGGTACCTGGCGCGTATTCGACCCCTACCGACGCACTTATCCAAAGCCCACGTCTGCCATCGGTGAGATCCGCATCCGAGCCTGATCCGGAGTCGCCTCCCGCGGGGAGCAGCGCCCGCCGCTCACGCGCATCCCTCAGCATGCCTTTGCGTATCGGGCTGACGCTGCCGTGCGCGGTCGCTGCGCTGGTCGGGCTGGCCTGCTCATCGGGCCTGCGCCCGGCGGGCACGCTTCCGCCGGGCCCGCGCGCTGCCGCTCCGCCGCCCGCAGCAAGCGCCGGCGCTCGCCGCATCCACCACTACGAGTACGTCTTTCCCGACGGCGCGATGTACGTATATGACATTGACGCGCACCAGAGACTCGTCCAGCGAGTGAATCTGCCGATGGCGAGGGCCATAAGGGGCGTCGTGGCGAGCCCGCCCACGCACACGCTGTACGTCAGCTATGGAGGCGACGGTGGCCCCCGCGGGGGCGGGTCGCTGCTGGCCTACGACCTCCTCCGCGGACGCGTGCTGTGGCGGCGTTCATACCGGACGGGCATTGACAGCATGGCGATCAGCCCCGATGGAAGTCGCATCTACATGCCCAGCGGGGAGCTCGACCCGAGCGGCCTGTGGCTGGTACTCAGCGCGCGCGATGGAAGCCCGATCGGAATGATTCAGGGTGGCGCTGGAGCGCACAACACGGTCATGAGCCTGAACGGGCAGCACGTGTATCTCGGCGGGCGCGAACACGACTATCTCGAGGTCGCCGACACACACAACGACCGCGTGCTCAGGACCATTGGACCGCTGCGCAGCGGAGTGAGGCCGTTTTCGATCAACGGGCGCGAGACACTCGCCTACACGACAGCCACCGGCTTCCTCGGTTTTCAGGTGAGCAGCATTACCTCGGGTCGGGTCCTCTACACACAGAGCTTTCCCGGCTTCTCATGGAATCCCAGCAGCTTCGCGCCCAGCGCTCCTAGCCACGGAATCTCGCTCTCCCCAGACGAGCGTCAGGTGTGGGTGATGGACGCCCCGAACAGCTACGTGCACGTGTTCGACGTCTCACATGTGCCCGCTGGCCCGCCGCGGCTGATCGCGAACGTGCGCCTGCCACATGCGATGAGAGGTGAAGAGAGCCCGTGCGCCTACGACTGCGGTCGTGACGGATGGCTTCAGCACAGTCGTGACGGTCGCTTTGTGTACGTCGGTGACTCAGGCGATGTGATTAGCGCCCGTACTCTTCGCCCCATCGCCTACCTGCCCACGCTGCGAAACACCCGCAAGATGCTCGAGATCGACTGGCGCGACGGTCTGCCTGTGGGGACGACGTCAAGGCAGGGACTCGGCTATGTCCGCTGAGGGCTGCAGCATGATGAGGCTGGACGCGTGAATTACGGCGCCACGTGCGGCTAATCTGGGCGCACTACCCCGGCGGGCGTCAAGCCCGCCGGCGGCGGCGCTGACATGTCTGCGCCCCGCGGTGTTCTCTCTCACCTACCGGGCGCCTTGTGCGCGCTCACCAGATAGTGCCAGCCACTCGAGCGAAAAACGGGAACGCCGTGGTCAGCGAGCCGCTGAAGGCGCTCGTGCAGCGCGATCCCGGAGCTGTCTGGTAGCAGGGGCTGGCTCCAGAAGGAGAACGGACCAAAGCCGACGGTGGATCTGGCGTCGAGCTGGAAGCCAGCCGCTCGCAGGAGTGAGTTGACGTGCGATGGGAAATGCAGACGGGAGCTGGCGCCCGCGGAGGGCCCCCTGCGCAAGCGTCTGCGTACCCGTTTGAGGGGTGCCAGCAGCAGGCTCGCGCGCGGGTCGACCCACGTGTTGAGCCGCGCTCGGTTATCTGCCGTGAGCAGGAGTCGCCCCGCCGGCTCCAGCACCCGTGCTATCTCCTCAAGCGCCTGAGCCGGCCTGTGCAACCACGGCAGCAGGCCGACTGCAACGACAAGCGTGAAAGCGCCGTTCCCGAACGGGAGGCGATGTACATCGCCCACCTGGGCCCGCACGCGCGCGGCCAGATCCATCTGCTGCGCGCGGCGGGCCGTGAGGTCAACCATTGCCTGGCTGGCGTCCACTGCTTGAATCGCGTAGCCGCTGCGCGCAAGCTCGACCGTCAGGAATCCGGCCCCACAGCCGATCTCTAACACCCGCGCGTCGCTCGGAAGCGCAAGCTCGACGACCTGCGCCAGGACCGCGCGCTGGCGGTCGCGGTAGATGACGCCCTGCAGGCTGGGATCATCGTAAACCGCCTGCCAATACGACGCTTCCGCGTCGAAGTGTGCATTTACCTGCTTCTGCTGGTCTGTCCTCGGCACATCTGCAGCCGCCACAGGTTCGGATCCTCCTCTCCTGAACTCACCGGACTGTTTTCGTCATCCTGCCAGTCAAACCGGCCGACATCGATCGTGTGGTCCGAGATGTGCTGTCTAGCTGCCGTCGAAAGGCGGTGCCGGCAATCGTAGCGGCCGAGCAGCGCCCGATCATCAGGCCGAGCGAGAGGGCAAGAGACGGCGCACCATGCTGGTGACGAGCTCCACGTCGATCGGGCTGACCAGTCGCTCGACGGCGATCAGGCCCAGCAGGTAGGCGCCGCCGCCGAGCGCCAGCCCGAGCCACGGGCTGCCGTTCAGCAGAAGCGTCACCGCGACCATGCCGGCCGCGCCGGCACCAGCGCCCGCGACGGTCGTGCGCCCGCCGAGGCGTCCAACCGCCCCGGTGCTCATCCGCAATATGCACGCCGCGTAGACGAGCTCCGTCGCGAGCATCGCGGCCGCCGCGCCGGCGTCGCTGAAGAGCGGAATCAGGATCAGGTTCAGCACCACGTTGACGCCGGCCATCGCTGCCGCGAGCGAGACCATCTGCCTCGGGTTCTCGCGCGAGAGCATCAACGAGTTGGAAAGCGTCACGATCGCCATCAGTAGGACCGCGGGGGCGAGGATCCGCAGCGGCAGGCTCGCCGCGCTGAAGCCCGAGCCGTAGATCAGACGGCAGATCGGTCGCGCCAGGACCGCGAAGGCGACCGCGACGGGTGCGAGCAAGACGAGCGAGAGCTTGATCGAGCGCTGAAAGACCGCACGGAGCGGAGGGTCGCTGTCGGGACCGAGATACGTGAACATCGCCGCGAACGCGCCCGCGATGGCAGCCGTGATGAGCAGCGTCGATTCGAAGAGACGGTATGCCGCCCCGTAGCGTCCGACCGCCGCCTGGGTCGCGATCGCGGCAAGGATCAGCGTGTCGGCGCGCGCGAGCAGAACCGCGAAGGTGTCCTGCGCGGCGAAGGGAAGGCTGCGTGCCGCGAGGCCGCGCCACCTGCCAGAGTTCACGGTCAGCCGCGGCACACCGATCGTGCGCGCTAGCAGGACGAAGCCGATGATGACGCCGATCATCGAGCCGGCGGAGTATGTGACGCCGACCGAGACGACGCCGTAGCCGGCCCTGAGCGCAGCGATTCCAAGTGCGGCGGAGCAGACGCGCTGGATCGCGTCGGCAAACGAGGGGGGGCCGGCGCGCTCGTGTGAGAGAAAGAACGAAAGTTGCGTGCGGGCCACCGAATCGCTGAAAACACCAGGCGCGAGCGCCCAGGTCGTGGCCTGCGCCTGGTGGCCGTAGCCGACCTCGTGCAGCACCAGAAACCCGACCGCGAACAGCGGCAATGCGAGCGCGAGCTTTAGCCCCAGCACGTTGAAGAACAACGCGCGGCCCTCGGCGCGCGCGCGCGCGCCCGCGCGCAGCAGGTAACGGTCGAGCCCGATGTCGACCCACACCATCACGAATCCCATGTACGCGACCGCGAAGACGAACGCACCGAGCCCGTTGGTCCCCAGCGTGCGCCCGGCCTCGACGAACAGCAGCAACGAGGCGAGGCGCCCTACCACCTCCCCGCCGCTTCGGTAGAGCGTGTTCATGATCGCGCGCTCGCCCACCGCGACGGTATTGGAGCTGGCCGCGTTGCGTCCCGGTGCGGGCGTGGAGGCTTTGGACACGATGCTCGTATTATCGTCGGGGCAAGGCGGGTCTTCAGATGCGAGGTGCCGCTAATCTGACCGCGCGTTGCCAGTTCCGGAGCCTGCCTGCACCGACACCACGCGAGCGGCGTGATGCGTCCCGCGCTCGTCCTCGCCTACCACGGGCTGGGTACTTTTCCGAAGACGCTCGACCCGCACAACTTGATGCTCGACCCCGCCCGCTTCCGCCGACAGGTGCTTACCCTCATGCGACGGCGCTATGGCTTCGTCACTCTGTCAGAGCTCGTGGAGCACCTCGATCGCGGCACACCGCCAGACGGGGTCTGCGCGCTGACCTTCGACGACGGAACGGCGGACAACGTCGAGCTACTCGCGCCCTTGCTGGAAGAGCTCGAGATACCTGCCACGGTGTTCGCCTGTCCCGGCCTGCTCGGTGCCGATCACTTCGCGATGCCTGCCGCAGCGCGCGTCCGCCTCATGGATGCGGGTCAGCTGCGCGCGCTGGCCTGCTCACCTTTGGTTGACATTGGCTCTCATACGAGCACACACGTCGATCTCTCCTCGGCCACAGGCGAGGAGGCGTATGAGGAGATGGCAAGCTCCAAGCGCGCGCTGGAGGATTTGCTGCAACGTCCCGTGAACTTCTTCGCATATCCGAAATGCGGCTATTCCCCATCCTGCCCGGACGCCGCCCGCCGAGCTGGGTACCTGGCGGCGGTCACGTGTGCCGGACTGGGAGGCTGGCGTCGCTTTGAGCTCACACGCGTGAGCATCGACTCGCTTGACCGGCGCCTGAGCTTCGCGCTGAAGTCACGCGGCCTGTTCGCGCCACTACGCAACTCCCCGCCAGGGAAGCTTGCTCGGGCGCTAGCTCGCCCGCTGCGCCATCACGGCGCCGACTAGCTCAGACGGAGCCAGCGTGGCCGGCTCGCCCGAACGTGGCGCGTGCGGCCGGATACGAACGACTGCTTGCCTCTCATTCCACGAGCACTGCTCCCTGCCGTGGGGCAAGGGTGATTGATTCGACGCTACCCCACTCGGCGCTGTGCAGACGCCGTCCGAGGGCGATTGTCTGCGTGGAGGCACCCGGCTCGACGGTATAGACCACGCCCCGTGAGAACCTCCGCGTCCACACGCCGCTCGCCGAGCGTTCCCGGGGACCAAGTGCTTCTCCGAGGTTGACGTTGAACCCGCTCCACCAGTTCAGCGGCGTCTGATTGACACCACTGACGAAGTCATCGCCGTTGTTGATGAGGAAGTAGGTGGCAAGGTTGTATTCCATCGTCGGCACGTTGTTGTTGTGGTAGTCCCCGGTCAGGACCGTCTGAATGCCCTTCGCGTGCAGCGCGTCGACGTAGTGCGTGAATTCGAGGTAGTCCTGCGCTGTACTGATCCCGGCGCTCGGGCCGACGCCGAACTCCTTGGTCACGACATCGACCAGGCGCAACGCGCGTTCTACATCGGGATCGTGCGCCTTCATCAGCGGCCATATGTCGTGGTACTGGCTGTTGATCTCGATTTCCGCGTTCGGCTCAGCCGCGCGAATCGCTGCGAGCAGGGTGGCGAGCTCGTGCTTTTCCGGTTCAAGCGTTCTTGACTGTCCACCGTCGCGGTACCCGACCGACCAGTTCACGTCGTCGACGAACGGGCCCGCGTAGCCCACGCCAGCATCGCGTTTGACTTTCAGGATGTAGCGTTCGATGTTCGCAGCGTTGAGCGGCGAGAAGCCTTCCGTCGAGGGATCGTGGTAGCTGACCGTCGGGCGGACCTTGACATAGCGATCACCGAACGACGGGTACGCCAGGACGCCCGAGACGTGGTTCTCGAGCCATGGCACGTACAGTGGGATGCCAAAGGGATCGAAGTAGGTGGCAGCATCCAGGCGGTATTTCGGGCGGCCAACTCCGGCGCCGGTCGGTTCTTCTGGGGGTTCTTCTTCACTAGGTGGTTCGCCTTCTTCAGGCGGTTCTTCGCTGCTGGGATACTCGATCGAGACGGCGTTCGACCAGACGCTTTCGTTGTACGCGGCTTTGACGCGGTAGGTGATTGTCGCGCCAGGGACCGCGGGCGGCGTGTAGGTCCTACCGACCACGATGATTGAGAACTGTATGCCCGGACCTTTGGTGGACAGCCTGTAGGTGTTACGGGTGCCCGACACCGTCCATTTGAGCGTTTCGCCGGTTTCACCTGCCACACGCAGGACCGGCGGTTCATCGGCCTCGACGGTCCTAGGCGCTAGCGCGCACGCGAGCAGCGCGATCGCGAGCAGCGAGATGAAGACGCGAGGCCGGCGTGGTCGCGCGTCGGAAACCTCTGTTCTGCAGCCCATCCCAAATGCCCGGTTGGAGCACCCGGCCACAAGCCGAAACATGCCATCCCTTTCCATGGGCACTCTGAGTACTCGACAACGCGAGGTACGTCAGGGTCGCGCAGCCACGCGACCCTAACAGAAAGCCTGCGGACAAGCTACTCAGAAGTACGCAAACCTCGCTGGGCTAATACCCGTCCGCGAGGGTCCCAAACCGCCCCCTCGGAGGCGGCGCACCGGGCGGTGGCGAGGAGCGCGCCGCGCACTCTTCGTACAACTCCGACAAGCGGTCGATCATCTTCTCCCGCGTGAAGTCTCGACGCACTCGGCGCAGAGCTATGTCACCCAAGCGTGTGGCCTTGTTGGAGTTGTCGAGTAGGTCTATGAGCGCCCGAGCAAGCGCCCGCTCGTCGCGAGGAGGGATCAACACCCCGCTTTCGCCGTCGGTTATCGCCTCCCCGATGCCGCCCACATCGCTGGCGACGATCGGCAGAGAGAGCGACATCGCCTCCAGGACGACGTAGGGGAAGGCCTCCGCCCACGACGGGTGCACAAACAATCCCATACCTCGCAGCGCGCTGAGCGGGTCCGCGCGTGCGCCAATGAAGCACACGGCGCGTGCTACACCGAGCGTCCGAGCTTGCGCTTGGAGGTCGGCGAGATCCGGTCCCTCGCCGACGATCGCCACCTGGGCGCGGGGGTGTCTCGCGACCACGTGCGGAACGGCGGCGATCAACGTCTCGAGGCCCTTGCCGGGGCGCAGGAGGGTGAGCGCTCCGATCACCGGCCCCTGGCGTGAAAGCTCGCCGATGAGCGGGTCGACCGCGCCGGCGCCAGCCGGAGCGATCCCGTTGTGGTTGACACGGACCCGACTGGGCGGGCCGATCGAGCGCGCCAGACGCGCCTCGGCCTCGCATACGCACACCACGCGGCTGGCGATAGGTGCCAGAGCGCGCTCGACCGCGAGATATGCGAGCCGCTCGGGCGAGCGCGAGAAATACCCGGCGAACGCGTACCCGTGCGGCGTATAGAGCACAGGAACGCGCGGAGAGATCAGCTTGGCCAAGCGCGCGATTGCCCCGGCCTTCGAGCTGTGGGCGTGAACGACATCCGGATGCAGGCTCCGAACGATCCGAGCAAACCGCCCGCACGCGACGATGTCGGCGCGAGGCGCGACCGCGCGCTCAAGATCGACACGTACGTGGAAGACCGACCGCCTCGCGCCATCCGGAATCGCCGGTGAGCAGAGAACGACTTCGTGGCCCTTCCCGTCCAGCCCATCGATCAGGTCGCAGACATGCCGCGCGACTCCGCCATCGGTCGGCTGGTGGCAGAGCAGGACTCGCATCGCTCGGGTTTCACCCTACACGTCACCGCGAGTTGCTCAGCGAGCACCAAGCAAGACCACGCGAAAGCCCGAACGCGAGGGTAGGTAGCCTGCGGCGCCCGCGTATATCGCGCGCACGCGGCAGCGAAGGGCGGCTCGCAGATAGAGCCGGTCCAGGTAGCGCCCGCCCGAGCTGACCCGCGGTCAGGTGCCGCAGGGTGATCCAGCGGCTACGCGGCAGGGCTGCGCGGGAGGCGCCGCCACGCTTGGGTCCATGTGATCCCACCTCTAAGCTTCCCCGGGGTGCGCATTTCCCTGATCATCGCGACGAAGGGACGCCCCGCCGTGCTCGCTGCGGCTCTGGAGAGCTCGGCCAGGGCGCTCCCGCCAGACGGCGAGGTGATCGTCGTCGACGGCGATCCCGAGCGCTCGGCTGAGCCGGTAGTGGCGGAGCTGCGAAGCCGATATCCGGACCTCACGGCGCTCTATATCTCGAGTGAATCGGGAGCGTCCCTACAGCGCAACATGGGCATCGATGCGGCGGGGGGCGAGGTGCTCGTCTTCATTGACGATGACTGCACGTTCGAGCCGGGCGTGTTCGAGGCCTTGATCGCCCCCTACCGGGACCCGACCGTCGTCGGAGCCACCGGGCGCATAGAAGAATCGCATTCTGACAGGCTAGGAACGAACCCCCATTCGAGGTTGCGCTGGCTGCTCGTGGGCGGCGGGCGCCAGGGCCAGATGAGCAGCTTCGGGTTCCGCCGCCCGATCGTCGACCTCGAGCGTGCGCGCGACGTCGAGTACATGCCGGGAACGCTCATGTCAGCTCGTCGCGAGGTCGCTGCCGAGGTCCGCTTCGATGAGCAGCTGACCAACTACAGCTTGGGCGAGGACGACGATTTCTCCTATCGAGTATCCCGTCGCGGGCGGATCCGCTATGAGCCCTCCGCCGTCGTCCACCACCGTCGACTCGGCTCCCGTCAGATGGATCGGCGCAAGCTGGACCGCCTGCGGGTGATCAACCTCACCTACCTGTTTCGCAAGAACTTCCCCCAGACGCTCAGGGCGAGAGCCGGGTTCGCGGCGATGCTCGTGATTCTCTGCGTGCATCGCGTGCTCAACCGCGAGTGGTCGGGCCTGTATGGCCTGCTAGAAGGGATCAGGCACGTGCGCAGGTCGGGCCCTTGGCATCCCGGCTCTCCCGCATAGCAGAACGCAGGAGGATGAGGACAGGGCGGGTAGCCGGTGTTCCTGCGGATGAACACGAGACCGCGACCGCCTGCACAACTCCCCTGATCACGACGCGAACAACGGGCCAGCGAGGTATGGGGATAGCGGTTATCGTTGCCGGCTGTACAGGCAGTCTCGCGCGCGAGGCGTAAGCCGAGGCGATCGTCCACACAACCGCACCGACTTGACTCTCGACTTGCCTCCCGACTTGTCAAACCCACCTGCCCCCGCACTCAGTCCTGATCGCGCGACCCGTCGCAGTGAGCGTGCCCAGCGCTGACGGGCATGGGCTCTGGATGGGTCGCCTGGAGGCGCTCCGCCGCCGCCGGTCGGTGATATTGGGCTATCACGGCATCGCACGATCCCCCTTACGGCGCGACCTGAGCCGGCTGCAAGTTCCACCGTCACGGTTTCGCGCACAGATCGAGGCGCTGGTGGACGCGGGTTTCAAGTTCGTGACCGTCGCCGAGCTGGCGCGCTTGGCGGCCGGGCGAGAGCCGCCTCCGGGATACGCGGCGATCTCGTTCGACGATGCGATGCGCTCAACGTTCACCGCCGCATGGCCCGCCCTGCGCAAGTACGACATCCGTGCCACGGTCTACGTGACGATCGGGTTCATCGGGGGTGTAAGCCCATGGATCGGCCAGCCGCCCGAAAACGGCATCATGAGCGAGCATGAGCTGCTGGAGTTAGCCGCGGCGGGTTGGGAGCTCGGCGCGCACACCATGAGCCACCCGAATCTCGCGTTGCTCGACTACGAGTCTTGTCGCCGTGAGATCGAGGACAGCAAGACCGCGCTCGAGCAGATCAGCGGCGGCCAAGTCGAGACGTTCGCCTACCCCTTTGGAAGCTACGGTCCCGCCAGCGTGCAGGCGACCCGGGACAGCGGATTCATCGCTGCGGTGAGCACCGGGGGCGGAAGCTGGGATCCCTTCCAACTGACACGCGCGATGATCGGGAGGCTCGACCCGATGCCGCTGATCGTCCTCAAGCTTGATGACCGCTACGAGCCTCTCTTTCAATCGCCTCCCCTTAGGATCTTGCGCCAGGGAAGCAAGCGCATACGCAGGTGGGCGGGACAGCGCAGTGGCTAGCGCAGGCCAACGCACTCGCCTAGTGTGGCTCTGACGTGGCGGCGGGTGGCGGTCTGCACAGGCCTGACCGCGAAGGGCCTTGAACCGGCGTCGTCACTAAACTGCGACAGCCGCCATGAAGATATCGGTTGTCCGTCCGGAGGAGCTCGGCAGTGACGAGCTAGCGTCGTGGCGCGCAATGCAGGGATCTAACCCGGCGCTTGCCAACCCGTTCCTGTCAACTGGTTTCACCCTGGCGGTTGGCCGCGTTCGTCCGAGCACGAGGGTTGCGGTACTCGAAGAAGGACAGCACGTGGTCGGCTTCTTCCCCTTCGACCAAGGCCGCTTTCGAGTCGGTAGGCCGATGGCGCCTGGAGTCTCGGACTGCCAAGCAATCGTCCACGCCCCCGGGTTCGAGTGGAATGCCAAGGATCTGCTCAAGGGGTGCCACCTCGATGTCTGGGAATTCGCCCATCTGATCGCGGAGCAGATTCCTGCGGCCGGTCAGAATGTCTCCCCTCACAACTCAGCGATCATCGAGATGCGGCATGGCTACGAGGCATATCTCGCCGAGCGCCAGCGGACCTCGAAGAAGATATTCAAGTCCACCTTCTCCAAGCTGCGCAAGCTCGATCGCGACCTGGGAGAGACATGCTTCGAGTTCGACGCCCAGGATCCACAAGCGCTTGCTGTCCTTATGCGTTGGAAGTCGGCCCAGTACCGGCGCACGGGGCACCGTGACCGATTCGGGGTCCCCTGGATCGAGCGTCTGGTGTGGGAGCTTTTTGAGGCACGCTCAGACGGGTGCTCGGGCACGCTATCGGCCCTCCGCGCGGAGGAGCGCGTCGTTGCGGTCCATTTCGGCCTGCGATCTGAGTCCTCCCTCTCCTGCTGGTTCCCCGCGTACGACGTGCGGCTGGCGAAATACTCGCCAGGCCTCTCGCTGCATCTAAAGATGGCCGAGGCAGCCGCTGCCGCTGGCATCCACTACCTGGATCTGGGCAAGGGCGATGAGGACTACAAGCAGTCGCTCAAGAATGGTGACTTGATCGTCGGAGAAGGCTGGATCGACCGGCCCTCCGCGCCGGCGCTCGCGCGCAGAGTCCAGCAGGCGCCGCGCCGATTCGTCATGAGCCATCCGCCGCTTCGGCGCGCGGTGCGCAGCGTGCTGAAGCAGGTCGCGAACATGCGGGATACAACGTGAGCCGGTGGCGGACGGGAATCCGCCACCACCCGATTTCTTTTGATCCCAGGGCAATCTCGTGAGCCGCCGGCTGGAGCGCAAGATCGAGGCGGTCCTGGCGTCACGACTGAAACGTCCTTGCCTGTTTTTCCCGTCTGGTCGGCTGGCGCTTTACGCGGCCCTGCAGACGTGGCTCGAGCCCGGCAACAGGATCCTGATGTCACCAGTCACCGACGACGTCATCTTCTTCACGGTCCTCGCAGCGGGCCTGCGGCCGGTGATGGCTCCGCTCTCACCAGATGACGGCAACATCGAGCCCAGCCTTCTTCAGGACGGCGCGTGGAAGAGCCTAGACGGAGTCCTTACCACCAATCTCTACGGCCTACCAGATCGCGTTCTGGATCTTCGATCGCGGTGCGACCGACTAGGTATTCCGCTGATCGAGGATGCCGCGCATGCGATCCAGACAGTGGTTGACGGCCGCCCCATCGGGACGTTTGGCGAGGTTGCAGCCTTCAGCCTCTCCAAGCAGGTGGGTGCCGCCTGTGGCGGCATCCTCGCATTCAGCGATGAGGCGGACCGCGCGGAGCTCGAACGACTGCGCGACGCGGCAATCGTCGCGGGCGAACGGCGTGAGCGCCGCATCCGAGTCGCAGCGGTCTACGCCGAGGCGCTGGTGGTCGGGCTCCACCTGATCTGGCCGGTACGGTGGCTCCGCCGCAGGCTCGGCTTGGTGGAGCGTCGGACACACAGGATGCCGTTGCGCCCCGTTGAGCTGGAACGTGCAGTCGCCGCCGGACAAGGTCTTTCGGGCTTTCACGCATGGATGCGGGTCGATCGCCATGACTACCGCGTGCAACCGTCGCCGATCCTGCTTGAGCGCGCGTTGCGGCGCTTGCGCCATCTCGACGCCGACGAGGCGCGCCGTGTCGAAGCCGTTGACAGGCTGCGCGCTCTTCCGATGGTCGCCCCGGCGGTGTGCAAGGGCGATCCCCAGCCATTATTTCGCGTCCCTTTCCTGGTGGAGGACCGCGTGTCGTTGATCGCTAAGTTGGAGCGGCGCATCCGGAGCGTTGGCTACATCTTTGACCCGCCGCTCGATGATTACGCAGGGCCGCAGTTCGCCGAGCCCAGTCCCTCCCCGGATGTGGCGCGCTCGTGGGCACGCCAGGTCTTCCCAGTCGATCCGCTGGCTGCCGACAAGGTCATGCCCACCTTGCTCGAATGAGCCGACGGCAAGCCACGCGAGGCTGCTTGATCGCGCGAACCGATGCCGGCCAGGTGGCCTTGAGGGCTGGCCCGAGGGAGCGCGGCTGATCTGCCGCCGCAGGCCCCCTTGCCGTCGCCAGCTAGCGCGTCGAGGCCACCTGTTCGAGTGCCGCAAAGAGCCGTGGGGCGAGGACCTCCGGCGAGAAGCGCTCCCGCGCGAAGCGCCGCCCTGCCTCGCCGGTCTTGCGGGCGAGCTCGCGGTCGCGCAGGTAGGGCGCGATCGCCGCCGCCAGGGCAGGCGGATCGGCCGGATTGGCGAGCGTTCCCGTGACGCCGTCTCGAAGCCCCTCGCGTGTCCCTCCGCCGCTGGTAGCCACGACGGGAAGACCGGCCCAGCTCGCCTCGAGCATCGCACCGCTAAGCCCCTCCATTCCGAACCCCCGCTCGTCGCGAAAGGTAGCGTTGACGAACACCGTCAGGCGCGCGAGCACCGTGCTGACGTCGGCAACAAAGTCCAGGAGCTCGAGCCGGTTGCCGATACCGAGGCCGCCCGCGAGCTCGCGCAGCTCCTGCGGGTAACCGGGGTCATCCAGCGTGGGGGCACCGGCGAGCACGATTCGCAGGTCTGGGAACTCCTCAGAGAGCAGGGCGGCCGCCTCCACGATGTGCCGCTGGCCCTTGATCGGACTCAGGGTCGCGAGCGTCCCGATCGCGAGACGCTCGCTCGGGGCTATGTGCAGCTCAGGTGGAAGCCGTACGGGGGGTCCGATCACCGCGAGCAGCCTGTGACGGCGCAGCGATCTGAGCGCCTCCGCGACGCTCTCACTGACGCTCACGACGCCGTTCACGGCCGCCGCCAGTGGGTAGGTCAGGATGGCATCGAGCGAGAAGTCGACCTTGTGCCAGACGATCGGCACGCGCGCGATGCGACTCGCTGGCGCCGCCATGTACGCGGCCTTCAGGCCCGTGGCCCACACGACATCGGGTCGCTCGCGCTCGAGCAGGCGCAGCAGCGATCGCGTAAAGCGAACCGACTGCGCGGGTGTCGGGCGCCCGTCGTAGCCGTGCGCGGCGCAGCTCGGCACCCCCCGCTGGCTGAGGTGGGCTCTCAGCGGCCCGTCCTCGATCAGCAGGGCCGACGCCTGGACACCGGGCGGCCGATGGTCCAGAAACACGCCGAGCGAGAGCTCGGCGCCCCCTAATACACCGTATGAGGAGACGGCCAAGACCTTCATCGACCGCTCACCCTAGCGGGAGCTACGTCCTGCGAATCTGGCAACCAGCAGTAGCCGTTCGCAAGGGGTTACTCGTCAGCCTGAACCCGCGCCGGCCCGCGGGCAGCGCCTCGCGCGGCGGCGCGGCGCAGACGGTCTAGCAGCAGCAGCGCCAGCATCTTTACCGCGGGACGGGGATCCTTCCAGGACAGCCACGCTGTCTCCTGAACGTGACGGAAGGAGCGCGCCCACTCGCCGAGAGTGATGTCGCCGCGCCGCAGGTAGACCAGAGAGGACCTTAGGTCGCGCGGCTCAACGAGCCAGCGACGACCGTCCTGCGTGTGCGCCTCGGGAACGGGACGGCCGGTGAAATCGAAGTACATCGCTCGTAGCACATCCATCCCGCTCGCGTCGACGAACAAGCGGAACGTCGTTCCGATCCTGGGGTTAACGTCGAGCAGCTTGTACTGGCCGTCACGCGCGTCGAAGCGATAGCCGATGTCGAGGATCCCGCGGTATCCAAGCGCCTTCGCGAGGCGCTTCGTGTGCTGCTCGACCGTCGCGTTGGTCACGCACACGCCGAGCGTTGTCATGCCCGTGTACGGCGGCGACTGACGAAGCTTGCGGCCCGTGAACCCAACCTTGCACTCGGAGTCCGCATCGAAGTAACCGTTGAACATCCAGATCGTGTCCGGCCGGCCGGGCACGTATTCCTGCAGCATCACGTTCGGTTCCAGCGGCGACTCCATCGCTTCGTAGGCCGTGAGCAGCTCGCGCGGGTTGGCGGCAATCAGGACGCTCGGTGGACGCTCCCGTACAGCGGCGCCCTCGGCTCTGTTGCCCGCGCCCGACTGCTGTGCCCGAGCGGGCTGCGAGCCGTCGATGCGCTTTGCCACGACCGGAAAGGTCATCTGCTCAGCGCACGAGAGCACCTCCTCCTCGGAGCTCGGGAACATCGACAGCGGCGTGGGGATGGCGTGCTCGCGGCAGAGCTCGTGCATGGCGCGCTTGCTCGCGAGCGTTCGCGCGAGTCCCTCCGGCTGGCGCGGAAACAGGAAGGAAGCATCCGCGAGCGCGTCTGCGTGATCGCCGATGAACATCGCGCTAGCGTCGTCGACCGCGACGAGCACGCTTGGCCCGTGCTCCTCAGTGAACGCACGAAGGCGCGCGAGCGTGTCCTCGGTATTTTTGTCCGGGGGCAGCCGCACTCCCCGCCGGCAATAGCGCGACAGGCATCCTCGCGTCCTGCGCCCGGGGTGCGCATCGTAGACATCTACGCCGAGCCTCCCGGCGCTGCGCGCGATGCCGAGCGCTCCGTGATGCAACGCGAGCTCGACGAAGCCGAGCAGAAGTATCGGCCTGGCCTTGCGTGGCTCCTCCGTCGGGGCGTAGCTCGGCTGATGTGCCCGATCTTGCGGGCGGCCGCCACGGCTAGGCTGCGCGGCGTAAGCACCAGGGGCGTGCTCTGACCAAACAGATAAATCGCGTGCGTTCATCGGCGTATCCCGGCGACAGTGTCCGTGAGGCGGTAAGGCCACACCCCGCCCTCCCGGATCTGCCTACGGCGGCTTGTATCTGATCGGTCGGCCGGACTCAGCACAGCGGGCCCGCGTCGTACTAGCTGGCGAACTAACCCGGGGTGTACGTCGCGTACAGCGAGGTCTGCTCGGCATCGGTCTTAAAGGAGCCGAACGTGCTCGTGGGCCCGGAGCTGAAGGAGTTGTTGTTGTAGTCGCGCGAGGCGGCGACGGTGTCGTAGCGGAACCCGGCCACACCGGCGTTCTGACCCGTGATCACACCGATCCAGTAGGAGCCCGCGGGGAGATTCACCGACGAGGCGAACGGCAGGTCGTACCAGCCGGTGGCGCTCGAGCTGGTGAAGGTGATCGGCTGGCTCACGCCCAGCAGCGCGTTCGGCGAGCCCGCGGAGTCCGAGTAGATCAGCCCCTCGAGCACCTGCTGCCCCGAGACCCCCCCGGGCCTCAGATAGATGCTGAGCTTGGTCACCGACCCCTGCGTGGGCAGTTCATAGCGGTTGACGCGCTTGCGTTCAGCCAGGAACCTGTCCGGGGAGGACCCCACGGTCGTCTTGCCGAACGTCGCGTTGGGCGCCTGCACGACGGCAGTGGCGCTCGAGGTCGCGGGGCTGCCCGCGCCGCCTTCATTACTCGCCGTCTCCTGGACCGCGAGCGTGTGGCCTACGTCAGCCGCGACCGGTGAGTAGCTCTGGGCGGTGGCCCCGGAGATGGGCAGACAGCTCGTGCCAAAGGCATCGCACTGCAGCCACTGGTAGGCATAGCTCGTCGGGCTGTTCGTCCACGTGCCATGGGCCTCCGTTAGCGTTTGACCCTCCTGGGCGGTGCCACTGATCGTTGGCGGTGAGGTGTTGGTCGGTGGCAACGGCAGCACAGAAGCGGTGGGGCTCGACGTCGCTGGGCTACTAGAGCCCCATGTGTTGGTCGCTACTTCCTGCACCTCGATCGTATGGCCCACGTCAGAGCTCGTGAGCAGATACGTTTGTGCGGTGGCGCCGGATATCGCGGTGCAGCTGCCGCCCGAGCTGTCGCACTGCAGCCACTGGTAGGAGAAGCTGGTCGGTTCGTTGTCCCACGACCCGCTGTGCTCGGTCAGCGTCTGGCCCTGCTGGGTCGTT
This sequence comes from Actinomycetota bacterium, assembly GCA_005884115.1. Lineage (GTDB taxonomy): Bacteria > Actinomycetota > Thermoleophilia > Solirubrobacterales > Solirubrobacteraceae > Palsa-744. The sequence goes on from VAXW01000005.1 coordinate 303,280, forward strand.
CCCGTTATCGTCGGGGCTGCCGTGCTCGCAGGGACTGGCCCGCCCAGGAGCACGACGCTCGTCGGTTCTGAGGTGGCCGGATCGCCGGAGCCGCCGGCGTTGCTCGCCGTCTCCTGGACTCTCAGCGTGTGGCCCACATCGTTGAATTCCGGCACGTACGTCTGCGCCGTGGCGCCCGATATCGGCAGACAGCCCAATCCGAGGATGTCGCATTGCAGCCACTGATAGGCGTAGCTTGTGGGTTCGTTCGTCCAGGACCCATGCTGCTCGGTGAGGGTGCGGCCCTGCTGAGGGGTCCCGGTGATCGTCGGCGGCGAAGTGTTGGAGGGGGGCTGCGGCGCGACCGCCGCGGTGGCGGCCGACGTGGACGGGCCGCTCGTCCCGCTCGCGTTGCTGGCGGTCTCTTGCACCTTGAGCGTATGGCCGACGTCAGCGGCAGCGAGCACGTAGGTCTGAGCCGTTGCGCCGAAGATCGCCGCGCAGCCCGAGCCGTTGCTTTCGCAGCGCAGCCACTGGTAGGCATAGCTCGTGGGTTCGTTGGTCCACGTGCCGTGGACCTCGGTGAGCGTCTGGCCCTGCTGCGCGGTGCCGGTGATCGTGGGCGGCGAGGTATTCACGGGCGGCGAGGGGAGCACGACCGCTGTCGCCGACGAGGTGGCGGGGCTGCTGGAGCCGCCTGAGTTGCTGGCGGTCTCCTGCACCTTGAGCGTATGGCCGACGTCGGCGGCGGCGAGCACGTAGGTCTGAGCCGTGGCGCCGGAGATCGCCGCGCAGCCCGAGCCGTTGCTTTCGCAGCGCAGCCACTGGTAGGCATAGCTGGTGGGGCTGTTGGTCCACGTGCCGTGGACCTCGGTGAGCGTCTGGCCCTGCTGCGGGGTGCCGGTGATCGTGGGTGGCGAGGTGTTCACGGGCGGCGTCGTGTAGGCGGCGAACAGTGAGGTCTGCTCGCTGTCGGTGCTGAACGAGCCGAACGGGTTGCTGGGCCCGGAGGCGTAGCTGTTGGCGTTGTAATCGCGGGCTCCGCTGACGCTGTCGTAGCGGAATCCGGCTACCCCGAGGGTGGCACCGGTGATGATCCCGATCCAGTAATTGCCGGCGGTGAGTTTTAGAGGCGTGGAGAAAGGAAGGTCATACCAGCCGGCCACGCTGGTGCTCGTGAAGGCCAGCTGTTCGGAGACGCCGAGCAGGGCTTCCGGTTTGCCACTGGCGTCGGAGTAGACGACGCCCTTCATCACCTGCTGCCCCGAGACGCTCGTGGGCGCAAGATAGATGCTCAGCTTGGTGACCGCTCCGGACGTGGGAAGCGAGTAGCGACTCACTCGCTTGCGTTCGCTCGAGAAGCTGTCCGACGAGGCGCCCACGGTGGTCTTGCCGAAGGTCAGCGGAGCCGGCGCCGACACGCATCCGGGCATCGCCTTGCACACGTTCAGGCGCCCGCCCGTGATGACCTTGCCTTCCAGTGAGGGCATCTTGTCGACGTTTTCGAGGATGTCGGACCTCAGCGATGTGGTCGAGAGGGAGGGCGAGGCGGACAGGATCAGGGCGGCAGCGCCGGCGACCTGCGGTGATGCCATCGAACCGCCGGTGAGGTAGCCGTACCTGCCTCCTCGAAGCGTGGAGTAGATGCTGACACCGGGCGCGCCGAGCTGCACCGTGTGGGGTCCATAGTTGGCCCAGCTAGGCAGCTGATCGTTGTTGTTGGTCGCGGTCACGCAAATCTCGTTCGCGCGCTCGTAGCTGCACGGGTAGCGCTGCACGGACACTTCGTCGTTGTTGTTGCCGGTGTTCCCGGCCGCGGTCACAAACAGAATGTTGTTGGCGCCGAGGGTGTCGATCTCGTTGGAGAGTGCTTCAGAGCGGGCGGTCCCGAAGAAGGTGTCCGAATCATTGACCACGCGTACGTTCACGCCGGCCTGCTTGGCGGCGACCAGCCACTGCAGGGCTTCGACAAGCGCGCTCGTTTCGCCGCTGCTGGCGTTCTGCATCCACTTGACGGGGAGGATGCTCGTCTGCCAGTTGATGCCGGCGATGCCGGTGGCGTTGTTGCCCACGGCGCCCAGGATTCCGCCGACGTGCGTGCCGTGACCACCGAAGGTGGCGTCTTGGTCGAGCGGATCGCACGTCTTGCCCACCACGTTGTAGCCGTGGGTGCCGGCCGCGCAGCCATTGATGCCACCAGGGTTGGACCAGATGTTTCCTGCGAGGTCGGGGTGGGCGTAATCGACGCCCGTGTCGACCTCCCCGATCACGACCGTGCGGCTGCCAGTGGTGATGCCCCACGCCTGCAGAGCGCGGTCGTCGGCTCCAGCCGTTCCTTTGGCCGAGGGGCCGAGCACCTCTTCCTGGTTCTGTGTGGGGATGCTCTGGCCGGTGTTGTTGTCAGCCCACTGCAACGGGAACGAGGGGTCGTTCGGCGTCGCGTCTGCGTGCTGCAGATAATCGGGCTCCGCGTAGGCGACCGCTGGGTTGGCCAGCAGCCTGCGTACGACCGAGAGCTCCTGTGAATCGGGTACCCGCAGCTTGAGAGGGGCGAGGAACTCACGGCCGCTGGTGGGTCCCTTCTTGACGGGCCTGATTGGCGGCCCGAGCTGCCTGGCCCCTTCGCCGCCCGCCGCCCGCTCGATCGCGTAGCGCTGCCCGGCCGAGACGCCCGAATGGAAGCCGAGCAACACTGCACCCAACCTGTACGGACCGCGCGCCGAGAACCCGACACGTTCGGAGGCAGCGAGTCCTTCGGAGGAAGCGCGCGCGGGCGCCGAGGGACCTGGCCCGAGCGCGTAGCTAGGTGCGCGCGTTGCGCGCCGGGCGTTCACGGCGCGCCCGAGCTGGCCACCGTGTGCGAACGGGACCCCGACCGCAAGCGCGGCCACGATCGCGACAGCGATTACCGGCCCTCGTCTTGGGTCGCGCCGCCGTCGGGGATCGCGCCGCCCCTCACTGCCTCCATGCACGGTCTCGAGCCTTTCCCCTCTTTATACGGATACGCGCCTCCGGCCACTGCTGCCCCCGACCGCCGCCGGGACTCGTCCGCAAGACCGATAGACGGGCTCAGAAGTGTAAAGGCAGGCAGCTCAAATGGCAAAGCTCGATTGAGATTTCGACGATGCTTGGCGGCAAACTGCGAAGAACCGGATCATCGCGCGGCTGCGCCGCGCAGCCCGGCGAGGCTTGCCAGGCCACATGCCTGGCTCGGTCGGTAGTGTGCCTCCCCTTCGGTTAGCGAGAGTCGCCCAGGAGCATGCAGCTCACACCCCGCGAGAGATCAATCCACGTCGAGTGCCGCAGGACGAGCGCACCGGTGCAGGCGAGCACCGGATGACGCCGTAGCGGTACGGCGCCCGCTGAGCGTGATGGTGCGGTCAGACAGCTCAAGCTGCGAGCGCTACCTCGCGCAGATCGGGGTTCGTGACACGCCCCGCGCCACGTGTCCATTCGATCCGGGCTACGACCCGGCCACACTCGAAGGTCACATGGAGCAAAGCGGCCACCTGGTGGCCACCGTGAAGATCTCGATGGCGTGCTGGATGGTCGCGGCGGAAGCGGCCACACGTCAAAAGATCAGCGCCGTCACGCGGCTGGGCATCCCGGCGGTTGCGGGGGGAGGGCCCTTCGAGGTCGCCGTCGCGCAGCGGGCGCTCCCGGAGTACCTGGACCTATGCGCCGATGTCGGCCTCACGCGGATCGAGTGCGGCGAAGGATTCACCGAACTGACGCTTGCGCCCGGGGAGGTCGTGCGTCAAGCGGGTGAGCGCGGGCTGGAGGTGGAGTTCGAGCTGGGAGAGAAGCATTCCGGACGCTTCACCGAGGAGCAGACCGAGGAGCTGATCGCCGTCGGTCACCGCTGGCTTGAGGCTGGAGCGGTCCGCCTGGTTGTCGAGGCTCGCGAGAGCGCGGAGGATGTTGGCCTGTTCTCGGCGCCGGGAGAGCTCGATCCTCGCCAGGCCGACCGCCTCGCCGACGCCTTCGGGCTTGAGCGGCTGCTGTTCGAGGCGCCCAACAAGGCCAGCCAGTTTGCCCTCATCGATCACTTCGGCCCCTCGGTCCAGCTGGGGAACGTGCGGCTCGAGGAGATCCTGCGCGTCGAGATCTACAGACGCGGCCTGCATTCCGACGCGTTTCGCCGCAATAACCTGCGTCCGCGTCCACCCGCTGGCAAGTCCTCCTGAGCTCAATGCCCTCCCTCTCGATCGGCTGCTTTCACGAGCACCTGCCAACGGTCGCCCCTGAGTGCGCGGTGGTGGCGATCGACGTGATTCGAGCCAGCACGACCGCGGTTACCGCGGTGGCGGCAGGCCAGCGCCTGTATCCGGCCGGCTCGATCGAGGCCGCGGTGAGGCTTGCGGCGGATCTTGACCGTCCGCTGCTCGCCGGCGAGCTTGGGGGCGTGCAGCCATACGGCTTCGACATGCAGAACAGCCCGGCCGAGATGGAGGGGCTGCAGGGGTCATACCGCCCGATCATCCTGCTCTCGACCTCGGGTACGCGCCTGATGATGGAGGCGGCGGGCCGGGGCGTATGCCACGTCAGTTGCCTGCGCAACGCCGGCGCGGAGGCAAGGCGCCTGGCGCAAGCGGGAACGCACGCGCTGATCCTGGGCGCCGACAGCCGCGGAGATTTCCGCGAGGAGGACCAGCTCTGCGCAGCGCGGATCGGGCGCGTGCTCGTGGAGTGCGGCTACAGCGTCGCTGACCGGCTGACCGAGGAAGTGCTCGAGCGCTGGGGCGACGCTCCCGACGACGCGTTCCTGGAGGGACGCAGCGCGCGCTACCTGCGCGAGACCTCCCAAGAGCGCGACCTCGAGTTCGTGCTCGCGCACGTCGAAGATCTCACGTCGGTGTTCGTAATCGAGGATCGTCAGGTGCGCGAGATCCCCGGGCCATCACCACGCTGAGTCACGCCACGCCGAGTCGCCGCGGGGCGGTCGAGGCGGCAGCGGATCTCCGGCGAGTATCGCGGCCGGTGCGAGCGTAGTGAGCCAGCGTTGCTGAGCGGCGATTCCAGGCAGCTCGTGCTCGGCGCGTGCGAGCGCATCGGCCAGGCCGGGCGGCCGTTGCCGGTCGTCGTGGCAGTCAGATGCGAGATCGTGCACCAGACCCTCACGCAGCAGCTCGATCGTGAAGCGCCGGACCGACTCGCCGAACTGACCCAGTAGGGATCCGGTCGTGATCGAGCACAAAAAGCCCGCCTCGACCAGACGGATCAGGCGCTCGGGCTCCTGTTGAAACAGCGGACACCGCTCTGGGTGAGCGAGCACGATCGGCTCACCGCGTGCGTGAATCGTGAGCAGGAGCATGTCGAAGTCGCCCGCCATAGGGCTCAGGGGGCTCTCGAGGAGGAGATAGGGACCGCCGCCCAGGCGCAGCCCATCGAGCTCCTCGGGGCGAAGGTCGGCCAAACGCGAAAGCGCGATCTCTCCACCGATGTGAAGCTCGAGCTCGATCCCCTCCTGCTGTAACGCTTGGCTGAAGGCGGCCGCGCGCCTGGGTAGATCGACCGGATTCACGCGCCAGTGAACATCTATGTGCGGGGTGGCCACGAGCGTGGTCGTGCCGGACGCGACAGCGATCCTGGCCATGGCCAGCGCCTGGAACGTGCTGGTCGGACCGTCGTCGAGGCCGGGCAGCACGTGGCAATGCAGGTCGATCACGCTGGCAATAAGCTAGCCCGTCGCGGGGAGGAGGTTCCCGCTGCCTGCCAGCTGGCGACGGACGCTACCAGCGCGATCGAAGCCTCTGTCCTCGCGCCTGAACGACGCTTCATCCTCGCGCCTGAAGGTGCTCCAAACCAAAGGCTTGGCCCGCCTGACCGACTACGTGGCGGGCGATCGCGAGCGATGCGCTAGCCGCCGGGGAGGGCGCGTTGCGCACATGCAGGGCGCGCTCGGTGTAGGAGAACATGAAGTCGTCCAGCAGGCGCCCGTCCCGGGCCAGGGCCTGCGCGCGCACGCCCGCGAAGGCGGGCTCCACATCGCTCACCCGCAGCTCGGGCACGTAGCGCGCGGCTGCACGGACGAACGCAGACCTTAGCCCCGCGCGACGCAGCTCGCCCAGGCCCGTGGGCCACCAATGGCGCAGCATCCTCCACGTTCCGGGCCAGGCGAGCGTCTCGAGCGCGTCCCTGGGGCGCCACTCCCGAAGGCGGTAGGCGTTGCGGCCAGGGGCGATCAGGGCTGTGGGACCGATCGACACCTCACCGTCGATATGCCGTGTGAGATGCAGTCCCAGGAAGGGCAGCGACGGGTCGGGCACGGGATAGATGAGGGCGCGAACCAGATGACGTCGCTCGGGCTTCAGTCGAAGGAACGTGCCACGGAAGGGGACGATGCGGGGATCTGGGGTCGCGCCCGCCGCGACGGCGAGTCGATCCGACCACGCGCCGGCGCAGAAGATCGCGTGGCTGGCTTCGGTCGCCCCATGCCGGTGAACAAGGCGAAGCGCACGTCTCCCGAGGCGCACCTCGCTGACCTCGCTGCCTGTGGCGATCGTGCCGCCGCCGGCGAGCACGTCCTCCGCGTAGGCGCGCGCCACAGTCCGAAAATCCACGATCCCGGTGCCGGGCGAGTGCAGGGCCGCGATCGCCCTGGCGTGTGGCTCGATCTGCGCCAGGCCGGCGGTATCGATGCGGCGCAGGCCGCACACGCCGTTGCTCTTGCCGCGGCGCTCGAGCTCCTCCAGCCGGGAGAGCTCGGAGATCTCGGTGGCGAGGAGCACCTTTCCGCACCGCTCGTTCGGGATGCCCCGCTCGCCGCAGTACGCGAACAGCTCACGAGCTCCCTGCACGCACAGGCGTGCCTTCAACGAGCCGGGCCGGTAGTAGATCCCGGCGTGTATCACGCCCGAGCTGTGGCTGGTTTGATGCGCTGCCAGGTCGCTCTCGCGCTCGACTATGCATACCGACGCTCGTGGACTGCGGTGGATCAGCTCGCGAGCCACGGCAAGCCCTACGATGCCCCCGCCGACGACCGCGAGATCGCACGTTGCGGGCGGCTGGGGTTGCCCGGGGCGGGGGGCGGCCGACACGGTCGCTGCGGCTAGCGGCCGACCGCGCCGGGGCCGCCGCGGGCGGTCGCCGCGGCCGCGTCCACGAGCCCTGCGCCATAGAGGGCTTCGTCGCCACCGCCTCCGAGCTTGCGGGCGGTGGCACGCAGGCGTGCCGTGACGCCCGCCGGCGTCGGATTGCGGCCGAGAACGCCGCTGGCGACCACGAGCGCTGCGATCGCGGAGACATGCGGTGCGGCCATCGACGTGCCTTCGTAGCCGGCCGGCAGGCCGAATCGCCGGGGCGAGGAGCCTGCGAACGTGACCTGATAGATGTCGCCCCCGGCCGGCAGCTCGGGATGGCAGTTGGGATCGCCCGCGAGGCTGGCGTCGGCGCCACCGCCGGGAGCGACGAGCGTGAGCCCCGAGCCGTCGTTGGAGTAGTCGGCGAGGCAGCCGTGTTCGGTGGTGGCGCCGACCGCAACGACATACGGGGCGCGGGCGGGGTAGGCGATCGCGCCGTGCGCCTCGTTCCCGGCCGCGGCGACGACGAGGACGTTGTGGCGACGGGCGTAGCGCAGGGCGTCGATCAGCTCGGGAATGTCGGAGGCGGTCACGTTTGGCGAGAACTCGAGGCTGAGGTTGACGATCCGGGCGCCGTGCCGCACCGCGAAGCGCACTCCTTCGGCGATCGTCGACGCTTCGCCTTCGCCCCCTCTGTCGAGTACGCGAACGGGCATGATGCGCGCCCCGTACGCCAACCCGGCGAGCCCGAAGCCGTTGTTGGTCTCCTCTGCGATGGTTCCCGCCACAAACGTTCCATGACCGTTGCGGTCCTCCGGGAGGAGTCCTCGCGCGATGAAGTCATAGCCGCTGACGAACTGGTAGCGCGAGAAGTCCGGCGAGCGCCGAAATCGGCCGTGGTTTGCGTAGGCGACGCCGGTGTCGAGCACCGCGATCACCACCCCGCGCCCGCCCGGAGCGCCGTCGGCGGCAACATTCGCCCAGGCTTGCGGCGCGTTGACGCCGAACGGGCCGGCGAAGTTCCACTGCAGCGCTCTCCAATCCCCCGCGGCGCTACCGGCCCCCGGGTCGTTGGGGAACGGCACGTCGGCGACGCGCGCGCGCACATCGGGGACGGCCCAGGCGACATCGCTCCGACTGCGCAGGCGGCGCAATGTCCCAGCAAGCGATGCTCCGCGCGCGAGCCGCACCACCTCGGTGCGGGCACCAAGACTCGTGTGATCCGCGACCCCTCCCGCAGCAGCGGCAGTGGCACGTGCACGCGAAGCGCCGCCGGGCCGGAGCTTGACGACGATCTGCCGCACGCGTTCGCCAGTGCTGTCGCGGCGCGCGGGCTGCTGCACGGCGCCCCTTGCTGTCGCTGTGGACGGCGAGCTGAGCGCGACCAACAGCGAAAACGCCACGAGCGCGGAGCCGGCGAGGCGCAGCCCTGCCGTGGGGGCGCGCGGCACGCAGCGTAAATGTTTTGGACTGGAGAGCATTTCGGGAGCTCAGCGACTCATGATGATGCGCGAGTGCCCAGCAGGCGCCGCGTTGCTGCCGCCGGGCGTGCGCGGAGCGCGCGCCAGCACAAGTTGTTCCCCACGGCGGCCCGGATTCCTCGATTCTCGAGACGCTAGGCTTCGCTGCGAGGGATTCAGCTCGCCCCTGCCTGGCAAACGAGATGTTCGACGACAGTCCCCCGGGTGATGGGTACTTCATGCGCTTGGCGCTGCGCGAGGCCGCGCTGGCGCTCACTCATGACGACGTCCCAATTGGAGCGGTGGTCGTGAGCGGGGGCGAGGTCGTGGCCTCGGCACACAACGAGCGAGAGCTGCGTCAGGATCCGACGGCGCACGCCGAGATGATCGCACTGCGCGACGCGGCACGGGCCTTCGGCAGTTGGCGACTGTTGGGGACGGAGCTCTACGTGACACTCGAGCCGTGCTGCATGTGCGCGGGGGCCGTGGTGCTGGCGCGAGTACAGCGCGTCGTCTATGGCGCGACCGACCCGAAGGCGGGGGCTTGCGGCAGCGTTATGGACGTGGTTGGCGAGCCGCAGCTGAACCACCGGCCAGAGCTCAGCAGCGGCGTGCTCGAGGCTGCGTGCGGCGAGATCCTGAGCACCTTCTTCGCCTCCCGTCGTTAGCTCCACGATGCCGCATTAGCGCCTGTCCGGACGGAGCGGAGGCGATCGTCTAGCCTTGCTGGTCCCCGCGGAGGGGTGGCAGAGCGGTTGAATGCGGCGGTCTCGAAAACCGTTTCGGGGCGTTAGCTCCGACGGGGGTTCGAATCCCTCCCCCTCCGTTGTGTGATGTCTCAGTAGATACCGGACAGATGTCTCGGTAGATGCTGGACACTCTAAGCGCCCGCGAGCGGCTGGTAGTCGCGGCTTGGATCGAGCGTCAGTTCGCGGATCAGCTCGCCGTTTGAGGTCGATCACGCGGACGTTCTGATCGGCGATCAAGAGCTTCACGGCACGGCCCTTGTCGGCCCTGCGGAGGCCGATTTTGTAGAGGCGGCTGTCGTAGCGCAGGCTGACCTTTCTCGGGACGCGACAAGCGTGTCACCGCAGGAGGCCCTTCTTCATGGCAGTCCGAAGCGCAAACGCGACCTTGGGGCTGGTCGGCTGTCGCGATGCTCAGCTAGCAGGCGTGTCGTTTAGGGCCCAGCACACCTGGGCCGTCCGTCCTGAGCGGCGGTGGGTGCCCGACTCCGCCAGCCCTGGACTCTCGCATGCCGCGAGTGCGAGCTGTGGCTAGCCGCCGGTCTCGGCTTCCGCGATCCGTCCCGTCTCGCCGCGCTTTTCGACCACGACATAACCGGGGTAGACCTCGACAGTGGACTCGACGGCCGGTTCCTCATGCCCTGGGAACACGACGAACCGGCGCGGATGGGATCGCACGCGTGCATACTCCCCGATCGAGAGGTCCAGTACCCCACCGCAATCCACGCGGACGCACTCGCATATGAAGGTGTCGGCCGACTCGCCATTGCGTGGACGCTGATACTCGATCCTTTCGTTTATGCGCCGTGCCAGGGCCTCGTTCTGCGCCATACGGCGCTTGCGTCGATCATCCACTCCGGGGAATCATTCCACTCGAGCGGGGAAAGAGCTATCGGTACTGATCGATGAGAAGCCGTGCCATCGACTTGCCTCGCTGCGCGGCGCGCGTATCGCCCTCTGCCGCCGAGACGATCGAGCCCTCCATGAGAATGTGCCACGAGCGCGCGAAGGAATCGGTGCCGTGCAGGCCGGCTTCCTCGGCGAGGCGACGCACGATCGAGCGGATCTGCTCGAGATGCCAAACGCTGGCCCCGCCCGCTGGATGCTCAGGGCCGAGTTCAAGCAGTACCTTCATGAACGAGCCCGCCTCGAAGTCGTCGCGATGGAACCACTCGTCGAGTACATCGAAGATGGCGAGTAGTCGCTCCTCGGGGTTCGAGCCGCGACGCATGGCCCCTGCTTCAACGAAGTCTTTGGTCCAGCGCTGTTCGCGGAGGTGGAGGAACGCGAGCACGAGCTCGTCCTTGGAGGCGAAGTGCCGGTAGAGCGTCGCGGTCGCGACGCCCGCGCGCTCGATCACCTCGTTTACCCCCACTGCGCGGATTCCGCGCTGCGAGAACAGCTCATAGGAGGCATCCAGAATCCGCTCGCGAGCACTGGCCCCCGTCTCGGCCGGTTGGCGGTGGGTTTCAGGCATGCCTTAGAAGGGTACCACTAGAAAGAACGCTCTCTCTGTGCTAGAAAGAACGTTCTCTTCTGCTCTGGTAGAGGTGTGCAGCATAGCGTTTGGGGTCGTAGCCAGCTACGGAGCATTTAACGTAAAGGAGGGTCGCATGGGGCTCTTAGAGGTGCTTTTGATTGTCCTAGTAATCGCAGCCGTCGCGGGCGGGATCGGTCTAAGCCCGTTGCTTTGGCTGCTGCTGCTGGTAGCTCTCGTGGTCTTCTTCACGCGCGGCGCATTCGGCTATCGCAGAGGCGGGGGGATCTAGGTATGCCTATCGGCACATCGATCTTCCTCATCGCCGTTGGCGCGATCATCCGCTACGCGGTGACATTTCACGTGTCGGGCGTGTCGCGCCCGGTGATCGGCTTGATCCTCATCATTGCCGGCATCGTCGGCGTCGTGCTGTCGCTGATCTACATGGCCACCGCTCGAGGCCGAGTAGTCGGCGGACCCTACGAAGAACGGCGCCTCTAGTGTCCGGGTGGCCTCTGCGAGCAAGCGCCGCAAGGGATCGGGCACGTCAGCCGCGTACGCCGCTCGCCCTGCTGGACGGGCGGCGGGGCAGCTACAGACGCCGCGGACGCCGCGGCCTTTAGCTCCAGCGGCACGAGGACCCACCGCGCGCCTTCTCGGGCTAGACGTCTTCGCGTCAGTCACAGGGGCGCGCGGAACCCCGAAAAACTAGCTACAGGAGGAAACCGTGAGCACCGGAACGATCATCGCAATTGCTTTTGGCGCCGTGGTGGTGCTACTGCTCATCGCGCTCGTCGCGCGCGCCGCGAGCCGCAGACGTGACGAATGTCGTCGTGAGCAGGCGGGCGAGCTTCGTCAGCAGGCCAGAAGCCGTTCGATCCAAGTCGAAAGCGCGCGGGCATCGGCTGATGAGCAGGCCGCCCAAGCCAAGCGTGCTCAGGCTGAATCTGAGGAACGCGCCGCTCAGGCGCGGCAGGGACATGCGGCCGCAGAGCGACAGGCAGTTGAGGCTGAGCATCTGACCGAGTCTGCCCGCGAGCAGCACGCGCAGGCACGTGCGGTCGACCCCGATGCGAGCGGCAGCGGCCAAGACGAGGCACTGGCGATCAACGAACGCACTGCCTGACCGACCGCTCGGGCACCTGTGCACGTCGTTACACACTGTCTAAAGAAAGCTGGAGGCCAATGGACAAGACTGAACAGAAGATCGTGCAGTACCTCCGCGAGGCGCATGCCACGGAGCAGGCACTCGTCACAGTGCTGCAGTCGCAGATTGCGATGACCCCGGGCGGAAGCTACCGCGACGGCCTCGAATCTCACCTGCGCGAGACGCGGGAGCACGCAACTCGGGTGCAGCGCCGCCTTGACGAGCTCGGACAGGGCAGCAGCCCGATACAAGCCGGCGTTGGGCTCGTCCAGAGCGTCGTTGGGCAGGCACTGGCCCTGGGGAAGGCGCCACTCGACCTCGTCCGCGGCACGGGCGGCGAGGAGAAAGTCCTCAAGAACGCCAAGGACGCGTGTGCAACCGAGGCCTTGGAGATCGCCACCTACACCGCGATCGAGCGTCTGGCGAGCTCTATGGGCGATAGGGCTACACAGGCTCTCGCCGACTCCATCCGGGCTGACGAGCAGAAGATGCTCGACCGAATCTTGAGGGAGATCCCAAAGCTGACCGAGGCCGTGGTGCGCTCAGAGATCCGCGGGAACCCGTCATACGACATCAGCGAGACAGGTGCTGCGGACGCGGCCCGCTCGGCGTCTGAGAGCGTGAAGGGGGCTGCTCGTGACGCGACATCGAGTGCAAAACGCAACGCCCGCAAAGCACGCAAGGTACCCGGGGTCGCGCAGGCCGAGGGTCAGGTCAAGGGCGCGCTGGCCTCTGAAGGAGACCTCGCAATCTCTGGCTACGGGAAGCTCACCGCTGCGGAGATCACCGAAAAACTCGCGCATCTCTCGCAGGTCGACCTCGAGAAGGTCGACTCCTACGAGCGCAGGAACGAAAACCGCACGACCATCCTCAGCCGGATCACCAGCCTGCGCGGCGACGAGCCGTGGCCCGGATATGACGAGCTCAGCGTGGACGAGATCCGCGCCGTATTGGACGAGGGCGACGAGGACCGCGTCAAGCGCGCGCGCTCCTACGAGCGCTCCCACAAGAACCGAGCCGGTGTCATTGATGCCTCGGAGCGCGAGCTCGCTAGGGCATAGGCGCTTCTACAGGATGCGGCACGCCGGGACACCGACCTGAAGGCGGGCCCGTGAGACAGGCCACACCACGGCTGGCGCTCAAGCGCGACCTGCTCTTCGTCCCATACTTGCGCAAGAGCACGCCGGGGCGGGCAAAGCGGTGACGCTGCTCTACGGCCGGCCTGGAACTCATCGAGTACCGGCACGGCGGGCCCGTGCGAGGTCTGCGTCGGACGGGAAGCAGCTGCCGTCCCTTGGGACTCGCTCCTGAACGGTATGACGCTGCGCATACAACACTCTCGGGGCGGGGTAGAACTCGACGTGCGCCGGATCCCGGTTCTCCTAGTGCTTGTGCCAGTCGTCGTCCTGCTCAGCGCGTGCGGTCAGGCTCACAAGCCTGGAGTACGCGCGGGCATAGTGGAAATCGCGTCGATCGCTGCGGAGAGTGCACTGATGGCGGACGACCTGGCACGCGGTCGCAGCAAGATTACGTTCATTCGGGTCCACGGTGCGGAGCTGAGCGCCCAGGCACAGCATGAGGCCGAAAAGCTCAACGATGATCCCGTCGCGCCCAGCGTGAAGAGTCCGATCGAAACTGCGATCACACTTGCGTCGGACATTGGCGGCGCGATCGACGAGATGCGCGTCTCGCCACAGGATCGCCAGCAGGCAAGGGAAGATGAGGCAAAGCTGCACGATTGGGCGTTGAAGGCCAGGAAGTTGGCGGAAACGCTGTGAAGAAGTTCTTCCAGATCGCGCTCGGCGTCATCGCCGCTATCGGCGGATTCGTCGATATCGGGGAGCTTGTGTTCAACACACAGGCGGGTGCTGACTTTCGCTACACGCTGCTGTGGGCGGTGCCGGTCGGCGTGATCGGGATAGTCGTGTTCGCGGAGATGACCGGCCGGATCGCCACCGTCTCAGGGCGCCCGATCTTCGACGTTGTGCGGATGCGAATGGGACTCAACGTTGCGCTCGTGACGCTCGTGGCTTCACTTCTGATCAACCTGATAACACTGGCGGCGGAGGTCGGTGGCGCGGCGATCGTCCTGCAGCTTCTGTTCGATGTGAACGTGTCCACGCTGATTTTGCTCGCCGTCGTAGCTCTCGTCCTGATTGTTTACTTCGTGCCGTTTGGCGGCATCGAGCGAATCTTTGGCTATCTCGGCTGCGGCCTGCTCGTGTACGTCGCCGCCGCCATCCACCTGAAACCAGACTGGCATCAGTTAGCGAGCGGCTTGTTGCCGAGTTGGCACTCATCGGCGTTATACGCCTACTTCGTGGTCGGCGTAATCGGTGCCGCGCTCATCCCATATGAGGTCTACTTCTATTCCTCCGGTGCGATAGAGGATCGCTGGAAGATCGGCGACCTCAATCTCAACCGCGCCAACGCCATACTGGGCTTCACGCTGGGCGGCATCCTGTCGATTGCCCTGATGGTCGTTGCTGGAGAGGTCTTTTTTGCCCCTCAGGTTCACCCCGGATATCTGGGAACGACCGCGCTGGGCGCCGAGCGAGCGTACGGCGAGGCTGGGCTCTTGCTTGCGCTGTTGGGGATGCTGTTTGCCGTCGGCGGAGCTGCAGTCGAGTGCGCGTTCTCTGGTGCCTACACGCTGGCGCAGTTCGCCGGGTGGGAGTGGGGCAAGTATCGCCGCCCGCGCGATGCGCCTCGCTTCACGCTTGCGTGGCTGATCTTCTTTGCGCTGGCGTTCGTGGTCGTCGAGACCGGCGTCGATCCCGTCCTGCTGACCGAGTATGCCGTCATCCTGTCGGTCGTCGCGCTGCCGCTCACTTACCTACCCGCTTTGCTCGTGGCTCGCGACAAGACGTTCATGGGCGACCACGCCAATGGCATCCTGGCCAACGCGGTCGGCTGGCTGTACTTCGTCATCATCCTGGTCGTCTCGGTCGCCGCGATTCCCCTGCTTCTGGTCACCGATGGAGGAGCGGTCTGATGACGCCCGACCACATGGACCTCGTTTACCGAGTCCTCGACGACCAACTTGTCGATGTCGATGGGCGTCGCTGCGGACGAGTCGATGACCTGGAGTTCGACGGTGGTCCCGGTGAGCAGCCGCGACTCAGCGCGATCCTCAGCGGATCGGGCATGTGGCATCGCCGGATGCCACGGGTGCTCCGGACGGCCGGCGCACGCATCTTCGGCACGGGCGTGCTGGGGGAGGATGTAATTAGGGTCCCCTGGGAGCAGGTCGGCGACATCACCAGCACCCTCCGCCTCAAGGCAAAAGCCACCGAGCTGGGCTTGGCGCAAGGCGACGAAGAGGCCGCTCGGTTCGTCCGAAAATTCCCCAAGTCATGATACGCGCCAGCGACTTGCTCGGCTGTGAGCTTCGCACCGAATCCGGTGAGCCGCTCGGCCACGTCCGCGACCTACGCGCCGAGCGTGCAGACGACCATTGGCGCTTGAGCGGACTTGTCCTCGGCCGTCGCGGGATATCTGCACGTCTGGTCGGCACCGAACCCGACACCATAATCGCCGGCGAGGTGATCGGATGGGAGGCCGTCAGCAGGTTAGAGGTCGGCTCGATCATCGTCCGGGACACCCCCACTTCCGCGCGGTAACCTCGCGCGCCATGGCAAGGCGTTCTCCCCCGTCCGCGTGGCGGGGGCCCGATCGGGCTGCTTGGCGAACGCCGTTGCCGTGGCTCTCGCATCGCGGGAAAAGGAGCACGGCACCACAGGCTATGACCGGACGCTGCAGGGGCGCTTGAGGCCCTGCCGGCCCTGGGCGTGGCACTTGCCAAAAGACGCGCTCGCCGGTGGCCGCCGGCCCGGTCGGAGCAGGGTCGCTGGCTACCCCATTTCCTACCCCACGGATCACGCGAGTGTCGAAAACCTCAACGAACACGGGCGTCTTCTCGTGCGTGCGGCGTACTCGAAAACCGTTTCGGGGGGTTTTCCTCCGACGAGGGTTCGAATCCCTCCCCCTCCGTTTTGTGATGTGTCGGGACATCGGAGACAGATGTCTCGGGACATCGTAGACAGCTCAGCAGTGCTCGATCGGCTGGTAGTCGCGGCTGGGATCGAGCGGCAGCTCGCGGATCAGCTCGCCGTTTAGGTCGATCACGCGCACGTTGCGATCGGCGATCAGGAGCTTGACGGCGCGGCCGTTGTGGACTCGGCCGATACCGATTTTGTAAAGACGGCTGTGGAAGCGCAGGCTGACCTTGCCGCCCTTGTCGACCCGGTCCTCGCGCACTCGGAAGTACGTGCTCGCCGCCGTGCCCGCCGGCCTCGCCTTCGCTCGCGCGGTGTAGGCCTGTAACGGAGTGCGCCCTCGCAGGGCCCTGTGTGGGCGGATGTGGTTGCAGTAGTGCAGGAAGCGATCCAGCTGCTCCTGAAGGGCCGTGAGCGTCTGTGCCGTTGCTTGGCGCTCCAGATGACATGAGCGTCTGGTGCAGACGCTCCACCTTCCCGAGCGTCTGCGGCTGATAGGGCCGCGAGTTCTTGAACTGCAAGCCGAGGCGCTCGAGCTCGTGTTCCAGGCGCACCTTGCCGCCGCGGTATGAGCCCACGAAAAAACACTGCCCCGTTGTCGCTCAAGAACGATTCCGGCAGGCCGTGCAGCTCGGCTGCCTCACTCTTCCGCACAAAGCAGGCGCGGGTTCGGCGTGGGCGTGGACGAGTGCGTTTCGTCGTTACCAGTCGTCTCCCGCTTCGCCGGCGCCACTCCTGCTTCTGCCGGGGGAGCGAGCGTGATCTGACTCGGGAGAGCGACTCGACCTAGGTTTACCGGGAACAGACACTGCCGGCCGTTGACCGTCGCCGTACACGTGAATGCGATACCGGCTCTCTGGGATCACCTTGGGAGGACACGTGACCGTGGAGTGCAGATACCTTGCGCTGAGAGTCGACCGCCTGATTGCAGGCTCGACTCGTTGGCGGGGATTGTCCGGATCGGCAGGGTGGCGCTATCAAGCGCCGGCCTTACCGCGCAGATGTCGACCGCTCAGGCGTATCCCCCAATAGGCCGATACGTCCCCAGGACGACGCGCCTCGCACGCTGCACGCGAGCACCGCGTGTCACCCATCGTTCCTAAGGCCTATACGACGCGTTGAATCCATTGCCGCACCGCTTAATCCTGGCCATGCTTGCCGTCGCGCTGTTGTTCGGCAGCGGAGACCTGTCTCCAGGGGCCTTCGCCGCGACTCTACGCGCCGTGACTACGCATATAGCCACATCGACCATCTATGCCTGCGTGCGCAACAAAGGCGGCACCATCCGCATAACCACGCAGAGGAGGAAGTGCAAGAGGCGCGAAAGAAAGCTGTCCTGGAGCACAACCGGGCCTGCGGGAGCGGCAGGTCCTCAAGGTAGCCAAGGATTCGGGGGGTCACTCGGACCCCAGGGATCGGCGGGCTCCGAAGGCACAGAAGGCAAAGCCGGCACCAACGGTGCCAACGGCGTGACCGGCGCGACCGGGGCCGAAGGCAAAGAAGGCAAAGCCGGCACCAACGGCGCCAACGGCGTGACCGGCGCGACCGGGGCCGAAGGCAAAGAAGGCAAAGCCGGCACCAACGGCGCCAACGGCGTGACCGGGGCGACGGGAGCAACTGGGGCCACCGGAGCCGAAGGCAAAGAAGGCGTAGCCGGGACCAACGGGACGAACGGCGTGACCGGGGCGACGGGAGCAACTGGCCCGACCGGAGCCACCGGCGAAACCGGCCAAACCGGAACCAACGGGACGAACGGCGTGACCGGGGCGACCGGAGCAACTGGCCCGACCGGAGCCACCGGCGAAACCGGCCAAACCGGAACCAACGGAACTAACGGCCAAACCGGAGCGACAGGCGCCACCGGCGCAACCGGCCAAACCGGAACCAACGGAACCAACGGCCAAAACGGAGCCACAGGAGCCACCGGAGAAAACGGAGCGACCGGCGCAACCGGTCAAGCCGGAATCAACGGAACTAACGGGAGCAACGGCGTGACCGGCGCAACCGGCCCGACCGGAGCGACGGGAGCCACCGGCCAAGCCGGAACCACCGGAACCAACGGAACCAACGGCGTGACCGGAGCGACCGGAGCGACCGGAGCAACCGGTCAAGCCGGAACCAACGGAACCAACGGAACCAACGGCGTGACCGGAGCAACCGGCCCGACCGGAGCGACGGGAGCCACCGGCCAAGCCGGAACCACCGGAACCAACGGCCAAAACGGAGCCACAGGAGCAACAGGCGCGACCGGCGCAACCGGCCAAGCTGGAACCAACGGAACCAACGGCCAAAACGGAGCCACAGGAGCAACAGGCGCGACCGGCGCAACCGGCCAAACCGGAACCAACGGAACCAACGGCGTGACCGGAGCAACCGGCGCGACCGGAGCGACGGGAGCCACCGGCCAAGCCGGAACCACCGGAACCAACGGCCAAAACGGAGCCACAGGAGCAACAGGCGCGACCGGCGCAACCGGCCAAGCTGGAACCAACGGAACCAACGGCCAAAACGGAGCCACAGGAGCAACAGGCGCGACCGGCGCCAACCGGCCAAGCCGGAACCAACGGAACCAACGGCCAAAACGGAGCCACAGGAGCAACAGGCGCGACCGGAGCAACCGGTCAAGCCGGGACCAACGGAACCAACGGCGTGATCGGCGCGACCGGAGCGACCGGAGCGACCGGCGCAACCGGCCAAGCCGGAACCAACGGAACCAACGGAACCAACGGCGTGACCGGCGCAACCGGAGCCACCGGGGCGACCGGCGCAACCGGCCAAGCCGGAACCAACGGCACCAACGGCCAAAACGGAGCCACAGGAGCAACAGGCGCAACCGGAGCAACTGGCCAAGCCGGAACGAACGGAACCAACGGCGCAACCGGCCCGACCGGAGCGACCGGTCAAGCCGGAACCAACGGGACCAACGGCGCAACCGGCCCGACCGGAGCAACCGGAGTAGCTGGCGTAACCGCAGCAACCGTCGCCACCGAACAGGCGACCGCGTCAACAACGTTCACGAACCTAACGACACCTGGTCCGGAAGTGACCGTCACGGTACCGAGCTCGGGCAATGTGCTCGTGATCCTGACCGCTAGCATCGAAGTTAAGGACAACGGTGGTTTCGGGAATATGGGTGTCTCCACGAACGGGGCATGTCCCGGCACGACGGAAGCAAACAAAAACATCTCAGCCACGGTCGAAAAATCGCTGGGGTTGAAAGAGGCAGCTGTGGCGGCCGAAGATGCGCACGTGGCAAGCGCAACCTACGAGCTGTCGGGCCTCAGCGCAGGCTCTCACAAATTTATTGCGTGCTATGAGACCGGCGGCTCTCTCAAAGAAGCCGCGTTCAAGTACCGGAACATCCTCGTGATGCCACTGCCATAGTCGACCGACGATGCTTCACAAGCGAGTCGGAACAAATGTACCCAGCTGAGCCATCCTGCGTTTGACCGAGACTTTGATCTGACTGGCGCACCGTCAAGCTCCTGTCTGCTCGCTAGGGCCTAGTGTCCCGCGCGGATCACCTGCCAGGACTGCCGTGTGATGCCGAGGATCACGACCGTGATGGCGAGGCCGATGAGCGGGTCGGCAACTGTTGCACCGAGCGCGACTGCGACGGCTGAGGCGATCACGGCGAGGCTGACGTATGCGTCAGCGCAAGCATGGTTGCCGTCTGCAACGAGCGCGGCGCTATTCAGTCTTCGCCCCGCGCTCAAGCGGATTCGTGCTGCGACGAGGTTCCGGCGAAGCCCACCAGTCCCGCGAGAGCCAAGACAGCTAGATGGCCGGGTGCGGACGGGTGAATGAGCCTGTTGACGGCCTCGACGCCAGCGACGCAGGCGCTGACGAAGATCGCAGCGACCACCGCGAGGCCAGCGCGGCGCTCGGCAAGATGTGACCGGAGCGCGAAGGCGATCCCGAGCGGGACGGCAGTCAATGCGTCGCCGAAGTTGTGGGTCAGGTCGGCTAAGAGAGCGATGCTGCCGCTGGCGACGAACACGGCAGCCTGCGCTGCTGCGGTTACACCGAGAACGCCGAGCGATGCCAGCACCGCGCGGGTGCCATCACGCGAGCGCTTGATGCTGTCGTCGATCAGGCCGTGCGGGTGATCGTGGCCCGGACGATGCCGCTGACGGGCATGAGTGTGCGGACCAGCGTGAGTGTGTGCGTGCTCTGTGCCCGCGTGCCTGTGCAGGTCGCCGCCGAGCGATTCGTAGGTGCGCGCGGTTAGTTCGGACACCCCACGGAGCGTAGCCTCACGGGCGGGGCGTCTGGACGATACTCCTCAGCATGGAGGCGGACAATCAGATCGGCGTAACTTCCGTGGCCCGCCCGAGTCCGGCAGGCCAACGGACCCTGATTGGGCTGATTCGCTACTTCCTCAAGCTCGGTTCGTCGGGCTTCGGCGGTCCAATCGCTCTGGTCGGCTACATGCAGCGCGACCTCGTTGAGCAGCGCGCCTGGTTTTCGGAGGAGGAGTACAAACAGGGCTTAGCGCTCGCGCAGACGATGCCCGGTCCGTTGGCTGCGCAACTGGCGATGTGGTTCGGATACCTGCAAGCCGGGATAGTCGGCGCGGCAGCAGTTGCGGTGCCTTTCGTGTTGCCGCCGTGTCTGCTCGTAACGGCGGTTGCCGTCTTCTACGCGAAATATCAGGGCCTTGCCGTCGTGCATGAGATTTTCCTCGGCGTTGGCCCTGCGGTCCTGGCGATCATCGTCATCGCTGCGTTCAAGCTCGCGAGAACGACCAACAAAGTCGATCCGCTGTTGTGGGCCATCGCTGCCGTCGTTTGCGCCGTGACCGCGATTGCAAAGACCGAGATTGTGTGGCTGTTCCTCGGAGCCGGGGTGTTTGGGGCGATCTACTACGGCGGCGGGCTACCACGCTGGCGTCCCGCGTCCCTGAGCGGCGTTTCCCCGTTCGGCCCGATCGCGGCTGTCAAGGGGTTCGCGTGGACGGGTTCCGGCTCGGTTCTTGGCACCATGAGCCTCTTCTTCGCAAAGGCGAGCGCGTTCACGTTCGGCTCGGGCCTCGCCATCGTTCCGTTTCTGCACCAGGGCCTCGTACACGATCACCACTGGCTGACTGAGCGGCAGTTCGTGGACGCCGTGGCGATGGGCCTCATCAGCCCCGGCCCGGTTGTCATCATGGCAACCTTCGCGGGGTATCTTGTCTATGGGATCACGGGTGCCTTGCTTGCTACGGCGGCGGTGTTCGTGCCGGTTTACCTGTTTGTGATTATCCCTGGACCGCTCCTGCGCCGCCACGGCCAGCGGCCACGCTTGCAGGGCTTTATCAAAGGCGCTACGGCCGCTGCGGCGGGCGCGATTGCTGGCGCAGCGATAGTCATCGGTCAACAGGTCATCAAGAGTGGCGCTGCGGTTTCCATCGCGCTGATTGCGCTTCTGCTGCTGCTACAGCGCCGCACGAAGGTGCCCGAGCCTGCGCTTGTGGTCGCTGCCGCGTTGGTCGGCATAATCGCGCTGCGCTAGACCGCCGCGCTGGTAGCGCTCAAGAGATAGGCATCGAGTAGGCCTGCCGCCTCGGCCTCGTTGCCGGGCATCAGATGCCCGTAGCGGTCGAGCGTGACCGAGATGGTTGCGTGGCCCATGTAGGTCGAGAGCGCCTTCGCATTGACGCCAGCCGCGATCATCAGCGAGGCGAACGTGTGCCTGCACTCATGGAGCGTCACCGGCTCAAGTCCGGCGTCTTTCCACGCTCGCCGCGCACGGTTCATGACGGAGATCGGCTGAAACGGAACCTCTGTGTGCGCCCGAAGAACAAGCCGCTCGCCCCGTGCGCGAGGCGGTGGCGGGCCAGGTGGGCGCTCAAGACGCTCGGGATCGGCACGGCCCTGGTCCCGGCGCGGCTCTTCGGGTCCACGACGCCACGGACCGCTAGGCCACCCTAAACACGGTCTGGGTGCCGTCAAGACCGTCGAGCTCGATCTCGCGCTCGTTGTCGAAGCGAATGTCGCCGGCACTTTCGGTGAGCTGCTTCACGACGGACGAGGCCAGTATCTCACCGCCGCGAGCGTGGTCAGTTATGCGCGCGGCCAGCACGACGTTCTTGCCGTAGAAGTCGGCTTCGTCTCTGATCGCCTCGCCCGTGTGCAGCCCGATACGCACGCGGATCGGTCCGGCCGGTTGCTCGCCGAGATGTGCCCGGATCGCGCGCTGGATCGCGCGGGCGCACTGGACGGCGCGGCGTGCGCTGGCAAACGCGACCATGAAGCCGTCCCCCTGCGCCTTCACCTCGTAGCCGCCGTGCGCGTGAACCTGATCGCGCACGATCGCGTGGTGGGTCAGCAGCAGCTCCAGCCAGCGGAGGTCGCCGAGGCGCTCGTTCAGCGCCGTGGAGGCCTCGATGTCAGAGAAGAGGATCGTGACTGTGCCCTCCGGCGCCGCGACCGATTGGATGCTCGGACGTTGCCCTTCGATCGTCGCCCCGACCTGGTCGGCCGACGTCGCGCCGTCGGGGGCGTGCCCCAATCCCGCCATGGTCTGCCCAGCTGGGCCACATGTGCGAGAGCCGACCCCGGCGAGGATCGGGGCCGCATGGCACGCTACCGCGAGCCCCCAGCCGAGGATCGGCCAGACCGGCCAGAAGGCGCCGCCGCCCACGGCCCACATGCCGATCAACAAAAGATTGACCGGTAGGTAAATGGCGACATGGACCTTCAAGCTCTTGAGCATCGCCCCGCGGGGTCTTGCCGCCCTGGGTCCGCCGTGGCCGAGCGCCGAGTTAGGAGAACGCGGACTCGGAAGAGTCAGCACTGCGGATCGAGTGCTCATCGGCCGGCCGCCGTCCGCTCCCGCGATTCGCCTTGGCTTGGCGCGCGAGCGCTTCGTCGAGTTGCGATCACGCGACCGCCGTGCGCGGGGATCTGGGTGACATGGTGGGTGCGTGGCCGCTCCGGCCGCAAGTCGGTTGCCCTCAACTCGACCTTCCGGAGGACGGTTGAGAGCACGGTCTTCATCTCCATCACGGCGAACGCGGCGCCGATGCAACGGCGCGCTCCGCCGCCAAAGGGGATGAAGGTGTAGGACGGCGGGGAGCCGTTCAAGAACCGCTCCGGGCGGAAGTCCTCGGGATCGGGAAACGCGTCGGCAGAGGTCTGCACGAGCACGATCGCTGGGAACACAAGCGTGCCGGCGGGCAGGCGGCGACCGGCGACTACGGCGGGGGCGGTCAGCTTTCGCCATACGCCGTCGACCACCGGGCGCACACGCAAGGTCTCGCTGACAACCGCGTCGAGGTACTCCTCTTCGGCGTTGTCGAGCTCCTCCCGGAGGCGCGCGAGCGCAGCGGGGTGGCGGGTCAGGCGCTCGAGCGCCCAGGCCAGCCCCGTGGTCGTCGTCTCGTGGCCGGCGAGCAGCAGGGTGATGATCTGGTCCCGCAGGTTCTCGTCCGAGAGCGGCTCGCCGTCGGCATCGCGGGCGGAGATCAGCAGCGCGAGGATGTCGTCGTGGCCGTTCGGGTCTGAGCGGTGGGCGTCGATCTCCTCAGAGAGGAGGCGGTCGACCTCGGGGCGGACGCGCATCGAGGGGTTGCGTCGCCCCACCGGCGTGTCAAGGAGCTTCGGGAACAGCCACACCGCCCACATGTCAAGGACGCTGAAGTCGAGCAGCCTCGGCAGCAGCTGGCGCAGTCGCGCTAGGCGCTGCGGGTCGCTGACGCCGATGACGGCGCGCAGGATGACCTCAAGGGTGATGCCCTGCAGGCGAGGGCGTAGCGGGAATGGCTCACCGGTCGGCCATCGCGCAACCTCGGCCTCCGTGATCTCCTCGATGCGCTCGCGGTAGCGGCCGACCGCCTCGCCGTGGAACGGCGGTAGCATCAATTTGCGCTGACGCAGGTGCCGCTCGCCGTCGAGCGTCAACAGCGAGTGGCTGCCCAACACCGGGCTCATCGCCGCGTTGGCCTTCCCGGCGGCGAACACGTCGCGGTCCCCGGTGAAAACCTCCTTGATGTGCTCGGGGTTCGCGAGCACGACCACGTCGCCGAACGCGTAAGGGCGGATCGTGGACACATCGCCATGGCGGCGGCGGGCGCGCTGCATGAACCAGATCGGACGGACAGCCCACAGCACGGTCTGCAGCGCTCGCGGTAGGCGCGGGCCCGGGGGCACGCCGTCGAGCACGGATCGATCTGGCGTGGCGCTCTCCACTGCGGCGGTCTTGACCTTGGTCGTCATTCGCTCGCTCCTTGCAGGGTGCAGTACCAATCTGTACGCTCGTACAATACATACGTTCGTCATCGTGTCAAGCTAGAATCCGGCAATGCCCCAGATCAGCCATCGCGACCAGCTGCTTGACGGAGCCATCCAATGCCTCAGGACCAAGGGGTACGCGCGCACGACCGCCCGGGACATCGCCACCGCTGCCAATGGCAACCTGGCATCGATCGGCTACCACTTCGGCTCCAAGGAAGCACTGCTCAACGAGGCGATCATGCGGGCCTGCGAGGAATGGACCACACGCCTCGGTCAGGCCGCGTTCGCCAGCGGCAGCGACTCGCCGCTGGAGCATATGGGGGCCTCATGGGTGGCGATGCTGAACTCGTTCGACGAGCTGCGCCCCGTGCTCATCGGGTTGGTCGAGGCCATCGGGCAGTCGGCGTGGTCGGATGACCTCCGCCGGGAGCTGGCCGCCCACTACAAGACCTCGCGCGAACAGGTCGCGTCGATGGTGCGGGCGAGCCTCGGCGAGGGAGCCGAGCACACTGGAGTCGACGCCAGTGTCGTCGCGTCGTTCCTCATTGCCGTCTGCGACGGGCTGGTACTGCAATGGCTCCTGGACCCGGACGCGACCCCGACCGGCGAGCAGCTCATCTCCGCCTTGGGCGGCGCCCTCGATCGGGCCTTGCAGAACACCCCCGTCCAACCCTGACCTGGACAGCTCGCCCGCAACACGATTGCACTGCAGCTCGTCGCTCCCCGCCGCCACCTCACTCGGCTGAGGTCTTCGGCGGCCTATGGAATTCGGAAGCGCGCGAAATACGCCAGCGGACCGCCTTGGCGGTCCTCGAGCGTGAAGCCGGCATGCTCGCCACGACTGCGCAGCTTGCCGAACAGCACAGCGTGGGGATCGCCCGATGCCAATGACTCTCCGACAACCAATCGCCCACCCGGACGGAGCACACGCGCAAGCTCGCGCAAGGCGGCGTCCTCATCAGGGATCTCACCCAATACCGCGACGAGATACGCCGCGTCGAAGGTGTCGTCGCCGTACGGCAGCGCACGGGCGTCGCCCTGCGTCGGGGTGATGTTGTCGATTCCCTGGTCTCTCGCCTTGCGTACCAGGTCATCGAGGAACTCCTGCGAGATGTCGAAGATGTCCAGCGTGCCACCGTCGAGCGCGGCGGCGACGCCGAGTGTGTAGTAGCCGGTTCCCGGGCCAAGCTCCAGCACACGCTCGCCAGGCTCGGGCGCAAGGATCTCGAGCAAACGCTCGCGCGCAAGCGCACGGCGCGGGAAACGGAGGACAAACCGCAGCGAATAGGGGCACGCCGAGGGGTGGGTGCGCATCCAGTAGCCAGCGGCCAGCCCGCCCAGCACCATCAGAGAGGTCCTCTTCACTCGCACCCTCTCAATGCTATGCCCCATCACGCGCGGTGGTCCCCCAGGCGACATATGCGCCTCCGAGAAGCAGCTGCTCGACCGCGAGGTCCGGTACGAGTCCTTCCAGGATGCGCCAAGGGCGATCGAATCCCTCCATCGTGGTCGTGTATCGACGCATCGCGTACCGCAGGTAGAGGTTCGCCGGGAGCGCCCACGCAGGTGCCCTCTTCCCGCCCGCAGCGGAGATCCGGCCACCCGGCCGCACATGGGCGAGCACATTGCCGAGTGCCTCAGGCGAGCGCATCACATCGTGCGTCAGCACGAAAACAGCGGCGCCGGCGACCTCGGGGATCGACGCGTCCTCGATTGCCGACTCTATGAGCGTCACATTGCGCCACCCGTTGGCTGCGACGCGCTCTCGCGCCTGGCTGAGCATCTCCGGGCTCAGGTCAATGCCGATCAGATGCCCGTCGGGTCCGATCTGATCCTCGATCAATCCGAACGTCAGCCCGGTGCTGCAGGCGACATCGAGCACCGTCTGTCCCTGGCCCAGCAGCAGTCGCTCGACCGCACGACGCCGCAGGCGGAGGGTCACAGGAGCAAGGCGGTCATAACCACGCGCGCGGCGCCGGTACTGCTCGAGTGCGCGCTGGCGGTCGGGGCCGGACATGCTACGTCGCCTCGTTCGAGTACTTCGCCGGATCCGCGGCGAAGGCACCCGCGCACTCGAGCGAGCAGAAGTAGGACTCGACGCCTCCATGGGTCAAGCGGCCAGCGCTGTGATCGGGATCTACCGCCATGCGACAGACCGGATCTATCGGGAGACCCACGGCGTCACGTTCTCCTTGCCGCACCGCAGCGAACAGCAGTACTGGTTCGCCGATGTTCTTCAGCGCGTGGCGCCCGCGTTCCTGCAGGTGCACGCCCTCCAGCTCACCCGCCGCCGCCTTGGTCGTCTCAGTGAGAAGCACCTCGCCACCCGAGGCAACCCCCGAGACGCGCGCTGCGATGTTCACCGCCGAGCCGAACCAGTCTCCGTCGCGCTCGAGCGCTTGACCGGTGTTCATGCCAACGCGCACCGCCGGGAATCCGTGCTGCCGGCCGACGTCCTGAACGATGCCCAGCCCCAGCCGGATCGCCGCCGCCGGGTCGCCTCCGCGGATCATCAGAGCGTCACCGATCGTCTTGACCTCTTCCGCCTGATGCGGTGAAAGCAAGCGCCGCACCGCCAGGGAGAATTCGGCCGCGACGTCGGCCGCCTGCCGGTCGCCGTGGGCCTCCGTCAGCGCGGTGAAACCGGCGAGGTCAGCAAACAGGAAAGTGTGCCGCTCCTCGCCCATCGCTCACAAGCATCTCAGACCACGCGAGCGTGCTTCATTCCCGGACGCGGTGCGAGACTGCCGCGGTATGCGATGTCATGAACAACGCCAGGCTGGAGCCG
The DNA here is from genome assembly GCA_005884115.1 of Actinomycetota bacterium. GTDB lineage: Bacteria > Actinomycetota > Thermoleophilia > Solirubrobacterales > Solirubrobacteraceae > Palsa-744. The sequence continues at coordinate 330,113 of VAXW01000005.1, forward strand.
TCGATGCCTCCGAGGGCTGACTGAAATGACGTCAACCGCCGACTTTGAGCGCGAAGGCCTCCTCGAAGGCCTCAATGAACCGGAGCGCTCCGCGCGCGTGAACCTGCTCCAGCAGCTAACCGACGCTGGCGTCAGCCTCGCCGAGCTGCGCGAAGCAGTGGCCCAGGAACGGCTCGCGCTGCTACCGATCCAGCAGCTTCTGGACCGCACCGCCCGCTACACGCTGCGGGAATACTCGGAGCTCACCGGCCTGACCGAAGAGTTCCTCCAGCGCGACTACCCTGCTCTGGGCCTGCCCGAGCCCCAGAGCGAGGATCGCTGGTTCTCAGAGGAGCAGGTCGCCGCCGGACGCATGCTCAAACAGGTGCTAGACGCGGGCGTCCCGGAGGAGCGCTTCATCGAGCTGGCGCGAACCGTCGGCCGGACCTCCGCGGTCATCGCCGAGGCGCTGCTTCAGATGTTCGCAGAGGTCTTCCTGCGCCCGGGCGACACCGAGCTCGACCTCGGGCTGCGGTTCGCTTCGCTTGCCGAAGCCTTGATGCCCACGGTCAGACCCCTGATCGGCAACGTGGTCGAGTTGCACATGCGTCACCTCGTCAGCAGCGAGGTGATCGACCGCACCACGCGCGTCACCGGCCTGCTCCCCGGATCGCGGAACGTCACCGTTGGGTTTGCGGATCTCGTGGGCTACACGCGCCTCGGAGAGGGGCTTGGTACCGAGCACATTGGCGACATCGCCAACCGCTTCGCAAACTTGGCCGCGGAGGTTGCCGAGCCGCCGGTGCGCCTGGTCAAGCTGATCGGAGATGCGGCGATGCTCGTCAGCTACGAGACAGCTCCCCTGCTCGGCGCCGTGTCGAGGCTCATCGCCGTGGTCGATCAGCAGGAGGCCTTTCCGCCGCTGCGCGCAGGTGTGGCTCGCGGCGGGGCGTTCCGCCACGCCGGCGACTGGTATGGACGACCGGTCAACCTCGCGAGCCGCATCACCGGTGTTGCACCCTCCCGAACCTTGATCGCCACGCAAGACGTGTGCGAGGCAAGCGGCAGCGGGTTCCGCTGCGAGAGCTGGAAGCAGATGACACTCAAGGGCATCGAGGGGTCCGTCGCCCTCTACCAGATAACGGCCACCGCCTAGCAACACCCTGTCGGGCGAAACATGAGCTCGGTGGCGTGGCGAGCGTCGCCCCGCTGGATGACGTCAGGACCACGGCGAGGAAGTGCCTGCCCGCGAGAGCCAGCCCGCCGCGTCATGAGCGATGCCGTGACCTACCCCGGCTTGTGCGCGCGTAGTCGCTCGACGATCCCCCACTTCGACCGTAGGACCTCATCGATCTCAAAGCCGACCTCAGGCAGGTAATCGAGTGGCTCGCGCATCAGATGATCGGCCTCGAAGCGAACGGCCAGCGGCTCGAGCAGCCGCTGGCCACCCCTCACGATCCCTGTCGGGCTGCGCACGTGCTCGAGCAGTAGTAGCTGACCGCCAGGGCGCAAAACGCGGAACGCCTCCGCCGCCGCAGCCCGGGTGTCGGGAATCGTGCAGAAGCCGAGCGTGCACGTGACAGTGTCGAAGCTCTCGTCCGCGAAGTCGAGCGCCTGCACGTCACCCAAGCGCAGATCGGCCGAATGACCAAGACGCTGCGCGCGCTGCTGGCCAATCGCCAGCATCTGGGGGCTCAGCTCGATCCCGGTTACTTCTGCGTCGTCTCGATAAAACGGCAGGTTTCGTGCCGTGCCGCACGCCAGCTCGAGCACCTTGCCACGAGCCTGCGAGCACACCCACTCGCGCCCCTCGCCGAAGAGGATGCGCTCGAAGAAGCTGATCTGGCGGTCGTACTTCTGCGCTTGTTTGTCCTGGACGGCGCGAACGCGCTCGGTCTCGGCCGCTGCATTCGCCACTGGACTTCGAGCCTGCATCGTGGCGCCACTTTATGGGATCCGGTCGACCTTGCGTGCGTGGGGCGCCTAGCGGCAATCCGCGAGCTGACACTGGGAGCGGGCCCGGTCCTCAGCCAAGGTGAGGCTCGGCGCACCTGGTTGCGGCTGGCTCTGACCTGCGACGTCTCGGACACCATCGCCGCGGTCGCGGGGGCGCGCGGCGGCGGATTGTCCGCTAGCGACGGCTCGCACCGCAGCAGTTACGATCACGTCCGGATTTCTGACTGCGGCGGCTCTCCGGTGAGAACCAACGGACGCCGCGCACCCTGACACGGGTCGCTGCTCCAGTACATGATCGAATCGAGCCTCGCGCACGTCACGCCTGGCGCCCCTGCCACCCTGGGCGTGTAGATCGGTTGTCGTGAACTGGCCGGGGCTGCGGATATCGCGCAAGTAGCGGTCGCCAAGGCGATCCCGGCCGTAGCATGATCAGACCATGTCGGAATGGATGGTCGATGACATCCCCGACCAGGCGGGTCGAACGATCCTCGTGACCGGTGCGAACAGCGGGCTCGGTCTGCGTTCGGCCGAGGCGCTGGCGTCACGAGGGGCCCGGGTCCTCATGGGCTGCCGAAACCAGGAGAAGGCCGCGGTCGCGCTCGAAGCTGTCAACAAAGCCGCGGCGGACGCCCCGCCCGAGGTCGTGCCGCTCGACCTGGCCGATCTCGATGCTGTGCGAGCGTGCGCCAAGCAGCTGACCGACAAGCTCGACCAGCTTGACGTGCTCATGAACAACGCCGGCGTGATGGCCATCCCCCACCAGCGCACGAGGCAGGGCTTCGAGCTGCAGTTCGCCACGAACCACCTGGGCCACTTCGCGCTGACCGGTCTGCTGCTGCCGCTCCTCCGGCGCGCTCACCCCTCGCGAGTGGTGAGCGTGTCCTCCATCGTGCACCGGGCGGCGAGGCTCCGCTTAGGCGACTGGGAGGAGAAGGGGTACTCGCGCTGGTTCCCCTACGTGCAGTCGAAACTGGCCAACCTCCTCTTCACGAGCGAGCTGCAGCGCCGGGCCACAGCTGCCGACGCCGACCTGCTCGCCGTTGCCGCGCACCCAGGCTACGCGGCCACGAGCCTCTCCTCCGGCCTGCCCACCGTCTACCGCTTGGGAGCGAAGGTCAGCGACCGCCTCTTCGCCCAGCCCGACCGCATGGGTGCCCTCCCTCAACTCTATGCAGCGACCATGCCGGACGTCGGCCCCGACGACTACTGGGGGCCCGACGGGTTCATGGAGCGACGCGGCTGGCCGAAGCGGGTCGGCCGCAGTCGCGCAGCCAGTGACAGCGACGCGGCCCGCCGCCTATGGGAAGCGAGCGAGAAGCTGACGGGTATCACCTACACCTGGTGATGCCGGCGCCCGAGGGCAGCGCCTCAGCTTCCTCCCGCCCTGTAAGCGTGTATGGAGGCGAAAGCGAAAGCTACACGTTTGTATCTGATTCCTTCTAAGAGCGCAGACACAGCGCCCCTGCTCCCGGCCCGCTTCTGGTGCAGCGGAAGCTACCAGTGGCGCGGGGGAAGCGGCGCCTAACGGTTGCCCAGAGCACGCTTACCTTCGAATTCGACGAGATCACTCGAAGGGCATTTCGTAATCTGCCCACGATCACCCACCGTGGCACGACAGTTACGGCGGTGCACGCACGACTTGCGCCGCCAATGCTTAATGTGGGAATCGTGTTGTGCGGAGATGCGGGGGCGGTTGCGGTGACGGTGTGGTCCTGGCGTCAGTCTCCCCGTGTCCGCGCGGCCATCGAAAGGGCGGGATTCGTCATCGAGGACGTGACTCGGTGGTTCTCGCGTGGAGAACAGCTCGCACGGACATGGACGCGCGAGCAGCGCGCCAGCTAGTGCCTGAAATGGAGCGCGAATCTCCGGCATTCGCGGCGATCAGCGCAACGGAAAAGGCGCCGCTGTGCAGCGCCTTCTCGAGATGGAGCTAGCCGGACTGGAACCGGCGACCTCCTGGGTGCGATGTTCAGAGGCACCGATTTGCAAGGGATTCGCGGAGGGGCCGATAACGCGCGAATGCCGGGGGTGTCTGTTGATATCGGCGGATTCCCGCTCGATTCGGGCACTCTTGGCGATGAGTGCCTGAAAGCGTCGGGCGACTTCGCCGCCGCCCCCGCGGAGGACTGGACGGTGCTGGTCTCTTCGTGATCGCGGTCTGAGATTCACGCCGTCGCGCTCACCCGACTGCGGTCACCGCTTCGCGCGCGCATGCCGTGAACGAGGCGGCGCCAGCGGGTGCTGCTGGCGGGAGGCGCGGTCGCGAAACGGACCCGCCTCCTTGTGGCTCAGCCGACGAGCGGGCCCGCGCGTGGGATCCGTGCCAGGTGCCGCTCGGCGTGTGTACGCCAGACCGTGCACCCGAGCGCGTCGTTGACCCGAATGGCGTCCTCGAGGTGGCGCACGGCGTCGGCTTGATGGCCGAGCAAGGCGGCCAGTCCGCCGAGCGCGCGGTCGATCGCTCCGTAGCTGCTGATGCCGCGTCCGGCTGTGGCGGGCCGGCCCGCGTAGGGAGCGAGCCGGCCGTAGAGCGTGGCTGCGTGGGTGCCGTCTTCCAGCAGGATGCTGGTCTCCGCGCACTCGGCCTGAAGCGACAGCCAGTTTGCGTCGAAGGCGTGCGGGAGTGCCATTGTCGCTCGGAGCTCGGCCTGGGCGCGCTCGGTTTGGCCGAGGCCGGCCAGGATCCAGGCGTACGAGCCGCGGTAGGCGATCCCCGCGGGAGAGTTTGCGATCCGGTCTTCGACGAACTCGATGTCGACTTCGTCGAATGCCTCGCGCTCGAGCTGCGCGCAGAAGCGCGCCATGCCCGCGAACAGCTCGGCGTTGCGATCGCCGGCGCGCAGGCCCGCCTCCTCCGCCTCGGCGCTGAGGCGCTCGACGTCGTCGTAGCGGCCGGCGAGCATCGCCTGCACCGCCGCCCACAACGGCGTGTACCACTCGAAGATCGGGAGGCGCAGCTCCTCGGCCAGCCGGGCATGCCGCGCGGTCTCCTCTCGCCACGCCGGCATGTCGCCGAGCTCGAACAGGTCGGCGACCCGCCAGTTGTGCGCCTGCAGCTCGGCGTGGCGGTCGCCGGCCTCGCGCGCCGCCGCGATCATCTCGCCGGCCGCGGTGAGGCGCTCCTCGAGGCGGTCCGGGCGCCAGAGCGCCACGTGCCGCGCGCCGAGGGCAGAGGCCAGCGCGGCCCGATCGCCCGATCCGCGGGCCGCGTCGACCGCGTCAGCGCTCAGCGCCTCGGAGCGCGTGCGGTCGGGCGCGTAGTAGAGCTCGACGGCTAGCCGTGCCTGCAGGCGAGAGCGCGTCGCCAACTCTTCGACGTGCTCGAGCGCCTCCTCGAGCCGCGCGATCGTCTCGGCGTCGAGGTCGACGATCGCGATTCCCAGCCCTGCGAAGCCGAGCGCCGCCTCGGCGAGCAGCCTGCCGTCGCCGCGCCGCAGCGCCAGCGCGCGTGCTGCGGTAAATGCGGCGCGTGCCGCGTCGGGCTCGGCGGCGCGCAGCAGGGCGTCGCCGCGCGCCAGCAGCACGGGGCCCGACTCATCCTCGGCGCCCGCCAGCTCGAGCGCCTCGAGCGCGCGGTCGAGGCGCTCCGCCGCGTCCTCGTAGGCCAGCCGATCGAGGGCGCGGTGACCGGCGCGCATGAGCATCTCGGCCGCCCGCCGAGCGTCCGCAGTGGAGGCCGCCTCGAACAGGTGCACGGCGATCTCCTCAAGGTGGCGCTCCTCGCCCAGGGCACTTAGCGCGTCTGCTGCACGGCGATGGAGCCGCGCGCGGCGCAGAACGTTGCACTCGTCCATGACCGTCTCGCGCACGAGCGCGTGGGTGAACTCGAACCGCTGCGGAGCGGCGGCGGGCCGCAGCAGCCGCGCGCGCAGGACCTCGTCGAGCGCCGCCTCGGCGGCCTCCGGCTCCAGTCCCGCGGTGGCCTGCGCGGCGCGCGCGTCGTGCTCGGAGCCGAGGATCGCGGCCGCGGCGAGCAGCTCGTTCGCCGCATCCCCCATGCGCGACAGCCGTACGCCGACCGCGTGCCGGACGCTCTCCGGCACCACATGCGGCCCCGACTCGGCCTGCTCCCTGAGTACCTCCTCGACGAAGAAGGCATTCCCATCGGTGCGCGCGTGCACCCGTGTCGCGATCTCGTCGCTGCCCAACATCGAGCGAGCGAGCGTTGCCACATCATCGAGCGGCAGCCCGTGCATGTCGATGCGGTCAAGCGCGCCGCCGCGCTTCAGCTCGGCCAGCGCGGCGGTGAGCGGTGTGTGGCGGCCGAGCTCGGTGTCGCGATAGGTGGCGAGCACGAGCATCGGCCCGGTGCGGCTCGAGCGCAACACGAAGCTGGCGAGCAGCAGCGTTCCGCGATCGGCCCAGTGGAAGTCGTCGATCACAAGCAGTAGCGGAGCTCGCGCAGCGAGGTCGGCCAGCGCGGAGTCGACGGCGTCGAAGAGCCGGTGTCGCGCGCCGCTGTCGTCTGTGTCGCCGGGTCGCAAGGCATCGGCGATGCCCGCTTGCGCGAGCGCTTCGGCGAAGGGCTCGAACGGCGCGAGCGGCTCCTCCGAGCAGCGGCCCAGAAGGACGGTCGCGCCGGCGGTGAGGGCCGCCGACGCGAAGTGGTGGGCCAGTCGCGTCTTGCCGATCCCCGGCTCGCCCGCGACTAGCACGATCCGCCGATCGCGATGCATCTGCACGCCGCCCCATGACGCATGCAGCCGCGCGAGCTCGGCGCGCCGGCCGACGAACACCGTCTCATAGGCGCGCGCGAGCCTGGGGGGCGGGGGGATCGGTGTCGGCTCGGCGCGGCGGAGATCATCCAGCAGCGCGCGTGTCTCATGCGACGGCGCGATGCCGAGCTGCGTGCGGAGGCGCTCGGCGAGCTGTCGGCCCGCGGCTAGCGCGGCGGCGCGATCGCCCATCGCGGCGAGGCGCTTGATCAGCCGGCGGTTGGGTGCTTCTGCGAGCGGGTCGAGCGCCACCTGTGCGCGAGTCAGCGAGACCGCTTCAGCCGGATCGGCGGCGGCAGCCGCGGCACGCTCGAGCGCCTCGCCGAGCCGGTGCGCGTGCTCCTCGCGCGCCTCGATCGCCCAGTCCTCGTCGAAGGTGTCCAGGATCGGTTCGCTGCAAGCCTCGAGCGCCCGCATGGGATCGCCCGCCTCGAGCGCCTGCTGGAACGCGCGTGTGTCGACTGTGAGGTCTTCCCCCTCCAGCGCAGCCGTGTCGCGCGTTGCGACGACGTAGCCCGCCGCCGGCCCGAGCGCCTGGCGCAGCTCGGTGAGGGCCACCCGCAAGCTGGCGCGCGCCGATTCGTCGAGCACCTCGGGCCAGAACCGTGCCGCCAGCCGTGCGCGTGGCTGTGGGCCGGGGTTGAGCGCGAGGTAGGCCAGCACGGCGCGCGCTCGCTTCGAGGCCGGCGGCGCGAGCTCGGCGCCGTCCGCGCGCACATGAAGGCCACCTGCGAGTCGGATCTCCAACATGAGTGAACTGTCGTCGATCGCCCGTCGCCCGCGCAAGCTGGGCGGCAAACGATTCACGCACGCCGAACGGTGCGCGAACGGTCGCTGGCGAGCATGGCGGTCATGTCGATTCCTCCTAGCCGCGACTTGCGCATCCTCGCCGGCGCGGCCGGCCTCTCCGCCCTCGGCGACTTCATGGCGATCTTCCCGCTGATCCTGCACGTGCAGCAACGCACCGGGTCGGCGTTCGCCGTCTCGGCCCTGATCTTCGCGCTGTGGGGGCCGGTGGTGCTCGCGGCCGGAGTAGCCGGCGCGATCGTCGACCGCTTCGAGAACCGCCGGATCCTCATCGCCGTCTCGCTCGTCCAAGCAGCGGTGGTGGCGGTGATGCTCGCCGCCGTCGACAGCCTGTGGGCCCTGTTGCCGCTGATGGCGCTGCTCGGCTTTGGAGTCGCCGTAAGCCAGCCCGCCGAGTTCGCGCTCGTACCCGCGGCAGCTGGACCGAGAACGGACGCCGCGCGGGCCAATGGGCTGATGGAGACCGCGCGCTCGGTCGGCTTCACCGCCGGCCCGCTCGTCGGCGGCGCGCTTGGCGCAGCCGGTCTGTTGCGGCTCGCGCTGGCACTGAACGCGCTGTCGTTCCTGGTCGTGGCCGCCGCGGCGCTCTTGCTCCGGGCGCGTCGCCAGCCGCTACGCGCCGAAGGCGCCGTCGGCGCGGTGCGCGCTCGCGAGGGGTTCGCGTTCCTCGCCCGCGAGCGCGATCTCGCGATCACCCTCGGCGGCGCGGTCGCCGCCCTTGCGCTGTTCTCGATGTCCGCGACCGCGGAGCCGTTCTTCGTCACCGGCGTGCTCGGCGCGGGCAGCCTCGCTTACGGGGCGCTGCTGACCTCGTGGACCCTCGGCATGGCGGCCGGATCGGCAGGGCTGGCGCACCGCGTCGGGCCGTCGCGGCTGGCGGCTGGCGGTCTCATCGCGGTCGTCCTTCAGGGGCTCGGGATTGTCGGCGGGGCGCTTTCCCCGATCCTGTGGATGGCTCTGATCGGGTTCTCGCTCGGCGGGGTCGCCCATGGGGTGAAGAACGTGCTGCTGCGCACGCTGATCCACGAGCGCGCGCCGGAGGCGCTACGCGGCCGCGCCTTCGCCGCCTACAACGGCGCGCGTAACGGCGCCGAGCTCGGAGCGCTCGTGCTCGGCGGCATCGCGGTCGGCGCGCTCGGCGCCCGCGCCGCGCTGCTCGTCGCCGGCCTCGGACCCGCGGCGATCGGCGCCACCTGCCTGCTGCTACTGATCACGCGCCGCCGCGCCGCGGCGGCGCTCACCACAACCGAAGGGAGAGTTCTTCATGCACACGTCCAGGGATGAGCTGGAAGCGATGGCGATCGGCGAGTACGAGGGGCGGAAGGTCGATGCGGGCGAGATGCGAATCGCGTTCGAGTCAATGCCGGCGCAGTTCCCGCCCGACCCGTCGCCGTTCAAGGGGCTGCCCGACGATCGCTGCCAATGCGATCATTGGGGTTACCTCTTCGAGGGCTCCTTCCGTGTCACCTACACGGACGGGACCGAGGAGGTCGTTCGCGCTGGCGAGGCCTACCACCTGCGGCCGGGGCACTTCGTCCAGACCCTCGAGCCGACTCAGCTGATCGAGATCAGCCCGGTCGCCGAGCACGACCGCACGATGGCAACCGTAGCCAGGAACATGGGACTGGTGGCGTCATGACCGCCACCCTGAACGGTTACGCGGCAAAGTCGATCGAGGAGCTGCCGACGCTGTGGGACGGCTTCGCGAAGCTCGTCCGCGCCGGGCTCGAGATCACGGCCTTTGGCGCGAACATCATGGACCTGCCCCCCGACTACTCGACCACCTCACACGATGAGGCCGACTCCGGGCAGCAGGAGCTCTACGTGGCGCTGCGCGGCTCGGGCTCGGTGGACGTCGGCGGCGCCCGCCTGCCCCTCGATACCGAGCACCTTGTCCGAGTCGACGCAGGGACGGCGAGAGCACTGTCGTCCGGCCCCGACGGCCTGCGGGTACTCTGCATCGGCGGCGCTCCCGGCAAGGCGTACGAGCCGCCACACTGGAGCTCGACCGGGGAGTGAGCAAGAAAGCCGCAGGGGGCGGGCATGCCGCCTCCCGCCGCAGACTTTCGATCTGCGGAGAGCATGGAGCTAAGCCGGACTCGAACCGGCGACCTCCTGGGTGCGATCCACCAGATCTGGTGCGTCGCGGCGTCTGAAGAGATGCGGATTTAGCTCGCTCATTGCCGGGCAGCGCCGCGTCGGCCTGTAGTTCCCACCGAAGCGGAAGCCGCCGCGAGCATGCGGTAACCGCCCGAACCCTCAAGTAGAAAATCGCCAGGACTGGCGCGAATGTGGCGCGAATCCCCGATTTGTGGCTTGCTCGGCCAAAAATAACGGTCTCGAAACCGTTGCGCGCGGGACGTGGTGAAGGCGGCTGATGTAACGCAGGCGCACCTTGCCGTGGGCGTTGACCAGTTCCTCGCGCACGCGGAAGCGGATCGACGGTGATGCGCTGGCGGACCGGCGCTCGGCGCCGCACACCTCGGCCCGGGATGGGTCCGCGCCGCCTCGACACGCAGCGGAGCCGCTTGCTATCCTCACGCGCTCGCGCGTGCCTCAGGCTTCACGGGAGGGGGATGGCAGTTGAGGAAGGTATGGCGGGACCGACCGGCGTGTGCTCGGCGGTGGCTCGAGATTCTCAGCGTCCTTTTCGCGGTCGCGTTGGTCATGTCCGCTTCGGCCACAGGGGTCGCTTTCGCTGACCCCGTCCAGGATGCGGCGGCGGTGTGTGATCCGATCGACCAATCGGACTGCCTCTTGCCGTGGCCGAACGATTACTTCACCACAGCTGATGCCAGCACCGCGACTGCACTACGTCTGAACGTCAGTCCGCTGGCCACTCCGCGTAACGCTGCCGGTACGCCGATCGATCCCGCCGACTGGAACCGGCTCGATGGGTTCAGTCCGGGTTCCCAGATCGTCACCCACGTTGCGGGGATGGACAACCCACGGGCGTTCACAAAGACCAACCCTCCGACCAACATCAACATCGGTCGCAGCCTGAAGAGGACATCACCGGTCATCGTGCTCGACGCCACAACGGGCAAGCTCTGGCCCGTGTGGTCGGAGCTTGACCGCTCTCGGGACCTGAACGGGAACCCGCCGCCGCCCGACCGGACAGGGCTCCTGATCCACCCGGCCAAGAACTTCGCGGAGGGGCACCGCTACATCGTCGCGCTACAGAACATGCGGGACTCCAGCGGCAACGTGATTCCAGCCCAGCCCGCCTTCGCCACCTTCCTTGCCGGCGAAGGCCAGCCGACGTCACGTCAGAGCCATTACGACACGGACATCTTCCCCCAGCTGCGCACGGCGGGTATCAACACCTCCTCCCTCTACCTAGCGTGGGACTTTACTGTCGCGAGCCAGCATGGTTTGAGTGAACCGATCCTTCACATGCGCAACGACGCACTGGCGAAGCTGGGCGACACGACGCCCGGGGACGGAGTGGTCAACGGTAGCGCACCACAGTTTGTCATCAATACGACCCCGTGCACGGTCACGATCGGCGTGCCGCCCGCAAATTGCACCGGCGCGAGCTCAGATCCCCGCGTCCTGGTCCATGTGGACGGCTATGTCGTCGTCCCCTGCTACCTGAACGCTCCGGGATGCCCTTCTGGATCGCGTTTCCAGTATCTGACGCCCAGTGATGTCACACCTACGCCGATTCCGGGAAACGTCTACGACGCCCATTTCGAGTGCAACATCCCAATCGGCGCGGCGCGGGGCGAAAAGTTCCGGGTTGCGTTGGTGGGACATGGGTTGTTCGGCACCGCCGACGAGATCAATAACGACAAGTACAACGGCTTGGGGCAGTACGGGGTCATGTCCTGTGCCAGCGACGAGATCGGGATGGCCGAAGAAGACATTCCCAACGCACTCGCATCGCTGGCCGATCTCTCCGATTTCCCCACCATCCCAGACCGGCTGCAGCAAGGGATGATCGATTTTCTGTACCTGGGGCGCGACGTCCTAAACCCTGCTGGCTTCTGTTCCAACGCAGCATTCCAAGTCAACGGCAAATGTGTCATCGACACCTCCCATCTCTTTTACGACGGAGGCAGCCAGGGGGCCATCTTCGGAGGTGCCCTCACCGCGACGGACCCCGACTTCACCCGGTCTGAGTTGGACGTCGCCGGCATGAATTACTCGATGCTCCTCACGCGCAGCAGCGACTTCACCACGTTCGCGGAAGTGTTCTACCGCACGTATCCCGACCCGCTCGACCGCGAGCTGCTCTACTCTTTCATACAGAACGTGTGGGACCACGGCGAGGCAGACGGGTACGCCGAGCACATGACCACCCACCCTCTTCTAGATACGCCCCGACATTCGGTGTTCATGACCGTCGCCTTTGGCGACCATCAGGTGACCAACTGGGCAAGTGAGGTGGAGGCGCGCACTATCGGCGCTCGAATTCGCGAACCCGTCCTCGATCCGGGTCGCTACCCGGGGCCGACTCCGTACTGGAGAATCCCGCCCATCCGCAGTTACCCGTACACGGGACCGGCGGCCATGGTGGTGGGCGACCTTGGTCCGCTCCGCGCTTGCCCCAACGACGGGGTTACTGCGTGCAGCGGATCCCTAGCCGGGACACCTCCGCCACCACTCGACAACAATGCGAACATCGAAGGCGTGGATCCTCACGGTCCCGATTGGGCCCAATCGCCCGAAGGGATCGCCACGATCGCCCAATGGCTCAGCGAGAACGGAGAGCTGCCCGCGATCTGCGGCACCGCGCCGTGCTACATGGCGGGCTGGACTGGACCGTGAGGGCCGTCTCTCCGTCGTGCCGGTGCTCGGTCGCGGCTGACCCCTAGCGGGGTCTAGGGTGTCCCGGCCGTCAGGATGCCCCGTCAGTTGGCGGGTGCCTCGCAGTCGCCGAAGGTAAACGAGAAGCCTTCGCTGGAGGACGTGAGCACCAGGGCTGACGCTATGAATCTCATCACGACTCCCTCCTGTAGATTCGCGGCCGTCTTCGAGACCGTTGGCTAATCCTTCGCCGTCGCGACGGCTTGTTCTTGTTTGTCTCCCTGCTCGTGGCCGCAGAGCGGCTCCTCGATCGCGCTCGCGGCCGCGGGCGACCCGCCGGCGTTTGCGAACGCGCGTGCGAGCGCTCGGCGCCCGGGCGCTTCGTGGCAGCCGTGTGAATGGCGCGACGAAGGCGGTCAGGATTGAGGCGTCTGTGGTGAAGCCGTACCCCGGCGTCATTGACCTCGACCCGGCGCGCCACATCGAACTGGTCGCGGGTGAATGGGACCACGCACACCGGGACGCCGGCCGAGAGCGTCCAGGCAGCGTCGGGGTTCGAACGTCCTCCCAGCATCCTCGGGGTGTGAAGTCGCAGATGATCCGGGACACATGTCTCGGGACATGCTGGACGGCTTAGGTTCGGGTGCGGGGCTGGTAGGTGCGACCGGGCTCGAGCGGCTCGCCGATGGGCTGGCAGCCGCGGTCAGCCAGGGCCAAGGGCGGGGCGATGGCTATTGGCCGATTGCCGGTCTTCTCGTCGTTCCGTGATGAATCGGGCCGTGATCGGTACGGCCATCTCACTCATGACGACGCCCAGGTCCCGACCGGGCGGCGGGCGATCGCGCGGCATGAGCCGCTGTCAGGAACCGTTGTTCACGTATGCCTGGTAGGCGCGGCAGGGCTCGTTGCGCAGGCTCGGGCACGCAGGTTGCGCCGTGGGCACGCCGACTTCGGGCACGATCGGGAGGATGAGACTCGACGCTTTGGTGGGCGAGAACTTGATCGACACGGTCGCAGTGGTGCCCGGCGGCTGTGTCTGGCTGAACGACCAGACCGGCTGCGCTCCGTTGGGTGCGGCGATCGTGACCCGGATGCGCGAGCCCGCCCGATACGCATGGCCCTCGAAGTAGAGCGGGATGACGACCGGGACGAATTTGCCCGCCGGCATGGGCTGCATTTTCGTGAAGGTGGGGATCGGTTCAAGCAGCGTCGGCGTTTGCTTGAAGATGTTGCTCGACGTGGTGGCGAGTTTCCGCTCGCTCGCCCGGAGCCAACCGTTCTGCACGAACGTCTCGTTGCCGTCGGGACCCACTTCGCTCACGGTCGCCTGCAGATCGACGTCCGGGGTGGAGGATTCGACCCAGAGGTGGATCGCGCCCGCTCCGACGGCGACGGCGTTGGAACTGAGCGGCGCCGACACATAGGACGCGGCGGAGCCTGCCGGGGGCTGTACCCAGTTCCATTCCCACTCGGAGGCGTTGCCCCAGAGGCCGCCCCCACCGGTGCCGCCCGAGTAATCGGTCAGCGGCATGGCGTGTGCATCCGAGGTGTAGGAGTCGACGCCCTTGGCCGTCGGAGGCTGGTCGTTGAGCGTGCCGCCAGGCCCGAGATACCAGTACTGAGCCGTCGTGCCGGGGATCGGGAGTGCCGAGAACGTCTGTTCGAACCCCGGGTACGGATTGCCGGCCGCCGTCGTCCCGCCGGGCGGTGCTTCACCTGAGCCGTTGTCGAACAGCACCCGTATCGAGGGGATTTTTTCGAATTCGGCCAGAGCCAATTCGTAGGTCGGCTGCGCCTGGATCGGGTCCGGCGGCAGCGTGACCACATCGCCTTCGGGTAGACCCATGGCTTCCTTGTAGACGATCGGGGCCGCGGCTTGTACAGGCGCCGCGTTTTCGATTGGGGCTTTGTGCGCGACGTAGAGCTCCAAGAAGTCGTAGAACCGGTCATACGTGTATGGATCGAGCGAGTCGATATGCGGGCCGTTGGTGAACGTGAACCACTTCTTGCTTGTGCCCGTGAAATGTTGGACGAGATCGGCACAATGACCACCGGTCTGCTCGTCCTCCCACTGGCAGGCCATGAACGTCGGCACATTGATGTTGTGAACGAACGTGACCGGGTCGAGCGGGTCGGCCACCTTGGCGTTGTAGGTCGCGTTTTCTTTGATCTTCTGCAGCAGGTTCGCCGCCTCGCCGTGGAGGGCCTGGTTGGCTGCGCAGGTCTGGTCGCCTTCCTGAACCCGCTTGTATGCCCATTCCTGGCCGTGGCCGGGGCCGGCTGGTTCGGCGTTCTGCTGGCGCTCTTCGGCCCAGGCCACCGCGAAACCGGTGTTGAGGATGCCACCGGGGTAGAGGGTCGTGGCTGTCGCGTCGATGACCGACAGCGGCGCGATCGCCGCGAGGTCGGGGGGCTGCAGCTGCGCCGTGAACATCTGGCTGATGCCGCCGTAGGAGATGCCTAGCATTCCCACCTTGTGGCCGGCGACCCACGGCTGTTTGGCGATCGTCTCGATCACGTCGTAGCCGTCGAGATTCTGCAGCGGCTCGAAGAAGTCGTAGGCGCCGCCGGAGCAGCCGGTCCCGCGCATGTTCACGTCGACCACGGCGAAGCCCATCAGGTTGGCGAGCACTGCGATGCCATTTTCCGGGCCTTTCGGGTTCGCGTACCCGTAGCCCGAGTACTCGATCAATGTCGGGTACGGCGGTGCGTAGCCCGTCGACGCCGGGAAGGTCGGAAAGTGGAAGCTCGACGGCGCGCCGGGCTGGCCTGCCGGACTGGTCGGCGGGTGGACGGTGAGCGCGAGCTGCGTGCCGTCACGCGTAGTCAGATACGTGTACCCGTTTTCGGGGATCGACTGGTTGTAGACGCTGGGGTCCCACGGCGCCGCGGCGGCCGTGTGGACGGTGATGGGTTGCGACAGTTCTTCCGTCGCCGTCAGTCGAACCCGGTAGCCGCCTGCCGCTTTTACGTTGCGGAACAGCAGCCCTCCTTGCGCGTCCGCGTTCTGCGTATACACGGTCGCGCCGCTCGAGTTCAGCAGCGACGCCTGAGCGTTCGCCGGCAAGCCGGTGGCGTACACCTGATTCACGCTCCCCTGCGCGCTGAAGGCGGAAGCGCTCGCGGCCGCCACCAGCCAAACGGCGAACGCCAGGAGCGTGGAGATAAGACTGATCCGCGCACGACGGCGCAGCACAGACCATGCCATCAAGGGCCACCCTCTCCCGTGCGGCTCGCGACCCGGCGATCGCGGCTCGCTCGCTCAGCACGCAGTGTCAGCACCAACTGTCTCCCCATCCCACGCGCATTCTAATCGAAAATCCAACTACACCTCCCTCTCGAGCTGCTAGCCGCTCTCGGCGACCCGCTTGGCAGCCTCCGCTCCGATCCTCGAAGATGCCCATGTGACGAGCGCTAATTCGCTCATGAACCGGCGCCGTAGCCGACAGCGCCGCATTCCTGCGTTGCGAGCGGACGGCTCGGCGGCGCGTCGGATGGGTGGGCGCGCGAGCACGCCTCCACGGCGCCGCGGCGCGGCGCTGTGACGCGATGAGCGAGTCTCCGCCCGAGCGACACGGCCCCGATGCGCGCATCTGAACTGATCGCTCGTGCTGATCTCGAGACCGCCCGCCGAGCGATCGCGGACGTAGCCGTTCGAACGCCCGTGCTCGCTTGCGAGGAGCTTGGCGAGATGACCGGTGCGCCGGTGGTCCTCAAGGCCGAGTGCTTGCAGCGCAGCGGCTCCTTCAAGCTGCGCGGCGCGCTGGCAAAGGTGGCAGCACTCGGCGCGCGTTCCGGCGCCGGCCTCGTCACGGCCAGCGCCGGGAACCATGCGCGCGCGGTTGCACTCGCAGCCGCCAGCCAAGACATCGGCTGTGACGTGTTCATGCCGCTTGACGCCGCAGTCTCGAAGGTCGCAGCTGTGGAGCGGCTCGGGGCGCGGGTGCATCTCGCGGGCGAGTCGGTCGAGGAGGCACTGGAGCTCGCCTCGCGATGCGCTGAGAAGAGTGGCGCCGCTTTCGTGCACCCCTTCGACGATCTAGATGTGATCGCAGGCCAGGGAACGCTCGCGCATGAGCTGATCGAGGAGGTTCCCGACTTGGCCCGCGTCGTGCTACCGGTCGGCGGCGGCGGACTCGCGAGCGGAGTCGGGATCGCGTTGCGCCGCGCGCAAATGGACGTCGAGTTGGTGGGCGTGCAGGCAAGAGCCTGCGCGCCATACGCGGCGGCGCTTGAGCGTCGTGGATCGCCCGCCCCTGTCGAAGCGGCCCCCGGCGGCACCATCGCCGACGGAATCGCGATCAAGCATCCCGGTGCGCTGACGCTCCCGCTCCTGCGCGAGCTGCTGCACAGCGTCGAAACGGTGAGCGAGGACGAGATCGCGGATGCGATGGTGTTCCTCGCCGAACGCGCCAAGCTTGTCGCCGAGGGTGCAGGGGCGGCGGCGGTAGCGGCCGTCCTCAGTGCTCGTCTCGCCCCTCCCAGTGGGACGACGGTGGCGATCCTGTCAGGCGGCAACGTCGACAGTGGACTGCTGGCCGCAGTGCTGCGTCGTCACGAAACCGAGGAGGGGCGACGGGTGCGCATTTTCACGCGCGTGCCCGACCGGCCTGGAGGCCTCGCCGAGCTGCTCAGCCTCATCGCGAGCGCTCGAGCGAATCTGGTCACGCTTGAGCACGTTCGTGAGGCGGTCCCTCTGCACGTACGCGAAACTGGCGTCGAGCTGACACTGGAGACGCGCGGCCCGGCGCACACCGACGAAGTCCTCGCCGCGCTTCAGCATGCCGGGTACGAGGTGCGGTTGGAGTAGTACGAATCCCACCGGCACGACGCGGCAAGCCCCGCGCGGCGTAGGATCTGGTTTGCGTCAATGCCCGAGACCGAGAGCATGCCAACCGAGGGCCGCGCGGCGCCCGCGGTGCCGATCTTCGGAAACATCCTCTGCGCCATCTCTGGCAAAGAGGGGGGCTTCGCCGCGGTGGAGCAGGCAGCAGCCTTGGCCGGAACTCAGGGGCATCTCACCTTCCTGGCGGTAACTTCATTCCGATCCGGGGGCGCCCATCGAGGTCCCGCGATCGGGCCGGGACGCGCGACGGAAATCCTCGAACGGGCCGAAGGGATAGCGCGTGAGGCTGGGGTGCCCTACACGAGCGAGGTCGACCCGGGCACGCCGCCGGCGCGCGTCATCATGGACTGGAGCGCGCGATACGACCTGCTAGCCATCGGAGCACCGGCGAGCTCGTGGCCGGCGAAACTGCTCAGCGTAGGGGTTGGGGACAAAGCGCTCGGAGGATTCAGCACGGCGTTGCTCGTCGCTCGGCCGCTGGAGGTCGAGCGACGAATCGGGGACCGCGTCGTCGTGGCGAGCGACGGCCTGGAGGCCTCGCACGCGCTCATCGATCTGGCGGGCCGGCTCGCTCACACCTCGGGCTCCAATGTGACGCTCGTGCACGCGCTTGGGCGCGAGTCGCCCATCAAGCGCGGCCGCCCGCGCGAGCAGGAACGCACACTCCAGGAGCAGGAGCGGACGCTCGAACGTACTCGCGCATCCGGCACGACCGAGTTATTGGTCAAGCCGGGTCGGGCCGGTGTTGTGGTCGTGTCGACCGCCACCGCAGCCGACGCCTCCCTGGTGGTCATGGGGAGCCGTAGGCTCGAAGGGCTGCGAGCGATGGGGAGTGTGAGCAGGCGCGTCGTGCACCAAGCGCGGTGCTCCGTGCTCCTCGTCCCGCCCGAGACGCTCGCGCGCTAGACACCGAAGCGGCGTGAGTGGCGAACCGTCGCCTGCCAGCTGAGCGGCCACGAGCCTGAGTAGGCGCGTGTAGCTTCAGGCGCTTCCTTGCGCCCCATCCGGCGCGGCGATCGAGCACCTTTGCGCTCCGGGCGACTGGCCCGAGCTACGACAGGCGTCCAGGTACCTGCGTGCCGCTAAAGCCCGTCGCGCGGACCTCCGAGCGCAGCCGAAGGTAGTCAGCCAGGCGGCGCTCCGACCAAGCGCTCCGTCGTGAGCGAGGTAGCGAAACGACGGTGCTGCGTCAGCTAGCCGGGACAGCAAGCGATCACCGGAGCGGTGCCGCGACAAACGGGGGTCAACTCCATGGCGTTTTTGAACGCGCGTCGCTCGGGTCGGTTGCTCGCGAGCATGCTCAGCCTGTGGGTGCTGCTGGCAGCAAACGCTGCCGGCGTCCAGGCCAGCAAGCATCACCGCAACCACCATCGAGGGGCTCACCATCGCCACCGCCACTGCCGAAGCAGCAGCCACAGAGTGCATCGCCGCCGCGGGGCACGCTGCGCGGTGCGCGGCGTATCGCCGCACCGAACAGCCTCTTCGGCCGGCGGCCCGCAGGACAAGGGCCAGGGCAACCAAAAGCACTCAGCGCCGCCGACGAACACTTCTCTTCCGAGCATCTCGGGCTCTGCCTTGCAGGGCCAGACGCTCACGGCCTCGTCGGGGTCCTGGTCCGGGACGAATCCGATCGCCTACGCCTACCAGTGGCAGCGCGCGGGCAGCAACATCTCGGGCGCGAGCGGTGCCTCGTACGCGCTGAGCGCTAGCGACGTCGGCTACACGATCGCAGTCGTCGTCACGGCGAGAAACTCCGTGGGGTCGAGCTCGGCAACGTCGGTCAGCACGGCCGCCGTCGCCGCCTCTACCCCGCCTGAACCGCCGCCACCGGCGCCGGGGGCGGCCGTCGCGAGCCTGAGCCCCAGCTCCGGCCCGGAAGCGGGCGGTACCTCGGTGAGCATCACTGGCACGAACTTCAGCGGCGTCACGGCAGTCAAGTTCGGCTCGAGCAGCGCTGCAGGGTACACGGTCAACTCGGCGAGCTTGATCACCGCGGTCTCCCCGCCGGGCCGCGGGACGGTCGACGTGACGGTGAGCACCACGGCCGGCACCAGCCCGACGGGATCCAGCGACCGCTTCAGCTACGCCGCTCAACCGCCTTCTGGAGCGGCCGGAGCCGTGAGGTTCGTAAAGGTCGCCGACTCGTCCTTCGATGCCGAAGACATCGAAAGCAACGCGAGCTTCATGTGGGAACACTTCACGCGGATGATCGGCTTCACGAGCTTCTTCGACTCCCGCACCGCGTGGGCGCCCCCCGCGTGGGTCTACCAGGACGCCTACGCGATCTACGCGGGCAGCTCACTTGAAAAAGAACATCCGGAATGGATCCTGCGGGATGCCTCCGGCAACAAGCTGTACATCCCCTACGGCAACCCGCCGAGCCAGTTCGCCGGCGACATCTCCAATCCGGCCTTTCGCCAGTTCTGGATCCAGCGCACGAAGGGCGT
This sequence comes from Actinomycetota bacterium, assembly GCA_005884115.1. GTDB lineage: Bacteria > Actinomycetota > Thermoleophilia > Solirubrobacterales > Solirubrobacteraceae > Palsa-744. The sequence continues at coordinate 349,615 of VAXW01000005.1, forward strand.
GCTGGCACGAGGCTATCGGGGCGTGTTCGTCGACGACGTCGACATGTGGGCCAACACCGGCAACGCGAATGGCGAAAAAGTGGTGCCGATCAGCGGCGTCACCGGCACGCCGATCTCAAACGAAGCGTGGCGGGAATACATGGCTACGTTCATGCGGGAACTGCGGGAAGCGACGCCCGGCTATGAGATCGTTCACAACAACGAGTGGTACGCCGATGGCGGCTCCGCCAACCGAGGCACGACTGCGCCGGTCGTCAGAAGCGAGATCGCGGCGGCCGACGTGCTCAACATCGAGCGGGGCGTCAACGATGGAGGACTGACGGGAGGAACCGGCGCTTGGTCGCTCGCGAACCTGTTCACCTATATCGACGAAGCCCACGCGATGGGCAAGGCGGTGACGCTCGATGGTACCTCGAGCGTGGTCGCCGGGATGGAATACAACCTGGCCGCCTACTTCCTGATCTCGACGGGCAAGGACTACGTCTCCGGTGGCGGCTCCTCGCAGACCATCAAAAGCTTCTGGGCGGGGTGGTCGGTCAACCTCGGCGAAGCGACCGGACCGCGAGAACGGTCGAGCTTGGGGCTGTGGAGTCGCAGGTTCACCGGTGGCGTCGTCTATCTGCTCGAGCCAGGAGCGGCCACGCAGACGATCATCCTGCCAAGCACGATGCACAGCGTGACGCTCGGCAGCGTCAGCTCGATCACGCTGAGCGCTCGGCAGGCGGCCGTGTTGCTGACGACATAGCTCACACAAGGGGGCCCGCGCGCAGTCGGCGCTGCGCGCGGCCGCCGCGCCTAGGCACGCCGACCGCCGGGGGCGACCAGAGCGCGATGATCCGTGCTCGCCTGCGCCGTGCGGGTCGCACGAAGATCCTCGCGCCCGCCAAGCTGCCAGCTTTGCGCCTGTGGCACACAAAAAAACCGCTATTTGCGGAATAAAGTCGGAACAAATCTCCGCAAAGTGCGACATCGCGTATAGAACCACCACGAAGCAGCGCTGGGAGGCGTTGCGTTTCCTGGCGGGATGGCGGCCATCTATTTCAAGGAGGAGATCCCAATGCGGCGATTGATCACGACGATCGCGTCAGTCGTGCTAGCGATGGGCGTAATCGGGGTGCCGGTGGCATGGGCCGGCAGCCCGCACTTCGTGAGCAACACAGTGACTGCGACCCGAACCGATAACACGCTGCTGATCCAGGGTAAGGAGGCTGGACTCGGAGACGAGGCAGAAGTCAACATCGTGGTCTCGGCCACGGCGGAATGCATCAACAAAGGCGAAAAGCACCCCAAGGCAGCCAACAAGGAATCGATATCCAAAGAAGGCACATTCCCCGTGCAGAACGGCAAGGCCAACTTCGAACTGACCCTGACGGCGTCGTTCAAGCCCGAATGCGCTCCGCCGATGACGGTGGTGTTCTCGGACGTGACGGTCGAAGACGTAACTAACGGCATTTCAAAGAGCTTGGGCAGCTTCTAGCGCCCTTGCAAGCGACAGGTGAGGGGCGGCACAGCCGCCCCTCGTCCTGTGAGGCTCGCCGCCGGCGCTCGGGATTGGCGCGCGGACAGCACTACGCTCCAGGCATGGCGCGGCTTGGCGACTACCGCTTTGGCCGACTGACGGTCGACGGGACAGAACACACGCGGGACCTGATCGTGCTGCCAGACCGGGTCGTGAGCGACTGGTGGCGGCGCGAGGGGCACTCGCTTGCACTCGAGGATCTCGAGGAGGTGCTGGACGCGCTTCCCGAACGGCTCATCCTCGGCGTGGGCGCGCATGGCCGCCTACGCCCAGATCCCGCCGTTATCGCGGCGCTCGAGCGGCGCGGCGTCACAATCGAGTGCCTGCCCACCGATGCGGCTGTCCGCCGCTACGGAGAGCTCGACGAGCGCAGGACCGCAGCTGCGCTCCACCTGACCTGCTGAGCGGGCGACCGCTTGACCCCGAGGCTCGCTGATGGGAGAGGTCGCGAGCAGTGTCGTCCTAGAGACAACAGACGAAACCCCGGCCACGAGGGTTTCGTCCGATCGCGACTGCTGAATCGCTCGCCCGCCGCCGGCGCTCTACGCGGTGACGTGCCTGTGGACCGGGCTCGTTTCGATCCTTGGGGCTACGCGACCACTCTCTCCCGCCGCCGGGGATGGCCGGCCGGCAACGACCAGCGTGCTCGCGCCGTTACCGAACGCCCGGCGCTCGGTCGCTCAAGCCTCGGTGAGCCCAAGGCGGCGTGCGAGCGGCTCGACCGTGCTGCCCTGGATGACGGCCGAGACGACCACGGCGAAGAAGACGATGTTGAAGAAATGAAGGCTGCGCGGCACGTCGGCGATCACGGCGAAGGCCGCGAGGACGACGGGGACCGCGCCACGCAGCCCCGCCCAGCTGAGGAGCGCCCGTTCGCTTCGACTCAGGCCGGCGAGCGGGGTGGCGACGCTCACCGCGATGGGGCGCGCCACAAACGTGACGACCAGGGCGAGCAGCACGCCTTTTCCGGCGACATCTCCGAGCGCTCGGGAACACCAGTAGCCCGAGCGCCAAGAAGAGCCCGATCTCGGCGACGTAAGCCAGGCCCTCGTGGAACGCGAGGAGCGCTGGCCTCGTCTGTAGCCGTCCCCCGCCGAGCATCAAGCCGGCGACATAGACGGCAAGGAACCCCGAGCCTCCGAGGAGGTCTGCGGCGCCGAACGCGATCGCTGCCGCCGCAAGCGACCCGACACAGGGACAGGGCCGCCGGCGCAGCGCTCGCGCGCCGGAGCGCTGCTGCTGCCGCCCAGCCCAAGCAGGCTCCCACGGCGACCCCGACGGCGAGCTCGCGCGCGAAGAACAAGATCGCGCGCGAAGAACAAGATCGCGTCACCCACCCCGTAGTCCGCTCGCTGGACGACTTTGATCATCACCAGCACCAGCAGAACGGCGACTGGATCATTGAATCCAGCCTCTCCCTCGAGGGTCCGGGCCAGGCGGGTGGGCATTCGCGACCCGCGCATCAGCGCGAACACCGCCGCGCCGTCTGTCGCCGACAGGATCGCGCCGAGGAGAAGGCCCTCGGTAGTCGAGTAGTCGAACAGGAGCGTCGCGGCCAGCCCGGCGATCAGCGCCGTCGCGATCGTGGCCAGGACCGCCAGCGAGACGGCCGTGCCGAGCACCGGGCGCATCTGCCCAAGCCCGGTCGAGAGCCCGCCCTCGTAGAGGATCAGGAGCAGGCCGATGCTCCCGATCAGCCTCGCAAACGCGTAGTCCTCGAAGTCGATCCAGCCCAGCCCGTCGGTCCCGATGGCCAAGCCAAGGCCCAAGAACAGCACGAGTGCCGGCACGCGGATGCGGCTCGCCACGAGCGAAGCTGCAACGCCCGCGGCCAAGAGAACGCCGGCAGCCAGAATCAGTTCGGCGTCGTGGTCCACCTCGCAACCATGACATGACCATCGCTGCCGCTTGCGAGAGCCCCGAGCTCGGGTCGGCGCCCGCAGGCACGGTGCCGCTCGCCAGAGGAGACCCCGCTCGACCGGCGGCGGGCGGCCGGCAGCCGCGCCGGCGCCCTACGACTCGACGATTGGCGGCAACTTCGCGTGCCCTGCACCCGGCGTGCGCAGGCCGTCGAGCACGATGCCGACGTAGCGCTCTGGGTGGGTGTGCGGGTTCCTGTAGGTGCCGGCCAAGGCGCACATCAACATCGGCACGTCGCGCGGGTCGGCGTCGGCGCGGATGACGCCCGCGGCCTGTCCGCGCCCCATGAGCTCGGACACGAGCCCGAGGATGTCGACGCTCTCCGCAGCGCGCGTCATCGTCTCGGGGCGCGAGGTGAGCACCTCCGAAAGCGCCCTGTCCTCGCTCTGGATCATGGCCGCGGCGCGCATGAACTCCTCGAAGCCGGCCCACGGATCCTCGGTCACCAGCGCCTCGCGGGCGAGCTCGCCCAGCCGCTCGAAGCGCGCCATCGCGAGCGCCTCCACGAGGTGCTCCTTGGTCGGGAAGTGGCGGTAGACCGTGCCGACTCCCACGCCCGCCGCGCGCGCGATCTCCTCGATCTGGGCGTCGAGGCCCTTGCGGGCCATGCAGCGCCGCGCCGCATCCAGCACGCGCTTGTGGTTGCGCCGCGCGTCGGCTCGCAGGACGCGCTCCACGGATTCAGGCGGCTTGATCTTGACCAGTGCCATGTCGGGGTGGAAGCGGAATCTGGATTCCGCTATAGTGCGGAACCGGAACTCCACTTCCGATTGTAGCGTACGACTGAACGGAGGCAACGATGACCGAGACCGCCGTAGCCATTCAGAGACGTTGGATCGCCCTTGCGCTCCTATGCGTGGCGCAATTCGTCGTGGTCCTCGATGCCTCGATCGTCAACGTCGCGCTGCCGACGATCGGTCGCGCGCTGCATTTCAGCGAGAGCAGCCTCCCGTGGGTAGTCAACGCCTACGTGCTCACATTCGGAGGCTTTCTGCTGCTGGGCGGGCGAGTCGCAGACCTGATCGGGCGCCGCCGCGTGTTCATGGCGGGGCTGGTTCTGTTCGCACTTGCTTCGCTGTTCGGCGGCCTGGCCAGCACCTCGGCGCAGCTGATCGCCGCTCGCGCGGTCCAGGGGGTCGGCGCGGCGATGCTCTCACCGGCGGCCCTCTCGATCGTCACCACCACCTTCCGGGATGGCGCCGAGCGCAACAGGGCGCTCGGCGTGTGGGGCGCCGTCGCGGGCAGCGGCGGCGCGGCGGGCGTCCTGCTCGGCGGCGCCTTGACGCAGGGCCCGGGGTGGGAGTGGGTTTTCTGGGTAAACGTCCCCATCGGACTCATAGCGGCCGCGATCGCCCCCAGCCTGATCGCGGAGAGCCGCTCTGAGAGCGAGACGCGGCACTTCGACTTCGCCGGCGCGGTGAGCGTCACCGGCGGGCTGTCGCTGCTCGTCTACGCGCTCGTCGACGCCAACGGCGCCGGCTGGGGATCGGCGCAGACGATCCTCCTGCTCGGGCTCTCGGCCGCGCTCCTCGGCGCGTTCGCGGTGATCGAGCGGCGTTCGCGCGCTCCTCTGGTGCCGTTCTCGATCTTTGGCCTGCGAACCGTCAGCGGCGCCAACGTCGTGGGCTTGCTCACAGGAGCATCTCTGTTCTCGATGTTCTTCTTCATCTCGCTGTACATGCAGCAGGTGCTTGGCTACGACGCGATCAAGGCGGGCCTCTCGTACCTGCCGCTGGCGGTATCGATCATCCTCGCCGCGGGGATCGCCTCGCAGCTGGTTACGCGCGTGGGCTTCAAGCCGGTGCTCGCCGCCGGCATGGCGCTGATCGCGGGCGGCCTCCTGTGGTTCTCGCAGATCACCGTGCACGGGAGCTACCTCGGAGACATCCTCGGCCCGTCACTGCTCGCCGCCGTCGGGCTCGGCTTCGCGTTCGTGCCGGTGACGATCGCGGCGGTCGCGGGAGTGGAGGACCACGAGCAGGGCCTCGCGAGCGGGATGATCAACACCGCGCAGCAGGTCGGCGGTGCGTTGGGCCTCGCTGTCCTGGCAGCGATCTCGACCTCCGTCATCGGCTCATCGCACGACCCCGCGATCCTGACCAGGGGCTTTCACTCGGCGTTCCTGGCAGGCGCCGGTATCGCCGTGCTCGGCCTGCTAGCGACCGTCTCGCTGATCCGAAACCGCGACAGCCGCGCCCACACGCAGCTGGGCCGCCTCCCGGTCGAGCAACCGGCGGTCGGGTAGCGATCCCGGCCCGGGCCTCGCACCGACGGCTCCTCCTCGCTCCCCGAGGAGCCCCGGCGCGAGGCTCGAGCTAGCCGGGCATCGAGCTAGCCGAGCATGCCGGCGTCGATCCACTCGCGGAAGCGCTCGATGTCCCGCTCGGGCCAGGGGGCGTCGCAGGGCATCGTCCCGTCGACAAGGCGCGCGTGAATCTCCTCGGCGTGCTCGCGCACCTCCTCCCAGGAGGACAGGTCGAACGCGAACAGCATCGCGTCCACGTCCTCATCGCGGAACAGCGGACGGATGTCGCGCTCGAAGCTCACCTCGCTCATGGCCGGCAAATGATCGCGCAGCGCGAAGACGATCGCCTTCCTGGCGGCCGCGGCCGCGTCTAGTCCTCGACGACTGCCTCGACGGCCTTCAGAGCGAGCGCGTGAGCTCTACTCGTCGCTGAGGCCGCGCCGCATGCGGTGCACGCGGCGAAGCTCGGCGACCGCCTCGTCGGTCCCGCCGAGCACGCGCGGCTCGCCGTCGCCCAGCAGTTCGGGCTCGAGGCGCTGGCGGACTAGCTCGCCGGCAATGGCGTCCACGCGCTGAGCGCCTGCGCCGGGACGAGAGCTGACGACGCGCTCTAGGCGGGCGCCGCGAAACAGCAGCCCGACGCCGTCGTCGACGGCCCAGCCGCCGGGAATGGCGCCCTCGCGCAGGCTCGCGAGCCACACCGGCAGGCGCTCGGGCTCGCCGTCGGCGTGAACTGTGAGCGATCCGCGCAGGACGGAGAGCCCCTCGATCACTTCAGGCGGGCCGCTCGAGCGGGTGATCCCGGCCTGGAACCAGCACATCGCACCTGCGCTGAGCCCGACGAGCACGGTGCCGGTGCTCCAGGCCTTCACGAGCAGCGCTTCGAGCTCATGAGCCTTCCAGAGGGCGAGCAGGTTACGCATCGAGCCGCCGCCCACGTAGATGATGTCCTGACCGAGCAGGATCTCTGCGAGCGGCCGGCGGGCGTCGCGCAGGCGGAATAGAGACAGGTCTTCGGGTATGCACAGCCGGTCGCAGAAGCGCTCCTGGAAGCCGGTGATCTGCGCGCTCGTGTCCCCCGAGGCGGTCGGCAGGAAGAGGATCCGCGGCTGTTGCGCGCGCGCGAGGCTGAGCACGTAGTCGTCGAGCAGCGGGTTGCTGGGCTCCATCGTGAAGCCGCCGCCACCCATGGCGAATATGAGCCTCTCGGCCAGCGGTGCGACGGGTCGGGCGCTCACGCGGGCAGCGGGGCCGCGGTGGCTGCTCCACGGCGCGCGGCTGCGCGCGCCCCGCCGGCCAGCGTCGAGCGGCGGCGCTGGCGCCTGCTTGCGCCGCCGGCGCGCGCGAGCGCGAGCTCGCTCGGCTCGCTCGTTGACGCGCCAGGCGGTTCGCTCGCGGCGCCGAGGAAGGCGACCTCGAGCGAGGTCTCCTGCACTGAGCGCCCGCAGCGCTCGACGCGGTAGGCGCGGCCGTCCGGTCGAGCGCTCACGACGCGTGCAAGGCGCGTGCGGCGGAAATGAAGCGCGACGCCGTCCTCGACGGCGAATCCGGAGAGCATGCTGTCACGAACGAAGCGATGGTACTCGGCGCGCCGGTCGGGCTCGGCGTTGTAGTGGACGCAGTTGGAGTAGGGCAAAAGGCCGAGTCCGCGCACGCTGCGCGGAGCTCCGTGGAAGGCGCTGAGGGCCTCGTCGAACCAGCACAGAGAGCCGGCCGAGGGGCCGCACATGACGACGCCCCGCCGCCAGGCCTTGCGCAGGATGTCATCCAGCCCGTACGCGTGCCAAGCGCCGAGCATGCTCACGACGTTTCCGCCGCCTACGTAGATGAGGTCCTGCGCGAGCAGGTGGCTCGCGAGATCGTCCTCGACGCCGCTGGTGCCCTGGTCGCGCCGGAAGAGCGAGACGTGGCTGGCCTCGCAGGTGGGCGAGAAGCGGCGGTAGAAGCGCACGACGTAGTGGTCGGCGTCGCCGGACGCGGTCGGCAGGAAGCAGACGCGCGGGCGGGCGGCTTCGGTGAGCGAGAGCACGTAGTCGTCGAGCAGCGAGCGCTCGCGCTCCATCGAGAAGCCTCCGCCGCCGAGGGCGACGATCTGCGGGGTCTTTCTTCGCATCGCTCAGCTCATTGGCGCCAGCTCGGGGGAGTGGCCGCAGAAAGCGTGCCCGTTTGCGCGTGCGCACGCTATGGACTGGCGTCGAGATGCGCCCGCTCGCGCCTGGACACCCGGCGCATCGTCATGCGCGGTGGGCCGCGCCGACTCGCGGCGCATCGATGGGCGCCCGAGAGCACAGCCCGCATCCCGAGCCAAGCGCCGAGCTCGCGCTCTTGGGCGCGGGCGCCTGCCGCCATAGAGTGTCCGCCATGTCTGTAGCCGACAGCGACGGTGCGAGCCCGGCCGCCGGCGAGGGTGCGATCTCGCTGCGCAAGGTCGTCAAGCGCTTCGGCCACATCGTGGCGGTCGACGGCCTCGACCTCGAGGTACAGAGCGGCGTGTGCTTTGGGCTGCTCGGGCCGAACGGTGCGGGCAAGTCGACGACGATGCGGATGCTCACCGCCCAGACGCTCGCCGACTCTGGCGAGATCGCGGTGCTCGGCTACGAACTGCCACGAGAGTCAAAGCAGGCGCGCATGGAGATGGGCGTCGTCCCGCAGCTCGACAACCTCGACGTCGAGCTGACTTGCAGGCAGATCCTGACGGTCTTCGCGCGCCTGTACAGGGTGCCGGGAGCGCAGCGGGCGGCGGCTGTGGAGAAAGCGCTCGAGCTGGCCAACCTCAAGGGCCGCGCCGACACGATCGTCAGAGAGCTCTCAGGCGGCATGCGCCGGCGCCTGCTGGTGGCGCGCGGCCTCATCCACCGCCCGCGCCTGGTGCTCCTGGACGAGCCCACAGTGGGCCTTGACCCGCAGGTGCGCCAGGAGCTGTGGACGCTGATCGACGCTCTGCGAGTAGAGGGCGTCACGGTGCTGATGTCGACGCACTACATCGAGGAGGCGGAGCGGCTGGCGGACGTGGTGGCGGTGATGTCGCACGGTCGCATCGTCGCCCAGGATGCTCCTGCGCGGCTGGTGAAGGCCTACGCGGGCGAGCGGGTGCTCGAGGTCTACGGGCCGCCGGCGCGGCTGGCGGAGGCGAGCGAGCACGCCGCGCGGCGCGGCTGGCAGAGCAGGCGCAGCGGCCCGGCGCTCGCGATCATGCGCGCCGAGACGCTCGACGGGGACGCTCCGGAAGGGGTGCTGCGCCCAGCCAACCTCGAGGACGCGTTCGTGGCCTTGACGGGGGAGGAGATCGAATGAGCACGGGCGCCGCAGCGACTCCCGCGGGCGAGCCCCTGCGCAGGGTGCGCAGGCTCGAGCCGGCAGCGCTCGCGGGCGTGATGAGCCGCGACGTGGTGATCTTCGGGCGCTACTGGAAGGCGACCACGTTCTCCTCGGTGATGCAGCCGACGATCTACCTGCTCGCGTTCGGGCTGGGCTTCGGCACGCTCGTGAAAACGATCGGGCACATCAAGACGGTGCAGTACATCGGCACCGGCACCGTCGCTACGGCCGTGCTCTTCTCATCAGCGTTCCCGGGCATGTTCAACACGTTCGTGCGCTGGCAGTTCCAGCGCACCTACGACGCGATGCTGGCGGCGCCGGTGGACGTCGAGGAGCTGATCACGGCCGAGGTGCTTTGGATCGCGCTGCGCGCGGGCGTGTACGGGCTGGCCCCGCTCGTGGTGGCGATGGCGTTCGGCCTGCAACCGGAAGCGGGCATGCTGCTGGTCCCGCTGATCGGCTTTCTCACCGGGTTCGGCTTCGCTGCGTTCGGCGTGCTGATCGCGGCGGTGGCGAAAACGATCGACAACTTCAACTACGTCACCAGCGCGGTGCTCACGCCGATGTTCCTCGTCGCGGGCACGTTCTTCCCGGTCTCGACGCTGCCGGACGGCGTTCGCACGGTGGCGCAGTTCAACCCCCTTTACCACTGCGTGCAACTCGTGCGCGACGCCTCCTTGGGCGGCCTCGGCAGCGCCGACCTGGGACACGCGGGCGTGCTGCTGGGTTTCGCCCTGCTCATGTGGCGCCTGGCGATCTGGCGGCTGGGCAAGCGCCTGATCGACTGACGCCGCAGGCAACCTTAGAAGCGCCTGACGTTCTTCTAACGCTGCTCCTACACGCGCTGGCGATGATCGCCACATGGGCTCATTCTCGGAGACACGATCGCTCCGCGCCGCACCAGCGTCTGTGGCGCCGGCCACCACAGCCGTCGGCGTCTCCGCGCGCGTGGCCGCGCGGCCTGGAAGGCTCGGCGCGCGCGCCCGCGCGAAGGCCGCGGGTGCGCTGCGGCGGATGCCCGCTGAGCTGCTCCTGGTCGCGACGCTCGCCGGGTTGCTCAACCTCTGGGCCCTGAGCCGCAACGGATGGGCGAACGAGTACTACAGCGCGGCAGTGCGCTCGATGAGCTCGAGCTGGCACAACTTCCTCTTCGCCTCGCTTGACCCGAGCGGCGTGATGACGGTGGACAAGCCGCCGCTGGCGCTGTGGGTGCAGGCGCTGTCGGCTCGCCTGTTCGGATATCACCCGCTCAGCCTGCTGGTGCCGCAGGCGCTGATGGGCATCGCGAGCGTGGCGCTCACCTACGACCTCGTGCGCCGGCGCTTTGGCAGGCTCGGGGGCTTCGTCGCTGGGCTCGCGCTGGCGCTGACGCCGATGACGGTTGCGGTGTCCCGCCACAACAACCCCGACGCGCTACTCGTGCTGTGCTGCGTGGCGGCGGTGTGGTTCGCGGTGCGGGCGCTCGGGAATGGCAGCACGCGCCGCTTCGTGCTGGCCGGCGCGTGCGTGGGCCTGGGCTTTGAGACGAAGATGGGGGTCGCGCTGGCGGTCGTGCCCGGCATCGCGGCGGCGTGGCTGTGGCTGGCGCCGGCGGCGCGCGGGCGCGTTCATGCGCTGCGCCAGCTGTTAGCGGGCGCTGGGGCGATGGTCGCCATCGGCGGCGCGTGGCCTGCGCTGGTGGCGCTGACGCCCGCAGCCGACCGCCCGTGGGTATCGGGCACGAGCGACAACAGCGTCTTCTCGCTGATCTTCGGTTACAACGGGCTGGGCCGCGTCGACGGACAGACCGGCGGCCCCGGCGGGGGGCCAGGTGGCGCGGGTGGCTTCTTCGGCGGCGCAGCGGGACCGTTCCGCTTGCTGAACGCGGCCCTCGGCGGCCAGGTGGGCTGGCTGCTGGGGTTTGCGCTCGTGTGTGCGCTCGCGCTGTTGCTCGCGACGCGCGTGCGGCGCGCGGACGCGCGCAGCGGGTGGCTGATCGCGGTCGGAGGCGCCTTTGCGACCACAGCGGTCCTGTTCAGCCTCGCGACGGGCATCTTCCACCCCTACTACGTGGCGCTGCTGGCGCCGTTCGCGGCCGCCCTGATGGGAGCGGGCGTGGCCGAGCTGCGCGACGGCGGGCGCAGGGCGCGGATCGCCGCGCCCGTGGCGATCGCCGCGGGCGTAGTCGTCGAGCTGGTCGTGCGCAGCCGCTACCCCGGCCAGCTCGAGTGGCTGCCGCCGCTTTTGATCGGCGCGGGGGCGCTGTCGGCGCTTGCTCTCGCGGCGCTCGTATCGCCGCGCGCGCGGCTGGCTGCCCTCGGCGTGGCCGCCGCTGCTCTGCTCGCAGCGCCATCGGTGTGGGCCGTGGACACGCTTGGCCACTCCGCCAGTGGCACCTTCCCGGCAGGAGGGCCTGCATCGGCCCAGGCCGCCGGCGGCGGGCCGCCGGGCGGGTTTATGCGCCGCTCAGGCGCGGGTCAACTCCCGCGCGTCTTGAGCCAGCTCGCGCCCGGCCGCAGCTCTGGCGCGGCCTCGGCCGGCCCCGCGGCTGGCGCGCCTGGTGGCCTCGCGGGCGGGCCGCCTCCCGGCGGTTTCGCCGGCGCCGGCACGGGTGCGCCGCCCGCGGGAATGCCCCCGGGCCTCGGCTCGGGCGGGCGAGGCGGCGCGAGCGGCGGCGGCGGTGCTGGCGGCGAGGCGTCGCCAACGCGTGCGCTTGCGTACGTGAAGAGTCATGGGGGCGGGACGCTCGCCATCGCCAGCCAGTCGGGCGCGTCCTCGGCGATCATCGCCCAGAACGCGAACGTCGCCGGCATCGGCGGCTTCTCCGGCCGTGAGAGCTCGCTCAGGGTCTCGTGGCTCGCTCAGCGGGTGCGCTCGGGTGCGATCAGCTGGGTCCTCGCAGAGCGAGGCGGCGCCGGCCCGGGCCTGCCTGGCGACACGCGCGAGGGCTCGCAGGCCGCGATCAGAGCGGTCGCCAAGGCGTGTCGCGCGGTTACGCTGCCCGCAGCAGCCTCGAGCACGACAGCCGGCGGCGCAGCGCGGACGCGCTCGGCGTCCAGCGAAGGCAAGCTCTATGACTGCCGCGGCCGCTCTCAGCAGCTGCTGAGTGCCGGCACCTGAAAGCGGGGCGGATTCGCGCCCGCCAAACAGGCGCCGATTTGCGACGGCATCCGCTCCGGCTCGCGACGGCACCTGGTGATTCCGAGCCCCGGCCGCGCGCGCGGACGCGCGCGATACCCTGCCCGCGGCGGGGGACCCGGGGAAGGACATCGCCGCGGCCCGTCCAATACATCCGTTGGATTCAGAAACTTTCGTCTGCCCCGCGGGTCACAATGACCGAGGCTGACGCTGTTTACGCTGCCCGGGTACGTGGGAGGTTGTGGAATGAGCTCGCAGGTGCGCATCTCGTTTTTGGCTGTGGTCGCGTGTGCGGTCATGGCGATCACGGCTCCGGCTGCGCAGGCGGCGCCTGAATTCGGAATCGAACGGCTGTTCGCCGCCAACTGCAAGGCGGGGCATGAAAACTGCGGCGAAGGCGCGGAAGGACCGAAAACCGAAAAAGAAGCGGAAGAAGCGGGCGAACAGGAAGCCGGCGCCTACGTGCCGTTCGGCGTAAGCGACTTCGTCATCAAATCCGTCGAAGCCGGCGGGGTGAAATTCCCAGTCGGCTATCCCGCCGGGAGCGTGCGGAATGCGCGCTTCGACGCGGGCCCGGGCGTGGTCACCAACCCTTTCGCCCTCCCCCGCTGTGACATGAAAGATTTCACAGCGAAAGAAGTCGAACCGGCACACCATTTTTTCACAAAACCGGAATGCAACAGCAACACCATCATCGGGGAACAGACAGTTGAAATCGTGCTGCCTGATCCGACGGAACCGGTCGAACCGAAAAAATTCAAAGACTACAAACTAAAAGGTAAAGTCTACAACGTGGACCCGCCCAACGGCCTGGGGTCGGATTTCGCCGTGGCGCTCAACCTCGAACCGTACATTGGCGTGCCATTGTTTGGGCACTCGTTCATCGAAGGCAACGTCGAATGGGCGAGCGACTACCACGATTACTACCTCATCAAAAACATCACGCCCGGTCTGATCGAGTCGCGCTTGGTTCTTTTTGGCAACAAAAATGGCGCCGGCGAAACTACAGGTTTCATCAGGAACCCGTCCGCGTGTGTGGTCAAAGGACCGGAAACCACCTCGACGTTGAGCGTCGAATCGTACGAAGGTGTGAAAGCGCCACTCAAGGAATACACCGCTCTGGTCGGCACGATCAACTGCGGCCTGGAGAAATTCGAACCTGCCTTCACGCTTACGCCCGAATCGGCGCTGTCGGACTCCCCGGACGGAATAACGGCCGAAGTCACGGCCGCGCATCCCCCGGCGGCCGAAAAAGTCGACACCTCTGACCTGAAGACCGCGACGGTGACGCTCCCCGAAGGAATGACGCCGAACGAGTCGGCGCTCGCCGGTATCGAAGGCTGCACGCCCGAACAGATCGGGATCGGCACCCGCAACGCCGTGACGTGCCCGCCGGGCAGCCGCATCGGCACGTTCAATCTCGAAGTGCCCACGCTGCCCGCGGGTCAGCTGAGCGGACCGATCTTCCTGGGCAAGCCGGCGACGGGCCCAATCACCGAACCGCCGTTCACGATCTATCTCGACGCCGAGTCGTCGCGCTACGGCGTTAAGGTGCGCCTGAGGGGCACCGTCGAAGCGAATAGGGCAACGGGGCAGCTGACGGCGACCTTCGCCGAAAACCCGCCGGCGCCCTTCAGCGCCGCGGTCCTGCACTTCAACGGGGGGGCGCACGCGACGGTCGCGAACCCGCTCGCCTGCACGGGTGGAAAGACCGTCTCCGAATTCGTTCCGTTCTCGGCTCCCTTGACGAGTCTGCGATCGGAACTGCCGTTCAGCGCCGAAGGCTGCTCGACGCCGCTGCCCTTCACGCTCACGCAGAGCACGTCGGCCGAACCGGCGACCGCGGGCGCGAGCAGCTCGGCGACGTTCGTGCTCAACCGCGCCGACGGAAACCAGTATCCGGCGACGCTCCGGACCGTGCTGCCGCCGGGCCTCGTCGGCCGCATCCCGGCCGCCTCGCTCTGCCCTGAAGCGCAGGCCAACTCCGAAGCCGAAGCGTGTCCCGCGTCGAGCCTGATCGGCAGCGCACGCGCGACCGTCGGCGCCGGCCCCGAACCGTATCCGTTCACCGGCAGCGTGTACCTCACGGGTCCCTACGCCGGGGCGCCGTACGGCCTGTCGCTGAAGGTGCCGGTTGTCGCCGGTCCGTTCAACCTCGGCACGGAAGTGAAACGCGCGAAGATCGAAGTCGACCCGCGCAGCGCGCGGGTGATCGTCACGAGCCCTCTGCCGACAATCCGCCGCGGCATACCTGTGCGCGTGAAGTCGTTGACCGTGACGGTCAACCGCCAGGGCTTCGAGCTCAACCCGACCAACTGCGGGTTGCTCAGCGTGGAAACGACGCTGACCTCGACGCTCGGCGCGACCCAGTCTCTTCCCAGCCCCTTCCAGGTCGAAGGCTGCGAAAAACTGGCCTTCAAGCCGAGCTTCTCAGCCTCGACGGGCGCGAAGTTCACAAAAGCCAACGGCGCGAGCCTGGAAGTAAAAGTCGGCCAGCCATCGGGTCAGGCCAACATCCGCTCGAGCGTCACCTCGCTGCCGAAGGCGCTGCCCTCGCGGCTGACGACGCTTCAGAAAGCGTGCCTGGAAGCGACGTTCGCCGCCAACCCGCTCGGCTGCTCGCCGGAATCGACCGTTGGGACCGCGACCGCAGTCACGCCCGTGCTGCCGACACCGATGACTGGCCCGGCGATCCTCGTCTCACACGGCGGCGCCGCCTTCCCCGACCTCGACCTCGTGCTCGAAGGCAGCGGCATCCGCGTGATCCTGGTCGGCAACACGGACATCAAAAACGGGATCACGACGACGAGCTTCGCGTCGGTCCCCGACGTGCCCGTCTCGAGCTTCACGCTCAAGCTGCCCACCGGTCCGCACTCCGCGCTCACGGGCAACACGAACCTGTGCGCCCATCCGCTGGTCATGCCGACCACGCTCACAGCTCAGAACGGCAAGACGTTCAAACAGAACACGATCATCTCCGTCAAGGGCTGCGGGGTGCGCATCGTGGGCCACAAGGTGGTCGGCAGGACGGCCTTCATCACCGTGCAGACGTTCGCCGCAGGCCGCGTCACGGCGCGCGGCCGCAAACTCAGGACCACCAGCCGCCGTCTCTCGAAGGCGACCAAAGCCGCGACGCTCAGGGTGCCGCTGTCGAGCCACGTACGCCGCCGCCACCGCCCGCTGCGCGTGCGGGTGCGCGTGGGCTTCGTTCCCGCCAAGAAGGGCCCGGGCTCGAGCGCGGCGGTGAACGTCAGATTCCGCTAGGCGTCGGCGCATACCGCCGGGGGCGAAGGAGCGCCTCCGGCGTGTCGCTGAGTCCGCTGAGTTGACCCCCTCCGGCGCATGCCTTAGATTGGCGTGATGGGAGTTCTCTCGCGCAAGGATGCGGCGACGGGACCCGAGGATTGGGAGGCCGTGCTTGCCGGCGTTCGCCGGCTCACCGTGCTCGCCGACGGGTCTCACGATCACGAGGCGATCTTTCGCGCGCTCGCCGCTGAGCTGCTCTCGGTGCCGGAGGCCGAGGAGGTCCATGTTCACCATCTCGCGCCCGAGAGCGAGGAAGAGCAGGTCTCGGTCTACATGTTCGAAGGCAACGGCCGCCTCTCCTACATGCTGCCGCGCGGCGAGCGCCCGCCGGGCGTGAGCTGGGTCGCGAGCTCGGGCCGCTGCCTGCACCTCGCCGAGGACGCCGAGCTCGCTCGCAGCGCGCCGCGCCTGACGCAGACGGGTGTCGCGAGCGCCGCGCTGCTGCTGCCGCTCGTGCTGCGAAGCGAGGTCGAGTCGGTGGTGATGCTCGTGCGCCGCCGCGATGATCCGTTCACCGAGCGCTCGCTCGAGCTCGCGCGCCCGCTGGTCGAGCAGGCCGGCACCGCGCTCGCGCTCCTGCACGCGCGCACCGAGGCCGGCACCGACGCGGTCGCCGGCTGCATGAACCATCGTGCGATGCGCCGCCGCCTGGACGAGGAGATCGGGCGCGCCACGCGCGCCGGCACGCCGCTGTCGTGCCTGCTAATCGACCTCGACAACTTCAAGCTCGTCAACGACGAGCACGGTCACCAGGCGGGCGATGCGGTGCTGCGCGAGGTTGTCAGCGCGCTCGTCGGCGAGTTCCGCGCGTTCGACCGCGTCGCGCGCTACGGCGGCGACGAGTTCGTCGTGATCATGCCCAACGCCGACCTGCGCAGCGCAGCTGCCGCTGCAAACCGCGCGCTCGAGCGCCTGAACTCCCTGCCAGGCCTCGGTGATGAGCCCGGTGTGCCGGCGTCGATCGGCGTCGCTCAATGGCACGCGCCGATGACCACCGAAGAGTTGCTGAGCGCGTGCGACGCCGCTCTGTTGCGCTCCAAGCGCGAGGGCAAGGGTCGCGTCAGAGGCGCCCTAGGCCCTCCGCTCTAGGCCTGAGGCCCGCGCACAGCGCCCGCTGGCGGTGTTCCGGCAACTGCACCTCGCCGCCGACGTGCGCCGCGTGACGGGCGCGGCGGCCACTCTGCGAAACTGGCTGCGATGGCCGAGAACAGCTTCGGCGCAAGGGACGAGCTAAAGGTCGGCGATCGTCGTTATGAGATCTTCCGTCTCGACGCTCTGCAGCAGCGCTTCGACGTTGCCAGGCTCCCGTTCTCGCTGAAGGTCCTGCTCGAGAACCTGCTGCGCACCGAGGGCAATGGCTCGGTCGAGGCCGGCGACGTGGAGGCACTCGCCTCGTGGGACGCGAAGGCGAGCCCCAGCACGGAGATCGCGTTCAGCCCGGCGCGGGTGCTGATGCAGGACTTCACGGGCGTTCCTGCCGTCGTCGATCTTGCCGCCATGCGTGACGCGATCGCTGCCATGGGCGGAGATCCGGCGCGCATCAATCCGCTGGTCCCAGCCGAGCTCGTGATCGACCACTCCGTGCAGGTCGACGCGTTCGGCACGCGCGACGCCTTCCGCGTCAACGCCGAGCGCGAGTTCGAGCGCAACCGCGAGCGTTACGCGTTCCTGCGCTGGGGACAGCAGGCGTTCGACAACTTCGCGGTCGTGCCGCCAGACACCGGCATCGTCCACCAGGTCAACCTCGAGTATCTCGCGCGCGTGGTGTTCGGCAACGAGCACACCGGCCAGGCCTATCCGGACACATTGGTGGGCACCGACTCGCACACCACGATGGTCAACGGGCTGGGCGTGCTCGGCTGGGGCGTCGGTGGGATCGAGGCCGAGGCCGCGATGCTGGGCCAGCCCATGTCGATGCTGATCCCGCGGGTGCTTGGCTTCGAGCTGCGCGGCGAGCTGCGCGAGGGGGCGACCGCCACCGACCTCGTGCTGACGGTCACGCAGATACTGCGTGAGCGCGGGGTGGTTGGCCTGTTCGTCGAGTTCCACGGCCCGGGCCTCGCCCGCTTGCCGATCGCCGACCGAGCCACGATCGGGAACATGTCACCGGAGTTCGGCTCGACCTGCGCGATCTTCCCGATCGACGCAGAGACGCTTCGCTACCTCGAGTTCTCCGGTCGCTCGCCCGAGCAGATCGCGCTCGTGGAGGCATACGCGAAGGAGCAGGGCCTCTGGCACGACGAGCGCTCCGAGACGCCCACTTTCTCGGACCAGGTGGAGCTCGACCTCGAAGCCGTCGAACCGAGCCTCGCCGGCCCCAAGCGACCCCAGGACAGGGTCCCGCTGAGCGAGGCGCAGGGCGCTTTCAGACGCGCGCTCGAGGACTACACCTCCGGCGACGGCGAGCTGGGCAACGCGCACGACCAGGCCGTGGCCGAGTCCTACCCGGCGTCCGACCCCCCGGCCGACGGCGCCCCAGGGCACGAGCCGCTGTTGACGCTCAGCCGGCCTGAGCTGCCGCGCCCCGAGGGGGGCGCGGCCACAGCCGAGCGCTCGCCGGCCGGGGTGCGCGTGAGCCTGGACGGCGAGAGCTTTGAGCTCGACCACGGGCACGTGGTCATCTCCGCGATCACCAGCTGCACGAACACGTCCAACCCCTCGGTGATGATCGGCGCCGGCATCCTTGCGCGCAACGCCGTCGCGCGCGGCCTGCGCTCGAAGCCGTGGGTGAAGACCTCGCTCGCGCCCGGCTCGAAGGTCGTGACCGAATACCTGGACCGCTCGGGCCTGACCGAGCCGCTCGAGCGGCTCGGCTTCAATCTCGTCGGCTACGGCTGCACCACGTGCATCGGGAACTCGGGTCCCTTGCCGGAGGCGATCTCGCGGGCCGTGCAGGACGACGACCTGGCGGTCGTTTCGGTGCTGTCTGGAAATCGCAACTTCGAGGGCCGCATCAACCCTGACGTGAGGATGAACTATCTGGCCTCGCCGCCGCTGTGCGTGGCGTATGCCCTGGCGGGCACGATGGATATTGACCTCATCCACGACCCGCTTGGTACCGACGAGCAGGGCAACGAGGTGCGCCTCGCGGACATTTGGCCTTCCGGGCGCGAGGTGGCCGACACGATCGCCGGTGCTGTGCGCGCGGACATGTTCAACAAGAGCTACGCCGAGGTGTTCGCGGGCGACGAGCGCTGGCACGGCCTCGAGGTGCCCGAAGGCGATCGCTTCGCCTGGGACGAGAGCTCGACCTACGTGCGCCTGCCGCCCTACTTCGAGGACATGCCCGTCGAGCCCGAGCCGCTGCAGGACGTAAGCGACGCGCGCGTGCTCGCGCTGCTGGGTGACAGCGTCACCACCGACCACATCTCGCCCGCTGGATCGATCAAGCGCGATGGCCCGGCGGGGCTCTACCTGCAACAGCTCGGCGTCGCGCCCAAGGACTTCAACTCCTTTGGCTCGCGACGCGGCAACCACGAGGTGATGATGCGCGGCACGTTCGCGAACATCCGCCTGCGCAACCTGCTCGGCGGCGGAACCGAGCCGCTGCCCGAGGGCGGCTTCACGCGCCACTTTCCCGCCGGCGGCGCCGCTTCGGGCGAGCGAGCGGCGGGTGGCGAGGCGATGCCAATCTACGACGCGGCCATCCGCTACCGCGAGGAAGGCGTCGAGCTCGTGGTGCTTGCAGGCAGGGAGTACGGTTCAGGCTCCTCTCGCGACTGGGCGGCTAAGGGAACGAGGCTGCTCGGCGTGCGCGCCGTGATCGCGCAGAGCTTCGAGCGCATCCACCGCGCCAACCTCGTGGGCATGGGCGTGCTGCCGCTTCAGTTCCCCGACGGCCAGAGCGCCGAGTCGCTCGCTCTGAGCGGCGAGGAGGTGTTCGCGGTCGCGGGCATCGCCGACGCCGTCGCCGCCGCGTCCGAGGGGAAGCGGCCCGAGGTGAGCGTGCACGCCGGCGATGCGCAGTTCAACGCGCGCGTGCGCATCGACACCCCGCGCGAGGCCGACTACTTCCGACACGGCGGGATCCTGCAGTTCGTGCTCCGAGCGCTGCTCTCACGTTGAGCCCGCAGGCGAAGGCGGCGTCCAAGGGGTCTACCGCCGACGGCGCGCCGCCGCAGGCGCTGCTCGACCTGCTCGCAGCGCGCGGGCCCTCGGGGTATGAGAGCGCGCCGGCAGCCGTGTGGCGCGAGGCGGCGGGCGCGTTCGCGCGGGTCTCGAGCGACGTGCTGGGGACGGCGGTCGCGCGTGTCCCCGCGCGCACCGGCGCCAAGAAGCGCGAGCGCCGGCTGATCGTCGTCGGCCACATCGACGAGATCGGGTTGATCGTGACGCACATAGACGACGACGGCTATCTCTGGTTTCGCAACGTAGGCGGGTGGGACGCGCAGATCCTGGTCGGCCAGCGCGTGCTCATCGATACGCGCGTGGGTCCGCTCACGGGCGTCGTCGGCAAGAAGCCGATCCACCTGCTGCGCGACGAGGATGTAAAGAAGGTCGCCGAGATCCGCGACCTGCACATCGACATCGGCGCCCGCGACGGCGCCCAGGCGCGCGAGCAGGTCCGCGTCGGCGATGTCGCCGTGATCGACGCGCTGCCCGCGCAGCTGCAGAACGGCCGCCTCACGGCGCGCGCGCTCGACAATCGCGTGGGCGCCTTCGTGGCGCTCGAGTCAGCGCGCCTCGTGGCCGCCCAGGGCGGGGCCCCGTGGGAGCTCGTGGCGGTGGCGGCCGCCCAGGAGGAGACAACGCTCGGGGGCGCGCGCACGAGCGCGTTCGCGCTCGAGCCCGCCGCAGCGATCGTCGTCGACGTCACCCACGCCACCGATGCGCCCGGGATCGAGGTCAAGGAGGTGGGAAAGCACGAGCTCGGCTCCGGTCCGGTCCTCAACCGCGGCTCCACGTTCGACCAGCGGCTGTTCGAGCTGCTGGCCCAGACCGCGGAGGCCGAGGGGATCGCCTTCACCATCGAGGCCTCCGGCCGTGCCAGCGGCACGGATGCCGACGCCGTGCAGCTGAGCCGCGGCGGGGTGCCCACCGCGCTCGTGTCTGTCCCCTTGCGCTACATGCACTCGCCCGTCGAGCTCGTGCAGCTGGAGGACGTACACGCCTGCGCGCGCCTGATCGCCGCCGCCGCCATGCGGCTGGAGGCACAGACGCTGCTCTCCCCGTAGAGAGGCGATCGCCCGCGAGCTGCACAGGACCGCGGGCGACGTTCAGGTGGCCGCATCACGCGGCCATTTGACATTTGAGGACACGTGTGTATTCTAAGGCCGGACTCGGCCGCGAGAGGGAAGGGATGCACTCGAGTCTTCGAGAGACACCGCTGCGGACATTGGCGCTCACGCTCGCGCTCGGCGCCTGCCTCGCGGTCCGCATGCCGGCCCCGGCAAACGCGGCCATCGCCGGCTGCAAACGCTCGCTGCCCGTCCTCGCCCACCGCGCGGACGGGGTCGTGGTGCGCCTGCCAAAAGGCGCGCGGCGTCCCGTGGCGTGCGCGGTCCAAACCGGCTATGCGACCTCGGAGTCGAGCCTGGCAGTGACCAAAGATGGCGCGCTGGTGTACTCGCCCGCCGACAGCGAGAACTCGATGGCGCGCTCGCTCGACGGAGGCTCCAGCTGGAGCCTCACCCGCCCCGCGGAGGAGCAGCCAACGGCGTTCTGGAACACGGTCGACCCCTACGTGATCGCCGACCGGCGCACGGGCCGCGTGTTCTGGTCTCACGCGACGGGCCCGGTGCGCAACGAGAGCGAACTCCCGGAAGAATCCGGCTTCTACCTCGCGGCCGCCTACGGCTTCCAGGTCTACAGCTCCAGCGACGACGCCAAGAGCTTCGCCACGGCCGACTACCAGACCGCGCCAACGGGCGACTGGGAGAAGGTGTTTGTCGGCCCCGCGCCGCCCGCGAGCACGGGCGCGGCGCAGCCAGTCCGCTATCCCGACGTGGTGTATCTGTGCGCCAACTCGCCCTTTGAGGTCAGCGGGCCGGGGAGGCTCTGTTACAAGTCGCTTGACGGGGGCATCACCTTCTCGCCCGCCGGCTATACCTCGCCCACGGCGAGCAACCCCTCCGACATCTGCCCGCCGCTGAACTTCAACGCGGGCGTCGTCGACAGCCAGGGGGCGATCTATCAGCCGGTCAACTGCGAACACGCCGCATACGTCGTCGTGAGCCGTGACGAGGGTGCGAGCGAGACCTGGATCCCCGAGCCCGATGCGCCGGCCGGGACGGTCACGAGCGGGACAAACCTCAAGCTCGCCATCGACGACGCGGACAACTTGTACGCCTCCTGGACGGCCAACGGACTCGTGTATCTGGCGCTGTCGCGCGATCGCGCGCAGAGCTGGAGCGCGCCGATGATGGTCGCCTACCCGGGCGCCGAGAACGCGCAGCGGCCCGCGATCGCGGCCGGCGGGGCGGGGCACGTGGCGATCACCTACTACGCCAGCACCGATCCCTCGGCCGAACTGTTCAGCGCCTACATCACCCAGACGGCCGACGCGCTCGACGCACAGCCGCTGTTCTACAGCGGCGCGCTAAACGAACCCACAGCCCCGATCTTCCACGACTACGGGCTCACCGGCGGCTCGCCGCGCACCGACTTCGTCGGCGGCGCCTACGACTCCGCGGGCAACGCCTTCTGGGCGGGCGTGGTCAAGCAGCTCGGTCCGGCGCTCGAAGGGCACATCCCCACGGTCGGCTATGTGGGCACGCTGCGCTTCAGCGCACTCACCCCGACGAGCCTGCCATGAGACGCATTGCGGTCGCGACGATCGCCGGAGTGATCTCGTTGTCGGCGGTCCAGTCCGCGTCCGCCGCGCCGGCGCTGCTGTCGCGCGAAAAGAGCGCGCCCGACATCTCATCGACCTATGGGAGCGGGTCCTTCGGGCAGTGGATGGTGGACTCGCACAAGCTGCCCGCCTACCGCTATGAAATCGACGAGCTCACGAGCCCGCTCGCGCCGCAGCCCGAGCTGTCGGGAAACGTCAACGCGTGGAGCCAGATCGGCAACGACCGCGTCGTCGCCGATGCCTCCAACCACGGCTACTCGCAGCTGTGGAGCCAGGACCGCCTGTATCAGTGGACCAACTACTACGACGCCGAACACAGCCACTACGCGGGCGGGTTCGGCTACCTGAACCTCGAAGGACGAGTCATCTCCACGCTCTATGACGACCGTCCCGCCGGCGCATCCACCCAGCGGGTGTTCGGCGTTGGCTACTACGAAAAGCGCACCACGCTCACGGGCCTCTCCGAGCAGGACCGCGTGTACGCGCCGTTCGGCGATGACTCGCTGCTGCTGCACGACGTCACGATCAAGAACACCTCCAAGAAAGCGCTGAGCGGCTCCTACTTCGAGTACTGGGACGTCAATCCTGAGATCCAGGGGATCACGCAGTTCGCGCGTGGCTATCAGTCGCCCGCGTGGGACCCGCAGACGAGCACGCTGACGGTGGCCCAGCTCCCCTACGACATCGACACCGAGCCGCCGAGCATCTTCGCCAGCGCGCTGCAGGGGCCGGTGAGCGCGTATGACACCGACACGAGCGCCTTCTTCGGTTCGGGCACGCGCGCGGCCCCGGCCGCGGTTGTGGCCGGGCAGCTGGCGGACTCGATCGCGCCGCCGGCGGCGAACGGCAGCGAGGGCAGCGCGATGCTCGCATTCCAGAGCCCGATCTCGCTGGCGCCGGGCGCGAAGGTGACCCTGCGCTACGCCTACGGCTACGGCCACCCTGAAGCGATCCACGCGATGCTCGCGCGCTACCGCGCAAGCTCGACCGCCTTCAACAAGAGCGAGGCGCAGTGGGCGAAGTGGCTGCCGAAGGCCGAACTAGGAAGCTCCTACCCGTGGCTCTCGCGCGAGCTCGAGTGGGACGCCTACACGCTGCGCTCTGACTCCACCTACGAGGAGTGCGCCGGCCACCACATCCTCTCCCAGGGCGGCTACTACCAGTACTTCTTTGGCGAGAACGAGGCCTTCCGCGACCCGCTGCAGCACGCGTTGCCGATGGTCTGGAGCGATCCCGCGCTCGCGCGCGACGTGATCGCCTACTCCGCGCAGGAGCAGCCCGCGGTCGGCGGAGCGATCCCATACGGGATGATCGGCCTTTGCCGTCGCTTCGACCTCGGCACCTCCGACGACCTCGACCAGTGGCTGTTGTGGCTGGCGGCCGAATACGCGCTCTCCACGCGCGACTTCGCGTTCCTCAGCCAGCAGCTCCCCTACTACCAGGGCGCCGGCTCGGGGACGCTGTGGGAACACCTGAAGCTCGCCTTCCACCACCAGGAGGAAGTGATCGGCAGGGGCCCGCACGGCGAGTACATCACCGGCTCGACCGGCGACTGGAACGACTTCTCGACGGAGTTCAACCAGATGAGCGAGTCCAACCTCGTGACCGCCCAGGCCGCCTACATCTATCCGCGCCTGGCGCTCGTGGCCGACCGCCTCGGGGACGCCGCCTTCGCCGGCGAACTGCGCGCCGCGGGGGCGCGCGACGAGGCTGTGGTCGCGGGCCAGTTCGTGCACGGCGAATCCGTCACCCCAGCCGACGCCGGCCTTGGCTGGTTCGCGCGCGGCTACTCGGGCACGAGCCAGCTCGGCTCGGGCGCGATCTACGTGGAGCCCCAACCGTGGGCGCTGCTCGCGGGTGCCGCGAGCGCGCAGCAGGCCGCCGAAGTCGTCGCCGCCTACCGACGCTTCCTCGTCGGTATCGGGGCCCCCTTCGGGCCCACGCAGATCGGGGCGGCGATGGCGCCCGGGTCGACCGATCCCGGCGCCGACGAACAGAACGAGCCGGGGCTCAACAACAGCCGCGAGTTCCCTGGCGGGGCGTGGTTCGCCCTTAACGGCCAGATGACGTGGGCGCTTGCCGCGCTTGACGGGATCGTGCCCGAAGCGGCGGCCGACGCGTGGGATGAGTTCACGCGCAACACGCTCGCGGCTCACGCCACGGCCTTCCCGGACCATTGGGACGGCGTCATCTCCGTCGACGACGAGTGCGCCTCCTACTACCAGTCGCCGCCCTCCGGGTGCGGGATCGGGCTCGCGACCGGCGCGGGCGCGGTCAACGGCTACGACACCCAGATCATGCACCAGCCGGCGTACAGCCTCTTCGACCTGGTCAAGCTCACCGGGGTCGAAGCCACAGGAGAGGGCTACGAAGTCGTGCCCCACATGCCCACGAGCACGTTCGACGTCCGCCTGCCCGAGCTCGGCTTGGCCGAGCAGCCGGGCCTGCTGCGCGGCTACGTGACCACAAGCGGCGGCAGCGTGACGATGCGGGTGGCCCCGCCCGCCGGGGTCGCCGCGGATCAGGCCATCGCTTGGGCCAACGGTGCCCAGGTGCCGGACACGGTCGTCGGCGGGCTCGTGCAGTTCACGCTCCCGACCAAGGCCGGGGCCGCGGCCGATTGGGCGGTGAGCGGGCCGTGAGCGCCGCTCGCCACAGGGCGCGCGCGCTCTTGCGTGCGACGGCGCTGCTCGCCGCCATGGGGGCGCTGTTGGTGCCAGCCGCCTCCGCCGGCGCGCCCGCTCGCGCCGGCCTCGCGGCGCCTGCGCAAAGCTGTCCCGTGGCGCCCGATCCCGCGGCCCTTCCCAGCGCCGCCAAGCTGCGAGAAATGAACTCCTACGTGGCGGGGCTCGGGGTGCGCCCGACCGGTTATCGCAGCCAGAACCTCTACATCAAATGGATCCTCTCGCAGCTGAAAACGGTGCCGCGGGCGCAGGTCTCGCAAGAACGCTTCACGATCAATCGCTGGAAATCGAGCTCGAGCGAACTGCAGCTGAAGGTAGGTGAAACGAGCACCACGATCCCGGTCGCGGCGCCTGTCCCGTATGCGCAGGCGACCCGCAGCGCCGGTGTTTCCGCGCCGCTGGTCGAGATTCCAGACGAAGAACCGATCACGGCCGCCAACGCGGCGGGCCGCATCGTCCTGCGCCCGGCGCCGGCGGGCAGCGTGCCCAACTACGACTTCTTCCTGCCCGTCGTCAGCTGGTTCGTCTATGACCCCAAGAACACGATCGACCCCACGCAGTCGTTCTTCGGCGACTTCATCAACTACAACGCGCGCGTCGCCGACCTGCGCAACGCCGCCGCCGCGGGCGCCAAGGGGGTCCTGTTCGTCAAGGACCTGCCGCGCAGCCAGCTCCCCAACCACTACGAGCCCTACGAGGGAACGCCGTGGAAGGTGCCCGCGGTCTACCTCGGCGCCGATGAAGGTCAGCAGATCAGCGATGCGATCGCCTCCGGCGCTCCGGTGTCGGCGAGGCTCGTTCTGCACGCGAGCTACCGCAGCGTCGAAACGCCGACGATCCGCGCCGCGATCGCCGGCCAGAGCGCCCAGCGCATCGTCGTGGACAGCCACACCGACGGCACCAACGCCGTCGAGGACAACGGCCCGGTCGCGATGGTCGCGATGGCCCGCTATCTGGCGGCCCTGCCCGACGCATGCCGCCCGCGCAGCGTCGAATTCGTGTTCCCGACCGCGCACTTCTACCAGCGCCTGGTCGACTCCCAGCGCCGCTACGGCGGCGCCGGGGTGATCGCCACACAGCTCGACCGCGAATACGGCGAAGGCAGGGTCTCCTCGGTGCTCACGCTCGAGCACCTGGGGGCGATCGACTACGAGCAGATGCCGAGGTCCGACGGCGGTCCCGGCGTCGAACTGATGTCCAACGGGTTGCGCGCGATCCAGTTCATCGCCATCACGCCAAGTCCGCCGCTCGTGGCCGCGGTCACGAGCGTCGTGCAGAGCTACGACATGGAACGAACGATCCTCTTGCAGGGCGCGGACGCGCCCGCCTCGACCGTGCCCTCGCACTGCAACTTCGGCGGCGAGGGCACGCCCTACAACGTTCATCTGCTGCCGACGATCGGCGAGATCTCGGCGCCGCAGTCGCTGTACGACCCCTCCTTCGGGCTCGAGGGCATCGACTTCGACGTGATGCATGCGGAGCTGCTCGGGTTCACCGAGCTCGTCAACCGCCTGGGCACAATGAGCCAGGCAGAAATCGCCGGTGAGATACCGCTCGAGCGCGAACAGCGGGCCGCCGGCGGCGCCCCGTGCCCGCCTGAGAACTGATCCCGCAGGCGTCCGGCGGCGGGTGGCCAGAAGCCCCCCTGGCGCCTGAAAGCTAGAGCCAGCGGCCGTCAGCGCGGTGACGCTGACGGTGCGACGGCAGCGGATGCGTCAGCTACGCGGCTGCTCCCAGCTCGCTGAAGGACGCGATCTCATACGCCTGCCCGGGGCAGCCGCCGAGCACCAGCATCTGCAGCCCCTCGGGGCCGGCGTGGACCTTGCGCTTGGTGCCGGAAGCGACGCGTACGAAGACGCCGTTGTCGAGCTCGACGCGCTCGCCCTCGATGTCCATCCAGCCCGAGCCCTTCAGCGGCAGGTAGACCTCCTCCTGGCCATCGCCTGCGTGGTCGTGCTCGGGGTAGTCGGCGTAGTCCGGCGGCATCCTGATCACCTGCATGCCGAAGGAGGTGACGCCGAGCTCGGCTCGAGCCCTGACGAAGCCTCCGCCGAAGGCGGCCTCCATGTCGTTGATGTGCTTGGCGGTGTAGTCGGCCATTGCTCGCTCCTGAAGTTTGAGGCGCCGCTGCGGCGGCGCCCGGTGGATTGGCGGAGTGCTCACGCGCGGATGCAGCCCGCGACCAGCGATCAGTGACCCTAACCGATCGCCGGGTGCATAAGGATCGCGAGCTGCCGCGACTGCGCGAGCAGCGTGCCGTCGGTTGCCCAGATCGTGCCGTCCTCGACGAAGAACCCTTCGTGCAGAAGGCTCGCGCGCGTGTGGACCAGGCAGAGCTCGAGCGGGTCGGGCGAGGGCTCGCGCGGCGTCGGCGTGCAGAAGTGAACTGTGAGATCGAGCGTCGGCGCGGGCCCGACCCTGCGAGTGCGCATGAACGGCGACGGGATCAGCGCGTCGCTGTAGAACGCGAGCGCCGCCGCGTCGACGGGCCGCGGCTCGGCGAGGCCGAGCCAGCCGCCCGATTCCATGGGCTGCTCGGAGTCCGTGAAGGGGAGGCCGCCGATGCGCGGCTGCAGCACGATGTTCTGCGTGAACGGCGGGGCGCCGTGCTCGACGAGGCCGCCAGGGCGGCGCTCGGGGTCGGGAGGGGCGACGTCGGGCATCTGCGCTTCGGCGAGCTCCGGCCCGCTCCACGGGCGCGAGAAGGCCGACAGCGCCAGGGCGATCAGCGCGCCGTCCTGCTCCATGCGCGCCGACAGCGTCGAAAGCGAGCGACCCTCGCGCTCGGTCGCCGTCGCGATGCTGACCGGGCCGGGCTGGGGGGCGCGCGCGAAGTGGATCGTCAACGAGCGCGCCGCACGCGAGGCCTCCTCAACCGACTGTGCGAGCGCGCGCAGCAGCATCGCCGCCAGATAGCCGCCGTGTGGACCGCGACCGGCGCGCCACGCGGGCGAGACGTCGGCCTCGAGCAGCGTGCGCGCCGGCGCGCGCTCGATCACGCGCACGGCGGTGTCGCGCTCGAAGCTCCCCGGCGGCGCGGAGTCCGCGCGCGCGATCGTCTCTGGCTCAGCCACGCACGAGCCGCTTGTAGCTGATGCGGTGGGGGCGGTCGGCAGCGTCGCCCAGCAGCGAACGGCGGTGCTCCTCGTAGGCGTCGAAGTTGCCCTCGAACCATCTCACCTGCGAATCGCCCTCGAACGCAAGCACGTGCGTGGCCACGCGATCCAAGAACCAGCGGTCGTGCGAGATCACCATCGCGCACCCTGGAAACGCGAGCAGCGCGTTCTCGAGCGCGCGCAGCGTGTCGACGTCGAGATCGTTGGTGGGCTCGTCGAGCAGCAGCAGGTTGCCGCCGCGGCGCAGAAGCTTGGCCAGGTGCACGCGGTTGCGCTCGCCGCCGGAGAGATCGCCGATCCGCGCTTGCTGGTCTTGGCCCTTGAAGTTGAAGCCGGCGGTGTACTGGCGCGAGTTGAACGTACGCTCGCCGACTTTGAGCTCGTCCAGTCCGTCGGAGATCTCCTCCCACACGGTGCGCCGCGGATCGAGCGCGTCGCGCGACTGGTCGACGTATGCGAGCTCGACGGTCGGGCCCAGCTCGAGCTTGCCGCTGTCGGGCGCTTCCTCGCTCGTGATCATGCGAAACAGCGTCGTCTTGCCGGCTCCGTTGGCGCCGATCACGCCGACGATGCCTGCGCGCGGCAGCTCGAAGGACAGCGACTCGATCAGCAGCCGATCGCCAAACCCCTTGGACACCGACTCGGCGGTGAGCACCGAGTCGCCCAAGCGCGGCCCGGGCGGGATGTGTATCTGGACCTCGTCGAGCTTGACGTTTCGCTCCTCCTCCAGCAGCTCCTCGTAGCGCGCCAGTCGCGCCTTGGACTTCGTGCGCCGGCCCTTGGGGTTGGTGCGCACCCACTCGAGCTCGGCTGCGATCGTTCGCTGGCGCCCCTTTTCGGTGCGCGCCTCCTGAGCAAGGCGAGCCTGCTTCTGCTCGAGCCAGCTCGAATAGTTGCCCTTGTAGGGAATTCCCCTGCCGCGGTCGAGCTCGAGTATCCAGCCCGCTACGTTGTCGAGGAAGTAGCGGTCGTGGGTGACGGCCACGATTGTGCCCTTGTATTCGGCGAGGTGCTGCTCGAGCCACGCCACCGACTCGGCGTCGAGGTGGTTGGTGGGCTCGTCGAGCAGCAGCAGGTCCGGGGCGCGCAGCAGCAGCCGGCAGAGCGCGACGCGCCGGCGCTCGCCACCGGAGATCGTGCTCACGTCCGCGTCCGCAGGCGGCAGGCGCAGCGCATCCATCGCGTACTCCAAGCGCGTATCAAGGTTCCAGGCGTCGGCCGCGTCGATCTTGGCCTGCAGCTCGCCGAACTCGGCTTCGGTCTCCTCGGAGTAGTTGGCCGCGAGCTCGTTGAAGCGGTCCAGCAGCGCCTTCGTCTCGGCCACGCCCTCCTCGACGTTGCCCTTGACGTCCTTGGCGGGATCGAGCTTCGGCTCCTGCTCGAGCATGCCCACGCTCGCGCCCCTCGCCAACGCGGCCTCGCCGCGGTACTCCTGATCGACGCCCGCCATGATTCGCAGCAGCGTCGACTTGCCGGCTCCGTTGTAGCCGAGCACGCCGATCTTGGCGCCAGGGAAGAACGCCAGCGTGATGCCTTCGAGAACGGTCCGGTCCGGCGCGTAGACCCTGGAGAGGCCGCGCATCGTGAAGATGTACTGGGCGGACACTGGCAGGCAGGATAGGGCGTGGACAGTGCCGCTAACGTTGTGTGGTCATGCCGGCGAGCGTTCTTGACATCGAGCAGAACATGCTCCTGTTGGAGCTCGAGGCTCCCTTTGACAAGCGCGCGGTGCAGCTGGCGCGGCGCAGGATGGCCAAGCGCTGGCACCCGGACATCGCCCCCGCGGGTCGCCACTTCGAGCACGAGCGTCACCTCAAGGCGATCAACGAGGCGGCCGACCAGCTCGAGCGCCTGGCCGAGGGCTCGCGCGGCGGACACGTGTCGCGCAGCGCTGTGCGCGCCAGCGCCACGGCCGCGCGCAGGGAGCGCGAAGAGGCGGGCCGGCGAGCGTACGAAGCCGAGCAGCGCGCCCGTGCGCAGGCGCAGGAGCGTGCCAAGCACGATCCGTTCGCCAGCCGCGTGCCCGACCACTCGGTCGTGCACCGCTACGCCCGCTGCCTCTCCTACCCGGAGTGGGGCGTGGGCACGGTGTCGGGGATCTACTTCAGCGGCGACCCCGACGGCGACGCCGACGTGCAGCAGTGGGCGCGGGTGCGCTTCAGCCATGGCGTGCGCACCGTCCCGGCGGGGAGCTTGCGCTTCGTGGACTTCTCGCGCCCCGATCCCGCCGAGGAGCGCGTCGAGCGCTTCATGCTGGCGGCGCAGCGCGCGATGGCCGAGGGCGATTACGAGGTTGCGGCTCAGCGGCTCGTCTACGCACGCGACGCCGACCCCGCCAACGTGGCGGTGCTGCGGCTGATGACGCTTGCTTTCTGGCAGGCCGGAAAGCTGGATGCGGCGGCTCGCGCGGTGCGCGACTGGGCCCGCGTGGACGGGGCGCGCCCGGCTGCGCATCGCTTTGCGGCGCGCATCTACGAAGACATTGGCGCCATCGATCTGGCCGAGGAGGCCGCCGCGCGCGCGGCCGAACGCGGGCCCTCGGACCCGGGCGCGTGGGAGCGGCTCGGGCGCCTGCGTATGCGCCTCATGGACCGCGAGGGGGCGCTTGACGCGCTGCGGCGAGCGTCTGCGCTCGGTGCCGGCGACGGCTTGCGCGACCTGCTGGCGCAGGCACTTGCGATGGAGCCGCAGGTCGCGCACGCGGCGTAGCTCGCGAGCGCCGACCCGCCGCTCGCGGGCAGGCCCGCGGGCGCCCATGGTGGGCGCGAGGCGGAGCTGAAGTGACGCTAGGTGAGGATGTTGACCGCGCGCGCGACGATCAACCCGGCGGTCACCAGCGATGCCAGCGACTGCACGCCCATGACGCCCTTGGCCATCGGCGTCAAAGGCATCGCGTCGGTCGGAGAGAACGCGGTCGCGTTGGTAAGCGAGACGTACAGGTAGTCGATGAACTGCGGGCGCCAGTTGAGCGGCTCTATGCGGTCGTCGGTCATCTGCGGGAAGAGGAAGTCGGGCGGCTCGTCGTGGCCGGCGGCGCGCTTGCCGGGTCCCCCGCGGTCGAGCTCCCAGTACCACAGTGCGAAGATGAGAAAGTTGGTGAGCCAGATCAGCACGCCCGCGACGAGCAGCTCACGCGGGTGCCTCGTGTGGTGGTGCAACAGGAAGTGCGTGAGCGCGCCCAGCGAGAAGATGTTGGCGGCGGAGACGAACGCGATCAGAGCAAGCGCCACCGCGCGCCGGCGAGGGTGCTCGCGCTCGAGCCGGCGGGGCGTGGACGCGATCAGGCCGAGCAGGAGCGCCCCCTCCAACGTCGGCAGCAACCACGCTGGCCCCACCGTGAGCCGCTCGGGAAGCGTCAGCTGCAGCACGATCGCCCCGAGCACGGTTGCCTGCGCCGGCCAGAACAGCTCGGTGGCCGGTGGAGGCGGATATTCGCGTGCGCGCGCGGCCGGAGATCCGCTGGCCATGCGCAGAAGCCTACGGTCGGCCCCGGCCGTAGCCGCTAGCCTAAGCGGACGGGTCGGCGTGCGGACCTGAAGCCGCGCATGGGTATCGAGAGTCCCGTCCATCTGCTGTTCATCGCCCTGGTCGCGCTGATCGTGCTGGGCCCCAAGCGCCTGCCCGGTCTGGCGCGGGCGCTTGGACAGGGAATCCGCGAGTTCCGCGGAGCGCTTGAGCAGGCCCAGGAGGAAGAGCCCGAGCCGGCTGAGGCCGCGGCGCAACTCGAGCACGCGCAGGAGCCCCCGGCGGACGCGCTGGGGTCCGCGTCGAGCGAGGCGCCCGAACCGACGGTCCCGCTCGAGGATTCACCGCCGCGCTAGCTGGCGCCACGGCGCATCCCGAGGCGGCAAGCATCCATGCCCGCGCGCGGCGTGACGCGGCGTGGGCCTGCAGATACGCTGCACCCACCCGACCAAGGAGCTTGAGCCATGAGCCCGGATGACACTACCGCCGCCTCGCCCACAGTGACCCCCGCCGACGCCTCCGCGGCGGTGCTGGCGGAGCGGCGGGAGAACGTCCTGCTGATAACGCTCAACCGGCCCGAGGTGCGAAACGCGGTCAACGCTGCGCTGGCGGCCGGGGTGGCTGGAGCACTCGATCAGCTCGACGAGGACGACTCGCTCTCGGTCGGCGTGCTCACGGGGTCGGGCGGCTTCTTCTGCGCGGGCATGGACCTGGGGGCGTTCGTGAGTGGCGAGTCGCCGTGGTTCGGCGATCGTGGCTTCGCGGGGATCGCGCAGCGCGCGTCTCGCAAGCCGCTGATCGCGGCGATCGAGGGCTTCGCGGTGGCGGGCGGTCTGGAGATAGCGCTGGCGTGCGATCTGCTGGTCGCCGCCAGGGGGGCGAAACTGGGGATACCCGAGGCCAAGCGCTCGCTGGTGGCCGCGGGCGGGGCGCTGCTGCGCCTGCCGCGGCGGATGCCATACCACGTCGTGATGGAGCTCGCCTTGACCGGCGACACGCTGCCGGCAGAGCGCTTCCACGAGTTCGGCGTCGTCAACCACCTGGCCGAGCCGGGCTCGGCTGTCGAGGTCGCGCTCGAGCTCGCGGACAGGCTTGCAAAGAGCGGGCCGCTGGCGCTCGCTGCCTCAAAGCAGATTCTGCAAGAACAGTGGGACTGGTCCAGCGCGGAGATGTGGGAGAAGCAGATCGCGATCTCGGGTCCTGTGTTTGCCTCCGAGGACGCCAAGGAGGGCGCGAGCGCCTTCAAGGAGAAGCGCGATCCGGTTTGGCGCGGGCGCTAGCCTCGCACCCACGCCAGCACGCTGCCTCTCAGCCGGTCGCCATCGCCGCCTCGGCTCGCTTGGACATCTCCTCCGGCGGCACGTCCTCGACATGCGTCGAGACGTCCCAGCGGTGCCCGAAGGGGTCCTGGAACTGACCCGAGCGGTCGCCGTAGAAGCGGTCTTCGACGGGACGAAGCGCCTTGGCTCCAGCCTGCACCGCGCGCTCGAATGTCGCGTCGGAGTCCTCTACGTAGACGTGCAGCGAGACCGGCGTTCCGCCGATCGCGGCGGGTCCGCGGATTTCCATCTGCGGGTTTTCGTCGGCCAGCATGATGATCGAGTCGCCGAGCTCGAGCTCGGCGTGCCCGACCCGCCCGTCGGGCATGGGCATGCGCATGCGCTCGCTCGCGCCAAGCACCGAGCAGTAGAAGTCGATCGCGGCATTGGCGCCGTCGACGATCAGGTACGGCGTGACTTGGGGGTAGCCCTCAGGTATGGGCTTGGACATCGCTGAGACCTCCTGCCGTTGGTGGTTGAGCGCTCCCGAGAGGGAGAAGCTGGATCGGTCCGCTCCGCGAGGCGCGGCGGCGGTGCCATCGACCACGTTAGCGCCCGCGGAATCGCCGCGCGCAGCCGCGTGCGAGCGCCGGGGCATGGACGCTCCGCTGCCGGGTTATGCTTGCCCGGTGACGCGATTCGATACGGTGCGCGTGGCCGCGATCCAGGCCACGCCGGTGATTCTCGACGCTGAGCGGTCGGTGGAGAAGGCCGCGCAGCTGCTCGGGGAAGCGGCCGCACAGGGTGCCCAGCTGGCGGTCCTGCCTGAGACGTTCATCCCGCTGTACCCGTCCAACGCCTGGGCGCGCCAGGCGGCGGGCTTCAGTGGATTCGACGAGCTCTGGGAGCGGTTGTGGGAGAACTCCGTTGATGTCCCCGGACCGCTGGTGGATCGACTCGTGGATGCGTGCGCGGCGCACCAGCTGCACTGTGCGATCGGCGTCAACGAGCGCGAGAGCGAGCGGCCCGGCTCGCTCTACAACACGCTTCTGCTGCTGGGGCCGGGGGGGCTGTTGTGGAAGCACCGCAAGCTGATGCCGACCCATCACGAGAGGCTGTTTCACGGTTTCGGTCGCGGCGATGATCTCCAAGTCACCGACACGCGTGTGGGACGCATCGGCGGGCTGATCTGCTGGGAGAACCGGATGCCGCTGGCCCGTTACGCGCTGTATCGCGGCGGACCTCAGATCTGGGTCGCGCCGACGGCGGACGACACGGATGTGTGGATCGCCAACATGCGCCACATCGCGGTCGAGTCCGGCGCCTTCGTAGTCGGAGCGCCACAGTACATCCCGCGCTCGGCCTTTCCAGCGGACTTCCCCGTGGAGCTGCCCGATCGTCCTGTCTTCGGGCGGGGAGGCGCGGTGATCGTCGAGCCGACCTGGGGCGAGGTGATCGCCGGACCGCTGTATGACCAGGAGGGCATCGTCATCGCAGACTGCGATCTGCGCCTCGGCCTTCATGCCAAGCGCTGGTACGACTCGGTCGGGCACTACAGCCGCGAGGAGGTCTTAAGCGTCATCGCATCGGCCGCACCGACCTCTGGTTCGGCGGCGCCGGCCGACTTCACGGGCGATTCGAACGGCAGCGAGAAGCCCGCCGCGCGGGCGGCGCCGGGCGGCGCATAGCCAGCGCGCCGCCGGCGCACCGCCGATGCGGCCTTGCCGCACCCGCTCGGCGCGATCGCCTAGCGCCGCCGCCGCTTGCGCCGGCGCTGGGCGAGGATGCGAAGGAAACGTCTGAACAGGGCTCCCATCAGCGCTGACCGGGAACCTTAACGGGGTACTGCGAGATCGGCTTCTCGAGGTCGATGGCGGTCGTGACGATGCGGTTCTGTTCGCCGATGTGCGCGGCCGGGTAGCCCTCGCCCGGACTCGCGCGCTCGGGCCGGCCGATGAAGCCGAAGTGGATGCCTTCGGGCATGATCTGCATCAGGCGCGGGAACATGTGCGCGCGCGGCCCTGCATTGCGCGGCTCCTCCTGCACCCACACCACCTCGCGAAGGTTGGGGTAGCGGCGCATGAGATCGAGTATCTGCGCTTCGGGGAACGGGTAGAGCAGCTCCACGCGCCCCACGGCGAGCGCGGGGTGGGAGCTGCGCTCGGGATGGCCGACGAGGTCGTAGTAGATCTTGCCCGTGCACAGCACCAGGCGCGTAGTCGCTGCATCGTCGACTCCTTCCTCGGCGAGCACCGGGTGAAAGCGCGTGTTCTCGGCGAGGTCCGCGACCGAGTTGGTCGCCTGGGGAAGGCGCAGCAGCGACTTCGGGGTCATGACCACGAGCGGACGCTGCTTGGCGATGCGCGCCTGGCGCCGCAGGAGGTGGAAGTACTGCGCCGGGGTCGTGGGGCTGGCAACGCGGATGTTTCCCTCCGCGGCCAGCGACAGGAACCGCTCCAGGCGCGCGGATGAATGCTCGGGACCTGAGCCCTCGTAGCCGTGCGGAAGCAGCAGGGTGAGGCGCGAGGTCTGCCCCCACTTGGCGAGGCCCGAGACTATGAACTGGTCGACGATCACCTGGGCCGAGTTGACGAAGTCGCCGAACTGGGCCTCCCACAGCACGAACGTCTCGGGAGCCTCCTGGCTGTAGCCGT
The DNA here is from genome assembly GCA_005884115.1 of Actinomycetota bacterium. Lineage (GTDB taxonomy): Bacteria > Actinomycetota > Thermoleophilia > Solirubrobacterales > Solirubrobacteraceae > Palsa-744. The sequence continues at coordinate 385,011 of VAXW01000005.1, forward strand.
ACTCGAACCCCATGCAGGCGAGCTCGGACAGCGGGCTGTTGTGCAGCTCGAACGGTGCCAGCGCGGCGGCCATGCTCTGGATGGGGCAGACGGTCTGCCCGGTGCGCGCGTCGTGCAGGACGAGATGGCGCTGGCTGAAGGTGCCGCGCTCGGTGTCCTGCCCGGTCAGGCGCACCGGGGTGCCCTCGGTGAGCAGCGAGGCGAAGGCGAGCGCCTCGGCGTGCGCCCAGTCGATCCCACCGTCCTCGTACAGGCCGCTACGGCGGCGCTCGAGCTGTTTGACGAGCTTGGGGTGCACGGTGAAGCCCTCTGGCACGCGCAGCAGCTCCTCGCCCAGTTCGCGCACGCGGGCGGCGGGCACGGCCGTCTGCACCTCCGGGCTGCGCGAGCGGTCGAGCTCGTACTCCCCGGTGGGCTGCTCGCCGGAGACGTGCTCGGCGGCGGCCTCGATCTTCGCCTTCAAGCGCTGATGGGTGAGCGTGAGGTTGTCCCACACCTCCTGCGCCTGGCGCTCGACGTCCTCCCGGGAGATGACGCCGTCCTCGACCAGGCGATCGGCCCACAGCTCGGACACACGCTGCTTGGTCTTGATCTTGGCGTACATCTCCGGCTGGGTGTAGGCGGGCTCGTCGGACTCGTTGTGCCCGAAGCGCCGGTAGCCGATCAGGTCGATGAGCACGTCATGCCCGAACTCCTGCCGGAAGGCGAAGGCGAGCCGCACGGCGCTGATGCACGCCGGCACGTCGTCTGCGTTGACGTGCACGATCGGCACGTCGAAGCCCTTCGCGAGGTCCGAGGCCCAGCGCGTCGAGCGCGCGTCGTCGGGGTCGGTCGTGAAGCCGATCTGGTTGTTGGTGATGAGGTGGATCGTGCCGCCGACCTTGTAGCCGTCGAGCCCCTGCATGTTGAGCGTCTCCGAGACGACCCCCTGGGCGGGGAAGGAGGCGTCGCCGTGGATCACGATCGGCAGCGCCGAATCGGTGTTCTGGTGCGCGTGGGGGCCAAGGCGCGTGGTCTGCGCTGCGCGCGTCGCTCCCTCGACGACCGCATAGACGAACTCCAGATGGCTCGGGTTGGACTCGAGGTTGACGCGAATCGTGGAGCCGTCGGGCAGCTTGTAGGAGCCGTTGGTGCCGTGGTGGTACTTGACGTCTCCGGTGCCGCCCTGAGGGATGGTGGTCACGGCCTCCAGCGTGGAGGCGCCCTCGAACTCGGCGAAGATCGTGTCGTAGGTGCGTCCGAGGTTGTGGGCGAGAACGTTCAGCCGTCCCCTGTGCGCCATGCCGATCACGACCTCGTGGCCTCCGTGCGCGGCTGCCAGCTCGATCAGCTCATCGAGCATCGGCACGGTCATGTCTAGACCCTCGATCGAGAACTGGTGCTGGCCGAGGTATGCCTTGTGCATGAAGCGCTCCAGCGCATCGACCTCGACCAGGCGTTTGAGCAGCGTCGTGCGTTCCTTGCTCGTGAGCGGCGCACGGAAGGCTCCCGACTCGATGTGCTCGCGCAGCCATACGCGCTGGCGGTGAGAGGCGATGTGCTCGATCTCGTATGCGATCGTCCCGCAGTAGGTTTCGCGCAGGTGCGGAAGCGCATCGGCGAGCGTTCCGCCGGGCACGTACATGCGCAGGATGCGCGCCGGGATCTGTGCCATCAGCGCGGGCGTGAGGCCGACGGACTCGGGCTCGAGGGCAGGATCGCCCTCGGGCTCGGAGCCGAGCGGGTCGAGCCGCGCCGCGAGGTGCCCGTGCGTGCGGAACGCCTTCAGAAGAGCGGTCGCGGCTTGCACAGCCTGAAGCAGCGCTTCGCTCGCGGGCGGTGCTGGTTGAGCAGCGGCGGCTGGCGCTGGCGGCGCCGCCGCCGGGGACGGGGGCGCGGGCGCGGGCCCGAGCGCGACTCCGAGCGATGCGAACAGCTCCTCATAGAAGTCGTCTGCTCCCTGCAGCTGCTCCTCGATGAGGCCCAAAAAGCGGCCCGACTCGGCCCCTTGTATGACGCGGTGGTCATAGGTGGAGGTCATGGTCATGACCTTCTCGGCGCCCACGCTGGCTCCGACGCCAGCGAGGCCGGGTGGATAGGCGATCGACCCGGTCGCGATGATCGTTCCCTGGCCGCTCATCAGGCGCGGGACCGAGGCGACGGTTCCCAGTCCGCCCGGGTTGGTGAGCGTGATGTTCGCTCCGACGAGCTCGTCGGGCGTGAGCGTGTTCGCGCGCGCCTTCTCCACGAGCTCGTCATATGCGGCGAGGAAACGGTCGAAGCTGAGCGCGGCGGCATCTTTGATCACGGGCACCATCAGCGTTCGCGACCCGTCTCTCTTCTCCACGTCAACGGCCAGGCCGAGGTTGATCTGCCCGTCGTCGATGCGATGCGGCTTGCCGTCGATCTCGGCGAAATGGTTCATCATCACGGGCATCTGAGCGCCAGCCCGCACGATCGCGTAGGCGATCAGGTGAGTGAACGAGACTCGCTGGCCGGCCTCCTTGAGCTCGCGCCTGCGGGCGTCGAGGACCGTCACGGTCAGCGTGCGGAAGCTGGTCGCGGTCGGGATCGCGCGCGACTCCTCCATGTAGCGCGCGAGCGCTGCGGCTCCACCTCGCATCGGCTCCGCTCGCGGCTCAGCGGCGGTCGCGGTCGAACCGTTGCCGTCCACCTCGGGCGCGCGCCTGGCGCCGTCGGCGGTCGCGGCCTTGAGCACGTCGGACTTGGTGATGCGGCCGGCGGGCCCGCTGCCGGACACGTCGGCGAGGTCAACCCCCTCGACCTCGGCCGCGCGCGCAGCGACGGGCGACACCTTCCCAGCCGGAGGGGCGCCTGCCCGCGTGGGCGCCTCTACGGGAGCCTCTTGTGTGCTGCCGTTCCCCTCGGGAGCGGCGCCGGGTGCACGCTCGGCCGCCGGCGTGGCCTCCGCGGAAGTCTGTTGCGTGCTGCCGTTCCCCTCAGAGGCGGCGCCGGGCCTAGGCTCGGCCGGCGCCTGTGGCTCGCTGGCCTGCGCAACCGCGGAAGCGCCCTCGGCGGTGGCGCCGGCGCCGTCCAGCGCGATGCGCGCGATCACCTGGCCGACGGTCACGGTCTCGCCCTCGTCGACCAGGATCTCCACGACCGTGCCGCTGGCGGGCGCGGGGAGCTCGACGTCGACCTTGTCAGTCGAGATCTCGACGATTGTGTCGGCGGCCTTGATGAAGTCGCCGACCTTGGCGTGCCATTCGAGGATCGTTCCCTCGCTCACCGACTCCCCAGCAGCCGGTGTCACAACCTCGACTATCTGATCGGCGGCGGCGCTTGTGGCCATCTATGAGGCACTCTAGCGCGGCGCTCGCTGGCGCTGCGCGCGCACGAACTCGAGGCTCCCGAAGAAGGGCCCGATCCCTCCAAGAACGGCGACGGCGACGGCCACGCGCACGCTGACCACGCGCCGGCGCGCGGCGAGCGTGCAGGCGCTCGACATGGCGATCCAAAGCAGCCCGTGCGTGAGGCCGAGCGCGAACGTGAGCGGCTCGGGCTTGCCGGCTGCGAAGGCGCTGAACAGCAGCGCGAGGTAGATGCACGAGTGGGCGAACGAGGCCCACTTCAGGTGCTGGAAGGTCAGCGCGCGGCTCAAGCGGTGAGCCAGCGCGCCATGCGCGCGAGCGTCTCGCCGGCCTCGGGAGGCCAGTCGCTGATCTCTCGCGGCCACCAGGCGTACGCGTCGTGCTCGTGGTCGGGTCTCACCGAGCTATCGGCTCCCTGGGCGAGCCACGCCTGGCCGACAAACATGACCAAGCGGTGGGGCAGGCGGATGAGGGCCTCGCCGCGCACGCGCTCGGGCGAGACGGCCCACTCCTCGCTGAGCTCGCGCACGAGCGTGTCGCCGGGATTCTCGCCCAGGTCGACCGCGCCGCCCGCCCCCAGCGCCCAGCGCCCGGCCCAGGAGGCGACCCACGGAGCGCGCCGTCCGGCGAGCCAGCGCCCGTCCGCCGAGCGCGTAACGCACAGCGCGGCCACGCTCAGCGACGCGTCATCGGCGACGAGCCGAAGTGCCCAGCGAACGGGCTGTAGCTCCATCGCCAGGCCGTCAGAGTCCTGGCGGTAGTTGACAAGCCGCGCCGCTACGCCGTCGTGGCTGGGGGAGCCCCGGCCTTCAAGCGCACGGATGGCGGCGTCGGCCGCTTTGACGTGCGCGAGCGAAGGCTGGAAGTGCTCGGATTGCCAGCGCGTGGTGATCTGATCGAGCGGCCACGGCCCGCGCGCGAGAATCTCCGGCTGCTCGCTGGGTGCGGTTGCTGGTGTCTCGGACATCAAGCTGAAGGCTAATGGCACGGACCGTGCGCATAGACTCGCTGACGATGTCCGCGCGCCGATTCAAGCACTGGGGGTGGGGCTATGAGGACCAGTGGCCGGCGCTGGAGCAGCTGCGCGAGGGTGCGGGCGCCCTGGGGGAGCGCCTGGCTGAGATCGCGATTACCGTCGGTGAGATCGAGGAGCCCGCTCCGCTGCAGGCGCTGAAGCTGCGCGTGCCCCACATCGGCGTGCCGCGCGCCCTGGCGGAGATCGCCGCGAACGACGACCACGCGCGCGCGTCGCACGCGCTGGGCAAGTCCTACGTGGACGTGGTGCGCGGCTTTCGCGGCGAATACGAGCATCCACCGGACCTCGTCGCGTTCCCGCGCGATGAGCGCGACGTGCAGCGCGTGCTCGAATGGTGCTCGGGCGAGCGCGTGGCCGCGATCCCCTACGGCGGCGGGACCTCGGTCGTGGGAGGCGTCTCTCCGGAGATACCGGACGGCTACAATGGCGTCGTCTCACTCGACCTGCGGGCATTGGAGCGCGTGCTGGAGGTGGACCAGCTCTCGCGCGCCGCGCGCATCCAGGCTGGAGCGGCGGGTCCCGTGCTCGAGGCGGGGCTGGGCGCGCACGGGCTGACGCTGCGCCACTTCCCGCAGTCGTTCGAGTTCTCGACACTCGGCGGCTGGATCGCGACACGCGCGGCCGGTCACTTCGCCACGGCGCGCACGCACATCGAGGACTTCGTCGAGTCCGTGCGCGCGATCACGCCGGCGGGTGTGTGGGCGTCGCGGCGGCTGCCGGGGTCCGGCGCGGGCGTGAGCCCCGACCGCATGCTGGCGGGCTCGGAGGGCACGCTCGGGGTGATCACGGAGGCGTGGGTACGCGTTCAGCCGCGGCCGTCGCACCGCCGCTCGGTGGGGGTCGGCTTTGCGAGCTTCTCCGAGGGCGCGGAGTGCGTGCGCGCGATAAGCCAGTCGGGACTGAATCCTTCCAACTGCCGGCTCATCGACGCGCGCGAGGCGCGACTGACGATGGCCGGCGACGGCGAGCATGCGCTGCTGGTGCTCGGCTTCGAGTCGACCGACCACAGCGTCGATCACGCACTGGAGCGCGGGCTCGAGATCTGCGCCGACCACGGCGGCGAGCCTCTCGGCGGGCGCGAGCAGCCGGGGCGCGCGACCGCGCTGCATTCCGGCGACGAGCAGGCTGGGGGCGACGCCGTGAGCTCGTGGCGCAGCGCCTTCCTCGCGGCCCCGTACCTGCGCGACACGTTCGTCGCGATGGGCGTGCTCAGCGAGACGTTCGAGACGGCGATCACGTGGGAGCGGTTTCCGTCCTTCCATCAGCGCGTGAGTGCGGTGGCCGAGGAGGCGCTCGCGGAGGCGGCCGGCAAGCGCGATCCGGCGGGGCTCATGACGACGCGCTTTACGCACGTCTATCCGGACGGGCCGGCGGTGTATTTCACCGTCATCGCACCGGCACGGCGCCGCGAAGAGGCCGAGCAGTGGGGCGCGATCAAGCGCGCGGTCTCGGACGCCGTGATCGCGGAGGGCGGGACGATCACCCACCACCACGCCGTCGGCCGCGACCACCGGCCCTGGTACGACGAGCAGCGTCCCGATCCCTTCGCGCTGGCGCTCGCTGGCGCGAAGGCGGCGGTGGATCCCGCGGCGATCATGAACCCCGGCGTGCTCGTCGATCCCTTGCGATGAGGATTGCCGTGCTCGGCCCCGGCGGCGTGGGCGGGCTGCTCGCGGCCGTGCTCGAGCGGGACGGGCAGGAGGTCGCGGTGGTCGCGACCGACGGCACCGCCGCGGCGATCGCTGCGCGCGGGCTTCGCGTGAGCAGCGTTCGCTTCGGAGACTTCGTCACCCATCCGCCCGCCCTGACCGAGCTGGCCGAGAAGGTCGAGGTGCTGATCGTTGCCACCAAGGCTGCTGGGCTGCGTGCAGCGCTCGAGCGCGTCGAGTCTGCGCCCAGGCTGGTGCTGCCGCTGCTGAACGGGCTCGACCACCTTGCGGTCCTGCGCGAGCGGTTTCGTCCGGGCTCGGTGCTCGCGGGCTCGATTCGCGTCGAGTCCGACCGCCCGGAGCCCGGAGTGGTCGTGCACACGAGCCCCTTCCTGCTGGTCAACATGGCGAGCAGCAACGGCGCCGTCCGCGAGCCGATGCACGCGCTCGCGGCGATCCTCAACGCCGCCGATGTGCCAACGCGGGTGCTTGACTCGGAGGCCGATGTGATGTGGTCCAAGCTCGTGCGCCTCAACGCGCTGGCGTGCACGACCAGCGCCTACGACGAGCTGCTTGGCGAGATCCGCTCTACTCCGCAGCTGCGCGCGGATCTCGTGGCTGCGATCGAGGAGGCGTGCGCGGTGGGGCGCGCGGAGGGAGCGCACGACGTCGACCCCGCGAGGGCGCTGGCGGAGCTCGATGCCGCCCACGCCACGCTCGGCAGCTCGATGCAACGCGACATCGCAGCCGGACGAGAGCCGGAGCTTGACGCGATCCCCGGCGCGGTGCTGCGCGCGGCGGCGCGCGACGGCATTCGGTGTCCGACGATTGCGAGGCTCACGGCCGTGATCGCCGCGCGCGCGGGGATCCCGATGCCCGCTGTCTCGGCTCCAGGAGCGCCCGCGGGCGCGCGCCGGCCAACCGACGCCTCAGCGCTCTAGCGCTCGAACGGAGACCGCGGCAGCTCTGGAGCGTCCACGGGCAGCGCCTGTGAGCTGACCGCCTCGACGCTCTCCTGCTCGACCTCGGCGGCCTCCTCGTCGTGCTGGCCGTCGCAGAGCACGCGGAAGTTGCCCGTCACGCCGCTGTCGCCGTGGATCGTGATGCCCGGCAGGACCTCCTCCCCCTCCTCGAAGGACAGCCGCTCCATGTCGAAGTGCGAGAGGCCGATGCCCCAGGCGCTGTGCGTGGGGTTCTCGCGGTCGTGGGAGGCGACCGCCTGAGCGAAGCGCTCGAGGTTCTTGGCGATCTTTGCCTGGTCGCTCATGCGCTCAAGCGCAGGGTAGCGATCGCGTCGCGCCGCGCGGGCCGCCGCGGAGGACCGTCAGCCCGAGCGATCTTCTCTGAAGATCGGCTGCTCCTGCAGGCCGACCTCGGCCAGCGCGCGCTCGCGGTCGAGGTAGGTCACCAAACGCGTGACCTTGTTCGCGCTGAGATGGAACAGATGCGCTCCTTTCGCCCCCGTCTCGCCGACCTGCACCCCGCTGCGTTTCCCGCGCCCATGCCAGCGGACCAGAACCAGGATCCGCTCGCTGTCGAGCTCGCGGTACTGCTCTACCTCGGGGTGGAAGTGCTCCCACTCCTTGAGAACATCCACCCAGCCCTCCGCCAGGCCGGCCAGGCCAGTCCAGCTGCCCGGATTCGGGCCATCGGCGAACACGACCGAGATCAGGGGGTGCGCCCACTCGGACGAGCTGACGTCCCCGCGCTCCCACTGGGCATAGATCGAGCGAACCAGCTCCAGGTTTGCCGACGTCGCGTGATCGGGCGAGCCCGCGTGCGCAGGCCGGAGACGGTCAGCTCGCCGGCTCGGCGGCAAAGATCACCTGTGCGATCTGCGGACCTGCGGACGCAGGTCTCGCTTGAAGTCGGCCACGACCGCATCCATGTCGCCGCGTTCGACGGCGACGGCGTGTTTCTCGATGTGATCGCGTGTGAGCGCTTCGTCCATCCCTCTCCTCCAATCGGGTCGCGATGGTGGCCTGGCGGATCGTGGCACATGTCGGCGGGGATCGCCTCGCTTCGGGGATACTTGGCTCGGCGATGGCTTCGGCGAATCCTGAGCGGATGCGCTCGGTCAACGCAGCTGCTGCGCTGGCCACCGCCGCGACCGCGGTGCTGTTCGCCGGATGCGCAGGCGGGCACCCCAACCGCGTTCCCGACATCGGCAAGCGCTTGCTTCTCAGCGGCTCAACTTGGCACTCGCTATCGGCGCGGGAGCGCACGAACATGGCGCGGTACTGCAGGCAGGCAGCCGCCGTCTCGGCAGGCAGGGCCGACCGCATGGCCTCGGCGCCGATATACAGCGACAGCTATCACGCCGTAACGGCTGTCGACCTCGGTCGTTTGAGCGCCGCGCTGTCCCGGTGGTTCGCGATGCGCGACCATGCGAGCCAGACGATCCAGCAGGGTTGCACGGCCGTCGCCGCCTCGCTCGCTCAAGTGCGACTGCTCGCGAACGGGCCATACGCGCGCTTTGCGCCGCCCTTGCGCAACGGCGGGGGCATCCTCGCCGCGCACTCCACTGCGTCCTCGCTGGACCTGTCGGCTCGAGTGGTACCGCCGCGCGCGCGGCTGCTCGTCAGGCGGGCGCTCGAACGTGCTCCGAACCACATCGTTTCGCGCGTGCGACGCGGGGGATCATTGGTCAACGTCGAGCTGGAACGAATCCCACTGGGCCGCTCGTTTCTGCGTCTTGAAGTGATCGGCGACGGTCGGAGCTGGCGTCGGCTCTTGGTGCTCGATCGCGGACCGGCCCCGAGGGGGGCACGGGATCGGCGCGGCCTCGTGCTCCGTGGCTCGGGCCCGAAGGTACTGCGCTCGCTGAACATTCCGTCTGGATGGTCGGCCGTCACGACGGCGACGGGGGCGCCTCTGACCCTGACGAGCGGCGACGCGCTGATCCTCGTGCACGGTCCCGCCGACGGCCGTACACCTATACCGGTTCCCGCCGGCCATTACAGGTGGGTGACTGTCGCAGCCGTCGGCGATTGGACGGTGACGCTTGGTCCGTCGGACTAACGTCCCCAGGCCTGGCAGGCGTGCATGCTCGCCGGTGCGGGCGTCGCAGGTACGGGCGTGCCGCGGATGTCGCTTGGCGAGTATTCGATTCCGCGCTTGGGCGCGGCCACGAGGTTGCCGCTCTCCTGCGCGACCTGCGCGCGCGCGAAGACGAGGCTTTCGACCGCGTTGCCGGTGAGCGTCACGTCGCGCATCTGCGAGTGCTGTTCGTGCAGCACGATGCTGGGACCGGGCTGCTGGCGAACGATGTTCCCGCTGATCTGCGCGCCGGGCGTGTCGTAGAGGTCGAGCGCCCAGCCGCGCATGTGCTCGAAGTAGTTGCCCGAGACGACCAGGCCTGGGTATACATCGTCCTTGACGATCATCCCGCGGTTGGTGTCGTGGAACCAGTTGGCCAGCAGCTGGATGTCGGATGCGCTGCGGTGGACCTGGATCGCGTCGGCGTGCACGCTCGGATCCACCGAGGCGAAGATGCCGACGAACTCATCGCCGGTCAGCCGCACCCCCTGCACGTCCCCGACGTGAACGCCGTCCTGGGCGAGATTCGCGAAACATGTGGACTGGATCAGCAGGTCGCGCGTCAACCCGCCCGGCCGCCGAGCGGAAGCGCCCTCGGCCCATACACCGAAGCCATCGGCCAAACCGCTGCCGCGTAGCGCCACGTCGTGGACGTACGCGTGTCGCAAGGCCACGTGGGTCGCGGCGCGGATGACCAGCGCCTGGCCGTGCAGGTCGACGTCGTCCAGGGTCACGTTCTTCGCCGCGTCGCCGATGGTCGCACCGCCTGGGAGCTCGACGTGGCGCAGCGCGACGTTGGTGGCGCCGGTCAGGTCGACGCTGGCAAGGCGCGGGCGGCCGCGAACGCCCAACAGCGTCAGCGGCCGGCGCGGATGCAGGTTGCTCAGATCGACCGGGCCGTAGCGCGCAGCCACGAGCCTCACCAGGCCGCCGCGGCTCAGGATGGCGCGGTGGCCGCGTAGCGTGCGCAGCGAGATCATCGCACCGGCACCGTGGCTGACCGCAGGCGGATGCGCCTGCGATCGTGCGCGATCGCGTGTGCCACCGCAACCGGAGACAATCGCGACCGCGAACAGTGCGCAGAGCGCCTTCATGTGTCTGACGCAAGCGCCCTGGGACGGCGGCGTCGAATCAACAAGCGCGCGAGTGCCCCGATCACCGCGGTCGCGACCAGCAACCAGATGCCGGTGCCGATCACCGACGAGGCCGCGCGATCGACGCGGTGAAGGAGTGGAGCGCGCGACGTGGTGGGACTGAGGCGTTCTGTGGGACGGCGGCGTCGAATCAACAAGCGCGCGAGTGCCCCGCCGCCGATGACCGCGGCCGCGAGCAGCAACCAGATGCCGGGGCCGATCACCGACGAGAGCGCGTGACCGACGCGGTGAAACAGCGGATAGCGCCACCTCGTCGGCCCGGCGGCGATGCGAATGCGCGCACCGGGGACCCTCGCGACGAGCAGCGGCGAAGAGCCCCGGCCGCTCAGCTCGTTGTCCAGGAACGAGCCGCTCGAAGCCTCGGGCGAGGGTTCAACGAAAATCCCGTGCGCTCTCATACCGGCGATCGTGTTGTCGACGACCCACGAGCTCACGGCTCGCTCCACTCGGATCCCGGTCGGCAGGTTCTCGATGTCATTGCCGAGCACCCGCGTGCCGGTGGTGGGGGCGATCAGGAAGATCCCGAACGCCGTCGCGCGCGCGATGTGGTTGTCCGCGAGGGTGTCGCCGCGCGAGGGGCCATAGACGCGAATTCCGACTTGGCCACCCGTGATCGTGTTGCGCGAGACCAGGTTGCCGCCAGAGCCGTCGAGTGAGATGCCCACCAGCCGATTGCCGATCAGGCGGTTGCCCGTGACGACGTTGTCGCGCGAAGGGCCATCAGCGGCCTTGCCGTCGTCGAGCACGATGCCATGCCACCCATTGTGGGCGCTCACGTTGTCCACGATCACGTTGTCATCGCAGAACCGCGAGAAGATGATCCCATGCACGCCGTTGCCGGCGGCGTAGTCGTGCGCGACCAGGAAGTGGTCGGAGTTATCGTGCGGGTCGAGGCCGTAGACCTTGTTGTTGAGGAAGCGGTCGTGCAGCCAGCGCATGCCGACGGCGTTGTAGCTATAGGCGCCGAAGTAGTTGTTGCGGAACGTGGATTCGACCATATCGCCAGTGCCACGTGGCTGGCGATAGTCGGAGACCACCGCCACGCCGGATACGACCCCTTGGTAGAAGCCGAGGCTCTCGAAGGTCGTCATGCGGGCATCGAGTCGGCCGCCGTCGATGCTCGATACCGAGGAGCGCCCGTCGGCGATGGTTCGGTCGGGTCGATCGCGGGTGGGATCCCACGACGTCACGACCAGCGCGCGACCTGGCGCGCCGACGAAGCGCAAGTCCGCGCCATAGGCTGCGATCGTCGCATAGCGCCGTGGACTGCTGAGCAGCCTCAGCTGACGCACCGCTGGTGCCGCGATCGTCAGCTGCGCGCCGCGCGTGACCACGACTGTTCGCCGCACCGTCCATATTCCCCGCGGTCCTCGTTCTATGTCACGCGGGTCCGCGGCGTGCAGGTCGGCAAGGGAGGCATCATGCGGCACGACGAGCACGGCAAGGCCGTGCAGCTGGGTCGCGGTCGGTCGGGATACATCGAGGCGAGCGGCAGCCCGAATCGCGCTGCCAAGACGGGCAGTCGCCGCCTCCTGCGCGGCGTCGTACTGCGCGAAGGCGGCCCCGGGGATGATCGAGACGGACGCGAGCGCCAACAGCGGCATTAGACGCGCGATGCAGCGCAAGCTACGCCTCTGCCTCCTGGAGCACGCGAACGCCCTCATGGTCCCACTGCGCCATCGCGTGCGCGTCGAGACTGCCGGCGGCCTGACCGGCCGCGACGGCCTTGCCCGCCTCGCGCGTGATCCACGCGTGTTTGTTCATCGTCAAGAACGTGTAGAACCTGATAAGCGTGAAGCCGCCCAGGATCAGGACGGTCATGAACGGCACCAGTAGGAGGTTGCGCGGGTTGTGGCGCAGGTGGTCGAATGCCCGCAGCCCGCGGCCGAACATCACCCACGCGATCCAGGCGCCCGCGGCGAGAAGATCGCCGCGAATGAGCGCGAGCAGCGTGAAGCCGTAGCCGACGCACAGGGACAGCGGTGCCAGCAGGCTCTGCAGCACCGAGACTCGCGTGATCATGGGCTGGCGAAACAGCCAGCGCTTGTAGATCGCCGTGAGGTAGCAGCGATAGCTGTTGCGCGACCAGCGAATCCGCTGGGCGAAGAATGCACGCGCCGTGTCAGGCATCATCGTCCAGGCGAGGGCGCTCTGCTGGTGCACGCACTTCCAACCAGCACGCAGGACGAGCCAGGTCAGACGACCGTCGTCGCCCGCGATGCACCGCCGGCCGAGGAAGACCTCGTCGACGAGTTCCGGTAGGACGGGGAGCAGGATGCTTCGTCGGTAGGCCACCGTGCGACCCGAGAGGCACGAGACGCCCCCACGGCGGCTCATCGCCGGGACGTAGCAGAGGTAGCGCGAATCGAGCAGCCAATCGGCCGCGCGCCGCCACAGCGAGGAGTAGGGGTCGAGCACTCGCTGGCGAGTGCCCACGCCGCCGACCTGCGTGTCTGCAAAGGGCCTTAGGACCTCGCTGAGCAGATCGGGCTCCCACAGCGTGTCGGAATCCGAGAGCACGACGATCTCGTGCGACGCTGAGCGAATGCCCAGGTCGAGGCAGTCACGCTTCGCCGTCTTGACGGAGGGCAGGATGCGGACGTCGGCGTCGAGCAGGTGAGCGAGGGCGCACGCGCGCTCCCGGTTGTACGCCTCGTCGACCGGCATCACGATCACGATCTCCTCGGCGCCCGCGGCGACCCACGAGCGAACCGCGTTCGCGAGGATCTCCGGATCCTCGCGATACGCCGGCACCACGACGCTCACGGGAGCATCGAAGTCATCCAGATGCGGCCGGTAGCACGCCGCTAGCAACCGACGCGCGAGCCATACGATCCAGCTGACCACGCCGAGGAAGCCGAACGGAAGCCAGACATCGAGCAGACGCTGACTGCTACCGGGCAGTCGGATCGTCGCGGCATGCGCGAGCGCCGTACAGGGATCCACCCCTAAGTCTCCTAATCATCCGTGACGCCTCATGGCCCCGCCCGTGAGACGCTTCATCGTCTCAGCCCGTAGGAGAGTACTTCTTCGACCCACTCGTTGCAAAGCGACCGATGTCCCAACTCGCTTCGCCTCCCGTCGAGTCCGGTGACATCGTCGCCGCACAACGTCTGCTCGGGGACTCGAGCGTCACCTTTCACTCTCCCAAGATCACGCGATTGGGCAGACTCCCGCGACTTCTTGGCTGCTCGATGGCGCTAGGGAGTCGACTCAGCGACGCGCCGGGAGGAGCACCGGCGCGATCTACCGGCTAGGCATCTCCGCTAGCTCGACGCGATACCCGTCGAGCTAGCGGACGGTTTGCAACTCATACGCGCTCGCTGCTCAGCGCATCTCAGGTATCTCAAAGGAACATGAGCATGCATGTGGGAGACCGCGCAAAGCCTCGGCGTGCGTCGCGCGCTACGTTCTAGCGTCATGTACCGCGCCCTCGTGCGGCGACGCGTAGTCGCGATCTTCGGCGCCCTCAGCCGTGGGGACTACGAGCTGGCCCTCGAGGGGATGGCCGATGACGTCCACCACGTTTTCGCCGGCGAGTCTGCGCTTGGCGGCGAGCGCCACAGCCGCGACGCCGTGCGGGTCTGGTTCGAGCGACTGTTCCGTCTGTATGACGAGCTGCGTTTCGAGGTCGGGCAGGTGATCGTCTCGGGCCCGCCCTGGAATGTGGCCGTCGGCGTGGAATGGCTTGCTCACGCTCGCCCGAAGGCCGGCGAGCCTTACGAGAACGAAGGCTTTCACCTGATCAACATCCGCCGCGGCAGAGTCGCGTACTTTCACGCCTACGAGGACAGCCAGAAGGTCGCCGACGCCTGCCGCCAGATGGCCGAGGCAGGGATAGCGGAGGCTGCCGCCGCGCCGATCGTCGACTGACGTCCCCAGCCGTAGGGAGCTGGGCTCCTATCCCATCTCCAATATCTCGACCCTGTAGCCATCGACCTATTGGACGATTTGCAACTCATCCGATCCGCCAGGGACTGACAGAGTCCGCGGGGCGCGGCCGCGTAGCTGAGCGCCCCCGAAGCCCCCAGGCCGCGATCGCGCCTACAGCTAGCTCACCTCGAGGATCTCGACGCGATAGCCGTCGAGCTAGTGGACGGTTTGCAACTGTGCGCGCAAGCCGCCGAGGCTAGGCGCGTAGCATGGGCTCTCCGTGAGTTCACGAGGTGCCGAAACCGACCCTTGGGACATACGGAGCAGAGTTCGACTTGCGCTCTCTCTACGGGTCTTGCCGGCGAGGGTCGCCCGCTTCGCGTGGCGCGCGAACGGGTGCGCGCGCGGCATCGGCGACGACTTTAGTCTGACGTCCGCGGTCCGGCCCGCCGAGCTCGCCGAGCTGCTATCGATCGCCCGCGGGCGTGGGGCGGTGGTCGAGCTCGGGACCGGCACTGCATGGAGCGCGATCGCGCTGGCCTTGGATGACGGCGCGCGCCGCGTCATCAGCTATGACTCCTTTGTGCGGCACGATCGCGACGCCTATCTGGGTCTCGCCGGAGGTCGAGTGCGCGATCGCATCGAGCTGCGCAATGAGCCGGACAGCAACGGGCCGCGCGCGGGCGATCCGCCCGTCGAGCTGCTGTTCATCGACTCATCCCACGATTGTGAGTCGGTCCTCGCGGCGTTTCGCGCGTGGCGCACCGCGCTCGCGCCGGGCGCCGTCGTCGTGTTTCACGACTACGACCACCCTGGGTACCCCGGCGTTCGCGATGCGGTCGTCGAGCTCGGGCTCGTGGGGAGACGGATCGGTGGGTTGTTCGCGTGGCGCGCGCCGTGAGTGCGTCGGCCTAGCGCGGATGTGTCGCTGCGCTACTCGCGTGGCATCTCGAGTATCTCGACCCTGTAGCCATCGGGTTTGGTACGAAAGGAAACATGCGAGCGCGTTCCCCGCATCCCTACGCGGGCTCCTGCGAAACCGCCAAAATGCGCGATGTGGCAGGCTTGGTCGGTGCCCTCGGCGAACGTCGAAATCGTGCGAGCGATCTACGACGCATGGGCGCGCGGGGAGCGGCCGGGACCCACTGAGCTGCTGGATCCGCAGATCGAATACGTGAACCCTGCCGGCGCGATCGAGCCAGGTACGCGTCGTGGCCTAGCCGCGTTTGCTGCGGCGGTCGAGAAGACGGATGAAGGCTGGGAGGCGTGGGAGATGGAGCTCGAGCGACTGCACGCGGCCGGGGACCGCATCGCCGCACTTGTGCGCTACAGGGCTCGCGGCCGCGGCAGCGGCGTTGAGCTCGAGGGGCGCGAGTCAGCCCTGTGGACGATTCGCGACGGGAAGGTGGTGCGCTACGAGTGGTTTCACGACCCTAACGACGCATTCGATGCTCTCGGCCGCACGCCCGACGCGCAGGCCGGCTGACGGCTCGCTCCGAAGGAGATATCGAGCGAACGGCCTGACTAGCAATATCTCGACCCTATAGCGGTCGGGTTTGCGTCCTTAGGTAAGCACTCGGATCACCGCTCGCGTCTAGGCGTACCCGCGCTTTTGATCGATGGAGCTGCGGATCCGGAGCCAAGCCGTATGATCGCCGAGCGCGCAATACCGCACGCGTTACCTGAGGGGAGCCAGCATGCCGCAGGCAGGAAAGTCGCACCTCGTAATCATGTTTACGGTGGGGCCTGATGACGTCGCCGAGGGCGATCGCATCTTCGCGAGCCACGGCGAGTTCATGAAGGGGCATCCTCGCGAGGGCGACGTGGCGCTGTTGGGCTACAGCGTCTCCAAGGGCCCGGAGCTGTCCAACCCGATGGACGCGAACTCTGAGCCGACCGGCAACACGACCTTCGTAGTCGATGAGTACTACGAGTCGCCGGCCGGCATCACCAGGCACTGGCAGGACACGACCGAGAACTGGCCGGAGATGTCCTCCTCCGCGCCGGCGTGGTTCGCGAAGGCGACGATCGTGACACTGCACAACGGCACGGTCGTCCAGGCGCTCTAACAGGCGTCCGACGTCTGCTTGGACGCGTCTCCACAGGCCCGTCCGCGGCACGCAGGCGCCTCCGGAGCAGGCGTTACGCCGCCAGAGCAGGTCCTCGTCTCCGGCGACGGCGCAGGGCGAGGCTCGACGCCCTGCTCCGGGTGCGAGCCCAGACGACGAGGATTTATCGCCTCTTTGAGATCGGGGTCGATTGTGCCCGGCTATCGCCTGTCTAAGCGGCCTTGGGCTGCTCAATAATCTCCACGCGATATTGATCGGGATCTTTCACGAACGCGAGCAGGCTGCCGCCCTCGCGGACGGAGTAGGGCGGCTTCTCAGGCTCGATGCCCTGGTCGGCGAGGCGCGCGAGCGTGCCGTGGATGTCGTCCGTCGTGATCGCGATGTGGCCGTAGGCTGTGCCCAGGTCGTAGGAGTCGACGCCGTGGTTGTACGTCAGCTCCAGGCGCGGCATGTCGCCGTCGCCGGGCTGGTTCATGAACACGTTGATCGCCTCGTCGCGGATCTGCAGGCGGCCGACCTCCTGGAACCCGAGCGCTTCGTAGAACGCGACCGACCGGTCGATGTTCGTGATGCGATAGCACGTGTGGATGAGCGCCATGCGGCGGAGTCTACGCGCCCGGCTAGGCTGCGACCATGCCGTTCACGCTCAGGAACCTCAGAGAGGATCTGGCGGACGTCGGGTCCAACTTCGACGGCGCGCCGGACCTGGAGTTCCGTCTCGCGAGTAAGGCGCTCGAGCTCGAGCAGTCCGGCCTGAGCTATCAGCGCATCCCGCCCGACTACCGGTTCCCGTACGGCCACACGCACAAGGAGCAGGAGGAGGTGTTCGTGGTCGTGGGTGGGAGCGGGCGGATGAAGCTCGACGACGAGATCGTCGAGGTCAAGAAGTGGGACGTCATGCGCGTTCCGCCCGGTACATGGCGAGGGTACGAGGCCGGGCCGGAAGGCCTCGAGATGCTCGTCTTCGGCGCGCCCAACCTCGGCGAGAACCCGCGGGAAGACGTGGAGGGTCAGCGAGACTGGTGGGCTGCCTGAGCGTCGCTCGGTGGACGGGGAGGCGATCCTTGGACGGGGGCGGGATCAGCTGAAGTAGGCCTCGCAGCAGAGCTTCCACTTCGCGCCCGACTCGCACGGGCAGGGGGCGTTCCGCGGGATCTCCGGAGGGCTGAAGTGCGTCCCCTGACGCAGCGGCGCGAGCGCGGATGTGTCGCTCCGGACGGGAGCGAGCGCAGCCGGATCGAGCGGCTGCGGCCACGGTAGGTCGGGAGCAAGCGCTCTGACCACTTGTTCCTCGACCGTGCCGTTTCGGCGCATGGGCGTGCGAAGCCGGAACCCGAGCCGCTCGAAGGCGGCGTGGCTCTCGCTGTTGTAGGGCAGGATGCGAGCCCACACCGCCGGCAGCGGGCGGCCGAGGCAGGCCTTGGAGATCACCTCCAGTCCGGCATGCAGGGCAGCTTCGCCGAGCGTGGTTCGCCCGTCGCTCAGCACCGTGCCACGGTGAGCGTTGGCGCGCGCAAATGCGGGAATGTCGACGGTCCAGTCGGCGCCGGACCCCTCCTCGGCGTGCGGCCTACGCAGGCAGCACAAGGCCAGGAGCTCCTCGCGGTCGCTCTCGACGACGACGACCGTCGGTGCCGGGTCGAGCCTCCCCGCATGCAGCATGCGGATCGTGGCCTGGACTTCGCGAACCGAGCGGCTGGTAGCTGGATCGCCGCAGCTGAAGGTTGCGAACTGCGCGTACTCGGTCGGCTCGCTGATCACCCGCGCGCGCAGCAGACCCCAGCGCGCCCTCGCCTCGCGTCCGGGCCGGCGAGCGCGCGCGAGCGCCTCCTCGGTCGTCCGGACCGCCTCGTAGACGAGCTGAGCCGCGTAGCGGTCTTCGGCCAGCACCTGAGCCCGATGGACGACCGGATGTGCCGCGAGAGGCCGGTGCTTGCCAGTGTGCAGAGCGCCTGCTGCGCCCTCAACGCGCGCCGAGCCGCGGAGCCTCCTTCGCCCTCGAGCCGCGTCGCGGCCCGGTGCGGAGCGCAGGCTCACCGGGCGCTCCCAGAAGGGCGCCTAGGCGCGTGCAACTTGCGCCGGTGATAGGGACTGCGTCCGTGCATCGGGCTCGCCCGCCTGCATCGACGCCCGCGCGTGCCGTCCTTAACGGGCAGCGCTCGGCGGGACGCATGTCTTAGCTGGCTCGCCGCGAGAGGCCCAGCGTAGAGCGCGTGCTCGCCTCGCTCAGCGCGCGGACGGCGTGCGTTCGGCCCTCGCACACGCGCGCGCGCAGCAGCCTTGGTAGTGTCCTTTGCCGGCGGACGCGATGCGAGTCGGCGGGAAAGGGAGGATGAGATCATGCAGGCGCCACCGCTCTTCAGGGACCGTTCGCGCCCCGCGCAGATCTTGCTCGGGGGCGTGGTCCCGCTTCTCTTCGGTGGCGGCGTCGGCGTCGTGCTCGGCGTATCGGCGGGGGCCTACTGGGGGCTGGCCGCGCTAGCCGGCGTGGGCGGCGTGCTCGCCGGCTTCGAGCACCGCGACGGCTGGGGCGGCGCGGACCGTGGCCTCGTCGGCGGCGCCATCTTCGCCCTCGGGATCCTGATCGCGCACGCGATTGCGGGCACGCACGCGAAGGTCTCGCTGGGAGGCTTCCCGCCGTTTCTGATCGTGATCGACGCGATCGCCGGCATGTTCCTGGGTGCGCTCGGCGGTCGACTGGGGCGCATGCTGCGCTGGCGGTCGGGCACCGTCTCCGAGCCCTCGCCCTGACGCGAAGCCCGCGCCTTGAGCACTATTGTGCGCCTGGCGTGCGAACTCTGATCGTCGGTCACGGGGGGCGTGAGAGCGCGCTCGCGCAGCGCATGGGCGAGCGCAGCGAGCTGCACGCGTTCGTCGGTCATGCCAACCCGTCGATCGTGCGCAGCGCGCAGGAGTCCGGCGGGAGCTATGCGATCGGAGATGTCTGCGACGCGCGCGCCGTCGCCGCCTTCGCGCGCGCCAGAGAGGTGGACGTGGCGATGGTCAGCGCCGATGAGCCTCTGGCGGCCGGGGTAGTCGATGCGCTGCTCGCGCAGGGCACGCGCGCCGTCGGTCCGACCAGGGCCGGGGCCGAGATCGAGTGGAAC
Source organism: Actinomycetota bacterium (assembly GCA_005884115.1). Lineage (GTDB taxonomy): Bacteria > Actinomycetota > Thermoleophilia > Solirubrobacterales > Solirubrobacteraceae > Palsa-744. Next base: position 404,249 of record VAXW01000005.1, read on the forward strand.
AAGGCCTTCGCGCGCGCGCTGCTCAATGAGGTCGCGCCCGAGGCCGCGCCGGCCGTGCGGGTCGTGCGCCAGCCGCATGAGGTCGAGGATGCCGTGGCCTCATTCGGCGGCCGCGCAGTCGCCATAAAGCCGTCCGGCCTGACCGGAGGCAAGGGGGTGAAGGTCATGGGCCCGCACCTCGCGAGCCACGCCGACGCCCGCGACTACGCGCTCGAGCTGCTCCGGCGCGGGCGCAACGGAGAGTCGGTGCTGATCGAGGAGAAGATCCGCGGCGCCGAGTTCACGATCCAGGCGATAAGCGACGGGCGCACCGTCGTGTTCCCGCCCAGCACGTACGACTACCCGTTCCGCTTCGACGGCGACGAGGGGCCAGGAACGGGCGGCATGGGCTCGCTGTCACTGGCCGAGCCGACGCTGCCGTTCATGGGCGCCGGCCACTACAGCGAAGCGTGCTCGATCATCGAGCGCGTGATCGAGCGCCTGCGCGAGCAGGGTCGCCACTTCAGCGGGGTCATGAACAGCGGCTTCTTCGCCACTGCCGACGGCGTGCGGGTGATCGAGTTCAACGCCCGCTTTGGCGATCCTGAGTGCATGAACATCATGAGCCTCTTCTGTGGCGACTGGCCGGCGGCGATGGAGAGCATCAGCGCGGGCAGCCTGAGTGCTGCGGACGTGCCGCTGCGCGAGGAGGCCTCGGTCGTGCTCTACCTCGTCTCGCCCGACTACGCGCTCCGCCCCGGAGGCCCCTACGAGTTCGCGCTCGACAGGGATGAGATCGAGCGCGAAGGATGCGGGGTGTTCTTCTCATCCGCCGTCGAAGCCGCGCCCGGGTCCTACCGCACGGTCGGCACCTCGCGCGCGGTCGCGCTGGCCAGCACCGCGCCCACGCTCGCCGCTGCGCGAGAGCGCGTGGTCGGCTGCGCGTCCCGCGTCCCCGTGCTCGAGTGGCGCAGGGACGTCGGCGATGAGCGCTATCTGGAGGGACTGAGGACGCTCGTCGAAGCCGCCTGAGCGGCCGGTCGGCGCCGTCAGCTTTCGTGCAAGGATTGCGCCGTGATCGTCGAGCAGGCAAGCCACCCGCAGTTCATCTCGAACACCTACCTCGTGGGTGACGGACAAGGAGGGCCCGCCTTCTTCATCGACGCCGGCGGGCCCGTCGACGGCCTGATCGAGAAGGCTGGCGCGCTGAGTCTGCAGCCGACGCACGTTCTCCTCACGCACCACCACTACGACCATGTGTGCGAGGTGGACGCGCTGCGCGAGCGCTGGCCCGAGCTCGAGGTCCTGATCAGCCCGCTCGAGCGCGACCTGCTGATGAGGGCTTCGCCCGGGCTGCTTCCAGAAGCTGCCGAGGATAGGGGCGGCACGGTCGACGCCGGGCAGACGCTGAGCTTCGGCGCGCTCGAGGTTCGCCCCCTGCACACGCCCGGGCACACGGCCGGGATGCTCTCGTTCCTGGTCGGCCCCGGCGCCCCGAGCTCGCCTGGCTCGGGGCGGGAGCGCTCGAGCCGAGCTGGGAGGGGCGAGACCGCCCGGCCCGGCGGCTACAGCGGCGGGCCGGCTGTCGTCTTCACCGGAGACACCCTGTTTCGAAACTCGGTTGGCGGCGTGCGCGCGCCCGGTCACACCAGCTACACCGACCTGCGCGACTCGATCATGGGCACGCTCATGGAGCTGCCGGGCGAGACGATCATCTACCCCGGCCACGCGGCTCCGAGCACGGTCGCCGAGGAGTGGGAGTCCAACCGCTTCATCCGCGTATGGCGGGGGCTTGACCCCGAGGGCTCAGAGCCCTGCACCGCGCTGGGGGAGCCGGCGACGCTCGTGCTGCTCGCAGAGGACTACGACGGCGGCACCAAGGCGTGGGTGCGCTGGCCCGATGGCTCAGACGACATCGTGCCCGGCTCGCGGGTGCAGCGCGGCAGCTGAGCGCATGGCGCGCGAGAGCGAGAAGATCCCGACCTCGCGCGTGCGCCGCACGGCCACCGTCGCGAGCCTCGCGGCCACCGAGGCGATGAAGCAGTTCGGAACCCGCGCCGCCAACGTCGCGCGCTCCGAGCAGGCATCCGACGAGGCCATGGCCCGGCGGCAGCTCGAGACCGCCAAGCAGATCGTCGCGGCGCTGGGAACCATGAAGGGCGCCGCGATGAAGCTCGGCCAGGTGATGTCCTTCCTCGACGTCGGCCTCGTGCCTGAGCAGTACCGCGAGGAGTTCCAGCACGAGCTCGCCAAGCTGCGAGACGCAGCGCCGACGGTTTCCTTCAAGCACATGCGCCGCGTGATCGAGGAGGACCTCGAAGAGCCGCTGGCGGAGCTCTTCGACGCCTTCGACGAGGAGCCGATCGCGGCTGCGTCGATCGGCCAGGTCTATCGCGGGACGCTCAAGGACGGCCGCGAGGTCGCGGTCAAGGTCCAGTATCCGGGCGTGGCCACGGCGGTGCGCGCGGACCTACAGAACCTCGACATGATCCTGCGCCTGCTCAAGCGCATGACGCCGGGGCTCGATGTCAAGGCGATCGCCGAGGAGATACGGGAGCGGATCGTCGAGGAGCTCGACTACGAGCTCGAGGCGCAGAACCAGCGCGCGCTGGCGCGCATCTTCGAGGGCCACCCGTTCATCGTCGTGCCCGAGGTGCTCACGTCGATGTCTCGCGAGCGCGTGCTCGTGAGCGCATACGTCAGTGGCGTCGGCTTCGAGGAGCTCAAGCATCGCCCCCAGAGCGAGCGCGACCGCCTCGGGGAGATCGTTTTCCGCTTCTTCCTCGGCTGCCTCTACCGCCACCGCCAGTTCTCCGGAGATCCCCACCCCGGGAACTTCCTGCTTCAGGAGGACGGCCGCGTGGCGTTCCTCGACTTCGGGCTGTTCAAGCGCCTGGACGCCGGCCCCGTCGAGCTCGAGCTCGCCGCCCAGCGGGCGGTCGTCGAGGGCGATGCTGCGAGCTTGCACCGCTTGCTGGCCGACTCGGGCTTCTTGCCCGAGCCCGAGCGCGTGGACCCCAAGCACCTGCTCGCATTCGTCGAGGACGCCATCTGGTGGTACACGACCGCCGATGAAACCGTCGAGCTCACGCCCGAGATCGCCACGGAGGTGATGATCGAAAGCTCAGACCCGCGCTCGAGCCACTTCCGCGAGATGCGCCATCAGGCGTTGCGGCCCGAGCACCTGTTCGGCAGGCGCATGGAGATGCTCACGCTGGCCGTGCTCTCGCAGCTGCACGCGCGCGCCAACTGGCATCGGATCGCGCGCGAGTGGATGTACAACGACCCGCCCGTCACCGAGCTGGGTCGGATGGAGGCCGAGTTCTACGGGCGCACCGGCGTGGGCGCATCCGGCTGAGGCAGGCGCTCAGCGCGACCTGCATCTGAACGAGGCTCGTCGTGCCCGGGGCACTGGCGTGGGCGCCTCCGGCTGAGGCGCTCACAGCACCTGGATCTGGACCAGGCTGGTCGTGCCCGGGCGCCCGGAGGGAAGCCCGGCGGTCAGGCCGACGCGCTGACCGGGCTCGCACCAGCCGAGCTCGACCACGCGCCGCGCGGCGTCGGCGAGCAGCGCCTCGGTCGTCTCATGCCGGCGCATCGAGGCGGCTTCGACCCCCCACATCAGCGCGCACCGTCTCACCGTCTCTTTTCCCGGCGAGAGCGCGTAGATCGGCACCACCGGACGGTGTGCCGAGACCAGGCGCGCCGAGCGGCCAGACAGCGTTGGCACGATCAATGCGTCCAGGCGCAGCTCGCTCGCCGCGATACAGAGGTTGTGCGCGATCGTGTAGGCGGGGTCCGCCCCCGTGCGCCGCACGCGCGAGCTGTTCCAGCGCTCGTATGGCGCGATCGACTCCGCCTGCTCGGCGACGGCCGCCATCATCGAGACCGCCTGCACGGGATATGCGCCGATCGCGGTCTCCTGGGAGAGCATCACCGCGTCGGTGCCGTCGAGGATCGCGTTGGCCACGTCGGCCACCTCGGCTCGCGTGGGACGCGAGGAGGCGACCATCGAATCGAGCATCTGCGTGGCGGTGATGGCCGGCCGCGCCATCCAGCCGGCGAGCTCGAGCAGCTGCTTCTGCACGATCGGCACGCGCTCGATCGCGAGCTCGATGCCCAGGTCGCCGCGCGCGACCATCACGCAGTCGGCCACCTTGATGATGTCGCTGGCGCGCTCGACCGCCTCGGGCTTCTCCATCTTCGCGATCAGCGGCAGGCGCGTATGCGAGCGCACGCTTTCGACGTCCTCGGGCCTGCGCACGAACGACAGCGCGACCATGTCCACCCCCGCCGACTCGCCGTGGCGCAGCAGCGCAAGGTCCTCCTCGAGCAGCGACGGCAGGGACTCCGCCGGGCCGGGGATGTTGAGCCCCTGCCTGGAGGCGACCGCTCCTCCGACCTCGATCTCCGCCTCTACCTCGCCGGCGGCGGCGCGCACGTCGACGGCGCGCAGGCGCACCGAGCCATCGGCGAGATACAGCACGGCGTCCTTGGCGATCGCGTCGGGCAGCCCAGCCCAGGAGACGCTCATGCGGCTCGCGTCGCCCTCGATCTCCTCGCCGCCCGAGACGAACGTCAGGCGATCGCCGGGCTTCAGCTCGACGAGGTCTTCGCGCAGGGGGCCGATGCGCAGCTTAGGGCCCGGGAGATCCTGCAGGATGGCGACGGGCCGCCCTGCGCGCCCGGCGGCGTCGCGCACCAGCCGGATCGTCTCCGCGTGCTGCTCGACGGTGCCATGCGAGTAGTTCAGCCGGGCCACGTCCATGCCCGCGTTGATCAACTGCAGCAGCGTGTCCGGGTCGCGCGAGGACGGTCCGATCGTGGCGACGATCTTGGTGCGGCGCATCGCCCGCACGGTATCGACCGGCGTGGTCGCGTCCCCTAGCATCTCGAGCATGCTCAGGCCTTCGCGTCCAGTACCGCGCGTGGGCGCGCGTGCGCGCATCGCGCACTTCGGCGGATCCTTCGAACACGGCATCGTGCTCGCCGTCCACGAAGAAGGGCGCCGCCTGGAGGTGCGCGGCGAGGCCGGCGAGGTGCGTGAGTTCGTGCTCAGCCCGGCGACCGCGCGCTTCGTCGACGCCTCGAGCCCGCACGGTCCGCGACTGGAGCTGCTCGGCGTCAGGGGGCAGTGACGTCGGGGAAGTGCTCGCGGCAGTGCTCGCGCAGCACCTCCCGCACCCACGCGCGCTCTGCCGAGCCGGAGGCGCGATAGCGGGCCAAGAGCTCGCGCTGGCGCTCGATCGGCGCGCCGGCGATCGTCCAGCGCACTGCGAGGCGCTCGAACAGCAACTCCACCGCGCGCTGCCACGCGTCCTCCTGCGACCCCGCCCGGCTGGCGAGCGCCCGCGCGTACTCCTCGCGGGCGCCGAGCGTCAGCGACCCGCGCAGCCGCAGAACGTTGCCTTCGGCGTCGCTGTAGTCGCTGCTCGGCGCCTTCAGCCGCTCGCGCTGGCGCTCGCGCCTACCCACCTGCGCGCCGCCGCCGCGCCGCCGCGCGCTGCGCGCCGGCCTGCGCGAGCAGGATCCGCGCGCCGGGCACCCGCTCAGCTCTCGGCGGCCGCCAGCAGCTGCGCGCGCACATCGCCAGTGACAGGCTTGGCGTGCCCTGGCCACGCCGCAGCGGGCTCGAGCTCGGCGAGCCTGCGAATGCTGGCCCGCGCCTGCTCGGTGTCGTAGTTGTACATCGGGAACGGCACCCGCGGCGCGCAGCTGCGCCCCCACATGTCGAGCGTGTAGAAGCAGTCGCTCGCGAGCGCCAGGCGGTCCGACTCACGCCACAGCGCGATCAGCCCGGGCGCGTGTCCGGGAAGGTGCAGCACGCGAAAGCCCGCCACCTCATCGCCCTCTGCGACCGTGTCCGAGATCTTCACCGGGCCGCCGTCCCATGCGTAGCGGTGCATCAGGCGGTGCACCTGGCGCAGGGGCGCCGGCAGGCCGCCCAGGTCCACGGGCCAGTAGCGAAAGCCGCCGCTGCCTTCGGCGTCCTCGACCTCGTCGGCGTGGCACAGCACGGGCACGCCGAGCGCCGGCGCGACGCCGCGGTGGTCAGTGTGGCCGTGGCCGAGCACGATCCGTCGGGCGCCGCCGAGCTTTGCCGCCGCGGTCGCGACCGCGCGGACCATGGTGCGCGCGCCTGCATCGAACAGCGTGACGCCGCCCTCGTCCTCGATCAGGTACACGTTGCAGCGCCCCGGCTGGCCCTGGACGACCCATACGCCCTCGGCGATCAGCTCGGCCCCTCCGGGGGTGATGCGCGAGCGCACGCGGGTCCGCGCGTTGAAGGCGCCCGTCAGGCGCTCCTCGGCAGCCGTGCCCGGCGCCGGCAGCATCCCGATCTGGCGAGCGAAGCCGATCGAGTCGGGGTAGGCGTCGTTGGACTCGATCTTCCCGTCGCGAATCGTCAGCAGGTCGAGTCCTTCGAGCACGATGGGATCGCCTGTCGGCGCGATGCCGTTCATCGATGCGGGTCCGGCGAACGTTCCCGAGATGCGCCACTGCACCACGCAGCGCTCCTCCTGGGTGGTCATGGAGAGGACCTCGAACCTCAGATCAGGCACGGCGTCCAGCAGCCCGCCGATGAACTCGCGCACGCCCTCCGGCGCGCGCACCTCGACCTGGCCGCGCACGTTCTCGCGACCGCCGTCGGCCCACAGCCCGACCGCCTCCTCGAGGTCGCGCGCGGCGATCGCGTCGAAGTAGCGGCGCGCGACCGACTCGGTCTTGCCTCCGCTGATGCGCCGCCTGCGCGTACTCGCCTGCTGGACGTTGGCGGCGACCTCTTGGACCTTGGCGCTCGTTTTGGCGGCGCTCTGCTCGTCGGCCATCGCTCCTCCTCTGTGAGCCCGGGATGCTTAGTCTAGTGTCCGGCGGGTGGCCGAGACCAGCGGGCATGGCGTGGAGTCTGTGGCGCCGGAGAGACGCGCGCGCAGGCAGGGATCCTCGGCCAAGCGCGAGCTGGGGAGAGGCGAGCGCGTGCTGCCGGGCGTCTTTCGCCTGCGTCTGCCGCTGCCGTGGCCCGGCGTCCCGCACTGCAACGCATGGGCGGTGGCCGCCGACGGAGGCTTCGTGCTGTTCGACACCGGCATGCACCAGCCCGACTCGCTGGCGCACCTCGAGCGCGCGCTCGCGATGTGCGGACTGCGGCTCGAGGACGCGCGCCTGGTTGTCTGCACGCACGCGCACTCCGATCACTATGGGCAGGCGGCCACGATCGTCGAGCTGACCGGGTGCGAGCTGTGGCTGCACCCCAACCACGAGCACATGACGCGCATGGCCGAAGACCCTGAGGCGGTGCTCGAACGGCGCATCGAGGTCGCTCGCCAGAGCGGGGTCCCCGAGGAGCCCTTGCGCCGCTACGCATCCGAGCGGCGCTCGCGCGACACGGGTATCTCGGGCGTGATCGAGCCCGACCGGGCGCTGCTCCCGGGGCTGGAGATCAACACCGACCTCGGCGCATGGAGCGTGCACGAGACGCCCGGTCACGCGCCGTCGCACGTATGTCTGTTCCAGCCCGAGCGGCGCCTGCTCATCTCCGGAGACCACCTGCTGGGGCGCATCTCGCTGTACTTCGACTACGGCTTCACGCCCGACCCCGTGGGCGAGTTCCTGCGCTCGCTGCAGGAGGTCGAGCGGCTGGGAGCGCGCCTGTGCCTGGCGGGGCACGGGCGCACCTTCACCGACGTGCTAGCGCACATCGCCGCCAACCGTGAGCTCGTGCACGAGCGCCTCGCGCGGGTGCACGGGGCCCTCCGCGCGGGGCCCTTGACGGCATTTGAGATCGTGCCACACGTCTACGGAGAGGCGCTCTCGCAGCAGAACGCGCACTGGCTGCTGTCCAAGATCCTCTGCTACCTGACGCATCTGCAGGCGCTGGGGCGCGTGCACGCGATCCCCGGCGAGCCCGAACGCTGGACTGCATAATCAGAAGATGCGCATCGACGAGATCCTCGCTGCACAGGCGCCGGTGTTCTCATTCGAGTTCTTTCCTCCGAAAACGCCCGCCGGCGAGCAGAACCTGTACGCGGCGCTCAACGAGCTGAAGGCGCTGGAGCCGTCGTTCGTCTCGGTCACCTACGGCGCCGGCGGCTCGAGCAGAGAGAAAACGATCGAGATCGTCAAGCGCATCAAGGACGAGTTCGGACTCGAGGCGATGGCCCACTTCACCTGCATCGGAGCGACCGTGGGGCAGCTGCGCGAGACGCTCGATGAGATGCAGCTGGCGGGCATCGACAACGTGCTGGCGCTGCGCGGCGACCCGCCGGCGGGACAGGAGGACTGGATCAAGACCGAGGGCGGCCTCGAGTACTCGCACGAGCTCGTCCAGCTGATCGACCGCAACTACCCGTTCGCGATCGGCGCGGCGTGCTTTCCCGAGACTCACATCCACGCGGAGAGCCCAGAGGCCGATCTGCGCTATCTGGCGGAGAAGGTGCAGGCGGGCGCCGACTTCTTGATCACGCAGATGTTCTTCGACAATGACGCCTACTTCGACTTCGTCGCGCGCGCGCGAGCGGCAGGCGTGAGCGTGCCGATAATCCCCGGCGTGATGCCGATCACGCGCGTCGGGCAGATCGAGCGGATGGCGCAGATGTGCGGCGCGGCGATCCCCGACGGCCTGCGCGAAGAGCTGCATGCCCGCGGAGAGGACGCCGAGGCGGTGCTCGACTTCGGCGTCGCCTACGCGACGCTGCAGTGCTCGGAGCTGCTCGCCGCGGGCGCGCCGGGCATCCACTTCTACACGCTCAACCGCTCCCCCGCCACGCGCGCGATCCTCAGCGCGCTGAAGCTCGCGCGGCCGTGGGAGCGCGCTATCTACCCGGCTTCGATCTCCAGCCCCTCGGCCACGCGCGGGGAGCCGTCGGGCGCCTCATAGCGGACGTCGACGGAGTCGTTCTGGCGGTAGGTGCCAACGCCCCAAGCGCCGAGCAGCCAGCGCCAGCCGCTGATCTTGTCCTTGCGCAGCTCGCGCTCGAAGACGAGTGCGCCTTCGCGCACCGAGTAGTCGGGGCCGAGCCTCTGAGGCACCCCGTTGAGGTAGACCTCGTATGGCTGGCGCACCTCGCGCGGAAGCCGGACCCTCGATTTGGTCATCGCTGCCCGATTATGCACCCGGCCCGCCGCGTAGTCTCCCTGCGGTGAGCGAGATCCCCTACTCCGTGCGCCGCTCCGCGCGTGCGCGGCGCGTGCGCGTGAACGTGCATCCGCTCGCCAGTCGCCAAGCCGCCGCCGTCGAGGTCGTGCTCCCCGAGCGTGCGCCCGAGCGTGCAGCCGCGGCGGCCATCAGCGAGCTGCGGCCATGGATCGAGCGGCGCCTAGACGACGCTCGCCGGACGCGCGCGCGGGCGCAGCGCTCGCTTGCGGCGCGCGCCGGCACGCTCCCGTACCTGGATGAATCGCTGATGCTCGTCCCGCAGTCGGGGCGGGAGCGCGTGCACCGCCGCGGCGAGCAGCTGCTCGTGCCCAGCGGCGACGCGAGGCCCGCCCTCGAGCGCTTCTACCGCCGCGCTGCGCGCTCGGAGATCGCCGCTCGCCTCGATCGGGCGACGACGCTCGCCGGCAGCGCCTACCGCAGCCTTTCGATCCGCACGCAGCGCACGCGCTGGGCCTCGTGCTCGCCCGAGGGGCGCATGAGCTTCAACTGGCGCCTGCTGCTCGCGCCTGAGCACGTGCTCGATTACGTCGTCTGGCACGAGGTCTGCCATCTGGAGATCTTCGACCACTCGCCCGCCTTCTGGCGGCTGCTGGAGGGGCGATGGCCGTCCTACCGCCAGGAGCGCGACTGGCTGAAGCTGAACGGCGCGACGCTGGTGCTCTAGCGTCGCTCGATGGGCACGTAGTCGAGGTCGCGCGCGCCCGTGTAGATCTGGCGCGGGCGCGCGATCTTCTGCTCTGAGTCCTGCACCATCTCCAGCCACTGCGCGATCCAGCCGCTCGTGCGCCCGATCGCGAACATCACCGGGAACATCGCCACCGGCAGGCCGAGGGCCTCGTAGATGAGTCCCGAGTAGAAGTCGACGTTGGGGTAGAGCTTGCGCGAGGTGAAGTACTCGTCGTCGAGCGCGCGCTTCTCCAGCTCGGTGGCGACCTCGAGCAGGGGGCTCTTGCCGCGCACCTCGAAGACCGCGTCGAGATGCTCGCGGATGATGCGCGCCCGCGGGTCGTAGTTCTTGTACACGCGGTGCCCGAAGCCCATCAGCCGCTCGTCGCCGCGCTTGACGCCCTCGAGGAACTCGGGGATGTTCTCGACTGAGCCGATGCGCGCCAGCATGCGCAGCGCCGCCTCGTTGGCGCCGCCGTGCAGCGGGCCGTACAGAGCCGCGACCCCGGAGGCGATCGCCGTGTACGGGTCGACCTGGGTCGAGCCGACGGAGCGCACGGCGCTGGTGGAGGCGTTCTGTTCGTGGTCGGCGTGCAGGATGAAGAGCACGTCGAGCGCCCGCTCAAGCCGAGGATCGGGCTTGTATTTGAGCTCGGTCATCTTGTACATCATCGAGAGGAAGTTGCCCGCGTAGCTGAGCTCGTTGTCCGGATAGACGTACGGCTGGCCCATGTTGTGCCTGAACGCGAACGCCGCCAGCGTGGGCATCTTGGCGAGCAGGCGGATGATCTGAATCTGGCGCACCTCGGGGTCGTTGATCTGGTTGGCGTCGGGGTAGAAGGTCGACAGCGCTCCCACCGACGCGACCAGCATGCCCATGGGGCTGGCGTCGTAGCGGAAGCCTTTCATGAAGTCCCTGACGTTCTCGTGCACGAAGGTGTGGATCGTGATCTCTCCGACCCAGTGCTCCAGCTGCGCGCGCGTGGGCAGCGCGCCGTAGATCAGCAGGTAGGCGACCTCGAGATAGCTCGACTTCTCGCAGAGCTGCTCGATCGGGTAGCCGCGATGCTGGAGCACGCCGGCCTCGCCGTCGATGTAGGTGATCGCGCTGCGGCACGAGGCCGTGTTCATGTACGCGGGGTCGTACGACATCAGGCCGAATTCGTCGTCCTCGACCTTGATCTGGCGCAGGTCCAGCGCCCGCACGGTGCCCTCGCTGATGGGCAGCTCATAGGTCTTGCCCGTGCGGTTGTCGGTCACCGTCAGCGAGTCCGCGCGCGCAGCGGCGTCCTCGCCAGCGCCGTCGGCGAGGGCGCGCCTTGCACGCCGCGCCGCCTTCTCGAGCGTCGAGCGGTCGCTGCTCATGTGCATCTCCTATCCAGGTTGGTCTACCTCTGATTATGCGACACGCGCGCGCCCGCTCAGCGCAGTGGCAGCCGCCTGGACGAGGCGACCGTGCGCACGCGCGACGGCGGCGCAGTCGGCAGGCCGCCGTGCGGGCCGCGCCGCGGTCGCCGCGGCGGCCTCGCGCGCGGGTGGTGGGGGTGGAGCGGTCCAGTGACCGGCCCGATGCCCCCGTCGTCCGCGCCCGCCGCTTCGGGCGTCTGCTTCACAGCCCAGCGCACCAGCAGCAGCAGCGCAATGATCGGGATCTTCAAGAACAACATCAGCCAGATGAAGGTCCACGTGTTCACGCTCAGCGATCGTATACCCGGCTGACGATCGTCACAACCCCGCCCACGGCGGCCGCTCGCTCGCGCCGGCGCGAGCGGCGACGGCAGCCAGCGCGGCGCCGGCAGCAGCGACGGCAGCGGCAGGGCGCGGCGCCGGCAGCAGCGCGACGGCGGCGACGGCGGCAGCGACGGCGACGGCAGCGACGGCGACGGCGGCCGCGCAGCGGCGGCGATTCAGGTGTCGCCGCTGAACTGCGTGATCGCCCGCAGCTCCTGCATGCGCGCCACGATCTCCTCGCCGGTGAGGCGCTCGACGCGCTCGGTGCCGAACTCCTCGACGTTGAACGAGGCGAGCACCGTCGCATGGGCCATCGCGCGGCGCAGCAGCTCATCGGAGAGCTCCTCGTGCGGGTGAGCGGCGATGTAGCCGACGAAGGCCCCCGCGAAGGTGTCGCCGGCGCCCGTGGGATCGATCACGTTCTCGAGCGGGTATGCAGGCAGCGCGAAGAAGCTTTCGTTGGTCACGAGCGCGGCGCCGTACTCGCCCTGCTTGACGACCACCACGCTGGGGCCGCGCAGCTCGGGGGAGGGGGCGCGCCAGGCGAGGACCTCGCGCGCCGCCGAGACTATGTTCGGCCTGCCCGTGAGCTGGCGCAGCTCGGCGTCGTTGAGCACCAGGCAGTCGACGCTTGCGATAGCGCTCATCAGCGATTCGCGCTGCTGCTCGATCCAGAGGTTCATCGAGTCGAGCGCCACGAAGCGCGCCTGGGGCAGCTGCTCGCGCACGCGGCGCTGCAGCTGGGGCTGGATGTTGGCGAGGAACAGCACGTCGCTCGAGCGTGAGCGCGCGGAGAGCTTGGGGTCGAAGCCCTCGAACACGCCCAGCTGCGTCTCGAGCGTCTCTCGCGAGTTCAGGTCCCAGCCGTACTCGCCCCGCCAGAAGAAGGTCTTGCCGCGCTCGATGTGCTCGATGTCGGAGATGTCGACGCCGCGCTTGCGCAGGACCTCGAGCTCGCGCTCGCCGAAGTCGTCGCCCACGGGGCCCACGACGCGCACTTCTGCGAAGAACGAAGCCGCCAGCGCGAAGTGCACGGCGGCGCCGCCCAGCATCCGCTCGCGCTCGCCAAATGGCGTCTTGACGGAGTCGAAGGCGATCGAACCGACGACGGTGATGGCCATCGGCGCACCATAAAGTACGCCTTGCTCCGATAGCCTCATCGCCGCATGCGCGCTATCCAGATGACGGAGTTCGGCGGCCCCGAGGTCCTGACGGCGGTCGAGCTGCCCCTCCCGCAGCCGGGTCCCGGCGAGGTGCTGATCAAGGTCGCGCTCGCGGGGCTGAACTTCGCCGACACGCACACGCGCACGAACTCATACGTGCGCAAGGCGACGCTCCCGCTCGTGCCCGGCGGGGAGGTGGCGGGCATCCGCCAGGACACCGGCGAGCGCGTGGTGGCGCTGGTGGGCAGCGGGGGCTATGCCGAATACGCGACAGCGCCCGAGGAGCTGACGTTCCCGATCCCCGGCTCCCTCGATGACGGGACGGCGCTCGCGCTGCTGCTCCAGGGGCTGACAGCCTGGCACCTGTACCGCACCGCCGGGCATGTCGCCGAGGGGGAGAGCGTGGTCGTGCACTCCGCGGCCGGCGGCGTTGGCTCGCTCGCCGTGCAGCTCGCGCCGGCGTTTGGGGTCGGCCGCCTGATCGCGACCGCCTCGAGCCCCGAGAAGCGCGCGCTCGCGATCGAGCTGGGCGCGGACGTCGCCGTCGACGTCGCGGCCGACGGCCTCACCGAGCGCCTGCTCGAGGCCAACGAGGGGCGCGGCCTCGACGTCGTCTTCGAGATGTCCGGCGGGGAGGTCTTCGAGGCCTCCTATCGCGCGCTCGCGCCGTTCGGGCGCCTGGTCGTGTGCGGGATCGCCTCGCAACAGCCCAACACGCTCACGAGTGGCTCTCTGCTGCGCCACTCGCGCGCCGTCGTCGGCTTCTACCTCTTTGCCGGCATCGAGCGTCCGGGTTTCTTCGGCGACGCGCTGCGGGAGCTGTTCGCGCGCGCGGCGCGCGGGGAGCTGCGCGCGATCGTGGGCGGTACATATGCGCTCGAGCAGGCTGCTCAGGCGCACATCGACCTGAGGGCGCGGCGCACGACGGGCAAGCTGCTGCTCGACCTCGCAGCCTGAGGGCTACCCGTAAGCTGCGCTCTCGCGATGGCTGCAACGTTCGCCGATCTCGGCCTCTCACAGTCGACGCTTCAGGCGCTGCGCGACGTCGGCTACTCCTCGCCGAGTCCGATCCAGGAGCAGGCGATTCCGGCGCTGCTGCAGGGCCGCGATGTCATCGGCCAGGCGCAGACGGGAACCGGCAAGACGGCTGCCTTCGGCCTGCCGATCATGGAGTACATAGATTCCGCCCAGGACTCGGTGCAGGCGCTCGTGCTGACGCCTACGCGCGAGCTCTGCATCCAGGTGACGCAGGCGCTGCGCACGTATGGCGCGCACACCGGCATCGACGTCGTCGCCGTCTTCGGCGGCGCGCCGATCCGCAACCAGCAGGCCCAGCTGCGCGCGGGAGGGCACATCGTCGTCGGCACGGTGGGCCGCGTGCTGGATCTGATCTCGCGCCACTCGCTGATGCTGCACGAGTGCCGCTTCGTGGTGCTCGACGAGGCCGATGAGATGCTCGACCTGGGCTTTCTGGAGGACGTCGAGAAGATCCTCTCGCTGACCCCCTCCAGCCGCCAGACGGCGCTCTTCTCGGCCACCATGCCGCCGCCGATCCGCGAGCTGGCAGACAACTACATGTACGAGCCGACGACCATCGAGGTCGAGGCCGCGACGCTGACGATCGACACGGTCGCCCAGTTTCAGCTGCACGTCGACGCCAAGAACAAGCCCGGCAAGCTCGTGGAGGTGCTGCGCGCGGAGCTTCAGAGCGGCGGCGAGGGGGCGAGGCAGCAGGTGATCGTGTTCGTGCGCACGAAGATCCGCTGCGAGCAGCTCTACCGCACGCTGCGCGACCGCGGACTGAACGTTCGGGCGCTTCACGGCGACATGTCGCAGGGGTCGCGAGACGGGGTCATGCTGGCCTTCAAGGCTGAGCGCGTCCCGATCCTGGTGGCGACCGACGTGGCCGCGCGCGGCCTGGACATCACGACGGTGACGCACGTGATCAACTACGACGTGCCGACGTCGCCGGACACGTACGTGCACCGCATCGGGCGGACCGGGCGGGTGGGGCGCTCGGGGCGCGCGATCACGTTCGTCGAGCAGCGCCAGCGGCGCGAGCTGGAGGCGATCGAACGCCACATAGGCACCGCCATCGCGCAGTGGGAGGAGGGGGCTGTGGGCGCGCCCACGCCGGTGCGTGAGCGCCCGCGCAGGCACTCCAAGCCTCACATCCGCCGCCGCGACCGCGAGCCCTACGTCAAGCTCGTGCTCGGCAGCGGCCGCGCGTCCGGGCTGCGCGTGGCGGACATCGTGGGCGCCGTGACCTCCGCCGCCGGCCTGGAGGGCGAGGCTGTGCGCGACGTGATGGTGCTCGACCGCTTCTCGTTCCTGTCCGTGCCGGCGGGGGAGGCCGAGCGCGTGATCGACGCGCTCGACGGCTCAGAGCTCTCGGGCGCGCCCGTCCGCCTACACCGCGTCGGGGCAGCCTCGCCGTAATAGGATCAAGAAAATGAAGCCGCCTTGCGGCGGCTTTGGAGGGGAGCATGCCGATGTCAAGCGCCACGATGAAGACAACCGAGGGTTCGATCGTCTTCGAGCTGTTCGACCAGGACGCGCCCAAGACGGTCGAGAACTTCCGCAAGCTCGGCTCGCAGGGGTTCTACGACGGACTCGCCTTCCACCGCGTGATCAAGGACTTCATGATCCAGGGAGGGTGCCCCGAGGGCACCGGCACGGGCGGGCCGGGCTACACGTTCGACGACGAGATCAACCGGCACAAGGTCGTGCGGGGCGCGCTGGCGATGGCCAACGCGGGCCCCAACACCAACGGCTCGCAGTTCTTCATCGTGACCGCCGGCGCGTGCGACTGGCTGGACGGCAAGCACACCGTCTTCGGCGCTGTGAGCGACGGGATGCACGTCGTCGACCGCCTCGAGGCGGTCGCCACCGACGCCGCCGACCGCCCCGTCGATGCGATCGCGATCGAGTCGCTTGCGTTCTCCGACTGAGCGCTCGAGCGGAGTAGAGTCTTCTCAGCAACAGGGCAACGAAGAGGAGAGACAGATGGCCACCGTCGAGGAAGCACACATCGTCGAGCAGATCGCGCGCACCGACACCGGCAGCGGTGGCGACATCCCGGTTGAAAACCCCGCGACCGGCCAGACCGTCGCGACCGTGCCCGACCTCGGCCCGGAGGCCGTCGCCGAGATGGCGGCGCGCGGGCGCGCTGCGCAGCCCGGCTGGGAGGCGTTCGGGTTCGACGGCCGCGCGCGCGTGCTGTTGCGCGCGCAGAAGTGGCTCATGGACAACGCCGAGCAGGTCATCTCGACGATCGTCTCGGAGACCGGCAAGACCTTCGAGGACGCCACCTTCGCAGAGATCTCTTACGGGGGCGGCGCGTTTGGGTTCTGGGCGAAGCACGCCCCTATCTACCTGGCAGACGAACGCGTGAAGTCCTCCCAGGTGCTCGTCAAGGGCAAGAAGCTGATCCTGCGCTTCCGCCCGCTCGGGCTGATCGGCGTGATCGGCCCGTGGAACTATCCACTCACCAACTCCTTCGGCGACTGCATCCCCGCGCTGGCGGCGGGCAACAGCGTGATCCTCAAGCCTTCGGAGATCACCCCGCTGACGTCGCTCTTGATGGCTGAAGCGCTGCGCGAGTGCGGCCTGCCCGAGCACGTCCTGCAGATCGCGACCGGCCGCGGCGGGACGGGCGCGGCGCTGACCGAGAAGGTCGACATGATCATGTTCACGGGCTCCACGCGCACGGGGCGCAAGGTCGCCGAAGCCGCCGCGCGGCGGCTGATCCCGGCATCACTCGAGCTCGGCGGCAAGGACCCGATGATCGTGCTCTCCGACGCCGACCTCGAGCGGGCCGCCAACTTCGCGACCTACTACTCGATGCAGAACGCCGGCCAGACGTGCATCTCGATCGAGCGCGCCTACGTGGAGGAGCCGGTGTACGACGAGTTCGTGGCCAAAGTCTCGGAGAAAGTGCGGGCACTGCGCGTGGGCAAGCCCGATGGCTTCGGCAGCGTCGAGGTCGGGGCGATCACGTTCCCGCCGCAGCTGGACACGATCAAGGATCACGTCGCCGACGCGATCGACAAGGGCGCCCGCGTGCTCACCGGCGGCCAGCAGGTCCCAGGAGCGGGGCGCTTCTACGAGCCAACCGTGCTCGTCGACGTCGACCACACGATGAAGATCATGACCGAGGAGACGTTCGGGCCGACGCTGCCGATCATGAAGGTCCATGACGCCGAGGAGGCCGTGCGCTTGGCCAATGACACTCCCTACGGCCTCGCCTCCTCAGTGTTCACGCGCAACACCTCCCGCGGGGAGCAGATCGCGCGGCGAATCGAAGCCGGCGCGACGACGGTCAACGACGCGATGATCAACTACGCGGCGCTCGAGCTGCCGATGGGCGGCGCGAAGGCCTCGGGGCTCGGCTCGCGCCACGGCGCGGGCGGGATTCGCAAGTACTGCTCCGCTCAGGCGATCGTGGTCACGCCGAGGCTGGCGCTGAAGAAGGAAGTGCACATGTACCCGTACAAGAGCAGGACCTCGCGGCTGCTGGCGCGGTTCTTCAAGTTCCTGTACGGGCGCGGCCGGCGCGACTGACGCGCACAAGCCGATCACTCGTCACGCCGACGGGCGCTGCAGCCCGTCGAGCGTGACTGCTAAAAGGCGCTCGAGCTCCGGGATCGTCTTCTCTGCGCTGGTGTGGTGGATGGTCGCCATCCCCAGCTCCTGTGCGGGCGTGAGGTTGAACGGCAGGTCGTCCACGTAGACGCACTGCGCGGGCTCCACGCCGGCGCGCTCGGCGCCCAGCTCGTACATCCGCCGCGAGGGCTTGCGGATGCCCTCTTCGGCCGAGATCACAAGGCCGTCGAACAGCTCCTCGAACAGCTCGCGCGGGTAGCGGTGGACGCCCCAGGAGTTGGAGACGAGGGCGGTCCGCACGCCCGATGCGTGCGCGCGGCGCACCGCGTCGAGCATCGCCTCGTCGGGCCGCACGCCGGCGAACAGCCCGTCGATCAAGCCGTCGGGCTCGCACTCGAGCAGTCCCGAGAGGCGCCGCTCGAAGATCGCCTCCTCGAGCTGTCCCTTCTCCAGCGCGATCAAAAGATCGCGAGCTTCGGGGTCGCCGGCGAAGCGCGAGCGCAGCGCCTGCGGCTCGATCCCTATGCGCTCGCAGTGGGCGCGGAAGGACTCGAACAGGTTCGTCGTCAGCACGCCACCCCAGTCGATCAAGAGCGCCGAGCGAGGCTGCCCGCCGCCGTCCTCCGTAGCCCGCGCCTGTGGCGCCCGGCTGGCGTCTGTCGGGCTGGCGTCACCCGGGCTGGCGTCACCCGCCATAGGCGACCTCCTCGGCCTGGTGCGCGAGCTCGAGCACGCCGTCGCCGAACTGCTTGAGGTAGGGATCGTCGGTCGCGCCCGCGACGGCGCGCTTGTAGTTGCCCTCCATGAAGACGATCGACTTCCACAGGGCGAGCGTCGTGTACCAACGCAGGTCTCGCATCGAGCGGCCGCTGCGCTGCTCGTAGTCCTCGAGCAGCTGCGCACGAGTGGGGAAGCCCTCGCGCCTGGTGATGCCCCCCAGCGCCTCGCGCATGCCGCCCTTGGGATCGCCGGGCTCGCTCCACATCATGCACAGGTAACCGAGGTCGGCGAGCGGGTCGCCGATCGTCGCCATCTCCCAGTCGAGCACTGCCAGCAGGCGAGCCGGCGCCTGCGAGCTGAAGATCGTGTTGCCGAGCCTATAGTCGCCGTGCACGATCGTCGCCTCGCCCGAGTCCGGCAGGTTCTCGGCGAGCCAGCCTCCCACGCGCTCCACGGCGGCGATCTCGCGCGTCTTGTTGATCTCCCACAGGCCCGTGAAGCGCCGCAGCTGGCGTTCGAGGTAGCCGCTCGGTTTGCCGAACCCCTCGAGGCCGACCGCGCGCCAGTCGACGCCGTGGATCTCGGCCAGCGCGGCGATCAGCTCCGCGGCGATCGCGCGGCGCTCGGCCGGCTCGTCGAGCACCTCGGGGACGCTCGACACCATGACCTCGCCCTCGATGTACTCCATCACGTAGAACGGCGCGCCGATCGTCTGCTCGTCCTCGCACACGGCGAGCACGACCGGCACGCGCGCGGGCGTGGCGGCGAGCGCGCGCAGCAGGCGAGCCTCGCGCAGCACGTCGTGCGCGCTGGGAGGCAGCGGCGGCCGCGGCGGGCGGCGCAGCACCACCTCCCGCCCTCGGCGCCTGAGCAGGTACGTGACGTTGGAGTGGCCCTCGCCGATCGGCGTGGCCTCGATCTCTCCCTCACCGAGGCCGTGCCCGTCGAGGAAGCGCTCGAGCGGCTCGAGCACGAGCAGCGGCGCACGGCTGTTCGCTTGCGCCTCCGCTGCGGTGCGTACGATGTCGTCCGGTGCGACGGCGGTGCTCACCTCCCGAACGCTACACCGGCCGAGCGCTGCCAGACCGCAACCTTGACCGCCTGGAGGTGTCTGTAGCGACCATGCACCGACCCAGAAACCTGCTCATAGCCCTGCTTTTGTGGGCATTCGCAGCGGCTGCCCTGTTCCCGGCGTGGGCGGCGGCGTCTCACGGCCAGCGCAACTACTTCGAGGCCTCCTCCGACCTGCTCGACCCCGCCAAGCGCGCCCACGTGATCGCGCAGATGCAGGCGCTCGGTGTGAGCGCAATCCGCGTCGAGCTCTACTGGCACGACGTCGCGCCCAGGCCCAACAGTGCAGCAAAACCGAAGCTCGACGCCACCAATCCCGCCAGCTACGCCTGGGGCCAGTACGACGCGGTGCTCGCCGAAGCGCAGCGGCTGCACTGGCAGGTGCTGCTGACCCTCACCGCGCCCGCGCCCCGCTGGGCGACGTCCAACCACAAGGCTCCCTACGTCACGCGGCCGGACCCGGCGGACTTCGAACACTTCATGACCGCCGTCGCCCGCCACTATGGCTCGCAGGTGGCGCTGTACTCGATCTGGAATGAGCCCAACCACCCCGCGTTCCTGCGCCCCCAGTGGAACCGCAACGGAACGCCCGCTTCGCCGCGCATCTATCGCGGCCTCTACCAGGCCGGCTACGCCGGGCTGCGCGCCGCCGGCCTCGCGCACCCCAAGGTGCTCTTCGGCGAGACGGCGCCGACCGGCTACACGACGGTGAACGTGCGCAGGGAAAAGTCCAAGGCGCTGCTCCACGACGTCGCGCCGCTCGCCTTCCTGCGCGGAGCCCTGTGCCTGAACGCGCACTACCGAAAAGTCGGCTCCTGCAGCGGGCTGCCGATGTCCGGCTACGCCCACCACGCCTACACGAAGGCCAGCGGGCCGTTCTACCGGCCGCCGGAAGCCGACAACGTCTCCATCGGCGTGCTCTCGCGCCTCACGCGAGCGCTCGACCGCGCGGCGCGCGTGCACGCGATCCCCGCGCACGTGCCCGTCTACCTGACCGAGTTCGGCGTGCAGAGCAAGCCCAACCGCTTTCTCGGCGTGCCCGTCGGGCAGCAGGCGGAATTCGACGCGATCGCCGAGCGCATCGCGTGGTCCAACCCGCGCGTCGCCGGCTTCTCGCAGTACCTGCTGCGCGACGACCCCGTCGGCGGAGCGCCAGGGGCGAGCGCCAACGGCGGCACGATCGGCTTTCAGACCGGGCTCGAGTACGTCAGCGGCAAGCCCAAGCCCTTGTACTTGGGCTGGCCGGTGCCGCTGACCGTCAGCAAGAGGGGCCATCGCTTCTCGCTGTGGGGGCTCGTGCGTCCCGCCGGCGGGCGCACGACGCTCGCCGTGCTCGTGCAGCTGCGAGGCGCCAAGGGCTACCGGCGGCTGGCAAACGTGACCACCAACTCGAGCGGCTACTGGGCGCTCTCCTCGCCCACGCGTGGCGTGCACTGGCGCGTGCGCTGGGTCAGCCCGGCGGGGAGCGTCTACCAGGGCCCGCCGATCGGCGCGCGCTGACTGCCTCCACCGCGCCGGGCGCGCGGACGCCCGCGCAGCCGTCGCTCGCGTGCCGGCCGCGCGGCGCCGCACGCCGTGCGCTCGGCGGCCGAGTGCAGGCTCGCGCGCAGGGTGCGGGTGGCTGGCGCGCGGGGGGCGGCTGGTAGCGGCCGCCCGCGTGGGTGCGCGGCGCCCCAGGTCCTGCGCTCGACGCCGTGCGGCGCTAGTCCGCCAGCCCGACGGCGTCCAGGGCTTCCGCGCGCGAGTCGTATGACTCCAGGTGAGTGATCTTTCCCGCTCTCAGCCGGTAGATCCAAACGACCTCTTGTTCGACCTCGACGCCGCTCGCCCTACCGGTCGCGTGATGCTTGGCGACCAAGAGAACCGAGGCGTCGTCCAGATCGATGAGCTCCGCAATCTCGAACTGCGCATCTCGGTCAAAGGTGGCGAACCAGTCGCCGAACCACTCACCAACCGCCCGCCGGCCCTCGAACGTCCCGCCACGAATCCCGGCGGGAATGACCATCACGACGTCGTCCGCATAGTGGGACATCGCGCGGCGAAAGTCGCGCTGATTCGTCGCGGCGTACTGATCGCGAACGATCTCTACGTTCTGCCGCGAGGACATCTACCCCGCCAGCCCTGCGAGCTGAGCGCCTTTGCCGGGTCGAAGTACGCCGTCGCTGGCGAGCGCGATCGCGCGGCGGACGATCTCGAGGTCTTGCTGCGACATCGTCTACTCCTCGACGCCAAGGTCGGCGAAGGCGCGCTCGCGGTCCCAGTAGTGGACGAACCGGACAACCTTCCGCACGAGGTCCACGTTCTCCGACATTCCCGCCAAGTATCTCGCGCGCTCGGACCAAGGGGGAGTTCGCCCATGTCGCGGCGGCCACGCGCCTAAGGCCGCAGGGCGCGGGCGCAGCTCGCCCCTAAAGTGAGGGCGTGCCCGAGCTGCCGGAGGTCGAGATCACGGCGCGCCTGCTCGACCGCGCCCTGAACGGCGCGCGGATCGAGTCCGCGCTCGCGCCGGGCATCAACGCGCTGAAGACGTACGACCCGCCATTGTCGGCGCTCGAGGGCGAGCGGGTGCAGGCGATCCGCCGCCGCGGCAAGCACCTGCTCGTCGAGGTCTCGAGCGATCTCGTGCTGCTCATCCACCTGATGTCGGCGGGCCGCCTGCAGCTGTTCGACAAGCGCGCGGGTCCGCGCGATCGCACCTCGCGCCTGCTCGTGCGGCTCGACGCCGGTCGCGAGCTGCGCCTGCGCGAGTTCGGCTCAAAGCAGGCCGCGTGGGTCAAGCTGCTGCGCGCCGAGCAGCTGGCCGTCGAGCCTGCGCTCGAGAAGCTCGGAGCCGAAGCGCTGCCCGTGCCGGCCGACCTCGACGAGTTGCTCGACGAGCAGCGCCCGCTGCACGCGCTGCTTCGCGACCAGCGCACGATCGCCGGCATCGGGCGCTCGTGGGTCGATGAGATCCTGTGGAGCGCGATGCTCTCGCCGTTCAAGCGCGGCAGCGACCTCGACGAAGATGAGCGCGAGCGGCTGGCGCGCGCGATCGAGCAGACGCTCGAGGGCGCGCTCGCGCACTATGAGCAGGTCGTGCGCATCCCCATCCCCGACAAGCTGCCGATGCCGCTGCGCGTGCACAGGCACGAGGGCGAGCCCTGCCCGCGTTGCCAGACCACGTTGAAGTCCGTCCACTTCGAGGATTACGTGATCGCCTACTGCCCGCACTGCCAGACGGAGGGGCGCGTGCTCAAGGACCGGCGCCTGTCGCGGCTGCTGAAGTGAGCGCGCGCGCCGTTGCGCGGGCCGGGTCACTTTGATATACTCGCCGGTATCTGGATTCCCAACGGTATGCGAGGCCCGCGATGCCCAGCGACGCGCACACCTTTCTGTTCATGGACCTGGTCGGCTTCTCAGCACTGACGGCCGAGCGAGGCGATGACGGCGCGGCCGACGTCGCGTTGCAGCTGTTCGCGAGCGTGAGGCGGGTGCTGCCGCAGTACCGCGGCGAAGAGATCAAGACGATCGGCGACGCGATGATGGTGCGCTGCGAGGACCCGCGCGACGGCCTCGAGCTCGGCCTGCAGATCTCAGAGCAAATCGGAGACGACGGCGAGCTGCCTCCGCTGCGGATCGGAGTTCACACTGGGCCCGCCGTCTGCCGTGACGGCGACTGGTATGGCAATGCCGTCAACGTCGCCGCGCGCCTGTGCTCGGCCGCCGGTGGCGGTGAGGTGCTCGTGAGCGAGGCGACGCGCGAGGCCGCGGACTCGCCGCGCCACGTCGACTTCGGCGACCGCCGTTTGCACTGGCTCAAGAACATGCCCCAGCCGGTCGCCGCTGGGCTGGCCACGCGCCGGGAGTCCCCGTCGGCGCGCCGGTCACCGCTGCGGGCGATCGTGGGATCGAGGGTGCGCCGGCCGCTCGCCGGCGCCAGGCTGCAACACTCGGAGGTGACGGGTTGATGTCAAGGCTCACACGCAAGGAGAAGCAGGCGCATACGCGCGCTTGCCTGATGAACTCGGCCGCGAAGGTGTTCGCCATGCGCGGACTCCAGCAGGCGTCGATCGATGAGGTGGCAGAGGACGCGGGCTTCACCAAGGGCGCCTTCTACGCGAACTTCAAGAGCAAGGAGGAGCTGTTCCTGGCGATGCTCGATGAGCGCTTCGCCAAGCGCATCGCGGACATCGAAGACGTGATTGCCGGCGAGGGGAGCACGGCCGAGAAGGCCCAGCGGGCGGGCGATCAGTTCGTGCGCATGCTCAGGGCAGACGCCGAGTGGGAGCGCCTGTTCTTCGAGTTCAGCGCCTACGCTGCCCGCGACGAGGACTTCCGCGAGGAGCTCGTCACCCGCTACCGGGCCATGCGCGATCAGATCGCGCACGCGCTGAGCGCGCACGGGGACGGTGAGGGCGAGGAAAAGGGGACCCTCTCCTTCGACGAGGTGGCGCTTCTGATCTGCGTCATGGGCAACGGCTTTGCACTCGAGAAGCTGCTCGAGGGCGACGCCGTGCCGGATGAGCTGTATGGAACCCTGTTGACGATTTTCTTCGCCGGCCTCGAGGCGCTGAGCGACGAGCGCGCCGGGGTAGCCGGCGCGGCTGCGTAGCGGCGTCAGGAGCCGCGCTGGCTCGCGACTTCCCACCGATCTTCAGAACCGAGCTCGGCACCTGCGGGGACTTCCTCGGCGAGGGCATCGTCGGCAGGCTGACCTCGAGCGGCTGAGCAGCGGACGTTCGGCCGCGTGCTTAGGACTCGGTCACCCCGGGCGGATGTTCTGGTTGATGTGGAAGACATTGCCCGGGTCGTATGTGGCCTTGGCGCGCGTGAGCCGCTCGTAGTTGCCGCGGTAGGTAGCCCTTACCCGGGCGTCGCCCTCGTCCATCATGAAGTTGACGTAGGCGCCGCCCGCCGAGTAGGGGTGCACCGCCTCCCAATAACCGATCGTCCAGTCGCGCAGCGCGCGCGCGCCCGCGGGTTCGGGGTCGACGCCCACGATGACCTGCGCCCAGCGCGTGTCTCGGTAGGCCCAGGCGGTGTCGGCGTCGCCGATGTCGTGCGCCGCGCCGTCGATCGGGTAGAGATGCGATCCCGACTTCCAGGTGGGCATGCGCTCGTTCCACTCGGCGTTGCGGGCGATCGCCTCGTCGGGCAGCTCGTTGACGAAGTCCGCGCGCCAGTACCACTGGTCGCCGGCGGGGTAGAGCCCATCGAAGAGGCTGTTGAGAGCCGGCATGGGCAGCCTTTGGGCGCCCTGCATCAGAGGCGTGCCGACCTCGAGCATCGGCGCCATAGCCTGCTCGGCCTGCTCGTCGGAGCCGACGATGCACCACACGATGCCGCACACCTTGCGCATGTGGATCTCCTCGGGGAACGGCGGCGCCGGTGGCACCGTGTGGAAACAGAAGAAGCCGCTGGCGTTGCGCGGCAGCTCCGGCAGGAACTCGCGGTAGGCGCGCATCACCTCGCCGGTCTGCTCGATCGGCCAGAACGTCGGCCCGCCGACCACGTCGGCCACCGGGTGAGCGCGAAACGTGAACTCGGTCACGACGCCGAAGTTGCCGCCGCCGCCGCGCAGCGCCCAGAAGAGCTCGGCGTTGTCGTCGGCGCTGGCCGTGATCTGCTCGCCGTCGGCGAGCACGACCTGGGCCGAGAGCAGGTTGTCGATCGTCAGCCCGCAGCCGCGAGTCAGGTACCCGATCCCGCCGCCGAGCGTGAGCCCGCCGACTCCCGTGGTGGAGATGATCCCGCACGGGATGGCGAGCCTGTGCTCGTGGGTCGCGGCGTCGACCTCTCCCCAGGTGCAGCCGCCGCCCACGCGGACCGTGCGCGCGTCGGGATCCACCGTCACCGAACGCAGCGGTGATAGGTCGGCGACGATTCCATCGTCGACGCTCGCCAGGCCGGCGCCGTTGTGCGCGCCGCCGCGAATCGCCAGCGGCATTTCGTGCGCGCCTGCGAAGCCGACCGCGCGTGCCACGTCGGCTGCGCTCGTGCAGCGCGCGATCACGGCCGGTCGCTTGTCAAACATCGCGTTGTAAAGGGCGCGAGCCTCGTCGTAGCGCGCATCGGCCGGCCCGATCAGGTCTCCCTCGAAGCTGGGCGCAAGCTCGCGGCGAGCGGTCTCGGCGGTTGTGGTGGTCGCGTTCACAGTCTGCCTCCTCTGAGTCGGTGTGCCGGGCCGCTGCGTCGACTCTAGGTCCGATGAGGGTCGCTGTCATGACCACCATTGACCGACTTTCAAGCCGCGCTCGGCACCGGACATAATCAATCCTGATCAGTGCCCGAAACTCTGCTCCTCAGCGGCTCTGCCAACCCCGAACCGCTGCCCCTTGCACGCGCGCTCCACCCGCAGCGCACCTGCCGATACTACTCCGGCAGCCAATCGAGGTAGCGAACACAAGCCTCCCCTGTCAGTGCGCGGATGGGAAAAGAGCGCAATTAGCGACCACGAGGCCTGCCGCACGCACAGTCCTGGGGACCTCTGACCTGCGCTTAGAGCGGGAGCGGGCTGGTTAGGATCTCGGCGTGATCGAGCCCGGCGATCAGGCGCCCGAGTTCGAGCTCCCCGACCAGGACGGCCGGGCTGTCAAGCTCTCGGACTTCTCCGGCCAGCGGGTCGTACTGTTTTTCTACCCAAAGGCCGACACCCCCGGCTGCACCAAGCAGGCCTGCGGCGTGCGCGACCACCAGGCCGACTATCAGGAGGCCGGCGCGGCGGTGCTGGGGATCTCACCCGACCCGGTCGCCAAGATCAAGCGCTTCGAGGAAAAGTACGCGCTCGACTTCACGCTGCTAGCGGACGAGGACCACGCAGTCGCGGAAGCCTACGGCGTATGGGTGCGGAAGTCGATGTACGGGCGCACGTACTTCGGCAACGAGCGTACGACCTTCGTGATCGGAGACGACGGGCGCGTCTCAGACGTGCTGCGCAAGGTCAAGCCCGGCGAGCACGACGAGCAGGTGCTGGCGGCTCTGGCGCGCACAGCTCGGGGCGCATAGCGCGAGCGCCGCCGTGGCGCTGGGGCGACGCCTTAGCGGATCAGTCGCCCCATGCGCGCTGCAGTGATCGTCTGGCGCAGCGTTTGCAAGGCGTCGTTTGCGGGGCGCCAGCGAAGCTCGCGGCGCGCCTTGCTCGTATCCATGATCACGGGCTCGCGAAATGCGCTGATCCACTGGGCCTGGGCCGGCAGGAAACCGAGCCGGCCGATCATCTCGGCGACGACATCCACGGCCAGCTCTGGCACGGGGATCGAGTACCAACCGAGCTCCTCGGCGAGCTGCTTGACCGTGAGCCGGCCCGGGCCCGCGAGGTTGTAGATGCCGGGCGCGCCCCTGCCCAGGACGGCCGCTCGCATCGCCGAGGCGACGTCGTCGTGATGGACGAGCTGGAAGGGCACTCCCGGGTCCGGCAGCACCGGCTTGAGGATCGACACGCCGTCGAGCAGGGCGAGCACGGGTCCGGGCAGGCGGTCGGACACCTGCGTGTAGGGAAGGCTGTCGATCAGCAGCGGTGCGTCCGGCCCGCCGACGATGCATGGCCGGAACACGTATGCGTCGGTGGAAGCTCCCTGCAGCAGGTCCGCCAGCAGCGCCTCGACCTCGGCCTTCTGCGCCGAGTAGTAGTGGCTGTCGGTGCCACGCGCGGGGACATCCTCGGTGAGCGGCTGGGGGTTGTCGCGATGGAACCCGTAGGCGGCAACCGAGGAGGCGTAGATCAGGCGCTTGGCGCCGGCTTCCATTGCGGCCTGGAAGACGTTGCGCGAGCCATCGAGGTTGACGGCGCGGCTCTCCTCGGCCTTGCTCATGATGATGAACGCGAGGTGCACGACCACGTCGGCGCCGTTCACCAGCGCCGCCACGGCCTCGCTGTCGAGCACGTCGCCGCGGGTGTAGAAGAACTTCTTCCAGCCGCGGCGTGAAGGGTCGAAGGGCCTGCGGGCCATGCCGAGGATGCGCGTCACCTCGCGCGAGCGCTCGAGCGCGCCGACGACCGCCTGGCCAAGCTCGCCTGTGGGGCCTGTGACGGCGACGGTGAGGCCGGGTTTGCGGGCTGGTGCGCGGGGCATCCGCCCTTTGTATCGCAACCGCTCTGCGGTGCGACCCGCGCGCCCGCGGCTGCGCCCGCGCCCGCTGCTCCCCGTAGGCTTGAAAGCACCTTGCGCATGCCTTCCGGGTCAACCTCCATCGGCCACAGCCTGAGCACGTTCTTCGATGCAGTCGGCAAGTTCTTCTCCGACCTCGCGGCCGTGCACTGGGGACTGCTGCTGTTGGGCCTGTTCTTCTTCGGCGCCAACCTCACGCTTCGCTCGCGCGCCTTCTTTGCGATCCTGCGCGCCGCCTACCCGGGCGTGCGCTTCCAGTGGCGGCGCATATGGGGCGCCTACCTGGCCGCCGTCGGCTTCAACAACGTCGTCCCGGCGCGCGGCGGCGACATCATCAAGCTGTTCCTCACCCGCTCCTCGATTCCCGGGTCGACCTATCCCACGGTCGCGTCCGGCTTCTTCGTGGGTTCGATCTTCGACGCCGGCGTCGGTGTGCTGATCCTGATCTTCGCCTTCAGCCAGGGAGTCTTCCCCAAGCCGCCGGACTTCTCGAAACTGAACTCGTTCGACATCTCATACCTGGCGGAGCACTTCCGCTTCACCCTGTTCTTGCTGACGGCGCTGGCGCTGATCGTGGTCGTCCTCTTCGCCGTGCTCTCACCGCGCGTGAAGGCCTTCTGGCAGCGGGTGCGCCAGGGCTTGACGATCCTGGGCGACCGCCGCCGCTACCTGCGCGAGGTGGTCTCGCTGCAGGTGCTCTCGTGGCTTTGCAGGTTCGCCGCCTTCTGGTTCCTGCTCGAAGCCTTCGGAGTGGGGGCCTCGGTCAAAAACGTCCTGCTCGTGTTCGCGGTCAACCAGGTCGCCGGCGCCGTCCCGTTCACGCCCGGCGGCGCCGGGGTGCAGCAGGCCCTGCTCGTGAAGGTGTTCGCGCACAACGCCTCAACGACCGTCGTGGCCGCCTACTCGGTGGGGCAGCAGATCGCGATCGCGGCCTTCACGGCCGCGGCGGGCCTGGCCGCGGTGGTGTTCATCTTCCGATTTCGCTCCTTCAAGGAGGTGCTTTTCGCCGGACGCGCCTCGCGCGAAGCCGAGCGCGAGGCCGAAGCGGAGGGGCGGCTCGCCGGCACGATGCTCGCCGAGGACGGGCCGGCCGAGGGGCTGCGCCCGCGCGGACAGCCGCGGGGGAGAGGGGCAGGAGCCCGCTACTGAAGGCCCTCGCGCGCCTCGCGCACGAGCGCCACGGCCTCCGGGAACACTCGAGCCATGACCGCGCGGATCTGCTCTGCCTGGTCCTCGGCGTTGCCCTGGACGTTGACGCGTTCGACCGCCGCGACGGTCATCTCGACGGCCAGCTTGATCGCGTTATCGGCCCATGCCAGGCGCTGCTGCCCCTGCATCTGCTCGGCGAAGTCTGCCAGCCGTCGCTGCAGCTCCTCCGGGTCGCCGAACAGGTCTCCGAGCCCACCGCTCTCCATGCGCTCATCATAGACTGCGCTGTTCGTGCCGAACGCCAGTGAAATCAGCGCGCAGGTAGCAAGCGAGTCCGATCGCCGCGCGCGACTCGGGGCCCCGGCCTTCGGGGGCGGTCTGCTTTATCTGCTCAGCGGGATCGTGATCAGCTCTACGCTGAACGGCGCGCCCACCGTGGGCGTGGTGCAGGGGCTGAAACCGGCGCTCGCAGGGATCGCGCGTCCCGCGGTCAGCCCGCGCACGGCAGAGGTGAAATTCATAAGCCACCACGCCTTCCCTCTGATCGCGGGGAGCGCACTGGCGGCGGTTTCGATCGGGGCGCTGACGCTGGTGCTGCTGCTGCTCTGGGACGCCGTGCGCTTCAGGCGCCCGCAGAGCTGGTCCGCGGCGCGCCCGCTCGTGCTCGCAGGCGGCGTCGCGTTCGCGCTCGTGAGCCTCGCTCATCAGATCATCGGCGCGATCAACACCCACAACTTCGCGGTCGGCCAGGATCACTCCCGCCACGCCGTCGAAAATGCCCTCACGCAGGGCGCTGGCAACGTCGCCAGCCAGTACCTCGCGCTGCTCGGGGGTCTCGCGTTGGCGGCGGGCATGATCGCGGTGATGCTCAATGCCATCCGCGTGGGCCTGGTCGCGCGCTGGATGGGGTTCCTCGGGATCTTCTCCGCCGTGCTCATCTTCCTGCCCATCGGCGGCGCGACGCTCGGGGTCGTGCCCGCCTTCTGGCTCGTTGGCGCCGGCATCCTGCTCCAGCGCCGCTGGCCTGGCGGCGACCCCCCGGCTTGGGATGCCGGAGAGGCGCGGCCCTGGCCTTCGCAGGCCGAGCTGCGCGCCGCGCGGCAGTCCGCCAACTCCTCGCAGGGCTCCGCTGACGTGGCGCCGGCCCCCGCCGCGCTGCCCTCGGGTGCGTCGGCCGGCAAGCGCAGGCGAAAGCGCGGCGGACGGCGCTGAGCGAGCGCGAGCTTCGGTGCGGGTAGGTGTACGGACGTTGACGGAGAGGCATCGCATGTGGCGACGGATGGAACAATGTGCCGGCACTTCGATGACCGCGGGCCGAGGGAGCAGATGGCATGTCGACTGAACCCGACACTCAAACCAGCGACGCCCTTGACTCCGAGCTCGCGGCGCTGCTCGACGTCGAGAGGTTCCCGCCGCCACCCGAGTTTCGTGAGCAGGCGCTGCTGAAAGACCCGGCCGTCTACGAGCAGGCTGCCCGCGATCCACTCGCCTGGTGGGCGAGCGAGGCCGAGCAGCTGCACTGGTTTCGACGCTGGGACACGGTGCTCGAGGACTCAAACCCCCCCTTCTACGAATGGTTCGTCGGTGGCACGTTGAACGCCTCCTACAACTGCCTTGACCGCCACGTCGAGGCCGGCATCGGTGGTCGAATCGCCCTTCACTGGCGCGGCGAGGATGGGGAGGAGCGCGACATCACCTACGCCCAGCTGCTCGCCGAGGTCAAGCGCCTGGCGAGCGCGCTGAAGGCGCAGGGGATTGCCAAGGGCGATGTGGTGGGCATCTATCTGCCGATGATCCCCGAGGTCGTCGTCTCGATGCTCGCCTGCTCCCGCATCGGCGCGCCGCACAACGTGGTCTTCGGAGGCTTCTCGGCCGAGGCCGTGCGCGAGCGCATGGAGTTCTCGCAGGCAAAGCTGCTGATAACCGTCGACGGCGCCGCACGCAAGGGCAAGACCGCGCCCGTCAAGGATCGCGTCGATGAGGTCATGGGCGGGCTGCCCGCGCTGGAGAAGATCGTCGTCGTGCGCAGCAAGGGCACCCCCTGCCAGATGCAGCCCGGGCGCGACGTGTACTACGAGGAGATCCTCGCCGAGGCCGATGCCGAGTGTCCCGCCGAGCCGTTGGACGCGGAGCACCCCCTCTACATCCTCTACACCTCGGGATCTACCGCCAAGCCGAAGGGCATCCTGCACACGACCGGCGGCTATCTGACCGGCGTCTGCGCCACGCACCGATACGTCTTCGACCTGAAGCCCGAGCGCGACGTCTACTGGTGCGCCGCCGACGTGGGCTGGGTGACGGGGCACTCCTACATCGTCTACGGGCCGCTCTGCAACGCGGCCACCTCGGTGATGTGGGAGGGCGCGCCCGACTACCCGCACAAGGGCATCTGGTGGGAGCTCATCGAGCGCTACGGCGTCAGCATCCTCTACTGCGCGCCGACCGCGATTCGCGCGTGCATCAAGTGGGGACCGCAGTGGCCGGCCAAGCACGACCTCTCCTCGCTGCGCCTGCTCGGCACCGTGGGCGAGCCGATCAACCCGAAGGCATGGCTCTGGTACCACCGGGTGATCGGTGGGGAGAGGTGCCCGATCGTGGACACGTGGTGGCAGACCGAGACGGGCGCGATCATGATCACGCCGCTGCCCGGCATCACCGAGACAAAGCCGGGCTCGGCCACGCGACCGCTGCCGGGGGTCTTCGCCGAGGTGCTCGAGGAGTCCAGCGGCGAGCCGATCACGGAGGGCCAGGGATTGCTGGTGCTGACGCGGCCCTGGCCGTCGATGCTGCGCACCCTCTACAAGGAGCCCGAGCGCTTCGTGGAGACGTACTTCGAGCGCTTCGGGCCGCAGACCTACCTGGTCGGTGATGCGGCGCGCCGCGACCGCGACGCCTACCTATGGGTGATCGGGCGCATCGACGACGTCGTCAACGTCTCCGGCCATCGGCTCTCAACGGCCGAGGTCGAGTCGGCGATCGTCGCCCACCCCGACGTCGCCGAGGCGGCCGTGATCGGCCAGCACGACGAGGACACAGGGCAGGCGATCGTCGCTTTCGTGACCCTGCAGGGCGACCTCGAAGGGGATGAGGGCACGATCGAGGGCATCCGCGCGACCGTCGCCGAGCGCATCGGCAAGTTCGCGCGCCCCAAGCGCATCATCTGGTCAGAGGACCTGCCCAAGACGCGCTCGGGGAAGATCATGCGCCGCCTGCTGCGCGACATCGCCGAGGGACGGGCGCTGGGCGATGTCACGACCCTTCGTGACCCCGCCGTGATGGAGCAGCTGCAGCACAAGATCTCCGAGCGGCAGGCCGAGGAGGACTAGAGCCCGCTCACACCTTGTGGTGCTCGGGCACCCACGCGCCGTCTTCCTGGCGCGTGAAGTCCTGGAACAGGCCAGGTGCCTCGCGCAGCATGATCTCGGCGACCTTGTCGAACACCAGGCGCAACTCCTCCTCGGCGCCGGGCGCGGTGCGCATCTCGATCACGTGGCGCAACGTACGCGCGTTGGCCGTCCAGATGATGTCTGTGCTGAGCCCGATCGGCGCCAGGCGGCGCAGCGCCGAGGTCACCTCCTTCTTGACGTGGAAGGGCACCCCCTCGGCGTCGATTCCGAGCTTCTGCGCCGCGCTCAGCTGGAACTCCTCGAGCTGCTCGACGATCGAGATCACCTGCTCGCGCACGGGCTCGAGTGCGGGTGGCACGCGGAAGCCTATGTCGGCAAGGCGCACGTAGCGCAGGCTCTCCTGGCTGAAGGCCGACCCGGCTCGGTGCCTAACAAGCTCATGCGTAAAAACTCTGCCCACGTCCCGCAGCGCAAACGAGTAGTTGGCGTGCTCCAGCACGCTGCCGTGCGCCGAGCGCAGGATGTTGGCGAAGTACTCGCGCTGGTCCGTTCGGATCTTGGTGACGTTGGGGTTCAGGCCGGGCTCCCAGCTGCGGTAGCACGCGCGCCCACCGAACTCGACAAGCAGCTCGCCGGCGTTGATCGAGCTCGCGGCACCCGCGCCGGGTGCCTCAGCTCCCCCGGCAGCCGGCTCGCCTGCTCCTTCGCTCTCGCCAAGCCGTGACTCGAGCCAGCTCTCGCCCCCGACCGCCCGCAGGTAGGAGCGCATACCCTCTAAGTCGATCGAGGGTCGTGCGATCAGGAACACCTGGGGCGTGGTCTCGTGCACCGGGCGCACGATCCTAGGGCTTCTCGCGGACAGCCTCTAAGCTGCCGGACGATGGCCACGCACGCCTCGCCCGACGCGACCGATCCAGAGCTCGAGCGGACCGCGTGGGACCTCGAGCCGCTGCTCGAGGGGGAGGGCCGCGACGGCGTCGAGCGGCGGTTGGCGGACGCGCTGACGCGCGCGCAGGCGTTCGCGCAGCGCTATGCCGGCGAGCTCGGCGAGCTCGACTCCGACGGATTGAGGCAGGCGATGGAGGAGCTCGCGGCGATCCACGAGCTGGTGGGGCGCGCGGGCACATACGCCGCGCTGCGCTTCTCCACCGACACCGCCGATCCAGAGAACGGGGCGCTGCTGCAGCTTGCGCAGGAGCGCGGCACGGCGATAGAGACGACGCTGCTCTTCTTCGAGCTCGAATGGGCCGCGCTCGAGCAGGACCGCGTGGACGGGCTGCTCGCGGCCGACGGGCTGGATTTCTGCAGCCACCACCTGCACAACGTGCGCCGCTACCGAGACCACCTGCTCTCGGAGCCGGAGGAGAAGATCCTCGCGGAGAAGGCGCTCACCGGCGCGAGCGCCTGGTCGCGCCTGTTCGAGGAGCTGACCTCGGCGATCGAGGTGGAGCTGTCCTCGGCGCAGGCTGCGGCCGCCGGGAACGGGGCTGCGGGCGAGGGCCCTGCGCTCGCCTCCGAGGCAGCGGGTAGCGGCCAGCGCGCCGACGAGGACAGAGGCGACGGCGCCGATCGCACGCGCAGGTTCGCGCTCGATGTCGCTCTGAGCCAGCTCATCTCGCCCGATCGCGAGGTCAGGCAGGCGACCGCCCAAGCCGTGACCGCGGCGCTTGCTCCCGGCCTGCGCACGCGCGCCTTCCTCTTTAACACGCTGCTCGCGGACAAGGCGATCGACGACCGCTTGCGCAGCTACGCGCACTGGCTGGCGGCGCGCAACCTCGCCAACGAGGCAAGCGATGAGTCCGTGCGCGCGCTGATCGAGGCGGTGCGCGCCCGGCAGGAGATCCCGCGCCGCTGGTATCGACTGAAGGCGCAGCTGCTCGGCATCTACCGCCTAGCCGACTACGACCGCATGGCGGCTGTCAGCGAGGACGTGGGCACCTTCGCCTTCGCGCGCGCCAAGCAGATCGTGCTCGAGTGCTACGCCTCCTTCTCGCCCGAGCTCGGCGAGCTTGCGGAGCGCTTCTTCAGCGAGCGGCGCATCGACGCGCCCGTGCGTCCGGCCAAGCGCGGGGGCGCATTCTGCGCGCCCGCCGTGCCCTCGGCGGCGCCGTACGTGCTGCTCAACTACACCTCGCGTCGCCGTGACGTGCTGACGCTTGCGCACGAGCTTGGCCACGGCGTTCACTTCGCGCTCGCGGCCCGCCAGGGCATCTTCCACCACTCGACTCCGCTCACGCTCGCGGAGACGGCGTCGGTCTTCGGCGAGACGGTCGTCTTCGGGCGGCTGCTGGCAGAGGACACCGAGCCGTCCTCGCGACTGGCGCTGCTCGCCGAGAACCTCGAGGACACGATCGCGACGGTGTTCCGCCAGGTGGCGATGAACCGCTTCGAGGACCTCGTCCACACAACCCGTCGCGAGCAGGGCGAGCTGTCCGTCGAGCGCTTCGGCGAGCTGTGGGCCGAGAGCCAGTCGGAGATGCTCGGCGACTCGGTCGAGTTGACCGACGGATACCGCTCGTGGTGGTCCTACATCCCGCACTTCATCGGCAGCCCAGGCTATGTGTACGCGTATGCCTACGGCCAGCTGCTCGCGCTCTCGGTCTACGAGCGCTACGAGCAGACCGGCCCCGAGCTCGTGCCGCGCTACCTCGAGATGCTCGCGGCAGGCGGGTCGCGCAGCCCGGAGGAGCTCGTGGAGTTGGTCGGCATCGACCTCGCCGATCCCGGCTTCTGGGAGGCGGGGCTGGATCTCGTCGAGCGCCAGCTGAGCGAAGCCGAAGAGGCCGCGCGCGCGTCGGGTCGCGTATAGGGCGCCTTCTCGATGAAGCTCAAGCCGCTGTACCAGGCGCGCGCGGGCTCGGGCGGCTAGAACAGCCCGCCGAGCGCCCCGCCGACGCCGTGGACGAGATCGAACAGCGGCTGCGGGATGACCCCGAAGAAGACCGCGCCGGCCGCCGCGAGCAGCGCCACGAGCGCCACCTCCGGCGTGGGCGGCCCCTCAGCGCCCTGCGCTGGGGGGCCGGCGTCCGCGAGCTCCGAGGAGCCTCCGGCGAGCGCCGGCAGCCCCTCGGTGCGGGCCGCCGCGGCGGCTGGCGCGCGCATCCACATCTGCGCCACCACGGGCAGGTAGTAACCGAGCGAGATCATCGAGCCGACCACGATCACCACGCCGAGCCAGGTGTAGCCGCCCGAGACGGCGGCATCGATCAGATAGAACTTGCCGGCGAAGCCGACCGTCGCGGGAATGCCCGCGAGCGCAAGCATCGAGACCGTCATCGAGCCCGCGAGCAGCGGTCGCTGACGCCCGAGGCCGGCGAGCGCCTGCAGCGAGTCGCCGAGATCGCTCTCGCGCTCGCGTACGAGCACCACGGCAAACGCGGCCATGTTCATGAACATGTATGCCGCCAGGTAGAAGACGGTCGCGCGCGCGCCCAGCTGGCTCGCCACGACGACGCCCGCGAGCATGTAGCCGGCCTGCGCGACCGAGGAGTAGGCGAGCATGCGCTTCATCGAGGACTGGCCAAGTGCGCCCACGTTGCCGACCACGATCGTGATCGTGGCCAGCGCCGCCAGCGCCGGCCCCCAGCTCGGCTGGGCTTCGATCAGCGCGACGTCGAAGAAGCGCAGCAGCACGCCCAGCGCGGCCACCTTCGTGGCGACCGCCATGAACGCTGTCACCGGCGTTGGCGCACCCTCGTAGACGTCGGGGGTCCACTGGTGAAAAGGCGCCACCGATGCCTTGAAGGCGAGGCCCGCGGCGCAGAGCGCGATCCCCGTGAGCGTCAGCGGATCGCTGGCGAGGCTGCCCGAGGAGAGGGCGGCCGCGATCGCGCTGAAGTCGGTGGCGCCGGTCGCGCCGTAGATCATCGCGATCCCGTACAGCAGCGTCGCCGAGCCGACAGCGCCGATGATGAGGTACTTCAGGCCCGACTCGATCGAGTGCTCGCGGCGGTGGCGGACGCTCGAGCGGTCGGTCGCGCAGAGCACGTACAGGGGTATCGAGAGCAGCTCCAAGCCGACGAACAGCGCGACCGTGTTCTGCGCCGCGACGAGCAGCGACATGCCGCCGAGCGATGTCAGCAGCAGCGCGTAGAGCTCGCCTGTCGCTTCGCGCGCGCCAGCCGATCGCCACGCCAGTAGCACGGTTCCCGCTCCCGCCGCCACCAGCACGAGGTTGAGCACCAGCGACAGCGCATCGATCCTGAGCGCTCCAGAGACGATCGACTTGCTCGCTCCCCACTGCCAGATCGTGAGCCCCGCGGCGGCGCCCAGCGAGATCAGCGCGAGCATCGGCGTGCCGTGCGCGCGCAGCGCTCGCGAGCGCACGAGACCCGCGAGCAGCACCAGCGTCGCGCCTCCCAGCAGCGCGATCAGCGGCGAGAGTCCGGCGAAATCGACGTGGGGGCCGCGCAGGTGGACGCTGGCCAGCAGGGCGCCCGTCGCGGCGCTCATTCTGAGGCCCCCTGGATGACCCCACCCTGCGAGGCTTCGCTGGGTCCCGGTTCGTTGATTTCGGCCCCCCGCAGGCTCGCCGAGAGCCCCGCGCCCGAGGGTCGCGGCGCGACCTTCGCGACGCTCACCTTCACCGAGGCTTCGCTGCGGCGCAGCGCGAGCTGCGGATAGATCGCCATGAACAGGATCACGGCTACGAACGGCACCAGCACGGCACCCTCCCGCAGCGTGAGCTCGCGCGAGTCGACACGCGCTCCGACGCGGTTGTGCATCGCGCGGATGAGCAGCCGCAGTGCGTACACGCTGGCCATCACCACGCCAGCCGAGGCCACGATCGCGATCGCGAGCTTGGCCTTGAACACGCCCAGCAGGATGAGGAACTCGCCGACGAAGTTGCCCGAGCCGGGCATCGCGAGGGTGGCGAGCGCGACGATCAGGAAGATGGACGCGAGCAGCGGAGCGCGGAAGCCGATGCCGCCCAT
The DNA here is from genome assembly GCA_005884115.1 of Actinomycetota bacterium. Taxonomy (GTDB): domain Bacteria; phylum Actinomycetota; class Thermoleophilia; order Solirubrobacterales; family Solirubrobacteraceae; genus Palsa-744. Next base: position 440,858 of record VAXW01000005.1, read on the forward strand.
GTCGCGCACGTCCTCCGACCCGCCCGCCCGTCGCGCGAGCACGCCGACGATGAACAGCAGCGGGGCCACGACCAGCCCGTGGTTGACCATCTGCAGCAGCGCTCCCTGCGCGCCCTGCGCGTCGAGCGCGAAGATGCCGAGCGTGATGAAGCCCAGCTGTGCCACGGAGGAGTACCCGGCGATCAGGCGCGCGTCGGTCTGCGTGAACGCCACCGCCGACCCGTACACGATCGAGGCCAGCGCGATCAGCAGCATGAGCGTCTGAAAGTGCGCGGCCGCGTGCGGGTACAGCGGCAGCACGATGCGCAGAAAGCCGTACGCACCTACCTTCGAGAGCACGCCCGAGAACGCCATCAGCACCTCGATCGGCATCGCCCTGTAGCCGTCTGGCATCCAGCCGTGGAGCGGGAAGGCGGGCATCTTGACGAGGAACGCGGCCGCGAACAGCAGAAAGATCCAGTCCTGCGAGCCCGAGCTCAAGGGCATCGCCTGAAGCGAGGAGAGCACGAAGGTGATGTGGCCGCCGCCCTGCTGCGCGGCGAGCACGCCAGTGGCGACGGCTCCCGCGAGCATCAGCAGCGAGCCCACGAGCGTGTAGATGACGAGCTTGATCGTGGCCCGCACGCGTCCCGGCTCGGCGCCCCAGATCCCGATCAGGAAGTAGAAGGGGATCAGCATGAGGTCGAAGAAGGCGACGAACAGCGCCAGGTCCTGGGCCAGCAGCGCGCCCAGGACGGCCGACTCGGCGAGCATCAGGTTGAAGTAGAAGAGGCGAGGTCGCTCCCAGCGGCGCAGGTTCGCCGCGAGCACCGCTGCGGCGAACAGCAGCGCGGCGAGCCCCACGAGGAACACGTTGAGGCCGTCGATGCCGAGCTTGTAGTGGATTCCAAGCTCGCCGATCCAGACCACGTCTGTGACGTGGCTGAGACCGTGCGAGCCCGGGGAGTAGTCGGCGATGTAGCCGAGCGAAAGAACCAGCGCGACCAGTGCGCCCAGCGCGGCGAGCACGCCCGCGACGCTGAGCTCCACCGCACGAGCACGCGCCGCAGGACTTGCGCCGGGGCCAGGCGCGGCGTCCCGGTCCGGCGCCTTGTCCTGCGCGCGCGCCTCGCGCCTGCCTACCGCCAGCAGCGAGAGGAGCGCGCCAAGCGCTCCTGATGCGGCCGGCGCCCACAGCATGATCGAAAGGGGACCCACGGCAGCTCAGCCTCGCTCGCTCAACTCTGCAACAGGAAGTAGAGGCCCACGCCCGACACGCCAACCAGGAGAAGCGCCGCGTAGTAGCGCACGAAGCCCGTCTGCGCGGCGCGCACCGCCGCCGAGCCCGCGCGCACGAGCGCCGTCGTTCCGCCGATCAGCGTCTCATCCACGAACAGCCGCTCGAAGGTGCTCTGCGCGAAGCTCCCGGCGCGCAGCGCCGGCTTGACGATCAGCGCGTCGGTCAGCTCGTCGAAGTACCACTTGTGCACGAACAGGTCCCACAGCGGGCGCAGCCGCGCGCCGATGGCGGCGGCGCTCCCCGGCCGCACGACCCACAGGCGGTACGCGAGCGCGATGCCCGCCAGGCCGAGCGCCGCGCCCAGCACGAGGCCGAGCACGAGCAGGCCGTTGCGGGTGTGCGGCTCATACAGAGACGTATCGGCGAAGGAAGGTCGCAAAAAGTCGGTGACGAGGAAGTCGACCTTCGGGATCTGGATCAGCCCGGCGCCGATCGCGCCCACGGAAAGCGCGCCCATCGCGACGCGCATCGTGAGCGCGCGCTCGGCGATCGTGTGCGTCGGTCCGGGGAAGCCCACGTCCGTGTCCTCGGGCTCTCCGGTCATGGGGTTGCTCGGAGCGCCGTGGTGTGGCGTGCCCGCCTCGAGCTCGCGCGCCGCGGGCACGGGCTCGCCGTGGAAGGCGCGGAAGATCAAACGGAACGTGTAGATGGCCGTCAGCGCGGCGCCCATATAGCCGATCACGTACAGCGCCCAGTGCCATCCGCCGCGCTCGCCGGTGACGAGCAGGATCTCGTCCTTCGAGAAGAAGCCCGAGAACGGGGGGATGCCCGACAGCGCCAGGCCGCCGATCAGAAAGGACCCATAGGTGAACGGCAGCGCGCGGCGGAAGCCGCCCATGCGATCGAGTGACTGCTCGCCCGCCATCGCCGCTATCAGCGACCCGGCAGCCATGAACAGAAGCGCCTTGAAGAAGGCGTGCGTCATGAGGTGGAAGAGCCCGGCCGCGTACGCGCCGACGGAGACGCCCATGATCATGTAGCCGATCTGAGACATGGTCGAGTAGGCGATGATCCGCTTGACGTCGGTCTGCGCAAGCCCGATAGTGCCCGCGATCAGTAGCGTGGCGGCGCCGACCACGGCGCCGACGTCCTGGGCGGCGGGGGCGAGCTCGAACAGCACGTGCATGCGCGCTATGAGGTAGACGCCGGCCGTCACCATCGTCGCGGCGTGGATCAGGGCGCTAACCGGGGTCGGGCCCTCCATCGCGTCGGGCAGCCACGCGTGCAGGGGGATCTGCGCTGACTTGGCGAACGCGCCTACCAGCAGGAGCACGCAGCCGGCGACGAGATCGCCGTGGTTGTGGTGTGCGCCGAACGCGACCGGGGCGCCCGCCGAGTGGAAGGTCCGCAGCAGGTCGAGCGTGCCCGTGTGCTTGAAGATGAAGTAGGTCCCCAGCACGAGGCCAACGTCGCCCACGACGTTGATCACGAAGGCCTTCAACCCGGCGCGCGTGGCGGTCGTGCGCCGATACCAGAACGAGATCAAGAGGTAGGAGGCTGCGCCCACGAACGCCCAGCCGATGATCAGCACCAGGAAGTTGCCCGCGAGGACCAGCAGCAGCATCGCGAACACGAAGAAGTTCAGATACGAGAAGAAGCGTGCGTAGCCGCGGTCGTCCTGCAGGTAGGAGATCGAGTAGAGGTGGATCAGCGTGGAGACGCCGCTGACGACCAAGATCATGAAGACCGAGAGCGGATCGACGAGGATCGACATCTGCGCGTCGATGCCCACGGTGGAGGCGTAATTCCAAAGCGAGGAGACGAGCTCGCGGTGCGCGGGCACGTGTCCCTGCAGCGAGAGCAGCGCGCCGATCGAGGCGATGAATGCGAGGAGCACGCTCGCCGTGCCGATCCAGCCGGCGCTGCGGCCGGGAAGCCGGCGGTAGCCGGCTGCGACGCTCAGCGTTCCGAGCAGCGGGAACGCCAGCACGAGCCAGCCCCAGGTGGTAGTCGCCATCAGCCCTGCAGCTCTCGCAGCTCGTCGACGTCGATCGGCAGCCGGCTGCGGTAGATGGCGACGATCATGCCCAGCCCGATGCACACCTCGCACGCGGCGACGGTCATCACGATCACCGCCAGGATCTGGCCGTCGCCGTTGCCCCACATGCGCGAGAAGGCGACCAGCGCGAGGTTGGCGCCGTTGAGCATCAGCTCGAGGCACAGGAGCACGACCAACGGGTTGCGCCGCGTTATCACGCCCACCGCTCCGAGCGTGAACACGATCGCCGAGACGGCCAGATACCAGGCGATGGTCATGAGCGCCCGCCCACGGTCTCGGCCATCGTGCCCGTGCCAGGCGGGCGGGGAAGGTCCAGCGGGGCGCCCACCTCCTCGCCCGGTTCGCCGGGGCCGGCGCGCCGTTCTCCGATCGCGAGCGGACGCCCAGCGCGAGCCGCGAGCACGACCCCGCCGACCGCCGCTATGAGCAGCAGCATCGAGGCGACCTCGAAGGCGAGCAGGAAGCGGGTGAGCAAGAGCTCGCCGATGTAGGCGGCCGTGCCGAACGTGCGCGGCCCGGGCGCGTAGCCCGCGCCGTAGCCAGAGACGGCCTTCAGGCCCGTGCCGAGAAGCGCGATCAACAGCTCCGTCAACAGGCAGCCCGCGAGCACCGCTCCGCCCTTACGCAGGCCAGACCCCAGCGGGCCGGGGCCGTGCAGGCGCGCGCCCATCGGCTCGCCGCTGTCGCCGACGTAGGCGACGACGAACACGTACAGCACCATCACAGCGCCCGCGTAGACGACGACCTGTATCGCGGCCACGAACTCTGCCCGCAACAGCAGGAAGAGCACGGCGAGCGAGATCAGGTGGCCCACCAGCGCGAGCACGCTGTAGAACGGGCTGCGCAGGGTCACGACGCCGATCGCGCCCGCGATCACGCCGGTCGCGGCGATGAAGAAAAGGACTGAGCTCATCTCGCCGCCCTCCAGGCGGCGCCCGTGAGACCGTCCGGCGCCCTCCCGGCGCCGTTGGGCGGAGCTGCGGTGCTCATCTTGCTGCCCTCCACGCGGGACCTAGGAGATCCTCCGGCGCCCTCCCGGCGCCGTTGGGCGGAGCTGCGGTCCTCATCTCACTCGCCCTCGTTTCTCAGCGGCGTGCGCTCCAGCGGCTCGGCCAGCAGCATCTCCTTGGTGAAGATCAGATCGGAGCGGTCGTAGTCGGAGAGCTCGTAGTCGTGTCCCATCGTGATCGCGTCGAACGGGCACGCGATCTCGCAGTAGCCGCAGAAGATGCAGCGCGACATGTTGATCTCGTACACCGCCGCATAGCGCTCGCCGGGCGAGACGCGGTTCGTGGGCGTGTTCTCGGCTGCGACCACGCGGATGCAGTCGGCCGGGCACGCGGCCGCGCAGAGCGAGCAGCCGACGCACTTCTCAAGTCCGGAGTCCTCGAAGCGATGGAGCTTGTGCCGGCCCCTGAAGCGCGGGTACACGGGCGTCTTCTCCTCCGGGTACTCGACCGTGGCGGCCGGCTCGATGAAGCGGCCGAGCGTCGTCAAGAGGCCGCGCGCCGTCTCGCCGAACGTGCGCCAGATACCGCGAAGAGCGCCCGGAGCGGGCGTGCGCTGGACCACGACCACGTCCTGGCCGGGATTCCATGTGGAGACCGCCAGAGGGGAGGGCTCGGCGGACATCTCAGTGCGTGGCCACCACGAGGATGGCGGTCACGAGGGCGTTCACGGTCGCCAGCGGGAGGAGCACCTTCCAGCCGAAGCTCATCAGCTGGTCGTAGCGCAGGCGCGGGAGCGTGGCGCGCACCCAGATGAACAGGAACGTAACGAGCGACATCTTCGCGAGCACAACCAGCGGGTCCACCCAGCCGGGTGGGTGAAGGCCGAAGGGCAAGAGCCAGCCGCCGAGGAAGACGGTGGCGACGATGCCCGACACCACCACGACGTTCAGGTACTCGGCGAAGTAGTAGGAGGCGAAGCGTCCACCGCCGTACTCGGTGTTGTAGCCGCCCACGAGCTCGGCGTCGGCCTCCGTGAGGTCGAACGGCGCGCGGTTCGTCTCGGCGAAGCCCGCGACGAGGAAGATCAGAAAGCCGGCCAGCTGCGGCACCACGTACCACATGCCGGCCTGCGCGTGGACGATGCCCGTCAGCGACAGCGTCTGCGCGGAGATGACAACGCCCACGAGCGCGAGTCCCTGTGAGACCTCGTATGAGATGAGCTGGGCGGCGCCGCGCATCGCGCCGAGGAACGAGTACTTCGAGCCCGAGGACCAGCCTCCGAGCATGATCCCGTAGAAGGCGATCGCGCCGAACGCGAACAGGTACAGCGGTCCGATGGAGAGGTCGACTCCGTACAGGCCGACCTTCGTGCCGAAGATGTCCTGCGTGTCGCCGAAGGGGATCAGCCCGAATGCAGCGACTGCGGTGAGGATCGAGATGATCGGAGCCAGCGCATAGAGCAAGCCCACCGAGGTGGTCGGGCGGAACTGCTCCTTCGTCAGCAGCTTGAGGATGTCCGCGAGCGGCTGCAGGAACCCGTAGGGGCCGACGCGGTTGGGTCCGTAACGCGCCTGAAAGCGTCCCAGCAGCTTGCGCTCGGCGATCAGCACGAGCGGCACCAGCTGCAGGCCCACGGCGAAGATCACGATCGCCTTGATGATCTGGATCCACCACGGCTCGTAGTAGCCAACGACTGCGGGCAGCCCCATGCTCATCCCGGCAGCTCCTCGGCGCGACCGAACGCCGCCGCCTGCGGGCGCTCCTGCCAGCGCACTCCGCGGCCGCCGATCTCCTCGAGGCTCATGCCGGCGTAGAAGGGGACGGCGTCGAACAGCGCCCGCGAGACCGCCTCAGCGCTGTGCAGCTCGAGCTCCAGGCCGAGGCGCGAGCAGAGCTCGGCGATCAGCAGCCACTCGGGGCGCACCAGCGCAGGGTGGGCGACTGCTTGGCGCACGCGCTGCAGGCGCCCGTCGGGGTGCGTGACCGTGCCCTCCTTTTGCGCGTAGGACTCGGCCGGGAAGACGACGCTTGCGTGCTCGAGCACGCCCGCTGTCAGGTGGGAGGCGTGCGCCACGACCGTGCTCGCGTGATCGAGCGCCCGAGTCCAGGCTTCGCTCGCCTGTGCCGGCGAGACCGCTTCCGCCCCGTTCGCTGCGGGCGCGCCCGCGGCAAGCGGATCTTTCGGGTCGAGCGGGTCGCAGCGCAGCAGGTACAGGGCGCTCAGCTCGCGCCGCACGAGGGCATCGGCGATGCCGCGCGCGTCCAGCCCGCCCGCGGGCGGCGGCGTGAGACCGGGGCCGGCGCTGGGCAGCACGCCGGCCTCACGCAGGCCGCGCCCGTTTGCCCACGCCGGAATTTCAAGCAGCCCCGCGCCGTCGGTCTCGCCGAACGAGAGCTCCTCGGCGAGCTCGAGCAGGGCCCGTGCGCGCGCTTCACCCTCAGGACCGGCGGCGAAACGCTCGCTCCACAGGACGACGACCTCCTTGCCGGCCGCCGAGAGCTCTCGGGCGGCGGCGCGCAGCTGGGCGGGATCGGCGCCGGCCGAGCGGATCAGCTTCACGCCGTGGCGTCGCTCGCCCTTGCGCAGCCTGAGGTCGAGGATCGGCGCGTCGCGTACGGGCTCGATGTCGAGCAGCAGGACCGCGTGCGCGAACTCGAGATCCGAAACCCGAGCCTGCAGGCGCGGGTCGCAGAGAGCGCGCATCAGCTCGAGCGGCAGCGCGCCCGTCGCCCGCGAGTCCAGGTGCGGCGAGCCGAGCGCGTCGCGCATCAGCCTCGTAAGCAGGTAGCCCTCCTCGTTGCTCGCCGCGCCGCCGGCGACCGCCCCGCTGCGCGCTCCCGCGCGCGCGAGCCCGGCTGCGGCCTCCTGCAGGGCGCGCGCCCAGGAGACAGGACGCAGCGTTCCGCCGTCGCGCACGAGCGGGGCGGCGACCCGCGCACCGAGCGTCAGCGCCTGCCCGCCGTTGATCTCAGCCGCGGGAGGATGCGGAGGGTAGGCGAAGCGCCCGGCGTCGCACAGCCAGCCGTCGTCCACCTCGGGGTGCTCGCGCGCGAGCACCCTCAGCACGCGCTCGTCGCGGACGGTGAGGGTCACGTTGCACTGGGCTGGGCAGAGCGTGCACACAGAGCCCGCGTTCTCCACCTCCCAGGGACGCGCTCGAAAGCGGTAGTCCTGCGAGGTGAGCGCGCCGACGGGGCACAGCTCGATGATGTTGCCGCTGAACGGCGCTTCGTAGGGGTGCCCGTCGAAAGTCGAGACGTAGGAGTCCGCGCCGCGATCGAGCAGCACGAGCTGGTAGTCCTCGGAGATCTCCTGCGAGAAGCGCACACAGCGGTAGCAGAGGATGCAGCGCTCGCGGTCGATGGCGATCAGGGGAGAGAGCTCGAGCGGCTTGACGAAGTGGCGCTTTGGCTCCACGAAGCGCGAGAGGCCGGAGCCCCAGCCGAAGCTGATGTCCTGCAGCGGGCACTCGCCGCCCTTGTCGCACACGGGGCAGTCGAGCGGGTGGTTGATGAGCAGGAACTCAACGACCGAGCGCTGCGCCTCCTTGACGCGCTCGGTCTGCGTGTGCACGACCATGCCGTCCTTGACCGGCGTCGAGCAGCCGGTCTGCAGCTTGCCGATGCCCTCGATCTCGACCAGGCACATGCGGCACGCCCCCACCGGGTTGCCGAGCTTTGGCTCGTAGCAGAACACTGGGATCTCGACGTCGCCGAGCTTGGCGGCGTCCACGAGCATCGAGTTTTCGGGCGCCTGCACCTCGCGGCCGTCGATCGTGAGCGTGATCAGCTCGTGCGCAGGGCGCGGCATCAGGCGAACCCTCCTCCGCCGCCCGCCGGCGCAGCTGCGGGCGGCAGAGCCCGCTCGTGCGCCGCCTGCATGTGCGCCTCGAGCTCCGGGCGGAACTTCGCGACCATCGAGGCGATCGGCATCGCCATCGCGTCGCCCAGCACGCACAGGCAGTTGCCGATGATGTGGTCGCAGACCGAGGTGATGATGTCGAGGTCCATCGGCGTGGCTTCGCCGCGGTCGATCCGCTCGAGCATCGTCACGGTCCAGTTGGTGCCCTCGCGGCATGGCGTGCACTTGCCGCAGGACTCGTGCCGGTAGAACTTGGCGACCTTCATCGCCACATCGAGGATCGGCGTGGAGTCGTCCACGACGATGATCGCGCCCGATCCAAGCATCGAGCCCGCATGCGCGAGCGAGTCGAAGTCGTATGGCACGTCGAGGTCCTCGGCGGTCAGCACTGGCGCCGAGGATCCGCCAGGGAACCAGCACTTGATCGCGCGCCCTTCGGGCGGCCCGCCGGCGAGGCCGTAGATGATCTCGCGCGAAGGGATGCCGAGCTCGATCTCGTAGTTTCCCGGCCGCTGCACGTGCCCTGAGACGCTCACGACCTTGGTCCCCGTTGAGGTCTCGACGCCGAGCTTCGCGTACTCGGCGCCGCCCATGCGCATGATCGCGGGGACCGTTGCGAGCGTCTCGACGTTGTTGATCAACGTGGGCCCCTGGTAGAGCCCCTGGTTGGCCGGGAAGGGCGGCTTCAGCCGCGGGTTGCCGCGCTTTCCTTCGAGCGAATCCAAGAGGCCGGTCTCCTCGCCGCAGATGTAGGCGCCTGCTCCGCGGTGCACGACCAGCGAGAGCGAGTGCCCCGAGCCGAGTATGTCCTCGCCCAGATATCCCGCCGCGTGCGCTTCGGCCACGGCGCTGTCGAGCACGTCGGCCTGCAGCACGTACTCGCCGCGGATGTAGATGAACGCGCGGCTCGCCTCGGCGGCGTACGCCGCGATGACGATCCCCTCGATCAGCATGTGCGGCGTCTTCTGCACGAGCTCGCGGTCCTTGAACGTCCCGGGCTCGGACTCGTCGGCGTTGCACACCAGGTAGCGCTCGATTGCTCCGTGGGGGAGGAAGGAGACCTTCTTGCCCATCTGAAAGCCGGCGCCACCGCGCCCGCGCAGGCCCGAGGCTTCGAGCTCCGAGAGCACCTCCTGGCGCGTCATCGCAAGAGCCTTGCGCAGGGCCTCATATCCGCCCCGCCGTTCATACACCGCGAGCGTGTGAAGCCCGGGCTCATCGATGTCCTGAAGCAGCAGCTGCTGGCTCACGGCTGCCGCTCCTCGGATGCATGCGCGCCATCGCGCTCGGCGGATGTGGGCGCGCCCTCGCCCTGGGGCGGCGGGGGCGGGAACTCGCGCGAGTTCGCGCGCTGGTCGGCCACAAGGCGCCGCGCCAGCTGGCGCTCGGGCATGATCGCCCGCCCCGCGCGAAGATCGGCGAGCAGCTCGGGCACGTCCTGCGGCGTGAGCGGGCCCACGTAGACGCCATCGACGGACGCCATCGGAGCGATGTCGCAGGCGCCCAGGCACTCGAACGAGCGCACCCTGACGTCGGGGTCGGCGGCTGCTGCCTCCTCGACCGCGGCGAGAAGCTCGTCGGCGCCGCGCAGCGAGCAGGAGATGTTCGTGCACACGTACACGCTGTGGCGGCCGGCGGGCGCCGTCTCGAGCATGTCGTAGAAGGTCGCGAGCGAGTCCAGGTAGGCCGGCGTCACTGCCATCACGCATGCCACCTGCGCGATCGCCTCCGGCGAGCACCAGCCGTGCACCTCCTGCGCTGCGTGCAGCGCGGGGATTGCGGCTGAACGGGCGTCGGGATACAGCGCCATCGCGCTCTCGATGCGCTCGCGCAACGCGGCTGGCACGGGTGTGGATGCGGGGTCGGGGATGCTCGCGCCACGCTTCTCGCGCTCGGCGGGACGATCCCACCCGCCCTGGCCTGCCCGCATCCGCTTCTCGCCCTCGCCGCCGCCGCTCACGCGTCGGTCCTCCGAGCGCCGCGGCTCGTCGCGCGATCGGCCCGGACATCGCCGCCGCCTGATCGACCCCTCACCGGTCGATCCCTCCGAGGATCGGGTCGAGCATCGCGACGGTCGCGATCAGGTCGGCGATGTAACTGCCCTTGACCATGTGCGCGAGCGCCTGCAGGTTGACGAAGCTGGGGTCGCGCATGTGGACGCGGGCGGGCTTTGAGGAGCCGTCCGAGCGCACGTAGCAGCCGAGCTCGCCGCGCGGAGATTCGATCGGCTCGTACACCTCGCCCGGCGGCACGCGGAAGCCCTCTGTGACGAGCTTGAAGTGGTGGATGAGGGCCTCCATCGAGGTGGCGAGCTCGTGCCGCGGCGGCAGCGCGACCTTGCGGTCGGTGGTGATGAACTGCCCCTCGGGCAGGCCGTCGATCGCCTGCTCGATGATCCGCACCGACTCGTATATCTCGGCCAGGCGAACCGCAAAGCGGTCGTAGTTGTCGCCGACGCTGCCGACCGGGATCTTGAAGTCGAACTCCTCGTAGGAGCTGTAGGGCGCCGCCTTGCGCAGGTCCCAGGGATTGCCCGCGGCGCGCAGGAGCGGCCCGGTCACCCCGAGGCCAAGCAGCGTCTCGGCGTCCAGCGGGCAGGTGCCGCGCAGGCGCTGCAGCACGATCTCGTTGGAGCGCAGGATCGCGCCGTACTCATCCGCCCGCTTGGGCATCACCGCCAGGAACTCCCGCAGCTTGCGCTCGAAACCGCTCGGGATGTCCTCGATCACTCCCCCGACCTGGAAGTAACGCGTGTGCATGCGCTGGCCCGAGGACATCTCGAAGAGGTCGAGGATCAGCTCGCGCTCGCGCAGGCAGTAGAGGAAGATCGACACGGCGCCGAGCTCGAGCGCGCCCGTTCCCAGCCAGATCAGGTGCGAGGCGATGCGGTTGAGCTCGAGGTGGATCACGCGCAGGTACTGCGCGCGCCTGGGGATCTCCACCTCCACCAGCGCCTCCACGGCGGCGCAGAAGGCCATCGCGTTGAAGTAGTACGAGAGGTAGTCCATCCGCTCCACGACCGGGATCACCTTCCAGTAGGACTTGTCCTCGGCCGTCTTCTCGATGCCCGTGTGCACGTAGCCGATCACCGGTTTGAGGTCGCGCACGACCTCGCCTTCGAGCGTCACGAGCAGGCGCAGCACGCCGTGCGTCGCAGGGTGGTGCGGCCCGAAGTTGAGCGTGAGCAGTTCTTGCCGCAGCGCGCCGTCGCGACCGTCGCTGGACGCGGCCTGGCCGTCGGGGAGGGTGGGGCCGGGCGCCCGCGCGCCCCCCTCAGTGACGGCGGGCTGGCGCGTGGCGTTCACCGCGACGCGGCCCGCCTGGCGGGGTCGTTGTAGGTGAAGAAGACCGGCTCTCCGCCGACGGGGAAGTCGCGCCGCTGCGGGTAGCCCTCGTAGTCCTCGGGCATCAGGATGCGCCGCAGTTCGGGGTGACCGCGAAAGACGACGCCGAACATGTCGTAGATCTCGCGCTCCTGGTGGTCGGCCGTCGGCCAGCCCGGACCGTCGTCTGCGTCGGGCGTCAGCGAGTCGATCACGGGTTCCTCGAGCGGGACGCGCGCCTTGACGGTGACGCGGTCGACGCGGCTCATGTCGAGCAGCTCATAGATCACCCCCAGGCGCGGCTCCTCGGGGTAGTGGTCGACGCCGTGCACGCTGGCCAGGAACCCGTAGCCGCGGGCCCGCAGCTCGGCGAGCACCGAACGGATCCGGCGCGGATCCACGATCAGGGTCGCGCGGCCGCGGAAGTAGACGGTCTCGAGCGCCGCGTCGCCGAGCTCCTTGGCGAGCAGCTCGAGTCCTGGCGCGTCAGGCATCGAGCGGCTTCTCCTCGGTGCCGAGCGCGCCGTAGCGCTCGCGCCAGCCGAGGTCGGGGTCCGCCTGCACCAGCTTGCGCAGCTTGAGCACCCCGTGCATCAGCGCCTCTGGGCGCGGCGGGCAACCCGGGACGTGCACGTCGATCGGCATGAACTTGTCGGCGGGCACGAGCGCGTAGTTGTTGAAGACGCCCATCGAGCTGCAGCAGGCGCCCATCGAGATCGCCCACTTGGGCTCGAGCATCTGGTCGTAGAGCCTGCGGATGATGGGCGCCATCTTGATCGAGACGCGACCCGCGAGGATGATGAGGTCGGCCTGTCGCGGGGAGGCTCGGAAGGCCTCGTACCCGAAGCGCGCGATGTCCATACGCGGCCCGGCGGTCTGGAACTGCTCCATCGCGCAGCAGGCCAGCCCGAAGGCGAGCGGGAAGAAGGAGTTCGAGCGCGCCCACGCGACGGCCCTGTCGAGGGTCGTCGTCAGCACGCGGTCGCGAACGTGGCGCTCGAGGTCGGTGCCCTCGAGCGCCGTCGGCGGGTTGGCGCCTTCCAGGTCCGAGACGCGCAGCAGCTGGCTTGCGTTGAGCTCGCGCACGCGCAGGGCACCGTGCTCGGCGCCCGCCGTGGGGGACGCCGAGGCGCCTCGCGCTGGGGAACCGAGGAGCTCGCGTCTTACTTCCACTCGAGCGCCCCCACTCTCCAGACGTACACGAGGGCGACGAGCAGGAGCACGATGAAGACGATCGTCTCGATCAGGGCGAAGGTGCCGAACGCGCGCAACTCGATCGCGATCGGGTACAGGAAGGCGACCTCGAGGTCGAACAGGATGAACAGCATCGCGATCAGGTAGAAGCTGATCCCGAAGCGCATGCCCTTGCGCACATCCGAGGGCAGGCCGCACTCGTAGGGGTCCTGCTTGTGCGGCGCGCTGCGACGCGGTCCGATGAACGAATTGAGCGCCGCGAAGGCCCCGCCCACGGCCCCTCCGAGAATCAAAAGGACGATCGCCGGGAGATAGCTGCGGAGCACCGGTCGCTGTTATATCACCGCTTGTGTCAATGTGTTACATAGTGGCAATCGGCTCGATCGGCGCGCGGCGAACGCGGCTTTTGGCGTCGCCGTCGTGACCGAACCCGTCGTCGCAGGCGCGCTCGCGGCAGCCGCGCTCAACGCGCCGCCGGCGCTGCTCGGCGGCTGGTTGTGGTACTGGGGCGAGGCCAGCGAGCGCGGCGCGAGGTGGTTCTGGCTGCTGCTGCGCATGGGCCAGGGTTCGGTGCTCGCGCTCGTGCTGCTCGTGGGGTCGCTCGCGGTCGCGGGCAAGGACTCCAACGACGGCCTCTTCTATCTGTATGCGCTGCTGCCCGTAGCGGTGGCGTTCTTCGCCGAGCAGCTGCGCGCGGTCTCCGCGCAGGCGATCCTCGACCGGCGCAGGCTGCCGGGCGCGGAGGCCGTGGGCGCCCTGCCCGAGGCCGAGCAGCGCAGGGTCGTCGCCGAGATCGTGCGGCGCGAGATCGGGGTGATGGCGGCGTCGGCCGCCGTGGTGGTGTTCCTCGTGCTGCGGGCGGCAAGCACGGCGCACGGGTTCTGACGATCGCTTCGGCGATCTAGCCGTCTCTATATATTCCGCGGCGCATGCGGGCCCACACAAAGACCGCCGCCACCGCTGCGGCTCTGCTCGCGTCGGCCGCGCTTGCGGGCGGCTGCGGGTCGCAGGGCCTGAAAGTCGCCAAGTCGAGCCCCTACCACAGGGGCGCGGTCCTCTTCCGCGACCACTGCTCGGGCTGTCACACGCTCTCGGTCGTCGGCGCGCAGGGCTCGGCGACGAGCATCAAGAACCGCGTGCGCACCGCGGGGCCGAACTTCAACATCCGCAAGGAGAACGTCGAACAGGTGCTCTACGCGATCCGCAACGGCGGCTTCTCGGGCGCGATCATGCCGGAGAACGTCGTGCTCGGCGACGACGCGCGCGCCGTCGCGGCATTCCTCGCCACGTACTCGGGGCGTCAGGCGCAGCACGTCACCAGCGTGCCCATCACGCTGCCGACGAAATAGGCCCGCCGCCGGCGGCCGATGCTTGACATCAAGCGCATCCGTGAGGACCCCGAGAGCGTCCGCGCGGCGCTCGCCCGCCGCGACCCCGCGCTGGGCGAGCAGCTCGATGAGGTGCTCGCCAAGGACGAGCAGTGGCGCGCGGCGACCGCCTCGGCGGAGGGTCTGCGTGCGCAGCAGCGCGAGCAGTCCGAGCAGCTCGCGCAGGCGCGCAAGCGGAGCGAGGACGTGCAGGAGCACCAGGAGCAGATGAGGCACATGAGCGCGCAGGTCAAGGAGCTGACGGAGCGCGCGCGCGTCGCTCAGGAGGAGCGCCAGCAGGCGCTCGCGGCGCTGCCCAACACGCCGCATGCGAGCGCCGCCGAAGGGCCCGAGGACGAGGTCGTGCGAGAGGTCGGCGAGATCCCCAAGTTGGGATTCGAGCCGCGCGATCATCTGCAGCTGGCGGGGGCGATGATCGACACCGAGCGCGCGGCAAAGCTGTCGGGCTCGCGCTTCGCCTACCTGAAAGGCGACCTCGTGACCGTGGAGCTCGCGCTCGTGGCTTGGGCGCTGGCCAAGCTGCGCACGCTTGGCTTCGAGCCCGTGATCCCGCCCGCCCTCGCGCGCGAGCGCGCGCTGTACGGGACCGGCTTCCTGCCCGACACCGAGCAGCAGATCTACAGCCTCAGCGAGGACGACCTCTACCTGATCGGCACCTCGGAGGTGGCGCTGGCGTCGCTGCACGACGACGAGATCGTGCCCGCCGGGCTGCTGCCGCTGCGCTACGCGGGCTTCTCGCCGTGCTTCCGCCGCGAGGCGGGCGCGGCCGGCAAGGACACGCGCGGGATCTTCCGCGTGCACCAGTTCGACAAGGTCGAGATGTTCAGCTTCGTGGCGCCCGAGGACTCGCCCGCCGAGCACGAGCGGATCCTCGCGATCGAGGAGGAGATCCTGCAGGAGCTGGGCCTTCCCTACCGGGTGGTCAACATCGCGGTCGGCGAGCTGGGGAGCTCGGCGGCCAAGAAGTACGACTGCGAGGCGTGGATCCCGAGCCAGGGGCGATACCGAGAGCTCACCTCCTGCTCGGACACGACCGACTACCAGGCGCGGCGCCTGAACATCCGCATGCGCTCCGAGCGCGGCACCCGTTCGCTGCACACGCTCAACGGCACCGCCGTCGCGGTGGGGCGCACGCTGATCGCGCTGCTGGAGAACGGCCAGCAAGAGGACGGCACAGTCCAGCTGCCGCAGGCGCTGGCTCCTCATGGGGCGCCGGCCCAGCTACGGGCCACGGCCGCCGGCGCCGAGAAGTAGCGGAACGCGACTAGGCGCGAGCCGCTATGTACCGGGCACTCGATACCCGACTTGCGCGGCCCTGCGCAGGGCATCCATCGTTTCCTCGACCGTCAACAGAACCGTCGTTTCCAGCGAGCTGAGGGCGCCGCCGCCGCCAATCGCCAGCGCAACCGCGGCCATGGACACGTTGTCGGGCGCCTCCCAGAGGTTGTAGCCGTCGTGTGTGCCGAATGCGTACCAGAACCCATGCAGCTTCCCTCCAACCGACTCGATGTATGACTGAGCGGCCTGTCGGCGATCCTCCGGGTTGCTGATCAGCCGTGCCCAGGTCTCGGGCGTGTAGCTGAACCTCGATAGATAGAGCGGCATCGTCTCTCCCTTGCGCGCGTTTCGCAGCTAGAAGGGAGGCTACACCGGGTGTGGCAGCGGAAGTTCGGCTAGCCGTTTCGCCGAGCCCGCGTCGCGGGCAGCAGCCGGCGAGGACGCCAAAGGCATTCCGCGCACGCGCCACCAGCAGCCGCGCGCTCGAGTAGCGGAGCCGCCCGCCGCCCTCGCGACGGGACCGGCCCGCGCGTGGCCGGCGCTCAGCAAGCGGGCGGACCCCTGCCCGCTAGAGCAGCTGAATGTGGTCGGCCTCGGCGGCGCCGGGGAAGGGGCGCGTGAGCCCGAAGCGCGCGAGCGTCGCCTCGGGCACGCCCTCGACGCCGGGCGTGTCAGAGGCTTCGCCGCGCGTGTGCGGGTCGTTGGCGTAGCCGCCCACCTCGACGGAGTGCTGCGGCGAGCGGTAGCCGGAGATGCCGATCAGGTGCAGGTGAAGCGCCCTGCCCAGCGTGTTCAGGCGCGCGGCAAGCGTGGGCTCGACGCCGACGCTGTAGTTGGTGCCGGGAGCGGGGAAGAACCCGTAGGCGCCTTCGGGCGTGGTCGAGTAAGCGCCGACGGGACCCGTGTAGGCGAGGCCGTTGCCGGCCGCGGCCAGTTCGCGCGCGCGCAGCGCGAACAGCTTTCGTTCGAGCGAGCGCGCGTGCGCGCGCAGGCCGGATAGCTCGGCGCTCTTGTGGTCGCGAGCGCGGGTGAACTGCAGCTGTCGCTCGACGAGCGCGAGGTGAAGCTGCGCGACCTCGTTGCGCTGCACGAGCACCGCCTCGGTCTCGCGCGCCTGCGAGGCCTCGAGCGTGGCGAGCTTGGCGGCCTGCACGCCGACCGCCGCGCGCGCTTCGCCGACGCGGACAGTGGCTGCGGCGTTCTCGCGCGCGATCGCGCGCTCCTCATCGACGCGCTCGATGAGGTCGGCGAAGCCGTGAGCCTCGAGGATCACGGTGGCGATGTCGGGAGGAGGCGACTCGTAAGCGGCCACGACCTGGGCGATCAGCACCTGGCGGTCGCGCGCTAGCGTCACCTTCAGCGAGGCGAGCCGTTCGCGCGCGGATGCGAGCTGGGCGCGCACGCTGTCAAGGAACGCGCGCTCGACGCCAAGGCTCAGTTCGAGCGCGTGCAAGCGCGCGCGCAGGTCCTCGATACGGCCGCCGAAGCCGTGGATCTGGCGGCTGTCGGCGGCGATGCCCGCGCTCAGCTGGCCTTCGCGCGCCCGCGCCGAGGCGATGCGCCCTTCAAGCGAGCCGGAGGCCACGCCCCCGGGCACGGTGGCGGTGAGCGCGGCGGCGAGCAGGGCGCCGAGCGCCAGGATGCGCGGCCGGCACCCTCTGGGGCACAGGCGATGAGCGCGCCGGGCCGCAGCGCCCTGCAGCCGGACCAGCCGTGGCTGGCGCGACCGCGGCCGATATGGGGGCGAAGGCGCCATGGAGCGGCCAAGCTAGCCAGCGTGCTTGGTTTTCACAACCTGGCGCGCTTGCATGCAGGCTTGCTTGCACGCTGCGCAGAAGGTGGCGTGGACGCCCTGCGGAACTTCTACTATGGGCGGACGCCTCGGCGCGCGAGCAATTTCCCCACGGCGCCCGAGCAAGTACATGGCCACAGCAACGCGAGTACCCGCAACCCTGACCGCTGCGCTTGCGCTTTCGCTTGCGCTACCCGCCACGCTGCCCGGCGCGGGGCTGGCGAGCGGAAATAAGGGCGCGCGCGGCGCCCACGCGCGCGCCCACGCGGCCACGGCGCCGTACATGACCGGCTTGGGCGATGAGCAGGCGGAGATGTTCAACGATCCGCTGTGGCAGCAGCTGCACACGCGCATCGCCCGCTACATCGCGCCGTACGACGCGGTCGCCCATCCCGACTCGTTGCGCAAAGCGACAGCCTGGATCACCGCGGCCGAAGAAGCGCACGTGAAGATCCTGGTCGCCTTCTACCACTCGCAGCACACCCCCACGGTGCTGCCGAGCTATGCCCTCTACAAACACTACGTTCAGAAATTCGTCAAGCGCTTCCCCAACGTGCGCCAGTATCAGTCCTGGGACGAGGCCAACCGCGGCAACGTCCCAGGACTCTTCTCGAGTCCCTCGCCGAAAGCCGCCGCGCAGTACTACCAGGCGCTGATCCGCGTGTGCAAGGGCTGCACGGCCGTCGGGCTGGACGTGCTCGACCAGGAAAAAATCGGGCGCACGCTGAACTACATCAAGGAATTCAAGAGCGAGATCGGGCACCTGCAGACGGTCATGCCGAGGATCTGGGGCCTGCACGACTACTCGGACGTCAACCGCCGTGAAAGCTGGCGCACGCGCCAGCTTTCACGCACCATGGGAGGCCAGATCTGGCTAACGGAGACGGGCGGGATCGTGAAGTTCGGCGGCGCCTTCCCCTTCAGCGGCGGCTTCGGCCTGACCCGCGCGGCGAGCGTGATCAAGTACACCTTCGGGCTCGCCGCCTCGCAGTCATCGCGGATCAAGCGCGTGTACATCTACAACTGGACGGGCGGCAGCTCTTCAAGCCGCTTCGACGCAGGCCTCACCGACAACCACCACCGCCCACGCGCGGGCTACGTGGTCGTATGCCGCCACCTGAACGCGCACAAGTGCAGCCTGCGCGTCAGCCACCACTAGCGTAAGCCACCACTGAGCCAGCCTGCGCGTCAGCCCCCACTGAGGCGCCCGCCGCGCAGGCGCAGGTCGGGCGCGGCGCGTGAGAGCCAGGCTGCGGCGAGCGCGACCAGGCCCGCGATCGCGGCGATCGGAGCGAGCGCCTTCAGCGGGTAGGTGACGCCGCTGTGGCAGCTGAGGCACAGCGCCGTGTGGTCGCCGGCGCCGACGATGCTCTGGAGGCCACGGTGGTCGATGCCGAGCAGCGTGGGGGCCAGCGCGGCGAACAGCGCCCAGGCGGCGACCGCCAGCACCGCGACTAGAACCGCGCGCGCTCTCAGCTGCGGCGGCGGGCTCGCGCGCCAAGCCAGCAGCGCGCCGGCGCCCGCCACGAGCAGGAACGGCCAGATCGCCCCCCAGCCGCGACCAAGGCCGAAGGCGGATGCGATCGTGGGCTGGAAGGACCCATGGCGCAGGAGGCGCCCCCAGATGACGGTCTCGTTCTCGTAGCCGACCAGCGGGTGCGTGATCGTGGCGATGACCGTGGTGGCGACCGACACCGCCGCCAGCGCCACCGTCGGCGCGGGCAGGCGCTTGAACGCGAGCGCGAGCGGCAGCGACAGGAACGGGAGCACGGTCGTCAGGAAGCGCGGACCCATGAAGCCGCCCCCGAACGGCAGGTAGTAGCCGGAGTTGTAGCCCAGGTAGCACGCGCAGATGGCGGCGATCGAAAGCGCCTCCGCGCGGCGCCCGCGCCGGTACAGCAGCGCGAGCCCGTAGGCCGACATCAACAGCACCGGCGAGAGCGTCAAGAGCCCGCGCGAGTCGAAGAGCAATGTGCCCAGCACCTTCAGGCTCGGCGCCTCGATCCCGAAGAAGCCTTTGTGCTGACGCGGAACGTCGGCATATGCGAGGTGCGTCCATGAGTGGAAGGCGTAGTGGTTGTAGAGCAGCAGCGGCACGATCCCCACGAGCGCCCCGGCGATGTACGCGCCGGCGCGCGTCGCCACGCCGCGCAGGTTGAGCGAGTCGCGGCGCGAGAGCAGGTACAGCCCGAGCACGGCGCCGGCGAAGAACAGCGGGTACTCGGAGGCGACGGCATAGCCCATCGCGACGCCGGCCAAGAGCAGCAGCAACGGCCTCGGCGGCCCGTCTCGCTCGCGCAGCATCAGCGCGAAGGCGACGAAGCCCAGGCAGGCGGCGAACACGTGCGAGAACAGCAGCGTCGAGAGCGGCAGCACCATCGTGCCCAGCCCCAGCGTCACGGCCGCGGCCACGCCGAACCCCGGCTCCACGCGCTCGGCCACGCGCCAGCAGAGCAGCAGCAGCACCAGCCCCGGCAGCACGTTTGCCCACAGGCCGATGAAGTAGATCATCTCGTCGTCGCTTCGCTGCGCGCTCGAGCTGCGCGCCCAGGAGTCCGCCCCGAGCAGGTTCAGCGTGTCGTAGAAGGGCAGCGCGAACAGCGCCACGCCAGGCGCGCGCGCGGAGTAGTAGTGGCCCCTATAGAGGACCTTGTCACCGGTGTTTGCCTGGTAGGCGTCGATCGTCGTGCGGTCTTTGTCGAGCGCGCGGATGAGGTCGAAGTGCGATGTCTGGTTCCAGGAAAAGCTCTGGATGAGCGTCCCGTAGGAGAGGCCGACGAGAAGGATCGCTGCAAGCGCCAGGCGCTTGCGCGATCTGAGTGGGTCGCGCCGTGGAGGGGAGGTGGTGCGCGCCTCCTCGGTCGCGCGGGCGAGCGTCGCGCTCGCCGCCTGCGTGCCCCCCTCGTCCATCACGGTTTCGGGTGCAGCGCCTTAGGGCCAGGGCCGATGCGGTAGATGACGAGCGAGCCGGTGCGCTCGCGCGTCACCCCCAGGCCCGCGATCGGCTTGGCCGCGGCGGCGGCCGCGTTGGGCGGCTCGGCAAATGCATAGCCGACGATGCCCGGCAGCTTGGGCATCTTCAGGTGCAGTACCACCGTGCGGATGCCGTAGTAGCGCAGCTTCTCCACGCTGGCCAGGTCTGGGAACCGGTTCATGCCGCCGCGCAGGTCATCGACGGCGGGAATGTCGAAGGTGCTGTTCCCGACGGGGATCTCGTAGAAGCCGTTCGTCGAGTAGTACTGCCACACGCGGTCTGCCGGGCCGTCGGTGGGGAGGTCCATGAGCGGTCCCGGCAGGCCCACCTCGGCCCGCGCGGGCTGCGGCACGACGGGATGGCCGAGGTGGCCCGCGCCTTCACCGACCACGGCGAGCACGAGCACCACTCCCGACACGATCGCGCCGCCGCACCCTCTGGGGCACAGGCGGAGCGAGCGGCGCTCTCCCCATACACCCACGCGGGCGGCCAGCGCCTGCGCACCTGCCCCGGCCAGCAGCGCGTAGAGCAGCGTCGCGGTCGTGAATACCCTGCCCGGCACGCGCACGCCGTCCCACCCGGGGGCGTGGTCGTAGAGCAGCCTGTAGGGGTATCCGGCTCCGGTCAGGCCGAGCCCCAGCGCGAGCACCGAGCAGACGACGATCCCGGCCAGCAGGCCGAGGCGCAGCCGGCGCGTGAACAGCGGCACCGCGAGCCCGATCGCCGCCAGCAGCAGGATGCCGCCGCCGGGGAACAGCACGCTCTCGTTCTTGGAGTGGATGTGGTCGCGCATGCCGGCCGTCGCCGAGCCCCAGACGCGGTTCTCCGAGGAGGCGGCAAGCCACGCGGCGGGGCCCGCGGAGTAGTTTTTGACTTCCTTGATCGTGCGCTTCGCGGTCGGGTAGTCGTGGGCCACTTTCAAATAAGGGCGCGCCTGGAAGGTCGCGACCCCGCCGACGATCGCGACGCCCAGGCACGTGATCGCGACCGTGCGCGGCGGCAACGACGGGCGCCCGGCTCGCCACCAGTAGGCCGTGGCGCCCAGCCCGAGCAGGGCGAGCAGGTAGCTGTACTGCAGGCCGAGCGTGAAGCCGAGGCTGATCTGCCAGGCCGACACGAGCCAGCCCGCGAGCACGAGCGCGCTCGCGCCGCGCTCGCCTGCCGACGCGCGCCGGTAGCCGCGCAGCAGCAGGAACAGCGCCAGCGCGATGCCGCCGGAGCTGATCACGTGCAAATGTCCCGCCTCGGTGACGCGGTAGGGGGCGTAGGCGAACGCCGCCCCCGCCGCCGCCGCGCCGAGCCGGCCCAGGCCGAGCTCGCGCGCGAGCAGGTAGGCCGCCGGGAAGCACAGCGTCCAGGCGAACAGGAACAGCAGGTTGTAGCGGACGAGCGCCGCAACCGTGCCCGACCCGAAGAATGCCGCCGGGCCGTAGCCGAGCAGCGAGTCCGAGAAGGCGAGGCTGAGCGGATGGGGATAGAAGACGTTTGCGTTAAAGATGTGAAGCGGCTGGTGCAGCATCGCGTGGCCCACCCACGCCACCTGCCAGGCGCTGCGCACCGGGTCGCCGAGGTCGGGCGCGATACGGGTGCCCATGTGCAGCACCAGCGGCCATGTCGTGACCACCGCCAGGACGACGCCGGCGAGCACGCTCAGCAGCACCTCGCGGCGCGTTATCGCCGGGGAAGGCCCAAGCGCCCAGCGCGCGCCGCCTGTGCCCCAGAGGGTGCGCGCCGGCTTGCGCCGCGGGCCCAACGCGCCGGCGCCGTTGCGTCCGCCGGCGGCGTGCTCCGCGCCCAGATCCAGCGGCGCTCGCGCGCGGCTGGGCGCTCCCGGGTTCACGGTCTCCTCATGTTCGGGGGCGGCGGCGATCGGGGCAGCATACGGGAGGCGCCCTGCGACATTTCGGCGCACGGGTGCCGCGGCGTTACGACACTGGAGCCAGGAGATTTGCGTAAGACTGGCGCTCGTGAGGATTCTCGTCGTCGGAGCCGGCGGGGTCGGAGCCGCGTTCGCAGCCATCGCCCAGCGCCGCCCCGCCTTTGAGCGCGTCGTGCTGGCCGATATCGCGCCCGAGCGCGTGCGCTCGGTCGTGGCCGCGTTCGGCGAACCGAGCCGCTTTGGCGCCGAGCGCGTGGATGCCTCGAGCCAAGCCGACCTGCAAGCGCTGATCGCGCGCGTGCGCCCCGACGCCGTGCTGAACGCGTGCGATCCGCGCTTCAACGAGCCCATCTTCGCCGCCGCCTTCGAGGCGCGCGTCAACTACCTGGACATGGCCATGACGCTCTCCCGTCCCCACCCGCAGCGCCCGTACGAGCTGCCCGGCACGATGCTCGGCGATCACCAGCTCGCGCAGCACGACGCCTGGGAGCAGGCGGGGGTGCTGGCGCTCGTGGGGATCGGCGTCGAGCCGGGGCTCTCGGACGTGTTCGCCGCCTACGCCGCTCGGGAGCTGTTCTCGAACATCGATGAAATCGGCGTGCGCGACGGCGCCGACCTGGTCGTCGACGGCTACGACTTCGCGCCCACGTTCTCGATCTGGACGACGATCGAGGAGTGCTTGAACCCGCCGCTGATATGGGAGCGCGGGCGCGGCTTCTACACCACCGCGCCGTTCTCAGAGCCCGAGGTTTTCGAGTTCCCGGAGGGCATCGGCAAGATAACGTGCGTGAACGTCGAGCACGAGGAGGTCGTGCTCATCCCCCGCTGGCTGACGTGCGAGCGCGCGACGTTCAAGTACGGGCTCGGCGACGAGTTCATCGAGGTACTGCGCACGCTGCACAAGCTCGGTCTCGACTCCACCGAGCCCGTGAACGTGCGCGGCGTGAAGGTCGCGCCGCGCGACGTGGTCGCAGCCACGCTTCCAAACCCCGCGACGCTCGGAGAGCGCATGACCGGTCGCACGTGCGCCGGAACGTGGGTTCGCGGAACCGGGAAGGACGGGCGCCCGCGCTCGAGCTACCTGTACCACATCGTCGACAACGAGCACACGATGCGCGAGTACGGGAGCCAGGCGGTGGTGTGGCAGACGGCGCTCAACCCGGTGATCGCGCTCGAGCTGCTCAACGAGGGCACCTGGAGCGGCGCCGGCGTGCTCGGCCCCGAGGCGTTCCCGCCGCAGCCCTTCCTGGAGCGCCTTCAGGAGCTCGAAGCGCCCTACGGCGTCGTCGAGCTGGCCCAGGGCCCAGGCGCCAGCTGAGCCCGCAGGCGCTGCTGAGCGCCGCACGCCGCGCAAAGGCGCCCGTGGCTCCGTCTGAGCTGGATGCGAGCCTGTCGTCGGCCCTGGATCTCAGGCACCGTCACACGGCGCGCGGCCCTCCCAGCTGCGCGCCGTGTCCCCTGACGGGCTCCCCGCTTCAGAAATGCGCAGGAGCATGCTCCACCGGCTGCTCGAGCAAGCCCGGTGGAGCAGTTTCGGTCTTCCGCGAGAAGAACTCGCGGAAGAGCGGGCGGGAGATCAGCATGAGCACGATTCCCACGAGGATGCCGCCGATCCCAAGCCACAGCGGCAGCGTGATGCCGGCGATCGGCGGGGAAGAGACTTCCGACGCGTGCCCGTAGGCGTCGGCGGCCTTGCCAAACACCCCGAACAGCATCAGCGCGCCGGCGACTGGAGCGAGGCCGAGGAGCAGGAACTTTCGCACGCCCTTCAGCAGCTCGTGGCGGTAGTAGACCGCGCAGGCGATGCCGGTGAACCCGTAGTAGAAGCAGATCGGGAAGCCGAGCGCGACGAGCGAGTCTTCGAGCACGTTGTTGGAGATGAGCAGCAGCGTGACTGTCACGGCGATCGAGGCCGCTCCCATACCGAGCGTGGAGACCGTCGGCGTCAAATAGCGCGTGTGGATGCGCCCGATCACGCCCGGGATTGCCTTCCACTTGGCCATCGAGAGCGTCGTGCGCGCCGTGGGCAGGATCGTCGTCTGCGTGGAGGCCGAGGCGGAGGTCAGCACGGCGATGATCAGCAGCTTGTAGAAGACCCCGCCCAGCACGGGTTTGCCGAGCGCGCTGAGCACGTCTTCCTGGTTGGCTTCGTTGGTCAGGAAGCCGATGCCGTGGAATGCCTGAGCGCCGGTGGTGACGATCAGGTAGATCACGACGAGCATGATCGTCGAGACGACCGCGGCGCGGCCGGGGCCCTCGTTGGAGTCCTCGGACTCCTCGTTGACGGTGACAGCCGTGTCCCATCCCCAGTAGATGAACACCCCCAGGAGGACCCCGTCGACCAGGTCGCCGAAGTTCAACTGCGTCGGATCGAACCACGACGCCTTCGGCTGGATCGAGCCGGCGGGATGACCCCCGTACACCTTCGCGAGCGCGACCACGGCGAAGATCGCGAGGATCACGACCTCGGCGCTCAGCAGCACCTGCTGCACGCGCGCGGAGAGCTCGATCCCGCGATAGCAAATCCACGTCATCAGCGCGATCCAGATGACGGCCGCGACGATGATCGCGGCGTTGGATTCGCCGAGTTCGGTGAAGCCGAACAGCTTGAACGTGTAAATGGCCGCGATGTCCGACAGCGACGCCATCACGATCACGTCCGCGAGCACGATCACCCAGCCGTTGACCCACCCCACCCCCGGCCCGAGCGCGCGCGTGGTCCAGGCGAACGTCGTGCCGGCGTCCGGATCCGCGCGGTTGAGGAACCGGTAGGCGGCCGCGATCAAAAGCATGGGGACGAAGGAGATGAGCAGCACGGCCGGGGCGTGCGTCCCGGTGCCTTTCACGGCGACGATGAAGCCCAACGTCGCGGCCAGCGAGTACGCCGGGGCCGTGGAGGCGACGCCGATCACAACGTTTGAGAGGAAGCCGATCGCGTTTTTCTTCAGGCCCTTGTCGATCACGGGCAGCTGCGCTCGGACCGGTGCACCGGGTGCTCCTGGAACGGCGACGCTCTCAGTTGCCATGTTCTCTCTCTCCTCATCCGGGCGCTCATGCGACGCCTCGGAAAAACACAAGTTACGTCCTGTACGAAGCGGAGCACAAGGGGCGCAATCCCCAAAATGGCGACTAGATCTTGTACCTTCCGTACAAGGAGGGCCAGATTTCTTGACCAAGCATGCGCCTTGAGCGGCATCACCGGGCGGAGTACCGTTGTCCGGAGTGTCTATCTAGCGACAGGATCGGGGTGGGTTCGATGTCGAGTGAGCTTCAAGAGCGGGCCAAGCGCCACCTGTGGATGCACTTCACGCGCATGGGCTCATACGCCGATCACGAGGTCCCGGTGATCGCGCGCGGCGACGGCTGCTACGTCTACGACGAGTACGGCAAGCGCTATCTGGACGGCCTCTCAGCTCTGTACTGCGTGAACATCGGCCACGGCCGTTCCGAGATCGGCGAGGCGGCCGCGCGCCAGGCGGCCGAGCTGGGCTTCTACACCAACTGGAGCTACGCGCACCCGCGCTCGATCGAGCTCGCCGAGCGCATCGCAGAGCTCGCGCCCGGGAACCTCAATCGCGTCTTCTTCACCTCCGGCGGCTCCGAGGCGGTCGAGTCGGCGTGGAAGCTCGCGAAGGCCTATCACGCGGCGCGCGGCGAGCCGACGCGGCACAAGATCGTCTCGCGCCACCTCTCCTACCACGGCACCTCGATGGGAGCGCTGACCATCACCGGCCTGCCCGCGCTGCGCGCGCCGTTCGAGCCGCTGACCCCCGGCGGCGCGCACGTGCCCAACACGAACTCCTATCGCTGGAGCGAGGATCGAGACCCGCTGTGGGCCGCGGACGCGATCGAGGAGGCGATCCAGTTCGAGGAACCGTCGACCGTCGCCGCCGTGATCCTCGAGCCCGTTCAGAACGGGGGCGGCTGCTTCGTGCCGCAGGACGGCTACTTCCAGCGCGTGCGCGAGATCTGCGATCGCCACGGCGTGCTGTTGATCTCCGATGAGGTGATCTGCTCGTGGGGACGCATCGGCTACTGGTTCGGCTCCGAGCGCTACGGCTACGAACCCGACATGATCACGACCGCCAAGGGCATCACATCGGCATACGCGCCGCTGGGGGCGGTGATCGCGAGCGACCACATCGCCGAGCCGTTCATGCACGGCAAGTCGATCTTCAACCACGGCTTCACCTTCGGCGGGCATCCCGTGGCGTGCGCGGTCGCGCTCGCCAACATCGACGTCATCGAGCGCGAGGGCCTGTGCCAGCGCGTGCTCGAGAACGAAGGCGCCCTGCGCTCGATGCTCGAGAGCCTGTGCGATCTCCCGATCGTGGGCGACGTGCGCGGCGCCGGCTACTTCATGGCGGTCGAGCTCGTCAAGGACAAGGACACCAAGGAGACGTTCGACGCGGCCGAATCCGAGGAGCTCCTGCGCGGGTTCCTCTCCGGCGAGCTGTACCGGCGCGGCCTGATCTGCCGCACCGACGACCGCGGCGACCCGATCGTCCAGTTCTCCCCGCCGCTGATCGCCGGCCAGCAGCAGTTCGACGAGATCGAGGCTGTGCTGCGACCGGTCCTGGCTGAGGCCTACGAGAGGATGAGCACGTGGAGCTCACTGTCGCGAGCCTGATCTCCGAGCTCGGACTCGAGCTCGTCTCGGGGCACGAGGCCGCAGACGTGCACGTGCGCTGGGTGCACAGCACCGAGCTGCCCGACCCCACGCCGTGGCTGCGCGGGGGCGAGCTGCTGCTCACCACGGGCGTGCAGCTCGACACGCCGAAGGCGCAGCGCGAGCTGATAGAGCGGCTGGCGGACCACGAGATCGCCGGCTTGGGGTTCGGCACGGGTTTCCGTCACAAGCGCATCCCCGCAGCGCTCATCGCGGCAGCGCGCAAGCGCTCGTTCCCGCTGTTCGAGGTTCCCTACGAGCTGCCGTTCATCGCCATCACCGAGCGCGCGTTCGCGCAGCTGCTCAACGAGCGCTACGAAATGCTGCAGCGCAACATGGCCGGCGACGTGCTCGCGGAGGCGCTCACCGGACATCTGTATCCCGAGGAGGTGCAGGCCAGGCTGCGCCCGTTCGGGATCGGCGAGCAGGTGGCCGTGCTCGCGTTCCAGCTCGATGACCCGAGCACCGCGGCGGCGCTGCTGGAAAGGATGCTCGAGCGCGAACGCGTGCCGAGCCTGGTGGCGATCCGCGGCGGTCTGCTGTGCGGCGTCATCGACCCCGGCGACGCCGACCCGCTCGAGCTCGCGCGCGTGATGCGCGCGGAGCTGAGCGCCCGTTTCGGCGAGGTGCGCGCGGCCGCCAGCCGCGCCGC
This sequence comes from Actinomycetota bacterium, assembly GCA_005884115.1. Taxonomy (GTDB): domain Bacteria; phylum Actinomycetota; class Thermoleophilia; order Solirubrobacterales; family Solirubrobacteraceae; genus Palsa-744. The sequence goes on from VAXW01000005.1 coordinate 468,097, forward strand.
GGCGACGCACTCGCTGCGCCTCAGCTTCCACGAGGCGCGCTGTGCGCTGGAGGCTGCGCGGCTGCAGAACGGCGTGGCGCCGGAGGTCGCCTCCTACCGCGACCTCGGCGCCTTCCAGCTGCTTCTCTCGCTGCAGGACGACGACGCCCTGATCTCCTACTGCCGCGGCGTGCTCGGGCCGATCGAACAGGGCGAGGGCGACTATGGCGGCGAGCTGCTGCGCTCGCTCGACGTGTTCATCGAACACAACGGGCACTGGGAGAAGGCGGCGGCTGCGCTCTTCTGCCATCGCCACACGCTGCGCTACCGCATCCGCCGCATCGAGCAGCTGACGGGGCGCGACCTCTCCAGCGCGCGCAACCGCATCGAGTTCTGGCTGGCGCTGCGCGGACGGGAGCTCGCGCGGTGAGGATCGGCGTTCCCACGGAGATCAAGCCGGACGAGTACCGCGTCGCGATCACGCCCGCCGGTGTCAGGGAGCTGTCGGCGCACGGCCACGAGGTGCTCGTGCAGGCGGGCGCGGGGGAGGGCTCGGCGTTCGCGGACGCCGACTTCGAGCAGCAGGGCGCGCGCATCGTGCCCCACGCGCACGACATCTTCGAGGCGGCCGAACTGGTGCTCAAGGTGAAGGAGCCCCAGCCGGTCGAGGTGGAGATGCTGCACGAGGGGCAGACGCTGTTCACCTACCTGCACCTCGCGGCCGAGCCCGACCTCGCCCGCGGGCTGCAGGAGTCGGGCGCCACGTGCATCGCGTATGAGACCGTCGAGGACGGCGCCGGGAACCTTCCGCTGCTCGCGCCGATGAGCGAGGTCGCGGGCAAGATCGCCACGCAGGCGGGTGCGTTCATGCTCGAGAAGCCGCTCGGCGGCCGCGGCATCCTGCTCGGCGGCGTGCCTGGCGTCGCGGCGGCCACGGTGCTCGTAATCGGCGGCGGCGTGGTGGGCATGAACGCCGCCTTCATCGCAATCGGGATGCAGGCCGACGTGTTCGTCTTCGACCGCTCGATCGACCGCCTGCGCGAGCTCGAAGTCGCCTTCGCCGGGCGCGCCTCCACGGTGCACTCGTCGACGCTTGCGATCGAAGAGATGCTGCCGCTTGCCGATCTGGTCATCGGCGCCGTGCTCGTGCACGGAGGACGCGCCCCGCGCGTGGTCATGCGCGAGCAGCTCAAGCTGATGCGCAAGCACGCGGTGCTGGTGGACGTGTCGATCGACCAGGGCGGCTGCTTTGAGACCTCGCGCCCCACGACCCACTCGGACCCCACCTTCGAGGTCGACTCGATCACCCACTACTGCGTGACGAACATGCCCGGCGCCGTGCCCATCACCTCCACCTATGCGCTCACCAACGCGACCCTGCCGTACGTGACCTCGCTCGCCGGCCGCGGCGTGCTGGGCGCGCTCGAGCACGACCCAGGCCTGAAGCTGGGCGTGAACGTGGCCGCCGGCGAGATCATCCACCCGGCGGTCGCCGAGGCGCTGCAGGGCTACGCGCTGTCGGCCGCAGACTCGCAGCTGGACCCGATCCCCACTGCTTCTCGCGACTAGGAGGCTCACATGGCGACCCAAGTAAGCGCGCTGCGCAACTTCATCGACGGACAGCTCGTCGACTCGGACGGCGAGGGCGAAGCGATCCTCAACCCGGCTACCGGCGAGGAGCTCGCGCAGGCGGCAAGCTCCACCCCAGAGGACGTCGATCAGGCCGTCGCCGCGGCGCGCAGGGCGTTTGCGTCCTGGTCGCAGGCGACGCCCGCCGAGCGCTCGCATGCGCTGCTGGCGATGGCCGAGCGCCTGGAGGAGAACGGCGAGGAGCTCGCGCGCCTGGAGGCGTTGAACGCGGGCAAGCCGCTGGCGGCGGTCGCTAGCGACGAGATCCCCGTGATGGTCGACAACCTGCGCTTCTTCGCGGCCGCGGCGCGCTGCCTGGAGGGCAGGGCGGCGGGCGAGTACATGGAGGGGTACACGTCCTTCGTGCGCCGCGAAGCGGTTGGCGTGATCGGCCAGGTCACGCCCTGGAACTACCCGCTGATGATGGCCATCTGGAAGATCGGTCCGGCCCTTGCGGCGGGCAACACGGTGGTGCTCAAGCCCGCCGAGACGACGCCCGTCACGACCGTCCGGTTTGCGGAGCTGACGGCCGAGCTGCTTCCCAAGGGCGTCTTCAACGTCGTGACCGGCCGCGGCGAGCCGACGGGCCAGGCGCTGATCAGCCACCCGGACGTCGACATGGTCTCGCTGACGGGCTCGGTGGAGACGGGCAAGCACGTCGCGCGCACCGCCGCGGACACGCTCAAGCGCGTCCACCTCGAGCTGGGTGGCAAGGCGCCGGTGATCGTCTTCGACGATGTCAGCCTCGATAGCGCGCTCGAAACGATCGCGGGCACCGGCTACTACAACGCCGGACAGGACTGCACGGCTGCCACGCGCGTGCTGGCGGCGAGCAACGTCTACGACGACGTCGTCGCCGGGCTCGCCGACCAGGCCCAGGGGCTGGTGATCGGCGACACGCTCTCGCCTGAGACCACGCTCGGGCCCGTCAACTCGGCCCGCCAGCGCGAGCGCGTCGAGGGGTTCCTCGAGCGTCGCGCCGAGCACGCTGAGATCGTCACCGGCGGCAAGGAGCCCGAGCGGCCCGGGTTCTTCCTCGAGCCGACGGTCGTGGCCGGGGTGCAGCAGGACGACGAGCTGATCCAGCGCGAGATCTTCGGGCCCGTGATCACGGTGCAGCAGTTCAGCGACGAGGAGCAGGCGATCGCGTGGGCGAACGCCACGCGCTACGGGCTCGCCTCCTCGGTGTGGACGCGGGACGTGGCCCGCGCCCTGCGCGTGTCCCGCGCGCTTCGCTTCGGCTGCGTGTGGATCAACGACCACATACCGCTCGTTTCCGAGATGCCCCACGGGGGCGTCAAGGAGTCCGGATACGGCAAGGACCTGAGCGTGTACTCGCTCGAGGACTACACGGTCGTCAAGCACGTGATGGCGAGCCTCTCCTAGCGCCTCGCCGAGGCGTGCACGACGATCGCGACATCCTCTGCGTGCGGGCGCCCAATCCGGGCCCGCTCACGCTGAGCGGCACCAACACTTGGCTCGTGGGGCGGCGGCCAACGTGGGTGATCGACCCGGGACCCTCGCTCGCTGCGCACATCGAGCGCGTGCTCGCGGAGATCGACGCGCGCGGCGGCCTAGCGGGCGTGGCTCTGACGCACGACCACTCAGACCACGCGGGCGCCGCTGCGGAGCTGCTCGAGCGCTGTCCGGCGCCGCTCGCCGCGGGCGGGGGCGAGGCGGACGTGCCGCTCGCCGAGGACGTGCGTTTCGGCCCGCTGACGGCGCTCGCCACGCCGGGGCACGCGAGCGACCACTTCGCGTTCGTGGGATACGGCGCGTGCTTCAGCGGCGACGCTGTGCTGGGGGAGGGGAGCGTCTTCATCTCGCCCCATCGCGGCGCGATGTCCGGTTACCTGAGCGCGCTCGCGCGCCTGCGCGCGCGCGGGGACTTCACCGCGATCTGCCCGGGCCACGGCCCCGTCGTGTGGAACGCCGATGAGAAGCTCGCGGAGTACATCGCACACCGCAATGACCGCGAGCGACGTCTGATAGCGGCGCTCGCCGACGGGCAGCGCTCGGTCAGCGAGCTGCTCGACACGGTCTGGCCGGACGTCGCGCCCCCGCTCCGCAGCGCCGCAGCGGTGACGCTGTCCGCGCATCTCGACAAGCTCGAGGAAGAAGGGGCGCTGCCGGCCGGCGTGGAGCGCCCGCAGATGCCGCGCGTCCCCCGCCAGCACGCCTGAGCGCTCCCGGCGCGGGCGTCGCTACCGTTGTGCACGACCATGGCCGCGCCAGCTTCATCCGATGGCTCACCCGCGGCGCTGCGCGACGCCCACGCTGGCGCGCGCCCGCAGCCGGCGGTTGGGTCGGCCGACTCGCCGTTCCCCGCGATCGCCGACTACGGCTTTCTCTCCGACTGCCACACCGGAGCGCTGGTCGCTTCCGATGGCTCGGTCGAGTGGATGTGCCTGCCGCATTTCGACTCGCCCTCGTTGTTCGCAGCGATGCTCGACCGCGGCGCGGGCAGCTGGCGGGTGGGGCCCTACGGCGTGTTCGTGCCCGCCGGCCGGCGCTACATGCCGGGCACCAACGTAATCGAGACGACGTGGATGACGCCGCAGGGTTGGCTGCGCGTGCGCGACGCGCTCACGATCGGCGAGTGGCACGACAACGTGCACGGCTCGAGCCACACGCGCCCGCCAACGGACTTCGACGCCGACCACCTGCTCGTGCGCATCGTCGAGTGCATCCAGGGCCAGGTGCAGGTGGAGATGGTGTGCGAGCCGATGCTCGACTACGGCTCCTCGCCGGCGGTGTGGAGCCCCGCGGACACGGGCGCCGACGGGGGCTTCGCGATGGATGCCGCCACCGGCGAGCACGCGCTGCGCTTGTACAGCGACACGCGCATGGGCATCGAGGGCAACCGCGTGCACTCGCGCCACACGATGCGCGAGGGCGAGAAGTGCTTCTGCGCGCTGTCGTGGACGGAGGAGCTTGGGGGCCCGCGCACGGTCGATCAGGCCGAGGAGTACATGCGCCGGACGAGCCAGTTCTGGCGCAGCTGGCTGGCTGAAGGCAGCTACCCCGATCACCCCTGGCGGCTGCACCTGCAGCGCTCGGCGCTGGTGCTGAAGGGGCTCACGTTCATGCCCACCGGCGCGCTGGTCGCGGCGCCCACGACCTCGCTGCCGGAGACGCCGCGGGGTGAGCGCAACTGGGACTATCGCTACTGCTGGATGCGCGACGCCGCCTTCACGCTGTGGGCGCTGCATGCGCTCGGCCTGGACTGGGAGGCGGACGACTTCGTGCAGTACGTCGCCGACCTGGATCGCAACGAGGATGGCTCGCTTCAGATCATGTACGGGATCAAGGGGGACATGAAGCTCGAAGAGTCGATGCTCGAGCACCTGAAGGGATACGAGGGCGCACGCCCGGTGCGCATCGGCAACGCGGCCTTCAAGCAGCGCCAGAACGACGTCTACGGAGCGGTGCTCGACTCCGTCTACCTGCATTCGAAGAAGCGCGACCACATCCCCGTGCGCCTGTGGCCTGTGCTCGTCGATCAGGTCGAGTGCGCGGCTGCCTCCTGGAAGGAGCCCGACCAGGGGATCTGGGAGGGGCGCGGGGAGCCGCGCCACTACATCTCCTCCAAGCTCATGTGCTGGGTCGCCCTGGACCGCGGCGCGCGTCTCGCCGAACGCCGCGGCGAGGAGGACTGCGCCGAGCGCTGGAAGGCACTCGCCGACGAGGTGCGCGCGGACATCCTCGAGCGCGGCGTCGACGAGCGAGGCGTCTTCCGCCAGCACTACGACACCGACGCGCTCGACGCCTCGACGCTGCTCATCGGGCTGCTGCGCTTCCTGCCCTCTGACGACGAGCGCGTGTGCGCGACCGTGCGCGCGGTTCGCGAGGAGCTGACCGAGAACGGGCTCGTGCTGCGCTACCGCACCGAGGAGACCGACGACGGCCTCAGCGGCACGGAGGGCACGTTCCTGATCTGCTCCTTCTGGATGGTCTCGGCGCTGTCTGAGATCGGCGAACACCGCGAGGCCGAACACATGTGCGAGCGCCTGCTCTCCTACGCCTCGCCGCTCCACCTGTACGCCGAGGAGCTCGAGGCCTCGAGCGGGCGCCATCTCGGCAACTTCCCGCAGGCCTTCACGCACCTGGCGCTGATCAACGCCGTGACGCACGTGATCAACGCTCAGCAGGGAGCCTGAACGCGCGGCTCACGCAGCTGCTGTCGCGACGCGCGCTACCGCGCCCCGGCGATCAGCGACCTGATGCCGAGGTGCGCGAGCGCTCCAGCCGCCGCAAGCCCGGCTGGTCCGGCGCCGACGACGACAACGCGTTGCTCAAACATGCCAGCCTCCTGCCCCTGTTCGCCCGCGGAAGTCTCTCGCCGAGATTCAGCCGAGTCAAGCCGCGCCTGCGCCGTCGTATCGCGGATCACCTGGCAGCACCACTCGCGCGACCTCGCCTTCGAGCAGCACTCTCGGCTCCACCGGACGCACCTCGCGCTGGCGGGCGTGCGCGAGCAGGGCGGTGACCGACGGAAACTCGCGCAGCTGCTCGAGATGCTTGATCGTGGGGAACACGAGCGCGATCTCGCCCGCGCGATGCGCCTCGAGCGCGCGGCCGGGCTCAAACCAGCCGAGGTCGACGCACTCCTCGCCGTCGATCCTCGGCTCCTGGCCGGGGGGCAAGGGCGCGAGGAAGAAATGCGTGTCGTAGCGGATCTGCACCTGCGCAGGCGTGATCCAGCGCGAGAACTTCACCAGGCTCGAGGGGTCACTGACGGTGATCGCGGCCTCCTCGCGCAGCTCGCGGATGGCGGCCGCGCGGTGGGCGTCGTCGCCCTCGCCCTCCGCGTGGTCGACGGCTCCGCCCGGGAACACCCACGCCCCGCCCATGAAGCGCGCCTCGGGCGTGCGCCGCACCAGCAACACCTCGAGCGAGTCGTCTCCTCCCCGCAGCAGGATCACCGTGGCAGCCTGGCGCGGCGTCGTGGCAGGACCGGGGTTGTACTCCTCGCCGGCCGCCGGGCGCTCGTCTGCCGGCGGCTGTCGCTCGTCCTCGCGCATGCTCACCCGCTGACCCTACAGGCAGGTACCCTTGTGCGCATGAGTACCGGCACGACCACGCTGCAGCGCTGGATCTGCGAATCCTGCGGCTTCATCTACGAACCGGAGGAAGGAGACCCGGACGGCGGGATCCCGCCGGGCACCCCCTTCGAGGAGATCCCCGACTCCTGGTTCTGCCCAGTGTGCGGCGCGCGCAAGCGCGACTTCGTTCCCTACGAAGACTAGGTAGAGCTGAGCGACTGGCCGGCACTGCTCGCCTTCGACCGCGAGCACGTCTGGCACCCTTACGGTGCGCTGCCCGGGGCGCTCGGCCCGCTGCCCGTCGTCTCCGCTCGAGGAGTGCGGCTCAGGCTCGCCGACGGGCGCGAGCTGATCGACGGCATGTCCTCGTGGTGGTGCGCGATCCACGGCTACCGCCACCCGGTGCTCGATCAGGCCGTGCGCGAGCAGCTGGGACGGATGGCGCACGTGATGTTCGGCGGGCTCACGCACGAAGGCGGGGTGCGCCTGGCCGAGCGACTGCTCGAGCTGGCGCCGGCCGGGCTCGGTGCGGTGTTCTTCGCCGACTCGGGCTCCGTGTCGGTCGAGGTGGCGATCAAGATGAGCCTGCAGTACCAGCGCGCGTGCGGGCACGGCGAGCGCACGCGGCTGCTCACGGTGCGCGGCGGCTACCACGGCGACACCTTCGGCGCCATGGCGGTGTGCGACCCCGTCGGCGGCATGCACAAGATGTTCACGGGGGTGCTCGCCGAGCACGTGTTCGCCGAGCGCCCGCCTGACGGCTTCGAGGCTGGCCTCGACGACGGTTGGGCCGAGCACGTGCGCGAGCTCGCCGCGCGCCACAGCGACGAGCTCGCCGCGATAATCCTCGAGCCCGTGGTCCAGGGCGCGGGCGGGATGCGCTTTCACTCCCCCGAGTGCGTGGCATTGCTGCGAACGCTCTGCGACGAGCACGGGCTGCTGCTCGTGCTCGATGAGATCGCCACCGGCTTCGGGCGCACGGGAGCGCTGTTCGCGTGCGAGCACGCCGGCGTCGCGCCCGACGTCATGTGCGTGGGCAAGGCGCTCACCGGCGGCTACATGACGCTGGCCGCGACGCTGTGCACGCGCGCCGTAGCCGACGCGATCAGCGCCGGCGAGGGCGGCGGGCTGATGCACGGCCCGACCTTCATGGCCAACCCGCTCGCGTGCGCGGTCGCCCATGCCTCGCTTGGACTGCTCGAGGAGGGCGCCGGGTTCGTCGAGCGGGTGCGCGCGATCGAGCTTGGCCTGCGCGGCGGGCTCGAGCAGGCGCGCGAGCTAGCGGGCGTCGCCGACGTGCGCGTCCTGGGCGCGATCGGCGTCGTGCAGCTCGAGCACGAGGTCGACCTCGCCAGAGCCACCTCGGCCGCGCTGCAGCAAGGCGTGTGGCTGCGCCCGTTCCGCGACCTCATCTACGCGATGCCTCCGTACACGATCGAGCCCGACGAGCTCGCAATGGTGACCGAGGCCATGCTCGCCGCCGCACGCGCGGCCTAGCCGGGCTGCCGTAATGAATCGTCCGGCGGCGGCGATGTCGCCGCGGCGGCTGCGCGTTAGCCTGGCTGCGAGATGGCGGAGATCGTGCGACGCGGCTGCCTGCTGCTCGCCGACATCAGCGGCTACAGCGCATATGTCGGCGGCGTAGAGCTCGAGCACGTCCACGACATCCTCGCCGACCTGCTCTCGATGCTGGCGCGCGAGCTGTGCCCGCCGCTCGAGCTGGCCAAGCTCGAGGGCGACGCGGTCTTCTGCACGGCGCCCGACAGCGAGTCGATCGACGGGCGCGCGCTGCTCGGGACGCTCGAGTCGACCTATCTCGCCTTTGCGCGTCGCCGGCGCACCGTGGCGCTGTCCTCGAGCTGCCGCTGCGATGCGTGCCGGCGCACGCCCGAGCTCGACCTGAAGTTCTGCGTCCACCACGGCTCATTCGTCGAGCACGAGGTCGCTGGGCGCCGCGAGCTGATGGGTCCCGATGTCGTCCTCGTTCACCGCCTGCTCAAGAACACGGTCGCCGAGATCCACGGGCTGCGCGGGTACGCGCTGCTCAGCGCCGCGTGCATGGACGCGCTGGGAATCTCTGGACTGGAGGCGCACGCCGAGCGCGTGGAGGACGTCGGCGAGGTGCAGTGCGGGCTGATCGACATGCGCTCGCGCTGGGAGGAGCACGAGAGCAGCGCGCGCAGCGTCGTCTCCCGCGAGGACGCCCGCTTTGTGCTGGAGGCCGATGTGAGCGCCTCCCAGCAGGAAGTGTGGGACGCGATGACCGATCCCGCGCACGCTATGCGCTGGCGCGTCGGCGCCGACGAGATCGACGAGCGAAACCCGCCTGCCGGTCGTGGCGTGGGCACGGTCACCCACTGCGTTCACGGTCGCACGACGATCGACCAGGAGATCCTCGACTGGCTGCCTCCACACCACTACACCTTTCGCGAGCGCAACCCCGCGGGGGAGTGTGCGTGGACGGTGTCGCTCGCTCCCGTGAAGAGAGGCTCCGGCACTCACATCGAGTGGCGCATCGAGCTGCGCGGCGGGCGCCTGCAGGCCGCCGCGATGCGCGTCATGGCTCCCAGGATGCGTCGGGTCCTGCGGCAGAACTTCGACGCGCTGCTCGCTCACGTGCGCGCGCTGGGGCCGGCGCACCTCTAGCCCGAGGCGCGATCGATGTCGGGAGGCCCGACTCGGGCGCTCGGAGGCGTCGCCCTCGCTCCACTCTCCTCGGCCTCACCCTACTCGAGCCACCTGCGCCACGGCAGCCCTGCGCCCGCCCTCGCCAGGGCGCCTGGGTCGGGGCCGGCGATGTGCCTGAGCAGCGCGACCTCTACGTCGCCGAGGCGCGTGATCGTGTCGCGATTCGACAGCTCGAGCGCCCCCGCCTGGGCGGGCCATGGGGTGAGCACGACCGCGCGCACCACGAGCCCGCTCGCGCGCGCGGCCTGCAGCGTGAGCAGCGTGTGGTTGATCGTTCCCAGCCCCGGGCGCGCGGCAACCAGCAGCGGCAGGCCCAGGCTGCGGGCGAGGTCGCGCACGGTGAAACGCTCTGCCAGCGGCGTGAGCAGGCCTCCGACGCCCTCGACGATGAGCGTCTGAGCGGCGCCCGATGCCCTTGCTTCGGCATCGGCGGCTGCGGCGAGCAGCTCGTCGGCGTCGATGCGCTCTCCGGCGAGCTGGGCCGCGAGGTGGGGGGCTGCGGCGGCGCGGTAGCGCTGCGGCGCGACCTCGTCGGGCGCCGCCCCCGTGATCGCTCCCAGCAGCTCATGGTCGGCGGGCCACGTCTGTCGTTCGGCGACTCGCGCGTCACCGTCGCTCGCGGATGAGCGCGAGCCGCAGATCGCGGCGCCGGGCGGTTGCTCATCGAGTCCGGTCACGACGGGCTTGTGCGCGCGCACGCTCTCGCCCGCCTCGATCAGCGCCGCGCTGAGTGCGGCGCTGAGGACCGTCTTGCCGACCCCGGTGTCCGTGGCTGTGACGAACAGGCCCCGCACGCCTGGCCGTCTAGGCCGCGTGAGCGATGGAGGTCTCGCGCTCCAGGTCGAAGGGCGCGGTCTCGCCTGGCGCACCCAGCGGCGCGTCCTCGCGCTCGTAGTCGAACAGCCCGCCGGCGCCGGCGCGCGCGTCGATGACGCGGATCGCCGGCTCCTCGGCCTCCGCATCGGGCTCGCCGACCGCGTGCTCGAACAGCGGCGCCGGCGTGCCTATGTCCGCGGGATCGAGCTCCAGCGCGCGGGCCGCCTCGGCGAGCGCGGAGGCCGCGTGGCGCATGTCCGAGGCGGTGTGCGAGGCCATCGTCGCCAGGCGCAGGCGCGAGCTTCCCTCGGCCACGGTCGGCGGGCGGATTGCCTGCGCGAAGACGCCGCGGGAGATCGCCTCCTCGCACATGCGCATCGCGTCGCGCGCATCGCCGACGATCAGCGGCACGATGTGCATGTCGTGCTCGGCCACCGCGAATCCCTCCTCGGCCAGCGCGCGGCGCAGAGCGCGCGCGTTGGCCTGCAGGCGCTCGACGCGATGCGGGCGACGCTGCAGGAGCTCCAGCGCGGCCAGCGCGCCCGCCACCGCGGGAGGCGAGGGAGCGGTCGAGAAGATGAACGGGCGCGAGGCGTTGAGCAGGTAGCGCGTGAGCTCGCGCTCGGCGCACACGTAGGCACCATATGAGCCGAGAGCCTTGCCCAGCGTGCCCACGATGACGTCGACCTCGCCCTCGAGGCCGAAGTGGGCGATCGCGCCGCGGCCCTCCGGACCGAGCGTGCCCGTGGCGTGGGCTTCGTCGACCACGAGCCGCGCGTCGCAGGCATCGGCGAGCTCCACGATCTCCACCAGCGGCGCGATGTCGCCATCCATGGAGAAGACGGCGTCGGTGACGATCAGGCGCCTGATCGCCGCGTCGCGTCGGCTGCGATGGCGGGCCATGGTCCATTCGAGGTGCTCGACGTCGCGGTGGCGGTAGACGACGATCTCCGCGCGCGAGAGACGGCAACCGTCGATGATCGAGGCGTGGTTGAGCTCATCGGAGAAGACGACGTCCCCGGAGCCGGCGAGCGCTGTGATCACGCCGATGTTCGCCAGGTAGCCCGACCCGAAGAGAAGGCAAGAGGGGCTTCGCTCAAATGCCGCCAGCTGCTCCTCCAGGCGCCGGTGGATCGTCATCGTGCCCGACACCAGGCGTGAGGCCCCCGCGCCGACGCCCCAGCGCATCGCCGCCTCGGCGGCCGCCGCTCGCACCTGCGGGTGGTCGGCGAGGCCGAGATAGTTGTTCGAGCACAGCAGCAGAACGGGGCTGCCGTCGAGAAGCACCGTCGGGCCCTGCGGCCCCGATATGAGACGCAGGCGACGGGTGAGCCCGAGCTCCTCGAGCTGCGCCAGCCGCTGTTCGACGTCGCTCATCTCAGCGCGGCACCGCCGTGCGGTTGGGCGCTCGGTCCGGTCGTGGCGGAACCGAGCGCTTGGCGCGGTAGCGAAGCTGCGTGGAGGGGTCCCAGAGCCGGACGTTCAAGTCCGCCGTCTCGCGGGAAGCCTCGCCGGAGCCGTCGGCCTGCGCCGCGCCAAGCGCGCTCTGCCCGGCGCCAGCTGCCGCGCCGTCGCGCGCCCGCGTGCCGGTGCGGGCGCCGGCTCCCAGGTGCTCTTCGACGACGTCCGGCGTCTCTCCCGAGAGCCATCCCGAGCGGTTGTCCGGTCGCGGATTAGAGGCGTTGTCTGGCTGGCGGGCGACGTTGAGGCCATAACCCTCGAACATCGCACGGTCCTCCTCGGGCGCCGCGCCGAGTGTGGTTAGGAAGTTGCCCATCATCACGCCGTTGAGCCCGGCCCTGACCGCGAGCGGCTGAAGCTCGCCGAGATTCTCGACTCGCCCGCCGCAGAGCCGGAAGAGCGCTTCGGGCAGGATCAGGCGGAAGATCGCGATCCACTTCACCGCCTCCCACGGGTCTATCAGCTCGCGGTCGCCGAACTTCGTGCCGGGGCGCGGGTTGAGCAGGTTGATGGGAACACTGGTGGGGTTGAGCTGCGCCAGCTCGAACGCCATCTCAACGCGCTGCGCGCGTGTCTCGCCGAGGTTGAGGATTCCCCCCACGCACGTCTCCAGACCCGCCTCGCGGACGGCCTCGATCGTGCGCAGGCGGCCCTCGTAGCGCACCGTCGTGGTGACCTCCTCGTAGTAGCTGGCCGCGGTCTCGACGTTGTGGTGTACGCGCTGCACGCCCGCCTCCTTGAGCGCCAGCGCCCGCGAGGTCGACATGTGGCCGATCGAGGCGCAGCGCTTGAGGTTGGTGTGCTCTGCCACCAGTCGCACGCCCTTCAGGTACTTCTCGAAGTCGCGTCGCGAGAGGCCCTGGCCCTGCGTGACCATGCAGAAGCGGTGCGCGCCCGCCGCTTCGGCCGCGCGCGCGTGTTCGAGGATCTGCTCTGGCTCCATCAGCGCGTGCATCGGGGTCTCGGCCTCGGCGAAGCGCGACTGCGCGCAGAATCCGCAGTCCTCGGCGCAGCCGCCCGACTTCGCGTTCACGAGCGAGCACATGTCGGTCGAGTCGCCGAACCGCTCCACCCGCGCCTCCCACGCACGCTGCACGAGCGCTTCGATCTCGCCGTGCTCCTCGAGCTCCCCGAGCGCAAGTGCCTGCGCGCGTGTGATCAGGGGCGCCATCGCTCGAAACGTTATGGACCGCGACGGACGGCTCTTCGACAGCAGCCGGCCGCAAGGAGGGCGGAGCGTGCGTGGCGGGCAGGTGGGTCAGGACGCGATCGGCGGCGGCATAGCGCGCGGCACCCTGCCGGCTCTGTAGGGCCGCGCGATCCGGGTCGAAGGAACACGAGGGGCGCGCCCTGCGACACGCGCGCGCCGCGCCTGGCGCCCTATTCGTTGCTCCAGCGCGCGGGGCGTTTCTCGGCGAAGGCACGCATGCCCTCGCGCATGTCCTTGGAGGCGAATGAGGCGCGGCGCAGCTCTACGAGCTCGCGCTCGAGCTCCTCCTCCAGGTGACCCCCCGCATCCAGGAGCGCGCCGATCACGCGCTTGTTGCCGGTCTGCGCGAGCGGTGCGTTTGCGGCCAGCTCGCGCGCCAGCTCCAGCGCGGTTGCGTCGAGGTCTCGCTGGGCGCAGACGCGGTTGATGAGCCCCCACTGCAGCGCCGTGTCGGCGTCGATGTAGCGCCCGAGCAGAAACAGCTCGCGCGTGCGCGCGGCCCCGATCGCGTCGATGAAGCGGCGCAGGCCGGTGTGTGAGTACACGAGCCCGAGCTTCGCCGGGGGCATGCCAAGCAGCACGCCGTCCGCCGCGATGCGCAGATCGCACGCCAGCCCGAGCTCCAGCCCGCCGCCGATCGTATGCCCGGGAAGCGACGCGAGCGTGGGAAAGGGGAAGGCCTCCAGCGCGTCGATTGCTTCAGTGAACGGGTGCGCGACGAGCCGCTCGGCGCGCTCCTCGAACTCCTCTTCGGGAATCTCGCCGATGTCGTATCCGGCCGAGAACATTCCGTGCGCGCCCGTGACGATCACGCAACGCGCGTCGGTAAGCGCCCCCAGCGTGGCGGTTATCGCGTCGAGGATCGGGTGGTCGAGCGCGTTGCGCTTGGCTGGGTTTGAGATCGTCAGCCTGACGACGCCGGCCGCCGGCTCGTCTACGAGCAGCTTTCCGCCGGCCAGCTCGCGTGCGGGAGCGCTCGGTGAGCTCGATGACATCGCGCCGACAGGCTAGCCGAGCGCGTCACTCCAGCACGACGAGCGTGTCGCCCTCGCTGACCGCCTGTCCCTCCTGGCAGAGGATTTCGGCGACGGTACCCGCGTCTTCGGCCTCTACCGGCATCTCCATCTTCATCGACTCGAGGATCGCCACCGTGTCGCCCTCCTCGATCGTGTCGCCGACGGCGCACTCGATTTTCCACACCGTGCCCGTGATGTGGGCCTCCACATCAGCCATGCGAGTCCTCCTTTGACGCCGAAGCGATGATGGTCGAGGACAATAGCCCCCGCTCCCGACCTTTCCCGAAGGCCGCGCCGGGCAGCAGTCGAGCACGCCCGGCCGAGCGACGCCCGGCGTGTGGGCGCCGCGGGCAAGCCGCATGGCCATGGACCGAAGACCGCCCACCGACGCAGAGATCACGGTGATTGTGACCGCGCGCGACGAGGCCGAGTCCATCGCCGCGACGATCGCCGGCGTGAGAAGCGCCTTTCCGCGCGCGGCCGTGCTGGTGGCCGACGACGGCTCAGCCGACGCGACCGCGCAGCTCGCGCGCGAGGCGGGGGCGCAAGTCGTGCGCACAGAGCGCCCGCTGGGGAAGGGCGGGGCGGCCACGCTAGCGGCGCGCGCGCTGGTGGACGCGGGCCCCGCGCAAGGTGAAGGGATCGTGGTCTTCTGCGACGGAGATCTCGGCAGCTCGGCCGCGCGCCTGGCGCCGCTCGCTGAGGCGGTGCGCGCCCGACGCGCAGACGTCGCGGTCGCGGCCTTCGCGAGGCGCAGCGGCGGAGGGTTCGGGCTCGCGCTCGGCTTCGCGCGCTTCGCGATCCGCAGGCGTTGCGGCCTTCGCATGCGCGCTCCGATCTCCGGGCAGCGCGCGCTGCGCGCCGGCGTTCTAAGCGACGTGCTTCCCTTCGCGCGCCGGTTCGGCATGGAGCTCGGGATGACGATCGACGCGGCCCGCGCCGGCCACCGCCTGCTCGAGCTCGAGCTCGATCTCAGCCACCGCGCGAGCGCGCGCACGCCGTCAGGCTTCCTGCACCGCGGCCGCCAGCTGGCGGACTTCATCAGGGTGTATCTCGCGCGCAGGTAGGCTCGCGGCCGTGATCCTGTCGATCGACCAGGGCACCACCGGCACGACCTGCTTCGTCTTCGACGAGCGCGCCGAGCCGATCGGGCGCGCGTACCGCGAGTTCGCCCAGCACTTCCCGAGGCCCGGGTGGGTCGAGCACGACGCGGGCGAGATCTGGGAGGTGACGCGGGCGGTCGCGGGCGAGGCGCTCGCCGACGCGGGGGTACGCGCGGGCGAGCTCGAAGCGGTTGGCATCACCAACCAGCGCGAGACCGTGTGCGTATGGGATCCCGCCAGCGGAGAGCCGCTGCACCGCGCGATCGTGTGGCAGGACCGGCGCACGGCGCCGCTGTGCGAGCGCCTGCGCGCCGAGGGGCGCGAGCCGCTGGTGCGCGAGCGCACGGGCCTGGTGCTCGACCCCTACTTCTCGGCCACGAAGATCGCGTGGCTGCTCGAGAACGTCGAGGGACTCAGAGAGCGCGCCCTGCAGGGGCGCGCCGTGTTCGGCACGGTCGACTCGTGGCTGTGCTTCAAGCTCAGCGGCGAGCACCTGACCGACCCCTCGAACGCGTCGCGCACGCTCCTCTATGACATCGCCGCCGCGCGCTGGGATCCACAGCTGCTGGAGCTGTTCGGCGTGCCCGAAGGCGCACTGCCGCGCGTTTGCGCGAGCGCCGGCGTGATCGCGCAGACGCGGCCACAGGAGCTCCACGGCCACGCCGTTCCGATCGCGGGCATCGCAGGCGACCAGCAGGCGGCGCTCTTCGGGCAGGCGTGCGTCGAGCCGGGCATGGGCAAGAACACGTACGGCACGGGGTCGTTCGTGCTCATGAACGCGGGCTCCTCGCCGCCCCAGCCGGCGCAGGGCCTGATCTCGACGCTCGCCTGGGCGATCGGCGCGCCGGGTGGCCCGGGCGCCCGCACCTACGCGCTCGAGGCGTCGATCTTCGTCACCGGCGCCGCGGTGCAGTGGCTGCGAGACGCGCTCGGCGTGATCGAGCACGCACAGGAGACGGAGGCGCTCGCCGCCTCGCTCGAAGGCAACGACGGCGTTTACTTCGTGCCTGCGCTGACGGGGCTGGGCTCGCCGCACTGGGACCCGCGCGCGCGCGGCACGATCGTCGGGCTCACGCGCGGCGCCGGTCGTGCGCAGCTCGCGCGCGCGACGCTCGAGGCGATCGCCTACCAGACGGTGGACGCGGTGCGCGCGATGGACGCGGCGGCGAGCGAGCCGCTGCAGGAGCTGCGCGCCGACGGAGGCGCGAGCGCGAACGGCTGGCTGATGCAGTTCCAGGCCGACGTGCTCGGCGTGCCGGTGCTCGTGCCGGAGATCGCGGAGACGACGGCGCTCGGCGCGGCATACCTGGCGGGCGTGGGCGCGGGGCTGTGGACGGTGAGCGACGTGCGCTCGTCCTGGCGCGAGCGCCGCCGCTACGAGCCGAGCATGAGCTCGGACGAGCGCGAGCTGCTGCTCAGCGGATGGGCCGACGCGCTCGCTTGCGCCCGCGCCGCCACTGCTGAGCAGCGCGGCGCGTAACTTTGGGCGCCCGAGGAGGTAGACCGCACAGATGCACGAGCTGGCGTCGATGCGCGAGCAGGTCTACTTCGACCCGCGGCCGAAGGAGCACTTCGACCGCTTTCACGCGCGCGCGCGCGCGCGTGAGCCCGATTGGATCTATGAGCTGGTGCGCATGCTCACCTCGCTGTACGCGTACACGCTCCTGCGCGCGCGCGCGATCGGGACCGAGAACGTGCCCGGCAGCGGCGCCGTGATCCTCGCGCCCAACCACTTCTCCTTCATGGACCACTTCCTGATCGGCTGCTACATCCGGCGCAAGGTCCGTTTCATGGCCAAGTCGCAGCTGTTCAAAGGACCGATGCAGTGGGTGTACACGCACGGCGGCGTCTTCCCCGTACGCCGCGGCGCGCGCGATGAGGAGACGTTCATCACCGCCGAGATGATCCTCGCGAAAGGCGGCGCCGTCGCCATGTACTGCGAGGGCGGACGCTCGCGCAGCGGCAAGATCTCCGAGAAGGCAAAGGCTGGGCTCGGGCGCCTGGCGCTCGAGACGGGCGCGCCGATCGTCCCGATCGCGATCCACGGCTCATCTCGCATCCGCAACTGGAAGCGCCTTCGGTTCCCCAAGGTGACGATCCAATACGGCGAGCCGATCTGCTGGGAGCAGCTCGAGGGCCCCACGCGCGAGCAGCAGCAGGTGGTGGCCGACGCGGTCCTGGAGGAGATCCGAGCGCTCTACCGCGGCCTCGAGCAGCACGGCCGCAAGGGCACGCTGCGACGCCTGCGCGCGCAGAGGCGCGCCCGTCGCCGCGCCCCGGGCGGCGCCGCGGTGGCCTGAGGGCGGCAAACGGGCCGCCAGGCGGCGGCTCCTCGCCGATGCCGCGCGCCGCCCGCGCATGATCGCCGCACCGACGTTGCGGTTCGCGCTCGGCGCGACGGGCATCGTCCACGACAGGCAGCAACGGCTTCGCAGCACGCTCAATAGGGTTTGCGTGTGGACTCGCCGCGAACGTTCGCCTCGCGCCTGCTGCGCGCGGGGCTGCTGGAGGACGTATCGGTCCTGAGCGCCGGCGCGCCAGCTGCCTCGGCGGGCGAGCATGATGAGGTCTGGCGGGCCGTTCGCGCGGCGTGCGCGGAGCTCGGCGCGTCGCTGCTCGAGTGGGATCCCGCGCAGGCGCCCGGCCGGACCGACGTGGTCGTCTTCGACGGCGCAGGCGCCTTCGCAGCCTGTGGCCCACAGGGTACCGGCGCCGGTCAGCGCGAGGCGCTGGATCGGTGCATGGAGCTCGCATGGGAGCTCACGCGCGCGGTCGTCGACAGCGCCCCACTTTCGGCCGGCTGGGCCGGCCGCATCATCTACATCGCGCCACGTCGGGGTGCGGGCGCACACGCCGACGCCGCGCGCGCGGGCCTCGAGAACCTCGCTCGCACGCTCTCGATCGAGTGGGCGCGACACGGAGTCACCACGGTGGCGATCGCGCCCGGGGAGGACACCCCGGCGGAGGAGATCGGGGCGCTCACCGCCTACCTGGCCTCGCCGGCAGGAGCCTACTTCTCCGGCTGTCTGTTGGACCTCGCCGGACCCGGCGGGACGCCGGTATCGTTGCCCGAGTGATCCCGCTCGCGGTCGCAGGAATGGCCATCGTCGCGGTCGTGGACGCGTGCGCAGTGCTGCTCATCCTGGTCCTGCTTCGCGCCACTCGCTGAGGCGCGCGCTACGCGGTCGGAACGGTGGGCGGCCGGCTTTCGCTCAGCCGCTCATGCCGCCGAAGATCCCGCCGGTGACGTGCAGCGTCTGGCCGTGGACGTAGTTGGACCACGGCGAGCAGAGGAAGAAGATCCCCCCGGCGGCCTCCTCCGGCGTGGCGGGCCGGCCGAGCGGGATCATCATGGGGGCCATCTGGCGCATCTGCTCGGGGATACCCAGCTGAACGGTCTCGCCGTGAATTTGCATCACGTTCTCGTCGACCTTCGGCTGCGTCAGCCGCGTGTCGATGAAGCCGAACGCGACTGCGTTGACGTTGACCTTGAACTGGCCCCACTCCTTGGCGATAGTTTTGGTGAAGCCGACGACCGCCGCCTTGGCGGACGAGTAGTTGGCCTGTCCGGCATTGCCGAACGTGCCTGAGGTCGAGGAGATGTTGACGATCTTGCGAAACACCTCGCGGCCTTCCTCACGCTCTTTCTTCGCCGGCTCGCGCAGGTGAGGGGCGGCGGCGCGGATGATGCGGAAGGGCACCACGGTGTGGATGTCGAGCATCGCCTGGAAGTGCTCGTCGGACATCTTGTGGACAGGCGCGTCGAGCGTGTAGCCGGCGTTGTTGACGATGATGTCGAGCTTGCCGAAGGCGTCGATCGCCTTGGCCACGAGCTCATCCGGCACGCCAGGCTTGGTCAAGTCACCGGCGAACACGGCCGTCTCACCATCGATCTCCGTGCTCGCCCGCTCCGCGACGTCTCCGTCGAGGTCGTTGATGAGGACCTGCGCGCCGTGCTCCACGAGCAGCTCCGCTGTCGCGCGTCCGATGCCGCGCGCCGAGCCGGTGACGATCGCCGACTTGCCGTCGAGTACTCCCATAGCGTTTGCTCTCCTTGTCTTCCTTCTCGTGTGGGAGCGCGAGTTATATCTGGCTCCGGTTGGCGCGGAGCGCGACCTCAGGCCCGAGCGCCGATCGTTCAGCTGCCGATCGAGCCGAAGTCCTGCGTGTAGGTCGCGCCGGGCTGGCCGCCGCCGAGCGAGGCGGGTACGCGAGGCGAGACGCCGATGCCGGTGTCGCGGTAGCGCGCGCCGAGGATGTTGGCGCGGTGCCCCGGAGAGGCCATCCACCGCGCCATGGCCGCCTGCGGCGAGGCTTCCCGCAGCGTGCCGAAGGCGATGTTCTCTCCGATTTCCCAGCTGCCGCCCGCGCCTGAGAGGTAGCCGCTCGCGCGCATGCGCTCCAGCGGGGTGCTGCCGCCGGGGCTTATGTGTTCGAAGTAGTTGCTGAGCACCATGTCGGTGGTGTGCGCCTGCGCCGCGTCGTGCAGGTGCCCGTTGGGCTGAAGCGGAGGCTCGCCGTTGCTCGAGCGTGCGCGGTTGACCAGGCACAGCACCGCCGAGCGCACCCGGTCGAGGTTGAGCTCGCTCGGAATCAGGCCGGCGTCAGGGCAGGTCCCGTCGCTAGCGACGGCGCGCGTGCCGTGCCTGCGCCCGCGCGCGGCGTGACGCCTGCCCGCGCGCCTGTGCTTGTGCAGCGCGCGGTGGTGCCTGCGGCACGCGTGGCGCCGGTGGGCTCGCCTGTGCCTGACTCGATGCGCGCTGCAGCGCGCGTGGCGCACACGGTGGGTGGAGTGACGCCTGGCGGCGTTCGCGCTGGAGTGAGAGCCATGCGAGGTGACGGCGCCCAGCGCGAAGGTCGAGAGCACGGCGCAGGCGCACAGGGTAAGCGCGCAAAAGACGGCGAGGGCGCGGTGTGGACGTCCCACATCGCCCCTATCGGCGGGCGCGCCGGTGGGGTTGAGCATCGAGCCTGCGCTCCCGCGAGCGGCCGATTCCCGCCTGCGCCCGACCGCGTGAGGGTTCCGCTCCCTATCCCCACCGCTTGAGGACATGCGCGAAGGGTCTCCGAGCGATCGGATGGCATCGCGTTGAGCCGGGCCTGGCGGCGAATCCGCGTCCGCGGATCCGCGACGACGACTATTTCAGGGGTCTTCTAGAGCGCGAGCACGCGGCCGAGGATCTCGCGCATGATCTCATCGCTGCCGCCACCTATGGGGCCGAGGCGCGCGTCGCGCGCCGCGCGCTCGACCCAATACTCGCGCATGTAGCCCGCGCCTCCGTGGATCTGCAGGCACGCGTCCATGAGCTCGTACGACGCGCGCTGCGTGAGCAGCTTGGCCATCGTGACCTCGCGGATCGGCTCCTCGCCGGTCACGAAGCGTCGCAGCGCGTCGTAAGTCACGCAGCGGCAGCCATACGCAGACGAGGCCAGGTCGACGAGCTTGTGGCGGATCGCCTGGTGTGCCGAGAGCGGGCGCCCGAACGCGTGCCGCTCGCGGGCGAATGCGGCGGTTCGCTCCCACGCGAGCTGCATCGCGCCAACCGCGCCCAGCGCCATCGCCAGGCGCTCCCACTGGAAGTTGGCCATGATCAGCTTGAAGCCCTCGTTCAGCGGCCCCAGCAGGTTCTCGCGCGGCACGAACACGTCCTCGAAGCTGATCGTGGCCGTGTCGGATGCGTGCCAGCCGAGCTTCTCCAGCTTCGACGAGCTCACGCCCTCGCCGCGCTCGATGATCAAGAACGAGATCCCGTGGTGGCCGCCCTCCAGTGTGGTCTTCACCGCCGTGACGATGAAATGCGCGCGTACGCCGTTGGTGATGTAGGTCTTCTCGCCGTTGACCAAGAACCCGCCGTCAACTGCCTCCGCGCGCGTGCGCAGCGACGCGACATCCGAGCCGGCGCCGGGCTCGGTGATGCCGAGCGCGCCGATCCGCTCACCCCGCACCGCGGGCACGAGGTAGCGCTGCTTCTGCTCCTCGGTGCCGAACTTCCAGATCGGCGGAGTGGCGATGTTGACGTGCGCGCCGATTCCCGCCGCCGCACCGCCTGAGCCGATGCGCGCCATCTCCTCGCAGAGCACCGCCTCGTGCAGGTAGTCGCCGCCCTGCCCGCCGTACTTCTCGGGGTACTTCAGGCCCAGCAGCCCCTGCGCGGCGAGCTTTGCGAAGACCTCTTCGGGGAACCACTTCTCATCCTCCCACCGCTGCGCGTGCGGGGCCAGCTCGCGCTCGATGAAGCCGCGCGCGGACTGCCGCAGCTCCTCGTGCTCGTCGGTGAAGGGGGGCGTTGGCGGGGACACCTGGCAGCGGGATCGCGGCTATCTTACGCCGCGATTTCCGGCCCACCGCCACACATGGCGGGCGACGAGCAAAGGAGCAGCCGACGCAGCTCGGCGCGATGACCTGACGCCGCGAGGGCCACCTACAGCCCGTAGGAGCGGCCGATCACCTCGAGCATGATCTCGTCGGTACCGGCGCCGATCCGGTTCAGGCGCGTGTCGCGCCACGCCCGCTCGATGCCGTACTCCTTCATGTAGCCGGCGCCTCCATGTATCTGCAGGCACTCGTCGGCGACTTCGCAGGCGACGCGCGAGGCGTACAGCTTGGCCATCGAGATCTCGCGCACGGGGTACTCGCCGTTTGCGAAGCGCCAAGCGGTCGTGTAAACGAGCTGGCGCGCCGCTTCGATCTTGGTGGCCATGTCGGCGAACTTGTGGCGGATGACCTGGAAGTGGCCGATCGCCCTGCCGAACGCTTCGCGCTCTTTGGCGTAGGCGAGCGTGCGGTCGAAGCAGCGCTGCGCACCGGCGATGGAGCCGGCCGCGCCGATCATGCGCTCGCCCTGCAGCTCCCACATGATGTGGTAGAAGCCCTTGCCCTCCTGCCCGAGCATGGCCGTCGCGGGGACGCGCACGTCCTGGAAGGCGAGCAGCGCCGTGTCGGATGCGTGCATGCCCATCTTTTTGAGCTTCTCCTCGCGGATCACGCCAGGCGCGTCCATCGGCACGAGGAACAGGCTGAAGCCGTCGTAGCCCGCGTCGGGGTCGGTCTTGGTGACGAGCACGATCGCGTGGGCGCGGTGGCCGTTGGTGATGAATGTCTTTGAGCCGTTGATGATGAAGTCATCGCCGTCGCGCACAGCGCGCGTCTTGATCCCTTTGACATCCGAGCCCGCGTCCGGCTCGCTGATGCCGAGGCACAGGATCGCCTCGCCCTTGATCGCGGGCACGACCCACTGCTGCTTCTGCTCCTCGGTGCCGAATGCGAGGATCGGCGGCATCGCCATGTCGGTCTGCACCGCCACGCCCATCGCCAGGCCACCGCAGTTGGCGGCCGCGATCGCCTCGCCGAGCACCATCGCCGAGAAGTAGTCGCCGCCCTGGCCGCCGTACTCCTCCGGCTTGTCCAGCCCGAGGAAGCCCAGCTCGCCCATGCGCGTGAAGACCCAGTCGGGGAACGTCGTCTCCTCCCACTCGTCCGCGTGCGGCGCCAGCTCTTTGGTGGCGAAGTTGGTGATCGACTCACGCAGCGCTTCGTGCTCGTCGGTGAAGATGAAGTGCTTGCGCGCGCTCTGGAAGTCCGGCTTCAGCACGCTCTCTGCGGTGGCAGCCATACGGGTTCTCTCCTTGTCTGTAGGGGACGGCGCCAGCCGATCTCCCGGACCGGCCGGCGTCGCAGAAGGAACAGGCGCAGCGGAGGGGCTGAGCACGGTAGACGCT
Source organism: Actinomycetota bacterium (assembly GCA_005884115.1). GTDB lineage: Bacteria > Actinomycetota > Thermoleophilia > Solirubrobacterales > Solirubrobacteraceae > Palsa-744. The sequence continues at coordinate 490,763 of VAXW01000005.1, forward strand.
AACGCAGCGCGCCGCAAAAGTAAACAGTAGTGCTATCTACTTTCGACGTGAGCCCGGAGCTCGGCTCAAGACGACGTCGAGCACATCGGCTCGTCGCTCTGGCCGGTGGAGCTGCGCGGGGCTTGCCTGAAGGGCAGGCGGAGGAGGCTTGCCGCGGGCTGGCAGGGCAGCGAACGCTTGGGGTACTTCGTCGCCGCTCGTCGGCGATGGCTCATCGACCGCCCTTGACGCCTCGGTCGTGCGTGTTTCGCGGGCGACGCGGTGCGAGTAGCATCGCCCACACGAGCGGCCGAAAGGAGCAACCCGAATGCATGCTGTGATCACGAAGGTGACGATCAACGACCGGGCCACGGCGGAGGGGTACTTGCGCGAGCAGGTCGTCCCGAACGCGCAGCAGGCGCCGGGCTTTGTTGCGGGGTACTGGGTGAGGACCGAGGGAGAGGGCAGGGGGGTCATCGTGTTTGACTCCGAGGACTCGGCCAGGGCCGCATCTGAGCGAATCAGGGAGAGAATCGGCGGGAACCCCGGTGCAACTCTCGTAGGCGTCTCAGTAGGCGAGGTCGTCGCCAGCGCGTGACCCTCGAGGCTGCGTGCCGCATCCCATGCCCGGCTCGTCGCTGCTCTGCGCGGAAAGCTGAAGCGCCAGCTTGAACCGGGATCAGCTTGCCCGGTGGCGTCCACGAATCTCGACCTCGTACGCTCGATATTTGCCGCCCGGGAAGACGGGGACTTGGGACCGTGAGCGTGGACTGGCCGACCTCGGCCTCGCTCGGTAGGCGGGCGGGGGCGAGCGAGCGGGCTGAGAACCATGCCGACTGCACGGCCCGAAACCCGATACGCAAAAAGCGAAGGCGTCAACATCGCTTACCAGGTCTTCGGCTCGGGCGAGCTCGACGTCGTGCTCGTGCCAGGATTCGCCACCCACCTCGAGCTGCCTTGGGAGTACGGGCCAAGCACAAGGCTCCTGGAGGGCTTGGCCTCCTTCGCGCGCGTGATCAACTTCGACCGTCGCGGCTCGGAGCTGTCGGACCCGGTGGCCGACGCTCCCACCCTGGAGCAGCGCATGGACGACGTCCGCTGCGTGCTGGACGCCGCCGGCTCGGAGAGGGCCGCGCTGGTCGGGCTCTCCGAGGGTGTCCCCATGAGCATCCTCTTCGCAGCGACCTACCCGCAGCGCGCTCGGGCCCTGGTCTGCAGCGGAGGGATGGCGCGCTCGACCTACGCCAAGGATTACCCCTGGGGGACTGACGCGCAGGCCCTGGTCGAGTCGGGACAGGAGCTGATCCTGCCCCACTGGGGCGACGGGTCGCTGGTCGAGGTCTCCGCGCCGAGCCAGGCCAGCAACCCGGAGGCGCGCGCGTTCTACGGCCGGCTGGAACGCTCCACGGCGAGCCCGGGCATGCTGAGTGCGCTATCGCAGATGTTCCTCGATCTCGACGTCCGTGAGGTCGTGCCGAGCGTCCACACACCTACGCTCATCCTGCACCGCACGCGCGACCGCCTCGTCAACGTCCGCCATGGACGCTGGTTGGCGGAGCACATGCCGAACGCCCGGATGGTCGAGTTCGAGGGCGATGATCACACGTTCTGGTATCAGGGCGCCGAGGCGTGGCTCGGCGAGGTGCAGGAGTTCCTGACGGGAGCTCGCGCCGTCTCCGACGCCGATCGCGTCCTCGCCACGGTGCTCTTCACCGACATCGTCGGTTCCACCCGCAGGGCGGCCGAGCTGGGCGACCAGAAGTGGCGCGAGCTGCTCGAGCGACACCAGCGCACAGCGCGCGAGGCGCTGGAGCGGTTCAACGGCCGCGAGGTCAAGTCGACCGGGGATGGCTTTCTCGCGACGTTCGATGGCCCGGCCCGCGCGATCCGTTGCGCCAGCGCGATCCTCCAGTCGTCCGACGCTTCGGGGATCGCCGTGCGCGCGGGCCTTCACACCGGCGAGTGCGAGGTGATGGGGGAGGACATCGGCGGTATCGCCGTCCACATCGCCGCGCGCGTGAGCGCCCACGCGGAACCTCGGGAGCTGCTTGTGTCCCGCACCGTGAAGGACCTGGTGGCCGGGTCGGGGATCCAGTTCACCGACCGCGGCACACACGCCTTGAAGGGCCTTCCAGACAGCTGGCAGCTGTACGCGGTCGACGCCTGAGAAACGTTCGGGCGCAGGCGCGCCCTGCACCACTGCCGCCGTCTGCATGGCAAACGCAGGGCGGAGTGCCTGGCGCTCGCGCGCACGAGGAATCGCCCGCTGCGCGCGGAACCCTCGCCGTTCTGAGTGCGCTAAGGGCCTAGCCCGGTAGGGCCTGCACACCCGGATGCGCCCGATGTCCGTCGCGATGCGGCGTCCTCGGCACTCGACGTGGCGATGCCACGCCTGCGTGCCTGCGTCCTTGCCTCGCTCGAGCCTCGAACGCCCCGGTCACACACGCCCTACCGGGATAGGCCCTGAACGACGTCGTCGAGCAGGCGGCGCGCCGACGTACGCGAAGCGATCTTCGAAGCCGTCGAGTCCGCAGCCGTAGAAGTAGGTAGTAGCACTACGCACTTCCAACGCGCCCCTGCGCCGGTTAGGATTCGCTCGTGACCGCTTCGCGCGCGCAGGCCACCGCCGAGAAGGTGCTCTACGACGTCGACGGCGGGGTGGCGACGATCACGCTCAACGACCCCGAGACGCGCAACGCGCTCTCGGCGGAGCTGATCGAGGGGCTCACCCAGTCGCTGCAGCGCGCACGTGACGAGGAGCAGGTGCGCTGCGTGGTGCTGCGCTCCTCGCACGAGAAGACGTTCTCCTCGGGCGCGAACCTGAGCGGCTTCGCCGGGGAGACGCCGCTCGTGCACAGGCACTTCGCGACGGCGGGGTTCGTCGATCTGTTCAAGCTGATCGGCGGCCTCGGCAAGCCGACGGTGTGCGCGGCCCGCGGGCATGTGCTTGCTGGAGCGCTGGGAATCGCGCTGGCATGCGACCTGATCGTGGCGGGCGAGTCGGCGAGCTTCGGCACCCCGGAGATCAACGTGGGCGCGTTCCCGTTCATGATCATGGCGCTGATCTACCGCAACGTGCCGCGCAAGAAGGCGAACGAGCTGCTGCTGCTGGGCGAGCGCTGGGACGCGCAGCACGCGCTTGCCGCGGGGATCGTCAACCGCGTCGTGCCCGACGCGGAGCTGGACGGCGCGGTGGCGGAGTGGGCGGGCAAGCTGGCGGGCAAGTCGCCGGTGATCATGCGTTTGGGCAAGGAAGCGATGCGCCGTCAGATGGACATGGCGCTCGACGACGCGCTCGACTACCTGCGGGCGCAGCTCACCGTGGCGCAGTCCACGCAGGACATCGTCGAGGGCGTGACGGCGTTCTTCGAGAAGCGCGAGCCGCAGTGGAGCGGGCGCTGATGGCCGCGCCGAAGGCCACGCAGGCGCCGCAGGCCACGACCTCCTCGGCGGGCGGCGACGCGGCGACGTCGGGAGCACAGGGAGCGCAGGGGCAGCAGTCGCAGGCGAGCTCGCTGCTGCGCCCGCTGGTCGAGGACCTGGAGGCTCGCCGCGAGAAGATCAGGCTGGGCGGCGGCGAGGAGAAGATCGCAAAACAGCACGGCGACGAAAAGCTCACGGCGCGCGAGCGCATCGCGCTGCTGATCGATACCGATGAGGGCACAGGCGAGAGCACGTTCACCGAGCTCGGGATCCACGGCCGCCCGCACTCCTCGCAGCGCGCGATGGAGGGCAGGGAGGCGCCGGCGGACGGCGTGATCACGGGCTACGGCAAGGTCGAAGGGCGCATGGTGGCGGTGTGCGCGTACGACTTCACCGTGATGGCGGGCTCGATGGGGATGACGGGCGAGCTGAAGGTGGGCAGGCTGCGCGAGCTTGCGCTGACCAAGCGCATCCCGTTCATCTGGCTGCTCGACTCGGCCGGGGCCCGCATCCAGGAGGCGGTCGGATCGCTGTTTGCGGGCTCGGGGCATCTGTTCCGCGAGGAGGTCGTGATGAGCGGCGTGATCCCGCAGATCGCGGCGCTGATGGGGCCGTGCGCGGCCGGCACGGCGTACATCCCTGGCCTTGCGGACTTCGTGCCGATGGTCAAGGGCCGCGGCTCGATGGCGCTGGCCGGCCCGCACCTGGTGCGCGCGGCGATTGGCGAGGACGTCACGCAGGAGGAACTGGGCGGCTCGCGCGTGCACTGCCGGCGCTCGGGCGTGGGCGACCTCGAGGTCGCAGACGACGAGGAGTGCATCCGGCGCATCAAGCAGTACCTCTCGTTCATGCCTCAGAACTGCGAAGAGCGCCCGCCGCGCCGCTCGACCACCGACCCGGTCGAGCGCGCTGAGGAGGAGCTGCTCGACGTGCTGCCGGAGTCCAACCGCAAGCCCTATGACATGTATGCGGTGATCGAGAGGATCGTCGACGAGGGCTTCTACTTCGACATGAAGCCGCAGTGGGCGAAGACGATCATCACCTGCTTCGCGCGCTTCGGCGGGCGTCCCGTCGGCATCGTGGCCAACCAGCCCAAGCAGCTGGGCGGCATCCTCGACAACGACTCGGCGGACAAGGCAGCGCGCTTCGTGAACCTTTGCAACGCGTTCGCGATCCCGCTCGTGTTCCTGATGGACGTGCCTGGCTTCATGGTGGGCACGAAGGTCGAGGCCGAGGGCATCATCCGCCACGGCGCGAAGATGCTCTACGCGGTGGCCAACGCGACGGTGCCGAAGGTGACGGTCATCACGCGCAAGGCATATGGCGCGGGCTACTACGTGATGAACGGGCGCGCGTACGAGCCCGATCTGATCGTCGCCTGGCCGAGCGCCGAGATCAGCGTGATGGGCGCGGAGGGCGCGGTCGAGATCGTGATGCGCAAACAGGTCGAAGAAGCTGAGGACCCCGAGGCCAAGAAGGCCGAGCTGATCGAGGCGTACCGCAAGATCATCGACGTATACATCGCGGCGGGCAACGACATGATCGACGACGTGATCGACCCGCGCGAGACGCGCGCGACGATCTGCAAGGCGCTGGAGATGGCCGAGGGCAAGCGCATCGAGCGCCCATGGAAGCGCCATGGAGTCGTCCCCGTATGAGAGGAGCACAATGAGCACCGAGGACCCTGTCGTCATCACGTGCTCGATCTCGGGCATGCTGGCCAACCGCGAGCAGTGCCCGGCGATCCCCTACACGCCGGCGGAGTATGCGTCGGAGGCGCGGCGGATCGTGGATGAGGGCGGCGTGATGATCCACATCCACGCGCGCAAAGCAGACGGCACGCCGAGCTACGAGATCGAGGACTTCCAGGCGATCACGGACGCGATCCGCGCGGAGGTGGGCGATGAGGTGATCGTCAACTTCTCGACGGGAACGATCGGCGTGCCGGTGGCCAAGCGCGTCGAATACCTGCGCGCCTGCCGGCCGGAGGTGGCGGCTCTGAACATGGGCTCGATGAACTACGCCAAGTACTCGCGCTCGCGGCGGGACTTCGTCTTCAAAGCTGTCTTCGCGAACCCCTTCGAGGAGATCATCGAGCTGCTCGAGGCGATGAACGAGCTGGGAATAAAACCGGAGCACGAGTGCTTCGACGTTGGCCACGTCGGAAGCCTTGCGCCGCTGGTCGACATGGGCGTCCTGCATGAGCCCCTGCACGTCGACTGCGTGATGGGCGTCGTGGGCGGCATCCCGCCGACGGCGCGGAACCTGGCGGCGATGGTCGAGAACATCCCCGCCGGCAGCCACTGGGGCGTGATCGGCATCTCGCGCGACCAGTGGATGCTGGTCTCGGCGGCGCTCACCCTGGGCGGCTCGATCAGGGTCGGCCTCGAGGACAACCTCTACCTGCCGGATGGGGTGATGGCGCGCTCGAACGGCGAGCTGATCGCGAAGGCGCGGCAGATGACCGAAGACGTCGGCCGCCGGCCGGCGACCGTCGAGGAGGCGCGCGGGATGCTGGCGGTCCCGCAGCGCGTGGGGAGCGGGGCGTGAGAGAGTTGATTTTGAGGGACGGCCTCGCGGCCGCCGATGGGTCGCGTCGTGTAGTTACTAGCGGCCCCGTCTGGGAAGCGCGCGCTGGAGGGCATCGGGGATGAGCGGCGCGCTCGAGGGTATCCGCGTGCTCGACCTCTCGCGCCTGCTGCCGGGAGGGTTCTGCTCGCTGCTGCTGGCTGACTTCGGCGCGGAGGTGCTGAAGGTGGAGGACATGGGCATGGGCGACTACGTGCGCTGGTCGCCGCCTTACTACGAGGGCGCGCACGAGAGCGCGCGCTCGGCGCTGTTCTTGGCGCTGAACCGCAACAAGCGCTCGATCCGACTCGACCTCAAGCACGAGCGCGGCCGCGAGGCGCTGCTGCGCTTGGTGCGCGAGCACGACGTCCTGCTCGAGTCGTTCCGCCCCGGCGTGCTCGAGCGGCTGGGCGTGGGCTACGAGCGCATGCGCGAGGAGAACGCGGGCCTCGTCTACTGCGCGATCACGGGCTATGGCCAGCACAGCAGCATGCGCGATCGCTCGGGCCACGACATGAACTACCTGGGGCTCATAGGCCTGCTCGGTCTGAGCGGCGCGAGCGGCTCAGAGCCGGTGCAGTCGGCGGGCCAGATCGCGGACATCGGCGGCGGCGCGCTGATGGCGGCCTTCGCGATCATGGCGGCGCTGCGCGAGCGCGACGGCGGGGCCGGCGAGCCCGGGTCGGGCGAGGGGCAGTTCGTCGACGTCTCGATGGCTGACGGCTCGCTGTCGTGGCTTGCGATGGTCGCGGGGGCGTACTTCGCCGACGGCGTTGTGCCGCGGCGCGGCGATCTGATGCTGGCGGGCGCGGCGATCTGCTACCGCCCGTATGAGTGCGCGGACGGGTGGGTCACGCTGGGCGCGCTCGAGCCGAAGTTCTTTCAGGCCTTCTGCCGCGGCGTCGGCCGCGAGGATCTGATCGCCAGGCAGTTCGAGCGCCCGGGCTCTGAGGCGCATGCGCAGCTGGTGGAGATCTTCAAGGGCCGCACGCGCGCGCAGTGGGAGGAGTTCGCCAGCCAGAACGACTGCTGCCTCGAGCCGGTGCTGGAGCTGGACGAGGCGCTCTCATCGCAGCTCGTGCACGAGCGCGAGATGGTCGTCGAGATCGAGCAGCCGGGCGCCGAGCGGAAGGTGCGCTCGCTGGGCGTGCCGTTCAAGCTCTCGCGCACCCCCGGTCAGCACGACCGCCTGCCGGGCCCGGCGCTGGGCGAGCACACCGAGGAAGCGCTGCTGGCGGCCGGCTACTCCGCGGCCGAGGTGGCGGAGCTGCTGGCCGAGGGCGCGGCGGCCGGACCGGCACCCTCTGGGCCACAGGCATCCTCTGGGGCACAGGCACCCTCTGGGGCACAGGCACCCTCTGGGGCACAGGCGGGGGCCGAGCACCCTGAAGGGCACAGGCAGGCAGCCGCGGGCTTTCGCGCATGAACGGCAGGTGGGGGCATTGAGCGCGACCGCGGCGGAGCAACGGATGTTGAAGATGTCGGAGCTGGCGGAGCGCTCGGGCGTGAGCGCGGGAACGATTCGCCACTACCTGCGCGAGGGGCTGCTGGGGGACGGCGCGGACATCGTGCGCACGAGCCGCAACATGGCCTACTACCCCGCGGAGTACGTGGAGCGCATCGCGCTGATCAAGCGCTTGCAGCAGCAGCGGTTCATGCCGCTGCGCGTGATCAGGGGAGCGCTGCAGGAAGACCCCGACCGGGTGAGCGCGCTGATCGAGCTCGAGGACCGCATCCTGGAGCGGGCGCTGGCGAGCGCGGAGGACGACGGGCGCGTGCCAGCGCGTGAGGTGCGCGAGCGCTACGACATCCCTCGCAACGTGCTCGAGCGCCTGGCAGAGATCGGCGTGCTGACGCCGACGCGCGCGGGCTATGACCCCAACGACGTGAAGATCATCGAGGCGATCGCGAGCTTCCGCGCGGGCGGCTACGAGGAGGCGCTCGGCTTCACCGTCTACGACACGCTGCGCTACCGCGAAGCGCTCGAGCCGCTGGTCGCCCAGGAGGTGAGCGCGCTGCTCGGCCGCCTGGCGGGCGAGGTGGACGTCGAGCGGGCGCTCGAGATCGTGGAGGCGGGCGCGGAGCCCCTGCGCGAGCTGCTTGGCGCGATGCACTCGAAGCTCTTGCTCGCAGAGCTTCGCCGCGAGCGCGCGAGCCTGCGCTGAGGCCCGCGCGCCCCGGCGCGCAGTGGCTGACGCGGTGCCGCCCCCGGGCGGGCCGTTCTCAGGACCGGCGGCCGGCTGGCACGAAGCTCAGCAGACGTTCATTTCGCACTGGCGAAGCTCGACCTTGACCGTTTTCGGGCTGGTTTTCTGAATCTCAAGCAGGGTCAGCGTCGCTTCTTCAAAGGCGCCTCCACCAACGGAGCCTTCCAGAACGTCCTTGGGTTCGCCTTCAAATTTTTGCGGGTCCTGTTTGCCTCCCGTGACGGTGAATTCGAGCGGCTCTTTGTTCAGCATCTTGTTGGTCAGGAGTTTGAATTTGCCTTCTTTGATTTCGCCAACCTTGACGATGACCGAGCCTCGCAACACGACGGGTATCGGACCGCAGGAGAATTCTGCGAATACTTCGGAGGTCTGGCCCGCGAAATCGACGCCATCGACGTTTTTTTCTTCTTTCGCTTCTTTTTTGACGATGCCCGGTGCGCCGTGGAGTTTGAGCGTGTTGACGTGACCCGCCGGCTGACTGGCGCTTGAGCATTCGGAGCCCAGCGCTTCGCAGCCGCTGAATGCCAGGACGATGTTTTTCTGTTCTCTGCTGCCGGGGCCGTATTCGCCTTCTGTCTGCGTCTCGCCCGTGCACGAGACTTCGGAGCCGGGCGCGACGGTCAGCACGACCTTCCCGGACAGGGGTTTTTTTTCGCCCGTGAACGCGACCGCGGAGCTCAGAGGCGCCCATTCGAACTTCTGTTCTTCGGCCGATTTGGCCAGCTTCGTGCAGCCGGCGTTCTTGAATTTGCCGCCCGCCGCTTTCGTGCATTTCCCGAATTCGAGGCTGCCGGGCGTCGCTAGCGCGTCTGTGCTGAAGAGCGCGAACGCCATGCAGGCCGCCAGAAGACACGCTGCAGTCGTGGTCCTGCGCACCATGGCCTTCCCTCCGATCATCCTCATCCCGCGACCGAGCGGCCGCGCCTCAAGCGTGGCTTACCACCGGGCGCGCGGGGTGTCAAGCGCGCGATCGGGCGCTGCTACCACACGGCGCGATGGTGCTCGACCACACCTAAGCCATGGGCGAGGGTGATGCCGCCCGGAAGCGTGCCCGAGAAGGTCCCGAACGGCGCGCGGTAGTCGCTGCGGATCAGCACAAGGTTCTCGCGCCGGCGCCGCTCGGCCTCGGCGTGGAAGCGCAGCTCGTCGCCGTGCTGGTCGTGGATCCTTCGCAGGTCGGCGCTGAAGCTCACGGGCGGAGCCTCCTCGGGCTCGCCGCCGAGCCAGACCGCGCGCTCGGATCCCGTGGCGGGGTCGTTGACGCCGCTCACCAGGTTCCATGCGAGCTCGGCGCCGTCTGTGCCAGTCCCGACCCCGGCCGCCCACCACCACTCGGTGTGACGCGCGTGGTAGCCGGCGGTGTCGTCGATCACGGCCCGCGCCTCGATCGTTCGCGGGGCGCTCCCACGCAGCGAGAGCGTGCCCTGCGCGCGGATGCCGGCCTGCTTGCGCGTCCACACCTCGCCGCGCCCGTGCGCGCATCGCGCCTGAAAGCCGGCGTCTTCGCCGAGCGCGAGATCGAGCTCGACGCCGTCGTCGCGAATGCGCATGCGCCCCTGCTCGAGCTCAACGGTGCCACGCCGCAACAGCGTGTGAGTGCGCTCGCGCAGGCGGTCCTCTGCGCGCTCGTACAACGCCCAGAACGCTTGGCGGGCGGGGCCGATCTGGACGAGCGCCGCGCATGCCATCAGCTCCTCGCTGAAGATGCCCACGTAGCGCCAGCGCTTGAGCGGACGCCCGCCTCGCATGAGCCTCATGGCCCCCACGGACGTTATCCTTGACGCTCCTGACTGATCAGTCAATCTATCGTCGGGTGATGCGCCTGTTCCCGCTGCGGTTGCCGGCGCGCCCGTCGGAGGGGATGCTCTGGTGAAGGTCGCTGCAGTCCAGCTCAACGCAGGTGCGGATGTGGCGGCCAACATGAACGCCGCCGACCGCCTTACGCGCGCGGCGGCGGCCGACGGGGCGCAGCTGATCGTGCTGCCCGAGAAGTGGACGGCGATCGGCTCCGACGAGCAGGTGCGGGCGGCGGCCGAGACGCTCGAGGGCCCGACGATGGCTTGGGCGGGCGCGCTCGCGCGCGAGCTCGGCGTCGAGCTCGTGGCGGGCTCCTTCGTGGAGAAGCTCGAGGGCACGGACAAGCTGGCCAACACCTCAGTGCACGTCGACCGCCGCGGCGAGCTGCGGGCGGTGTACCGCAAGCTGCACATGTTCGACGTGGAAGTCGAGGGGCGCTCCTACCGCGAGTCGGACCTCGAGGAGGCGGGCAGCGAGATCGTCCTCTCGCACACCGACGAGGGCGTCGAGCTGGGGATGTCGATCTGCTACGACCTGCGCTTCCCCGAGCTGTATCGCATCCTCGCGGTGCGGGGCGCGCGCGTGCTCACCGTGCCTGCGGCGTTCACGCTCGCGACGACGCGCGACCACTGGGAAACGCTGCTGCGCGCACGCGCGATCGAGAACCAGGCCTTCGTGATCGCGGCCAACCAGATCGGAGAGCACCCCGCGGGCATGCGCTCGGGCGGGCGCTCGATGATCGTCGATCCGTGGGGCCTGGTGCTCGCGCAGGCGCCGGATGAGCCCTCTCACATCGTCGCCGAGCTCGATCTCGAGCGCCAGCGCAAGATCCGCTCGGCGCTGCCCTCGCTGGCCAACCGCCGCGGCGACGCCTACGTGTGGCCGCAGGAGGTGCGCGCGTGAGCGCGGCCCGCGCGCCGCTCCCGCGCCCCGATCCGCCGGGCCGCCGCCGGTCGGCGGCGGGCGCGCCGGTGCCCGACAAGCGCCGGCTGATCCTCGATGCCGCCGTGCGCGTGTTCGCGCGCCAGGGCTTTCACGCCTGCCGCGTGTCCGACATCGCCGATGAGGCGGGCGTGGCGTATGGCCTCGTGTACCACTACTTCGCCTCCAAGGACGAGGTCCTGAACACGCTGTTTCTGGAGCGCTGGAACGTGATGCTCGAGCACATCAGGGAGGTCGACGCAAAGCCCTTGCCGGTGCGCGAGAAGCTCGCCGCGATCGCTGCCTTCATCATCGACAGCTATCGCCACGACCCGGATCTGATGAAGGTGATCATCGTCGAGGTCACGCGCGCGGCGAACTCCTTCGGCCAGACGCACCTGGCGGAGATCCGCACGGCGTATGAGCTGATCGGAGGGATCGTCGCCAAGGCACAGGCCGATGGCGACTTCAAGGACGAGATCGAAGCTCGCTTCGCTGCGATGGCTTTCTACGGGACGATCGAGCAGCTGCTGACGGGCTGGATCTTCGGACTGCTTCCCCAGGGCGCCGAGGAGTTCGAGCGCGCCAAGTGGCTGGTCGTGGAGACCGTCTGCGGCGGGCTCGAACACGGTGGCGAGGGCGCGCGTCGTTCGCGCGAGGGTCCGGCGGGCGCCCACCAGCATGCCCGCGGCGGCGCGGCCAAATAGACTGCCGCCGTGATGGAGAACGACATCGTGAAACGCCTGATGTGGTCGGGCCTGCTCGCGGGCCTGAGCGCGCTCTCGGGGGTCGTGGCGCAGCGCGTGGCCCTGCAGGTGTGGAGGCGGGTATTCGACGAGGAGCCGCCGGAGTGAGCACGCCGCCGAGCGCGCCGGAGGAACCGCGCGACGAGCACCCGCAGAACATCGCCGCGGCGATTGCGGAGGTCTCCGAGCGAGCGACCCAGCTGGTGCGCGAAGAGATCGAGCTGGCCAAGGCGGAGGTCGCCGAGAAGACCGGCAAGCTGATCCGCGGCGCCGTTGTCGGAGCGGTCGCGGGGGTGTTCGTGCTGATGGCGCTGATCTTCGCGCTGGTGGGGTGCGCGTGGCTGCTGTACTACTACCTGCCGGGCAACAACTTCACCTACTTCTGGGGCTTCTTCGCGCTCGCCGCTGGGCTGCTCCTGCTGGGCGCGCTCGCGGGGTGGATCGCCGCCAAAGCCGTGAAAAAAGGCGCGCCGCCGGTGCCCAACATGGCGATCGAGGAGGCGCGCAAGATCCGCGAGACGGTCAGCGGCGAGGATGCTTCCGGCGCGAGCGCGAGCGCAACCGCCGCCATCTCGGCCGCACCTCCCACGGAGCCGGACGCCTCGGTGCGCGATGCCGTGGGCGCATACTCGGCCGCCGGGGCGGGCGGCGCCGAGGAGGGCAAGAGCTGATGGCCGGGCGCTCGCCCGCGGAGATCCGCAGCTCGATCGAGAACAACCGCATGGAGCTCGCGGTCTCGATCGGTCGTCTGCGCGGCGAGGTCGAGCGCCTCACGGACTGGCGCGGGCACCTGCAGCGCCATCGCAACGAGGTCAACATCGGGGCTGCGGTGCTGGGCGTCGCGATCGGAGTGCGCCTCCTGAGCCGCCGCCGCCGGCGGCGGCGCTGAAGCGCGGGTCCCGCGCGAGCGGCCGGAGGCCGGTGCTTGGAGGCGCCGGCTCGACGCGCTCGCGGCGCTGGCGCCCGCCCGACGCGCTTGACGCGCCAGCGCCGGTCGCGCCGCTCAGCTGAGCAGCGTGCGCGGGACGCCTCCCACGCCGATCAGGCCGGGGCCGGTGTAGGTGCCGATCACGGGGCCGATCTCCGAGGTGAAGACGGGCTCTGAGTCGAAGATCTCGCGGCAGCGCTCGATCAGTCGGTGCGCCTGGTCGGGCGCCTGGATGTGCTGCACGACCCAGCCGTCACAGCCGCGCTCGCGCAGCTCGTGCGCGTAGTCGACCATGCGCTCGAACGCCCGTCCAGCCGTGCGCACGCGCTCGACGGGCACGATTTCGGACTCGAGCGAGAGGATCGGCTTGATGCGAAGCGTGCCGCCGAGCCACGCCTGGGCCCTGCCGATGCGCCCGCCGCGTCTGAGGTACTCGAGCGTGTCGACGCAGAACCACATGCGCAGCGAGCGCTTGGCCTCCTCCACGCGGGCGACGACCGCCTCTCTTTCGGCGCCGCCGCGCGCGGCTGCGCACGCGGCGAGCACGAGCAGCCCCTCGCCGCCGCAGGCCCGTTCGCTGTCGACCACCTCCACGCGCTCGCCGAGGCCGCGCTCGACTAGCAGCGCGTGAGCCTGCCGCGCCGCCTCGCAGGTGCCCGAGATGCCGCCTGCCAGATGCACGGAGACGATGTCGCTGCCGTTCTCCAGCAGCGGCTCCCACACGGCGAGGAAGTCACCGATCGACGGCTGCGAGGTGCTCGGCAGCTCCTCCTCCTCGCGCAGGCGCGCGTAGAAGGCGTCGAACGCCCCCATCTCGAGCTCGCGCTCGGGCGCGCCGTGCCAGCCCACGTACAGGCTCACCTGATGGATTCCCTCGCTCGCGGCGGTGGCCGCCGGCAGGTAGTGGGTCGAATCGGTGACTATCGCGACGGAGGCCATCCGCCGCGGCACGCTACCGCAACGCCTGCTCGAGCTCTCCCGACTCGTACATCTCGCACACGATGTCGCAGCCGCCGATCAACTGGCCGCCGACGAACAGCTGGGGGATCGTGGGCCACTCAGAGATGAGCGAGAGCTCCGCGCGAATACGCGCGTCGGGCAGTACGTCGACGGCGGCGAATGGGACCTCGAGCGCCTGCAGCGCGGCGACCGTACGCGCGGAGAACCCGCACGCGGGCGCCTCGGGCGTGCCCTTCATGAACAGGATCACGCGGTTCTCGCTGATGACCTGCTCGATCGCCTCGCGAATGGGGTTCGAGTCGGGGCCCGGACGGGTTGCGGAGCCGGCGCTCTCGGCACGCGGCGCCATGGGCAGTTCGGTGGCGGGATCTGTGTGTGACATTTATGTGATGGCTCCTGGCTCAGGGGTTGGGAGCTGCTCTGGCGTCTGCGTCTTCAGGGACAGGGCGTGGATCGCGCCGCCGATCTCATCCTCGAAGACCTCATACACCAAGCGGTGCTGCTCGATGCGGCTGCGGCCGGCGAAGGAGGCCGCCGTGATGATCGCGCGGAAGTGATCGCCCCCGCCCGTGTAGTCCTCGACCTCGGCGTGCGCGCCTGGGATCGCGGCCTCGATGCGCTGCTTGATGTGCTCCGGCGAGGGCATTTCTCATCCAAGTCTAGCCGCTATACTTTGGAAAGCGATGGTCACGCTGAGCGACAAGGGCGCCGAGAAGGTGCATGAGTTCCTCGCCTCCCAGGAGCAGGATGCCGCGGTCGCCGGCCTGCGCGTAGGGGTACGCGGCGGCGGCTGCTCGGGCTTTCAGTACCAGCTGGCCTTCGATGAGCAGCGCGAGAGCGACGCCGTCTTCGAGAGCCACGGCCTGAAGCTGCTCGTCGACCGCGAGAGCCTGCCCTACGTGAGCGGCTCGACGATCGACTACGAGGAAACCCTGCAAGGCGCCGGCTTCAAGGTCGAGAACCCGAACGTCGTGGCCGCGTGCGGCTGCGGCTCATCCTTCCGCGTCGCCGAGCGCGAGCAGGCCTCAGCGCTCTGATCGGCGCCTGACCTTGGCGGCGGCCCTGTGTTTAGGGCCAAACGGCGGGGGTAACTGTGAGCCTCGCGTAAGCGATCGGCTTCGCTGCGCCCTTGACGCACCAGCCGCTTTCGTTTATGGTCGGCCTGCTGCGCTGTCGGCTCGGGTACACGAACGACGGCCAGCACAGGGAGATCGGCGGAGAGGGAGCGTCTCGTGGCGCGAGCCGATGTCGATCGATCAATCCCCCGAGGGAAAAGGAGCAGTGGACTAGATGAAACGTACGCGTATCGTGGGGCTTTGCCTCCTCGCGTTGGGTGCGATCTTCGCCTTCACGGCGTCGAGCGCGTTCGCCGTGGAAGGCAGCCTCGAATTCGGGAAATGCGTCAAAAAAGAAGAAGCCGCGAGTAAATTCAAGAACAGCGGCTGTACCAAACTGGCTGGCGGAGAAGTCGCGGAACACAAATTCGAATGGACTCCGCTGAGCACGATCGTCAAATTCACCAGCAAAAAAAAAGAACTGACGGGTAAGGCTGTACTCGAAGCGAAAAACGGCAACGAAATCTCGTGCACTGAACAGGTCCAGACGATAGGCGAATACGGTCCGGGTAAAACCCAGATCAAAAACGTCATAGGCGAATTCAGTGGCTGCGAAGCTTCTGGTGCCGAATGCAACAGCGCAGGTAAAGCAGCCGGCCACATCGACACGTTCAAACTCCACGGCGAACCTGGCGTCGTCAAAAAAGAAGCGAGTGAAGAAAAAAACATCGACGGCACCGACCTGCGAGGGGAAACCTCTGAACTTCTCGCAGAATTCACGTGCGGCCCGCTTCCGGTGAAAGTTCGGGGCGGGGTAATCACGAAGACCGGGTACACCAAAGAAGGCAAATTCATTCGCAACACGAACAAAATGCTGAACAAAGCCACGGTTGAATTTGTGGCTGAAAAACCGGGCAAACAGGTGCCTGAAGAATGGACGCCTCTCGGTAGCGGCATTTCCAACAACAAAAAAGAACTCATCAAAGAGTTCCTCGAAGGAAAAGTCAGCGAAGCCGCATACGAACAGTCTGGCCAGTCGCTGATCACGGTTCAGAAATCGAATCCGACGACGGTCAAGGTCGAGCTGCGGCAGTGCAAACAGGGCGTCTGCTAAGCCCTCCCTCAGGGATGCTGACGTAGTCAGCGAAAGACGATTCGAGCGAGGGGTCCCGCAAGGGGCCCCTCGTCGTTCCTCGGCGAGCGTCGGGCCGGGCCGCCGAGCACAGGCCAGCCGGAGCGAGCGGGAATCGAGCTCGCGTGCGACTCGATCTCTGCCCGGCAGCCATCGGGCGGGGGTTCCGCCGGATCGGCTGTCGGTTGCGGCTTGACAGGCGGCGGACGACGTGAGTAGGCTCGCGATTGCGCCCGCGGCTGCTGAGGGGGAGGCGCCGCGCGAGGAGCGCAGCTAGGATTCGGGACAGGAGAGGATGGATGGGCGGTGATTGTCAGACGGCAGGCGGGCGCAACGCGCCGCACCTTGCCCGCGGCCGCCGCCTGGCTCGCTCGGCGACGCGCCTGACGCTCGCCGCCGCGGTGCTCGGCTGCGCGACGGGCGTTATGTCCACCCCCGCGCTCGCGCTGAGCCAGCGCGGGCACTCCTTCGGCTTCTCCTTCGGCGAAAAAGGCGAAGGCCTGGACCAGTTCAGCGGGCCCGCGGGCGTGGCGATCAACGAATCCTCCGGCGACGTGTACGTCGTCGACGCCGGCAACCAGCGTGTCGAGGTCTTCCACGCGAACGGCGAACCCGTGGCTGCATGGGGCTGGGGAGTGGCCGACGCAAAAGAAGAATTCGAGGAATGCAAAGCCGCCTGCAAACCGGGGATCGCGGGGACGGGCGAAGGCCAGTTTCGATACCCGGAAAAACTCAAGGGTCATCAGCGAGCCGCGATCGCGATCGCGGTCGACAACTCGACGAACGGAGCCGACCCCTCGAAAGGCGACGTGTACGTGGTGAGCGACGTCAAAAGCGAACAGAACGTCATCGAGAAGTTCAGCCCGAGCGGGGAACGCCTCGGCCGGCTCCCGTTCGGCACGTTGAAGACAGTCGGCGGTTTGAGCGTGGACGCAAACGGTGTCGTCTGGGTGCAAGGGACGACAGGTGGCGCAGAAGTCGAAAACGGCAAAGGCAAAGAAGCAGAAAAAGAAGCGGACAATTCCCGTGAGCAGGCGCTCGTCGAACTTGAATTCGTCGAGCGCTTCAGTAACGCTAAAAACGCTGGTGAAGCCGAAGTCCTGTCGACCGTAGAAATCGAAGCAGAAAACCACCTCGCCGAACTCGCGTTCGCCGCGTGCCCCACCGCCGGAATCGGAATCACCGCAGACGGCGGGACGCTCTACGCCAACCACGAACGGGTCTCGCTCGAAGAAGAAGTGTGCGCGCCCGAACAGGAAGAAATCAACAAAGAAGAAAAAAACAAACAGCACGCGACCGTGTCGTCCGTGACGGCGAGGCTAAGCGTCATCGGCGAACCGCCCACGACGGCCGAACCCACGCTCCCAGCCCTCGATAGCGAGTACACGAGCGGCATCGCCGTGGACCAGTCGAGCGGCAACGTCTATCTCGACAACCAGACCTCGGTGGCCGCGTTCGACTCCTCCAGCGACTTCGTTCAGCGCTTCGGCACCACCCAGCTCAAAGGTGGAGGCGGCGCGGGTATCGCCGTGAACGCCAAAACAGGCGACGTATACGTGGTCGACTACAAGAAAAACCGCGTGGACGTCTTCGAGCCCGAAGTGAGCGGGCCGCCCGTCATCGACTCGCTCACGTACGAAAACATCACGTCGAGCGAAACCAAGCTCATAGCCAAGATCGACCCGCACGGCGCACCGACGGAAGCCTTCTTCGAATACGGAACCGAACCCTGCTCTGTCCCGTCGTCGTGCGTGCAAACGGCGCCGAAGCCCGTCGGGAGCGGGTTCGGAGACGTCCCATTCGAAGAAACAATCACCGGTCTGCAGCCGGCGACACGCTATTACTTCAGGGTGCTGGCGATGCACCCGGGCCAAGAAGCGGTGCCAGCCGAATCTGAACTCCACACGTTCACCACGCTTCCGCGCGCGTCGGGCCTGTTGCCGGACAACCGCGCCTGGGAGATGGTCTCCCCGGCGGCGAAGGAAGGCGCGGCGATCGAAGCGATCGGTGGCATCGGGGGCAACGCCGCGCCCCAGGCGCCGGCCATACAGGCCGCCGCGAAAGGAGACGGGATCACCTACGGCGCGAACACCGCGACCGAAGAAGAACCGGAAGGGAACCGCGCACCCGAAGCCCAGCAGATCATCTCACAGCGTGGGCCCGAAGGATGGCGCTCGAAGGACATCGTTACGCCGCACTTCAAAGGTGAAGGCCTAAGGCCCGGCAGCGCCACGGAGGAGTATCAGCTCTTCTCGACCGACGACCTGGCGCTGGGACTGGTCCGACCGTGGGTACTCAAAGACGGACTGCAAGAACCGCCGCTCGTGCCAGGCGTCGAAAAAGAACAGGGCAACATCTACCTGCGCACCAACTTCGACTCCACCTGCGAAGCTGCTGGCAGCTGCTTCGAACGGCTCGTGACGCCCGAAAACGTGGAAGTCGAAAGCGCCGAATTCGGAGGCCAGCTACAGGTCCTCCACGGGACGCCAGACCTGAAGCACGTGGTGTTCCGGTCCAAGGTGCCACTGCTGTTGGGCGCACCGGAAAAAAGCATCTACGAGTGGAGCGCCGACAAGCCAGCGAAAGAAGGGCAGCTGAAGCTTGTAAACGTCCTACCGAAGAAAGAAGAAAAAGAAGAACCCGCGACGGGCGAACCGCCACCCGGGTTGGGCGGCGAAGCCGGGGAACTCGTTAACAACGCGCGCCATGCGATCAGCGATGACGGCTCGCGCGTGATCTGGACGGTCGCTGGTCACATCTACATGCGCGACATGGAAGGCGGGCACACGATCGAGGTGACGAAACCAGAAGCGGGCATCGAAGAAGTCGGAGGAGCTGCGGCGTATATGGACGCGAGCAAGGACGGCTCGAGGATCTTCTTCACCGACACAGTGCCGCTGACGAGCAGCTCGACGCTCGAACCGCTGGGCGGCTCCGAAAATGGAGCAAACCCAGCGGACCTGTACGTCTGCGAACTCGAAGGAGAAGGCGAAGAACAGAAATGCAAGCTCACCGATCTCAGCGTCGATCAGAACGGCGACCTCGGTGAAGAGGCGGATCTCACGCAGCAGATCCTGGGCGCAAGCGAAGCGTTCAGCGAAGAAGATGGCTTCAACGTCTACTTCGTCGCCAACGGCGCGCTTGCACCCGGCGCCGTCAAAGGCAACTGCCCGACGACCCACGTCAAGGTGCCAGAAGAAGGCAGCCTCGAAGGCCGCCTATGCAACCTCTATCTCACGCACTTCGACGGGTCCGAATGGCAAGCCCCGAAGCTGATCGCAATCCTCTCAGCGGAAGACGACGGCGACTGGGGAGCCGGCCCGGAAAGCACGGCGACCGAGCTGGGGCACGTCAGCAGCCGTGTGTCTCCAAACGGGCGCTACCTGACGTTCATGTCGAAGAGGTCCCTGACCGGCTTCGACAACAGAGACGTCACCTCGACAGAAGAACACGAAGTGTTCGACGAGGAGGTCTTCCTGTTTGACGCCAAGGAAGGCAAGCTGGTGTGCGCATCGTGCAACCCGTTCGGCGCAAGGCCGACCGGTGTGCTGGACCGAAGGGAAGCGGGCGAAGGGCTGGGCCTGCTCGTCGATCGCCCCGCGGCGTGGCGGGGCCAGGTGGTTGGCCAGACTCTGGCAGGCAGCATTCCCACCTGGACCGAACTCGCCAAACAAACGACCCTCTACCAGTCACGCTACCTCTCAGACGAAGGCCGACTGTTCTTCAACAGCCCCGATCAGCTCGTCACGCTCCCCGCAGGCGAGGAATTCGTGCACAAGGAGAACGTCTACGAGTACGAGCCATCGGGCCTGGGCTCATGCACCGATCCCGCCGGGTGCGTGGCGCTGCTGACGTCGGGAACCAGCGATCACGAATCGGCCTTCATCGACGCGAGCGACGATGGGAGCAGCGTGTACTTCATCACGGCCGCGCCGCTCGTCGCCGCCGATCAGGACAAGAGCCTCGACGTCTACGACGCCCGCGTGTGCCGTCCAGAATCACCCTGCCTGACAGGACCAGCAGCCCAACCGCGCCCATGCGAATCGACCGAAACGTGCCAAGGCGCGCACACACCGGCTCCGACCTTCGAAACGCCCGGAACCTTGACCAACTCGGGGCCGGGCAACATTCACAAGGAAATCGTCAGGCCAGAAGAAAAAGGAAAAGGCAAAGGGAAACGGCACAAAACTCGCGCCCAACTGCTCAAACGCGAACTGAGGAAGTGCCACAAGCTCAAGAAGCACAAGAAGCGCGTCGCCTGCGAACGCCGCGCCCGCAAGCGGTTCGGGCCCAAGAAAGCCGGCCATAAGACTGCGAGGGGGAAGCGATGAGCGTGAGAACACGCACGCTGATGCGCTCGCCGCGGACGTACCTGATCGCGGCGATCGCGCTGGCGGCGCTGGCGCTCTCGCTCGCCGCGGCGCGGCCTGCGCTCGCAGCGTCCGCCGAGCCGTGGTGGCACCTCGAAGTGATACCCACCCCCACCAACCTCCCGCCCGGCGGCGAAGGCGTAATCGAGGTCCTCGCGACCAACGTCGGCGATGCGCCGGTCGATGGGAAAGCACACCCGGTGACCGTGTCGGACATGCTGCCAGCGCGCCTCAAAGCCGAAGTGATGGTGGGTCGTGCCGCCCGCAGAAGTTATCCGATCGGCGGAGGCAAAGAATTTGAAGAAACCACAATGACCTGCCCGGAACCGGCGGAACTGAAAGAAAAGCAAGAAAAAAACGAACTCAGCTGCACGTACAACACAAAGCTCGCAGAGTTCGAATCGCTCATGATCCAGATCAAGGTGAAAGTCGAAGCACCGGAAGAAGGAGAACCGCTGGAGACCGAATTGGCCAACAAGGCCGAGCTGAAAGGCGGCGGCGGGGTGACGCCCCCGGCGGAAACGCGCCCTCTGAAGATCTCCAGCGCCCCCGTTCAGTTCGGCGTCAACCGCTTTGAACTAAAGCCCGAAGAAGCCGGAGGCGAATCGATTGCGAGCGAAGCGGGCTCGCACCCGTTCCAGATCACAAACTACCTGAACCTCAACCTGAAGCTCGAAAACTGGCCCCTGGAACAGTTCCCCAAAGGGCACATGCTTCCTTCCCTGCCTGCCCTGCCGAGGGACTTCATCTTCCATCTCCCTCCGGGAGTAATCGGCAACCCGACGGCGGTTGAAACCTGCTCGGAATCAGACTTCGCCGCCGTGCAGAATCTCAAAAACCTGTGCCCGGCCAGCAGCGTGCTGGGGGTAGCCGTGCTCCACATCCTCGAACCGCAGACGTTTGGAGACGCGGTGCTCGCGGTCCCGGTCTTCAACCTCGAACCGCGCCGCGCCGCCGAAGGCGTGCCGGGAGAGCCGGCCCGCTTCGGCTTCTTCGCCGCGCACACGCTCGTGTTCATCGACACCGAAGTGAACAGCGAAGAAGAATACGCTGCGACGGTGACAGTGCACAATGCCAGCCAGGTCGCAGAGGTGCTGAGCAGCATCGTCACGTTCTGGGGCGATCCGGGCAATGAAGTTCACGACGAAGCACGTGGCTGGCTCTGCGTGGAAGGCGAACGATATGCGCAGAGCGAACTTCTGACCTGCAAACCCCCCGAACCTCGTCCGACTCGGTCCTTCCTGCTGCTCCCGACTACATGCCACAAAAAACTGAGCGCGAGCCTCGAAGGCCGCTCATGGCCTGCTCCCGGCGCCCCCGAAGGATTCCCGCTCGAACGGCAGGAATTCGAAATCGTCGAAGAAATAACCGGCTGCGACACGCTCGAATTCAATCCGAAAATCGAAGTCGTGCCTGAAAGCCACGAAGCGAGCACGCCCACAGCGCTGACCGTCAAAGTGAAAGTCCCGTCAGAAGGCACGGTATCTCCGGAAGGCCGGGCGCAGTCGGCCGTGAACGCGACGACCGTGAAGCTGCCGGACGGCGTGGTTTTGAACCCGGGCGCGGGCGACGGTTTGCTGACCTGCTTCGCACGCGCGGAATCGCCCATCCAACAGTTCCGAGAAGAAGAAGAAAGAGATGAAGTGGGCCTTGAAGCGGGCCCGCCCCTGGCTTCGCAGATCGGAAACGATCACTTCACGGCCAGCACTCCCACGTGCCTGAACCAGTCGAAGGTCGGCACGGTCAAGATCAAAACGCCGCTGCTGAACCACGACATCGATGGCGCGCTGTATCTGGCGAATGAGAACACGAACCCCTTCGAACCTCCACTCGTGCTCTACCTGGTCGTGGACGACAAACCAGACGGGATCCTCGTAAAGCTCGCCGGCACCACCGCGGTGGATCCCAACACGGGCCAGCTCACGTCCACGTTCGAGAACACGCCGCAGCTGCCGTTCGAAGAGCTGGAAGTGAAATTCTTCAAAGGAGGGCGCAGCTCGGTCAGCACGCCGCCGTACTGCGGCGACTTCATCACGACCGGATCGTTCACGCCCTGGTCGACCGTCACGCCGTCGTCGCCCGGCTCCCCGGTTCCCGTAGCAACCGAACCGTCGCAGCCGGGACACGAACAACTGCTGATCAGCTCCGGCCCGAACAAAAGCGCGTGCACGTTCCCCGGCAACCCGCTGCCCTTCGCGCCGTCACTCGTGGCCGGCCCCGTCCCCAATGCCGAAGGCCAGGGCGGCCTCAACGCCGGCCAGTACACCGACTTCAACGTCACGATCAAAGTTCCCGACGGGAACCAGGCGCCGAAGACGCTGTCGATGAAACTGCCCGCCGGGGTCGCGGCGAAACTTGCGACGGTCGAACCGTGCCCGGCAGCCAACCGAGATGCTTCTCCGCCGAGCTGTCCCGCCTCGAGTCTCGTCGGCGAAACGACCGCGCTCGCCGGTCTGGGCTCCGAACCCGTGACGCTGCACGGCAACCTGTACCTCACCCAGGGCTACAACGGCGCGCCATTCGGCCTGCTCGCCGTGACGCACGCGGTAGTAGGCCCCGAATATGCCGGGCGCCGAACCTTCAACCTCGGCGAGATCCCGATCCGCTCGACGATCAACGTCGATCCAAACACCGCCGTCGTGAGCATCGACACGACCGATGCGATCCCGCAGTTCGTCAAAGGCGCTCCGGCACAGCTGAAAGAACTCAATGTGCGCGTCAACCGCAAAGAATTCCAGTTCAACCCGACCAACTGCTCACCGCTGAAAATTGAAGGGCAGATGATCGGCTACCAGGGCACGGCTGGTCATCTGGAATCCCCGATGCAGCTGAATGGCTGTGACAAACTGCACTTCGACCCAGGCTTCGAAGCCGAAGTCGAAGGACAGGGGAGCAAAGAAAAGGGCGTCGGGTTCAAGGTAATCACGACCTCTAAAGGGATCGGTGAGGGCAACATCGCCAAAGTCTTCGTCGCCCTGCCGATCCAGCTGCCGTCTCGCCTGACGACGATCCAGAAAGCGTGCCTGGCCAAAATCTTCGAAGAAAACCCGGCGAGCTGCCCGGAAGGCTCGAACATCGGCAGCGCCCACATCGAAACGCCGGTTCTCAAAAACCCGCTCTCGGGTCCCGCGTATCTCGTCTCGCACGGCAACGCCGCCTTCCCCGACGTCGAGTTCGTGCTTCAGGGCGAAGGCATCAAGCTGATCCTCGACGGCAAGACCGACATCAAAAAAGGCATCACCTACTCGCGCTTCGAATCGACGCCCGACGCGCCCTTCACGCGCTTTGAAACGACGCTTCCGGCCGGGCCGCACTCGGCGCTCACCGCCAACGTGCCCGAATCGAAGAAGTTCAACCTGTGCGGCCAAAAGCTCCTGATGCCGACCGAAATCACGGGCCAGAACGGCGTCCTCATCAAGCAGACGACGCGCATCAAGATCAAGGGCTGCAAGAAGGTAATCAAGCACCTGACGCGCAAGCAGAAGCTCGCCAAAGCTCTCAAGGAATGCCGCAAGCACCACAAGAAGGGCAAGAAGCGCAAGGCATGCGAACGCGCCGCACGCAAGAAGTACGGGGCCAAGAAACCCGCCGCAAAACACCATCGCAAGTAGGCGCAGGCCGGTGGGAGAGCGGTCGGGCGCCTCGCGCCGCATGGTCTTCACAGGACTTGTGCCGAGTAGTACAATCCCACACCGAACGGCCTCGGACCGGCACTTTGGCCCGAGCCGAGGCTGAGGATCAGCCAACCGAGAGGGAAGGGGACGTTGACGAATGAGACGGACGAAGGTCATCGGATGGGGCCTGGCGCTCGCATGCGCGTGCGGGCTAATGACCGCGGCAAGCGCCAGCGCGGAAGAACTGCCTGAACTGGGGCGGTGCGTGAAAGTCGCCGGCACCGGCGCCTACACGCGCGCCAGCTGCGTGCCGTTCAGCAAAACACACACCGGCGAATACGAATGGCTGCCCGGTCCAGGCGCGAACCCGGCGTTCAAAGCGCGCCTCAGCAACACCAAACTGGAAACCGTGGGTGGCCAGAAAATCGTGTGCACTTTCACCTTCATCGAAGGTGAATTCACTGGCACCAAAACCCTGAAAACGAGTAACCTGACCATCCAGAGCTGCAACCTCGTGGGGCCCAACCTGCCGTGCTTCAGCAGCTTCACCGAACAGGGCACGATCGAAAGCAAAGAACCCCTCATAGGCGATCTAGGCCCGATACCCGGCGCCATCAACCCGGCCAATCCACACCTGGGTTGGGATCTGAAGCCTGAATCGGGGTCGAAGATCGTCGAATTCAACTGCGGCGAAGGCAAACTCGGCGTGCCGGTCTACAAAGTGGCGCTCGAAGGCTCCGTCATAGGTCGCGTCGTCAAAACGAACAAAATGGCGGAACTGTTCAGCCTGAACTACAAGCAGGAAAAAGGCATACAGATTCCCGAAGCGTTCATCGGCGGCGCCAAAGACACGCTCACGCAGGTCCTGACGCCGACCTCCAACCCGACCGAACCGAAAATCGAACAGGTCGGTCTCGCGGGCGGCGGCGAACTGGAAACGAAAGAAGCTCTCGAGTTCAAAGCCAAGGCGTAGAGCTCAGAGCGAAGGCATAGCGTTCAACGGGAGCATCGGCGCCGCCGCGATCGCGGCGGCGCCGCTCCTGGTCGCTGCCCTGCTTCCCGCCGTGTGGTCATGGTGCGGCAGCGGATCGTGGGGCCCATCGCCATCTACCGCGAAGTGCAGCTGAGTCGGTAGCCAGCGCGCGGCGGGCCCCGAGGCGGTGGTCATGGTGCGGGCAGCGGACCGTGGCCGATCGCCGCGATCGGGCTCGATGCCGGACGCCTCGGCAGCTCTCGGTCTCTTCGAAAATCCTGCCGGTGTCCGCAAACAAGTGGGACCGTGCGGAGCGGGCGATCTGACCGGCGACAGAAACCCCCATATTACACCGAAAAACATGTAGATTACACCGAGAGGGGTCTCCTCGCTCTGGCGTAAGGTGGCCGAGACGGGGTACTGAGGTCGGTAGCGGATCAGGCAACCAAAGGCGCGCAGCCGGGGAGTGGATGCAGATGAGACTGAGGGGAAAGAGACTAGCGATATGCGGTTTGGCCGTGTTCGCAATGGTCATGGCGGGATCGTCCATGGCCTCGGCCACGGAATACCCGCTGACGGGGCTGCCCGAAATAGGGCGTTGTGTATCGAAGCCCGGTGAAGGTGGCTTCAAGGGGCTGAAAGCCGTGTGCATCGTCCACAGCCTGACACATAAAGGCAACTTTGAATGGCTACCGGGCCCCGGTGACAAAGGGACATTCAAAGACCGCCTCAGCAACCCCACGCTGGAAACGGTTGGCGGCGGGAGAATCGTTTGCTCCTTCATCTTCATGAATGGCGAAATCACGTCGGGCAAAAACTTGAAAATCAGCAACCTGACGATGCAGGGCTGCTTGCTGGTGGGGCCGAACCTGCCCTGCTTCAGCAACCCCACCGAACAGGGCACGATCGAAAGCACCACACCGCTCGTGGGCGAACTCGGGTTCATCCCTGGCAGCCCCAACCCGGCGAACCCGTGGGTTGGATGGGACCTGAAAGCCGAATCGGAACTGTCGGGCACGATGGTCGAATTTGGCTGCGGCGAAGGTAAACTCGGCATACCGACCTACAAAGTGTCGCTCGAAGGCTCGGTCATCGCGCGGGTCAAAAAAACCAACAAAATGATCTCGGTCTTCGAAATCACCTACAAACAGTCGGCAGGCAAACAGATCCCGAGCGCCTTCACCGGCGGTCCAGAAGATGTCCTCACGCAGATCACCACGCTGACCACCAACCCGCTCGAACCGAAAGAAGAACAGGCCGGCCTACAGACGGGCGGCGAAATGGAAATGGGCGAAGCCATGGAGGTCAAAGCGAGGGAGAAGTTCCCGCTCAAATGAACAAGGTTCGACACCAGCTAGAGAGGGAGCTCTAGCGAAACAGGGCGCCCCGGGATCCGGGGCGCCCTTTCAATGTTCGGCCGCCCCGCCCCGCTCCGCCGTCACGCCGGCTCATTGTGCAGCGAGCGCCACAGGAAGCGGCAGGCGAGCGTGCGGTGCGGGCGCCACGGCTCTGCGATGCGCTCGATCTCCTCTGCCGCGGGCAGCTGATCGAGCTCGTAGGCACGTTCGATCGCGCGACGGATGCCGAGGTCGCCCACCGGGAGGACGTCGGGTCGCTCGAGGTGGAACATGAGAAACATCTGCGCGCTCCACACGCCGAGGCCCTTGACCGCGACGAGCTCTGAGATCACGCGCTCGTCGTCGAGCTCCGAGAGGCGCCCGAGCTCGAGCTCGCCCGAGAGCACGTGCTCAGCGAGCGAGCGCAGGTAGGCGACCTTCGCGCGGGAAAGGCCGGCGGCCGCGCGCAGCTCTTCCGGCTCATCGTCGAGGATCTCCTGCGGGGTCGGCGGGCGGCCGCCGAAGCGCACCGTCAGGCGCGCGTAGATCGAGCGCGCTGCGCTCACCGACAGCTGCTGGGAGACGATCGCGCGCACGAGCGCGCCGTAGTGGTCATCGGAGTTGGGGCGGCCGTCGCGCGCGTCGGGCAGCGCGCCGACCGCGGCCATCAGGCCCGCGAGCACCGGATCGCTCGCGCGCAGGTGGGCGAGGGCGTGCTCAGACAGCGGGCAAGGCCTCGGCGCCGATCGGCTCGCCGTCGAGTGCGCCCAGCGCGCGCTCCAGCGACATCGCGATGCAGGTGAAGCTCGGGGTGTCGCGCACCGTGTAGCGCGACGCCTCCGTCGTGCGCAGGCGCTGCACGAGGTCGAGGAACGTAGCCGGGTCGTCGGTGTCGAAGGCGACGACGAACTCCTGGTCGTCGAGCCCGAACGAGTACGCCGTGTGGTTGTCGACGCCGGGGTATTCGCGCCCGACCGCTATATGCGCCTGCATGATCCGCCAGCGCTCATCCGCCGGTAGCGCGTACCACTCGCGCGACTTCACGAACGGGTAGACGAACACGTAGCGGCCCCTGAAGGCGCGCGGCACCGTGCGCTCGTCTTCGGAGTATTCCGAGCCCTTGCGCATGCCGAGGAACGAGTGCGAGATGCGAGCCCACTTCATCAGCCCGCTCTGCGCCAGCACGACGTGGAACTCGTGGATGCGCTCGAGGTTCTCGGCCTCTGCCAGGAGCATCAGCTCGGCGTCCCCGCGCATGCCCACGAGCGAGAAGGCCTGCAGCAGGTGCCCGTCTGCGAAGTCCTCGCAGGCAGCCATCAGCTCGCGCTTGTGCAGGCGGCGCTGCTCTGCGTCGAGGCGGCGCCACGCGGGGTCGAGCGCGATGAACGTGTACTTGACGAAGTGGCCCGCGCTCACGCGCTGATTATCGCAGTCGCATCGCGGCGCCCGCCTGCCACCGGTGCGGCGGGCGGATAGAGTGTTGGGGTCGTGCGGATCGCGCTGCTGTCGCCGTACTCGTGGACGTACCCAGGCGGGGTCACCCGGCACATCGACGCGCTCGCACGCGAGCTGCGCGCGAGCGGACACGAGGCGCACA
Organism: Actinomycetota bacterium; assembly: GCA_005884115.1. Lineage (GTDB taxonomy): Bacteria > Actinomycetota > Thermoleophilia > Solirubrobacterales > Solirubrobacteraceae > Palsa-744. Next base: position 518,370 of record VAXW01000005.1, read on the forward strand.
TACTCGCGCCCTACGACCCCGACGATGCTCTCTCGGCTCGCCTGCACCGTGGCGCCCGGCCACAGCAGATCGCCGAGCCCGACGACTTCACCGGCCTCGGCCGCACGGTCGGGATCCCCGCCAACGGAGCCGTCTCCAACGTCGCGCTCAGCCCGCGCGCCGTGCTCTCGGCGCGCCAGCAGCTCACGCAAGGCGGCTACGACGTCGTCCACATCCACGAGCCCGTCGCGCCGGTCATCGGGTGGGACGCGCTGCTGGCGTGCGGCCCGCTGCCGCTCGTGGGCACCTTCCACACCTACTCCGAGAACGCGCTCACGAACGGGATCGCCGCCATCGCGCTCGGCGGCCGGCGGCGCATGAACCGCCTGCACGTTCGCATCGCCGTCTCCGAGGCCGCCGCCTGGACGGCGAGGCGCTTCTACGGCGGGCGCTACCAGGTGATCCCCAACGGCGTGCACCTGCCCGAGATCGCAGCAGCGCCCTCAAGGCGCGAGGAGAGGCGCGGATACGAGCATGCGCGACAGCCCGATCCGCAGCGTGAGCTGCGGATCCTCTTCATAGGCCTAGCCGTCGAGCGCAAGGGCCTGCCGGTCCTGCTGCGCGCCTTCGAGGCCCTGCGCGAGCACGCGCCCGCGACGCTCACGCTCGTCGGCCCGTGTCCCGAGGAGGTCGCGCACATGATGCTCGACGACCACGGCGTGCGCGCGCTCGGCAAGGTCTCCGAGCAGCGCAAGCTCGAGGAGCTTGGCCGCGCGGACGTCCTGTGTGCTCCGTCGCTTGGCGGCGAGAGCTTCGGCATGGTCCTGACCGAGGCATTCGCGTCCGCCACCCCCGTGCTCGCCTCCGATATCCCGGGCTATCGCGACGTCGTCCGCGACGGAGTCGACGGCGAGCTCGTGCCCGCGGGGGACGCGCTTGCGCTCGCCGAGTCGCTCATGCGCCTGGCGCTCGACCCCGCGCGCCGCGAGCGCATGGCCAGCGCCGCGCGCGAGCGAGCCGAGCGCTTCGCCTGGCCGCACGTGGCGCGCGAAGTGCACGACTGCTACGAGCGCGCCATCTCGGTGGCCGACCCAGCGCGCCGGCCCGCCCACAGCGCGCTCTTGCGCGGCGCTCTGCGTCATGGACTGCTGCCCGCCGACGGGCTGCCACGCGTGCCCGCGCAGCGCCTGCCGTCGCTCACCCCGGCCCCTCCGCCGCTCGTCGGCCGCGCGCGCCGGGCGCGCACCGTCCGCCGCATGACGCTCGTGGCGAGCTCGCTCGCCGGCGCCGGGCTCGCAGCCGTCGCGCTCGAGCGGGTGGGCGTCGCGCGGGTGGCCGCCTCGCTGCTGGCCTCAAAGCCCGGCCTGCTCGCCGCCAGCCTCGCGCTGATGTGCACCGCGATGTTCGTGCGCGCCCTCTCCTGGCACGCCATCCTCAGGGCCGCGCCCACCTGGCGCCGCGCAAAACGCCGCGACGCCATGCAGGGGACGTTCATCGGCGTGCTCATGTCCGCCACGCTGCCCGCGCGCCTGGGCGAGCCCTCGCGCGCGCTGATCGTCGCCCGGCGCCTCGGCCGCGCGCGCGAGACCCTGCCGGTGGTGCTCGGGACGATGGTGTCTCAGACCCTGCTCAACCTGCTCGCGCTCGGCATCCTCGGCGGCGTCACGCTCTCCAGGATCAGCGTGCTCGGCGGCGATCACCATGCGCTGCTCTTGTTCGCTCTCGCGCCGCTCGCCGCTCTGGCCGCCCTGCTGGTCGCGCCGGTCCTCATCCCGCCCGCCGCCGTCTCGCGCTCGCGGCGCCTGCACGCCCTGCTGACCGCCCTGCGCCGATCGCTGTTGCGCCTGCGCGATGGCCTGCGCGTGTTCTCGCGACCGCGGGCCGCAGCCGCCGCCACCTCCGCCCAGCTCGCCGCCTGGGCGCTTCAGTGGCTCTCCTGCTGGCTGCTGCTGGTGGCCCTCGGCCTCAATCCCGAGTCCGGGCCCGGCGCAGCGGCCGCTGTCCTCTTCGCCGTCAACGTAACCGCCGTCGTGCCCGTCACTCCGGCCAACGTGGGCGTGTTCCAGGCCGCCTGCGTCGCCGTGCTCGCGGGCGCATATCAAGTCTCGACGCCCGACGCGATCGCCTACGGGATCGCGCTGCAGGTCGTCGAGGTCGCGACAGCCGTCCTCATGGGCGTCCCCGCGCTGCTCAACGAGGGAATGTCCTGGCGCGACGTGCGCCTGCGCACGCTTCACGCCGCGCCCGTTCGCCTGCGGCCGCTGCAGTCGCGGCAGGGCGCCGCCGCCGGCTCAGCCGGCCCCGCACGAGGCGCCGTCAGCGCTTCGGCCGCGCCGCAGTGAGCCTCACCGCTTCGGCCCCGGCGTGGGTCTACATGCTCCGCTGCCGCGACGGATCGCTCTACACGGGCTGGAGCACAGATGTCGAGCGCCGCCTAGCCTCGCATCGCACGGGAAACGCCAGCAAGTACACCGCCAGCCGCCTGCCCGTCGAGCTCGTGTACGTCGCGCCGCTGGCCCATGCGGCCGCCGCGAGGCGAGAGGAGGCGCGCATCAAGTCCCTCGACCGTGCCGCCAAGCTGGCCCTGATCGCATCGGCGAGGCGTAGTCCCCGCTGGGAGGACGGCACCTAAAGCGTCGCGACCCAGTATTTGTATTTCGATTCCAGCAACAGGTTGTTCGAGACTTTGAATTTCCCGCCCGCTGGGACCGCAAAGGTGAACGCCTTGCCTTCTTTCGTCACGGCCCCTTTCACCAGCGCTTCAACCGCCGTTTGGCCGTTCACCTGAATGACGATCGTCGTCGACGAGCTGGTGGACGAGATGGCCGGAACGGCTGTCACGAGCGTGGACTTCGTTTTGCTCGGTTCGACGTCCGTTCCCACCGTGCCTTCTTTCTGTTCGGGGTTGCTGACTTCGACAGAACCCGTCGCGCCCGTAGGGCCGGTCGCGCCCGTTGCTCCCGTGGCGCCCGTCGCTCCCGTGGCGCCCGTCGCGCCTTTGGCTCCGGTTTCGCCTGTGGCGCCAGTTGCTCCGGTAGCCCCCGCTTTGCCTTCATTGCCTGTGGCGCCAGTCGCGCCCGCCGCGCCCGTAGCTCCTGTAGCTCCGGTCACCCCCGTTGCGCCGGTCACGCCTTTGGCCCCTGTTTCGCCAGTCGGACCCGTCGCCCCTGTTGATCCCGTAGCGCCGCTGGCGCCAGCTTTGCCTTCGAAACCCGTGCTGCCGGTGGCACCCGTCGCGCCTGCCGGTCCCGTCGCACCCGTGACGCCTTTCGCACCGGTTTCTCCGGTTGCTCCCGTCGCGCCGGTAGCTCCGTTTGAGCCGGCTTTGCCTTCAGCTCCCGTTGCGCCGGTCGCTCCGGTTTTTCCTTCGGCTCCCGTCTCTCCGGTCGCGCCGGTCGTTCCGGTGGAGCCGGTGGCGCCCGTGGAGCCAGCCGCACCGGTGGAGCCTGTTGCACCCGTCGCTCCAGTCGCGCCGTTTGTCCCGGTTTTTCCTTCGGCTCCGGTAGCGCCGGTGGCGCCCGTGGAGCCAGCCGCACCGGTGGGGCCGGTCGCGCCCGCGGCTCCCATCGCGCCAGTCACGCCTTGCGCGCCGGTTTCTCCCGTTGCGCCAGTGGCGCCGGTGGCTCCCGTCGCGCCGGTGGCCCCCGTCGCGCCGGTGACGCCATTTGTGCCGGCTTTGCCTTCAGCTCCGGTTGCGCCCGTCGCGCCGGTGGCGCCATCTTTACCTTCGGCTCCCGTCGCTCCGGTTGTTCCCGTGGCGCCTGTCGCCCCTGTCGCGCCGCTCACGCCCTGAGAGCCTATTTCGCCAGCGGCACCAGTCGCTCCGGTTGTTCCCGTTGCGCCGATGCTCCCAGTTTTCCCTTCGGCCCCCGTTGCGCCGGTCGAGCCGGTCGAGCCGGTCGAGCCAGTGGCGCCTGTGGCGCCGGTCCCGCCGGTAGCCCCTGCTTTGCCTTCGGCACCCGTGCTGCCGGTGGCACCCGTCGCGCCCGCCGCTCCGGTCGCGCCCGTCACGCCTTGAGCGCCGGTTTCCCCCGTTGCGCCAGTGGCGCCGGTGGCGCCTTTGGCTCCCGTTTCTCCCGTTGCCCCCGTTGCGCCGGTGGTCCCGGTGTTGCCTTCCGCTCCTGTCGCACCGGTCCCGCCAGTTGCGCCGGTGGAGCCAGTGGCGCCTGGGCCTCCTGTTGCTCCGGTAGTCCCAGCTTTGCCTTCGGCGCCCGTGCCGCCGGTCGCGCCGGTGGCTCCCGTTGCGCCGGTGGCTCCCGTTGCGCCGGTGGCTCCCGTCAATCCAGTCTCTCCGGTCACCCCTTGCGCACCAGTAGCTCCCGTGGCGCCGGTCGCCCCCGTTTTGCCTTCGGCACCCGTGCTGCCGGTGGCTCCGACTTCACCAGTTGCCCCCGTTGCGCCGGTGGCGCCCGTGGCGCCTTTGGCACCGGTGTCGCCAGTTGCACCCGTGGCGCCGGTGGTCCCGCTTTTGCCTTCCGCGCCCGTCACACCAGTCCCTCCAGTCGCGCCCGTGGAGCCTGTGGCGCCGGTCCCGCCGCTCGCCCCTGCTTTACCTTCGGCACCCGTGCTGCCGGTCGCGCCGGGTTCGCCAGTTGCCCCCGTGGCTCCTGCTGCGCCGGTCGCACCAGTCACGCCTTGCGCGCCTGTTTCGCCAGTGGCGCCCGTTGCGCCGGTAGCTCCTGTTGCTCCGGTAGTCCCAGCTTTGCCTTCGGCGCCCGTGCCGCCGGTCGCGCCGGGTTCGCCAGTTGCCCCCGTGGCTCCTGTTGCGCCGGTCGTACCAGTCACGCCTTGCGCGCCCGTTTCGCCAGTCGCACCAGTCGCTCCTGACGTCCCCGTTGCGCCGGTAGTCCCCGTTGCCCCGGTATTCCCAGTTTTCCCTTCGGCCCCGGTCGCTCCAGTCGCTCCTGTAGAGCCAGTGGCGCCAGTGCCGCCAGTCGCACCAGCTTTGCCTTCGGCGCCCGTGCCGCCGGTCGCGCCGGGTTCGCCAGTTGCCCCCGTGGCTCCTGTTGCGCCGGTCGTACCAGTCACGCCTTGCGCGCCCGTTTCGCCAGTCGCACCAGTCGCTCCTGACGTCCCCGTTGCGCCGGTAGTCCCCGTTGCCCCGGTATTCCCAGTTTTCCCTTCGGCCCCGGTCGCTCCAGTCGCTCCTGTAGAGCCAGTGGCGCCAGTGCCGCCAGTCGCACCAGCTTTGCCTTCGGCACCAGTGCTGCCGGTTTCGCCGGTGGCGCCGGTGGCGCCCGTCAATCCAGTCTCTCCGGTTACGCCTTGCGCGCCGGTGGCTCCCGTCGCGCCAGTGTCCCCCGTCCTGCCTTCAGCACCCGTGCTGCCAGTGGCTCCGGCTTCGCCGGTTGCCCCAGTGGCTCCCGTTGCGCCGATGGCGCCCGTGGCGCCTTTGGCACCGATTTCTCCTGTCGCGCCCGCGGCCCCCGTTGCGCCGGTAGACCCGGCTTGGCCTTCGGCGCCCGCGCTTCCGGTGGCTCCAGTTGTTCCCGTGGCCCCTGTCGCGCCGGTCACGCCTTGAGCGCCTGTTTCGCCAGTGGCGCCAGTCGCTCCGGTCGCGCCCGTTGCTCCGATCGTCCCAGTTTCCCCTTCGGCCCCGGTTGCCCCGGTTGCGCCAGTGGCGCCGGTCCCGCCGGTAGCCCCTACTTTGCCTTCGGTACCCGTGCTGCCGGTGGCCCCCGTCGCTCCGGTCGTACCAGTCACGCCTTGGGCGCCCGTTTCGCCAGTGGCGCCCGTCGCGCCGGTAGCTCCTGTTGCTCCGGTAGTCCCAGCTTTGCCTTCGGCACCCGTGCCGCCGGTGGCACCCGTCGCGCCCGCCGCTCCGGTCGCACCCGTCACGCCTTGAGCGCCTGTTTCCCCGGTTGCGCCCGTCGCGCCGGTGGCGCCGTTTGAGCCGGCTCTGCCTTCAGCTCCCGTTGCGCCTGTGGCGCCGGCTTTGCCTTCGGCTCCCGCCGCGCCCGTGGCGCCAGTCGCTCCGGTCGTCCCCGTTGCGCCGGTCGCCCCAGTTTTCCCTTCGGCCCCGGTTGCTCCAGTCGCGCCGGTGGGGCCCGTTGCGCCTGTGGCGCCGGTCCCGCCGGTAGCCCCTGCTTTGCCTTCGGCACCCGTGCTGCCGGTGGCACCCGCCGCTCCCGCCGCTCCCGTCGCACCAGTCACGCCTTGAGCACCGGTTTCTCCGGTGGCCCCCGTCGCGCCGGTGCCTCCCGTCTCGCCGGTGGCGCCGTTTGAGCCGGCTTTGCCTTCAGCTCCCGTTGCGCCCGTGGCGCCGGTGGCACCGGCTTTGCCTTCGGCACCCGTGCCGCCGGTTTCGCCGGTCGCGCCTTGCGTGCCGGTTTCTCCAGTCGCTCCGGTCGTCCCCGTCGCGCCGGTAGCCCCTGCTTTGCCTTCGGGACCCGTTTCTCCGGTGGCTCCGGTCGCGCCCGTTGCGCCGGTCACGCCTTTGGCGCCGGTTTCGCCCGTGGTGCCAGTGGCGCCGGTTTTGCCTTCCGCTCCCGTCGCACCAGTTGCTCCGGATTCTCCAGTTGCGCCAGTGGCCCCTGTCGCGCCGGTACTTCCGATCACGCCGGCTTCGCCAGTGGCGCCGGTCGCACCGGTCCCACCAGTGGCGCCCGTCACGCCTTTGGTGCCGGTTTCTCCCGTCGCACCAGTCGCACCGATCGCGCCTGTCGCTCCCGTCCCGCCTCGAGCGCCTGTTTCTCCGGTGGCACCGGTGGCGCCGGTCGCGCCCGCAGCTCCAGCCGCACCACTCACGCCTTGAGCACCGGTTTCTCCGGTGGCGCCAGTCGTGCCGTCAGTTCCAGCTCTTCCTTCAGCTCCAGTTGTTCCCGTTGCACCTGTAGCGCCGGTCGAGCCCGTTGCGCCGGTGGCGCCCGTAGCCCCGGCTTGACCTTCGGCACCCGTGCCGCCGGTGGCTCCGGCTTCGCCAGTTGCCCCAGTGGTTCCCGTTGCGCCGGTGGCGCCCGTGACTCCTTTGGCACCGGTTTCTCCGATAGCTCCCGTCGCGCCGGTTGTTCCCGTGGCGCCTGTTGCCCCTGTCGCGCCGGTCACACCCTGAGCGCCTATTTCGCCAGTCGCTCCGGTCGCGCCCGTTGCTCCGATCGTCCCAGCTTCCCCTTCGGCCCCGGTTGCGCCGGTGGCGCCTGTCCCGCCGGTAGCCCCTGCTTTGCCTTCGGCACCCGTGCTGCCGGTGGCCCCTGTCGCTCCGGTCGCACCAGTCACGCCTTGAGCGCCCGCTTCGCCAGTGGCGCCCGTCGCGCCGGTAGCTCCTGTTGCTCCGGTAGCCCCTGCTTTGCCTTCGGCACCCGTGCCGCCAGTATCGCCGGTCGCGCCGGTGGCTCCCGTCAATCCAGTCTCTCCCGTCGCGCCTTGCGCGCCGGTTTCTCCCGTGGCGCCGGTCGCACCCGTGGCGCCGGTGGCACCAGTCGCGCCCGCTGCTCCGGTCGCACCCGTTACGCCTTGAGTGCCTGTTTCGCCAGTCTCGCCCGTTGCGCCTGTAGTCCCTGTCCCGCCGGTAGCCCCGGCTTTGCCTTCGGCACCCGTGCTGCCGGTGGCTCCTGTGGCGCCCGTCGCTCCCGTGCCACCTTCGGCGCCTGTTTCGCCAGTCGCGCCCGTTGCTCCGGTGGCGCCTTTGGCACCGGTGTCGCCCGTGGCGCCCGTTGCGCCGGTGGTCCCGGTTTTGCCTTCCGCTCCCGTCGCACCGGTCCCTCCGGTTGCGCCGGTCGCTCCAGCCAGACCTTGCGCGCCGGCTTCTCCAGCGACCCCAGTCGCTCCGGTCGTCCCCGTTGCGCCGCTGGCGCCGGTCGCTCCCGTCGTGCCCTGAGCCCCTGTCGCTCCCGTCACTCCCGCGACGCCTTGCCTACCTTCCTTGCCTTCGGGGCCCGTATCGCCCGCGGAGCCCGTCGGTCCTCGTGTGCCCGTGGCGCCCGTGGCGCCCTGCGGTCCGGTCGACCCGGTGACGCCCTGCGCGCCCGCGTTGCCTTCGAGGCCGGGCGCGCCCGTCGCGCCGGCTGGACCGAGGGCGCCGGCAGGGCCGGTGGCGCCGACGACTCCTACCGGGCCGCGCATGAGCTGCCTGAGCACGGACGGCTTGATCTGCTTCGTCGAGGTGATCACATAGCGAGGCTTGTGTGTCGCGCCCATCGCGGCGTTTGGAAGCAGACAGGTGGCCCCGACCGCCGCGAGAACGGCGATTGCTGATCGTGGGATCGCGTGGGCTGGAGCGTGTGAACTCGGCAGGGGCACTTGGAGCGTCCGTTTGCAGCGAGTTTGCGCTGTCCTGCAATACGGAGTGCACTATCGACGTCGGTGAGCGCGGTGGGGGCTTTAGCTCTGAGCCGGAAATTGGCACTCTCGTCCAACCGCCCGGTCGCCGCTGCGGGAGCCAGTAGAGTCGCGGCCAGTCGACCAAGGCTTCAATGAGAGTCGCCCGCCCCCGAGCGCCCTCGGGCGCTCACGCCATGGCCGGCTCGTCCTCTTCCTGGACCGCCCCGTCCGGCGGCTCGGAGTCGTCGAGCTCGGCGAACAGAGAGGGATCGCGGCTCGAGCCCTTGATCAGGTCGTCCGGCGAGCCGTTGGGGAGCAGGCGGCCCTGGCGTGTGCCGAAGTAGATGGCCTGCGGGTGGTGTGCCACGAGCGCCAGCGTCGACTGCTCGGGGTCGGGCGCGTAGCCGTCGGTGATCGACATGCCGATCCGAGACAGCTCCAGCAGCTTGTCGACCTTCAGGTGCTCACTCTGCTCCGGTACCGCGGGATACCCCCACGAGTAACGCCGCCCCTGCGCAGGGTCGATTCCGAGCGCCTCGCGCACCACGCTGTGCAGCCACTCGGCCAGCCCCTCGGCTGTCTGCACGCCGAGGCCGTGCACGAACAACTGCTCCGCAAACTCGCCCTCAGCCTCGAGCCTTGCCATCCGCTCCGTGACCTCTGCGCCGACCGTGACGGCCTGCACGGCCACAACGTCGAGCTCCGATGGCGCGCGGCCGTCCTCGGCTGGGCGGAAGAAGTCCGCCAAGCAGATGCGGTCGCCCTTGGGCTGGCGCGGGCAGACGAAGCGCGTCAGCTCGCTGGTGCGGTCGGACGGGTCGAGCACCACGATCTCGTTGCCCAGCGCGTAGCAAGGGAAGTAGCCGAGCAGCGTGCGCGGGTGCAGATAGGTCTGCTCGCGCCACATGCGCTCGAGGCGCGGCCGGAAGTCGTCGCGCAGCAGCGCCTGCCACGCCTCGCCTTTGACTCCGCGCCCGCCCCAGTGGAGCTTGAACAGCACGTGCGTGTCCAGGTGGCGGTAGACCTCGGCGAGATCGACGGGGATCTCTTTGACGCCCCAGAAGGGAGGTGTGGGCACCGGCGCGTCGGTGCGCGCCGGCGAGCGCACCGAGTCGTCTGTGAGGTCGAGTTGCTCGTCGGGCTTATCGCCTTTCGCACGGAAGTCGCTTGCGCCCGAGCGTAGCTTCCCGAGCAGCGCACTGTGCGCGTCGGCGTCGATGAGCTGGTCCATCACAGCGAGGCCCTCGAAGGCGTCCTTGCAGTAGAAAACGCCCGGCTCGTACAACTCCTCGGACTCTCGCCCGCCCGGATAAAGGGCCCTGTAGCCAAACGCACGGTTGATCGCCGCACCGCCGATCAGCACCGGGAACTGCAGCCTGCGCGCGTGCAGCTCCTGCACGCATGCAGGCATCTGCTTGGAAGTCGAAACCAACAGCGCCGAGAGCCCGATCGCCGTCGCCTCGTGCTCGACAGCCGCGTCCAGGATCGTCTGGATCGGGACCTGCTTGCCGAGGTCCACGACCGTATAGCCGTTGTTGGTCAGGATCGTGTTCACCAGCGACTTGCCGATGTCGTGCACGTCGCCGAACACCGTTGCCAGCACGACCGTGCCCTTCGTGTAGCCCTCGATCTTGTCCAGGTAGCGCTCGAGCTGGGCCACCGCGCGCTTCATCACTTCCGCCGACTGCAACACGAAGGGGAGGATCAGTTCGCCGGCCCCGAACTTGTCGCCGACCTCCTTCATGGCCGGCAGCAGGACCTCGTTCAGCGTCGGCACAGCGCCGATCTTCTCCACGCTCGCGTCGATCCACGCCTCCACGCCCTCCTTGCGTCGGCGCAGGATGTGGAAGTGAAGCGCCTGCTCGGGCTCCATGCCCTCGGTGGGATCGGCGGCGCCCTCTGCGCCCAGCTCCTCACCCTTCGACTCGAAGTGCGCGATGAAGCGCTCAAGCGCGTCCTCGCGGCGGTCGAAGACCAGATCGTCTGCCAGCTCCCGCTCGTTGTCGGGGATCTCCGAGTAGGGCGAGATGTGGTTGGGGTTGACCATCGCCAGGTCCAGGCCCGCCTGCACGCAGTGGTGCAGGAATACCGAGTTGAGCACCGCGCGCGCCCCCGGCGAGACCCCGAAGGAGACGTTGGAAACCCCCAGCGAGGTCTTCACCGAGGGGATCTGCGCCTTCAGGAGCCGGATGCCCTCGATCGTCTCGATCGCCGAACGCCGCCACTCCGCGTCGCCCGTCGTGAGCGTGAAGGTGAGGCAGTCGAAGATCAACAGCTCCGGGTCGAGTCCGTGCTCGGAGCAGCACAGGTCGCGAATGCGAGTTGCCACCTCGAGCTTGCGCTGCGCCGTCTTCGCCATGCCCGTCTCGTCGATCGTCAGCGCGATCACCGCCGCGCCGTGCGCGAGCGCGACCGGCAGCACGCGGTCGAGCTTTGCGCGACCGGCCTCCAGGTTGACCGAGTTGACGATCGCCCTGCCTGGGATCTGCTCGAGCGCGCGTTCGATCACCTCGGGCTCCGTCGAGTCCACCTGGATCGGCGCCGGCTGTGTCAGGGAGACCTTCTTGGCAAGCAGCCGCATCTGCTCGGCCTCGTCGGTGCGCTCCGTGAGCGCTACGCACAGGTCCAGCACGTGGGCGCCGCCCTGCACCTGGTCCTCGGCGATCTGCACCAGCCCGTCATAGTCGTCGGCCAGCAGCAGCTCCTTCGCCTTGCGCGACCCCTGCGCGTTGACGCGCTCACCGACCATCGTCGGCGCAGGCTCCTGCGCGAGCGCCGTGGCCGCGATCATCGACGAGATGTGTGCCGGGCGAGGTGCCGGCCGCGCCCGCGCCTGGAGGCCGGCGACGCGCTCCGCGATCGCGGAGATGTGCGCCGGCGTGGTGCCGCAGCAGCCGCCCACGATTCCCACGCCGTAACGCTCCACGAACTCCCCCAGCACCTCCGCGAGCGGCTCCGGTCGCTCCGGGAAGATCGTCTCCCCGTCCGGGCCCTGCACGGGCAGGCCGGCGTTGGGGATGCACGCCACGGGCCGGGGGCAGTGCTCGCCGAGGAAGCGGATCGCGTCGCGCATGTCCTCCGGGCCGGTCGAGCAGTTCAGGCCGATCACGTCCACGCGCAGCGCCTCGAGCGTGCACAGGACGGCCGAGATGTCCGTCCCGAGCAGCATCTTTCCGCCGTTGGGCAGAAGCGACACCGAGGCGTGGATAGGCAGCGTGAGCCCTGCGCTCGCGAACGCCGCTCGCGCGCCGAAGATCGCGGCCTTGACCTCGAGGATGTCCTGCGCGGTCTCGATGATCAGCAGGTCCGCGCCCCCGTTGATCAGGCCGCTGGCCTGCTCGCGGAAGACCTCGACCAGCTCGCCGAAGCCGATCTGCCCGAGCGAGGGGTCCTCTGAGGCCGGCAGGTAGCCCGTGGGGCCGATCGAGCCCGCCACGAAGCGCTCCGCGCCCGCCGCTTGGCGTGCGATCTGCGCGGCGCGCGTGTTTATCTCGAGCGTCTTCTCGCCCAGGCCCCACTCTTCGAGCTTCAGCCGCGAGCCCTGGAAGGTATCGGTCTCGACGACCTCCGCGCCGGCCTCGAGCATCGAGCGGTGGACGCCCTCGATCACGTCCGGACGGTGCAGCACGAGCGCCTCGTGGCACTTGCCAGGAAGGCCGCCGTAGTCCTCCTGGGAGAGGTCGAACTGCTCCAGCGTCGCGCCCATGCCGCCGTCGTATATGACGACGCGCGCGTTGATCGCCTGCAGGTAGTCGCGGCTCATTCAGGCCATGCTAGCCGCCGCGAGCGGGGCGCCTCAGCTCAGCCGTCGTAGGACTGCACGAACTCCCACGGATGCGGACGCAGGTCGATCTCCTTGGCTTCCGCCCGCTTGTAGGAGATCCACTCCTCGATCAGGTCGTCGGTGAACACGCCGCCGTCGAGCAGGAACTCGTGGTCCGCCTCGAGCGCATCCATCGCCTCCGCCAGCGAGCCCGGCACGTTCACGATCTTCGCGAGCCTCTCCTCGGACAGCTCATACAGGTCGGTGTCGATCGGCTCTCCCGGTTTCAGTTGACGTTTGATCCCGTCCAGCCCCGCCATCAGCATCGCCGAGAACCCCAGGTAGGGGTTGGTGAGCGGGTCCGGCGGGCGGAACTCGACTCGCTTGGCCTTCGGCGAGGAGAGGTACATAGGGATGCGCACCGCCGCCGAGCGGTTGCGCTGGGAGTGCACGAGGTTCACCGGCGCCTCATAGCCCGGGACCAGGCGTCTGTAGCTGTTGGGCGCCGGCGCGCAGAAGGCCATCAGCGCCCGGCCGTGCTCGAGCAGCCCGGCCACGTAGCTGAGTGCGAGCCCCGACAGGAGCGCATAGCCGTTCTCGTCGAACATCAGCGTGTTGCCGTCTTTCCACAGCGATTGGTGCACGTGCATGCCCGAGCCGTTCTCCTCGAAGATCGGCTTGGGCAGGAAGGTCGCGCTCTTGCCCGCCGCGCGGGCCACGTTCTTGACGATGTACTTGTGCGTCATCAGCGTGTCCGCCATGCGCAGCAGCGGCTGGAATCGCAGGTCGATCTCGCCCTGCCCTGGGCCGCCGACCTCGTGGTGGTGGAACTCGCACGGCGCGCCGAGGGCCTCGAGCGTCATCACCATCAGCGAGCGCAAGTCGCCCAGCGTGTCCATCGGCGGTACCGGGAAGTAGCCCTCCTGCGAGCGCGGGTGGTGGCCCACATTCGGGTTCTCGGCGCGCGTGCCGAAGCCAGCGCCGCGGTTCCAGTAGGCCTCGGAGGTGTCGACCTCGTAGTAGGCGATGTGCGGTCGCTGGTCGAAGGAGACATGGTCGAAGACGTAGAACTCGGCCTCCGGACCGAAGAAGGCCGTATCCGCGACCCCGCTGTCGATCAGGTGTCGCTCCGCCTTCTGCGCCACGTAGCGCGGGTCGCGCGAGTAGGCCTCCCGCGTGATCGGGTCGATCACGTTGCAGATCAGCGACAACGTCCGCTCTGCGTAGAAGGGGTCGATCTTGGCCGTGCGCGCGTCTGGCAGCAGCAGCATGTCCGACTCCGAGATCTCCTGGAAGCCGCGGATCGACGAGCCGTCAAAGCCCAGCCCGTCGCTGAACGCGTCCTCCTCCAGGGCGCTCACCGAGAGCGTCATGTGCTGCCAGGTGCCCGGCACGTCGGTGAACTTCAGGTCGACCATCCGCACGCCGAGCTGATCCGCCATCTTGAGCACGTCGGCCGCACCGGCGTCGCTCTTGCCGGCGAACTTCTCGATCGTCAAAGGCTCATCGCCTGAAACGAGGTCGCGGATTGCGGTCTGCTCGGGTGTCGCGGACATGGCCGGGGCGATCCTCCTTGGAGTGGTTGACGCCGTGTGCAACACGGCCGGACGGCGGAGCTCGGCCCTCGCCTGCCACGGCAGCCACCACTGAACCGAGCGCGCGGACCGCGCGCAATCGTAGTGACAACGCCGCGGCGATGACATGCTCGCGTGGCAAAAGAGCCGCCCACGTGCTTGGACAGGCGGCCAAGGCGCCACTGGCCCGGGCTGGAGCGCTCGGGCGCCGGTCTACGGCAGGATCGGGTACTTCCCCAACACGACCTGGCCCGTGCGCGGGTCCACATGCATGTGTGGCGGGGCGGGCGCGATATCCGCTGTCAGCTGCCCTTCCACGCGGCGGCCGGAGGCCAGCCGCGCCTTAGCTTTTCCGCCCAAGCCTCCGGCGACCGTGTAGTGCACGGTGTAGCGGCCCGCCTTCACCGGGACCACCTGCCAGCGGAGCGTCTGCGTGCCGCCCGGCGCCAGCGGCCCGAAAGCCCAGGTGTTGACGTATGCCGTCTGAGCGCCCCCCGGAGGGCTCACGACCTGGCTCTCGACCGGAGCCGGCGAGCTGGGCCCGGGGCCAACTTCGATCACCCATACCGGGCGCTTGCGCGCCGCCAGCAGCGGATAGCTCGACGTGTAGTAGAAGGAGTCGAGCGTCACGGCCAGGTTCGGCACGCTGCGCGTGCCCGCGTTGCTGATGCGCAGCTGGAAGCTCGCCGGCCGCGCGACCGCTTGGCGCTTGGGAAACGTCGCTCCGACGAGCTTCACCGAGTAGGTGCGAGACGCTTCGTGCACGTCCTGGCGGGCGCTCCCGCAGCCGCCCGCGAGCAGGGGAATTCCCGCCCCGAGCAGCACTGTGGCAGAAACTCTCCACCCCCTCACGATCGCGCCACGATATCAGTGGCGATAGTAGAGTTCCTGGCAGCTATCGCGACCCGAGGAGGGGCAGGCACAGATGGTTCGGACCGCCGCCGAGCGGGCCTTCATTCCGGCGAGACACGTGCTCGAGGAATTTGGGGACATGATGATCCTCACCGCCCGCACGATCTGGTCTGCGCTTCGCCCGCCCTACCCCTACGGCGGCGAGCTCGTCTCGCAGTTCCTGTTTGCCCTGCGCCTGTGCTGGTTTCCGCTGCTCGTCTCGACCGTGTGCCTGTGCTACGCCGCGCCGGGGCTGCAGGCGGCCAACTTCCTGACCCTCTTCGGGGCGCTCGACCGCCTCGGCGGCTTCTTCGTGCTCGGCGCCATCCGCGAGATCGGTCCCAACGTGACGGCGATCGTGCTCGCCGGCGTCGCCGGCACGGCCATCACCGCCGACCTCGGCGCGCGCAAGATACGCGAGGAGCTCGACGCGCTGCAGGTACTGGGCGTGGACCCGGTCAAGAACCTCGTCGTGCCGCGCTTTCTCGCGCTGATGGTCGTGACCGGTCTGTTCGACATCTACGCGCTGCTGTTCGGCATCTTCGGCGGGATCCTCGCCGAGCTCGTCAACGGCCAGCCGCTGGGCCCGTTCTGGGCGACCCTGTTCGCCAACGCGTCCACCACCGACCTGTGGGGGTCGGTGCTGAAGACGACGATCTACGGGGCCATCATCGCGATCGTGTGCTGCTACAAGGGCATGTCGGCCTCCGGCGGCGCCGAGGGCGTCGGGCGCGCGGTCAACGAGGCGGTGGTGCTCGCGTTCACCGCCATCTTCGCCTTCGACTACGTGTTCACGCAGACGCTGCTGGCCACCCATCCCGCGATCCTGGTGATCAAGTGATCAGCGTGGCGGACCCTCATGAGGCGGTGAGCGCGTGAACGAATTCCTGGCGGTGCCGCGCGAATGGCTTTCGTCGAGCGGCGAGATCGGCAAGTTCACAGGGCGCATCGTGGGCGACGTCTACAGCCTGCGCGTGTTCCGCTTCTTCGGCGAGGCGCTGCGGCAGTCGGGCATCCTGATCATCTACTCGACGGCGATCATCTGGACGCTGATGTTCATCCTCGGGCTGCAGTGCGGCATCGAGGGCGCCTACTTCACCGCAGCGCAGGGAGCGCCGGCCTACTCCGGCGTGTTCAGCGCCTGGTGCGACCTGCGCGAGATCACGCCCTACGCGTTCGGCTACATGATGGCCGCCAAGGTCGGCACCGGGATCGTCGCCGAGCTCGGCGCGATGCGCATCTCCGAGGAGATCGACGCGCTCGAGGTGATGGGCATCAACTCCTTGACCTTCCTCTGCGCCACGCGCCTGCTCGCCTCCTGGCTGGTCCTGCCGTTCATGTACCTGACCGGGATCGGCGTCGCGTTCTTCGCCTCCTACATCGCCGTCGTGCAGCAGATCGGCTACGTCTCCTCGGGCGGCTATACGCTCATCTTCTGGCAGTTCCAGAATCCGCCGGACTTCTTATACAGCCTCATCAAGGCGATGTTCATGGCCACCGCGATCGTGCTCGTCGCCTGCTACTACGGCTACAACGCCTCGGGCGGACCCGTCGGCGTGGGGCGCGCGACGGCCAAGTCGATGGTGCTTAACATCGTGCTCGTGCACGCAATCGGCATGGCCGGCACCCAGGTCTTCTGGGGCGCAAATCCGAGGGCCCCGATCGGAGGCTGAGGATGGCCGAGGAGCAGCCCGGCGGATCCCCTCGTGCAGACGGCGACGGCCGTGGCGACGAGTTCGAGTTTCACACCGGCACGATCCGTCCCTCCAGGGAGCCCGACGCGATCGAGTTCATCGAGGTGCACAAGTCCTTCGGGCGCAACCACGTGCTGCGCGGCCTGAACATGGCCCTGCCGGAGAACTCGATCTCGATGATCATCGGACCGTCGGGCACCGGCAAGTCGGTGTGCATCAAGCACATCGTCGGCCTGCTCTATCCCGACGAGGGCGACGTGATCGTGCACGGCAAATCGATCCCCAGCCTCTCCGACGCGGAGCTGTTCGAGGCGCGCAAGAAGTTCGGCGTGCTCTTCCAGGACGGGGCGCTGTTCGGCTCGCTGACCCTCTGGGACAACATCGCCTTCCCGCTGCGCCAGCACACGGAGAAGAGCGAGGAGGAGATCGCCGAGATCGTCAACCGCCGCATGCGCGAGGTTGGCCTCGGGGGCGAGGGGGCCAAGATGCCCAACGAGCTCTCAGGCGGCATGCGCAAGCGCGCCGGCTTCGCGCGCTCGCTGGTGCTCGATCCCGAGATCGTCCTCTTCGACGAGCCGGACTCCGGACTCGACCCCGTGCGCACCGCGCTCCTGTGTGAGCTGATCAAGGAAGTCCACGCCGAGAACGGCGGCTGCTACGTCGTGATCACGCACGACATCTTGAGCGCGCGGCGGGTGGGCCAGCACATCTCGGTCCTGTGGAAGGGGCGGATCGTGGAATCGGGCCCGGCGGACGAGCTGTTCGAGTCTGAGAATCCGTTCGTCCGCCAGTTCCTCTCCGGCGCCTCCGCCGGGCCGCTCGGGATGGAGTGACGCCGGCGGCGCTACTGGCCGCGCTCGCGGGCAGCGCGGCGCGCAGGACGACGCTCGTGCTGGCGCTCGCGCTCGCGCTCGGCGCCGCCGGCGCCGCCGTCGCGCTCCGCCTTCATCCCACCGCGGCCGCCAGCACGCTGGTTTCGAGCTCGAGCCCCGAGTACGCGGCCACGCAGCGCTTCTACGCGAAGTTCGGCGAAGAGCCCGTCCAGGTGCTCGTGCGGGGCGACCTGCAGCAGCTGCTGTTGAGCTCAGACATCGATCGCCTCGTCGGGCTCGAGGGCTGCCTCTCGGGGAACGTGCCGCCCAGCGCGCTCGCGCGCGAGGGCGGACCTCGCGGGCCGTGCGCGCAGCTCGGCAAGGCTCGCTCGATCAAGGTCGTGCTCGGGCCCGGGACGTTCGTCAACGAGGCCGCGACCGAGATCGACGAAGCCCTGGCCGCGCAGAACAGGCAGGCGCGGCAGCAGGCGCGCGCGGCCGAACGCGCCGTCCTGAAGGCCGCGCTCGCGCGCGGGCTCGGCAGCGCGCGGGCTCACGCGCTGGCCGGACAGGCGCGCAAGATCAACATCGCCCGCTTCCAGGAGAGCCTCGCGGTGCTCGCGCTGCAGTACGGGCTCACGGCGCAGCCGAGTCTCGACAACGCCAACTTCGTCACCTCGCTCGTGTTCGACTCGAGCAAGCCCGCCGGCACGCCCAAGCAGCGTTTCGCATACCTATTCCCGGCGCGCGACGCGGCGCTCATCTCGGTGCGCATGCGCTCCGGGCTCTCCGAGCGCCAGCGGACGCGCACGATCGCGCTCATCCGCCGCGCCGTGGCGATGCCCCAATGGCATCTGCAGCGCGGCGGCGCCTACTTCGTCACCGGCGAGCCGGCGATCGTCGCCGATCTCACCCACTCGATATCGCGCTCGATCGAGCTGCTGCTCGCGGCCGTCGTCGTGGTCATCGCGCTCGCGCTCGCCCTGCTGCTGTCGTGGCGCCGGCGCCTGCTGCCACTTGCCGTCGCCCTGCTTGCCGCCTCGCTCACCTTCGGCGCGCTCTCGCTGATCGGCGCCTCGCTCACGATGGCCTCGATCGCCGTGCTGCCGGTGCTGGTGGGGCTCGCCGTCGACTATGCGATCCAGTTTCAGTCGCGCGTGCATGAGCAGCTCGAGCGCGAGCCCGACGATCGCGCGCTCGCGGTGGGCTCGGCGGCCTCCCGCAGCGCGCCCGCGATCGCGACCGCCGCCGCCGCCGGCGCCGCGGCGATGCTCGTCATGCTCGCCTCGCCCGTGCCGATGGTGCGCGGATTCGGCGTGCTGCTCGTGGGCGGAGTGCTGCTCGGGGTGCTGTGCGCGTTCACGGCCGGCGCCGCCGCGCTGGCGTTGCCGGGCCCCAGCCCGAGACGCGGGATCCGTGCCTCGGCACAGAGGCCGCTCGCCGCCGGCCTCGCCTCTGCCTGGCGCGGGGCGCGTGAGCTGCTGTGGAAGAACCCGTTCACGCGCGTGCTCTCCAGCGCCGCCCTCGAGCGCGCCGTCCGCCGGCCCGTTCTCGTGCTCGGCATCGGGCTGGCGCTCGCGGCGCTCGGCTGGGGGCTCGACACGCAGACGCGGGTGGAGACGGACATCGCCAAGCTCGTTCCTCAGGGCCTCTCTTCGCTTCAAAATCTCAGCACGCTCGAGCGGCTGACGGGCGTTGGCGGCGAGCTCGACCTGATGGTGTCGGGCCGCGATCTCACGCGATCCTCGACGCTTGAATGGATGAGCTCCTACCAGGACGCGGTCCTCAGGCGCTTCGGTTACAGCACCACGAGCGGATGCGGCAGGGCTCGCCTGTGCCCGGCCTTCTCGCTGCCCGACCTGTTCTCCGCTCAGGGCGCCGGCACTCGCACGCGCACCCGTCTCGCCCAGAACGATGTCGACAGCCTCCTGAGGGCGATCCCGCCGTACTTCTCCCAGGGTGTGATCACGCCCGATCATCGCGTCGCCACGCTTGCGTTCGGCATCCGTCTGATGAGCCTCTCCCAGCAGCAGGCGCTGATCGACGGAATGCGTCGCAGCCTGCACCCGCCGCCCGGCGTGCACGCAAGCCTCGTCGGGCTGCCCGTGCTCGCGGCCAAGTCGGGCGCGCAGGTAGCCTCTCCGCTGCGCCGCGTGCTGACGCTGCTCGGCGGCCTGTTGGCGGTCGCGCTGGTGCTCGCGCTCGCCTTCCGGCGCGAGCCTCGTCGCGCGCTCGTGCCGCTCGTACCGATCGTCCTCGCCACCGGCTGGTCGGCACTGATCCTGTTCGCCGTGCGAGTTCCCCTGAACCCCATGTCGGTGACCCTCGGCGTGCTCGTGATCGCGGTCTCGACCGAGTTCAGCGTGCTGCTCTGCGAGCGCGAGCGCGAGGAGAGGCGCGCGGGGTACGCGCCGGCAGAGGCGCTTGCGCGCGCCTACGGGCGCACGGGGGCCGCCGTCGCCGCCTCGGGGGTAACGGCGATCGCGGGCTTTGCGGTGCTGATCCTGTCCGACATCCGGATGCTGCGCGACTTCGGCTTGGTCACGCTGATCGACCTGAGCGTTTCGCTGCTCGGCGTGCTCGTGTCTGTGCCGGCTGCGCTGACGCTCGCCGACCGTCTGCAGGCGGTCCCGCGCCGCGCCCGCGCCGCTCCACTATCCGGGCGGCTGCGGTGGCCTCCGCTTGGCGCTGGGCGGCGCTCGCGCGCCCAACCGGGTCATGAAGGCCGCTGAGCGACTACCGTGAGCGCTGCCGAGCACACGCCGGCACCGCGAGGAGCGCCCCGCTACGGCCGCTACGTGATCCTGCTCGCGATCGTGATCCTGCTCGCGATCTCGGTCAACACGCTCACGACCAAGCCCAACGGCGCCAAGGGCGTGGAAGTTGGTCACCGGCTGCCGCCATTCGCGGTGCCGCTCGCCCTCTCAAGCCTCAGCGGCGACGCCGACGTCGCCACGCACTCCGACCAGGGTTCGGCCGGGCGGGTGCCCGCGTGCGCGGAGCGCGGCGCGCAGATCCTCAACGTCTGCCAGCTCTATGAACGCGCGCCGCTCGTCCTCGCGCTGTTCGTCGATGCGGGGTCCTGCCCAGCGGTCCTCGACGACATGCAGGCGCTCGCACCCTCCTTCCCGGCCGTCCATTTCGCCGGGGTGGCGATCAAACCGGACCGCAGAGCGCTGCGCCGGCTCGTGCGCTCGCATCACCTGAGCATCCCCGTTGGGGTCGATCGCGACGGCGTGCTCGTGGGCCTCTACAAGCTGGCGAGCTGTCCCCAGGTCAACTTTGCGCTCCCGGGTGGCGTCGTGCAGAGCAGCGCTGTGCTGCATCGGCCACCGCTCGGTGTGCTGCGGGCACGCGTCAGCGAGCTTCAGGCGGCAGCCCGGGCGCGCGGCTGGCAGGAGCCCAAGGCATGAGCCCGCAGCCGCAGCCGCCCCCCGGGAGCTCCCCCGCTCGAGGCGCCAGCAGTCAGGAAGCGTTCGCGCCGGAGCATGGCTGGTGCTCGCAGGATGTGCAGCGCGAGCTCCCTGGACTCGCGCTGCTGAGCAATGAGATCCTGGTCGGGCGCGCAGGATCGCTCACCGGCAGCTCGCCCGCCGACATCTCATCGCGCCTGCGCGAACTGTCGAACCGCCTGCGCGGCGCCGCGGCGGTGGGCATGCGGCGCGAGCCGATCCCCGTCGCATACCGCGTCTTCTTCCGCCACATAGGCCTCGATCCCGAGAACGCGCGCACGCCGATCGAGGCAGCGGTGCTGGAGCGCATGCTGCGCGGCGGCTTCCTATCCGAAGGGCTGCTCGCGGATGTGTTGACGATCGCCCTGATCGACACCGGCGTGCCCGTGTGGGCGCTCGACGCGGACACGGTCGACGGTCCGCTGGGGATCCGAGCGAGCGGCGCCGGCGAGCGCTTGGGGCGCTCCCCCGAGGCGCCCGAGCTGCCGCCCGGGAGGCTCGTGATCGCCGACGCCTCGCTGCCGCTGGCGGTTCTCTTCGGCGAGCTCGCCCCGGGGCACGAGCCCCGCGGTCGCGTGCGCCGGCTCCTGCTGTTCGCGCTCCAGGTCGCCGGCGTGCCCGACCTGTACGTGGAGGAGGCGCTGTGGATGTGCTCCGCGGCGCTCGAATCCGCCTGAGCGAGCTGTCCTGCGCTGGGATGGCGCAGCGGCGCCGGCCCCCCGTTACAGCCGCGCCTGCGCCCTTCCGCGGCCACAGACGCGGCTGGCGCAGCACGCGGTCCGCCGCCGTGGCCGCTGCTAGCGCGCCGCGGGCGGGCGTGCCCGCGGGCCGGCGTACCGCAACGGGCGCTGGTAAAATCCGCTATCCGGCGCTAGCGAAGGAGTCAGGCGTGAGCCAGTCCCAGCAGCTGTTGATCGATCGCGACCTTTCAGTCCGTCGCGGCGATGAGATGGCCGCGCGCCGCTCGCTGCAGGCGCAGGTGACGCGCCTCGAGCGCGAGCTCGCTCAGATCGTCGCCGAGGGCTTCCCGCACATCAGCCCGCCGCAAGCTCATTACCTGGGAGGGCGGCCGTCCGCATACGCGCTTTCCTCAGGCGCCGCGGCGAACGGGCCGCGCCTTCTGAGCCTCGAGCAGCTCGAGCAGCTTCGCGACCACCTCGCCGGTGCGCTGCAGGACATGCGCCGTCGCGCGCAAGCGCGCCTCGAGCACGAGCGCCGCGCGCACGAGCTGCTGCGGTGCATGAAGCTCGAACCCGGGCGCTACAAGTTCGTGCGGCTACCGGTCAGCGACCTCGGTCAGGGCAACTGCGGCGTGTGGGAAGTTCGCCCCCGGTTCGGCCTGATCGGCATGCTCGCCGGCTGGTGGCAGGTCAAGCTCTCCTCAGGCTGTCCGTTACCCAGGGGGTCGCGCGCTCCGCGCGGCCCCACTCACCGGACTCCGCCGCGCGCAGCAGTTCCCCCAGCCTGAGTCGCTGACGTTCGGTCATCGAGCCTAGCGGCTTGGTCTCGGACATCGGCACCTGCGCCAGGAGCTTGCGGCAACGCGTGTGTCCCCAGCGGCGCTGGCTGGTGATGAGGTCTGCGACCTCCATACTCTCGGCCTCCCAGGGACAGGCGAGAATCACGTCCACCACATCGGTCTCGCGCAGCGCCACCTTGCGCTTGAGCTCAGCTCGCGCGAGACGAACCTTGTTCGCGCGCTCAAGTGCGCGCATGTGCTGTGGTGGTGCAACCGTCGCTGTCGCGTTCATATGGCTTCTCCCAGAGTTACGTTCGCCTGAGCCGGCGCGACGCAACGTGCTTGCAAATTGACGTATTTTCGGCTCGACATGACCGCCCGAAGACCATCCCGGCGGCCTGGCTGGCGGACCGGCGATCTTTCCCCGGAGATCGAAACTGTCCCCGACGGGGCCGCTTGAGGGCCCCCGACGGTCATGTGGAGCGCTCACGAAATTAGCCCTGGGGGCGCCGTCGGTCAACCGAGAAGCGACCCCTTCGTGCGCTAGAAGCGCTCTTTTTATTGCGCCGCCCGACTTGTGAAGAAATGGACAAGTCGACCGCGGCCGAGCGGGCCGACAGCGGGTGCACGAGTCGGGCCGCGGTTTCAGGCGCGGCCGCTCGGCGGCGCTGGCAGGGGCCCGTGCTCGGCCTCGAACCGAGCCTTGACGGCGGCAAAGGCATCGAGCGCGCGCCCCAGTGTGGCCTCGTCGTGGGTGGCCATCACGCTCGTGCGCAAGAGCGCCCCGCCCGGAGGCACGGCTGGATGCAGGGCGGTGTTCACGAACACCCCTGCGTCGTACAGGGCCCGCCACAGGAGCGCCGCCTTCCAGTCGTCTCCGATCAGCACCGGCACGATCGGGGTCACGATCGCCGGCCCCTCGCCCGGCGCCTGAAGCACCCCCGGCGCCTGCAGCTGAAGGCGCTCGCCGGCCAGCGCCTGCGGCGCGGAAACCGCGAAGCCGAGCTCCAAGAGCCCCTCGCGCAGGTGACGCGCGTTGGCGAGCACACGCTCGAGCAGCACCGGGCCCTGTTGTGAGCGCAGCACGCGCAGGGCCGCCAGCGCGGCGCCCAGCGCGGCTGGGACCGCGGAGGCGGTGAAGAGAAAGGCGCGCGAGTAGATGCGCAGGTACTCGATCACCTCGTGCGGGC
Organism: Actinomycetota bacterium; assembly: GCA_005884115.1. Lineage (GTDB taxonomy): Bacteria > Actinomycetota > Thermoleophilia > Solirubrobacterales > Solirubrobacteraceae > Palsa-744. The sequence goes on from VAXW01000005.1 coordinate 541,443, forward strand.
CGGCCACGAAGCCGCCACAGGAGGCCAGCGACTTGGAGAACGTCCCCAGGCGAAGGTCGACGCGCTCGGCCACGCCGAGCAGTTCAGAGGTGCCCGCCCCGCGCGCCCCCAGCACGCCCGCGCCGTGCGCCTCGTCCACCATCAGGCGCGCGCCGTAGCGCTCGCAGAGGTCGCAGATCTCGCCCAGAGGCGCGATGTCGCCCTCCATCGAGAAGACGCCGTCGACCACCACCATGACGCCGCCGCCGTCTTCGGTGGAGCGCTGCAGCATCTTCTCGAGCTTGTCCAGGCGGTTGTGGCGGAAGGGGCGCAGCTTCGCGCGCGAGAGCAGGCAGCCGTCGAGGATCGACGCGTGGTCCGCGGCATCGACGATTACGGTGTCCGCGGGGCCGAGGAGCGTCCCGAGCGTCCCCAGATTGGCCTGATGGCCGGTCGTGAACACGATCGCGTCCTCGCTCTCCATCCACTCGGCGATCTCGCGCTCCAGCTCGAGGTGCAGGGGGATCGTGCCGTTGAGCAAACGCGAGCCCGTCAGGCCCGTGCCGTAGCGGTGAAGTGCCGCCTCTGCGCCGGCGAGCACGCGCTCATCCGCGGTCAGCCCCAGGTAGTTGTTGGAGCCAAGCATGATCCGCTCGGCTCCCTCCATCTCGACCACGGGCATCGCCGGCGAGTCGAGCAGATGGAAGTAGGGCAGCACGTCGGCCTCGCGTGCCGCCGCCAAAAGCGCGGCGCGCTCGTGGTCACGGACCCTTGCGAAGACGTCGATGGAGGTGTGCATGTAGTCTGCCCCAGCCGTGGCGGTCGAAGTGCGAGCGGTCTCGAGCCGGAGAGATCTGAAACGTTTCATCGACCTCCCCTTCCGGTTGCATGCTAACCACCCCCTGTGGGTGCCGCCGGTGAAGCTCGAGCGGCGACTGTTCCTAAACCGTCGCATGAACGCCTTCTTCACGCACGGCGAGGCGGAGTACTTTCTCGCCCTCCGCGACGGTCGTGTGGTCGGGCGCGTGAGCGCTCAGGTCAACCATGCGTTCAACGACTACCAACACAAGAAGTGGGGGTGGTTCGGCTTCTTCGAGCTGGAGGATGACCAGGCGGTCGCCGACGCCTTGCTCGACGCTGCCGCGGCGTGGCTTCGACCCCGCGCGATGGAGCGCATGGTGGGCCCGGCCGACTTCGCGATGAACAACGAGAGCGGCATCCTGATCGAGGGGTTCGATCTGCGCCCGATGATCGTCCAGCCGTGGCACCCGCCCTACTACCAACAGCTCGTCGAGCGAGCGGGGATGAACAAGGCGATGGACTTGTTGATGTGGAACCTCGAGGTCACCGGCCGCGACAAAGTGCTGCCCGTGATCTGGGAGCTGGCGGAGAAGGTGGAGAGCGAGCACGGCATTCGCGTTCGCCCGATGCGCCGCCTGCAGCTGCGCAAAGACCTCGACGCGTTTGCCGAGGTCTACAACGCGGCGTGGTCGAAGAACTGGGACTTCGTTCCGTATTCCAAGAAGGACCTCGACGCGCTGGCCCAGGAGCTGCACCTGGCCTTCGACAAGCACTGGTTCATGATCGCCGAGCGGGTAGACACGGGGGAGGTGGTGGGCATGGCGATCACGGTCCCAGACCTCAACCAGGTGCTCGCGAAAATGAACGGAAAACTGCTGCCCCTGGGCTGGTGGTACCTGCTACGCAAGAGCAAGCTCACCGATCGCGTGCGCGTCGGCTTCCTCGGCGTGAAGCCTGAGTATCAGCACACCGGGGTGGCGGCTCGGCTGTACCAGCTGCACTTCGACGCCGCCGAAGTCCGCCCCCAAGACGGCGGCGAGATGGGCTGGATCCTCGAGACCAACACCGCCATGAACAGGGCGATGGAGGCCATGGGAGGGCGGGTCGTCAAGCGCTATCGCGTGTACGAGCGAGAGCTGGACTAGATGGCTCTCGCACGCGCGGGGTCGGCGTGCGCGGCGCACGCGATCCAGGAGCGTGGACGTGAGCCTGCTCTTAGAGCTGTGCGGCGCCACTGCGCGCTTCTGTAGGATGGCCGCTCATCGTGGCAGGGAGTGAGAACACTCGGACGCGGGCGCAAGGCGTTGCGCCTACAACCTCCCCGGCAGCGGCGCGTGCGCCGCTGCCTCTGCGCGCGCTGGCGCTCGGCGCCGCGCTCGCCCCGCTCGCACTGGCTCTTGGTGCGCTTGCAGGCTGCGGCAAAAGCGGGCCGCTCTCGAAGGCGGAGTACGTAAAGCGCGCGAACGCGGTCTGCAGGAGCGAGAAAGCGGGGATGGACGCGGTCGCGTTCTCGTTAGGGAACGTGGTCCAAAAAATCGATGAATCGAATCAGCTGCGAGCCCAGGCGGGCGCCAAGCTCGCGAAGCTCAAGAAGCCCGCCGGGAACGCCAGCATCTCCGAATGGCTCGGGTTGCGTGCCTCAGCCCTGACCATCGCGCATCAGCTGTCCCTGCACCGAACCGATAGGGCGAAAAACCGCGCCTACGTGCGCGCACAGCTCAAAGCCGAAGCGCTCGCCAGATCCATTGGCCTCACGAACTGCGTCGGGTTCGCAGCCACCTGACGGAGGGCGCTGACGTGGGCGCGGGGCCGGGTGGTCACGGGCGCCAGCGCAGAGCCGTATCGAGCTGATAGCCGGGTCCCCTCGCGCTCGGCGCGCGGTCCTGAGCGCCCTTTACACTCCCAAGAGTGAGCTCGTGGGACGCTCCCGAGGAGTACGGCGGCGAAGATGAAGTCGAGGCTGCGCCGGCGGGTGAGGAGCCCAGCTCGGACGCGGAGGCCGATGGCGCACAGGACACGGCGGAGTTCGACGCCCTGCCGGTGCTCGCGCGCGGGCAGGTCCTGACACCCACCTACGAGCAGGTCCTGACTCCCACTTACTACCGCGCAGGGGGCGCGCAGCTCGCTCGCTCGCCCGAAGGGCTCCTGCCGGCGGTGCACGCCGCAGCGGCCGCGGCGGGGGGGTTCGTGGCCGGCGCCGCGATGGTTTCCTTCGTGCGGCGGCGCCACCGGCGCGCGCTCGCCCGGCGCGCCGGCATCCCACGCCGCCGTGGCATCCGGGCGCGCAAGTCCCCGCCGCGCACCGGCGAGCTGCTGCAGGTCGTCGCCAGCCGCTCACTGCTCGTGGACGTGCACCTGCTGGGCGGCCGCGAGTAGCGAGTTGCCGACGGCTCGGCCGCGGTGTCAGCGGCTAGCGCGCTGGCGCTCGAGCAGCAGCGCGAACGTGGGGCGGTCGGCTTATGCTTGAGCGATGTCCACCGTGGCTTCTGTGCGGCTGGGCGAGCCCGAGCGCAGTGCGGGCAATGTCGTGCGTGCGGATGATCCGAGCCGCGGCGGGCGCGTTCTGCTGATAGAGGACGAGGCAGGCATCGCCGACTTCGTGCGCCGCGGCCTGGAAGGCGAGGGTCTGCTCGTGCAGGCCGCGGCCGACGGGATCGAAGGCGAGCGGCTCGCTCTGGAGGGAGGTTTCGACGCCGTCGTCCTCGATCTGATGCTGCCGGGGCGCCCAGGGCTCGAGATCCTAGGCCGGTTGCATAGCGAGAAGCCATCGCTGCCCGTGATCGTGCTCACCGCGCGCGGCGAAGTCGAGGACAGGGTCGCGGGGCTCGATGCTGGAGCGGTCGACTACCTCGTCAAGCCGTTCTCGCTGGCGGAGCTGCTCGCGCGCGTGCGCGCTCACCTGCGCGTCAGCGCGCGCTCGCACCCGAGCACGCTGAAGGCCGCGGACATCGAGCTCGACCTGATCACCCGCAAGGTCCGCCGGGCGGGGCGGACGATCGCCCTCTCGCCGACCGAGTTCGAGCTGCTCTCGTATCTGGTGCACCATCGCGGCGAAGTCGTCTCGCGAGAGCAGATGCTCGGCGCGGTGTGGGGGTATGAGCACGATCCGGCCACGAACGTGGTCGACGTCTACATCGGCTACCTGCGCCGCAAGCTCGGGCTGCGGGGCGACCCGGCGCCGATCTTCACGGTGCGCTCGGTCGGCTACCGGCTGGGCGAGACGAGCTGAGAGGTGAGCCGCCTGTCCGGGCGCCTCGCGCGGGTCGGGTTGCGCTGGCGACTCGCGGCAGGCGTGGTCGCCGTGACGGTGCTGTGCACCGGCATCACGTTCGTGGCCGTCTACCGCGGCACGGGCACGCAGGTGCGCCGCCAGATCGACAGCGAGATCGCGGGCGACGCGGGCGAGCTCGCACACAACGTGCGCTCCGAGCACCCGCGCACCCCGGCCAGGGTCCGGGCGGCCGCCGACGACTACGTTCACGACCAGCCCTTCGCGGCCGGCTCGACGCTGCTGTTCGCCGTCGTGCCGGGCGTGGGCATGAGCACCAACCGCCCCGAGCTGTTCTCGCAGCGCAAGCTCGCCCGCGATGAGACGCCGGCAGCGCAGGCGCGGGAGAACGGCCTGTCCGCGCGGCTGCTGAGTGCAGGCATCGGCTACTCCACGCTCGCGCTGCCCGACGTCGGCGACCTGCGCCTGCTCAAGCGCGTCGTGACGCTGCCCGGCGGCTTGCGCGTCACGATCGGGGCTGGCGAGCCGCTGTCCGGGGTCGCTCACGCCCAGGGCGGAGTCGCGCGGGCGTTCATCCTCGCGGGCCTGCTCGCGATCGCGGGCGCGCTGCTTGCCTCCTACGCGATCGGCACGCGCGTCTCGCTGCCGCTGCGACGTATGGCTGCGGTGGCGACCCGGGTGGACGCCGGCGATTTGGAGCCGCGCATCCCGGAGGCGAGCGGGCACAGCTATGAGGTGCGCGTGCTCGCCGAGGCCTTCAACCGCATGCTCGACCGCCTGACGGAGGCGTTCGCTAGCCAGCGCGCGTTCGTGGCCGACGCTTCGCACGAGCTTCGCACCCCGCTGACGGTGATCCGCGGACAGCTGGAACTGCTCGCCACGCAGCGCGGCCCCGCGCACGAGGAGGTTCGCCGCGTCGAGCACCTCGTGCGCGCGGAGATCGACCGCATCACGCGCCTTGTCGACGATCTGCTGGTGCTCGTCAAGATCGAGCAGCGACAGTTCCTGCAGCCGCAGGCGGTCGCCCTGCGCGAGTTCGTGCAGGAGCTGTGGGACGGTGCCAAGCCGCTCGCCGACCGTCGTTTCGAGCTGCCGGCGGTTCCCGAGGGGGAGCTGCAGGCGGACCCGGACCGGCTCGCACAGGCGTTGCGCAACCTGCTCGCCAACGCCATCGAGCACAGCGCGCCCGAGCGTGGGCTCGTACGCCTGCGCGTGCAGGCGATCGGAGCCGAAGGTGAGCGCGTGTGCTTTGCAGTCGAGGACGATGGCGCCGGGATCGCGCCCGCCGAGCGCGAGCGCGTCTTCGACCGCTTCTACCGCACCGACGACGCGCGCGACCGGGCCTCGGGCGGCACCGGCCTGGGCCTTGCGATCGTGCGCGCGATCGCGGAGGCGCACGGTGGCAGCGCGCAGGTCGGGCGATCGCCCGAGGGCGGCGCGAGCTTCGAGCTGGAGCTTCCGGGCTTTCAGCCTTACGGGACGAGCACCGCCGCGCCCGTGAAGCGCCCCGCGCGCAGGTCCTCGAGCGCCTCGCCGGCGGCCTCCAGCGGATAGGTCCTGACGCTCGTCCGCACCGGCACGCGCGGAGCGATCTCGAGAAACTCCGCGGCGTCGCGACGCGTGAGGTTGGCCACCGAGCGAATGACGCGCTCCTGCCAGAGGTCGCTGTAGGGGAAGGCAGGGATCTCGCTCATGTGGATTCCTCCGCACACCACGGTCCCGCCGGGGGCTACGGCGCGCAGCGCCACGGGAACCAGCGAGCCATCGGGCGCGAAGATGATGGCCGCCTCGAGCGGTTCGGGTGGCTCCTCATCCGATGCCCCCGCCCACTCGGCGCCGAGCTCGAGCGCGAACTGTTGCGCGGCTCGATCGCCAGGGCGCGTGAACGCGCACACGCGCCGCTGCTGCCAGCGGCACACCTGGATGAGGATGTGGGCGGCGGCCCCGAAGCCGTACATGCCGATGCTCGCTGCGTCCCCGCACATGCGCAGCGCCCGGTAGCCGATCAGCCCCGCGCACAGCAGCGGAGCCGCCTGCGTGTCGGGGTAGCCGGCGGGGATCGGGAAGCAGAAACGCTCATCGGCCAGCGCGAACTCGGCCATGCCGCCATCGATGTCGCGGCCGGTGAACCTGGCGCGCGGACAGAGGTTCTCGCGCCCACTCAGACACCAGGCGCACTCGCCGCAGGTGTAGCCGAGCCACGGCACCCCGATCAGCGACCCCGGTGCGGGCCTCGAGGTCGCATCCGCCGGGATGCGGACCTCGGCTTGCTCGGCCCGCGCTTCGCGCGCCGGGCCCGCGGCCTCGACGCTTGCGACGATCTGGTGGCCGAGCACGCGCGGCGCCTGCGCGACCTCGAGCTCTCCGTCGAGCAGGTGCAGGTCCGTGCGGCAGATCCCGCAGGCGTGGACTCGCAGCAGGAGCTGTCCCTGCTCCGGCTCGGGGATCTCGCGCTCGAGCGCCCGCAGCGGGCGGCCGGGCGCGTCGAAGACGATCGCCCGCATCGTGCCGGTGGTCCGCGCTTGCGCCATATTTAGTGCAGTGAACCAGCTTGCCAGCGCAGTGTGGCGCGCATGAGCTCACCTCACGACCTGCCCGCGCTGCGATGACGGCGGGGGTGCTCTTCAGCCACCCGGCGTGCCTGGAGCACGACCCCACGCTGCTCGCGCCCGGCCATCCCGAGGCGCCCGGGCGCCTGCTCGCACTCGAGAGCGAGCTGCGGCGGCGCGAGTGGCCCGGGTGGGACTTTCGCGAGGCCCCGCCCGCCGGCGAGGAGCAGCTGCAGCTCGTGCACCCCGCCACACACGTGCGCGAGATCGCGGAGCTCTGCTCCCGCGGCGGTGGGGCGCTCGACCCCGACACACCGGTGGTGGCGGAGTCCTTCCACGCGGCCCGGCATGCGGCCGGCGCTGCCTGTGCGATGGCACGCTCCCTGCTGGCTGGCGAGGCGCCGTTCTGCTTCTGCGCCGTGCGTCCGCCCGGGCATCACGCCGAGCCGGAGCGCGCGATGGGCTTCTGCCTCTTCAACAACGTCGCGATCGCGGCCGAGCTGGCGATCCGCGAGCTGGGCGTGCGGCGCGTGTTCATCCTCGACTGGGACGTCCATCACGGCAACGGCACCGCCGAGGCTTTTCGCGCGCGCGCGGATGTGCTGTTCGCGAGCATCCACCAGTGGCCCTTCTACCCGGGAACGGGGGCCCTCGAAGACGCGGGCAGCGGCGACGGCGAGGGCTACACGATCAACCTTCCGGTGCCCGCGGGCTCGACCGGTCCGCAGTGGCTCGCGCTGCTCGAGCGCGTCGTGCTCCCGGCGGCCGCTGCCTTCGCCCCTGAGCTGGTGCTCGTCTCGGCCGGGTTCGACGCCCACGCCGAGGACGGCCTGGCCAACTGCGGCCTGCAGATCGGCGACTACGTCGAGCTGGCGCGCTTGACTCGCGAGCTGGCGCGAGGTGTGGGGGCACCGCTCGGGGCGGTGCTCGAGGGGGGCTACAACCAGCCCGTGACCGCGCGCTGCGTGAGCGCGACGCTCGCGGCCTTCGCGGGCGAGGATGGGGCTGGCTCCCCGGCACGGGACGCGTCTCTCACGCCCGCGGCGGTGGCCCAGGTCGGGCGCTACTGGACGCTGTAGACCCACTGCCCCAGTGACGCCCCGCTCACAGTGACACCCCGCTCGCAAGCTGTCGGGCTCGGGGAGTAGGCCTCAGCCGAAGAACAGCTCTGCCGTCTCGTATAACGCGGGGTCGAGCAGCTTGGGCTCGCGCAACGCCTCAGCGAGCTCCACCTCGACGATGTCGGTACCGCGCAACGCGACCATTGCGCCGAACCGCTTCGCGGTGGCAGCGCGCATCGCCGCCACACCGAAGCGCGTGGCGAGCACCCGATCGAAGGCCACCGGCGTTCCTCCGCGCTGCACGTGGCCGAGGATCGTGACGCGCGCTTCAAAGCCCGTCCGCGCCTCGAGCTCCTTCTCGAGCGTGACGCCGATGCCGCCGAGCCGGACGTGTCCGAAGGCGTCTGTGGGAGCATCGCCTTGCGTCTGCAGCGTCCCGTCAAGCGGCGTTGCGCCCTCCGCGACGACGACGATCGAGAAGCTGCGCCCTCGCTCGTGGCGCTGGCGCAGGTGTGCCACGACCTGGTCGATGTCGAACGGTCGCTCGGGCACCAGGATCGCATCGGCTCCGCCCGCGATTCCGGCTTGCGTCGCGATCCAGCCGGCGTGGCGCCCCATCACCTCCACGACCATCACGCGGTTGTGCGACTCGGCCGTCGTGTGCAGGCGGTCGATCGCGTCGGTCACGATCTGCACGGCGGTCTGATAGCCGAACGTGACGTCGGTTCCGCCGAGGTCGTTGTCGATTGTCTTGGGCACCCCCACGATCGGCACTCCGGCTTCATGCAGGCGCAGAGCCACGCCGAGCGTGTCCTCGCCCCCGATCGCGATCAGCGCGTCGACGCCGCGTGTCGCGAGCGTGTCGCGGACCGGCGCGACGCCGTCGCGCCCCTCGAGGAAGGGGTTGGTGCGCGAGGTGCCGAGGATCGTGCCTCCGCGCGGCAGGATCCCGGCTGTGCTCGCCAGGTCGAGCTCGAAGGCGTCGTCATCGAGCACGCCCGCCCAGCCGTGGCGAAAGCCCAGGAAGCTGTTGTCTCCGGCGGCCAGGCCGCCGCGCACAACCGCGCGTATGACGGCATTGAGCCCGGGGCAATCGCCTCCGCCGGTGAGCAGCCCGACGCGCATTGCGGCCTACTCTAGAAAGCGCCGAGGTCGCCCCCGGCCGCGGCGCTGGCTAGATCCCTTCCCCGGGAAGGAACTCGTTGGTGAGCGGCGGCAGCCCTCTGGCAGGGTCGCGTCGCAGCAGCCGGTGGGTGTACATCCAGTTCCCGAACGATGCCCACGCCGCGGCGTCCTGCCAGCCGAAGGGCCGACCGCGCGCGCTCGGGAGCGTGGCGGGCAGCGTCTGCTCGATCGAGGCCAGCTGCAGCTTGAGCTGGAGCGAGGAGTTTGCTTTCACCACGAGCGCGGCCGCCGCCCGCGGGTCGGCTCGCACCTCGCGCTCGCCGCGCGTGAGCGCCTGCATGAACGCGCGCAGGTCCTGCCCGCGCTTGCGGGCGTCCTGCGCGCGTACGACGAGCACGAGCTCGTCGTACGGGGGGACGCCGGCGCGGTCGACGGGAATCGTCACCGGGTGCCTGTGCATCTGGGTGAGCTGGATCGCCTCGTAGTTCCAGAAGCCGCCCAGCGTCGCCGCGACCTTGCCCGAGAGCATCGCCGGGATGAGATTGAAGCCGACGTTGACCTCCTTCACCGAGGCCGGGTTCACGCCGGCGGCCTGCAGGGCAGTGCGCAGCTCGGCCGATTGGTAGGGGATCCCGGCGGTGCCGACGGTCTTTCCCTTGAGGTCGGCCACGCGGCCGACGCGCGCCGAGCGCAGTGCGATGATCGAGGTCAGCGGTCGCTGCACGAGCGCCCCTACGGAGACGAGCTTCAGGCCCTGATCGCGCGCCAGCAAGAGCTCGGGCTCATAGGAGATCGCCATGTCGACGCGGCCGGCCGCGAGCAGCTTGAGCGGGTCGGCCGGTTCGGCGGGGGTCTGCGGCTGCACGTTGAGGCCGACCGCGCGAAAGTCGCCGTGCGCGATCGCCGAGTAGAGCGCGGCATGGTCGGCGTTGGGGAAGAAGTCGAGCATCAGCGTGAACGGCTTTGCGGAGTGCGCCGAGACGACGTCGTGCTTTGAGCCGCACGCGCCGAGCCCCAGACAGGCGAGCAGCGCGAGCAGGGCAGCGATGCGGCGGCTCACGCCCCGGCTCCCCGCTCGCGTGGGTGTGCGGCCCACGGCGCGAGCCAGCGCTCGGCCAGAGCCAGCGAGTAGAAGCACGCGATCGCGAACGCGAACAGCACGAACGCGGCAGCGTAGGCGCGAGGCGTCTGCAGCGCGGTCAGGTCGGCGTTGATCTCGCGTCCGAGGCCCGGATGCCCGCTCGTGGTCGCGGTCTGGGACTCCGCGATGTAGGCGCCGATGACGGCGATCGTGAGGGCGATGCGCGCGCCGCTGATCGCCGCGGGCAGCGCGGCCGGCAGCTCGGCGAAGCGAAACGCCTGCCAGCGCGAGGCGTCGAGCGTGCGCAGCAGCTTGAGCTGCTCGGGGTCGCTCGCCATCAGCCCGTCCACGGTCGTGACCAGGACGGGGAAGAAGCAGATCAACACGATCACGGCGAGCTTGGGCACGATCCCAAATCCCCACCAGAACACGAGCAGCGGCGCGATCACGGCGATCGGCACGGCCTGCGAGCCGACAGCCAGCGGGTAGACCGCGCGGCGCAGCAGCGGCGAGAGGTGGACGCCGACCGCCAGCACGAAGCCCAGCACCAGCGCCGCGGCGATGCCCAGCCCGACCTCGATGGCGGTGGGGGCGAGATTACCGGCGAGCAGGCCCGCGTTGTCCCACAGCGCCGCTGCCACCGAGTGGGGAGCGGGCAGCACGAACGCGCTCGTTTGACTGGCCTGGACGTACAGCTCCCAGGCACCGAGCAAGGCGCAGAGCAGGAGCGTCGGAGGCAGAGCCCTCGCGGCCCGCGCGCGGATCACGCCAGCGCTCCCTCGGCACGCGCACTCAGCGCCAGCGAGCGCAGCGCGCGCTGGCGCAGGGCGAGCACCGCTGCGTCTGTGGCGCTGCGCGGGCGGGGGATGTCGGCCTCGAGCTCGGCGGTCACGCGCCCGGGCCTCCCGGACAGAACGACCAGGCGGTCGGCGAGCAGCGCCGCCTCCTCGACGTCGTGCGTGACGAGCAGCACGGTCCGCGGCTCGCGCTGCAGCGCACGTGCCAGCCACTGCTGCATCTCGCCGCGGGTGATCGCGTCCAGCGCGCCGAAGGGCTCGTCGAGGCACAGGACCTCCTTACCGGAGAGCAGCGTGCGCAGGAAGGCGACGCGCTGGCGCATACCGCCCGAGAGCTCGGAGGGCCGTGCCCGCTGAAAGCCCTCGAGGCCGAGCTCGCCGAACAACGCGGAGGCGCGCTCGCGCGCGCGCGAGCGAGGGTGCCCGGCGATCCGCAGCGCGAGCGCCGCGTTCTCGACGGCGTCAAACCATGGCAGCAGCATGTCCCTCTGCGCCATCAACGCCGCCGGGGCGCTCGCGATCCAGCCGCTGTCGGGCGATTGCAGGCGGCACACCAGCTCGAGCAACGTCGTCTTGCCGCAGCCGCTCGGGCCGACGACCGCCACGAGCTCGCCACGCGCGGCCCTCACAGAGACATCGGCGAGCGCGGGCACCGCCTCACCGCGCGATCCGCGATAGGCGCGGCTGACGTTCTCGACCACGATTCCGCCGGCTGCCGCCGCCGGCAGAGGCGACGGCTGTGCGCGAGATTGCAGTTCGGTTGCCACTTGCTCCCTCCGCGGGCATTACCCCACAGGTTCGAAGGGTCGGCGCCGGGGGAGTCCTTCCAGGGCGCCATCTCAGCCGGCCTTCCCGCCAGCCCCCCTGGGTGTTTCGCTGGCGCTGATGCTAGCGCGCGGAGGCGATCACCGGACGCGTGAGCGCGCGCACGAAGTCCTCGAGCTGTGCCGTGGTCCAGCACTCGAAGGCGGTGCAGTAGCGCTCGTAGGCGGCTATCACCGAGTCGCCGTAGTTCCAGTACAGGCGCGGCTCGGGGTTCAGCCAGAAGGTTCGCCCGGCGCGCGCGGCGATCTGCGCGAATATGTCCGCCCGCGGGTCGCGGCCATTGGTGCGCGCGTCGCCGAGCACGATCACGGTCGCGCGAGGGTGCAGGTCATCCTCGACCTGCGCCAAGAGCTCCGACCACACGCGGCCGTAGTCGGTGTAGCCGGAGATGTCGGCCACCCCGGCGTCGCTGGCTATGCGTTCGCTGACGGCTTTGAAGTTGCGCTCGTCTTCGAAGATGTCGGTGACCTCGGAGATGCGCTCGATGAACACGAACGAGCGCATCTTGCGAAACGTGTCGTGCAGCGCGTGCAGCACGGAGAGGAAGAAGACGGAGGCGGAGGTGACGCTGGTGGAGACGTCGCACAGCACGTAGATCTCGGGACGGCGGGGACGGCGCGGGCGGAACTTGAGCTCGACCGGAACCCCTCCCGTCTGCAGCGAGGCGCGCATCGTGCGACGCACGTCGACATGGGCATGGCGCCGGTGACCGCGCGCCTGGAGCCCCTGCGTTGCGAGCCGGCGCCGCAGCTGCGCGACGACGCGGTGCACGGCGGCGAGATCGGCGAGCGGCCCGGAGGGGAGGGCGCGGTCGAGCTCGCCCAGGGGCCGCGCGGGCGGGAGGCTGCCGGTGCGCTCGATCTGCGAGCGCTCCAGCTCGCGGCGCAGCAGCGCCTCAAAGCGGCGCAGGGCCTCTCGCGGGAGCCCCTCCCGGCGGGGGTCGTCGGCGGGCAGCTCTGGCTGAGGCTCGGCCCGAAGGCCGAGCGCCCGGCGGATGCGCTGCACGTCGACGCCGATGACGCCCGAGCCTTCCTGCTGGCGGGCGAAGGCCGCGATAGCCATGCGTGCGAGGTCACGCATCGCGGCCTCGTCTCCCTGGCGCAGCGCGGCTGCGATCTGTGCGCGCAGCGCATCGAGCTCCTCCTCGGAGAACTGCGCGATGCCGCCGACGTCCTCCTCGCGCACGCCCTCCCTGGCCGCAGCGACCTCGACCGCGCGAAAGAAAAAACGCTCGAACACCAGCTCGAAGATGCGCCTGTCCTCTTGGCTCTTGGCGAGTGTCGCGGCGAGAGCCTCGCGGAAGTCCTCCTGCGTCCTCCAGCTGATCTCGCCCAGCACCGCGAACGCGTCGAGGAGCTCTGAGGTCCCGACCGCAACGCCCTCGTGGCGCAGCTCCTCGCCGAGCTCGAGGATTCGTGCGGGAAGGCCGTCAGCTGACATCGGCCGGCGCCGTGAGCTTGAGCCCGACGCGCTCGGCCACGACGTCCATGTCGGCGCGGTGCTTGACGATCACCGACATCGTCTCCGCAAACGTCTCCGAATCGATTTCCTGGGCTCCGAGGAGCAGCAGCGCGCGCGCCCAGTCGATCGACTCGGCGATCGAAGGGGGCTTCTTCAGGTCGAGCTCCCTCACCATCCCGATCACCTCCACCAGGCGGCGCGCAACCGTCTGCTCGAGCTCCGGGGCGTGCAGGCGCACGATCTCCAGCTCGTGCTCGAGCGCCGGGTAGTCAAGCCACAGGTACAGGCAGCGCCGCTTCAGCGCCTCGGTGAGCTCGCGCGAGTTGTTGGAGGTCAGAAGCACAATCGGATGCGTTTTCGAGCGCACCGGACCGAGCTCGGGGATGGAGATCTGAAAGTCCGAGAGGACCTCCAGCAGCATCGCCTCGAACTCCTGATCGGTCTTATCGATCTCGTCGATCAGCAGCACGACCGGCTGCTCGGAGGCGATCGCGCTCATGAGCGGCCGCGCGAGCAGGAACTCCTCCCCGAAGATGTCGTCCTGCACGGCGTCCCATCCTGTGCCCGAAGCCTCCGCCTGGATACGAAGCAGCTGCTTGCGGTAGTTCCACTCGTACAAGGCCTTCGCCTCGTCGAGGCCCTCGTAGCACTGCAGGCGCACGAGCTCGCGACCGAGGTACGCGGCCAGCGCCTTTGCCAGCTCGGTCTTGCCGACCCCCGCCGGGCCCTCGACCAGAACGGGCTTGCCGAGCTTGGTCGCGAGGAATGAGACGAGCGCTGTCGACTCGCCGGGCAGGTAGCCGACGCCGCGCAGGCCCTCGCGAACCGCGTCGATCGACTCGGGACCCCCGGACACCGCAGCGTGCGGCTTGGCGTTGGGCGCGCTCATCGCTCTAGGCATGATAGGTGGGGCCGGAGTCCTCGAGCGGCGCTGCGGGCGCTTTACAGAGCGCGACGCATCGTCGAGCCAACCGGGCTTTGAAAACGGCTGGGAAGACTCTGGCAAAGGCTTCGCGCCTGCCGCGCGCGGCGAAGCTACGGCGCCGGACTCTCCGAGAGCGCGGGCGGGGACGTTGAGCTGACGTCGCCGTCGCCGCCCGGAAGGCGCACGGTCGCGTGCACGCGACGCAGCATCGACCGGCCCGCCGGAAAATACCCGCTCGCGTGCTCCGCGCTCATGTCGCGGCTACCCGGACCCGGGCCGGGGGTCCTCGAAGGGGAGCTGCTCCTGGGGCGCTGGCGGATAGCGCGGTCTGCCCTCGCCGGGCTCTTGCGGCGCGGCGAACGGTGTCGCGGCTGCGGCGACCCGTGGCGGCGGAATGCGCACGGTGGGTTCCTCGATGTCGGTTGCATCGCCGCCGCCGAGCTCGTCCTCGGCCGGCCAGGAATCGGCCTCGCCTGCGCTGGCCGCCTGCGCGCTCGCGCGCTGCGCCGTGCGCATCCGTGTCCCGGCGTACGCGAGGCCGATCGCCAGCAGCAGCGCGATGAATATGCCCCACTCGACGCCGACGTCGATCGACGCGGTGCGTGCGCTGTTCTGCAGGCCGGGCTTGTCGAGCAGGCGGTAGAAGATCAAAAGGGCGGTCCATGCGCCCGCCACGATCAGTGCCGCGCCGTCGCTGCCCGGAAGCTGGAAGTTGCGCCGCTCGGCGCGGGCGACGAGCGCGGTCAGGACTCCTGCGCTGACGAGCAGGACTGCTGCCTCGACGAAGGAGAAGGCCTCAAAGGCGTTCAGGCTCGTGCGCGTCGCATGAGAGCTTGAGGCGAACACGACGGTCTTGCTGTACCAGGGCAGGAACATCGAGATGACCAGCCCCAGCGACGCAACCGCCGCCAAGCGCTGCTCGGGCTCCATCGCCCGCCACGCATGCGCGAGCCGTGTCATCGGTTCTGGTGTCTCCGCGAGTTCCTGTCGAGGGTCCTGCTCTTAGTCTAGGCGCCGCCGACGCGGAGGGCGCCTGCTCCATGGCTCTAGCGGTGCGCGACCGCGATCGTGCCCGACGCCGTTGAAAAGTTGCCGGCCGGATCGGTGGCGGTGACGGTCGCCGTGAACGTCCCGCCCTTGGCGGGCGTGGGCCACAGAAGACGCGGCTTGCCGCGTTCGACGATCGCGCCGTTGCGCCACACCACGCGCGTGCCCTGGCGGACGGTCAGGCGCACGGTCGAGACCTTCGAGAGCGAGACCCGGACCCCGGCCCGCACGCCGCCGCGCAGCCTCTTCGACAGCAGCGCGACCACCGGCGGCGTGTGCAGGTCGGCGCTGAAGCGCTGCGCCGTGGTGCAGTAGATGGCGTCGCCCGCGATCGGCGCCACTGCGCTGGTGGAGGTGTTGGCGGCGGGGCTCGCAGGCGCGGCACCGCCGGGCGGGGCGCTCGTGCCCCCGCCGGGGCCGGCGGGCGGCGGGCTTTCCGGCGCTGGCGCCGGCGGCGTGGGCGTGAACGGCGGTCCTTTCATCGTCCGCGTGCACAGGTGCTGGAGGAATTCGGTGAGCAGTTCGTGGTAGTTGAGGTTCGATTCGCTGAACTGGTCATACAGCGACCACGCGCCGGTGTCATACCGGGGCACCTCCACCCGGGCCTCGGCGTCGCCGGCTTCGAACAGCGCGAGCCCGGCCGGGTCCCTGGTGATGGACGCGTAGTCGTAGAGACCCACGACGGCTTGGATGAAGCCGTTGATGATCATGTCGCGGGGGGCGTAGGTGTACTCGGCGTAGTAGGCGCCGGCGGGCGTCTTCACGCGCACGCCCGTGGGCGGGCGCACGGTAAAGACGCTGAGCGCGCGCTGCGCGGCGCTCAGAAGCGGCGCTTCCTTGAAGCGCGACCAGGCGCGTGCGAGCACCTGCAGCGCGGTGCCCTGGGAGAGGCCGCTGGTCCAGGGCGGCACGCCGCCGTCGAACTTGAACAGGTACTCCCAAGCGAGGCCTCCGGCGCGTTCGGTGGCGAGCGCGAGCACCTCCCCGAGCAGCTGGCGCAGGTTCGAGTTTTCGTTGCCGGCGAGGTAGTAGCCGTTGGCCGCGCCGAAGGTCCCGAGCCACTGGATCTCGATCCCCTGTCCCGGGTAGTACTGCCACACGAGCTTGCTCGGGGGGAAGCTCACGCGCTCGCCACCGCGGATCAACGGTTCGTGCGTCCACCACTGGCGGTTGCGTTGGAGCGTGAGGAACAGAGCGGGCAGCCGCGAAGGGATGAATCCCCCTGCGGCGGCTATCGCGCGCACGTTGTCAAGCACCGCGCCCAGCTCGGTGCGCCGCGTTCCGCGGAGCCTGCCGAGCGCGCGCTTGGCGCTCACGTAGGCGCCGTAGTCGCTTGTGTATGCGGTGGTGCTGAGCGCGCCAGAGCTCTTCAGGGCGAGCAGCGCCGCGGAGACGCTCGGTCCGTGGCGCGCGGCGCGACTGTGCGCGCGCCGGGCGTGGGCAGCCTCGGCGGGGGCCGCTGCGACGGCGATCGCGATCAGAGCTCCCAGCAGGGCAGCTCGCTTGCTCACAGCCACGCTTGTCGATCCTAGGGAGGCGCTCTGGCGCGCGCGCCGGCTCTCCCGAGGCCAACGAGCGATCAGCCCGACGGCGCTACTCGCGGTCGAACTCCATGTCGTCGGCGTCGAGCTCGGCGTCGAGCTCGTCCTCCTCGAGGTCCTCCTCATCCTCCGGGGCGAGCTCGCCGGTGGGCTTGTACGTGACGCGGAAGTGCTCGATCATGTCGTCGCGCTTGTCCTCGTCGACGGGCAGCTCCTCTGAGATCTGGACCCACTCCGTCTCGTCGAATTCCTCCGTGGCGAAGATTTCCTGATCGACCTCGGGCGAGTCGTCGACCACGATCAGGACCTCGGTCTGAGGGTTGTAGTACGTGCCGGGCCGGATGCTGAGCTCGTCGAGTGCTATGCGGCGCGCGCTGCTCATTTCGTGCGTTTATACCCGACCGGCAGCGTCATGACTCACGGCTCGAGTTCGGCCAGCGTTCGCGCGACCTCGCTGTCGACGTCCAGCTGCTCGAGGCCCTGGCGGGCGCGCCGTTCGTTGCGTGCGACGACGAGCTGGCGAACCTCCTCCGTCAGGCCCGCCTCGTGCGCCGGCGGCGGCTCCTCGGCGAGCAGTCGCTCGACCTCGGCCTCGATGTCGAGCTCCGGCTCACCGCGGCGGCGCATGCGTTCGCTGCGCGCGCTGAGCATCTGGCGGATCTCGAGCTCGCGTTCTGCGCGCCCGGCCGGCGAGTTGGGGGCCGGCAGATGCCAGCCGCCGCTCGCATCACGTTCGGGCGCCAGCCCGCCTTTCCCGATCTCGTCATAGGCGCTGCCGCGGCCGAGCAGGAAGAAGATCGACATCACGACCGAGAACGCGACCGCTCCGAACACGACGATCGGAAAGACGCTCTGCACGCTGAGATTGTTGCCGATCGGCCAGCGCTCCGCTACTCTGCTGGGCCGAGGTTGACTGACCAGTCAATCGAGATCGGGGGCCGCCCGTCCTCCGGGGCCGGTGAGCGCCAGTTAGGAGGGCAACAAAATGGTCGATTTCACGCTCACTGACGAGCAGCGGAACCTCCGCGAGATGGCCCACGACTTTGCGGTCGGGGAGATTCGCCCAGTCGCCTGGGAGTACGACCGCGACGCGACCTGGCCGCAGGAGATCATCGAGAAGGCGTGGGAGGTGGGTCTCATGAACTCCCACATCCCCGAGGAGTACGGCGGCGCGGGGGCCGGCTACCTCGACGGCTGCCTGATCGAGGAGGAGCTCTCGTGGGGCTGCTCGGGCATCCAGACAACCCTCGGATGCAACGGGCTGGCCACCGCGCCGGTCATCATCGGCGCCTCAGAGGCCGTGAAGCAGGACTACCTCGGGCGCTTGACCGAGGCGCCCTTGCTCGCCTCCTTCTGCCTGACCGAGCCAGACGCGGGCTCAGACGTTTCGAGCATGCGCACGACGGCTGTCAGGCGCGGCGACAAGTACGTGATCAACGGCTCGAAGTGCTTCATCACGAACGGCGGCCACGCCAACTGGTACACGGTTTACGCCAAGACCGACAAGGACGCTGGGCACCGCGGCATCTCGGCTTTCGTCGTGCCGCGCGACGCGGGCGTGGTCGTGGACAAGAAGGAGGACAAGCTCGGCCAGCGCGCATCGAACACCGCGACCATCTCCTTCAACGACGTGGAGGTCCCGGCCGAGAACCTGATCGGCGAGGAGAACCAGGGCTTCAAGATCGCGATGATGACGCTCGACCGCACGCGCCCTGGGGTTGCGGCGATGGCCGTCGGTATCGCGCGCGCCGCGTTCGAGTTCGCGACCGACTACTCGCGCGAGCGCGTCCAGTTCGGCGTGCCGATCGCCATGCACCAGGCGATCCAGTTCATGATCGCCGACATGGCCACCGAGATCGAGGCGGCGCGCCTGCTGACGTGGAAGTCGGCCGTGACGCTCGACCAGGGAGAGCGCAACACGCTGATCTCCTCGCATGCCAAGCGCTTCGCGGCTGACACGGCGATGAAGGTGGCGACCGACGCGGTACAGGTCTACGGCGGCTACGGCTTCATCAAGGAGTACCCGGTGGAGAAGCTGTTCCGCGACGCCAAGATCATGCAGCTGTACGAGGGCACCTCGCAGATCCAGCGCCTCGTGATCGCGCGCGAAACACTCTTGCCGCGACGCGCGGAGGAGCCGACGGCGGTGGCCGCCTAGCGCGGCTGGCTACCTGACGCCTTCAGGATCCGACGAGTCGCGAGCGGTCCGGGCTGCGCGGCGCCTGCCTCAGCCGATCACGAGCGGCTGCCCGTAGTTGGACACCTGCGCGCCGCTCACTAGCACGAGCACCCGGTAGACGCCCCGGCGCACGTCCACGGTCTTGCTGTAGCGCGAGCTGCTCGCGTTGCGTGGACGAAGCACGGTCCCGCCCCGGCGCACGAGCACGCCACGCCCGTGCGTGATGCGAAGGATGCCGACCTGGGCGCCGTTCTCGGCGGGCGTCACGGTGCCGCTGAAGCGAGCGCGGTGACGGCCGACGTGCTTGACGTGGCTGGACACGCGCACGGCCACGTTCTCGAGCGCGACAGGGCTGATGACCGGCGGCTTGGTCGTCGTCACGACGCGAAACTGCGAGACCACGCTCAGCCCGAGCACGGGGAAGGAGAAGCTCCCGCTCGCGGTCGTGAGCTCGGGGTTGCCAAGGTTCTGGAAGCCGACGGTGAACGGGAACGCACTCGCTTGCAGGACGACCGTGCGGCCGCCGTTGTTGGTTCCCGACAGCGTTCCCTGCACGACCACCGTGCCGCCGAACAGCACGGGGTTGGGCGAAGCGAGGATCTGGATCGACAGCGGCACCTTCGTCGTCAGCAGCACGCGGTCGGCTCCGATCGAGGCGCCGGCGGCGTTGACCGCGACGAGCCGGTAGTGGTAGATCGTGATCGGCTGAAGCCCGCTGATCGCGATGCGCACGCTCACGGGATGCGTGCCTGAGCCGGCGTCTGCGATCGCGCTCTGGCTGCCATAGGCCCTCGTGGGCCCGTACTGGAAGTAGTAGGAGGTATTGCTGCCGTTCGGCGTCACCGTGCCGGTTAGCACCGCCGAGCTAAAGCTCACGTTGCGCGCTTTGCCGGTCGACACGCCCGGTTTGCTCACCGCCGCAGCTGCCGACGGAGCGGCGAGCACGGCGAGCGCGAGGAAGGTCGCCGCCCGCGCCATGCGCGATCGCCGCCTCCCGCGCACGCAGCTTGGCGCCCGCGCCCGCGATCGATCCAGTGGGCCTTCGCCTGCTGCTGTGCCGTTCATCGGTGCCTCCCGGTGCGCGCTCGCGTTGGCCTGTCTCCCTTAAGAACTCTCTTACCCGCCGAGAGGTGCGCCGTTACCCCAGCGGCGCCGCGCCCGTCGGCGCCACTCGACTAGGCTGCCGCAACGGTAGTCGTAGAGGAGATCTGAAGCATGTTCGTATTCAAGGCCGCTGTCGTGGGCGCCGGCACGATGGGAGGGCAGATCGCGCAGACGATCGCCGCGGCGGGCATCCCGGTGGTGCTCAAGGACATCGATCAGGAGCTCGTGCAGGCGGGCCTGCAGGAGGCTCGCAACGTGACGGAGGGCCAGCTCTCCAAGCTCGCCGAGCGTGGCAAGCTCACGGCCGAGGAGGCCGCCTCGCAGCTGGAGGCGGTGGTGGGGCGCATCCAAGGAACGACCTCCTATGAGGGCTTCGGTGAGGTGGACTTCGTGATCGAGGCCGTTCCGGAGAAGATGGAGATCAAGCTCGAGGTCTTCTCGCAGCTTGACGCGGTCACGCCCTCGCACGCGATCCTCGCTTCCAACACCTCCTCGCTCTCGATCACGGAGATCGGCGAGGCCACCCTGCGCCCCGAAAAGGTCGTCGGCTTCCACTACTTCTATCCCGCGTCGATCATGCCCTTGATCGAGATCGTCGAGAGCGAAGACACCTCGCCGGAAACTGTGTGTGCGGCTGTGACCTTCGCGCAGGCGATCCGCAAGCAGCCGATCACGTGTGCCGAGGTCCCGGGGTTCGTGGTCAACCGCATCCTCAACGCCGGCACATCGGAGGTGTGGCGCGAGCAGGAGGAGAAGGGGCTCTCGATCAAGAAGATCGACGAGGGCCTCGGCGCGGCGGGGATCATCCCGGTCGGCCCCTATCACCTCGTCAACCTGCTCGGGCTGGACACGGTGCTGCACGTCGCCGAACACCTCGCCCAGTCCTACGGCGAGGAGCGCTTCTACGTGCCCAAGGGCATGCAGAAGCTCGTCTCCGAGGGCAAGCTCGGAGCCAAGACCGGCGGCGACGGCTTCTACGACCCGCAGGGCGAGCCAAACCTCGCCGGCGAGGGCGAGCCCGACGTCGAGCAGCTCGTCGAGCTGCTGTCCCTGAAGACGCTGATCGAGGCGTGCCTGGTCGTGGAGGAGGGCGTGGCCACGCATCGGGACATCGACTTCGCGATGATGGCGGGCGCCGGGCTCGATCCGCGACGGGGCCTTCTGCCTCCGTTCATGAAGGCCGACTCAGAGGGTCTCGATCAGATCCTCGAGCGCATGGAGCGCGCGCGCGAGCGCTACGGCGAGCGCTTTGCCGCACCCACGCTGCTGCGCCGCATGATCGCGCAGGGCCGCCTGGGACAGAAGAGCGGGCAGGGCTTCTACCCGTACCCGCAGCCCGATGCCGAGCAGCCGGCGGAGCTGGTGAAGCTCGAGACGCGCGGCGATGGGGTGGCGATCGCATGGCTGGCGCACGGGCAGATGAACGCGATCTCCCCCCAGCTCGCCGGTGACCTCGCGAAGGTGTGGCGCGGCGTCAAGGAGGCGGGCGTGCGCGCGCTGGTGATCGCGTCCTCAAACCCGTTCCTGTTCTCGGCGGGGGCGGACATCAAGGCGTTCACCTCGCTCGACGCCGCCTCGGGCGCGCAGCTGCTCGATGAGACCCACGCGCTGTTTCGCGAGATGGGCTCGGACGGCACCGCGACCATCGCCGCGGTCAACGGCCTCGCGTTCGGCGGTGGCTGCGAGCTCGCGATGGCCTGTGACGTGCGCATCGCCGCGCGCGCCGCCCTGTTCGGGCAACCCGAGATCAAGCTCGGGATCATCCCCGGCTTCGGCGGCACGCAGCGGCTACCGCGCCTGGCCGGCTCGGGCAAGGCGCTCGAGATGAACATCGTCGGCGACCCGATCCTGGCTGACGAAGCCTTCGAGCTGGGGCTCGTCAACCGCGTGGTCGACGATCACGAGCTGCTCGACACGGCGCTGGCGTGGGCGCGCAAGCTCGCAAGCCAGGCCCCGCTGGCGCTCGAGCAGATCAAAAAGGTCTCCGCCGCGGGCGACCTCGACGCGGGCATCGAGGCCGAGAAGCGGGCGTTTGCTTCGGTCTTTCAGAGCGCCGACGCCCGCGAGGGGATCGCTGCGTTTCTCGCCAAACGGACGCCCCGCTTTGAAGGCCGCTAGCCGCTCAGCGCCCGAGCAACCTTCGCGCTTGCCGCGCCTGGCACGCCTCGCCGAGCTGGTGCAGGGTGCGAGCTCGGTTGTCGCGCTGACCGGCGCCGGCATCTCGGTGCCGTCGGGGATCCCCGACTTCCGCACGCCCGGCAGCGGCCTGTGGGAGAGGGTCGACCCGATGGAGGTGGCGCACATCGACGCCTTCCACGCCGACCCGGTGCGCTTCTGGCGCTTCTACGGCGAGCGCTTTGCGACGCTCGGCGAGAAGCAGCCCAACGCGGCTCACCGCGCGCTCGCCGCGCTGGAGCGCGCCGGGCGACTTGACGCGGTGATCACCCAGAACATCGATCTGCTGCACCGCAAGGCGGGCACGCAGGAGCTCGTGGAGGTGCACGGCAGCATCGCCGGTTGCTCGTGCCTGAGCTGCGGCGCGAGCGTCACGGCCGAGCGGGCGCGCGCGCTGATGGCGGCGGACCCCGACGGGGTGCCCCGCTGCGAGGGTTGTGAGACGCCGCTCAAGCCCGACGTGGTGCTGTTCGGCGAGCTTCTGCCCGAAGCCGCCCTCAGGCGCGCCGAGCAGCTGTGCGCCGGGGCCGAGCTGTTGCTGTGCATCGGCTCATCGCTCGAGGTCTATCCGGTCGCGGCGCTGCCCGAGCTCACCCTGCGGTCCGGCGGTGCGATCGCCATCGTTACGCAGGGGGCCACGCCGCTGGATGAGCTCGCGAGCGTGCGCCTGCACGGCGACGTTGTGCACGAGCTGCAGGTGCTGCTGGGCGCGCTCGAGCTGCCAGTGCCCTGGGAGCATCTGATCACGTGATCACGTCCTGACGGGGCTCAGGGACTAAGGAACGTGTCGGGGTCCGGGCCGATGCGCTCGCGGCGCTCGAGCGAGGCGATGGCACGCATCTGCTCCTCGCCGAGGTCGAAGTCGAAGACCTCGAAGTTGGCACGGATGCGCTCGGGCGTGACGGACTTCGGGATCACGACGTTTCCGATCTGCAGGTGCCAGCGGATCACGACCTGGGCGGGCGTGCGCGAGTGCGCCTCGGCGATCCGCTCGATCACCGCGTCGTCCAGCTCGCGGCCCTGACCCAACGGGCTCCAGGCCTCGGTAACGATCTCGAGGCGCTCGTGCTCGCGCCGCAGCGCCTCCTGCTGGAAGTAGGGGTGCAGCTCGACCTGGTTGATCGCAGGCGTCACGCCGGTCTCCTCAATGACGCGCCGCAGGTGGGCGGGCTGGAAGTTCGAGACCCCGATCGCGCGCGCGAGGCCTTCCTGCTGGAGCTCGATGAGCGATCGCCAGGTGTCGACGTAGAGATCCTGCGACGGCGCCGGCCAGTGGATGAGGTAGAGATCGACGTAGTCGAAGCCCAGGCGCTCGAGGCTGCGGCCTAGCGCCCGCTTGGCTCGCTCGTACCCCTGCTGGCTGTTCCAGCACTTGGTCGTGACGAACACCTGCTCGCGCTCGAGGCCGAAGCTGCGCACGGCCTCGCCCACGCCCTGCTCGTTCTGGTAGGCGGCGGCGGTGTCGATGTGCCGGTACCCGGCCGCGAGCGCCTCGAGCACGACCTCGGCGGTCTCCTCCGGCGGCACCTGAAAAACACCGAAGCCCAGCTGTGGGACCTCGACGCCGCCCCGCAGCGGAACTCGCGCGACGCGCTCGGTGGGCGTGCTCATGCCCGCCCTTATTCCCCTGACGGCCGCGTCCGAATCATCACGCGGGCAATCAGCGGGCGCCCGACAGCTCCGTGCGCGCGAGGTCGAGCTCTGGATCGATCTCCCAGCGCGCGGCCACGGCGGCGAGCGAGGGGTCTAGCTGCCAGCGGTCGGGCGCCTCGGCGCCCGCGTGTTCGGGGCTTGCGCCCTTCAGCGCCATGCAACCGGAGTTGTCGCCGATGGCCCGGATCGCCTGCACCTCCTCGGCGCCGAGGATGCCGCAGCCGGGGCCGGCGTCGGGACGGTCGGACCGCCGCGCGGCGAGCGCGCGCGCGAACGCGGCGAGCTCGGCGCGCTTGTCCTCCACCGCTCGAGCGCTTGAGCCGCGCTCCTGGATCAGCGTCGGAGCGGCGCAGCGGACCGGATCGTGGGCGAGGTTCCAGGCGCACGCGAGCTGCAGCATCGTCAGCTGATGGCGCTCGGCGATCGGGCGCATGCGCTCGAGCTTTGCGCGGCCGTCCTCGACCCAGCCGGCGGGGCGAAAGGCGCGGTGGTCGCGCTCTGAGAACTCGTGGCCGGGGAGCACGTCGTCGTGGAAGAGTCCCCCGTAGTCGACCACGCGCGTGATCAGCTTGACCTCGTGCTCGCGCGCCGCCGCCAGCGCGAGCTCGCCTGGCCACGGCTCGAGCGGGTTGAGGATGATCATCGCCCAGTCGATGTGCGCGGAGAAGCGCTCCAGGCAGGCGATGAGATCCAGCGTGAACCCGTTGGCTGGCCCGGGCGCCACGCCGAGCATGCGTGCCAGCCCAGCCTCGCGCACGCGCTCGAGCCCCTCCCACACGGCCGCGCACTGATACCCGCGCCGGTCCGGGTTGTGCAGCAGCAGCAGGTCGAAGCGCTCGGCGCCGCAGCGCTCGAGGCTGCGCTCGGTGGCCATGCGGATGTAGTCGGCGTAGGAGCTCTCTTGGCGCAGCCTGGGATCGGTGAAGCGCGGGTAGCCCTTGGCGCCCTCGCGCGCGCCCTCGTAGAAGTCGTGGCCGATGGCGCCCACGAGGCAGTAGTCCTCGCGGTCGATCCCAGCGAGCGCCTCGCCGAGCGCCCGATCGGCCTCGCCGGCGCCGTAGGCGTCGGCGGTGATCACCGTGTCGATGCCATCGCCCGGTCGCAGCAGCGCGCGCAGCCTGCCGTCGTCGAGGGGCTCGCCGAAGCTCATGAAGCGTCCGCCGCTCCACGTGCCGATCGCGGTCGGGCCGGGATCCATGCTGCGCTCAGACTAGCTGCGGTCCCTACCGGCCTCCAATCGTTCGCGCGCGCAGCGCGGCCTCGAGGCGCTCGAGCGCGTGCCGCACGATCTCCTCGTTCGGGAGCTCGCCGTCTGCGGCGAGCGCCCGACGCGCCTGGGCGGCGACCCCGTCGCCCAGCTTCTCGAGCTCAGCCATGCGGATCTCCAGGTCTGGCCGCTGCTCGGCGCGCAGCTCCGCGGTTGCTGCTGAGAACGCCGCCTGGAGCTCTACGGCGGCGAGCGCGAGGCGAGAATGATCGAGGTCGAGCCGCGAGCGCAGCGCGAAGCTCTCGCACAACAGCGCTGATCCACGCGCTCCGAGCAGCTCGGCGAAGCGCTCCTGCGGGCGCAGCGCGGCGGTGCGCGCCCTGCCCCGGCCCAGGCCCGGCCGCGGCCCGCTCCGCCATGAGATCTCACGGGCGTGCAGCCAGCGGCCGTCCGCGACGTGCTCGCCCTCGCCCCACCCGGCACGGATCACGAGCGCTTGATCGGCAGATACCTCATGGACGTAGGGGTCGGCGGCCGCGATCCGGTGCAGGTGCAGCACGCGGTTGAGCACGCCGAACGCGTCGCGCGTCGCCTCTTCGGGGTCGAGGTCCTCGAGCCACGCGCGTGCCTGGCGCTCGGCCGATACCGGCACGGGGTCGATGATCGACGCTCGGGAGGTGGCGACCAGCGCGGGCTCGGGCGCCGCATTGGGCTGCGCGGCGAGCGGCCGCGAGCGAACCGCTCCGGGCCAGCTGCGACCGCGGCCGGGCCCGCGCCGGCTGGCGGCGAGCGTGGCGAGCACGATCACGTGTTCAGCCTCGCCGCCGGGCTCTGCGCGCAGCAGGTAGCGCCCGTCGGGCGGCCCCAGCTCCCACGGGAACTCCATCTGCATGAAGAGGAACAGCGACTGTGCCATCGCTGCACCGTATCCTTCCGCTCAAGCCTCGGGCGGCGACCCGCGCGGGTGTGCTGGCCCTGATCTCAAGTACAGGAGACGCGGATGTCTGACAGCAGCAATCTCGCCAAGAGGGTTCGCGAGCGCCTCGGTGACACGACCGAGGACCGTCTCGGGAAGGCGCTGTCGGATCTACTCGAAAACCCGCTCGTCACCGGGGCGATCGGGCGCGCATTCGACGCTCGCGAGAAGGCGTCGCAGGCCCAGGAGGTCGCGATGGGCGCCCTCAACATCCCGTCTTCGACCGACATCGAAAGGCTGACGCGCCGCCTGCGCACCGTCTCGCAGCGCCTCGAGGGAATCGAGGACGCGGTCGCGCGCCTGGAGCGCTCGCTGGCGTCCTCGGCGCTCGAAGGCCGCCTGGCTGCGATCGAGCAGCGGCTCGCGGATGTGGCCGAAGCGCTCGAGCGGCTCGCCGCTCCCGAGCCCCCAGCGGCTGGCGCCTCGGCCGGCGCGTCCGATGCGAAGCAGAAGCCGGCGCGAGCGAAGCGCCCGAAGGCGCAGGCCGCGGGCAAGGCCAAGGGCTGAGGAAGCCCCGCCGGCCACGCCGGCGATCAGTCGACGCCAGCCCGCGGAGCCCCGCTGCACCGTGAGCGGACCGCGGCCTGCTGGGCGGCCTCACGACGAGCCAGCTTGGCCCCGGGGCCCGAGCGCGCGCAGCGCGAGCGCCCCCATCTTCTCGGCGGCGTCGCGCAGGAGGTGGTCCTCGATGCGCGTGCGCGCG
Source organism: Actinomycetota bacterium (assembly GCA_005884115.1). Classification (GTDB taxonomy): domain Bacteria; phylum Actinomycetota; class Thermoleophilia; order Solirubrobacterales; family Solirubrobacteraceae; genus Palsa-744. The sequence goes on from VAXW01000005.1 coordinate 567,861, forward strand.
CCGTGGGCGTCGAACGTGTCGGTGACGGCGAGCACGCAGGCGACGGGTACTTTTTCGTTTGAGCCCAGCGCGAACAGCGCCGCCGCCTCCATGTCGACGGCGATCGCGCCGTGCTCGCGTGAGCGCCGCAGATCGTCGTAGAAGAGGTCGACGCTCATCACGGTCCCCGCGCGCGTTGAGCCGGCTGCCGCCTCGAGTGCGTGCGTGAGCGCCCCATCGGCGGCCACGCGCTCAGCGAAGCCGAGCGCCCTGGAGGTCCCGTCGGCGCAGATCGACTCGCGCGCGATCAGCAGCTCGCCCAAGGCGAGCGAGGCGTCGAGCGCGCCGCACGTTCCCACGCGGATCGCACGCCGCGCGCCGAGCGCGATCAGCTCGCTGAGCACGATTGCGGCCGAGGGCCCGCCCATCCCCGTGGCCTGGATCGTGAGCGGCTCGCCGTCGCCCGCGGCCCCGGTGTAGCCCCAGAGGCCGCGATGATGGTTGAACATGCGCGGCTCGGCGAGCAGCGCCTGGGCCAGGGCCAGGGCCCGGCCGGGGTCGCCGGGCAGCAGCACGCGCTCGGCGAGCGGGGCCGTGGGTCGCAGATGCAGCGCGGCGCCGGCGGCTGGCTCCGGGAGGGACAAGGGGGGCGACTTTAAACTGGCGGCTATGGAAACGCGACAGCGATGGGCGCGGCGTGGCTGAGAGGCGCTCGAGCCCTGAAGGCACCGGCGACGACACGCAGCTCACGCTCGCGCAGGTCGCCGCGCGCGCGGGGGTGTCGGTCTCGACGGTCAGACGCTGGGTGCAGAAGGGCCTGGTGCCGGGCTACGACGGGCGCTGGACAGCTGCAACGGCGGCGTACGTGCGGGTGATCGAGCGCCTGCGCGCGCGCGGGCACACGCTCGAGGAAATCAAGCGGGCGGGCGACCAGGGCCAGCTGGCGGTCGGGCCGATCGAGAACCTGCTAAGCGCGTCGGAGGGCCGCTACACGCTGCGCGAGCTCACGCGCGCGACGGGCCTTCAGGCGTCGGTGATCGAACGCATCTTCGCGGCCATGGGCATGGCGAGGCTGCCGTCGGAGCTCCTGTCCGAGGAGGACCTGGAGATGCTGCGCTACGTGGCCGCGATGCTCGACGCGGGGCTCCCGCCGGAGGCGTTCTTGCAGCTCGCTCGCGTCTACGGCCACGCCCTGGCGCAGATCGCCGACGCGGAGGTGCGCTTGGTCCACCTCTACGTGCACGAGCCGCTCATGCGCGCGGGCGTCGCGAACGTGGAGATCGCCGAGCAGATGGAGGCGCTGGCACGGCAGCTGATGCCGTTCGTGGTGCCGTTGCTCAGCTACATGCACACGCGGCTTCTGGGACAGTTCGTCGAGCAGGACGTGATCGGCCACATGGAGAGCGATCTCTCCGACGGCGCTCCCGAAGAAGGCCGGCTGCGGGTCGCGATCGTGTTCGCTGACCTGGCCGGATATGCGCGCCTGACGGTCGAGCAGGGCGACGAGGAGGCGCTGGGGGTGGTCGAGCGCTTCGTCGAGGCGGTGGAGCAGAGCCTGCCGGCCGACGCGCGCGTGATCAAGACGCTGGGCGATGAGGTGATGATCGTCGGCCCCGACCCGGCCGCGCTGGCGGCCTGGGCGGTGCGGCTGGGCGCGATGATCGACGACGACGGGCCGCCGCCGCGCATCGGCATCCACTACGGCGAGGCGCTGTACCGCGACGGGGACTATTACGGGCGCGACATCAACCAGGCCGCGCGCGTGGTCGCGCGGGCGAGCGGCGGCGAGGTGCTGGCCACGCGATCCGTCGTCGAGGAGGCGGCGGGACTCGACGGCGTCACCTTCGAGCGCATCGGGGAGGTGGGCTTGAAGGGCTTCTCGGAGCCCACGGAGCTGTTCATCGCTGCCTCCGGGCGCGGGTAGGTCCGCATGGGCGCCGATGAGGTGCTCGCCACGGTGCGTGCCTCGGGGCTCCTGCAGCGCGGGCAGCCCGTGGTGGCGATGCTGTCGGGAGGCCGCGACTCGGTCTGCCTGCTCGATCTCGCCGTGCGCTTCTGCGGCCCCGAGCACGTTGGCGCGCTGCACCTCAACTACGGGCTGCGCGAAGAGGCGGACGGGGACGAGCGCCACTGCGTGCAGCTGTGCAAGCGCCTGGGAGTCGAGCTCGAGGTCGTGCGTGCGAGCCGCGCGCCGGCGCCGGCTGGTGGCGCGCGCAGAAGCGGTCCCGAGCCCTCGGGAAACCTGCAGGCGTGGGCGCGCGAGGTGCGCTACGCGGAGGCCGAGCGCCTGGCTCAGAAGCGCGATGCGCTGATCGCGGCCGGCCACACCGCTTCAGACCAGGTGGAGACGATCCTCTACCGCCTCGCGGCCTCGCCGGGGCGCCGCGCGCTGCTCGGGATGCCGGCCAGCGAGGGCCGCCTTATCCGCCCCCTGCTGCACGTCACGCGCGAGCAGACGGGTGCCTACTGCCAGGAGCGCGGCCTGCGCTGGCGCGATGACTCCTCGAACGAGGATCAGCGCTACGCGCGCACGCGCGTGCGCCATGACCTGGTGGCGGCTCTGCGCGCCGTGCACCCGGCCGCCCAGGCCAACGTGCTGCGCACGGCGGAGCTGCTGCGGGCGGAGACGGAGCTGCTTGACGCCCTCGTGAGCGAGGAGCTCGGCGGGCGAGGCAGCATCACGCTCGAGCGCCTCGAGGCTCTACCCGCGGCCCTGGCTCGCATGGTGGTGGTGCGCCTGGCCGAGGACGCAGCGGGCGCATACGTGCCGCAGGCCGGCGAGCGCGTCGAGGAGCTGATCGAGCTGAGCCGTCGCGGCGGGCGTCACGAGCTTCACCTCGGCGGGCATGCGGGCGCGGTGATCGAGGGGGGAGTGCTCGAGATGGTGCGGCTGCCGGCGCGCGCGCCGCGCGAGAGCCGCGGGGACGCGCGCGACTAGACTCTCGGCGGTGGCCAGTATCTCGCGCGCCGACGTAGAGGCCCCGATCGGAGAGGTGCTCGTGAGCGCCGATGAACTGCAGCGCCGCGTGCGCGAGCTGGGGGCGGAGATCTCGCGCGACTACGCGGGCCGCTCGCTGCTGCTCGTGGGCGTGCTCAAGGGCGCGGTGTTCTTCCTCTCAGACCTCATGCGCTCCATCGAGATCCCCGTGGAGCTCGACTTCATGGCCGTCGCCTCCTACGGCTCGGCAACCGACTCCTCGGGCGTGGTGCGGATCCTCAAGGACCTCGATGTGGTGATCGAAGGGCGCGACGTGCTGATCGTGGAGGACATCGTCGACTCGGGCCTGACGCTGCAGTACCTGATCCGCAACCTCGGCTCGCGCAACCCGCGCACGCTGGAGGTGTGCGCGCTGCTGACCAAGCCCGAGCGGCGCAAGGTGGACCTGCCGACGCGCTACGTCGGCTTCGAGATCCCCGACCGCTTCGTCGTGGGCTACGGGCTCGACTACGCCGAGCGCCATCGCAACCTCCCCTACGTGGCGGCGTTCGAGCGTTAAAGGGGCCGCGCGGCGCGCCTGTTGCGGCGCTTGCGCGGCTGGGTTGGTCGCGCGTGAGAGGCCCGTGCGGGGCGCGGAAACGCCCGGATTTTGGGCTGCCTCATGGTACGCTAGGGGACTGGCGACCACTGCGTCACACGGCGCGGGACGTTCAGGATTACGCCATGAGCCGTTTCTTCAAGAGCGCCGCGTTTCCGATCCTCATCGTGGTCGTGCTGGCCTTCTTGGCCGTCAAACTGGTCAATCCCGGCACCTCGGACCACCGCCCGCACAGCTACCAGACGCTGGTCAGCCGCGAGCTGCCCTCAGGCGAAGTCAAGTCGGTCGTGTTCAAGAACAAGGGCAAGGCGCTCGAAGTCAAGCTGCGCAACAAAGAAAGCTACGAAACGGGCTACGTCGAACAGGCCGCGCCGGAACTGATCCGCGAACTGCGCTCTGCGGGCGTGCAGTACAACGTCGAATCGGAAAAGAGCAGCGCCTTCTGGAGCCTGCTGGGCTACATCCTGCCGTTCGTCATCTTCCTGGGCTTCTGGATCTTCCTCATGAACCAGGTCCAGGGCGGCGGCTCCAAAGTGATGTCGTTCGGCAAGTCGCGCGCCAAGCGCCTGTCGGCCGACTCGCCCAAGATCACCTTCCGCGACGTGGCGGGCGTGGACGAGGCGGTGGAGGAGCTGCACGAGATCAAGGAATTCCTGGAGAACCCCAAGAAGTTCCAGGCGCTCGGCGCGCGCATCCCCACCGGAGTGCTGCTGTACGGGCCGCCGGGCACGGGTAAGACGCTGCTCGCGCGCGCGGTGGCGGGGGAGGCGGGCGTGCCGTTCTTCTCGATCTCGGGCTCGGACTTCGTGGAGATGTTCGTCGGCGTCGGCGCCTCGCGCGTGCGCGACCTCTTCGAGCAGGCCAAGCAGAACAGCCCCTGCATCATCTTCATGGACGAGATCGACGCCGTCGGGCGCCACCGCGGCGCGGGCCTCGGCGGGGGCCACGACGAGCGCGAGCAGACGCTCAACCAGCTGCTCGTCGAGATGGACGGCTTCGAGGCCAAGGACAACATCATCATGATCGCGGCCACCAACCGGCCCGACATCCTCGACCCGGCGCTCCTGCGCCCGGGTCGATTTGACCGTCAAATCGCCGTCGATCGCCCCGACCGCAAGGGTCGCTCGAAGATCCTCGAGGTGCATACGCGCGGCAAGCCGCTGGCGAAGGTGATCGACATCGACGCGCTCGCCGGCCAGACGCCGGGCTTCACGGGGGCGGACCTCTCGAACCTGATCAACGAGGCGGCGCTGCTGTCGGCGCGCACGGGCAAGCGCGAGATCGGCCAGGAAGAGCTCGAGGAGGGGATCATGCGCGTGATCGCCGGCCCCGAGAAGAAGACGCGCGTGATGAGCGAGAAGGAGCGTTTGATCACCGCCTATCACGAGATGGGCCATGCGCTGGTGGCGCACTTCCTCGAGCACTCAGACCCCGTGCACAAGATCTCGGTGATCTCGCGCGGCCAGGCGCTCGGCTACACGATCTCGATGCCTCAGGAAGACCGCTTCCTGACCACACGCGCGGAGCTGCGCGACTCGATGGCGATGACGCTGGGCGGGCGCGCCGCGGAGGAGCTGACCTTCGGGGAGATAACGACGGGCGCTTCCAACGACCTCGAGAAGGTCACCGCGACGGCCAAGCAGATGGTGATGCGCTTCGGCATGAGCGACAAGCTCGGCCCGCGCGTGTTCGGCCACGACCACGGCCAGCCGTTCCTGGGCCGCGAGTTCTCGACCGAGCCCGACTACTCCGACGAGATCGCGCGCGAGATCGATGACGAGGTGCGCCGCATCATCGAGTCTGCGCACCAGCGCGCGAAGGACATCCTCACCGAGCACCACTCGAGCCTGACGAAGATCTCCGAGATCCTCGTCAAGCGCGAGACGATCGAGAAGGAGGAGTTCCTGGCGCTGCTCGAGGGCAAGAGCGAGCAGGAAGTCTTTCCCAGCGAGGAGCCCGCCAAGCCCGAGCTGCCGGTGCCGCCCGCGCCCGCTCCCGCCGGGCGGCCCGAGCGCGAGGCGCCGCGCGCGATTCCGCGTCCCGGCCTGGCCGGAGGCACGGCCGAGCTCCGCTCCGGCGAGTCCAAGCGCCCGGAGATCACCTAGTTGGCCGTCAAGCTGCACCGCTGCCGCACGATGTGGATCAAGGGTCCGCACCCGTGCTGGAAGGTGCAGAAGGCACTCGAGGACGCGGGCGTCGAGTACGAGGTCGTAAAGCACCCTGTCCGCCGCGGCAAGCGCGCGGAGTACGTGGCGCTCACGGGCCAGAAGCTGTTCCCGGCCGTCGAGCTCGAGGATGGCCGCGTGATCCGCGAAGAATCGAAGGACCTCGTGGCGCGCATTCGTGAGGGCCGACTGAGCGCTTGAGCATCCCCGGCGAGCCCCCCCGCGGCGTGCGCGTGATGGGGATCTTGAACGTGACGCCGGATTCGTTCTCCGACGGCGGTCGCTTCCTGGAGCCGCAGACGGCGATCGAGCACGGCCGCGAGTTGATCGCCGAAGGCGCCGACATCGTCGACGTTGGCGGCGAGTCCACGCGCCCGGGCGCGCGCGAGGTCTCCGCGCGTGAGGAGCTCGCGCGCGTGCGGCCCGTGATAGAGGGCCTCATGGCCGAGCGCGACGAGAGCGGCGCGGTGATTTCGGTCGACACCTCCAAGGCGTCGGTGGCGGCGGCGGCGCTGCGGGCGGGGGCGAGCTTCATAAACGACGTCACCGCCCTGCGCGGCGACGCGCAAATGGTCGGCGTGGTGGCTGACAGCGGCGCCCAGTGCTGCCTCATGCACATGCTCGGCGATCCGCGCACGATGCAGCGCGACCCGCGCTACGAGGACGTCGTGAGCGAGGTCAAGTCGTTTCTGGAGGAGCGCCTTGCCTTCGCCGTGCGCGAGGGCGTGCGCGAGCAGCAGGTGCTGCTCGACCCGGGCATAGGCTTCGGCAAGACGGTGGCGCACAACCTGGCGCTGCTCGCGCGCCTGGACGAGCTCGTGAGCATCGGGCGCCCGATCGTGGTGGGGACCTCGCGCAAGAGCTTTCTCGCGCGCCTTACGACGCGTCCCTCCGAGCCCCACGAGCGGCTGGCGGGCACGCTCGCGACGAGCGTGCTCGCGTTCGAGCGCGGGGCCAGCGTCTTGCGCGTCCACGACGTGGCGCCCGCGCGCGAGGCGCTCGAGGTGGCGGCTGCTACCTTGGGCGGGCGATGGACGGCGAGCAGCCCGCCGAAGACCCCGACGAGCTAGACGAGGAGCCTTCCGCCGACGAGGACGCGCCCGAATCGGTCACGATCGAGATCACGGGCCTCTCGCTCTACACCCACCACGGGGTCAGCGAGGCAGAGCGCGAGGTGGGCCAGCGGCTGGTCGTGGACGTGCGCCTTGACATGGGCGAGTGCGACGCCACCGCCACCGACTCGATCGAGGACACGATCGACTACGTGCAGGTGTGCCAGCTGATCGCGCTGGTCGCCCAGCAGCGCTCGCACAGCACGCTCGAGCGCCTGTGCAGCACGATCGCCAACCGCCTGCTGAGCGACTACGAGCTGGAAGCCGTGTGGGTGAAGGCGTCCAAGCCCGAGCCGCCGATCGCGCTGAGCGTGGAGGAGGTCTCGGTGGAGGTGTGGCGCGAGGCCGAGGCCTGAGCCGTCGGGGCTTGGCGGCCATGCGCGGTCGTATGAACGTCGAGCCGCGGTAACGCGGTGGGCAGACGGGGCATCCGTTGGGGCATGGGAAAATACTCGTGCCCCGTCTGCCGCGAGGACCTGCCGCCCGCTGGCTACAGCCGAATCGTGGATGGCGAGAAGAGCGTTCGAGGACCACACGACTTGCCCATTGAAAGAAGGCGCTGCGCTGAGTGCGGTGAAAGCCTCGAACGCGAACCGCTAGGTCACTGGCTCATGGCAGGTTCTCTGGTGTCCACTGGGGAGCTGGCGAGCCCCGAGTCTCGCTAGTCCTCGCGCCGCGCCCTCCGAGCCTAGGCGCACGCCTGAGGCAGGGCTCGACGACGCGCGAGCCGCGGCGCTGCTGCGGCTCAGCGCACCCTGATTCGGAGGATCTCCCCGCGCACGTGGCCGCCGGAGTCGCGGCCGCCTGCCAGCAGCGCTTCTTCGCCTAGCGTGACGGCGGCGAGGTCGGACAGAGCCCGCGGCAGCTCTCCGGCGAGGCTCACCGCGCCGCTGGGCGAGATCGCGAGGATCTGGCGCGTCTGAGCGTTCAGTTCGGCTCCCCGGCCCCCGATCACGAGCACGCTGCCGCGCACCCTGACCGCGGCCGCGTGCGTGAGCGGGTGGGGCAGCCTCGCGAGCAGCGCGACCCTGCCGCTTGCGGGGTCGAAGCGGTAGACGTCGCGATCTGCGGTGGTGCCGGTCGTCCCCCCCGCGATCACGAGGCCGCCGCGCTGGGCGGCGACGGCGGCGTAGCGAACGGGTTGGGGCAGCAGCGCCGCGATCCGTGGCGGCTGGCCGGGACGCCAGGCGAGGATCGTGCGCAGCGGCACCTGTCCGGTGTAGCCGCCGACGATGTAGATGGTGCCGTCGATCTGCGCGCTGGCGACGTCGGACGCCGGCGTGGGGAGGCGGCCCGCCGGCTGTGCCTGGCCGCCGGCGGAGACGCGCAGGATACTCGCGAACGATTCCAGCGAGCCGCCGCCGAGCAGGAACACGGCGCCGCCGAGCGCGCTCGCCGTGGCGTCGTGCAGCGGGGCCGCCAGCGAGCCGATGCGCTGGCCCTGAGAGCCGCCCAGGCGCACTATCTGCGTGCTCGATCGATCGCTCTGATCGAGCCCCCCGATGAGCAGGGCGCTGGAGGCGCTGCTCGCGGCCACGGCCGCATCCTGGATCGGCTGCGGGAGCTGACCGGCGTACGTGACCAGCGCCCTCGGTGCCTGCGCTCGGGCTGCTGCCTGGTCGCTGCGCCGCGACGAGCGCCGCGAAGCGCCTTCGGAAGCGCCGTGGCGAGAGCTCCCCTGGGAGGCGAGCAGAACCGCGATCAGGATCGCGAGCAGAGCCCCGGCGGCCGCCGCGCGCCTGCGCCTGACCGTGCGCCGGCGCGAGGCGGCTCCCGTCCGCCTCGCACGATCTGCGTGCGCGTCGCTCATCCCCTAGGGGTGGACGACGGCGGCGTAGTCGGGGCCGCCGCGTGGCCCGATCGGAACGAAGTCCATTCCGTCGGGAATGTTGAGGTAGCCGGCGGCGGTTCCGGGGATGTCTGTGTGCCCGTACTGCCACACGATCCGTTTGGCGCGTGGTTCGATCACGATCACGCGGTGGCGGTAGTCGTCGTTGACGGCGATGTTCCCGTTGGGCAGCGGCAGCGCAAGCGAGGGATGGTCGAGCCGCCCGGGGCCACGCGCCGGGCCGTAGCGCCACAGCGTCTTCCCGCGGTGGTCGACGATCAGCACGTGGCCGGGGTTTGCGTAGTCGGAGAGGAGTATGCGCCCGCCCGGGAGCGGCTGCGGGTCCGAGGGATAGCTGACGGGTGCCTTGAGCGAGAACACGAGGCGCCCGTCCGGGCCGATTTCGTCGACCCAGCTGCCGTTGATCTCGCTCACCAGCACTCCTCCGCTCGGCGTCGGGGTATCGCCGTTGACCGCCGCCAGGTAGCGCGGGGGGTCATGCACGCACACTCCGGAGTGGCCGTACTGGCGAATGATGCGCCGGTTGCGGACGAACAGGATGCGGCAGGCGTACGCGTCGGCGACCGTGAAGGATCCGTCGGGCAGCGCGTAGGCGTCATCGGGCGTATGCAGGTGCGTGCTGTCGTTTCCCGCTACGCCGGGGTGTCCGAACAGCACGTGCAGCTTGCGGTCGGCGAGCGTCACCTCGACGACCGCGTTGTTGTCCTCCTCGTTGGCGATCATCGCCGCCCCGCCGGGCACGACGAAGGTGTCGTCGTTGTAGACCAGGCGCCGGCCCATCCTGCGCTCGGCGGGCGTCGGGTACAGGAACACGACCTTCCCGGTGCGGTCCAGCACGAGGATGCGGTTGTTGCCCCGGTCGGCCACGAGCAGGTAACCGGCGGGGCCGGGGATCCTCGAAGCCGCTTCATACGCGGCCGCCGTCGCGGGCTGCGCAGCGACGACGTTCTGCGGCGCCCACAGGGCCGCCAGCCCGCCGATGGAAGCGGGCGCGAGCGGCCCGCCGGGGACGATCTGCTTGGCGCGCCGCGCCCCCGCGTGCTTGGCCCGGCGCGAGCTGTGCTCGCTCGAGCCGCCTGAGGTGAGCGCGACGACGAGCACCACGACGATCGCGACCAGGCCGCCGGCAGCGCCCGCCAGGCGCTGCCGGCGCACTCTGCGCTGGCTCGCTGCTCGGCGTCTCGCTCGGGCGATGTCCATAGGTCTGGCGGCGGCTGCCTCGGCGCCGGCGCGGCGCCGCGGAGCCTGCCTTGCGGGCATAACGCCCCTCGAAAGCGCCGATGAGAATAGTCTCAGGCTTCCGGCTTGACAGCCTGACCGGCTTGACAACTTAGTTAGCAGTCACTTATAATTTCTCCGTGGACTCTTGCTCAGCGACTACGATCGACGCCACCATCGTGCGCGCGCTGTTCGCGCCGTCGATCACGGGTCGCCTAGGCGAGAGCGCCTGGTGCGCTCCGGGCGCGCTGCGTCGCCTGCACGGCCGCGTCGGCCTCAGCGAGCGCAGCTCGCGCGAGGGCTCGCGGGGGCGCCCTGCGGGCGAGCGCGGGCGTCGCGCAGGAGGGCTGGGGCAGGCGCGCACATGAGTACCGCGCAGCGTTTCAGGGCGGCGGTCCAGAACGGCGACATCGGCGCCGTGGCCGAGCTGCTGGCTGCGGACATCGTCTTTCACAGCCCCGTCACGTTCCATCCGTTCGTGGGACGCGAGACGGTCGTCGGGCTGCTCGAACAGGTGGCCCAGGTGTTCGAGGACTTCCGCTACACCGACGAGCTGCAGGCGGGCGGCGCGCATGCGCTCATCTTCTGCGCGAGGGTGGGCGATCGCGAGATCGAGGGCATTGACCTGCTGCGCTTCGACGAGCACGGGCTGATCTGCGATTTCACCGTGATGCTGCGCCCGCTCTCGGGCCTGATCCCGTTTGCGCAGGAGATGGGGGAGCGGGCGGCGAGCCAGGGCCTGCAGACGTCGCGGCCATGAGCCCGGCTCCGGGCGTACGCTGAGCCCGGCTCCGGGCGTACGCGCGTGTAGCGTCAGGCCATGCCCGTGCGCGTCGGACTGCTGGGGCTCGGCTCCAACGTAGGCGATAGGCGCGCCAACCTGCAGGCGGCCGTCGAGGCGCTGCCAGCGAGCGGCGTGCAGGTCGTGCGCTGCTCCTCGACGTACGACACCGACCCAGTCGGCGAGGTGCGCGAGCAGCCGAGCTTCCTCAACGCGTGCCTGCAGGTGCAGACGGTGCTCGAGCCGCTCGAGCTGCTGGACGCGGTCAAGCGGCTGGAGCGGGAACTCGGCCGGCGCTCGGGCGGGCGCCGGCATGGCCCGCGGCCCATCGACATCGACATCCTGCTGCTCGGTGATGTGCAGGTGCGCAGCGAGCGCATGTCGCTGCCTCATGAGCAGCTGCTGGAGCGCCGTTTCGTGCTGATCCCGGCGCTCGAGCTGAACTTCGAGGCGGCGCTGCCCGACGGCAGGCGCCTGGCCGACGCGCTGGCGGCGCTGCCCACCGCCGAGGGGGTGCGCTGGGCCGGCCCGCCGCTCGAGCTGCGCGCCGGCTGAGAGCGGCGCAGGCGCGCGCGCGAGCCGATCAGTGCACGACGATCTTGCCGCGCATGCCTTCCGCGACGTGAATCGAGCAGTGGTAGCTGAACGTGCCGGCGTGGGCGAAGCGCACCGTGTAGGAGCCGCTCCCCTGCGTTCGCGAATGAAAGCGGTGGAAGGTGACGTTGTGTTCGGTTCCGCCGTCGCGCCACAGCCAGCGCACGCGATCGCCGCGCCTGATGCTGAGCGTCGCGGGGTGGAAGCGGATGTTCTTGAGCACGACGGTGTGCGTCGCGGCCGAGCGTGCCGTGGATGCCGCCGCCCCGGGGAGCGCGCCGGCGATGGCGAGTGCCAGCGCCGACGCTATGGCCAGAGTCGACGCTGCCGCCAGGCTGGCGCGCGCGCTTCCGGAACGGCGCTCAGGCGAGCGCACCGCGATCACCCAGGGTCGCCAGACGCATCAGCGCTTGGGCGCTGATGCCGATGCCCGACATCACGCACAGATGCCCGCCGCGGCGCCAGCTCACCACGGCGACGCCGTCGCGGTTGAGCAGCCTGAAGTGCAAGCCGCGGTGCAGCCTGGTGACGCCTCCGCTCACCCTCGGGGGGGAGCCGGCGAAGATCGCATAGCCGATGCGCGCGCCCCGATCGTTGGAGTAGAAGACCGTCCGCACCGCGCGCCCGTCGAGCCGGTCGCTGCGCGCGCCCACCGAGCGCCATCCGACCCGCTCTGCCCAGTAGGGGAAGGAGACACCCTGCACCGAGGCGGCCAGCTCGTCGCGGTTGCTCTTGCTCTCGCGCGGCGCCGCGGCCGTCGCCGGGCGAAGCGTGAGCGCGGAGGCGCTCTGCAGGCTCAGCGAGCGCCCGGGGCCTGTGCTCAACGCGACGATCGCCGCCACCGCGCCGGCCGCGACGGCCGCGGCGCCCGCGGCGGCGAGCGGGCCGCGCCCGCCGCTCAGCGCTCGCCCCAGAGCGCCGCTGACGCCCGCCCGCCGCCGGCGCTGTGAGTGAGCGAGCAGCATCGCGTCCACGCGCCGGTGCAGCGACTCCGGCGCGCGGACGTCTATCGAGCGCACCAGCTCGATCAGCTCGTCTTCAGTTTGGGGTCTTGGCTCGCTCATCGCGCTCGCCTACTGTCAAGGACTCCGCTGGATGGCAATCGTTCCCCGCCGTCGCGCTGGGAGGCGGCCTGCGGACGGGCGTTCTGTGATCCCGGCTGGGGCGCCGGCGCTTGTCCGCGCCGGTCAGGCGTGTCGGCGGAGGGATGAACGAGCCGCTGGGCGACCTGCTTGCGCGCCCGGAAGAGCCTCGTGGTGATCGTCGCCTCGCGCACGCGCAGGGCGCGAGCGGCTTCGCGGTAGGAGAGGCCGAGCACGTCGACGGCGACGAGCGCCAGGCGGAAGTCCTCCGGCAGCTCGGCGATCGTCGCGTAGACCTCCTGCACCTCGAGCGCCTCGTGCGGCCGGCCGATTGGCTTCGGGTCGGCAGCCACGATGTCGTCGAGCGTGGCGACGGTCACTGGCCTGCGGCTGGCGGTGCGGCGGCTCGAGAGGAACGTGTTTCGCAGCACCTTCATCAGGTAGTAGAGGTCGGCCTCGCCGTGCAGCAGGCGCGGTCGTGAGAGCACCCGCGCGAAGGTCTCCTGCACGAGGTCCTCGGCGTCCTCGCGCGAACCGCACAGGCCCAATGCGGCCCGGTAGAGCCGGTCGACGTGCCTGCCCAGCGATTGTGGATCGAGGATGCGCATTGGATTGCAGCGCTGGCCGCGCAGCGCTGCGATAGCCCGACCGTTGCGACTCTAGCGCCGGGAATGATTTCGATGCGCTGGCGTCCTGTCAGGATATGAGGACGCGCGGCCTGGTGCAGGGTGTGCTCGCGCTCGCGCTGGGCGCAGCCGTCGCGGCGCTGCCCGCCGTGGCTGGCTCGGAAACGGCCCCGACGATCGAAGCGGCGAACTACAGCGGCGGCGGTATCTACAAAGAAACGCACGCCTGGTCGCCGCCCGGCGCGACGGTCGGCGTGAGCGGTGTCGTCACGTTGGTGAACAACTCCTCGAGCGTCGAACACGGAGTCGTGTGGTCGAGCGCGATCAGGCCGGCGTGCGAAGGCGTCCCCGAAAACCGTGGCGCCACGAGCTGGCGCGGGACGTGCACGTTCTCACAGCCGGGTACCTACACCTTCTACTGCTACGTGCACCCCACCGAAATGAAAGGCTCGATCACCGTCAACGCCAATGGGACCACGACCTCGACGACCTCGACCGGGACGACCACCACCTCGGGGGGCACGACGACCTCCCAGGGCACGCAGCCGGAAGGAGCCGCGCCGCTTGCGCGCGCGCTCAACGAAGCTCTCTCGCTCGCCCACGGCCAGCGCGGCACGCGCGTTCGCGGCTCGCTCAACGTGCCGCAGGCGGCCGTCGGCGGGCGCCTGTGGGTGCAGCTTCTGGCGAGGCGCGCGATGCTGGCCGTCTCCCATCGTCTCGTTGACGTGGGCCATCTCAGCCGTGTCTCGCTGCGCGCGGGGCGGCTGTCCTTCCAGGTGAGCGTCAACGCGAGGGCACGCAGGGCGCTGCGCGCGCACCGCCGCCTGCCCCTGACGGTGAAGATCGCGTTGACGGACATGCACGGCTCGGTCGCGACGCGCACGCGAAGCGTCGTGCTGCACGCACGCTGAGCCGCTTTTCGTCGCCTTCGGCGACTAGCTCGCGACCGCTGCCGGCATCCACTCCGAGGGCAGCACGCCCGCCTCGACTTCGCCCACCGTCGCCGGGAAGTAGCGCGTCAGCTGGGCGGCTGGATGGTCCTCAAGGAGCGGGCGGACGTCGGCGATCGTCTGCAGCAGGCGCACGGTGCTGCCGATCTGCAGGTCGGCAGCGTTGGGACGCTCGCCCCCAAGGACGCCGTCTGCGACCCACGCGTCGACCTGCTCGAGCTGGCTCGGCAGCGCGGCGATGTCGGCGCGCGCGGCGGCATCGCTGGCGTGGTTTTTGAGCGCCATCAGGCGCGCCGTCAGCGGCGTCCCCGGGCGCCGCAGCGGGCGCGGCAGCGGCAGCTTCTCCTCGGCGGCGTAGCTTTCCATCGACGCCGGGCGGCGCAGGAAGGCGACGTCGAGGATGCGGCGGGGAACGTTCTGGAAGACCTCATCCCCCCAGCGCTCGGCCTCGAGCACCTTGGCGCGGGCGGCATCGTCGAGCGGCGGAAGCAGCGCGGGCTCGGGAGCGAGCGCGTCGAGGCGGCGCATGATCGGGCGCGAGCCGACGATGCGCTCTGTGCCGAGGCGCATGCCCGGCACCGTCGTGCCGCCGTAGCGGAGCGTGCCGACGATGATCGGCACGATCGGCAGCAGGACAACGCGGTCGTAGTCGGTCGACTTGAGCTCGAGCGCCGCTTCAACGGCGGCGCAGGGATGTGAGCCCGGAAGCACGTACAGCCTTGGGCGCATGCTGGCCATCGCGTGCCGAGCATAATGGTCCGCGATGCTGCTCGTCGTCGACGTCGGCAACACGCAGACCCACTTCGGGGCGTTTCGCGGGGAGCAGCTGCTGGAGCACTGGCGCTTCGCCACCGTGCGCCAGTCGACGGCCGATCAGCTGGGAGCGGCGCTGCGCAACCTGCTCGAGCTGCGCGGTCACGGGTTCGGCGACCTCGAGGCCTCGATCGTCTCCTCGACGGTGCCGCAGCTCGAGCCCGAGTGGACGGCGATGGCGCATCGCTACCTGGGACACGAGATGCTCGTCGTGGGGCCCGGGATCAAGACCGGCATGGCGATCCGCTACGACAACCCGCGCGAGATCGGCGCCGACCGCCTGGTCAACGCCGTGGCCATCCGCGAGCGCTTCGGCGGGCCGGCCGTCTGCGTGGACTTCGGAACGGCCACGACCTTCGATGTGCTCTCGCGCCAGGGCGAGTACGTGGGCGGGGCGCTCATGACCGGGATCGAGATCTCGCTCGAAGCCCTTTCCGAGCGCGGCGCGCGGCTGCCGAAGGTCGACCTCGCGCCGCCCAAGAGCGTGATTGGCAAGAACACGATCGACGCCATCCGCTCGGGCGTGGTGTTCGGCTATGCGGGCGCGATCGACGCGATCCTGCGGCGGCTCTTCGACGAGCTCGGCGGGCGCGCCTCCGTGATCGCCACGGGCGGGCTGTCTTCGCTGGTCGTGCCCTACTGCGAGGAGATCGAAGAGGTCGACGACCTGCTGACGCTGACGGGGCTGCGACTGCTGCACGAGCTCAACAGCAGCTAGCGGCGACGAGCGTCCGGGCAGCTTGACGATGCCGGCTGCGTGCGCGCTCGCTCAGCTGTAGAGCGCTTCCCGGCGTCGCGCGAGGATCGTGCTGATAATGGGGCCGATGGCAGCGCCCGCAAGCCTCACCGACCCGTGGATGCTCGGTCCCCTGCAGGTTCCCAACCGGGTGCTGCTCGCCCCGCTGGCTGGCATCGGCAACTGGTTCGTGCGCCTGCAGGCCAAGCGCTTCGGCGCCGGCATGGCGTTCTCGGAGATGGTCTCCTCGCACGCGATCCACTACCGCAACGCGAAGACGTGCACGGAGCTGCTGCGCATCGACCCCCGCGAGCGCCGGGGCGGCCCGATCGCGATCCAGCTGTTCGGCGAAGACCCTCAGATCATGCGCGAGGCGGCCGCGCACGTGGCGCGCCTGGGAGCTGACGCGATCGATATCAACATGGGCTGCCCGGTGGCCAAGGTCTGCAAGACCGGCGCCGGCGCGGCGCTGCTCGACGACCCCGACCGCGCCGTCTCGGTCGCCCGCGCGGCTGTCGAAGGCGCTGCCGGCGAGCGCGGCGCGCTGCCGGTGACGGTGAAGCTGCGCTCGGGGCTTCGCGCGGGCGAGAGCAGCGGGTTCGCGCTCGCTCACCGCCTGGTCGCCGAGGCTCGCGTAGCGGCGATCGTCTTTCACCCCCGCTCGGCGGCCGTCCACCACAAGGGCGTGCCCGACTACACGCTGGCGGCCGAGCTCGTGCGCACGCTGCCGGCGCCCGTGATCCTCACGGGTGGGATGCACGACGCTGCGAGTGCTCGCGCGGCATTTGCCCAGACGGGTGCCTGCGCGCTGCTGCTCGCGCGCGGAGCGCTGGGCAACCCGTGGCTGTTCGAGCAGCTGCTCGGCGGCCGCGAGCTCGAGCCGCGCCGCGAGGAGGTTCTCGGCGAGCTCAGCTGGACGATCGAGTGCGCCGTCGAGCACCTGGGGGAGGAGCGCGCCACGCGCTACCTGCGCAAGTTCTATCCCTGGTACGTCGGGCGTCTGAGGCTCGGCCCGGCGGGCGCCAAGGAGCTAGCGCAGGCACTTCAGTCGGCCGTCACGCTGGCGCGCGTGAAGGAGCTGCTCGACGGCCACGCGCAGCCGGCCTCGCGCGTCCCAGCGCCCGCCGCCTGAGCGCCCTGGAGGCGTCACGGGCCTCGCTATACTGCTGCGCTCTTAAAGGGCCCGCGGATCAGATCAGCCCCGCTTGACCGGCGGGGCGTTTGTACGTCGGCGGGGTCACAGCCAACGAGAGTCAGATGCCGAAGGACGTCATTCTCACCCCCGAAGGACTGAAGAAGCTCAAAGACGAGCTTGAGCTGCTCTCGACCGACAGGCGGCGAGAGGTAGCCGAGCGCATCAAGGAGGCGCGGGAGTTCGGGGACATCGCCGAGAACTCCGAGTACGACGACGCCAAGAACGAACAGGCGATGCTCGAGAGCCGCATCGCGCAGCTGCAGGAGAAGCTGCGCATGGCCACGGTCATCCAGACCAAGGACCTCTCCACCGACGTCGTGCAGATCGGCTCCGTCGTGCACGTCAAAGACGAAAAGACCGGCAAGTCCGTCAAGTACACGATCGTCGGCTCGGCCGAGGCCCGCCCGCATGAGCACAAGCTCTCCAACGAGTCGCCCGTCGGCCGCGCGCTGATCGGGCGCAAGCGCAACGAGACCGTCGCCGTCAAGGTGCCGCGCGGCCCTGCGCGCAAGCTCAAGATCACCAAGATCGACGTCGGGCTGAAGTAATCTCGCCGCCATGAGCGGAACCGAGGAGGACCCCGGCGCCGGGTCAACGGTCCGACACGGCCTGCCCGAGCTGATCGGCGAGCGCCGCGAGAAGGCGCGGCGGCTCAGAGAGGCCGATGATCAGGCGTTCCCCTACCACTTCCGGGGCTCCGAGCCCATTGCGGAGATCCTCTCGCAGTACGAGCGCCTGTCCGCGGGCGATGAGACCGAGGACAAACACAGGGTTGCCGGGCGCCTCGTGGCGCGGCGTGAAGGCGGGGGTGCCGCGTTCCTGGATGTGGTCGACCGCACCGGCAAGATCCAGCTGCACGCGCGCATGGACGTGCTGGGAGAGCAGCGCTTCGCCGAGCTGACCTCGCTCGACATCGGCGATCTCATCGGCGTCGACGGAGCCGCGCTGCGCTCGCGGCGGGGAGAGATATCGCTGCGCGTGGACAGCTTCGCGCTGCTCGCAAAGGCGCTGCGACCCCCTCCCGACACGCACCGGGGCCTCGCCGATGTCGAGACGCGCCACCGGCGGCGCGAGCTCGATCTGATCGCCAACGAGGACGTGCGCAGGGTGTTCCTCGACAGAGCTCAGATCGTGCGCGCAGTGCGCGCCTATCTCGACTCCGAGGGCTTCGTTGAGGTCGAGACGCCGGTGCTGCAGCCACTGTACGGCGGCGCGCTGGCGCGCCCCTTCACGACCCACCACAACCTGCTCGAGCGCACGCTCTACCTGCGCATAGCCACCGAGCTGTACCTCAAGCGCCTGCTCGTCGGAGGCCTCGAGCGCGTGTATGAGCTGGGCAAGGATTTCCGCAACGAGGGCGTCTCCAGCAAGCACAACCCCGAGTTCACGATGGTCGAGTTCTACGAGGCCTACGCCGACTATGAGGACGCGGCCGCGCGTCTGGAAGCGCTCGTGGGGGCCGCCGCGAGCGCCGTCGCATATGCGGGAGAGCTCGACTTCACGGTGCCGTGGAAGCGGGTCGGCTTCATGCGCGCGATCGCCGAGGCGACGGGCGTCGACCTGCGCGCGGCCGCCAACGCGCCCGCCCTCGCGCGCGAGATCACGGCGCGCCAGCTCGCGCTCGCGACCGAGGGGGCGAGCTGGGGGCAGATGGCCGACGGCCTGCTCGCCAAGTACGTGGAGCCCACCTTGAACGAGCCCACCTTCGTGCTCGACTACCCCGTCGAGCTCTCGCCCTTCGCTCGCGAGCACCGCTCAGAGCCCGGCCTGGTCGAGCGCTGGGAGGCGTTTGCGGGCGGGATCGAGATCGCCAACGCCTTCACCGAGCTCAACGACGCCGACGCGCAGAGGCAGCGTTTCCAGGCCCAGCGCGAGGCCGCCGAGGGTGGCGACGAGGAGGCCCAGCCCTTCGATGAGCCCTTCCTGCAGGCGCTCGAGCAGGGCATGCCGCCGGCCGGCGGGGTGGGCGTGGGGATCGACCGGCTGGTGATGCTCTTGACCGGCCGCGACTCGATTCGCGAGGTCGTGCTGTTCCCCGCGATGCGCGACTGAGAGGGCTTCGATTGAGAGGCCTTCTAAACTGCTGCGATCCCCGGGCTGTAGTCCTCAAGTAGCGCCGCCCGGCTGACGATTCACCCCCACGGGGCCGTTTAGCCGGTTGGTAGACTGCCCGGGGAGAAGCGACCAGACCACATAGCTCTCGAGGACGCGCCCCCTCGCAGGAAGGAAGCACACCATGTTCGAGCGATTCACAGAACGGGCCCGGCAGGTGGTCGTTCTTGCGCAGGAGGAGGCGCGGACGCTCAAGCACAACTACATCGGCACCGAGCACATCCTGCTGGGGCTGCTGCGCGAGGAGGAGGGTCTGGCCGCGCGGGTGCTGGAGAGCCTCGACATCACCGTCGAGCGCGTGCGCGCGCAGGTCGTGCGCATCGTCGGCTCAGGCGAGGAGGTCACCTCCGGTCAGATCCCGTTCACGCCGCGCGCCAAGAAGGTGCTGGAGCTCGCGCTGCGCGAGGCGCTGAGCCTGGGGCACAACTACATCGGCACCGAGCACATCCTGCTCGGCCTCGTGCGCGAGAACGAGGGCGTGGCGGCGCGCATCCTGCTCGACTTCGACGCCGACTCCGAGAAGATCCGCAACGAGGTCATCAGGATGCTCTCGGGACCGGGCGGGCGCCGTCAGGGAGCCTCCGGAGGCGCGGGCGCCGCCGCCGGCGCGGGGCCGGGCGAGGGCAAGAAGTCATCGAAGCTGCTGGACCAGTTCGGGCGCAACCTCACCAAGCTCGCCGCCGAGGGCAAGCTCGACCCGTGCGTCGGGCGCGAGACCGAGATCGAGCGCATCATGCAGATCCTCTCGCGGCGCACCAAGAACAACCCCGTGCTCGTCGGCGAGCCCGGCGTGGGCAAGACCGCGGTCGTCGAGGGCCTGGCTCAGCGGATCACGAGCTCGGAGGTGCCCGAGCTGCTGCGCAACAAGCAGATCTACACGCTCGATCTCGCAGCGCTGGTCGCCGGGTCCAAGTACCGCGGCGAGTTCGAGGAGCGCCTGAAGAAGGTGATGAAGGAGATCACCCAGCGCGGCGACATCATCCTGTTCATCGACGAGCTGCACAACCTCGTCGGCGCGGGTGCCGCCGAGGGCGCGATCGACGCTGCCTCGATCCTCAAGCCGGCGCTCGCCAGGGGCGAACTGCAGACGATCGGCGCGACGACGCTCGAGGAGTACCGCAAGTACCTGGAGCGCGACTCCGCTCTGGAGCGGCGCTTCCAGCAGATCCGCGTCGAGGAGCCGACGATCGACCAGACCGTGGAGATCCTCAAGGGCCTGCGCGACCGCTACGAGCAGCACCACAAGGTTCAGATCACAGAGGACGCCCTGCGCGCCGCCGGCGAACTGGCGAGCCGCTACATCTCAGACCGCTTCCTCCCCGACAAGGCGATCGACCTGATCGACGAGGCTGCCTCGCGCATGCGCATCAAGTCGATGACCTCGCCGCCCGCCAACCGCGAGCTCGAGGGCGAAGTCGAGACCGTCCGTCGCGAAAAGGAGGCCGCGATCGAGGCGCAGGAGTTCGAGAAGGCGGCGGCGCTGCGCGACAAAGAGCGCAAGCTGACGAACAAGAAACGCGAGCTCGAGCAGGAGTGGGAATCGGGCGAGTCCGGCGAGCGTCCGTCGATCGGCGAGGAGGAGATCGCCGAAATCGTCTCCATGTGGACCGGCATACCCGTGTTCAAGCTGACCGAGGCCGAGACGCAGAAGCTGATGCGCATGGAGGACGAACTGCACAAGCGCGTCATCGGCCAGCACCCCGCGATCGAAGTCATCTCCAAGGCGATCCGGCGCTCGCGCGCGGGGTTGAAGGACCCCAAGCGCCCGACCGGCTCCTTCATCTTCCTCGGCCCCTCCGGCGTGGGCAAGACCGAGCTCGCGCGCACGCTCGCGGAGTTCCTCTTCGGCGACGACGACGCCATGATCCGCATCGACATGTCCGAGTACATGGAGAAGCACGCCGTCTCGCGGCTGGTCGGCTCGCCGCCCGGCTACATCGGCTACGACGAGGGCGGCCAGCTGACCGAGGCGGTGCGGCGCAAGCCCTACAGCGTGCTGCTGCTCGACGAGATCGAGAAGGCGCACCCCGACGTGTTCAACATCCTGCTGCAGATCCTCGAGGACGGGCGCCTGACCGACGCCCAGGGGCGCACGGTCGACTTCCGCCACGCGATCGTGATCATGACCTCCAACATCGGAGCCGCCGAGATCGCGCGCAACACGCCGCTGGGGTTCGCCGTCTCGGAGGACGAGACCGGCATCACCTACGACGAAATGAAGAGCCGCATCATGGGCGAGCTGAAGAAGGTCTTCCGCCCCGAGTTCCTCAACCGCATCGATGACGTGATCGTCTTCCACAAGCTGCAGAAGGACGAGATCAAGCAGATCGTCGAGCTCCTGCTGCTGCGCATCCGCGAGACGATGGCCGAGCGCGAGCTGCAGCTCGAGCTCACGGGCGAGGCGAAGGACATGCTCGTCGAGAAGGGCTGGGACCCCGCGATGGGCGCCCGCCCGCTGCGCCGCGCCATCCAGCGCTACGTCGAGGACCCGCTGGCCGACTTCGTCCTGCGCGAAGAGGTCATGCCTGGGGCGACCGTCGTGATCGACCCCTCGCCCGAGGACGAGGAGGGCGAGGTGCGCCTGACGATCATCAAGCCCAAGAAGCAGAAGACGCCGGTCGGCGTGGGCGCCGAGGGCGGCGGCGACCCCGAAGAGCTCAGCGAGGGCGAGGGCGCGCCCGAGCCCGAGCAGCCCGAGATCGCAGAGCCCGGCGAGGAGTAGCCGAGCGGCGCCGGCCGCGCTGCGCCGTGGATCCCGAAGCTGTCCGCATGGGTCGCCGATGACGCGCGAGAACGTCGAGATCGTGTGGCGGGCGATAGCGGCTTCCAGCGCGCGGCCGCCGGACTTCGAGGCGGTCAACGCGCTCTATCACCCCGAGCACGTGCTCACCAGCGACTGGGGAGTGGAGGGGAGGAGCTATCGCGGCGCCGAGGGCCTCGCCGAAGCCATATCGCCGACCTCGACACGGCCTGGCAGGAGTGGCGCCAGGAGGTTGAGCAGGTACTCGACGCAGGCGAGCGCGGCGTGGTCGTGTTAGTTCGCCTGAAGGCGCGCGGCAAGGAGAGCGGCGCGCCCATCGATCGACCCTGGGCGATGGTCATCACGCTCCGCGACGGCAAGCTCGTGAGCTCGCGCACGTTCCTCGATCGAGACGCGCGCTCGAGTTCGCGGGGCTAAACGAGTAGCGGGCGTGCGAGAGACTTCCGCGCGAGCAGCGAGAGCCGTTCTACGGACCGGCGCCTGGGGGCCGCGGGGGTCTGCGATGCCGTCCTCGGGCGGCTTGCCCGCCGCGGCTTCTACACGGTCGCGGTTGACCTTTTTCGCATCGCCACAGCCGCCGAGTTCGCTGAGGCGCTAGTGGCGGCGACGATCTCCAACCGCTCCCCGCTGCGACGTGCGCTTCACCAGACACGCCGAGCGGGACGCTTCGTCGCCGACGCCCTCCACACCTCCGCGGTGCTGAAATCCAAGGCGCAGCTCGGCGAGGAGCTGGAGATCGCGTTCAGCCCAGGCCTGGCCGCGCGCGATCCCGAGCGCTATCTGGACTACGCGCTCGCCCTCCCCGGCAAGATCGCCGCCGCCGACGGCAAGGAGGTCGTCGTCTTCTTCGACGAGTTTCAGGAGATCGCGAGCCCGCCACAGGCCTACGGCGACGCCGATCGACTGACCAAGCGAATGCGGTCGATCTTTCAGCGCACGGCTGGCGTCAGCTACCTGTTCGCTGGCTCGCTCGCCCACCTGATGCACGACCTCTTCACGCCCGCGCACCGCGCGCTGCACCAGTTCGGCGGCTTTCACGACCTTCGTCCAATCGACCGCGAGGCATGGCTGGCCGGGCTCGCCGAGCGCTTCTCGGCCGATGCGTGCGAGGCCGGCGAGGAGCCGCTGTCGCGCATCGTCGACTACGGTGACGGCCACCCGCGCACGACGATGCTGGTCGCGCAAAAGACGCACCTGGCGAGCGTGGAACTGGACATCAGGGCGATTGACCTCGCGCTCGTCGAGCAGGGCCTGGTGGCGGCCCTCAGCGCCGACCGGCTCAGCCACGAACAGGCGCTCGAGCGCATCCGCGGACTGCACAAACTCGGCCTCGTGGTCGCCGAGCGCGTCGCGCGAGGAGAGCCCGTCTACGCGCGGCTGCCTCGAGGCGCAGTTCGGCGCGCGCTCGAGGCGCTGCGGGACGCGTCCATTATCGAAAGCCGTGGGCGCGGCGAGTGGCGCTTCGCCAACCCACTCTTGCGCCGTTTCCTCGCGGGCTTGGGAGCGTTTACCTAGCGCCGCGCGCGGCGCACGATGCGCCAGATCTGACGCATTCGAAGGCTCCGCGAAGGGGCGACGCTGCGTGAAGGCCGCGAAGTGGGCGACGCTGTGTCACGGCTGATGGCCGCTCGCTAACGCGCGGGGAGGAGCATGGGATTCACCACCGGCTACGGCGGCTGAAGCGCGCCAGCGCGGCGAGGCTGAGCCGTCCCCCTCGAGCCGTAGGCTGCGTTCTTGGCTCGCAACAACGCCCACACCTGCACCAGCTGCGGCGCTCAGTCGGCGCAGTGGCTCGGGCAGTGCCCCGGCTGCGGGCAGTGGAACACGCTCGAGCAGCAGGCAGCGCCGGCCTCGCGCCGCACGGCGAGGGGCGAGCGGCAGCCGCGGGCTGTCGTGCCGCTGCGCGAGGTGCGCGAGCTCTCGCTGCAGCGCCTCTCCACAGGCATCGGCGAGCTCGACCGCGTGCTCGGCGGCGGACTCGTGCCGGGATCGCTCGTGTTGCTCGGAGGCTCGCCCGGGATCGGCAAGTCGACGCTCACCAACATGGCCCTCGGCCACCTGCAGCGGTCCGGGCGGCGGACGCTGTACGTGAGCGGCGAGGAGTCAGCCGAGCAGGTGCGACTGCGCGCCGAGCGCCTTCCGCCGGGCGCGCTCGATGTCCCCGTGCTCGCCGAGACCGACCTCGAGGCCGTTCTCAGCGCGCTCGCCGAGCTTCGCCCTGACGCCTGCGTGATCGACTCCGTGCAGACGCTCAGCGCCGAGAGCTTGGCCGGTGCGCCGGGCTCGGTCGGCCAGGTGCGCGAGGTCGCCGGTCGCCTGATGGAGCTGGCCAAGCGCAGCGCCACCGCCATCGTGCTCGTCGGCCACGTGACCAAGGACGGCGCGCTCGCCGGGCCGCGCGTGCTCGAACACCTCGTCGACTGCGTGCTCCAGTTCGAGGGCGAGCGCGAGCGCCCATACCGCGAGCTGCGCGCGCTGAAGAACCGCTTCGGCTCCACCAACGAGGCGGGCCTGTTCGAGATGCGCCAGGGCGGGCTCGTCGAGGTGCTCGATGCGTCCGCGCGCTTCGTCGCCGAGGCCACGCGCGCGCCTGGCAGCGTCGTGCTCGCGGCCATGGAGGGCTCGCGTCCGCTGCTCGTCGAGGTCCAGGCGCTCGTCGCGCCGTCCGAGCTCGAGCAGCCCCGCAGGGTCGTCTCGGGCCTCGATCGCAACCGGCTCGCGCTCGTGCTCGCGATCCTCGCCCGCCACGGGCGCATCGGCACCGGCGCGGCCGACGTGTTCGTCAACGTCGTCGGCGGCGTGCGCACAGATGAGCCCGGATGCGACCTCGCAGTCGCGCTCGCGCTCGCCAGCGCAAGCCGTGGCGTCGCGCTCGCGGGGGCGCCGCGCGCGTGCTTCGGCGAGCTCGGCCTCACCGGCGAGCTGCGCTGGGTGGGCCATCCCGAGCGCCGTCTCGCCGAGGCCGCCAAGCACGGCTGTGCCGACGTCCTGGCCCCGCCCGGCAGCGGCGCGCCGTGTGAGGTGGCGACGCTCAAAGACGCGCTCGCCGTGGCCCTCCCGCGCTCCGAAGCCTCACCACAGAGCCCGTCCGAGCGCCGCGCGACCCCTCTGGCCGCCGGGCCGCGGATAGCGGCCGAGGCGGCCGCATAACGGCTTCCCGGGCCTGTGTAGGAGGCGCTAAAGGTTTGCTAAATGCCCTAGAATGCGGGGTCGTGGCCCTGCGATCCGGCGAAGATTCAGACACCGAGGTAAGGGCAGAGCCGGGGTTGATGAGGGCACTGGAGATGATCGCTCCCGGCACCTCGCTGCGGGAGGGCATCGACAGCATCGTCCACGCTCGCACCGGCGGTCTGATCGTGATCGGCGAGCCCGAGGACCTCAGCTTCCTGTTCTCGGGCGGCATCAAGCTCGAGCTCGACTACACGCCCGCGTTCCTCTACCAGGTGGCGAAGATGGACGGCGCGATCATCCTCAACGCGAACGCCACCAAGATCACGATGGCCAACGTCCAGCTGATGCCGGACCCCACGATCCTCTCGCACGAGACCGGCACCCGGCACCGGACCGCCGAGCGCGTCTCCAAGCAGACCGAAGCGCTCGTGATCGCCATCTCGCAGCGCCGCGACGTGGTTTCGGTGTACGTCGATGGGACCAAGTACATCCTCGAGCACATCCCCGTCGTGCTCGCCAAGGCCAACCAGGCGCTGGCGACGCTCGACAAGTACCGCACGCGCCTGGATCAGGTCTCCACGCGGCTCACAGCGCTCGAGTTCGAGGGCGGTGCCACGCTACACGACGTGCTCACCGTGCTGCAGCGCTCCGAGCTGGTGACGCGCATGGCCGTCGAGATCGAGCGCTACATCGTCGAGCTCGGCTCAGAGGGGCGACTGATCGAGATGCAGCTCGAGGAGACGACGGTCGGCACCGCCGCCGAGAAGGCCGCGCTCGTGCGCGACTACCTCTCCGAGTACTCCGACGAGGCCTTCGCCGCCGCGCTCGAGGAGATCGCCCGCCTGCCCCACCAGGACCTGCTCGACTTCGGGCGCATGGCCGAGCTGCTCGGCTACGACCGCAAGCTGAACACGCTCGACTACCCCGTCTCGCCGCGCGGCTACCGCGTGCTCGGGCGCGTCCCGCGCCTGCCCAAGCTCGTCGTGGCTCAGATCGTGGAGGAGTTCGGGGGCCTCGACGAGCTGCTCGCCGCGACCGACGCGGAGCTCGAGACCGTCGAGGGCGTCGGCGAGCTCAGGGCCAAGGACATACGCGAGGGCCTGCGGCGGCTGCAGGAGATCAACCTGGTCGACCGCTTCCTACAGACTTGACCAAGAGCCGCCCGACGGTGGCTGGAAAAAAGGAGGACACCATTCCGACGGAATCAATGCAGGAGAACGAGCTCGACGGGGAGTGTGAGGTCGCGACGCGCGAGGTCGAGTGCGTCGAGTTCGAGCTCGGCGACCACGTCGTCTATCCGCATCACGGCGCCGGCAAGGTGCTCAAGAAGGAGGAGATGGAGATGCTCGGCGAGCGGCGCGAGTACCTCACCATCAAGATCCTCCACAACGACATGACCGTGCGCGTTCCCACCGAGAACGCCGCGCTTGCCGGCCTGCGCAGAGTGATCGACGAGGAAACCGTGCACAAGGTGCTTGACGTGCTGCGCGACGCCGTCTCCGAGATGCCCAAGAACTGGAACCGCCGCTTCAAGCACAACCGCGACAAGATCAAGACCGGCGACATCTACGAGCTCGCCGAGGTCGTGCGCAACCTGTCATTGCGGGAGAACGAGAAGGGGCTCTCGACGGGCGAGAAGCAGATGTTCACGCGGACCAAGAAGATCCTCGCCTCCGAGCTCATGTACGCGCTGGACAAGGACGAGGACGAGGCTGAGACCTACCTCGACGAACTGCTAGCGGACTCGGCCACCAGCCAGATGGCCGGCGCCGCCGCCAAGTAGCCGACTCAGCGCACGCTCCCGCGGGGGGCGGTTCCCGGGGGAGCGTGCGCGATCGCCGTCATGGCTCTCGCCCTGATCGTGGCAGCCGGCAGCGGTGAGCGCCTCGGCGCCGACCGCCCGAAGGCGCTCGTCGAGCTGGCCGGGCGGCCGCTGCTGCAGTACAGCCTCGAGGCCCTCTCCCGCGTCGAGCTCCTCGAGCGCATCGTCGTCGCGCTGCCCGCCGGCGTGGCCGCGCCCGCCGGCGTGGTCGCCGTTGAGGGAGGCGCCGTGCGCTCGGCGTCCGTCAAGCGCGCGCTGGCCGCCGCCGTCGAGGGCAAGAGCGAAGGCACAGGCGAGAGCGATCTCGTGCTCGTGCACGACGCCGCGCGGCCGCTGCTCACCCCGGAGCTCGCGCGCGAGGTGCTCGAAGCGCTCAGCACCGATCCCCGCGCCGATGCGGCCATCGCGGCCGTCCCCGTCACCGACACGATCAAGCGCGTGGCCGACGGACGCGTGGTGGCCGAGACGCTCGACCGGCGCAGCCTGTGGGCCGTGCAGACGCCGCAGGTGTTCCGCCGTGGCGCGCTCGAGCGCGCTCTCGACGTCTCCGAGGAGGTGCTCGCGCAGGCGACCGACGACGCCTGGCTCATCGAGCGCGCCGGCGGCAGGGTGATCGTCGTTCCCTCCAGCGATGAGAACATCAAGGTCACGACCGCGCGCGACCTGCGCACGGCGGAGCTGCTGCTGGAGCGACGAGCCTCAAGCGAAGGCGATCCTGCTTGAATCGCTCACCGCGACGTGCTCACCGACTACCACCTACACCTGCGCAGCGACGCGCACGAGGCCAGCGCGCGCGAGCACTTCACGGAGGCAAACGCACAGCGCTACCGCAGCGCCGCCTCAGAGCGCGGCATCGAGGAGCTCGGCGTCTCCGAGCACATCTACCGCTTCGCACAAGCGCTCTCAATCTGGCAGCACCCGTTCTGGGCCTCCTACGCGCACGACGATCTCGACGCCTACTGCTCCTTCGTGCGCGAGCACACCGACCTGCGCCTCGGCATCGAGGCCGACTTTCTCGCCGGCCGCGAGGAGCAGACGGCCAACGTGCTGCAAGCGCGCGCCTTCGACTACGTGGTCGGCTCCGTGCACTTCACCTCAGACGGGGCCCTCGACATGGACGAGTTCGGGGTCTGGGGGCCCGGTCGCAGCCCCGAGCAGATCTGGCGGCGCTACTTCCAGACGCTCGGCGAGGCCGCGCGCAGCGGGCTCTTTGACGTGCTTGCGCACCCCGACCTCGTCAAGTACTGGGGCAGCGCGCGTCCGCTGCCCGAGGGCGACCTGCGCCGCTACTACGAGCTCGCCATCGATGGCATCGCCGAGTCTGGAATCGCGGTAGAGGTATCGACCGCGGGGCTGCGCAAGCCCGTGAAGGAGATCTATCCCGCGCCCGCGTTCCTGGCGATGTGCCTCGAAGCCGGCGCCCCGGTCGCGCTCTCCAGCGACGCGCACAGCCCAGAGGACGTCGGTGCCGGCTACGAGCGCGCGCTCGAGCTGCTCGACGAGCTCGGCGTGCGCGAGCTGTGCGTCTTCGAGCGCCGCCAGCGCACGCTCGCGCCGATCGGGGCGCAGCAAGCGACCGAGCGGGGGTGATGAGCACGCTCTGCGGAATCGGCTATGACTCCCACCGCCTGGTCGCAGGCCGCCCCCTGCTGCTCGGCGGCGTTCAGATCCCGCACGAGCGCGGCGCCAGCGGGCACTCCGACGCCGACGTCCTCGCGCACGCCGTCATCGACGCGCTGCTCGGCGCCGCCGGGCTTGGAGACATCGGCGAGCACTTTCCCGACACAGACGAGCGCTTCTCGGGCGCCGACTCCATGGGCCTGCTCGGCGAAGTCGTGGCGATGCTCGAGGCGCGCGGCCTCGCGCTCGTGAACGTCGACTGCACCGTGCTGCTCGAGCAGCCCAAGCTCGGAGCCAACCGCTCCGCGATCCGCAGCTCGCTCGCCGAGGCGCTCGGCCTGGAGCCCCAGCGCGTGAACGTCAAGGCGAGCACCGGCGAGGGCATCGGCTTTGTGGGGCGCGGCGAGGGCGTCGCTGCGCTGGCCATCGCGAGCGTGCAGCCCGCCGGCTGAAGATGCGCAGCGTGCGCCTCCACGACACCGCCAGCGGGGAGCTGCTCGAGCTCGAGCCGCGCGACCCCGGACGCGTCGGGATCTACGCCTGCGGGCCGACCGTTTACGCGCGCATCCACATCGGCAACGCGCGTCCCTTCGTCATCTTCACCCTGCTGGCGCGCTTCCTCGAG
Organism: Actinomycetota bacterium; assembly: GCA_005884115.1. Taxonomy (GTDB): domain Bacteria; phylum Actinomycetota; class Thermoleophilia; order Solirubrobacterales; family Solirubrobacteraceae; genus Palsa-744. Next base: position 596,608 of record VAXW01000005.1, read on the forward strand.
CACGAGGGCTACGCCGTCACGCTCGCCATGAACGTCACGGACGTCAACGACAAGATCTATGAAGCGGCCGAGGCCCAGGGCCGCCCGAGCGCCGAGCTCGCCTCCGAGATGACCGCCCACTACCTCGCCGACACCGACGCGCTCGGCCTCGGCCGTCCCGACCACGAGCCGCTGGCGTCGCAGAGCATGGAGGCGATCACGGACTACATCGCCGCGCTCGTCGACTCAGGCCACGCCTATGCCTCCGCGGGCGACGTGTACTTTCGCGTGCGCTCCGATCCACGCTACGGCGGGCTCTCCAACCGGCGCCTCGAGGATATGGACCAGGGCGAGGGCATCGAGGGCGCCGAGCGCAAGGAGGATCCACTCGACTTCGCCTTGTGGAAGGCGCGAAAGCCCAGCGAGGACACCTTCTGGCCCTCGCCCTGGGGCAGCGGCAGGCCCGGCTGGCATATCGAGTGCTCGGCCATGGCCGAGCGCGCTCTCGGCGTCGGCTTCGACATCCACGGCGGCGGCTCAGACCTGATCTTCCCCCACCACGAGAACGAGGCCGCGCAGACTCGTGCAGCGCGCGGAGATGAGCTCGCGCAGCTTTGGGTGCACAACGGGATGATCCAGGCCACCGGCGAGAAGATGGCCAAGTCGGTGGGCAACATCGCGCCCCTGCACGAGGTGCTCGCCAGCCACGGCGCGCAGGCCGTGGTCATGTATCTCGTCTCCGGCCACTACCGCCAGCCGCTCGCGTTCTCCTCCGCCGAGCTCAACGACGCGCAGCGGCGCATCGAGCGCCTGCGAGAGGCGCTCGGCAGGCTCGACGCCGGCCGCCCCAGCCCGAGCGACATGGCGCAGCACAAGGAGGCGTTCTTCGAGGCCCTCGCCAACGACTTCAACACGCCCGCCGCGCTCGACGCGATGTTCAAATGGGTACGCGAGGCAAACCGACGCGGCGCCGGCGTGGGCGACGGGGACCTGCGCGAGATGCTCTCAGTTCTCGGCCTCCAGCAGCTGACGCCCGCAAAGGCGCTCGAGGACCTCGAGGCGCTCGACGCCGAGGCCGCAGCGCTGCTGGCCGCGCGCGAGCGCGCGCGCGAGCAGCGCGACTTCGAGACCGCCGACCGTGTCCGCGAGCAGCTGCGCGCTCGTGGGTGGGAGATCCGCGACGGGCCCGAAGGGCCAGAGCTGATCCCCCGCCCGCCACCATGATCCTGTACGGGCGAAACCCAGTGCACGAGGCCCTGCGCGGGCGCCGCGCGGCGAGCGTGGGGGACGTGTGGACGACGGAGCGCGCCGCCCGCGAGCCCTGGCTCGCCGACCGGCGCCCGCTGATCGCGAGCGCCGAGGAGATAGAGCGCCGCTGCGACTCTGCCGCGCACCAGGGGGTCTGCGCGCGCGCCGGCGCGTACCCGTACGCCGACGCCGCAGAGCTGCTCGCGCAGCAGGACTCGCTGATCCTGGCGCTCGATCAGGTGCAAGACCCCCAGAACCTGGGAGCGATCTGCCGCACCGCCGAGTGCGCGGGCGCCGCCGGAGTCGTGATCGGCGAGCGCCGCGCCGCAGAGGTGACGCCGGCCGTCTGCAAGGCCTCCGCCGGCGCCGTCGAGCACCTCTCGCTCGCCCGCGTGCGCAACGTGGCGGACTTCCTCAAAGACGCCCGCCGCGCGGGCTTCTGGTGCTACGGGGCGAGCGCCCTCGAGACGCCGCGCGGGCCGCGCACGGTCCCCTACGACCGCCCCGGCTACGCCGGCGCGGGCGTCGTGCTGGTGCTCGGCAGCGAGGGGCGCGGGCTTCGCCCGCGGGTCGCCGGCGCGTGCGACCAGCTCGTGGCGCTGCCGCTGCGCGGGCGCATCGGCTCGCTCGGCGTGAGCGCCGCGGCCGCCGCGATCGTGTACGAGATCTTGCAGCAGCGCGACGCTGCCCTTGACAACTCTCCATAACTGTGAGAGGCTCGCGCCGACATAACGCTTAACCTAAGGTTGAAGAAGCCTTAGGTATGAAGAGCTTTGGCGCCGGGGGAGGAGTGCGCCACTGAGCAAATTGAGGCCTGGCCGCGCCGCGGAAACGGGCCAGAAAGGATCTGCTCGTGGCACGAATCTCCCACCACCCTAACTCTGAAGTAAAGGTAGATGACGGCTACCTGATCGCGCTCGCCAAGCTCGGCGACCGCCATGCCTACGATCGCCTCGTCCGCCGCTACTACGGCTTCGTGCGCTTGAAGGCGTCCTCCTACTTTCTCGCCGGCGGCGACTCCGACGACCTCATCCAGGAGGGGCTCGTGGGCCTCTACAAGGCCGTGCGCGACTTCCGCAGCGACCGCGAGTCGAGCTTTCGCAACTTCGCCGAGCTGTGCATCACACGCCAGATCATCACCGCCGTGAAGACCGCCACGCGCAACAAGCACACGCCGCTGAACCAGTACGTGTCCTTCTCATCAACGCCCGCCGGGGCCGGCGAGGACGTGCCCACGCTGGATCAGATGCTGCCCGGGCCCAGCGTGCACGATCCCGTCAACCAGGTCATCTCCTCCGAGGAGCTGCGCTCGCTCGTGGGCTGCCTCTCGAGCGCCCTGTCCGAGCTCGAGAGCCGCGTGCTCTCGCTGTACCTCGACGGCTACTCCTACGAGCAGGTGGGCGAACGCCTCGACTGCGACACGAAGACCGTCGACAACGCGCTGCAGCGGGTCAAGCGCAAGGTCGGCGCGCACCTGCAGGCGCGCGCCGTCGTCGCCTGAGCGCTCAGCGGTCGCACGCGCGGCTGCAGACCGAATCAAACCGCCTGCGGCGCGTGTTTCGGGGGCTGTCAGGTAGCTCGCGGAGGCATTTGGCGAGGCCAGATGCAAGACGCAGCGAAGCCCACACGACCATGCAACAAGGAGGCGCACAGATGCGTTCAATCAAGCTGACCTCGGCGCTGGCCGCGGTGGCCATGTCGGTGGCAGTGGCACCGTCTGGCGCCTTGGCGATCAAACACCACCGCCACGCGCACGCGCTGAGCGCAAGACACTGTCGCGTCGGCTTCAACGCGGCGCCGCGCTTCGTCGAAGCCGGCGAAACAGCGCTCACCTTCGGCGTGCTGCTGTGCCCCGCCGGCACGAACGTCTCCGGGCAGGCCGTGACCATCTTCCAGCACACCGCCGGCACTGGCGGCGCGAGCGCAGCGGGCACGACGAGCACCGACACCACCGGCCGCTTCCAGCTCCCGACCGCGCCGCTGTTCACGAACAGCACCTTCTACGCCACGGCGGCGGGCGCGAAAAGCCCTAAGAGGGCCGTGAAAGTGTCGCCCAAAGTGACGTTCACCGGTCCGCCCGACGGATCGACGCTGTTCACGCGCGGCGGACCGTTCACGCACGTCCCGCACAACGCGCTCTCGAACCGCGTCATATTCGCCGGCACCGTCAGCCCGGCTGACGTGGGAGCGCAGGTGTTCCTGCAGCGCGAGAACGCCGTGGGGCCCGAAGAATGGCACCGGATTGGCCGCGGCCTGGTGGGGCCGGGCGGCATCTACTCGATACCGCACACGTTCGTCTTTCCCGGCGAGGCAAACATCCGCGTGATCGTGCGCGCCACCAAGCGGCACGCGCGCGGCGCCTCCGAACCGCTCTCCTACCAGATCCTGCAGGCGCAGAACCCGGTGCTGACGATCGAAAGCTCGGCTGACCCGATCTTCTACGGCCAGTCCGCGACGATCCACGGAACGATCGCGACCGGGCCGGGCGCGACGCTCACGCTGCTCGCGCGCGGGCGCAGGCAGCACGGCTTCCTGCCCATCGCGACGACCACCAGCACGACAGGTGGGGCCTACACCTTCGCCGCGCAGACGCCACTGGCCAACACGATCTACAGGGTCACCGGCGGCGGCAAAGCCTCGGCCGTGCTGTTCGAGGGAGTCAAATACCTCGTCACCGCGAGCGCCTCCACGAGCACCGTGCAGGCCGGCCAGCCGTTCACCATCTCCGGCACCGTCTCACCCGCGGTCGCCGGCCACCCGGTGTACCTGCAGCAGCAGAACGCCGGCGGCATCGGCTACCACCCGGTGCAGATCGGCGTCGTGAGCGCAGGCGGCACCTACTCGATCACGCATGTCCCGTTCAACGCCGGCATGCGCAAGTACCGCATTAAGGTCCCCGGCGACCCGGCCAACCAGGGCGCAGCCACCGCGGCGATCGCGATCCTGGTGACGCCGGCCACCACCTCGCTGCTGAAACCCGAAGCCCCCGGCAACAGCTCGTTGCCGAGCGAAGGTCACGTGTAGGGCTCCTCCACTCCACGCCAACTCCACTACAGGAGTCAGCTCCAATCCGAGAGCCAACTCCAATCCAAGAGTCATGAGCTGCGGCCGCCTCCGGGCGGCCGCAGTGTTTGGGGGCTCCGCTTGCGAACGTCCTCCACGGCCGCCACGTCCGCGGACGCAGGGACGCGCATAGGAGGAAATGCGCAGCGTTGAGGAGGATTACCTCCAGATCTGTTGCAATTTGCAGGGTTTCGCAGATATAGTCACGGTCGGTCGCCTCCGCTTCCCAGTTCCGGGGATATTCCGGCCGCACTTTGCAATGCAACGCGCGAAGGGGGTTGCGGGGGTGCTTGCGGCGCCGGAATGACTCCACGGCGAACGAAAGGAATCATGATGAGGAAGTTCGTACGGATGAGGACGTTCCTATGGCTCAGCGGAGCAGCGATGCTCGCTGGTGCCTTTATGGCCTCGATTGCACTGGCAGCAGTCAACGTGAAGTCGGAACCCTCCGCCAGCTTCAGTGGAGCGTCGGTGACTGTGACGGGCGGCAACTTCAGTGGACTGGGGAGCACCCCAGCGATCGCCAACCTGACGGTCACGGGGGAAGCGACCTACACGTGCACGAACCCGCAAGGTCATGCGTCCCCCGGCCAGAATCCGGTGCCGGCGGAAGAAGGGTCGTCGGGACCATTCAACCTGGGCAACAGCGACCACAATGGGCGCGGCACGATCACGAGCATCACTGCATCGGTGAAAGCCCCCCCAACTCCCTCGGCAAAAGAAGTTGGATGCGGAGGAACGGGAAGCACGAAATGGTCGGTCACGCTCAACAGCCTGACCGCCACAGCCGCGCATCTCACGATCACAGAGGGCGAAACGCTCGTCTTCTGCCGCAACTACACCAAGGGCGGCCCAGCGAACGGGACCGAATGCTGATAACCACCTAACCGGAGGGACGGCGGCGATTCCACCGGGATCGCCGCCGTTGGGTGGCGCCGAGAGGCTCCAGCAGCCAGCCTGTCACGCGGCTACGAGCAGGCTGTCGTCGAAGGATGGCAGCGGCTTGATCAGGTCCTCGAGCAGCTTCAGCCGCTTCGGCCTGGCGCGCAACCGCGGCTGTTGGCGCTCATGGAAGCTCCACCTGCGCTCCCCGGTACTCGGCGATCACGTCGCAGATGATCTCATCCAGCGAGCGCGACGGTGACCAGCCAGTCCAGCTCTTGATCTTGGCGATGTCGGGCACGCGCCGGAACATGTCCTCGAAGCCCGCGCCGTAGACCTCTTCGTAGGGGATCATGCTGATCTCGGAGCTCGAGCCGGTGTGCTCGACGATGCGGCGAGCGAGCTCAGCAATCGAGACCTCCTCGGTGGAGCCGACGTTGAATACGTTGCCGGCCGCACGCGGCTCAGAGAGGAGCCCAGAGAGCGCTCCGACGACATCTGCGACGTGGCAGAAGCAGCGCATCTGGCGCCCGTCGCCGTAGACCGTAAGCGGCTCGCCCGCGAGCGCCTGGCCGACGAGGCGCGGCACGACCATCCCGTAGCTCCCAGTCTGGCGCGGGCCCACGGTGTTGAACAGGCGCACGACCGTGACCGGCAGGCTGCGCTCCCGCCAGTAGGCCATCGCCAGGAACTCGTCGATCGCCTTCGAGCATGCATACGCCCATCGAGCCTTGCTCGTGGCGCCCATCTGCAGGTCGCCGTCCTCGCGAAAGGGCAGCGCCTCGCTCTTGCCGTAGACCTCGCTCGTGGAGGCGACCATCACGGGCTTCTGCTGCTCATCGGCGTGCGCGAGCACCACCTCGGTGCAGTGCACGTTGGTCTCGATCGCCCGCACCGGGCGCTCGACCACCAGCCGCACGCCCACGGCAGCGGCGAGATGCACGATCGCATCCGCGTCCGCCACGAGCTCGGCCACCAGTCGCTCGTCGGCGACTGAGCCGACGGTGCATCGAAAGTGGGGGTGCTCCTGAAGGTGTGTGACGTTCTCCAGGCTGCCGGTCGAGAGGTCGTCGAGGACCTGCACCGCATGCCCCTGCTCGAGCAGCAGGTCGCTCAGATGCGAGCCGATGAAGCCGGCGCCGCCCGTGATCAGGTAGCGCATCTAGCGCTCGCTGCTCATGCCTGAGGCGTGGGGCGGCGGTTATGGCGGAGCACCGTTCCACCGAATCCGCCCAGCACGAGGATCGCGACGCCGCCGCCGATCAGCGCGAGCGTCGAGCCGTCGCCACCCGAGCTGCGCGAACGCTCGGCGCGCAGCACGCCCGCGGGCACGCTGGCTTCGAGCCCGCTCAGCTGCGCCGCGAGGCCAGGCGAGGAGCGGCCACGCCCGCCGTGGTGGCCGCGGGCTTTGGACCCGGCACGGCCCGATTTCGAGGAGCCGCCCGATGCCGGGGGCTTGATGCCGGCGCCGAAGAGCGTTTCCGAGGGGCCGCTGCGCGCGGAGGGCCGAGACGCGGAGCCCGAGCCCGTGCGGCGCGCCTGCGTCAAGGCGAGCGCGTATTCGTGCGCGGCCGGCGAGCCCGGATCGACGTGGACGCCTTCTTCGATCGAAGCTGCGGCGCTCGCGCCGGAGGCGAAGCAGAGCAGCGTGAGCGCCACGAGCACTCCGGCGAACGACACGCCTCTAACCCCCATAGCCTGACGATAACCCGTAAAACGGGAATTGCCTAGAGCCTAAGAGGGCGGCGCGTGGGGGTTCCGGGCCAGCTGGGAGAGCGTCGCGTTGCGCGGGTTGAGCTGATGGGCTCGAACGTAGTAGCGCTGGGCGAGGGCGAACCGCTGGCGCCGGACGGCGATGTCGCCGAGCAGTGCCCACGTGACAAAGTTGTCACGCTCGCGCGCTAGCGCCTGTCCAAGCGCGGCTTCGGCGTCGCGCGGCTGATTGAAGCGCGCAAGCGCAGCGGCCTTGATGTAGTAGCTCTGCAGCGAGTCGGAGTCGATGTCCAGCGAGCGGTTGACGTCGGCGAGAGCCGCCGCAGGGTGCGCGGCGAGCTCGTCTTGGGCGCGCGAGCGGTAGATCTGAGCCAGACCCTGCCGGCTGAGGCTCGCGCCGGCGACGATCAGCGTCACGATCACCGAGGAGATCCCGAGCGCTAGCGCCCGGCGTCCGCCGAGGGCGCGGCCGAGCCGCGAGCGCGCGAGCTCCGAAGCGCCTACCCGCGCGCGGCGAACGGGCCAGACGAGCGCCACCGCTGCCGCCAGCGCAATCGCGGTGACGCCCGGTAGCAGATGCATCCAGTCGACGCTCGCCTGCGTGAGCCACGCCGTGAACATTCCCAACGCCGCGACCATCAACGCGCGGCGCAGCGGGAAGCGCAATGCGCTGCGGCGCATCCGCACCGCGCCCCAGCCGACGCCGGCGACGAAAGCTCCGAGCAGCAGAATGCCGGGAAGGCCGAGCTCCGACAGCGCCTGCATCTCCAGCGAGTGCGGCTGTTGCACGTCCTCGGTGGTTGATCGTCGCTGGAAGTAAGAGCGCGGGTAGTTCCCAGCTCCGACGCCGCCGGCCGGGTTGTCGGCGAATAGGCGCCAGGCTACACGCCAGTAGTCGTAACGGTTGCCACCTCCCGAGAGCAGCCGCGAGCGACTCGCCGAGGCTGCCGAGGGCAGGTTTTCGCCGGGTTCTGTCAGGTGAACGAATGCATGCCATTGGGTTTTCAGGTCTCTTTCGATGTGAGCGGCGGAGCTAGCTGCGAGCACGAGCGCTATCAGAATCGGCACCGCCAGCAGCCAAGATCCGGCCCGCGCCAGGCCGCGTCGCGCGTCGCTCCGGTCCCAGGCGAGGGTCGCAACGGCCCAGAGAATCCCAACCACGAGCGACGCCAGCAGCGCTGCGTACCCGGCAGAGTGACCGATCGCCGCAGGGATCGACGCGGCCGTGTGGTGGTCGTAGACGTGCAGCAGGCTCGGCCCCGCGACCGCGACGCCGCCAGCGACGAGCACAACGCCCCATGCGCGTCGCGTGCGCCCAGGGGCGAGCGCCAGCACGGCGATCAGCGAGACGGCCATGGCGAGCGCGGTGCCGCGGGACTGCGATAGCACCGCCAGGCAGCCCATGAGCGTGGCAATCGCTGCGCCGATGCCGGCGAGCACGTGACGGCGGGTCTCCGCAAGAGCGATGCACGGCCAGACGCCCATCGCGAACAGGCAGCCCTCACCATTGATGTAGCCGAGCGGCGCGTTCAGCCGGCCGGTGAGAAACAGCGAGGCGGGATCGCTCTCCAGCAGCCGAGCGAGCACCGAGACCGCGACCGCCGCGATCCCAAGACCGGCGGACGCGAGCAGCACGGCGGCGCGCCGCTCGTGGCTGACGAGCGCCAGAAGGAGCAGCGTCAGGGCCCCGTAGACGAGCCAGCGGTTGCCGCTGACGACCGCATTCTCGACCGATTCCGACCACGCCGTCGAGAGCAGCGAGAAGACGCCCAGGCCGAGCAGCCCGCTGAGCGTCAGCGTGGCGGGCCCGCCCGGCCGGCGAGGTCGGATGACGATGGCGACGGCGCAGACGAGCGTGATCGCAAGGCCGATCGGGACCCACTTCGTCGCGTCGTAGTAGGCAAAGAAGAACGGGCTGAGACCAGCGCCGAGGCCGAGCACGCCGAGCGCCACCACTGCGCGTTTGCTCAGGGTACGGCTGCCGATCGTCAGACCCTCGACGCCGAACTCTTCGATCTTCTGCGTGTCGAGCGCGATGATCGCGAGGCTCGCCACCAGCACGTACAGGCCCGCGCTGATCACGAGCAGAGCCGAGCCGCCCTGGCTTGCAAGCACGGCGAGCACGGACAATGCCGCCTGGATCGCAGCGAGCGAAAGCACTACAGCGCGCGCACTTGGCAGGAAGCGCCTCGCCCGGTGAGTGAGGTGATCGCGGCCGCCGCTGAGCACGGACACACCTCGTCGCCTGCGTGAGAAGACCACGAGGCTGGTGTCCAGCGCGGGGATCGCGATCAGCAGCAGCGCCACGAGCAGCGATCGCCAGGTGGCGGTGGCCGTGTCGGCAGCGACCATGACGAGCACGGCAACGGTGAATCCCACCGGCATGCTTCCTCCGTCGCCGAGGAAGATCCGTGCGGCGGGCAGCGAGAGATTGCGCGGGAGGAACCCGAGGCAGGCACCGCAGAGCGACGCAGCTCCCACCGCCAGCCAGGCGTCCCCTCGTACGACCCCGATCGTCGCCGCACCGGCTGTGACGACCAGCGCCATCGTCGCCGCGGCGCCGTCCATGTTGTCGAAGAGGTTGAAGGCGTTGACGACGGCTAGGACCCACAGGCAGGTCAGCGCCAGGTCGAGGCCGGTGCCCGCGTGAAGCTTCCAGCCCAGGTCCGTTGCCCAAACGAGAACTGCGAGTGCGAGCTCGATCAAGACGCGCGGGGCAGCGCCGAGCGAACGGCGATCGTCGATCGTGCCGAGGATGAACATCACGGCCGCGCCGCCCAGCAGGGGCGCTGTCTTAGACGCGTGACCCGCCGCGAGCAGGACCGCGGCCACAAATCCCACCATCACCGCTGCGCCACCGAGGTAGGGCGTGGCGCGCTCGTGACCCTTGTAGCCGGTGGGCTCGTCGTGGAACCGAAGACGGTTCGCCACGGCGATCGCGCGCGGGGTGGCGAGGTAGGTGAGGGCGCCTGCCAGCGCGAAACCGCTCAGGATGCGCTCAGCGAGGGTCACGCACGCCTTCCCGCGCACCCGCCCTCCATGAGGCGCCGGTTCCGGGCGCGGGGCGGAATCGGCCCAACGAACGGCGTTGTCAGCTGTAGCTCCACGCAATCTCGGCTTCGCTGCGGCTTCGGCGCGGAGCAGGCGATCGAGATAGTTGCCCTGCAGCGCGCTCGCCCGCTCGCCCTGCCGCACCGCTTCCGCAGCCGAAGTCGAGGATCGCATCCATCTCCTCCAACGGGCGTCGGGTGCGGGCGCATCATGCGCAGGCTTTCAGATCTGAGGAGCACCGGGATCGACGCCTCCGACCATAAGCGCCAGCTGGTCGTTTGGTGCGACGCCAACCTGCCGTCGTGAACGCACGCGCATCCGGACTTGGCCCACCCTGCGCGGTGAGAGCTATCGGGAGCGGCTGCGTGTTGAGGAGAAGGGGCGCTTCGATGCCGGTGAGATCGTCGTCTGGCTGCCTGAGGTGCAGGGCACCAACCTGTGCGGCGCCTACTGGCCCGAAGCGTCGGTCAAGCGCATGCTCGGCGACCGCTTCGAGCTGCTGGAGCACTTCGATCCACGCGACGACCATGCCGCCGCCGAAGGGATAAAGCTCGCCTACGATGCCTACCTCGCCCGACGGCCCTAGCGTTTCGCGGGGGACAGAGGGCGGGTGCTGAAGTGGATCGTGGGACGGTCTCCGCCGATACGGTGTGAAGCATGAGGGAGTCGAGCGAGGGCATTGGCCGCCGGAGGCTTGCGCGTACCGTGCTGACGCCAGTCGCGCTTTGCGTGCTTGGCTGCTGGCTCGCATCCCAGCCGGCGAGCGCTCGCGGCCTGAAGGGCATATGGGGACCGGGCGTGCGCAACGGCGTCTCGCTGTTCCCCACCTACCGCGAACTGGGCGTCCAGCTCTATGAGGACAAGCTGGAATGGAACCTCATCGCCCGCCGGCGGCCGCGCCACTCGCGCAACCCCAACGATCCCGCCTACAAGTGGCCCCCCGAGGTCACCCGCGCCGTCGCCGAAGCCAAGAGCTACGGCATGCCGGTCGCACTCATGCTCATCGGCGCGCCCCGCTGGGCGAACGGCAACAAGCCCCCCAAATGGGCGACGTTCAGACGCCCAGACTTCGCCGACTTCGCTGTGGCGGCATCGAGGCGTTACCCGTCGGTGCACCTCTGGATGATCTGGGGCGAGCCGTCGCGATCAAAGAACTTTCGCCCACTGACGCCCGCGTTCGCGTACGTGAAGCTCCGCCACAACCAGTTGATCGCGCCTCACCTGTATTCGAAAATCCTCGACTCGGCCTACGGCGCGCTCAAGTCCGCCGACCCCGCGAACCTGATCATCGGCGGAATGACCGACCCGGCTGCGAGCATCACTCCGCAGCAGTGGATCGAAAACATGCGCCTTCCCGACGGCCGGCCGCCACGGCTTGACATGTACGGGCACAACCCCTTCTCTATCCGCGCTCCCGACCTCTCAAATCCGCCGTCGATCAACCAGCAGTTCGACTTCTCGGACCTGCGCCGTCTGAGCGAATTCGTCGCCAAGAACCTCGGCCGTCCCGCAAACCCCGAACCCAAGCTGTTCCTCTCGGAGTGGACGATCCCCACGGCCCAGGACCAAGAGTTCAACTACCACGTGGAACAGAGAGTCCAAGCCCTGTGGATCACCGACGGGCTGCGCATCGCGCGCGAACTCCCGAGCGTCTACGCGCTCGGCTGGATCCATCTGTATGACGAACTGCCCCAGCAGGCCGGCGGACTGATCAAGGCTGACGGCACCAAGAAGCTCGGGTACTTCGCGTGGAAGAAAGGATGAGCGGGCAGGCGCTCCGTCACAGATAACACCCCCCCAACTTCCCATGCGCGAGAGTTGCTAGGGTGGCCCGACGGAGGCTGATCGCCGCGCAATGTCAACACACGAGCTCGAGACTCCGCCCGCTGACCTATCCAGCGTAGCCGACATCTATTGGCGCTTGGTAGAAGTCCGGGCAAGGTTTCCTGGTGCTCCCCTGATACGGATTTCCCCGGACTGGCGAGAGCGCAGGATCCCCTCCGGCCCCGCGGCACGACTGCTCCTCAAGCACTTTGCCGGAGTGAGAACGGTGCTGGACGTGGGTGCCGGCGACCGGTACTGGTCGGACGTCCTACGCCGACTGGGAATCGAGGCGCGTTATCGATCGGCGGACCTGGAGACGCATCACAAGCACGACTACGGCGACTTCTTGAGAGTCGAGGACAACGTGGATGCAGTCCTAATGCTTGAGCTGATCGAGCATCTTCCACTTGAAACGGGCCTGCGATTTATCCAGCACGCGATCAAGCTCTTGAACCCAGGAGGGGTGCTGGTCATCGGGACTCCGAATGCCCACCACCCGAACTGGGTGTGGAGCAGCTGCATGACCCACGTACGACCGTGGCCGGTTCAGGACCTATGGGCGGTGTGCACTCTGGCTGGGCTGGCCCCAGTCGAGGCATATCGACAGATGTTGGTGACACCGCGGCGCCGGATCGTTCTTCCCGCGCAGCTCGCGCTGTCCAAGTTCATAGGCATCGATCCGGCGCAAGGGCTGATGCTGTTCGCGCGCAAGCCTGCGCCCTCGTAGTCGGTGGGAAGGCCGTATGATCGCGCCGTCCGCCGGGCGAGGCTCGAGTACCGCGCGCACCTGGCAGACCGGGTTGATCCACTCCTCGCTGTCAAAGACGACCCGGAATTCCGCAGCGCGTGGGCCGCTGTAAGTGCGGGCCTCACGTGGACCCATCGACCAAGTGCACGGCGGCTATGGCGTCTGGCGCAGCTCCGACGCCCAGGCACGATTGTTGAGGTCGGCTCCTACCTCGGGAACAGCACGATCTACCTGGCGATGGCCGGAGGGATCGTTCACGCCGTCGATCCCCATACGCCGGATTCCATGCAGCAACTCATGCCGTCAGCAGGCGCGGGTGGCTCCCTGCCTCCTCTCGACCCGGACCCGAGTCAGGCTTTCTTGCGGAATCTTGAGCGGTTTGGGGTGCGGGATTGCGTCATCTACCACCGCGCACCTTCCGTGGAGGTTGCCGCCAGGTGGCGTGGCGAGCGCGTGAGGCTCCTGTACATAGATGGGCTGCACACGTATGACGCGGTTCGGGACGATTACAACGCGTGGAAGCCATTCCTTGCCGACGAGCACGTGGTGCTATTTGACGACTACCTCTGGGAGGCCGTCGGACGCGCCGTGGATGACCTGCGTCCCCAGGCAGCATCGCGGTTCTTCTATGTGCGAGGAGGCCATGCAATCTTTTCGACGACGCGACTTGCGACCTGCATCATCGGCTTGCCCTGAGCGCAGGCGTTGCGATGTCTAGACGGTCCGGTTACGGATCGCAACTGCGGAGCTAACATCGGGAAATGGGGACGGCGCGGGTGCTTGTTGGACCGGCTCGGGGACACCGCTTTCAGCTGGAATCGCGGTCGGGTATTGGTCAGTTGTGGCGCCGTGCGTCGATCGCGATTGGGCGTTACGAGCCACGTGTCACATCGTTTCTTGCCGAAAACCTCCGATCCTGTCGGGTGTTCTTTGACATTGGCGCGTCGACGGGCTACTACACCCGCATCGCCCTTCGGCTAATGGATCCGACCTCAAGGATCGTTGCGCTGGAGCCCGACCCACGGCTAGCAACACATTTGCGCAGCGCGTTCCAGGACGCTCGCTTGAGTGTGCGACCGGAAGCAGCGGGACGCGACGACCACGAGGCGGTCCTCGAGCACAGCCACGGTCTGGCTTCGCGCATTCGGAGCGAGTCGCTGCTGGGTCCAGGCTTCGTTGCCGGCGGGATTGTCAAGGTGCGCTCTCTTGACGGAATGGTCGAGCGAGGCGAATTGCCCTCGCCCGACGTGGTGAAGATCGATGTCGAGGGCGGCGAGTTACTGGTTCTCGAAGGGATGTCGAGGTTGCTTGAGCACCAACCGGCGCTTGCGGTGGAGTGCCACTCGATGTCGCTTCTCGGCGAGGTGCTGCGCACGGTCAACGACCGAGCCTACAACCGGGTGGAGGTCACCCGCGGGGGCGACGGGATCGGTCCCTCTACGGTGCTCGCGAGATAGCCCCGACCGCGCCGCTCAGTTCTTGACCAGCAGCTCGCGATATACGTCAAGTGTTCGCCGTGCGACCTGCTCCCAGCTGAACTCGGAGGCCCGGCGCAAACCCGCCGCCCTTAGCGAGGCCCGAAGCGTCTCATCGCACAGTGCCCGCTCGAGCGCGTTCTCCAGGTCGTCGACGCTCCCCGGCTCCACAAGCACCGCGCCTCCTGAAGCAACCTCCTCGGTGCTCCCGGCTCTAGTCGCAACGACGGGCGTTCCACTCGCAAAGGCCTCGAGGATGGGGAAACCAAATCCCTCCATGTCCGTGGGGTAGGCGACAACCCAGGCACGTCGATAGAGGCGTGCGAGCTCTTCATCCTCAAGATAACCAGTGATCGTTACGGCGTCGTGGAGCTCGCGCCGCGCCCGCTCGACAAGAGACGATGGCGGATGCCCCGTCAGGAGCAGCCGAACTGCGGGCACGCGCGCACGGAGCCTTGAGACAGCCTCGATCAGATCCGACGTCCGCTTGCGGGGATCGAACCCGCCCGTGTAAAGAATCGTCGGTACCGGGGTTCGCGGCTCCGCCTCCACGGCTCGAAACCACGGATCGACCGCAAGCGGGATCTGGCGATATCGCTTGTTTGGCCATCGCGCGCGAGCGAGCTCGAGTGTTGCGCGAGAAGTAACGATCACCGCGGCCGCACTGCGCACATGCGCGCGGAGTAGCGTGGGGTAGTAGAGGCGATATCCAACTCCGTAGGAAGAAGCGTTGTCGAGGGTCGCGAGATCGAAGAGGGTGATTACTGTTGGACACAGCGGGCGCACCGGACCCTCGCTCCAGGGGAGGTGGAGCAGGTCGAGGTGCCGAGTCAGCGCGGCCATGCATGTCTGCTCCTGGAGGGCCCGGCGCCATGCTGGCGTCGCTCTGCCGAGCGTGATCGCATCGGGCCATCGCGAGACGCGTCCCGCATCGAGGGCGCGCACCCGGACGTCGCTTGGTTGCAGCTCAGCGATAGCGCTAAGCAGGTTTCGGCTGTAGCGCGCAATGCCGGTTTGTGGCCAAAGGGTCGCTCGCCTTAGGTCGATTCCGACGACGGGTGTCACTCGAGCTCTCCCAAGAGCGAGTAGTAGAGCTCGCGATACCGATCGAGCACCAGTGAGCGGCCGTGCGTTTTACGAACGCCGTCGAGGGAGTCCTCGCTCAGGGGGGCGCTGAGCGCCGGTGTGTCCAGCACGGCGGTGGCGGCGCGCGTCAACTCATCGGGCATGCGTGGGGCGACGATGTATCCAGTACGTCCGGGCTCGATCAGCTCCTCGGTGCCGCTGGTCTTGGCTGCAACAACAGGGACCCGCTCAGCAAGCGCCTCCTGTATCACGATTGGCTGGCCCTCCCAGCGGCTCGGATGCAAGAGCACATCGAAGGCCGGCATCAGTGCGCGCGCGTCGTGAACCACACCCGTGAACCTGACCCTGTCCTCGATCCCAGCACCCCGCACGACTTGTTCGACCTGGGCCCGATGCGGACCGTCGCCGATCAGCACCGCTTGAGCCTCTGCGCGAGCCAGCAGCAAGGACACCAAAGCCTCGGACAGCGTCTCCGGATCCTTTTGCACTACGAAACGACCGACCCACCCGACCACCTCCCCGGCTTGATCGATGCCCAGCGTCGCCCGGGCGCGCTCACGACTGGCGGAAAAGTCGGGATCGAGCGGTTGGAGCTCGACAACCTCCGGGATCACCCGATAGAGATTGGGAAGGCCGATGTGGTGGCGGATGCCCTCTTGACGATTGTCTTCCGAGACTGCCACGAGCGCGTCGCAGTGGCGGGCCGCCAGTCGCTCCAACGCAATGAACACCGTTCGTCGCAGCCGGCTGTCTGCGGGTGTATGTCCCCAACCGTGAACCGTGTGGACAACACGAGCGCGTAACGGCGCCGCAGCGAGACGTCCAACAATGCCGGCCTTGGAGCTGTGGGTATGCACGATGTCGGCATCTAGCCGTCGCAGCACCCTACGCAACGAGTGCACCGCGACCGGATCCCAGCGGGGGCTAATCTCGCGACGTAGGGACTCGACGACCGTGAGGGGGACGGTCTCAGCGGCACGGCGGTGTAGCGAGCCCTCGGGGCCAGTCTGGGGACCCGACACGACATAGACGTCGAAGTCCGCGTTCAGCCCTTCGCATAGAGACACGACGCTTGTCTGGGCGCCCCCAACGATCAGGCGTGTGATCACATGCACAATCCGCGGCCGACGCGGTGCAGGGGTCATCGGTTTGCTGTCGCGAACTCGACGAGGGCGTGCCCAATAGTGTCGCGCGCGTCCGGACGCTGACCAAATCGCTCCGTAGCTTGCGCTCTGGCGCTCCGGCCGATTTCCGCACAGAGCTTGTCGTCACGAACTATCGCGAGCAGTGCGGCGAAGACCGCCTCGGGCTCCCCAGGTGGTCTAAGGAATCCGGTCCTTGCGTCATCGATGAGCTCGCTCACGCCTCCGTGGTCGTATGCGATGACAGGCCGGCCCGCAGCCATAGCCTCTACGCAGACTCGCCCGAAACTCTCGGGCACGCTGGACAAGTGCAGCAGCACGTCGATCTGGCCGATGATTTCCGGCATTCCCTCCGGGGTGGTTGACACGAGCTCCACTCCCGGCGTCTTCGCCGCGATTTGGCGTAGCCGCTCGGCATACTCGCGGGCGCGGGGGACGCTACTGCTCACGTCGCGACCGACGAGAAGGACCGAAACGTCCTCACCCACGGCCCTAAGGCGCCGTGCAAGCTCGACCGCGAGCAGGTGGTTCTTGATCTCCACGAGATCGCCGACGAGGCCGATCGTACGCACGCGCTTGACATCTGCGATCGCGCAATAGCGAGAGAGATCGAAGCGGACCGCTCGCACCTCTGCGCCGCGATCCCGAAGCGCAGGCTGTGATGCGGCGCAGAGCGAGTACGTGACGATTCGCCCCGCTCGCCTCGAGGCTGCCCTCCAGAGTCGTGCGGGAGCTCCCGTCGGCACGACCTCATGAACCACCCAGATCCCTCGGCGTCGAGGCCGAAGCGCGGCAGCTACTGCGAGCTGACTGCGGAACCCGAAGGAGCAGACGGGGCCGGGTGAACGTCCGAGCGCGCGCGCGAGGCGGGGGAGGTAAGAGCCAAGGGCGCACGCGCGCCGCGGCAGCCTCGACGGCTCGATTCCAGGCTGGAATCGCGACATCGAGACGAGCGCGGCGGGGATGGGAATCGTCGCGATGTTGACCGCGAGCGGCTCGAGAGCACGCGCCAGAGGACCGTCGCCCGGGACTAGCGCGTGTATTCGGATCTCTGCCTCACGCACGATGTCGAGGAATTCGAGGTTGAACAACTCGCTCCCACCCAGTGCGTCGGAGCTGAAGACGACCGTCAGGTCAGAACGACCCAGATCGCTCATTCGCCGTGAGCAGGGCCCGCTAACCACTGAGCAAGCGCGAGCGCGAAGTACGCCTGGCTCACCGTATCGTCGGCGCGTGCGAGCCGAATCGTGCCGTCTGGACGCCGAAGCTTGATGAATTCGCCATACGCCCTGTTCGCGAGTGTCGTGTCTTCCCAGCCGCCGAGCGCTCTGAGGGCAAGCGCGACCCCTATGGGCTGTGCGCGGGTCTGTCCGTTCTGCAATAGCTTCCCGCTCGCAGCGAATGCGTTGGCGTACAGTCCCGGGACACCCGCCCCTAGTACCCCCAGGGATTCTCTCGAGCCGTCGGCGCTGAGATCGTAGAGCGTGGTGCCCCATTCGGCCAAGGTCATCGGCTGGCGTCCTCCGACGCTTGCGTACCACCGGCCGACGGCAGCTTGCGAGGCGTAGATGGTGTGAAAAGCCGCCCGCGATCTAGGTGCGAGCGAGGTTTCGCCCAATGCTGCGACCCGCTTGAGCAGCAGCGCAGCGTTTGCTGTCAGCGCGACGTTTGGGCCGGCGCTTGCTTCTAGCACTCGCACCCCATCTCCAATCGGGGAGGAAACCCAGCCCAGGGCCGGGCTGGTCACATGAACCGCAGCGGCGCGGGCGGCCGCCTGGTATCTGCGATCACGACTGGCCGCATAGGCTTGGACGAGGGCGAGCCCGGAGAGTGCGGTGTTCTGTGCGCGTGGGACTGTGCTGCCCGACGCGCCGAAGAACCCGGAGACTCCACCACGTGTTATTTGGGCCGACAGGAGACCGCCGGCGAACTGCCGCACAAGCGCAACGGCGCGCGTCGAGCCCGTATGCATGAACACGATACTGGCGGCTTCGGTGAGGGGGGCAAGCGCGTCGCTCGACAGCAGATCCGCCCGGCTCGACTCATCGTTCAAGAGCGATATGGCGATCGAAGCCAATTCCGCGTGGCTAATCGTCGAGAGTCCCTGCGGAGGTGCGTTTGCCTCAAGATCGTTTCTGTGCGTGCTGCAGCCGGAGAAAACGCAGCACGACGCAAGCGCGGCCAAGATTGCGGAAAGGGCCTTCATCGGCCGACCAGCACGTGCGGCTCTTCCGGAGAGGAAATCAGGAAGACGCCGATGATTAGCGGGATGAGACCCTCCACGAGCGCCAGGCGATCCAGCGTGAGCGACGCAATCACGAGCCCTGCCACGATCATCGCCCCGCTCAGCGTTTGAACCTGATCTCGGGCAGCATGCAGACGACGGACGACTCGGCGGGCGAGCACGCAAAGTGCCAGCACAGCACATATCAGACCCAGCACCCCCGCCTTGAGTGCGATCCATACGGGCAGCTCGTGTGCCCATCCAGCTACGACCGGCCGCCCGTTGATGTCCTTCCCCATGAAGCGCCCGCCGAGTCCCTGACCGAGATACTTTGTGGAGGCAGACGATCGCAAGAAACTTTTGATCTCGTCCTTGCGGAAGTTGAGACCGACATGCGGGGCATCCGCGTGGGTCAGGCGTGACGCTGCCCCGCCGAGCAGAGCGACCGCGACAAGGACGATCGCGATCACTGCTGTCGCGCCGATCACGCGGCCAGACAGCGGTGGGCGAGCGAGAATCGCCACTGCGAGGGCCGCACTCACAACGAGTCCAAGTGCGACGAGGACGCTTGTTCGGGTGGCCGAAAGCCCAAGCGCCCACAGGCAGCCCAGTACACACGCCCCGAGCAACACCTTGAGCGCGGTTCTATGCGTTGCGTTCAAGAGGAGAACGGCGACTGCCGGGGCAAGAATCATCACAGTGTCCCCGCCGTCGAGAATCGTGCGCAAATGGCCTGAAACGTAGTAGTTGGATGCCTGAAGTCGATCGAACGACCCGATGCCGTATACACCGCTCAGGTGAATCGCGGCGGCCTTGATTGCCGCTAGCAGTCCCACAGCGACGAATGCCCACAAGATCGTCGCAGTCCCTCCGCGCCTGCACGTCACCGCTATCAGCCAGAGAAGCAGCGCCAGGGCGAGCAGTCGCACATCGGCGCGGACCAGGCTGTCGGTCCTGTCGCCTTCCATCGACCACCGAAGTGCAGCGTAACTCGCTGCCACAAAGCTGAGCACGGCGAGCGCGCCGGGTCGTCGCAAGCGCGCCAACGATTTTCTCGACGACCGCACGGCGAGCGCGATGGCTGGCAGTGCGCCGGTCAGGGTAGCGGCGTCGACGAGGCGTAATGAGCCGAGCGGTGGATTGCCGGCCCCGAGCGTCCCGTTCGCATCCGGTCCAACGAGCGCTACCAGCGCGAGGATGTAGCCGGCGAGCAAGCTGCTGCGCGCAATCGCGAGGCTCGCAGCGACGATGCTGGCCGCGACAAGCGCAACTACATAGCTCGTCTGGCTGCCGGTGGACACGAACAACGACCACGCGATCGCGAGTCCGAGTACTGCGGAGAAGAACCATGCGTACTCCCACCTCGACGCAGTCAACGCCCAGCGGATATCCATCTCGAAAATCGAGGGGATCGCACGAGGACTATCCATCGGAGTCACGCGAGTGTGCGCTCAAGATCGGACCAGAACCGCTCGGCGTTGGCGCCCACGCGGGTGGGGTCTTGCCAATCGCGCGGCGGGTAGCTGGTCACCCCGACCCGATCGTTCAGGACGAGCTCGCAGCCGCAAAGGGCAGCCTCGACCACGGTGCGACCCATCGGCTCGATCCACTCCGGGAGGTGCGCGAAGATCCTCGCCCTGTTGTAGACGGTGGGCAACAGCTCCTGGGACACCGGTCCAAGCCAGTTCCCCTGCACTGGCTTACCGAGATAGTTCGGACCCACGAAGGTCAGTCGATCGGCCCCGAAGCGGGCTATCAGATTCTCGTAACCCTTGGCCTTGTTGATCGACCCGACGTAGAGTACGTCGATGTCGCGTGGCAGGCCGAGAGGCCGGAACCTCGACGTATCGATCTGCGGTCGGCTGTAGACGACGCTCTGGGGCAGGGGAACACCGATCACCGCCTCGATCAGACGCCGATGCATTGGAGACACGAAGACCGCTACCCGCGCCTGTCGGTAGATCCGATTTGCGAAGTTGCGTGAGCAGGTTGCCGGACAGCTGGCTACGTCGCCGTCGCACGGCAGGTCGAGCGAGCAGACGTCGATCCAGGCATCCGAGAGGACGATCGCGCGACCAGTCGACAGGGCCCGCTCAACGACTGCGGCGGGAAAGCGATCCCGTCGGAGCCCGTGATTTCTGATGTTGGCAAGCACAAACCACTCGGCATCCCAATCAACCTCCAATCGCCGGGCGAGTCGGCTTCGGCGCATCAAACGTTGGGGGCGACGCCTGAGCCACGGTGCGACCGTAATGTCGTGGTTGCGCCGTCGCCCGACTTCGATCAAGAGACGGTTGTGCAGCTCTCCACCTCCGGAGAACACAAATGGGTCAAGGTATGTCAGCCAGCTAATCCTCAAAGCTGGGCAGGAACTCCGCCGTCGAGCGTGGCATCTCGTTGCTGGGCACCAAATTACTCCGTCTGTAGGCGTGCATTCTGGGATGATATGTTCACGCCCTGGCGGCGCGCGAATGAGCGCCGCGCGACGAGTCGCACGCTTTACGGGCGGCGATGGGCTCGCAGATTGGAGCGCTAACCGAGTCTTGATCTCTCCCGGTGCACGACCGCGGCATCGCTAATCAGCCGGAGGGTCCGGATATCTCCGTGTGCGTTGCTGTTTACAAGCGGCACGGTCCTCCTAACCTGAGGTCGCTCGCGGCGAGCCTGACCGCGGCGCTGGGGGGACTGACCGCAGAGCTAGTCGTCGCGCTAAACGGGGTGCCGCCTGATGATGCTGACGTTCCTGAAGACGCGAGCGTGGTCGTCTTCGAGTGCAACCGCGGTGTTCCCGTGGCATGGAACGCCGCGTCGCGCGCGGCACGAGCATCTGTCTTGTGCATAGTCAACGACGACGTGCTGCTGGGACCTGGCTCTCTGCGTCTTCTCTATGACGCCCTCACGCGTGATCCGACAGCCGGGGTGGTAGGTCCTGTCGGCACCCGGTGGGACATCGCCCGGGCTCAGCATCTCTCTTATCTGGATCTCAAGGGCCTTGCTCCTGGCTCACGATCTGAGTGCGAGGTCATATCGGGGTTTCTCCTGGTCACTCCGAGGCGGGTATTTGATGACGTGGGCGGCTTCGACGAGGCGTATGCGCCCTGCGGTTTCGAGGAGGTTGACTACTGCACCGGCGTGCGGCGACTCGGGCTCCGATGCTACGCCGTCGCTGGCGTTGACGTGGTGCACGAGTTCACTATCTCAAGCGCTCGACCGTGGAGGCGCATCAGGTACAACGGACGAAGCGAGACGATCAAGAGCATTTCGCGGCGCAACAAGCGTTACTTCCTAGAGAAGTGGTCGGCCATAGGTGGTTTACCCGTGATCGCGTCCGCCGTGCGCACGTCCGACCAGTAGAGCCGAGCACGATTGCTGCCTATCAGCAGCGATCCCTCGCATGCCAGGCAAGCGAGCGCTGCTGCGCCGACAAGGCCCAGGAGCTGCCAAGACGGGATCGCCGATCCGACCGTTATTACGAGCACGGTGGGAACCGTGATTTGCACAGCGGCAAGAGCCGCGACGATAACGCGGATCCGGGTTGTCGCGACTGCACCGCTCAGACCAAGGTCCCGGACGGCACGGCGATTGAACGTCATTGCCGGAAGCAAAAGTGCTACGCACATCGCAGTGGCGACCGCAGCGAGGCCGATAGGTCCGGCGATAGCGAGCAGGGCGAGCGCCAGTAAGAGCTGGCGGCCCTTGTACACGAGCACCGGATTCGCCTCGCCGCGCGCGAGGCGGGCCGACGTCAGCAGTCCAGTCGACGCATGAGCCGCGGTGCCGATCAAAACGAGCGCGGCAACAAGCGGGCTGAACCCGTCAACTGACCGGCCAGTCCAGACAGCTAGCGCTGGAACCTCGATCGGCGCCGCCATGCACGTGCCAGCGACTACAAGCGTCAGGCCTACCGCGTAAAGGGGCTGCAAGAAGTTGCGCAGTGCCGGAGCGCCTCCGCGCGCCAGTAGCGACGCTGCCCTGGGAAGTACAGTTGGGTAGAACGCAAAGAGCGGGGCGACGACAAACTGAGCCGCCCGGATTGCGACGTCGAGCTCGACGACATCACCACTGGCCAACGTAAAGCCTGCAACAAAGCGCGGCAGCTGGAAGGTCGCAAAGTCGGCTAGCGCCGAGACCTGCCAGCGGGCTCCGAACGAGAACATCTCGCGGAGTCGAGGCACGGGAACCATGCCTTGGCGCACAGAGCGAAGTCCAGATCTCAGCGATCGGCCTAGGAGCAGGAGCTGAAGCGTGTAGGCGCCCACCCACGCCGCCCCCACTGCTTGCGCCGAAGAACTCACGCTGATGCCGACTATCAGCAGCGGCAGATAGCTCAACCACCCGATCGTCTGATCCCGATAAGCCGCACCGACGCGATCGACGCCCTGTAAGACTGAAGCTGCAACGAGTGTGACGTTCGTTAGCACAAACGCCACGACCGACCACCGTACGATTACAACCGCAGAGCCGACCTCGGTTGGCTTCAGGGAGTGCACCAATTCCGCTAACGATCGGGCGTCGAACCAGACTGGGAAGAAAACGGCGGCTGACAGGCCGATGTAAAAAATCATCGCTCTGCGTGCGACGACAATCACGGCCGAACGGGCGCCCTCGGGGGCAGCGGCCATTTGTGCGACGTAGCGGACAAGCGCCGACGCCACGCCAAGATCGAAGAGGCTTTGGATCATGACCAAGGCCCCTGCGAGCACCCACACGGCGTAGAGGTCGGCCCCTATGCTGTGCAGCACGATGGGCACCGCAGCGATCGTGCTTGCGCGTGTGACGAGCAGGAATGCGGTAGACCATCCGAACCCGTGGAGCATTCGGCGGCGTGGGCTCGAGGATGCCACTAGCTCACATCCGCCCGGTGGGTCGCGCGCGTCCTCGTCGTCTTACGCTCACGATCGCCCGCCGGATTTGGCGCGGAAGGCAACTTACTGCGAGCGTCACCAGGCCCTCAAGCGTTGGTCTTGCCCGGAGGGATGATCGCGCCGCGGTTCGCGCGTGCGCTGGTCTGTCCGCTCGCAGCCAGTAGCGCGCAGTGCGAGCGCGCATGATCGCGCGGGCCCTCCGCACGAGGGCCTGCGGAGCGCCGGTCGCGGCGAAGCGGTCAATGACCAACTCCCGGTCACTCTCCAAGTCCTTGAGTGCGTGCACGGTTCGCTCCCGGTCGCGGCCGTCATGGACGACGTAGACCGCTGCCGGCTTCTTGACTCCAACGCAAGCACCCAGCGCTGCGACTCGCCACCACAGGTCGAGATCCTCCACCCCCGCCTTACGCCTGAACCCTTCAAAGAAGCCGCCGCACTCAAGCAGAGCGTCGCGACGCACGAGCGTTGCGCATGTACTGGGAACAATGCGCCCCGACACGAGGTCCTCGAGCGTCACGAGCTCTCGGACGTCGTGGCGACCGATAATCTGGCCTAAGTCATTAACTGGAACTGCGGCTGCGAAGCATGCGACCGCTCCGGCAGCTTCGCGGATCCTTAGTCGCGCGAGCTGCAAGAATTCAGGTCGCCAGTAGTCATCGCCGTCAAGGAAAGCAATCCACTCGCCACTCGCCCGAGCGATCCCTGCGTTACGCGCGGCGGAAACCCCTCGGCCCTCGCCATGAACTAAGAGGACTCGGTCGCTCACCAGCGACAGAACACGGTTGACGGTTTGATCGGCCGACATGTCGTCAACGACGATCACCTCGTCGGCGCGACTGCTCTGGTCAAGCGCGCTTCGCATCGCCCGCTCGATTGTTTGCTCGCAATTGCGCGCTGCGATGAGGACGGAAATCGTCGGAGCGGCGGTGAGCATCAAGGGGCTAGCTGAAGCACTCGAGAGATCATGCAGGCACAGGGCCCGAATCTCGAGCGCCTCCACTGATGTCCTCGCCGACTGCGACTACAAGATTTCGCAAATCGATCCCAGCGCAAGCGTAGCGGCCGAGTAACGGGGCAGGTTGACGCTTAAGGTGATTCCTGCTCCCCCTCCGCCTCCGTCAAGAAACCCTCGAGGCACTCGTTGTACGGCGCGCCC
Source organism: Actinomycetota bacterium (assembly GCA_005884115.1). GTDB lineage: Bacteria > Actinomycetota > Thermoleophilia > Solirubrobacterales > Solirubrobacteraceae > Palsa-744. The sequence continues at coordinate 621,064 of VAXW01000005.1, forward strand.
GTGAGCGGGATCGTGTGGCCGCGCCCCGCGATCACCTCCCTTCGGGCCCGCATGCGTTCGGCGACGGCATCGCACACGGCCTCGAACACCGGTGAGTGCCCGCCGGAGATGACCAGCTTTGCGAACGGCGCGTCGCGCAGCGCGGCGAGCGGGGGCTCGGACTCCCACGGCGGTCGTTCACGCGCGAGCAGCGCGGCACCGCGGGCCAGCTCGCCCTCGAGCTGATCGGGCGTGTGGTGCGTGGAGCCCACGCCGCCGCGGAACGCGCGCAGGAACTCGAGCGGAGAGAGCTCGCTGGCGCGCGCGTACAGCAGCTCTCCGCCCGCGATCTGCTGATCGACGACCGGGTTGCCCGCCGCGACCCGCATGCAGCCCGGCTCGGACACCGTCAGCGAGCGCACCGCGTGCGGGCGCAGCGCGGCCGCGTGCAGCGCGATCACGGCCCCGTAGGAGTGTCCGACCAGGTGCGCGCCTTCGCCCAGCAGCTCGGCGAACAGCGGCGCCTCGGTCTCGAAGTCCCCGCGGGCGAGCGGGGCGCTGGCCCCGAAGCCCGGGCGATCGGGGAGCAGCAGGGTCCAGCGGGAGGCGAGCTCGAGCTGGTGGCGCCAGGTCCGATCGGCGCCGACGACGCTTCCGTGGATGAACAGCACCGGCGGGCCGGTTCCGGCGCGCTTGCAATGCAGGGGGCCGGGGCTTATGGAATGCGCAGGTTTGAGCCGATATTTGAGCCCAAGAGACGGCCCCACCTAGACCAAGGTCCAACGCGAACAGGCCCAAGGTCCAGTACAGCTCGCGCGTCCCCGGACCGACCATGGTCATGCAACGAAATGCACATGAGGTGGAACAGCAATGACACGCTATCTACTACGGGTGTATCGGGGGTCGGCTTACTACCCCGACAAGAAGTTGCAGAGCGTCAGCCGCGGGCGTCTGGAACGGCGCGCGCAGCAGCTCGAGCGAGAGGGCTTCCGCGTCAGGCTTCTCGTCGTGGGAGGGAAGCGCTGAGGCCCATGAGTGCGCGCACGGTCAAGCGAATCTGCATCGTGGGATTTGCAGACGTCGCCTACCGCGTCTTCCTGCGCGGCTTCGTACGCCGCCGGGTGGGGCTCGAGACGCGGCCAGCGCGCTAGCGCGCCACGGGGAGGCGCGCTCAGGCGCGTTCGCTGTCCAGCGCCAGCTCGGGCAGCGACGCGCTGCGACAATGCGTCCGACGTGACGCGCCAACGCCCTCACGAGACAGCTCGGAGCTCGCCTTGACTCACCCTTTCCTCGCTTTGCTCCTGGCGCTCGCGGTGAGCCCGTTTCACTCGTCGATCCAGCCGCTGCCCGCTGCGGTGCGGGCCGAGGTGAAGCAGACGGCGTGGCATTCCGGCTGCCCCGTGCCGCTGTCGGGCCTGCGCCTGCTCACGGTCTCCTATCGCGGCTTCGACGGGCGCGCCTATACCGGCCAGCTGGTCGTAAGGCGCTCAGCGGCCGCGCCGCTCGCGCTCGTGTTCCGCCAGCTGTATCGAATCGGCTTCCCGATCCGCCACATGAGCATCGCTGATGCGTACGGCCCGAAGCAGGCTCGCCCCGCCGACGGCGACGTCAGCGCCTCCTTCGAATGCAGGCAGGCGGTGCCCTCGCCGTGCGTCGGCGGACGCGGCACGGGCACGTGGTCGGAGCACGCATACGGCGAGGCGGTGGATCTGAACCCGGTAGAGAACCCCTACGTAGGCTGCGGCCAGAGCCGCGATCGCGCGAGCCGGCCCTATTTCGACCGCTCGCGGCACAGGCCCGGGATGGTCACGCCTGGCGTCATCCGCGCCTTTGGCTCGATCGGATGGGGCTGGGGCGGAAGCTGGAGCGGCTCGACGAAGGACTACATGCACTTCTCCGCATCCGGGCACTGAGCGACTCCCGCCTGCCGCGGCCGCTCCCGGTGGCCGCGCAGTGGGTTTGCATATGCTCCCGCGGTGGCGACGGGCTGTTTCATCTCGACCGGGCGTTCACTCGAGGAGGCGATCGAGCGCGTCAAGCTCGCCGAGTCGCTCGGCTACGAGTCCGTCTACGTCACGCACATCGCCGGGCGTGAGTCGCTTACGGTCATCACCGCATACGCGCTCGCGACCAGTCGCATCCGCGTGGGAACGGGCGTGGTGCCCATCTACACGCGCACGCCGGCGACGATGGCGCAGACCGCGGCCACGATCGACGAGCTCTCCGGCGGCCGCGTCACGCTCGGACTGGGGGTTTCGCATCGCCCGGTCGTCGAGGGGTGGTACGGGCAGGCGATCGATCGTCCGGTAGCTGAGATGCGCGAGTACGTCTCCATCGTGAGGGCGGTACTTCGCGGCGAGGACCCGCCGGCCGCTGAGAAGTGGCGGACCGGCTTTCACCTCGTGGGCCTCGACCCGCGCCCGTCGACGCCGATCTACATCGCCGCCCTCTCGCCGGCGATGCTGCGCCTCGCCGGCGAGATTGCCGACGGCGTGCTGCTGTGGCTGTGTATTCCGAGCTACATCCGCGACGTCGTGATCCCCGAGGTCACCGCGGGGCGCGAGCGTGCCGGGCTGCCGCTCGAGGGGTTCGACGTGGCGCCCGCGGTGCCAGCCGCCCTCGTCGGCGACGGCGAGGATGCCTATGGGACGATGCGCAGGGATCTCATCCCGTACTTCGGGCTGCCCTTCTACAGGGCGATGATCGAGCGCACGGGCTTCGGCGCTGACATCGAGGCCTATGACGCCGTCGGCGGAAACCTGGAGGCCATGCGGGCAGCGATCTCGGACGAGTTCATCGAGCGGCTGACAGCCGTCGGCGACCGCGACGCGGTGCTCGCCGGAGTCGAGCGCTACCGCTCCGCGGGGGCCACCTCACCGTGCATCGGCCCGATCGCCAAGTCGGACTTCGAGGCGACGCTGCGCGCGGGCATCGGCGCGCCCGACGCTTGAGGACGAGGGATCCCCGCCGCCCAGCGGGAGGAAATCGGCGCGGCATTCGGCGCTGAGGCGGCCGAGCGAGCTGGCGGCGGGTAGTAGTGTCCAGCGTGTGAGCGCTGATCCACGCGGCAACGGCCGCGCGCCCGGCCAATCTCTCTCGATCGCGATCGTCGGCGGCGGATTTGGCGGCGTGGGCGCGGCGGTCATGCTGCGCAGGGCAGGCCACGGCGACGTCACTGTGTTCGAGCGAGGCGAGCGGGTGGGCGGCGTATGGACGCACAACACCTATCCCGGCGCCGCCTGCGACGTGCCCTCGCACCTGTACGAGTTCTCGTTCGCTCCCAACCCGCGCTGGTCTCGCCGCTACGCCCCGCAGGCGGAGATCCAGCGCTACCTCGAGGACGTCGCGCGCCGCCACGGCGTGCTCGAGCGCGTCCGCACCGGCACGGAGGTGACCTCGGCGCAGTGGGATGAGGAGCGAGGTCGCTGGCAGCTTCAGACGAGCGCCGGGGTGCACGAGGCCGAGATCCTGATCACCGCTTGCGGCCAGCTGTCGGTGCCGAAGATCCCGGCCATCCCGGGCCTCGAGAGCTTCGCAGGCCCGGCTTTTCACACCGCCCGCTGGCGCCACGACGTGGAGTTGGCCGGCAAGCGCGTGGCGGTGATCGGGACCGGGTGCAGCGCGATCCAGACGGTTCCGGCGATCCAGCCGATCGTGGCCCAGCTCGACGTCTACCAGCGCTCGCCCGGCTGGACGATCCCGAAGATGGACTTCGAATATTCGGAGCGGGCCAAGCGCGCCTTCGCGCGCTTTCCGCTCCTGCAGCGCCTCGACCGCGCGGCGATCTTCGCGTTCATGGAGGTGGGTGCGATCGGCATGACGCGCCAGCGGTGGATGCTCGCGCCCTTCCGCGCGCTCGCGCGCCGCCAGATAGAGCGCGCGATCAGCGATCCGGGCCTGCGCGCGAAGGTGACGCCGACCGACGAGGTCGGCTGCAAGCGCCTGATGCTCACCGACGACTGGTACCCGACGCTCACGCAGCCCAACGTCGAGCTCATCACCGAGGCGATCGACGCGGTTACGACTGCAGGTATACGCCTGCGCGACGGCTCAGAGCGTCCCGCCGACGTGCTCGTGCTGGCCACGGGATTCAAGACCCACGGCTTCGTCGCGCCGATGCAGATCACGGGCGCCGCGGGGCGCACGCTCGCCGACGCGTGGGCTGATGTGCCGCGCGCCTACCTGGGCATGAGCGTGCCGGAGTTTCCTAACATGTTCCTGCTCTATGGCCCCAACACGAACGGCGGCACGGGGTCGGTCATCTACACGATCGAGGCCGGCGCCAACCACGTGATCGCGGCGCTCGCTCAGCTGCGAGCGGCACGCGCGCGACGCATCGAGCTGCGCCGCCAGACCGCGGAGAGCTTCGACCGCGAACTGCGTGAGGCGCTCGCCGGCACGGTCTGGCACAGCGGCTGCACGAACTGGTACGTCGACGAGAACGGCAACGACCCCAACCAGTGGCCATGGCTGTGGAGCTCCTACCGACGCCGCACCGCGCGCTGGACGCCGGGCGCATACGCGCTCGATGCCGCGGCCGGCGAGCGCGTGCTCGCCGCCTGAGCGGGTCCGTGCGTGCGCTCGTGCAGAGGGTCACCCGCGCGGCCGTAAGCGTGGAGGGCGAGCGCATCTCGGCGATCGGCCCCGGCCTGCTCGTGCTCCTCGGCATCGCGCGCGCGGACGACGCGGCGGTCGTCGACCGCCTCGCCGCCAAGGTGCGCGCCCTGCGCGTGTTCCCAGACGCCGACGGGCGCATGAACGAGGCGCTCGGCGACCGCGAAGTCCTTTGCGTGAGCCAGTTCACGCTCTGCGCGGACACCTCGCGCGGAAACCGCCCGAGCTTCGTCGCGGCCGCGCCGCCGGAGCACGCCGAGCCGCTCTACGAGCGCTTCTGCGAGCGCGTGCAGGCGCAGCGCGGGCGCTTTGGCGCCTATATGGAGGTCGAGCTCGTCAACGACGGCCCCGTGACCGTGATGCTCGAGGCATGATGGGCGCTGCGCGGACGAACGCGGGAGAGGTGGACGACGTGAGCGCGGGCACGAGCGTTCGCGGCGCGGTTGGCGGCGCAGGCGCCGAGGCCACTGTGTACGTGATCCCCGGCTCGCACGCGTGCCGTGCGGGGATGCTGATGCTCGAGCACAAGCGCATCCCCTACCGCGTTGTGGAGCTGGTCACCGGCGTGCACCCGTTCATCGTTCGCCTGCTCGGCTTCCCGGGCAACAAGCAACCGATCAGATCCGTCGATGGCCGCACCCACCGCTCGCTCGCGCTGATCGACCGCATGGGAACCGTGCCCGCGCTGCGCTTGGGCGCAGAGCGCGTCCAGACCAACCGAGCCATCGCCCGCTTCCTCGATCGCATCCAGCCGCAGCCGCCGCTGTTTCCGTCCGACCCCGAGCGCCGAGCGGCTGTGGAGGAGGCCGAGCGCTGGGGCGACGAGGTCCTGCAGATGGCCGCGCGGCGGATCGCGCTCGCCGCGGCCGCGCGCGACACGGCCGAGATTTATGACCGCGGCGGTAGCGGCCGGCTCGGCGCGCTGCTCTCGCACCACCGCGCGCTTCGCACGGTTCACGGCCACGTTGCCGCACGCCTCGCCTTTCGAGCCAACCCCAACACCGAGCGCAAGCTGCTGGCAGAGCTGCCCGGCATGCTCGACCGCGTCGACGCGTGGATCGCGGACGGCGTGCTCAACGGTGCCGAGCTCAACGCCGCGGACTTCATGATCGCGCCGAGCATCGCGCTGATCTCCTACCGGCACGACCTGCGCGATGAGATCGCCGCTCGCCCGGCCGGCGGGATGATCGATCGCATCCTGCCGATGCCGCCCGCGGCGGCCGCAGCGGCGCCGTAGACGTAGAAGGACCCCCGCGCGCGGCGCCGCAGACTCGGTCCTGGGCGGGCTGGTCGCGCCGGCGCGCGAGCGTGCGAAGCTGCCTATGCGGCGACGGGCTCTGAGGGGGCCTCGTCCGCGCGCTCGGCGGACAGCGGCTTGGCCCCGCGGATCAGATCTGCTGCGCGCTCGGCGACGGCGATCGTGGGGGCGTTGGTGTTGCCGCGCGGCACGGTCGGCATCACCGACGCGTCGACCACGCGCAGACCCTCGAGGCCGTTGACGCGCAGCTGCTCATCGACGACGGCGTCCGCGTCCTCGCCCATGCGGCAGGTGCCCACGGGGTGGTAGACGAGGTAGGTCGTGCGCGCGACGTGAGCGCGCAGGGCCTCATCGGAGTCTCCTTCGGGGGTCGTGAAGGGCTCCGCGCAGTAGAGCTTCATCGCGGGCTGGCCGCAGATCTCGAGCGTCAGGCGCAGGCCGTCGATCATGCGGCGCATGTCCTCCGGCTCGGAGTAGAGACCGTTGTGGACGATCGGCTTCGCGCTTGGGTCATTCGAGGCCAGCTGCACCGACCCGCGCGAGCGCGGGGTGAGCAGGCAGGGGGAGGCCCACACGCCGTGTTCCACGGGATCGGTCATGCCCTCGTCGACGATCTGCAGGCCGGCGACGTGGAACTGCGTGTCGGGAGCGGGCGCGCCAGCGTCCACGCGCGCGAAGCCGCCGGACTCGGCGAGGTTCGAGGCGAACGGCCCGGTCTGCGTGGCTTCGTACTCTTCTAGCGCCGGTGGCTCGAGTGCGAGCAGCAGGCTGTGCGGTTCGTCCGTCGTGTACACGAGGTATGAGCCTGGGTGGTCGGAGAGGTTCTCGCCCACCGACGGGCGGTCGAGCAGCACCTCGATTTCGCGCATCTGCAGGTGTTCGGCGGGGCCCACGCCCGAGAGCATGAGAAGCTGCGGCGAGTTGTAGGCGCCGCCGCACAGGATCACCTCGCGCGCAGCGCGCAGCTGTTGCGTCTCGCCGAGTTGCTGCGCCTCCACCCCGACCGCGCGCGTCCCCTCGAAAAGCACGCGCTGCACGTGCATATAGGGCTTCACGGTGAGGTTGGCTCGCTCCATCGCCGGGTGCAGGTAGGCGACGGCGGCGCTCGCGCGCTGTCCGCCGCGCTGCGTGACCTGGTAGATCCCCACGCCGTCCTGTGCCTCGCCATTGAAGTCCTCGTTGCGAGCCAGGCCGGCCTGCTGGCCCGCGTCGACGAAGGCCTGGGCGATGCGGTTGCGCGAGCGGTTCTCGCTGACGGGCAGCGGCCCGCCGACGCCGTGCCAGCGCGAGGCCCCGCGCTCGTTGTCCTCGGCCTTCAGGAAGTAGGGGAAGAGGTCGCCCCACGACCAGCCCGCCACGCCCCAGCCGTCGTAGTCGAGCGGGTTGCCGCGGATGTAGACCATCGCGTTGATCGACGAAGATCCGCCGAGCACTTTGCCGCGCGGGAGCGGGATACGCCGGAAGTCGCACTGTGGTTCGGGCGCCGAGCAGTAGTCCCAGTCGACCTCGGTGCGCGCGAGCTGCAGGTAGCCGAGCGGCACGTGGATGTTTTCGTTAGTGTCGGGCGGTCCTGCCTCGAGCAGCAGCACATTGATATCGGGGTCTTCGCTGAGACGCGCGGCCAGCACGCACCCGGCCGAGCCGGCCCCGACAATCACGTAGTCGTACATGTCTACCTCCCCTGGGATTGAGGCAACGATACCTCACCCCACCCAGCCGGGCGCGCGCGTTAGCGCCGCGCACAGCGCCACTCTCACGCGCACTTGCGCTGCTGCGCGCCCCCGCGCGTGCGCGGGTCGAGTAAGCGCGCGCAGCGCTTCAAGGCTTCATTTCGACTGCACCCTGACGATAGGTGAAGGAAGAGGACCGTGTCTGCCTCCTCTTACATCGAATCCGAGCACCTCCGCAAGTCTTTCGCGGAGCGCGAGTCGCAGGTCGCTGACGCCGAGCGTCGCGGCGAGCGCTCGGGCGCAAACGGGACCGCGCGATGAGCTCGCGCGAAGCGCACTCGCCACGGCGTTTTGCCCCTGATGCATTCGTCCAGGCGCGGGCGGGCGCGCAGTCTGCTCCCTCAAGATGGAAGAGCGAGTCGCCGACCGCAGGACGCGCGCGGCGGCGAGCGAGGCTGCAGGAGGCGAAGACGCGCACATGATCACCGGCTCGGAGGCGACATTCCGCGCGCTGCTCTCGAGCTCGATCGCCGACGCCGGCGAGCGCGAGCGTGCGGCGGCGGAGCTGGCACGTGCCAGCGAGGCGGAGGTCCTGCGCCAGAAGTCCCAGCTGGCGGCCGGCCTCAGCCAAGAGATCCGCACGCCGCTGAACAGCATCATCGCGATGGCCGAGCAGCTGCGCCGCAGCGGGCTCGATCCCGCGCAGCGCGAGCATGCTGATGCGCTCGCCGCGTCCGCCCGCGAGCTCCTGGCCCTGGTCACGGACGTCCTCGACGTCTCCAGGGTCGACGCCGGGCGGTTGCCGCTCGATCCCGTCGACTTCGACCCGCGCGCTGCGGTCGAGGAGGCGTGCGCGATGCTCGCCGCTGAGGCAGAGCGCAAGGGTCTTTCACTGGCGCAGGTGGTCCAGCCCGATGTGCCACGGATCGTCAACGGGGACCGCGTCCGCCTGCGTCAGGTGCTCTGGAACCTGCTCTCAAACGCGGTCAAGTTCACCAGGAGCGGAGAGGTGATCGTGGGCGTTTCACGCGCCGAGGGACGGCGCCTGCGCTTCACGGTCTCAGACACAGGTCCTGGAATCGACGACGAGCAGGCGAGGCGGCTGCTCGGGTGCGCGGGCGAGCCTGGGCACGCCGCGGGGCAGGGGCACGCCACGGGGCAGCCTGGAGCCCGCGACTTCGCCGGCAGCGGCCTTGGGCTGGCGATCTCGCGCGAGCTGGTGCAGCGCATGGGCGGAGAGATCGGCGTGGAGCCGCGCGAGGGAGGCGGCAGCGTCTTCTGGTTCACCGCTGCGCTCGCACAGGTGCGCACCCCGCTGAACGCCGGGCCAGGCGGCGCGCAGCACGATCTGGCGCAGGCGCCGGCCGGGCTCACAGCGCCGTTTGCGGGGCAGGATGGCGCGGCGCGAAACGGAGCTGGCGACGTCCTCGATGAGGCGATCGTCGCGCAGCTGAAGGGAACGCTCACGCCGAGCATGTGCAGGCACCTGCTGGAGGAGTTCGAAGCCTCCCTGCCCAGGTACCTGGTGGATATCGAAAGCGCGTTCGCGCGCAAGGACGCCGCCGCGCTGCGGCGCACTGCGCAGCTGCTGCGAGGCTCGAGCGCGACGCTCGGTGCGATCCGGCTCAGGGACGCGTGCGCGCGCCTGGAACGAACGCGGGCGGAGGATCCGCCGATAGGCGAGCAGCAGCTCGCGCAGCTGCGCGAGGCGCTGGATCAGGCCTGTGGGGCGCTGCGCGAGCAGTTGGCTTAGGGGCGCCCGCTACCCGACCCCGGTCAGTCGCCGGCCTCGTACTTGAAGGAGATGTGCAGGCGCACGCGGTAGCTCGAGATCGAGCCGTCCTCGATCACGACGTCCTGCCTGAGCACCTCGGCAATGCGCAGATCGCGCACGGTCTTCGCTGCTGTCTCGACGGCGTTGCGCGCCGCCGCCTCCCACGACTCGCCGCTCGTGCCGATCACCTCGGTGACTCGGTAGACGCCATCAGCCATCACGGCCTCCTCTCCGTCGGGTTGCAGTGCGAGGCGACTCTTTCACATCTCGCGCGCTTCGTCCGCGTGCCCGCGGGTTACGAGGCGCCCTGCTCGGCGTCCTTCTCCTGCCTGGAGTGAAACTGCGCCGTCGTGTTGACATGCGGGAACGGCTCGTCGGGCACCGGCACGCCGAGGGCCGAGCAGATCGGCTCCCAGCCATCGCCGGGGCGCCAGTCGATCAGGCGCGCGGCGGGCACGGTGGCGCGCACCTGAGCGTTGTGGCGCTCGTAGGCGGCGATCGCGCCGTCGCGCTCACGCCAGTCGGGCGTGAAACGCATGCGCATCATGTCGCGGATCATCCCGCGCCGCGCCGCCGTGTCGGGGTCATCGACGGGGAGCGGCTGGCTCACGGTCGGGATGATCGTGCGCGCGGCGCTCTCCCACCACTGCTCGGCGTGCTCGCGCGTCGAGAGCAGCACGAGCGCCCGCGGGTTGGCCTCGAGCAGCTCGCGCCAGAACGCGCTCGCGGGCCAGTCCACGGTCGCAGCGTAGCCCGCCAGCAGCGCGTCCCAATCGACCCGCTCTCCGCGCACCGCCGCGTGCCATCTGGCCGCGTCGGCGGGATGAGCGGCGACCTCGTACATGTGGTAGCAGGGATCCCCAAGCAGCTGCTCGAGCGCCACCTTCAAGGAGTTGGTGCCGGTGCGCCCCAGTCCCGCTCCCACGATCTTTAACTCCACGCTCGTCTCCCGTCCGCTCCTCGCTACGGCACCGCCAACTGCCGGGAGCCTAGCCCGCCGGATGTGACGATCCTGGGAAACACTCGTCTAGTTCGTTGACTTGGCCCGACAGCCGGGTAGGTTGCGTGAGCGTGGCGCCGGGGACGGGCCAGCACGAACTGCCCACGTGCACGGGGGGTGCCAAACCGGGAGGGTCCTTCGAATGGGAACCCGGAGCAGTGAAAACAGGTTCGTGACGGCTGGAGGAGAAACGATCTTTCAAACCGTCACTGCCGAACAGGTCAAGTGCAAATCGATCCTCGAGCAGGGTGAATACGCCGGCGCGACGAGTGAGCTTTTGACTAGGGCTTGTCGAAGCCCAGCGGGCTGGTGTCGGTCGCCAGGTAGGAGTAGCCGCCGGGGTTCCTTCAGTGACCCTCCACGCTGTCCGCTAACGTATAAATACAAAGCGCCAATATGTGCCAAAAACCGGCAATTATCTGATGCGGACATCTACGGCCACGAACGAGCCGGCTGCCGCGACGAGCGAGCCGGCGCGGCCCTCCCGCCGTGGCCGGCCGGCGGCAGCGAGTCGCGAGGACGTGCTTGCGCTTGCGATGCACCGCTACCTGCGCGGCAGGCGCGTGGACGTTCAGGGGATCGCGAGCGAGCTGGGCCTTGGGCGTACGACCATCTACCGCTGGTTCGGCTCGCGCGATGAGCTGATCGGCGAGGTGATCGCGCGCGCGGCCGAGCCGCTCCTGCGGGAGGCGCGCGCGGGCGCGCGCGGGAAGGGCGGCGAGGCGCTGCTCGACACCTTCGACCGCTTCAACCGTCGCCTGGCCGACGCCCCGGCGCTGCGTCAGTTCGTGGAAAACGAGCGCGACGCGGCACTGCGCGTGATCACCTCCGGCGCGGGATCGGTGCAGCCGCGGATCGTCGCCATGATCACCGAGCTGATAGCCAAGGAGGTACAGCGGGGCGCCTATGACCCGCCAGTCGATCCTTCGACGCTCGGCTACGCGATCGTGCGCCTGGCCGAGGCATTCCTCTTCAACGACGCCGTCGCGGGAATGCGCGGCGACGTGGACCGGCTGAGGGAGGTAGAGGGAGCGCTGCTGGGCGTGCGGAGCCGCTGAGCCCAGCGCAGCTGCCCGCCGCAGGGTTGCGGCCGGCCTGCCGGACGGGCTCGCGTGCTGCCCGTTGCGCGGGGTCGTCCTGTGATGGCTAGGCTGGATCTCCGTAGTTAATGTGTGTCGGGCACCTTGACCTACTCGCTCCCGGCTCCGCAGCGTGCCGATTCCCCCGGCGAGTGGCTCGAGCGACTCTACTGGGCCTCTCGCGACGACCTGTACGCGTACCTGGCTACCCTGCTCGGCGATCACAGCGCGGCCGAGGAAGTGACCGCGCTCGCGTTCGAACGCGCTTTTCGCAAGCGTCGCCTGTTCAATCCGCGACGCGGCAGCGAACGCGCGTGGCTGTTCGGCATCGCGCGAAACGCCGCCCTCGATGAGCTTCGCCGGCGCAGGCGCACGACACCTCTAGCGGAGGACTTCGCGGCCGAGCGGCTCGCCGCCGATGATCACAGCGAACGAACTGTGCGTCGGGCGGCGGTGCAGGCGGCGCTTGCTCGTCTGGCGCCGCGCGAGCGCGAGCTGATCGCGTTGAAGTTCCACGGGGGGCTGAGCAACCTCGACCTCGCCCGCGTGCTGGGCGTCAGCGAGTCAAACGCCGGCACGCTGCTGCACCGGGCGATCACGAAGCTGAGAAAGGCGTGCGATGAGCAGGCGTAGAGGCACACAACAGTTGACTCCCGAGGCCCAGCGCGAGCTGGAGGCACTGGACGCTGCGATCGGCGGTGAGCCGGTCGCGCCCGAGCACGCAGCGCTCGCAGAGCTCGCGCTCGCACTGTGCCAGGAGCGCCCGCTGCCGAGCGCCGGCTTCGTACGCGAGCTCGACGCCCGCGCCGCGCGCGGGTTCCGAAGCGCCGCGAGCGAAGAGCGCTCCGGCGCGCAAGCTCGCGGAGCGCGAGGGACGCGACTGCTTGGAAAGCGGCGCGACGCGCGCGCGGCCCGGTGGCGAGTGGCGCGCCGTCGCTTGGCGGCCGGGCTGGGGGCGGGCACCGTGCTCGCCGCGGCTGTGGTCGCTTCGCTGGTTGCGTTTTCAGGCGGGCGCTCGGAGCACCAGTTCCACGCCCTCAGCTCGCCCGAGCTCGCGCCGAGCATCTCCGGTCCTGGCCGCGCCGATCAGCTCGGGACGGCCGAGCGCGGCCCAGCCCAGGCGACGGCGCCAGGCAACGCGGACCGCGCCCTCGCCGCGCCCCCGGTCACGCTGCGAGCGATCGAACGCACGGCGACGCTCGATGTCGGCGTCTCACAGCGCTCGATCCAGTCGACCGCTGGACGCGTCTTCACGCTCGTCAGCGCCTTCGGTGGCTACGTGCGCCAGTCGAGCGTCAGCTCGGGCAGCTCGGGCAGCTCGGGCCAGGGCGGGGCAAGCTTCGATGTCCGCCTGCCGAGCGCTCGCCTCAGCGGGGCGATCGCTGCGCTCTCGCACCTCGGACACGTCCGCTCGGAGACCGACACCACGAACGACGTGAGCGACCAGCTCGGGGTGCTGCGACGGGCGCTCGGCGACCTGCGCGCCGAGAGGGCGAGCCTGCTCAGGCAGCTCTCGGCGGCGTCGAGCGCTGATCTCCTCGCGGCGCTGAAGGAGCGCCTGCGGGCGGTCGAAGCGCACATCGCACGCCTGCAGGCCCGCCTGCGTGCCCTCAACGCGCGCGTGGACTACACGAGCCTCGCGCTCTCGCTCACCCCTGAAGAATCGAGCGGAGCGAGTTCGGGCAGTCTCACCCCAGGCGGCGCGGCCAAAGACGCGGCCCGCATCCTCGACGCCGCCCTAGCTGTGGTGGTGCTGGCCGCAGCAGCGCTGCTCCCCCTCGCGGTGCTCGTGATCGCTGGCTGGTCTGCGATCGCGCTCACGCGCCGGCGCCTGAGGGAGCAGGCGCTCGACGCGAGCTGAGCGCGGCTGCCTCGTTTCGGGCGCACCGTCTCGCTAGCGCAGCACGCCCTCATGGTCACCCAAGCGAGTGTCGATATGAAGGTGATCGCGCTCGCATGGCCGTCTCTGCCCGCTTCTCGGCACTCCTGCGCCTGGCCGCCGTTGCCGGACTGATCGGGCTCGCCTTCCACGCCGCGCACGTCCAGTTCGGACTCGGTGGCGCGGGGCTCGACACGTTCGTCAACGACTGGCTCTACGACGGGCTCGTCGCCGGGGCTGCGGCCGCGTGTCTGCTCCGCAGCGTGGCGGTCGCGGAGGATCGCTGGGCGTGGCTCCTGTTCGGCGCCGGCCTGACCTTCAACGCGGTCGGGGAAATCTATTACACGATCGCGTTCGGAGACAGCGGCAACCCCCCGAGTCCCTCCCTGGCGGACGTCTTCTACCTGCTCTACTACCCGATGGCGTACATCGGGTTCGTGCTGCTCGTGCGCGCTCGCGCGAAGCACTTCCTGCGCAGCAACTGGCTCGATGGGGCGATCGCGGCCGCCGCGACCACCGCGCTCGCCGCCGGGTTTGCGCTCTCGCCGATCATCGACGCCACCGAAGGCGATCCCGCCGCCGTCGCGACCAACCTCGCCTATCCGATCGGCGACCTGCTGCTGCTGGCGATCGTCGTCTGTGTGTTCGCGCTGTCGAGCTGGCGGCCCGGTCGCGGCTGGCTGTTGCTGGGCGCCGGCCTTGCTCTCGGCGCGGTCGCCGACACGATCTATGTCTACCAGAGCGCCGCCGGCACGTACGTCGTCGGCACGATCCTCGACACGCTGTGGCCGGCCCAGGCCGTGATGCTGGCGTTTGCCGCCTGGCAGGTGCCCAAGCGCAAGCTCGCGCTCGGTCTCGAAGGGATGCGAGTGCTGGTCGTGCCCGGGCTGTTCGCCTGCGCGGCGCTCGGCCTTCTCGTCTATGGCGGCTTCAACCGCATCGGCGCCGCCGGGTTGATCCTCGCCGGCGTCGCGCTCGTGCTGGTGATCATCCGCGCGGGCTGGACCTTCCTCGAGAACCTGCGGCTGCTCCAGGAGACCCGCCGCGACGCTGTGACCGACGCGCTCACCGGCCTTGGCAATCGCCGGCGGCTGATGAGTGACCTCGAGCGGGCGATCGCAGCCGCGAGCGCCGAGCACCCGGCGGTGCTCGCGCTGTTCGACCTCAACGGCTTCAAGCACTACAACGACTCCTACGGACACATGGCGGGCGACATGATGCTGAGCCACCTCGGTCACAGCCTCGCCGACGCAATCGCCCCTCGCGGCAGCGCATACCGGCTTGGCGGAGACGAGTTCTGCGTGCTGCTCCCAGCTGACCCGGCGCGTGCGGCAGCGCTGCTGGCTGCGGCGTCGAGCGCTCTTACGAGCAGCGGCGAAGGCTTCATGGTCGACGCCTCGGTCGGGCAGGTCGCGATCCCTTGGGAGGCGCGCACAGCGACCCAGACGTTGCGGCTGGCGGACGACCGCATGTACGCGCACAAGGGCGGCCGGCGGGGCTCGGCCCGCCATCAGGCGCGAGACGTACTCATGCAGCTGCTGCGCGAGCGCCAGCCGGACCTGCACGTCCACCTCCACCACGTCGGCCAGCTCGCGCTCGCGGTCGGCCGCGGTCTCGACCTGACGGCGGAGCAGCTCGACGAGCTCGCGCGAGGGGCTGAACTGCACGACGTCGGCAAGGCGGCTATACCGGACGCGATCCTCGCCAAGCCAGGCGCGCTGGACGCGGACGAGTGGGCGTTCATGCGCCGCCACACGATCATCGGCGAGCGCATTCTCGGCGAGGCCCCGGCGCTGGCGCCGGTGGCCGCGCTGGTGCGCTCCTCGCACGAGCGCTGGGACGGTAGCGGCTACCCAGATGGGCTCGCCGGTGAGGAGATCCCGCTCGGCTCTCGCATCATCGCGGTGTGCGACGCGTTTGATGCGATGACCAGCGCTCGGCCCTATGCCCCGCGGCTCGACGACCAGCGGGCCCTGGCCGAGCTGCGCGACTGCGCGGGCAGCCAGTTCGACCCGCGGGTGGTAGAGGCGTTCGCGCTCGCGTTGCAGCGCGAGCGCGAAGCCACTCCGCTCGCGGCGCTCGATTCGGGCGCCGGGATTGCGGCGGCCGGCAGCGACCTGGCGCCGGCCGGCTGACGCCGTCGGGGCTGCCCTCGGGCGTCTCGCGCCACCGCTCGCGCGGTCCATCCGGTCCGTCGGGTTGCATTTGGGATGTCATGAACGCCAGCCTGGCCACGGTCCGCATCGAACCTGACGCGACCGTCCCAGAGCTTCTGGAGCGAAAGCTCACGCTCCCGGAGGGCGGGCTTGCGCAGACCCTGCGCGAAGCCACGCCACCCGGTGCCGCGGCGATGCAGTTTGCGCTGTGGGGGTACGACGAGCGCTACGTGCTGCCGCTGACCAACCCTCAGCCTCCCGTGCCCGACTGGCTTCGCTACGAACTCGAGCAGAGGCTGACGTTTCGGGAAGCGCCGCTCAGGCACAAGGACGTAGACCGCTTGGTCGAGCTGCTCGCCCCCGCCTCGCGGGCGGACTGGCTTCCCGCGTATGACCCCTTCACCTGGCGCGTGGACGAGGGCCTGGCCAAGACTGGACCGCGGGGGCAGTGGACGCGCTGCATCGCCGCAGCCGTCGCACCCGATCTCGGCGAACACCCTCTGCGTGAGATCTCGGCCTCCGTGCTTGGACTGGACGACGTCGAGGAGCCCACGGCCAAGAAGGTGCGCCACAGATACCGCCGCCGCGGGCGCCGACTGCTCCACCTGCTCGGCGTGTGGCCGTGGACGCACGCCGAGTCGGGCAAGCTGCCGAAGGGCTGGCGCACCGACGCGCGCTTCCTCGAGCCGCTCGAGGCTTTCCTGCTGCGCGCATGGGACGACCGCGAGCAGCTTGCCGAACTCGATGCGCGGCCCAGCGCCATCCCGTAGCGCCGGGCCGCGCTGAGAAGCGACGCGGCGCTTGGCCGCGTCGCTTCTCAGACTTCAGCTTTTATCTCCATCTTTTCTTCGTTGATGAGCTTGGCTTTGGCGCTCAGGCCGGCGGCTTCAGCCGCGCCTGATCCGAGGCTCAGCGACAACGAGTGCCTCGTAGGATCTTCTTCGAAGCTTTCGGGGACCTGTGCTCCTGCGGCCCGCGAGAACTGAAGCACGAACGATTTGGACATTTCATCGATCGGCGTGAGCTGGCCTATGGCCGAACCTGTGACCGACAGCGGGACTTTTTGCGGCCCGCATTCGGCCGTCAGCAGCGACGGCCGGCCGCTCACGTCCAGGCCCACCAAGGTCGTCGCAATGCCTTCTTTGAACTGATCCTCGATGAAAGCTAGCTGTCCGTCGAGCGGACCAGCCACGATTTCCCCCGCGGCGGCACCCGCGCTCTGGCAGATTTCTTTGCTGGCCGGGAGTTTGCACGAGACGAGCTTGAGCGTCAGGGTCGAGGTTTTCGCGCCGGTGGTTTCGCCGCTCCCCGTCGCTTTCGAGCACGTCAGCTTCCGTTTCGATGCCGTTTCGAGCGTCGTGACGCCCTCGGCGACGCTGAATTTGGGTTTGGCCCTTGGTCCCGCGAACCATTCGAATTCGCCGAATTTGCCGCCGCGGCTTTCTCTTGTGCAGTTGGAGTTGACGTAGCCGCCGTGATAGTGGTTTTCCCGTTCGACCTTGTCGAACGGCGCCAGCGCGCAGTGCCCGAGTTCGGGAAGCGCTGCCTCGGCCGCGACGAGTCGCGCTTCGGTTACGAGCACCGTGCCGTTCATGATCGCGGTGTTGTGTCCCGCCGCAGCCGGCAGGCCGGCGTCGATATCGACGAGCGGGTCGATGAGCAGCGGAAGCGCGCCGCATCCGTTCACGCCCGGAGCCGCGAACGCGTTGTCGACGAGCGAGTTGCCTTCGAGGGTCGATATGCCCCCGGCGCCGGCTGTCGTGTTCAGGGTGCCGACGTTGCCGCTAATCGGCTGGTTGGGCGGAGGCGGGCTCGTCGTGCCGGTCGTCAAGTTCAGGTGGATCGGTTCGGACGCCGATCCGATCACGCAGCTCCCCCCCAGCACGGGGTTATCGAGTTTGACGGTCAGCGGCAGCGAGACGGCGGTTCCCGTCGCGGCGAGCGTGTTGGGGATGCTCACGCTGACTGGTCCGGCAAGTTCGGCTGTGGCCGTCACTTCGGTAAGCGGCGGGAGGAGTTCGATCCCGGCGAGCCCGCCCGGAAGCTGCAGCGGGGTTTTTGACAGCGTGTTGCCATCGGCCGCTGGGACGAGCGTCGTCCCTTCAAGGCCGCCTTGGAGCGTGACGGTCCTGTTGATCGGGACGGCCTTCGAGCCGATCACGAATTCGCCGCTCGTAACCGTGGAGACGATGCAGTGGGCTTCGCGATCGATCGCACTAAGCGGGCAGTCCGAGAAGACCTTGTATTCCTGCTGAACCCCGGCCTGCGCCGGTGCCGCGCCCACTAGGGCGCCGCAGATTGCCGCAAGGGCCACTCCAAGGCCCGCGCGCCGACGCGCCCTGGGCGCGCGACCTCGACCGCCAGCTCGCATCCGCCCAGCACTCGGCATACGTGCTCCAATCTCCCTCGACATCGGTCCTCCTTCTCCTATCGCCCGCGGCAAGTGGTTCGGGTAATTCCCGGTTTGGAGGGGCGCTAAACCCCAAACTTACGCCAAATACCGAAAATTGACGCGGACTTCGGTCCGGGAGAGGGGAGCGGAAGGGCTCGAGAGCGAACGGCCCGGCGATGGCTTTCCGCTTTTGCGCGCCAGGGCGGGGGCTCTGAGCTGGGCGTCCCGGCGGTAGGCTGCGCGGAAGACCTATACAAGGAGCCGCCATGAGCGAGCCGGTGAAGTTCCTGCTCTCCGAGCGCGATATTCCCGAGCGTTGGGTCAACCTCCTGGTGGACCTGCCGGGCGATCCGCTACCTCCGCTCAACCCGCAGACGCTCGAGCCGGCCGGCCCGGCTGACCTGACGCCGATCTTCCCGATCGGACTGATCGAACAGGAGGTCTCCTCCGAGCCCGAGGTTGCGATCCCCGAGCAGGTGCTCGAGGCGTACAAGCTGTGGCGGCCCACGCCGCTGTTTCGCGCGCGGCGCCTAGAGCGCGAGCTGGGCACGCCCGCGCGCATCTACTACAAGTACGAGGGGGTCTCTCCCGCCGGCTCCCACAAGCCGAACACGGCGGTAGCCCAGGCGTACGAGAACGCGCGCGCTGGGGTCAAGCGCCTGACGACCGAGACGGGAGCGGGCCAGTGGGGCTCGGCCCTCGCCTTCGCCTGCTCTCTGTTCGGGCTCGACTGCGAGGTCTTCATGGTCGGCTCCTCCTATGACCAGAAGCCCTACCGACGCTCGATGATGCAGACCTGGGGCGCGACCGTGCACCGCTCGCCGAGCACGCTCACGGGTTCGGGGCGCGGCCAGCAGGCGCATTCCACCGGCTCGCTCGGGATCGCCATATCGGAGGCCGTCGAGGTGGCGGCCTCGCGCGAGGACACCAACTACTCGCTCGGCTCGGTGCTCAATCACGTCCTGCTTCACCAGACAGTGATCGGCCAGGAGGCGGCCGCGCAGATGGAAATGGCGGGTGACGTGCCTGACGTCGTGATCGGGTGCGTGGGCGGGGGCTCGAACTTCGCCGGGCTGGCGTTCCCGTTCGTGCGACGGGTGCTAGGCGGGCAGGCGAAGATGCGCTTCCTGGCCGCCGAGCCCTCGGCCTGTCCGACGCTCACCCGAGGCGCATACCGCTACGACTTCGGCGATACCGCTGGCCTGACGCCGTTGATGCCAATGTTCACCCTCGGTCACGACTTCGTGCCCCCGCCTGTCCACGCAGGTGGCCTCCGCTACCACGGCGACGCGCCGATGATCTGCGGTCTGGTGAGGGCGGGCGTCATAGAGGCTCGCGCGTACCGCCAGAACGAGACATTTGCTGCCGCCGTGCGCTTCGCCCGCAGCGAGGGCATCATCCCCGCGCCCGAGCCGGCCCACGCAATCCGCGCCGTGATCGAGGAGGCCGAGGCTGCGCGCGAGGCGGACGAGGAGCGGGTCATCCTGTTCGGGCTCTGCGGCCACGGTCACTTCGACCTCTCGGCCTACGATGCCTATCTGGCTGGCGAGCTCGATGACCCGGAGTTCTCTACCCAGGAGATGGAGGAGGCACTGAGAAGGCTGCCCGAGGCGCCGGCGCTCGCCTGACGGGCGCGCCACGGCCGCCTAGGGCGCGGTCACGCAAGTTCGACGGCTGACGGCGGTCCCGGACAGAGACGCTCCGCGGCCGTCCGCAGCCCCCCAGGATGCGGAGTCTCGCCCAGCCCCAACTGGGCGAGACCCTGCACCCGATCGGGGAGGCTCCCTCTACCCCCTCGCGGTCATTGAGACTGTGCTCTGGTAGTCGGCCAAGCGGCGCACAAGAGATCGCTCAGCAGCACGTCGATCTCCCTCATGCCATTGGCGTCGATGGCTCGAACGGTACGGCACACCAGCTCGGCAGCGCTCGTGACATCGCTCGCGCCTCCGGTCTCAGACTCCCTCCGGTCTCCCTGCATCGTCTCCCCGATTCCACGCTTTGACCAACAGTCGCTCAGAGTGACACGAACATGATCGCTGGTCAAGGTTTTAAGCCTATAAATCGACAGTTTCTCCGTAAACCTCAGTTACAAACCTGAGATTTCGCGGTAAACCCCAAATCTGGACGAGAAGCGTGGTTGGGAACCGCGTGGTGAACGCAGTCTTTCACCATAAACCTCGAGCAATGGTCACCAAAACAAGGTGATCCCTCGCGCTCGCAGCGAGCGCACAGGAGCGCTGGCCTGGGAAGGCGCTTGGGCGTCGAAGGGGGCGGCGCAGTCCTCGCCGCAGCCGCTAATCCTGGCGAAGGTCCGCGGTCTGCGCCGCGCTGACGCGAACGATGTCCGTGGGGTCGAGCAGCAGCGAGTGCTCGTGGTCGCCCGCGGCGCAGAGCACGTGCTGGTAGGCGAGCAGGCGCATGTCGAACACCTCGGCAGGGGTATCGGGTCCAATCGGTGGGATCGCGCCGACTTCATAGTCTGGGAAGTCGGCGGCCATGTCGGTCTCAGTCGCCAGGCGCAGCTGATGGCGGCTCACATCGAGCGCGGCCGCAGCCTTGCCGAGGTCGAGCATGTCTGAGGCCGGAATGACCGCGAACGTGTAGCCGGCAGGGGTCTGCAGGACGATGGTCTTGGCGGTCTGCTCGGCTGGGAGGTGCGCAGCCCGAGCCTCGGCCGCAGCGGACTCGCTGTGGGCGTGCTCGATCAGCTCGACCCGGACATCGTGGTCGCGCAGATAGCCCTCGAGTCGCTCGCGCGCTGTGCCCGACATGGCAACACCAGAGGGTACTCCGATCTGGCGGCTAGGCGGCGAAGCTCAGGTGGGGCGCGGGGGCTGTCCCCGGGCTCGCCGAGCCCACGGGATCAGGACGCGAACCAGCGCTCTTTTCGGGTCGCCTCGAACGCCTTCTTCTCCACGGCGAGCTCGCTGGATGGCTCGATCAGGCGCGCCGTCGGTTGCGGCCCGCCGAGGAAGTTGGCCTCGACCTTTCCCACCAGCCCTCCGCCGAACTCGACGTAGCAGTTACCGGCGCCTTCGTACGGGGGTGGAGGCTCACCGCCGCCCAGGCGCGCGGCGATGTCCTGGGCAACGACGCGGGCCGCAGCCTCGGCGAACACGCCCGCCTTTGCAGTCGGCAAGCCGGCGACGTCACCCAGCGCGTACACATCCGGAAAGCGGGTCGCGAGGTTGGCGTGGTCGACCGCCACCCAGCCGTCGACCGCGAGCCCGGAGCTCGCCACCACCTCGGGCACTCGGTGGACGGGTATCCCGATGAATAGGTCATACGGCACGCTCTCGCCGCTCGCGAGCTCCGCCTTGCGCTCGCCCACGTCCAGCCTGGCGACACGCTGTTGGGGCGCATACTCGATTCCTCGCTCATCGAGCGCCCGAACGAACATCTGCGAGACCTCTTTGGTCACCGAAACAGGTGCCGCCATGGGGAACGTCATGCGGATCTTCACCGAGTCTCTGATCCCCCGCTGCACGAACCGATCGTGCAGCAGGAAGGCCCCCTCGAACGGCGCAGGCGGGCACTTGAACGGGTGACCCAGCACGCCGATCATGATCGTGCCGGAATCGAACTCGCCGAGGGCCTCGCGCAAGCGCTCGGCTCCGGCGAGCGAGTAGTACTCGAAGCCGCCTTCCTCGAAGCCCGGCGTGGCCGCGAGGTCGTACTCCGCCCCCAGAGCGACGACCAGGACGTCGGCCTCATAGGAGTCCTTGTCCGTGGTCACGCGGCGATTCTCCGGGTCGATCGTGGTGACGCTCTCCTGCCGGAACTCGACGCCCTCCTTGGAGATGTCGCCGTAACGCATCAGGACGTCGTGTTTCGTTCGCCGCCCCAGCAGGACATCCAGCTTCGAGAAGCCGAAATGGAACGAGTCGTTCTTGTCGAGCAGCGTGACGCTCACTGCATCGGCAAGCGAGTCGGACAGTCTCGCCGCCAGCTCCAGGCCCGCGAAGCCGGCCCCAAGGATCAATACGTGCTTCTTCACGTAGTCGCGCACCATAACCGGCTCGCCGCCTGGGGGCGTGCTGGAGCCCGCCTGCGCAAGGTAGCGTTCGCCACCGCTCGATCCCGCACCGCATGGCTGAACTGATGAGCTGGCGCATCCGTGGCACCTACTTCGAGTCGTGCAACTGCGACGCGATCTGCCCCTGCCGGCAGATCGATGGCGCGCCAGGTGGGCGTTCCACGTATGGCGTGTGCATGGGAGTACTGTCGTGGCTCATCGAGCAAGGAGCGGCTGGCGATGTCGATCTCTCCGGTCTCCCGGTCGCAATCGCGTCCTGCTACAGCGACGACGAGCGGGGCTCGCCGTGGACGTGGGTGCTGTACCTCGACGCGCGGGCCTCCGATGAGCAGCGCGGCGCGCTGGAGGGCATCTACACGGGCCGGCTCGGCGGCGAGGCCCTGGAGCACTTTCCCTGGGTGTGGAAGCAGAGCAAGCTCGTCGCAGTGCGAGGAGCGGATATCGAGGTCGACCACACGCGGCGGCGCCAGCTGCTTCGCATCCGCGACCATGTGACCGTGCGCATCCGCGGCCGCTACGAAGGCACGCAGACCGTCACGTGTGTGATCCCCGGTCATGAACGGACGGGCGAGGAGCTCGTCAGCGACGAGCTCCTCGTGCGGGACGGGCCGCTAGCGTTCGAGTACAGCGGCGTGTGCGGCTACGGATCGACGTTCGACTACTCGGGGTAACACTTGGCTTTCGCCGGATGCACCAAGCACCGCCATAACGCGCCCGGGCGTGCAAGGCGGCATCAGACCTTTATCGGCGACGGAGCTCTCCGTTCGGCCGTGTTGCGTCGGTGACGAATTCGAAAGGAGCTAACGATGGATACAGCACATGAGGATTTGACCCGGGTGTTCACGAGCGAGGAGAGGGCCTGGCTGCCGCTCCCCGGGATCCCGAAGGGGGAAGCGTGGATCAAGGTCATCCACGCCGATGAGGAGCTTGGCAAGGTCGTCTTCAAGTTCCGCTTCGGATTGGGCTGCGAGCTCGCGCCCCACACGCACAAGTGCCACGCGATCGCCTACACGATCTCCGGCGAGTGGGAATACGAGGGCCTGAAGCTGCCAGCCGGCGCGATCGCATACGAGCCAGTCGAGAGCGTCCACACGCCCAGCAGCGAGCCAGGCGCCGAACTGGTCGTGGTGCTTTCGAGCGACACGCAGGAGTTCTTGATCAACCACATGCCAGACGGAACCGACATCCCATTCGATATCGGGTTCTTCAAGCAGCTCGAGGGTATGACGCCCGAGCAGGCCGAAGAGCTGGCCGAGCAGATGGGGTTGAGCTAGCCCGCGACGCGTTCTCGGCCACGCTGTGACCGGGGAGGTCCTATCCGTCCTCGACTGAGTTTTTCAGGGCGGCGGCCCGAACGGGCACGCGGTGCGTGACGCGCGCCTCCAGGATCCCTACGCCGCCGCGCGTGCCCCGACAAGGGGCGACCGGGGCACGCGCGGACGAGCAGCCGACAGCACGAAGCTGGCCCGAGACCGTTACATGACGGGTGCTCGAACCAGACCCCTGGCTCCTCTCCACTGCATCCGTCCAAGCGTTAGCTGCCGAACAACTCGACCGTGTCGCTCCAGTTGGCGAAGGTAAGCCCCTGGGGAGAGTTGCAGTCCAGATAGGCCGGGTCGCTTTCGTTGACCGCGCTGGTCAGGAATTGTGCCTGCTCTGAACCCACCACGTTGCCCTGCGCGTCGTAGAGGAGGACGAGCTGACTGCCTGCAGCACCCGGCTGAGGGGCTTCGACAGTCTTGATCGGAGGAAGACCACGCGCCTTGGCGTGGAACGGTGCGTTAATCGCGCAGGTTGTGCCTGCTTCTATGGTTCCGGTGAACGTGAGGGTTCCGCTGCAGCCTTCGCCACCGCCGAGTTCACCCGTGGCGACGAACTGTGTGGGCTGTGTAGAGGGCGTGTTCGTGATGCCGGGATCGAGAGTGATGACCCCAGTCGGCGCTGCCGGCGTGCCGCCCCATGTGCACACTTTCTGGTCCGAGCTCGCAGCCGAACTGCTCGTCGCGGCGAGAAGCCCCACGCTCGCGGTAGCCAGTAGGACGAGGACCGCTCGTGATCTCATGCCTGCTCCTTTCGTATCTCTGTAGACGGAGGAAAAGGAGCAAGCAGTTTAGCATAGACTTATATAAGTGGCAGCCTAATATCACGGCGAAAGGGTCTGAAGGCCTCAAACCTCAATGGCTAGCGCGGGAAACTTCGGATTACACGGTTCAAGCGGGTGCGTGTAGCGTGCGCAAGGTGAGGACGCGCTCCTCATCCGGCTCGCGCTACAGCGAACGGGAAGCCCACCAGGGCGGCGCGGAGGGCGCGAACATATTCCACGTTCGTGACGGCAAGGTGACCAGGCTCTCGATCTACCGGGGGCGCGAGCGCGCGCTCGCCGACCTCGGCCTCATGGAGTAGGCGATGTCGCAGGAGAACTTGGAGGTGGTCCGGAGGTCGTGCGAGGCGTGGGCAAGAGGCGACCTGGCTGCTTGGTTGGAGACGCTCCATCCGGAAATCGTTTGGGACTCGAGCCACTTCGAGGGATGGTTAGAAGGTTCAGTCTTCCGAGGCCGCATTGAAGTACGCGGCTTCCTCGTGGATGAGTGGTTGGCCAGCTGGGAGCATTACGAGGCGCGTGTCGAGGAGGTCGCCGAGGCCGGGGATCGAGTGTTGGTGCGCTGGTGGCAGCGCATGGTCGGCGCAGCCGGCGCCGATCCGCTCACGGTGCACACGGCGCAGCTGTGCAGCGTCAGCGACGGACGCATCACGCGCATCGATAACTACGCCGACCACGCCGAAGCCCTCAAAGCCGTGGGGCTCGGGGAGTAGGCGGTGTCGGCCAATCTGGACCTCGTGCGCTCGATCTACGCAGCGTGGCAGGAGCCCTCACCGTACGCCGCGGCGAGGCCGCTCGCGCTCAGTCGTAGGTGTGCGTGACGGTCGTGCCCGTGGCGCCCGGGCAGTCCGCCAGCGTCACCGTGAGCGGGCCGTCGGTGGTGACGGCGAGCGCTGCCGCGCAGTTGACCTTGGCGCGTTTTGCATCGATCGAAACTGAGCCGATGTTCGTCGCTGTGATCACGAGCGCATCGCGCTTGGGGGTCGATGGCGCCATTCCCCAGGTTTTCGTTTCGCTCGTGTACGGGATCGCCGGGACCTGCCCGCCGGTGAGCACACCGGCGCCGGTTTCCGTCGCCGACGCGACGGGGTCGCCCCTGCCGAACCCTTCCGAGCGCACATCGATCGTCCCGATAGGCGCTGACCCGCTCCCATCGCGCAGCGCGATCGCGTACACCCAATAGGCGTGCCCGGCGGCGGTGCCGTCCGCGGGAAAGTCCATCGTCGGGTTGTAGGTGTAGGTCACGTGCGCCGGGTTGCGATTGGCGTTTTCCGTGCCCAGGAAGGCCGCCGCGGGCGCGTATTCGTCGTTGATCGCGAGTGTCAGGTGATCGCCCGCGTGGAATTCATCGAACTCGTAGCGATAACCGAGTTCGTCGAACCCTTTCACCTGTTCGCGCACGCCGTCGATCGGCACGAGCTCATCGCTCGTCTCGTCCCAGATCAGGAACGGGACGTTTCGCAACGATGCCAGCATCCGATGCGTGTTTGACTGTTCGCCGCCGGTCGGTTCTGCCGGCGGCACCCAGTTACCGACCGCAGGCTCGCCAACGGTCGGCTGCGCCCTGGCGAAGAGATCAGGGAACTGCGTCGCAAACTTGTACGTGCCGTATCCGCCCATCGAGTAGCCCGCAATGTCGGTGAACGACGGGTTGAGCCTGTAGTAGGCGGCTACATCCGCCCACGTTTCGAACGTATCAGCGCCTGCGCGGTCGTAGTATTCGCCATCCGGACCCCGGCCAGAGGGCGTGATCACGATGGAAGGTGCGCTGCGGTTGGCGAACTCGGACTGGTTCTTGGAACCCTCGAACTGGTTGTAGTTCGTCTCGGTGGAGTGCAACAGCAGGGTCAGGCCATAGCCGCTCGCCGGCGCCGGGGTACTGGGCACGTAGATCGCGTACGGCAGCAGCTGCCCCCGCATCTCCCCGATGCACCTTTCCGCCGAGGCGCATCCCCTGGTGGCGTAATCTGCGCCTTGCCCATCGGTGAAATGCGACGCATAGATGCGGTCGAAGGCACCGCTCTGCGGGACGCCGGTAGGGCCGTTGGGCATGTCGTCGTTGACCTTCGCCAACAGCTTGGCGAAGTCCACATCGGCATGAAAAGGGCTAATGTCACCCGCCGCCAGGGCATGCGACTGGGCCTGCTCCCGCCACCAGGACGGATCGCGGACTGTGCTCGAACCGACTGTCCCAGGAATAGGCTCCTGTGCGTTGAAGCGAAACGCAACGTCGAAGAACGCGGCAGGAGCGGAGCTGTTCCCCGCGCCGCCCGGCCGGCTGGCGGTCGCTTCGGCGCCCGGGAGCAGATAGGTGTTCGTTTCCACGTCCCAAAGCCCCACGCCGGCGGCGAGCCGTACCGTGGCGGCGCCCGGGTTCCACTCAATGTGCGGCACCGACACTGTGACCTGGCGGCGCAGCGCGTCGATGCTCACGCTCGGTGCCGGGCCCGGCACCGGAGCGCCCGTTTCGGCGCTGGTCAGTACCGCTGTGTTGCCATGGACCGTAAGGAAGTACTGTGCCGGAGCGCTCACGTTCGCGCCAAACGGAAATGGGTGAAGCACCCCTTCGCTACCGCCGATTGCCAGCGCTATAGCCACGAGGCTCGGGTCCGTCATCGAGTTGAGCGTGAAGCGGAAAGCCGTGGCCCTCGTCAACGGCTTCACACGCAGTTCGACCAGGTTGGCGGCGTTCTCGCGATAGGCGGAGGTGTTCGTCGGATACGTGTAGGTGCCGTCGGGCGCCGAGAACAGATCACCCTGTTCGGGGTTTTCGAGCGAGTTTGTTTGGGGATCGGTCGGGTCCGGCGTTAGCTTCGCGCCGTGATCGTCGTAGATGTAACCCTGGTAGAGAAACTCTCCCCTGCGATACGCACTGGCGCCGGATATCAGGATCGGGTTTGCGTGCCAGGGGCCGTGCAGCGCGTTTTCGAGCTGCGGCGCCTTCGCGAGCGGCTCGTAGAGCACTTCGGGACCGGGACGTGCGCTCGTTCCTTCTTTACGGGGCAGGGAGCCTGCATTCCCGTAGGCGATCCCCGGCGCGGTGAGCGCCAGCACTGCCCCGAGCGCGGCGAGCACGGACCCCACCACACGGCTGCTACCCATTGCCTCGGCCCCCTCATCGACAACGTGAACCGGCGAGCGGCGACCTTACCAGGGTATGTCGTCTAGTGCCGCAGCTTCAGCACCCCCTGGCACGACCGCTAGGCGTGCGTCGCAATAGGGAGTTGCGAAGGTGTCGCCGCGGAGGTGAGCGGATCCGGCTCGCTGCGCAAGCCTGATCTCTCGTCGATCCTACGTTTGAGGAGCTTTCAGCACGTGGCTTCAGCCACGCGCGCACCGAGTCGAAGAGCTGGAGGAGACGATGAACCAGCCGGCTCTTGACGACGCACGCTCCGCCAGCGCGGTAGAGCGACTACTTGAGGAGTCTTGGACCATGCGCTCGAACCGGGCCGCCCCCCGCGAGCTGATGGTCGAGGCTCTCGCGGCTGCGCTCTTCCTCGGGTGCGCGGTGCCGCTCGCACTCGCGGCGGATGAAGCCCACAGTCTGAATCTTGCGCTTGCAGGCGTGCTGGTGGTCCTGTACGCACTCGCCTCGCGCATCATCAAATTCCCGATCGGAGCGGGCTACGTTGTGCCCTCCTACCTGGTGCTGGTGCCGATGCTGCTGCTTCTGCCACCCGGCGTCGTCCCGCTCCTGACAGCCGCAGGCCTCATACTCGGAACCCTGGGCGAGGGGGCGGTGGGCGGTGGCCCGGTGCGCATGCGCCCCGAGCGCGTGCTCAGTGCGATACCGGATGCATGGCATTCTCTGGGGCCGGCGCTGGTGCTCTTGAGCGCCGGGACTCTTCACGGCGGAGCGAGCAAGGCGCTCGTGTATATCGGCGCTCTCGTTGCCGGGGGCCTGTTCGACCTCGCCTCCTCGCTCGCGCGCGAGTCTGCGATCCGCGGTGTCGCCTCGCGTGTTCAGCTGTCGGTGATCGCACGCGTATGGTTGATCGATGCGTGCGTCGCCCCGGTGGGGTTGTTCGTCACGTACGCCGCGCGCGAGCATGCCGCGCGCGCGCTGCTCATCCTGCCCTTGGGCGGCGCGCTCTTGCTGCTCTCGAAAGACCGCACCGCACGGATCGCGCAGGCGCAGCATCGGCTCGAGCTGATCGCGCACGAGCGCGAGCGCCTGCAAGTGGCGGTCCGGCGGCTGGGCGAGGCGCTGGCCGCCAAGCTCGACCTCGAGATGCTCACCGATATCGTGCTCCGCGGGTCGATCGAGGCGCTCGACGCCGACGCTGGGCGCCTCGTTCTGAGCGGGCCGATCGAGCCGCTCGCGCTCGACATTGGACGCTCTCCTCAGGTCGCGCCCTCGCTGCTGGCAGCGATCGAGACGACCACAGCAAGCGTTCAGCCCTGCCAGCTTCAGTGCGGCGGCGTATGGGCGCTCGCGTTGCCGTTCGGATTCTCAAGCGAAGGCCAGTTGGCGCACGGCGCGCTCGCGGTCGCCCGTCGCGGGCGCGAGTTTCGCGAGGACGAGCAACGCGTGATGGAGGGCCTGATCGCGAGCGCCCGTCAGGGAGCATCGGACATCGTTGCCCACCAGCTGCTACGCGAGCAGGCGATCACCGATCCGCTGACCGGGCTCGGCAACAGGCGCAAGCTCACCACCGATCTGGAGCTCGAGCTTGCGGCGGCAACCCCATCCAAACCGCTCGTGCTGATCCTGTTCGACCTCGACGGCTTCAAGAGCTACAACGACACCTTCGGCCACCCCGCCGGGGACGCGCTCCTCGCCCGGCTAGCGGGCAAGCTCGCAGATGAGGTCGCGGGGCGTGGCACCGCATACCGTCTGGGCGGGGACGAGTTCTGCGTGCTCGCCGGCGCGAGCCCAAGCGAGGTCCCGGCGCTCGTTGCGGTGGTCGCCGGCGCGCTCGAGGAGCGCGGCGATGACTTCGCGCTGCGGGCCTCATACGGCTCGGTGCTGCTTCCGCAGGAGGCCAGCAACCCGGGCCACGCGCTGCAGCTTGCGGACGAGCGCATGTACACGGTCAAGCGCGGGCGCCATCGGGCGCGGGCGAACAGAGACGCGAGCCCGTGAGACGGGCGAGCGCCGCGACGGGGCCGCCCTCAACCTTCGACGTCAGGCGTGGATAGTCCAACGAGGGTATGGCCGGACCCATCCGTTGCGGCACATAGCCTTCCATATCGTGCCTCGACTTGAGGAGATCACGTATGACGCCGGCCGCCACGCGCTTGGCGATCAAGAGGCGCTCGTCTCGGGGATACGGCAGCGGACCGGGACGCTGCTGGCCGCCCACGCTCTGGTTGCGTCCTTCCTGGGCTCCGCGGCTATTCGTGCGCACGGCCTGCACCTCTTCGGCTGGCTCGCGCTCGTCGCGCTCGTCCTCGGGCTATGCGCGGCAGCTGTTCTGCTTGGCCCCTGGCCGCTGAAGTTCGCGGTGGACGCGCGAGAGCTCTACCGCGCACTGTTCGAGCAGGCGCGGAATGAAGCAGAGGAGGAGACGCTCGGCTGGCTCGCCGCCGCAGGCTACGGCTATCAGTCGCTGCGCGAGGGGAACGCCACTCAAGTGCACTGGATGGCGTGGCTGTCCGGTGTCCTAAGCATGCTGATGATTCTGCAGACGCTCGCTTGGCTCGTCGCGTTGCAAGTACACTGAAGCCATGGCTCCTAAGCCGCTACCGCCCGAAGAGATCAAGCCGCCCTCGACGTCAATCGGCATCGAGGAGGGGCGCGGCGGCGCCACGCCAGCGCCCAGGCCGACCGGCGGGTCGGCCAGCTAACCCGCCGACGCGGCCAACCACACACCGTCAACGGGGCCGGATCCACCTCGGGACCTCAGCCCGGAGGACCTTGCGAGACCCGTGGCGCGCGCCGGGTTGAGAGATGCCGACCTACGACACCGAGGGCTCCTAATGCGCCCGGACGCATTCGAACCGGCGACGCCCACTTGGTCTAGCACGATGCGCCTGTTCGGTTGAGGACGGGGCGACGGCGTAAGGTGCCTGCCGCCAGCCCCGCCCGCGCAATGTGTTGCGTCCTATCGCGTGTAGGGATCGATGTAGACGTCGGCTACAGCCCACTTCGCGGCGTAGCCCGGCTGCAGCACGAGCTTCACTTTGAGCGTCGAGCCCGGCATCCACAGCGGCAGCGCGCTCGCGAGCTGGAGCACCGGGCTAAGCGTCCACGAGCTGTTCGGCTGAAGCGTCGCGACGGTGACCTGGTGGCTGTAGCCGTACGAGTCCGTCCAACGCAAGCTCACGTTCAATGACGATCCATAGCCGCCGTAGCCGCCGACCTGGTGCGCAAAGAAGCGAAACGACGGGTATTCGCTCGACACGCAGAATTCAGGCGAGGTAGCCGTCCCGTTGGGTTCGATCGCCACGGCGTGCGATCCACCAATAGCCGTCTTTTCGCCGATCACTGCTGCGTGGTTCAGCGACCAGCCCGAGGTGCCCGTTTCAAAGGTGCTGCCGGCGAGCAGGTAGTAGGAGGCGTTGTCGCCGAACTGCGCCAACGCGGTGCTCGATGTGGTGGTCGGGCACGATGCTGCAGCGACGGCTGGCATCACGGCCGCGAAAAGGCCTGACGCGCACAGCGCGGCAGCGATTCTGCTGATTCTCCTGGGTCGAACCGCGTCGAGCGCGACGGTGAGAAGCCCGACGAGACCTCCCCGGCGCCCGAGCGGTGTGCGGATCGTGGCTGAAACCTGCGGGTGTGAGAACACGAGATACTCCCTTGGTCTGGCAGCCGAGCTATCTCGTGTTCGAGACCTCTGACTTTGCGTCCCCGCCTCACGGCGGGTTTGCCTTTGTCAGTGCTTGTGCGTTTGTGTCGCTCGCATCGGGCCGCTCGCAGACGCACTTGACAGCGGCGAAGGGAGATGGACAAAAGGCCGACACGCTGTCGTCCTCTTTGGGCGACATACGCTAACCGCGTAGCATCCCGGCCACTGGTCGTGGCCCGCAGCACGAGCCGGTGCCCCCAGGGCGGCCGGCCCTACTTCGGAACGGGTTTGTCAGCGAACACATCGCCGTTTTTGGTGCTCATTTCCAGGGACTTCCATCGAGAGCCGGAGAGCGGACTCGAACCGCTGACCCCCTGTTTACAAGGTCGCCATAGGGTCCCCGACCCACGCAAACTCGGCCGAAACGAGCGCCCTAAACATGGCTTGCGGCCTAGTGATTCGGCTCGTTTGTTACCCAAAGTGTTACCCACACCAGCGCTGTTACCCACGTGTTACCCACGGTGTAGACTCGCGCCCGAGCCCCGATGTCCGCACGCACTCCGACAGCCTCCATCGCAATCCGCGAGCGTGGGGGAGAGGCGTTCTTTGAGGCGATGTTCCGTCACGACGGCAAGCAGCTCAAACGGCGTATCGGACCCGCGTGGCTGGAGCGTGACGATAATGGCGGTTGGCGTGCGCGACACGGCCGAGTGCCCGACGGCTGCTACGACGAGCGGCGCGCCCACGCTGCCGCGGCTCGGATCGTCTCGGACTATGTCACTGAAGCAGGCGAAATCGAGCGCATCGAGCACGAACGGCGCTCACGGGGCGTCACGTTTCGAGAGGTTGCTCAGCGCTACCTGAGTTGGCTTGAGGACGTCAAGGGCGCAAAGCCCTCGACGCTGGCCGATTATCGCTATCTGCTGGCCGAGCCCGGCGTGCCCTACAAGCGCCGAGCGGGCGAGTCGGCCGGGCACATCATGGAGAGGCTTGGAGACCTCTCTGCCGCGAAGGTGTCGGTGAGGGACGTCGACACCCTGCTGGCTACGGTTTCGAAAGCAGGACGCTCGCCGCGCAACGTCAACAAGCACCGCGCGCTCGTGTCGGCGATCTTCAACTACGGGATGAAGGACTCAGCGTTCAGCCTGCCGCGCAATCCGGCGGCTCTTACGGACAAGCGCAAGGAAGCGCAGCCGGGCGTCCTTGTCTTCTATACGCCGGAGGAGGTTGAGGCGCTCGCCAGGGCGCTCGCCGACGGTCGCCATCGCGAGAAGCCAGCCAAGAATCCAGTGAAGGTGGCCGAGGACGCCCAGGACGCTGAGCTCGTCCGCGTTGCCGCATACGCCGGCCTGCGCCTGGGCGAGCTGCTCGCGCTGCGCTGGTCTGACGTGGACTTCGCCGGCCACGCGGTCACCGTCGCTCGAGCGATGAGCTTGGGAGTCGAGTCGTCGCCCAAGAGCGGGCGTGTTCGTCGCATCCCGCTCCCAGACCAAGCAGCGGTGGCACTGGACCGACTGAGCCGGCGCGAGCACTTCACGACCCGGGGCGACCGCGTGTTCTGCAACGTCCTCGGCCGGATGCTCGACGGCTCGGCGGTGCGCAAACGCTTCAAGCGGGCCCGCGACGCCGCCGGCCTGCGGCCGCTGCGTTTCCACGACCTGCGACACACCTACGGCTCGCTGCTGGCGGCAGCCGGGATCGACCTCGTGAGCATTCAGGCCGTCATGGGACACAGCGCCCTCTCAACGACCAGCCGCTACCTGCACGCGCGACCGGCATCGGAGCAGGCCGAGGCCTTTACGCGCGCGTTTGAACCCGGCTCCATGTCCAGCGGCGATGCGCTGAACTCGCCCGCATAGGCGAGCGCCCGGCGCTCCTTCCGCGTTCAGCTTGAGAACATCGGCTTGACGCCAAGCGAGCGCGCCTGCTCGACGCTTACGATCTCGCGTCCAAGCGGCAGCAGCGACACCGGGATCAGCTTGAAGTTCGCCAGGCCGAGCGGGATGCCGATGATCGTCAGGCACAGCAGCACTCCCGACACGACGTGCGCGAGCGCCAGCCACCAGCCGCAGAGAACGAACCAGATGACGTTGCCGATGCCCGACGCCAGGCCGGCGTCAGCTCGCTTGACGACCGTTTTTTCGAACGGCCAGAGTGCGAACAGGGCGATCCGCAGCGACGCGATTCCGAATGGGATGGTGATGATCAGGACGAAGCAGATCAGCGCGGCCAGCGTGTACCCGATCGCCATCCACAGGCCTGCGAGCACGAACCAGATGATGTTGAGCAGTAGTCGCACGTGTGAATCCCCTGTGGCCGGACGCAGCGTCGAGCGGATCATAGGGTGAGTGCATAGGGAGTCCACGGCCACGGCGGTCTGCGCCCTCGTGGGCGGCGACATCAGCAATTGCCCTTCAGGCGAGCGCGCCGCGCTCGGAAGACAGTCCACATCCGGTCCCGTGAAGGCGCGCTGCTACTTCTTGGTGTAGCCGCGCGACGCCTTCTTGATCTCGCCGGCCTTGGCGAGCTGAGTCAATCGGCTTGACGTGCTTCCGGGATTGAGGTTCAGGCCCTTAGCCACATCACCAGCGGTGCTGCCAGGGTGCTTGGCGAGGTAGTCGATGATGCGCGCCTTGGTGTCGCCGTGTCGTCTGCGCGCGACGGCCCGACGCTTGCTCGCACGCCTGGCTGTGGCACGGCGCACCGAGCGAGCAGGAGCGCTCGCGGCCGAGTCGCCGTTGTGCGCATGGAACTCCTTGATCTGCTGCTCGAGCCAAGTCAGGTGCTTCTGGACGTGAGCACGCTCAGCCTCGAGCGTCTCTATGACCTGCTGAATACGAGACAAGCGAATGCTCCTTTATGAGGGGAACCCGCGATTTGGGTATCGATGTCTTAGCAGAGGATCTGCTCGGCGGGATATGAGCGTCCCATAACTCGCCGGGTGTGGACGCGTGGGTCGCGGTCGCGGACACACTCGCAAACCAAGTGCTCATGCGGTGCGCTCGGACCGAGTGACACGGCGACTGAAAATCGGGAGCTCTAACTACCGTGCGTCGCTCGTTATCACGCTTGTCAACGGGCGTTCGGACGTCTTGAAAACGCGCCGCAACACCCAGGGTGGGTCCATAGGTGGGTCCGAGTACACGGACGAGGCCTTCTCCGCCTTCGAGGCCCCGGGGCTCATCGAGGCGATGCAGCACTCTGAGGACCTCGCCGAAGGAGCGCGGCTCCTCAGAGCTCTGGGTTCAGCACTCAGACCGCTTGGCTCGCGGCGACGGACACACCGCTCGCCACACCGTAGAGGTCGCGCTGTGGGCGCTGGCCTTAGCCTTACGCTGTGAGACATGCAGCGGATCGTGATCGTCGGCGGGGCTCCTTTAGCGTTCCGCCGATGCAATTGATCGTTCGCGAGGCCCGGATCGAGGACGCAGAGGGTGTGTCTTCCCTCTTGGGCGAGCTCGAATACCCGAGCACCGAGGAGGCGGCCAGGCGCCACATCCAGCGGTTCATCGACGATCCCGCCTCTCGCCTGGTGCTCGCGCAGAGCGCCGACGGCGTGATAGGCCTTATCGCGACGCATATCGTTCCGCGCCTCGACTCAGACGAGCGAACGTGTCGCATCACCGACATCGTCGTCCTGACTTCGCACCGTCGCCAAGGCGTTGCGACGCGTCTACTCGAAGCCGCCTGCGCTCACGCGGTTGCAGCAGGCGCACCCAGGCTCGATCTGTCCTCGGGTCAGTGGCGCGTCGACGCACATGGGTTCTACCTCGCCCACGGGTTCGAGGGCCAGTCCCGCGGCTTCACCAAGCGCCTCGAATGCTAGCCAGGCATGATGCGCGCAATCCCGAGCATGGGTGGCCGTTGGAGTAGCTGATGGAAGCACGCCGCCCGGGGGTGAAGCCGACGGAGCGTTGTGCTTCACAGATCGGGTCGTTCGCTGTCGCTCGCCGCGGCCACCGGGCTGCACCGTGACGGTACGGTCTGCACGTGTTGCCTACGTTCGACGGGCACAACGACGCGCTCACGCGGGAAGACCACGACGCAATCGCTGAAGGCCGGTCAGGTGGCCACCTCGACGTGCCTCGGATGCGGCTCGGGGGTGTCCGCGGCGGCATCTTCGCGGTATTCACGTCCTCTCCGGGTCCGAGCAAGGACCCTGTTCCCCGCGAGGACGGCGTGCTGGAGTTCGAGCTTGCGCCCGCTCTGGATTACGCCCCAGCTGTCGCGCACGCGAGCGTCGTCGCTGGGCGGTTGCTGCCCACGCGCGCTACGTCAGCGACCGGATTGGGGTCGCGCACGTCGCGCTAGGCTCAGACTTCGACGGCGCCACCATCCCCAACGCGTAGACCTCGGTCGTGACGCCGACTTGTCGCGCGATCGCCTCCGTCCGGAAGTCGGACTCGACTCACTCGGAATAGAGTTCGTGCCGTCGGAGTTCGTCGTCGTGTCACTTAGGAGGTTGCCAATGACCAAAATGAGCACCAGACAACTCGTGGTCTTCGCGTTGGGAGTCTCGCTCGCAGTCTTTTTTGCAGGAGTGGCTGCGGTCCTTGCAGCTGGGCATACGGCGCCGACTGAGATGTGGGCCGCCGGGGGCGCCGTGAGCGGGGCCCTGGTCGGTCTGCTCGTTCCGTCGCCTCAAAGCAAACGGACCCGTGAAGCGCTCCTCGATCACGCCCGAGCGGTTGCGGGTCCGCCCCAAATGGCAGGCGAGGGGAAATCGGGGCTACCTCCAGCCGCTGAGGCCCAGGAGCCGCCAGTCGCACTCGGCACCCCGGCGTGGGCAGCCGTCAGCCTTCTTTACTTCTTCGTAGGGCTGCTGGCCCTCAGCATCGTGATAGCAGCTGGAGTAATCCATCCACACGAGGGGTTCGTTCAGTCACTTCAGAGCCTCGTCACGCCGATCGTGGCACTTGCTTCGGCTTCCGGCAGTGCGCTCATTGGGCTCATGGCCCCTAAGCCAGCGTAGGATCGCAAAGGTTGGTGGGTGGGCCGGGATTCGTTCCCGACTACCCACGGTAGGTTCACCTGAGGTCGCGGAGATTCTCGAGCAGGAATCCGGAGGCCAGCCCGACTCTCAGGTGACCTCAGAAGTCGCTCCGATGGGGAGCCTATGGGGAGCCTGGCGTCGGTCCGTAGGCGCGTGGCGCGTAGGCAGCGGGTGCGGGGTGCTGTTTGGCCGCTCGCGCCTAAGCGGCCGGGTGGTCCTGGGACTGAGTGCACGCAGAGACGCGTTCGTGCACGAACGGGTCGTGGAGCTTTCCAGAAGGTGCGAACGCACTTCTTGTGCTGCTTGTCCTCGTACCCGAGGCGGACCACATAGGACTTGCCGCGCCGATAGACACCGGGGTCTTGGTGGCCTTGAGCTTCAGCTTGGCAGCCATCACGCATCGCCTCGCTCGGGGTCGGGCCTTTGCCACTTGTGGCCGCAGTCGTCGCATTGGAACTCCTCGGCGCTCGTCACGTCGTCGACGTCCTCGCTGCCGCACGCGGGGCACGTCACCTCGGGGGCCCTCCCGGTCTTGGCGAGCTCGAGAATCGCGCGCCACGCCACGAGGTGGAGAGCGCCGGGGTCGATTGCCCCCAGCGTCTCGTACACGGCGGCGCTGTCGCCCGACCGCTCAAGCTGGCAGAGCATTCCGATGCCCGCCATCGGGTAGGCAATCGCACCGGCGGGTTCGACCGGGAAGCCGCCCTCCTTGCGAACGTCGGTCAGTTTCAGGTACGCCTCGTTCAGCGTGTGCACGATTTCCTCGTCGGCAGCCATCACTCCACCTCCTCGCCGTTCGCGTCGGGCTCCGGTCGCTGACCCTCGGCGAAGGCTGCCGAGCCCCGCACGAGCGCTGCCATGCCGGCCACAGCCCGGCCACGGTCGCGTGCTGCTGTTCTCATCGGTTCCTCCTTCGGTTGGGAGGCGCCGAGGGCAAGGCTCTGCGAGGGGAGCGACCGTTCGGCTGCTCAAACCGCCGAAGCTCTTACCTTCGGAGCCAGAAGGCGTGACTCTCGGCGGAACGAAGCTCCGCCGTTACGCGGCATCGTCGGAGAACAACCTACTTGCAGAGCATTACGGCGGTACTAAGCGCCGGGACCGTCGCGGACGCGACCACCGGCATCGGCGGCCTGCCATGTCGATCGCCCAGTTGTAGTAGCGGTGCGCCCACCGGCAGTCGAGCGCGTGTCTCACCCCTTCCGCCACCGGCACTTGACGATCGGCTGGAGTTTGGTGGCCCGGATCGAGGCAGGGGAAGCCTGACCCGGACGGCGTTCATCGGTCCCGGGCCTGCTCCCTCACTTTCTCGACCAGTCGCTGCCCGCGTTCGATCTCGGCGTCGACGTCGGACACGACGCGGTGCAGAACCCGGCGCTGCTCGGCGGTGACGTACGGGGTCCAGGGCTTGTCGAGTTCCGCCACGATCTGCTCCCAGAGCGGAGCACCATGTTCGATGATTTCACGCATCCGGTTCGCGTACTCCTGGTCGCCAGCCCGAGTGCGCAGGCCACGGTACTGCGGCAGCCAGCCGGTCAGGTAACCGTCGTCGCCGACCAGCTGCCCGTTCTCGTTGGCCGCACGTATCTGCCGCATCTGGCGCGACGGGAAGTAGCGAGAGCCGTCGATCTTCGTCACGCCGTGGTCGCCGAGGCTCTTGGCCCATTCCTCGAGCGCGTCCATCAGCGCCTGCTCGGCCTCGGGTTTGGTGGTGGTCTTGGTCATGAGGCTATCTCCTTGGGTGTGGGTTGGTTTGAGGATGTCGACGACGACTTGTCCTGTCGCACGGCGTGGCATCAGGCACCGCCATCCGGGCCGATGAGCGCCGATGGGCAAAGCTCTCGCTTCGCGGCGACGCGGAGGATGCCGTCGCCGTCGCGTTCCAGCATCGCGCTCCAGAGATCCTCCAGCCCCGCGTCGGGTGTTAGTGAGTAGAGCGCCACGATCATGCTGCCCTGCTCGCGCACCGCGAGCAGCTGGCCGGTAGGAACGCCAAGCGCCTCCGCGTACTCGGGCAGCTCAACGACCAGTTCGGCGTTCTCTATGAAGGCGGTGCCCCGCCACGCCTCTACGAACTCGCCCAGCCACCCCTCCCTGTGAAGCCGCTCCAGCACCTCAAAGATTGGGTTCCCCTCGGGGAAGTTCTCGGACTCGTAGTAGATCGGGATGTCGCTGAGTTCGCCCCAGAACTCTGCGACCTGCACGCCGACCTTCGCGGCGCATACGTGGCATAGGAGGAGAACTTGCACGGGCGCGCGCTCGTCCTCCGGCTCCGAAAAGAGCTTCGACGCGTCGTTGATCGACAGCTGCTCGGACAGGTGCTTCGCCGTCGCGATCAGGAAGCCGAGCCGCCCTACCAGGCCGAGCGCCGTGGTCGTCTTGCAGCCGCAGCCGAGGCAGCCTTCAGCCGGCGGGTTATCTTGAGAATGCATCACGCCTCCAATCAGGTTGTGG
Organism: Actinomycetota bacterium; assembly: GCA_005884115.1. Classification (GTDB taxonomy): domain Bacteria; phylum Actinomycetota; class Thermoleophilia; order Solirubrobacterales; family Solirubrobacteraceae; genus Palsa-744. Next base: position 659,180 of record VAXW01000005.1, read on the forward strand.
CGCCACGGGCGCGGTCGTTCCCGCGACGTGGGCCCAATTGAAGGGCCCATATAGTTTGCGCCCGAAACCCCGTCGCGTCAAGGGCGCCCCTGCCTTTCTTTGGCTTGTTTTGCAGGCGTTTTATGCGTGCACGGGGGGCGCCGGGTTGCTCCAGTCGAGAAGGTGCGTGGGGGGCGAATCTCCTGCCTCGACGGCGATCCGATCCGGTTTCGGCTCGGCATTGAGGCACGGCGGATCGAGACCGCGTTTGTGTACGACATGGCCGCGGTCGCTGTGTCCAACATCCAGCCTCTGATGCACCAGCTGGAGTCTGTCTACGGCGAGTTCTTGCTCGAGCTGCGCCCTACGAAGCCGAAGGTCGGGAGTTGGAAGCTCTCCGAGCGCCTACTGGAAAGCCCCGCTAGCGCTCGGCTTTCTTTGTGAGCGCTATGCGTAGCCCGGACGGTTGGCGCTCGTGGCATTCGACTCCACCTTGGTGGCTACGCCAGAACGAGATGACTCCTCGATGATCAAGTCGGCGGCACCCGTCAGTGCACGTCCAGCCCCGCCGCCTGAAGCGCAGCCGTCCAGCCGCCGAAGCGCTCGCGGACGGTGGTCGAGCACGGGTGATCGGGAGCGGCGCGGAACCACTCGGTGCTTCTTGGCGGCCGACCCGCTGCGCGCGTGGCGTCTTGCAGGGCGCGCACGACGGCCGAGGTGCTCCACTGCTTGTAACACCTCGGCGCCGCGTGGTCATACTCGCGACCATCCGGTTTCAGACCCGCGCGCCTCGGCGCTTTCCTCCACCCGCCGAAGTGCCGCCTGACGGTCAGGTCATCTGGGCGATCCCAACTTGCCCGCGACCAGTCCGTGCATTTCGGGCTACGGCCATGTGCAGCCGCCCAATCCTGAAGTGACGCGATGATCTCTGCGTCATCCCACAGCCTGTGCAGGGGCTTGCTCCTGCGAGCGAGCGGGAGATAACGCCGCGCTTCGCGTCGATCGAAGCGCGCGTCGATGCGGCGCTCGTCGTTGCGTGCGGTGTTCGACGCCCGGCGGTGCGCCACGATGTCGACGTAGCGCCCATCCATCGCCACCGACACGCGGCTGAACCGTGTGCGCAAATCCGCATTCAGCTCGCGGGTCTTCGCGCGTGAGGAATCCGTTCGACTGGCAAGCTTATCCGCCGCCCAGCTCTCGACCGAGTGGACCAGGTCCAACTGACGACCCATCCAGCTGGATGCTGCGATTCGTTTCAGCAACATGGCCTCGGGGGCCACTCGGGCGAGCAGAGCTTCAAGCGCATGATCTAACGCGGCTTTGTCCCCCGAAAGAACCGCATCGAGCACGCGCTGGCGCTCCGGGGAGTCGACCCACGCTCCCTCAAACGTCGCGAGCTCGGCTTGCATCGTCTTATCCTCCTTGCCCTCGAGAAGAAACCTGTGAATCGTCGAGGCAAACATCGCCTCGATGAGATCAGCGTCCATCGGGAGCGACGGGCAGCGCGGGCTGCCGTTGCCGCCGCGGCTGTGGCTCCAGCAGCGATACCGGCGGGGGAACGTTGTGTCGGATCGCCTCTCGTCTGTGAAGCAGTGCAGCGAGCTTCCGCATATCCCGCACTTGCCGAGGCGCGCTAGCAGGAAGGTGTCGCGCTTTCGTGGCGTCTTGGTTGGCTTCGGACGCGAGCGCCTCTTTGTCATTCGGTAGTACTCGCGCTCGGTGATATATGCGGGCCAGTTTCCGCGCGCGATCACCTCGCCCTTGTGCGCCGCGAGGCCGGCGTAGCGCGGGTTGTTCAAGACGTCGAGCACGCTTTGCACGTCCCACGCTTTAGGGCGCTGCCAGCCGATCAGCGGTTTCGTCTGCCAGCCGGCTTCGTTGATGGCGCGCGCGATGGCTGCCGTGCCCTTTCCGCGCAGCGCCATGCGGAAGATCATCTCGATCAAGGGGCGGCGCGCGGGATCGACGTCCAGTCGCTTACTGACGGCGCCGCTGGCGTCGACCTCGACGACCCGCATGTAGCCGTCGGACTTGGCCCCCGTGTAGTCGCCGCGTTCGACGGCCCGTCTTCGTCCAGCCGCGCTGGCGAGGCCTTTGCGACGTGAGTCCTCGTGGTTGCGCTGTCCCGTGACGACCGCGTACAGCAGGTCCCTGAACGTCTCGGGGTCCTGAATTGTCCTCACCCTGACGTCGTTCTTCAGCGCCCACAGCGCAACCTCGACCGCATGCCTCGCAGAGCGTCCATCACCACGCGCGAGACGATCACTGTGCTGCGCCCACAGCTCGACGGTGCCGTCGCGCGCGAGCTCCTGAGCATGCCGCATCGCCTCTGCAAGCCCCGGGCCACGACTGCCGATGAATGCCGAGAACGCCTCGTCGGAGTACTCGCCGACGATTATGCGTCCCCCCGCGCTCTCGACTGCCTCACGGCACTCGCGCAGCTGCCCGGGGATCGACCCGCGGCGGTCCTCGGTGCTCTTGGCCGCGTAGATGACACAGGCGATCGGGCCCTCGCGGATCACGCACCCGACGCTACGCATCTGGAACCTGCCGCGCCGCAACGGACTGCGCACTTCGGGTACACGTCTGCGCGACACGCAACGGTGCTGGCATAGGCTCAGGCTGAGCGGCTCGACGCGCAGGGACCACGGTCATGCCGAGAACCGGACGAGTGCCTTCATCCGGAAGCAGTCGTCCTCGAAGACCTGGGATGTACTGCTCTTCGTCGTCCAAGGCGAGCGTCTGGTGCGAAGTTCAGCGGACGCTCGCAAATCGGGCATTGCGGTAGCGCGGAGCTGCCCCAGCTCACCGCGCAGCCTCGCGCAATTCCGCGAATCAGTTAGGGGTCAGCACGAATGTGTGGCGCTCGCCGCTACGTCGCCGATACGTCGCGTGGGCAGGCCACGCTTGAACGAGTCTCGGCCAGTGGCGGTCTGCCTCGTCGTCCGTAAGGCGCCTCGCCAAGCAGGACACGATCTCAGAGCCCACCTGCACCTTCGCGACTGGGTCGGCGTCGAGGTTCAGCGGCCAAGCTGCCCGGTGCTTCTGACCGAAGTTCTCGCTGCTGACCACGAAGCTCCTCCCATCTCGGATGTACATCACTGGGACCGTGCGCTCGCGCCGCGACCGTCGGCCCGTGGTCGTGAGCAGCAGCACGGGAACCGTACGCCGGCCCAGACTCGTCAGCTTCCCGTCGCTTGCACGGTACAACCGCCGATCGAGCCTCGAGCCGAAGCGCCGCCCGAGAACTGCAAACCAGCGCCTGTGGCCTAGCCACAGGATCCACCGCTTATAGATGCTCATGTCGGCTGCCGGGTGACTGCCGGCGGCGATTGCGGCTGGCGGCCGGTTACGTGCTCGAGCGCTTCGGCGACGAGCTGCGTGTCGGGGTAGATGTGATCCTCGCGTACCTTGCCCCAGCGGATTCGCGCGTACTGCATGCCGTGGTTAACGAAGCAGCGCCCGTCCGCTGTCGCCACGCGCGCGGTGAAACGGGTTGCGAGTCGTATGTTCCAAGGCGACCCGGCGACCACCACGTCGTGAACGGTGAACTCGATCCGAAACAGCTCCCACAGGCGGGTGAACCAGCTGGCTATCTCCGCCTTGGAGCGGTACTCGCCAGCTAACTCGTGGCGCCCTCCGTAGAGCAAGCGCGCGTCCTCGGCGAAGAACCTCAGCACCGCCTCGATGTCACCACGACTCATCGCCGCGAAGCCGCTGCGAACAACGCGTCCAACCATCCAGGCGTACATCAACGAACCGCATCGCTTGAGCGCAGGGCCGCTCCTGTCAGCATCACAGAGGCGGCGTAGGTGACGAAGCAGAGCGCCGCGGTCGCGGGTGGGATCTCCCCCCGACGACGACGACCTATCAGCGTCGCGAGCGCGTCGGCGAGATCACACGCGAGCCCCAGACGCAGCCAGCGACTTCGATCTTCGCCGTCGCTCAGCAACGGCCCGAGCGCCAATGCGACCTCTCGCGCCCCAGCGAGTCGAGCACTGAGGCGATCGCGCGCCACCGGCCCAGACCGGTAGGCGCGGGCGGTCAGGTCCGGAGCGATCCAGAAGCTCGCACCCCCGAACGCCCGGGAGGCGCCGATCGCCTGTATCGCCCGGCCCGCGCTCACGCCTTGCCTCGGCTCGGGATCTGAAGCGAGCGTTCCCATCTTGCAATTCACCTCCTGATTCGATATGAGTTGCTCGATGTATCGAAGCCGATATATACCCGGATTGCAACAGGATTCATAGGACCGGTCTCAGCGACCTGATTTGTGTTGGCGATAAAGCTCAAGCCCCCGGCGTATCTGATGCTCGGCATGCTCCGCCTCGGGGCGAGCTCGGGGTACGCGATCAAGAAGGCGGCCGACGTATCGACGCGCTTCTTCTGGCCGACATCGCTGGCGCAGGTCTACCCGGAGCTGGCCCGGCTCGAGCGGGAGGGGCTAGTGACGCGCCGGGACGACGCCCATGGCGCTCGGGCGCGATCGGCATATCAGATCACCGAGCGTGGAGAGGCCGCGTTACTTGCTTGGCTGCGCTCAACCCACGAGGCGCCGCTGCAGTTCCGTGATGAAGGCGTGCTGCGACTCTTCCTCGCCGACGCCATACCGTACGCGGACCAGCTTGCGCTGGTCCGACGACTACGCTCGCGCGCCCACGCCGCCACGGTCCATATGCGTAGCGAGATAGTCCCTTTGGCCGACGCGTTGGCAGAGGGCGGCACGCGTTACCCGGCCGTGGTGGCCAGGCTCGGGGCCGACACCTACGCTTATGCGGAGAGATGGCTTGGTCGGCTGGAAGCAGAGCTTGGGGGCGAGCGGCTGAACGACTGATCTCGACGGGCCCGACAAATCCGGTCTGCCAGCACGGCTGTCCGGGTCGGCTTGTGCGTCTGCACGGATGCGAGCGCGTCGCAGGACACCGCTCACGCTTTTGGTTCGGACGAGGTTCAGGCGCGTCGGATGAGGACAGCCACACGACTGCTTGCGCCGGGGCTAAGCGAGCGTCTGGCGAGCGGGAGCCGAGATGCCTGCAGGTCGTCCTAAGCAATCGCGCCGAGGATGCCCGGAAGCTGTTCTCCTTGGCGCTCGCGAAGCGGAAGTCTCATCAGGCGGGACCAGCGCGAGCTGATCGCGTGCGACCTCGCGCCGCGATCCCAATTGGAGGCTTGCCACGCCCAGGGGTGCCGGGGGCATGGGCGCTCGTTCTGAAGGAGCTGCCGCAGCTCGGCGTCTTGCGGGCGCACACGACAGACAGAACCGAACAGCGGCGCTGTCAGCCGGTCGCCTGCAACCGTCTAGGGACCCGCAAAGGGCGGCGGCGGCCAACCTTGGCCGATGACGCCCGCACCGTTTTCGCTTTCGGGCGTCTGCCAGAAGTGATCGCAGTTGGCAGGGGCTGGGGCGATTGACTTCGGGCCTCCACCGGCCTGGATTTCCCTTTCGGTCTGGCTTGCAACGACACCACTCGTGTACTCGCCTCCCGGTCCTGCACACGCAGTCACTGCAGGTGACGACAGGTCGGCGTTGGGACCGAACCCCAACGCGGGCGCGGCGAACAGCAACGCCGCGCCGATCGATGCGACTGATGCGGCTGAGCCTCTCATCCTGAACTCCCTTCCGTATGAGGCCGAACGGTCCTTCTGACCTCGCCCATCGCTGCTGGCGCTGGGGCGAGGAGATGGGCGCATGCTCTCCGAACACGGACAGCTGTGTCAAGGGCGCGCGGCCCCCACCGTTCTGGGCGGCGCCCCCATGGGAGGAGATCCCGAACGACGGGCTGCCGCGCTACCCCGAGCGCGCGCCCGCCTGAACAGGCCGACGCTCGGGAGGGCGACGCGCCAGATCGACCCGGCAGAGCCGGCTTCAGCGCGGGATCCGCAGCTCCGGAAAATTGATACATAAGTTGACGTACGCCCAGAGATGGCAAGGCGTCGAATCGGGCCTAGGACGCTCCAGCCGAGACGCTGGTCAGACGCGCGGGCGAGGCACCAGCATCGGCACGTTGTCACGGTAGCTGACGTATTGGTCACCGAAGGTGTCGAGCATCATCCTCTCCTCCGAGCGGACGTAGAGCAGGTACGCGGGGATCACGTAGAGCGCCGTGATCGCTGCGGCGACGTAGCTCAGGAAACACAGGCTCAGCCCGCCCCAGATCAGCAGCGCACCAAGGTAGCCCGGGTGGCGCACCAGGTGATAGGCGCCGTGGGTGATGAGCTGCTGATCAGCAAGGATTGCGTGCCCGACGAACAGGTTCCTCCAGGAGACGAGCGTCCACAGAATTAGCCCGAGGCCGAGGATCGCCACGAGCGCGCCCGCGAGGGCGGCTATCGCTTCGCCCGCAGAGACCGAGCTCGCGGGCGGTCGACCGACCAGGAGCACGATCGCGGTCACGGCAAGGACCAGCGGCTCGAGCAACGTGATCGCCTCGACCGCGCCGAAGCGAACCACCGCAAACCGGCGACGACCGGCCAACGATCTGATCGCGCCGACCACGACCCCCGCCGCCCTTCCGAGGGCGATCGCAACCGTAACGATGGATCCGACTTCGAAGGCAGCCTGGCGCGTTCTTCGTCCTCCCCATGGCGGGCCGAGGAGCACCGCAATCCTGGGAGACACTAGCGGTCGTGAACAGCGCTGGCCCGGCGGCCGAAGGGGGCTGCAGCGCGGAATCCGCAGCTCAGGGAAATTGATCAAAATTGGCGGGTACGCCCAGGGCTGGCAGGGCTCGCACAGCGCCGAAGGGCGTGTAGGTCCAGGCGGAACTCGTCGATCAAGTCGAGCCGCATGAGCGACCGCCAGAAAGCTGACGCCGCCCCAGACCGAAGATCGGCTCCTCACCCCGCCCGACGGTAGCGGATGTGCGTGGCGAGCGGAGAGTGGAGCACCTCGACCGGCTCGAACCCGAGGGACTCGACTCCGTCGAACAGCCGCTCGCCGGACCCGAGCAGGACGGGGACCACGTCGAGCGTGAGTTCGTCGATCACTCCGGCGGCGAGCGCCTGACGGACGGTCGAGGCGCCGCCCGCGATGTCGATGCCATCCTCGCCGGCCGTCTCACGCGCCTGCGCGTAGGCGGCCTCGAAGCCCTGGGTGACGAAGTGGAAGCTCGTGCCGCCCTCCATCTCGATCGGCTCGCGGGCGTGGTGGGTGAGCACGAAGACCGGCGCGTGGTAGGGCGGCTCGGAGCCCCACCATCCATCCCAGTCCTCATCCCACTCGCCGCGGATCGGCCCGAACATGTTGCGGCCCATGACGTAGGCCCCGCGCGGTCGCATGAGCCAGCCCTCTGCCGTCGCGTCGGCGTCGTTCGCGCGCTCGTCGCCGAGGTGCCAGCTATGGACCTCCCTGCCGCGCTTCCCCAGTGGATTCTCCCGGCTCTGGTCCGGCCCGGCGACGAAGCCGTCCAGCGAGATCGACATGTGGCAGGTGGTGTCCGGCATAAAACGCCCTGTTGTCAGGTGATCAATGGACTCGGGTGGCGTGGCTCGTAGAGCGGGAGTTCTCCGCCTCCCGGGAGCTTGAGCGTGGTCGAGAGTCCCCACCGCCGTTCCACAACGCCTTCCACGAACTCCGCTCCTTTGGTCTCTAAGTCTGCGACCGTGGCATGAATGTCGTCGCACATCAGGTACATCTCGTGATGCGGTTGCCCCTCGGCGGGATGGACAGCCACCTCGGCCGGCGGGCCAGCGAAAATCAGCCATCCGTCTCCGGCATCCACTGAGTCAAGGCCAAGCGTGCCTCGAAGGAACGAGCGTGTTGCGACAGGGTCATCGGTGAACAGAATCGCGTGGAGGCCGACGATCATGTGCGCGAAAGCGTACTGTCGCGGGCCCCTTCGACCGGATCCGGTCGGCGAAGGAGCACTCGCGAAGGGCGGTATTAGCGCGGTATCCGCAGCTGCGGGAAGCCGATCAAAATTGTCGACCACGCCCAGGCAGCAGGGCCTTCGACGGTCCAGATCTCTCGGGTGTGCAGCGGGCGAGGGGCCGTTCCGACCCCCGCCCGCTGGCGTGATGGGCGTGATGGGCTTCTTCAGTCTTAGTGGTGTGCGGTCAGCTCTGGCGCAGAGCCGGGCGACTTAGACCCCGGCCGGCTGGGCCTCGGGGATGGCGCCGAGCTGTTGCATCATGCCGAGCGTGTCCCAGCAACCCCAGCTCTCAACGACCTTCCCGTCCGCGATACGGTCAATGCCGATTCCCTCGATCTTCACCGACTTGCCGGTCGGCGACATGCCCATCAGCTCACCGTCATTGGTGCCCATCGCCGTCCAACGGGTGACGACGAGGTCGCCCTCGGCGATCTGCTCGTGAACCTCGAAGCGACCGTCCGAGAAGGCGGCGTGGTACATCCGCGCGTTGCGCTTTGCGCCCTCAGGCCCGCGTATCTCGCGGAAGGGGTTCTGCGGGTCGTGTTCCACGGCATCGGGTGCGATGAACTCGTCGAATGCGTCTAGATCGCGCGCGTTCCATGTCTCGAAGAACCGCATCGCCACGGCCTTGTTTTGCTCAGACATTTGATCTCCTTCGGTTGTCGAACGAGTGCACGGACCAATACACGGCGGCCAGCGTGTGACCGCGAACTCGCTCCGCTTCCCGGAGGTGCAATCCCGCGCAGCACCGATGGCCCCACAAGGAGATCGCTGTACGAACGACGCTACGCCGCTTTCAGATCGGCAGCAGAATCAGCAAACGTTTTGGTCGCAAATTGCGGCAAACCTGCGCAGCTGCGGCGCTAAGCCGTCGAGCCTACGGGCACAGGCCACACCAGGCATCCAAGGTCGCTGTCTCGGCTCACGCCAGACGCTGTTGCTTTCGCCGCGGAAGCGAGCGCGTCGGTGAGCAAGCGCGGACCGACTGGATTGGACGAACTCCAGTCGTACCAGCGCAGGCTCGCGACACGCTCGCTGACGCCGCGCGAAGCAGGCGTCTGGCCGTCCTCAGCCGGCGCGCTCGAGCATCGTCCCAACGCGGGCGTGAGCGCGGCCCTTGTTCGGACGCCCGCTCGCCCGCGCACACCGGCAGTGCTCCAAGCCCCGCCGACTCCCAGAGCACATCGGGAGCGTAGAGGCTCAACCACCCCTCAATCGATCGAACGCTCCGTCAGGCCGCGTAACCCTTGACCCGGATTTCCCCCTTCGCGAGGTCGACCGTCCCGGAGGCCCAGATCTGGATCGGGTTGACCCAGGCGTGCTCAGGGTGGCAGGTCGTCAGCTTCACGTTCTCCCGCAGCTGCAATACCGGTGCCTCGCCTAAGGCGACGCCGTCGGCCGCGAGAGCGATCTTCTTGCCGTCGTCAGTCGTGATCTCGGCGTAGATGTCGAGCTCGAAGCGGCCGTCGGCGCGTAGTTTCAGATAGTCGACACCCTTGACTGAGCCGCTCAACTTTGCGCCGGTTACGGGTCCCTCGAAGTAGACGTCGACGCGCGCCCCCTCCGCGGGCGGCGGTGACTGCCGGGAGGCGATAGCCTCGAACGAGGCGCCGTACTCCACCACCTGCGTGACCATCGGCGTGTACTCGTACAGCAACTCGCCCATCGATGGGTGTGTCTGGTCGCTCATGCGTCTCCTCTTGCCGTAGCTGCCTGGCTGGGCGGCGATCATCGCATACGGCTGACCCTTGCCACGGTCGCTCGGAACTCGGGTGCAGCCGCTAGTCGTCGGCCGCCTCCACCTGCAACAACCGGAAGCTAGACCGCTCCGGGTTTCCCGCAGACGGCTGCTTCCGAGCACGATTGCAGAAGCCGGGAACCTAGCGCGCCTCGCTCCTGCGTTGGACGATGACCAGTCGCTGGCGGCGCCGATGGTCCCGCGCTCGCAACGCGGCCCACAGCAGCGCTCTTGATCCTCAGTCGACGGCCCTCATGCTCCGGCCGCGACCGCCTTCGCCATCGCGGACCAGCGGCTCGACACCACGGATCAGGTCGACAGCGTGCTCGGCGATCGCGATCGTCGGCAGTTCGCGTTGCCGCGAACGATGCTCGGCATCACCGACGCGTCGATGACCCGTGGTCCTTGAACGCCGCGCACACGCAGCTCCGTGTCGCTGGCAGCCAGCGTTCGAACTACTCGGTGAAAACGTCGCGTCCTCCTCGACACGGTGCTGTCGCGACACGCGACCCCGCCAGCTCACACGAGGTGGTTCCGCGGCCGCGACTTTACCCGGACGCGACCACCTCGCCGGCCGTCGCGATGGGAGGGGTCGGGAGTAGTGACGCGACGTTCTGCCGCACCCAGTCCGCAGCCCTTTCGGTGGAGGCTTCGGCCCCGGCCCGATCCTCAAAGACGCTGGTCGAGGCCATTACCCCTTCACCAGCGTCCACCCAGTAATAAGCCACAAAGCCTGGAATCTGCTTGATCAGCGGCACAAACCCCTCGCGCACCCGCCGACCCGCCTCATCGGGATTTGTTACGTCCTCGTATCGCCTGATCGTCGCGTACATTGTCGGTCTCCTCTCTGCGCGTATCGCGCGCCCTCGCCCGCCTCGCGGCTTGAGATGCTACGCCCCGTTGACCTGCACTGGCGGGCTCCCAGCGCCCCGTGCGACCCATCTGCGGGCACGCGGCGGGCTGGTCCGCGCCGGTCGCGATGCGGGAGATCGAACCCTCTCGGCTAACGCTCAGCTCACGCTCGTTGTCGACGAACTCCGCCAGCCTCGGCGTTTCGTCTCCGGGGTTCGCCAGAGGCCTGGTTCGCATCGAAGGCCCCCGTCTGCGTGAGCCCGGCTGGTAGGACATCTGGCCCTATTCCACCGTGCGATGGGAGGAGGATCCCATGACCGTCTTGGCTGTGCTCGATTCCGCCGGCCGCCGTCGCTCGCCAGCGACGATGCCGGGCTACCACGCTGGACGACCGCCGCACAACAAGGGGCTGCACTACCCGGCTGACCCGCCGACGGTGCAGGAGATCGTCGTGGTCATGCGCGAGGCTGGCGGCGACCGCCACGGAGCTCGCCTGCGTGCGTTGATCGTCACGCTCTGGCGCGGCGGGCTGCGCATCCAAGAGGCGCTCGCGCTGAGCGAACGAGACCTCGACGTGGAGCGCGGCTCTGTGCTCGTGCGCAACGGCAAGGGCGGACGGCGCCGCGAGATCGGCATGGACGCCTGGGGCTGGGAGCAGCTGCGGCCCTGGCTCGCCGCGCGCGTCGAGCTTCCGGCCGGGCCGCTGTTCTGCGTGATCGACGGGCCGACGCGCGGCAGGCCGTGGTCGAGCGCGGCGGTGCGCAGCGAGCTTCGTCGCCTCGCCCTTCAAGCTGGCGTAAGGCGCCGGTTCGCGCCGCACCAGCTACGTCATGCGCACGCGGTCGAGCTCGCCCGCGAGGGAGTTCCGCTCAATGTGATCCAGCGCCAACTCGGCCACGTCAACCTCGGCACGACCTCGATCTACCTGCAGGGGATCGACACCGAGGAGATCATCGCGGCCGTGAACTCACGGCGAGCGCCGATGATGCCCGCCAGCGTCGGGCTCCAGCTCTGAAGCACCGATCGGTGAAGCAGGAGCCCCCGGGTCGGCGCTCCTGCTTCGCCCTGCGAAACCGGCATTGCGCGGACCATTCGCGGAGACCTTTGCGGCTCGTCCGCAGCGTCAGCGGGCCTCACGCCATCGGAGAGTTCCGCTTCGACGGCAGTGCAGCAGCGTGGACGTGCACATCGAGCAGGTCATCTACAGCAAGGCGCAGGGTTCGTCGCACGTCACCGCTTTCGCTAGCCGCTCGCCGAGCGCGGGCGCGAACTTGAACGCGTTGTGGCCTGCGAAGAAGCTGATTGGCCCCTCTCGCCAAACATCGAACTGGTCACGGCCACCGGGTAGCTGCGTAGCCAGGCAGATTCGCACGCCGACCGGTGCCGGGTCGAGCCCGGGAAGGGCGCGTTCGACGTAACGGACGACCCGCTGCACGTCGCCGTCGAGACCGTTCGATTCCGGCAGGTAGGCAGAGTCCTCGCCGAGCGCCACGTCTGCGTCGGCGCCCTTCAGACCCACGACGTAGCGGTCGCTGCTGCCCACCGGCGACCCGTAGACCGTCTCGCCGTGGATGCCGCTGTCATCGATCCAGCAGGCACGGCCGCCACCGGCACCATTGCGCACCCGGAACATCGGCCGCGCGTGCGCGGCCACGGTGAGCGGGATTCGCACCCCGAGTCGGCTCGCGATCCGCGCGGTCTCAGCTCCCGCACACACCAGCACGCGGCTGCAACGCAAAGTCCCCTCCGCGCAGTCGACGGCGGCCCCCTGAGCCGTCGGCCGCAGCCCGAACACCTCGGCGCGTATGAGTCGTGGCCCCAGCCAGGAGACGAGCGTTTCTATCGCCCGTCGAGCGCGCAGCGCGCCGCCGCCGATGTCAAGCAGGGCGCGCTCGGCGAATGGGGCGAGCGCCGACAAGCACTGCCGCTGCCGGTCAGCTTCCAGGAACGCAGCGGGAAGCTCAGCCGCGGACAGGAGCCCGGCGTGGGCGTCCGTTGCCGGGACCTCCAGAACGCCCTCCTCCCCTAGCAGCCGCCCCCCGGCCTCGGCCTCCCACTGCTTCCACCCGCGCCGGGCTTCCTTGGCAAGCTCAACGAGCCGCTGGTCGTCGTGAATGTGCCGGAAGCTGCGGGTGAGCCCCGCGGACTGGCCGAAACCAGCCTCTCCGCGCTCCAAGCCGACGACGTCAGCCCCAGCCCGCCTGAGAGCATCCGCGGCAGCTAGGCCAAGGATCCCGGCGCCCACTACTGCTACGTCAGCTCCACCCATTCGTCCTCACTCGCGATCCTTCCAGCTAACAGATTGCGGAAGTCTCCCGCGGCTTGCGGTTCGCGCGCGCTCGGCCACATCGAGGAGCCGGTGCCGACACCGCCATCACGCCTGCTTCGTGCGGCGTAAGCGGGCGTGTGCCGACCTTCCGTCGGCATGATCGAGAACGTCCAACTCAGGCGCCTCGCTGGCTACGCGGGCGGCGCCTGCTTTCCGCGCCTTGCAGGGAAGTCGCCAGCGCGTTCGACATGCGCGGCGTAGCGCCAAAGGAGGTCCGCCGCTTTGATCGCCGCCCGGCCGCGCCGGCGCTTCTGTATTGACCCGGCGAAGGAGACGCCCGCCGACCGGTAGCGGGCGCTCGTCCTACTCGTCAGCCCTTGGCGTAGTGCTCCATGCCAGCGAAGTCGAGCACGACACACGGCTCATCGCCGACCACTTCGCCGTCGTGCCCAGGTGGGATCGCGACCACATCGCCAGGACCGAAATCGAGCTCGGTGCCGTCGTCCATGATCACCTTCTGATGCCCAGAGAGGACATAGCCAAGGTGCGCTGCCTGGCAGCTGTCGGTACCGGCCAGAGGCTTGACGTGCTCCGACCAGCGCCACCCCGGCTCGAATGTTGCCTTGCCAACCACACCGTCGCCGACGTTCAAAATCTCGACCTGTCCCTTGCCGCTCATCGGCCGCACCTCGTCAGGCGAGGAGAAACTCTTCTTCTCGAGCCGCACGCGGTTCTCCTTTCTTCGCGACGGGCGCCGTATTGCCCCGTCCGGTCGGGCACGATCCTAGCCACCCGGAAACGCTGTCCGGGAAATCTTGGTCTCCGCTTCCCCTCCCCGCGCGGAGCGGGTCCCGGCGCGTCCACGGCGAAGACCCTCGCGCCGGCAAAAGCAGCGTACGCCTCAGGGCCACGCCCGGCGCTCTTGCAGGACTGCGGGAGCGGCCGCCGGGTAGCAGCTACGCTGCCGCATTGAGCTCGGCGGCCGTCTCGATGAGCGCGTCGATTACGTGTTTGGCGAGCGGGTGGCGGTCGCCAGGCGGGAGCAATGCGTAGATGTCGCGCCGGCGCATCGGGTCTTTGACGGGGCGTATCGCTACGCCGCTGTATTCCTCGATCAGAAGGCTCGGTACCCATCCAACGCCGAGTCCGCGAGCGATCAGGCCCCGCGTAGCGAGCGGGTCGCTTGTGGTCGCCACGATACGCGGATCAAAGCCGGCATCGCGGCAGGCCTGAATGAGGAAGCCCTCCGTGGACGGCACGATCCAATCGTCTTTGGCGAACTTCGCCAGTGAAACTGGGCCGCTCGCACCAGCGAGCCGATGCTCTGGTGGCAGACCCACCAGGAAGGTGTCTTGGAACAGGTCGATCCGCTGCGCGCCCTGGAACTCGCGGCGTTCTGTGGTGGCGTCCTGGTAGCCGACGGCAACGTCGAACTCGCCGCTGAGAAAGCGGGGTTCGAGGGTGTTCGCCGTGACGTCGCTGAGCAGGATTCGAAGGTCGCGATGAGCAAGTCGAAGCCGGGCGATCGCGGACGGCACGAAGCTCGCAAGGGCGGTCGGAAACGAACCGAGACGCATTTGGTCGCGGCGCTCCTCGGCTAGGTCGGTGATTTGCGTGTCGGCGAGTTGCAGCCGCCAGGCGACGTGATCTGCGTGTTCGAGCAGTACCTCGCCGGCGTGCGTCAGGCGCAGCCCGCCGCGTTCCCGGTCGAGCAGGCGTACGCCGATCTCGGTCTCTAGCAGGGCGACTTGGTGCGACACCGACGGCTGTGACAGCGACAACGTCTCGGCGGCCCGCGAGAACGACCGCTCGCGGGCCACCGTCCGGAAGGTCAGCAGGCGCCGTGGATCCATAGGTTGTTGCTATCAGATCCTAAGAATCAGTATTTGAAACTATAGAGGATGTGGCGCATCATGGACGCTGACGACACAACTACCACCGTGTCAGAGCGTCACGCTCGTAACGGTGGCCCAAGGGAGACGCACCCATGAACAATCCGACCTATGACTTCAAAGATCAGGTGGCGCTCGTCACCGGCGCCGGATCTGGCATGGGGCTCGTCACAGCCCAGGCGTTCGCCGAAGCTGGCGCCGCCGTCGTGCTGGCAGACATCGACGAGGGCGCGGTGCGCGCGGCCGCTGATGACCTCACGGCGACCGGGCACCAGGCAGTTGGCGTCACCTGCGACGTGGCGGATGAAGCGCAGGCCGCCGCCATGGTCGAGCGCGCGGTTGCCGCCTTCGGTCGGCTGGACATGGCGTTCAACAACGCCGGCGTGCAGGTTCCACCGAGCGACGCGGGCCGATGAGACGGCCGAGAACTTCGATCGTGTGAACGCGATCAACCTGCGCGGTGTCTGGGCAAGCATGAAGCACGAGCTGCGCCAGATGCGCGAGCAGGGCAGCGGCGCGATCGTGAACTGCTCCTCGCTCGGCGGTCTCGTGGGCCTGCCAAGCCGAGCCGCGTATCACGCGAGCAAGCACGGCGTGATCGGCCTAACCAAGAGCGCGGCCCTCGAATATGCCCCCAGAGGTGTCCGCATCAACGCCGTGTGCCCGGGGACCATCGACACGCCGATGGTCGCAGACATGCTCCACACGCAAGCTGACGCCATGAAGGAAATCATGAGGGATCAACCGATCGGGCGATTGGGCCGCTCGGATGAGATCGCCGCAGCGGTTCTTTGGCTCTGCAGCCCCGGCGCCAGCTTCGTGATCGGCGTACCCCTCCCGGTCGACGGCGGCTTCACCGCTCATTGACCTATCGCGAGCAACCTGGTCACTGTCGACGTCGCTCGCCCTCAACGACCCCCAACCCATAGGAAACGAGAGGTAGTTCAAGATGCGCGCAACCATCATGCATCGTGCCGGCGACGTTGGTATCGAGACCGTCCCGGACGCCCACCTGATCGAGTCGACTGACGCCGTGGTACGAGTGACCCGCGCCTGTATCTGTGGCAGCGATCTGTGGCCCTACGCGTCGATGGAGCCCAGTGAACCCGGCCAGTCGATGGGCCACGAGGCGATCGGCGTCGTCGAGGACGTCGGCGCCGAGGTCCGCACCGTGAAGCGCGGCGACGTCGTGGTGATGCCGTTCGCGTTCTCGGATGGCACGTGCGCGTTCTGCCACGAGGGCTTGCACACGGCGTGCGTGCACGTCGGGTTCTTCGGCAACAACGGGATGAACGGCGCGCAGGCCGAAGCGCTGCGTGTCCCGTTCGCCGACGGCACGCTGTTCGCGCTGCCGGTCGGCGAGGACGACGCGCTGATGCCCTCACTGCTGACGCTCTCAGACGTCATGGGCACCGGCCACCACGCAGCCGTCGTCGCCAAGGTCGGCCCGGGGAAGCGCGTCGCCGTTGTGGGCGACGGCGCGGTCGGGCTGTGCGGCGTGATCGCGGCCAAGCGCCTGGGCGCCGAGCAGATCATCATCATGGGCCGCCACGAAGACCGGATCGCGCTCGCCAGGGAGTTCGGCGCCACCGATGTCGTTTCCGAGCGCGGCGAGGAGGCCGTCGAGCGCGTCCGCGAGCTCACCGGCGGCTTCGGCGCGCACTCGGTGCTCGAGTGCGTTGGCCTGGGGCAGTCGACCGAGACCGCGATCGGTATCGCCCGCCCGGGCGGCGCGGTTGGCCGCGTCGGTGTCCCGCAGGAAGCGACGATGCCTGCCTCGCAGCCGGCGTTCTACGGCAACATCACCGTGGGCGGCGGCCCGGCGCCGGTGCGCGCTTACATCGAGGAGCTGCTGCCCGATGTCTTGGAGGGCCGCATCGAGCCCGGCCGCGTCCTTGACCGCACTGTCGACCTGGACGGGGTGCCCGACGGCTACCGCGCGATGGCTGATCGCGAGTCGATCAAGGTGATGGTGCAGCCATGACGGCGGCGAACTGGACCGCCGAGGAGCTCGACCGGATCGGCCAGGCCGAGGAGCTGGAGATCGCCCCCCAGCGGCCCGACGGCTCGTCGCGCCGGCCGCTGCCGATCTGGGTCGTTCGCGTCGGTGACGAGCTCTTTATCCGCTCGTGGCGCGGGGCCGACGGCGGCTGGTACCGCGCCGCCGAGGCGACGCATCAAGCGCACATCAGCGCTGGCGGCGTCGACAAGCACATCACGCTCTCTGATGCACGCGATGACGTCAACGACGCGGTCGACGCCGCCTACCGCACGAAGTACGGCCGCCATTCGGGGTACGTCGAGCCGATGGTCGGCCCGGAAGCGCGAGCGACGACGCTCGGGCTCGTGCCGGACGACAGGGCAGCCCGCTCGTGACCGCCGACGGCTGATGGTCGCCACCCGCTGCTCCGAGCAGCGGGCGCCACCGGAACCCAACTACCAACGGAGAAACGACATGCAGATCACTCGCAACAGTCTCAAGACCAACTCCGGCCCGAGCGACTGGTTCACCGGGACCGTCTACATCGACCCGATCGCCGCCCCTTCGCCCCCGTCTCGGACCGGCGCAGCCAGCGTCCACTTCACCCCCGGCGCCCGCACCGCGTGGCACACCCATCCGTTCGGTCAGACGATCTACGTCACGGAGGGGATCGGCCGCTGCCAGTGCGAGGGGGAGCCGGTCCAGGAGATCCGCCCGGGCGACCGGGTCTTCTTCGAGCCCGGAGAGACCCACTGGCACGGCGCCGCGCCCAACCGTTTCATGACCCACATCGCCATCCAGGAGGCCGACGAGAACGGCAGCCCAGTCACCTGGGGCGAGCACGTCAGCGACGAGCAGTACAACGCCACCGCAGCGGCCTGAGCCGCCCGGCTCCCGGCGCCAAGGAGTCAAATCTCAACCGCCCTTCAGAAGTGGCTCGGCCGCAGCCGAGTCTCGCGCCTGCATGCCGCGCGAAGCGGGGAAGCTGTCGACCGGGGTAACGATGCGCGCCCTGCCGGGCAAAGCGAGTGTCCTGATAGCCGATCCTCTAACGGCATGGGTCGGCCTGACGGACCGACGGGCTAGGCTCAGCGGTCGTGTCGCTGACCGCCGTGACGTCCGCGGAGATCTCGCTGCCGACCGAGGCCGATGGCGCGCGCGTCAGCGACCGGATCGCTGTTCTGGCCGACACCGTCGACGCCGTCGGGTTGACCGACAATCACGCTGGCCAGCCGCGGATGTCGCCGCTGGCTGCGGTAGCGCTCGCGCGGGAGCAGGGCGTGGGGACAATCGTCCACGTTTCCTGCCGCGATCGCAACCGGCTTGCCCTGCAGTCCCAGGTCGTGGGCTCGGCGGCGCTCGGCGCTGAGGCGGTCCTCTGCATGCAGGGCGATCCGGTGCCTGGCATCGAACATGTGGCCGACATGACCGCCACGCAGCTCATTGCGAGCGCGTCGGGATGGAGCGCCCCGCACCAGCTGGCGGTCGGGGCGGTCGTCAATCCCTTCGCCGAGGACGTCGACCGGGAGTTGCGGCTCCTGCGGCGCAAGATCGCCGCTGGAGCAACGTTCGTGCAGTCGCAGATGATCTTCGACCTCAGGCGCCTCGAAGCGTTCCTCTCGGCCGCCGAGGACACCCTCGCGGGCGTGCGGTTCTACGCAAGCGTCGCGCTGCTCCGCAGCGCGCACATGGCAGAGCGCGCCTGCGCGCTACCAGGGGTCGCGATTCCTCAGCGAGCCGTGGCGCAGATCAGTCGCGGCGGCGGCATCGACCTAGCGGGCGAACTGGCGGCGGGCCTTGCCAGTATCTCGCGCGTAGATGCGCTTCACATATTTCCGCTCGGAGCCGAGGCGGCTACACGCGAGGTCGCCGCGGAGTTCCGCGTCGCGCGGGGTGTCAGCGCCCAGCGCCCTGCAGGGACCGGTCCGTAACCGGAACCGCGACCGGGACGACGAACGGGGACGGCCCCTGGCCGACCGAGAGCCTGCAAGCAGATGGTTTTCGAGTCCCACGAAGCGCGTCGCGGCCCGTAGCACCCGCCCGGAAATGTTCCCGGGACCGGGCCGACAGCCGGGACACCCGGCTCATCGCGAACCGCGCAGAGCCTCTCCGGAAGAGGAAAGCGGGGCTCCAGTCCAAGCCCTGCCACTTCCCCGGTCTTCGCCAAGAGGAGGGGAGTCGCATCGCGCCCGCTCTCGCGGCTGAGCGAGCGTCCGAACTTAGTCCTCGCTGACGCTCGCTGCGGACGAGCCGCGAGCGTCTTCTCGGGCGCGCGGGAGACGCCTGCTTCGCCGTGGCGAAAGCGGGCGCGTTGTAATCCTCGGTCGGCGCTGTCGAGATTCGTCCAAGGCAGTCGTGAGCGGAGCGGGCACGCCGACGCTCGCGTATGGCGCGAGAGCAGGCGCGATGCGCTCCCCTCGAAACGTGAATCGCGCGGACTCAGGTCAGGTCGGCCACCGCCGCCTGATAGACGCCGATCGCGTCTTGCACGCCGTCGCCGACCGCCGCGTCGACCACACCAACGTTCTGCACGACGAGCGCGGCCCGCGTGACGATTCGTTCAAACTCGTCCTCGGCGCGCAGTGCGGCGATCTGCGCCTCGCTCCCCCGGACCAGAGTGAAGCCGCCGAGGTCACCGCCGTGGGGGCCGAGCAACACCGTCTCCTGGCTCTCGATGCGGCCGTCCTGTTCCGCCTTCCCGTAGTAGGCCAACGCTTCGGCGAACACCTCCAAGCCCTTCGCCTCACGCCCAGTGACGGGTTCGCCCCACCCGATGAAGAGCCCAGCCTCCGCCATGACACACCTCCTGCTAGTTGGTAACAAAGCGTGAGATGAAACAACACCTGTCACCGAGCCGTCTCTCACGTCCCCGTTCTCGCGGGGCAACTCTGCTCCGGCTCCGGTGGCGATGAAGTCCTGCCTGCCTGCTTCCGCGGTCGAAGCGGAACTCTCCAGCAATGTCCGGTGCACGCCCGGATCGGACGAGCTGCAGTCGTCCCAGCTTGGGCCCGGCGCACGCTCGCTTACGCCGGACCAAGCAGGCGCAATGGCGTCGTCGGCGCCAGCACCTCCCTGTCGTCCGCAGCGGGCGCGCCGCGGACCGCCCCTCGGGCGCTCGCACTCGGGCGAAGGCGGGCGCGTGGCGTCCTGCTTTCCGCGCGAAGCGGGTGCGGGCAGGTTCGTCGAGCAGATGCGCAGCGAAACGTGGAAGCAGGTCTCGGTTGCTGCCGCAGCACCCGAGGGCGTGCCGTAAGGGGATACCGTTACGAGGCGCTGCCCGGGTCAGCATCGAACGCTGCGGCAATGAGGTCAGTCACCGGCCCGTCGCTGCCCTTGGGGAACGCCAGTCGGGCGGTCGGGGCGGTCACGGCGAGGGTGGTGCCCGTGTCGGGGTAGCTGACGATGTCGGGGAGGTTCATCTCGGATATGAAGAGGAGCCGGCAGGACTCTGACGATACGTTGCGCAGCCGGTGTGTGCCCTCAGGACCGCACGGGAACGAGACGACCTCGCCTGGCTGCAACTCACGAAGCCCGTCGGGCATACGCAGCTCCGGTGTGCCGCTGAGCACAATCAGCAGCTCCTCGTTGGCGTGATGGAAGTGGTAGGGGCTGCTGAGCGTGCCTGACGCGAGCTCTACGATGCTCGCGCCGAGGCGCTGCGAGCCCGCGGCCGCGGCCAGCCTGGCGACGCGGTTGCCGCCTCTCTCCCCCTGCCACTCGGGTTCGAACGCGTTGCTCATGCGCTGGCACCATAACGCCGCCGGCAGCCGGCGAGGCCCGGGCTGGAGCGCGTCGACCGTGGGCACTCGCTTGGGGTCGGCGGCCCGCAACGGGAACCACGTCCGGGACGGTCGACCGGAATGTCCGAGCGACGACCGTCCGCGAGACATGCCGTCCTGCAAGCCCCGCCCGGTGGCCTGTCCCGGTGACGGGCGCTATACCGACGGCGCATCGGCGTGCCCGTGCTCGAGCAAAAGCAGGTCGGCAACCCTCCGCGGCGGCCACGCCCTGCTCCTCGCCAGAAGCAGGGCGCTGCTCTGGCCGGCATCCACGGAAACCGGCGAAGAGTCGGCGCCGCGCTCCCCGCGCTCGCCTTCGTCCGGATGCGAGCGCCGGAGTCCCCGTCCGCGGCGCGCCTGCTGTGGACGACTTTCGACAGCACCGACTGATGGTCGGATCACGCTCGCTCGCGCCCGACTATCGTTCCACTATCGCTGTCAGTGATTCGACATCTGAGGCGTCATTGGAGTTGCGCGGCTTCGTGCAGCGCTACCTGGACGCTTGGAACAGCTGCGACACGGATGCGATGGCGCAGTTGATCACCGAAGACATCGAATGGGCAGACCCGGCGCTGCCGGAACGGGCACGCGGCGTCCCGGCGGTGCAGGAGTTCATGCGTGCCAGCTGTCGCGCCTTTCCCGACCTGCGGTTCGGCGAGCCCGACCCGCCTGCATTGGCAGTCACGGGCGATGTGGTCCTGTGGGGGTGGTACATGGAGGGCACCCACCGCGGCGCGCTCGATCCGCCAGGCTTCGCCCCGACCGGCCGCACGATGCGGGTCGAAGGCGTCGATCAATGGACCATGCGCGACGGACGGATCGCTCGCTACCGCGCGTTCTACGACATGAACGACGTCGCCCGCCAGCTCGGCATCGTGCCCGCGCCGGGCAGCCGCGCCGAGCGGGGAATGGTGGCTCTTCAGCGCCTCCAGGCCCGGCTCTCGCGTCGATGAGCACAGACGCCGGCGAGTACGACATCGCCATCGTCGGCGCGAGCACCGCGGGCTGCACGGCGGCACGCCTGTTTGCCCTGCGCGGCGCGCGCGTGGCACTGATCGAGCGCCGGCCCGCGGTAGATGCCTACAAGACCGTCTGCACGCATTACATTCAGTCCAGCGCGACGCCCACGATCGAGAAGCTCGGCCTCGCACCGCTGCTCGAGGAACGCGGGGCGGTGCACAACAGCATCGACCTCTGGACGCGCGACAGCGGCTGGATTGGCGTCGGCGACGGTGAAGCGCCGTATGGCTACAGCATCACGCGGCGCTCGCTCGACCCGATCCTGCGAAAACTGGCCGCCGACACCCCAGGGGTCGAGCTGGTTGCCGGCTGGACAGCCGTTGGTCTGCTCGGTGACGGGCGACCGGGCGGCGTGGAGATCGAGGACCATGGGCACAATCGCCGACGGCTGAATGCGCGTTTGGTCGTTGCTGCCGACGGCCGCGATTCCAAGCTGGCGCGCCTCGCGCGGGTGCCGGGCCGAATCAAGCCCCACGGGCGCTTCTTCTACTGGGCCTACTGGAGCGGGGTGCGCCCCGCGACAACTCGCTCGAAAGTGTGGCTGCTCGACCCGGACGCCGCGTACACGTTCCCCAACGAGGACGACCTCACGGTCGTGTTACTGGCCCCCCACCGCGACCGTCTACCCGAGTTCCGGTCCGATCTGGAAGGCGCCTACCGCCGGATGACTGACGCGCTGCCCGACGCGCCCGACCTCAGCAATGCCACCCTCGAGTCCAAGCTGCTTGGCAAGCTCGAGCTGCCCAATGTCTTTCGCCCCGCCGCGCGCCCGGGCTTGGCGTTCATCGGCGACGCGGCGCTGGCTGCCGACCCGCTGTGGGGCGTCGGGTGCGGCTGGGCGTTCCAGAGCGCGGATTGGCTGGTGGAGGAGACGGCACACGCGCTAGACGGCGGCGGAGACCTCGACCGCGCGCTGGAGCGCTACCGCCGCGTTCATCGCCGCCGGCTGCTCCCTCATTACCTGCTGATCTCCGACCTAGCGAGCGGGCGACCGATCAACCCGATCGAACGCCGTCTCTATCGCGCCGCAGCGCGCGACCGACTCGTGCGGCACGCCTTCGAGCAGGTGGGCAGTCGCCGTCGCTCACCCGTACGCATGCTCGACCCTCGGGTGCTCGCCCGAATAGCGCGCTGAACGGGTCGCGCGGGAGCCCTCCGCGAGTGTTGAATTCGCGTCGATGCGAGCGCGTTGGCGGGCGTCGCTCATGCTCTTGCATCGGACGAATGTCGACAGCACCGGTGAGGACCGGAAGACGCCTGCTTTCCGCCATTTCGAGCGTCATATCCCAAGCATCTGGTACACCGGACCGGGTGCCTTCTCACGTAGTCGTCCCACTCGCGTTTGGTCCGCTCGCAGACGCGATCTGGGTCCTCGGCTTCCTAGCCGCGGCCGCCTGGATCACCTGGCGCTTCGGGCCAACCCTCACCCGGCTCACGGGGTGGTGCTCATGGGTGGTCGCGTGGGCCTGCGGCAGCCAGGGCGGCTACGGCTACTGCGTCGCTTTCCTGCTGCTCGGGACACTCGCCTGGGGTAGCGGGACCGTCTGGTACGCCCGGCGCCGCGGCCGCTGGCCTTCGCCGCTCTCAGCCAAGCTCTTCGCGCGTCTGCTTCACCGCTAGCTCAGAGCTCCGCCCGCGCTCCGAGCTCTCCTCTCGCGCCCACACCCCATCCACCGGCAACCCGAAGCATCCATGCTCGACGAGGCCAACAGCAAAGGCCTCCCTGCCGCTCCGCTCCGCTAACGCTCCGCATCGCGGCACACAGTTGCATCAAGATGCTTGTTTGGCTAATTTGGCCTGCCAATGCTCTCGATCGGCAAGATCGCGCTTGGTCAGCACCGCTACTACGAGCAGCAGGTCGCCCAGGGCGCTGACGATTACTACTCCGGTCGCGGCGAGGCGCCCGGAGAGTGGGTTGGCGGGGGCTCAGATGCGCTCGGCCTCTCGGGCCGCGCCTCCTCGCATCAGTTCTCCGCCCTGATCGCGGGCCTCGACCCGCGCGCCCCGGACAGGCGCCTGCGCTCCTCAGACCGCGACCCCAAGGTCGCCGCCCTCGATTTGACCTTCTCGGCCCCGAAGTCCATCAGCGTGCTCGCGGAGTTCTCAAAGCGCCGCCGCGAGATGCTGCGTGAGGCGGAAAGCGGCGGCATCCCCCTGACATCCAAGGCCGCGGCCGAGAGCGCCGCCATCGCCACGCGCGACCGCAAGCGCTACGGCATCCAGACCCACACCTGGCGCGAGGAGGTGCGCGCCCGCGCGGGCGAGCTCGGCCTGACGCGCGCAGCGATCGCCGCGCTGATCGAGAGGGGTCGAAGACGCACCCGAGCCGGGCTCGCGATGCGCGACCGCATCAACCAGCGATCCCTCGGCGACCGCCTCACCGGCCCACAGGGTCTCACCGAGCGCGCCAACACCTTCGATGAACGCGTGGTCCTGCAGCAGTTCGCAGCGCATGCGAGGAGTGGCCTTTCGGTCGACGAGGTCCGCGCCCACTCTCATCGCTTCATAGGCCGATGCGACGTGATCCGAACCGACCGCGGTGAGATGACGACCACAGAGCTCGTGGCCTGCGAGCGTCGGCTGATCGCCGCCGCGCTCGGCCGGGCCAGCGAGGGTGCCGGAATCGTCGCCCCCGATCTAATACGCCGTGAGATCTCCAGGGCGCCGTTCCCGTTGACCACCGAGCAGGCCACCGCGGTGAACGCCGCGATCAACTCGTGCGATGGCGTGAGCGTCATCGAAGCGCTCGCAGGGACCGGCAAGACTTTCACCGCCGGCGTGCTGGGAGCGGTCTACGGACGGGCAGGCTACGAGGTTCTCGGTGTCGCACCCACCGCCCGCGCTGCCCGCGAGCTCTCAGAGCAGGCGAGCATCCCGAGCCGCACCCTCGACCGCCTGCTACTCGATATCGAGCAGCTCGGCGACGAGCTGCCGCGGCGCTGCGTCGTGATCCTCGACGAGGCGGGCATGGCGCCGACCAGGTCGAGCGCGGCGCTGCTGGCGCTGGCCGCGCGCGCAGAGGCCAAGGTGATTGCGATCGGCGACCCGGGCCAGCTCGCCTCGGTGCAGGCCGGCGGGTGGCTGCGGGCGGTGGGGCCGGGCCTAGGAGCCCACCGACTCACCGAGGTCATGCGCCAGCGCGATCCCGATGAGCGACGTGCTCTCGAGGCGCTGCACGAGCGCGAACCCCACCGCTACCTCGAGTGGGCGCAGACGGCCGCTACATAATCGAAGCACACGCTCAGGTTCTGGCCTTCCGCGCGGATGGAGAACGTCAGGCGATAGGCGGCAATCTGATCGCCGTATCGCGCAAAGTTCATGCGTGCGACGTGAGCCTTACTGACCGAGTTGCCAGGTTTTCGCAAGCCGGGACTTTCTACGAGCATTGCATCGCGGAAGGCTTGGCCGACACACGACGCCAACTCCGACTGACCGACAATGGAGAACCATTCCGTCGCCGCGGCGACGGTCGGCTCCACTGTCACCGTGCTTTCAATAGCGATGTTCCCTCCAGGGTGCTGGGACTCGGGGACTTCGCTCACTTCCTCGGAAACCGTCGCGGGATTCTTGTGCGCCAGTGCCGATGCCTTGAGCGGCGCGTAGCTCGTCCACCCGCCGGTGGAGAGCGTGCA
Source organism: Actinomycetota bacterium (assembly GCA_005884115.1). Classification (GTDB taxonomy): domain Bacteria; phylum Actinomycetota; class Thermoleophilia; order Solirubrobacterales; family Solirubrobacteraceae; genus Palsa-744. The sequence goes on from VAXW01000005.1 coordinate 684,190, forward strand.
ACTCGCAGCCTTCATAAGAAGATGCGTAGCTTGTTCTTCCTGCGGCGGTTCGTTTGGACCTCTCGGGACAGCGTTGAAATCGCTCGAAAAGTCGGATTGGCGCAGGAGCGCCCGTTCGCCCAACGCCCTGTCTCGGGCTACGAGTCGCGGCGAAACGGGTTCAGTCAGCGGCGCCTTGATGGCCGAGGCGCTCTGATGTGTCTGAGAGCCGCATGCGACCAATGCGCCAGACACAACAGCAACGACCGCAATCCGTCCAAGCCGAAACACTTCGGGAGCATCGCACCGACGGCGCGCGGTGCGCGAACCGTGGCGACTCGGACCGCGGGGCACTACCCGCCGATTGGCGGTCGCGGAGGCCTGACGCAGGCTGGTCGTGCCGAGAGCGCCACAAACGCAGTCATGGTGTGGCGAACGTCCGCGTCGATCCGTCCTGGCGCCAGTAGATCCGACCGTGAGCCGCGACGAGCGACCGCGGTTGGATGAGACTCCCGGCGGCGAGCAATACGGGTTCGTCGCCCGGGCCCGGAACGGCGAAGACGGCTCGCGACAACGATACGCCGGTCGGGCGTTCGTCGGCCCAGTTGGGCACGAAAACGAATCGACCTTCCACGATCCACGCCACAATCCCTGATCTCGTGAGCGCGAGATCGGTCACGCCCGGCGATCCGACTTCGATGCCGTCGGCCGCAATCCAGCCCGCCCCTTCACCTTCGCGCATGCGAAGGAGGGAGACCATCGCGCTCGCCGCTTCGTGCGGGTTCGACACGGCGTACGCAAGCCATTCGCCCTTCACTCTGATTGTCGTACGGCCAGGTGGCCCCAGCTCAAGCTCTGTTAGGCGCCGCGTCGGTCGCCATTCGCCGAAGGCGATGTCATAGCCGGTCCGATCGGTGGCGCGGAAGACGCGTACCCACCTATTCGCGACGAGCGTTCGACAGCTACGCACCACATTCGTATGCACGCCACAGATCTGGTCCGCCGTGACGTTGATCCAAGGCGACGCCCCCGACGACGACGCGAGCGTCTCGGGCACCCACGCCACCAGGGAGACGCCAAGCGCGGCAGCGGCGACGATTCTGACTCGACTACTCGTTATGACAGCCTCAACACTCGTGGTCGGCAAAGAGCTTGGCACGGGAAGCCCACGGGGCCTCCCTGATCCTTCCTGCAGGAAGCCGAAATCCTGCCCCCGCCATCTGTAGCCTCGAGCCATGGTGAGAGATAACGCATAAGCGGCCGCCGTCGCGGATCGCGGCGGGCAAGATCGCCCTCGAGCGCTGGACGCTCGCGGACCTCGATGGCCTGTTCGCGGCGGTGGCGACGTCGATCGAGCACCTGCGGCCCTGGATGCCGTGGGCAGCGAATCCCGAGCGCAGCGCAATGGCGCAGTTTCTCTCGGCGTGCGAGGAGGGCTGGGCGAGCGGCGAGCGGTTCGAGTACGCGATCCGAGGGCATGGCCGTGACGTGCTCGGCAGCGCCGGGCTGAAACGCCGTATTGCACCCGGCGGGCTCGAGGTTGGCTACTGGGTGCACCAGGCCCACACGCGGCACGGAGTGGCGACGCAGGCGGTCCAGGCGCCGGTGGACGCGGAATTCGAGCTCGGCTGGGTCACTCATCTCGAGATCCGCCACGACGAGGCCAACGTCGCGAGCGGCGGAATCCCGCGCGCACTGGGGTTCCGGCTGCTGGGCATGTTTCCAAGCGAGCCCGTTGCCCCGGCTGAGACTGGGAACGAGGCGCGGTGGCGGCTCGACGCCGTGCACGCGCCGCAGCAACAGTAGCCAAGGGCCGTCGTGCATAGGCGGCACTCACGGATAAACTCAAATCGCGCCTTCACGAGGAGCCGATTGAGCACGGCGCCGAGCGGCTCTATTACATCTAGGCCATCAACGCGCTGATCGCCACCGAGAACCACTGGCGCGCAGCTCCTACATCCGGCCTGCTCCCCCGGCCGCTATCGCCATATATCGGCCCGCTGGCCGATCGCGACGGGCGCCGCTTTCGCGCAAGCAGTGGCAGGTGGTCGCGGCGTGAAGTGCTCGCGCCCGACGCTCGGGCGCTGGGTAGACTCGGCTCGACCCGGACCAGGAGGCGTCATGACAAGCCGGAAGTGGGCAAGGCCATCGCCGTCGATGATCGTGGCGCTGCGGGAATCGGGGTTCGACACGCCTCGCCGGTTCGGCCAGCCGAAGTGGGCTCGGACGCCAGTTAGGGGGTCTTCGCCCACCGGGTTCGCTCAATGAGCGCTCAGCCGAGCTCCGCCGAACACCGCTCGCTCACAGCCGCGGATGTCATGACCGCTGCAGAGGTCGCCGCCCTATTGCACGCCCCGCGATCGACCGTCGAGCACTGGGCCCGGGTGGGCATCGTGCCTTCCAAGAAGGTGGGCCGAAGGCGCATCTACGTCCGATCGCGAATCGAGGCGCTGCTCCTCGCAGACGACCCCGAAAGCACCTCGGAACGCGTCTAAAACACCCTCAAGTGTTACCCGAGGGTGTTACCCACGCCCAACTGTCGGCCGGTTTCTTGCCGAGTACCAGTAGCTGTTTGGCTGATTTACAGGCTCTTCATCGAGAGCCGGAGAGCGGACTCGAACCGCTGACCCCCTGTTTACAAGACAGGCGCTCTACCAACTGAGCTACTCCGGCACGGCCGCCGAGCAAGGCCCCAGCGCAGTCCACCGCGCCTGCACGATCACCGTCCACCCACTGTAACGGCGCCCTCGCGCGTGGTGTAGGAGGGGCATGGACGTCTCTTCGCACGCGCCCGCCCAGCAGGGCGCCGGCGCAGGCCGGCAGGTAGCCATCGATGGTCGCGACGCGCTGGCTAGAACGCGCACGCGCGGCCTCGGCATTGCTGTGCGCCGGCCGCGCTCAACTGGCTCCGCGCCGGGCGTCAGCGCACGCCCAGCCGCAACCGACGCGCGCTCCACCGCCCCCGCGCGGCCCGCCTCCGTCGAGCTGAACGCCCTGCGCGAGCGCTCTTTGCGGCGCGGTGTGAATCCCTTGATCTACTGGCCCGTGCGCGCGCTGCTGGTGCCAGCTCTCTTGATCTACTTCCGGACGCGGCGCATCGGGCGCGAGCACCTGCCCCGGCGCGGCCCGCTGCTCTTCGCCTCAAACCACCGCAGCTTTCTCGACCCGTTCATCATCGGCACGCTGCTGCGGCGTCCCGTCTACTACATGGCCAAGCGCGAGCTGTTCGAGCGCCGCTGGCAGGCATGGCTTCTGAACGCGCTCGGAGCGTTCCCCGTCGACCGCGGCGCCGGCGACGCCGGCGCGATGGACACCGCGCGCGAGATCCTCGAGCGCGGCGACTGCGTCGTCGTCTTTCCCGAGGGCACGCGCGTGCGTCCCGGCCCGCTCGGTCAGCCGCGCCGCGGCGTCGGGCGCCTGGCGCTCGAAACGGGGGTGCCGGTGGTTCCGGTAGCGGTCATCGGCACCGAGGACGTGCGCCGCCGGTGGCGCATCCGCCCGCGCCGAGTCCAGGTGCGCGTCGGGCGTCCCTTGCGCTTTCCGCGCCCCGAACGCTCCTCACCCGCCCTCGCCGCCGCCGTCACCGAGCGGATCTGGGCTTGCGTGAGCCTGCAGTGGGAGTGGCTCGGCGGCGTCCCCGCCCAGTCGCGCCCGGTGCAGCAGCGAAGCGACTCCTCCGCGCGCCGCAGGCGCGCCCATCAAAAACAAGATCAGCGCGGCGAGGCCCGCGCGGCCTGAGGGCTCGCCCGTGGCCCGCATGCACGCATGCACGCCGGCGGTCGCACGCGCTATGCCGGGATAGGGTTTGTGTGAGTGTCCGAGCAACCCAGCCGCAAGCCCAAGGAGCAGCTCGACGGGGAGTTCTCCGAGCTGTATCGCGCGCACCTGCGCGACGTCTACAGCTACGCCTACTACCGCGTCGGAAACCATCACGACGCGGAGGACCTGACCGAGCAGACGTTCCTGCAGGCCTACCGCCACTTCGAGCGCGCCCAGCGCGAGGCAAACGGCAGGCCGCTGCGTCCGTGGCTGATCCGCATCGCGCACAACCTCGCCGCCAACCTCTATCGCGACCGCTCGCGCCGACCCTCCTCCCCGATCGACGACTCGGACTCGCTCAGCGCTCCGCACACGACCGAGCAGCTGGTCGAAGGGCGAGACGAGCTCAGTCGCGTGCTCGAGGGCGTGCGCCGGCTCCCCGACGATCGCCGCGAGGCCCTGATCATGCGCTTTGCGCTCGGCATGGACAATCGCGAGATCGCGCGCGCGCTGGGACGCTCCGATGGGGCCACCAAGGTGTTGATCCATCGCGCCATAAAACAGCTCGAGGGGCTGATCGCCGAGAACGGGGTAGAGGGCGAGCATGAGTGAAGCCGTCTCCAGCTTTGAGGCACTTCTCTACGAAGCGCTCGCGCCCGTCGAGCCGCCCGCCGATCTTGCCGAGCGCCTCGAGAGCACGCTCACGGCCATAACCGAGATCGCCGCCGACGAGCTCGAGGCGTGGGAGCTCTCCGCGATGCGCGACCCGCGCAACTGGGCCCGGCCCGCGGCCGCGCTCGTCGTCGGCAGCGCCGCCGGCACTGCGCTCGTGCTGCTGCGCGCGCGCCGGCGCGCGCAGAGCTCGCGCGGACGCTTTCCAGAGCTGTCCCTGCGCGGCATCGACCGCCGCGCCGCAGAGCGCGCGCTGCGCGAGCTCGGCCGCGAGACGCGCCGCCTGCTAGGCGAGCGCTGAGCACGTCCGCTGCGCGGGGCCGATCGGATCGAGCCGCTGCGCGCGCTTTCGCCGCGGCGCGCCGTCATGGTGCCGGCCGGCGCCGTCGCCCGCGCCGCTTCGGCCGGGGGCCGCAAGCGCCCTAGATAGGCTCTGTTCAGCCCCATGGCCACCTGCTACCGACACCCCTCCCGCGAGACCGGCGTCTCCTGCTCCTCGTGCGGGCGGCCGATCTGTCCCGACTGCATGACCACGACGCCCGTCGGCATGCGCTGCCCGGAGTGCTCGCGCCAGCGCACCCCCGTGAAAACGCTGCGCAGCACAGCGCGCCAGCCCGAGGTCACGCTCGCGCTCATCGCCGTCAACGTCGCCGCCTTCATAGCCGAGGGCAACCTCACGCTCACCGGCCGGGCCAGCAACAGCGTGTTCGAAAAAGGAGCACTGCTGGGCAGCCTCGCCGGCCACCCCGACCAGGGCGTGGCGCACGGTCAGTGGTGGCGCGTCATCACCAGCGGCTTCCTGCACCAGGGCCTGCTCCACATCGCCTTCAACATGTATGTCCTCTATGTGCTCGGGCAGATGCTCGAGCCCGCGCTCGGCCGCCTGCGCTTCGCCGCCATCTACTTCATCTCGCTGCTCGCCGGCTCTCTCGGCGCGCTGATCGTGGCGCCGCACTCGCTCACCGTCGGCGCGTCAGGCGCCGTCTTCGGGCTTATGGGCGCGGCCGCCGTGGAGATGCGCTCGCGCCAGATCCCCGTCATGCAAAGCGGCGTCGGCGGTCTGATCGTCATCAACCTGATCATCAGCTTCACCCTGCCCGGCATCTCCTGGGGCGGGCACGTGGGCGGGCTCATCGGCGGCGCGCTCGCCGCCTCCGCGATCCAGCTCGGCAACCGCTACCGCTCGCAGCTGCTCGCGCTGTCCACCTGCCTACTGCTCGGCGCCTGCGCTTTCGCCGGCTCGCTCGTCGCGGCTCACTCGAGCACCGACGAAGGCGTGCCCAGCACGCAGTTCTTCGAAGGCGGTCAGTGACGCCGCCACTAGGCGCTGCGGCGCGCGCTCGCCAGCGTCGCTAGCGGCACCTCCACGATCTCCCCCGGGGCCTCGGCGAAGAGGTCGCGGTGGAAGATGTGCGCGAGCAGCTCCAGGCCCTCTATGAGCCTCGGTCCCGGCCGCGAGAAGTACGCGCCCCCGTTCACCGCCACCACCCGCCGCGCTCCCGCCGCCGCGAGTTGCTCTGAATGCGCGTCAGCCTCAGCGCGAGCGCGCGCCGCATCCCAGCCGCACGGCATCGCGATCACGATCTCGGGCTCAGCGGCCGTGAGCTCCTCCCAGGAGACCACGCGGGACGGCGCGCCGGCCGCGCCGAGCACATCCTCTGCGCCCGCCAGCTCGATCAGCTCCGGCGTCCAGTGGCCGGCCACGTAGACGGGGTCGAACCACTCGAGCGCAGCCACGCGCGGGCGTAGGCTCGGCTGCGCGGCGCCTCCCGCCGGCTGCTGCGCGGCGCGCGCCGCGCTCTCCACGCGCGCGATCCGCGTTCTGGCCTCGGCGAGCAGCTGCGCGCCCCGGGGCTCGCTGCCCGTGAGCTGGGCGAGCGTCGTGACGTCCTCGAGCGTCTCGCCGAGCGTGTGCGGGTCAAGCGCGATCACGCGCGGGCAGCGTGGCAGCTCGCGAGCGAGCTCCACGACCTCCCCGTAGGACACAGCGCACACCGGGCACAGCGCCTGCGTGACGATCAGATCCGGCTCCAGCGCCGCCAGCGTGCCCTCGTCCAGCTCGTAGATCGCCTCCCCGCGCCGCGTGCGCTCTCGCACCGCCGTGTCGATCTGCGCCGCCGTCAGGCCCGCGGGCAGCGCATCGCGCGTGACCCGCTCGAGCAGCTGTGCACGCGGCGGGTAGTCGCACTCGTGCGTGACCCCCACCACCTGCTCGCCGAGGCCGAGGGCGAACAGCAGCTCCGTCGCGTGGGGAACGAGGCTCACGATGCGCATGCGCTGCAGGAGACTGTAGGCGCTCGGCCGGTGCCGCGGGCCTCCGCGGGCCAGCGTCGGCGCTCGCTGCTCGGGCCGGGACCGGCGTGCGGCGCTGCTGCCGAGTCGGGCGTTTGAACCATGCCCGCCGGGGTAGCCTGGCGGATGCATGCCGGTACTGGGTGACTCTGAAGTCGAGCAGCGGCTGAAGGAACTGGGCGACTGGCGCCGCGCAGGCGGTGGCGAGGAGGCGCCGTGCATCGAGCGCGACTTCCGCTTTGGAGACTTCGCGGCGGCGATCTCCTTCGTGGACCACGTGGCGGAGCGCGCGGAGGCCGCCAACCACCACCCCGACATACTCGTGCACGGCTGGAACAAGGTCCGCCTGACGCTCTCCACGCATTCCCAGGGTGGCCTCACCGACGCCGACTTCGCGCTCGCGCGCGAGATCGACGCGCTCGCGTGAGAGCTCGGCCCAGCGTCCGCAAGCGGCCTGGCTTCTGAGAGGAAGCGCTGCTACCTTTGGCTGGTCGGCAAGAGATGATCGACGACGAAGAACCTCACCAACGCGGCGCGGCAAGGGAGGAACGCGTGCCGCGCAGCCGGCTCAGCCGGCGCCCACGCTGCGCTAGCTCCCTTCGCGGGGTGCCTGCCCGCGCGTGAACGCCGTCAAGCTCATCATCGCGGCGGTTCTCGTCGCTCTCAATGCGTTCTTCGTGATCGCCGAGTACGCGCTCGTGCGCTCGCGCCGCGCGCGCCTGGAGGTGATGCGCGAGGAGGGGATCAAGGGCGCGCGCCTGGCGCTCATGCAGCTGGCGAACATCAACGAGTACATCTCCGCCGTCCAGATCGGAATAACCATGACCTCGATCGGGATCGGCGCGCTCGGCGAGCCGGCGCTCGCGGCGCTGCTGAAAGGCGCGCTCGGAGGCGCGCTGGGCCACGGCGCAGCCGTCGCCATCACGGCGACTGTCGCGTTCCTGTTCATCTCCTGTGCCCAGCTGGTGGCCGGCGAGATGGTGCCCAAGTTCTATGCCATCGATCGCGCCGAGACGGTCGCACGCCGCGTCGCCCGCCCGCTGCAGCTGTTCAGCGTCCTGTTCCGGCCGCTGATCGTCGCGTTGACCGCGCTCGCCGACCGCATCCTGCGCCTGCTCGGCGTAGACATGAGCCTCGAGCGCCGCGGCGGCTCGCCCGATGAGCTCAAGCGCCTGATCGCCGAGTCCTACGCCGGCGGGCATATCGACCCTGGCGAGGCGGGGATGCTCAGGGGCGTCTTCCACCTGCACGAGCAAGAGGCGCGTCAGGTGATGACGCCGATCCCCGCCGTCGTCACCGTCGACATCTCGGAGGACGTGGGAACGGCGCTGCGCAAGTGCATCTCCTCGGGCCACACGCGCGTGCTGGTCACAGAGGACAGCAACACCGACCGCGTGCGCGGGCTCGTGCACGCTAGCGGCCTCGCCGACCGGCTGATGCGAGAGGGGCCTCACGCATCGCTCGAGCCGATCGTGCACGACGCTCCGATCGTGCCCGAGACGAAGGCTCTCGACGACCTGCTCGCCGAGCTCCAGCGCGAGCGCACCTCGATGGCGGTGGTCGTCGACGAGTACGGGCGCGTCGTCGGCATCGTGACCGTCGAGGACATCGTCGAGGAGGTCGTGGGCGAGATAACAGACGAGACCGACCCCGCCGCCGGCGAGGTCCGCAAGCTCGCCAACGGCGACTGGTTCGTGCGCGGTCACGTGGCCGTGACCGACCTCTCCGACTACGGGCTCGACCTGCCCGTCGACAGCGACGCCTACAACTCAGTCGGCGGCCTCGTCTTCGCCGAGCTCGGAAGGCTGCCGCGGCGCGGAGACACGATCACCGCCGACGGCTACTCGATCCGCGTCGAGTCCGTGCGCGAAAACCGCATCGAGGCCGTGCGCATCCGCGAGCGCGGGCGGCGCTCGCGCGCGGCGCAGGAGGCGCGGCAGGAGTCCTGAGGGCGGCTCGACCAGCTCGAAGGTGCCCTGCCCGCAGCACTGCCCGCCCTGCTTGAGGGCGCGTGCGTGCACGCGGCAGGCCGCTGCGGACCGGAAGAGGTGCGGCCAGGGAAGAGCTGGGCCGGGGAAGACCGCGGCTGCCCCCGAGAACACGTCCGGCCCGCGGGGGGAGCGGGCCGGACTGTGTGCACTGGGAGGAGGCGGGTGTGCAGTGCGACTTTTCGCGTCGCAGGGTGCAGTATCGGCTGCGCCGATCAACGCCCGCTAAAACCTAGGCTCAGGGCTAGTAAAGATTTTCGCCCCGCAAATGCGGGCTCGGCGACGGCTTGCCGGCGGCCCGGGCGGCAGGCTGGCGCCCGCGCCGGCGCTCAGCTCGGGTAAGCGTGAAAGCCGCGTCCGCTCTTGCGCCCGAGCGCGCCTTCGGCGATCAGCTCGCGCATGCGCGGCGGCGGCTGCTCGCCGAGCGTCTCGCCAATGGCGCTGCTCACGTCGAGGCCCACGAGGTCGAGCAGTGCGAGCGGCCCCATGGGATGCCCTGCGCCGAGGCGCATGCAGGTGTCGACGGCGTCGGCGTCGAGCCCGGTCTCTTCGAGCAGGCGCACGGCGCTGAACAGGTACGGGAACAGCAGGCGGTTGACGACGAACCCGGGGACATCGGGCACCTCGACGGGCGTCTTCTCGAACGTCTCACACAGCGCCAGCACGCGCTCGCGCGTCTCCGCGCTGGCGGCGGCCGGGAAGGTGACCTCGACGAGCTTCATCTTGCTCACGGGGTTGAACACGTGCAGGCCGGCGAAGCGCTCGACTCGCCCGCTGGCCTCTGCCAGCCGCTGGACCGACAGCGAAGAGGTGGTGGTGGCGAGGATCGCCTCGGCCGGCAAGAGCTCGCCGAGCTCGGCCAGCAGGCTGGCCTTGACGTCGTGGTCCTCGACGACTGCCTCGACGACGAAGGTCGCCTGCGAGAGCTGCTCGCGGTCGGTCACGACCTGCACCTGCTCGGGACCGGTCTCGGCCCCCGCGCGCTGCAGCCCCTCCTCGACGTGCGCGCGGGCGCGCGCCGCAGAGCCCTCGGAGCGCGCCAGCAGCAGCACGGGAACGTGGTGCGCGGCGGTCGTCGCGAGGCCGCACGCGATCGCGCCGCTGCCGACGATGGCGAGATGTTCGTTGTCCGGGGCGCGCTGCATCGGCGGACGAGGTGATTGACGAGTCAATCTATTGCTCGTGAAGCGGTAGAGTAGGGACTGCGGGGGCCGGACATGGTCTAGCCGGCATGTCAGCTCCGCGCGAGCGGGCACGCTCGCCACCTCAAACGCCGGCTACAGATCACAGGAGGACTCCACATGAGGCAGCCAGAGGGCCGCGAGGTCGTGATCGTCGAGGCTGTGCGCACGCCGATCGGGCGCGGGCACAAGGAGAAGGGCTACTACAAGGACACGCACCCCAACGAGCTGCTCGGTCGCTGCTACACGGAGGTCATCGCACGCGCGGGCATCGAGCCGCGTGAGGTCGAAGACGTGGTCGCGGGCTGCGTGTCGCAGTTCGGCGAGCAGGGCCTGAACGTCGCCCGCAACGCGTGGCTGCACGAGGGTCTTCCGATCGAGACGCCCGGCACGACCGTCGACCGCCAATGCGGCTCGGCGCAGCAGGCCGTGAACTTCTCCGCCGCGCTGATCGCGGCCGGCGTGCACGACGCGATGATCGGCTCGGGCGTCGAGCACATGGGCCACCTCAGCTTTGGCGACGTCGCCAAAACGCAGCAGGACTACGGTCAGGCCTTCACGCCACAGCTGATGGCCAAGCACAACATCGTCGGCCAGGGCCTCGGCGCGGAGATGATCGCCGATCAGTGGGAGATTCCGCGCTCTGAGCTCGACGAGCTCGCGCTGCGCTCGCACAAGCTCGCCCACCAGGCCACCGAGGAGGGACGCTTCGAGCGCGAGATGGTGCCGATGTCGGTGAACGGCGACACGTACGTGACCGACCAGGGCATCCGCCCGGACACGAACCTCGAGGCGCTCTCGCAGCTGAAGCCGGTGTTCAAGGAGGACGGCAAGATCACCGCGGGCAACTCCTCGCAGATCTCAGACGGCGCAGCGGCGGTGCTGCTGATGTCGGCGGACAAGGCCAAGGAGCTGGGCCTGAAGGCGCGCGCGCGCATCGTCGACCAGACGACCGTCGGCACCGACCCGGTGAAAATGCTCGAGGGGCCGATTCCGGCGACCGCCAGGATCCTCCAGCGCAACGGCATCACGATCAACGACATCGACCTGTTCGAGATCAACGAGGCGTTCGCCCCCGTGGTGGCCGCGTGGCGCCGCGAGCACAACCCGGACATGGACCGCGTCAACGTCAACGGCGGCGCGATGGCGCTCGGCCACCCGCTCGGCTCGACGGGCGCGCGCCTGATCACGACGCTGCTGCACGAGCTCGAGCGCTCCGACAAGGAGATCGGCTTCGTGACAATGTGCTGCGGCGGCGGTCTGGGCACGGGCACGCTCATCCAGCGCGTCTGAGCAGCAAACGGCTCCGACGATGAGGAGGGCCGGCCTCCGAGGGCCGGCCAGAGGGGTCGCTGCGTGCGCTGCCGGGCGCGCGCGGGGGCAGCGCGCGGGGCGTGCGCGTGGCTGGCGCGATGCCGGTGGTCCGCCCGCAGGTCCCGGCGCGCGCGAGGACAGCCTCAGCCGCTAGGCCCGCCGCCGGTCCAGTCGACGGCGACGGGCTGCAGCGCCAGCAGCGCCGCCCAGGTCGCGGCGTCGGCCCTCGCGCTCGGGGCGATCCCGCGGGCCTGCTGGAAGGCGGCCAGGTCGGCAGCGGTCTGGGAGCCGAATATGCCCGTCGTTTCCTGCGCTTCGATGGCGCTCGCGAGGTGCTCCTGCATCCATAGGACCTGGTCGCCTTTGGATCCTTCGTGCAGTTCGGGCAGCGAGGTGTTGGGGATCACGCTGGTCAGCGGCTGGAGCGGTTCGGCCAGCGTGCGCCAACCCTGCGCCGGCGTTTCCTGCCAGTCCCAGAAGGAGATGCCGGCGGCCCCGTAGTCGACGGCCTCCTCGCGGAAGCGCAGCAGGTCAGCCTGGCTGACGCCGCCGTACGTCTGCCCCAGCGGGAAGATCGGTCGCCCGTAGATGCGGTTGGCGATGTAGGTGTTCGCGTAGACGGTGTCGACCGATGTGCCGATGTCCTTCCAGTACATCTGCGGCGCGTTGTACTGAGCCGCGCCCGGTCCCAGGAACACGGAGTAGGGGAACCTCGGGTGATAGGAGACGTAGGGGAAGCCGGCGAGCCCGAGCGGGTAGTTCGGGCCGATGGCTGCGCGCAGCGCGCTGATGTAGCTCTGCGCTGAGGAGTAGCGGCCCTCGTACTCGGCCTCGGCGTCGATCACCAGGCAGTCGGCTCCGGCGGCGACGGCCCTCGCGCCCAGGCTGGCCTCGCCTGCTGGGTTGCTGCCGTAGACGTACTGCCACGCGCACACGTGCAGGCCGTTTGCGTGCAGTTCGGCGACCAGCTGTGGGGAGAACTGGCTCCAGTAGTTGGTCGAGCCGTCGGAGCTCTTGATGAACAGCGTCGTCACGCCCGCTGCGCGCGCCTGGGCGACGATCGCGGCGATGTTGCCGCCGCTCGAGCGGCTGAGGTACCAGATCCACATGCCCTGGCCGTCGAACGCCGTGCCGCTCACCGCTCCCGTCCCAATGGGTGCGAGCGAGCGCGTGACGCGCGGCGGGTGCAGCGCGTGGCGAAAGACGTAGATCGGGCCGAACGAGCTTGTGTAGCGGCCGCGGCTCATGAGCACCTTGATGCGCCCCGAGTGCGCGCTCGAGGGAACATGCACGATCAACCCGAGCCGCGTCGCCCGCAGCCGCGCGCCCGGCGAGTTGCGGCTGATGCGAGCTCCACCGGAACGGGGGAAGGCGACGACCATCCCCGCGCGCAGGCCGCGGCCGGCGAAGAGCAGCAGCCCGCGCACCGAGACCTGGCGCGGATTGCCGCTGCATTTGGACGTCGGCACGCAGCTCACCTTCGTGATGCGGACAGACGTGACGTGCCGGCTGCTGGCGCTCGAGGTTTTCGGCGCGGGCGTCGCGGTTCTCGTCGTGACCGGCGCGCCGACCTTCGGCGCGGCGGACCCACCCGGCGAGGCGACCCCGCCCGCGCTTGCGGCCGCAGCTTCGCCGGCGCCGAGCAGCGCCAGCAGCGGGCAGCAGAGCGCCGCCGCGGCGGTAGCGGCAATGGCAAGGCTGCCCCGGGTGCGGGCGTCGCTGGTGGCCAACAAGGTCCGGTCCCTCTGCGCCGACGCTCGAGGCGTCCGAGCGTCCGATCGGCGCCGTCTGAGGTTAGACGCTCTGCCCCAGCAAAACCGAGGCCGGAGAGGAAAGTTGCGCGTCAGCCCCAGCGGAAGCCGGTCGCCGAGGGCGTAGGCGGCAGCGGACTCGAGGGCAGGCCGTCGGGCGGGTCGGGAAGGTTGAACTCCCTCGGCGCGACGTCGTTGGGCGCGTCGGCGTGGAACAGGGATGCGAGGTACTGGATCTGCCCGCGTCCGCAGCCGAGCTCGAACTGCCCGCCGCCGTAGGCGCCGATCGCGCTCTCCTCGCAGTAGTCATACGCGTCGAGCAAATTGCGCAGGCCGCCGAGGCGCGAGGGCTTGATGTTGACCATGCGCGGCGGGTAGGGCAGTGACTGGATGTCGGAGATCGAGTGGATGGGCGCGTCCCACGAGAAGCGCTCACGGTGCGCGAAGAGCACCGCGTCGGTCTCCGGCGTGAGCGCCGGATCCTCGATCCAGGCTTGCGGGAACGCCTCTGCGACGCGCCGGTAGAGCACGGGGTCGGCGGGCTGATCGACGACCGTGCCGCTGTAGAAGCTCTTGAAGTCGACCGAGTCGACGACGCCGGTGGCGACGAGTTCGGAGATCAGCCGCTCGCTCCACGAGCTCGTGGGGTCGAGCTTGAAGCGCAGCGATGGGTAGCGCGCAAGGCGCCGCGTTATCGGGTCCAGCGACGGCGGCTCGCCGAGGCGCAGCGAGACCACGTAGCGGACGGGCTGGGGCTCGCGGCCAAGCGCCGCGTGCAGCGAAGTCTGCGCCTGGCGCAGCGCCAGGTCGAGGGCCGCGGACTCGTATGCCCATGTGCGGTATCGCTGCGACACCTCCCGCGCGGGCGGCTCGGGGAACAGCTCGAGCTCGGCCAGGCACTCGCAAAAGGACGCGAGCGTGAAGCGCCCCGCGAGCGGGAGCTGCGGGCCCGCGGCCTGCAGGATCTCGTGGTCGACGCCGTCGTAGGTCACGTCCTCGCCAACGCCCTCCTCGCCGCCTGTGCCCCCGAGGGTGCCGCCGCGCAGGCGGATGACGGTGGTCTTGCGCTCGAAGTTGCTCGACACCGAGGCCGTGTGAGGCTCGAGCGCGTAGTCCTCGATGATGAGCTCGAGCTCCGCGAGCGACTCCCACGTACTGAGGGTGCGCGCCTGGCTCACTCCGCTCTCGCCTCGGCCTCCAAGCGCTCGACGAGCTCGTCGAGGCGCAGCTCCTGGAGGGCATCGCCCACCGCGCTCAGCTGCCCGGCGCACAGCTCTATCAACGCCTTGCCCTCGCGGATCAGCTCGAGTGTCTCTTCGAGCGAGGCCTCGCCGGAGTCGAGCCGGCGGATGATCTCCTCCACGCGCGCGGAGGCTGCCTCATAGGTCTGCGGCTGCGGCTCGCGAGCCTGCGAGCCGGGCGGGGCGGCGCTCGCGGGGACCTCAGGCGTCTTGGGCGCGCCGTTGATCTGCTGCTCTCCTGCGCTCATCGCTCGGTGATGCGCGCGCCAAGCACGCCGTCGCTGAATCGAAGCCGCACATCCTCGGCGGCGCGCGCCTGCGCGGCGCTCATCAGCGGCTCGCCCTGCGCTGTCTCGACCACCGCGTAGCCACGCGCCAGCGTGCGCTGGGGATCGTGTGCAGCGAGCGCCAGCGCGAGGCGCTGGAGCTCGCGCGGGGCACGCCGGCGGCAATCCAGCAGCGTCGAGTCGCACTTTCGCTTGAGCACCAGCGCTCGCCGCTCCGCGAGGCCGCGCTCGACCTCGACCCGCCTGCGACCAATGGCGCGCAGCTCGCGCACGTGCTGGTGCAGGTGGGAGCGCTGCCTCTGCACGTGCGAGTCGGGCGCGCGCGCGAGCGCGGCGAGCATCCGCGCGCGTGAGAGCATGGCGCGGCGGCCATGCGTGCGCAGCCTCGCAGCCGCGAGCGACACTGCGGCCCTCGCCTGCACGCAGTCCACGCCCACCGCGGCCTCGGCGGCGTGCGTGGGCGTCGAGCAGCTGATCGCCGCCACATCGTCGAGCAGCGTGCGATCGCTGTGATGCCCGACGGATGCGATCACGGGTACGCCGAGCAGCGCGACGGTGCGGCACAGCGTCTCATCGCAGAAGCACAGCAGGTCGGCCAGCGACCCTCCGCCGCGCGCGACGATCACGGTCTCGACCTCGGCCACGGCAGCCAGGTCGCCGAGCGCGCGCGCGATCGCAGGCGCCGCGTGGCGGTCCTGCACGGGGGCGAAGGCCCACACCAAGCGCCCGGCCCAGCCGCGGCGCGCGAGCGCGGCGCGGACGTCGTCTCGCGCCTTGCCCTCCTCGCCGGTGACGACGCCGATGCTGCGCGGAAGAAGCGGGCGCGGAAGCGTCTTCTGGGGCTCGAACAGGCCTTCGGCGCGTAGCTGCCGGCGCAGGCGCTCGATGCGCGCCAGCAGGTCACCCTCGCCCGCGACGCGCAGGTCGTGCACCGCGAAGGAGAAGCTGGGCGACGCGTTGGCGCTCCCGGGGTAGTAGTCGCAGCCGCCGGCCACCACGACCTGCACGCCCTCACACGGCTTGGTGGCGGTGCGCTCGAGGATCGCGTCCCAGTCCGTGCGCCAGACCGCGCACGGGATCGCGCCGCCGGCGTCGCGCAGCTCGAAGTACATGCGCGCGCGCGACGTCCGCAGGTTCACGAGCTCGCCGACGAGCTGCACGCGCGTGAACGCTCGCAGCCTGCCGCGCAGCGCACGCGCGTACTCTCCCACGCCGAAGGGCCCCGCGAGCTCGCTCCCAGGTATGCCGGCTTGTGCAGCGGGATCGGGCGCCGCGGCCATCGAACCCCAGCATAGGCGGTACGATCGATGTCGATGGGCCGTCCCGATCCAGCGCTCGACTGCGCCTAGCTTCGAGGGTCGTGGCCACGCGAAACAAGGGCCGCCGGGGCCGCTCGCGCAAGCGTCGTCCGTCCGCCGCGTCTGCGCTCGAACGGGCCTCGCCGCAAGACGCCCAGGCGGGCGCCCGCGCCGACGCCGCGGGCGCCGGCACCGGGCGCGCGGGGACAGCGGGGGCAAAGCAGCGGGCCTCGGCCGCCAAGCAGCGGCCCAGGACCCATGCGCGCGATCGTAGGGGCGCGGCGCAGCGCGCGCGGCGCGAGCGCCCCCAGGCGCCGTGGCACCCGCTGCCGCTGTCCGAGCTCTTGATCCTCGTGGGCGCGATCGGCACCGTCATCGGGCTGCAGAAGGGCCTCTCCCATGGAGGCGGGCCATTGCTCGCGGGGCTTGCGGCGGTCGTCGTCGGGACGGTCGAGGTCACGCTGCGCGAGCACCTGAGCGGCTTTCGCTCGCACGCGGTGCTTCTGTCGCTGCTCGCGGCGATCGTGCTGCACACGGCCGTGGTGCTGATCGTGGCCGCCTTCACGCGCACGCCGCGTGCGCTGAACGTCGCGCTGCTGGCGCTCGACGCGGCGGTGTTTGCGACGGTCTTCAAACTGCTTCGCGCGCGCTTCCGCGACGCGCGGCGCGAGCGCGTTTTCGCAGGGCGCTGAACGCCCCACACGGGCGTGATTGCCCGCGCGCGCCCGCAGTGCGCGTGGAGCGCCGAGCCCGCTACGGCGCGCCGAGGTCGAGCGAGGGGGCCGTTGTGGCGTGGAGAGCCGGCCGGCTATCGCGAGCCGAGTTCGAGCGAGGGCAGCGGCGGCTCTTCGCCCTCGCCGGGCTCGCCGCGCGTCTCGCCGCTGAAGCCGAGGCGCTCGAGGCGATCGATCTCGCGTTCACCCTCGATGCGCGCCGGGTGCTCGGCGGGCAGGCCCGCGATCAGGTTGGCGATGCGGTTGCGCAGCTGCAGAGCGAAGTGCGGCGTCGAGGCTCCCATCAGGCGGCGCACGTCCTCGACCGTGACCTCGCGCCCGCTCTGGGCGCGCCGCAGCCGCTCGGGCTCCTCTGCTTGGCTCACGGACGGGCGGGGGGCGGGGGCGTCATTCGGAGGCTGCGGGAGGGGCTTCTTCGGGCGATGGGCTGCGCGGCGCCACCTCGAGCGCGGCGTCGATTTCGGCCTGCGCGTGGGCCGATATCGCGCTTTCGTCGCCGATCACCCAGCCGTGATTGTAAACGGCGCGCACGGGCGGCACCGCGGCGCTGTAGCCGGGCTCGATGTCGCTCAGATAGTGCGCGAGCGCAGGTGGGACCGACCCCGCGCCTTCGAGCAGCAGCAGCGGAGCGTAGTCGCCATGAGCCGACAGCGGCGCGGCGGCCGGCGCATCGAGCGGGCGCGAGGCGCTGGCGAACACGAGCCCGTGGCCGGCTTCGTGGATGTTCCACCCGAACGCTCCGCGCCCGAAGCGCGAGACCGCGATCGCGTTTTTGACGGCGTCGGCGCCTTCGTGTGAGCCGGCCGGTCTGTTCGCCCCGGCTTCGCTGCTCGCGCTCGAGACCCTGCCATAGGAGGCCAGGGCGGCCCGTGCGCTGGCGCCGAGCGATGAGTCGCCCACCAGGTAGAGCGAGGGACGGTGCGCTCGCGCGAGCACGGAGGACGTGGCGGCGGCGAGCCCCCGTGCGCCGAGCAGCAGGATCGGCGCGCCGCTCTCGGCGGCGAGGCCTGCAGCGGGCATCTGCAGCGAGCGCGGCGCCTCGGAGGGGACGATGATGAAGCTGCGCGGCGTTCGTCCGGTGAGCGCTTGGAGCAGGCGCTCCACGGCGGCGCTTATGGCGGCCGCCTGATCGCCTCCCGGCTCGCTGCCGAGCGCGAGCTGGCGCACGCGCAGGCTGCTTGGAACCGGCGCCGAGGTTCCGATCTCGATCACCTGAGCCCCCTCCAGCGCCGCTGAGCCAGTGGGATGAAGCGCCCCGAGCGCCTGCGCTGAGGGAGCGGGGAGCGAGTCGCCGTCCGCATACAAGAGCGGCGCCCCCAGCGGCACACCCGCGAGCACCGAGGCCGCCAGCGACGCGGCCCATGAGCGCTCGTTGACGAGCACGATCGCCTGCGGACGGGTAGCGGGCGTCAGGCCGGGATAGACCGCTCGCGCAACCGCCGCCGCGTCGCTGGCCGCGTCGGTGCCTCCCAAGCGGATGGTGTTCTTGGTCGCGATGCTCACGGCGCCGGGCGGCGTCGGGCTCTTGGACAGCGCGCGAAGCGCAGGAGCTCCCTCGCCGGCCTGCCTGGCTGCTCCCTTTCCGCAACTCGTCGCGGCGCTGCCGAGCACGAGCACGACAGCGAGCAGAAGGCGCGGCACCGGGCGCGGCGGAAGGGCGCGCATGGAGGCGCAGCGTAACGGCCGCCGCGGCGCCCGCCGGGCGCCATGCGGCGCCCCGCCAGGCGCCCTGCACGCGCTCCGGCGGCATACGTCATCGCGGTTTGCTAGGCTGCCGCGCCGATACGCCTAATCCCCGACCAGATGTCGGGGAGCGGGGGACCCAGGTTGTTGGGGCGAATCCACGGCATAGACCGTGTGATGCGCAGGCTCTTTCAGCGCTAGCCCGTCAGCTAACCCCGCAGGCCGACGAAAGAGGTTGAAGCTTGCGGGTGAGGCCCCTAAGGGTGGTGTTTCTGAGCAGCGTTGTCGTTGCTGCTGCAGCGCCGGCTGAGCCGGCTCTGGCCCAATTGACCGGCGGAACCTCGGCCACCGGCACGGCGGCGCCTGTCAGCGGGCCGGCGAAGCCCGCGCCTGCGATCCGCACCTCGCCGGTCACCGCTCACTCCGCCAACCTCGCCTACACCGGCCCCGTCTACCAGCGCACGGCGAGCGGCGAAGTGATCCCCTACACGCCGCTCGCGCCCACCGGGAGCACCAACCCGTCAGGCGGAATCGCGGTCGGCGTCGCTGCCGAGACCAAGCCACAGCTGCTCGTTCCGGGCTCGCGCACGCGGTACGTGGGCGGGTTGGCCGCGGCGCCGATGTCGGCGCCGCCCGCGGTCGCTGAAATCGTGTGGGGGGCCAACCAGATCATCGGCCTGCCCTACGTCTTCGGCGGCGGGCATGCATCGTTCGAATCGCTGGGCTACGACTGCTCGGGAACGGTCTCCTATGCGCTGCACGGCGCGCGGCTGCTCTCCATCCCCGAGGACTCCTCCGAATTCATGCACTGGGGCTCGCACGGGCTCGGCCGCTGGGTCACGATCTTCTCCAACCCCGGGCATGCCTACGTCGATGTGGCGGGCCTGAGGCTCGACACGAGCGCCGCGGACGATCCCACGCGTCAGCAGGGTCCGCGCTGGCGCCCGCTGCGCCGCAACAACGGCGGCTACACGATCCGCCATCCGCTCGGGTACTGAGCGTCGGGAACGCAGCGTCGGCTAGGCTTGGAGGGGCCGAGCGCCAACCTTGCTCGCCCGCGGCGATCCCAGCGTCGCTCGCGCCGCCGTAGAACAGCAATAGGAGGATCAGATGGCCGGCCTGACCGGGCGCATGTCAACCGTCGTGAAGGCGAAGGTCTCGAAGCTGCTCGACCGGGCAGAAGACCCCGCCGAGACGCTTGACTACAGCTACCAGAAGCAGGTCGAACAGCTGCAGAACGTCAAGAAGGGCATCGCCGACGTGATGACGGCGAAGAAGCGCCTGCAGATGCAGGAGACCTCGCTTCAGCAGAGCGTCGTCAAGCTCGACACGCAGGCTCGACAGGCGCTCTCGGCCGGCCACGAGGACCTGGCCAGGACAGCGCTGGAGCGCAAGAACATCGCCCAGACCGAGCTGCAGTCGCTCGACGGCCAGGTCGCCGAACTGGAGCAGCAGCAGCAGAAGCTGATCGACTCAGAGCAGAAGCTGCGGGCGAAGATCGAGGCTTTCCGCACCAAGAAGGAGGTCATCAAGGCGCAGTACTCGGCGGCCGAGGCGCAGGTGCGCATCTCGGAGGCCGCGAACGGAGTGGGCGAGCAGATGGCCGACGTCGGACTGGCGATGCAGCGCGCGATCGACAAGACCGAAAACATGAAAGCGCGCGCCGACGCCGTCTCCGAGCTCGAAGCTGCCGGCACCTTCGAAGACCTGACCGCGTTGGGATCGGGCGAAGACGACATCGACCGCCAGCTCAAGCAGCTGTCGAGCAAGTCCGAGGTCGATGACGACCTGGCCAAGATGAAGAGTGAAATCGGCGCCGGCACCCCGGGGGGCACCGCCGCTCAGATCAGCGCTGGGGGCGGCAAGGATCAGCAGGCCCCGTCAGGCGGCTCCGCGGGGGCGCCGAGCGAGAGCGAGCAGCAATGATCGTGCGCATATCCGGCGAGGATCAGTACCGACTCGCCGACGATCAGGCCGCACGCCTGAACGAGCTCGAGCGCGCCGTGATCGACGTGGTCGAGGGCGGCAAGGAGGACGGCTTCGCACAGGCCTTCGCCTCGCTGCTTGACTACGTGCGCGAGAACGGCACGCCGGTGGGCGATGACGAGCTGGAGTCATCCGACGTGATCCTCCCGCCGGCCGACCTCACCTTCGCCGAGGCGGGGGAGGAATTCACCGGCGAGGGCCTGATCCCCGATTAGGCCTGCTTCCGGCTAGGGCGCAGGGCCTGATCGGCGATCTGGGCGACCGCCCGCGTTCGCACTCAGACCGACGGCTTGGAGCGCGTCTTGGTGCCCGGGGAAGGTGCGCCGGCGAACGAGCGCTCAGATCGGGATCCCCCATAGGGGGAACCAGCGCTCGAGCTCAGGCTCGATCGGCAGCTCGGAGGCGATCTGGGCCTTGATCTGCAGCTCGCGCTCGGTCGAGCGCTGCTGGCCGTCCTGGGCACCGCCCGTGCCCTCAGGGGTATCGCCGCCGCCCGATCCGTCCGCGGGCACGAACGGGTACCAGTAGCCGCGCTTGTAGTTGTAGATGAAGTACACGCGCCCCGCCCCGGGTCGCTCGGCGCGCTCGCTGAAGGCGAACACGGCGCACAGCAGCCGCTCGCCGTGGCCGGCGGACTCGATCGAGCTGGAGACGGCGTTGATCCCGACCGCTAGGTCTTCCACGCTCGGCGAGCCATCGGGGCTGCGCAGGATCATCCAGCGGTAGCCGTAGCTGTCGTCCTGCATCGACACGGTCGTGCCGCTGTCGCCGCCGGTAGCCGTGACGACCTGCTCCATTTCCTTCAGCGTGGCTTCGAACTCGCTCGTGGCGAGCGCCTGGAAGACGATCGCCGCGGTGCCGGCGGGATCGATCTCATGTTCGCTCTGCAGCGTTACGTATGAGGTCGTGATCGCGAACAGGCGGTCGGGCGCCGGGCCCTTGACCTGGTGGCGGCCCGTGAGGATGTCGCGCAGGCCCACGTCAGGCGGCGCCCTGCAGCTGGGCCTCGAGGCGCTGCAGCGCGGCCAGGCGCTGCTCCAGCGGCGGGTGGTCGGCGAAGAGGTTCAAGAGTGATTTCTTCGCACGAGCGGGCACGATGAAGAAGGCGCTCATCCCTTCAGCCGCGCGCAGGTCGTCCCTCGGGACCCGTTCGATCGTGCCGCTGATCTTGATCAGCGCCGAGGCCAGCGCGCTCGGCCGGCCGGTGAGCACGGCGGAGCCGCGGTCGGCGGCGAACTCGCGGTAGCGCGAGAGCGCCCGCAGCAGCAAGAAGGAGATCGCGTAGACGAGCATCGAGACCAGCACCACGATCTCGATGTCGCGCTCCTCTTCGCGGTTTCCGAAGCCGCCCCCGAAGAAGAACGCGAACTGCAGGATCATCGAGGCGAGCGTCGCGAAGAAGCTCGCCAGCGTCATCACCATCACGTCGCGGTTGATCACGTGCGTGAGCTCGTGCGCCATGACGCCTTCGAGCTCGGGCGGCGAGAGCATGTCGAGGATCCCGCGCGTGGCGCAGACCGTCGTCGACTTCTGCGAGCGCCCCATCGCGAACGCGTTTGGCATCGAGGTCTCCATCACGCAGACCCGCGGCTTGGGCAGGTCGGCCTGCACGCACAGTCGCTCGACGATCCCGTGCAGCTCCGGCTCCTGCGCGGGCGAGACCTCCTTGACGCCCATCGTGGCCATCGCGAGTTTGTCCGACGCAAACAGCTGTATGAGCAGCAGCACGACGGCCACCACGACGATCAAGCCGGCTCCGGCCCCGGCGGCGAAGAGCACGCCGATGAAGACCACATACACCAGGCCGAGCAGGAACATCGTCAGCAGCATGCGTGCCTGCAGACCGGTGTCTTTGCCGAAGCTCGTGCGGCCGCGGGTTGCGGTTGCCATGGACTGATTGTCGCAGACGGCGTAGACCATCCGGTGCGGTTGCCGGCAGCGGCGCCAGGCGCGAGATCTGGGGCCGCGCGAGAGCGCTCAGTGGTGGCCGCCTGCGCAGGCTGCGCCGCGGGACGGCGCGGCGCCGTTACAGTCTCTCGCTCATGAGGATCCCGCTGGCGCCGCGCCCGTGAAGCCCGAGGTGCACATCCTGGGCGTCTCGATCAAGACGTTCGGCTTGACCTTCGCGCTTGGCTTCATCGCTTGCGGCGCCGTGCTGGCGCGGCGGCTGCGGGAGCTGCACAGGCCCGTGGACTGGGCCTACGAGATGATCTTCGCTGCGCTCCTGGGCGGCGTCGTGGGGGCGCGCGGCTACTACCTGATCCAGCACTACGACGAGGTCAAGCACCACCTGCTCAGCAACATCTTCTCGGGCTCCGGGCTGGTGTGGTACGGAGGCGCGATCGGGGGCGCGATCGCGGTGCTTGCGTGGATGCGCCGCCGCGGCGTCCTCGAACTGCAGCTGCTCGACACCTGCGGCACGGTGCTCGCCCTCGGCTACGCGATCGGGCGCATCGGCTGCCAGGTCTCGGGCGACGGCGACTATGGCATCCGCTCCAGCCTGCCGTGGGCGATGGGCTATCCGCACGGGACCGTGCCCACGCCGCCGGGGGTCAAGGTCCAGCCCACTCCCATCTACGAGACGCTCTCGATGTGCCTGCTCGCATACCTGCTGTGGCGCATGCGCGACCGCGTGCGTCCCGGAGTCGTGTTCGCCTGCTACCTGCTGCTGAGCGGCCTGGAGCGCTTCCTTGTCGAGTTCATCAGGCGCAACAGCGAGGTGTTCGCGGGCCTGACCGCGGCGCAGCTCGAGAGCCTTGGGCTGTGCGCGGCCGGCCTGGCGTGGCTGGTGGCGATGGCGCGCCGCGGCGGCTTGGAGAGGCTGCGCGCGAGCGGCGTCGCGCAAGCGCACTGAAGGCGCCGCGCACAGGCCGCCCGACGGGCCGCGAATCCGGCGAGCGATAATCCTCTGATGGTCACAGGAACGAGCCTCTCCGACGTCTTCCCGCTCGGAAGCCGTGTGAACGAGCTCGGCCGGCTCGAGGTCGGCGGCTGCGACACGCTCGAGCTGGCGCGAGAGTTCGGCACCCCCGCCTATGTCGTGGCGGAGGAGGACCTTCGCGCCCGGGCGCGCGCGTTCCTGGCCGCGGGAGCCGCTGCGGGCCAGGCAGACTTCCACGTCGTCTTCGCCTCGAAGGCGTTCCCCTGCACCGCGGTCCTGGCGCTGTTCGCGCAGGAGGGCCTGTGGTGCGACGTGGCCTCGGGCGGCGAGCTGCACCTGGCGCTCGGCGCCGGCTTTCCGCCGGCGCGCATAGTGGTGCACGGCAACGCGAAGTCCGAAGCGGAGCTGCGCGCCGCCCTCGCGCACCGGGTCGGCCTGATCGTGCTCGACAACTTCGACGAGATCGATCGCCTCGAGCGGCTGCTGGGGGAACGCGTCGACGCGGCGGACGCTCAGCCGGTGCTCGTGCGCGTGACGCCGGACGTAGAGGGGGAGACCCACGAGAAGATCTCGACCGGCCAGGCGGACTCGAAGTTCGGCTTCTCGCTCGCCCAGGCGCGAGAGGCGCTGGCGCGCGTGCGCGAGCATGGCGGGCTGTCACTGCGCGGCCTGCACGCGCACATCGGCTCGCAGCTGCTCACGCTGGAGCCGTTTGCGAGGGCCGCGGAGGAGCTCGCGAAGTTGGGCGAGTTCCCGGTCTGGGACCTCGGCGGCGGCCTGGGGGTTCGCTACACGAGCGCGCAGGCGCCGCCGCCGTCGATCGAGCGCTACGTGCAGCAGATCGTGCACGCCGCCCGCTCGCACGGCCAAGGCGGCGAGCACCGCCTGCTGATCGAGCCGGGCAGGGCGCTGAGCGCGAACGCCGGGGTGACCCTGTACACGGTGCAGAGCGTCAAGCAGAACGTCTCGCGCTGGGTGGCGGTGGACGGCGGCATGTCTGACAACCTGCGCCCTATGCTCTACGGCGCGCCATACGAGGCGCACGTCGCGGACCGCCTCGAGGGTACGACGCCGTGCGTGCTCGCGGGCAAGCACTGCGAGTCCGGAGACGTGATCGCGCGCGAGGCGCTGCTCGACGACCCGAGGCCCGGAGACGTGATCGTCACGCCCGCCACCGGAGCGTACGGATATGCGATGGCCAACAACTACAATGGCGCGCCGCGCCCGCCGGTCATCTTCGCCCGCGAAGGCGACGCCCGCGAGGTGGTGCGGCGAGAGAGCTTCGAGGACTTGACCGCGCGCGATGTCGGCTAGGGCACGGAGCGCGCCCGGCGAAGCGCGCGCGAGCGCGCGCGAGGCCGGCAGCGGCGACTTTCGCGTGGGCCTGCTCGGGCACGGCACGGTCGGGTCCGCGTTCGTGGTGCTGTTGGAGCAGAGAGCAGACGAGATCGAGCGCTTCAACGGCCGCCGGCCGGTTCTCAGCGGGCTGCTGACGCGCACCCAGGGCGACTTCGAGCAGATCCTCGCCGGAGCGGACCTGCTGGTGGAGCTGATGGGCGGCATCGAACCAGCGCGCGAGTACCTGCTCAGGGCGCTGCACGCGGGCAAGGACGTCGTGAGCGCGAACAAGCAGCTGCTCTCACAGCACGGAGAGGAGCTGTTCGAGACGGCGCGCGAGCGGGGCGTGCGGCTGCGCTTCGAGGCCGCCGTCGCGGGCGTCGTGCCGGTCGTGCGCGTGCTCGAGGAATCGCTTTCGGCGACGCCCATCGACCGCATCCACGGGATCGTCAACGGGACCACGAACTTCATCCTCACCGAGATGACGAAGGGCGCCAGCTACGCCGAGGCTCTGGCGGAGGCGCAGCGCAGCGGGTACGCCGAGGCGGATCCAAGCGACGACGTGAGCGGCCGCGACGCCGCTGCGAAGATGGCGATCCTCGCGCGCCTGGCCTTCGGCGCTCCGGTCCACCTCGACGACGTCCGCTACGAGGGGATCGAGCACCTCCACGGCGACGACCTGCAGTACGCGAAGGAATTCGGGCTGGGGCTGAAGCTCGTGGGAACCGCCGAGCGGCGGGAGGGCGGCCTCTCGGTGCACGTGCACCCGACGCTCTTGTACCCGGGCCACCCGCTCGCCAGCGTGTCGGGGCCGTTCAACGCCGTCACGGTCGAGTCGAGAACTATCACCGAGATCACGATGTCGGGCCCTGGCGCTGGCGGGCCTCAGACCGCCAGCGCGGTGCTCGGCGACGTTGTCAGCGTGATGACCGGGGGCGCGCGGCCACCGGCGCCGCCACTCCCGATCGAGCTGATCGACGATGTCGAGAGCGCCTTCTACCTGCACATGGAGACGGCCGACCGCCCCGGCGTGCTCGCCGCCGTGACCGAGGTCCTCGGCGATCACGGCGTGTCGATCAAGTCGATGGTGCAACGGGGGATGGGGCAGAGCGCGCGCCTGGTGATGGTCACGCACGGCGTGCTCGAGTCGCGCCTGCGCCGCGCGCTGCAGCGCGTCGCGGAGTTCGAGTTCGTGCGCGCCGAGCCGCGCATGATCCGCGTGATCGAAGAGGAGTTCCTGTGAGCGAGGGCATGAGCGAGCAGCTCGGCCAGAGCATCCAAGGCGGCGTCGAGCAGCCTTCCGCCCGCCGTCACGTGCCCCTGATCGAGCGCTACCGCGAGCGTCTGCCGTTCGCACCCGGAGATCCAGTCGTGAGCCTGCAGGAGGGCTCAACGCCCGTCGTGCCCGCGCCCGTGCTCTCGGAGCTCGTCGGCGCGCGGGTGCGCCTGAAGCTCGAGGGCGCGAATCCCACGGGGTCGTTCAAGGACCGGGGGATGACCTGCGCGGTCTCGGCGGCGGTTCGCGAAGGGGCCAAGGCGGTGGTGTGCGCATCCACCGGCAACACGGCGGCGAGCGCGGCAGCGTACGCGGCGCGCGCTGGGATCACGTGCGCGGTGATCGTGCCCGAGGGCAAGATCGCGCAGGGGAAGCTCGCGCAGACGCTGATCCACGGCGCGCGCGTGATCTCGCTGGCGGGGAACTTCGACCAAGCGCTCGAGCTGGTGCGCCAGCTCACCGACACGCATCCGATCGTGCTCGTCAACTCGGTCAACGAGTTCCGCGTGGAAGGACAGAAGACGGCGGCCTTCGAGCTGCACGAGGCGCTGGAAGGGGAGCTGGACGCGCTGTGCATACCGGTCGGCAACGCGGGCAACATCACCGCCTACTGGCGCGGGTTCAGCGAGCTCGGGGTGAAGCCGCGGCTGTTCGGCTTCCAGGCCGAGGGGGCGGCTCCGCTGGTAACGGGACAGATCGTCGAGCGCCCCGAAACGGTGGCGAGCGCGATCCGCATCGGCCGGCCCGTGCGCTGGGAGGACGCGATGGCGGCGGCGAGGGATTCGCGCGGCTCGATCCGCGCCGTCAGCGACAGCGAGATCCTGGCCGCATTCCGCCTGCTGGCGTCCAAAGAAGGCATGTTCAGCGAGCCCGCCTCAGCGGCGGCCGTGGCCGGCCTGCTCAAGTACGGGGCGGAAGGCGCTGAGGAGATCGTGTGCGTGCTCACCGGCAGGGGGCTGAAGGATCCCGAGACCGCGATCGCACACAACGACGGCCGCGTCATCCCGTGCCCGGTGGAGATCGAGCGCATCGAGGAAGCGGTGCTTGGTGATCCGTAGGCGCGTCGTGCGCGTGCCCGCGTCCTCCGCGAACCTAGGGCCGGGCTTCGACAGCATGGCGGCGGCGCTTTCGCTGCACCTGGAGCTGGAGGTGACCGAGACGGGAGAGTTCGGCGTGCGCTCGGAGCTGCCGGTGCCGACCGATCGCGAGAACCTCTGCGTGCGCGCCTTCGAGCGCCTGCACCCTGCCGACGGCTTCAGCTTTCAGATCCGCTCGCAGATCCCGCTGAGCGGCGGACTCGGGTCGAGCGCCGCGGCGATCGTCGCGGGGCTGATGGCGGCCGATCACCTCTTCGAGCTGGATGCCGATCTGCAGTCGCTCGCGGCCGCCCTGGAGGGGCATCCGGACAACGTCGCGGCCTCACTGTGCGGCGGCTTCGTGATCTGCGCCGACGGCGAGGCGACGCGCTTTGAGCCCCCCACGGGACTGGAGGCCCTCGCCGTGGTGCCAGGCGAGCCCGTGCGCACGAGCGAGGCGCGCGCGGCGCTGCCCGCCGAGGTGCCGCTCGGGGAGGCGGTCTTCAACGTCGCACACGCCGCCCTGCTCACGCTCGGCCTCGCCAAGGGCGACTGGGACCTGCTGGCACGCGGGCTGCAGGATCGGCTGCACCAGTCGAGGCGGGCGAAGCTGTTCCCGCGCTCCTACGAGCTGGCGCTGCGGGCGCGCGAGCTTGGCGCGCTCGGCGCGACCATCTCCGGCGCTGGCCCCACGGTCCTGGTGTGGTGCTTCTACGAGCAGACGGGCTCCGTCGCCGATGCCCTGCGGGCGGAGATCGACGGCTGGGCCGATCTGATGAGGACGCCGTTTGAGCCGCAGGGCGCATACGTGGGAGACCTGTAGGGCGAAGACGCGGGTCAGAGCTGCCCTGTTCGAGAGCAGCAGGCCAGCACGCGCGGCAGCGGCTTCGCCAGCTCCTCGCCATGCCGCAGCAGCGCTAGCGACAGTCGCGTCCGGCTACGCGCGGGGCTCGCGCCACATCCGCCAGGACGGCGGGCCGCCCTTGGGAAAGCGAAACTCTTCGGTGACCTCGAACCGCTGTGCCGATGCCTTTGCCCTGTAAATCCGGTTCAACGCCGACGAACGGAAGGTAGTAGTGAGGCTTGTGGGGGTGGTTTGACTCGATCGTGCTGATCGCCCGCAGCACCTGCGGGAGGCGAGGCCCCATCGCGGCGAGCATCCCGGGCGCCAGCCGCAGCTGGGCGAGCGGGCCCAGATGCCACTTCTCCGGGGGCAGCCACAGTGCCCCACCGCCCAGGCTCGCGGTTGCATAGCACTCGTCGTGGGGCAGATACACCTTGCGCAGATAGAACGCGAACCCCCGCTCTGAGCGGCGGAGGCGCTCCGAGTCATTCGGGACAAGCCACCTGAAGACGGGATCGTCGTAGAAGGCACGCGCGAGCGCGTGCGCGAGCCGCGGGACATCCTCAGCGGTGGCCTTGCGAACGGTCTCGGCGGAACCCGGTAGTGCGGCCTGCACCCGAGGAAGCCCTATGTGCGCACGCCCGCGTCGAGCGCCAGCACCCGCTGGCGTGCCAACTCGAAGCCGGGCAGCCTGTCGAGCACCTCTCCGGCGAGGGAGATGTAGTCGGCGCCGAGGTCGGGCCGGTAGTCGAGGATCGAGCGCGCCCGCTCGGCGGACTCGGCATACGCGATCGAGGCGCGTATGACCGTCTCGAACACCTGGCCGCCGAAGCGTTCCTGCAGCGATGCGAGCGCCTCGCGGGAGTGCACGGTGCGCATGTCGGCCAGGTTGAGCAGCACCCCGAGCAGACCGAGCTCGGGGTTGAGGCTGTCGCGCGCGAGGTCGACGACCTCCATGGCCTGCTCGACTCCCTGCAGCGCGAAGTATTGGGCCTCCGCGGTCACGAGCGCGCGATCTGCAGCCACGAGCGCGTTGACCGTCAGCAGGCCGAGCGACGGCGGGCAGTCGATCAGGATGAGGTCGTGCTCGCCGGGCAGTTCGGCCAGCGCCCGCCTGAGCGTCAGCTCGCGACCCATCTTCCCGCCGAGCATCAGCTCGGCCTCGGCGAGGCTCAGGTTGGCGGGGATGAGATCGGAGTGGATCGCCTCGGGGGCCTTCGCGCGGCCGGCCAGCACATCGGCGATCGTCGGCGCGACCTCGGGGTCGAGATCGAAGTAGTCGGAGAGATTGCCCTGCGGATCGAGGTCGACCGCGAGCGTGCGCACCTCGCTACGGCGAAAGGCGTCGGCAAGCGTGCGCACGGCAGTCGTCTTGCCGGTGCCCCCCTTCTGCGAGAGCACGGCGATCGTGTAGGCCATCGTCGCGCGATACTACGCGCAGAGGGGCTTCGACGGCGCGCGACCCTTCTGAATGCCTCGGCGCGCGCCGCCGCACGCGTCCAACGCCGCGCCGTGGCAGCTTTCGAGCGCTTCCTGCAGCTCTGCGGGCGCCCTCGCTCCAGCCCAGGCAGACGCTTGCTGGGGCCGCGAAGTTCCTCGCCCGGGCCGAGGTGGCCGGAAGAGGGAACCCTCAGGCGGGCCCGGAGTCCTCGCGCTCGCCGGCGGCGCCTGCGACGATCAGGAAGCTCAGGCTGTAGCGCCCGACGACGATCTCATCGCCGTCTTTGAGCGCCTGCCCTTCGACTCGGTCGCCGTTCACGAACACGCCGTTGAGGCTGCGGTCGTCGAGCACCCTGACGCCATCGGGCTGGCGCACGATCAGGGCATGGCGCCTGGAGACCGTGGGATCGTCGAAGCGCACGTCGGCAGCGAGGCTGCGCCCGATGCGGGTCCACTCGCGCGTCAGCGCCACGATCCGCGACTCGCCGCCGTCCTCGTAGCAGAGATACTCGCCCGGCTCCTGGATCTGCTCGCGCGCCTTGGCGATGAACTGCTGGGCGCGACCTTCTGGCTGCGCGAACGCGCCGCCATGGCGCAGCGTCTCCTGGTCTTCGTCCTGTTCGCGGTTGGCGGGCGTCGTTTCGAACAGCTTAGTGCGCGTGAAGTCGCTGCCGCCGCACTCGGGGCAGTCGGTCAGCTCGTCCAGCGCGCGCAGCGTGAGCATGTAGCCGCACTCGCGACAGCGAAACGATCCGGAGCCCACAATGGTGCCGGAGATCGGAAGCTCCATATCGGAGGCTCGCCCCTCCTCCTTGGTCCGCGGCGCGAGGTCGCCGCCACCCGTCGAACGAAAGGTCGTGGCAATCATAACAAGTTCGGCTCCTCTCACGCCCCTCGGCGCTCCACACCCTAAGAGCGCCGACTGTAGGCATGAGCCGACCCGCCCCTTGGGTTCTAGTCCCGTAGTTTTACCCCAAAAGCAGCGGTGCAAACCGAGTCGAGCCCGCAAACTCGACACAAAGGCGAGGGCGATCCCGGCCCCCAGCAGGAGGACGAGCGCGGCCGGCGAACTTGGCATACGTGGCGATCCGAGCTACACGCGTGGACACGTTCCAGCGCCTGTTGGTGCGGCGAGGCGTGGGTGCGCTGGAGGCCAGCCGCGATCGCTGCCAGGACTGCGGGCGCACACCGCTGACCGGTGAGCACGTCCACCTCTACGACGGGCGCGGCAGCGGGATCGTGTGCGCCCTGTGCCGCCCGCGACGCCGCGAGGCGCCGGTGGCAAGCGAGCTCGTGCGCCACTGCGAGCACGGCCTCGCCGTGAGACTCACGCCCAGCGCGGCTTAGGCGCGCAGGTGGCAGGGCGCCTAGACTGGCGCTCGCCTTGGACGCACTGACCGTCTCAACAGTCATCTCGGCGCCGCGCGAGCAGGTCTTCGATTACCTGCAGGACATCGCCAACCACCGCGAGTTCACCGACCACTACCTGGTGGACTGGCACCTGACGCGCCTGGACTCGGTGGGCCGCGGCGCGGGCGCGCGCTTTCGCGTGAAGGTGCCCGGCAACCGCTTCAGCTGGGCCGACGTGACCTTCGTCGAGGTCGAGCGCCCGCACCGCATCGTGGAGGCGGGACGAGCGGGCAAGAACAACCGCGTACGCACGCTTGGCGTCTACGAGCTCGCGCCCGCCGCGCAGGGGAGCACGCGCCTGCGCTTCACCGTGCAGACGATGCCCGCAACGATCTCCGACAGGCTGCTCGAGTCACTGGGCGCGCGCGCTTGGCTGAAGCGCAAGACGGCCCGCGCGATGCGCCGCCTGCGAGCGATCCTGGAGGGCGAGGAGGCGCGCGGCAATCGCGTGACTGTGGCCGGCGGATAGACTGCCGCCTCGCATGTCAAGCCCACCGCGCAGGCCGCTGTTCGTCGCGCTCGCGCTGCTCTGTGCCTTGACGTTGGCCGCGTGCGGCGATTCGCACACGAAGGTCAGCACCGGAACCTACGCCGGGGAGTCGGGGGCAAACGCGCCCTACCTCGACGTCGGCCCGCTCGTCTACGAGGTCCAGCAGTCTCGGCAGCTGAACCCGTTCGACGTCGAGGACGCGGCCTACCTGCAGGGGCTGCCCGCCTCCGCGCGCTCGCTCGGCCCGGGCCAGGAGTGGTTCGGCGTGTTCGTGCAGGTGTACAACAACCATGCGCAGGCGCTCCCGGCCGCGAGCAGGCTCACGATCAGCGACACGCAGGGCAACACCTACGCCCCTGTGGTGCCCGACCAGACCAACCCGTTCGCCTACCGCGCCGGTGTGGTCGCCGGGCACGGCCGGCTACCGTCGCTCGACTCGACAGCCGGCGCGGGCCCCACCCAGGGGGGGCTGCTGCTATTCAAGATCAGCCTCGCCTCGCTCGACAACCGACCGCTCACGCTGCGCATCATCGACCCGACCGACTCGGCCGAGACCGCATCGGCGGAGCTCGACGTCTGAGCGTCTTCGCTGAGCTTCAGGCGAGGCGCCCGCGGCGGCTGCCGCTGGCGGCGAGCGCGGCCGTGCACAGCGCGCCGGCGGCAGCCAGGACGAAGACGGCCGGATAGCCGCCGAGCGAAGCGGTGATGCCCGCCAGCGGGCCGCCGAGGCCGACGCCGATGTCGAAGAACGCGGTGAACGCGCCCAGCGCGGAGCCGCGCCGGTCCTCGCCGACGCCGCCGACGACCATCAGGGCGAGCGAGGGGAACAGCATCGAGAAGCCGATGCCGATCACGACGGCGCCCACGAGCGCGACCGTGAGCGAGGTGGCGAGCGCGACTATCAGCAGGCCGAGCGCCTCGAGCAGCCCGGCAGCGGTGGCTGTGGGGCTCGCGCCGGCGCGGTCGGGGACGCGGCTGAGCACGAGCCGGCTTGCGAACACGGCGAGCGCAAACGCCGTGAACACGGTCGCACCGCCATCGATCCCGCGCGCCCGCAGGTGCAGCACGACAAACCCCGCCAGGGCCGCGTAGCCGACATTCGCGAGCGCCAGGGCGACGCCCGGACGCCACGCGGCGCGCGGAACCAGGCGCCGCGCTTCTTGCCCGCCAGCGGCGGTGGGTCGCAGCGGCTCGGGCAAGCGAAGCGCGATCAACGCCCCGGCAGCGGGCAGCAGCGCCGTGAGGGCCCACACGGCGTCGTAGCCGACGGCCGAGCGCAGCAGCTCGCCGGCGAGCGGGCCGAGCGAGAGGCCGCCCCACACAGAGAGCCCGAACAGGCCGAGCGCCAGCCCGCGACGGTCCGCCGGGGCGAGGTCGACTGCCCAGGTGGCGCCGGCGGTGTAGACAGCGCCCTCGCCCACGCCCACCGCCAGGCGCGCGCCCACCAGTGCCGCGACGCTCCCCGCGAGCAGGTACAGCGCTCCCCCGAGCGCCATCGCGAGCGCGCCGCCGACGAGCACGATGCGCCGGCCTCGGCGATCGGCCTCGCGGCCGGCCAGAGGGCGGCAGATCACGGCGGTGATCGCGAAAGCGCCGACGACGATTCCGACGTCGAGGTCGCTGCCGCGCAACGGGCCGCGCACGTAGCCGGGCAGCACGGGCAGCGCCGCGCCGATCGCGAGGAAGGCAAGCAGGGCGGCGAGGAAGACGCCGGCCGTGGCCGCGATGCCGGGATGGCGCGTGGCGAGGGCGGCCGGCCGCAGGCGTTGCGGGGTGGCGATCGACCTGGGCGCGGACACCCCGACGAGCCTAGATGATCGGCTGCGTCCGTCCCGGGAGGCCGGAGGGGCTGGCGGCGGCTTTGCGGACGCCCGTAACGCTTGTCGCGTCGCGGAGCGCCTAGCGCGCTTCTGCGAGCCCGGCTTCCAGGACTTCGCGCGCGACCGGCGCCGCGGTGTCGCCCCCGGCGCCGGCTTTGACGAGCAGCACAGACACGACGATCCGCGGCTTGACGGCTGGCGCGAAGGCGGCGAACCATGCGTCGGTGTTCGTCGGATCGCTGGCGCTCCCGCGGCACGCAGCCGCGCCCGATCCGGTCGCGCCCGTCGCGCCCGTGACGCCGGCTTCGCCAGCGGCCGCTTCGCCAGCGGCCGCTTCGCCGTTGCTGCACTCGCTCTTCAGTTCTGCGGTCCCGGTCTTGCCGGCGACGACGACCCCTGGGACGGCGGCCGCGGTGCCGGTTCCCTCGCGCACGACTGCGATCATCAGGCGCCTGACGGTGCGCGCCACGGCGCTGCGCATGACCGAGGTTGCGGGCGCCGGGTGCGCCTGCGGCACGAACGTCGGACGCGGCCGGCGGCCTCCGTTGGCGACGGTCGCCGCGGCGATCGCCATCTCCAGAGCGCTGGCCTGGACGCGGCCCTGACCGATGGCCGTTGAGCCCAGGTCGAGTTCCCCCTGTATCTCGCTCGCCGGCGGAAGCGTGCTCTCGGCTGCGCCTTCGATGCCCGGTTCGTGGTTGAAGCCGAAGCGTTCAGCCGTTTCCACCAGCCGCCTTGCCCCGAGCTTCACGCCGAGCGGGGCGAACACCGAGTTGCACGAGACAGCGAAGGCGAGTTCGAGCGTCCCGCCGCAGCTCTCGCCGTTGGCATTGCTCAGCTTGACGCCGTCGAGCGTGGTGTAGGTCGCGTAGCGGAAGACGCTGTGCCGGTGCGCGAGCTGCGCGTCGAGCACGCCGGTCAGCGTCACCAGCTTGAAGGTCGAGCCCGGCGGCTGCACGCTGTCGATGCCGATCCCTGCGACCGCGAGGATTTCACCCGTGGCGGGCTTCATCGCCACCACGCCCCCGTAGCGTCCACCGAGCGCTGTCACCGCGGCGCGCTCGAGCCGCGCCGAGACCGTGGTGCGCAGCGCCGCTGCCGGGTGCGCGACCGCCGAGGCGAGCACGCGACCGCCCGCCTGCGCTCCTCTGCGCACGGCGAGCAGCTCCCCTCCGGGGGTTCCCCGCAGGCTCGCGTCGAGCGCACGCTCGAGCCCGCGCTCACCGACGATCGCCTCTGGGGGCACGCCCTGGGCTTCGAGCGCCAGGCGACGACCGCCTTCGGGCGGCGCGACATCGCCCAGCAGCGCGCTGGCCACGGCGCCAAGCGGCGAGGTCCGCTGTCCGGCGCCGCTCGCTGATCCTTCCGCCAGCACCGATCCGTCGCGCGCGAGCAGCGTCGCTCGCGGCGGCAGCGCCGTTCTGCGCGCGAGCGTCTCGCCCGGGCGCAGGCCGGGGAAGGCGAGCGACGGTGACCATGCGATCCGCGGACGCCCCTGCGCTTCAGAGAAGCGCAGGCGGAAGGCGAGCTCGAGCACGCCGAAGAGCTTGGTGCGCACGCGCACGGGCACCTCGACGACGCCTGCGGGAAGGCTGCGCGCGCGGCCCGCGACGCTGCTCGCGGTGGCTGTCGCCGACCTCAGCGCCCTGCGGTAGACGGAGACGAACTCCGCCGGCGAGACGGTGCGCCGCGTGGCCGGGTCGACGTCCAGGTACATGCTCGTGTAGTCCCCGCGCGTCCACGCGGCGACGAACGAGCTCGCGAGCGAATTCGCCGGAGCCGCCGTCCGGTTGGCGCCCACGATCGCCCCCGTGGCAAACGCGACTGCCGCCAGCGCCAGCACTGGGCGCGCGCGTCGTGCCCCGGCCCGGCTAGCGCCCGGTAGAACATGGCGGGTGAGCAGGCTCGACTGGATCATCCTCGCGTTCGCCCTAATCCTCGCCGCTTTTGGCTTCCGGCAGGGGTTCATCGTGGGCATGCTGTCTTTCGCCGGGTTTGTCCTCGGGGCCTTCTTGGGCTCGCGCCTGGCGCCGCTGGTCCTACCGCAGGGCTCCGCCTCACCGTATGCGCCCGCATTCGGGCTGGGCGGGGCGCTGCTCCTCGGGGGGCTGTTCGCGAGCGGCATGGAGGGTCTCGGGTTCCGGCTACGCCGGGCGGTGATCCTCCCCGGCCTCGGCGCGCTGGACGGGGTGCTCGGCGCCGCGCTGGGCGCGGCACTGGGCCTTGGGATCGTGTGGATCGCCGCGGCGGTGCTAGCCCAGGCGCCCGCCGCTGAAAGCCTGCGGGCGGACATCCAGGGCTCGGCCATCCTGCGCCGGCTGAACGCCCTGCTTCCGCCCACGGGGCCGATCCTCAACGCGCTGGCCCGCCTCGACCGGCTGCCGTCGATCTCGGGACCGGCTCCGGACGTCGCGCCGCCGCTGCGGCGCATCGCCGGCGCGCTCGCGGTCAGGCGCGCCTCGCACAGCGTGGTGCGCGTTATCGGCACCGCGTGCGGGCTGGCGATCGAGGGCTCCGGCTGGGTCGCGGGCCCGGAAGAGGTCGTGACCAACGCGCACGTTGTCGCGGGCGAGCGCGATACGGCGGTGGAGGTCGCTGGCAAGGCGCCGAGCATGCCGGCCCGCGTGCTCCTCTTCGACCCCACCGACGACGTCGCCGTGCTGGCGGTGCACGGCCTGCAGGCGCCTGCGTTGGGCCTCCTCGCCAGTCCCGCCGCCGGCATTCCCGGGGCGATCCTCGGCTATCCCGAGAACGGTCCCCTGGACGCCGAGCCCGCGCGGATCGGACGCACGCAGCGCGTGATAACGCAGGATGCGTACGGTCGCGGACCGGTTGCGCGCTTGCTCACCCCGCTGCGAGGGCGTGTGCGGGCTGGAAACTCGGGCGGCCCGGTCGTGGACTCGGCCGGACGGGTCCTGACGACGGTCTTCGCGGGCACGGTAAGCGGCGGGCCGCGCGGCGGTTACGGCGTCGCCAACGCGACGGTCTCGGCCGCGCTGAGCACCGCCGGCGCGCGCGCGCAGGCGGGCCTTACGGTGAGCACGGAGTCGTGCGGCACGGGTTGAGCCGAGATGAGAACTGGGTGAGGCCAGGGTGAGCCCGGGATGAGCCGGTTGGCCCACCCGCTACCCTGACCGCCGTGTCGAAGACGCTTGTGATCGCCGAGAAGCCCTCCGTGGGACGGGATCTCGCGCGCGTGCTAAAGGGCCCGTTCCAGAAACAGGAGGGCTTTCTGGAGGGACCCGAGCATGTGATCACGTGGGCCGTGGGCCACCTCGTGCAGCTCGCCGAACCTGACGAGTACGACCCGAAATACAAGCGCTGGCGCATGGACGACCTGCCGATCGTCCCCGAGCGCTTCAAGCTGGTCGTGCGCGACGAGCGCTCGCGCAAGCAGATGGCGATCGTGAGCCGGCAGCTCGCGCGCGAGGACCTCGAGCACGTGGTCAACGCGTGCGACGCCGGGCGCGAGGGCGAGCTCATCTTCGCCTACCTGTACGAGAAGGCGAAGGCCTCCAAGCCGGTGCAGCGGCTGTGGCTGAACTCGATGACGAGCGCTGCCATGAAGGATGCCTTCACGGGCCTGCGCCCCGGGGAGGAGTTCGCCCGTCTCGAGGACGCTGCGCGCTCGCGCTCGGAGGCCGACTGGATCGTGGGCATGAACGCGACCCGCGCAGCCACGATCCGGCTGCGCAGCTCCTTCGACGGGGCGGTGTCGCTCGGCCGCGTTCAGACGCCGACGCTCGCGATCGTGGCGCGCCGCGAGGAGGAGATCAAGGCGTTCGTGCCGGAGCCCTACTGGCTGGTCGACGCCACGTTTGCGGCTGATGGCGAGCGCACCTACGGCGGGCGTTTTCACGCCGGCTCCAAGCCGCGCATCGCCACCGAGCAGGAGGCGCAGGCGATCGTGGAGGCGTGCTCGCAGTGGGGTGTCGGGGACAGCCTGGCGGCGGGGACGATCACCAAGCTCGAGAAGCGCGAGCAGCGCGAGCGCGCGCCGATGCTGTACGACCTTACCTCGCTGCAGCGCGAGGCCAACAACCGCTTCGGGTTCTCCGCCAAGCGCACGCTAGCGGCCGCCCAGCGCTGCTACGAGGAGCACAAGGCGCTGACATATCCGCGCACCAGCTCGCGCTACCTGCCGAGCGACATGGTCGCCGAGATCAAGCCCACCGCCGAGCTGGTCGGCGCTGCGCCGGAGTACCGCAAGGCGGCCGAGTACGTCGTCGCGCTCGACCTGCTGCCGCTGGCGCGGGTGGTGGACGACTCCAAGGTGAGCGACCACCACGCGATCATCCCCACGCGCTCCGAGCACGCGCTGGAGAAGATGGGGGCCGACGACAGGCGCATCTACGACCTCGTCGCGCGGCGCTTCCTGGCGGTCTTCCACCCCGAGGCGGTATTCGAGAACACGCGCGTGGAGACGACGATCGCTCCGCCCGACGGGGCGGACCAAGCCGGCCTGGGTGCGCTCGTGTTCCGCACGCGCGGCAGGCTCCTGCTCGTCCCTGGCTGGCGGGGCGTCTATGAGGAGGTCGCGGCGGACGAGCGCGCGAAGGGCGAGGAGGACGAGGGAGCCGACCAGCAGCTTCCGCGCCTGGAGCAGGGAGAGCGCGTGCAGACGCTCGAGGTCGTAAGCGAGCGCAAGGAAACCAAGCCGCCGCGCCGCTACAGCGACGCGTCTTTGCTCGCGGCGATGGAGACGGCGGGCAAGCTCGTCGACGACGACGAGCTGCGGGAGGCGATGAAGGACTCGGGTATCGGCACCCCTGCAACCCGTGCGGCGATCATCGAGCGGCTGATCCAGGTTGGCTATCTGGAGCGCGACGGCCGTGCGCTGGTGGCGACCGATAAGGGCTTGAACGTGATCAGGCTGCTCGACCAGCACGCGCTCACCTCGCCGGGGCTGACCGGCAGCTGGGAGCACCGGCTGGGGAAGATCGAGCGGGGTGAGGACTCGCGGGCGGAGTTCATGAGCGACATCGCGGGCTTCGCCGAGCAGACGGTCAAGAAGCTCGACGAGAGCCTCAAGGACGTTCGCATCCCGCGCGCCAAGCTCGGCCCGTGTCCGGTGTGCGGCCACGAGATCTCCGAGAACCGCAAGGGGTACTCGTGCTGGTCGCGCGAGGACCCCGGGTGCGGGTTCGTGATCTGGAAGTCGAAGGCCGGCAAGCAGCTGCCGGTGACGGTCGCCCGCGAACTGATCAAGCTCGGCTACACGCGCCGCCCGGTGACCGGCTTTCGCGGGCGCAGCGGCCGCAGCTTCAGGGCGAGGCTCGCGCTGAGCCAGGCCGACGACGGCAAATGGCGCGTCGAGTTCGACGAGCAATGGGCGAGGGAGGGCGCCAAGCCGCCAAGCGCCGAGGCCGAGGCGGACAGGGCGGGCGAGCTCGCCGACGCGCAGGCCGCCGCCTGACGGCCGTCGCCTTGACTTGCGGCCCGGTGATCGCGGCCATAGACTCGTGCGCTGTCCCCAGAAGCGCAGAAGGAGGCATCATGGGTACGACGAGCTCGACGCCCGTGGCAGAGACGATCACCCTGCGCGAGATCGAGCCGGGCGACATCGAGCAGTGTGCACGGATCTGCTTCGAGGCGTTCGGCGGGATCGACGACCACCATCGGTTTCCGCCCGATTTCCCATCCGTCGAGTTCGCCTCGGGCATGATGCAGGGCTTCGTCGGCTTGCCTTCGACCTGGGGAGTTGTGGCCGAGGTGGAGGGACGAATCGTAGGATCGAACTTCATCCACCAGGGCGATCCGATCGGCGGGGTGGGGCCGATCAGCGTCGACCCCAAGCATCAGGGCGGCGGCGTGGGGCGCAAGCTGATGGAGGCCGTGATCGAGCGCGGCAGGGGAGCCCCCGGCATCCGCCTCCTTCAGGACTCCTTCAACATGCTCTCGCTGTCGCTGTATGCGTCGCTCGGCTTCCAGGAGAGAGAGCCGGCGGTCGTGATGGGCGGCAAGCCGACGAGCCCTCCTGTCGAGGGGATCGAGGTCCGCCAGGTCCGCGAAGCCGATCTCGCCGGGTGTGAGGCCCTATGCAAGAAGGTCCATGGCTTCGAGCGCACGAACGAGCTTCGAGGGGCGATGCAGGCGTTTGCGCCGTACGTCGCTGTTCGCGACGACCGCGTGTCGGCATACGCCACCGCGCTGACCTTCTGGCCGATGGCGCACGGCGTAGCGGAGAGCGATCAGGACATGCAGGCGCTGCTGCGCGGAGTTGCGGCGGCTGTGGATGATCCCCTCGCGATCCTCGTGCCCCTACGTTCGGGCCTCTTCCACTGGTGCTTGTCGGAGGGCTTTCGCTCGCTGAAGCCGATGAACCTGATGACCCTCGGTGCCTATCAGGAGCCGCGCGGGTCGTGGTTTCCCTCGGTGCTCTACTGAGCCTGTAGCGGTCGCTCGAGGATCTCCTTGAGCCTGCGCAGGTCCTTGCGGTTCGCGCGCCGCATCGCGGCGCTCATGACGGGCGCACCGACCTTGGCGAAGCCGGCCGGCTCGCCCCGGTTTCGGAGCGTCATCCGCGTACTGCCACTGGGACCGTCCTCCCACGCATAGGTCGTCTCCATCGGGAAGGGACCCTCGGCCGTGCTCATCACGAACCGCTCGCCGGGGACGAACTGCATGACCTCGTACGTGTAGGCAAGCCGACGACCGAGGAAGTTCGCCACGAAGGCGATCTGCGACCCCACGGAAACGGGCCTCGGCGTCTTCCACTCGACGGCCTTGATGTTCTCGTACCAGCTTGTCGCGTTGTCAGGATCGGCCGCGTAGGCCGCGGTCTCTTCGCGGGGTCGGTCGATCTCGATCTCACAGAGAACGTCGACTGGCACGCACCGAGCCTAACGTGCCGCTCGCGAGGCCTCTCGGCGGCTCTCGCTGCGGAGCGCGCGCCACGGCGCCGTCGGGAGCGTGCGCGAGGATGGGCAACTTGTCCATCACGCTGATCACGGGGCCCGCGAACGCGGGCAAGGCGCAACTCGTGATGGACGCTGTGCGCCGCCACGTCGCGCGCGGAGAGGAGCCGCTGCTGGTCGTCCCCACGCGCGCCGACGCGGCGCACTACCGCCGTGAGCTGGCAGAGGCGGGCGCCGCGATGGGCGCGCGCGTGCTGCGCTTCGAGGAGCTGATCGAGGAGGCGGTGCGGCGCGCGAACGTCGCTTCGCCCGCCCTCGGCGATGTCGCCCGCTCGAGGGTGCTCACGGCGATCGCGGCCGGCGCGGGCGTGCATCGCGGGGGCGGCTTCGTGCGCGCGCTTGGCGAGTTCAGCGCAGAACTGAAGGTGAGGCGGATCTCGCCGGCGCGGATCGTAGAGGCGCTGGAGCAGTGGGCGGACGCCGACGAGCGCGCCGCGCCCGCAGCAGCCGCGCTGGCCCGCCATCTAGGACCGGTGCTCGAGCGCTATGAGGCTGAGCTGGCGCGCATCGGACGCGCCGACCCCGAGCAGCGCGCCAACTGCGCTCTGGACGCCCTGCGGCGCAGGCCGGTGCTGTGGGCGTCCACTCCGGTGCTGTTCTACGGCTTCGACGATCTCACGCGGCTGCAGCTCGATGCGATCGAGACGCTGGGCGCGGTGGTCGACGCTCGCGTGACGGTGACGCTCGCCTACGAGCCGGCGCGCGCGGCCTTCGCCGGTCGCGCGGGCAGCTTCCAGGCGCTCGCGCCTCTGGCCGCTGAGCATCGCGAGCTGGCGCCGCGCCGCAGCTACTACGCGCAGCGTGCACGCACTGCGCTCTCGCACCTCGAGCGCTCGCTGTTCGTGGCGGACGCCGGGCGGGGGGACCCCGGCGGCGCGGTGCGCCTGCTGGAGGCGGGCGGCGAGCGCGCGGAGTTCGAGCTCGTGGCGCGCGAGATAGCTGCGCTCCTGCGCGAGGGAGTCCCTGCGGAGGAGATCGCGGTCGCGCTGCGCGCGCCGTCGGCCTGCCTCGATCTGCTCGAAGAGGTGCTCTCGCGCGCGGGCATTCCGTTTGCGCTCGCGCGCACGCGGCGCCTTGGCGACACGGCGATCGGCTCGGCGTTGCTGGGCGCGCTGCGCTGCGCGGGCACAGCGGAGGGCGCGGGCCGCGAGGATGTGTTCGCGTGGCTCCGCGCTCCCGGTGTGCTCGAGCGCCCCGAGCTCGCCGACCGGCTCGAGGCGCGCGCGCTGCGCGAGGGTGCGCAAACGGCCGAGGACGTGAGCGCGCTGTGGGAGCAGGAGCGCTGGCCGCTTGACGCGTTCCGCAGGCTGCGCGCGGCCCAGGGGGACGCGAAGGCGCTGGTCGCGCGCACCGGCGCAGAGCTCGAGTGGCTGTTCATGCGGCCGCGGCGGGGTATGGCAGAGGTGCTGGAGGATGAGGCGACCGAGGACGCGCGCGCGCTGTCGGCCTGCCGGCGCGCGCTGGAGGAGCTCGAGGAGCTCGCGCAGCTCGCTCCCGAGCTGGCGCCCGATGACCCGGCGGAGCTCGCGCGGGTGCTGGAGAGCGTTCAGGTGCGCGGCGGCTGGCATGCGCGCGAGGGCGCGGTGGCGGTGGTCGATCCTCTGAACCTGCGCGCACGTCGCGTGCGCGCGCTGTTCCTCTGCCGCCTGCAGGCGGAGTCGTTTCCCGCGCCCGAGCGCCAGCCGCCGCTGCTCAGCCGCCAGGACCGCTTGCAGCTGGCCGAGCTCACCGGCCTGAGCCTGGCCGATCATCGCGACGAGCTTGCCGATGAGCGCCATCTTTTCTACGCCGCGGTCTCGCGCCCGCAGGAGCTGCTCGTGCTCAGCTGGCACTGCACGGGCGACGACGCCGCCGTCGCGCTACGGTCGCCGTTCATCGACGATGTCTGCGAGGTCTTCGACGAGCGCCTGTGGCTCGAGCGGGCCGTCCGAGCGCCCGGCGGGGCCGGCCGCGAGGCGGCCCAGGTCCGCACGCAAGCCCGTCGAGCGAGGCCGCTCTCGCCGTCGCCGCTTCGCGACGGCGATCTGCTGGCGGAGCTAAGCGCGAGCACCTGGTCGGCGTCCTCCCTGCAGACGTGGATCAGCTGCCCGATGCGCTGGCTGGTGGAGAGGGTGCTCCGTCCGGAGGAGCTCGAGCCGGGCCGCGAGCAGCTCGCGCGGGGAGCGCTCGCGCACGCAACCTTGAGGGAAACGTTCGAAGGCCTGCGCACGCGCTGCGGGTCGGCGAGGCTCACGCCCGAGCGCCTCGGGGATGCCCGTGAGCTGCTCGATACCTCGCTCGCGCGCCACGAGCAGCGCTTCTCGCTGTCGGCCGCGCCGGAGCGGCGCGCGGTGCTTCGCCGCCGCCTGCACGCGGACCTGCACCGTTACCTGCGCCACGCGGCCGAAGAAGCGCGGGACGCCACCGGCGACGTCGACGGCGCGCTCGAGCCCACCCACCTCGAGCAACCGTTCGGCATGGCCGCGGACGCACACGAGCAAAGCGCCGCGCGCGAGCTGCCCTGCCTCGACCTGGGCGGTGGCGTGAAGCTGCGCGGGCGGATCGATCGCATCGACGTAGACCGGCAGGGGCGGGCGGTGATCCGCGACTACAAGGGCGCCAGCGCGTCGCCTGCGGCCAAGTGGATCGAGCGAGGCGACCTGCAGGTCGCGCTGTACATGCGCGCCGCCGAGCAGCTACTCGGCCTGCGAGCGGTGGGCGGCTTCTTTCAGCCCCTGACCGGCTCGGATCTTCGCGGCCGCGGCGTGCTGGAGGCTGGCTGTGGCGTGCAGGCCGAAGGGGTCGCAAGCGACGTGCGCGACGGCGAGCAGGTGCGAGAGCTGCTCGCGGAAGCGACTGCTGCAGCCCGCGAGGCGGCGGCGCAG
The DNA here is from genome assembly GCA_005884115.1 of Actinomycetota bacterium. GTDB lineage: Bacteria > Actinomycetota > Thermoleophilia > Solirubrobacterales > Solirubrobacteraceae > Palsa-744. The sequence continues at coordinate 726,711 of VAXW01000005.1, forward strand.
GCCGCAAGAGGCGAGCTCGAGGCGCGCCCGCAGACGTGCACGCCGCTGGGCGGCTGCGCGTATCCGACGATCTGCCGATGCGAGCGCTGAGCGGCGATCCCGCGAGGGCGGCGCCAAGCGACCAGCTGACGCTGCTGGCGCCGAGCGACGAGGTGCCCGCGCAAGCGCTTGACGCCGAGCTGGCGGCAGCGCACGCGGAGCTCGTGCCCGAGCACGGGGAGGTGGCGGCCGCGGACGTGGAGCTGACCGCCGAGCAAGAGCACGCGGTCGCGCGCAGGCGCGAGCCGCTGCTGGTTTCGGCGGGCGCTGGGAGCGGCAAGACGCGCGTGCTCGTGGAGCGCTTCGTGGCCGGCGTGCTCGAGGACCAGCTGGCCCCGTCGAGGATCCTCGCCATCACCTTCACCGAGCGCGCGGCAGGCGAGCTTCGCGAACGCATAAGGGCGCGCTTCATCCAGGTCGGAGAGCACGACGCGGCGCGCGAGCTCGAGCGCGCCTTCGTGAGCACGTTTCACGGCTTCTGTGCGCGCCTGCTGCGGGCGCACGCCTGGCGGGCGGGGCTCGAGGGCGACTTCGCGATCCTCGACGAGGGAGGTTCGAGATGGCTGCGCGGGCGCGCCTTCGAGCAGGCGATGCGCGAGCTCGTGGCGAGCGAGAGCACGGAGGCGAGCACGGAGTCGGTGGAGCTGCTGGCGGCCTACGGGCCTGAGCGCGCACGCTCGATCGTGACCTCGCTCTACGCCGCCCTCCGCAGCCGCGGGCAGGTGCGGCCGCGCCTGCCGCTGCAGCGGAGCCGGGCTCATGACGCGAACGGGAAAGGCGCCCCGGCGCTCGATATCGACATTGATGCCGGTGGCGATGGCGCCACCGATGAGGAGGCGTGGCGCGCGTGCGGGCTGCTCGACGCGCTGCTCGACGGCTTCGGGCGCGCCTATGAGCGGCTCAAGCGCGAGCGTGGCGCACTCGACTTCGACGACCTCGAGCTGCGCGCCTGCGGCCTGCTCGAGCGAAGCGCTGACGTGCGCGCGGGGTGGTCGGAGCGCTTCGAGCTGTTGATGGTGGACGAGTTTCAGGACACCAATCCGCGCCAGCTTGCGATCTTGACGGCGCTGGAGCGCGGCAACCTTTTCACGGTCGGAGACGAGCTGCAGTCGATCTATCGCTTCCGCCATGCCGACGTCGGCCTCTTCCGGGCACGCCGCGCAGCTCTCGCCTCGAGCGGGGGGACGCTGCAGCTGACGCACAACTTCCGCAGCCGCACCCCCCTGCTACAGGCGGTCAACGCGGTCTTTGCCGCGCGCATGGGCGCTGGCTACACGCCGCTTGTCGCCGCGCGCGATGACGCGGAGCCCGACTGCGATGACCCTGGGGCGGCGCGCGTGGAGCTGCTGCTGTGCTCCAAGCGTGGCTGGGAGCAGGAGATCGCGCCCACGTGGGCGCGTGCAGCGGCGTGGCGGCTCGAGGAGGCGCGGATGCTGGCGCGACGCGTCGCCGAGCTCATCGACGGCGGCCACGCGCGCGCCTCAGATGTGGCTGTCCTGCTGCGCTCGCTCAGTGACCTCGACTGCTACGAGGGCGCGCTGCGCGAGCTCGGCGTGAGCACGGCAGCGAGCGGCGGCTCCTTCTGGCACAGCCAACAGGTGGGTGACCTGCTCGCATACCTGCGCACGCTCGCCAACCCGCTCGATGAGCTGGCGCTGTACTCGACGCTCGCCTCGCCGATGGTCGGGATTTCAAGCGACGGCCTCGCGCTGCTCGCGCGGGCCGTCAGAGTGGTCGCGCGGGGCAGCCTGTGGCCGCTGCTCAAGGACGCAGCAAGCGAGACCGCCGACGCGCTCAGCCCCGCAGATCGGGCCGCGGCGCTCGGCTTCTGCCGGCGAGTGGAGCTCGAGCGCTCAGCGCTCTCGCGGCGCTCGCTCTCGCGCGTGCTCGAGCGCGCGATCGAGGCGACCGGCTACGGCGAGCACCTGCTGGGGCTCGACGACGCCGAGCGCCGCTTGGCCAACGTGGGCAAGCTGCTGCGCCTGGCACGCGAGTTCGAAGCTCGGGAGGGACGCAAGCTGCGCGCCTTCCTGGAGTATGCAGCCGCGCAGCAGCGCGAGCCGGCCGGCGCCGAGCCCGACGGCGCGGCGGCGGCGGGGGGTGCGCAGGCGGTGCAGCTGATGAGCATCCACGCGGCCAAGGGGCTCGAGTTCCCGGTCGTGTGCTTGGCCGACCTCGGACGCGCGCCGATCGAAAGCGTCGAGGACGTGCTCGTTGACGGGCAACGCTTGGGCTTGCGCGCTGCGGCGCTCGACGGCGCGAGGCCGCGAGCTGCCCTGGAGTTCGAGCAGCTGCGCGAGGAGCACCTCGACGCGCACGCACAGGAGGAGCAGCGCATCCTCTACGTGGCCATGACGCGCGCGCGCGAGCGCCTGCTACTGAGCGGCGCGGTCGACTTCGAGCGCTGGCCGCCGCCGCGGCGTAGCGCGCCGCCGATCTGCTGGATCGCGCCCGCGCTCGCCCCCGAGCTGCCGCAGCTCGCAGCGCAGCAGATGGGCCCTGGGCGGCAGGCGGCACAGGATGTGCTGCTCGGCGGCACCCTCGAGGGCACAGGCGGCGAGAGCGCCCGCGTGCGCTGCCGCCTGCATGCCCCCGGCGGTGATGGCGAAGCCGAGGCGGGTGAGCTCGACGACGCCGTGGCGCCCTCCGCGGCGCCGGGCGGGCTCGCACAGACTCCTGACGGCGCTCGCTCAACGATCCGCGCCGCGCGCCTGCGAAGGCCGCCGCCGCGGCAGGCCGCGGGCGGCGAAGCGGGCGACCCTGCGGGCGCCATCGCTGTGGCCCCGTCGCCGCCGGATCCTCTGAAGGCGGTGTCCTCGCTGAGCTACACGGGGCTTTCAGAGCTCGAGCGATGTGGTTACCGCTTCTACTTGGAACGGGTGCTGGGGCTCTCAGAGCGCGCCCCCGCCCACGCGCCCGGCGAGCGGCTCGACGCGCGGGCCCGCGGCCAGCTGGAGGGCTATGCGCGAGGCATGCCCCGAGCGCCCGGAGAGTCGCTCGACGCGCGGGCGCGCGGTCAGCTCGTGCACCGCGTGCTTCAGTCGATCGACTTCGCGCGCGGCGCAGCGCTCGACGAACAGCAGGTGGCGCGCGCGGCGCGCGAGCTCGGAGTGCGGGCGCGCGAGAGCGAGCTGCTCGAGGTGGCCGAGCTGGTGCGCTCCGCGCTCACGCCGGGGTCGCTCGAGGACGGCGAAGAACCGCGCGCCGGGAGCGCGCACGCTGATGCGAGCCTCGCCCGCGACAACGAGCGCCTGTTGCTGCTCGAGCGGCTCGCGCACGCGCGGCGCGTGTACCGCGAGCATCCGTTCACGTTCGCAGTCGCCCCGCATCAAGCGCTCATCACGGGCGTCATCGACGTGCTCGCACGCGAGCCAGACGAAGGCTGCCTGGTGGTCGACTACAAGACCGACCGCCTCGAGCCCGGTGAGGATCTCGCGGCGCTGGTCGAGCGCGAGTACGCGACGCAGCGGCTCATCTACGCGCTCGCCGTCCTGCGCGACGGCGCGCCCTCGGTGCAGGTCGTGCACTGGTTTCTGCACGCGCCCCAGGGCTGCGTCAGCGCGCGCTACGACGCGGCTCAGCAGGCCGAGCTCGAGCAGCTTCTGTTACAGCGGCTCGAACGCGCGCGGGCGCGCGGGTTCGCCGTCTCGGAGCGCCCGCACCGCGCGCTGTGCGCAAGCTGTCCCGGGCGCAGCACGTTGTGCTCTTGGGGAGACGAGCAGACGCTGCGCAAAAGCCCCCTGCACGCGCTCGACGGCGGCGCATCTTGAGCTGCTAGCGAGCCCTTTTCAGGCCTTCGGCGCTGCTACGCTTTCTCGTCCCGCCTCAGGTGCTCGCCTGCGTGCGCCCGGGGAGGTGTGCCCGTACGGGGGATATGCCCTGATGCGGCACGCACCGCCCAAGGGAGCACTGAGATGACTTTGAGAACCAAGCAGCCACCAAAGGCCGTCGGGCTCTACGATTCCCGCTACGAGCACGACGCCTGCGGCGTGGGCATGGTGGCGCGGCTGGACAACCAGCCCCACCACGAGGTGATCGAACGCGCGATCACAGCGCTCGAGAACCTCGAGCACCGCGGCGCCTCGGGTGCCGACGCGTGCACCGGCGATGGCGCAGGCATCCTCATGCAGATGCCCGACGAGCTGCTGCGCAGCACGGTCGGCTTCGAGCTCCCGCCCGCAGGGCGTTATGGAGTGCTGATGTGCTTCCTGCCCACCGACGAGCACGCGCGTGCGCGCCTCGTGCGCCTGCTCGAGGAGACTGTGCGCGCGGAGGGGCAGCAACTGTTGGGCTGGCGTGAGGTGCCCGTGTGCCCCGAGCATACGGGCACGGTCGCCGGCGCCTGCCGCCCGCTGATCCGCCAGCTGTTCGTCGGGGCCGGGCCCGCAGAGGCCTCGGACCAGGACGCCTTCGAGCGCAAGCTGTATGTGATTCGCCGCGTGTGCGAGCTGAGCGCCGCGGAGGAAGGGCTGTACGTAGCCTCGAGCTCCTCACGCACGGTCAACTACAAGGGCATGCTGATCTCATACCAGCTCGCATCCTTCTATCCCGACCTGCGCGACGAGCGCGCCAAGACGGCCATGGCGCTCGTGCACTCGCGCTTCTCCACCAACACGTTCCCCAGCTGGGAGCTGGCCCACCCCTACCGCGTGATCTGCCACAACGGCGAGATCAACACCTTGATGGGCAACATCAACTGGATGCGCGCGCGCGAGTCCGAGCTGCGCTCCGAGCTGTTCGGCGAGGATCTCGCCAAGATCCTGCCGGTCGTGAAGCCGGGCCAGTCCGACTCGGCGACGTTCGACAACCTGCTCGAGCTGTTGATGCTCGCCGGGCGCTCGCTGCCGCACGCGGCGATGATGATGATCCCCGAGGCCTACCGCGACCGCGACGACCTGCCCGAGGCGCTGACGGGCTTCTACGCCTATCACTCCTGTCTGATGGAGCCCTGGGACGGCCCGGCCTCGGTGGCCTTCACCGACGGGCGCGTCGTCGGCGCGACGCTCGACCGCAACGGCCTGCGTCCCGGCCGCTGGGTGGAGACGACCGACGGCTACGTCGTGCTGGGGTCCGAGACAGGCCTACTTGACATACCGCCTCAGAACGTGCGTCGCCTGGGGCGCCTGCAGCCGGGCAAGCTGTTCCTCGTCGACCTCGAGCGCGGCTGCATCGTCGAGGACGAGCAGGTCAAGCGCGAGGTCTCCACCCGCCGCCCCTACGGCGAGTGGTACGCGCGCAGCTCGGTGCACTTCTCCGAGCTTCCGCGGTGGGAGGAAGTGACGATCTCAGACCAGCCGCTGCACACGCGCCAGCGCGCGTTCGGCTACACGCAGGAGGACCTGCGCGTGCTGCTCGTGCCGATGGCGCGCGACGCCCAGGAGCCGGTCGGCTCGATGGGCAACGACCTCTCCCTGGCCGTGCTCTCCGAGCAGGCGCCGCCTCTGTTCTCGTACTTCAAGCAGCTGTTCGCGCAGGTCACCAATCCGCCCATCGACTCGACCCGCGAGGAGATCGTGATGAGCCTCGCGACCAGCCTCGGCTCCGAGCGCAACCTGTTCGAAGAGACGCCCGAGCATGCCCACAAGCTGATCCTCGACCAGCCGATCCTGCTCAACCGCTCGCTGGAGACGCTGCGCCACGTCTCCCACGAGGTGTTCGCGGCGGAGACGATCGACATCACCTGGCCGGTGAGCGACGGCGCGGCAGGCATGGCCAAGGCCATCGAGCGCATCTGCCGCCAGGCCGATGAGGCGATCGCCAAGCGCGTCAACATCATCGTCCTCTCGGACCGCGCGCTCGGCCCCAGGCGCGCGCCGATCCCCTCGCTGCTGGCGGTGGCGGCCGTGCACCACCACCTCGTGCGCCAGGGTACGCGCCTGCGCGCCGGCATCATCCTCGAGTCCGGCGAGCCGCGCGAGGTGCACCACTTCGCGACGCTGATCGGCTACGGCGCGAGCGCGATCAACCCCTACGTGATGCTCGAGACGCTCGACGAGCTCGTTATCGAGGGCGCGGTCGAGCTCCCTTCGAGCAACGGCGCTGGGCCGCGGGTGCGCGCCGAGCGCTCGGTGGGGGACCTCGACGATGAACTCGAGCAGGCCGCCCAGAACGTCATCAAAGCGCTCGGCAAAGCGCTGCTCAAGACGATCTCCAAGATGGGCATCTCGACGATCCAGTCCTACTGCGGCGCACAGATCTTCGAGGCGGTCGGCCTCGAGCGCGAGCTCATCGACCGCCACTTCACGGGCACCGCCTCGCGCATAGGAGGCGTCGGCATGGAGGTGCTCGCGACCGAGGCGCTCGAGCGCCACGCTCGTGCCTATCCGCGGCCGCAGGACCCGCTGCTGCCGGTGGGGGGCATCTACGCGTGGCGGCGCGACGGCGAGCACCACATGTGGAACCCCGAGACGATCGCGCTCGTGCAGCAGGCCGTGCGCGCCGCCAACGGCCACGTCGACGCAGTGCTCGCCGGCGACCCCTCGGCGCAGCAGTCGATCCGCGAGACACAGGCCTTCGAGCGCTACCGCGAGTACGCGCGCGCCGTCAACGACGACGCCTCGCGCAAGGCCGCGCTGCGCGGGCTCATCGAGATCGGCCCCCCGCGTGGCGCGGGGTCCGTCAAGTCGATCCCGCTCGAGCAGGTCGAGCCCGCGAGCGAGATCGTCAAGCGCTTCTGCACCGGCGCCATGAGCCTCGGGTCGATCTCGCGCGAGGCGCACGAGACGCTGGCCATCGCCATGAACCGCCTCGGCGGGCGCTCGAACACGGGCGAGGGTGGGGAGGACCCCGCGCGCTACGTCCCCGACGCCAACGGCGACAACCGCCGCTCGGCCATCAAGCAGGTGGCCTCGGGGCGCTTCGGCGTGACGATCCACTACCTCGTCAACTCCGACGAGCTGCAGATCAAGATGGCCCAGGGGGCCAAGCCGGGCGAGGGCGGTCAGCTGCCCGGGCACAAGGTCGACGCCTACATCGGCTCCATCCGCCACACGACGCCCGGCGTCGGCCTGATCTCACCGCCCCCGCACCACGACATCTACTCGATCGAGGACCTCAAGCAGCTGATCTACGACCTGCGCTGCTCAAACCCGGGCGCGCAGGTGTCCGTCAAGCTCGTCTCCGAGATCGGCGTCGGCACGGTCGCGGCCGGCGTCTCCAAGGCGAACGCCGACCGCGTGCTGATCTCGGGTCACGACGGCGGCACGGGCGCCTCGCCGCTGTCGTCGATCCAGGCGGCCGGCGTGCCCTGGGAGATAGGCCTCGCCGAGACCCAGCAGACGCTGCTGCTCAACGACCTGCGCTCGCGCATCGTCGTGCAGACCGACGGCCAGCTGAAAACCGGCCGCGACGTCGTGATCGCGGCCATGCTCGGCGCCGACGAGATGGGCTTCTCGACCGCGCCGCTGATCGCCACCGGCTGCATCATGATGCGCGCCTGCCACCTGAACACGTGCCCGGTCGGGATCGCCACGCAGGACCCCGAGCTGCGCAAGCGCTTCACCGGCACGCCCGAGCACGTGGTCAACTTCTTCATGTTCGTGGCCGAGGAAGTCCGCGAGATCCTCGCCTCGCTGGGCTTGCGCTCGCTGGATGAAGCCATCGGCCGCGTGGACCTTCTTTCGGTGGCCGCGGCGATCGAGCACTGGAAGGCGCGCGGCGTCGACCTCACGCACGTGCTCAAGCACATCGAGTTGCCCGACGGGACGCCGCGCCGGCGTATCGAACCGCCGCCCGCGGTGCTCGAGGACGCGCTCGACTGGCAGCTCGTGGAGCAGGCGCGCGCGGTGATCGAAGCCGGCGACCAACCCGGCGAGCAGGCGCGCTCTGCGCGCGCCGGCGAGCCTCCTCTCAAGCTTGAGCTTGCGATCCGCAACCGCAACCGTTGCGTCGGCGGGATCCTCTCGAGCCACATCGCGCGCGCGCGCGGAGAAGCCGGCCTGCCCGAGGACTCGATCGTGGTGGACTTCGAGGGCTCGGCCGGGCAGAGCTTCGGGGGCTGGCTGGCGCCGGGGGTCACGTTCATGCTGGCCGGCGACGCGCAGGACTACGTGGGCAAGGGGCTCTCCGGGGGCGTCATCGCGGTGCGCCCCCGCGACGGGATGGGAGCGCACTTCAAGGCGCAGGAGAACGTGATCATCGGCAACACCGTGCTCTACGGCGCGACCGGTGGGCGCGCGTTCTTCCGCGGCCTGGCCGGCGAGCGCTTCGCGGTGCGCAACTCCGGCGCCTGCGCCGTGGTCGAGGGCGTGGGCGATCACGGCTGCGAGTACATGACCGGCGGGCGCGTCGTCGTGCTGGGGGAGACAGGGCGCAACTTCGCCGCCGGGATGAGCGGAGGGATCGCGTACGTGCTCGACGAGCACGACACGTTCAAGCCGCGCTGCAACATGGGCATGGTGGGCCTCGAAGCGCCCGACGAGGGCGACGTCTCAGAGCTCCGCGCGCTCGTGCAGGAGCACCTCGAGCGCACCAGCTCGCCCGTCGCCGAGAGGGTGCTCGCAGAGTGGGAGGCGCTGCTGGCGAGGGGCGCGTTCGTGAAGGTGATGCCCCATGACTACAAGCGCGTCCTGCGCGAAGCAGCCGGCGAGCGCGTGGCAGTTGCCGCCTGATGGGCAAGCTCGGAGCCTTCCTGCACATAGAGCGTCGCGGGATCCCTTATCGCGACGCGGTCGAGCGTGCGCGCGACTACCAGGAGTTCCTCGTCACGCGCCCCGCGGAGGAGCTGCGCGATCAGGGCGCCCGCTGCATGGACTGCGGCGTCCCCTTCTGCCACAACGGCTGCCCGCTGGGGAACCTGATCCCCGACTGGAACGATCTCGTCTTCCGCGACCGCTGGCAGGACGCGATCGCGCAGCTGCACGCGACCAACAACTTCCCCGAGTTCACCGGCCGGCTCTGCCCGGCGCCCTGCGAGGCAGCCTGCGTGCTCGAGATCCGCGAAGGCGACGCCGTCACGATCAAACAGATCGAGAACGCGATCATCAACCGCGCATTCGAAGAGGGCTGGGTCAAGCCGCAGCCGCCGCGCACGCACACCGGCCAGAGCGTGGCCGTCGTCGGCTCCGGCCCCGCCGGCATGGCCGCCGCCCAGCAGCTGCGCCGGGCCGGCCATCGCGTCGTGCTGTTCGAGCGAGACGAGGCGATCGGCGGGCTCGTGCGCTTCGGCGTGCCCGACTTCAAGATCGAGAAGGCCGTCGTCGAGAGGCGCGTGCAGCAGCTCGCCGCCGAGGGCGTCGAGCTGCGCTGCGGCGTGGACGTGGGCAGCGACGTGAGCGTAGAGGAGCTGCGCGGGAGCTTCGACGCCGTGGTCCTCGCGACGGGCTCGCGCGTGCCCCGCGACCTGCAGGTTCCCGGCCGCGAGCTCGAGGGCATCCACTTCGCGATGGACTACCTCTACCAGCGCAACCGCTGGGTCGCGCGGGAGTATGGCCCCGAGCCGCCCGTCGCGCAGCCGAGCCTCGAGCGGGTGATCTCCGCGGAGGGCCTAGACGTGGTCGTGATCGGCGGCGGCGACACGGGCGCGGACTGCGTCGGCAACGTGCTGCGCGAGCGAGCGCGCTCGGTCACGCAGCTCGAGCTGCTGCCCGAGCCCCCGCAACGGCGCCCCGACGAGCTCACGCCGTGGCCCCAGTGGCCGCTGAAGTACCGGCTCAGCTACGCCATGGAAGAGGCGCAGAAGTCCAACGTGGGCGAGCAGGACTACTCGGTCGTCACGACCGGCTTCCGCGACGACGGCAATGGACGCGTTGCGGCCCTGCAGATGGCGCGCGCCGAGCCCGAGCCGCCGTTCGGCCCCGTCGCCGGGACCGAACGCGAGCTCCCCGCTCAGCTGGTGCTGCTCGCGATGGGCTTTCTCGGCCCCGAGCCCGAGCTGCTGGACAAGCTCGGCGTGGAACGAGACGCGCGCGGCAACATCAAGGACTCGAGCCCCTACGCGAGCTCCGTGGAGGGGGTGTTCGCGGCCGGCGATGCCCGCCGCGGCCAGTCGCTGATCGTGTGGGCGATCAACGAGGGTCGCCAGTGCGCGCGCATGGTCGATCGCTATCTCTCCGCACGGCGCAACGGCGGCGCAGGCGCCGTGCGTGGCGCCGTCGCTCGCGTCGAGGACGCAGGCCTCGCCGGTCACGCCTCCGCCGATGAGGGCCCCGAGGGCCCACCCGGCCACGTCGGCCCCGGTGTGGGTGCATCCGAGTAGCGCCGCCCGCGTGTGCCCATCAGGGTGCGCGCCCGGCGCGGCGCCCGAGCTGGTTTCCTTGTCGAGGTGAGCGGGCCACGAGCGAGCCGCCCGCGCGACCGTGCCGACCTTCTGCCGCCACAACCGCTTCATCGAGCGCTGCCCCATCTGCCGCAAGACGCTCCCCGGGTATGAGGAGCAGCCACCTTCAGCGGGCGCGTCCTCGCCAGGGGCGCCGTCCGCGCGCACATCCTCGCGCCGGGCGCCTCGCGCGCCCGGGCAGAGCGATGGCGTGCGCGTGCGCCGCGAGCTGCGCGCCGCCGACGACGGCTACCGCTGTTCGCTGTTGCCCGGCCTGCGCGCATCCGCCGACGCGCGCAGGCTCGCCGAGGAGATCGCCTTCTCGAGCGGACGGCTGCTCGCCCTGGGCAGCCAGCCGCCTGGCCTCTACGGCGAGGCCCGCGCGCTCGCCGAGCGCGACCTCGAGCGGGCGACGTGGACGTGCTTTCTGATCGCCTACCTCTCGCCGCTGGAGGGCTCCGAGCCCTTCGCCGGCATTGGCAAGGCGCTGGGCAGCGAGCAGGGCCACCTTCAGGAGCTCGAGGGCATACCCCTCGGCCCGCGCACCTCGCACGACCCCGGGCGCGGCGGCGAGACGCTGCGCGCATACAGGGCCTGGGCCGCGCAGAGCGGCTCGCAGGCGCGCGCCTTCCTCGGCGACGCAAGCTGGAGCCCGCAGCGGCGCTTCGAGCGCATCTTCGAGCGGCTCGCGCTCCCCGGGCTGCAGCGCGCCGCGCGCTATGAGCTGCTGCTCCTGCTCGGAGCGCTCGCGATCTACGAGCTCGAGCCCGACGGCCTGCACGCCGCGGGCGCGGGTGCGTTGGCCGCGCGTGACGCCGCCACGCTGGCCGCCAAGCGCGTGTTCGGGATCGGCGATCCGATCAACCTCGACCGGCGTGCAGCAGCGCTGGCGCGGACGCTCGCAGTGCCCGTCGGAGCGCTCGATCTGGCGCTGGCCAACTGGGGAAGCGAAACGCGCGCGACGCTGGGTTTCGCGCCCGGTACGCGTGACACGGCCGCGTTCGAGCGCGCCCAGCAGGCGCTCGGACTGTAGACGGGCTGCGGGGCGGAGCTGCGGGGGCCGCGCGAATTGCCGTCCACACCGGCGCCTACAGTCCACAGCACAGCTTTCCTCCGCGCTCAGGAGTCACGAGAATGCCACTTTGCTTCATCGAGCCCCAGGATGCGATCCGCGTAATCGCCGAGTCCGTCGGTCGCGAGGCGCGCCGCCAGCTCGTCGGCGAGGTCGTGCGGGCGTGGGTCGACGACATTCCCGACCAGGAGCTGTCGGTTCACTACGCCAAGGCGATCGCCGGCCTCGACGAGGACGACCTGCACCTGCTCGCCGCCTGGCATGCCTCGCTGGAGGTGGGCCAGCCGATCCCCAACACCGACTTTCTCGTCGGCGTGTTCCCGAGCCTCGGCGAGAACCGGCGCGAGGCGCTGAAGATCGCGGCCGGCTTCCGCGGCGAGGAAGCCTTCCAGGCGGGGGTCTCAGAGGAGCAGGCGCTCGACACCGTGCTCCCGCGCCTCTCCAGCGAGCGCGCGCGCGAGCTCGCCAGCGAGTGCATCCAGCTCTACATGTGGGATCGCCTGGGCAGCGAGAACTAGCCTGAGCAGCGAGAGCTGATCGAGCGCTAACGCGCCGTGGCAGAGTAGGTCGAGGTTCCGCCGCATTCGGCGGCGTGGGTGTGAATCGCGCCCTTGACCGTGCGGCCGGCAAAGCGGCCGGTCACGACCTGGGTGATCGAGTTGCTCCCCGGCCCCGCCGCAAATCGCTCGATGATCGTCGCCTTGAAGCTCCCGCTGCGGGAGATCGACGCGGCTTTCGTCGACTGCACGTGCAGCTTCTGCTGCGTTCGGCAGTAGAGCACCGGCCAGGGCGAGGTGAAGCGGACGCTCACCGACCTGCCGCTTGTGGCAACGCGCACGGTGATGTACCCGCCCGCATAAAGGCGGATGCGGTGGTGGCCTTCGGAGGTGACGCCCGTCACGGGAGCGCTGCCCTGGTAGGTCTTGCCCTTGAGCGGTCCCGCCGCAAGCGCACTAGCGGCGCCGGCGAGTGTCAGCGCGGCCGCAGCAGCGAGGGTACGGCTTGTGGAGGCTCTCATACGTCCTTCCGCGTCGTTTGCGGGCGCAAGGACTACCAACCCGCATCCCGGCCCACAAGGCCTGCAAAGTGAATGTCAGAACCCCGCTGCCTGACAGCCAGGTGATCTCCGCCCGCTCCATTCCGAGCGCGCGCTGCTCCGTCCGCGTGCTCGGCTGACAAGAAATCTTGCAGTTGCCAGTTACCTCCGGCGCACCGAGAAAGTAGGACTATCATGCGCCGCTGCCCTGCGCCGGCAGAGTGGAGACAGTCAACCTCGGTAGGTGGGTTCGTGCAGGCGAAATCGCGTTGGAGTGCACGCCGAGTCCATCTGAGGCCGCTTTTTGCGATCGTCCTCGCGGCCGCCACGATCCCCGCCACGAGCGCGTCAGCCGCCCAGGTCTCCGAATGGCCTGCGGGCGCTTCGGGCTTTCACCCGGACACGCTGATCTTCCTGGGTCCACCCAAAGTGACGCTCGATCAGCCGCCCACTCCATCCAGCGACAGCGCGCCCTCGTTCAGCGGGACGGCGAGCGAAACGACGCTCGTTACGATCTATGTCTATGCCGGCGATCACGCCAAAGGCACGCTCGTCGCGACCCTGAAAGCGCAGGTAAGCGGGAATCACTGGGTCTCCGCGCAAGTGAACCCGCCCCTGGCCGACGGGACCTACACCGCGATCGCAAGGCAGGTGAGCTCCGTGGACTTCCTCGAAGGCGTGAGCGAACCCGTGACGTTCGAAATCGACACCCAGCCGCCCACCGTGACCCTGCGGCCACCGCCCTCGCCGTCCAACGACGCCGCGCCGTCGTTCTCCGGCACAGCCAGCGAAGCGACGGAGGTGACCGTCGAGGTCTTCGAAGGGCCCAAGCCGGAAGGGCGCATCGTCGCGACGGCACGCGCCGCTCCGATCAGCGGCAGCTGGACCTCGGGCGCCGCCGCGCCCGCTCTCGGCGACGGGACGTTCACGGCGATCGCCACCCAGCCGAGTGCGATCGGCAACCCGCCCGGATGGAGTGCGCCCGTCAAGTTCGTGGTCGACACCAAGCCGCCCACCGTCACCCTCGATACTCCGCCCTCGCCGTCCAACGAGGTGACGCCCGCCTTCTCCGGCACAGCCAGCGAAGCGACGGAGGTGACCGTCGAGGTCTTCGCAGGGCCCAAGCCGGAAGGGCTCATCGTCGCCACGGCGCACGCTCCCGGGGGCAGCGGCAGCTGGACCTCGGGCGCCGCAGCGCCCGCTCTCAGCGACGGGACGTTCACCGCGATCGCCACCCAGCCGAGCGAGATCGGCAACCTGCCCGGATTTAGCGCTCCCGTCACCTTCGTGATTGACACGAAGCAGCCCGCCGTCACGCTCGATCCCATACCGTCCCCATCGGGCAATGCGGCGCCGGCGTTCTCGGGAACTGCGAGCGACCACGAGCCCGTGACCGTCCAGATTTACGAGGGCGCGCACGCCGAAGGCGCAGTCCTGGCCTCAGCCACCGCCGAAGTCCAGGGCGGGAGATGGGCATCCGGCCGCGCAAGCCCGACGCTTCAGTGGGGGGAATACACCGCCGTCGCGACGCAGCCGAGCTCGATCGGCAATCCCAGCGGCTCAAGCGCCCCTCTGAGCTTCGTGGTGGCGGCGATCCCGCCCGCGGTCACGACCGAAGGCGCGTCATCGGTGGCGCGGACCTCTGCCGCGATGTACGGGTCCGTCAACCCACGCGGCGCCGGGATCAATGCCTGCTACTTCGAATACGGTCCGACGTTTGCGTACGGGCACAGCGTCGAATGCGGCTTCCTCGCCGAACTCCGCGCGTGGCCCCCGTCGGGCACGAACACCGTGCCCGTGTTCGCGCGCATCTATGGCCTGAGCCCCGCGACCACCTACCACTTCCGACTCGTCGGCGCCGGCGAAGGCGGCACGGGCGTCGGAGCGGATGACTCGTTCACCACCATGCCACCGTTCAGCTTCGGCGAAGAAGGCCAGGGGGGCAAAGGCGTCGCGCATGCCAAGGCCAGCAGCATCTCCCGGCGCCGCCTCGCCGCCCTGATCACCGTGCAGCTGCGTCGCCACGCTCGGCGCGCGCACATCGCATCGCTGCTGCGAAGCGGCGCCTTCAAGGCGCGCTTCACCGCTCCAGAGGCGGGGACGGCGGCGATCTCGTGGAGCTACCAAGCGACAGCGCGCGAAGCCAAGCAGGGGGTCAAGAACACGGGCGCCTCCACGCTCGTCGCCGTCGGCAAGCGGAGGTTCTCGCGTGCCGGGCGCGCGATGCTCGAGCTCCACCTCACGCGCGCAGGAGCGCGCCTGCTGACTTCGTTGCGGGGGGCCTCTGCGTCCCAGCCGACGGGGGCGAGCTCGCTGCGGCTGCGCGCGACATGTGCCTTCACGCCGCCCGCCGCGCGGCCGGTGCGCCGGTCGGTGGCGCTGGCGCTCAGATGGTGAGCCGGATTATGTGAACCTGAACCTGCAAAAACTCCTGCAAATCGCCTTAAAGCTACGTGAAAAAACCCGCAATTTACGACTTTTTGTCCTGACCACGTCAGTTTGGGTTTGTCGGGCATTGTCGACTGTGTTATTCACCCCTCCCACATAACTTGCCCGCGGGGGGGTGCGCCCGGAAAGGGGGGGTCCTCTTCGAACCATCCAAGGAGGGGTGATTTGCTGCTTCGCGATTGTGTGAAGCGGTGGGCGCAAAATCACAGCCTCCTTGGAGGGAGACATGAAAAGTCGTTACCTTGGCGTGGGACTAGCGGTCCTTGCCGTGAGCATGTTCTCGCTGGCCGGAACCGCGTTTGCGCACACCACCAGCACCTCGGAAGAAGAAGCGCCCCGGGGCACGTGCGTCGTCCACTCGCTTCCTTCGTTCGTCCTTCAGGGCGAGTTCGGCACGACGGCCACGGTGGCCGACATCATCGAAGTCGAGTGCGACCCGACGATTTACGGGACGGGCTCGAAAATCAAAATCACCGCAGCCCAGCTTTACAACCTGTGCAAAGGCAGCCTGACGTGGTATGTGCCGAATCCGCTCGTCACGACGACCGGCAGAGGCATCACAGTGGAACTCGACCCCGACGGCAACGCCATCGTGGCGGTGCGCGGCGGGCCGTTCTGCTCGGCGGGCGAAAGCCTGATCACGGCGCACATGGAAGAAGAACCGTTCGAATCGTTCACGACGTCGTTCACGGTCTTGCCACCGGTGCCCACGCCACAGAGCGTGCGCGCGCTGGCGGCGACTCCGGGCGCGCCTGAAACGCAGGTCGAGACCGGCGTGTCCAGCGGCTTCGCAGCGATCATCGAGGCCGAGTTCACGAATGGCTCGGAGAAGCCGGTGCGCATCTTCTCCGAAGAGCTGTTCCGGCGCTGCCGCGTCGCACCGCACCTGGTCTGGATCTTGCAGACCGGCCAGGCGGTGGCCGGCACACCCGAAGTCAACGGAATCCCGTTGGACAACGACGGCAATGCGTTCGTGATCGTGCTCGGCGACGGCTCGTGCGCTCCCGGCGCTTCGCTGATCGAAGCGGACCTGGAAGCCAAACCGTTCACGACGCTCACGACGTTCTTCACGATCGAAGCGCCCCGGCCCACCTAGGGCGCTCAGTCGCTGAAGTCTGAAGTGATCTGAGATGCGCAACAGGACCCCGGACAGCCCGAGCTTCCGGGGTCCTTTGCGAGTCCGGGGAGCGCGAGCGCGGCTCGCGCTCCTGCTGGCTCTAGGCGCGTGCGCAGGCGCCGCCGCGTTGTGCGGAGCTGCGCAGGCGCGGCCTGTCCGACCCCCGGCGCGGGGCGCGCCGGTCGCTGCTTCGCAGAGCGCGTCGCGAACGTGCGTGATCCACTCGCTCCCCGCGTTCGTCGCTCAGGGCGAGTTCAGCACGACGGCGACCGTGGCCGACGTCGTCGAAGTCGAGTGCAACCCGACGCTCTACGGGACCGGCTCGAAAATCAAAATCACGGCCAGCCAGCTGTTCAGCCTGTGCAGGGGCAACCTCACGTGGTACGTGCCCAACCCCTACCGGACGGAATCCGGCAGGGGTGTCTCGGTCGAACTCGATGCCGATGGCAATGCGACCGTCGCGCTGCGCGGCGGCCCGCTGTGCTCCGCCGGCGAAAGCCTGATCACGGCGCACATGGAAGAGGAACCGTTCGAATCGTTCACCGCGTCCTTCACCGTGCTGCCGCCCGTGCCGACCGTGCCAGGCGTCTACACGATGCCCTCCGTCCAGGTCGAGGACGCAGGCTCGAGCGGCGTCGCCACGATCGTGCAGGCGGAGTTCGGCGGCGGTTCGGAGAAGCCCGTGCGCATCGGATCCGAAGAGCTCTACCACCGCTGCCGCGTGGCGCCGCACCTGCACTGGATCTTGATGGACGGCACCAACGTCGAAGACGTTCCGGAAGTCAATGCGGTCCAGCTCGACAACGACGGCAATGCGTTCGTGATTGCGATCGGCGATGCATCGTGCGCGCCAGGGCGCTCGCTCGTCGAAGCCGACCTCGAAACGAAACCCTTTACCACGTACACGACCGAGTTCGAGATCCTGCCGCCCCAGCCCACGGGTGAACCCGCCTTCACGATCGAAAAGCTGCAAGAGATAGCGGGCAGCGGGAGCGGCTTCACGAAGTCTCCGCTCACCGGTGTGATCGGGCAGACGGTCGAATACGAGATCGTCGTCAGGAACACCGGCGTGCCGGCGTTGACGCTGTCCAACTTCACCGACCAGCACTGCGATCCTGGCACGATCGCAGGCGGGCCCGGAGAAGCACCTCTAGCGCCTGGCGAAGCGACCACGTACACGTGCACACACCTGCTCACGAGCGCCGGCATCTACACCAACGAAGCCACCGTAACCGGCACCGCGCCGGGTGAAGCGCCGCTCACCCAAACCTCGAACCAGGTCGTGGTCGAAGTGACCACCAGCTTGTTCACGATCGAAAAGCTGCAGCGGATCGCCGAAAGCGAAGCCGGCTACACGACGGCGCCGCTCACGGGCGCGATCGGGCAGACGATCGAATACGAGATCGTCGTCAAAAACACCGGCCTCGCGGCGCTGACGTTGTCCAACTTCACCGACCCACTGTGCGACCCCGGCACGATCGGCGGCGGTCGCGGGGAAGTGCCGCTGGCGCCGGGCGAAGCGACCACGTACACGTGCACTCACCTGATCACAAGCGCCGGCACCTACATCAACGTGGCCACCGTAACCGGGACCGCGCCGGGCCAAGCGCCGCGCCCCCTGGCCTCCAACGCGGTCATCGTCGAAGTGCCGGCGGCGAAACGCCCACTGGCGCCCAGCGGCGGGTCCTCTCCGAGCGGCTCCGCCGGGAGCGGTGGGGCTGGCGGCGGTGGCGGTGGTGGCGGCGTGCTGAACTGCAAGGCCAAATCGCTCGCGCTGCACGGCGCGTCGGGTCCAAAGCGCGGCACCTTCACCGTGCAGGTCCCGGCGACGGGGATCAAGCGCATCACCTTCTACCTAGACGGGCGCAAGCTGAGGACGTTGACGGCGGCCCAGGCGAGGGGCGGAAAGTTCACCATCAAGCTCAACCCGAGCAGCCTGTCCTTCGGCCCGCATAAGGTGTCGATAAGAGCGCTGACGAGCTGCGCCTCGGTCGCCCGCTCGGGCGTGTTCGTGCACGCGCGGGCCACGCGGGTCGTACCGCCGTTCACCGGCTGAGGGCGGTGCGCGAGCGTGCGCCGCTACGCCGCCGCCTTGCTCGCGGGTGCCTGCTCGATCGCGGCGCCGAGTGCGTGCGTCGCCGAAGGTCCCGCCGCCGCGGCGACGCTCTCGAACCTCACGACACTGTCGAGGTGGGCCTATCCACAGGCGGCTGCCCCCGTTTACGCGGCGCCAGCGGCGGCCTCGCGCGTGATCGGTCACCTTCGCTTCCTGACCGCCGAGGGTCAGGCGCAGGCGTATCTGATTCTGCGCTCCTACAGCGCCGGCGGGATCACGTGGCTGCGCGTGCCAGTTCCCGATCCCTCGAACCGCCTGGCCGGGTGGGTGGAAGCGGGCGCCCTGGGTGAAATGCACATCACCCGCGAGCACCTGCGCATCAACCGCGAGCTTCTCCGCGCCACGCTGTACCGCGATGGGCGAGCGATCTGGAGCGCGGCCGTGGGCGTCGGGCGGCCGAGCTCGCCGACGCCGGCAGGTCGCTTCTACATCACCGAGAAGCTGCTCACGACGGGCGGCGCCTTCTACGGTCCCTTCGCGCTGGGCACGAGCGCCTACGCCTCGGCGCGCAGCGACTGGCCCGGTGGCAAGGTTGTCGGCATTCACGGGACAGACGCGCCGCAGCTCGTGCCCGGGCGCCCCTCGCATGGCTGCATTCGCCTTCGCAACGCCGACGTGACGCGTCTGTGGTCCGTGGTCGACGTGGGGACGCCGATCGAAATCGTGTGAGACGCCGCCGGCGCGACCAGGTGGGGTCGGGAGCAGTCTTGGTTTGGGTACGCAAAGATGGGTAAACCGCAGCATTCGTGGGTGCAGCTATGCATCGCTTGACGCTCTGCCCGCTGCAGGTAATCGTTCGCGCCCGCCGATGGTGCAGTGGAAACCTCGAGGCGTGAGAAGATCACCACATCGCGCGCCTGTGCACCGGCAGGCGCGGCGGCTGGCGCTCGCGTTGGCCGCCGCCGCATGTGCGCTCTTGGCGCCTCTCGCGGGCGGTGCGGCCGCACAGCCCGTCAACAACACCCGCCCGGAAGTGGTGGGTAACCCGCTGGTGGGCGAAAGGCTCGTGTGCGCTGCCGGGAGCTGGAGCGGGGGGGTGCAGGAATTCCGTTACGCGTGGATCCGCGACGGGGTGCACTTTGCTTCGGGCGTCACCTACACCGTCGCAGCGGGCGACAAGGGCCACACGCTGTGGTGCGCGGTGACAGCGGTCGAAGGCGCAGGCGGCCCCGGCCACGAAGCTCAAGCGGAAAGCAGCAACAGCCTCCTGATTCCAGGCGGCACAGCGCCCGAAGCGAAAGTGCCACCCGAAGTGTCGGGCACCCCGGCGCTCGGGGAAGCGCTGAGCTGCTCGACCGGCACCTGGAGCGGGACGGCGCCGATCTCCTACGCCTATCAGTGGCTGCGCGACGGCTCGCCGATCGGCGGGGCAACCCAGTCCATATACGCGATCGTCGAAGCCGACCAGGGGCACTCGCTTGCGTGTGAAGTGACCGCCAGCAACGCAGCCGGCAGCGGTCGAGAACGCAGCAAGAACAGCGTGAGCGTGCCGGGCAGCCCGCCCGAATCAGCCGCGCCGCCGCAGGTGCTGGGGATCGCACCGGCGCAGGTAGGCGAATCGCTGACGTGCTTCGCGGGCACATGGGCGGGCAGCCCGCCGCCCACCTTCAGCTACCAGTGGCTTCGGGACGGCACGAGCATTGCCGGGGCGACCAACGGCATCTACACCGTGCGCTCAGAAGACCAGCTGCATACGCTTTCCTGCAGGGTGAGAGCGACGAACGTCGCCGGAAGCGCCGAAGCGCCGAGCGCCAACAGCATCGCCGTGCGCGGCGCCAAGCCGGTGAACGTCACGGCGCCCAGCGTGGGCGGGACCCCGGCCGTTGGCGCCACGCTGACCTGCGAAAAGGGCACCTGGACGGGCGTGCCGGCGCCAACGTACACCTACCTGTGGGTGCGCGACGTGGGAACCAGTGAAGAAGTTGGCCTCTCGAGCTCGATCAACTACCTCGCCACTTTCGCCGACCGCGGCCACTCCCTTACCTGCAAGGTCACCGCCACCAACCGCGAAGGTCAGGCGACGGCTGCCAGCGAACAGGTCGTCATTCCCGAAAAAATCTCGGGAGGCAAGGCGCCGGTCAACGAAACGCCGCCCCAGGTTTCGGGCACGCCCGCGCTCGGCGTGCAGCTGAGCTGCTCGACGGGCACCTGGAGCGCCACGCCCGACCCGACGTTCACCTATCAGTGGAGGCGCGACGGCGCCGCCATCCCCGGGGCGACCGCGGCCACGTACAAGGTCGTCGAAGCCGATCAGGGGCACGCCCTAACGTGCGTCGTCACCGCGGTCAACGGCGAAGGCGCAACCGAAGCGAGCAGCGAATCCGTGAACGTCCCGGGCAGCCCGCCGGAACCCGTCGAAGCGCCAGCGGTATTCGGTACCCCGGCCGTCGGCCAGCAGCTCACGTGCCTGAAGGGAATCTGGAAAGGCCAACCACCGCCATCCTTCACCTACGCCTGGCTGCGCGACGGAACCAGCATCCCCGGGGCGACGAGCAGCACGTACACGGCGAGCGGCGCCGACGAAGGACACGTGCTCACGTGCGTGGTGACAGCCACAAACAACGCCGGCACCGCGAAAGCAGAAAGCAGCAACGGCGCGTCCATCCCGGGCCAGGCGCCGATCCCTCTGACCGCACCCGAACTCTCAGGCACGCCCGCGGTGGGACACCTGCTGACGTGCTCGCGAGGCACGTGGGCCGGTACGCCCGAACCGTCCTACTCCTATAGCTGGAGCGTGAACGGCACGGAAGTGCCCTCGGCGAGCGAAAACACGCTCACGGTGGCGTCGGCCTACCGCGGCCTGGATGTCACGTGCATCGTGACGGCCACCAACCGAGAAGGCAGCGCCTCGGCTCACAGCAATCGCATTCACATTCCGGGCGAAAAGCCCGAAGTCGTAGAAAAGCCCGAGGTCTCAGGCACCCCGGCCGTGGGGGAAAAACTGACATGCGTGCGCGGCATCTGGAAGGGTCAACCGCCGCCGGCGTTCGCATATCAGTGGCTGCGCGACGGCGTCAGCATCGCCGCCGCCACGAGCAGCACCTACACGGCGGAAGGAGCCGACCTGGGCCACCTGCTGAGCTGTCACGTCGTGGCGACCAACAGCGAAGGCGGCGCCGAAGCCGAAAGCTCGGGCGTGGCGATTCGCCGTGCGGCACAGCAGCCTGTGGGCCAGCAGGAAGTCCTGGGGCTGAGCGCCTCGCTGCCGCTGGCGGTGCAGATCCAAAACGCCCTCCGCGTGCAGCTCGCGCGCGCCATGCACCACGTCCACCTCGCTTCGCTGCGCAAGACCGGCGTCTTCAGCTTCCCGTTCGCGCCACCTGTCGCGGGCACGCTCGAAGTCGGGTGGTACCAGGTGCGACCGGGAGCAAACTGGCGCAACACCAACCGCAATGCGGTGCTGCTGGCAAAGGCCACGTTGACGCTCAACGGAACGGCCGCGAAGACGATGACGCTGCGGCTGACGAGCGCCGGGCGCAGCACAATCGCCCAGCACAAGCGCGTCCCGGTCACGGTCAACGGCATGTTCGCCCCGCTGCACGAACGTCGCGTTCTGTGGCAGCTGTGGTATCTCCTCAGTCACTGAGCAATCGACCGCAGGGAGGTTCACGATGTACGTACGCGTAGTGCGATTCACCGACGTGAGCGCCGAGCGCATGCAGCAGCTGCTGGCGCGCGTGGACGAGGCAGGCGGCCCACCGCCGGGCGTGACGAGCACGGGACTGAAGGTGTTGTTTGACGAGGGTCGGGGAACAGCGGTCGTGCTGCAGGAGTTCGCGACGGCAGAGGACATGGACGCCGCGGCGAAGGTGTTCGACGCGATGGACCCCTCCGAAACACCTGGCACCCGCGCCTCCATCGACGCCTGCGAGCTGAAGCTGGAGCTCACATCATGAGCCTCCGGCGGCTTCCCTAGCAGCGCGGGGACAGGGGCGCCGGCCTGCGCGCTAGAGCAACGCCTGGATCGCGGTCATGGCCGCCGGCTCAGCCGGCAGCTCGGCCAACGACGCGGCGAGCTCGGCCGCCTGCTCGGCGCTCCCAGCGCTCTCCGCGGCCCAGCGCGCGAGCCAGCGCAGCGCCCACGCGTCGTACTCCCGTGGGCTCTCCCTGGCTATGAGCGGGAGAAAGCGCGCGGCGAGGTCCAGGCCGATCGGCCGCCCACGCTCGCGGCGCAGTTCCTCGGCGAGCGCCACGCATAGCGCAGGTCGCCGCGGTCGAGCGCGCCCGCGAGCTCAGCTTCCGGTCGCCACGGCCTGGGTGCCAAAGCGAACATATGTTCGCATAGCGGTCAGGCGTGCCGCTGGGGCCGCAGCCTACGATTCGCCGCTCAGAAACCGAGCGCGAACTTGGCGTCCTCGCTCATGCGCTCAGGCGACCAGGGCGGCGTGAACACCATCTCGGAGTGGACGTTGCGCACGCCGTCCACTTCGCCCACGAACTCCTCGATCTGTTCGGTCACCTGCGGACCGATGGGGCAGCCTGGCGTGGTCAACGTGAACGTCACGCGCACGTTCCCGTCGGCGATCTCGACGCCATAGATGAGCCCCAGCTCGACGAAGTCGAGGCCGAGCTCGGGGTCGATCACGTTGGAGAGCGCGTCCATGACATCGGACTCGCTCGGCGAGGGTGCGTCGGGCGCGGGTGCGGCTTCGCTCTCGGTCACGTCAGGCCAGTCTAGCCAAGGGCGCCTCGAGCGCCTCGGAGCGCTGCAGGAACGCCGCCGACGTGCGCCCGCGCAGGCCAGAGAGCTGGCGCCGCTTGCAACGCAAAATGCCAAATACGCACCGACCCTATGGCAATGTTCAACGCTCGCCAAACCTCGTCAGAACTCGACAAAGATGATCTCGCGCATGCTCAGGGGACTCGGTCGCAACGTCGTAGCCTGGCTTGCGCTGTTCGTGGCCCTTGCGGGCACCAGCGTGGCGGCTTCGCGGTACATCATCACGAGCACAGGCCAGGTCAAGCCGAGTGTCCTGAAGCAGCTGCGCACCGCGCGCGGCGTGAGCGGGCCCTCGGGGCCGCAGGGGCCGCAAGGCCCTGAAGGTCCCCGCGGTCCGAAGGGTGAACCGGGACTCAGAGGCGAGAGCGGGCCCAAGGGAGAAACCGGGGCACCCGGGCAGCCCGGCAGCGCGCTCGCGTTCGCGCACGTGACCAAGAAAGGCGAAATCGAAGGCGCCGACAGCAAGAACGTCGAAAGCGTCCAGGTGCAAAGGCCCGAACCGGGCGTCTACTGCATCTCGGGTCTGGGCTTTCAGCCGCACAACGTTGTCGCCACGATCGACGCCAACGAAGGGGTCCTGCCGATGGTCAGCGCGTCGCTCGGCGCGGCCAAGCTGGCGACTGAATGCAACCCGTCCAAAACGCAGATCACCGTTGAAACATGGGTGCCGGTGCTTGGGCGCAACGGCAAAGGCGAAACCGTGATCAACGGCGAAACCGCAGACCGGGCCTTCTTCCTGGCGATCAACTGAGCGAGGGGTCCCGGCGCGGGCCAGGCGCTCCAGCGGCAGGCGCTAGGGAGCGCGGGCGAGGCGGACGCGCATGACGCGGTGCGCGAGCGACGGCCCAGCCACAGCGCAGGCCCGGGTGCCGCCGGCGGCGCCTACGCCGGCGCCGCCACCGACTCGCGCGCGAGCGCGACCAGCGTCGCCAGCTCCTCGGCGATGTTCGACCTGATCTGATCGAGGTCGGGGAGCGCGTCGAAGTCGCCGAGCAGCCCGAAGTTCATCTGACCGTTGTAGGACATGATCGCGATCGCAAGCGCGTGGTTTTCG
Organism: Actinomycetota bacterium; assembly: GCA_005884115.1. GTDB lineage: Bacteria > Actinomycetota > Thermoleophilia > Solirubrobacterales > Solirubrobacteraceae > Palsa-744. The sequence goes on from VAXW01000005.1 coordinate 750,568, forward strand.
GGCAGGAACGCGACCGGGAAAACCTCCACCATCTCCCGTCCCAGCACGTACAGCGGGAACTGTGGCCCTGGCACGTTGGTGACGATCAGGTTGAACAGGCGCGTGGAGAAGTTCAGCCGCGAAGCCTGCGCGAGGATCGTCGGCGGCGCGAAGTTCTGCGCGCCCGCGATCACCTCTGCTCCGAGCGCCTGCTTGGACTCCTTGAGCCCGTTCATCGCCTGGGTGACGAAGCGCAGGCGCTGGAGGGGGTCGGCGATGTACACCGGCAGCGGCCCTCGCATCACCACGATGCGGTTGCCGATCTCGCCGCGGTCGTTCTCCGCGCGCACCGACACGGGCACGAGCGCCCTCAGCTCGCAGCCCGCGGTGCGCCTGCCGCGTGAGATCAGGAACGTGCGCAGGGCGCCCGTCACGACCGCGAGCACCACGTCGTTGACCGTGCCGCCAAAGGCGTTCTTGACGGCCTTGAAGTCCTCCAGCCGGTTGCCGATCCCGTAGAAGCGCCGGTGCGGGCCGATGGGGACGTTGAGCGGGGTTTCCGGTGACGGGTTCAGGCCCGCCCAGATGATCTCTCCGATCCCCTCCGCGGCCTCGCGCGCGCGCGCCAGCGCGCGGTCGGGATGGGCGAGAGCATCGACCGCGCCCTCCGCCAGCTCCAGACCCGCGCGCACCGCGCCGCGCACGCCCGAGGCGATCAGCTCGGCGGCCCCCGGTTCGGGCCGCGGCTCCCAGGCGCGGCCCGAGCTGCGGATGGGCGGCGGCTCTGGCGAGACATCGAAGAGCACGGTCGCAAGGTCGACGCCGGCGATCCCGTCGACCAGCGAGTGGTGCGTCTTGGTGATCAGCGCAAAGCGATCGTCCTCGAGCCCCTCGATCAGCCACATCTCCCACATCGGCTTGGAGCGGTCCAGCTGCTGGGAGAAGATGCGAGCCGTCAGAGCGCACAGCTGCTCCCATCCGCCCGGCAAGGGCAGCGCGGTGTGCCGGATGTGGTAGTCGAGGTTGAAGCTCGGGTCGTCCACCCACACCGGCCTTCCGCTGTCGATCGGCGTCGAGGCGAGCTTGTGGCGATAGCGAGGCACCAGGTGCAGGCGCATGCGAATCTGCTCGAGCAGTTCCCCGGTGCTGGGCGGCGGGCCTTCGACGATTGTCAGGCCGCCGATGTGCATGTGCGAGTGCTGGCTCTCCTGGTGCAGGAACGAAGCGTCGATCGGCGTCAGCCTGTCGAGATGGCGCGGCGGCACGAGTGCTTAGCCTAGCGCCACGCGCCCTACAATGGCTCCCGTGTCCAACACGGTCGAGAAGCTCGTGCTGGCGGCGCCGCGCGGCTACTGCGCGGGCGTCGATCGCGCGGTGCAGACGGTCGAACGCGCGCTCGAGAAGCACGGCTCGCCCGTGTACGTTCGCAAGGAGATCGTGCACAACAAGCACGTCGTCGAGGAGCTGCGCGGGCGCGGAGCGGTGTTCGTGGACGAGCACACCGAAGTTCCCGAGGGGGCGGTGTGCGTGTTCTCCGCGCACGGCGTCTCACCTGCCGTGCGCGCCGGCGCCGCGGAGCGGCGCCTGGAGACGATCGACGCCACCTGCCCACTGGTGACCAAGGTCCATCGTGAGGCCGTCAACTTCGCAAGCCGCGGCTACACGGTCGTGCTCGTGGGCCACTCTCACCACGAGGAGGTCGAAGGCACGATGGGCGAGGCGCCCGGGCAGATCGTTCTCGTGGAGCGCGAGCAGGACGTCGACGAGCTCGAGCTCGAGGATCCCGAGCACGTCGCCTACATCACGCAGACGACGCTTGCGGTCGATGAAACGAGCTCCATCATCGCGCGCTTGAGGGAGCGCTTCCCCAAGATCGTGGGGCCGCGCACCGATGACATCTGCTATGCGACCACCAACCGGCAGGCGGCGGTGAAGCAGATGGCGGACGGCTGCGACCTGCTGCTCGTGATCGGGTCGCGCAACTCCTCCAACTCACAGCGCCTGGTCGAGGTCGCGCGGGACTGCGGCACCGACGCCTACCTCATCGACACGGCCAGAGAGGTGCGCGAGGAATGGCTCGAGGGCCGGCGCGTCGTGGGGATCTCCTCGGGTGCAAGCGCGCCGGAGAATCTCGTCAGGGAGCTCGTCGACTTCTTCCGCGCGCGCGGCGTCGAGGAGGTGTCGGAGTTCCACGTCGTCAACGAGGACGTGCGCTTCATGCTCCCCAAGCCGATCCGCGAAGCCGCTACCGCCGGCGGCACCCGCTGAGCGCTCGGCGCGCCCGTCCTCGCCGCCGGGCACCACTGCGCACCGTCGAAGCGGCGTGCCCACGCTCTGAGTGATGCGCACGCTGATTCTCTCCGACCTCCACCTCGGCAGTCCCTCGCACTCCGACCTGCTGCGGCGTGCGGACGTGCGCTCCCCGCTGCTCGAGGAGGCGGGCGAGGTCGATCGCGTGGTGCTGCTCGGCGATGTGCTCGAGCTGCGCCAGGGTCCAGCGCGAGAAGCCCTCGCCGCGGCGCGTCCCTTCTTCGAAGATCTCGGGCGCGCGCTCGCCGGGCGCGAGCTGGTGCTCGTCGCAGGCAATCACGATCACGCCCTGCTGGAGCCCTGGCTCAGCCGCCGAGGAGAGCTCGACGCACCTCCCCCGCTCGAGCTCGAGCAGCTGATCTCGCCGTCGCAGGCCTCGCCGATGGCCGAGCGCATCGCCGAGTGGGCTTCACCCGCACGCGTGCAGGCTGCCTATCCCGGCCTGTGGGTGCGCGCCGACGTATATGCCACGCACGGGCACTACCTGGACTGCCACCTGACGGTGCCCACGATCGAGCGCCTGAGCGTGGGCGTGATGGCGCGCCTGCTGGGCCGACATCCCGAGAGCTTCCAGAGCGTCGAGGACTACGAGGCGGTCACAGCGCCCATGTACGCGTGGCGCCATGCCGTGGCGAGGGTGGCTCGGACCACGGGACCTTTGAACGGAGACGCGACCGTGCACGCCTGGCGCACCCTCGCCGGGCGCCGCCGGCCGGCGGCGCCCGCGGGCGGCTTGGCGCGCGCCCGGCGCGCCGCGATCTCGCGCAAGCTCGGGACGCGCGCGCTGGTCGCGGGCTTTCCGCTCGCGGTCGCCGCGCTCAACCGCGCTGGGATCGGCCCGCTGCGCGCCGACATCTCCGTCGGCGAGCTGCGCCGCGCGGGGCTGCGGGCGATGAGCGAGGTCGCGCGCCGCCTCGGTCTCGGCGACGCCTACGTGGTCTTCGGGCACACGCATCGCGCGGGGCCGCTCGCGGGAGATCGAGATCTCGAGTGGGCGGGGCGCGAGCGTGCCGCCGAGGAGCCTGCGCGGGCGCGGCTCGTCAACGCTGGCTGCTGGACGTATGAGCGCGTATTCCTGAGCCGGCGCCCGGGCGAGAGCCCCTACTGGCCCGGGGGCTGCGTGCTCGTCGAGGACTCCGGCGCGCCGCAGCTGAAGCGGCTCTTGCTCGACCGCACGCACGACGAGCTGCGCTCATCGGCGCGCGCGAGCGCGAGCGCCTGAGCGGTCGGCACCGCGAGCGCTCGCCACGGCGAGGCGAGGGCCGGCGCCGGCTCACCCGCCGGCGGCGACGCCGGGCGTGAAGCAGGTGGCGTGACAGCGCACGCCGCGGCCAAGCTCGAGCTGCAAGACGCCTTCGGTGTGGCGCGCGTGCTCGATCAGCGCAAACGCGCCCGGGTGGGTGACCTGGAGCTCGGCGCCTCCTCTCTCTACGCCGCCATTGACCCGCACGATCCCGCTGCCCTCCAGGACCGCCCACACGCCGCCGGCCTCATAGGGGCCGCAGTAGGCGCCCGGCTGATCCTCCGTCTGGGGGCACAGCTCGGCGCCGGCGGCGTCCTCGGGACGCAGCGGCGCAAGCGGCTCTCGCTGCACGCTCACTAGCTCCTGTATGGCGCGCTCCGTTTCCGCGTACGCGCCCTCGCCCTGGTGGTAGTCGCGCAGCCGCGCGCGGCCGTCGAACAGGTAGCGCGCCGGCCAGCCCTCGTTGCCGTAGTCGCGCCACACCTCGAGCGCCGAGTCGATCACCACCGGGTGGGCGATGCCGAGGCGCGCGACAGCCTCGCGCACAGCCCGCTCATCGCGCGAGGGCTCGAAGCCCGGGCAGTGCACGCCGATCACGCGCAGCCCCGCTTGCGCATAACGCTCATGCCAAGCCTTCAAGTAGGGAAGCGTGCGCATCGAGTTGGGCCGGCAGAAATCCCAGAACTCGACCAGCATCGGGCGACCCTGCTGGATGATGCTCGCGCGGCCGCCGCCCGCGCGGCCGCCAACGTTCACCCACGGCAGCCGCGGGGGAAACAGCGGGGCGACGATCGTGTCGACGGGCGGCCTCAACTCCTTCGCGGCACGGACGACCGGCCGCCGCCCGTCGGACGGCTCAGCCGATGGAGCCGACCATCTCCAGCTGAATCAGGCGGTTGAGCTCGACCGCGTACTCCATCGGCAGCTCCTTGGTGACCGGCTCGATGAAGCCGTTGACGATCATCGCCGCCGCCTCGTCCTCGGTGAATCCGCGCGAGCCCATGTAGAAGAGCTGGTCATCGGAGATGCGCCCCACCGTCGCCTCGTGCGCGACCGTGACGTGCGGATTCTGGATCTGGATGTCCGGCCAGGTGTCCGAGCGCGATTCGCCGTCCATCATCAGCCCGTCGCACTGCACGCGCGCTTTGGAGCCCGCCGCGTTGTGGCCCATCTTGACCAGACCCCTGTAGCCCATGATGCCGCCGTCCTTGGAGATCGACTTGGCGAGGATGTTGGAGGTCGTGTTCGGCGCCAGATGCGCGACCTTGGCGCCCGTGTCCTTGTGCACGCCCTTGCCCGCCACGCCCACGTTGAGGTGGTCGGCGCGCGCGCCCTCGCCCATCAGGAACGAGCCTGGGTAGAGCATCACGTACTTGGCGCCCATCGAGCCGCCGACCCACTCGACCGTACCCTCGGCGTCCACGACCGCGCGCTTGGTGTTCAGGTTGTAGACATCCTTCGACCAGTTCTGCACGGTCGTGTAGCGGGCCTTGGCGCCCTCGTGGACGAAGATCTCCACGACCGCCGAGTGCATCGAGTTGACGGAGTACGTCTGCGCCGTGCAGCCCTCGATGTAGTTCACGTCCGAGCCCTCGTCGGCCACGATCAGCGTGTGCTCGAAGGTGCCCTCGCCGGCGCCCTCCATGCGGAAGTAGGCCTGCAGCGGCAGGTCGACCTTGACGCCCTTGGGGACGTACAGGAACGATCCTCCCGACCACACGGCGCCGTGCAGGGCCGAGAACTTGTTGTCCTGTGCGGGCACGCATTTGTTCATGAAGTACTTCTGCACGAGCTCCGGGTACTGGCGCACCGCGGTGTCCATCGAGCAGAAGAGGATGCCCAGCTTCGCGTACTCCTCCTTGAGGCCCTCATACACCGGCTCTTGGCGCCAGACGCCCACGACTCCGGCCAGATGCTCGCGCTCGGCCTGCGGGATGCCGAGATCCTCGTAGGTCTGCTTCATTTCCTCAGGAACCTCGTCCCAGTTGTTGTAACGCCCGGCCGTCGGGGGGGAGTAGAGGACGAGGTCGTCGAGGTTCAGCCCGGAGAGGTCAACGCCCCACGTGGGCACCGGCTTGCGTTCGAAGATCTCGAGCGACTTCAGGCGCTTCTCCGCCATCCAGTCGGGCTCGCCCTTGACCTTCGAGAGCTCTGCCACGACCTCGCGCGAGATGCCTTGGCGCGCGCGCAGCTGACCCTGCTCGTCCTCGACGATGGGGCTGGGCTTGGTGATCTTCGGGACCTCAGCGGTGCGGTCTACGGTCGCCATCTGACTCCTCGCCGCGGCTCTTGGTGGCCGCGAATGCTCGAAAACTGTCTGTTCACACTCTATCTACCCCTCAGGAGGGCCAAGCATCGTCGCCGCTGACCGCGCCGCGGACCACCTTTAGGTTCAAGAGCGCGCACTTGCGGCGCGTTGCCGAGACCGGGATCCCGAGCAGGTCGATCATCCAATCGGCCCCCAGCTCGGCTACCTCGCGCAGGCTCATGCCCTTCAGCTCCTCCGATGCGATCGACGCCGAGGCTTGCGAGATCGCGCAGCCGAAGCCGTGGAAGCGAAGGTCCTCGATGCGCTCGTCCTTGACGCGGATGTGCACCCCCAGCTCGTCTCCGCACAGCGGGTTGTGCTCCAGGCCCTCCAGATCGTGGGGCTCGAGCGAGCCGAAGTTGCGCGGGCGCTTGTAGTGGTCGAGGATGTAGTCGCGGTAGAGGTCGTCCATTTTGGAGCTCAGAGCCCGAACACCTCGCGCCCGGCCAGCAACGCGTCGATCAGCGCATCGATGTCGGAAGCTTCGCTGTAGACGCCGACCGAAGCGCGCGCGGTGGCGCCGACGCCGAGGCAGCGCATCAGCGGCTGCGCGCAGTGGTGGCCGGCGCGTATGCACACGCCGCCGCGGTCCACCAGCTCGGCCACGTCGTGCGGGTGGATGCCCTCGACAGTGAACGACACCAGGCCGCCGCGGCTGTCCGCGTCCAAAGGCCCGACCGAGCGAAGGCCCGGGACCTGCGCCAGGCGCTCGAGCATGTAGGCAGTCAGCTCGCGCTCGTGCGCTCGCACGCGCTCCATGCCCAGGCCCGACAGGTAGTCCACCGCCGCGCCCAGCGCCACGGCCTCCGCGACCATCGGCGTGCCCGCCTCGAACTTCGCCGGCAGCGCGTTCCAGGTGGCAGAGTAGAAGTCGACCGACGCGATCATGTCGCCGCCCGTGAGAAACGGCTCCATGCCTTCGAGGATCTCGCGGCGCCCGTGCAGCACGCCGACCCCGGTGGGCCCCAGCGCCTTGTGGCCCGTCCAGGCGTAGAAATCCGCGCCGATCGCGTCCACGTCGACGGGCATGTGCGGGACCGCCTGGGCGCCGTCTATGAGCGAGACCGCGCCCGCCGCGCGTGCGCGCGCGCTTATCTCCGCGACCGGGTTGATCGTCCCGAGCACGTTCGAGACGTGCGTGAAAGCGACCAAGCGCACGTCGCCGCGCGCCAGCTCCTGATCGAGAGCCTCCAGCGAGAGCTCGCCGCGCTCGTCCACCTCCAGGTAGCGAAGCTGCGCGCCGCGCTCGCGGCACAGGACCTGCCAGGGAACGATGTTGGCGTGGTGCTCCATCTGCGTGATCAGCACCGCGTCGCCCTTGCCCACATGCGCCCTGCCCCACGAGTAGGCGACGAGGTTGATGGCCTCGGTCACGTTCTTGGTGAAGATCGTCTCGCCGCCAGTTGCGTTCGTGAACGAAGCCACACGCCGCCGCGCCTCGTCGTAGGCAGCGTCGGCCTCGCGCGCCAGCGCATAGACGCCTCGATGAACGTTCGCGTTGTGGCCGCGGAGGTGTTCGGCCAGGGCCTCGATCACCACCGCCGGCTTCTGCGAGGTCGCTGCCGAGTCGAGGTAGATCAGCTCGCGCCCGTCGAAGCGGCGCGAGAAGATCGGGAAGTCGGCCTTCACGCCGAGCGAGCTCTCAGCGACTGGTGGCATAGGCCTCGATGTCCTCTCGGGCAGCCGCGAGCTTGCGTGCGACCTTGGCGCGCACCAGCTCCTGCAGCGGCTCGTCCTCGAGCTCGGTGATCAGCGGCTCGAAGAAGCCCTCCACGATCACGCGCACGGCCGTCGGGCGGTCGAGGCCGCGGCTCTGCATGTAGAAGATCGCCGCCTCGTCGAGCTCCCCGACCGTCCCCCCGTGCGAGGCCGAGACGTCATCCGAGGACACGAGCACCGACGGGATCGCGTCCAGGCGCGCCTTCGGCGAGAGCATCATCGAGTGGATCTGCAGGTAGGTGTGCGTCTGCTGGGCGCCCGGATCGATCTGGATCAAGCCCTCGAAGCTCGCCCTGCTCTCGCCCGTGGCGGCCCCCCGCCAATGGACGTCGCCGCCGGAAGGGCCGGTCTCGTGCAGGTCGACCGCGAACGCGTCCAGATGCTCGTGCTCCTCCGTGAAGAAGAGACCGCGAAACGCCATCTCGCCGCCTGGCTCGGAGACCGCGAGCTCGAGGTGCTGGCGCACGAGCCGGCCGCCCAGCAGGCTCGGCAGCCAGTGGCAGTACGCGTCGCGCCCCACGCCCACAAAGCGCGTGGAGACGTCGAACACCTCGCCGCTGCCCCAGTCCTGCACCTGGGCCAGCCGGCAGCGCGCTCCCTGCTGCAGGTACAGCTCGAACGCGCCCGCATGCAGCGACTGGCCGTCCTCGTCGAAGTCCTCGCCGAGGTCGTACTCGTGCACGCGAAACTCGCTGTTCGGCGCGCCCAGCACCAGCGTGCGCCCGTACTGCGCGACTCCCGCCCGCTCGATCGCGTAGACGACCTCGAAAGGGTCCTCCACGACAGTGCCCGGCGGGACATACAGGAACACGCCCCCGCTCCACAGCGCCGCGTTCAGCGCCTCGAGCTTGTGGCGGTCGATCGTCAGGCGGCGGCTGAAATACGGGGCGACCAGCTCGTGGTGATCGCGAAACGCGTCCTCGAGCGAGCACAGGATCACGCCGCGACGTTCGAGCTCGCCGTCCAGCTCGACGGCCATGACCGTGTTTGCGCTCTGCACGATCCTGCCCGCGCGAGCGCGCTCGGGAAGCGTGCGCGCGACGACCTCCGGCACCGTGCCGGGATTCGACGGCTGCGCGCCGGCGTCGAGCTCCTCGAGCTTCAGTCCCTGAAGGCTCGTCGTCCAGAAGCCAGAGCGCCGCCACACCGGCAGCTCGGCCGCGGCCGCGGCCTCCAGCGCGGCCTTGCGAAGCTCGGCAAGCGAGCGCCCGTCTCCCGCGCCCCGGCCCGCGAGCGCGTGGTAGAGCGCGGCCTCGCGGTGGGCGCCCGACTTCGCGCGGGCGCTCGCGCCCGTGGCGCCGGAGCGCGCGCCCGCCGAGCCGTTGTCGACCGCCGCACCCGCCCCGGCGGTGGACAGCGCCGGTGCTCTGCCCGCGCGCCCGTCCTCAGCCACTGCCGTCACCGGCCGCGACGGCGCCAGCCTCACTCGCGCCGAACTCCTGCCGGAGGTGATCGTAGCCCTCGCGCTCCAAGCGCTCGACGAGCTCCACGCCGCCCTCCAGCACGATGCGTCCGTCGAGCATGATGTGCACGAACTGCGGGCGCACGTGGTGCAGGATGCGCTGGTAGTGCGTGATGATCAGCGCGCCGAGGCCCTGCTCGTCGTGCAGTCGCTGGACGCCTTCGGCGACCGTCCGCAGGGCGTCGATGTCCAGCCCCGAGTCAGTCTCGTCGAGGATCGCGACATCAGGCCTCAGCATCGCCATCTGCAAGATCTCGGCGCGCTTCTTCTCGCCGCCGGAGAAGCCATCGTTGAGGTGGCGCGAGGTGAACGCGCGGTCGACGTCGAGCAGCTCGACGGCGTGCTGCAGCTGATTGCGGAACTCCTTCACCGTGATCGGCTCCTGGCCTGTGCCCGACTGGGTATCCGTGCCCGACCGCTTGGCGTTGATCGCCATGCGCAGGAAGTTCGCGACCGAGACGCCCGGTATCGCGACCGGGTACTGGAAGGCCAGGAACAGGCCCGCCTTCGCGCGCTCGTGCGGCTCCTGCTCGGTGATGTCCTCGCCCCGGAACGTGATCGAGCCCTCCGTGATCTCGTACGCGGGGTGGCCCATGAGCGTGCTCGCGAGCGTCGACTTGCCGGAGCCGTTGGGGCCCATCAGGGCGTGGATCTCGCCGCGCGAGACATCGAGGTCGACGCCCTTGAGGATCTCGTGCTCCTCGATGCGGACATGAAGGTTGCGTATCTCGAGGTCGGCCATCGTGCGCGTCAGATCCCCGTCGCGCCCGTCGCGAGCGGCTCCAGGTGCGCGTCGAGCCACGCAAGCGGCGCAGCCTGCTCGAGCGCCGCGCCGCGGGCGGCGGGATCGAGGATCACGTCGGCGAGGGTCGTTTCCTGCAGCGTGCGGACGATCGCCAGGCGCACCTTCGTCCACAGCAGCTTCGTGGGGCACACATGGCCCGGCTCGGACTCGCGCGCGCACACGATCGATCCGTCCGGCGCCTCCGAGATGCACTCGATCGGCGCGATCGCGCCCTCCAGCGCCTCGACCACTTCGGCCATCGTGATCTCCGCGGGCGAGCGCGCGAGCATGTAGCCGCCGCGCGAGCCACGTCGGGAGTCGACCAGCCCGGCCTTGCGCAGCCGCGCGACGAGATGCTCGAGGTAGGCGAGCGGCAGGCCGCCGCGCGCGGCGATCTCGGCCAGCGGAATCGGATCCCCGCCCGTGCCGCGGCCCAGCTCGACCATCACGCGCACGCCGTACTCCGCCTTGGTTGAGAACATCATCGTCGCAATACCTACCTGCGCGCTAGGGTATCAGCCGGCCGCGGACGGCCAGGCGCGACACTCATCGCCCGCGCGCCGCAGGGCGGCGCGACGGGCGCGTCTAAGGCTTCTCGCGCAAGAGCACGCCGACGTCATGGGCGAGCGCCTCCGGCGTGAGCGCTTCAAGCTGGAACAGCACCCGCTCGCGCCCCGCCCTGTCGATCAGCACGAGCGGAGTCGCGCGCGCGAAGCGCGGGCTCGGCGACGAGGCGGGGGGGACGTCGTAGGCTCGCCATACCGGGCGCAGGACGCGCTCGGAGCCGGTCAGGTATCGCACGCGGCCGGCGAGCGAGGTTGCGGCGAGAAAGCTCGCCACGTGCGCGTGCGTGTCCGCCGCGGGGTCAGCGCTCACGAGCAGGGCCGCCACCCCCTTCGGCAGCTGATCGAGCGCGCCGCGGATCTGCTGGGCGATGACCGCGCATTCGCCGCCGCAGGTCGAGTACAGGAAGGCGACGATCGTGACCGCGCCGCGGTAGCTCGCCAGCGAAACGCGCCGCCCGGCCTCGTCGCTGAGCGTGAAATCGCGCGCGCCTACGCCCGCCGGCAGCGCCGCGCCGATGAAGCGCGAGGAGCCGCCGCTCGAGCTCACGCCGCTCGTAGGGCGGCCCGACGAGCAGCCTATGAGCGCCGCAGCCAGCGCCGCCAGAAGCGCTGCGCGCATGTGCACGCCGGCGGGCCGGGCGCGCACGCTCGCGATGGGTCCTCTCAGGGGCAAGCCACGCCCAGCGTAAGCCAGGATCGCGGCGGGGCGCGCAACCGGCGCCTGAGCTGCGCGCGGGCACCGATCCGGCGCTCGCGCGACCGCCGTCAGCCGGGGCGGCGGCCACTGATACGGCACTCAGCGCGGCGTCGCACGCCGCGGCTCCTGCTCGGTCGTGAGCCCGTCTCTGCTGGAGCGCTTCGCACCTTGGAGGCGCTCGGGTGCGGCTATACTTTGTGAAGTCTGTAAAACCCGACCGTGGTTTGGGAGTTTCCACGATGAGCACCCCCTCCGGAGCTGAGCTTCTCCGCCAAGTGAAGAGCAGGATCGATGAGGTCGACCCCTCCGAGGTCAACGAGCTGATCGACGAGGGCGTGACCATCGTCGACGTGCGCGGCAGCGAAGAGTTCGCCACCGGCCATCTCCCCGGCGCCAAGAGCATCCCGCGCGGACATCTGGAGTCGCGCATCGAGGGGGTCGCCCCCGACCGCTCAGCCGAGCTGATCCTCTACTGCTCCTCCGGGAGCCGCTCGGCGTACGCGGCCCGCACGCTCAAGGAGGACCTCGGCTACGAGCGCGCGCGCTCGATGAAGGGCGGCATAACGCTCTGGAAGGACCGCGGCTACGAGGTCGAGGTGCCGCGAGCCCTCTCCAGCGAGCAGCGCGAGCGCTACTCGCGTCACCTGCTGATTCCCGAGATCGGCGCCGAGGGCCAGCAGAAGCTGCTCGACGCCAAGGTGCTGCTGCTCGGGGCCGGCGGCCTGGGCTCGCCCACCGCGCTGTATCTGGCGGCCGCCGGGGTGGGCACGCTGGGCATCGTCGACAACGACGAGGTCGACCTCTCCAACCTCCAGCGCCAGGTGATCCACAACTCAGAGCGCATCGGAACGCCGAAGGTCGACTCCGCCGAGCAGTCCATTCGCGCTCTCAATCCCGATGTCCGGGTGCGCAAGTACCCCGTCCGCATCGACAGCTCGAACATCGTCGAGATCATCGAGGGCTACGACGTGGTCGTCGACGGCGTCGACAACTTCCCCACGCGCTACCTGCTCAACGACGCGACCGTGCGCCTGAAGATCCCCGTCGTGTCCGCCTCCATCCTCGGCTTCGACGGACAGCTGTCCGTGTTCAAGCCCTACGAGGGCCCCTGCTACCGCTGCCTGTTCCGCGAGCCGCCGCCGGCCGAGCTCGCGCCCTCGTGCGGCGCCAACGGCGTGCTCGGCGTGCTGCCCGGGACGATGGGCCTGCTGCAGGCCACCGAGGTGATCAAGCTCATCGCCGGCATCGGCGAGCCCGCGATCGGCCGCCTGCTCCTTTACGACGCGCTCGCCGCGACGCTCACCGAGGTCAAGGTCCACCGCGACCCCGACTGCCCCATCTGCTCGCGCGACCCCGACGAGATCGCCGACGAGGAGCTCGGCGTGTTCCCCGACTACGAGGCGTTCTGCGCCGCCGCCGGCTAGCGCCGGCCGCAGGATTGGCGCGGCCGCAGGATCCGTGCAGCACCGACGTGCGCGCCAAGCCCGCGGCGTGCTAATCATTTCCGGCGATGGCAACGATCAAGATCCCTCCGGTGCTTCGGCCCTCCGTCGGCGGCGAGAAGGAGATCGGCGCCTCCGGCGGCAGCGTCGGTGAGGTGCTGCGCGACCTCGCCGCCAACCATCCCGCCACCCAGGAGCAGCTCTTCTCCGCCGACGGCGAGCTCAACCGCTACGTCAACGTGTACCTCAACGACGAGGATGTCCGCGTGCTCGACGGGCTGAACACCTCCGTGAGCGAGGGCGACGTGCTCGTGATCCTGCCCGCCATGGCAGGCGGGCGCTGAGGGCCGCGCCGCCGATCACCGGCCCGACGGCCGTGCCCGAGGCTTCGACCGCTCGCGCGCCTAGGCGAGCTCTACGCGCGCGAGCGCCTGGCCGCGTTGGTCGCCGGCGGCCGGCAGGTGGCTCATCGCGTGCTCGGCCAGAGCGGTGATCGTGAGCGAGGGGTTCACGCCGACGTTCGCCGGGATCGCCGCCCCGTCGCACACGAGCAGGTTCTCGTAGCCGAACACGCGCCGGCGGGCATCTACCACGCCCTCCTCCGGGCGGGCGGCAATCACCGCGCCGCCGAGGATGTGCGCCGTCGTGGGGATGTTGAACAGGGCCTCCGTCAGCGCGCTCTGCGCGATGCCGCCGGTGCGCGCCGCAAACCACGCTGCCGCCTGGTTCGCGATCGGGATGAACGTCGGGTTCGGCTTCTCTGGATCCTGTTCGGTGCGCAGCCACAGCAGCCCGAACGGCCCGCGCCGCGGTCGCAGGGCGATCGCGTTGTCGAGCGTCTGCATCACCAGGATGATGATCGTGCGCCGCGACCAGTGCCTGGGGAAGAGGACCTTCAAGAAGCGCAGCGGGTGGCGCGCGATCTGCCCCAGCAGCTTCAGCGGGCGCGTCAGGCGCGTGCCGTCGCCCACCATCAGCGTGTACAGACGGTGAATCGAGTCACCCGCATCGCCATAGGTGACGGTCTCGATGTGCGTGTGCGGGTCCGGGTAGATGGAGGAGGAGATGGCCACGCGCTTTGTGAGGGAGTGGGGGTAGTCCTCGGGGACGGTGACCGTCAGGATCGACTCCGAGTTCGTGCGCACCAGCTCGCCCAGCCGCGGGGAAATGCGGCCCAGCGAGCCGCCCAGGCGGCAGCGCTGCAGCAGGCGGTTGGTCCCCAGCGCCCCCGCCGCCACGACCACCCCGCGAGCGCGATGCACCTGGCGCTCCCTGCGCAGCCACGCGCCCGAGCGGACGCTCTCCACCTCATAGCCGTCCGCCCCGCTGCCGTCGCCGAGCGCACGCACGTCGATCACCGTTCGCTCCGCCATCACCTGCGCGCCGCCGCGCTCGGCGAAGAAGAGGTAGTTCTTCACGAGCGTGTTCTTCGCCCCGTGGGGGCATCCCACCATGCAGCGCCCGCACAGCCTGCAGCCCGTTCGATCAGGCCCCTCGCCGCCGAAGTAGGGATCGGGGACCGTCTCGCCGGGCTCGCCGAAGAAAACCCCAACGGGCGTCTTGTTGTAGCTGGCGCCCACGCCCAGCTCCTCGCCCAGCTCGCGCAGAAGCTGGTCGGCATGGTCCTCGTGGGGGTTCTCGACGACCCCCAGCATGCGCTTTGCCTCTTCGTAGTGCGGCGCCAGCGCGCGCTCCCAGTCCTCCAGGCCCGCCCACTGACGGTCTTCGAAGAAGGCCTGCGGCGGGACGTACAGCGTGTTCGCGTAGCCGAGGCTCCCGCCCCCGACGCCGCATCCCGACACCACGGCGACGTCCCTGAAGGTGGTCATGCGGAAGATCCCCCTCATGCCCAGCATCGGGTTGTAGAAGTAACGGCGCAGGTCGCGGGTCGAGCTCGGAAGCTCCGCGTCCGTGAAGCGCCTTCCGCACTCCAGCACCCCGACTCTGTGGCCTTTCTCGGTCAGGCGCAGAGCGCTCACGCTGCCGCCGAAGCCCGAGCCTATGACCAGCCAGTCGAAGTCGTACTCAAGTGCGGAATCCGCCATGGGCGTGCGGCGGCTCTGCTCGCCGCCGTGCAAGATGCTAGCGGCCGGGCTGGCTGCGCGGCCAAACGCGCGCAACCACGCGCGCCCCGCGAGGGCGCGCCAAAGCGCGCGCGGAGCCAACGCGCGCCGGGGAGCCAACGCGCGCGGCCGGCCGGTCCGCACCTAGAGGCGCGCCCGGCGCGCCAGACGCAAGCAAGGACCAAAACGCGCGCGGCAGGCGGACCGGCGGCGCGAGACGCTACTAACCGCGCATGGTCGCTTCCAAGCTTTTCTTCGCGAACTCGAGCATGCCCAACGCGATCCACGGATACTGCCCCGCGCGCACGCGCAGGCCGACGTTGCCATCGGGCCCGGTGACCTCCACGATGGTGATGACGCGGCCGATTTCGTAGTCGCTGCCAAAGTCGGATTCGATCGCATCCATCTGCTCGGCCACTTCGTTCATCAGGCGGGTCCTCGGGTTGGGTGCGGTCGCGTCGGGCTCAATTGCTTCATCCGCCATGTCGCTCCTCCGTCTTGAGGGAGCGAGTGATGCTATCCGCCGAGCAGAACTCCGCCGTCGCGGCGCGCGCGCGTCGCTATATTCCGTGAAGTAATGGCGGTGGAGCGGCTGAGGAACCGGCCCTGCGGCGGCCGCTACGGCGACCTGGTGCAGTCGATCGGCAACACGCCTCTGATCGAGCTGCCGCGACTGTCGCCCAAGCCCGGCGTGCACGTGTGGGCCAAGCTCGAGTCGCGCAACCCCACCGGCTCGGTCAAGGACCGGGTGGCTCGCGCCCTGATCGAGGACGCCGAGGAGAAAGGCGCGCTCCAGCGCGGGCAGACGGTGCTCGAACCGACCTCTGGCAACACGGGCATCTCGCTGGCGATGATCTGCGCCCAGCGCGGCTATCGCCTGAAGGTGGTGATGCCCGAGAACGTCACGCCCGAGCGCACGCAGCTATTGCGCATGTACGGCGCAGACATCGTCTACTCGCCCGGGTCGGAGGGCTCGAACGGAGCCGTCGCCATGGCGCTCACGATGGCCGAGCAAGACCCCACCTGCTACATGCCCTACCAGTACGGAAACGAGGCCAACCCCAACGCGCACTACCACGGCACCGCGCTAGAGATCCTCGAAGAGCTCGAGGAGGTGCACGCGTTCGTGGCCGGGCTGGGCACGGGCGGCACGCTGATGGGCAATGGCAGGCGCCTGCGCGAGACCTTCGGAGCGGCGGTGAAGATAGTTGCGGCCGAGCCCATGCAGGGCGAGCCGGTCCAGGGACTGCGCTCGCTCGACGACGGTTTCATCCCGCCGATCATCGACCTCTCGCTGCTGGACAGGAAGATCTTCGTCACAAACCACGACGCCATCACCTGGACGCGGCGGCTGCTCGACGAGGAGGGCATCTTCGCGGGCGTCTCCAGTGGTGCGATCGCGAGCATCGCGGTGCGCATCGCCGGCGAGCTCGACGAGGGCAACGTCGTGTTCGTGGTCGCCGACGACGGCTGGAAGTACCTCTCCAGCGGTATCTACACGCTGCCGGTCGAGGAGATCGAGAACCTCGACTCGACCGTGTGGTGGTGAGCAGGTGCTCATCGCCTCCGCGCTGCTCGATGAGCTGATCGCACACGCGCGCGAGGAGGCGCCCAACGAGTGCTGCGGGGTGATCGCAGTCGCCTCGGGCGCCCGGCCGCGAGCGACGCGCGTCCACCGCGCGGTGAACACCGCGGCGAGCCCGCTTCGATTCGAGGTCGACGGCCGCGAACTCCTCGCGCTGATCGAGCAGATCGAGCGCGACGGCGGCGAGCTCGGCGCGATCTATCACTCGCACACGCGCACCGCCCCCTACCCGTCTCAGACGGACATCAACTTCGCGGTCAACTGGCCCGGGGTCGAGTGGATCATCCTCGGCCTGGCGGGCACGGAGCAGCCGCAGGCGCGCTCATACGTGATTAGCGACGGCCGCGTGCACGAGGTCCCGATAGCGGAGCCGCCGGCATGAGCGACGCGTCGCTGGTGTGCCCGGGCTGCGGACAGAGCCGGCCGGCCAACGAGCGCTTCTGCGCGCAGTGCGGCCTGCCGCTCGTGCACCTACCCGGCGCCGAGCCCCCTAGGAGCGAACGCCAGCGCCGGGCGCGCAAGATCAAGCCGCAGTACGCGCGCGGCGAGCTCGTCAAGGTCGCCCGTGCGCAGAACCAAAGCGAGGCCGAGCTCATCGAGGGGATACTGCTCGAGGAGGGCATCCCCAGCCTCGTGCGGCGCTCGCGCGGCTTCGACGTCGCCGACATGCTTGTCGCCGGGCCGCGCGACGTGCTCGTACCCGAGTCGGGCGCGCAGGCGGCGCGCGAAGCGCTCGCGTGGGACGGCGCGAGCTCGGAGGGCTGACTTGGGACGCTAGGCGAAGACCGGCTGGACGGCTTCGCTCGTGATCGAGCGGATCTCCTCGGAGGCGCGCTCGAACTCCGCGTCAGAGAGCACAGGCGTGCCCTCGAATGGCAGTTCGCGCTGCAGCTCTATCCACGCCTGCGCGCCCGCGTACTCGTCTCTCACCTTCACGGTCACCGGCCGCGGGATGCGGTAGGTGCGTAGCAGCAGGACGTGCAGCGGCTGCTGGCGGCGCCATCCGAGCCGCCTGGTCGCGTAATCGGTCGTCCACACGTAGAACGGCGCCAGCGCATCGACGCAGCGCGGATCGGTCACCGTGAAGTGGCCCGCCACTTCGGCCCATGCGCGGATGCGCACGCGGTCGGGCTGCGCCACGGGCAGGCCGGAGGCAAACGCCTGCAGCAGAGGCTCGCCGTCACTCCACACGCCCTCCTCCAACGCCCGCCGCAGCTCGGGCTGGTGGGACTCGCGCACGAGGTCGCCGCGCTGGTGGTCGAACGTGGGATACAGGAAGAAACGCTCGTGCGCGAGCCTGAAGGACTTGCCCGACTCGCGGATCCCGCCCTTGCGCAGCGTGACGAGCTGCTCACCTTCCGCAAGCGCGCGGACGGTAACGGCCCATTCTCGGAAAGCAATTGGCATAACGCGGCAGTGAGACTGCAAGCGAACGTCTAAAGACCGGCTTGCACTCCGGGGAGAAGGCCGCCGGTCCGCTTAAAAGATACGAAATCCGGGCGAAAATCCCAAATCGCCTGCAAATTGCGGCACTTTGAGCTGCGGTCGACCGAGCACTCGCCCGCTACGCATCGGGCGGCGCGCACTCCGCTCCCGCTCCTGCGCCGTCGCCATCCAGGTGCGCCGCGTGCACGCCAGGGCGCAACCCGAGCCCCAGGCCCACGCGCTGCAGCAGCGCGAGCAGCTGTTCGCGCTCCTGGAGGCTCAGGTCGGCGAGCAGCTCGCGCTCGAAGTCGACGGCTAGCGCGAGCGCGCGCTCGAGCAGGGAACGGCCGCGGTCTGTGAGGTGGAGCTCGCGCGTGCGCCGGTCGAGCGGGTTGTGGCGGCGCTCCAGCAGGCCGCGCCCTTCGAGCGCGTCCACGAACGCGACCATGCGGCTCGCCGGGATCTGCAGCAGTCCGCCGACCGCTTGCTGGGATCTCCCCTCGGCGCTGGCGACCGTGCGCAGGAGCGCGAATTCGCGAGGCTCGAGCTGGAGCGGCGCGAGCGTCGCGCGAAAACGCGCGGCCACCGCATAGCCGAGCGAGGAGAGGGTGAAGCCAACGGAATGGGACGTGGGCGGCGCTATGCTCGCGGGCGGCGGCGATTGCCCGTCCGGGCGCCCGCCCTCGCCGGCCACCGCCGGCGCGCCCGGGCCGGGCGGCTGCGGGTTGCGCTGCGCGAGTTTGCCCGAGCTGGGCGATGAGTCTGCCGGCGCCGGCAGGTCATCACCTCCAGCGGGCCCTCCCCCGGGTCCTACACGAATCGTCACAACACGTTGATCATATCAGCGCGGAATGTTTTATGCTATAGATGATTCCGAATCGAACCATTCCCCAAGAACCACGGAGGCAAGCAATGACCGAGCCCGCACCTGCCGGCGGCGCGCCCTCATCTTCTCCCAGCTCTAGCCAGCGTAGCGCGCACTTCTTGGCCGCATCCGGGCCGATCCTCCGCGTCACGCGTGTGGTGCTCGCGCACAAGCGACTCGTCGTCTGCTTCTGGGTCCTGATCACGCTCGTGGGGATGGCCTCCGCGGGATCGGCGACGAAAGCGCTGAAACAGAAGTTCTCGGTCCCCGGCAAGGAAGGGTGGGTCACCAACCAGCAGATCGCGCGCAACTTCCACGGAACCGGCGGCAACAGCGCGCCGCTGCTGGCGGTCGTCACGCTCCCGCCTGGCCAGAGCGTGAGCTCGCGCACCGTCCAGACGGGCCTGCGCGGCGTCGAAGCGCGCCTTCGGAGGACGCTGCCGGGCACGCGCATGGCGGGCTTTGCGAGCACCAGCAGCAAGACGTTCCTCTCGCGCGACGGGCGCACGACGTTCATCGTCGCCTACCCGCCGCCCGACCCCAACCAGGCTTTCAACGACAACCCGAACGCGGCCAAGAAAGCCACCGCGGCGCTCAAGGGCGTCACCATCGCCGGTGCGCCAGTCCATCTTACGGGCTTCGATGCGCTGTCGGTGCAGAGCGGCGGCGGCAACGGCCCCGGCGTGCTGCTCGAGGCCCTGCTCGGGGGCTTCGGCGCGCTGCTCGTTCTGGCCTTCGTGTTCGGGTCGTTCCTCGCGCTCGTGCCGATGATGATGGCGATCGCCTCGATCCTCACCACCTTCCTCGTGGTCTGGGGGCTGACCACGATCACCGAAGTCTCGCCCATCGTCCAGTTCCTCATCGCCCTCATCGGGTTGGGGGTCTCGATCGACTACGCGCTGCTCGTGGTCGTGCGCTGGCGCGAGGAGCGCGCCCACGGCCTGAGCGGAGACGAGGCGGTCGAACGAGCGATGCAGACTGCGGGGCGCGCTGTGGTGTTCAGCGGCACGACGGTCGCCATCGGCCTGCTGGCGCTCGTCGCTCTGCCGCTTCCCTTCCTGCGCTCGGTCGGCTACGGGGGCATGCTGATCCCGCTCATCAGCGTGCTCGTGGCCATGACGCTGTTGCCGGTCGTGCTCAGCAAGATCGGCTCGCGGCTCGACTGGCCGCACGTGCGCAACGACGATAAGGCGAGCCGCTCGTGGACGGGCTGGGCGCACCTGGTGGTGCGCAGGCGCTGGATCGCCGCCCTGGGCGCGGCGCTGGTGCTCGCGGCGCTCGTGCTCGCGGCGACGAACCTGCAGCTCGGCATCTCCAACGTGAACACGATCGCCAAGCGCGGAGACGCCAAGCAGGGCCTGCTCGCGCTCCAGCGCTCAGGCATCGGCTCCGGCTCGATCGTCCCGCACGAGGTGCTCGTGCGCGGCTCGACCTCGCCCGGCGCGGTGGCCGCGCGCCTGTCGGCTCTAGAGGACGTGCACGGCGCGATCGCGCCGGCATCGCCGCAGTGGCGCAAGCCCGGGACGGCGCTGGTGGACGTGTTCGCGACCCCCGACGCGTCATCGGCGAGCGGGCGCTCGAGCCTCGACCGCGTGCGCTCGGCGGTGCGCGCGTCCGGCCCAGGCGTGCACCTCGGCGGCCTGGCCGCGCAGAACGACGACTTCATCAGCGCGGTGTACGGGAACTTCCCGCTGATGATCGCCCTGATCGCGCTGATCACCTTCGTGCTGCTCGCGCGCGCCTTCCGCTCGCTGCTTTTGCCGTTGAAGGCGGTCGTGCTCAACGTGATCAGCGTCGGCGCGGCCTGGGGCGTGCTCGAGCTCGTGTGGCAGGCCGGCCACGGCTCCCAGCAGATCTGGGGCATCGCCGCGACGGGATCTGTGACAGCCTGGATCCCGCTGATGGTGTTCGCGTTCCTGTTCGGGCTCTCGATGGACTACGAGGTCTTCATCCTCGCCCGCATGCGCGAAGAGTACGACGCCAGCGGCTCCACCGACACGGCCGTGGTCAGGGGGATCGGGCGCACGGGACGGCTCGTCACGAGCGCCGCTCTGATCCTGTTCCTGGCGTTCATCTCGCTCGCCTCGGGACCGGAGACCGAAGTCAAAGTGCTGGCCACCGGACTGGCCGCGGGCATCCTGTTGGACGCGACAGTGATCCGCGCGCTGCTCGTGCCGGCGGTGATCTCGCTGTTCGGTCGCTGGAACTGGTGGCTGCCGCACCTGCCGGCGCGCCTGCTGCGCGTCGAGCCCTCCCCGCTGGGCCGTCTCAGGCCTGAGCTCGAGGGGTCGCGATGAGCGACGGCGCCCACGACGGGCGCGACGGCGCCCACGACGGGCGCATCGGCGGCATCGAGGTCGAAGGCCTCGTGCGCGTCTTCAAGGGCGGCGTGCGGGCGGTCGACGGGATCGACCTGAGCGTCGCCCCGGGCGAGATCTTCGGCTTCCTCGGCCCCAACGGCGCGGGCAAGTCGACGACGGTGCTGGTGCTGACGACGCTCCTGCCGCCCACCTCCGGCAAGGCGCGAGTCGGCGGGCTCGACGTTGTGCGCGAGGGCGCGGCGGTGCGGCGCGCGATCGGCGCCTCGCTGCAGGAGTCGGCGCTGGATCCGTTCCTCTCGGGCCGCGAGCACATGCGCCTGCAGAGCGCCCTGCACGGGATCGGCAAGTCCGAGCGCGACGCGCGCGGCGATGAGCTGCTCGCCCGCGTGGGCCTGACCGAGGCCGCCGACCGCAAGGTCGGAGGCTACTCGGGCGGGATGAAGCGCCGGCTCGATCTCGCGCTCGCGCTCGTGCACCGCCCGCGACTGCTGTTCCTCGACGAGCCCACGACGGGCCTCGATGTGCAGAGCCGCACGGCGCTGTGGGATGAGGTGCGCCGCCTGGCCGCCGATGGGGTCACGGTGTTCTTGACAACCCAGTATCTGGAGGAGGCCGACGCGCTCGCCGACCGCGTGGGCATCATCGACCGCGGCAAGCTCGTGGCCGAGGGAACCCCCACGGAGCTGAAGGCGACGATCGGGCGCCCGAGCGTCGAGGCCATCCCGGCAGACCCCGCCGAGCGCGCGCGCCTCGCCGCGGTGCTGGAGCGCTTCGGCGAGCAGGTGGCGGGCTCGACCAACGGCGTGGCCACGCGACTGCCCGAGGGCTTCGGCGACCTGGCCGAGATCGTGCGCGCGCTCGACGCCGAGGGCGTGGCGATCGCCGATCTGCGATTGCACGCGCCGACGCTCAGCGACGTCTTCCTGGCCAAGACGGGGCGCTCGCTCGAGGGCGCAGCCGACGACGACGGCAGCGGCGCGGGCGCCGGAAGCGGGCGCGGGCGGGAGAGGGCCGAAGCAGCCGGCAGATGAGCCAGGCCGTGCTCACAGAGGTCGGCGCGCTGGCCAGGCGGGCGCTGCTGAAGACGCTGCGCCAGCCCTTCCAGGTCTTCCCGATCGTGTTCTTCCCGGCGATCCTGCTCGCGGTCAACGCGAGCGGGCTGAAAGCCGCGACGCGGCTGCCGGGATTCCCGACGCACTCCTACGTCTCCTTCGCGATCGCCGTGGCCTTCATCCAGGGGGCGATGTTCTCGATGATCAACACGGGCACCAACCTCGCCGAGGACATCGAGAGCGGCTTCTTCAACCGTCTCGCGCTCACGCCGCTGCGCCGGGTTCCGCTGATCGGCGGGCTGCTGGTCGGGGTGGCGGCCATGGGCGCGCTGCAGTCGGCCTTCTATGTCGCCCTCGGGCTCGCCGCCGGCGCCAACCTGGAGGCTGGGCTCGGCGGGGCGTTCGTGATCGTGGCGCTCGGGGCTCTGGCCGCGCTGGGCTTCGGCGCTTTGGGCTGCGTGGCCGCGCTGCGCACGGGCTCGGGCGAGGCCGTGCAGGGGCTCTTCCCGCTGTTCTTCGTGTTCATCTTCCTGTCCTCGAGCAACCTGCCGCGCGAGCTGCTGCGGACGGGCTGGTTTCACACGGTCGCGACCTGGAACCCGATCTCGTATCTGATCGAGGGCTTTCGCAGTCTCTTCATCTCGGGGTGGGACGCGACCGCGCTTGGGCGCGGCTTCGCCGTCGCCGCAGGGCTCTCGGCCGTGGCGCTGCTCGGCGTCGCTGGAGCGCTGCGCACGAGGTTGCAGCGCACATGACGCGCATCCGGGCAAGGCGCGGGCGGGGAAGCATGTGGCGCGTGGCGCGCGCGATCGCGTGGCGCAACCTGCATACCTACGTGCGCAGGCCCGACCTGTTCGTTCCCTCGCTCGTGTTCCCGCTCGTGTTCTTCGCGAGCTTCGCCGGCGGGCTTTCGGCGCTCGGTTCGATCCCCGGCTTTCGCTTCCCCGCCGGCTACACGGCATTCCAGTTCGTCTTCGTGCTGTGCCAGTCGGCGATGTTCTCGGGACTGTTCACCGGCTTCTCCCTGGCCTTCGACTTCGAGGGCGGCTTCGCGCGCCGCCTGATGCTGGCGGCCGAGGATCGCCGCGGGATCGCGCTCGGATATGCGCTTGTCGCGCTCTCGCGCGCGTGCATAACGCTCACGCTGCTGACCGCCGTGGCGCTCGTCGCAGGCATGAACGTGACGGGCAACGGCGTCGATCTGTTCGGGCTCTACGGGCTGGCGGTGCTGCTCGTGCTGGTCGGATACGCCTGGGCGGCCGGCGTCGCCTTTCGCTTTCGCTCGATCCAGGCCGGACCGCTGATGCAGACGCCGGTCTTCTTGATCCTGTTCCTGGCGCCGGTCTACGTGCCGCTGAGCCTGCTCCAGGGCTGGATCCATACGGTGGCGTCGGCCAACCCGGCGACCGCCTTCCTGGAGGCGGGGCGAGGGCTGATCTCGGGCGTCCACGATCACACCGCGCTCGCGTACGCCTGCGCGGCGGGACTGATCGCGCTCTTCGCGCTGTGGCTGCTGAGCGGGCTGCGCAACGCCGAAGCCTCGCCTTAGGCGCCCGGGCTGCCGTAGCCGCCGCCGCCGGGCGTTTCGATGCGCAGACGCTGCCCCGCTCGCAGCGTGCCCGTCGCCTTTGCGGGCAGCGGGTCGCCGTCGAGCAGGTCGCGGCCGGCTGCGCCGGGGCTCCCGCCGGCAGCGCCGCGCGGGGCGTGCCGCCGGCGCTCGGCGATGAGCGAGAAGCGGGTCTCGCGCAGCACCTCGATCTCGCGCACGACGCCGTCGCCTCCCCGATGGCCGCCGGCGCCGCCTGAGCCGCGGCGCAGCGCGTACTCGACGACGCGCAGCGGGAATTCGCGCTCGAGCGCCTCGACGGGGGTGTTGAGCGTGTTGCTCATCGCCACGTGCACGCCGCTGGCGCCGTCGGCGTCGGCGCACGCGCCCTGCCCGCCGCCGATCGTCTCGTAGTAGCTGAAGCTCTCATCGCCGAGCGTGAGGTTGTTCATCGTGCCCTGCCCCTGGGCGCGGCCGAAGGCGCTCAGCACGAGGTCGGCGACGCGCGAGGAGGTCTCCACGTTGCCCGCCGCGACCGCTGCCCCGGGGCGGGCGTTGAGCACGCTGCCGAGTGGCGCGCGCACCTCGATCGGGCGGTAGGCGCCGGCGGAGGGCGGGAGCTCGGGGTCGGTGAGCACGCGCACGGCGAACAGGCACGCGGAGCGCGTCACCGCCAGAGGGCAGTTGAGATTGCCCTCGTGCTGCTCGGCGCTGCCCGCGAAATCGAGGATCAGCTTGCCCTCGTGCACGCTCGCCGCAAGGCGCAGCTCGAGGTCGCCGTCGCGTGCCTCGAGCACGTCTGAGGCGTGGACGGGCCCGGCTGGAAGTGCGTCCAGGCAGGCCCGCGTGCGCCGCTCGGCGTAGTCGAGCACGGCGTCGGTCGCCGTGCGCAGGCGGTCGAGGCCGAGCCGGCGTGCAAGCTCTTGAAGGCGGCGGCAGCCGGTGAGGTTGGCGGCCAGCTGCGCGCGCAGGTCGGCGAGGCGCTCGGCGGGCTGTCGCATGCGCGCGACGAGCTCCTCGAGCGTGCGCTCATCGAGCGGCCGCGGAGCTATCACGACCCCCTCCTCCTCGAGCGTGCGGCTGTCGGCGGGCATCGACCCCGGCACCCGCCCGCCGACGTCGGCGTGGTGGGCGCGGCTCGCGGCGAAGCCGATCAGCGGCCCGGGCACGTCGCGCTGCTGCGGCGCGCCCGCGCTGGCCCCGCGCGGGCGCTCTTCGGCGAACACGGGCGTGATGACGGTGATGTCGGGGAGGTGCGTGCCGCCGGCGTAGGGGTCGTTGAGGATCCACGAGACCCCCGGCAGATGGCGCTCTTCGACGACCGCCGCAACGGCCGCGGGCATCGAGCCGAGGTGCACGGGGATGTGCTCGGCCTGCATCACCATCTGGCCGTCGGCGTCGAACAGGCCGGTGGAGGCGTCGCGGCGCTCCTTGATGTTGGCCGAGTGCGCCGAGCGCACGAGCGCGACGCCCATCTCTGCGCACGCGGCGCGCAGGGCTCCGGTGACGACCTGCAGCTCGATGGGATCCAGCGCATTCATCGCATCAGACTCGGCTGACCCCATCGGGCTCGGCCGATCGCACGCGAGTCAGGCGGCAGCTTCCGTGCTCGTCGACGGCGAGCGACCAGCCGGGGGGCACGAGCAGCGTGGCCTCCGGCTGAGCGCACAGGGCGGGCCCATGGAGGCGTGTCTGCTGGGGTGGCTCGCCGCGCAAGACCGAGGCCTCGCGCGGTAGGCCGTCGAAAACGATCTCGGTCCGCGAGGGTTCCGGGGGCGGCGCGGCGGGGGCGCGCAGGCGCAGGCGCGGCGCTTCACCCCAGGCGGAGACGCGGAGGTTCACGAGTTCGACCTCGGCTGAGTCCTCGCGGTAGCCGTAGCGCTCCTCGTGGGCGCGCGCGAACGCCGCGAGCAGCTGCTCGGGAGAGCCGTCTCCTGGCTGCTCGACGGACAGCTCGAAGGACTGTCCGCGGTAGCGAAGCTCGTGGCGGATCCTCACTCGCGCGGGTGGCGAGCCGAGCTCTGCGCCGGCCTGCTCGATGAGCGCGTCGCGTTCGGCGGACAGGCGCTGCGCGCTGAGCGACGCGCCCGCGAGCATCACGGTGCGCGAGACGTCGCGCCGCGGAGCGGCGGCGGCGAGGCCGAGCGCGCTGAGCACGCCGGAGGCGCGCGGGCAGATCACGCGCTCGATCCCGAGCTCGCCTGCCATCGCGGCCGCGTGCAGCGGCCCGGCGCCGCCGAAGGGCATCAGCGCGAACGCGCGCGGGTCGAGCCCCCGCTCGACCGTCACGAGCCGCAGGGCGCCGAGCATCTCGGCCTCGGCCACGCGCACGATGCCCTCCGCACAGGCGAGCACCTCCATCTCGAGCTCGCGCGCGAGCGCGCCGACGGCGGCCTCCGCCGCTGCGCGATCGAGCGCCAGCTCACCCGCGAGCGGTGCGTCTGAAAGCAGGCGGCCGAGCAGCAGGTTGGCGTCGGTGACGGTGGGCTCTGACCCGCCGCGCGCGTAGCAGGCGGGGCCGGGCACGGCGCCGGCGGACTGGGGGCCGACGCGCAAGGCGCCGCCGGCGTCGCGCCACGCGATCGAGCCTCCGCCGGCGCCGACGGTGTGGATGTCGAGCGCGGGCAGCGACAGCGGCCGCCCGGCGATCGTGCGCTCGGCGGTCTCGGCGATCTGCCCACCGGCGATCACGCACACGTCGCAGGAGGTACCGCCCATGTCGAAGCACAGCACGTCGCGCTCGCCGGCGAGCTCGGCCACCAGCAGCGCCGCTCCGGCGCCGCCGGCGGGCCCGGAGAGCACGGTCAGCGCGGCGTGGGCGCCCGCGCGCGCGGTCTCGGTCAGGCCTCCCGATGACTGCATCACCTTGGCCTCGGGCAGCTCGGCCGCGCGCGACTGCTCGCACAGCGAGCGCAGGTAGCTCGCGAGCAGCGGCGAGAGGGCGGCGTCGATGGTGGTCGTGGCCGTGCGCTCGTACTCGCGATATGTGCCCACGAGCTCGGAGGAGCTGGAGACGTGCGCGCCGGGGAGCAGCTCGGCGATCAGCTCGGCGAGCATGCGCTCGTGCTGGGGGTCTGCGTAGGAGTGCAGCAGCGCCACGGCTACGGCTTCGGGCCGCGCGCGAGCGATGTCTCGCACGAGCTCTTCGGCGGCATGCGGCTCGAGCGCGCGTTGGACGCCCTCGGGGCAGATGCGCTCGGGCGCCGCGAAGCGCAGCTCGTCGGGCACGAGCGGCGCAGGAGGCGAGCGGCACAGCTCGTACAGGCTGGGGCGCGCCTGGCGGGCGAGCTCGAGCACGTCGGTGAAGCCCTCGGTGGCGATCAGCGCGGTGCGGGCGGCCCGGCCCTCGAGCAGTGCGTTGGTCGCGACTGTCATGCCGTGCGCGAACAGCTCGACGTCCCCGGCGCGGGCGCCGGCGCGCTCGAGCACGAGGCGCACGGCGTCGAGCACCCCCACGGACTGCTCGTCAGGCGTCGAAGCTACCTTGGCGCTGAAGACGGCGGAGTCCGCGCCGACGAGGACCGCGTCGGTGAAGGTCCCGCCGACGTCGACTCCAAGAAGCACTCCTCGAAGCCTACGTAAGGCTCATGCAGCGGCGAGCTCGCGGTCCTCCGTGGCGGCCAGCTCGCGGTCCTCCGTGTCGGCCAGGTGCTGGTGGGAGGGGCAGTAGCCGTTGTGCGCGAGCGGCACGCGCTGGCAGGCTGTCCCCTTGCGGGTGGTCGCGCGGCAGCGCGGCGGCGCGCCGCTCATCGCGGTGTAGCCCTCGAGCGGGTGCTTGGCGACGAAGCGCTGTGCGTAGTCGATGTAGCGCGAGACGACACCGAGCACTCGCGACTGGGCCGACATCGGGAAGTAGCCGCGGATGTCGCAGAACAAAGTGCGCGCCGGATGCGCAAAGTAGTGGCGGTCGGTCGCAAGCCGCGTGATCGCGGCCTCGCACGCCCGCAGCACGGCGGCGTGGCTCTCGGTCGCGTTCTCGCCGGGCCGCGGCGGGGTGATCTGGGATGCGAGCTCCCTGTAGATGGCTCGACTGAACTGGTACATGCTCCTACCTCTGAACCTCACTTTCATTTGGAGCACACCCGCGTTCCCCGAGACTCCAAACGTCATCGATCCCTTCCCCGACGCCCCCCGCGCCGTGGGCTTCAAGGACCCCTAACACTTCTCCTATTAGAAAGGACCTACATAAAGCCCAGGCATAAATTTCTCGCCCGAACCACTTTTAAGGGCCGGCCACGCTGCCGCGGGCCGGCGAGTGGTCGCGCCGCTCAGTCCCAGCGCTGCCAGCCGAGGTCCCCGCCGCCGTCCACGACGACGTGGCGGCGATCGAGCGAGGGGTCGAGCTCGGGGTAGTCGCAGCGCGTGTGCGCGCCCCTGCTCTCCCGGCGCTCGAGCGCGCAGCGGGCGATGAGCCGCGCGAGCGGATGCGGATCCTCGAGCAAGCTGGAAAGACCCTCGCCGCTGCGCTCGATGCCTGCGTGGCGCCACAGCGCCGCACGCGTGGTCTCGGTGGCGGCAGGCGGAGGGGGCGAGGCCAGCAGCTCTTCAAGCTGGCGCTCGCTCGGGCGCCGAGGCGCTGGGGGCGGCTGGGCGAGCGCGTGCGCGACGGCGCGGCGCGCGAACACGAAGCACTCGCTGAGCGAGTTGGACGCGAGCCGGTTGGCGCCGTGCAGACCGGTGCTCGACGCCTCGCCGACCGCGTACAGCCCCGCGATCGCCGAGTGGGCGTGCAGGTCGACGACGATGCCGCCCATCATGTAGTGCGCGGCGGGCGCAACCGGGATGAGCTCGCGCGTGGGATCGAGGCCGGCTTGGCGCAACGCCGTGACCACGTTGGGGAAGAGGGCGGGATCGATCGCGCGCATGTCGAGGCCCACGGATGCCTGGCCGGACTGGAGCAGGCGCGCTTGGATCGCCCTTGAGACCTCATCGCGCGGTGCGAGCTCGTCCACGAATCGCTCTCCTGAGGCATCGTGCAGCGTGGCGCCCTCGCCGCGGATCGCCTCGGTGATGAGGAAGCCCTCACGCCCGCGCACGCCCACGACGGCGGTGGGGTGGAACTGCAGCAGCTCGAGGTCGGCCAGCGATGCTCCGGCGGCGTGCGCGAGCAGCAGCCCGACGCCCTGCGAGCCTGGTGGGTTGGTGGTGCGCGCCCACAGCGCGGCGGCGCCGCCCGTCGCGATCACGACGGCGCGCGCGGCTACCAGCTCGCCGTCGTCGCAGAGCACGCCGCGGCAGCGGTCCTCGAGCAGCCACAGCGAGCGAGCTCGCGTGTTCTCGAGCACGCTGACCAGCTGCTCTTTCACCGCGAGCGCGGACAGCTGGCGTACCAGTCGCCTGCCTGTCGCGCTACCGCCGGCGTGCACGACGCGACGGACCGAGTGCCCTCCCTCGAGGCCGAGCGCAAGCCGCCCGAAGCGATCCGCGTCGAAGCGGACCCCGAGAGCCTGTAGGTCGCTGACGCACTCGGGAGCCTCGCGGGCCAGCACCTCGGCAGCCGACGTCCTGACGAGCCCTCGCCCGGCGTGTTCGGTGTCGCTGAGGTGCTGCTGCGCGCTGTCATCTGCCGCCAGCGCGGCGGCCAGTCCGCCCTGCGCCCAGTAGCTGGCGGTCTGCGCGAGCGGCGTCGCTGAGATGAGCACCGCGCGCGCGCCTGCTCGGGCGGCGCACAGAGTCGCGTAGAGCCCGGCGCCGCCCGCGCCTACAACGGCGATGTCGGCCTCGCGGGGCCCCGCCGCTGCGCGCGCTGGCATCACGGAAACCTATCTCCCGCGCGGCGCCGGAGTAACGCCGCGCGTCGCGCGCCTGCGGCGCGCCCAGCGGCGCGCATGGTGCGTCGCCGCCCGACGCTATTTGCCGGTGCGCGCGGTGGAACCGCCCGAGCTGCTCGGCGCGGCTGGATTCGTCGTGCCCGTGGTGCCGGCGCCTGTTGCGCCACTCGCGCCCCTGCCCGGTGCCGTTGCGCCGCCTGCCGGCGCCGT
Source organism: Actinomycetota bacterium (assembly GCA_005884115.1). GTDB lineage: Bacteria > Actinomycetota > Thermoleophilia > Solirubrobacterales > Solirubrobacteraceae > Palsa-744. The sequence continues at coordinate 779,916 of VAXW01000005.1, forward strand.
CGTCGTCGGAGTGGCCGGCGCCCCGGTTGCGGGCGCGGTGGCTGTCGAAGTCTGCGTGGGTGCCGTCGGGGTTGCTGGCGGTGATGTCGCGCCGCCAGTAGCGCTCTGCGTTGGCAGCCCCGCCCGCGGGCTGCTGAGGCCGGCGGCGGGGCGAGAGTAGGTGGTGGTGGAGCTCCCTGCGAGCTCCACGAGGGCGGCAACCAGCACCCCGAGCGCGAGCGCGGCGATGATCGCCACCGTGGCCGTCGGCGCCCTCCAGTTGGGCGTCGCGGCCAGCCGCGTGCGCGCGGCGGCGCCGCAGGATAGACACCAGTCCTGCTCGCGTTGAAGCGGTGAGCCGCACACCGGGCAGGCTTCGGACACGGGCGCGGGTGGGGGCGCCGAGGGCGGGGTCGCGACGCTCACTTGTCCGCCGCGGCCGGCGGAACGATCTCGGTCGGTTCCTCCTCGCTGCTGAGCGGCCGTGTGCCGGCCGCTGGCGCGCGGGCGCTCGAGTGCACGGCCGTCGCCGGAGGCTCATCGGGCGCCGCGGCCGCGGGATCGGGCCCGGCTCCCGGCCCGGCGCCAGGGCGCGTGCGGCGGGGTGGCCGCGGGGACCTTCCGGCGGCAGCGGTGTCGCGAGCTTGCGCGTCCCCGGCGGCATGTGTCTGCTCGACGGGCGGAGCAGCGGCCGGCGTGCCCGTGGCGGCGTCAGCATCAGCCGGTGTGCCCGCGGCGGCGTCAGCGGGCTCGCTCGCAGCCCCGGGCGCCGGCGCGGCCGTGCCGCTCGGGGCCTCCGCGCCAGGCGAGCTCTCGGCAGCAGCCGGGACAGGTGCAACTGGCGGCGTGCCCGCAATCGTCGAAGCTCTCGCCGCTGTCACAGCGGGCGTCTGCCCGGCCGCGGTCGCGATCGGCAGATCTGCGCGGCCCGTCAGCGGCAGCCCGCAGCTTGGGCAGAAGCGGTCTTCGGAGCTGTGGATCGCTGCGCAGCGCGGGCACGCCGTCACGCCGGCCTCGCGCAGGACGGTGACGCGCCTGCTCTCGCCGAGCGCGGATTCGAGCCCCCGCAGCTCGCCGTCGATGCGGGCGATCGTCGAGAGCTTCGCGAGCACGAGCGCGTCGTTGCGCTTGCCGAAGCGGTGCAGGTTGAAGACCAGGCCGCCGAGGTCCCGATAGGCGAGCTCGCGAGCCTTGCGCAGGAAGCGCGCGCGGCGGCGAACGCGCCCGCGCGCGAGGAAGCCGACAGAGCCGGCGGACGCTGTCGAGGCGGCACCGGTGCTGCCCTCAGGCTGCGCCGGCTCCGGCTCCGGCGCCGTCGCACTGGTGGTGGTGGAGGGTTGATCCACTGCGGCGCATGCTACCCACCGTGATCGAGCGCCGCGCGCCATGCGCCGGCCACGCGCTCGGCCATCTTCAGCGCGGAGAACTGCTCTGCGCGGGCGCGCCCGTCGACGCGAGGGTCGGCCGCCTGCAGGTGCGCGGCGAGAGCGGCTTGCCAGCGAGAGGTCTCGAACGGAGCGCAGAGAGTGCCGCCGATGCCTTCGAGGACCTGCACGTGGATGCCGACCGGCGTGGCGAGGACGGGCACATCGCAGGCGAGCGCCTCGAGCACCGACAGCCCGAAGCCCTCGCGCTCGGAAGGCACGAGCACGCAGTTGGCGGCGTTGATCCAGAGCGCGACTCTCGCCGGAGGCACGCCACCCAGCGTCAGCAGCTCGACTCCCGCGGCGCGCGCCAGCGAGAGCGCGCGATCGTGGCGCTTCTCGCTCCTGGCTGGGTCGGCCGGGAACAGCAGGTATGGCCCCGCTGGGTCCAGGCCGAGCTCTGCCCTCGCAGACGCCCGCGCCTCAGAACCGAAGCGCCCGAGGTCGACTCCACATGGAAGCACCAGCGCGCGCTCCCTCCAGGAGCGCCCGGGGAGGGCGTTGAGGAGCTGCTCTGAGACCGCGGCCAGAACGTCGATCGAGGGCAGAGCCGCGCGCGTGGCAAGGCGCGTGCGAGGGTGGCTGAGATCGCTGCCATGGACGGTAAGAGCGCGCACCCGTGCCGGCACTGCCAGCGCGGGCCAGGCGGTGAGCCCGAAATGAGCGTGAACGACGTCGATCGGTGCCTCGGCGCGTCGCCGGCGCCCGCGCGGAACGCGAAAGCGGCCGGCGAGCTGAAGCGACGCGCGCGCCAGCCCGCGAGCCCCAGGCGGGAACTCGAACAGCTCGACCTCCAGTCCCTCGAGCTGCTTCAGCGCTGCGACCTGGTCGCGCACGAAGCGCCCGCGCTCGGGGTGAAGGGCGTCAGGCAGCATGTTCGACACCACGAGAGCGCGCACGTTCCCCCGACCGTAGCGCTCTGGAATGATGGCCCGCGTGGCGAGCGCGGGCACACGCACATCCCGGCCCAGCGAGCGGCCGATCGGCGTGTTCGACTCGGGCGTGGGAGGACTGACCGTGTTGCACGAGCTGCTGGTGCAGCTTCCGCACGAGGACTACGTCTATCTGGGCGACACCGCGCGCTTCCCCTACGGCGAGCGCTCGCCCGAGGAGCTCGAGCGCTTCTCGAGCGAGATCGCGGTCGAGCTCTTGCGCCGAGGCACCAAGCTGATCGTCGTCGCGTGCAACTCGGCGACCGCGGCCGCGCTCCCGGCGCTGTCCCGGCGGATGATGGAGACGACGCTCGGCGTCGAGGTCCTCGGGGTGGTGCGGCCCGAGGCCTTTCAGGCCGTGGCCGCCACCCGCAACGGCCGCATCGGACTGCTCGCGACGCCCACCACTGTCGCGAGCGGCGCCTACACGGAGGCGGTGGGGACGATTGACCCCTACGTGACGCTTCACTCTGTCCCCTGCGCGGCGCTCGCCGGCATCATCCAGGCCGGAGAGCAGTTCGACGCGCGCGCCACCGAGACGGTGCGAAGCGCCTGCGCTCCGCTGCGGGAGGCGCGCGTCGACACGGTCATCCTCGGGTGCACCCACTACCCGCTCATCCGGCCGCTGCTGCAGAGGCTGCTGGGCCCGGAGGTCGTGCTGGTCAGCTCGGGCGCGGCGCTTGCGCGGCAGGTCGAGCACGTCCTGAGCACGCGCGAGCTCGGCAACCCGCGCTCTGGCGAGGGGGCGTATCGCTTTCTGTGCACCGGCGACACAGACGCCTTCCACGAGCTGGGCACCCGTTTTCTGCAGATGCCGCTCGGCGTAGTCGAGCACGTCGAGCTGGCCGAGGCCGAAGCGGTCGCGTGAGCACGCGCAGCCACGGACGTGCAGCCGACGAGCTGCGCCCGACGGCGATCGAGCCGGGGTTCGTACGCACGGCGACAGGCTCGGCGCTGATCTCGGTGGGCGAGACGCGCGTGATCTGCACGGCATCGGTGCAGGAGGGCGTGCCGCGCTGGATGGCTGGCCGGGGCGGTGGCTGGCTGACGGCGGAGTACGGCATGCTGCCGGCGTCGACGGGGGAGCGCAGGCAGCGGGACGTCACGCGCGGGCGCCCCGACGGCCGCACCGTCGAGATCCAGCGCCTGGTCGGGCGCAGCCTGCGCGTGGTCGTCGACTTCAACGCGCTCGGCGAACGCACCGTGTATCTGGATTGCGACGTGCTGCAGGCCGACGGTGGCACGCGCTGCGCGTCGATCACCGGCGCCTACGTGGCCCTCTCGCTGGCATGCGCGGCCATGGCGGCCGACGGGCGCCTGGAGCGCTCGCCCCTGACGGGCTCGGTGGCGGCTGTCTCGTGCGGGGTCGTCGGCGGCGCTGCGCTGCTCGACCTCGACTACGGCGAGGACTCCAACGCCGAGGTAGACGCGAACGTCGTGATGAGCGGCGAGGGCGGCCTGATCGAGGTGCAGGCGACGGCCGAGCGCACGCCGCTATCGCGCGCCCACCTGGATGAGCTGCTGATGCTCGCCGCCGCCGGCATCGAGCAGCTGCGCGCGCTTCAGGACCAGGTCATCGCCGGTGCGGTGATCGCGCAGGCCGAGGACCGCGGATCGCCGCCCGCTTGAGGCTGCTGCTCGCCACCCGAAACGAGCACAAGCGCCGCGAGTTCGCGCGGCTGCTCGCGCGCGCGGACGCCTCTGAGCGCTGCGAGCTCGATCTTCTGCCGGCCGCGGTCGCGCTGCCGCCGGAGGGCGGCGAGACGTTTGCGGAGAATGCCCTGCTGAAGGCGCGCGCGGCCGCGTCGGCGACGGGCAGGGCGACGATCGCCGACGACTCCGGAATCGAGGCCGCGGCTCTCGGCGGCCGCCCGGGGGTTCGCTCGGCGCGCTACGCGGGCGAGCATGCCAGCGACGATGAGAACCTGCGCAAGCTGGTGCGCGAGGCGCCCGCCGGCAGCAGGCTGCACTACCGCTGCGCGCTCGCATATGTCGATCCTGCGCGCGGCGTGCAGCGGCTGTTCGAGGGCTCCTGCGCGGGGCGCATGGCGTCGGCCCCGCAGGGCACTCGCGGCTTCGGCTACGACCCGATCTTCCTTCCCGACGACGGGCCCGGTGAGCTGACGATGGCGGAGCTGACGGAAGCGCAGAAGGACGCCATCAGCCACCGCGGCCGAGCTGCCCGCGCGCTCGCGGCATGGCTTCTCGGCGAGGACTCTTAGCGGAGATTGATGGCTGCCGACGCGGCCACCGCGAGGCCCAGTCCGGCGTAGCCGTTGTAGCCTGCGAGCAGCAGCAGGAGGGCGGTGAGGAGCGCGACCAGCACCGTCACCAGCCAGGCGATGCGCGTCACGCCCATCGGCGCATTGTTGCGAGCCCGGCGTCCGCGTGCGGTGTTAGCGTCATCCGACCACTCTCAACGAACAGAGGAGGACGACGTGAAGAAGTCTGAGCTTGTCGAGCAGGTCGCAGATCGCGCCGCGCTCACCAAGGCCGATGCGGGGCGTGCGGTCGACGCCATCATCGCCACCGTCGAAGACGCGCTGCGCCGCGGCCGCGACGTCACGGTCACGGGATTCGGCAAGTTTGGAGTGTCCGAGCGCTCCGCCCGCCAGGGCGTAAACCCGCGCACGGGCGAACGCATTCAGATCGCGGCCTCGCGCGTGCCGCGCTTCACCGCCGGCAGCGCCTTGAAGAGCGCGGTGAGAGGTAGCTGAACCTGCAGAGGAGCTTCGGCGACACCCTCGCCGCGCGCGTGGCCGAGCGCGAGTCGCAGGTCGTGCTCGGCCTTGATCCCGATCCTCAGGCGCTGTGGCAGGCCGCCCAGCCCGAGACGCGCGCAGAGCGCTCCGCCGCCGAGCAGGCCGCCGCGGCGGTGCTGCGGCATTGCCGCGAGGTGATCGACGCGACGGCCGAGGCGTGCGTCGCGGTCAAGTTCCAGCTCGCCCGCTTCGAGGTGCTGGGCGCGGCCGGCTGGGCCGCGCTGGCCGCCGCCGTGGAGCACGCGCGCGGGCGCGGGCTGCTGGTGATCGCCGACGGCAAGCGCGGCGACATCGAGATGACCGCGCGAGCCTACGCGCGCGCCCTGAGCGGCGAGCTTGATACGCCGTTCGGCGGCGTGCCGGGCCTGGGCGCGGATCTCGTCACGGTCAACCCGCTCCTCGGCAGCGACGGCGTCGAGCCGTTCGTATCGATGGCGCGCGCGGCTGGGCGGGGCGTGCTCGTGCTCGTGCGCACATCGAACCCGGGCGCCGCCGACATCCAGGATCTGGAACTTCGCGACGGCGGCGCGGTGTGGGAGCGGATCGCGCGCCTGGTTGCCGAGCACGGCGAGGCCGGCACAGGGGCTGGCGGCCTAAGCGACGTGGGCGCCGTGATCGGCGCGACGCAGCCGCAGCACCTCGAGCGAGCCCGCGAGCTGATGAGCAGCGCGCCGTTCCTGCTGCCCGGCGTGGGCGCACAGGGGGGGCGCGTGGAGAGCCTTGCAGCAGCCTTCCTCCCGGGTCGCGCGGGAGGCTTGATCGCGGCCTCGAGGAGCATCGTCGATGCGCACCTCGTAGGCGGCGGCGACCCGGCCGGCGCGGCGCGCGCGGAGGCGGAGAGGCTGCGCGATGCGGCCTGGACGCTGAGCGGCTGACAAGGAGGCCCTAGTTGACGCCGGGGCGGTCGCTGGCCGTCATGCACCAGGTCCTGCGTTGAGCCAGTATGCGAGCTCCCGGTCGGCACCCTCGCCGTAGATCTCGAAGACCAGGTCCGCGCCAAGAGCAGCCACGCGACCTAGGGTTCTCGCACGTAGCCTGACGCTGCTATTCGACTGGGCCTTGAAATATCCGCAGCAGAAGTCCGCGGTGAGTGCTTGCTCGGCCATGAGCTGTCGCAGCCTGTCGGCGCCAGGCTCCAGGAGGTCAAGCAGCCAACTCAGGTGGTCGTCGAGATCATTTCCAGGTTCCGGCAGGCCCATGCTGGAGCTGAGCAGCCAAATGCCGCTCGGCCAGGGTGGGTAGGTTGTGCCGCTGGTGGGTGAAGCCGGTCGTGCTTGGCCCTTGCGATGCGCTAGATGGGGTGATAGGCCCGTCGCTCGCGTGATCGTGTCGGGGTCAAGTCCTGCGCCCATAACGCGAAATGCGGCTCTGCTCGCATCGGCGTGATCGCCGCCAAACCGCGGGTAGTCGGGCAGCTGAGGTTTCGGGTCCCTCGCCGTTGACATCCCGTCATGCATCGGCTGCTCTGTCACGGTTCATGAGGTTTGCCGGATGCTCCGCCCACAGGTGTCTGGGTGCGTCTGACCGCCAAGGGCAGAGAACTTCTCGCTACGGCGATTCGCCTCACGGCCGAGGGCCGCTTCACTGCCAAAGGCGCCAAGCCACTGATCGTGACCAGGCCGTTCACTATCGAACAGGCGGCCCGGGCGGCTAAGCAGCGCCTCCTCCCTGCTTACGCCGGATTCGCCCGTGGACTCCAGCACGGACTCCGAGTCCGCTCCAGGTTGCGGTCACCAGCGGTTGCTGGCCAGGTAGGAGAGGGGTGTGATCAAGAGGTGGGAGTGTGAGAGGGAGAGACTGGAGTGGGGAGGGGGGGAGTACGATTTCGAAGGCGGGGCGATGTGCACGCGGCGTGGCGCCCGGCGAGGCGAGCAGAGAGGCAACGAGGGGGTCGAGGTGGCGAAGATGAGGATGCGGGGGAGCTTGAACTCTTCAGCCTGCCGAAGCATCCGGGCGGGCCATTCGGCGAACAGCCGTCAGCGCGGTACAAGCGCACAGAGGAGAGTGCCGCGAGCAAGTACTCGCGTCCGATTGCCTTCGCGAGTGGCATCAGGGGCGTTGTCGCAACAGCCGCCGACGTGCATGGCCCGGCGAAATGGCTGCTCCGGCCATTGATCCTCGGACTTCCTGCCGCGCTGTCCAACTTTTGGCGGAGAGCACGCGAGCGCAGAAGGCAAGACGTCCTTCTGCTCGGCCTCACATCGGGTCGGTAGTCATGGGCATCGGTCGAGCGGGGCGCTTGTGGCGGCTTGGGCTCAGCTGCATCTCGGCCGTGCTCGCAGCGCTTACTGTGCCGTCCGCTTCGCTGGCCTTGGCCGGCGGCGGTGCCGGAGGGTTCGGCGGTGGCGGCGGCGGTGTGGGCGGGGGTGGGGGTGGCTTCGGCGGTGGCGGAGGCGGCTTCGGCGGCGGATATGGCGGCGGAGGAGAAGCTAGCGGCATCGGCGCATTGCTTGTGCTGCTGATCGCGTTGGTCTCCCTCTACCTGTTGATGGGTGGTGCACGGCAGTGGCGAGCCGGCAGGCGCACTGAGAACCGCGAGCCGCGCTCGGCTGGGCGGCTCATCCGCGTGCTCAAGGGCGTGCTTATGTGGCCAGTCGATCTGGCGCTCGAGCGGCGACGTCTGGGCCCGCGCAGGCAGAGGGTCAGGCTCGCTGCGGCGGAGGCCTCGGAGATGGATCCACGCTTTGCGCCGGACATGGTCAGCACCGAGGCAGAGGCGCTATTTCGCGCGATTCAGACCGCGTGGAGCGCGGACGATCGCGCTCAGCTTGCCCGGCTTGTCGGCAAGGATCTGATGGCCGAGTGGGAGCTGCGGCTGAAGGGCTTCGCGAGCCGGGGCTGGAACAACCAGATCGAGATCGAGGGCCCGGTCCACGCCGAATACGTCGGCCTACGCAACGCTGCCGACGACAGCGCCAAGCGCGTCGTGGTCCGGATCACCGCGCGGGTTCGCGACGTGGTCATCGACCCTAATGGGAACACGATCCACCGATTGCACAGCGTCAGTGACACCCACCACATCTGCGAGTACTGGACGCTCGGCGTTTCAGGCCCGCACTGGGTGCTTCTGTCGATCGAGCAGCACCGCGAGGGCCTGCACGAGCTCAGCGAGGAGATCCTCCCCTCCCCCTGGGCGGATACGAAGGCGCTGCAACGCGAGGCCACAGTGGAGCAGGCCGCAGCGGCAAGCCTGGACAACCGACAGATGGCAGAGATTGTGGGTGCGACGTTCGCTGGGGATGCGCGCGCCGCTGCTCTGGACATATCGCTCGTCGACGACCGCTTTGCCCCGCGCGTGCTCGAATCCGAGGTCGATTACGCCGTGGCCGCATGGACCGAGGCGATCGACGGCGAGGACGTCTGGCTAAACGCAGTCGCGAGTAGAGCCGCGGTACAGGAGCTCCTCTATCCGGACGATCCCACATGCGAGCGTCGCCTCGTCGTCCGCGGTCCTCGCCTACGTTCGGTCACGATCGTCGGGCTCGATCCCCACGCCAAGCCGCCGACGATGACGGTCGAGCTGCGTGCGAGCGGGCGCCGCTACGTGGAAGACCGCACGACCACGACGGTTCTCTCAGGCGATCGTTCGATCGAGACCTCGTTCACCCTGCGCTGGCGCATGGAGCTGACGAACGATGATGCCCACCCATGGCGGATCGCCGAGGTTCTGGACAATGCGGCGATCGCGAGGGAGCGAGAAGGTTTCCGGGCCGCTCCACGGTAGGCGGCGTGTGAGAGCAGCCAAGACTCCGTGTTCGAGCGCTTCACTGAACAGGCCCGCCAGATGGTCGTGCTGGCGATGGAGGAATCGCGGGCCCTGAAGCACAACGAGGTCGGCTCTGAGCACCTGCTGCTCGGGATGGCGGCCCTAAAGGACGGAGTCGCTCCGACCGTGCTCGCGGAGGCTGGCCTCACGCTCGAGCGGGTTCGACAGCAGGTCGTGCGACTCCTCGGCGAGGGCCAGGAGGAGATGCGCTCGGGCTCGATCCCGTTCACGCCTCGTGCGAAGCAGGTTTTCCAGTTCTCGCTGCGTGAAGCGCAACGCCTCGGCGACACCTCCATCGATAGCGAGCACCTGCTCTTGGCCCTGCTGCGATCGAAGGAGGCCTTGCCCGACGTTACGGCGCAGATCATCGACGAGCTCGGCGTGGATATTGACACGCTGCGTGACGAGGCACTTCGCGTTAGGCAGGAGCGGTCGGTCGCCGAGCGGGTCCGCCGCGCCCGACCAGCACGCGAGCAGCCGCTTGACGAAGCAACCCTAGATCCGCGCGCACGCGAGATCTGGGACTCGGCTGTCGCCCGCGCTCGCAATGCAGGACGGACGACAGTGGTGTTCGAGGACCTGCTAGAAGCCCTTCTGTCGGACGGGAACCTAGAGATGGTCCTGTCAAGCATGGGCGTCGACGTCGCGCTCCTACGCGTGCGACTTCGCGCCACCGGTTGGAGCGGATCCGAGGCGGAGGAAGGCTGACCATGACGTGTACTGGCAGACGTCGCATGCGATCACGAGCCAGACAACCATCGTACGTCCGCCTCATGGTCGCCTGCACGGGCGTTTGTCTCGCGGTTGCGGCGTCGGCACCGGCGCAGACGACCGCGGTGGAAACCTGCCCACCGCCGCCACCGCCGGCACCGGCGACCACCGCACCGATCGCACCGGGCTCCGCTGAGTCGGCGTCAGGGCGGCTCGTCGCGTGCGTCGGATCCCAGCCGATCACCGCATCGCAGTTCCGCCACTGGGAGCACATCGCAAGGCGAGCCGCGGGCCCTCGCCGCAAACACCATCCCCACGCGCGTGCGCTGGTCAAGGAGGTCATGGGCTTCCTAATCTCCTCATACTGGGTGATCGGTGAAGCGCGGGACCTTGGCGTCGAAGTCTCCGCTGCGAGCGTGCGCCGCAAGTTCGATCGCATACGCCGCGAGCAGTTCCCCAAGCGCGGGGAATTCAGGGCCTTTCTCCGCAGCTCGGGGGAGACTGTGGCTGATCTTCTGTTCCGAGAGCGGGTGAACCTCCTGTCCAACCAGATCACGCGCCACATCATCGCCGGCAAGCACGGTGCGGCAGCTGTGGAAGCAATCGCCCACTACGCCAGCGAACTCCGCGCCAAGTGGCGTGCGCAGACGTACTGTGCTCTCCACTACGCCGTGAGCCAGTGCGGACACGTGCAGGCCGTTCTGTAAGGCGCCCGACAGGCAGCGCTCGCAACCGTGCATCGCCTAACCCCTCGCAGCGTCCAAGCACCTTTGGGCCTGGAATGGCGCGTCGGCCGTCGCTGGGCGGCGCGCCGCTTCCCGTGTTGGCCCATGCCCGGAATGGGCGAAGCCGGCAGCGAAGTCGCCTGGAGCGTGGCCGAGCTCAGCGTCGGCGACGGCCCCGCGGCCTGACTCGCTGCCATGGTCGCGGTGCTCCTCGGCCTTGGCGCCCTGCCGCCGAACGCCGAGCTGGGGTCGATCATCCCCGGTCTGCAAGGCTGGGCGGGATGATCTGCTTCGGCGCAGGCGACCCGCTGTACGAGCGCTACCACGACGAGGAGTGGGGGCGGCCCGTGCACGACGAGCGCGGGCTGTACGAGAAGCTGTGCCTCGAGGCGTTCCAGAGCGGGCTGGCCTGGATCACGATCCTGCGCAAGCGCGACGCGTTCCGCACGGCGTTTGCGGACTTCGACGCCGAGCGGGTCGCGCGGTTCGGCAAGGGCGACGTCGCGCGCCTGCTCGCTGACGCGGGCATCGTCCGCAACCGGCTGAAGGTCGAGGCGGCGATCGCGAACGCCAAGGCGACGGTCGAGCTGCGCGACGGACCGAAGCCGCTGCCCGAGCTGGTCTGGGACCACGCGCCGACCGGCCGCGCGAAGGCGCCGCGGTCCTGGAACGACGTTGCCCCGCTCACGACCGAGTCGACCGCGCTCTCGAAGGAGCTCAAGCGTCGTGGCTTTCGCTTCGTCGGCCCGACGACGGTCTACGCGCTCATGCAGGCGTGCGGCCTGGTGAACGATCACCTCGCCGGCTGCCGCGTGCGCGCCGATGTCGAACGCGCCCGAAAGGGCGCGCGTTGACGCCGGCCCGTGGGTGTCGCGCCCGAAGGACGATGAGAGCAGGGAGCGCGTCAGACCGGAGCGTAGAAGTTTGCGCTACTCGAGCAGGAGGCTGACGATCTTTGCGGCGCGCTCCACCTCGGGTTCGATCGTGAGCAGCGCGTCGTTGTAGATGAACCCCTCGGTAACGCGGACGACGGCGTAGGCGAGCGTGTCGGGGTCGATCCTGGGGCGGAAGGCGCCGGCTTGTACCTCTTCGCGGTAGAGCTCGGCGAGCTTCGAGACGGTGCGTGATTGGACGCCGGCGGTCGGGGAGGTGAGTATGCGCAGGGCTGCCTGCGTCTCCTGTCGCAGGAAGGTGTGTAGCGGCTCGGCTTCGACGAGCGCGCCGACGTGCTGGCGGAAGATCGCGAGCAGGCGTTTGGTGCCGGTGTGCTTGGGGTGGTCGCGCTTTGCCTGCTCGAAGATGTCGTCGGATAGGGACCAGAGGATGTCGCTGAGCAGCTGCTCGCGTTGGCCGGTCCACCTGTAGAGCGTTGTCCGGGAGATGCCGAGCTCGGTGGCCAGGGCCTGCATGTCGACGCGCTGGCCGCGCAGGTACATGCGTCGGGCGGCCCTGAATGCGGCCGCGGGTGTGGGGGTCGTGCGAGTCAGCGCGGGGTCCGTCGCACGCGCCGCCGCGAGCGCGATCGACCAACCGAGGTCCACGCTCGGCTCGAGATTGGAGATCGCGGGGGTGGTGCTCATAGCGGCATCGTAGCGCCGAGGACGAATTCGCCGTCTGTCGGTAGGTGGACATTTACGAAATTTGTGTTTTGGCAGGTCTTACTGCGGGTAACCCGCTCCCAGTTGATGTGTGAAGGAAGCAGTTGTGGAGGAAGGAGCTAGTTCGATGCGAGGGTTTTGGTCGCGAGGCGCCGCGAGGTTGTTGGCGCTGGTCGTGGGTGGATTGGCGCTGCTCGGAGCTGGTGCCGCGCCCGCGGGCGCCGGTGCGCTCTCCTCACTGCCGAAGGGCGCCGAAATCGACGTGCGCAGCTGCACGTACGGACCGGACGAAACGCACGCAGGCCGCTATAGCGGCCAGTACCTGGTCGATCGCGATGCCTACTACGCGATCGTGTTCGTCCCGAGCGACCTTCCCGGCGGGCACTTCCGCTTCAAAGGGATCTACCCCCGCGCGCGCTGGTTCTCGTTCGAGAGCTACAACGAGGCGCTCGCGAGCCAGGGCGTCCTCGACGACAGCGAAATCGAACCCGACCCCGGCTCGGTCAACCCGCTCGCGCCGGGGCACAAGTACGTCTTCGGCCAGCGCTACACGGTCGACGTGAGCATGACCCCGCCCGCGGAACGCAAGAACCCGCACCCCAACATCCTCTACTCGGGCTACCGCGAGAACCCCAACTACGGCGGCCTCGACCACTCGCCCGTCGACGGGCTGCTCTACCGCGTGTACGCGGCGCCGGGTACCCCCGAAGGCGACGTCGAACTGCCGCACCTCTCGTGGGTCGTCGACAACCCCGAAACCAACCCGTTCCAGGGCGAAACCGAAGTCTGCCAGGCGATCAAAGACACGAGCCTCAACCACACGACGATCCTCACGCTCAACCAGATCCTCTCCGAACGTTTCTCCGACCCGACGCTCTCGCCGATGGAGAAAGAATTCGACGTCCCTACTGACGAGGTGCCGCGCAACCCACCGTACGTGAACCTGCTCCGTCCGGCGAGCAACGGCTACCAGGGCGCCTACTTCAACTCCAAGACGCCGTACCTGTACATCAGGCCGTTCGGCGAAATCTATGGGCGGTTCGTCGCTATCCGCTTCAGGGCGCCAACCTTCCAGCAGCAGCCGTTCAAACCCGCGACCGGAAAAGAGCAGGTGCGCTATTGGAGCTGGTGTGACGCGCAGTTCGTCTCCCCCGTCAACATCACGCAGGCGTGCATGATGGACAGGCAGTTCAAGATCGGCAAAGACGGCTACGCCATGCTCGTCATCTCCGACCCCTCGCAACGGCCGGTCATCGAAGGCAAACCGTGGCACAACTGGATGCCATGGCCGGGCGGCGGCGCCGACATCAACATGCGCCAGATCGACCCCAACCCGGTCACCTATCCACAGTCACCGTACTTCTATCCCCTAATGAGTGAAAACGACGGGCTCGACTACATCCGCGGCGTGCTCTTCGAAGAACAGGTGCGGCTATGGATGAGCGAATACTTCCCCATCGTTCGCTACTGCAATAGGGAAAAGTTCGAACACAAGGAATGCTTCTAGCCACACGCCGCTGGGCGGCGAGCTAAGTCCGGGAGGGAGATTCAAATGAACGCGATCGCTCGCAAGCCCGCGCTCGTCATGTGCCTTGCCGTTAGCCTCTCGGTCGTCTCGTTCGTGTCGTCGGCATCGGCGTCGGCGCCCTGCACGACGGCGCCGACTGGTGGTGGCGAGTGGCCGATGTACGGACACGATCTCGCCAACACGCGCTCGCAGCCCGAAGAGACGGCTCTGGGACCGTCCGCGGTGTTGGGCCTTGCGCCGACCTGGGCGTTCTCGACGGAATCCACTGGCGATGGAACGGGCTTCAACTCGACGCCCGTCGTCTACGACGGCTGCGTGTTCGTCGCCTCGTTCGGCGGCACCGCGTACGCGCTCGACGCGCACAGCGGCCACGTCGTCTGGCAGCGCAAGCTCGAAGCGCCGAACCCGGGCTCGGGTGGCGTGGTCGTCGGGGCCGCCGCGATCTTCGGGAAAGCCGTGATCTACCTGGTGGACGAGTTCACCGCTCCGTACGCGATCGCGCTCAACAAATCGACCGGCGCGGTCGTGTGGAAGAGCGCGCCGTTCGCGCCGCCGCTGACGAGCAGCGCGCTGCAGGCCGGCTCCTACAGCAACTCTAGCCCGATCGTCGCGAACGGCTTCATCCTCGCCGGCTGGTCGCCGCCGGAGGGAGACCCGACCGCGAGCGGCGGCTTCGCCCTGATCAACGCGAAAACCGGCGAAGTCGTAAAGGAGACGCCGACGATCCCGCAGAGCGCGCAGGAAGAAGGCTATGCCGGCGGCGGGCTGTGGAGCACGCCGGCGTACGACCCCAAGACGAAGTACGCCTACTGGGGCGCGGGGAACCCGTCGAGCAAGGAAAAGCAGTACAAGACGACCGACGCGATCCTAAAGATCGACGTGAACCCCCTGCGCGCGACCTTCGGCCAGATCGTCGCCTCCTACGAAGGCAACGTCGATCAGTACACGCAGACGCTCGAGGAACTGAGCCACTCGCCCGCCTGCGAAGCGTCTAACAACGAAGAAGTTCCCTACCCGCTGGATGACCCGATCTGCGGGCAGCTCGATCTCGACTTCGGGGCTGCTGCGAATCTCTTCACGACCGCGTCCGGAACGAAGGTCGTCGGCGACCTGCAGAAGTCGGGCGTCTACCACGTCGCGGACGCGAAGGCGATGACCCCCGTGTGGAGCACGATCGTGGGTCCCTCGTGCTTCGCCTGCAACGCCGACTCGACCGCGTTCGACGGGAGCTCGATCTACGGCGTCGCCACGCCGGGCGGGGACATGTTCTCGCTCGCCCGCTCCAGCGGCGCGACGAACTGGGTGAGTCCGGTCGCGGACGGCACCCACTACCAGTCGGTCAGCCAGGCAGACGGCGTGGTGTGGACCGTGGACGGCGACTCCAACCTGGACGGCTTCGAAGCCTCAAGTGGAGTGCCGCTGGTGCGCCGGCCGCTGAGCTCGGACGCGGGGGCGCCTGTCGCCAACCTCACGAGCGCAGGCGTCGCGATCGCAGAACACCAGCTGTTCGTGACGGCCGGTGGAGCGAGCTACGCGCCCGCCACCGGCTACGTCATCGCCTACAGCGCGCCATGACCCATGCTTCAGCGGCACCGCGACGAACTTGCGAGCGTCTCAGTCGTCGAACCGCAGACGCTCGCTCAGGACGACGTTCGAGTGTGTCGGTTTACGCCGGGCACACGCCTGCTTTCCCGGCGCAATCGGGAAGTCTGCGGTCGACGCGCGTCAGTGCTCGCGAGTCGCCCAAGCGAGTGCGAGGTTGGGCACGGTCGAGACGCTCGGATCCCGCGCACCGCGAGAGCGCCGGCGCGCCTTCAGTAAGTTGCCCATGTGCTGCTGTACGACTCGCGGGTCTCGGGCAATTGCTACAAGGTGCGTCTTCTTTTCAGCCACCTTGGCCTTGGCTATGAGCGGCGTAACGTCGACGTCATCGACCGTTCCGGCCGTCTTGAGCTGCTCGGCGACGTGAACCCGGGGCTGCGGGTGCCGACGGTGGTTCTTGATGATGGTCGCTCGCTGGGCGAGTCAAATGCGATCCTTTGGTTCTTCGCGGAGGGCACCCCCTATCTGCCCGACGCCCAGTTTGAGCGTGCGCAGGTGTTGCAGTGGATGTTCTTCGAGCAATACAGCCACGAGCCGTACATCGCAGTCCTTCGCTTCTGGTCTGAGGTCGCGCACATCAATCCCGCGGACGCAGACGTCGAGGCGAAGCTCAGCGGCGGGTATGCCGCGCTCGACGCGATGGAGCGTCACCTTGCTGCTCGCGAGTTCTTAGTCGCCGAGCGATACACCATCGCGGATATTGCGCTCTACGCATACACGCACGTCGCCGGAGAGGGCGGCTTTGATCTATCGACCTATCCGCAGATTCGTAGCTGGCTGACCCGCGTAGCCAGCCAATCCGGATACGTTGGCATCAGCGCGTGAAGAGCGCCGCTCGCCGCGCACGGCGTCAGGGGCGGCGCTCTCCTTTCGCGCAATTGCGAGCGCGTCGCCGGCCAGCCGCAGACGCCCGCCTTGGACGATGAGCAGTCGTCGGAGGCAGACGGGATCCGACCACTGCTAGCACGTGAAAGCGGTCGCATCGGCCTCCGGCGCCGACCGTGAGCCGCTCGAGAGGAGGCCGCTAAATCGTTCAGTCCGACGACGACGTTCGCGGACGTATCGGGACGTCCTCCCCTTGGTTGTTCGCTTCGATACCCGGCGCTCCAACCAGCGCGGTGGCGCCGTCGCCCGAAAGGGCAACCGAGTAGCCGAACTTCCCCGCGTTGGTGGTTTACCCTCCCGTCGCCGACACCGCCTGAGCAACCGCGCTACGCGCGCGGTATGGCTGAGCGCTTCCGTGCGGCTGAGCGTCCGCTAGCCTTCTCATGCCCCCAAGCACTGCCCGCCGCTCGGCTCCCCGCCGAGCGGCCGCAGCGTCATGCGCTTGCCTTGATGATCATCACCGTCACGCTCAACGCCGCAATCGACAAGTCGCTGTCGGTGCCCAGCTTTCAGCTGGGACGCCGCCACCGCACGGTCGAGCAGCGCACGATGGCCGGGGGCAAGGGAGTCAACATCGCGCGCACGCTGAAGACGCTCGGCCAGCCCGTGATCGCGACCGGCTTCGCCGGCGGCACCACGGGGACGCACATCGTGGAGAAGCTGACCGAGGAGTCGATCCTCAATGACTTCGTGCGCATCCGCGATGAGTCGCGTACGAACACCTCGGTGCTCGACCCCACCAAGGGCGAGCAGACGGAGATCAACGAACGCGGCCCGTCTGTCTCCGAGCGCGAGGTCGAGCTGTTCCGCGACAAGCTGCTGTACCTCGCGCGCGGGGCAGCGATCGTCGTGTTCGCCGGCTCGCTTCCGAGCGACGTCGAGCCCGACCTGTACGCGGGATTGATCCGCGACCTCGAGCGGATGGACGTCACGACGGTGCTCGACACCGACGGGGAGCCTCTGCGGCAGGGCGTACGTGCGGAGCCGGACATCGTCTCGCCCAACGTGTTCGAGGCCGAGGAACTCGTCGGGCATGAGTTCTCCGGCGAGGACGAGCGCGCCCTGGTCGTACGCGAGATCGCCGCGCTTGGGCCGCGCGAGACGATCATGACGGTGCCCGACGGGTGCTTCGCGCAGGTGCGCGTCGACGGTCACCCGCGCATGAAGCGGGCGCGCATCGAGCCGCGCGAGCCGATCGCGCGGCGCGGATCGGGCGATGCGTTTCTGGCCGGATACCTCGCCGCCCGCTACGAGGGTCGCGCGCTCGACCAGTGCCTGCGCCTCGGCGTCGCCTGCGGCGCCGAGTCCACCGGCCGCCTCGGGGCCGGCATGATCGAACCGCGCGAGGCGCGGCGCCTGATGGGCGACGTAGAGCTCTCAGAGGTCAAGCTCGCGGCCGAGGTCGGCTGAGGCGCTCCCGGCGGGCTGAGCCCAGAGGAGATCGACTGAGGCCGGGCCTCGCAGCTGAGGCCCACGGCGCTAGCCGCCGGCAACGTCGCGCCTGAGGAACACCAGGTAGGCCGCGATCAGCGACGGCACCGCGTACAGGGCGCAGACCCACAGCGAGTGCCAGACCGGCGCCCAGTCGGTGGGCGTGCGCAGCAGCCCGTGCCAGCTCTCGTACTGATTGGTCAAGAGGTACGGATGGATTCCTTCCAGCCCCGGGATCTGCGCGACGACGAACAGAAGGATCGTGAAGCCCACCGTGCCCACCACTGAGGCGGTGCTGTTCCGCGTGGCGGCCGACAGCAGCACCCCGAGCGCCACCACGGTAAGCAGCGGGATCAGATAGCAGGCGTTGGCGGCGAACACGAGCAAGAGGCCTTCTTGCGCGGACACGACCGTGCCGGAGTAGGTGACAATGTGCTTGAAGCCCCATGCCGCCACGCCGGCGCCGGTTGCGACCGCGGCGGACAGGAACACGGCGGCCGTCGCATAAGTGACCGCGGCGAGCACCTTCGCGGCGAACACCTGGCCACGGTCAACCGAGCGCGTGAGGATCGTCTTAAGCGTGCCGTTGCCGTCCTCGGCGGCGACGATGTCGCCGGCCACGAGGCTCGCTATCAGCGGCAGCATGAAGACCGACAGGAACAGCAGCATTAGCACCGGCGTGGCAAGGCCCGACTGCGTGATCTGGGACTCGAAGATGTTTTCGCCGTGGTCGTGGTGGTGGCGCAGGCTCTGAACGACGACGAAGATGAGCGGAAAGATCATGGCCAGACCGAAGCCGAGGTAGGTCCGCTTCTGAGAGACGAGCTTGCGAAGCTCCCAGCGCCAGACCGTCAGCGTCAGTGGGCGGCGCGCGTGCACGAGCTCCGGCGGCTCGCGCTGCGAGGCGACTACCGCGCTGCTCACGCGTGAACCCCCCTGCCGTCCGCGCCCGCGGCTGGCGAGGTCCTGCCGTCCGCCATGGGCGCGTCGCCGAAGAGCCCATTCGGGCCGAGGCTGGCGCCACTGGCGCCACCGTCGCTCTCGGTAAGGCGGAAGAAGAGATCCTCGAGTGTCGCGAGCTCGGGAGTCAACGCCAGTATTCCGACCTCAGCGCGCGCGAGGGCTAGCGAGAGCGCGCCCACGTCACGCTCCTCTGCCTGGAAGCGAAGGCCGTGCTCGCCCGTCGCCGCGTGCTCGATCCCGGCCTGTGCGCGCAACACCTCGAGCGCACGCTCGTCGTCGGTGCTGCGCAGCCGGTAGCCCGCTCCGCCCTGGCGGCGCAGGTCGGTCAGGGCACCCTCGTACACGACCCGGCCGCGGTCGACGATCGCAACCCGGTCGCACAGCTCCTGCACCTCGGGCAGCTGGTGGCTCGAGAGCAGCACCGTTATGCCTTCCCCGGCGAGGCGGCGGATGAGGATGCGCATGTCGCGCATGCCAGCGGGGTCCAAGCCTGTCGCCGGCTCGTCGAGGATGAGCAGGCGCGGGCGACGCAGCAACGCGGCCGCGATCCCGAGTCGCTGGCGCATGCCGTGCGAATAGCCGCCCACACGATGTCTGGCGCGTTCTGAGAGCTCGACCAGGTTCAGGACCTCGTCGATTCGCCCGCGCGCCTGGCCGCCGTCGAGCGCGGCCAGCAGTTCGAGGTTCTTGCGGGCGGTGAGGTAGGGGTAGAAGCGTGGAGCCTCGACGAACCCGGCGACGCCCTCGAGTGCACGAGCGCCCTCGCGCATCGGGTCGCGACCGAACAGCTCGACCGTGCCTGCGGTTGGGGTGATCAGGCCGAGTGCCATCCGCAGCGTCGTCGTCTTGCCGGCGCCGTTGGGGCCCAGGAACCCGTAAACGTCGCCGGTACGGACATCCAAGTCAACGTGGTCGACCGCGAGCACCTCTCGATAGCGCTTGACGAGCCCCCGCGCTCGCACCGGCGGAGGCGCGCCCGAGGAGTGCTCGCGCGTCGTGGTCCGGGAGCCGTCCACGCTAGAGGCCCCGGGCAACGGCCTCGACCGACGACGCCGGCACGGAGCCGAGCACGACGTAGCGCACGCCGGCGCGCTCGAAGGTCAAGAGCGTGCCGAGCGCGGTCGATAGCTCGCTCGCGCTCGTCCCGTTGACCGTGACCTTCGGCAGCGATTGCGGCAGCGCCGAGGCGCCGCCTTCGCGTTCCGCCTTGGCGCGCGATTCGATGACCGCGACCGCCGCGACCCCGTGGCCGTGAACTGTGACCTTGGGACGGCTCGCGTCGCTCTCGCGCGGCTGAGAACCGCTCTTCGCGCCGCTCCGTGCGCCGCGTGCCGGTTCGACGATCTTCGCGTCGGGCGGCGGCTGGAAGGCGAACACGGAGCCGTCCACCGGCCCGTAGGAGATCGTCGTAGCCGCAAGTTCGATCACGGGCGCCGTGCTCCTGGTGGAGTAGATCGCGCCGCGCAGCGGCACGCCGTGAACGGCGTCGAAGGAGAGCTCCACGCCACCGAACAGGCTGCCGCGCTCCTTCGGCGAGATGCGCACGCTGTACGCGGGCTGGCGCGCGACGTCGGTCGGCGTCGCCCCAGAGACGTCTGCGTGCTTGGAGAGCTTTGCGATCGCTTCTTCGATCTTCGCCACCGAGGGGGCTTCGTGACGCTCGCCCGACGATTCGTCGGATGAAGGCGCTGATTCCGCCGCTGGCGGCGCGTACCGATAGAGCGTGTTCGTGGACGCGTCGTAGAGCTGCAGCGTGTGCCCGTCATAGAGGATCTGCGTATCGCCCTTTTCCGCCTGCAGCTCCACGCGCACGCGCCCGTCCTTGGCGATCCACAGCCGCCCCAATGCGCCGGAGAGCAGGGGACTGGCGGCGAGCTGCCCGGCTTCGCCGTCTTCGCTGGCCAGGTTCGCGCCTTCCAGGAGGTGGTTGCGCAAGGTGATGCTCGCGCTCACGCCTTCTACGGGCGGCCCGGCAAGCGCGTCGTGGACCGCCTGTGCCAGCGGCTTGGCGGGCGGCGTCGGTCCCGAGCCGACGGCCAGCGCCAGGGCGCTTGCGGAGACGCCAACTGCGACCACCAGGGCGCACACAAGGAGCAGGCGCGAAAGGGGAAGGCGGCGGAGGATGTTCACGACGACGCGTCCCTGTTCATTTCCTCGAGCTTCCGAGAGTCACTGTCCAGCTTAGTCGCGGACCTTGCGGGCTCATAAAGGTCGCGCCCCGCCGGCGCAGCGCTGGCGTGGATGGGCCCCTTCGCCAGCGCCACCCGATATCTTCCCCGCGCAATGGTCATCGCCATCGTCGTCACCTGGGCCCTGCTGGGCCTGGGCGTTTTCATCATCGCGATGCGCGGCCCGCACGGGGCGCGTGCGGCCGCGGACGCCGGTAAGCCGAAAGCGCCGAGCAAGCCCGGGCGGCGCGCGGTGACGGCCGGCATCGCGGTGATGTTCGCGGTCGGTCTCACCGTGCCCGCGCTCGTGCTCGCCTTCAACGGCGAGAACAAGGCCAGCGTGGCCGTGGGCGGGCTGCACCTGAACGCCGAACAGCAGCGCGGGCGCAACCTGTTCGCACAGGCGTGCGCCGTGTGCCACACGCTCGCCGCCGCGAGGTCCTACGGGCGCACGGGTCCAAACCTCGACGTGCGCGTCGGGGTGGACATCCCGACCCCGGCGGGGCGCAAGGCGCTGGTGCTGAGCGCGATCGGCGAAGGGCGAGCGCGCGGCCTCGGGCAGATGCCGGCGGGCCTCTATCAGGGCAAGGAAGCCGAAGAGGTAGCCGCGTTCGTCGCGAAGGTAGCCGGCCACTAAGGGCCGATCCCGGCAGGACCCGCACACCCGGACGCGCCCGATGTCGGTCGCGATGCTGCATCCTCGGCACTCGATGCGGCGATGCCACGCCTGCATGCCTGCGTCCTCCTCGCTCGGCCCTCGAACGCCCCAGTCACACACGCCCTCTCCGAACAGCCCCTAACGTCCAGCCGCCGCGCCGGCGCTTTGGCCAGGCGTCGAAGGCGGCCGCCGCAGGGCATGGGTTAAGGTCACTCAGATGTCCGAGCTCGCCCAGACCGCGGAGGACGTCAAGGCCATCGTGGCCGAGCGCGAGATCCGCTTCATCCGCTTCTGGTTCACCGACATCCTGGGCCGGCTGAAGTCGTTCTCGATCAACGTCGAGGAACTCGACGACGCATTCGAAGCGGGGATGGGCTTCGACGGCTCCTCGATTACGGGCTTCAACGCGATCGAGGAGTCGGACATGATCGCGATGCCCGACCCATCGACCTTCGCCGTGCTTCCGTGGCGGCCCGAGGCCCAGGGGGTTGGGCGCATGTTCTGCGACGTGATCACGCCCGAGCGCACCCCGTATGAGGGCGATCCCCGCCACGTCCTGCGACGCGCGCTGGAGCGCGCGCGCACGATGGGGTTCGACACCTTCAACGTCGGCCCCGAGCTCGAGTACTACCTGTTCCGCGACGCGCGCTCCACCGAGGTGCTCGACGAAGGCGGCTACTTCGACCTGACGACGCTCGACGCGGGCTCCGACGTGCGCCGTGAGACGGTGCTGGCGCTGGAGCAGCTGGGGATCCACGTCGAGTACACGCACCACGAGGTGGGGCCCTCCCAGCACGAGATCGACATGCGCTACGCCGACGCCCTGAAGATGGCCGACGACTGCATGACGTACCGCATCACGGTCAAGGAGTACGCGATGAAATACGGCTGGCACGCGTCGTTCATGCCAAAGCCGCTGTTCGGCGAGAACGGCTCGGGCATGCACACGCACCAGTCGCTCTTCTCAGGCGGCCGCAACGCCTTCTACGACCCGGACGACCAGTACTTCCTCTCCGACGTCGGCAAGGCCTTCATCGCCGGTCAGCTCAAGCATGCGCGCGAGATCTGCTCGCTCTTCGCGCAATGGGTCAACTCCTACAAGCGGCTGGTGCCGGGCTTCGAGGCGCCCGTGTACGTTGCCTGGTCGCGCCGCAACCGCTCGGCGCTCGTGCGCGTGCCGCTGTATCACCCCGGCAGAGAGCACGCGACGCGCATGGAGCTGCGCTGCCCGGACCCCGCGTGCAACCCCTACCTGACCTTCGCGCTGCTGCTGCAGGCGGGGCTCGAGGGCATCGAGAAGGGCTACGAGCTGCCTGAGCCGATGGAGAAGAACCTTTACCACCTCTCCGCCGAGGAGCGCAGGCGTGTGGGCGTCGAGCAGCTGCCCGAGAGCCTCGGAGAGGCGATCGAGATCACCGCCCAGTCAGAGCTCGTGCTGCGCGCGCTCGGCGAGCACATGTTCAACCGCTACGTCGAGATCAAGCGCCAGGAGTGGGACGACTACCGCGTGCAGGTCACGCGCTGGGAGCTCGACCGCTACCTCTCGATCCTGTGAGGGGCCTCCGCCCTGCCGGGCTCCGGCCGGGGGTAGCGCTGCTTCCCACGCGGCTCACCGCCAGCTGCGCGCTCTCGCCCGTCGGCGGCAGCGCGCAGGCGATCGGACGCGCGGGCGAGAGGTACCAGTGCAGCGCCTGAAGCAGCGCCCCGAAGGCGGTGGGATGCCGCGGAGCGATCTCGTGCAGCAGGCGCAGGACCGAGACGGCGTGGCGCTGGTAGCGCTGCTCGCCCGTCAGCTGCGCGAGGCGCAGCAGGCCCAGCGCCGCGCTCGAGCCGCCGGCGGGGATGGGCGTGTCCTCGAGCTCCTTGCGCCTCACGATCAGCGCTTCGCTCTGGTCGGCGGCGGTCGAGAAGAACCCACCGCGCTCGGGGTCGGCAAAGCGCGCGATCAGCTCCTCGGCGAGCCTCCTCGCCTCCGTCAGCCAGCGCTCCTCGCACGTGGCTTCGAACAGCGCGATCATCGCCTCGAGCAAGAAAGCATGGTCCTCCAGGTAGCCAGCGATCTTCGCCTGCCCATCGTTGTAGACGCGCAGCAGCTGACCGTGCTCGTCGCGCAACTCGCCGAGGATGAACTCCGCGCAGGCGAGCGCGGCCTCGAGCAGCGCGGATGCGGTTGAGCGCTCGGCATCCGCCGCATCGCGCAGCTGCGAGGAGACCTCGGCCAGGGCGCTGACCATGAGCGCGTTCCACGCCGTCAGGCGCTTGCTGTCGAGCCCCGGGCGCACCCGCGTCTCGCGCGCCTCGAGCAGTCGCGCGCGAATGCGCCCGCGAGCCTCCGCCGGCGGGCGCGGGCCGCTGCCCTGCAGGACATTGAGTCCGGGCTTCGGATCGTGCGGGTCGGTGAAGTTGCCCTGCTCGCTCGCGCCGAACCACGCGATCGCGGCCTCGGCGTCCTCGCCCAGCAGCTCGCGCAGCTCGGCGAGCGTCCACACGTAGTAGCGGCCCTCCGCGCCCTCGGAGTCGGCGTCGAGCGCGGAGTAGAAGCCGCCCTCGGGGCCGCGCATCTCGCGCAGCGCCCAGCCGAGCACGTCGAGACAGACCTCGAGCAGGTAGCGCTCGCCGCTGTGCTGCCACCCGTGCAGGTAGGCGCGCGCGAGCAGCGCGTTGTCGTAGAGCATCTTCTCGAAATGCGGAACCGTCCATGCGCGATCGACGCTGTAACGCGAGAAGCCTCCGCCGAGCTGGTCGTGTATGCCCCCGCGCGCCATTGCATGGAGCGTCGCCAGCGCCAGCTCGCGCTCGCCGCGCAGCAGCAGGAAGTCGATCGCCGAGGCCGGCGGGAACTTGGGCGCGCCGCCGAAGCCGCCGTGCTCGGCGTCGAAGGACTCATGCAGGCGCGCGAGCGCCGCATCGAGCGCGCCTCTGGAGATCGGCTCATGCGAAGGGTCGAGCGCCGCGCCGGAAGCAAGATGTGCGCGCAAGCGCTCGCCGCCCGCGCGGATCTCGTCGCGCCGCTGGCTCCACGCCTCGGCGACCGCGCTCAAGAGCTGGGTCCACGCCGGCATGCCCGGGCGCGGGTCGGGGGGGAAGTAGGTGCCGCCGTAGAAGGGGACCTGCTCGGGCGTGAGGAACACGTTCAGCGGCCAGCCGCCCGCTCCGGTCATCGCCTGCACCGCCTCCATGTACAGGGCATCGACGTCGGGGCGCTCCTCGCGGTCGACCTTCACGCAGACGAAGTTCTCGTTCATGAGCCGCGCCGCCCGCGGGTCCTCGAAGGACTCGCGCTCCATCACGTGGCACCAGTGGCAGGAGGAGTAGCCGATCGACACCAGCAGGGGCTTGTCCTGCTCGCGCGCGCGCTCCAGCGCGGCCGGGCCCCACGGCATCCAGTCGACCGGGTTTTCGGCGTGCTGGCGCAGGTAGGGGGAGGTCTCCGATGCGAGCGCGTTGGCCATCAGCTAGGGCAGGTGAGCGGGCAGGCGATCGAGCAGCGGTGCGAGCGGGTGCGTGAGCGGACGTTCGGGCCAGCCGCCGGCGACGCCCGCGCGCGAGGCCTGCAGCCTTGCGAGGCTGAGGTTGAAGCGCCGCCCGCCGAGCACGCCGCTCACGCGGTCGTGAGAGCCGAAGCGCACGTAACCCGGCGAGGCGCTCGAACCGAAGACGCGCAGTCTCGCCGGTTGCAGGCGTCCGCCGCTGACGCGGAATGTGCCGCTCACCTTGACGCCTGTGACGAACGAGAAGCCGTGCAGCGCGACGGCCGAGGAGGTGAGGCGCGCGTAGCCGCCGCGCAGCCCGCCGAAGCTCGACCCGCTGGGAAGTTCGGCCTCCGCCTGCAGCGTCGCCGCGATGACCTGGCGAGCGAGATCGCGGATCGCGTCCAGCACAGCCGTGAGCGTGCGTCCCGGCTTGCCGCCGAGTCCGTGCGGCAGGCGCAGCGATGCAAGCCGGGTGGGGGAGATGGGCGTGGGTGCAAACAGGTTCTGCGCCGAGGAGCACGGCTGCACCGCGCGCCCGCTGAAGAACGCATCCACTGCCGTTTCCGCGCAGCCGCTGAAGTCGCTCCCCAGCACCGAGTGGCCGGTGTACGGGACGAGCAGCAGCTGCGCGCCGGGGATCACGGCCTGGACGCGCTCGGCGCCGGCCGCCGGCGTCCTCAGATCCTGCTCGCCCGCAAGGATCAGGGTCGGCACAGCCGGCAGCGGGGGCGGCGGCGCGGGCGCCGCGGAGGCGTCGGGCCAGAACGCGCAGTAGGGCACGAGGCTGCTCTGAAGCGCTGTGCTGGCATCGAAGGGATAGAAGTCAGCGGCGGGGAGCGTGCGGAGCGCCGCCAGCGCTTCGGCCATGCGCGCCTGAGGCGCGGCTTCGCGCCGCCACGGGAACGGCGTCTCCTCGCACGAGGTCGCCACGAACAGCGCTTCGTCGACCGGCTGCGCGCTTTCGACGGGCTGCCTCGGCAGGCTCGGGATCAGACCCTCGGCGAGCCGGTGCAGCCGCAGCAGCGGCTCATGGTCGTTGCGAAGCGCCGAGCGCACGGCCGCGGGCAGCAGCGCGCGCAGCGTGGGGTTCAGATCGCCGGCGTCGATGATCTCTAGCAGCCCCTGCTCGCTCAGCGAGGCGCGGCTGCGGCGCCCCCTTCCGTCGTAGGCGACGCCGTGCAGCGCCCGCCGTCGAAGGCGCGCGATGAGGCTCGCGATGTCCGCGAGCGGGTTGCGCGTGATACCGGCGCACGCGCCCCGTTCGCAGATCTCGTTCAGCGCCGACCCCAGCGCTTGGAAGGTCGGAGTCGCGAACGGTTCCGGCCCATCTACGGGGACCACCGAGTCGAGCACCAGCGCGTCCACGTGTTCGGGGTAGCGGGCCGCGTACTCGAGCGCCACCTTCGTGCCGTAGGAGGTGCCGTAGAGGACCAGCTTGCCGTAGCCGGCGGCGAGGCGCAGCGCCTCGATGTCCTGGACCGATTCCTGAGTTGTGTAGGAGCCCCGCGCGGGGCCGATTTCAAGCGCGCAGCGCTCGAGCGCTCGCGCAGCGCTCGCAGCGCTCACGCGGCTCAACGCCGAGCAGCTCAGCGGGCCCGATTCGCCGGTCCCGCGCTGGTCGAAGACGAGCAGATCACGCGTGCGCAGCGCCGGCGCGAGCGCGTGAGCGATGAATTCGCCCAGCGGCAGCGCCGCCTGCCCGGGGCCGCCGGCCAGCGCCAGCACGGCGGCCGGGCTCTGCGCCGAGCCGGCAAGCTTCGCCTCGGCCCTCAGTTCGACCGCCCCCGGAACGCGCCCGCTGCGGTCGAGCGGGACCGAAAGCGTCGCGCAGCGGAAGTTGCCCGGGCTTTCCGGGCAGCGGCCGAAGCTCAGCGCCGAGGCCGCGGGTGCGCCCTCGCAGACGATCGCGATGCCGACGAGTGAGAAGGCGAGTGCAAGGGTCGGCAAGCGCCTGTGCATCTGCCGACACGTTAGCGCCAGCGCCGCCTCGCCACCTGTGCCCGGAACGGCTACCTGTGCCCGGAAGGTACCTGTGCCCGGAACGGCTACCGCTGCCGAACGGCTACCGCTGCCGAACGGCTACCTGGGCCTGGACGGGTACGAATGCCCGGCGCGCTACGCTCGCTCGCGATGAGCGCCGATCGCGTGATCGTCCACAGCCCCGATGCGCCAGCGGCGATCGGTCCCTACAGCCAGGCCGTGCGCGCGGGCGAGCTTCTGTACTGCTCCGGGCAGATCCCGCTCGATCCGCAGACGGGCGAGATCGTCGG
Source organism: Actinomycetota bacterium (assembly GCA_005884115.1). Lineage (GTDB taxonomy): Bacteria > Actinomycetota > Thermoleophilia > Solirubrobacterales > Solirubrobacteraceae > Palsa-744. Next base: position 806,791 of record VAXW01000005.1, read on the forward strand.
CGCCTCCGCCGCCGAGCAGGCGCGCCGCTGCCTCGAGAACCTCCAGGCCGTGTGCGCGGCGGCGGGCTCCTCGCTGCAGCGCGCGCTGCGTGTGACCGTCTATCTGACCGACCTCGGCCAGTGGGCGGCGGTCAACGAGGTGTATGAGTCGTTCTTCTCCGCTGAGCCGCCGGCGCGCGTGGCGATCGGCGTCGCGGCGCTGCCGCGGGGCGCCTATGTGGAGATCGACGCGGTCGTCGCGCTGTAGGACGGCTCTTCCGCCACAGGCTGCTCCCCGACGGTCTCCTCTGCGAGCGGCTCCATGCTGCGCAGCGCTCTGGCGAGCAGCTCGCGAAGCGTGCGGCGCTCGTCTGCCTCGAGCGCCTGCAGGACCTCGTCCTCGATCGCGCCCTGCGCGCGCTCGCTGCGCGCAAGCGCGCTGCGGCCCGCGCCGGTTAGCTGGACGAGGTGGCGGCGGCGGTCGTGGGGGTCGCGCAGCCGCGTCGCGTAGCCCAGGTGCTCAAGCTCGTTGAGCAGCAGCACGACGTTGTTCGCGTCCATGCAGAAGGCGTCGGCGAGGTCCTGCTGGGGACAGCCGTCGTGGTCGCGGACGTACGCCAGGGCGATCAGATGGCGCAGGTGCATGCCCAGCTGCGTCTCGTCGCTGCGCCGGTAGAACTGCTTGGCGAGCCTCGACATCAGCACCATCGAGCCTGGCGCGCAGCCGCTCCCCTTGCCCATGGTGTCGAGTGTACCTGTCATTGCAACATCTGTCATCAGGATACCAGCGATCATAAAAATTTGGTCGATTATCTTTGTAGCAGGGATGATCCATGATATGGTGCTCCTACAGCGTAACCGGAAGGAGCCACATGAGCCTCGCCAACACCTCCAGCAGCTTCCGCAGAGTGGGTGGATTCGCCCGCCGCGAGCAGCACGCGTCTGTTCCCGCGCGCGGCGTCCAGCGCCCGCACGGCACCGCGGCCGCGCACGTCTCCGAGCGCGCGCACCCCGCAGAGCAGGCCTACGCGGCGGAGCTCGCGCACGCCGAGCGTGTCCACGCCAGAGGCGAGAAGCTCGCGGGTGAGGCGCCGCTGGGGATGGCCCGCGCGGCGCGCGCCGTGCGGGCCCGCGCGCGGCGCGGCTTCGCTGCCGCTGCTGGTGCTGGCACTGGTGCGCCAGCGCAGGCGGAGGCGCAGCCCAGCGGCGCCGCCGCAGGCGACCCCGGGCCTTCTTCTGCGCGCGCCGAGCGCCGGCGCTGGATCGCCCTGGCGGTGCTGTGCCTCGGCCAGCTGATGATGGTGCTGGACGCGACGATCGTCAACGTCGCGCTGCCCTCGATCCAGCGTGAGCTTCACTTCACGCAGCAGAGCCTCACGTGGGTGATGAACGGCTACCTGATCACGTTCGGGGGCTTTCTGCTGCTCGCCGGCCGCATGGGCGATCTCGTGGGGCGCAAGAAGGTGTTCCTGGCGGGGCTCGTGCTGTTCACCGCCGCCTCCATCCTGTGCGGCGCGGCGTCGGATCAGACGATGTTGATCGTCGCCCGCTTCCTGCAGGGGATCGGCGGGGCGGTCGCCTCGAGCGTGATCCTCGCGATCATCGTCACCGAGTTCCCCGGCGCCTCCGAGCAGGCGCGCGCGATGGGCGTGTTCGCGTTCGTCTCCGCCGGCGGAGGCTCGATCGGGCTGCTGGCGGGCGGCGCCCTGACGCAGTCGCTCGACTGGCACTGGATCTTCTTCGTCAACGTGCCCATCGGTGCGCTCGCTTTCCTGCTCGGCTGGGTGCTGATCGAGGAGAACGACGGCATCGGTCTGGCCGGAGGAGTCGACATCCTGGGCTCGATCCTGATGACGCTCGCCGCGATGCTGGGGGCGTTCGCGATCGTCAAGTCGACCGACTACGGCCTGCTCTCGGCGCGCACGCTGGGCATCGGCGGGGCATCGCTTGCGCTGCTCGCGGCCTTCCTCGTGCTCGAGTCGCGGCTCGCGAACCCGATCATGCCGCTGCGCATCCTCAGGCTGCGCCTGCTGATGGGCTCGAGCGTCGTGCGCGGGCTGCTAGTGACGGGGATGTTCTCCGCCTTCTTCCTCGGCTCGCTGTACCTCGAGCGCGTGCTCTCCTACAACGCGATCGAAACCGGTCTCGCGTTCCTGCCGCTGACCGTAGCGATCGGCGCGCTCTCGATCGGGCTCTCGGCGCGCGCGATGGCGCGCTTCGGTCCGGTGCGGCTGCTCGTCGGCGGCCTCGCCCTGATCATCGCCGGGCTCTTGACGCTCGCCGGGCAAGGGGCGCACGCGAGCTACTTCCCCGGCCTGTCCATCGCCTTCCTGCTACTGGGCCTGGGCGCGGGCGCGTCCTTCTTGCCGCTGCTGACGGTCGGCATGTCGGACGCGCCACGCCGCGATGCGGGGCTAGCGTCGGGCATCGTCAACGTCTCGATCCAGCTGTTCGGCGCCATTGGCCTGGCCACGCTGGGGACGATCGCCACCGACCACACGAAGGCCCTGAGCGCGGCCGGCCACTCGCTGCCGGCGGCGCTGATCGGTGGCTACCACCTCTCATATCTGGTCGCCGCCGCGTGCGTGGCCGTCGGGGTCCTCGCGACGCTGCTGCTGCTCGGCCCGCCGACTAGCGCGAACCGGCAGCAGAGCGAGGAGGCGAGCGAGGCGGTGCGGGCGGGTGAGCCCGCAGCTCAGCCCGCTTGATCTTGCCGCTCGAGGTCTTCGGGAGCTCGTCCGCGAAGTCGATGATGCGCGGGTACTTGTAGGGCGCGGTCATGCGCTTGACGTGATCCTGCAGCTCGCGCACGAGCCCTGGCGCCGCGCCGGCCCCGTCGGCGAGCACGACGACCGCGCGCACCACCGCACCGCGCTCCTCGTCTGGGGCGGCGACCGCCGCCGCCTCGGCGACGGCTGGATGGCTGAGCAGCGCTGACTCGACCTCGAAGGGCCCGATGCGGTAGCCGGCCGAGACGATCACGTCGTCGTTGCGGCCCTCGAAGTGAAGCCAGCCGTCCTCATCCTCGCGCACCAGGTCGCCCGTGCGCCAGCGCCCGCCCGCCTGCCGATCCTCGATTGTCCAGGTGCCGTCGGCCTCGCGCCGCACCTGCTCGCCGAGGTAGCCGAGGAAGAAGGTCGGCACGCTCGCCGGGTCGACCGTGAGCTCGTGGCGCTCGAGCGCGAGCTCGACGCCGGGTAGCGCGGGTCCCATCGAGCCGGGCCGCGCCCGCTCCCCCGCAGGCGCGCCGGTGAGCTGGCCGGTCTCGGTCTGGCCGTAGCCGTCGCGGATCTCCAGGCCCATCGCCTCGCGCCAAGTGTGCAGGACCTCGGGGTTCAGCGCCTCGCCGGCCGCCACCATCGTGCGCAGGCTCTCGCTCCCGCGCAGCGTCGCGCGCTTGGCGATCACGCGGTACTCGGTCGGCGCCATGCACAGCACGCTCACGCGCTCGCGCGCGATCAGCGCCAGGCGCTCGGCGGGGTCGAAGCGCGCGTCGTGCAGCATCGCCGCCGCGCCGCTGAGCCAGGGGGCGATGAACACGTTGCGCGCCGACTTCGACCAGCCGCTAGCAGCCGTGCACCACACCAGCTCGCCCGCGCGCGCCCCGAGCCAGCGCCTCGCCTGAAGCCGCTGGCCGGCCAGGTAACGCTGTCCGTGCACCACCGCCTTCGGCTCGCCGGCGGTGCCGCTGGTAAACGTGATCAGGCAGGGATCGCCCGCGCCCAGCTCGACGATGGGCGCCGGTTCGGCCGCGAACAGCGCCTCGTCGGGGATCAGGACCACCGGGCACCCGGGGCCGGCCCGCTCGAGCTCTGAGCGGTCGCGCTCGTCCGCGACGATCAGGCTCGGCCTCGCGAGATCGAGGCGCAGGCGCAGGTCGCGCGCGCGCAGCTGCTCGTTGCAGGGGAGCACGACGGCGCCCACGCGAAAGCAGGCGAGCATCGCGAACACCCACTCGGCGCGGTTCCCGACCAGGGTCATGACGACGTCTCCGCGACCAATCCCGCGAGCGGCGAGCGCGCCAGCGAGCCGCGAGCTCCTCTCCGAGACCTCGCCGTAGGACCACTCCCGGCGGGAGCCGTCGCGTCCGAGCTCGAGCAGGGCCAGCGAGCTCGGCGGATGTCTGTCGACGACGTCGCCGGCGAAGTTCATGACGGTATTCTCCCTGCACCCGCGCAAATCGAGGAGGAACGAAGACGAGCATGGCCGTAGCTGCCTCTCCGCACATCGAGAAGACCGACGAGCAGAAGGCGATCACCGAGATGGTGCGGCAGTTCGCCGACGAGCAGATCCTGCCGAACGCCGAGCACTACGACCACGAGGACTCCTTCCCCGAGCCGATCGTCGAGCAGATGAAGGAGCTCGGCCTCTTCGGGGTGACGATCCCCGAGGAGTACGGCGGCATGGGGCTCGACCTGACGACGTACGCGATGATCGTCGAGGAGCTCTCGCGCGGCTGGATATCGATATCGGGGGTAATCAACACCCACTTCATCGGGTCGTATCTGCTGATGAAGTTCGGCACCGTCGAGCAGCGCGAGAAGTACCTGCCGCGCATGGCCACCGGAGAGATCCGCGCCGCCTTCTCGCTGTCCGAGCCCGAGCTCGGCTCCGACGTGCAGGCGATCAAAACGCTCGCCAAGAAGGTCGGCGGGGACAGCTACGAGATCAACGGCCAGAAGATGTGGGTCACCAACGGGCTGCTCTCCGCGCTGGTGTTCGTGCTCGTCAAGACCGACCCCGAGGCCGAGCCGCGGCACAAGGGCATGACCTGCTTCATCGCCGAGAAAGAGCCCGGCGCGAGCGAGAACACGGGCGAGTACGCCGGCCTGAACGTGCCGCCCAAGATCAAGAAGCTCGGCTACAAGGGTGTCGAGTCCACCGAACTGGTCTTCGACGGCTACCGCTGTCCGGCCGCCAACATCCTCGGTGGCGAGGACGCGGGCCTGAACGCGGGCTTCGCGCAGATGATGGACGCGCTCGAGGTCGGTCGCGTCAACGTGGCGGCGCGCGGCGTCGGCATCGCCCAGCGCGCGCTCGAGCTCGCGCTTCGCTACTCGCAGGAGCGCAAGGCGTTCGGCAAGCCGATCGCCGAGCACCAGGCGATCCAGTTCAAGCTCGCCGATATGGGCACGCAGGTCGAGGCCGCCCGCCTGCTGACCCTGCGCGCTGCCCGCCTGAAGGACGCCGGCGAGCGCTCCGACCTCGAGGCCGGGATGGCCAAGCTGTTCGCGTCCGAGGCAGGTCGCTTCTGCGTGGAGGAGTCGCTGCGCATCCATGGCGGCTACGGCTACTCGAAGGAGTTCGAGATCGAGCGCCTGTACCGCGACGCGCCGCTTCTCTTGATCGGCGAGGGCACCTCCGAGATCCAGCGCATGGTGATCGGGCGCAAGCTCCTGCAGCGGCACAAGATCTGAGCCCGCGCGCATCGTGAGCGCCCCAACCTCGCCGCCCTCGAGCCCCGCGCGCAAGGACGCAGCCCTTGGCTGAGGACGCCAAAAGCCTGATCGAGCTCGCGACCAAGCGCTTCATCGACGAAGTCCCAGCGCTCGCGCCGATCAAGCTCGTCGTCGGCGTCGAGCTGCGGGGCAGGGGAGACGTGCAGCACTTTCGCCTCGAGATGCCCAGCGTGAGCGTGACCAAGGGCCCCGCCCACGACGCGCGCATGCGCGTCGACATGCGCCGCGAGTTCTTCAACGTGATGGCGCGCGAAGCCAAAGTGCCCGACTGGGTCGAGGCGTTCACCTACGGGCAGGCCAAGGCAAGCGGTCCCGAGCAGTTCCTGCGGCTGATCACCAACGTCGTCGAACGCCAGCAGGAGCGCCAGCGCACGCGCAAGGCGCGGCGGGGCGCCTGAGCCCGGTAGCGCGGCGGCGCGGCGAGGTCGATGGCGGTCGTCCGCTCGCTGCGAAGCCGGCCGCGGATGGGCGGCGGACCCGCGCGTACGTCGGCTTGCCGTCGTCGTCCGCACGGCGCTCGGGACGGTCCCTGAGCGGTCCTCGGCGAAGCGAGGCTGAATCGCGAGCGCACGGACGCCGCGAAGCAGCCGCGGGCGATTCGCGATTGCAGCCGAGCTAGTGGTAGGAGGTGAGCTGCTGGGCCAAGAAGGCGAGCGAGCCGAGCAGGAACAGGCACATCACGATCAGCGAGAAGTTTTCGTTCATGACTCGCGCGTAACTCGCTTGCGTACTGCCTCAGACACGGCCCCGACTCTCATCGGGCTCGGACTCAGCATACATCCTGAGCAGCGTCAGCTCTCGCTCGAGCGGGGCGCGTAGCGGTGGTGCAGCATCAGCGCGTTGCCATCGGGATCGGCGAAGAACGCCATGTGGCAGACGCCCGTGTCGAGCGTCTCGCCGGCGAACTGCACGCCGCGCTCTTCCAGCGCCGCCCGCGCCTGCGCGACGTCGTCGACGTGCAGCGCGAGTGCGTTGGGGTTGAGCCTGTGCTCCAGACCGAACGTCTCCGCGTCGAACACGCTCAGCGTGAGGTTGCCCGTCTCGAACTCCGAGTAGTTGCGCTCCGGGATGTAGACCGACCGCGGCAGGCCCAACGTCGAGCCATAGAACTCCGTCGCCGCTTCGAGGTCGCGGGTGGGCACGCCGACGAAATCCGTACCGGTCACTAGCTGCGCATCGCTCATGGCGCCTCCTGGGTCGATCGGGCTGCGGGCCCGGGAGATCGTAGCGAGGGCCGCGCTGTCGTAAGGAGGCGTCACGCGGGCCTGCCGTCGAGCTTGAAGCTGGCGTAGAGTGTTGCCCGAGGGTTTGAAGTGCTTGCGAGCGAGGTGAGGCTGAGGTGAGCGAGGCCATGAAAGCGGCGGACCCGCAGCCAGCCGGGACGGTGCGTAGCGAGAGCGTGCGCGCCGCTGCACAGGAGCATGCCTCGAAACACCGGCGGCTGATCCGCTCGACACGCGATGGCAAGTGGCTGAGTGCCGCGATGCTGCCGTTCTTCCTCCTGCGACCTCCATCCGGATTCGGCGTGATCGAGACCACCGGGCGCAAGACCGGCAAGGTGCGGCGCAAATGCGTGCGCGTGATCCGCAGGGGCGAAGTGGCCTACATCGTCCAGCTGCGCCCGCCTCAGGTCGCGCTGCGCAACCCGGCCGCGCTTTCTGGCTGGCTCCTGAACATCCGCGCCAACCCCAACGTGAGGCTCAGGATGCGCGGCGGCAGGTTCTCGGGAGTGGCGCGCGAGCTGAGCGACCCCGCCGAGCTCGCCGAGGCGCGTGAGGCCTTCTGCGAGACGGTTCACCTGTTCGACTACGGCGAGTGCGACGCGCACCTGCGCGGGCTTCCCACCCGCGCGAAGGTCAAGGACCTGCACCGCTACTGGTTCGACACGGGAGTGCCGCTGGTCGTCGAGCTGGGGGGTTAGGTCCTGCCCAACGCGCAGGGGTCTCGCCGAGCGGTCATATGATCCGGCGCCATGTCCGGAGGAATGCAGGTCAGCGGCCCTGAAGGCCGTGCGAGCGCCGCCTGAGGAGCGGCGCTCCCCTTGCCCGGCTCCGCGCTCAAGATCGCTGCGCTCGTGGTCCCCCTGGGCCTCGACACGCTGGCCGTCGCCATCGTGCTGGGGATCGCGGGCTTCCCGACGCACCAACGCCTGCGCTTGTCACTCTTCTTCGCCGGCTTCGAGACGGCGATGCCGCTGATCGGGGTCGCACTTGGGGCTCCGCTCGGGGAGGCGATCGGGGGGGTCGCCAACTACTGCGCCGCGGCAGTGATCGGCGCGCTCGGCCTGTACATGCTGTTGCAGCGCAGCGAGGAGGCCGAAGGCGAGCGCTTGCTGGCGATGACCAAAAGGGGGCTGTGGAGCGCTACGGCCCTGGGCGCGAGCATCAGCCTCGATGGCCTGGCGATCGGTTTCAGCGCCGGGCTTCTCGACCTGCCGATCGTGCCGATGGCGGTTGCGATCGGACTGCAGGCCTTCGTGGTGACCCATATCGGCGTGCGAGTGGGAGTCAGAGTGGGGGAGCGCACGCGCGAGGCCGCCGAGAGGCTCGCCGGGGCGGCTCTGATCGCGCTCGGCATCGGGCTGGCGGCGACGCACCTGACGTCGTGACACCAGCCCCGCTGCCACTCGGCGAGGTTCACCTAGGAGCGATGGCGGCCTAGCGCCAGCGCGGGTCGACGCCTTCGAGCGCCCAGTGGCGGACCACTGCGGGGCGCCACTTGCCGTCCTCCTCGCGGGAGAGGATGAAACGGGTGATGGTCAGCTGGCCGCCCTCGTGGTCTCCATAGACCAGATCGACGGCCAGGACGTCGCCCGCGTCGTACGCCTCGTCGAGGTCCTCGCGGAAGGGATCGTCGGGCTCGCGTATGGCTCCCTGCCAGAAGCCGGTGTCGCCGGCTGGGACGTACAGGTCGCGCAGCTGCGGCCGGTGCTCGTCGAGCGGCGCGTGCGGGGTGTCGGGTTCGGGGCGGCGCGCCACGAACCGCCACGCCTGCAGGACGGCGAGGCCGCTGCCGACGTTGCGCAGCGGAATCACCAAGTAATAGTTGCCAGCGTCGCGTTCCACGGCGGCCATGCCGCCCTCGACGGCCACCATGCGCCCCTCACCGAAGCGCACCACCTCGGGCGGGTCCGTCACCCGCGCGGGAGCGAGTACCGGCCGCAGCCCCAGCAGGAGCGCCCGCTCGGCGATGCGCGTCGAGCGCTGGCCGAAGCGGATCGAGGAGAACGTCGCGCCGGCGAGCACGAGCGTGCCGCCCGCCGTTGCCAGCGAGGCGATCGTCGGCCAGTCGGCCATTCAGCTGCGCAGTTTGCTCGACACGTCTTCGCCCGTGGCCAGCACCGTAGCCCATGGACGCGCACGCGATTAGTTTCAACGGGTAAGGCGGTCTATAGAGGCGTGACCCCAAACCCCCAGGAGGATGTCGTGACCAGCACGAAGACTCGCGTCAACAAGATCAACACCGTCGTCATCCCCGTGTCCGACCAGGACGCGGCGATCGCGTTCTACGTCGAGACACTCGGCTTCCAGAAGCGAACCGACATTCCGTTCGGCAACGGCTACCGCTGGGTCGAGGTGGCTCCCGGCGACGCCGAAACCACGATCGCGCTCGCCCCGCCGCCCGAGGGCAGGCCGACCGGCAACCGCGAGACCGGCATCGGCCTGCAGACCGACGACATCGACGCCTACCACGCCGAGCTGAAAGCCGCCGGCGTGGACGTCGACGCCGAGGTCAGCCGCGTGGGAGACCCCGTGCCGCCGCTGTTCTGGCTGCGCGACCCCGAGGGCAACAGCCTGATGGTCGTCGGCTGAGCCGCCGCTCAACCGGCCTCGGGCTTCGGCGCCACGCGCCCGAGCCCGAGCGCCGCGGCGGCGTATCTCGCAAGCGCACGCGCTGCTCGGTGTCGTCCCAGCCCCGATACCGTGACCGCGATGGGTCCCGATCCCGCGCTCCGCGGAGCCGGGAATCCTGGGCCCGGGAGTTGCCGATAGCTGTCTCAGCAGGCGCAGCTCACGGCCCGCGGCGCTATCTTGGCAGTTCGGGGACTCGACCGACGCCGCGGGCGATAGCGGAGCAGGAAGCACGTGATCGGGACGGCTACGCGCGCGGTCGCTGACCGGAAAAGGCCGATGCCTCCGTTTACGCCGATCCTGATCCTTGGCTCTATCGAGCTCTTGCTGCACCATGGAACGCTCGGGATCGCGCGCAGCGCCGGGAAGCTGGGCGTGCCCGTGTTCAGCGGGCATCCGGGGCGCAGAACCCGCGGGTGCCTTTCGCGCTATTGCCGGGCGCAGGTGCGGCTGCCCGCGGACGTGAGCGGCGAGGAGACGCTCGCATGCCTACGCGCGTTCGCCGACAGGCACGGACCCAGCGTGCTCGTGCCCATCGACGACGCAAGCGCCATATTCATCGCCGACCATGCGGACGCGCTCGCGGGCGCTTCCTTCCTGTTTCCTCGCCAGCACACGGGACTCGTGCGCACGCTGGCCAGCAAGCGCGAGATGTACGAGCTCTGCCGCGAGCACGGCATCCCGACCCCGCTATCGCTGTTCCCGAGCGATGCGGAGGAGGTGCTCGCGAGCGCTGGAAAGATGAGGTTCCCGGTGGTCGCGAAGCGGATCGACGGCTCGCAGTCCACACGAACGCAGTCCCGCGCCGACGCGGCAGCCGTCGCCGGCAGGCAACCGCCGAGCGTGCTGATCGCCGGCGACCGCGATGAGCTGCTCGCGGCCTACGAGGCGATGGAGTCGCCGCTCCAGCCAAACGTGATGTTGCAGGAATACGTGCCCGGCGGACGGGACTGGATGTTCAACGGATATTTCGACGCAAACTGCGAGTGCCGAGTCGGCTTCACGGGCCGCAAGTACCGCCAGTCGCCCCCGTACACCGGGGCGACGACACTCGGGGTATGCGCCTCGAATGCCACGGTCGAGCAGCACACGGTGCGCCTCGCGAAGGCGGTGGGGTATCGGGGTGCCGTCGACGTCGATTGCCGATATGACGTGCGCGACGGGCAGTACAAGCTGCTCGACTTCAACCCCCGGATCGGAAGCACGTTTCGCCTGTTCGTCGGCGGGAACGGGGTCGACGTGCTACGCGCGATGTACCTCGATCTGACCGGTCAGCCCGTGCCGGCGGTCGAGGCGCCGGAGGGCCGGCGGTGGCTGACCGCGCCGCTGGATGTGCGTTCAGTGTTGATCTACCTGCGCAACGGCGATATCACGCTGAGTGAGTGGGCGCGCTCCTTGCGTGACGTTCAAGAGACCGCATGGTTCTCGTGGGACGACCCCCGCCCGGCCGCGGCGATGCTCACGATGCTGCTCGTGGACCGCGCGCGACGCGTGATGAGGCGCGGCCATGCGGCACCAGTCGGAGCGAACGCGTGGGCCGTGGGCGCCGCCGGTCACCAATCACCAGCATGAGCGTACGGCAGGCTCTGCCCCGAGCAACCGCCGAGCCGTTGATCGTGACGATGTTCACAGGTGCCGGCCGAAGAACGGAATCCGAATGCTGGCGGGCACCAGGGCGTGTCGCAGGTGCGAGAGACCGACCGTCGCGCGCGATCTAAGCCGCGGGTTGCCGACGGTGGCCGCCAGCACCGCCCGGTCGCGTGGGCCGTAGTGGTACTTGTACGGCTCGTCGCCGAGCATGAAGTCGAAGTAACGGCGCCTCGTCTCGATGCTCCAGCGAATGCCGGCCGCGATCAGAGCGTGACCAGGCCGCAGGCGCTCGACGCGGAAGTCGAACCCCGCTAGCCAGTAGTAGAAGGTGCTGCTGTCAATGAAGTTGATGGCTACCCCCACGACCTCATCGCGATGGGTGACCTCCCAGACAGCGGCATGCCCGGTCGCCGCCATCGTCGTGACCGCTTCGCGCGCGAAGGCCAGGAATCGCTCGCTCCCATGCTCGGGGTCCATCTTGCGCCCGCGCCGCGACCACCAGTCGGCTCGCAGTGACTGCCAGCACTCCACCGCACGCCATAGCTCGTCTGCGTCGGTCACCGTGCGCACCGTAAGCTCGCCTTCGTCGATCGCTCGCAGGTAGCGACGCAGCCTCCAGCGCCGGTTGCTCGACAACCCCGCGAGGTAGTCCTCGAAGCTCTCGGGGAGCTCGATCCGCGGCGACGGCATCCGCCTCTCGCGGTCGAGGCGCAGTCCCGCGGCGCGTAGCGCCGCCCTGGTCTCCGACTCTTCGGGCAGCTTGTCCATGAAGAAGGCGTCCCACTCGGCACTCCGACGTCGGAGCTCCGCGGCGAGCTCCGCCGCGACCCGCTGGCGATGCTCTGCCCTGGCGATGATGTCCCAATAGTTTCCGACCCCCACCCCCAGTCCGGTGATGAACCGGAATCCACCGCGGCGGCTCATCATCAGCGGGGCCAGGCCCACCAGACGCTCGCCGTCGTAGACCGTCAGGATCCACGGGGTGCCGCCGGACCCCCAGTGCCGGCACCAGGTCGACAGCCACTCAAACGATGCGAACGGAGTCGCCGCGGGGTCATTCGCAAACAGAGACGACCACTCTCCCCGGAGAGCCGTCATGTCTTCGACCAGCATCACGCGCATCGGACCACCACCTCGCGGCCGCTGCGTCCGTGCAGCTTCTGACGCGACAACGATAGCCACCCGCCGGCTTTGCTTCCGCGGCCGCCGCTGAGCGAGGCCTCTCTCGCGCCGCGGCCGACGAAGCGCTGGCGGAGTGCAGGCGGCTTGTGGAGCAGGCGAGGCGCAAGCGCCGGATACGCAGCAGCTCGGGAGCTGCGGATCCCACGCTCCAAAGCCCCGCGCGTACCATGGGCCGATGGGAGAGCCGGAGCGCACGAAGCTGACGATGTGGCAGCGCGCGGGGATGAGGCAGCTTCGCCGTAAGGCAGGCAGAAGAGAGGGTGAGCCGCTCAAGCCCGAGGACTGGGAGGTCATCTGGCGGCTCCACGAATACGGGTTCAATCGGGTGGTCAACTGGATCTTCTTTGCGCTGCCACGAAGCCCACGTTGTGGCGTATGCGGTGCTCCGTTCGCCGGACTCGGTCGCTGGGTGGCCGGACCGCTCGGCTACAAGCCCTCCCGAAAGAACCCCACCGTGTGCGCGACGTGCGTTGAGCTCGCGCCACCCGGTGGCATGAAGATGCCGGCCGGCATCCTCTTCGCCGACCTGCGCGGATTCACGGCGCGCTTCGAGGATGCTGATCCGCAGGAGGCCTCGGCGGTCCTGCGTCGCTTCTACCGATGCGCCGAGGATGTGCTCTTCCCCAAGGCGATTATCGACAAGCTGATCGGGGACGAGGTGATGGCGCTGTACCTGCCGATCCTAAAGAGGGACTTCAGTCGCGAGGAGGTTCCGGCGGTGATGCTCGAGCATGCCCGTAGTCTGCTTCGGGCTGTCGGCTACGGCTCTGGCGCGCGGCCCTTTGTCGAGATGGGGATCGGACTTGACTTCGGCGAAGCCTTCGTGGGCAACATTGGACAGCGCGCGCTCTACGACTTCACGGCAATCGGCGACGTGGTCAACGTCGCGTCACGCCTCCAAGGACAAGCAGCGGGAGGCGAGATCATGCTTTCCGAGCGGGTGGCGAGCGGCCTGCCCAGCCCAGTCGGCACGCGCCTTCAGCTGTCGCTCAAGGGCAAGAGTGAGCCACAGACCGCCTATCGCGTGAGCCTCTGATCCAGTGCCTGGCTGGCTGCGGCGACCCTGCGCCGCAACGCACATCTCGGCACTTGCGGGTCCTGCCGCTCCTGGGCAAAGCGACTAGTTGTTGTGAATTAGCCGGAGCTGCTGATGCCTCGTCGAGGCTCAGTCCGAGCCGGCCACGCACGCCTCGGGCGCGAGGCCCGAGGCGTGCGGCAGCCCCGCGACTCGCCTACGCCGGCAGGCCTGCCGCTGCGTGGGCGTCGCCGGGCTCGCTGAACATCTGCACGCGCACCGCCCGGCCTTCACGCATCGTGAAGACGAAGTAGCGGCGCTGATCGACGCTCGCGCCACTCTCGGCGCCAGTTGCCCACTCGTGGATCCCGGCGAAGACCGCCTCCCCGCCTCCGTCGCACACCTCCTCGACGTCGAAATGCCATCCCTGCCAGGAGTCCGCCCAGGCACGGAGGAACTCTGTGACTTCGGGTCCCCTGTACACCTGTTTCTCAGGCCAACCGATCACGCCCGACATGTCCCACTCGATCGACGGGTCCCAAAACCCCAGTCCGGCCAGGGGGTCACCGCTCGCGCTGGCCAAGAGCCCCTCGCGCACGCGCTGCACATCCTCCTGCGACATCGCAGGCAAAGTATCGCCCAGGCGCGAGCCAGGACCGCACCACGGTGGTCTTGGTGACCTGCCATCGGCGGCGGGTGCGCGGCCGTTGGTGGGGAGGGACCGGTTTACGCCCGGCCCCTCCCGATGCGCCACGCGCACAGCAGAGCGACGCTCGGCGCGTCTCGGTTCAATTCGACGAGTTGAAGTGCACGATCGCTGACCCGCAGCCGACCCCCTGGATCCAGACGTTCTGGACGCCTGGAATGTCCGGGGCGATGTCGTCCTGGGAGACAATCAGCTGCGCAGTGAAGGACTCGTCGATGCCATCTCCAGCTCGGTAGAAGTCGGACAGGAGCACGGCGGTGTTCTCGCCGGTCGCCGCCGCCTTCGCCGCCTCGCTCGCCTGGCCCGTGCACTTGAACGTCGTTCCGGCCAGGAGCTCGGCCGTGTCCCAGCGCACGCCCTGCCCGGCCTGGCAGCCGGCGAGGGGGCCCTGCGCTACAGCTGCGGTGCAGCGGAAGCCGCCGGCCGCGTGGACGAAGCCGGTTTCGGGGTTGTAGGCGCCGCCGCCGGTTAGAAAGGCGGCACCGGTGGGAAAGCCGCTGATCTCGCTGCCGTTGAAGCCGAAACCGGCCTGGCCGCCGCTTGCTGCCAGTGCCCATGGGGCGAGCGCGAGGGCGGCCCCAGCGAGGGCGAGTAGCGTCCACACTTGCTTGCTGATCGTACGCATCACATTTCCTCCTTGATCGGGGTCCTTCCCGCCGGGAGATGCGAGTGCCTTCCCTCCCCCGGCGTCTCATTGCTTGGTGCAGGTTTACTGCTAAACGCGCATTTTGCGCACGTTAGTGCCGAAAAGTTCCGCTATGTGCGGGATTTGTGGGCGACGCGGAGAAGCGGTCGCCCAGGCATGGTCTCGTCCGTCGCGTCGGCTTCGAGGCCGGGCCGCCCTGGGCGTGGTCGACCATTTGATCAATTTTCCGGAGCTGCGGGTACCACGCTAATGCCGACCATCGCGCGAGTGCTCGGGCCACGCGAAAGCAGAAATCCGGGAGCGGAGTGCCGGGCTCCTGGTCCTCGTCCGGTGCAGGAGCGTAAGCGCCGTCCGGCGATGCGCCTGTATCCACGCGGAAGCGGGGATCTTCGCTCGACCCGCCCCGTCGAATCCAACCATGCGAAGGGACTGGACGACGCGCGTCGTCCCGTCCCTTCGCAGATGCGCTGCTAGTGGTCGGGCCCCTAGCTCGAGAGGCTGACCGCGCCGCTGATCGCGGCGCTTGTGGCTCCGGTCGAGGTGTTGCAGGCGGTCGGTTCGGGTGGCTGGAAGAGAAGCAGCCCGCCGGCCGAATCGCCGGCAAACCGGTTGGTCGCGATCGTGAACGTCGTCGGGTCGCCTTCCTGTGCATTCACAGCCGTGAGCGTCAGACTCGGCGCGACGCTCCCCGACAGGTTCACTGCAGCGAGCGCACCGGTCGTCGAGTACGACACGACCGTGTGCGTTCCGTCGGCCCAGGTGACGAGCGCGCTTCCGCTCGTCGTGCTGCTACCGCAGCTCCCGCTGCCAGTGGGGATCGGCTCCTGGTAGGTCACCGTGTCGGTGGCCCCAGTTTTGGAGTTTTTGACCTGCTCGACGAGGGTCTTTCCGGCTTCCACCGTTCCGCTTGTCGGCACGCCCGCTTCGCTCGACTGACAGCTGCTGAGGTTGCCGCTGAAGTTATACGAGAACAGCTGCGTGCTTGAGTTCAGTCCCGGCGAGAAGTTCGCCGTGCCCTGCAACTGGCAACCGCCGACCGATGACGCGAACGCCGAAGGTGCGATTGCGAACAGGGTCAGCGCGAGACATCCAAGACTCACCGTTATCAACTTGCGCAAGGCGCTCCTCCTCAAAATCAGGGGGTTTGCGTGATCTGGCTGGGTCGACTCCTTTCGCGGCTCGTCAGCTACTAGCTCGGCCTTAATAGCGCGCACACACGCGGGGTGCGCGTCCAAGGACCCAACCCATCAGGCGACCAACCGCCTGCCGGCCTCCATTACCCCGAGCTCGGCGCGCGAAACCGAAACTTGGCGCTGCTACGGGATCGAGCAGGCCGACCGGCACGCTCAGACGATGAGCACCGAGACCGTCCGGTGCGCGCGCCAAACCTGTACTCCAGAGAGCGTTCGCGCTCGCTTGAGCGTGCGCCCTGGCTTCCGGATTGGACGACGAGCAGGACATCACAGGCCTTCAGACGAGCACGGCCCCCTCGTCATACAGCTTGATCACCCGCACGGCTCCCTCCGGGGCCGCGTCGAGGCACAGCCTGCAGAGCACGCACTCGTCGAGGTTCTGCTGCACGATCTCGAGCGCGCCGCCGTCGCTCGTCTGGGCGAAGATATCGACGGGGCAGGCTTCGGCGAGCGTGGCCGCCAGCGCTGCGTCGTCGGCGACCTGGTCGTCGACCTCGACGGCGATGAAGAGGCCGTCGGACCTCATCGAACGCCCGCTCCGGCGGAGGTCGAAGACGCGCGCTCGGCGATCCTGGCGCGGATCATCTCGGGGATCTCCTCGATGCGCTCGGCCACGGCGATGCCGGCGGACGTGAGGCGCGCGATCTTCTCGGAGGCTGTGTCCTCCTTGCCTTCGACGATCGTGCCGGCGTGCCCGAAGCTCATTCCGGGCATCTCGTCCATGAAGCGACCGGCCATGAAGGCGACGACAGGCAGCCGTGATTGGTTTGCCAGCACCCACTGCGAGAGCTCGGCCTCCATGCGCCCGCCGGGCTCGGTATAGATCACGATTCCCTGTGTCTGCTGGTCGGCCTCGAACAGAGGCATGAGCTCGGCGTAGGTCGAGCCGATGATGGCGTCGCCGCCGATCGACACGGCCGTCGACTGGCCCAGGCCGGCTGCGCTGAGCGTCGAGGACATCTCCGTGGTCATGCCGCCCGAGCGCGAGATCACTCCGATCGGCCCAGGCGTGTACGCCTGCGAGGCGTTCTTGGCCGGGCCCCCGATCCCGCCCATCTTGACGACGTCGGGGACGATGATGCCGAGGCAGTTGGGCCCGATGATGCGCGCGCGGCGCATCCCCGCGAGGTCGACCATCTGGGCGACGTCGCGGCGGGGGATGCGCTCGGTGACGACCACGATCAGCTTGATCTGGTTCTCGATCGCCTCGAACACGGCGTCCTTGGTGAAGGCGGGGGGGACGGTGACGACGGAGCCGTCGATCGGCCCGCCGTGGTGCTCCACGGCCTGGGCGACAGTGTCGAACACGGGCACGCCGTGCACCTCGCGCCCGAGCCGTCCAGGCGTGACGCCGCCGACGATCTTCGCGCCGGCGCCGTAGTCGAGGCACTCGCGTACAAGATTAACGGCCTCGCGGCCGGTGATCCCCTGCACGATGAAGGTGGTGTCGGCGTCGATCAATATGGACATGTCCGTCCCTCCGTCCGGCCGGCACCGTTGATCGCGACGCTCGCCATCTTCGCCCGCGTGAGCGCCCCTTCGGCGCTCATCGGGCCGCGACCCCTTCGATCTTCTCGACGGCTCGGCGCGCGGCCTTGTTGAGTGAGACGCTGCGGTCGGCGTACTCGACGCCGTAGCGCTCGAGGATCTTGAAGCCCTCCTCCTCCCACGCGCCGGGGATGCGGAAGATGGCGATCTTCTCGGCGGGGTCGTGGCCGAGCTCGAGGCAGGCTTTGATGACACCGCGCGCGACGATGTCGACGCGCGTGTTGGAGACGATCGACATCATCACCGCGATGCGCTCGACGCCGGGCTTGGAGAGCACCAGCTTGGCAAGGCCGCAGGCCTTGGCGACCGAGGGGTTGCCTCCGATCTCGCAGTAGTTGGCGGGTCGGCCGCCGTGGGCGCGGACGGCATCGAACAGCGTCAGCGAGCCGCCTCCGGCGCCGATCACGAGCCCGAGGTTCCCGTCGAACTCGGTCACGTTGCCGGCCACGCCGCGGTGGTCTGAGGCGTCGATCTGCTCGCCGGCGATCTCGAAGGGCGTCGGCTCGCGCGCCTGGCGCGTCTCCTGCTCGCCCACGCCGAGCTCGGCGAGCAGTCGCTTGTGCCGGCCGCGGGCCTCGTTCTCGATCTCCATGTGCGCGTCTAACGCGATGAAGGACCCGTCGGCTAGGCGCCCGAGCGGGTTGATCTCGGCGAGCGTCATGTCGTTCTCAACGAACAGCTTCGCCAGGCGCGTGAGGATCGGCGTCAGGCGCGTCAGCGCCGAGCCCGAGACGCCGGTCGCGGCGATCGCCTCCTTGGCCTGGAAGTCGGAGAAGGGGAGGATGTTCGAGAAGTGCCGGCGGGAGACCTTCTCGGGCTGCTCCTCGGCCACCTGCTCGATGTCGATCCCGCCGACCGGCGAGAAGATCATCACGGGTTGCTTTCGCGTTCCGTCCCAGACGACGCCCGCGTAGTACTCCTGCTCGACATCGGCGCGCGGGTCGACGAGCACGCCGCGCGGCTCCTGCCCGCCGATCTCGAGCGCAAGGATCTCCCGCGCGTGCGCTTCGGCCTGCTGGGGGTCATCGGCGAACTTGACTCCACCCGCCTTCATGCGTCCGCCGGAGAGGACCTGCGACTTGATGACGGTGGGCCCGCCGATGCGCTGCGCGATCTCGCGCGCCTGCGCGGGGTTGGTGGTGAAGCCGTAGTCGGTGACGGGGATGCCGGCGCGCTTTACGATCTCGCGCGCCTCGTACTCGAAGAAGCGCATGCGGGCGGGAAGCCTATAAGGCCGGGCGCGTCGTTTCGGCTCGTGGCTGCTGGCCGACGCCTACACGGCCGCGGGCGCCGGCTCGTCGGCGCGCGCGGGCGCCAGCCCGTACGCCTCCGCCAGCTCTGGGTCCTTGCGCGCGAGCATTTCGGCGAGGTTGACCATCACCTTGCACTGCTTCCAAGTGGCATCGTCCTGCATCTTGCCGTCGATCATGTGCACCCCGCGCCCGTCAGGGATCGCCTCGATTACCTTTTTCGCGAACGCGACCTCCGCGGGTTCGGGTGAGTAGACGCGCTTTGCGATCGGAATCTGCGCCGGGTGTAGAGACCAGGCCCCGACGCAGCCGAGCAGGAAGGAGGCGCGGAACTGCGTCTCGCAGCCGACCTCATCGCCGATGTCGCCGTAGGGACCGTAGAAGGGGAGCGCTCCCACCGAAGTGCACGCGTCGACCATGCGCGCGATCGAGTAGTGCCACGGATCCTGCTGGTAGCTGGGGCGCGGAGCGTCGGGCTCGTCGGGGTCGGGGTCGGCGATCGTGCGGTAGCCAGGGTGGCCGCCGCCGACGCGCGTGGTCTTCATGCGCCGCGACGCGGCCAGGTCAGCGGGCCCGAAGCTCATGCCCTGCATGCGCGGGCTCGCGCAGGCAATCTCCTCGAGGTTGGCCACCCCCTGCGCGGTCTCGAGCACGGCGTGCACGAGGAGCGGCCGCTCGAGCCGGGCCTTGGCCTCGAGCTGGGCGAGCAGGCGATCGACGTAGTGGATGTCCCACGGGCCCTCGACCTTGGGGATCATCACGACCTCGAGCTTGTGGCCGATCTGTGTCACCAGTTCGGTGAGGTCGTCGAGGACCCAGGGCGAGGCGAGCTCATTGACTCGCGTCCACAGGGCGGTTTCGCCGAGGTCCATCTCCTGCCCGACGCGGATCAGCCCCGCGCGGGCGGCCTCCTTGTTGTCCACCGAGACGGCGTCCTCGAGGTTGCCGAGCAGGATGTCGACCTTGGGCGCTAGCTCGGGCGCCTTGGCGACCATTTTCTCGTTTGAGAAGTCCATGAAGTGGATCATCCGCGAGGGCTTGAAGGGAATCTCCCGCGAGGGCTCAGGCGCGTCGATGGCTAGGGGCTTGTAGAAGTCGCGGGGGCTGCGCATGCACACGATGCTATTGACTTTTTTGGGGAGGCAACTGCGCGCGAGCCCGCCCGGCGCTCCGCCTCGCCGGCCTCAGCGCGCGCTCGCCGGGACGCCGCGAGTGTCCGCCGACGGCTGCTTTGCGCTTGTGCGCAAGGGATCAAGGTGCTAGGAAAGAGAGCATGAGCGGGCGGGGTGTGCTGCCCATGGTCAGGATGATCGCTCTGACGGGGCTCGCCGCGTGCGCGCTGCTGGCTGCGGCAACGGCCGCCGCGCACACTGGCTCGCTGCGGGCCTGGAAGCAGAACGTGAGCGCGCCCGCGCAGTTCGATCTCACGCTGGCGGAGGTGCGCTTCAGACGGGCGGGGCATGCAGTCCGTGGGGGCGCGAGTCGGGCGCGGCTCGCGCGCTCGATCCACGTGGCTTTGGCGGGACCCACGGGGCTCGACTACGTTGCGGCGGCGGCCACCCGCTTCGGCGTCCGCACGCGACCACGCTTGCTCGTGCTCGTGATCAACAGGCGCCCGCGTGGCTCTCTTGCGCCGGATCTCGCTCGCATCGGCCTCACTGTTACCGCGCCGCGGAGCCTCGGCGCGCCGCGGCTCTCGCAGGTCAGCGACCCGTTCACGCGCCCACCCCCGAGCGGGGCGGTCGCGGTGCTCTGCGATCTGCGGGTTCCCGGCCCATCGCTCTCGGCGGCCGCGCTGCGCCCCCTGCTCAGGCGAGGCGCTGCCCTCGCAGGCTTCAGCGCGCAGGCTGCGATCGCCCAGGCCTACAACGCGGTCTGCGGCAAGCCGTATGAGGACGCCTTTCGCCGGGCGGTCACCCGCGGCTCGCTGCCCACATGCGAAGCCGGGGCGCCGAAGTCGCTGCTGTGCTGCCCGCCCAACGCGATCTGCGCGCCGCCGCCCTGCGCGACCTGTCCCTGCCAGGCCTGCGACTGCTCCCCTTGCGCGTACGCGACCTGTCCCTGCCAGGCCTGCGCCTGCACATGCGGGTGCCCGCCCTGCGGCTGCACGGCGTGCGCGTGCGCAAACCCGCCGTGTCTCGCCGGCGGGCAGAGCGGAGCCGGAGCGGCGAAGGCCTCGATCGCGTGTCCGCTTCAGGCGACGCCCATCGTCTGCCCGCTCTGAGGCGGCGGCCGGAGGGGCTGGCGGCAAGCGCAGGCACTAGAGTGCTGCTCGGCGATCAGAGCCCGCAGGAGGCTGCTACAGCGATGAGCGACACCACCGTCGAGACAGATCAGGCCGCGCGCGAGGCCAGCGGCGCGCACCCTTATGGGCGCTACCTGGAGGAGTTCGAGGTCGGCGCGGTGTACAAGCACTGGCCCGCCAAGACGGTGACGGAGGCCGACGACCACCTCTTTTGCCTGATCACGATGAACCACCATCCGCTGCACATCAACGACGTCTACGCGGCCGCCTCTCAGCAGGGACGCAACGTGGTCGTCGGTCCGCTGGTGTACTCGCTGGCGCTGGGCATGTCGGTGAGCGACGTGAGCGGCAAGGCGATCGCCAACCTCGCCACCGAAGAGCTCAAGCACCCGGCGCCGGTCTTCCACGGGGACACGCTGTTCTGCGAGTCGGAGGTGCTGGAGAAGAAGGAGTCTCAGTCAAAGCCCGATCGCGGCACCGTGAAGGTGCACACGCGCGTCCTCAACCAGGACGGCGTGCTGGTCGCGGAGTTCAAGCGCCTGGTGCTAGTGCCGCGCAAGAATCCCGGCCCACAGGCGGCCGAGCAGGGGGAGCTGGCGAGCTCGGAGGCTGTCGGCGCAAAGGCCGAGGGCTCGGTCGTCGAGTAGGGCAAAAGTCCCGCAAACGGCCAGGATCCTCGTCGCCTGGCAGGCGTGCGATAGGCTCTGCGCACCGCCCGAGAGGGCGTTTTTCCGTTCCCAGCCGGATGGCCCCGGAACGGAGCGCCGCGACGGCGCGCACAGGAAAGAAGCCACACGAGGGAGCCGCTGCCGAGCCATGAGCACCACCGCATCCGCACCGACCACCAACGAGCGCCTGCTGGCATGGGTCCACGAGGTCGCGGCGCTCACGCAGCCGGATGCGGTGCACTGGTGCGACGGCTCGGCCGAGGAGTACGACCAGCTGTGCGCGGAGCTGGTGGAGGCGGGGACGTTCACGCGGCTCTCGCAGGCCAAGCGCCCAAACTCCTATCTGGCCCTGTCTGACCCGGGCGACGTGGCGCGGGTGGAGGATCGAACGTTCATCTGCTCGGCCAGCGAGCAGGAGGCGGGTCCGACGAACAACTGGCGCGACCCCGAGGAGATGCGCGAGGTGCTCAGGGAGCTGTTCGAAGGCTCGATGAGGGGACGCACGATGTACGTGGTGCCGTTCTCGATGGGGCCGCTTGGCTCTGACAAGAGCCATGTGGGGGTGCAGCTGACCGATTCGGCGTATGTGGCGGTGAGCATGCGGATCATGACGCGCATGGGCCAGGGCGCGCTGGATGCACTCGGCGGAGGGGAGTTCGTGCCGTGCTTGCACTCGGTGGGCATGCCGCTGGCGGACGCGGCCGAAGATGTTCCCTGGCCGTGCAACGCGGAGAACAAGTACATCGTGCACTTCCCCGAAACGCGCGAGATCTGGTCCTACGGTTCGGGCTACGGCGGCAACGCGCTGCTCGGCAAGAAGTGCTTCGCGCTGCGCATCGCCTCGGTGATGGCGCGCGACGAGGGCTGGATGGCCGAGCACATGCTGATCCTCAAGCTGACCTCGCCGGAGGGGGAGGTCAAGTACATCACCGGCGCGTTCCCGAGCGCCTGCGGCAAGACCAACCTCGCGATGCTGATTCCGACGCTCGAGGGGTGGACGGTGGAGACGATCGGCGATGACATCGCCTGGATGAAGTTCGGCGAGGACGGTCGCCTGTACGCGATCAACCCGGAGGCCGGCTTCTTCGGCGTCGCCCCCGGAACCGGAGAGCACACGAACCCCAACGCGATCAGGACGATCGCGCGCAACTCGATCTTCACCAACTGCGCCCGCACTGACGACGGCGACATCTGGTGGGAGGGCCTGACGGTGGAGCCGCCCGCGCACCTGACCGACTGGCGCGGTGAGGACTGGACGCCCGCGGCCGAGGCGTCGGCGGCGCACCCCAACGCGCGCTTCACCGCGCCCGCCGCGCAGGACCCCGCGATCGCGCCCGAGTGGGAGGATCCCAAAGGGGTGCCGATCGATGCGATGCTCTTCGGCGGCCGGCGCTCGACGGTGGTTCCGCTCGTGACCGAGGCGCTCGACTGGGAGCACGGGGTGTTCTTGGGCTCGATCATGAGCTCCGAGAAGACGGCTGCCGCGGCCGGCAAGGTCGGCGAGCTGCGCTTCGATCCCTTCGCGATGCTGCCGTTCTGCGGCTACAACATGGCCGACTACTTCGCGCATTGGCTCGATGTGGGGCGCCGCGAGGGTGCGAAGCTGCCGAAGATCTTCTACGTCAACTGGTTCCGCAAGGACGCAAGCGGGCGCTTTCTGTGGCCCGGCTTCGGCGAGAACTCGCGCGTGCTTGCGTGGGTGTTCGCGCGCTGTGCGGGCCATGGCGCGGCCCGCGAGACGGCCATCGGGCGCGTGCCTCCGGTCGGCCGCGAGGGCATCGACACGCGCGGGCTCGACGTCTCGGACGAGGACATGGCCGAGCTCCTGCGCGTCGAGGTGCACGAGTGGCAGCAGCAGCTGCCCCATTTCCGCGAGCACTTGGCGAAATTCGAGCGCCTGCCGGCGGAGCTGCACGAGCAGCTCGAGGCGCTCGAGCAGCGCTTGAGCTGAGCGGCTGAGCGCGCCTATCTAGTCGTGGCCGTGCGTCTCGCCTTCCGCGGCGGGCGGGCGTGACTCCTCGGCCAGCGATGTGATCGCCAGCGCGCCGCGCGCGGCGGACTCGAGCACCTCCGTCGCCTCCTCCAGCGAGCGCGCATACAGCTCGACCAGCAGGTGAACGATGATGCGTGAGTCGTCCTCGTGCTTGTGAAAGCGCACGTGGGTGAAGAACTCGCGTACCCCGTGATCGCCGAAGGCCGCGTAGGAGAGCGCGTCTCCCGCCTCCGGGCCCGAGCAGGTCTCGACCTCCTCGGCGTCGACCGTCACCGTGCACGAGGCGACCCAAGGTGTGCCGGCGATCATGCGTTCCCAGCGGTCCTCGATCGGTTCCACGCGGCTGTTGTTGAAGCCGAGATGGGGCTGGTCGTGCATGCAGTCCAGGCACTGAACGACGGCCTCCTGGAGCTCGTCGATGACTTCCGCCCGCTCGCCGGTCTGAGGATCGATCTTGTGGATGCCCTCGTAGTGGACCTGGACCTCCAGGTCCTGCGACCAGCAGCGATAGCAGCGAAGCCAGCTGCGCGCGCCGGTCTCCGGGGTCGGACCCTCCATGCGGTCATTGTATGCCGCGTGCACGGGGCCGCTCGCGTTCGCAGCCGCCAGGAGCGCGTCCGCTGCGCCTCCTGGCCGTGGCGCGCATCGCGCTCACGGTCTGCCCGTAATTTCCTCCCATTTTCGTCCGGCCGAGACTGTTCCGGCTGCGCCTGCCTGTAGCTTGTGCCTCGTCGTCAGAACTCTGGGGAGGGTGCCGGGGCACGCTCCATACGCACGAGGAGGATGTATGCGCCGTTTCGCGCTTGTGGGGGTGTCGCTGCTCGCCCTGTTCATCACCGGCTCGGCGCCGTCGAGCGCGGGCGCGGCGTTCACCCAATGTCCGGCGGTGGGCTCGGACACGAGCTGTCAGTTCTTGATCACGATCACCGACACCGGCCCGTCGGTTGCGCAGGACAGCACGCAGGGGCCCTACGAGGCGTCCGACGACTCGCTCATCGGCGTGCAGAACAGCTCCTCCAAGTCGATCGCCGCGCTGCCGCTGTCCTCGCCGGGGACCTCGCTGTTCGGCTTCGAGTTCGACGGGATCTGCGACCCTGGCACGGGGCCGCTTCCGCCGGGCTGTGTTCCGGTGCCCGGCTCGCCGGCCGGCACGACATGCGGCGCCCAAAGCGTTGCATGCTCGTTCCCACCGCCCGCTGGGGAGCCGGCCAACTACACCGAGGCGGGCTCGACCGGGGCCCTGCCATGGCCCAACGGCGACCGACAGAACGGCTATGAGGGCCCAACGTCGTGGTTCTCGGGCATCTCGGCGGATAGCAGCGGCGGCACCGTGAACTTCTCGCCCGCGATCCCGCCCGGCGGGTCGACCTACTTCTCGCTCGAGGCACCGCCGAGTGCGGCGGCGATCAGGGTCGGCACTCCGGTCACGACAACGCCCGCGACGAGGCCGAAAGTGCCTCCGGCGTTCGGCCGCAACGGCGTGATCAAGGGCCTCCCCTCCACGCACGTCTGCCTCTCAAAACGTCACTTCATCATCCACATCCGCCGCTATAAGGGCATCTCCTACGCGGAGGCGCTCGTGTTCCTCAACCGGCGCAAAGTCGGCGTCGTCAGAAGCCGCGCGGGTCAGTTCTCCAGTCCGATTAACCTGCGCAATCTGCCGGCGGGAACCGTTCGGGTGAAGATCACCGTGATCACGACGACCGGCTCGATCATCTCTGGCACGCGCACCTACCACACGTGCCACAAGCGGCTCCCGTTCCTCGGCCCGCCGCGTCTCTGATCCCGCGGCGCGGAGCGCGTCCGGTGAGCTATCGCTTTGCGACCTTGAGCGTGGCGGTATCGGTCGTCCGCTGGCCGTCGGGGCTTCGCAGCGTGAGCATCAGCTTGTAGGTGGCGCCGCGAGTGAGCCCCGTCAGGGTGATGCTGGCGCGCCCAGCCGCGAGCGCGCGGGTGACTGAGATCGTGCGGCGCGGCGCCCGCCTGTGGTCGTGCGCGGCTGCGTGTCGATGGGCGTGCGCGCCATGACCGCAGAGGCGGGAGCCGGGCCTCGCCCGGCGCGTCGCGGTCAGCGTGGCGGTCGCAGGCGCGCTCGAGAACACTGGCACGCGCGCCCGCGTTCCCGAGCTGCGAAGGCGCGCGAGCGCGATGCCACCGACGAGCCTCGTGGCCGGTTGGGCGGGGCCTGTGCCCGGGAGCGCGCTGATGCTCACCGCGGCGCTGGTGGCCACGCCTTCATCGACGCTGTCGCGGGCGCTCACGACGCACGTCAGCTGTTCGCCGGCGGCTTCGCTCGGCGGAACGAACCACCTTCCGGTCGCGCCTTCGACCGTGCCCGATCCCGCGAGCTCCCACTGGTAGGAGAGCGAGATCGGCCCGGTGCCGCTCCATTCTCCGGGGTTGCACCGAAGCGGCGCGCCCACCTGCGCGCTGCCTTCGATGGAAGGCGGCGAGGTGACCACCGGGTGGGGACTGACCGTATCCACGGCGAGCCCCTCGGGGGTGTCTGAGCCCGTGCTGAAGAGCGTCTGCGCTTCGCTGCCGTCGAGGTTCGAGGTGGCGATGCGGCGTGCGGCGGCTTCGCCCCAGTAGAGCCGGCCGGCCTGGGGGTCGACCACGAGGCCGCCTTCGAAGGCCCCGATCGCTTCTTCTCCGCCTCCGCGTTCGATGAGCGGTTGCGCTTCGCTGCCGTCGAGCTTTGCGCTGGAGATCAGGTTCCTTTCTTTTTTGCCGCCTTTGACGTCGAGGGTCATCCAGTACAGCCGGCCGTGCACGGGGTCGACGGCCACGCCGAAGGGCGAGACCTGATTGATGATCAGTTCGCTGACAAGCGGTTCGACCGCCATCGCCGCGCTCCTGATCGTCCCGGTGGGCAGATCGGCCCAGTACATCTGCGCGGCTGCGGGATCGAGCGCGATGAAGCCGCGCGCCTGGCCTTTGACGAGCAGTTCCACTTCGGTGCCGTCGAGCGAGGCTCGCTTGATGCCGGCCCGGTCGGTCCAGTAGAGCCTGCCCGCCGCGAGGTCGAGCGCGATGCCAAGCGGTTCGCCGGAGGGATCGATCAGCAGAGGGTGCGCTTCGCTTCCGTTCAGGTTCGAGCTCCAGATGGTGCTGGCGTCGGTGTCCGTCCAGTACATGCGGCCAGAGGCGACGTCCAACGCGAGGCCGTCCTCGAACCCGATGGGCTGGAACTGCAGCGTCTGCAGCGCGCTGCCGTCGAAGGCGGCGCGGTCGATTCCCGTTCCTCCTTCCCCGAGAAAGGCGGTGAAGTAGACCTTCCCCTGCGCCGCAGCCGGGGCGAGCGCGAGCGCGGCGAGAAGTGCGGGCAGTACGGCGAGCGCCACGCGCGCGCGCGCGTGCCGGCGGCCTGTCCTCGCAGCTTGCGAACGGGGCATCGTTCTCAGCCTTAGTGTCGGGTCGCCTGAGGTGCGGCGCGTGCTCGCGCGCGTGCGACGGACGCGTGTACGAACTAGCCGAAGGTGAACGCGTATGCCGAGATATCTGCAGCGAAGCGCAGGCTCAGACGGTGGCGGCCCTCGCGCGGCAGCGACACCAGCGAGTACAGCCGCTGGCGGCGCACCGTCACCTGTCCGCCGCGCACATCGCCGCCGGCCGCCGGGGAGCGGATCGGCCTGCCGTCGAGCAGCACCTGTACCGCGAGCGGGCGTTCGTGCGGCGAGCTCATGACCAGGTACACGTCCTTGGCCAGGAACTCGACGTCGATGCCCGCTCCCGCGCTGGCGGTGGCGGGCTGTGCTGCGACGTTCCAGCTGCCGCTGTAGGCGAACTCGTTGAGCGCGAGGCGGCCGCTGGCGGGAGGGCCGTAGTCGTGCCTCCCGGACCGTGGCGCGCTTAGCCAGCCCTGCGCTCGCGCGGTGCCCAGGTAGGTCTCGGGCGTTGCCAGTTCAGACGGCGTGATGACTCCTTGAGGACGTCCGCGCCCGCCGAGGCGAGATCCCGCTTCGGCCAGCAGCGCGCGGATCGCGGTCTCGGTCTTCGCGTAGTCGCCCTCCCCGAAGGCCGTGTAGCGAACGCGTCCGCTGGCATCGATCAGGTAGTCGGCGGGCCAGTACTGGTTTCCGTATGCGTTCCACGTGCCCATGTTGTTGTCCTGGACGACCGGGTAGCGCAGGCCGAACTGGTGGATCGCTCCCCTGACGTTGCCGGCGTCGCGCTCGAAGGAGAACTCCGGCGTCTCGACGCCGACGATCGTGAGACCGTCGCGACGGTAGGTCGCGTCCCAAGCCTTCAGGTATGGGAGCGTGCGGATGCAGTTGATGCACGTATATGTCCAGAAGTCGATCAGGACGACCCGCCCGCGCAGCGCGCGCAGCGAGAGCGCGCGCCCCGCGGGGGTGTTGAACCAGTCCTGGGTGTCGGCGAATTCGGGCGCGCTGCCGAGGTCGGGGAGCGTGCTGGCGGTCGCGAGCAGGCTCGCCCGGCTCGCCCCGCGCGCGAGCGCGCGCACGCTGCTCGCGCCGCCGTGGCACGCGGAGGACCCGTTGGCGGGGGCGAAGCGTGGACGGTGGCCCGTGAGCTCGTGCAGGCGTCCGGTGACCGCGCTCGAGCACTCGAGCGAGGCCGTGAGATTCACGTCGGGGATGCTTTCGGCGACGAACTGGTCGAAGTTGACGTCGAGGTTGGTCACTATGGCCACGGCCGTGGCGAGCATGATCGCGCCAAGCGTGCGCTGCAGCGCGAGGCCACGGCCGGCTCGGCGAGCGCGGTCGAGCAGGCGCCGCCCACCGAGGCACAGGGCGAGCAGCACGAGCGCGGAGCCCGCTGCGTAGGCGATCGCGATGACGATCGTCCTCCCGGACGCCGCGCTCACAGAGATGACAGCCGCGAGGACCGGGCTCGCGCACGGGGTGTAGACGAAGCCCAGCGCGCCTCCGACGAGCAGTCCGGAGGCGAAGCCCTCGCCGCGCGATCGCGGGCCGAAGCGCGCGAGTCGCGAGAGCGGCGCCTCCAGGCGTGCGGCAATTCCGGGGAGCAGCAGCGCCAGCCCGAACGCGAGCAGGACCGCGACGGCGAGGTCGCGCAGGGGATCGCTTCCCAGCCCGACCCCGTCGACCACGCTCGCGAGGCCGACGATCGTGATCGTGAACGTGATCGAGAGCCCGAGCACGATGCCCAGCGGCCGGCGCCGGCCGCCCACTCCGCCGGCCGATAGCAGCGCCGGCAGCACGGGCAGCACGCACGGCGACAGCGCGGTCCCGGCCCCCGCCAGCAGCGCGAACCCCACGAGCACGATCATGCGTCAAAGCGTAGGCGCGAGTCAGGCTGCGGGCGCCGATATTTCAGCTGATGTTCAGAACTCATCAGGCGCGGGCGCCGAACGGCACGGAGGCGCACCGACGCGGACGCCGCAGCAGCCGACTCAGGGCCGCCTGAGCATCACGTAGATGACGCTCAAGGCGATCGCGATCTGGCCGAACGCGAGCGCCGTGCCGAGGTTGGCGGCGCCGAGCGCCCCTGCGAGCGCGCTTCCCAGCACGAAGGCGCCGAGCGCTATGGCGAGCTCGCGCACAGTCTTCACAAGCCCGCGGCCTCCTCCAGCGCGGCGAGCAGCGCGGCGCTGTCGAGCCCGGGGTCGCGCGCTTCGAGCAGCCGCTCGGCTGCCCGTCGTCCGCCCAGCGCTCGCAGCCCCCGCGCGCCGTGCTCGTGCGCGTAGTCGGAGATCGCGCTCGCGCGCCGCGCGCGCAGGCGCCGCTCGGCTACGCGGCCTGGAGCGCCGAGCTCCGCGAGCGCCGCCGCGAGCTCCTCGATCCCCTGCTGCGGCGCCACCGCGGAGACGGCGAACACGCCCACCGATGGGCGCCCGAGCGCTCGCAGCGCAGCGCTCAGCTCGCGCGCCGTCTGCGCAGCGATCTGGCCGAGGTCGGCCTTTGAGACCACGAGCAGGTCGGGGATCTCCATCACGCCGGCCTTTAGGAACTGCAGCGCGTCGCCGCCCCCCGGCTGCACGACGAGCAGCACCGTGTCAGCTGCGTCCGCCACGTCGGTCTCCGCCTGGCCGACTCCGACGGTCTCGATCACGACGATCTCAAACGCGGCCGCGAGCGCATGCGCGGCGGCGCGCGTGGCCCACGAGAGGCCGCCCAGGCGCTCGCCGGCGGCGCTCGAGCGAATGAAGATCCCGCGGTCGCCGGCGTCGAAGTCGATGCGCGCGCGATCTCCCAGCAGCGCCCCGCCCGAGCGCCGCGAGCTGGGGTCGATCGCGAGCACCGCCACGCTCTGATCGCGGGCGCGCCACTGCTTCAGGAGCGCCGATAACAATGTCGACTTGCCCGCTCCCGGCGGGCCGGTGACGCCGATCACGTGGCCCGCGGCCTCGCCTCCAAGGGCGGCGGGGGAGACCTCTCTGAGCAGGGCGGTGGCCTGCCGGCGGTCGCTGGCGGACGCGCTCTCCAGCAGGTTGAGGGCCGCCGGCGCAGCGCTGAGGTCGCGTTCGCGCAGCCGCGCGCCGAGGCCCGCTCCGTCGGCGCTCACGCC
Organism: Actinomycetota bacterium; assembly: GCA_005884115.1. Classification (GTDB taxonomy): domain Bacteria; phylum Actinomycetota; class Thermoleophilia; order Solirubrobacterales; family Solirubrobacteraceae; genus Palsa-744. Next base: position 836,611 of record VAXW01000005.1, read on the forward strand.
GAGCCGTTTGCGCTCGAGCCGTTGGAAGATGATCCGTTGGCGCGAACGAGCTCGACGATGTCGCGCATGATGCGCGTGATGTCGAAGTCCTTCGGCGTGTATACGGCCGCCACGCCCGCCTGACGCAGCGGCGCGACGTCCTGCTCGGGGATGATCCCGCCGACGACCACCGGTGCCGTGACGCCGGCCTCGCGCAGCGCGTCTATCACAGCGGGGATCAGCTGCCGGTGCGAGCCGGAGAGGATCGAGAGCCCGATCACGTGCACGCCCTCCTGCAACGCCGAGGCGGCGATCTGCGCGGGCGTCAGACGGATGCCCTCGTACACGACGTCCATGCCCGAGTCGCGCGCGCGCACGGCGATCTGCTCGGCGCCGTTGGAGTGGCCGTCGAGGCCCGGCTTGCCGACGAGGATCTTGGGCCGGCGCCCGAGCTGCTCCTGCAGGCGCGTGACCTGCTCGCGCAGCTCATCGACCTCTTCAGCGCCGCCCAGCGCCGCCGCCTCACCCACGCCGGTGGGCGCGCGATAGCTGCCGAAGACCTCGCGCAGCGTCCCTGCCCACTCGCCGGTCGTCGCGCCCGCGCGTGCCGCCGCGATCGTCGCGACCATCAGGTTCTCGCCCGAGCGCTCCTCGCGCGCGACGGCGGCCAGCTCGCGCAGCGCCGCATCGACGGCCTGCTGCTGGCGCTCGGCGCGCCAGCGGCGAACGGCCTCGATCTGCTCGGCTTCCACGGCAGGGTCGACCACCAGGATCCCGCCCTGGGCATCGTCGGTCAGCGGCGAGGCCTCCGACTCGGTGAAGCGGTTCTGCCCCACGACCACCTGCTCTCCGGACTCGATGCGACGGATGCGCTCGCGATGCGAGTCGACGAGCGCGCTCTTCATGTAGGCGACGGCCTCGACCGCGCCGCCGTGCTCGGCGACGACGGCCATCTCGGCGCGCGCGCCCTCGAGCAGCTCCGCGACGAGCCCCTCCATCACGCGCGAGCCCTCAAAGATGTCTGGGTACTCGAGGACGTCGGTCTCGTACGCGAGCACCTGCTGGATGCGCAGCGACCACTGCTGATCCCAGGGACGCGGGAGCCCGAGCGCCTCGTTCCACGCGGGCAGCTGGATCGCACGTGCGCGCGCGTCGCGCCCGAGCGTGACGGCGAGAGCCTCGAGCACGATGCGCTGCACGTTGTTCTCGGGCTGGGCCTCGGTGAGGCCGAGAGAGTTGACCTGCACGCCGTAGCGGAAGCGAAGCAGACGCTCATCAGAGATGCCGTAGCGCTCGCGCCCGAGCTCCTCCCACAGGACCGACATCGCGCGCAGCTTGGCGTGCTCTTCGATGAAGCGCACGCCCGCGTTGACGAAGAAGGAGATGCGCCCGAAGACCTGCTCCATGCGCTTCTGCACTTCGGCCTGGGCCGAATCCGTTGAGCCGTCCTTGGCGGCGATGTCGGCAGCGACCCGCTCCTGCACCGCGTCGAGCACCGCGATCGCGTTGCTCATCGAGTAGGCGATCTCCTGTATGGGCGTCGCTCCGGCCTCCTGCAGGCGGTAGGAGCAGATGTTGATCGGGTTCCACTTCGGCACGTGCTCGACGGTGTAGGCGATCATGTCGGCGATCAGCCGCATCGAGGCGGCTGGCGGGAAGGCGTAGGTGCCGCGCGCGAGGAACTCCTTGATGATGTCGTTCTGCGTCGTCCCCTGCAGCTCCTCCTGCGCCACGCCCTGGTCCTGGGCGGTGACGATGTAGAGCGCGAGCAGCCAAGCGGCCGTAGCGTTGATCGTCATCGAGGTGTTCATCTCGGCGAGCGGTATGCCTTCCATCAGCGCGGCCATGTCGCCGCGGTGCGCGATCGGCACGCCGACCTTGCCCACCTCGCCGCGGGCGAGCTCCTCGTCGGGGTCATAGCCGGTCTGCGTTGGCAGGTCGAAGGCGATCGAGAGGCCCGTCTGCCCCTTCTGCAGGTTGCGCCGGTAGAGCTCGTTGGAGGCGCGCGCGGTGGAGTGGCCGGCGTACGTGCGCATCATCCAAGGCCGGTCGCGTTCGGGCAGGCGCGGAGTGCTATCGCCGCTCATGCGAGCAATTGTACGGCCGCCCGGTCCTCATTATCCTTGCCTTGTGAGCCAGACCGTCGAGCTGCCACGCATCGATGGGCCCGGAACGGGGCTCGGGGGCTCGTGGCGCGTGATCGTGCGCAACGACAACCACAACACCTTCGATCACGTCGCGCACACGCTCGCGCGCTTCATCCCCGGCATCACACTCGTCCGCGGGCACGAGATCGCAAACGTGATCCACGGCTCGGGGCAAGCGATCGTCTATACGGGCGAGAAGGAGCCCGCGGAGCTCTACTGGGAACAGCTCAACTCCGCCGGTCTGACGATGGCGCCGCTCGAGCAGGGCTGAGGGCCCTGCCGAGAGCTCAGGAGGTCTCGCCCTCGACCACCCCGGCGCCGTCGCCCGCGCGCCCGTTGCCGGCGCCCCGCTCCTCGAGCAGCGAGCCCGACGCGGTGAGGTCCCACCAGCCGTAGACGATCGGGACCTGGTACCAGCCCGAGTGCACCACCCGGAAGCGGGTCATCTCCGGGCCGGCCCAGTAGCGCTCCCAGTCGAGGTGCTCGTCGAAGCACGCGAACTGCTGGAAGCGGTAGCGGTCATCGCGCGCCCGGTAGACCGCGTAGGAGCTCGCGCCATAGCGCATCGCGTGCGCGGCGAGCTCGTTCAGCGCCTCGGCGAAGCCGTCGGCGCGGAAGCCGGTCGCATACCAGGGGATGACGACGGTGCCCGACACTAGGCTCCGACCTCCGCGCGGATCGCGCCGGGGCCTTCGGCGGTGGCGCCGAGGCCCTCGCGCTCAGCTCCCACGAGGATCGAGATCTTTCCCAGATGCTTGTTTTCGAGCATCAGCTGGTGCGCTTCGGCGACCCCGTCGAAGCCGAGCGTGCGCCACAGAACGGGCCGGATCTGGCCGCTCTCGATCAGCTCGTTGGCCTTCGTGCACTCGTATGCGTTGGCGAAGTGCGACCCGAGTATCTCCTTCTGGCGCATCCATAGATAGGCGACGTTGAAATCGAGGTCGATGCCGGTCGTGCCCGCGCAGATGACGATTTTTCCGAACGTCTTGGCCGTGAACACGGACGTCGGGAAGGTGGCTTTGCCGACGTGCTCGAAGACGATGTCGGGGGCGTCGCCGAGGATCTCCTTGACGCGCTTGGCGAACTCACGCGAGACGCCGAAGCGCGCCTTCTCGTCCTCGGCCGTCTCCTTGCCGGTTCGCATCATGCCGTCGAACTCGTTGCGGTCGATGTAGTCGACTGCGCCGAGGCGCTTGACCAGCTCGCCCTTCTCCTGCGAGGAGACGACGCCGACGCAACGGGCGCCCGTCAGCGCGCACAGCTGCGTCGCGAAAACCCCGAGTCCGCCGGCCGCGCCCCAGATCATGACCCGATGCCCCGCCTGCAGCTTGCAGCGCGTGATCAGCATGCGGTAAGCGGTGAAGTAGACGAGCCCGTAGGAGGCCGCCTGCTCCCAGCTCAGCGCCGCCGGCTTTGGCAACAGCTGCTGCGCTTGGACTTTCGTGAACTGGGCGAAGGAGCCCCACGTGGTCTCATAGCCCCAGATCATCTGCGAGGGAGCCGCCAAGGGGTCCAGCCCGTGCACCTCGGGGTCCTCGTAGGAGGCCTGGTTGCAGTGGACCACGACCTCGTCGCCGGGCTTCCAGCGGGTCACGCCGGGACCGACCTTCCACACGATCCCCGAGGCGTCGGAGCCACCGATGTGGTGCCCGAACTGAGGATGGTCGCCGTAGCGCATCACGGACACGGGCTTGCCCAGGGCGGCCCACACGTTGTTGTAGTTGACCCCAGCGGCCATCACGCGCACGATCACCTCGAAGGCGCCCGGCTCGGGCACCTCGATCTCCTCGATCTGGAAGGCGTCCTTCGGCTCGCCGAAGCGCTCCTCGCGAATCACCCAGGCGGCCATCGTCTTGGGCAGCTCGCCCGGTTCGGTGCTGACGTCGGAAACTTGTTGCAGATCGATCGCCACGGCTGGGACCTCTCCTGTCGGGGACGGCTTGACGAGAGAGATCCTACCCGCGGCTCCGCGCCAGCGTCAGGCGTGGGCGCGCTCCGCGGCCCTCTCGGCTGGGCGCTCGAGCGGGCGCACCGGCTCGGCTCCCGGGGAGGTGGCGCTCGCCGGCGTGCGCGCGGGGCGACCCATGAGCACCCACGCCAGCAGCGCGCCGAGCAGGGCCAGGCTGCCAACCGCGTAGAGGCCCTTGGAGAGCGCGTACACGTAGGTTTCGTTCAGCGCCCCCTGGACGCCGCCCGGCAGGTGGCTGGTGCTCGCGCCGGATCCGAGCAGGTCGACGAGCTTGCCGCGCTGTCCGGCGCCGACGTGCGGCAGCCGCGTCGCGAGCTGGTCACGGCCCACGGTGGCGATGATCGCCCCGAGCGCAGCGACGCCGAACGTGCTGCCGACCATGCGCGTCATGGACAGGATCCCCGACGCCACGCCCGCCTTCGTCCTGTCGACAGCGTTCATCGCGGCCGTGCTCATCGGCGACATCACGAAGCCGATGCCGAGCCCTTGCAGGATGAAGGCCACGACGAGAAAGCCATAGCTGGAGTGCGTCGTGATGCCGGTCATCCAGAACATCGAGGCCGACACGCCGATCAGGCCGGCCGTCATGAGCAGGCGCGAGCCGATCCGGTCGGCGAGGCGGCCGGCGATCGGGCCCGAGACCATCACGCACAGGGTCGTGGGTAGGAATCGCACGCCCGTCTGCAGTGGCGTGAAGTGAAGGATGTCCTGCATGTAGAGGGCAAGCGAGAAGAACGTCGCGAACATGGCGAAGGAGACGATGAAGGCGACGACGTTGGCGCTGAAGAAGGCGCGCGAGCGGAAGAAGCCAAACTCGACCATCGGCGCGATGCGGCGCGGCTCGATGGCCACGAAGGCGGCGAGCGCGAGGAGCGCCACGCCGAACAGGACCAGCACACGCGCGGAGCCCCAGCCCCACGCGTTGCTCTTGACGAGCGCGAGCACCAGCGCTGCGAGCCCGACGGTTAACGTGGCGACGCCGGGGACGTCCACCTCGCGAGTGGCGGTCTCATCGCGCGACTCCTGCACGGCGAACAAGGTCACGACGATCGCGAGCGCCGCAACGGGCACGTTGAGCAGGAAGATCGACTGCCAGCTGACTTCCTGGACCAGGAAGCCGCCGAGCACGGGCCCGATCGCTAGCGCCATCGCTGAGACCCCTGCCCAGGTGCCGATCGCGCGCCCGCGTTCGTGCGCGGGGAACGCATTGGTGATGATCGACAGGGTCCCGGGCATCATGAAGCCCGAGCCCGCACCCTGAAGGGCCCGGAACGCGATCAGCCAGCTGTCGCTTTGCGAGAGCGCGATCATGAAGCTCGAGAAGGCGAACACGCTCACGCCGAAGAGGAACATGCGCCGGCGCCCGAACAGGTCGCCCAGGCGCCCGCCGGTCACGAGCAGCACGGCAAACGTCAACGTGTAGGCGTTGACGGTCCACTCCAGCGAGGAGGTGGTCGCGTGCAGGCTGCGCTGGATCGAGGGCAGCGCCACGTTCACGACCGTGTTGTCGAGCATGATCATGAACAGCGCGAAGCACATCGCGCCGAGCGCCCACCAGCGACGGTTGCCGTCGTTCATCTTCGCGCGGATGCGCTCGGTCATCGCTTGCCTGCTTTCGCCCCCGGCCTGTACGCCGCGATCTCCGGACGGCGCTCGAGCATCAGTGCGAGGGCCTTCTGCAGCGAGTCCGCCTCCTCAGCGTCGAGCGAGCCGATGAGCTCGTGCAGCGCAGACATGCGCGCCTCGTTCAGCGCGAGCGGCACCGAGCGACCGGACTGGGTCAGGCGCACGCGCTTCATGCGCCGGTCGATGGGGTCCTCCTCGCGCTGCACGAAGCCGCGCTCGAACAGCCCGTCGACCGCACGGCTCATGGCGGGCAGCGACACCGACAGCAAGTCGGCCAGCGCCTTCACCGAGCGGTCCTGACCGTCCATCTCCAGCGCGCACAGCACCTTGATCTGTGTGAAGGAGAGGTCGAGCTCGGCGATTGTGTTGAACGTGCCCACGTTGGCCGCGCGCATCAGGTAGCTCACCAGCGCGTACATGTCGCGCGCGAGCTGCTTCCCGGCGCTCGCAGGCGCGGTCACCGAGGTCGAGGAGGGCATGGGCGAAGAAGTTGCTTGCACGCGTGCAAGTATATTGTGCGCGCAATGATTGCCTGTGTGACGTCGATCACACATGCAAGTCTCTGAAGAGGCCGAACCCCCCAAAGAGTCCCGGTTTCGGAATCCTCGGCGGACCTGTCGATTTGGGCGAGGAGCATTCGTCTTACGCTGAGAGGTGGGGAGCTCTCCTCGCCCGCGAACCAGGAGGTCCACCATGCCCCACTACTTGCTGTCCGCCCACTCCGTCGAGGGCGAGGCTCGCCAGCCGATGACCGACGAGGAGATGAAGGAGATCTCCATGCGGGTCGGCGCCCTTGAGGATGAGATGAAGTCGGCGGGCGCCTTTGTCTTCGGCGGCCGCCTGCACCAGCCGGACGCCGCCACCGTCGTGCGCGTCTCCGACGGTCAGGTGCTGACCACGGACGGACCCTTCGCGGAGACGAAGGAGCACCTCGGCGGCTTCTACATCATCGAGGCCGATGATTTCGACGCTGCACTCTCATGGGCGTCGAAGACGGCCGACTGCGTGCACACTGCGATCGAGGTCCGGGCGTTCTGGGATCAGCGTGAGGGCTGACGGCGCTGCGGGGACCCGCCCCGGACTGCGTCGCTAACGCAACCCACGCAAATAGCGGAAACCCTCAACCACTCCGCGCGTCCACGAACGGCAGCTCGACGACCTCTGCCCCGATCGCCGCCTCGCCAACGCTGACCTGCGCACCCGGCGCGGCCTCGCGGCGCAAGAGGGCGAGGGCGATGGGGCCGAGACCGGGCGAGCTCGCAACCGAGCCGACGCGGCCGACGACCCGCTCGCCGGAGTGGATCTCCATGCCCCGAAGGGCTGGCGCTGATAGGAGCAGGCCGCGCAGATGGCGGTTGGGCTTGCCCCTGTAGTGGAGGCGCGCGACCGTCTCCTGGCCCACGTAGCAGCCCTTCGTGAAGCTCACGGCACGCTCGTTCAGCCCAGCCTCCTGCGGGATCGTGCTCTCGTCGATGTCGATCCCGAAACGCGGGCGCCCGGATTCGATGCGCACGCACTCGGCCGCTTCCGTGGAGACCGCGGCCGCCCCGCGCTCGAGCAGCACTTCCTTGAGGCGCTCGCTGTCCTCTGCCTCGCAGATGAGATCCACGCCGGCGTCCGTGCGTACGGCCAGGCAGCCAACCCCCTCGAGCTCGACCGCCACGTTGTCGTGCTCGGCCCGCCCGAGGCGTGCCGCGCCCGCGACCGACGCCGACTCGGGTCCGATCAGCGACAGCAGCCCGCGCTGCAGCGTGCGCTTGTGCAGCTGCACCTCGTAGCCGACCTTGAAGCGGTTGATCATGTCGAACAGCGCCTGAAGCGCGATGCGCTCTGTGTCGAGCAGCAGTTCCTGCGGCGCCGCGCCGCTCTCGCCAACGGCCAGGATGCGGAGGTCTCCGAGCATCTTGCCCTTGTTGGTCAGGAACGCCGCGTAGCGGCCCTCACCGGCGCGCAGGTCCGCCAGCTCGTTGGTCACCTGCCCGTTGAGGAACTCGATCGCACCAGCGCCGCTGAGCGCGAGCTTGCCCCGCTCGGAGCGGTCGATCAGGCCACAGCCCTCCCGCAGGGCGCGGTGCTCGGCGCTCGGGACTGCGCTCAGCGCGGCGCCTTCTGGCGCGCCGGACAGCGGTGTGGTGCTCACGAGCTGACGTTACCGCGCTCGTCGTCAGAGCTCCAACGCCACGGCGCGTGTTCACCGTCGACGATAGGGTTGCTAGCCGGCGAGCGGCTAGTCTGGCTGGCGATGGCGCTTGCGGACACCTTCAAGGAGACAGTCGCTGAGCTGCCGGACGACTGGACCGATCTCGAGCTCGACCTGCGGCTGCGCGACGAGTCGCGCTACGTGGAAGCCGCGCTGTACCTGGTGCTGTGCAACGCGCAGCCCTACTCGCACCACGACTGGCACTGGCGCATCCTCGTCGCCCATCGCTTCGGGCACGCCGCCGCCGCGCCGACCGTCGAAGGGGCCTTGCGCCTGCTCGATGAGGCCGGCATCGAGGGCGAGCTCGCCGTGCGCGAGACGCGCAGCGGTCGCGTCGAGGTCGTTCCCGAGTGGGGGCGCCCGGAGTCAGCGCGCGAGGAGTTCCGCCGCCTGCGCGCCCAGTAGCGATGGCGCGCGTCGTGACGTTCACCGCAGATCTTCTGTTCGGCTCGCGCGTGCAGGGGTCGCTGGCGGCCGCCGGTGAGGACGTCGAGCTCGTGTCCGATCGCGAGTCGCTGCGCGCGGCCGTCGAGGAGGCCGGGGGCGGCGCGCCCGAGGTCCTCGTCGTCGATCTCACCGATGCCGCCCTGCAGGGCGCGGAGCAGGTCCGCGCGCTGCGCGACGCCGGTGCCCTGTCGCGTACGCGGACGCTGGGGTTCTACTCGCATGTCGAGGCCGACGTCCGCGAGCGCGCGCAGCGCGCGGGCTTCGACCTCATCGTGCCGCGCTCCAGGATGGCGCGCGAGGGTGCAGCGCTCGTGGCGCGCCTGGCCTCAGGCGGCCCCGCAGTAGAGCCGCATAAGGGCTAGGCGGCTCGTCAGCTCGGCGGCGTCGCTGCCCCGCCGCCCAAATCGCTGCGGCGCGCGGCGCCCGGCTCGAGCGGCACGAGCGCCCCGTTGGGCACGCGCTCGGCGTGGGGCTCCCAGTGGCCGGCGCGGCTGGACAGCGCCGCCCGGATCACCATCCCGTGGCATACGACGAGCGCCGGCAGCGGGCCCGTTTCGATCTCCGACAGGGCCGCCGCGACGCGCTCCTCCTGATGCGCGAACGACTCTCCCCCCGGGAACGCGAAGGTCGCGTCGCCCGCCACGAAGGCCGCGAACGCGTCCGGCGCTTCCGCCTGCACCTCCGAGAACAGGCGGTCCGTCCACTTGCCCGCGTCCGTCTCCATCAGCCGCGCGTCCTCGCGGGGCTCAAGGCCCAGCCGCGCCGCGACGACCTCAGCCGTTTCGCGCGCGCGCAGCAGTGGGCTGCACCACAGGGCCGCGAAGCCGTGCTCGGCGGCGCGCTGCGCGAGCTCCGCTGCCTGCCCGCGGCCGGTCTCGTCGAGCGGGACCGGCTGCTGTCCCTGGAAGCGCCGTTCGAGGTTGTACGCGGTCTGGCCGTGGCGCGCGAGGAAGACCCGCGCCGCCACTAGATGGCGGATCCGACGGACGTCATCAGGCCGCCTCGCCGGCGCGCGGCTCGAGCCCGCCGCTGTCAGACGGACCGACCGGCGTGGGCTTCGCGGGCAGGTAGAGCAGCCGGTACAGGAGCGCCGCGACCGCGGCTCCGGCAACCGGTCCCGCGTACCACACCCACCCGTTGTCCCAGTGGTTGCCGACCAGCTGCGGGCCGAAGGCGCGCGACGGGTTCATGGCAGCGCCCGTGAGCGGTCCGGCGAAGAGGATGTCCATCGTGATCGTCAAGCCGATCGCAAGACCCGCGATCGACTTGAAGCTTCCGCGCTTGTCGACCGCGCTCGCGAACACGACCCACACGAGGAAGAACGTGAGGATCGCCTCCAGCCCGAAGGCAGCGCCCGAGTCGACGCCATGGCCAAGCGCCGGCACGCCGATGTGCACTGCCGCGGTGCTCGCGCGCGGCAGCAGGTCCTTGACCAGCAGCGCCGCCAGCGCCGCGCCGCCAAACTGCACCAGCCAGTACAGCAGGCCCATCGCCACCTTGATGCGGCGCGTGATCAAGAACCCGAACGTGATCGCGGGGTTGAAGTGCCCCCCGGAGATGTGTCCCACCGCCGAGACCATCACCCCTATCGCGAGGCCGTGCGCCAGCGCGATTCCGATCAGCGACGGGTCGTGGATCTCGTTGGCGACCACGATCGAACCCGCGCCGATGAAGGTCAGCGTGAAGGCGCCCACGAACTCGGCCACACCGCAGCGCAGGGCGCTCTCGGACATGGCGCCAAAGCTATGCCGGGGGTCGGACGGACCGCGCACGCAGCGCCTACACTGCGGCTGTGCGCCGCAGGGTCACGTTCAGCCGCAACCTGACGCTGTCGCTATCGCGCACCTGCCGCTGCTATTGCAAGTACTGCGCCTTCGCGACCCACAAGGCGCACCTGTACGCGCCCGAGGAGGTCCTCGCGGTCCTCGACGGCGCCGCTCGCCGGCGGGTGAAGGAGCTGCTGGTCCTCACCGGCGAGCGCCCCGAGGTCAACGCAGAGGTGCGCGAGCGGCTGCGCTCCTACGGGCACGCCGATTTCACCTCATATGTCGCTTGGGCTTGCGAGCGGGCGCTCGAGCGCGGTCTTCTGCCGCACACCAACCTCGGCGTGCTCTCGCGCGAGGAGCTCGTGCGGCTGCGCGAGGTGAGCGCCTCGCAGGGGCTCATGCTCGAGTCGGTATCCGAGCGCCTCATGAGCACCGTGCACGCGGGATCGCCCACCAAGCACCCCGCACGGCGCCTGCGGATGATCGAAGCCGCCGGCGAGCTCAAGATCCCGTTCACCAGCGGCGTCCTCGTCGGGATCGGCGAGAGCGAGCAGGAGCGTGTCGCCTCGCTCGAGGCGCTTGCAGAGGTGCACGCGCGCCACGGCCACATCCAGGAGCTGATCCTGCAGAACTTCGTCCCGCACCAGAGCTACTACGGACGCGAGCCCGCGCAGATCGCCGACGATGCCGCCCGTCGATACTGGCGCACCGGGGTCGCCGATCAGCGCCCGAGCGAGCCGCTCCCGCCGTGGGCCACACCCGTGAGCGTCGAGGACATGCGCCGTCTGATCGCCGAGGCGCGCCGCCTGATGCCCGACGTCGCGATCCAGATCCCGCCCAACCTCGCCGACTGGTGGGTCGAGCTCATCGCCGCCGGCGCGAGCGACCTCGGCGGGCTCAGCGCCAACGGCGACCACATCTCCCCCGAGCACCCATTCCCCTCGCCGCACCAGGTGCGCCGCCGGCTCCAGAGCGAGGGCTACGCGCTCACCGAGCGGCTGTGCGTGTACCCCCGCTACATCGACAGCCAGTGGATCGCGCCCGCGGTGCTCGACACGATCAAGCGCAGCTACTGGAGCTTCATCCCGCGGCGCGGGTCGGGCCGCACCGACCCGCCGTCCCCGATCCGCACCGAGCTCGTCGCGCGCGCGATTCAGAAGGGCCGCGACGGGCGCGCGCTGAGCGCGCAGGAGCTCACGGCCATGTTCGCCGAGACGCGCCCCGAGGCGATCGAGGACATGCGCCAGGCGGCCGACGAGCTGCGCGCCGAGCTCGCCGGTGAGCAGGTCACGTTCGTCATCAACCGCAACCTCAACGTCTCCAACGTGTGCATCGTCGGCTGCGCGTTCTGCGGCTTCGGCCAGGCCAAGCGCTCGCCCGACGCCTATGAACACTCGCGCGAGGAGTTCGTGCACCGCATCGGCGAGGCAGTGCGCTACGGCGTCACCGAGCTGTGCATCCAGTCCGGCATCCACCCCGACTGGACGCTCGAGGACTACCTCGGCTGGCTCGCCCTCGCGAAGGCGACGGCGCCAGAGCTGCACCTGCACGCATACAGCCCCATGGAGATCGCGCACATGTGCGACATCTCGGGCCATCCGCCGCGCGAGGTCTTCGCTCGTCTGAAGCGCGCCGGCCTCGGCTCCACGCCGGGGACCGCCGCCGAGGTTCTCCACGACGGCGTGCGCGAGCGCATCTCGCCCAACAAGCTCCCCGTCGCGCGCTGGGTCCAGATCATCGAGGCCTCGCACGCCAGCGGGCTACGCTCGAGCGCGACCGTCATGTTCGGCCACATCGAGGAGCCGTGGGAGCTGGCCGAGCACATGCGCGTGGTGCGCGAGCTGCAGGAACGCACCGGCGGCATCACCGAGTTCGTACCGCTCTCGTTCATCCCCTTCCAGACGCTGCTCGGCCGCACGCATGGGGTCGAGGAGATCTCGCGCGAGGAGAACCTCAAGCACACATCCGTCTTCCGTCTCGCGCTGGGGCGCACGGTGTCGAGCCTGCAGGCCTCGTGGGTGAAGATGGGCCTCGACGCCGCCACCGAGTCATTGCGCTGGGGGGTGAACGACCTCGGCGGCACGCTCATGGAGGAGTCCATCTCGAGGCTCGCCGGCTCATACCACGGCACGCGGCTCGAGCCAGAGCAGCTGGTCGCGGCGGCCCACCGCGCTGGGCGCCCCGCCGCCGAGCGCACGACGCTGTACGAGATACGGCGGCGCTTCCCGCTGCCAAGCGCCGGCGCGAACGCAGCTGCCGCCGTGGCGGCCTGAGCGATCGGGCGCCTGCCCGAGCGCTTGGCGGCCGCTCCCTGAGGAGCGTGCGCTCAGCGGAAGAGGTCCTCCTCGGGTGCGCGGCGAATGGCGGCCGCGCCCGGGCCGTCCTCGGCGGTCGTGAAGCGCTCGAGCCCCTCCACGAGCACGACCGGCTCGCGCGAGTCCTTCGCCCGCGCCAGGTCAGCGCAGGCGGCGGCCGCGTCCGCGATCGCGAGCCAAGTCGCGCGCAGCTTCAGGCCGTGGGGGTCGCTGCGCCCCCGCCAGTCGTCGAGCGGCTGCATCCCCGCCAGGCCGATGGCGACGTCGAGCTGACCGTGGCGCCACGTGCGTCCGAAGCTGTCGGTGATCATCACCGCCGGGGCCGTACCCAGCCGCTCGCGCAGACCGCGGCGAATCCGCCGCGCCGAAGCGTCGGGATCCTTGGGCAGGAGCACGAGCTCCTCATCACCGGGAACGTTCGACGCGTCGACGCCAGCGTTCGCGCACACCCAGCCGTGATGCGTGCGGCAGATCAGCACGCCCCGCTCCGCGCGCAAGAGCTCGGCCGACTGCTCGAGCACGACCTCGATCTCGCGCGCGTCTTTCTCCGCTCCGCTGCCCGCCATCCGCGCCGCCAGCTCGCGCGCGCGCCGAGAAGGCCGAACATCGGCCAGCGACACGACCGCCCCCTCCGACTTCGAGACCGCCTTGTGCGCCACCGCGACCAGCGTCCCGTCGCCGATCGGCCGCTCGCCCGCCGCCGCCACGATCAGTTCCGCGAGGTCATCCCCCGCCCGCACCTCGGGCAGGCCCTCGAGGCCGTGCGCGCAAAGGCTCGCCACCGCCGACCTAGCGGGCGGCTGCCTGGCTTGCCGCGGTGCGCGCCGGCACTCCGCTGCCGGTCGCGCGCGAGAGCAGAACGCGCGTGTGCTCCGCGCGGCCGCCGATCGCGCGCGCACGGCCGCCGCCGAGCCCCGCAGCCGGGCCCCCGAGAGAGGCCTCGAGCGCCGCGACCAGCGCCTCCAGGTCGGAGGCCGTGTCGATGTCGAGCTGCAACGAGGGCACGCGCACGAGGCGGTGGCGCACCCCGGCACGATGCGCAAGCTCGATGTGACGCTGGCAACTTCCGGGCCCGAATGAGGGCGCGATCGCGCGCGGGGGACAGAGCAGCAATCCGTTCGTACCAGTGCCGTGGCGATCGGGCACGATCACCACCTCGGCCTCGCCGCTCTCCCCGTCGCCTGTGCGCGTTAGCAGCGCGTCGAGCTCGGCCGCGTCGAGAGCGGGGCAGTCGCCCGGTATGCACAGCACCCGCTGGGCACCTTGGGCGAGCGCGTGCTCGATCCCCGCCGCGACGGCCGCCGACTGTCCGAGTTCGTCCTTGTCCTCGAGCACCGCAGCGCCGCCCAGCTGCGCCCGCGGCAGCGAGCGCTCGCCGCTCACGACGATCGTGCGCTCGATCGCCTCGCAGCCCGCCAGCGCGAGGAGCACGTCGCTGACCATCGCGCGCGCGAGCTCGCCGCGCAGCCGGTCCGGCAGCCCGGGAGCCAGGCGTGCCTTTGCGCGCTCGAAGCGCTTGACCGGGAGGATGGCCGCGGTGCGCATCTGCTCGGCAGACGATAGTCGGCGCTTGGGGCTTGCGGCTGAAGGAGACAGGGGATTTGTGTTGCGCGCGCCGTCGGCGCGGCGACCAGCGGGCCCGCTTCAGCAAACGGCCTGCTTCACCACAGCAGGAGCATCATGCCCACGCCCACTCCCGGGCCGATCGTCACCATCAGCCCGCGCTCGCCCGGCTGCGGACGGCGCCTTTTGATCGTCTCGTCGAGCACGTACAGGATCGCCGGCGTGCCGACGTTGCCGTGCTCGGCAAGCGTGCGCCAGCTGCACTCGACGTCGCCGTCAGAGAGTTCGAGCGCGCTCGCGACGTTCGTGATGATGCGGCGTCCCCCCGGATGCACGATCCAATGGTCGATGTCTGCGCGGCGCAGGCCGTTGTCGTTCAGGAACGAGTCCGCGACCGCCGGCACGCCCGCGCCGGCCAGGTCGGGCAGCTCGCGGTCGAGATGCAGGTAGCTGTCCTCCGGCGCCCACTTCAAGCTCACCGCTCCCAGCGAGCTGCCGCCGAGCTGGTGGACTCGAGAGGCGAGGATCCTTGGGCCGCCGGCCCGTTGATCGTCGGACAGCAGCGCCGCAGCGCAGCCATCGCCGAAGATCGCCGAGGCCACGATCTTGGCCCTCGAGTCGGCGGGCCTGGCGCGCGTGATCGTGCCGCTCATGCTCTCCGCGGCAACCACCAGAGCCTGGCGGCCGGGGTGCTCGGCCATCGCCTGCGCCGTCAGCCGCATCAGGGGCACGCCGCTCGCGCAGCCGACGCCCGTGACGTGGTACTTGTCGGTGGCTGGATCCATCCCGTAGTGCTCGACGAGACGGTGGGCCAGCGTTGGGCAGCCGAGCGAGTAGAGGCTCGAGGTGATCACCGTGCCGACGCTGTCAGGATCGAGCTCGAGCGCGTCGATCGCCTTGACCGACTGTCGCAGGAGCTCGTCCTCGATCCGCGTCGCGCGTCCCTCCAGGCTGCTGTTCATGAAGCTCTCGCTGAGGTCCAGGCCGCGGCGCTCCACCCCGGAGCGTTCGAAGATCCCTTCAGCGAAGGCATTGCCGGCGAGGCCCAGACGCTCGAGCACCTCCTGCTGGCTGAAGGTGGTCTCCCAACCACAGGCGGAGAGCGCCGCGATGCGAGGACGCGGGCGTCCCGCGCGCCCGCGCGCACGCGCAGTTCGTTCCGCGTGCAGCATCGCACCCGAGCTCTCGCGTGGACTGGGTCTGACCGTTGCCGGCCCTGGAGTGCGAGTCGGCCTTCGCGGCAGCCGCTCCAGCTGAGGGTCTGACGAGATGGCAATGTAGGTTATCGCTCATAGCGGGCGCGACCCCCATAACGCTTATCGGTGCAGGGCTGCCACGGACCGGCACGCTGACCCAGAAATTCGCTCTCGAGGAGCTCGGGCTCGGCCCCTGCTACCACTGGGTCAACGTGATCGCCGACCTCGACCAGGTCGAGCTGTGGTGGCGCTCGCTCGACGGCGAGGACGCCTGGCGCGAGGCCTTCGAGGGCTTCACCTGCACCGTCGACTGGCCGGGCGGCTACTTCTACCGCGAGCTCGTCGAGGCCTACCCGGAGGCCAAGGTGCTGCTCAGCGTGCGCGACCCAGAGCCGTGGGAGCGCAGCTTCCGAGAGACGATCTGGGAGATGGGCTTCGGCCAGTCGCTGATGCCCCTGCTCGCGCGCGCGCGGGCAGAGGTCGATCCGAAGTGGCGGCGCTACCTGGCGCTCGTCGAGCGCATGTTCTGGGGGCCGCAGGGCACCTTCGCCGAAGGTCACCAGAGGCCCGAGCAGCTGATAGAGCAGATGCAGCGCCACAACCAGCAGGTCATACAGCTCGTCCCTGCCGAGCGGTTGCTCGTGTGGGAGGTGGGCGAAGGCTGGGAGCCGCTGTGCGACTTCCTCGGCGTCGCGGTCCCGAACAGCCCGCTGCCGCACGCAAACGATCGCGAGACTTTCCTCGAACGCGTCATCGACGGCGCTCTCGCCACGCTCAGCGCGTGGCGTGAGGCGCAGCCTCAGCCCCAGGCCGCGAGCTAGCGCTTTCCCTTTCGCGCTGCCAGCTCGCGCGCGAACGCGAGCGTCTGGGCG
The DNA here is from genome assembly GCA_005884115.1 of Actinomycetota bacterium. Lineage (GTDB taxonomy): Bacteria > Actinomycetota > Thermoleophilia > Solirubrobacterales > Solirubrobacteraceae > Palsa-744. The sequence continues at coordinate 852,691 of VAXW01000005.1, forward strand.
GCGACGCGCGCGCGGCTTGGAGCGTCGTCCATACGCGTGTCGATCTGAAGCGCCGGCAGGTGGGGATCGGGCAGGGCTTCGTCGGCGACCATGCCGTCGAGCAGGCCCTCGTAGAAGCGCGCCACCCCGCCCGCGTCGCAGGGCAGCCGCGCGTACTTCATGAACGCGGCCGTGGGGCCCTTCAGCACCTCGCCGCCGACGATCGGGCTGACGGCCACGACCGGCGCGTCGCAGCGCGCGAGCGCTTCGCGCAGCGCGGGCACCCCGAGCATGGGTCCTATCGAGGCCAGCGGGTTGGAGGGGCCGATGAAGACCACGCGCGCGGCCGCGATCGCCTCGAGCACCTCGCGGGTCGGCCGCGCCTGCTCGGCGCCGCGAAACTCGAGTCCTTCGACCGCCGGCTCTGCCTGCTCGCGGATCATGAACTCCTGGAACGAGTGCCAGCCGGAGCTCGTGCGCACGAACGTGCGCAGCCGCTCGTCGCACGCCGGCAGCACCCGTGCCCGAACCCCGATGGCGGCGTTCAGCCGCGCGAGCGCCGCCGTGGCTGTGGCGCCCTCAGCGACCAGCCGGGCGCGCTCCAGGCACCACGCGAGGTCGCGGTCGCCGAGGTTGAACCAAACCTCCACGCCGAGCGCGCGCAGGGCGTCCATGACGGCGAACGTGTCGCCCGCCAGGCCCCAGCCGCGAGGGTCGATGAGGTCGGCAAGCCAGAAGGAGACGAGGTCGGGGTCGGGCGAGACGTGCGCGCCGTAGATCTCGATGTCATCGCCCGGGTTGGCGATCGCCGCGAGCCGCTCGGGCTCGACGACGTCTGCCATCCCCCGGACGAGCTTGGCGCCGCCGGTGCCGCCGGCGAGCACGACGACGTCCTCGCCGCTCACTCCCAGATGCCGTCGCGCAGGTCCGTGAGGCGGATCCCCGCGTGGATCTTGTAGCGGCCGTTGACCGCGATCAGCAGCGCCGTCAATGACTCGGTGATTCGCGCCATCTCCAGGCGCCCGCAGTCCACGCAGCGAAGGCCCTCGATGCGCTGGATGAGCAGCGCCGCCTCGCGCTTGTCCTCGCGCGAGTCGCCGCACAGCAGCACGTCCTGCGCCAGCGGGTGCTCGAGGTCGGTCAGCGAGGCCGCGCTGACGGTGTGCAGGCCGGCCACCACGCGCACTCCGTCGGGCACCATCTCCTTGGCCTGCTCCGCGGCCGAGCCCTGCCAGACGCCGAGCATGCGCGTCGCCTTCCCGTTGACCGCCGCCGCAAGCGGCACGCTCGCGTCGATCAGCAGCTTCCCAGGCTCGAGCGCGTCCGCCAGGTCGGTGAGCGTCTCGCTCTGGTTGCGAAAGGGAACGCTCAAGATCACCGTCTCCGCGGCGCGCGCCGCGCCGGCGTTGTCGTGCGCCGAGAAGGAGCCCTCGGGCACCGCTTCCAGCGCGCGCTCGACGACCGCCTGCGCGCGCGAAAGAACGCGCGAGCCGATCGCGACCGGCACCCCCGCCAGCCCGAGCCGCAGGGCCACTCCGAAGCCGAGGGAGCCCGACGCGCCGATCACGGCCACGGGCGTGGTGGACGAGGATCGCACGCCGGGGCGAGTATAGGCTTCGACGCGTGCGCCTCGACGGAAAGACAGCGCTCGTGACCGGCGGCGCGTCGGGCATCGGCGCCGCCACGGCCCGGCGCCTGGCCGCCGAGGGTGCGCGCGTCGCCGTCGCCGACCTCAACGAGCCGGGCGCGCGCGAGGTGGCGGGCGAGCTCGATGGCTTCGCCTGCGCGATGGACGTCGCGGACCCCAGCTCGGTGCGCGAGGGCGTGCGCGCGGCGGCCGCGGAGCTGGGCGCGATCGACGTGCTCGTCAACAACGCCGGCAGCGACCGCTTCTCATACTTCGTCAACAGCGACGAGTCGCTGTGGGAGTTCGTCCTCGGCGTCAACCTGCGCGGCGTGCTCGCCGTGACCCACGCCGTCCTGCCCAGCATGCAGGAGCGCCGCACGGGCTCGATCGTCAACGTCGCCAGCGAGGCGGGCCGCGTGGGCTCGCAGGGCTCCGCCGTGTACTCGGCGGCGAAGGCCGGCGTGATCGGCTTCACGAAGGCGATCGCGCGCGAGAGCGCGCGCTACCGCGTGCGCTGCAACGCCGTCGCACCAGGGCCGATCGAGACGCCGCTGCTCAACGCCGCGCCGGCGATGCTCGGCGAGCTGGGCGAGCGCCTGAAGGCGGCGATGGTCAACTCCACCGCGCTGGGCCGCTCGGGAGAGCCCGAGGAGGTCGCCGCCGCGATCGCCTTCCTCGCCGGCGAGGATGCCTCGTATGTCACCGGCCAGACGCTGAACGTCAGCGGCGGTCTCTCGATGTGGTGAGCGTGAGCGGCATGTCTGCGCAGCCGCCCGCCGATCGCGCCGCGCTGCCCAAGAGCGTGCGAATTAGAGAGGTCGGGCCGCGCGACGGCTTTCAAAACGAGCCCGAGATCATCCCCACCGAGCGCAAGGTCGAGCTCATAAACGCGCTCGCGCGCACCGGCCTGCGTCGCATCGAGGTCACGAGCTTCGTGCGCGCCGACGTGATACCCCAGCTCGCAGACGCCGCCGAGGTGCTCGCGCGCATCGACGTGCCCGAGCACGTCTCCGTGAGCGTTCTCATTCCCAACGAGCGCGGCCTCGAGGCCGCGCTCGAGCAGCGCGCGAAGATCGACGAGGTCAACGTCTTCCTGTCGGCATCCGAGACGCACAACAAGAAGAACGTCAACCGCACCATCGCCCAGTCGCTCGCCGCGCTCGAGCGGGTGCTGGCGCGAGCGCGCGAAGAGGGGCTGCGCTGCGAGGGCGTGATCTCGACCTCCTTCGGCTGCCCCTACGAGGGCCACGTCCCGTCCGAGAGGGTGCTCGAGATCGCCGCGCGGCTTTCCGCCGCGGGCGCCGAGGAGGTGGGCTTCGGCGACACCACCGGGATGGCCAACCCGCGGGGGGTGCGCACCTTCTTCGAGCAGGCCCGCTCGACCCTGCCGCGAGAGCTCGAGCTGACGGCGCACTTTCACAACACGCGTGGAGCCGGCCTCGCGAACGTGCTCGCCGCGCTCGAGGCCGGCATCGAGAGCTTCGAGTCGAGCTTCGGAGAGCTCGGCGGCTGCCCCGTGCCGCCGGGAGCGACCGGCAACATCGCCACCGAGGACCTCGTCTCGATGCTGCACGAGATGGGCATCGACACAGGAATCGACCTGCCCGCGCTGCTCGCGTGTGCGCGCGCGGTGCAAGAAGCGCTGGGGCGGCCGCTCGGCAGCCACACGCTCGTCGCCGGCCCCGTCAGCTGGGACTGAGCTCCTCAACTCTGAGCCGGTCAGCTGAGGCGAGCGCTTCAGCTCCTGCTGAGCGCCACCTCACCGGCCTCGCCCGCAGGCTGCTCGCCTGCAGGCTGCGCGCCCGCCGCCTGCTCGCGCGCGGCCTGCTCGCGCGCGGCGGCCACGCAGTACTCCTGCACGGCGATCTCCATCTCGAGCGTCTGCGACAGCGCGGGGCGAGCGGAGGCGTCCATCACGTGCTTGGCGCGGCCGACGGCGATGGGCGAGTTCGCGAGCAGCTCCTCGACGAGCGCTTCGGTCGCGCTCTCGAGCTCCTCGGGCGCGACGGCGCGGTTGACCAGCCCGATGCGCGCGGCCTCGGCCCCGTCGATCATGCGCCCGGTCATGATCAGCTCCTTGGCGCGGCCGAGACCGACGAGGGCTGGAAGCCGCGAGGAGCCGCCGACGTCAGGGATCAGCCCGAGCTTGACCTCGGGCAGTCCGAGCTGCGCATCGCTCGAGGCGACGCGCAGGTCGCACCCCAGCGCGACCTCGAGCGCGCCGCCGATGCACGCGCGCTGGATCTGGCAGACGACGGGCTTGGGCATCGCCTCGCAGCGGTTGGCGCACTCGAGAAACACCTCGCGGAACGGGCGCAACACCCCGGGCCGGCCGGCGTGCTGCGCGAGCTCGGCGAGGTCGACGCCTGCCGAGAAGACGGGTCCGGAGCCGCGCAGAACGACGCAGCGCACCGCATCCTGGGCTGCCGCCTGGCCGAGCGCGGCGGCCAGCTCCTGCAGGAGCTGCTGGTTCATCGCGTTGCGCTTCTCGGGACGGTTGAGGACCACGTGGCGGACCGCTCCGCGGTCTTCGCTGATGACCATGCTCATCGCTGCTGCTCCTGACGGTCGGTTGGCGGCTGCCGGCGCTCGTGCGCCCGGGTCTTCAGAGGCTACTGCGGCCGCGTGCGCGCTGCGGTCGCGCCGTAATAGGCTCCCTCGCCAACGGAGAATCGAAGCGGAGGTCTCATGGCGCAGCAGATCAAGAAGGTGGGAGTCGTGGGAGCGGGGCTCATGGGCCACGGCATCACCCAGGTGACCGCACAGTCGGGCTACGAGGTCGTGGTGCGCGAGGTCGACGAGGCGACGCTGCAGCAGGGCTTGGGCAAGATCGAGAAGCAGCTCGCGCGGGCGGTCGAGAAAGGCAAGTCCACGCAAGAGGACGCCGACGGCGTGCGCGCCCGCATCCACGGCACGATCGACTACGGCGAGCTCGCCGGCTGCGACCTGGTGATCGAGGCCATCACCGAGGATCTCGAGCTGAAGCTCGCGATGTGGAAGGAGGTCGACGCGCGCGCGAAGGACGGCGCTGTGTTCGCCACCAACACCTCCTCGCTGCCGGTCGTCGACCAGGCGGCGGTGACGAAGCGCCCCGAGAGCTTCGTCGGGCTTCACTACTTCAACCCCGCGCAGGTGATGAAGCTCGTGGAGGTGGTGCGCTGCGTGACGAGCAGCGAGGACGCCTTTCAAACGGCGCTGCAGTTCGCGCAGTCGCAGGGCAAGCTCGCGATCCCCACGCGAGACCGCGCGGGGTTCATCGTCAACCGCCTGCTGGTTCCGTACATGCTCGACGCGATCCGCGCGCTCGAAGAGGGCGTTGGCTCGGCGCAGGAGATCGACGAGGCGATGAAGGCGGGCGCCGCCCATCCCATGGGCCCGCTCACGCTCGCCGACTTCGTCGGCCTGGACACGCTGGGCTCGATCTGCGACGTGATGTTCGACGAGTTCCGCGAACGCCGCTTTGCCAGGCCGCCGGGCCTGCGCAAGATGCTCGCCGCGGGCTGGTATGGGCGAAAGTCGGGGATCGGCTTCTACGACTACTCGGGCGAGACGCCGCTCGAAAACCCGGGGATCTGAGCGGGCTTGCAGGCGACTGCGCCGGCGCCAGCTAGATTGCGCCCCATGGTGAGCGACGCCGGCGACATCCGTGCTGCGGACGTGCACCAGGGCGACATCCGCGCGTCGGACGCCGAACGCGAGCAGACGGCCGAGTCGCTGCGCGAGGACTACGCGGCTGGGCGGCTGAGCGGCGATGAGCTCGACGAGCGGCTCGAGGCCTCCTATCGGGCAAAGACGGTGGCCGAGCTGCGCTCCCTGCGCGACGATCTGCCCGAGCTTCCGCTTGCACCGGCGGCGCTCAGAGCTGACATGGTGCGCCGCCGCGCCGAGCTGCGCCGCAGGCTGCTGCAGCACGCGGGCGGCGCGTTCACGCCGTTTGCGATCTGCACGCTCATCTGGGCGGCCTCGGGAGCAAACGACTCCTTCTGGCCCGTGTGGGTGCTCATCTTCCCGCTCGTCTTCGTGCTGCGCAACGCCTGGCGGCTGTACGGCCCGGCTCCCGAGCTCGATCGCGTGCAGGCCGAGCTCGAGCACCGCAGCGGCGGCTCCGGGCGACGCGCAAGGCGCCGTCACGAACACGCCCCGCGCCGGCCGGAGCTCCCGTGAGCGGCGAGCTGCGCACGCACGAGCAGGCGGTGGACGAGGCCACGACCCGCGCCCTCGTGGGCGGGCCTGAGCGCCACCGCGAGAAGGCGCGCGAGCAGGGCAAGCTGCCGGTGCGCGAGCGCGTGGCGCTGCTGCTCGACGAGGGCTCCTTCTGCGAGGAGGCGCTGCTGGCCAACTGGCAGGAGGAGGGGTTGGGCGCGGACGGCGTGGTCACGGGGCTCGGGCGGATCGACTCACGGCCGGTGGCGCTGATGGCCAACGACCCCACCGTCAAGGCGGGCTCGTGGGGGCCGAAGACGGTCGAGAAGATCCTGCGCGTGCAGGAGCGCGCGCTGTCGCTGAGCGTGCCGATGATCTACCTGGTCGACTCGGCCGGCGCGCGCATCACGGAGCAGGTGCAGATGTTCCCGGGCAGGCGCGGCGCTGGGCACATCTTCCACAACGAGGTGGCGCTGTCGGGCGTGGTGCCGCAGGTGTGCGTGCTGTTCGGCCCCAGCGCCGCCGGCGGCGCGTACATCCCGGCGTTCTGCGACTTGGTGATCATGCGCGACGGCAACGCCTCGATGTACCTCGGCTCGCCGCGCATGGCCGAGATGGTGATCGGCGAGAAGGTGACGCTCGAGGAGATGGGCGGCGCGCGCATGCACACCTCGGTCTCCGGCTGCGGGCACCAGCTCGTCGCGAGCGACGAGGAGGGCATCGCGATGGCGCGCCGCTGGCTCTCCTATCTGCCGAGCAACTGGCTCCGGGAGCCCCCGCGCGACCCATCCGCGCCCGCGAGTCCGCTTGCGGACGGCGGGCGCCTCTCAGATGTGATCCCCGAGGATGAGAACAAGCCCTTCGACATGATGACGCTGATCGAGGGGATCATCGACGAGGGCTCGCTGCTGGAGATCCACCCGCGCTGGGCCAAGGAGCTGATCGTCGGCTTCGCGCGGCTCGACGGCGCGAGCATCGGCGTCGTGGCCAACCAGCCCAAGCACAAGGGCGGGGTGCTCTTCTGCGACTCGGCGGACAAGGCTGCGCGCTTCATCTGGACGTGCAACGCGTTCAACGTGCCGCTTCTGTTTCTCGCCGACGTGCCCGGCTTCATGATCGGCACGGCGGTCGAGCGCGAAGGCATCATCCGCCACGGCGCCAAGATGATCAGCGCGGTCAGCGAGGCGACGGTGCCGAAGATCTCGGTGATCGTGCGCAAGGCTTACGGCGCTGGGCTGTACGCGATGGCGGGACCCGCCTACGAGCCCGATTGCTGCCTTGCCCTGCCGACCGCGTCGATCGCGGTGATGGGCCCCCAGGCGGCGATCAACGCGGTGTACTACAACCAGCTGCAGGCGATCGAGGACGATCAGGAGCGCGCCCAGCGCACCGAGGAGCTGCGAGCGGCCTACGCCGAGGACGTCGACATCCTGCACCTCGCCTCAGAGCTCGTCGTCGACGCAGTCGTGCAGCCCGACGAGCTGCGCGAGGAGCTCATCCGGCGCTTCGCGCTCGCCTCGAGCAAGCGGCGCGAGCGCCCGCCCAGGCGCAACCCCGTCACGCCCGTCTGAGCGGGAGATGGCTTTCGAGGATGAGTAGAACGGACGGCCGTGCGGCCGCGCGTTTCAGGCAGTCGGCGGGGGAGGTGCCGCTGCCGTGACCGGTGACGCCGGGCCCGCGCCGGCGGGCGGGGGCTCCTGGAAGGGCGGGTAGGTCTCGGTGAGCAGGAACAGGTAAGCGTCGCTGCGCGCTGTGTAGGAGCTCGCGAGCACCATCACGTCAAAGAGCCCGCGCGGGAGCTTGCCGATCGCGAGGATCACAAACCACGCTCCCACCGCGCACACCTCGAGCAGCAGGCCGAGCACGTAGCGCAGCACCGCGATCGGGATCGCGAGGATGATGCGGAAGAGCGTGCGCGCGCGGCTATAACGCTCGAGGGGCCCGTCGAAGCGCATGCGCACCGGGTAGGAGTCGTCGGGGCTCCCGCCGAGCGGCGGGTAGGGGTCGCAGAGGAGCAGCGCGTAGCTGGTGACGCGCACGAGACAGCGCGTGTAGCCGGCCACGAAGTTGTACAGGCCGGCCGGGTAGCGGCCGGTGATGACGATCGCGAACCACGCGATCACGATCACGATGCCGGCGACGATCGCGTACAGATAGAGGAGCAGGGCCGCCGGGATGACGAGGATCAGCCTCAGCAGCGTCGTCAGGCGGCTGCGCCGCTCAACGTAGTCGGCCTCGAAGCGCACCGGGTAGGACATGAACAAGCAAAGAGTAGGCCGCCGTGCGGCGGACCGGCGGTGGGGCGGGCGATTACCGGCGTCGGCGCGGGCGCCGTTTTGACATAGATTTGCGCGGCGATGGATCCGTCCGAGCTCGCGTACGCAGGGATCGCCCGCCAGGCGGAGCTGATCGCCGCGCGCGAGGTCTCTGCGCGGGAGCTGCTCGACCTCTACCTCGCGCGCATCGAGCGCTTTGACCCGCTCCTGAACGCGTTCCGGGTCGTGTTCACGGAGCGCGCCCGCCTGGAGGCCGATCAGGCCGACGCGAGGCGGGGGGCGGGGGAGGCGCGGCCGCTGCTCGGCGTGCCGATAGCGGTCAAGGACGACCTCGACGTCGCGGGCGAGGTCACGGCCTGGGGCACGAACGCGCACGGCCCGCCGGCGCAAGCAGACGCGGAGGTCGTGCGCCGCCTGCGCGACGCTGGCGCGGTGATCATCGGCAAGACCAACGTGCCCGAGCTCACCATCTTCCCGTTCACCGAGTCGGCGACGTTCGGCGTGACGCGCAACCCGTGGGACCTGCAGCGCGCCCCGGGCGGCTCGAGCGGCGGCAGCGCGGCGGCGGTGGCAGCCGGGCTGGTCGGCGCAGCGCTCGGCTCGGATGGCGCGGGCTCGATCCGCATACCGTCGGCGTGGTGCGGGCTGTTCGGTCTCAAGCCTCAACGCGGGCGCGTGTCGCTCGCGCCGCGTCCGAGGGCCTGGCACGGGCTGTCGGTCAACGGCGTGCTGACCCGCCGGGTTGCCGATACCGCTCTCTTCCACGACGTGGCCTCGGGCACCACGGACATCGACCGCGACAGCGCGCCGTCGCCGGCGCAGCCGTTCTCGACGTCGGCAGCGACGCCGCCGCGACGGCTTCGCATCGCCTACTCGACCCGCTTCCCGCCGGGCGTGATCGCGCGCCTCGACGGCGACGCGGCGCGCGCGCTGACCGAGACGGTCGAGCTGCTGCGCTCGCTCGGCCATGAGCTCACAGAGCACGATCCCGACTACGGGCTCGCCGCGATCCCGCAGGTGCTGGTGCGCTACCTGCGCGGCATCCACGACGACGCCGCCGGCATGGCGCACCCGCGGCGCCTCGAACGGCGCACGCGCGGCATGGGCCGCATGGGCGCTGTGATTCCCGAGGCGCTGCTCGAGCGATCGCTGGCGGGCGAGGAGCAGTTCACACGCCGGCTGAACTCGGTGCTCGAGCAGCACGACGTGCTCATCACCCCCACCACGGCGACGCCGCCTCCGCGCATCGGACAGTTCCAAGGGCGAGGGGCGCTTTGGACGCTCAACATGGTGGCGGGGATGGTCCCCTACAACGGCGTCTGGAACGTGACCGGCCAGCCCGCGGCCTCGGTGCCTGCGGGCTTCGGCGCGGACGGCCTGCCGCGCGGGGTGCAGCTCGTGGGCAGGCCGGGCGACGAGGCGGCGCTGCTGGCGCTCGCCGGCCAGATCGAGGCTGAGCGCCAGTGGCCTGCGGAGCGCCCGCCCGAGTTCGCGTGAGCCAAGCCGAGGAGCTGCTGCCCCTGGCGGTGGAGGCCGCGCGCATGGCAGGCGGCCTTCTGTCGGCGCGCGCGGGGCGCGGCGCGGAGCGCGACGTGCGCGCCAAGAGCACGCCCACGGATCTCGTCAGCGAGGCGGACCACTCCTCCGAGCGCGCGATCCGCGAGCTGCTCGCCAGGCGCAGGCCCCGCGACGGGTTCGTGGGCGAGGAGCAGGGCGGCGCCGAGGCGGGTGACAGCGGGCTGCAGTGGGTGGTGGACCCGCTCGATGGCACCGTCAACTACCTCTTTGGAATCCCCCAGTGGTGCGTCAGCGTGGCGGTGCGCGATGGAGAGCGCACGCTCGCGGGGGCCGTCTATGACCCCAACCGCGACGAGCTCTTCACCGCCACCTGCGAGTCCGCGCCGATGCTCGCGCGCGGCGAGAGCGCTGAGCGGCTCGATCGCTCGGACGCGCCGAGCGAGTGCGTGGAGCTCTCGAAGGCGATGCTCGCCACCGGCTTCGCCTACGACGCGCGCGTGCGCGCCGCGCAGGCTCAGGTGCTCGCGCGGGCGGCACCGCGCGTGCGCGACATCAGGCGCTTCGGCAGCGCGGCGCTCGATCTCGCATGGACGGCCGCGGGGCGCTTCGACGCCTACTTCGAGCGCTCGGTCAAGCAATGGGACATCGCCGCCGGCGCGCTGCTCTGCGAGCGCGCGGGGCTGTCAGTGCTCGAGCTGCCCGTGCACCCCAACCTCCCATGGGGCATCCTCGTCGCGCCGCCGGCGTTGGCCGAGCCTCTGATGGAGCTCGTCGGAGGGCCGTAGACCCTCGATCGCGACGCGGGTGCCGAGCCGGCGCGCTGTCCGGCAAGCAGCGTTCCGTCCCGGTGCTCAAATTAGACTGAACCGTGCGCGGCGGTGGAGGAACGGCAGACTCGATGCGCTCAAAACGCATTGTCCGAAAGGACGTGTGGGTTCGAATCCCACCCGCCGCACTCCTGTGATGTGTCATCCATGAAGGAGCGGGCCCTGTCAAGGTTCGGGTCACGGTGCTCGGGCGGTCGTCGGCTCAGGCCGGGTGAGGCGGCGCGTCGCCGTAGAGGCGCGCGGCGGGGTCCGCTTCGTAGCGCTCGACCTCGACGTTCCAGCCCTGCGAGAACCCGCGCATCGCAAACGCGACCAGCAGCATCTGCACGGGCACGATCAGCAGCGTGAGCGTCCCGAGCAGGCCGGCGCTCAGCGACGGTTCTTCAAAGCCGGTCTTGTCGCGGGCGAACCAGCTCGGCCCGGCGACGAGAGCGAAGATGCCGAGCAGCACCGCGAGCACCGCGGCGACGGGCAGCACGCCGCGGTTCCAGCGCGCGGCGAAGAACGCGAGCGTGATGTAGATCGCGATGTAGGCGATCTCGACGGGCTTGGCGGACTGCAGCACGGTCCATCCACCCGCTGTCACGATCAACACGAGCCCGGCGCTGGCGAGCAGCAGCAGCACGACGGTCGCACGCGTCGCCTGCACTACCGGCTTGCTGCGGTTGGGGTGTGTGATCACCACGCGCGCCGACGGTTGACCGGGCGCGGGCTCGCGCTGTGGCTCGCTGGACACTGTCACACGAAGATACCGCCTCGCGCTTGTGCGTGGGCGCCGCTCGAGCGGCGGCGGCTAGGCTCTGGATGGCTGAGCGGGTGTGGTGGAACTGGCAGACACGCCGGCCTTAGGAGCCGGTGGGCGAAAGCCCTTGGAGGTTCGAGTCCTCTCGCCCGCATCAAAGAATAAGGCCCGGAAATCAGGGTCTTATTCTTTTCCCAGGCTTCGAGCGCGCCTTGCGCAGCCTGCCAGTGGGTAACACCATCGGGTAACATAAGGGCGCAAACGAGAAGGGCGCCCCGCGGTTGCAGCGCTGGGCGCGTGGACACCGCCGACCGGACCGACGATGACAGCGATGAAGCTACCCACCTACTCACTGCAGCTCCGCGGGGCGCGCTTCTACGACGTGTACTTCCGCGTCAACGGCCGGCAGGTCAAGCGCCGCGTGGGGCGAGCGTGGGTCAAGGACGGCAAGCCCCGCCGCGGGCGTCCGCAGGAGGGCTTTCTCGACGTGGCGGCCGCACACGACCGCGCTCGCGAGATCGTCGCCGAGCACGTCGCCACCGTCGCCGAGCCGCGGTCGGTCGGGCCGACGTTCCGGAACGTTGCGCGCGAGTACATGACCTGGCTCGCGAAGGTCAGGGGCGCAAAGCCCTCGACTCTCGCCGACCACGGCTACGCGCTCGCCGAGCCGAACGGCACGACGAACGGCTCAGTCATGCGCGCGCTTGGCGACCGACCGGCCGCGGAGGTCACGGCGGCAGAGATCGAGGCGCTGCTGGACACGCTCGCCGAGTCGGGCGCGAGGGCGCGCACGATCAACAAGCGGCGAGCGCTGCTGCTCGCGGTGTTCAATTACGGGATGCGCCGCTGTGGCTTGCCCGGCAATCCCGTGCGCGGTACCGACACGCGGCGCGAACCGCAGCGCCCCGCACTCGAGACGTACACGGTGGCCGAGGTCGAGCAACTCGCCGCGGCGCTCGCTGACGGACGGCACCGCGGACGAGGCGCGGCCATCAACGACGCCGAGCGGGCGGAGGACTGCCAGGACGCGGAGCTGGTTCGCGTCGCCGCGTACACCGGGCTTCGCCAGGGCGAGCTGCGAGCACTCCGGTGGCGCGACGTGGGCACGGACGTGCTGACGGTCTCGCGCGCACTCTCGGCCGGCGTCGAGTCCGGCACAAAGGGGGGCCGCGTTCGACACGTGCCGCTGGTGCCGCAGGCGAGCGCGGCGCTCGAGCGACTTCACGCCCGCGGCGACTTCGCTGCGCGCGAGGAGCTCGTGTTCTGCAATTGGCGCGGACGCGCGCTCGATCCGAGCGCGCTCGTCGCGAGGTTCAAGCGCGCGCGCGACGCCGCCGGCTTGCGCGCGCTCCGGTTTCACGATCTGCGTCACACCTACGGCAGCTTGCTCGCGGCTGCCGGCGTCCCCGTGACCGACATTCAGTCGGCGATGGGCCACGCCGACTTGCAGACCACGGCGCGCTATCTGCACGCACGCCAGGCGAGCGAGCAGGTCGATCGCTTCGCGCGGGCCTTTGCCGGGGTCGAGGACTGACATCATCGCCGTTCGACGACCGCCTGGACGGCAACACGGCTGAACCGGCGGTGGCGGCCGATTCGGACGGAGGGCAGCTCGCCGCGGGCGGCGTACTCATGCACCGAGCGCACTGGGATCTGCAGATACGCGGCGACCTCGGCCGCGGTCATCACGTCACGTGCTCGCGCTGGTGCGGGCTTCGTTGTTGTTGTCGGCGCGCTCACGCGACGCTCGCACAGGGACGAGGACCGTCGATGACGGCTCGACCTTCGCAACCCAGCTTGCGGACGACGCGTTCGGCGGCGACGACCACGCGCTCGGTTCCGCAAGGCTCAGCGTGGCTGCGAGGAGCGTCAAGCACGACAGCGGTAGGCATCACTCGCAAAGCCGAGCAGGCTGAGGGCTGCGCAAGCCGATTGCGCGCAAGGCGGCTGGCACGCGATCAGCGCAGGGTGTCGGCGCGCGTCATCCGGCGCGCTCAGCCAGACCCGTTCTCCGGCATCGCCGCGACGCGCGCCGCAATCGCCAGCCTCGTGCTATTTGGTCGCCGGACCCACTCGGCGATCAACACTTGGCGCCGCCGCTGCTTGGGCTCGGCGTCGAGCAACTTCTCGAGCAGCTCCCCGAGGTGGTGGCGTCTACGCGATTCGTCGGCGCTGTAGCCGCCGAACAGCTCTAGAGCAATAGGAAGAGAGGGCCCGTCACCGTAAGCAGCGGCGACACCGGGCACATGGAGCCACTGCGACTCCGCCTGTGAGATGACCAGCGTGTTGTGATTGCGGATCTGCTCGGGGCTTGCGGACGCGGGGTACCTGTCGCTCGATTTCGTCTCGCCACGTCGCAACGAGGAGATGGCGGGGCGAAAGGGCGACGCGAACCTCGCTCGTGTTCCACATGCCGGCGGCAGGTATCGGGGTTGTTTGGACCGAGGCATCGCCGAGTGGCAGCGACACGATCGGGTGGTCGCTCGTTGCAAGCAGCGGCTCGTCGCACGTCAGTAGGGTCCAGTGCATATTCGCCAGCATCGTCGCGAGCAAGAACACCTGCTCCGTCATGCGGGTATGCCGCTCGCGGTCCGTGAGCAGCGCCCGTTGGACCGCGGCGATCACCGCGGCAGGGACGCGCGACCAGCGGGGCGGGAGATTGCCTGCAGCGTTGCCGACGGCAACGGCGTGGAATGCGCGCCACCCAGGGCCACGGACGGCCTGAAGCGCCATGAACTCTGCGACTCGACCGCGCGTGATCGTATCTGGCGGCCAGCCTGCTGCGGCGTTCTGGACGGCCGGCAGCAGCACGCTCTCGACTCGGGCAAGTCGCTTCTCGAATGCGTCGCTAGCCTCGCCGTCGGCCGAACGCTCCATGTAGAAGCCGACGCGCACGGCCGCGTCGCGCGGGCTGATATCGGGGGCGTCCGAGGATCCAACGAGCCGCATGGCGATCCTTCCCTCGTATGCCCACGCGCGCAGGTAGCCGATCGGAACGACGTGATGCGCTTGCTCAGCCCCATCGGACCCATCGTATGGACACGCCAGACCGCGCCCACCAGCCAGATCCGTCGGACACCCGCGCAAGACTCGTGGCTCATGAATGAACCCAGAGACGTTGCAAGCGCTCGCGCGTCTGCGCCGCTGCACCGCAGACGCTACGTGATCGCCTTTGCCGCCCCGATCGTCGCCGTCGGCGGGGTCGCTCTGGCGGCGGGATGGGTCACGATCAGCGCTGGGACGACGGTCGGCGAGCTGCTTGTCGCCGGCGGCACACTTGCGCTTGCGTGGTTCACGTATGACCTCGGTAGGGCAGCGCGTGCCGAGGGGGACGCGGTGGGCTCGCAGGTCGAGCTTGAGCGCGAACGGCGCGAGCAGGAAGCGCAGCCATGGGTCGTGCCAGCACCTGGCCCGTCATGGACGTGGAAGAGCGGCGAAGGCCAATACACCACAGACGCGTGGAGGAAGCTGTTGCCGGTCAAGAACGTCGGCCCAGGCGCCGCGTTGAACGGCGCCGGCGCGCTCAACTGGGGGTCGCCGAGCGGCGTCAGAGCCGAGATGCTGCCGACTAGCATCGGGCCGGGCGACCGCGAGGATCTCCGCGTTAGCTGGGCGTCGGCGCCGCAGGAGGATTGGCGCCGTGTCGAGGGCACGCTCGAGTACGACGACGTGATCCGTAGACGCTGGCAGACGCGTTTCGTGATCGAAGAGAGGGAGAGCGTGCGCTGTGTGCAAGTCGAGCAAGTCGTCGACATCTCCAAACCGTGGCGTGCGGTCGCAGGTCCGGACGCGACCGCAACGCGGCGGTGAGCATCAGCTGGAAAGCCGAGCAACGTGCCGGATGCGCAACCCGACCACAAGCCCCAAGATGGCCAGAGCGCTCAACAGCGCCTGACGGGAGCGACGCTCTCCTCCACGGAGTGGATCGCCTAAACGAGCGACCCAACGGCCATGAAGGAATCGCCAGACCGGCTTGCGGGGACCCCCCTTCCTCGGGCCAGCTGCAGAGCCAAGTCTCGGGAGCGAGGGGGCAGCAGACGGTCGCTGGCTATGCGTCTCATAGACGTACACCGAGACGAACACCCTGCTAATGAAGCCCAGGAGACCCCCATCAGGGCATTGATTGGGGACGCGGCCCCGCGGTTGCATGGGCGCCCGACCTGGACACAGGTCAGCCCCGTGTGGTTCCCAGTCCCCACGACGGTCCTCCGTCTGGGTCGGCGACCCGCAGCGGCACGAGCCTCACGCTCTCAGGGATGGCCACGCCCTCGCCCGCGTTCGACGGGTTCGCGCAGTTCCGGGCCGACCGACGTGCCGGTCTGGAAAACGCCCGCAGCCGCAAGCGCCACGGTCGTGGCTGCCAAGACCAAAGCGAGAATCGCCATGATCAATCGCCAGCGAACGAGGCCTCGCCGGAGGGCAATCGCCAAGCGTTGCGGTCGGGGGTGCGCTGGGTGCTCGTTTGCTGGCGATGCGCAGCCTCGAGGAGAGCGTTTCTCAGCTCGGGCAAATAGCTCATTGCATCCGCTCCAATCGCGCTCGAAGGCTTCTTAGGCCGCGGCTCACCCTTTGGCCGGGCGACCTCTTTCAACAGCGCAGGCTTCGCGCAAGCTCGTCGTACTCTCGCTCTAGGCCGTCGGTCCGTGAATGTGTAACGGCGCGCGGGTCTCCTGCCGTACTCTTCCGACAAACGCGGCGAATCGGCGATATGCGGTATCGTGCGCGTAGCGCCTCGCGAATCCCACTCAAATTCGGTAGGTGCTGAAGGGACCGCGGGGCGGCTGATCCCTTAAAAAGGTCGGTCGCTTCGCGCCCTCGAATCTCCGCGCGGGCATTGCGATTCGCTGAAGAAACGCGGCCGGAGTTCTTCTCGCAGCCGTATCGGCAACCACGGCATTCGCCCGGACCTGGCTGAACAGGGACCTCGAGTCTCGCGGCCACCGATGCCCTGGCCCGGCTCGAGGCGGGCGGCAATGATCAACCGGCTGGCGGACTTTGTGTTCCCAAGTCGGGCGGCGATTTACGCTCGCCGCATCGCCCTATAGCTACTCCATGCGGAGCCCGGCTAGCGAGCCGATGGTTACCAGGTCGCCAGCTCGCGCCATCCAACGCTAGCCGCTTACCTTGGCTAAGTGCGTCGCGTCTCAAGGCGGGCTCATGCTCCCATGGGTGATCGCTTTGATGTCGTAATTCAAGGTTTACGATGCAATTTGCGATAGATGCAGTCGCAGCATGATTAGCCAGCCTTGACGCCTCACGTTCACCCGTGTATTTGGTGGGGCCGAAATATTTTGTTGCCGGTACCACCGCGTTACCGGCGACGCAAAGAGGGCGAGGCAATGAACAACGGGGGATCTCGGCGTCTTGGTGTGCCGCAATGGCCGGGCGGACGCTGGCACTGGGCAAGTTTGCTCTCCACGAAGGGCCGCTCATGATTGCTCCTCTCATCCTAGGGCCCCAGAGCGCGGGCGGCAGGACAGCTCTTGGGAACACCTCACTGACGGGAGGCGTGATGAACACGACGCTGTGTGTCTTGCGGCGGGCTTGGCCGTTCGTGCTAGCCCTGCTCGCGAGCGCTCTCCTTGCCGGGCCGGCCGCGGCCGAACGGGGGCCGGTGCTCACCTTCGAAGGTGAAACGCTCAAATGGACTCCGTTGCCGGAAGCGCACACCTACGAAATTGAAGGATGCGAGCTGTCACCAGACGACGAAATCCCCCGCTGCGAACTGCGGATCGAAACGGAAGACTGGTTTACGAGTGACACCTCGTTCGACACTGAAGAAGTGAGCAGCGTCTTCCCGGGCGGAGCCGAATGGACCCTCCGCTGGCGCGTGCGTGCCGAGGACATTACCACCGGCAAAGCGCTGAGCGACTGGTCCAATCCGGTGCTCATCCGATACGAAGCCGGCTCGGCACTCGAAGAACCTACAGCAGCGTTTGGAGCCCCTGAATTTGAACCGGTACCAGCTCCAGAAATTCCACCTGTTTCACCACCAAAACCCACAGTCATCTGTACTCCGGAAGCCGGTAATCCATCACTCGAAGGAGCATCGACCGAAACACCTCCACCTACAGGACCATACGGTGAACCGACTCCTCCAAGTACTAATCCTCCGATTTGTCCACCTGGTCAGGTACCAGTTACTCAAGGCAGGCCGATAGGAGCGCATCCACCGCACCCTTTAGGACGTGCGCCGACGACGGCAGGCTCCGGTCCCTCCGAAGGATACTTTCACGTCGGCGACATATATCTGCTCGGTCGACAGCACGAGATGTTCGCACAGTTTCAGGTTTCCAAGCCAAACATTCCAGCGAATGCAGAAAAAGAAGCGCACTCTGTCGGTCAACTTCTCCTAGCAAAGGAAGTAAACAAAAAAGAAGGATACTACGGCATCGAGCTGGGATGGTTAAGAGAAGCCGGTTATGTCGGCACCGAATTCTTCTTTCTCATAAACGATCACGAATACGGTGCAGGCACGTGCTACAACTGCCATCTTGTCCTCGCAAGCGGTGTCACCGAAGAACAGGATCCGTTCGAAAAGCAGTGGGCAGCGACCGACGGTACTCCTGGATCGCGATGCAGGAGTACAAAAACTGGCGAAATCATTGAACCTTGTACAACATACATCTGGTGGAAAATCAAGCAGTACAAAGGTGCCTGGTGGGTCTATGTCTCCCCAAGATGGATTGGTCGTATCTCTGACTTCGAATGGGATTACCCGAACCATCTGAAGAAACCCTTCACTTCAGGTGGCGAATCACAGGAGTACGGCGAGGTTTATGATCATCCGAATGCTCCGGTTTCTCAAATGGGTAACGGTTATAAGGGTTCGGTATGTGCCTGCGCGACGGCTTTTCACTCGCCACAAATCGAATACAAGGAAAAGTCACCAGTCACCGGCAAACAGATCAACGTGTCGGTGCAAACAGAATGGAATGAAGGTTTCACCACGGAGTGGCCCTCTGCCTACACATTCGGCCATTTTGAAGCTGACGAACTCGGTGAACCTCACACAGTAGTGCACCTTGGAGGAACACCCTGATGCAAGTCACCATGTTGGTCTGGCCGACGGAGCGGCGTGGTAATCACTATGCCTCTTCGTCGGCTGGTGATATGAGCTTAGTCTGGAATTCGAACCTAAAGAATAAAGCTACGTTCCCTAGGGCGCAGTGTCCGGATTGCTGCCGAGGTGGCGATAAAGTTGAGCGGCAACCTATAAAGTGTGAGGTCAATAAGTCCAAACCACAAGTTAGGCGGCCCCTTCGACGGCGAGCCACTGGCCGGAACTGGCGGTTTGCCGCGCCGAAATCTTCACGCACACAGCGGAGCGATCAGCGGTGACACGCGCCACGGCCCGGACGACGGATTCATCCAGAACCGCTCGGCGACGGCCTCTGTCTTCGGCGGCAGCCCGATAGCTGCTCTGCCTGCATCGGTCAATTCCCGCCAGTCACCCTCGTACTCCCGGTGAACAGCCTCGGTGCCGTCGCGCGGGCGCAGGTCGATCGTTCCGTACGACCATTCGCTCGTGACGAGTCCGCGCTCACGCAGGCTCCGCAAGGCTGATTCGACCACCGCGCGACCGGGGGAGTCAGCCGGTAGCTGCTCGTCAACGCCATCCGTGGCCTGGCCGAAGCGGGATTGGACGGCTTCGAGCAGCTCGCGCTCAAGCTTTGTTAGATCGGCGCTCACCACGCACCGAGCTACGCGAGCGGCGCATACAGCGTGCGCCCGGCGTCGACCCAACTGACCTCGCCGCCCGGGGCGAGGCGAAGCGATCCCGGCACGATGGCTTTTCCCGAGTCGAGCACGGCACTGGAGGTGGAGACCGTCGCGCTATGGACCTCGAAGCTGACCGAAACGATGGGTCCGCGCCTCTGCCGTGTCGATATCTGCTTAATCCACGCGACCGAGCCGTGTTCGTTGACGACCAGATCGGTGGCTTGCGCCCCGACGGGCCCTTTCCCCCCGACGCCGACGTTGGAAACAGAGAGCACCTTTCGCTTATTCGCCACGTCGACGACTTCGATCACGTCAAGTCTCACGTCAAAGTGTCGCTGAGAGTCAACAAACGCGACGAGGGTGCCAGCCAAGGTGATATGGGATAGGTGATGCCGTGGGCGTCTGCTGTGCGTAAGTACGAGCGCCAAGCTTCTGGCATCGTGCCGCAGGCACGCGTATGTGCCGGGGCTTTCCGTCCTCGCGCCTTCCACGTATTCCGGTATCGAGTAGACGCGAACATGTCGATTGAGGGCGATGGTGTGCGCGCCATGCGGCAGGCAGCGGCGCTGATGACGACGGCTCGCCGTCGCTCCAGTAAGGGCAAATGTGCTGCTGATGACGGTTAGACAGGCGAGGGAGGCGACCAGTTGCCAGCGTCGCATCACGCTCCGAGCATACGCCAGAGCGCCACTACGCGACGAGCAGTCAGCCTGGGCCCTGTTTTGAACAGTGAGTTACCCTCGCAAAGAGATGGAATTCAGGCGGCGATAGGCGATCGAGTCCCACGCCGCGTGCGGCTCAACCGTTGAATCGGTACCCGCGCGGATCGCGGCCATCAGCCGGGAACGCCGGGAGATGAGCACGCCTCGGGGGCCGCGCTTTCACGGCACCGAGAGCTGAGCTCAGGCGGCTTCGTTTCGAGCCACTACCCCGGCGGCGGCGAGGACCTTCATCGCGACGAGCACGGGATTGTCCCGATACTGCTTGTGCGAGGCGGCGGCCTGGACGCGCCTGACGACCTCGTCGAGCCCAAACACCTGATCGGGCCGACGCCAGCTCGTTGTTTGCTCGCCCACGCGCGGTCCGCTGCTCGTCTTCGCCTGCGGCGTGGGGCGAAGCGATCAACCTACAGGCGCAGCTCGACCGGGGTCGTGCGGTAGCACCGCCTCTTCATGGCATCGAGCCAAGACCGTATGGGGACTTATGCCCCACCTTCGCGCTATTCGCGGCCCGCGCTGCTGGGGCGTTGATGCTCGCCACCGGCGCCCCTTCTGTCTGTTCGTGGTCGGCCCTCGCCGACCTGAGATGCTCAACAGCCGGAGCGCAGTGCTGTCGAGGCCACCGCGTCAGCGGCGCGCGAAGCGCGGGCCCAGCGTGGCGTTGACAGCCAACGGAGCCGGAGGCTATTTCGCCGTGAAGGCTCAGACCCCGAGGGTCTTGCTCGCGGGCGCGCGGCTCGGGGGCGACTGCCACGGCCGGTGCGCCTGCTGCGCCGGTGGCGCCGGTGCAGCGTGCTCGAGATTCACATCCGGCCGCGCTGCTAAGCATGGCCGCCCTCTCACGCAGAACCTGCACGATCGCCACTTGATTTGCACCCCTGGGCTCACGCGCGCCCTTTGGCGGTTTGGGCGCTGACGCTGGCGTCCCTGACCGCGAGCGTCGGGCGTTCGGGCGCCCCGACTTGCGCGCGCGGCGGCGACGAGCTCGTCCATTCCCAACCGCCGTGCCCGAGCGCGAATCAGCCAGCACTCGCGCTGCGGCCTCGATGCGGGCGTACTCCTGCACCTGTGGGCGCAGCTCGCCAGCGTCAGACACGCTCGATCGCATCCGCACGGAAATCGAGCCACGTCGCTTCGCGCCGTCGGCCGCCTCCCAGGCCGTCGGTTCAAGGCGCGCCGAGACCGGCACGAGGCGCGCCTTGCGCAGGTGCGCCGCGCACGTCTCGGCCAGCGGGCCCCACACGGTCACGTCGAAGAAGTCGGCGCTGGGCGCGTCCTCGTCGGGCTTGATGGGCTTGCGAACCGCGAGCCTGAGCGTAAGGACCGAGCGAGCACCGGCGCTCGGCGAGACGCTGCGAAGCTCCGGGTCGCGCGTCAGCCTGCCGACGAGGGTGGCGCAGTTGCTGGGGGATGAATATGCCATGGCGTCCTCTCGTGCGTTGGATGGTGGTTTGCGTTTGACGAGCCCCGAGCCGGCCGGCGACCGCCCGGCGCAATCGAGCCCGCTGGGCGAGGGGAAGCCCTCCGGGTTGCAGCGCCGAGCGGCGCCGGCGACACTCGGGTGAGGAGACACAGCGCAAACCGACACCGCCGCAGGTGAAGAGCCGGTGAAATCGTCTCGCCGCGCAGCGACGAGCGGCTCGGCTCAGACAGCGATGTGGCAGGGGTCCGCGCCATGTCGTAAGCCACCGATCCGGCGCGGAGGACCGGAACGGCGACACTCCCAAAGCCGAGCTGATGGACGCTCGCGCAAGCCAATCGCTACGCCGCCAGCGCAATCTCGTCCGTCAGCGCCTGCGACCGGACACTCAGGGTCTCTTCGATGCGCCTCGCGATCTGATCGATCGCCTCCGCGCAGCCGCGGATCGCGTCCAGGTCGCCGTCCTCGCCCCAGCCGGCCACGTAGGAAACCGTCGAGCCCGACGTGTCCAAGCCGACCGAGCTGCACACGATGAACGTGACGGTGTCGACGATCACCTCGGCGCGGCGCCGGCCGTGCTCGCGGTAGCCGATCCCGAGCGCGTGGGCGAGCTCGTGCACGAGCGCCCGCACTTGCCCGTTGTGCGCAAGCCGGGCGTTCACGACGATCTCCCTCTTAGACTGATCGCACCAACCATCGGCGGCACCGCCGGGCGGCCTGATGGACACGCGGTAGCCGAGCTCATGTGCGAGTTGCTGCAGCGGAGCGAGCAGGTGCCCGTGGCTGTCGCCGTCGATCGGCTCAGCGGGAGGCTCGAGGGACACGGGCTCGGTGCCCGCAAGCGGCTCGGTTTGCGCGACGTCGAAGACCGAGACCGCGCGGAAGACGATGCGCCTCGGCTCATCGTCCTGATCGCCGGCGTGCTCGGCGGCCTGCTCCGCTCCGCGGTCGCGCACCCTCATCGGAGCGAGGATTCGGATCGCGCGCTCGCCTTGCGCACGCAGCGGTTCAGCGTAACGAACTCGCGGAAGCCGGCGACGTACCGCGCGTCGGGGCGCTGCAGCGCGATCGAGAGCTGGTTTCCGAACGAGTCGCGGGCGAGGCCATTGCGCGCGCGCACGTGCACCCAGCGCATCCACCCCTCGCTGCTCAGCAGCTCGCGCGCCGCCCGCTCGAGTCGTTCGCGGTCGGCACGGCGGCGCTCGGCGCGCTCTGACTCGGTCAACTTGCGGTACCCATCGTTCACCATCCTTCGATCGTCGGCCGCACCTGCTGCGGGGCCGTTTCCCGACCCAGCGCACGCGCAGCGTGCGATCATCGGGAGGGGATTGGCCCCGCCTCAGGGCACGGGTGCGGCCGCGGGCCCAGCGGGCCGAGCGCACCCCCCGCGCTGGGCCCCATCTGCCCCAGGTCAGCGGCTACGCAGCCCGCTCCTCGTGTGCGCACGCGCGGAGGTCTGCCTGGCGCTTGCGGTAGGCGCACGGCACGCTGCAGCTCAGCGTGGGAGGCGGAGAGCACCTTCTTCGTCAAGCACTCGAAGGCCTTGCGCGCGGCGTCCTCGCGCGAGAACGGCAGCACGGACGGCTGCGAAGGCGACGAGCGCGCGGCCGTAGAGCTCACCGGCACTGCCCGCGCCCTCGATGAAGCGCCACAGCCACTTCTCCGCGTCCTCCACATCGCCGTAGCCCGACGCTTCTCGATCACAAGCCGAATGCCGTTGGCGGGTCGGCCCGGTCTCCTCGACCTCACAGTTCGACCTCACGTGGGCTCACGCCGAGGCCCTCGCGCGCGATCAGCGCGAGCACGTCCGTGTGAACCCACGGCGTCGGCTCGCCGGCTCCCGCCTCGGGGAGCAGGCCGATGCGCCGCGCGAGCCAGCTTGTTTCACCGCTCACGCTCCTGCGGGGCCCGCGCTTTACGCGACCGCAGCGGATCGCGATCTCGCTGACGCTCAGCTCGCCGCGGGCGAGCAACTCCTGCACGGCTTCGCGCAGCCCCCGGTTGAGAACGATCGGGCTCGTTGTCGCGCGCTCGTACTCGACGCGCAGCACTGAGATCGAGATGTCCGGGTCACGATCGTGACGCTCGAGCGCCGCGCGCGTCAGCGCCAGCGCGGGCTCGTAGCTCTCCAGCGCACCGATCACCACGCGCAGGCTCACGGCCTGCAGCTCGCCGCCCTCGCGCCCGGGGCCATGTCGGCGCCAGCGCAGCTGCGGGATCGAGCGGCCATCGCCGCGTGGCTGGAGTCGGTAGGCGTCGCCATCTTCGACGAAGAGGCCGCGAGTACACGCGAGGTCCTCGTCGGCGTCGCCACCGCAGTCGGAGGCGCCATTGGGTGAGGGCGCTCCTTCGCCGGCGACGACTTCGAAGTCCTCAGCTCTGAGCGCTCGGCACTTCGGCCGCCTCGCGGCGGCGAGGTACATGGCGCAGACGGCGCGTGCGTTCTCCGCGGGCTCATCGGCGGCGAGGTGTGCCAGCAGGCGAGCGCCGGCACAGCCGTCGCACGAGCGGTCGACGAGCAGCCGAGTGCCGTCGGCGCCCGACAGGCAGACGATCTCGCGGCGGGCTCCGCACGGGTCGGCGTAGCTTCCTAGTAGTGGAGCGCTGGGAGTGCAGCAGCCGCGATTCGCATGCCGGCTGGAGTCGGGGCTCGGCTGAGGTGCGACGACGGCGCTCATGGCTCTCCTTCGTGGAGGGCCCGCCCGCTGCGGGCCGTTGCCCCGAGCGGCGCACGCGCAGCGTGCGAGAATCAGAGGGGCAGGCTCGCGGTATCCCGCCTCATGGCTCGAGCTCGCGCCGTAGGCTGCTTCTGGCCATCGGGATCCGCTGCAGCCGCTGCGCCAGGTCGGTGTAGTCGCAGACGAGCGCCTTCAGCGCCGCGTAGCCGTCCTTCTCGAGCCCACGGTCGACGAGGTAGGAGCGCCCGGAGCCATTCGCCGGCCGGTCGGTGATCGTCACGCAGCCGGCGATCCGCTGTCCGTAGAGCACGCGCCGCTCGCCCTCGACCTCGTAACGCGCGAGCTCGGTCAGCTCACCCGCGCGTCGCCGTGCAGCGGTGCGCACGATCGCGGCATGGTCGGAGCGCCACCGTGCCTGCGACCCGAAGCCGGATACCTCGCTCGGGTGCAGCGCTGTGGCGTACGGCCGCTCGCGAGGGTCGGCCTCCCAGGGAGCTTCGACGTGCCTTCCGCGAGTCGCCTCGAGCACCTTCAGCCGGTCGATTTCCAGGCTCGCCAGCCCACGCGTCCGCGGGAGGGTGAAGCTGGTCCCGGTCTGCAGCGCGAGGCTCTTCAGATATGCGAGCTGCTCCGGGGTGGCGGGCCTGCTGCTTGACGTGCGCCTGGTCATCGGCGTCCTCCTGAGATCGGGGTCGAGCACGCCCGGGCCAAGGCAGGCCGGAGCGGCGAGTCAAGCCCTGTCCCGTCAGGGATCGCCGTAGGCGACGCGAAGCGCAGGGCTTGACTCGCCGCTCCGGTCTGCCCACCCGAAGAGGGCGCGCTCGATCCCGATCGGAGGACGATTTGCCGAGCGCATACGGAGGTCTCCTGGAGAAGCTCGCGCACCCCGGCTCCGGTGCGACAGGCTCTCTGCGATCAGCCATGCGGCCTGCGTCGCCAGCTTCCTGCCGGCATCCCCGACCAGCTAGCTCAAGTCTTCTTCCGTGCCGCACCCTGTCGGCCACCAGCGGTCTTCCCGATCCCTGGAAGCTTGTGAGGTGGGTTGCTCGCTGAAGCTAGGTGGCCTTGATGTGGTGAATGCTTGCTGCTGCCCTCTCGCTCCCGGTTACTGCTCTGCGCCTGGCCTTACCGACAACATCTGTGATGTTGGGGTCGAGGAAGGGGGTCCCCGGGTCGAAGCGAAGCGGAGAGGCGGGGACCCCCTTCCTCGGGCCAGGTGCAGAGCCAAACCTCGGGAGCGAGCGGGCAGCAGCGTGTTCGTTTGGGCATTCGGCCTATAGACGAATACCCAAACGAACACCCGAGGTGAACGCGGAGGAGCCTGGGATGTTGCAGTCATAGCGCCAGCACCGACGGTCCTGCATCCGAGCTGGGCGCAACCGCCTATCGGCGTAGTCCGCCCGGCGCCAGGTGCTACTAGGCACGGCGACCGCGCGCTCCAGGCAGGATCAGCCGCCACCCCAACCACCTGGTGCGCTACCGGTGCGTCTGCGCCCCCGGCTTGAATGTCCGCGATGTTCGACAGTCCGCGGCTCCCTGCCAAGCTCTGGCCGCACCAGCGCCAAGCGGTGCTGACGATAAACGGCTACCTGCAGAGCGGCGGCAATCATGGTCGCTCCGCGCTGATCACGATGCCGACCGGAACTGGCAAGTCCGGCGTGATCGCCTGCGCGGTGACGCTCCTCCCCGGACTCGCAGGCCACAGGCTGGTTCTGACACCGTGGGACGCGCTGGTGCGCCAGCTGATCGGTGACATCGAGCAGCGCTTCTGGTCGCAGGCCGGCACGGCTTTGCCGAAACCGCTGCCTGTGGTCACGCGCCTCCCGCCCTCGGGACGGATTGAAGAGATCCTCGAGGCGGCTCAACCGACCGTGTATGTCGCGACGATCGCTGCCGTCCAAACGCTCGTCGCCCGCCGGGGGGATCTGGCCTCCCTGTTCGAGGCATTCGATGTCGTGCTCGTAGACGAGGGTCACTACGAGCCGGCGCATCGCTGGTCGCGGGCGATCCGCGAGCTCGACCGTCCCACGGTGCTTCTGAGCGCGACCCCGTATCGCAACGACGAGAAGTTCTTCCTGATCGGCGACTGGCGCTTTCGCTTCACCCACCACGAGGCCGTGCAGCGACGGTTCCTGCGCACGCCGGTGTTCCGCACTATCGCCGGTGGGCATCCGGAGACCTTCGCACGCGAGCTGGTGGAGCTGGTGGAGGACGTTTTTCCCGGCGAGGCGCCGCGGACCGTGGTCCGCTGTGCCGACGCGGACTCGATCACGCAGCTGGTGGCGGCCTTCGGTGTGCTCGGGCGCTCCGCGATCGGCATCCACCACACCTTCGAGGCTGGCGAGCATTCACTGCGCCGTCGGGTCCCGGCCCCCGATCAGGTCGACGCTCAGTTCTGGGTTCACCAGAACAAGCTGATCGAGGGGATCGACGACTCGAGCTTCAGGGCGCTCGCGTTCTACGACGCCCTGCGCAACGATCGCGCCGTCGTGCAGCAAATCGGCCGGGTGCTGCGCAACCCGGGCCGCACGGCGGATGCGGTGGCGCTGGTGGTGGGCGCGGGGGACCGTGATCCCGAACGGACCTGGGATGCGTACCTCGAGTTCGACGGCCAACAGGAGCTGCAGGCTGTCGCGAGTGTGCCTCAGCTCGCGAACAGGATCATTGAAGCCCAGCCGAGCGCGTTCTACTACGACCGCGCCTACCGCACGATGCTCGACCTCGACGACTCGCAGGGGTGGAGGACGTTCGCGTTCCCGCTTCGCGCCCGGGTGTTCTGGGCCCCAGCGGGGGGCACGATGCCGAGCCTCACGCAGATCGCTGGCGCGATCGGGGAGGAGTGGTACGAAAAGGATCGGGTCGTGTTCGGAGCCCAACAGCCCGACCGCGACACGGTCGTCGTGCCCTATATCGTGGCCGAGAACTCTGCGCTGCTGCGCAGCGCGGCCTTCATCGAGACGAGCTTCGGTTACACCGTCGCGAGCATCCGCCGCCAGTTGCTGTTTCTGTATGACGCGAGGGGGAGCGTGCCGCAGCTCGTTCGCGACCGGTTGCTACCGGTGCCGCCCGGGGAGCTGAGCGCGCTGTTCGCCGAGGGCGCCTCGAGCCTCACGACGGTCGCGTTGTCGAACACCGACATAGGTCGCCATGCGCCGAGGACCCGCCAGACGCGCGCAGCGGCGATCGACGATCTCGGCCCGGACCTCACGGACTTCGCGTACGTGTGCACGACCGCGGAAGGGCACTGTGAGGTCGAAAGCGAGCCGTTCCGGCGCTATCTAGGGCTGAGCCGCTCGCGCGTCGTCGACCATCGGCCCGGCGAGCGGGACTTCCAGACGTTCAGTGCTTGGCTTGACGAGCTGGCCGGCGCTCTGCGCGACCGCGCCCGACGCGCGACCACTACGTTCTCGCGCTATGCACGGGAGGTGCCACCGCCGGAGGACCCGGAGCCGGTTCACGTGCTGCTGGACGTCGATGTGGCCGAGTTCGTCCGTCACACCGACACCGGCGAGGTCCCGTTGCGGCTGCAGGATACTGCCTACGCGGTGACCGACGGCACGTTCGAGATCATCGCGAATGACGACGTCTATCCGGCGAGCCTGACGTGGGAGGCAACGCCGGGCCGCTACCAGCTGTGCTCGCCGGCGCTCTCCGCCAATGCGTTTCACGAGCGGGACGGTGACGGACGCGAGCTGCTGAGCGCAATCAACCAGACGCAGGCGCTGCGGATCGTCCCGGCCTCGACCAGGAGCATCTACTCCCACGGCAGCTTCTATGAGCCCGTCATCCCGGTGCGCCGGCGCGGGGGGTTCCGGTTGCTGGACGTGCTCGTGCCGGTGCCTGAGCTTGCGACCGTGACCAGCGAGAAGGGTATCGCTACGCAGCAGAACGACTGGGATCAGGCGAGCGTGTTCGGGCTGATCAGCGCGCTCGGGCCCGGTCCGCGCGCGGCACCTCCGGCGCTCAGCGGCCTGCTGCCGTCGCTCGACCTGCTGCTGTGTACCGACATGGGCACCGAGATCGCCGACTTCATGGCCACGACGCCCCGCCGCGTCGTGTTCATGCACGCCAAGGCGTCGTCGACGACGCGGACGATCTCCGCGAGCGCGCTCCACGACGTCGCTGCGCAGGCGATCAAGAACCTCCCCTACCTTCAGCCGCTATCAGAGGAGCAGCCGAAGGGGAAAAACTGGGCTTCCGCATGGAAACTGCCGGGCACGACCACGACGGTGACGCGCAAGCGGGTCGGCATGCCGACCGACACGCCGTCGCTGTGGGCACATCTGCGCGCGGTGATCGCCGACCCGCAGGCCGACCGCGAGGTGTGGCTCCTGCTCGGGCGCTCCCTGTCGCTCGCCGCGCTCGAAGCACAGACGAAAGCGACGAACCCCACGGCCGAGGCGCTGCAGGTGTTCTCGCTGCTGCAGACGACCTGGGGCGCGGTCTGTCAGCTCGGTGCGCGGCTGCGGATCTTCTGCTCGCCCTGACCGGTCTCGCCCTCGGCGGTGGGGGCTCAGAACGCGACGTAACTGGCCACCAGCAGGATCGCGCCCAGCGCGAACGTCCCGAGCGCGCGCTGCAGCCAGGCATGCTTGCGCCACGCGACGCCGCTCGTTATCCACATCTGTTGCGCGAGCTGCGCGCACTCCTCCTCGGCGGTCATGGTCGAGAGCGCCTCGGCGATCTCATCCGGTGCGCGCCGACGCAGGTCCCCGAAGTACACGAGACCGGGGGCCAGGCCGTTGCGCTGTCGGTGCAGGCGAGGAAAGATCACCCATAGGCCGCACGCCACCGAGGCCACCAGGAGCCCGACAGTGACGATCGCGCACGCCAGGTGTAGGCCGACCGCGTCGTGCAATTCACCGTCGTTGGCGATCAGCGCGTGAAGCGCGGCACCGGCGAGCGCGGTCTGCACGACCAGGCCGATGGAGGCCTTCGCGTCCACACTCGCGGTCCAGCCCTGGATCGCCTCGTGCGCGCGCCAGCCGAACTCGTTGCCGAGCGGTCGCTCGTCTGCCGGCTGCGCCGGTTCCTTCGCCCGGCGTCTACGCAGCATCGCGTAGCTGATGTTCGGCAGCGGCGGGGATCCGCTCGCATTTTCTTAGGCGCGCCAGCCACCGCAGCGAGTTGACCTCGGCGCGGTGGCAGCGCGTGTAGGGGAGGCCGGAGCCGCACGGACAGCTCGCGTTGGCGTGAAGGCGCTGACCGAGCACGAGGGGCCACAGCGCCCTGAAGCTCTCGTTGCTCGACACGCCGAGCGTCTCGAGCGCATGCTGGGCGTAGGCGGCCGATCCGCCGTGAAGCCAGTCGCGCCCGGGCCAGCGGCCGCCGAGGTCATCGAAGACGAACTGGTCGCGCAGGAACGCGATTACGCGCAGCACGAGCTCGCCGAACTGCTCGCTCGTGTCGAGCTTCGGCGTATCGACGCGCGCGAGCCACAGGCAGAACTCGTGGTTGTCCATCAGGTGGCGGTCGTCGTCGGGGCGCCAGCGGCGGGCGCGGTCGAAGAACCTCGGCGGGACCCGCGGGTAACCCTCGTCGAAGACAATTGTGATCTCGACCGGCTCGAAGCAGCCGGCGCCGATGTCGATGTCGATTGGGCCTTCGGCGAGCGCGCCGCGCCCGTCCGCCCAGATGTAGTGGCGCATGCGTGGGGCGAGACCGGCGAGCGTAGAGCGGTCCTCTTCGAAGCGGGTGAGCCGGGACCTAGTGAGCGTATGGGCGAAGCGACCGAACATGACGGGTGCTCTCGCTGACTGCCCCCCCGATCGCCAGGCGCCCCGCGGCGTCAGGGGTCAGGGTCCGCTTCGCGTCGGCGCCCAGCGACTCGCGCACGCGGGCGAGCTTCGCTGCCACGAGGTCCTCGGCCACCCAGCACTTCGCCGTTGGGCTCCACACGTAGAGGTCTTTGACGTCCTCGCCGAGCGCATCATGAGTCGCCTTGTCGATACCGGTCTGCTTGCCAGGCAGGAGCATCTGGATCCTCTCGGCCTCCGTCGCGCCGGGGCCGAGCACCAGCCCGTTGCGCTTGGCGTACTGGCCGAGGCAGGCGACGACGGTGCGGCGCGTCGCCACGCCCACGCTGACGTGGAGCTCTCCCGCATGCGGGACCACCTGGGGCAGCGTCACGCCCATGCTGGACTGCATCGCGGCCGCGATGTCGGTGGCGCTCTCGGTGATCCGCTCCCGTTCGCCGTTGGGTAGGTGTACGAACCCGATCATGTTGTCGCCTTGGTATTGGACGCGCACGCCGTTGTGGTCCGTCTTCAACACGTCGCGCAGCTCCTGGCGGATCGCGTCGAGCGTGAGTATCGCCTCGCGCCTGAGCTCGTCGTCCTCGGCCTTCTCGACGTACGCGCTGAAGCCGTCAATGTCGCTCAGAATGACCGCGGCGGTCACGAGCTTGCTGTCGGAGCGGCTGAGTGCATTCGGGTCGATCGCGGTCGTGGCGCCGCTGACCTTGAAGCGCTCACGGGGCCACTTCTCCAGCTCGTCGGCGAGGCGGCTGCGGGACTCCGTCAGTGTCCAGGGGATGCCGTCGCGCTCGAGCGCGGCCTCGAGCGGGGCGCGCGAGATCCGTACCGACAGCGCGTCCTCGGAGGTCTCCTCGGTCTCGTATTCGACGTCGTCGTCGATGGCGTCCTCGAGGCGGGCCGTGACCGTCAGCTGCGCGGTGCCGAGCAGCTTCGCGGGACGGTTGGCGGCGTTGCCGAGGAACAGCAGCTCGCTGTCGCCGCGGACGCCACCGCGGGTCGCGACGGTCTGGCCGAGGTCGGCAGCGGCCTTCGCGCTCAGGCGCTCGGCGTCGTCGAATAGCGGGTTGAAAGCCGAGGCGGTCATGGTCGTGATCGCCTTGCAGAGCAGGAGCGCCTTGCGCGCGATCGCGGCCTCGTCGTCGATCGGACGGTAGATGAGCAGGTGTACGCGCCCACCCTGGAACGCGATGATCGGGATATCGAAGGCTTTGGCGATCTGCGACACCTCGGTCTGCCAGATCGCGACGCGCTGGATTGCGCTGCGCGCGTGCTCGTCGCTGTCGAGCAGGTGCAAGCCGCCGGTGCCGGCAACGCTCGCGTACGCGTGGGAGCCCTGGATCAGGCGTCCCTCGCGCAGCGTGACGTTCTCGAGGTTCATCAGGCGCGTCAGCTTGGTGACCGAGATCTCGGTGTCGCGGGCTTCCCAGCGCGACTGGATTCGGTCGAGTGACTTCTGCTGGTCCCAGCTCATCGGGTTCGCTCCTCGCGGGAAAAATGTGCGGGCTAGCTGTCGAAGGCGGTCGGAGCACATTAGCACACCGATCGGTGCTCTGAGATACGCAGCCGGGGTGCTCGCTGGTTTACCACCCATCCTGGGTTGACCGGCCCGGCGGCTATCGTTTGTCTTAGCGATGGGTTTCGACGCCGCGGTGGTCGGTCACAGGATCAGGGCGGAGCGCGAGAAGGCTGGGCTCTCTCTCGCTCGGCTCGCCGCCGCCTCGGGCCTGACCAAGGCCTACCTCGTGCGGCTCGAGAATCAGGGCGGCAACCCGTCGATGGAGGTGCTCTTCCAGATCGCGGAGGCGTTGGACCTGACGATCGCCGATCTGGTGGAGCGCACGCCGATCCGGTTCGTCGGCGACAACGAGGAGGTCTCCACCTCCCTGCGTCAGTTCGCGGACGAGGAGGGCCTCCCGCTCGCCGACGTGAAGATGCTCGCCTCGATCCGCTGGCGCGGCGAGAGCCCGCCCCAGACCAGTGAGCGCTGGCGCTACGTCTACCAGTCGCTCGTGATGAGCAGCGAGATCGACCGGGAACGCGCAGATGCCGACACGCCGTGAGTGGCGTGAGCCGCTCGTGCGCCGTCTGATCGACGACCACGGCGGCCAGAACCCCGAGGCGATCATCGAGCGCTACGCCGAGCGCCTGCGCCAGCAGGCCGGGCAGCACGCGCTGCCGGTCGACCCGGCGGTGATCGCGAGCTACCTGGGCGTGCGCCGCCGCCGCGCCGACTACAGCTTCGCGGGGAGAATCCTCGCCGAGCCGAACGGCCAGCTGGTGATGGACATCAACCAGCAGGACTCGCTTGAACGCCAGCGCTTCACCGAGGCGCACGAGATGATCCACCCGGCGTTCCCGGGATTCGAGAGCGAGCTTCGCTACCGCCTGGACGCCTCGATGGAGCGCTACGCCGAGAACAGGGAGGAGGAGTACCTGTGCGACCTGGGCGCAGCGGCGCTGCTGATGCCGGCGGAGCTGGTCGCCGAACGCTACACGGTCAAGGCCGGGATGAGCGACGTGGAGCGGCTCCACAGGGACGCACAGGTGAGCATCGAGGCGGCCGCGAACCGGATGGTGGCCCTCTCGGACGAGCCCGCGGTGATGATCTGTATGACCGTCTCGCACAAGCCGGCCGACCGTCCCGCACTGCGCAAGGGCCTGGACGTGCCGAGGCGGCTGCGCGTGCGCTACGCGCTGGCGAGCCACCTGAACGTCTACGTGCCGAGGTTCAAGGGGGCCGATGACGGGAGCGTGTTCTGCGAGGCGGCCGTCTCGAGCGGCGTTTGCTCAGGCACAACGACTCTGCCTGGTGCCGAGCACGCAGGCCTGTTCCGCGTGCAGGCCAAGCGCTACGGCAGCGACGATCGCGAGCGCGTGCTCGCGATCGCCCGGCCGACCGCCTGAGCTCGGGGTCTGTGGGTAACGGATCGGGTAACAACGGACGTGCACCGGCTGCCCGAATGCGCACCAACTGCGCCGACCGTCCCGCGTTCGCCGCGGTTGCGCACTGGCGAGTGGCCTTAGGAGCCGGTGGGCGCAAGCCCTTGGAGGTTCGAGTCCTCTCGCCCGCATCGCAGGAAAGGGGCCGCAAGTCGGCCTCCTTTCCCGTTTCAGGCGCTCGCGCCAGCGTGGCGCAGGCGGTATAGTCGCGCGCGAGGGGGCATACCGAGCCGATGGGAGGATCGATGGCCGCGAGAGCTGCCACAACTGATCGGCCGCAGGCGAAGGCGTTCAGGAGCGAGCTCTCGCCGGTGAGCTTCCTGCGCCGTAGCGCGTACGTGTTCCCCGACAAGGTTGCCGTGGTGCATGGCCAACGACGTGTGACCTACGCCGAGTTCGACGAACGGGTCAACCGGCTGGCCTCGGCGCTTATCGGCACGGGGGTTGCGCCGGGCGAGCGGGTGGCCTTCCTAGCGCCCAACATCCCGGCCCTGCTGGAGGCGCATTACGGCGTGCCGGCGGCCGGCGCGGTACTCGTGCCGATCAACACTCGCCTGGGCGTGGACGAGGTCAGCTACATCCTCGAGCACTCGGGCACGCGCATGGTGTTCGCGGACCACGAGCTCGCGCATCTGGTACAGGATTGCCCGCTGCCGGTGGTCCGCATCGACGACACGGGCCTGCCGGGAGATCCCTATGAGGACTTCCTCGCGTCCGGATCGGCGGCTCACGTCGAGCACGCTGTGGCGGATGAGGAGCAGACGATCTCGATCAACTACACCTCGGGCACGACGGGGCGCCCGAAGGGCGTCATGTACACCTATCGCGGCGCGTATCTGAACTCGCTGCTGGAGGCCCTGCAGTCGCACCTGCGCCCCGAGTCGGTGCAGCTTTGGGTGGTGCCCATGTTCCACTGCAACGGCTGGTGCTTCACGTGGGCGGTGACTGCGGTGGGCGCCCGTCATGTGTGCCTGCGGAAGGTCGATGCGGGCGCGATGTGGGAGCTCTTCGAGCGCGAGGGGATCACTCACTACAACGCCGCGCCCACAGTTCATCTGGGGGTCGTGACCCACCCCTCGGCGCACCGCTTGGAGCGCGGGTTGACGGTCGCGATCGGTGGCGCACCGCCGTCGCCGACGCTGCTGGCGAAGCTCTCGGCCCTCAACTTCATCCCCGTGCACGTTTACGGCCTGACGGAGACGTACGGGCCGTACACGGTGTGCGAGCCGCAGGAGGAGTGGGGGCG
This sequence comes from Actinomycetota bacterium, assembly GCA_005884115.1. Classification (GTDB taxonomy): domain Bacteria; phylum Actinomycetota; class Thermoleophilia; order Solirubrobacterales; family Solirubrobacteraceae; genus Palsa-744. The sequence continues at coordinate 886,284 of VAXW01000005.1, forward strand.
GCTCTCCGAGGAGGAGCGCGCGCTGATGCTCGGTCGTCAGGGGGTGCACAACATCGTCGCCGATCCAATCCGAGTCGTCGATGCGGAGATGCATGACGTCCCTCGCGATGGCGAGACGATGGGTGAGGTGGTGATGCGGGGCAACAATGTGATGAAGGGCTACTTCGAGGATCCCGAAGCTACGGCGCTCGCGTTCGCCGGCGGCTGGTTTCACTCCGGCGATGTTGGGGTTATGCACGCCGACGGCTACATCGAGCTGCGCGATCGCAAGAAGGACATCATCATCTCGGGCGGCGAGAACATCTCGACGATCGAGGTGGAGAACACGATCTGCAGCCACCCGGCGGTGCTCGAGTGCGCGGTGGTTGCGATCCCGGATGAGCGCTGGGGCGAGCGCCCGAAGGCGTTCGTCGCGCTCGCCGAGGGCCAGCGAGCGAGCGAGCAGGAGATCATCGACTACTGCCGCGAGCGACTGGCTCGCTTCAAGGCGCCCGTCGCTGTCGAGTTCGGCGAGCTGCCCAAGACCTCGACCGGCAAGGTACAGAAGTACAGGCTGCGCGAGCGAGAGTGGGCAGGCCGGGAGAAGCGGGTCAATTGAGGCGGGCCGAACTGCGCCGCAAGCTCTCGGCCCGTCGCGGAGACCTTGAGTAGGGCAGATCGAGCAGCGCCGGTAACAATCGAGCCTCCCCGCCCGCACTAGCCTGCAGGGGCGATGGCCGGACTCGACCGACTGCAGCTGCGCCTCGCCTCGGCTGCCGACAGCGAACGCATCGCGCGGCTGCACGCGGACAGCTGGCGCCGCCACTACCGGGGTGCCTATTCGGACGCGTTCCTCGATGGGGACGTGGGAGCCGATCGGCGAGCTGTGTGGGCGCGACGGCTGCAGAAGCCAGACGCCGAGAGCGCGACGATCATCGCCGAGGAAAAGGGGGGATCGCTCGTGGGCTTCGTGCACGTCGTCTTCGACGACGATCCAACGTGGGGCGCGCTGATCGACAACATCCATGTCGCCGGCGAGCGCCAGCGCGGGGGCGTCGGCACCAGGCTCATGGCTGCCGCCGCCGAGGCGGTGATCGAGCGCCGCGCGCCCGGCGGCCTGTACCTGTGGGTGCTCGAGCAGAACGTTGCAGCGCGGGCCTTTTATGAAGCACGGGGAGGCCGTTTCGCCGAGCGAGCGCCTGTCGACGCCCCAGGAGGCGTTCCGGCCCGACTCAACGGATCACCGCTCAAGATGCGCTACGTGTGGCCAGAACCCGCCCTGCTGCAGCGCCACCCCTGACCCCACGAAGCTTCGTCCGGGGCAGCTGGTGTCCTCGGCCCGGTCCGGCGGCACGCTTGACAGCCCCTCTGCGACGGGCTAGCTTGCGCGTCGAGCTCGGAGAGAGGGAGGAGCGATGACGAACATGCGAGCAACCTGGCTGCTGCGCCTGACGCTGGTGGCGCTGGCGTGCGGCAGCTGCTGGACGTCGACGGCCGCGGCTGAATATGCGCCCGTGAACCAGCCTGGCCCTGCGCTGCAGGTGCCGGGCAAGACGCTGCGCGCCGCGCTCCGCTGCACCCCCTCGGTCGCCACCGACGCGCGCGAGCCGATCCTGCTCGTCCCCGGCACGACGTTGACGCCGGAAGAGAACTTCTCCTGGAACTACGAGCGCGCGCTGACGAGCCTCGGGCTGCCGTACTGCACGGTCGAACTGCCCAACAAAGCGATGTCCGACATCCAGGTCGCGGGCGAATACGTCGTCTACGCGCTGCGCAGGATGAGCCGCTTCGAAGGCCGTAGCCGCGCGCGCAAGGTACAGATAATCGGCTACAGCCAGGGCGGGATGGTTCCGCGCTGGGCGCTTCGCTTCTGGCCGGACACGCGCAAGCTGGTGGACGACGACGTGGGACTCGACGCGTCCAACCACGGCACCGTGACGGCCGAGCCGTCGTGCCTTGAAGCGTGCGCGCCGGCGGTTTGGCAGCAGCGCGACAACTCCGCCTTCATCGCCGCGCTCAACTCCTTCCAGGAAACGTTCCCAGGCATCTCATACACGGAGATCTACTCGCAAGACGACGAGATTGTGGTGCCCAACACGAACGAACAGGGCAGCTCCTCGGTGCACTCGGGCGGTGGCACGATCGCGAACATCGCCGTGCAGGAAGTGTGTCCGGGGCACGTTGCCGATCACTTGGCGATGGGGAGCTATGACCCCGTGGGCTACGCGCTCGCACTGGATGCGGTCACGCACGCCGGCCCCGCGCAGGCGGCGCGCGTCGGCCTGACGGTGTGCGCTGAAGCGTTCCAGCCGGGCGTGAACCCGGAAACGTTCGTCACCGACGACGCCACGTACAACCAGGAGATCTTCGAAACGTTCGCGACCTATCCGCGCGCCGAAAGCGAACCGCCGCTGAAGTGCTACGTGACGGCGAGCTGCCCGCGCGGATGAGGCGGCGCGCCCGTCGGTGTCAGGCCGCGCTGGCACTAGGGCGATCCGCGCGTCCGTCGCCGGCGCTGTTCAGGGCGTCGGCTTTCGCGAGGCGACCCGGCGCCGGGCGGTGGCTCTCGGGGTGCAGGGCTGGGTCCGCAACGCAGAGGACGGCACCGTCGCGTTGCACGCCGAGGGTTCGCCGCTTGCGCTTGACGAGCTGATCGCCTTCCTGCACGAGGGCCCGCGCGGCGCCTCGGTCGCGCAGGTCGACGTGCGCGAGGTGGCCGTCGAGGGCCACGAGCAGTTCGCGATGCGAGGCGTCAGCGCCGGTTCCTTCCTTGTGCGCGAGCATGCGGCCAGGGCCCGTCACTTCGACCTGCGCCTGGAGGTCGCAGGCGCGATGCGCTCGTGGGCTGTTCCCAAGGGGCCCTCGCTCGACCCCTCGGTCAAGCGCCTCGCCGTCGAGGTCGCTGACCACGAGCTCGATGCGGGCACCCTCGAGGGCGCGAGCGGGGGTGGTGCCGCGATCGTCTGGGACCGCGGGCCGTATGAGCAGGGCGGTCGCGTGCCGTGGCCGCAGGCGCTCGAGCGCGGCCACGCCGTCTTCGTCCTGCACGGGCAGAAGCTTCGCGGAGGATTCGCGCTGCAGCGCACGCGACCTGGGCCGAAGGCGCAGTGGCTGCTGCTCAAGCGGCGCGACCAGCACGCCCGGGACGGCTACGACGTCGTCGCCGAGCAGCCGGCGTCCGTGCTCAGCGGGTGCACGCTCGAGCAGGTGCTCGCCGGCGCCGATCCGAACTAGGCGCCTCGAGCCCAGCGCCTACAATCGCAGCGTCCCTGGGGGACTGGTGTATCGGTAACACGGTGGTCTCCAAAACCGCAACGCGAGGTTCGACTCCTCGGTCCCCCGTAGCGCATAAACCCGGCAGAATCGCCGGATTTGCAGGCTCTCACGACGGCCCCCGTGCGCGAGGGGCGCGAGCACGCGCACTGTCTCGGCCGGAGAAGTCGGCGACGCGTAGGACGTACCTGCACCTTCAGCTAGGGCGTGACTACCGGTTCTTCCGTCGCGGCAGTTCACACCCCCCGTTAGCGTTAGAGCATCACGCGAGCGCGTCGATATCTGAGAAAGACTCTTTCATGTTGATCTACTTCCTGATATCGATCGCCGTCGTGAACGTTCTCGGCGTCGTTGTCATGGCACGACTAGAGCGCAGACTCTCGGGTACCACGGATGAGCTTCGGCACCCGGTCGCTCGCAGGGGTGCAGACCCGGTCATCCCTGCCAATCTGTCCTGCGGCGACGATCGAGTGCGCGCTCATCAGCCGGTCCCTTGTCGGCCGTCCTACCTCACGCTCTGATGGCGGCTGGGGGCACGATCACCCGCGCGATCGAGCGGACCGTGCTCGCGAGCCGGTGCCTTGTCGGCGCCAGCGACGACCTGCGGGCCTACGCCCGCAACGGCGGCCCGGCCGGCGAGGTCGCCGCTGAGCTGCTGCGAGACCAGGCGCTGAGGCTCGAGCAGATCGCCGAGACGATCGAGGGGCTGAGGGGCTAGGCGCCCACGCCCCCGGTCAAACGCCAGCGAGCTCGTGCGCGAGCTGGCGCGCAGTGGAGAACCCTTCGACCTCGCTCCAGAGGGCGGATGATCCGCTGCCGAGTGGGGGCTACTCGAACGCGGAGATGCCCACCGTCTGAGCTATGTCGTCGATTATTCCGAGGGCCTGCTGATCGTCTTGCAGATCAAACGCAATCGCAGCCTCATGGGCCAATCCATCGCGTGTGGGTGGGACCCTTTCGATCAGAGAGCGTCGCAAGGTCGCAAGCACGGCTTGGGTCGCGCCTTCGAGTCGCCGGAGGCGAAGGGTCAAGTCGACGGACTGTGGCTGCGTGTAGGGCGCGCTACGGTCGAGCCCAACCATCCGGTAGTCGGCGGGCAGATCGGCAATGCGGAGGCGCTGCTGGTTAGTCAGCGTCATCGTCTCCATGAGGTACTCCTCTCTTCCACGCGACATCTTCGCGCAGTTTGGGAGGAAGGGAGCGAGCGAAAGCCGCACGGTGCGAAGAGTTCCTAGCTTGGGCGGAGCGCATCGGGGCGCAGGCGACCACTGACGTTGCGTGCGGCGCTGGCGGCTGCACACGTGCCCACCACCGTCCTAACCCGCAGCCAGGCCGAAGGCGAACCAGCGAGCTCCGAATAGCGTTCGGTGGGACGCACGCGTGGTCGGACCGAGTGGCACACCGACTGGCCCACGGTCTCCAAAACCGCAACGCGAGGTTCGACTCCTCGGTCCCCCGTAGCGCATCAGAGAGCCAAGAACCCACATCCCCTCGCGCGCAGCGGATCAGAGCGGGTCGATCGATTGACACCGCCCGGTGACGCTGAAAGGATCTGTTTTCCCGTACGGATGCCAAGGAGGGAGCTATGAAGCGTTTCATCGTGATCGCGAGCGTCGTCTGCGCGTTCGGAATCGGTGCGACTCCCGCTGGCGCTAGCAACCCGAGCTGCGCCGCACAATTTGTCACCTCGCACGTCGGACCCGGCTTTGGTACGGCCGTCAGTACCGAGGCGCGGGAATTCGGGGCCGCTTTCGGCGCGGAGACGAAGGAATTCGGAACCGCACCGCACGAAGCCTGTCCGGGGTAGTCGGAATGGCGACACCGGGTCCGACTGGACGGGCGCTTGTGTGGCTGGGGGTCAGCGCGCAGTCCGCCGGTAGGCGCGAACGTCCCCTGGGGATCGTCGGGCATTTGCGGCTCACAGGTAGGGGCCGGCTGGGGGATGTGAGGACAGTCCTCCGGTCGTCCTGACAGGGCGCCCGCGTTACCAAGCCGCGGGCGCCCTGTTGCCTTTCGCGCTCCCTCCGAGAATTCTCCGAGCGGCCCACCGCGAAAGGCTCGCTGTTTGCGCTCCGGGCCTGTTTGCCGCGGGGAGGTTTGGGCAACAGAGAGGAACCTCGCACGGATTCCTTCGCTGTGAGAAACCGGTGCGGAGAATGGAGCACTGGCGACCGCTCGCCGGGTCTGGCATGGAGACGCGACGGACCAGCAGCAAGGACAGAGAACCCGGCCAGCGGTCCCAACCCCGCCCAAGAGGGCCGCTGCTCACTCCTGGCAGGGGGCTGCGCGCGGCCACTGTGGGCGAGAGCATCCTGCCTGATCGTCTGGGCGTGTCTGCACAAACGTCTAGTAGCCCTCAGCTCCTCGCCCGACGATACTTCACCTGCGGCGAACGATTCGGCTCAAGGCGACGCTCAGGTGGGATGCCACCCGCTCGCAGAACAACACATCTCCGAGAAAGCGCCGCTCTCAATCCATTCCTCCTGGACGGGCAGCAGGGGCGGCGTGCTTAGAGCGCCGCCCCTGCTTTCTTTGCGAGCTGGTTGCTCTGGGGGCGCGAAACTGCAACCACCGAGCACGGAGTCCCCGCCGTACCGGGAAACGGCCGTTAGGCGACGATCTCCAAAAGCGCGACGCGCGGTTTGACTCCTCCGTCCGCCCAGCGCGTCTAGCAGGGCGCAGCGCTTAGGCCTAGCGATCTGCGCCCTCCGCGAGAGCGGCCGAGACGTCCCTGTGCGCCGCCAGCAGGGACGCGACGCGCACCGCCCGCTCGTGCTCGGCCGCTGAGGCGTTGGGCCCCGGCGGCGGAGCGGGCACGGAGGTCCCATGCACGGCCGCCCACAGGATCTTGTCGGAGATCTCCTGGGGCACGGCGTCGAGGCGGTTCCAAGGTAGCGCTCTTGAGATCTGTGCCGCCGCGGCGGCGCTGCCGTTCGTCTGGCCGATGTCCTGTTCGGGAGCGATCACGTTGTAGGGCGTGTCATCGGGTTTTTCTTCGCGGCTTATGAACGCCTTGTACATGGGCGTCGCGAGCGCGTCGTTGAGCGACAGCGGGTCGATGCCGGAGATGAGCTCGGCCGTGCGCAGGGTCGAGTACTGGTCGTAGCGCGAGTGCACGACGGCGCCGTGACGCGCCCACGGGCTGATCACCAACGCCGGGCTACGGTGCGAGTCGACGTGGTCCATGCCGTCCTGGGAGTCGTCCTCCTGAACGAAGATGGCCGTTTCAGGCCAGATCGAGGAGTGCGAGATCGCATCGACGATCTGACCGAGCGCGAGGTCGTTGTCAGCGATCATCGCCTGCGGCGTGTAGTCGCCCGGCTTCGTGCCATTGGTGTGGTCGTTGGGCAGGATCATGTAGGTGAACGTCGGCACCGTTGCGCTCGCCACTTCCTGCAGGAAGTGCGGGTACCACTCGTCGAAGCGGCTCTGGCCGGCGATTTTCTTGCCGGTGGCGTTGTAGAGACCCGAGTCCTGCGTGCAGCTGGCTTCCACGCCCGCACGCTGGCAGCCGATGAACAGATTGTCGGGGTAGCCGGGGTCCACGGCGGCCTCGACCTTGGAGAACTGCGGCCGGTTGGGAGCGGCGCCCATTGGCGCCGTTGCCGCCCCCTCGCCATAATCGCGGAAGGAGATGCCCTGCGCCGCCGCCTGGTCGAAGACGAAGAAGTTCGGCGGGAAGCTCACCGGATAGATGCCGAAGTCGTAGGTACCGCGGCGGTTTGAGTAGTTGGAGGCCGTCGCCTTCTGCACATAGTCGGTCGCGTAGCCGCCGGTCGTGATCACGTGGCCGTCGATGGAGACCTCGGAGTCCATGTAGTAGTGGTCGAGCAGCGGGAAGGTGTGCGCGAGCGCGTGCGCGTTCGGGGTGATCCCGCCCGTCGGGCCGCTGACCCCGTTGCCGTCGAACAGCTCGAGGCTGGGATCGCCGTCGCCGCGCCGATCCGATCCGAAGACCTGGTCGTAGGTGCGGTTCTCGCGCACGATGTAGAAGACGTGCTTGATCTGCGCGCTCGGACCCGTGCCGGGCGCCGGGATCGGGCTGCCGGAGGGCTGGCGCTCGCGGTTGTAGGGCGTGACCTGTTTGTTGGCGCTCCCCGTGTCTTCTTTGATCTGGACATCGGTGGGCAGCGCCAGCACCCCGACCTCGCCGGTCAACATGTCGAGCACATAGCTGCCGAACGTCGGCCCCGACCCGAAGCCCTTGCCGGCGACCCAGATGAGCTGCGAGCCGTCCGGCGTGACCTGGACGTCGTCGGGATATGCGGCCGTGGGGATCCGGCCGATCAGCCTGTAGGGACCCAGGTGCGGCACAGACGCGCGCCTCGTGAGCGCGATCGCGGCGAGCGCGTCCTCGTTGCTGTCTGCGGCATAGAGCGTCTGCCCGTCGGGCGTGATGGTCAGCTTGACCGGGCCGGTGCCGAGGCCCTGTGCGCGCGCGACCGAGACGAGGTTGCTCACGGTCTCGGATTCCGTGTCGATCGTGGCGATCAGATCCCGGTTGGTGACCGCGACGTAGATGCGGTCGCGCACCGGGTCCAGCACCATTCCCTCCGGGTGGCTGGCGAGGTCGCCGAGGACTCCGCCGAAGCCGGAGATCGTCGCTACCACCGAGCGGGCGGCAGTGTCGATGACGGAGACCGTGCCGTCGTACTCGTTGGAGACGTATGCGCGCCCCTGGTGATCGAAGATCACGCCGTTGGGGTAGGTGCCGACCGAGACGACGGTCTGTTCGAGCGTCTGCAGGTCGACGATCACCGCGCGGTCGGCGGCGTTGAGCGCGACCACGAGCGTCTTGCCATCCGGTGAGACCGCGAGGCCCTCTGGGTTGGCGGTGCCCACGCCGCTGACCGGCGGCAGCGAGTTCACGCGCCCGCTTCCGCCTTCGGTTTCGGGCAGCACGAGCGGTTCCTGCTCGGCGCCCGTCCCCGTGGCGGGGTCGACGGTGAAGATGTGGACGACATCGCCCTGGTCCCCCTTCGTCGGGCCCTCCGTAGGCGAGCTCCCGCGCGGCTCGCCGCTGACGTACGCGTGCAGGCCGTCGGGCGCGATCGCGATGCCGCCGTAGCAGCCCGGGAGCGGGAGTGTCTGCACGACCGAGCCGCTCGCCACTTCGACGACGCGCACGTCGTCGGAGCTGTGGCCGCAATCGGTCACCCACAGAAAGCGTCCGTCGGGCGTAAGCGCGCTGCCCGTCGGGAAGTTGCCGACCGCTGTCAAGCGCCCCACCGGGTGAAGCACTCGCCCGTTCGCCGTGATCCCGAGCGAGGGACCGATGCGCCCCGTCTGAATGCTGGTGGCGAGCGCGGTGCCGCCGGCTGCGAGCGCCGCGCCGAGCAGCGCTACAACCGCCCATCGCGCGCGGGTGCGTCGCGCCGCTGGGTGCGCTTTCCTCGCTGGCCACCGCTGCAAAGCCGCGGCAAGCGGTCGCGTGAGCAAGCGTACGGCTCCTGCTGCCAGTCCGGACACGGCAGGCCTCCTCAACCCTATGTCTCGCCTACATCCCGTTGCCGCGCAGTGATACTCGTCCAGCGATCAAGCGCTGTTACGAGAGTGTTGTGCGGCGCTGTGAGTCTACTGATTGGAGGGCAGGACGCGGAAGCTGTTGCGCGTCGCCGCCGCGCCTGCGTAGGCCTTGAGTTCTTCGATCGCCTTGCCGCTGTAGGTGATGTTCGGGGCTCCGCTCGAGCCGAACGAAGCGCCGCCGCCGCCGTCGATGTCGACCGCGCCGATCAGTTCGGCGCTGCCGCTCAGCGACACCACAGCTCCGGTGGATTTCTGCTGGTTGAGGCAGTAGATCACGCCATAGAACTTCGAGGTCCCGCCCATCGAGAAGGTCCCGTTGGCGATGACCAGAAAGCCCGGCGAGGACTGCGAGTTGACGACTTCGTTGTTGCCGCCTGTGATTTCGCACGGGCCTTCCACGTACACGGGGAAGCCGGAGGGCATGCCGCTCGGGCAGCTTCCTGTTTTGTAGTAGTGGCCCGAGGCTTCTGCTTCTTCGCGCAGCGCTTTGAGCGTGGTCGATGGCAGCGACGGGCTCGTGCCGGCTTCTTGGACCGTTGTGTCGGGGCTCACCTGGCCCTTTTCTTTTTCGTAGTTCTCGCACGGTTCTGGGTGGGGCGATTCGCAGCGCACGCTCACGTTGCCCGACTGCCCGGCTTCGCCTTCGGTGTCGATGATCACCTTTTTGCCGCTGTTCGTGGTTTCGAACCAGTTCGCCGTGACGACGTTGTGGGGGAAGCTGATGGCGATCTGCTGCCGGGCCACGAGCGTGATCACGGACACCAGGCGGCACCGCACGACGCCCACGGAGCGCACCCAGACCTTGCCGTCCTTGTTCGCGTCGTATGCGAGCTGGCCCTGCTCGGTCGTGGAGTTGAAGACTTCTCCTGTGGCGTCGTCGCGCACGTACGTGGTCCACTCGTTGCTGAGGGCCGAACCCCAGGGGTCTTTGGGGGTCCCGGTGGGACAGGTCGCCGGGCTGGTGTTGGGGTAGCCGGCTTCGAGGCTCGTCTTGTCGGGGCAGTAGTTGGTTGAGTTGGTGAGGCCAGCGGTGCAGGTGCTCACGGCTTCGCCCGATTCGCTCGGCCATTTGCGCGAGAGCTGGGAGACCGTCGAGTTGAGAGCCGCCTCGCCGACGGTGAAGGCCGACTCGCTCGCCTGCTCGCGCGAGGCGGCTTTCTGCTGGTTGTTCGTGAACAGCAGCAGCGCAAGCCCGATGCCCGACATCACCATCAGCATCAGCACCGTGGCCACCAGCGCGATTCCCTGCTCGTCCTTTGCGCGTCTCATATGACCACCGTCTGCGAGGTCGAGCTCGAGAGGCCGCCGGGATCGGTGACTTCTAGCGTGAACGTATGGCTGCCGGTGGTCAACGCGCCGGTTTCATACTGCTGGGAGGTGCTCGGCAGCACGGTCGAGCCTTCCGTCCACTTGTATGTGAGGGCCAGCCCTTCGGGGTCGCGCGATTCGGACCCGTTGAGCAGCACGTGGCCGTTTATCTTCGTCGCGGTGAAGCTGACGATCGGCGGGCGGTTGGCGTTGCGCAACGAGGTCGCGGTGGTGAGCTCGCTTTCACCGGGCTGCGATCCCGGTTTGAGGTCGATGTAGAGTTTTGACTCGACCGCGACGATCTGCGGGGTGGAGCCGGCGGAGTACGTGAACGCAACCCTGTTCTGGCCGCCGATGCGATTGGTGATCGCGCTCGCGAGTTTGTAGGAGCTGTCCCAGCGCCCGGCAGTGTTGTCGGGGCATTCGCTCGAGCTCACCAGCGTGGGCGCTTCGGCCGTCGTCCAGCGCTTGACCTGCTGCCAGAGGACCTCATTGGTTGGCGTGGAGTCGTTGAGGCAGTAGCGCACGCGCATCGCGTTGGTCGTGTTCGAGCCGCCCGCGGTTTTTTCGGAGTCGATCGTCTGGAAGGTGATCGAGTAGGAGGCCGCTTCCTCGAGCGCCCCGGAGAATTTCGTCGTCGGCGCCGCGACGCTGCGCAGGCCACGGGCGAGGCGGTCGAGCGCGTTGCGCGCGCGGTCCTGCGCTTCGTTGCGCAGAATCCCGTTGGTCGTGTTGTGCTGAAAGGCGACCAGAGCGGTTAGCGCGGCGCCGAACACGACGACCGTCATGACGATTGCCACGAGCACCTCGACGAGCGTGAAGCCCTGCTCGTCGACGAGCGTTGAGCCCTGCTCGCCTCGAAGGTTCATCATCCGGTCACCGGCCCTACGGGTTTCGACTCCGTGAGGGTTTTGCTGACGGCAGTGACCCAGTAGCTGTGGGTCGTGCTCGCGTTGGTGTCGGTAAAGGTCGTGGTGCTGGCCGGCGAGACCTCTTCGTAGCGACCCGAGAATTCGCTCGAGCCGCGGTATATGCGGTAGAAGCTGACGGCCGGAGAGCCGCCGGGCGCGGTCCAGGTCAATTTCACCGAACCGTCCACTTCCTTTTTGGCGCTGAGCGTCGGCGGGGTGCTCGGCGCCGGAGGCGGCCCGCCTTCGATCGTGAATGAGGCTGCTGTGCCTTCAGAGACCGCGCCGCTCAGGGCGGGCGGGTTGCCTTCGGCTTTGTGGTAGAGCGCGACGAATTCGTAGGTGAGGTTCGGCGAGGTCGGTTTGGGCGGTTCCCTGTCGACGCACGTCCGCGTTTTCGTCGTTGTTTCGCAGATGAGTTTGTGTTTTTCTGACCCACCTGTCACGTAGTAGGCGCGGTAGCCGATCACGTTTTTTTCGGAGTTCGCGAGCCACTGGAACTCGGCGACTTCTTTGCTTTTGCCGCCTTCGGTGATCGTGTTGAAGCCTCCTTCGATGCCTTTGGGCGCAGCCGGTATGTTGCGCGCGAGGGTCACCGAGATCGACACGGGCGGCCCGTCGACGCCCGTGGCGTCGACGGCCTGGGCGCCTACCTGGTAGGTGCCGTCGGAGACGCTGCCGCTGGGGATCGCCCACTTGAACACCCATTCGGTCGTCGAGCTCGATTTTTTGACCGGCGCGGGCGACTGGCGCACGCCTTCGAGGGTCCAGTCGACGGCGGCAGCTGAGGCGGGCGTGGTGACGACGAATTCGAGTTCGGTAGTGGCGGCGCTCGCGATCACCGGTTCCGTGGCGCTTCCCACGCCGCTACTCGGACTGAGCAGCTTCAGTCCGCTCGCGGTCAAGCCGACGGTCTGGCCGGCGGCGGTGAGGGTCTCGACCTCGTGCACCACCGGCGTGCGTCCCCGCGCTGACCATTTGACGTCGACGGTGATGCGCTTCATGTCGGCCGGCTGGCTGTCTTCGGATTCCGTCCCTTCTTTGTTGCTGTCGGCGCAGAAGGTCGAGTCGTGCTTGCCGTATTTGTCCTTGGGATCGTCGACCGAGCACTCGCTGGCGGTGACCGTGTACGTATACCCGCGTCGAGTGATCTGCCAGGTGGAGGTCCCGGATGTGTTCGCGAGCCCGTTCATGGCCTGCAGTTCGGCGACGATGTCGGTCGGTGAGAGCTGCGCGTACGCGATCGTGCGAGCGTCTTCGAGAATCTCTCGTGCGAGGTTCGTGGCACCTTCGCGGGCGCGCGAGCTACCGGTGGCTTTGACCGAGATGCTGAGCATGGTGAAGAAAGCCCCGATCCCGACGACCAGCACGAATGCGGCGATGAGAGTCTCGATCAGTGTGAAGCCGCCCTCCGGCAGGAGAGCCTGCGCACGGCGTCCGCGCGCAGCCGGGGCACTCAGCCGACCGGCGGAAAGTCTGTGAATGCGTGCGAACACGATGGTTGCCTGTACTTTCGGACGACACGGCGCCCGGCTTGAGCTGCAATCAGGCCGCTAGGCGCAAAGTGGCCGGAGCCGAACGGCCCCTGAGACCTGGTGCGAGCGAGCTCTAATGGCGAGGCTTGGCGCCCGCGCGGCGCTCGAGCCCTCCCGGCCGCGCGATCAAGATCTCGCTTACCAGCTCTGGTGCGAACAGGCCGTGCTCGATTACGCCCGGCGTGTCGGCCAGGCGCGCGGCCAGCCTTCGCGGATCCTCGACGGGTCCGAGATAGTCGGCGATCAGGCCACCGTCGGGGCTGGGAGGTACCTCGCGCAGGCGCGCATCACCGAGGTCGGCCAGCGTCGTGAAGACCCCGAAGCTCAAAAGCTCGAGTGGCACGGGAGGGGAGAGCGCCTGCACCGCCTTGTCCGCGGAGGCGATGACGACGAAGCGGCGCGCGGCGGCTGCGACGATCTTCTCGCGGGTGTGCGCTGCGCCCCCGCCCTTGATCAGCCAGCCCTCCGGGTCGATCTGGTCAGCGCCATCGACAGCTAGATCGAGCTCGCCCAGATCGTCGAGCGCCAGCAAGGTGAGGCCGAGCGAATGTGCCGCCTGCTCCGTCGCGGGCGAGGTTGCGACGTAGCGCACGTTGCGAAGGCCGCGACCTGCCAGCTCGCTCAGCAGGTGAGCGACGGTCGAGCCGGTTCCCAGGCCGACGCTCATCCCCTCGAGGACCTCGTCTGCGGCGGCTTTAGCCGCGGCGCGCTTCTGCAGCGCGGCGGCGTCTGGGTCGCTCAACGGCGGTTGCTCTCGCCCAGTCGCACGTGGGGGCGCCATGGAGCGGACGTTATCGCCGCCGGGGTGCCCGTGAGGTCGAGCCTGACCGGCGGCTCTGGCCGGTGCAAGAGATAGCCCTGACCCACGCTACCGTTGAGCTCGCGCGCGAGCGCAAGCTGCCTCACGGTCTCGATACCCACGACCACCGCCCGCAGGCCGGCTTCGTGTGCGAGGGCGACCATCGCTGCGACCATCGCGCGCACCTTGCGGTCGCGTTCGAAGTTCGCCACGAGCGTTCGGTCGAGCTTGATCATGTCGAGCGGCAGATCCTTGGGCAGGCCGAGCGACGAGTGCCCGGCGCCGAAGTTGTCGAGCGCGATCGTGACCCCTAGGCTCTTGACGTCCTTGAGCGCCTCGCCGGCTCGCTCGAGGTCATGCATCACCGCTTCCTCGCTCACCTCCAGGCACAGCGAGCGTCCGGGAAGACGATGCGCGGCCAGCGCTGCGCTGATGTGGTGGGCGAGATCGAGCTCGGTCAGCTCGCGCTCCGAGACGTTGATCGCGATCGGAACGCTGACACCGGACCGGCGCCAGCGATCGGCCTGTTCACAGACGCTGTGCAGCACCCAGTCACCGATCTTCGTGATCAGGCCGCTCTCGCTCGCGCGGGGAAGGAACGTCGCCGGCAGCAGCTCTCGGCTGGCTCCATCCTGGCCACGCATTTGCCAGCGCACGAGCGCCTCGGCGGCCAAAGCGCGCCCGCCGGCGAGCGGGACTATCGGCTGGTAGTCGAGCCGCAGCTCTTCGCGCGGCAGCGCGTGCGCCAGGCGCCGCTCGATCTCCAGGTGCGCCTTCACCTCCAGGCGCAGGCTCTCGCCGAAGACTTCCATGCGGGCGCCGCCGGAGCCCTTGGCGCGGTACATCGCGACGTCGGCCTCGCGCAGCATCGCCTCGGGGTCCGCCTCGGGATCACGCGAGAGGGCGACGCCTACGCTCGCCGGCATAGAAACCTCGGTGCGTCCGACGACAAAGGGCCGGCGCAGGGTCTCGAGCACACGCTCGGCGAGAGCTAGGGCTTCGGCTTCGCTCTCTAGGTCCTCGGCCAGGACCACGAACTCGTCGCCGCCGAGGCGCGCCACCGTGTCGCTGTCTCGCATCATCTCTTCAAGCCTTCCCGAGACGAGCAGCAGGAGCCGGTCGCCGACGTCGTGGCCGAAGCGGTCGTTGACGGACTTGAAACGGTCGAAATCCATGAACAGGAGCGCGACGAGGCCGCCGCTGCGATGCAGGCGTGCGAGCGCCTGGTGCGTGCGGTCCATGAGCAGCAAGCGGTTGGGGAGCCTCGTGAGGGGGTCGTGCAGCGCCTTGCGCTCGAGCGAGTCGCGGTCGGACTCGCGGTCCGTGACGTCCTTTGCGGCGGCGTACCATCGGCTCCCGCCCGAGCGCGCACTCCATAGGAGGGTGCGCCATGAGCCGTCTCGGTGGCGCACACGACTGGTGAAGTTCTCGAGCTGCGCGACACCGCCGCCTCCGGCGAGCAGTAGCGCGAGGGTCTGCTCGACGTCGTCGGGGTGCAGCAGGTCCTGGAGGGAGCGCTGCAGGAGCTCCTCGCGCCTCCAGCCCAGGGCCTCCTCCCACGCCGGATTCAGGAGCATGAAGCGCCCCTCGCGCGAGACCGTCGCGAGCAGGTCACCGGTCATCTCAAACAGGCGGACGATCTGCTCGCTGTCGCCCTGCACCTCCGCGAGCGAGGGTCGGCCCGCTGCGCTCGCGACGTCTACGTGGCCGCTCGCGCCGTTGGCGCCCGCACAGGGGCCGGTGGCAGGCGCTCTCGCGTGGGCCTCGCGGCCGCTTTCGGCGGGCCCGGGGTCGGTGTTGCTCGTATCAGGGCGCATGTCTGAGCATGACGTCGGTCCGGCGGCCTGCGTGCAGGGGCGGGCACAGATTCAGTGGACGGATTGACGACGGGTTGGTCGCGAGTCGGCTCGCGTCGTGCGGGCGCGTAGGCGCATACGCTCGTCCGCCGGCGAAGGCAGGAAGGTGCGGGTCGGCATCCGGGCCGCGGTGGCCGCACTGGCCGTACCGGCGAGCAGCGGCCCAGCCGCAGCTACGATGCGCTCGCATGTCGAAGCGAAGCGGCCGTCGATGGCTTGCCTGCTCACTGGTGGCGGGGCTGCTTGCGCTGGGCGCAACGGCCTGCGGGTCGAGCGATAGCGCGCCCTCAGGACTCACGATCTCCGGTCCTGGCCTGAGTAGCACGAGACCGCCGTGGGCGCCTGAATACCGGCACCTCGCTGCGAGGCTGCGAGCGCTCCGCCTACCGCCCGTCGGCAAAGAAACGTTTCACATCCATGCGATGCTGCACATCTACGTCGCTGGCTTGCTCGTTCCGGTGCCAGCGGACATTGGCATCGATCCCGCTTCGCATCAGGAGGCGAGCCTCCACACTCACGACCGGACCGGCATCATTCACATGGAGGCTGCCCACCCCTACAGGTTCACGCTCGGGGACTTTTTCGCGGTGTGGGGCGTGAAGCTGGGTCCGGCGCAGGTCGGCGGGCTGACAGGCCTTGGCGGCGACCACCTGCACTTCTACCTCAACGGTCGGCCCCTGAGCAACCCCGCGGCACACGTGCTTCGCAACGGCGACAGCGTCGTGATCGGGTACGGCGCCGATGACACGTTCCCGCACAGTCCCAGCACGTTCTTGCTCAAGGAGGTCGAGAAAGGCGAAGGTGGGCTGGGCTGCTCGAGCGCGAAGCGAGGGAAGAGCTCGCACGGCTGTCTCCTGCCCAAGGGCACCTCGACGTCAGGCGCTCAGTAGGTTCTTCAAGCCCAGCGGCTCGTCAACGGGAGCAAACGCGGCTCCTCACCGCGCGCCGCGATGCATATCCGCGCCGCGCCAGGCCCGTCGGGCGCGGATGCCGATCGCCGGCTCAGCTCTTTCGCCACTTTTCGATCGCGGCGACAAACGACGAGGGATCGCTGAGGGACGCCGCTTCGAACTTGTGCAGTTCGCCCCCGGTCTTGCCGATCAGGAACGACGGCGTTCCCGTGAAGCCGCTGTTGTTGGCCGCCTGGGCGTCGGTCGTGATGCTGCTGGCGAGCGCTGCGTCGCTGCGAGCGGCCTCCCAGGCGTTGAGGTCGAGGCCGGGCACCTGCCGCGCGAGTTCGCGCAGATAGCTCTCGGTCACATAGCCGCTGTCCTCCACGCCCTGCTGGTGGTAGAAGAGCTCGATGTACTGCCACATCTTGTTCTGCTTGCCGGCCGCCAGCGCCGCGACCTGCTGCGTGCGGAACGTTTCGGGTTCGCGCGTCGCCGTCTCGAGCGAGCGGAATTCGATCCTGAGCGTGCCGGCTCGCACGTAGCTCTGGATCAGCGTCGGCAGGGCACCTTCGTCGAAGGACTTGCAGACCGGGCACTCCAGGTCGCCGAAGTACTGCATCGTGACCGGAGCGTTGTGGCGTCCCAACGTATTGCCGCTCTGGGGGATGCCGCCGATGAGCCTGGAGACGGCGTTGACGGTCGGGTTTGTTTCGTTCTTGCTCGTCGAGAGGCGATGCGATTTCGAGCCGCCACCGGTCGCGATCACGATCGCCACCACGCCCACGACCACGACTGCCGCAACGATCCCCAGCTGGATGAGCCGATTGCGGCGTTTGGCCGCGTCGAGCGCGGCCTGTTCCATCTCCCTGCGCTGCGCGCGCGCCTGCTCGCGCCGCTGCTTGCGGGTCAGATCTTGCTCATCGTCCTCCACGGTGCTCATCGCGCAACTTTTACAGGTTTCAGGTCAACGTTGCCTAAGTACATGCCACGATTCCAGACGGCGGAGGCCCCAAACCCCGCCGAAACCCGCGCCGGCGGCGCGGCCCAGCCCCCGTAGCTCAGCTGGATAGAGCATCGGACTTCTAATCCGAATGTCGCAGGTTCGAGTCCTGCCGGGGGCGCTGCCGGGGGCGCTGAAGATCGGCGGCTGTGCGCCACTGGTCGTCGCCGGATATCGTCCGCGCGATGCTGCACGTTTTTCACCGAGAGCATGCGGGGCGGCCGAGGAGGGTCCTGTGGATGCTCGAGGAGATCGGCGAGCCATACGAGTTGACCGTCATGAGCTGGGAGCAGGGGAGCGGCGAGGAGCACCGCGCGCGCCACCCGCTTGGACGTGTGCCGGTCGTGCAGCTCGACGATGGCTACGTGTTCGAGTCGGCTGCCATCTGCCTGCATCTCGCGGACCTCCACCCGGACGCCAGCCTGATCGGCGCACTCGGAACGCACGCGCGAGCTCTCGCGTACCAGTGGTCGATCTTTGCCCCAGCGGAGCTCGAGCCGCCGCTGATCGAGGCTGCGATCTTCCGCGAGGCCGACCCGGAACGCGCGGGGAAGGCACGTGCGCGCTTCTTCGAGGCGGCCAATGCCGTCGCCCAGAGCCTCGATGGCGACGACTACCTCGTCGAAGGAGAGTTCGGCGTCGCCGACGTGCTGGTCGGCACCGCGCTCTCGTTCACGAAGCGTGCGAAATTTCCCGACCCGCTGCCGCAGCCGCTCGAGGACTACCTGACAAGGCTCTTCGAGCGCCCGGCCTATCAACGCGCGCTCGAGCGAGCCGCGGCGGCCTCCTGAGAGCGGCCGCCCGCGTCAGAGTCGACCGCCCGCCGGACAAGCGATACAGGTGTTGCCGATCCGGAAACATTCAATGCGGTCGGGGGCAGTTGGCGATGGCGCTGGGTCTGCCTTCGGGCCAGCGAGCTGTGCGGAGGAGGAGTCCGCGCGGGCGCCGCGGGCCGAACTGCTCAGCCGCCCTGCGATGCCTGCATGTTCTTCATGATCACCTCGGAGGTCTTCCTGAGCTCGTCCGAGGGGCTGAACTGCACCAATTCCGTTCCGGGCTCGTTGCTGATCCCCACGTGCCCCGGCGCGAGATAGTACGCGTCGCCGGCGTTGAGAACCTCCTCGCGGTCGCCGCTTCGGATCGTCATGCTGCCCTTGGCGACGTATCCCCAATGGGGGCACTGACATTCGTCGTTGGGGAGTCCCTTCAGCATCGGAGACTGGTCCAGGTCGATGTTGAAAGTCGTGAAGCTGACGGTGTAGCCCTCGATCTCGTCCGAGCGGTCGGTAACAGGTCCGTACTCGCCGCCCTGCGATGCGCTCTCGCGGGATACCTTGGCCATCGTTGCATCCTCCTCGTCGTCAGTTGCCGGGGACAGTTATTCAAGCGCAAGGCGGCTGACAGGGCGACTCGAAGGGTTGAACCCGCCTCGGCGCGGGATCATGATCGACCACGCCCAGGGCTGGCAGGCTGATGAAGCCCGTAGCGGCAGCTAAGGCGTTGTAGCGGTCAACGCCCAAGTGGTGATCGCGTGGCTGCCAGCGATGACGCTCCCATCGGCGGCAACGAAAACGGGGACCCAGTCTCTGTCGGTGAGCCGACGGACTTCGCGGCGGCCGCGAGTGCGATTCAGCCAGGCGGGGAGCGGGCCCCAGCCGTAGCAATGCACCAGCTTCGGTCGTATCCCGGCGGCCGTGAGTGCGTCGTAGGCGTTGCGGCACGCATGCCCGGGGCGGGGCGTGCGAAACAGCCCCCAGCAGATGTAGAGGGTTGGCCCGGTCGCCATTTCAAGCTCGCGTGCGGTGCAGCCGCGCCAGAGGGGCGAGCAGCGCGCGTTGGATGACGGGTGGCGGGAATGCCATCACGGTGGTGCCGCTGTAGCGGACCATCAGGTCGGCGAGCTCCGCGATCGCGCCCGGCCGCGTTGGTAGCCCATGGCGCGTATACCGCCGGGCGCGAGCGAGCGCTGCGGCCTCTTCGAGAAAGCCCTGCAGCTGCAGAGCCGGCTCGACCTCGACGTGGAGGTGCGCCTCATCATCGCCGACGTTGCGAAAGGCATGCTTGGCTCCGGCCGGTGCAATGACGCGCATCCCGGGAGCGCCCTCGATCCGTCTGCCGTCGACAACGAACCGGACGCGACCTGCGAGCACCTCAAAACGCTCCTCCTGGGCGGGGTGGTAGTGCGAGGGAACGTCGCCCCCCGGATCGGCGAAGACCTCGGCATGTAAGACATCGCCGTGTTGAGAGAACGCAAGTCGCTGCCTGCGGACCGGATCGACCACCAGCTCTGTCATGACGCCTCCTCCTGTCGTGTGTGGCTAGTATAAGTCACTCATGAGTGACATAGCAAGCGCAAGTAGCAGCGCGACGCGAGCGGGGCGCCCGGTGCGTCGACGACTTTCGGCTCCCGAGCGGCGCGAGACGCTGATCGGGGCGGCGTCCGAGCTGTTCGCTCAGCGCGGCTATGGCCGTGTCTCCCTCGACCAGATAGCCGAACGCGCCGGCGTCACGAAGGTGATCGTCTACAGGCACTTCGGGTCAAAGAAGGATCTCTACCTGGAGCTCCTCGCTGTCCACCGCGACCAGCTGCTCGGCACGCTTGCCATGGGCATGGCCGCTGAGGGGCCGCTGGCAGACCGCGTCCCCTCCGTCGCGGATGCATGCTTCTCCTACGTCGAAAACAATCCCTTCGCCTGGAAGATGCTCTTCCAGGACGTCACCGGTGACCCCGACATCCGTGCCTTTCATGCCGGTATACGCGACGCCGCGCGATCGGCGATTGTGGGACTGCTCCTCGCTGAGCCCACGCTTACACTCGAGCCGGGAATGCTCGAACCGGTCGCGGAGCTACTGCGCTCGGCAATGACCGGACTCGCGCTGTGGTGGCTCGAGCACCCCGACGTTCTTCGCGCGACGCTCGTCGACGCGGTCCTCCAGACCGTCTGGGCCGGCCTCGTCGACGCAAACCAGCGCTAGTAGGCCGATGCTGCAGTTTCGGGAGTTCGACGACTGGCCTTGAAACGCACAGGGATGGCAGGGCTACGCTTTCATGTGAACGCTCATCCGGCACGCGTCTGGACCCGGCGCGGCCTGCCCTCAAGCATTCCGTCCGATCAGGACATTCGAGTAGTGTGCCATCCCGTGGCTGGGTGGCTCGACTCGCGCTCGCTTCTCGCGCATGGCGCAAGCTGGAGGCCTGCTGCGCCCAGTCGCCGTAGCTCTCCTCGCGCACCGTAAAAGCACGCTCCCGACCTGGACCGCGTTGCCCGTGCCGGTGTCGCACTTATGCGAGCGCCGCCGCGTGCGTCGTGCCGTCGGCGGTTACCTGCTGGCTTGCCCAGTCACCCAGCTGATGATCTTTTCGGTGCGCTCCGGTGTGAGTGCGTGGCCGCCTGTGTAGCGGAGGTGCTCCAACTTCTCGCGCTCGCCGCGAGCCTCCCAGGCACCCGTGGCCGCCTGCACGACCTCTGGAGCGTCAGCGGAGTAGCGATCATCGGTCGCAGATAACAGCAGCAGAGGCCGCGGAGCGATCAGCCCGAGGAGCCCATCGATGTCGGCCAGGTTGAGGATCCGCGGGATCACCTGCGAGAACTCGATCCCAGACCGATCGAGCATCCGCCGCTTGTAGCTGCACGCACTGCCGCTCGCGCAAGCGAAGCTAACGCGCTCATCCAGCGCGGCGAGCAGGATCGTCACGTTGCCTCCATGCGAGTGCCCCACTGCGCCGAGCTTCGAGCCGTCGACCCGCTCGTCCGCCAGCAGCGCCGAGAGCCCGCAAGCGGCGTCGCCGAGCACCGTAGTAGCTAGCAGCCGTCCGGACACGAGCCGGTGTGCCATCTCATTGAAGTACTGAAGCCAGTCGTCCTCGCGCTCGTCGAGACCAGTGCCGGTGTAGCGGCGGTCCTCGAACCCGACCGCGTCGGGCGCGAGCACGACGAGCCCGGCACGGGCGAGCGCGGGGCCAAACGCTTGAAGCGGGTCGCCCGCCAGCCCCGCGACCTCACTCTTGCCCAAATGCCACTCGCTGTTGTGCTGGTGGTGCGCCAGAACCGCCGGGAACGGCCCGGCGCCGTCGGGAACAAGCAGAAGCGCCGGGATATCCCCCTCGACGCCGGCGTAGCGCACCCGCAGCTCGACATATCCATCCAAGCGGCGCTCGGACAACACATCAAAGAAGCTGTCGCGTTGCACAAACGCAACCAGTTGCGCGAAGTCCGTTCGCAGTTGAGAGGCAGGATCCACGCGCTGGATGATGCACGCCGCGTCGGCTACACCGCCACCCGCCGGTCGCAGCCCGGCGTGGTCTCGCCGGTGCGCTCGCTCTCGTTAGGAGCACGCGCGCCGCGCGTCACGTTATCGCGACGTCGTCGTACAGGGTGTAGGTGGGGTCGCCCGCTTTGTTGTCGTCGTGGCTCGTCAGCGTCAGCGTGTATTTGTGTCCGACGGTCACCGACCCCGAGGCTTGGGTCCAGGCGCCGGAGTTGGAGCACGTCTTCGCGAGGATCGTGGCCGTGGTTTTCGTGGTTGTGTCTTTCAGCTTCGCGATCGCCCAGTCGTGTTTGACCGTGTCCGGACAGACGACCTTGTACCAGAGCGACAGCGTGCTCGCACCGGATGGCGCGGTGAATTTCTGCAAGATGCTCGAGTTGTGGTACGTGGGCGCACTCGATCCAAGCTGTGCGCAGAAGCTTCCACCATGGCACCCGGCGCTCACGACGCTCGCCGAGGCACCAGACGCCCTCCACCCGCTCAGGTCGCCCGTCTCAAACCCGCCATTGACGATCGCGTTGCTGGCAGCGGTGACGGTGAGACCGACCGTCGTCGAGTGTGTGGCGCTCGCTCCGGTGCCGGTGATCGTGAGCGTGTACGTTCCCGCCGCAGCCGTGCCCGCGTTGACTTCCAGCGTCGACGAGCCCCCCGCCGTGACCGACGTCGGGTTCAGCGAGGCGGTCGCGCCCGAGGGCGTCCCCGACACCGAGAGGTTCACCGTCTGCGCGGAACCACTGATCACCGCCGTGGAGATCGTCGAGCTGCCGCTCGCGCGCTGAGCCAGCGTCAAGCTGGTCGGGCTCGCGCTGATCGAGAAATCGTTCGACGGAGGCGAACTGCAGCCGGGGAACTTGAACGACGCGATCCTGGTCTTCCAGTTGAAGCTTCCGTTGGTCGGGATGTACTGCTGCGTGTAGAAGAACGTGCAGTCGTCCGACGGGTCGATCGACATGCTGCTGTAGTCGCCCCAGCGTTCTAGTTTCCCGGTCTGCGACCCACCACCATCGATGATCGTGCCCTCTCCCTGGGTCATCAGCCCCGCGGCGTCGCCCGCGAGCCGCCCGGTGTAGTGAATTTGGGGATGGATGCTCGAGCCCGAGACGCTGAAGCCGAGCCCCATGTCCCCGGCTTGGTCCTCGGCGATGCTCCCCATCCAGCGGTAGTTTGAGTAAGGCGCGTAGGTGCCCTGCTGGAAGATGCTCAGGTTGTGAGATGTGTTGGGCCGCAGCTCGTACCAGCGCACCCCGGTGGAGCTGCCCGCGGTGACGCTGTGATCCACGGCCAGCGACTCGTGATCGCCGAAGTTGCGGTAGGCAAGCCGATACATGAGGCGATCACCCAGCGAATCGAGCTTCTGGGTCGTGCCGGCCTGGGGGATGCACGTGCCGCCGCCGCAGGCTTCCGAGTAGGCCGCGGTCGCGAGCGTCGTGGGCCCGGTCAGGCTCGTGTTGGCCGGGGTCGTCCAGTCGACGTGGAACTTCCAGTAGGCGAGCTGGTTGGCGCTTGCACCCAGCGCGACCACGTAATCGGGCGAACCGGTTGGGGGCAGGCTCGCGCCGTCGAGGTCTGAGGCGAGCAGGCCGCCATAGCTCGTGCCGACGTTGAAGCACTGCTGGGTCGCCGCGGCGCCGGCGAGCATGCTCGCGCGATCGAGCGCGCAGACCTGGCCGCCCCTGAATGGACCGTTGCCCGCGAACATGTTGTAGGTCACGTAGTAGGCGTCCGCCCACACGGCGAGCTTCGGATAGTCGGGAAAGTCGACGTACTGGAAGGAGTAGCGGTTGTAGGCGCCGGTGGGATCGCCCGTCTGCGACACCGCTACGCACTCGAGATACGGGGTGGTAGAGACCGAGAACTGCTGGACGATCCAGCGGTTGGCGATCCGGTCGTATGAGACCGTGGCGTCGCCGTCGTTGTTCGTCTGACAGGCGCCACCGAAGCCGCTCCACAGGGTGTTGATCGGGACAGGGCCGTAGACGGCGGCGCCTGACTTGTTGAAGACGGCAATGTCGGTGTTGACCGTCTCGACGATCTGGCTCGGACCGACCGCGGCGTTTGGATCCGGCGGCGCCGAGTTAACCGAGAAGCTGCCTTGAGGGCCCGAGAAGCCTTCGCCGATCCCATCGAAGTTCAGGACCGTGGCCGGCGCAGCCCGCGTGGCGGCGCTGCGCTGTATCCCCGCAGTCTGCGCGCCGCTCAACCCCGGCCTGGGCAGGGGACGAAGCGGTACGACGCGCTGCCTCAGCGGCGCCGGCGCCGGCGCGATGTCCCGCAACGGAGGCGAGGTGTCATGGTGCACAGCCGCTAGCCGCGTCGGCCCACGCTGTTCCTGCGTGGCAGCCGCGGGCGCCGCGGCAGCAATGGCCACCAACCCGGCCAGGATCGACCCTACGCGTAGCTTCCGCATTGCTCTCGCAGCCATGCTCGACTCCTCACTCAGCGGTTGCCGCGGACGCGGCTCGACCCTCGCGCGATCGCTCGCAAACGATAAGCCTATCCCCGGAGCTCGGCACTCAGGCAGAGGCGAGGATCGGCACGTCGTAAACGATCCAGCTGGGCTGCAGGTTTGCGGGACACAGCGCGCGGCGCTTTCCGCGCGCGGTGATCCCGTAGACCAAGCCGGCGTGACCGACTTCGCGCTGCTCGAGCGTGGCCTCGACCTGGATCCCATATGCCTCCCATACCGGGCCCAGCAGCTCCTTTGAACCGATCAGGAACGCATCCGTCCGGTCATGTCGCGCGCCGCCAGAAACGCGTTGACCGCCTTCGAGGTGTCCGGTTCGGGGCAACCGAGACCCCTATCTGCACCGTGCTCGCCCGTCCCTGAGCGTTCCTTCAGGACCGAGAGAACGATCGCGACCACCACGTAGGCGGCATATAAAGCACAATGAAAACGCTCCCTCGGTGCGACCGAGCTGGCGCCGAACAAGCAGCAGCGTTGCAAATACCGCCGGGCTCAGCGCCGCCGCACCTGGGCGCTCGGGGCCAGCGATTTCTCGGCTCTCAACACTTCCGTCCGACGCCGACAAAGGGCCATCCGGTCCTGCGACCGTCGGCGATCGCTCGACGTTTCGCGGTTCGCAGCGGGCCGGCAACTTTGTCCCGAACTTTGTCCCCGACTCGGCAAATATGACCGTCGCCAAGCTGGCGTAACTCCGGCTAACTTGGCTCTGTACAGCCCAATCCGGCCCAAAACAGCAACTTCTAATCCGAATGTCGCAGGTTCGATCCTGCCGGGGGCGCTGTCCGATCTGCAGAGATGCCCTCGCGTCGAGGGCAGGCGTGCTCCGCGGAGGTACGGGACATCCTGCCCTCGACGCGAAAGCGCAAGCGCGCGTCGTGCTTCGTGTCGCGCCCGCTGCTCGTCCAACTCGAGCTTGCGTGCGGCCTCGCTTGGACGCCCGCTCGTCTGCGAAAGCGCGACTGCGAGGTGCTGTCCTACCTATCCCCCTTCGGATGGGTACACGATGCGCGGCGATACAGCTTGCGGCTCCGTTGGTGACTCGAGATGCGCACTCTCGCGATGACGAGAAGTATCACCGGCGCGAAAGTGAGTGCCGTCTCCTCGACCGGGATGCCCAGTATGTGCGCGACGATCACGGACGGTCAGTCAGTCAACGAAGCAGTACGAGTCGCTCGAGGCATCCCCTCCCTGGAGGCGGGTCTGGTGCACCCTTCGCCCACGGAAGTCGTCGCCGTGCGGGAAGAACCTCGGGTCGACGCTCATGCCACCGGTCTCGATGTTCGCGTCAACGCGAGCCATCCAAGCGCCGACGCCGTCCGGGTAGAAGATGTCGTCCCAAGACGCGTAGAGCGAGTTGGTGAAATACACGCGCCGGCCGTCGCGGCTTACCTCCACCATCTGGGGCGCCCCCGCCAGCCGCAGCTCTGGGGCGGCGGGGTGCGGGCCTCGCTGCACGATGCCGCCCAGGCGCACAGAACCCGTCTCTTTCGGGTTGTGCGGATCGCTGACGTCATACTGCTTGAGCTCGCCGGTCCCCCAGCACGAGACGTACAGCCAGCGGTCGTCGACAGACAGGTCGATGTCGCTCACTAGCGGGGGGACGGCCCCGAATGGCTGTAGCGCGGGCGGGAGCTGGTCGACGTCGGCAGGCTCGGCAGGAATCGTGATCGCCTTCTCTGCCACCCAACGGCCCTCTTGGCGGTGCCACAACCACACCGAGGCGGACAGGTCGGCGACGCTGATCACGACCCCGACGAAGCCCCAGGCCTTCTGTGGATCGTGAGCGGGCCTCAGCTCGAGCACCATCTGATGCTCGTCGCCCAAGTCGACGCGCTGGATCAGTCTGCCTTCAGAGAGGCTCCAGAAGTCGAGGTGGTGGCCGAACCGCTTGCCCAGGAGGTCCTCGGGGTTCAGCCCGTCCTCGATCATCGAGGGAGTCGCCCACTCCGACGTGATTGCGACGTCATCGTTGAGGTGCCACCACACGTCGTATGCGAAGTGCTGATCGCCGCGGTCCGTCTCCCAGGCGCCGGTGACCTCGAAGGTGTCGTGGTCGATCAGCGCGACCCCGCCCGGACCGTCGCTGCCGTCGGCGCCGCCCAGGTTGGACATGAAGATGCCGCCGGGCCCGCAGTGCACCGTGTGCGGGCGGGAGTACCCGGCCTTGGCCGCGAGCTCCTCGGGCTCGATCGTGCGAACGACCCCCGGCTGTCGCGGGTCGGGCTTGGTGTCAAGCACGTAGGTGCGGGACGACCGGATGCCCGGCACGATCAGGTAACGGCGCTCGAGCACGCCGGTATGCCCCTCGTGGCAGAGCGCACTGGAACAGGCGTTCCAGCCAAAGTGGTGCAGCTCGTTGCCTGCGGTCGGCAGCTCGGTCCAGCCGACCACCTCGCCATAGGTTGGTGAGCCAGCATCGCAGTCCACCACGGTCATGGCGTCGTGCTCCGTGCCGGTCGGGTCGAAGGCGGCGACGTACGCGAGCTTCTCGGGCGGCGCGGCAATAGCGGCGGCGGGCGATCGATAGAAGGTGGGGTCGATGCTCTCGGGCATGGATCTCCTCTCGCCGGCTCGGTGCTAGAAAGCCGAATCTTACGCCCGGCTGGCATTCCTGGGAGGAGAGTCGGGGTCCTCATGGAGCAATCGTGGGAGCCTCCTGGAGCGGGGCCGCGCCCCACGCCGTTTCTTGGGCTGCCCTCACGCCCGGGCTCCCTGCGAGGCTTGTTCGCCAGCTTGAGCCGTGAGCCGCGCTATGCGCTCGTGCACGAAGCGCACGACCGCCGCGCCCTCGCCGACCGCGGTCGCGCAGCGCTTGATCGATCCGGCGCGCACGTCACCGGCGGCGTACACGCCGGGAACGCTGGTCTCGAGCAGGCCATCAGCGCCTGCGTCGGAGCCGGTGAGGACGAAACCGTCGGCGTCGCGAGCGACGACCTCGCCGAGCCACTCCGTGCACGGCTTCGCGCCGAGGAACAGGAACAGGTAGGAGAACGCCAGGCGTTCGCCGTCGGTGAGCGTGACCCCCTGCAGCCGTCCGTCCTCACCATGGAGCTCGGCGACTTCGCTGCGATCGCGCACCGAGACCCCGTAGCGCTCCAGCTCGTTGATCAGATACTGCGACAT
This sequence comes from Actinomycetota bacterium, assembly GCA_005884115.1. GTDB lineage: Bacteria > Actinomycetota > Thermoleophilia > Solirubrobacterales > Solirubrobacteraceae > Palsa-744. The sequence continues at coordinate 913,217 of VAXW01000005.1, forward strand.
CGTCTCGCGCAGGTCAGCGCGGCGGTGAAGGAGGCTCACGAGCGCGCCCCCGCGCGCCAGCCAGACCGCTGCCTGTCCCGCCGAATTTCCGCCGCCGACCACCGCCACCCGTTGGGCGGCACAGAGCTGGCCCTCGGGTGGCCCTGCGGCGTAGAAGACGCTCAGCCCCTCATACGCTTCGAGCCCCCCAACGGGCAGGCGCCGGTATTCGGCGCCCGTGGCGAGCAACACCGCACGCGCCGCGACCTCGTTGCCGTCCTCGAGCCGCACCACGTGGCGCTCCGCGCCTGGCTCAAGCGCGCGCGCGACATACGGCGAGGCTATGCGGGCATGGAACTTGCGCGCCTGGGTGGCCGCGCGGCTGATCAGTTCGGTGCCGCTGATACCGGCAGGGAAGCCGAGATAGTTCTCGATCCTGCGCGAGCTGCCAGCCTGCCCGCCGACGCCGCTGCTCTCGACGATGATTGTGTCCAATCCCTCAGAGGCTCCGTATACGGCCGCGCCGAGGCCCGCGGGTCCACCGCCCACGATCAGCAGGTCGACTTCCTCGCGCGGCGCGAGCGCGAGGCCTATGCCGAGCGCCCGCGATAGCTCCCCGTTGCTCGGGTTGTGAAGCTCGACGCCGCCGGGTAGCCGCACCAGTGGCATGGCGGACATCGCGACGCCACCTCCCGCCGCCCCATCGGTCGCGACTCCCTGATCGACCCAGGTGTGGGGGAGCTTCAGGCGGCGCGCGAACTCGAGCAGGCGGCGCGTGTCGGGCGAGTCGCGCGGGCCGACGATCTCGGGTCCAATGCCGTGGCGGCGCTGAAGCAGCTCGCGACGCTCGACGAACGTGCCCAGGATCAGATCCGAGAGCGAGGGATCTTCGAAGAGCAGTCCGCGCAGCTCCTCGCGCTCGACCGCGATATAGGTCATAGGCTGGGTCACGACCGCGGTGACGAACACCGACTGCCCGGTGAGCAGGTTTATCTCGCCGAGAAATCCATTGGCGCCATGGCGTGCGATCTCGTGCCCGGCACCGTCCAAGATCGCCGCCTCGCCTTCCAGGATGGCGATGAAGGGGTAGCTAGCCTCGCCGATCTCATACAGCTTCTCGCCTACCTCAGCGGTTCGCTCCTCACCGTGCTCGGCGATCAGCGCGAGCTGAGAGCCCGAGAGCACTCGGGTCGCCGGAACGGCTATCGGATCATCGTTCGGAGCTGACACCTGGCCAACCAAGCCTAGATCGTTCTCGGCGATGTGCCCTTGCACTCGGGGCCGGCTCGGCCTGACGCTCCTTGACGTCGAGTCAAGCGGCAACGACCGGTCGCTGAACTGTCCCCGACCCTCGCGAAGCCCCGCGACCTCCGCCCTATCTGGTGCTACTGACCCAACCCCGACCTCCAGGCGCCACTTCTAATCCGTGCGTCGCAAGTTCGAGTCCTGCCGCGGGGCCGTTACCATCGCCCGACGTCAAGCGGCAGGGACTGGCCCCCACGCACGGAGGTGCTTCGCAATGGCTGAGAAGAAGCCTGCAAAGACGGCCACGCAGCAGTCCGCCACGAGAACCACCGGCAAGTCCTCCAAGCGATTCACGGACGAGGAGCGAGCCGCGATGAGGGAGCGCGCCCAAGAGCTGAAGGCGGCCGCGCGCCGCGGCCCGCGCGCGGGCAAGGCGGACGGGGAAAGCGACGTGCTCGCGAAGATCGCCGCGATGCGGGAACCGGATCGCGCCATGGCCGAGCGGCTCCATGCCATCATCAAAGCCAGCGCGCCAGCGCTCTCGCCGAGAACCTGGTACGGGATGCCCGCGTATGACAAGGACGGCAACGTCGTCTGCTTCTTCCAGAGCGCGCAGAAGTTCAAAACGAGATACGCGACGTTCGGCTTCAGCGACAAGGCGAACCTCGACGAAGGCGCCATGTGGCCGACGTCCTTCGCGCTGAAGAAACCGCGAGGAGGTCTTCGAGTCCGCTGAGTCGCTCGCCTTTGGCCGCTCGGTGGCGGTGCGAGGTCCTCAAGCACCTTCCGCCGGAACAGCGCCAGGCGCAGGGGCGGGCAATCAGAGGTTGGTGCACTTCGGCGGTGGGGATTGTGGACTTGGCCGCACCGTCGGTCGCCCTTTGGTCGCTGGGAATTCCTTCACCGTTGTCGTCTGGCTTCCCGGAGAGCCGGCCTTCACTTCGGAGCCAACAACCTGCGTTTCAGTCGTGCCCTTCACCGCCGGTGCCGGCTCCTCGGCCCGGTCCTTGTAGACCTCCATGAGCATCTGAGTCGCAATCCCGTCGAACTTGTCGCCGATGTTCTGCAGCTCCCCGACACTCACGACATCGACGTCGTCCCGGCGCACCCAGAAGATGCGCCCTGTGCGACCGCCCTCGGCCGTTACGCGTCCCACGTATACGCGATCGCTCGTTTGCGTGATGTAGACGCCACAAATGCCGACATCGTCGCTCTTGCGCACAAGCGCGATCGGTTGCACCTTCGGTGCATTCAGAGTGCGGGCGATCGTCAGCGCAGCGCCGAACAGCAGAACCGAGAAAAAGACGGAAACGCCGTACCAGGCGAACTTCGTGGTCGCGAGGGCGACGAACATGTTCATCGCAGCCAGCACGGCGACCACCCCGAGCATGATCGCGAGCCACGCGACCGACGGGCTCGCCGCGACGATCACAACGCCTGCGATAGCTAGTAGAGCGAGCACGATAAGTGTCACACGCGCCCATGCCCTGCGGACGCCGCGCACCGTCGCGATCTGGTCTCGCAAGCGCTTCCACAGGGCCTTGTAAACACCAGCCCTGACTCGCTCGGCTGCTCCAAAAAGCTGCTCAAGCTCGAATCGGCTGGGAGGCTCGCTGACCTCTGCGAGCCTGCCTACCTCCGCGCGCGCGCGCCGATCCTCGATCTCTCGCGCCCCGCGTAGCGATCCGGAGCTGGCGATCGTCGTCGCCACCGCCTCCCAGGCGCGAACGGCACGCACCCACACCCGGCGGGCCAACAAGAACGCAAGATTCGCTTGGCGCCAGCTTTCCTGTACCGCTTCGGCCTTGCCGGGCGGAGTGCTCGGGGTTTGGTCGCGGGCAGCAGTAGCGGCTGCCAATGTGTCCGCTGCCGTCTCGAGTTGGTCTCGCGCCTCGAAGAGTCTCTGGCCAGCCGCCTTCAGCTCGGTGCGATATCTGAGCTCGCGAAGCACCTTGCCGATCGCGTATGCGGCGACCAGTCCGGTGACGCATAACCACGCGCCCAGCAGGGGGTACACCACGAATGGGTCCTTGACGCCCACGAAGAACAGGGCGACGAGCATCTCAACCACCCCTACTAACACGATGCCCCAAACGGCGTGCACGGTGGTCTCGCCTCTATCGTCGATGAGATAGACGAGCAGTACTGCGATCACGGCGCCAACCACGAACACGGCGAGCGCGAGCGCCCCGATCGTCACCAGCTCCTGCCTCGGAACCGCGAGCACCGCCTGAGTCGCCGGTAGATGCGCCGCGTGAAAGCGGATCCACTCAATGGCTGCGCCGACCACCGCCACAAAACCGACGAAACCGACGGCGCTGCCGATGGCGGGAAGCGCCTGCCATGCCAGCTCGGTCAAGCGCGCCAGGAATCCACCAGTGCCCGGTCGGGGCCCAGCGGGCTTAGTCTTCGGGTCTGCGGGCATCAGACTCCCCCACTATGTCGGGACAAGCCCCGCCAGAGCAAGGAGTGTTGGCTCGAGCCCATAACGGTCGCCGAAGCGTTGTCTGCCCTGTCCGTGCCGTTCGTCATCTCAGATCGCCCCCTTGCTCGACGCGTGTGGCGATCATCGTGTGGCCACGGCGCTTGCGCTAGCCACCCTGGGTGGCGGAGTTCACACCTTGTGGCTCCAAGGAACGGTGGCCGCCGTACGCGGCGTGCCGCCGCTTCGCGAAGAGGTCGTCCGCCCCCAACTGACGACCGTGGAAAGGCGGTTACCCGCTCCTCTCCACCTCCAATTTCTACCGCACACGGGGCCTTCATGGAGCCCTGGGTCGTGCTGTATAACGGCCGGCCGAGACTAGGACTTACGGAGATGGGAGTCGCGAAATGCGTGTGTTGCTTCCAGCTTCGCACCCACGGTCGGGGCCTGCTCGTGGGCATCAAGAACGACGCGATGAAGAAGAAGAAACGCTCAAATTCAAACACCGCGAAGATGTCCAGGGACCCCACGTCTGGCATCCGGGAGAAGGAGAAGCGGACGAAGAAACGAGCTATCTGGAATTGACTGGTCCGGACGCCGAACAGTCGGGCGTCGGCTTTGAACTGGCACTCAAAACGAAGAAAGGATCGAGCTGGACATCGTCGTATGACGGCGGGTCGGGACCCACCGCTCCGGGGCGCCGTTCGGGTGCCACGCGGCGAGCGGCGGCTGCGTCGCGCGCTGGCCCGCATCGTCGACACACGAGACCGCCGACGCTGTTCGTGGGGCTACCCGTGTCAGCGTCGCGGACGCGAGCGCGCTCACCAGGCCGCGCCGCTGGCTCGCCTCCAGGGAATACACGGGCGACGCGGCAGAACTGTGTCCCGAGGCGGCGCTTCGCCGCCTCGGGCACATCGAGGGGGGCGTGGTGAGCGCCGCTTGCTTGCGATCCGGCTTCAGCAGACGACCCCCACGACGCTTCCCGTACCCGTGTGTTCAGGTTCGGGCGCGTAGCCGGGGTTGGTCTTGACGACGACAACGTGCACGGTATTGCCCGAGAAGATCGTGGAGCCCGACTGGCTGATTTTGCTGGAGGCGATGACCGCCATGTATGCCGGCAATGGCCCTTCCGGCGGAACGGGGCTGCCGCCCGTGCCGGTCGACCAGCCGGCGCCACAGCTCGGCAGGGTGCTGCTCGTCGTGGCCGCGAACCCCTTGAAGCCGGATGGGGCCCTGCCGCCACTTAGCACGTTCACCTTCGACCACTGCGCGCTCCAGAACGTGACCGCGCTGCCGACGGCGGCATTTTGATCGCCGATCACGAACGATCCCCGTTCGAGGAGCGTTATCGACAGGACCTTCGCGGCGCCGGAGCCGCTGCTCGGGTTGTGGCGGTAGTCGCCCCCGTAGGCGGCCGTGATGGAGTCGGTGCGCACGGGCATGGCTGTCGTCGCACTGGGCGTGTAGCCGAGCTGGCAGCTCGCCACGCCGGCGCTTTCTTGGCCGAGCGTGCAGCTGCCGGCGCTTTCAAAGCTGCCCGGCCCGCTGCTCGTGAAGCTCACGGTCCCCGTCGGGGTCGTCCGTTCGCTTGACGCCGTGTCCTTGACGGTTGCTGTGCAAGTCGTCGTGTGCGCCGCCACGATCGTGGAAGGAGAGCAGCTCACGGTGGTTTCGGTCGCATGCGCGAGCGGGAACGCGCCCGCTGCGATGCCGAGCGGCTGTTCTCCCGCGGTGACGGTCCCGGGCGACTTCGCGGACAGCGCACCGGTGAGCGGGTCGACGTTGTACTGGGAGACGTATTCGCCGAAGGTGTTCGTCACGTACAGGCTCTTGCCGCCGGGCGTGATAGCCAGGTTTTCGGGCTGGCTGCCCGTCGCCGCGGTTGCCGGCGACTTCGGCGTGAGCTTGCCCGTGGAGGAGTCGACGTCGTATTGGAAGATCGACGGTTCGACCGCGCCTCCGCTGGCGGCGTAGACGCTCTTGCCGTCCGGGCTGGCCGCGATCGGCGTTGTGTCACCGCTGCCGGTGGCCGACCCCGACGCGACCGTGGCTGGGCTCTTCGGCGACAGTGCACCCGTGGTGGGGTTGATGTCGTACTGTGAGATGGAGCCCGCGTTCTTCACATAGACGCTCTTGCCGTCGGGCGTGACCGCGATGCCCGCAGCGCCGAAGTCCGCGGCGACCGTTGCCGGAGTCTTGGGTGAGAGCCCGCCGGTTGTCGGGTTGATGTCGTACTGCGAGACAGTGTCTGCTTCGGTGTTGGTCACATAGGCGCTCTTGCCATCCGGTGTCACCGCGATGTCGAGCGGATGTTCCGCGCTCGCGACAGTGGCCGGCGTCTTCGCGGACAAGAGGCCGGTGGTCGCTTCAATGCTGTACTGCGAGACGCTGTTGTCGTTGAAGTTCGTGACGTACGCGTTCTTGCCGTCGGAGGTCACCACGATGCCGCTGTGAATCGGGCCCCCGCCAGATTCGACACTCGCGGGGGTCTTTGGCGACAGCGTGCCGCTCGCCGCGTTCACGTCGAACTGGAATACGGTGCTTTCGCCACCGTCTGAGACGTAGGCGCTCCTGCCGTCGGGACTGAGTGCGATGCCAGCGGGTCCCATGCCGGCAGCGACCGTGGCGGGGGTGAGCGGCGCGAGCAAGCCGGTGGGACCGACACCGAACTCCGAGACGTTGCCGCCTAGATTCGTGACGTACACGCTCCCGGCAGCCCGGGCGGCTTCGGGTAGCAGCGAGCACGCCAGCGCGACCACCCCTGCCACCGTGACGAACGTCCCCCGCGTGATGCGCCGCATCCCTGCCTCCTCCCAGCTCGCCGACCGCTCGATCCGTCGGTGACGAGTACACCCCACCGATGGCGGCGCGAATGTTACGCCACACGGGCTCACACGTGCGGTGCGAGCGGCTTCCGAGCCTGCAGCACGAGCGGCGATCGCCGCGTGCGAGTCGGCCAGCGGGCTGGAGCAGCTGCGTCTCACCCGACGGGGTCGAGTTCGTGCACGGACTGCTCGCCGCGCGGTCGCCGAAAACGGGCTCGTCAAGTACGGCGCACTTGGTTAGAATCACCCCGGCGGTCAGCGCGAGTGACCGGGAGATGAGAAGCGTCGGCCGCGATTTGCTCGAACGAGCGTCGCTCTCGGCTAATCAAGGAGGGATCACGGATGTACGTCTTACGGATGAGGCGGGCCAACCGTGTCGGCATGATGCTGGCGCTGGGCGCGCTGGTTGGGAGTTTGCCGACGTGGATTGACAGCGCGCCAGCGTTAGCGGGCTCGAAGACGGCGCAGATCTCTTTCGGGACGATCGAAAGCGTCGCGCGTGCCTCAAACGGCGACACGGTGACGGTCAATGGGGAGGGGACGTTCACGCTGCAGCCCAAGTCGATCAGCGGCAACGGCGGCGCGGTTGCGGAAGCGTTTGGCGAAGTACCGCGCACTTTCACCCACCGCGACGCTCAGGGGAACGTCCTCGTCGAAGGCACGTGGGAACCGACCGCGGTCTTGAGCTTCGAGTCGTTCGGCCCCGCGACCGCTGAACAGGAAGCTGAGTTCGGCGGGCTGCCTGCGGGCTCGGAGGGCGGCAAGGTGATGTTCAAGGTGGCTCTATTCGTCGGCGGCGTGCATGTCCACGACGCCATCGTCACGATCTACTGCCACCTGGGAGAGCCCCGCAAGAACGTGGTCGAGTCGACTCTCATGCAGGTCCAAGGGACGAGATTCAACTTCAACCAGGTGGTCTCCGGCGACAACATCTTGATCGCCGAATAGGTCACTCGGGGAGACGCGGCGGCGAGCTGTTAGCGGCTCGCCGCCCCGCGTGCGATGGTCGTGCCGGGGGCGGGGTGGACCGCGCATTCCACATAGGATCGGCGATCGCAGCGATCCGCTGCTCGAGCTGCGCTGGCCGCTCAACGAGGCCGGCACCGGCGCTCGCCTAGCACCTCGCGGCCGTCGCCGAGCTCCACACGGCGCGGTTTGTCAGCTGGCCAAGCTCGTAGGCCTCCTTCACCGAAAGCGTGAACGTCCTGGGGTGCTCGGCCGTCCACTCCGCTGCCGCCTCCGAAGACGCGAAGAAGTGAACGAAGTGACAGAAGCGTTGGATGACGCTGGCGTCGAACTCCGCCTCGGGAAGCAGGAATGAGACCACCACATCTGCGGGTTGCAGGTCCGCTGGCCCGGTTGGCAACACTGTCAGAGAAATCTGCTCGCCGGTGATAGGGCAGCGCGAGGTCACGCCCGCGGTCTCGCCGAGCAGGTCGGGCAGGAACAAGGTGTCCCAGGCGCACCATGCCGAGAGCGCGCGTCCGTGGAGGTGGATTCGGTGCTCGCCCATCTCCACGACGGTCAGGCCCATGAATCCGACGACCCGTTGCTGCTCGTCGCGGAAGACTCCTGGGAGGCGCTCCAACATTGCAGTGGTCTGCTCGGGCCGCTGGCTGGTTGCGACCGTCAGACGGCCTATGCCGACGGGCGCGCCGTGAGCGAGCTCTCGCAGGAGGGCGAGCGAAAGCTCTTGTTCGGTCCGATCGAACTTCGGCATGGCTGCCGCGAGATCGACCGCGAGCTGCTGGATGTCGTGTGTGTCGGTCACGCCTCTTCCCTTGCGTTCGTCGGGATGGACTGTCGACCAACTGCCAGCAAGATCTGATCCGGGGGCTTGACCCTCGTAGACATCGAGCTTGTCCTTTCCATGGTGGTCAGGCGGCGCAGCAGGAGAGCTTCGCAACGTCGCGCTTGAACGTTTGAGCGGCCAGCTTGAGGCCCTCGGCCATCGTCAGGTACGGCGCCCAGCTGGAGGCGAGCTGGTCGGTGCTTAGCCCGTGCTGGATCGCCAGGACCGCGGCCAAGATCACGTCGCCGGCGCCATTGGCGACCATGCTTGCGCCGAGTAGCCGGCCGCCGCCGGTCTCGGCCACGAGCTTGACCACCCCGCGGGTGTCACCGTTGACCAGGGCGCGGGGGAGTGCGGCGAGCGGCAGGACGCTTGTCTCTACTTCGAAGCCGGCGCTTCGTGCGTCGGCCTCGGTGAGGCCCGCGGCCGCAATTTGGGGCTTCGTGAAGATGATTCGGGGAAGCGCCGTGAAGTCGAGGCGCTCGCTCCCTTCGGCGAGCGCGTTCTCAGCGGCCGCGGCGCCACCGGCCGCGGCTACGTACACGTACTGCGGTTGGGTGGTGACATCGCCGGCCGCGTAGATCGAGGCGATGCTCGTCCGCTGGTGCTCGTCGACCACGATGCATCCGCACTCGTCAGTTTGTACCCCGACGCGCTCGAGGCCGAGACCGTCGCTGTTGGGGGCGCGGCCGGTGGCCACCAGGATCGCGTCGGTGCGGATCTCGAACGTAACGCCGCCCTCCAGGTGGCCGCGCAGGACCTTCTCTCCGCCTTCGACCGACACGCGGCTGGTCCGCGCGTGCTCCAGCACGGTGTGGCCCTGATCAAGCAGCACCTGTCGGATCGCGACCGACGCCTCGGGCTCCGATCTGGGAGCTACCGTGTTGCGGGCAAGAAACGTCACCTCGGAGCCGAAGTTCCCCAGCATCTGGCCGAGCTCGAGTCCGACCGCGTTGGCGCCGATCACGGCCAGCCGGAGCGGCGGCTCGCGCAGCTCCAGGGCGCTAGTGGATGTGAGATATCCAGCATCCTCGAGGCCGGGTATACGCGGGATCGCAGGTCGCGCTCCCGTCGCTACCACGATCGCACCGGCGCTGACGAGCTCGCCGTCGAGCGAAACGGTGTGAGGATCGATCAGTTCGGCCTGGGCATGACGCAGCTCGATCTCGTACTCCTCGAGCAGCTCGACGTACTTGGACTGGCGCAGCCGCTCGACCAGTAGCTCCTTCGCGGTGACCGCATCGGCGAGCCGTCGTTCGTGACGCTCGGAGGCAACGAGCAGATTCTTCGAAGGGATGCAACCCACGTTGACGCAGGTGCCGCCGATCGTGCCCCGCTCAACCACAAGGACAGTGTGGTCGAGGTCGCGCGCCCGGATCGCGGCCGCCGTCGCCCCGCCGCCCGAGCCCAGAACGATCAGGTCATGGTCGCGCCCGGCACCGTCGAAAGCGCCGTCCGTTCGCGCGGACTGCTCGCCGCATCGCGCCACGCCGGTGACCGTGTACTTGGTCTCCTCGAGTGCCGCCGCGAGCTCTGCCTCACTCAGGTTGCCGTCGACGCGGGCGCCGCCGCGTCGCCAGTCGACCGCAACGTTGGTCGCACCCGCCCGCTTGAACGCGGCCGCCACCGTGCGCGCGCACTCTGGGCAAGTCATTCCCGAGATCGTCGCGTCCACGCCTGGCACTCCCCTTTGACATCCATTGGTCAAGGATGATATCATTCAAATAACATATTAGAGGAGGAGAATGTTTTGCTCGCCGACGCTCCCTTTCAGTTCTCCGAGGCGCCGACCAAGCCCGAGCTGCTTAGCAAGTACTTCAGGGTGCTTTCCGTGCCTGCCCGCCTGCGCATCCTCGAAGCGCTCGACGACGGCACCGAGCTCTCGGTTGGCGAGCTGGTCGAGCGCGTCGGGCTTCCCCAGCCGAGCGTCTCAAACCACCTCGCGTGCCTGCGCTGGTGCGGGTTCGTCGTGACCCGCCGCGACCACCGCACCGTCTACAACCGGATCGCCGACCCCAGAGTCAGTGAGCTCACGACCATCGCCAGGTCTCTGCTCGAGGGCAACGCCGAACACGTCGCCGCCTGCAAGCGGGTTTAGCTCGTGAGCGAGCAAAACGACAAGGAGCCAGACGCTCGCAACGCCGCGACCGAAGGCACCTGGGCGGGTCTGGCCGGGGTGGGCGCGGTCGCCCTGGTTATCGGCTGCTGTGGCGGCGTGCCACTCCTGGTCGCCCTCGCCGGAGGCGTCGCCGTGGGCACATTCGTCGGAATCGGCGCGGGGGCGGTCGTGCTTGTGGCACTAGTGGGGTTCGTCACGCTGCGAGCGCGCCGGCGGGCTGCCTGCGCTTCGCCTGATGCTCCGACCGAGCAGCCTCGCGCGTCTCGGCCGGCACAGCGCGTTCGATGAACTCGCGCCGACGCACACGATGGTTCGTCGGTGGCGCGGGCGCGCTCGCAGGGCTACGGGGTCCACGTCTCAGCGAGCGGGGTGAGCTGGAGCTCGTGTGTTGCCGCGCGCGCATCCTGGTTGGCCAGGAAGAGGACTGCGTCGGCGATCCGACGTGGATCCGCGAGCGCCTCGGGCGAGATTCCGCCACGAGGGGCTCCGGCGAGCGGCTGGATGCCGGCGTCGACGATCAGCAGCGCCACGTGAATACCAACGGGGCGGAGCTCGAGCGCGGCAGCGTTGGTGATGGCTCGCACGCCAAATGCTCCGGCCGACCACAGGCCACGACCTGGCATCGCGCGCCGCGCCGACCCACCGGTGACCTGCACCAGCGTTGCCGGCCCACCCTGCTCCACGGCGAACCGCCCGCTGGCCGACAAGAACGAGAACGCGGCTCGAGCCGGAGCTGCAGCCCAGGAGTCAAACCCGCTGAAGTCGGCCTCGACAATCGGCCCCCCGCCAAATGGCCCGCTGCGGTCGCCGCCGTAAGCCGAGGCCGCGTTCAATGCGAGGTCCACACCGCCATGCGCCGCGGCCACCTCATTGAGCGCCGCGTGCACGCTCGCCGGATCAGTGACGTCCGCCTGTAGCGCAAGGCCCCCGGCCTCACCAATCCCGTCGAGTGTGCCCTGGGAGCGCGCCACGCCCGCCACCGCCCATCCCTCCGCCACGAGCGCCTCTATGACCGCACGGCCCAGGTTTCGCGCTCCAAACACGATCGCGCTCCGCTGCCTTCCCGCCGTTTCACTCATCGACTCGCTCCATTGCTGAGGGATGACGGAGCCGTGCGGACGGCGACCCGCTAGTCGACGCTCTCGACGATCGCTTCGCCGCCACGGCTCGGGAGCAGGGTGACCCCGCGAAAGCGGGCCTTCTCGCTCGTGGCCCGCGAGGCTCGCAGTCGCGTCCGTGCCAGTATCGCCGAGATCACGACCTTCATCTCAAGCTGAGCGAAGGCGGCGCCGAGGCAGCGCCTCACGCCGCCGCCGAATGGAATCCACGTGTAGGGCTCGGGTGCGTCCTCGAGGAACCGCTCGGGGCGGAACGCCAGCGGGTCGGGTGGATACAGCTCCGGGTCGTACTGCACGAGCAAGATCGAGGCCGCCAGCTGCGTTCTCGGAGCGAACAGAAAGCCACCCAGCTCGGTCGGCTGTGTAGGCGCGCGGAAGACCTCCGACACCACGGGGCGTACGCGCAGGGTCTCCTTTATCACCGCGTCGATGTAGTCACCGTTGTGCCCCTTCTTCACCTCGGCGGTCAGAGGCTCGAGCGCGCGAGGAGTGCGCAGGAGGCGCTCGAACGCCCAGCCGATCGACGTCGCCGTCGTCTCGTGTCCCGCGAGCAGCAGCGTTATCAGCTCGTCGCGCAGCTCCCTATCGGTCAGCGGCCTGCCGTCCTCGTCGCGAGCGGACAGCAGCAGCGTGAGGATGTCCTTGTGCCTGTCGAGGTCAGGCTCGTTGCGCCGCCGCTGGATCTCCTCGTAGAGCATCTCGTCGACACGATCGCGATCGCGCACGAAACGGCCCCACGGGCTGCGCGGACCGAGGTCCCTGCGCATGGCCTCGAAGGCGAGGAGGGGATTGATGGACGACAGCCGCGGGAGTACGCCCTTCAGCTCGGCGACGCGCTCGGAATCGGTGATCCCAAAGACCGCGCGGATGATCACCTCCATCGTGATCGCTTGAGCTGCCGTGCGTGTGCGGATCCTCTCGCCGGGCCGCCAGCCGTCGATCTCGCGCTGAGTGATCTGCTCGATCAGCTCGGCATAGTCGGCGATCGCGTCGCCGTGAAACGCCGGCAGCATCAACTTGCGCATGCGCAGGTGGCGTTCCGCGTCAAGCAGCAGGATCGACGACGGGCCGGTGACCGGCTCCATCGGCTGGCGTGGCTCGCCGACGTTGTAATCGGTCGGCTTCCATTTGAACATCTGCTCTATCGACGCCCGATCGGCGATGTGGAAGACCTCGCCCGCGATCAAGTCGTTGGAGCGGAACACCGCGCCGTAGCGCCTGCGCGCCGCCATCCGCGACTGCACTGGATGGACGAAGCCGAGCCAGGACTGGAGCGGGCGCGGAAGCCGCGGGCCGGGGACCTCCGAGGCCGGCCTCGGCAGAGGGTCGCGTGCGGCTGCCGGTCGAAGTTCAGCTGTGGCGGTCGGTGCGGGAGACATCTCTGCGCTCTCAAGCGTATACGCGCATAGCCCCTCAAGAGGCCTGCCTTTGTCGTGTGGTCGGCGAGGCGCCCACCGGCGAGCGAGTAATCGAATGCCAGCGCCATCGGTCATGATGAACCCCGTGATCGCGGCCCCAGGATGATCGGGGAGGTGCGGGATGGAGATTGACTGGGAGCTTCGTGAGGCAGGCCCGCCCGAGGCGGAGCACACGGTGCTGCTCCTCCCCGGCGGCATGTGCAGCGCGGGTTCGTACGCCGAGGTGATGGCGGAGCCCGCCCTCGCGGGGATGCGGTTGGTTGCCGCGACGCTGCCCGGCCATGCCGGCGCGCCACCGCCGGATGACTACAGCATCGAGAACTACGCGCGGCTGACGGCCGAGCTGGCGAGGGAGATCGGCGCCGACGTGGTGGTCGGATTCAGCATGGGCGCGTCCGTCGCGCTGGAGATGGTCGCCTCGGGGGACTTCGCCGGGCCGGTCGTCCTGACCGGGATCAGTCTGTCTGCCAAGGACGAGGCCGCGTTCTTCCGTGCGATTGTTCGGCTTGGCAGCGTGCTGGGCAGCCTACCCGCCGCCGTGTTGGCCAAAGGAGCGGCCTCGATGGTCAAGCGCATTCCGGTGCCCGGCGAGCGTCAGAGCGAGTTGCGCGAGGACTTTCGCAAGAACGTCCCGCAGCACCACAGGCAGGGACTGCGCGAGTACGTGCAGTGGCTACATCGCCACGAGCGTCCTGCCGAGCGGCTGTGCGGAGCTGGCGTGCCGACGTGGGTGGTGCACGCCGAGAAGGGCGACGGTGGGCTGACCGACGAAGAGCGGAGCGCGCTCGAGGCGTGCCCGCACGCGCATCTAGTGACCATCCCGGGCAGCGTTTTCTTCCTTCCGAACGAGGTACCCGAGCGGGTCGCAGACGTCATCATCGAGGCCGTCGGCCAGACCGGCTGACCAGCTGGAGCCCACGCGCCCGGCGCGTAGCGCTCCACTTCTCAAGCTAGATTTGCCCGGTTGCCTGGTGACGACCGGATCGCATGCGGCGAACGCGCGTCCTTGTCGCGGCTGAGTCGTGGTTTCGCTTGACGGCGGAGTCACCGCGGCCTGATCGTCAGGCCTGCCATGACCGATGACTGTTGGCTCTCGATCGCGGTCTCAGTATCTGCGACCGGCACCGCACCAAACCCATCGAGAGGAGTCCAGATGCCCAAGCTGATCTACTCGGCGATCACGTCGCTTGACGGCTACGTGGAGGACGCAGAAGGCAAGTTCGACTGGGCGGCGCCGGATGACGAGGTGCATGCGTTCGTCAACGACCTCGAGCGGCCGATCGGCAGCTACCTCTACGGGCGCCGGATGTACGAGACGATGGTCTTCTGGGAGACCGTCAGCGCTGGCGCCGATCAGCCAGCGGTGATCCGGGGCTTCGCCCAGATCTGGCGCGCAGCCGAGAAGATCGTGTACTCGCGGACGCTTCAGACCGTCTCCAGTGCGAGGACGCGGATCGAGCGCGATTTTAGCCCCGATGCGGTCCAGCGGCTCAAGGAGACCTCGGCGGCCGACCTCGCGGTCGGGGGCGCCGAGCTCGCTGGCCAAGCGATCGCCGCGGGGCTAGTCGACGAGTGCCACCTGTTCCTCGGGCCGATCGTGGTCGGCGGCGGCAAGCGCGCGCTCCCGGACAACGTCCACGCGCGGCTCGAACTGCTGGACGAGCGACGGTTCCGAGGCGGCGTCGTTCACCTGCGCTACCGCGTAAGGGACTGACCACAGCGGGAACGCGCCGGGCGAGCAAACACGTGCTCGGGCCTTAGGGCGAGCATCTGACTGACGCTCCGAAAACGGCCCGATCGCGCGCGCGATCCGGGATATGCGGGATCACCTGCTGGCCTCCGATCGTGGAGCGGCGCCTTGGCAACGGCCGAACGGTCGTCGAGGCCGCGACGGGCCGTGGGCGATGTCAGGCCATCATTGCCGGGTGGCCGGCGAGCACTTCACGCTGCATCGACAGCTGTGGCGCGTGTACCGGCGGCTGCCGCGGGTGGCGCGTATCTGGATCCTCGTCGTCGCGGTCGGCGCGCTCATCAAGATTCTGTTGCTATCGGGGCCGAGCGAGGTCCAGCGTGTCCGCGCCGCGGTCGCAGCGGCGGTGCGCGAGGCGACGGGTCCCACTCCGGCGACCAGCTGCTCGGCGCTCTCGCCGGCCGGGTTGAGCCAGCTCCTCAGCCAGTTCGGTGGCGCGGCCGCGACGCGAGGCGTTGATCAGCTGGTCGCGTGCCAACAGCTCGTCCCGCGGCTGCGCGCGGAGGCGACCCCGCAACAGCTGGCCGACTTCGCCCACGGCAGCGTACGCGCCGTCCAGTTCCGCACCGATGGCTCGGCGCTCGTGATCTACCTCGCAGCCGACCGCCGACTCGGCGCTGAGCTGACGATGAGCCAGCGCGCCGGGCGCTGGCTGATCGACAGCGTGGCCGGCGGCGCGATCGCCGGCGCTGAGTAGCTCATGCGCCCGATACGTCTCGGCCGTCGTCGCTCACGAGCAGCGCGTGCAGGCTTTCGCGATCCTCCGCGCACGCCGAACAGCCTTCGAGGTGTGCGCGCATGCCTGGCACCGTGGCGTCAGCGTCAGCGCCCGCGAGCTCGGCCTCGACGTAGCGGTCGAGCTGCTCGAAGCACTCCTCACAGCTGATCTCAGGTCCCAGAGGGCCCGTGAGACGCGCGAGCAGGCGCTCTTGATCGTGGGAGGCTGGTGTGCTCATGCTGGCGTTCGCTCCTTGTGTTCCTCAAGGCCCAGGCCGCGCGCTGTGAGCGCGCCCCTGAGCTTCCTTCGCCCGTCGTGCAGCGTCTTATAGAGGGCGCCGCGGGTCGTGTTGAGCCGCTCGGCAAGCACGTCGATCGGCACCTCGTTGAGCGCGAGCGCAACCAGCACCTCGCGCTGGTGGGGGCTCAGCTCAGTCTCGATCGCTTGGTGCAGCGCGGCGAGCCTCTCTGTGGTCTCGATCACTTGCTGGGCGGTGCGCTCGTGGTGGTCGGTGATCAGGGGCCACGCCTCGGGCGTTAGCGGGATCTCGCGTCCCTGCCACGAGCGCTTGCGCACCTTGGCCGCGGCCTCGTAGAGCGCGAACTTGTAGGCCCACGTGGTGAAGCGGCTTTCGCCCCGGAAGTCGTCGAGCTTGCGCAGGACCGCCATGAGGGCATCGTCGGCGCTTTGTTGGGCGAGGTCCTCGTGGTCGCCACCACGCAGCTTCGCTGAGGCGGCGCGCCGGCGTACCTCGAACCGCGCTGCTCGCAACAGCAGCGTGTGCAGCTCGGCGAGCGCCGTCTCGCGCTCCGGTCCGGTGGCGCTCAGGCGCTCGATCCACACCCGGGACTCCTGCTCGTCACCGGCGGCGGCCACCGTGATCCTTGGCGAGCCCGTCAACGCGTGACCAACACTAGCGGAGCTCGGCGTGGCCGTAGGATGGGCAGAGAACCTCATAGGGCCCGTTCGCACTCGTCGGTGAGTGGGGCAAGGATCCGGGCCGCCAGCTCGGTTGGGCAGCCCTGGTCCGTCAGCTCGAGCAGCGCGTGCACGTCGTACCTGGTGTCGTGAGCAACAGCGTCTGCGAGCGGCGCAGGGAAGCCGGCATCGCGAAGCCGATCGATCCGCCACGCTATCCCGGGCTCAAGATCGCCTGATATGCCTAGTCCTCGCTTGAACATTTGCATCCTCCTTATCCGACGGCGGCTGCCAGCTTCTTTCCCCGCTGCCGCTGTCCCTGACGATGCGTCCGCGCCCGACTCGTCGGACGCTCGGCGCCTCCACGATCGAGAAAAGCTCGCGCATCTGCCAGCGAGCGCTCAATCAACTCGTCGGCATGCCCGAAGTCGATCGGCTGGATACCGAGCGGGCACGGCGGTGGCAGAACGACGAGCTTGGCGCGATCGCGGTGCAGCTCAACGTCGGCGACCAGGCGACTCTCCGTCAGCAGCGTCAGAGCATGCAGCGCCATGCCAAGCGCGCTCGACGGCGGTTGCTCGAGCGCGCAGGCATGGCCGCTCGCCAGCACATAGATCTCGCGAGCCCCGAGCTGCACGGCATGCGAGATCGGAGTGTTGTTCGCCACCCCTCCGTCCATCAGCGTGCGGTGCCCCCAGGCCACCGGCGGTAGGACGGCGGGAATCGCGGCGCTGGCCATCACGGCGTCGATCACCGGCCCGCGCGAGAGCAGCAATTCCTCGCCGCTCATCACATCCACAGCGACGACGTGAAACTCGATCGGCATCTGCTCGAGACGCAGATGCTGACTGTGCGCGACAAGGAGCTTCCGCAGGCCCGACTCGGGCACGAGGTGATCGTGGGATCCGAGGAAGCCGAGCAAGCCGCTGAGCGGATTGAGCGGAAAGATCTGCCCGCGCCGTACGTTGCGCCAGATCTCCGCGAGCGCAGTCGCAGTCTCGACCGTCTGAGGACGCGACGCGATGAACGCACCGTTGACGGCCCCCACCGAGGTGCCGACGATCAGCCGCGGCACGATATCGCGCTCGTACAGCGCCTGCAGCATGCCGACCTGCACCGCGCCGAGGCTCGCTCCGCCTGAGAGGACGAAAGCGATGCGATCGGAGGGCGAGCTCATGCCCTTTCGTGTCGCTATAGGAGCGGTCCTTACGCCGCCATGTTCACCCGAGAGTTCGGCGGGCAGCCGCATTGAGAACTTGGTGGGAGACAGCACCAAGCAACGCGATGGGCCGGCTTGGGTCATCCGCGCCGACCGCCGATCCCCTCGGCGCTTCGGTGCGGCGATTCAGCCCTAAGACGGGCAGGCGATCGGCTTGGAGCTGGTTGGCTTGAGGCACGCGTCGATGCGTGCGGGCAGCCTGTGGCGGCGAATCGAAAAGCGCGTGTACTTGCCGATCTCGCCGGGCTTCGACACACGGATCTCGAGCGCGACGCCGGCGGGCAGGGAACGCTCGAACCGCCGAAATGTGAGCAGAACGGTCGTCGCCCTGTGTCTGCGTCTGCTCAAACGCGCAATCCGGCTCTCGGAACCCGTGTGGCACCGACGCCCCTTACATGTCACCGTGACGCGAGCAGCCACGGGCGCCTGCACGGTGAGCAGACTGATCTTCACGCCCGAGGCCGTCTCGGCGCCCGCGATTCGGACGATCGGAAACGGCTGCATGAGGACGAGACGAGCGACGCCTACCTGGATCGTCTGAGTCGCGACGCTCGAAAGGCCGTTGGCGTCGGTCACCTGCAGCCGTACGGTGTGACGTCCGGGAGTCGAGAACGAGGTCCGCAGTACACGTTCTCCCGGCTGGAATGGACTGCTTCCCAGGGCCCAGGCAAAGTGCGTGATCGGGCTGGAGATGTCCGAAGAGGTAGACACGAGCGACACGGATTCGCCAACGTTGGGAGCCGACGGAAACCACCGGAACGACGCCACGGGCGCGGAGGGGGAGAGCGCTGACGGAGGTCCCGTGAGCGTGAAGGTCGCCGGGTCGCTCGCGCCAGTGTTGCCCGCTTCATCGCGCTGTTCGGCCTGCACCGTGTAGACGCCCGGGCCAAGGCCGCCGAACGTGCCTGACCATGCTCCACCTGAGGCCTGCACCGTGAGGGCCTCGACGGGGGCCGCAGCCCCCGCGGTGGGACCCGCAAACAGCTTGATCGTGATGGCGGGCAAGTCGCCCTCGGAGGTGCCCGCCGTTCCGGCGACCTGCTCGGATTCGCCGCTCCCCGAGCTGCCATTGACCGGCGAGGTGATGGTGACTCGTGGTGGCATCGTGTCAACCGTGAACGTCACCGGCGCGCTCGTGCCAGTTTCGCCGAATGCTCCTAACTGTTCCGCTTGCGCGGTGTAG
Organism: Actinomycetota bacterium; assembly: GCA_005884115.1. Lineage (GTDB taxonomy): Bacteria > Actinomycetota > Thermoleophilia > Solirubrobacterales > Solirubrobacteraceae > Palsa-744. Next base: position 931,923 of record VAXW01000005.1, read on the forward strand.
GTGTCAGGGACCAGCGGCTGCGTGGGTCCAAGGAACCACGTGCGAACCGTAGGCAGTTCAGTACTCAGCGTCTGGACGGGTTCGCCGTTGGCGGTCCTGCCGGCGTAAATCTTGAGCGTCACGGGAAAGACGTTTTCCATAAATTCGTTGTACTCGCTCGTGGTCCCGCTGAAGGTGGGCGTCTGGTTGTTGGTGACCCTCCCGTTGGGTGGCCATGTGATCGTGACGTTGGGCGGTTCTGCCGCCGCGACGCCCACCGGACCCAGGGCGTACGCGAGGACCGCCACCAATGCGGCGCGCGGCAGCCGTCGTAGCCTCCTTCTCGTGGGGCGCCGCCTAACGGCAGCTAGGCACGCCATCTGCCTGGCGGAACAAGCGGTCATGACGATGGGCAGGTGATCGGCGTGGTCCCAGCGGGCGCAAGACAGGCGTCGAAGCGTACAGGTCGTCTGCCGCGGCGGATGGTGAAGCGCGTGTACTTACCGATCTCGCCCGGCTTGGAGACGCGAATCTCGAGGACCACGCCCACCCGCAGGGAGCGCTCGAATCGCCGGAACGTGATCGCCGCCCCTCTCACCTTGCCCGAGACCGCTACGCGGGTCTGCGTCTTGACCGGACAACCACGACCTTTGCACCTCACCACGATCTGTGCCCCCGCCGACGCCTGCACGCTCAGCAGGCTGAGCTTGAGCCGAGAGGCTGTGTGGGTGGTGACGATTCGGACGATCGGGAAGGGACGCATCAGAGGGAGCGGGGCCGGGCTCACTTCGATCGTCCTGGCCACGACGCTCGAGAGTCCGCTGGCGTCGCTGACACGCAATCGCACGAGATGCCGCCCCGGAGTGGAGAAGGAGGTGCTGATCACGGGCCCTCCCGCGGCAAACGCGCCACCCCCTTTCAGGTCCCACGCGAAGGCGGTGATCGGCCCGCCCGCGGAGGTCGAGCTCGAGACCAGCGAGACGCTTTCCCCTGTCTGCGGGGCTGAGGGGAACCAGTAGAACGCCGCCGTAGGGGGACTGGGGGTGTGGGCGGGCGCGGCCGGCACGACCGTGAAGGCGATCGTGGGGCTGACGCCGACGTTGCCAGCGTCGTCGGATTGCTTGGCGCGAAGCGCGTAGGTGCCGGCTCCCAATCCTGCAAAGGTGGCAGACCACGCTCCCGAGGCCGCGCTGACCGCGATGCTCTGCAGCGGGGCCTGACCGTCGGTGACCGCCGAGCCCGAGTAGAGCTGCACGATCACGCCCGACAGATCGTGTTCGGCGGTGCTCGCCGATCCCCTCACCAGCTGCGATCCGCTACTCGTCGAGCTGCGGTCCGCCGGGTAGCTCAACGTGACCCGCGGCGGAACCGTGTCGATCGTGAAGCTGAACGAGGCCGTTTCACCAATGGCGTTACCAAACAGGCTTTCTTGGGTGGCCACGGCCCTGTAGCTGCCGTCCGCCAGCGCCGGGCTCGCTTCGCTAGAGGTCCAACTGCCATCGATGCCTGGAGCGGTCGCTTTGGCGACTTCCGAATTCGAGTCGTCGTAGATGTGGACGACCACTTCGCTTGCTTCATCGCTGGTTCCGGTGAAGGATGGCGTTGGGTCATTGGACCGCGACGGCGGTACGTTCAAAGTCACCGTCGGCGCAGCCGTATCCACGGTGAACGTCCGCGCTTCGCTCGAGCCGGTCGGGTTTCCGATCGAGCTTTCCTGCATGGCGACGGCCGTATATGTGTGCTTTCCGTTTGCTAGTGCAGGGTGTGCGTTGCCCGAGATCCAACTGCCGCCAGCGGGTGTGGCCGTGGCGGTTGCGACCACGGAGCCCGCCGCTTTGCCTCCTGCGTAGATCCTCACCGTGACCACGGTGGTGTCGCTGGCGGAACCGGAGAAGGACGGCGTCGCATCGTTGGAGCGCGCTATCGGCGGATTCAGCGTCACCGTCGGCGGATTCGTATCAACGGTGAAATCGACTGGCCGGCTGGTGCCGGACGGGTTTCCGAGCGAGCTCGCCTGAGTGGCGATAGCTGTGTAGGTGTGCTTGCCGCCAGACAGGCTCGGACTCGCTTTGCCAGAAGTCCAGGTGCCGCCCGACGGCGTGGCCGTTGCGCTGGAGACTTCCGAGTTCGACGCATCGTAGATGCGGACGATGACCGGAGTGGTGTCGCTTGCCGAGCCTTTGAAGGTTGGCGCGGTGTCGTTCGACGGTGATTTCGGCGCGTTCAAGGTCACCGTGGGCGAGGTCGTGTCGACGATGAAGGTCACCGCTTTGCTCCTGCCCGGAGGATTTCCGAGCGAGCTTTCCTGCGTGGCCACCGCCGTGTACTGCCCGCTCGAGAGCGGCGGGCTCGCGTTGCCGGACGTCCAAGCGCCGCCGGTGCCCGTCGCCGTCGCCGTCGCAACCAGCGCGCCTTTGGCAGCCGCTCCAGCGTAGACCTGGATCGTGACACTTGTGATGTCGCTCGCGGATCCGGTGAAGGACGGCGTGGTGTTGTTGGAGGGCGATTTCACCGGGTTCAAGGTCACCGCCGGAGAGCTCGTATCCACCACGAACGTCACCGGTGAGCTCGTGCCGGCCGGGTTTCCGAGCGAGCTTGGTTGCGTCGCGACGGCCGTGTACTGGCCGCTGGAAAGCGCAGGGCTCGCTTTGCTGGATGTCCAGCCGCCGCCTTCCGGCGTCGCCGTGGCCGTCGAGATGACCGTGCCTTTCGCGGTGCTTCCGGAGTAGATCTGGACGGTAACGGAGGTCGTGTCGCTCGCCGAGCCGCTGAACGACGGCGCGGTGTTGTTGGAGGGCGATTTTGGCTGGCTCAACGTCACCGTGGGCGAGGTCGTGTCCACGATGAACGTCCGCGGTTGGCTCACGCCCGAGGGGTTTCCGAGCGAGCTTTCCTGCGTGGCGACCGCGGTGTACTGGCCGCTCGAGAGAGCCGGGCTCGCGTTGCCGGACACCCAAGCCCCACTGGTCCCTGGGGCAGTAGCGCTCGACACGACGGCGCCTGTCGCCGTGGCTCCAGCGTAGATCCGCACCGTGACCGGGGTCGTGTCGCTCGCGGTGCCCGAGAACGCCGGCGTGGTGTTGTTGGAGCGCAGTGCCGGCGAGTCCAGCGTCACCGTCGGGGCGGCGGTGTTCACCGTAAACGTCACGGGTTCGCTGACCCCGGCGGGGTTCCCGAGCGGGCTTGGCTGCGTGGCGATCGCGGTGTACTGCCCGTCCCGCAGGGGCGGACTGGCGTGGCCAGATGTCCATTCGCCACCGTTGCCGGCCGCGGTCGCGGTAGAGACGACGGTGCCTTCCGCCCTGGCTCCGGCGTAGATCTGGACCGTGACCGCAGTGGTGGCGCTTGCGGAGCCGGTGAACGACGGCGTCGTGTCGTTGGATGGCGATTTCACGGGGTCCAGCGTCACGGTGGGCGAGGTGGTATCGACCGTAAAGGTGACCGGTTCGCTCACGCCCGCGGGGTTTCCGAGCGAGCTTTCCTGGGTGGCCACGGCGGTGTACTGCCCGCTCGAGAGGGCGGGGCTGGCGTGGCCGGAGGTCCAGCCGCCACCGGTGCCCGTGGCGGTGGCGGCCGCGACGACCGAACCTTCCGCCGCGGCTCCGGCGTAGATATGGACGACCACGGAGGTCGTGTCGCTCGCCGTACCGGTGAACGACGGCGTGGTGTCGTTGGAGGGCGATTTCGGCTGGTCCAAGGTCACCTGAGGCGAGGCCGTGTCCACCGTAAAGGTCACCGGTTCGCTCACGCCCGAGGGATTACCAAGCGAGCTTTCCTGGGTGGCGATCGCGGTGTATTGCCCGCTCGAGAGGGCGGGGCTGGCGTGGACGGAGGTCCAGTCGCCACCGGTGCCGGTGGCGGTCGCGGTCGAGGCGACGGTGCCTTTCGCCGTCGTTCCGGCGTAGATCTGGACGGTGACGGGGGTGGCGTCGCTTGCGAAGCCGGTGAACGACGGCGTCGTGTCATTGGATGGCGATTTCACGGGGTCCAACGTCACGGTGGGCGAGGTGGTATCGACCGTAAAGGTGACCGGTTCGCTCACGCCCGCGGGGTTTCCGAGCGAGCTTGCCTGGGTGGCCACGGCGGTGTACTGCCCGCTAGAGAGGGCGGGGCTCGCGTGGCCGGAGGTCCAGCCGCCACCGGTGCCCGTGGCGGTGGCGGCCGAGACGACCGAACCTCCCGCCGCGGCTCCGGCATAGATGTGGATGACCACGGAGGTCGTGTCGCTCGCCGTACCGGTGAACGACGGCGTTGTGTCGTTGGAGGGCGATTTCGGCTGGTCCAAGGTCACCGTCGGCGAGCTCGTATCGACGGTGAAGGTCCGCGCTTCGCTCGAGCCGGCAGGGTTTCCGAGCGAGCTTTCCTGGGTGGCCACCGCCGTGTACTGCCCGCTCGAGAGGGCCGGATCGGCATCGCCAGAGGCCCAGCCGCCACCGGTGCCCGCGGCTGTGGCGGTCGAGACGACCGAGCCTTCCGCCGTCGCTCCCGCGTAGATCTGGACCGTGACCGGGGTGGTGTCGCTGGCGGAGCCCGTGAACGACGGCTTCGTGTCGTTGGAGGGCGATGGTGGCTGGTCCAACGTCACCGTTGGTGAGGCCGTATCGACGGTGAAGGTCACCGGCGGTTCGCTCCGCCCGGTTTCCGTCAGGATGTTGGTCTGCGTGGCCTGCGCCGTGTACACGCCGTCGCTCAGCGGTGCGGTCGGTTCGAGCGACCAGGTCCCGTCGACCGGGGGAAACGAGGTTGCCAACGTCTCCAGGGGCGTGCCGACACTTGTTCCCGGGTAGATGTTGAGCTCGACTTCATCGAGGGGGTCGTCGGTGGTTCCGCTGAACGACGGCGTCTGGTCGTTGGTCACGGTCCCGCCGGAGGGGCTTGCGATGGTGATGTTGGGGGGTTCAGCCGCGGCGACCGAGATCGGCCCAGCGGCGACGGCGGCGAGTGAAGCGATGGCCGCGCACAGGAGGCCTTTCCTTAGCCCTCTCGTAGGGCCGTCCTCGCGGCCAGGCCGCGATCGTCTTTCCATCCCCATACGCCCGGCCTCCAGCCCGGCTTTCAGGTACCGCGTCCGATTTCTCCGGCGCGAATGATATACGCGAGACGCTCGCGCGGCTCCAGCTATGGGGGCGATTTCAGACCGCTTCGGCGTGGGCAATCGCGTGGGCCTGCCAGTCGCCCCCTCAGGCGCTGTCGCGGCGGACGCGCTCGCCTGGAGAAGGGCCAGGAGACCTTGGTCAGCGGATGCGTGGCGGCCTCGTGAAGAGCCCGTTCAGCCGGCCGCTGCGTGGATCGCCGGCGCCGGCGAGAAGCGGTAAGCCGAGCGCTTCCTCGATGGTCGCGAGTGTCCCGTAGTGATCGACCGGTCTACCCTCGCGCGCACCACCGCGCACGTCGGGCCCGATCACGATCGTGGCGATGCGCCCACCACGCGCCAGCCCGCCACAGCATCCCCTGCTCGTGCGACCCTCATCCCAGGTGAGCACGAGGAAGCCGTGCGGCCCGAGCTCGCGCAGCAGGGGCGGGACGGTGTGCGACAGGAACCGGTCCGCACCCGCAATGCCGCAGTCGTGTCCGTCGTCGCAAAGGTTCGGCGAGATCCAGGCGTAGCTCGGCAGCCGTCCGCGGCGCAGGTCCGCGGCCAGTTGCGCGAAGCCGACGAGGCGGCGGCAGCGATGCGGAGACAGGGCGATGTCGTCGTAGTAGATGAAGGGGTTGTGCTTCTTGGCGTAGCCCGCGGCTGCGGCACCGCGAAAGCATCCCCGGGGCTCGTCCTCGAGGTAGGCCTTCCAGGAGATCCCCTTGGCTTCGAGCTGGTCGACGATGTTTCGGGCCTCCACGTGGCAGGTGACGCAGTCCGAGCTCACGCCGTCGGTCGAGCCGCTTGTCAGGGCCAGGTAGTTGGGCAGCGAGGGATGGGTGATGGCATAGCTCTGCGTCGCCAACCCCGAGCGGCGGAGCAGCGCAGTGGTGTAGCGAGCCGAGGGGTTCGCGAGGACATCGCTGGCCTCCGCGTTCTCCATCACCATCACGACCACGTGCGAGGACGCCGAGCGCGGAAGTCCGGCCTCTGGCCCAACGCTGAGAGGCCTGCCTGCGCGGGCCTGACCACACCCGGCGGCGAACAGGAGCGCGAGCGCGACGGCGCTCACCCTCTCAAGCATGCGTCGCTGCACGGTCTGATCATCGTACGCGGCGCTCGACCGCTGCCTCGACCGTCATCGGGGCCTGCTGCGGCGCTGTGGCCGCCCTTCATCGGTGACGCACGAATTGGCGCTCGTATACACGTCGAGGGGTGCTAGCAACTCACCAGTGGCGGGCATCCACTCAGCATGGGGAGATATTCCTGCCCCGTCTGCGACGCGTATGTACCGCCGGTGAGTATCGGACGGGTCCTGGGTGGAGAGATTCTCAGGCCGACGCACGACGGCCGATTGATCGAACGGATGCGATGCACCACTTGCGGTGAACGTCTCGAACGGGTGGCGCTAACGCACTGGCACACGGCAGGCTCGCTCGCGCCGAGGGAACCGCTGGTGCTCATCGAGTCCGCCTCGTAATGAACCGTTCCAGAGCCGTCCGTGTCGGCCAGGTACCCGAGCGAATCTGCTCGGAGTGCGTTGACAGCCCGATGCACCTGCACCGAGCGTAATCCCGACGCGCCGGCGGAGACGACCTCGAGGGGCATGGGGCGGCGCGATGGCGGCTGGACTGGCCGAGGTTCTTGCCGGCGCACCGCGAGCGACGTCAACGTCAGCGTCTGCTCAGGCCCTCACGCGTTCTGGATCGGGTGCGGTCGCCGGTGCCCGGGCGATAGCGCGTCGGCGGAAGCCCGGCTCGCGCCCACTGGGCGTGGTGCTTCGCTTTGGATCCTGGTGCGGCGGGTAACTATGAAGGTGCGCTCGCGCTTGCGGGCGCCCTACAGGGCCTGATCTGCGAGCGCCGTGGGCGGCTCGTTGAATCGCGTGGAAAGGAGATCGACAATGGCGCCACCCGGACGGCTGCCGAACGCAGGTGACATCGGCTCGTTGCAGTCCTGGGCGCGCGAGTTGCGCGCCAGGATCGCTGGCATGTCTCGACCTCCGATGGTCCGCGCCAGCTTCGACGCGGTCAGGGTGGAGGCCGAGCTGTACGACGCCCTATACGGGAGGCGAACGGGGACGGTCGACAACATCGTGCCCGTGAGCGCCGACGCGGCGGCTCGAAAGCAGACGGGCGTCGTCTCAGCGACCTCCTCCACGCCACCCGCCAGCGGTGAGCGCCGCGAGACGCGACGCGACGCTCGCGACACGCACAAGCAGGACCTGCGCCACGCCGCCTGAGCGTATCTCGCCGCGAGCGCCCGCTCGCCTGGCTCGGGGCTGGCGTCCACGGTCTAGGGCAGCGCACCCGAGGAGACGCTCGAGACCTTCCGGGGGGTTGACAAGCTCAGCCGGCGAGGTATGACACACATAGGCATCTCTCAAGCACTTGCTGGCAGAGGTCGGCCGGCCCCAACACAGGACGAAGGAGGTACGCGATGGTCTTCAAGGTCGGGGAGCGGGTGGCAGAGCACGCGCGCTCGACTGCTCGCCACGGACGCTCCGGAGAGGTTCGCGAGGTCCTCGGTGGCCACATTCCCCGGTACCGCATCCGTTGGGACGACGGGCACGAGAGCATCTACACACCAGCCGACGGGGCGCTGAACCGGCTCGCGCCCGCCGCGCGCAAGGCGCAGCGGGCGGGGCAGAAGAGCTGAGGAGAAACGGCTGTTCGGCCTGCCGCCAGGCGAGCGTCATGCTTGCGCGATCGAACGGCACCGAGCTCCGGCGCCTGGACGAGACGCAGTGGGAGATCCCGCGGCAAGGCCGCATGCGCGTCCCCGCGCGCGTGTTCGCCGACGAGGAGCTGCTCGACGCGATCCGCGTTGACCAATCGCTGGAGCAGCTGGCCAACGTGGCCACGCTGCCGGGGATCGTCGAGGCCTCGCTGGCCATGCCCGACGTCCACCAGGGCTACGGATTCCCGGTCGGCGGCGTTGCTGCCACCGAGCCGCCGGCCGGCGTGATCTCGCCGGGCGGCGTCGGCTACGACATCAACTGCGGCGTGCGGCTGCTCGCGCTGCCGCTGACCGCGGCCGAGCTCGGGGCGCGCACCGAGCGGCTCGTCGCGGCGCTCTCCCGCGAGATCCCGACCGGCAGGCGCGGAAGCGGCGCGAGCGCGGTACCTTCGCTGGGCGAGCAGGAGCTCGACGCCGTGCTCAGCGAAGGTCCCCGTGCGCTGGTCGCGCGCCGCGGCATCGGGACGGAGGCGGACGTCGAACGCACCGAGTCGCGCGGGATGCTCGAAGGCGCGGATCCCTCGGCGGTCTCCCAGCGAGCCCGCGAGCGCGGCCGCGACCAACTGGGGACGATGGGCTCAGGCAACCACTTCGTCGAGCTGCAGCGCGTGGAGGACATCTTCGACAGCCGCGCAGCGGCGGGATTCGGGCTGGTGCCCGAACAGGTGACGGCATTGATCCACTCGGGTTCGCGCGGGCTTGGACATCAGGTCTGCAGCGACTTCGTGAAGCGCATGGACGCAAAGCTCGCCGGCTACGGCATCGACCTGCCCGACCGCCAGCTCTCGTGCGCGCCGATCGACTCGGCTGACGGCCGCGCCTACTTGGCGGCCATGGCCGCGGCCGCCAACTTCGCCTGGGCGAACCGTCACGCGATTGCGCACGGTGTCCGCACAGCGATCGGCGGGGTTCTGGGCGCTGAGGTCGCGGCGGGCACCGCTCAGCTCTACGACGTCGCACACAACATCGCCAAGCTCGAGACCCACGCCGGGCGCGTGCTGTGCGTGCATCGCAAGGGAGCGACCCGCGCGTTCCCCGGCCAGCCGGTCTTCATACCGGGCAGCATGGGCACCGCCAGCTACGTGCTCGCTGGCACCGATGGCGCGATGGAGCGCTCGTTCGGCACCGTCTGCCACGGTGCGGGGCGGCGTCTCAGCCGCGCGGCGGCGCGCCGGCTCATCACGGGCGCGGAGCTGCGCAAGCAGCTCGAAGCGCGGGGAGTCGTGGTGCGCTGCCCCTCGAACCGTGGCCTCGCCGAGGAGGCGCCCCTCGCCTACAAGGAGGTAGATCGCGTCGTCGAGGTCGTCGAGCGCGCCGGGCTCGCCGTTCGCGTGGCGCGGCTTCGCCCGATCGGCGTGGTCAAGGGCTGAGCGTGCACCGCTGGGCGGAGCACACCGGCGAGCTGCAGCTCGAGATCGAAGCGGACAGCGAGGCGGGCGTCTTCGCGGAGGGCTTTCGGGCCATGCGCGATCTGCTCGACGGCGAGGCGCCGGCGGCGGGCGGCACCATGCGCGACGTCGCGCTCGCAGCGCGCGACGCCGGAGCGCTGCTAGCCGACTGGCTCGGCGAGCTCGCGGTGCTCGCCGAGCAGGGACTGCTGCCCCAGCGGCTGGCCTCGCTGGAGCTCCGCGGCTCAAAGCTCTACGCCACCGTCGAATGTCGCCTCGCCGAAGCGCCACACCTCGTGAAGGCGGCGACCTACCACCGCCTGCTGCTGCAACAGGACGGTGAGAGGTGGCGAGCCCGCGTGGTGCTCGACGTCTAGGTGCGGCGCGCGCTCCACGCCCACGGCGAGCGCGCGCCGCCCGGGTGCGCTGGGATGATGCCGGCTTGAGATGAGCTCGCTGCGCAGCCACGTCCGGTCGGGGTCGTCGCCTCCGAAGCAGTCACGCACGTGAAGCACCGCGTGGCGCGCTAGCCGAGAGCAGATGTTCGCGGAGACCGTGCTGCTCTACCCCGCGCTGCTCGCGCTCCTGGCCCTCGGCGCCGGCCTGCTGGTGGAGCGCGCGAGCGCGGTCCAGCTGCCGCCGGCGCTTCTGCCGATGCTCGGCGCGTCCGCGCTTCTCGCGCTGTCGCAGCTGAGCACGTACGTGTCGGCGATCGCTCCCGCGACGCCCTACGTGCTCGCCGCGGCCGGCTGTGCGGGCTTGGTGCTCGGGCGCAAGACGCTTCGAGCGCACGCGCAGGCGGCATGGCGCGAGCGCGCGTGGTGGATGGCGGCGCTGCCGCTGTCCTGCTACGCGCTGGCGCTGGCACCCGTGCTTGTGAGTGGCCGGGCGACGTTCTCCTCGTACTTGGCGCTGGCGGATTCGGCCGTGCACATGGCGGGCGCCGACTATCTCGTGCACCACGGCCAGAGCTACGCGCACCTGGACCTGCGCAACTCCTACGGCGCCATGATCAACGCCTACTACAACTCGAGCTACCCCTCCGGCGCGGACACGCTGTTCGGCGGCAGCGCCCTGCTCTTGCGGGTGCCGCTGATCTGGGCTTTTCAGCCGTTTTGCGCCTTCATGCTCGCGGCGGCGTCGGGTCCAGCGTGGCTGCTCGCGCGTGCCTGCGGGCTGAAGCGCCCCTACGCGGCGGCCGCTGCCCTGTGCGCGACGCTGGCCGCGCTCGTCTACGGCTATGAGCTCGTCGGGTCGATCAAGGAGATCGTCGGGCTGGGAATGATCCTCGCGCTCGGCGGGCTGGTCGCCGTGCACGCTCGCTGGCTGCGCGGCTCTGTCCGCGGCGCGATCCCGTTCGCGCTGGTGGTCGCCGCGGGCATCTCGGCGCTCGGCATCGGCTTCGCGCCGTGGGCGCTGGCGGCGGCCGCGGTGCCTGCGGCGCTGCTCGTGGCCGACGTGCGCGCGCGCCGCCAAAGTCCCGGCCGGGGGTTCGCGGTGCTGCTCGCCGCGTGTGCCGCCGCGATCGTCGCGGCGCTGCCCACGTGGCTTGACTTCAGGGGCTCGGTGCGCGTAGCCGAAACGATCGCCGCGAGCTCCAACCCCGGCAACCTGCCCAGGCCGCTGCACTGGGAGCAGGTGTTCGGCGTGTGGCTGCACGGCACCTACAAACAGCTGCCCAGCGGCGCCGCGCGGCCGCTCAGCTACGCGCTGATCGCGCTCGCGCTGGGAGCCGGCGCGCTCGGCGTCTTCGCCCTCCTGCGCGGCGGCCGGCGAGCGCTTGCAGCCTGGCTGCTGCTGATGCCGCTCGTGCTGCTCGCGCTCGACATCTACGGCACTACGTGGGTGGACGCGAAGGGCCTCACGATCACCTCGCCGGTCCTCGTGCTGAGCTCATGGGCGGGCATCGGCGCGCTGGCCGCGGGCGTGCTCCGGCCGCGTGCGCTGCGCGCGCTCGCGCCGCTGCTCGCGCTGGCGCTGCTCGCCGGCACGCTCGCCTCCGACGCGGCGCAATACCACACCTCGAACCTGGCGCCCACCGCGCGCTACGAAGAGCTTCGCTCGCTGAACTCGCGCTTCGCTCACCGCGGGCCGGCGCTGTTCACGGACTTCGACGAATACGCGCTGTACGAGCTGCGCGATCTCGACGTCGGCGGACCCGACTTCGTGTTCGCGCCGCCGGCGCTCGCTGCGAGCGCTGACGGCCACGGCCGCCCCGTCGAGCTGCAGCGCGCGCCGCCGCAGGCGCTTTTCGCGTACCGCCTGATCATCACGCGCATCGACCCCTCGGCGCCGCCACCCCCGGCCGCCTACGCGCTTCTGTGGCAGGGCCGCTACTACCGCGTCTGGGGCCGGCGTCCCGGCGCGGCTGGGGCGCTCGCGCGCACCGTCCCCGGGGGCGTCGGAGCGCGTTCGTGCGCGCGTGAGCAGGCGCTCGCGAGGCTCGCCTCCGCGCGCCGCCGGCGCCTCCTCGCGACGAGCGCGCCCGAGCTCGTGCGCATCGGGCTGCAGCGCGAGAGGCGCCCGCGGGGCTGGGGACGGCAGCGCGATGGATTTGTGATGGCACGGCCGGGACGCCTGACGGCGTCCTTTGCCGTGCGGCGGTCGGGCAGCTGGGATCTGTGGCTCCAAGGTCAGTTCATGGCGCGCGTGGCCGTCGCGCTCGACGGGCGAGCGCTCGCTTCCGTCGAGGGCCAGCTGGGCGGCAACTCGCTCGTCCCCGACACCGTCGGACCGCTCGCGGTGCGCCTGAGGAGCGGCGTGCACCGACTCTCCGTCGCTCGCGGTGGACTACGGCTCGCGCCCGGCGACGGCGGCGCGGCGGTGCTCGACGGCGCGTTCCTGACGCCCGCCGGCGCGCCCGCGCGCAGGCTGCTGGAGCTCGCCCCACCGTTTGCGGCGGGCGCGCTGTGCACGGCGCGCTACGCCTGGATCGCGCTCGCCTGAGCTATTTGGCGGGCGGCACCAGCGGATAGACGGTGATCAGCTCTGCGCTGCTTGGCGGGACGGTGAAGCGCAGCGTGCTGCCGCGCACGCGCCCGAGCCGCTGTGCGGGCGGCTGGCTGAAGGAGCCGTCGGCGGCGACGAACGCTCCGCCCAGCGCGACGGCCGATTTGGCAGCGCGCGAGGAGGCGTGCAGCGAGAGCACGCTCGCCGCGCCAAAGCCCGGGCCGAGGTGGACTTTCAGCGCAAGCCTCTTCGAGCCCGGCGGTTCGTAGTCGATCACGACCAGGTGCACCGCTCCGTAGGGCGCGAGCATCGCCATCACGTCCGCGTTGCGCGGGCGGCCTGCGTTGATCGTGGCGCTCAGCACTCGGTCGCCGATCAGCGAGCGCGCGAGCAGCAGCGCGTACCACTCCGGCTGCGCATGCAAGGTGCCGACGCTGAGTTCCTCGGGCGTCGTCGCGCACACCGGCGAGTAGCCCGTGCAGTTGGAGGGGTGTGCGTGAAAGTTGATGCCGGCCATGCCCCCAGCCATCGCGTGCAGCGTGTAGTCCAGCGCCCACAGCGAGGAGGCGAACGTGTCGCTGATCCCCGGCGTCCCGCCGCAGGAGACGCTGTTCGCCTCATCCAAGCGGAAGGGGATCGCGGCGCCACGCGCGACGCGCATGTAGAGCTCGATCGAGCGCAGCTCTCGCCGTCGCGTGCGCGGGCTCAGCAGGCGGCTGATCGACGGCGCGACCTTCTGATGGCAGCCGAGCGGGTAGTGGTGGCCGGTCAGCAGCGCCGGTTTCAGGTTCACGGCCTCGCCGGTGCCCCATTCGTCGAACGCCCGCGATCCCGTCACATCCGGCCCCGCGAGCGGCACGCCGGGGACGCTCGCGGCGATCGCCTGCTCGTAGGCCGAGACTTCCGCACCGTACTGCGCGTACGTCCATGGTTCGGCGCGCAGGTCGTGGGCGGCGTAGGCGTTTGGCTCGTTGCCCAGCTCGATCGCTTCAAGCCAAGGGCCCAAGATCTCGCTCGCGGCGCGCACCTCGCGGACGGCTGCCTGCAGGTCGGGGTGGCCGAAGCCGATCGTCAAGAGCACCCGCCAGCCGCTTCGCTGCGCGAGCACCGCGAGCGCGCGCAGGTCGTCGGCGTTCACCACCGCCGTCGCCCAGGCAGGCTTGGGCGTCTCGGGGTCCGTCCAGGCGACCTGCGTGTCGGCGGAGACGCCGCCAAAGCGCAGCACGCCGGGACCGAGCGAGCGAAGCAGCGCCACGAGATCGCCGCTTTCGGCGTAGCGCGCGACGAGCCCCAGGCGCGAGAGCTCGAACGAGAGCCCCAAGAAGCTCTGCGGCACGGGGACCGCTGTGGCGGCCGGCTGGGCGCCGACCGTGACCGAGACGTGGCGCGCGTGGGCGGCGGTGCCGCGTGGTCGCGCGGCGGAGGCTGCAGCTGTCGCCGTCAGGGCGAGCAGCGCGCAGATCAAGAACGCCGCTGCCGTGGTGGCGGCACATCTTGCCGCTGCGGCCGGCACCGCGACGCCTCGCGCGCGCTGCCCGCGCGATTGCCTCCCGAGATGCTCCATCGGGTGCCCAACATACGCTCCGCTCGTGACGCACGCGAAGATTCCCCTCGCCGAGGGGCAGATCCTGCTCGGCGAGAACCTCGCGCTGCTGCCGGTCTTTGCGGACGGCTGCTTCCAGCTGATCTACATCGACCCGCCGTTCAACACGGGCCGGGCGCAGGTGCGAAGGACGCTGCGAGTGGTCGGCGACGCCGCTGGCGAGCGCACCGGGTTTGGCGGCCGGCGCTACCGCTCCAGGGTGCTCGGCTCCAGCGCCTACGGCGACAGCTTCGACGACTACCTCGCCTTCCTGCGCCCGCGCCTGGAGCACGCCCGGCGGCTGCTGCGCGAGGAGGGGACGCTGTACCTGCACATCGACTACCGCGAGGCGCACTACTGCAAGCTGCTGCTCGATGAGATCTTCGGGCGCGACTGCTTTCTCAACGAGATCATCTGGGCCTATGACTATGGCGGGCGCTCGCGGCGGCGCTGGCCGGCGAAGCACGACACGATCCTCGTCTACGTAAAGGACCGCGGCGCCTACCACTTCGACGCCAGCGAGGTCGACCGCGAGCCCTACATGGCGCCGGGTCTCGTGGGCGCCGAGAAGGCGGCCCGCGGCAAGCTGCCGACCGACGTCTGGTGGCACACGATCGTCCCCACCAGCGGGCGCGAGAAGACGGGCTACCCGACGCAGAAGCCGGAGGGCATCGTGCGGCGCATGGTCTCGGCGTCGACGCGGCCGGGCGATGCGTGTCTGGACTTCTTCGCCGGCAGCGGCACGCTCGGCGCGGTCGCCGCGCAGCTTGGCCGCCGCTACGTGCTCATCGACTCAAACCCGCGCGCCGTCGAGGTCATGCGCGCACGCCTGCCCGGCGCGGAGGTGAAAACCTGTGTGGAGCCCGCGCCGCGCGCAAGCGATCGGCGGCGCGGCGCCGGCCATGTTTCACGTTGAGCTGCGCCAGTTCCCTCACAACCTCTGCCGCTTCAACCTCTCAGAGCACGAGCTGCGTGCGATAGCCGAGCGCTGGGCGCGCGAACAGTGGGTCGCGCTCGGAGATCGCAAGTGGGACCCCAACCAGGCGCGCCTCACGATCCTCGAGGGCCCCAAGCTCGGTCCCGAGCAGCTGACGATGGGGCGTGGCTGGCGGACGGCGCAGCGCAGCGGAGAGGACGTCACCGCGCGCGTGCTCGCCGACGCGCGTGCCCGCTTGCAGGGCGCGCCCGCGGCAGCCGGTGCGCCGCCTGCTGGCGCCGGCGTCGCACCGCGTGCCGCGGACGCTTCGCCGGGCGGGGCACACGCGGCGGCGGGAGTGGCTGGCGGTGAGCTCGGGTCCGCTGGCGCTGGATCGGGAGGGGTTGGCGCTGCGGCCGCCGCTGGCGGTGAGCCCGGGGCTGTTGGCGCGGCGTTGTGGGGGGGTGGCGCTGGGGCGGGAGCGGTTGGCGGTGAGCCCGGCGTCGCCGGCGTCGCGCCCGGATCGGCGTCGGCCTTCCCGGGCGCCGCGACGGCTGAGGGGCGCGAGCTCGCGCTGCACGCCGACTCGCTCGGGCTCGAGCTTCTGGAGGCGCTCTCGGAGTCCGCGCTTCCGCTCTCGCGCGCGTGGGCATTTGCGCATGAGCGCTTTCCCGGGCGCGCGCCCAGCGAGTGCCTCGCGCTTGCCGAACTCGCGCTGCGCTCGCTGCTGCGGCGGAGCCTGGTCGAGGTGGTGGCTGTGGGGGCTCATGGCGGCGCCCGAGGCGATGCGGCGAGCGAGGCCGGGGCCGGTGCAATCGCCGAGGCCGGGGCCGCTGCCGCGGGTGAGGGCGAGGGCGCGTCACGTGCGGCGGCGAGCGGTGAGGCGCTCGAGAGGGTCGCTGCCGAAGAGGCGCTTGCGAGGCCCCAGAGCTGGTCCGGGTTGGCGGATGCGGCGAGCGTGTGGATGCGGCGGGCCTGACGCTGCGCGAGGTCGGGCGGCGGTGGCGTGCGCCGCCTAGCGCTATCTGCGTGCGCGCCTGCTGTTCTGCCTCTCCGACGGCGCGGGCGCTGGCGCGGCGTGTAGAAGCACGCGGATCGCGTCGATCGCCTTGGGGATGTTGGGCTCGCTGCCGGTGATCACGTCGCTGTAGAGGTAAGACTCGACGATTCGCACGAGTAGGTAGGCGAGGTCGTCGAGGTCCAGCGCCGGCGTCAGGTTCCCGGCCTCGACCTGCTCGTCGAGTTGGCTGCGCATGGCTGCGATCGAGCGGCGCTGCATGGGACTGTGCTTTGAGGCGAGCACCTTGAGCGCGTACTCGGGATCCTGCTCGACGAAGCGCACCAGGGGGCCGAACTGGAGGGCCGCGCGCATGTAGCGCTCGATCGAGTCCGCCAGGTAGTCGGGGCCGGTGCCGCGCGCCGCGGCGCGCGCGTCGCGGATGGCGGCCTCGGCGAACGTCCACAGCACCTCGCCCAGCAAGCGCTCCTTCGTGCCCACCCAGCGGTGAAGCGTCGCGCGGCTCACGCCGAGCTCGCTCGCGAGCGCGCCCATGTCCAGGCGCCCGAGCTCCTGCCAGCGCTCGCGCGCCAGCGCGAGGGCGTCCAGCGGCGTGGGCGCGCGGGGGCCCCCTTTGTTCAGTTCGAGTTCGCGCTCCAGCGAGGTCACGGACATCGGCCTCTCGACTGTAGCAATGTGCGAGGACGTCGCATACATGTGAAAGATATGATATATGTCTCATCCTCGTGATGAACCGTCTGTTCGTCGCAACGGTCGCAGCAGCCGCCTTCTGGCTCTCAACTGGCGTCGCCGCGGGCGCGCTGTACGGGAGCGGCGACACGGGAGTCGTCACCGTCTCCAGCGAACCAGGCAACTCCGAGGGCGAGGAGCCGCTGGCGGTGAACCCGCTCAACCCCAAGCAGCTCACGACGGTGGCCAACGTGTTCGAACCTGACTTCCCCGCGCCTCTCAATCCGTTCATCGGCGGCGGCGGAATTCAGGACACGCGCGTCTACAGCTCCCAGGACGGCGGGCGCCACTGGCTCACGCAGAAGCTCGACCAGGGCGGACTCGGAAGGCTCGAAGTCCCGATTCCGGGAGAGAACTCAGCGCCCGAGTTCTCCAACGCGTTCAACATCGTCAACACCGACGCCGACTCCGTCTGGGACACCCACGGCAACGCCTACTTCGAGTCCGGCGACATCCACGGCCTCTACCACCAAGGGAACGAGGTCGAGACCGTCTGGCGCTCCACCGACGCCGGCATCAGTTGGGGCCCAGATCGCGGATATACGGCGGTCAACGCGACCGAAGAACACAACGAGCTCGACAGGCCGTGGCTCGCGGTCGACAACAGCGGCGGCCCGCATGACGGGCGGCTGTACACGACCTTCGAGACGACCCCGTTCGTGAACGAGCCGCCGCAGGTGTACGCCAAGCACTCCGACGACCACGGCGCCACGTGGAGTCCGACCGTGCGTGTCGACGACGGCACCTACCAGACGCAGTGGAACCCGCGCGCCCGTCCCTCGGTTGGCGCCGACGGCGCGCTTTATGTGGTGTACGACCGCGCGCCTGTCACCGATACACCTTTCATCTCCTACGAAGGGCCGATCGTGCTTGTGCTCGCGCGCTCGCTCGACGGCGGCGAAACGGTCGCGCGCGCAATCGTCGACAGCGACGTCCACCGCGTCACGAGTCCCGACGAGGCCACGCCCGCCTACACCGAGATGATTCCCGCGATCGCCGCCAACCCCGCTCACGCGGGCTGGGTCGCGGTCGCGTGGCCGCAGGCGGAGGGCGCCGGAAGCTCGCGCATCCTGCTCCGCTACTCGACCGACGGCGGCGCGCACTGGAGCTCGCGCATCGACGTAGCCGACGATCCCGCCGCGCAACTCGACCAGCACGATCACGTGACGCTCGCATGGTTCGGCGCGCGGCTGTTCGTCGGATGGCGTGACCGCCGCTGCTGCGGCGGCAGCTTCTCCTCCAACTACCAGCAGTGGGTGCGTGTGCTCAAACGCGACAGCGCCGGCGCGCTCATACCGGGACGCTCGATCGAGTTCTCGGACGGTTCCCAGCCGCCGACGACGGGCGGGCGCGGCCAGCTTCAGCCCGACGAGTTCCAGGGCCTGGTCGCCACAAAGCTCGGCGTTGGCCTCACCTGGTCGCAGCTCGCGGGCAGCGTCGACCACCTCTCCTTCCGGCGCGTGCCTCTGGGCGCATTCAAGTGAGCGCGGCGGCGACGACGAGCCCGGCGAAGCTCATGCGGGCGATCGTCGTGGAGGAGTTCGGCGGGCCAGAGGTGCTTCGGATGCGCGAGATGCCCGCGCCCGCAGCGCGTGAGGGGCTGATCCCTGTCGAGGTCCTGGCGGCGGGCATCAACTACGCCGACACCCACCAAGCCGAGAACAGCTACCACACGCCCGCCACGCTGCCGCTGATCCCGGGCGCCGAGGTCGTCGCGCGCGCACCGCATGGCGAGCGGATCGTCGCGCTGCTCCCCGCCGGCGGCGGCTATGCGGAGCGGGCGCTCGTCTCGGAGGCGCTCAGCGTGCCGGTACCCGAGGGCGTCGAGGACGCGCAGGCCCTCGCGGCGATCCTGCAGGGGCTCACGGCATGGCACCTGCTGCGCACCAGCGCGCGCATGGAGCCCGGCGAGAGCGTCGTCGTGCACGCCGCGGCCGGGGGCGTGGGGACGCTCGCGCTGCAGCTCGCAAAGCGCTGGGGCGCCGGCCGCGTGATCGCAGTAGCTTCGAGCGAGGAGAAGCGCAGCCTGGCGCTCGAGCTGGGCGCCGACGTGGCGATCGACTCCCGCGGCGAGCTCCGCCGCACGATCGAAGACGCCGCCGGCGGCCGCGTTGACATCGTGCTCGAGATGGTCGGCGGCCGCACGTTCGATGAGAGCCTGCGGGCGCTCGCGCCGTTCGGACGGCTCATCAGCTACGGGATCGCCAGCCGCGAGATGCCCAAACCCGTGGACGTCGTCGCGCTGAACCGCCACTCCACCGGCGTGCTCGGATTTTGGCTTGCGCACTGCGTTGGCTCGCCCGAGATGTTCAAGACGCCCGCGCGCGAGCTGCTCGAGCTCATCCGCTCAGGCGAGCTGCGCGCCATAGTCGGCGGCACCTACCCACTCGCCGAGGCGCAACGCGCGCACGAAGACCTGCGCGCCCGCCGCACAACCGGCAAGCTCGTGCTTGACCCGCGCGCGTGAGCGAGAGTCGATGACGTCCCACGGCCGCGCAAGCCGCTCACCGCTTGCGACCCTGCGTCCGCCACGGCGACAGCAAGTGCCCCCGGCGCGCCAGCGGCCAGCGCTAGACTGCCGTTCTGCCGCGTGGTGGGCGTAGCTCAGCTGGTAGAGCTCCTGGTTGTGGTCCAGGCGGTCGGGGGTTCGAATCCCCTCGCTCACCCTGTTGTGATGTGTCCGAGATGTCCTGACACATCACAGGTGTGTGGCGGCACCACACACCCTCGCTCACCCTGTGTGACCTGTCCGAGGTGTCCTGACCATATGACAGCGTGTGGTGGCACCACACACCTCCCCTCAGCGCCGGGGCATGTCGCACGCGCGCGGAGATGGTGAGCCCGCCGCCGCTTGGCGGGCGTAACGTCAGCAAGGCGATGACCGGCTTAGGCTACCGCGACGCTGGCCGCTTCGACCAGCAGCGGTTGGTAGTCTCGCGGCAACGGAACAGCGGCGGCGGTCCTGTGTCTGCGGTCGTGTCGGGTGCAGCGTTTGGGACTCGCCGAGCTGTAGAGGATGGACAAAGACTGGGGGTATCCAGGATGGGTAGAAACCTCGCGCCAAGCAGGGCCATGGGCATCGCGGCCCTCTGCGGCTTTCTTCTGATGGCATCGAGCGGCACGGCTGCATTTGGCTCGCCCCGAGCGGTCTACGTGCAGACGAACTCCGCTCCAAACTACGTTCTCGCGTTCGACCGTAACTCCGACGGCACGTTGGGAGGGGCCATCCGCTACGCGACTGGCGGGAACGGGAAACCGACAGCGAACCCGCCGTTGGGGATTCCCTTCCTCGACAGCGCGGGGTCAGTGGTACTCAGCGACGACGGGCGCTTCCTGTTCGTTGTGAACGCGGGTGACAACTCCGTCACGTCGTTCCGGGTGGGGCCCGGCGGCCTCCAGCGGGAGGACAACGTGAATACGGACGGTTCGCGCCCGATCAGCGCGACGAGCCACGGCAAGCTGCTCTACGTCCTCAACTCTGAAGCCACGCAAGCGAGTATCACCGGCTTCCGAGTCGGCGCGGACGGCACTCTCATCCAGATCGCGCACCAGTCCACCAGCCAGCCGAATGGCGGCATGCCGGCACAGATCCAGTTTGACGCGAGCGGAGACTGGCTGACGGTCAGCGAGCGCAACGGAGGCGCCATCGGACAGATCGATGTGTTCGCTGTGGACAAGAACGGCGTTGCGGGTGCACCTTCGGCTAGCCCGTCATCCGACAACGGCCCATTCGGGATCGCGTTCACACATCAGGATCTGATGATCGTCTCGAACGAGCACTTCCCGGACGTGTTTGCTCCCGGGCCGCTCCTCAGCACCGTCTCCTCCTACGCATTCTCGGATGGGTCGATCGCGGCGATCGACACCGAGCTTGCAAATGCGGGCGGCGCGTGTTGGAACGTGATCACCAACGACGACAAGTACGTCCTGGTCACGAGCCCGTTCACGGGGAATATCAACAGCTTCGCGATTGGTAAGCATGGGAAGCTCATACCCGTCAACGAAAGCTCTGTCGTGGCGACGGCCTCGGGCGCTACGCTCGACGAGGCACTAAGTCGGGACAGCCACCATCTGTACGTTCTCGACAGCGCCGGCTTCGTCTCGTCGGTTGTCGACGAGTACGCGGTTAACAAGGACGGCACCGTCACGCTCGTGGGCTCGACGGCCGCCTTCGAGGGGTCCGCGTCCGGCGCGGCTGCGTGGTAGAAGCATCCGGTCTCAGTGGGGGCTCGCCTGTGCGGGCCTCCACCGACCTCCTCCGCGCGACGGGGGGCCCGGCGGCGGGCCTCGAGCTGGAGATCGACGATGCATTGCTGCTTGGAAGGACCATCGCCGCCAGCGAGCGAATAGCGGTCGACCCCGAGCTCTCCAGGCGACACGCCGAGATACTGCGTGAGCGCGACGGCAGCCTCGTCATCCAAGATCTCGGGTCGCTCAACGGAACCTGGGTCAACGGCGCCCGGGCCGAACGGCAGGTGCTGAAGGCGGGCGACCGCATCAAGGTTGGGGCAACGACGTTCGAGCTCGTCCGCGCCGTTGCGCGCAGCCGTCTCTACGACGATGAGCTTCTGCATCCCTGGTACGAGCACGCAGTGAAGAGCCTCGCGGCCGGACCCGAGCTCCTCGATTTCCACACGCACACCGGCTTCAACGACCCCGACGGCTTCAGGTTCTCGCCCGACCAGCTGATCGCGACGCTCGCGGCGGCGGAAGCGCGTGGCGTGGTGATTCCGATGCATGAGCCCGACGGCTACCCGCAGGCCAACGACCGCGTGATCGCCGAGGCCGCGGCGTCAGACGGGCGTCTCGTGGCCTTCTGCCGCCTGGACCCCAAGAGCAGGCCCGTCCCGGAGGCCGAAAGATGCGTCGCCGGGGGCGCCTGCGGGATCAAGCTTCACCCGCGCGCCGAGGAGTTCCAGCTCTCCGATCCTGAGGTCGAGCCGATCTTCGCACTCGCCCATGAGACGCGCCTGCCGATACTGATCCACGCTGGCCGTGGTATCCCGACCCTCGCGCAGGACGCTGTCGCGCTGGCCGAGCGCTATCCAGCGGCTCCGATCGTGCTCGCACATGGGGCGATCTGTGACCTCAACTGGCTCTGGCGCGTGGTGCCGCGACACCGGAATCTCTTCATCGACACCGCCTGGTGGCACCCTGATGACCTGGCGGCGGTGTTCGCGCTGATCCCGCCCGGCCAGCTCCTCTTCGGAAGCGACCTGCCCTACTTCACCCCCTTCATGTCGGCGACGATGGCAGTGCGCTTCGGGCTCCAGGCGGGGCTTTCGGTTGGACAGCTTGGGGGGATCCTCGGCGCGCAGTCGCAGCGACTCCTGAATCGCGAGGAGCCGCTAGACCTCGGCCCCCCACCGGGCCCCGAAAGGCTCGGCTATAGCATCTTGCTCGAGCGCCTTACATCGCTTCTCGTCCTCGCGGTTGGCCGCATGCTGATGGGCAGAACGGGCTACGAGCCGCTCGCGCTTTCCCGGCTCGCGTGCAACGTCGGCTCCGACGATGCGCCCGAGTCCGGCGCCTGCCGCAACGTGCTCGCGCTGCTCGAGGGGCAGGAGGCGTTCGCGCGGGCGCACCCGCGCGACGGTCCTCCGCTTGCCTCAGGCATCCGCGCGATCATGCTCGCCGCCTGCATCTCGCGGACCCCAGACGTCCCGCTCCCTGACGTGGCCGATCTAATCCTGGGCAAGGAGCTGCAAGCCGAGGCGGCAGCGGGACACCGGTCGTTCGCCGAGACGCGGCTTCGTCACGTCCCGCGCGAGGTTCGTCCGGATCTACGCCGATCGTCTGCCGCCGACCACCTGCTAATCGATCCGAGCGACGAGTGAATCAAGTAGACTCGAGCCAGTCTCGGCCGGGGAGGATGACGCCGACGTCCAGGCAGATCGATACCGAATCGGAGCTTGCCAGCCTCGCCCTGTTTGCCGACCTCAATCCCGCACAGCTCGAGGAGGTCGGCCAGGTATTCGAGGAGCAGTGGTTTCAGCCGGGCGAGCGAGCGCAGCGCCAAGGCTTCGCCGGCACCGGGTTCCACGTAATCCTGGCCGGCGAAGCGGAGTGGCGCGTGGACGGCCGCGTTGCCGACCGCACCGCAACGAAGCTGTTCGGCACGAAGCCGCTGATGCTCAAGCGCGGCGACTGGTTCGGGGAGCTCTCGATCCTTTTCGACGAACCTTCGATCTCGGATGTCGTCGCCGCGACGCCGCTGCAGTGTCTGATTCTGCCCGCGCACGAATTCTCGCCGTTCCTGCTGAGCTACCCGGTCGTGATGTACCGTCTTCTGCTCGGTGAGGCGCGCCGCCTCCGCGATCCGCAACGCTGGCGTTGAGCGCCGAGCAGCCTTTTCCACCAGGTGCGTACCCGGTCGTGGTCGTAGGAACCGGCCCGGGCGGGCTCCAACTCTCCTACCACTTGACGCGGATCGGGGTCCGGCACGCCTTGATCTCCGAAGACGATGGGCCCGGCGGGATGTTCAGGCGGTTTCCGCTGTTTCACCGGCTCAACACCTCCTCCCGCCGCTTCGCCGTTGTTCCTCGCGACTCGGATGCCTTCTACCGTTTTGACTGGAACAGTCTGTTCGCGGAGCGCCCTGATGAGCGCGCGCTAGTGCCAGAGTTCATGGACGGCGAGCACTACTTTCCGCGACGCTCTGAGATGGCACAGGCCCTCGAGACGTTCGCTCTACGTGCCGGCGTGGAAGCCCGCTACGGGTGTCGCTGGGAGTCAACGAACCGCGCCGACGACGGCTTCGTGCTCGTCACCAGCGATGGCGAGTATCGGTGCACGTTCGCCGTGTTTGCGGTAGGGATGGCGGATCCGTGGCGGCCGCCGACCCCCGGCCTCGAGCTGGTCCCGCATTACGACGACCTCCGCGGAAGGACTGCCGACTCCTTCGCCGACCAGCGGATCTTCATCGTCGGCAAGCGCAACTCGGCGTTCGAGCTCGCCGACGCGCTCCTGCCATGGGCAGCTCAGCTCATCCTCGGCTCGCCGCACCACGTGCGACCCTCGATCATCACCGGCGTTCCAACGCCGCCCAGGGCTCGCTATCTCGAGGTCCTCGAGGACCACTGCTTCGGCGGTGGCAGCTTCGTCGTCGATTGCGCGATCGAGCGCGTCGAGCGCTGTGGCGAGGGCTGGCGCGTCCACACGCAGGGGACGGTCACACCGGGAGAGATGGTCTTCGAGGTCGATGAGGTGATCGCAACGACCGGCTTCGGAACCCCGCTCGGCGACCTGCGCACGCTCGGAGTCGACACCTTTTACAAGGACCGTCTGCCGACGCAAACTGCGTACTGGGAGAGCACCAGCGTGCCAGGAATCTTCTTCGCCGGGGCCGCGACGCAGGGTCAGGCGGGGATGCGCAAGTACGGGTTTCCGACCGGTTCCGCCTCGGTCGCGGGATTTCGCTACAACGCCGGCGTCCAGGCAGTGGAGATCGGACGTCGGCTCGGGATCGAGCCTTCGCGCCCGCGGATCTCGGAGGACGAGCTCATCACATATCTCCTCGGGCAGGCGACGCTCGAGGGCGCGCTCTGGCGCCAGCAGGCCCATCTCGCCAGGATCGTCACGCTCGATGCTTCCGACGGAATCCGCGACGAAGGCATCCTGCCGCTGGCCCCCTTCCTCGACTCAAGCGGTCCACCCGCGATCGCCATCACCGTGGAGACCGACACCGAGGATACGATCCGACCGGCTGCGTACATCCGGCGCGACGGGCGTGTCACGGAGAACCTTCTGCCGCCCGGCTTCATGCACGACTTCCGCACCTCGGAGCACCGCGCGGCGCTCGAGGGGCTGCTCAAGGGACTGGTAAGGGAGCGTGTTTCATGATCGAGCTCTCCGACGAGAGCCTTCGCCGTGTCTATAAGGAGACCTCGACGATCGCCGTCGTGGGGTGCTCGAGCAGCTGGCCGAAGCCGGGAGCGGTTGTTCCCGCCTACATACAGAGCTGCGGCTACCGGATCGTGCCGGTGAATCCTTTTGAGGAGGAGATCCTCGGGGAGAGATGCGTCGCGTCGCTGTCCGCACTAACCGTCCCGATCGATGTCGTCAACGTTTTCCGTCCGGCTGAGGAGGCGCCGGCGATAGCGCTTGACGCGGTCGATGCCGGGGCACGGTGCCTGTGGATCCAGACGGGGATTGTCTCTGATGAGGCCCGCCGGATCGCCTGTGACGCCGGGCTGTTGTTCGTCGAGGACCGTTGTATCGGCATCACGCACGGCCAGCTCGGCCTTGGCACCGGCGTCGCTGCATGGAAGGCGGCTATGGAGCAGCGCAGCATGCAAAGCAGCTAGCTCTAGGTCATCTGACCTCGCGGCGAGCTTTCCTGGAGCGTGGAAGAGCGCCAGGCCAGCTCGAACGTCGAGACAGGGTCGGCCAGCCCCTTGAGCGTGAGGGCGCCAAGGTCGGTGAAGCGATAGCCCCCCCGGCTACCGACGAGCGCCCGCACGACGCCGGAAAGAAGGATCTGCCCGGCCCTCGCCTCATCGCACAGACGCTTGGCGACGATCACGGGCGTACCGAAGTAGTCATCGCCGGTGCTGCTCACCTCCCCGGAGTTCAAGCCGATCCGCAGACCGATCGCCTCGCCGCTGCCCTGAGCGTTGCGAGCGGCAATACGCTGCTGCATCGCGATCGCGCATCTCACTGCTGCCAGCGCGCTGGAGAAGCCGATCATCAAGCCGTCGCCCAAGCTCTTCACCTCGCGCCCGCCCAGCTCTGCGGCTGCCTTGCGCAACACCGCGAAGTGCTCGCGAAGCATGCGCTCGCCCGCATCGTCCCCCAGGCGATCGAGCAGCGCGGCGGACCCGGCGAGATCCGTGAACAGCAGCGAAACCACTCCGGTGTCGCTGATCGAGTCAGCGATCGTGGTCGAACCCCTGCGCTCCACCCTCGCATCATTGAAGGAGAGCGACGTAGCGCCGACCCTGACCACGTCGCCATGACGCAGCCGCCGGCGTCCTCCGATGAGCTGGTCGTTCACGAACGTACCGTTGCGCGAGATACCGTCGTCCACGATCAGCCACTGCCCTGCCGCGGGCACCAGTTCGGAGTGCACGAGGGATACGCTGCGATCCCATGGCAGTCGCAGGTCGGCGTCGTCACCCCGTCCGATCGTCATCGCTCGCTCTCCCTCGAGCGGGAAGACGTGCTCGTTGCCGGCTCTGTCCGGGTAAAGCAGGAACGGGGCGGTTACGTCGGCCATGCGTCTTTCTGCAGTGTGGCGGATCGTGCACGCCAGGCCATTGGCCCGCAAAGAAAGAGCGCTCGTCTGCCACCGAGTCGGGTGCAAGCCGTCACGGTAGCCTTGAAGGGGGATGATGACGGGGCGCCGGCGATGAGCCCACCGCGAGCCGACAACGAGCCTGCGCTGAGTCCTTTTCCGCAGATCGCCGACTACGCGTTCCTGTCGGACTGCGAGACGTGCGCGCTGATCGCTCCCAGCGGGAATGTGGAGTGGCTGTGCCTGCCGCGAATGGACTCGCCTAGCGTGTTCGGCTCGATCCTCGACCGCGATGCGGGCGGCTTTCGTCTCGGGCCAGCGGATGTCAGCGTGCCCGCCGGAGTCCGCTACATACCCGGCACGATGGTGCTCGAGACAAGCTGGGAGACGCGCATGGGGTGGGTGATCGTCAAGGATGCCTTGTGCGTAGGGCCCTGGTACCACATAACCGAGCGGTCTCCCACTCACCGGCGCTCGCCCACCGACTATGAGGCGGAACACGTTCTCGTGCGCACCGTCCGCTGTGTTCAGGGCCGGGCGGAGATACACCTTGACTGCGAGCCTGTGTTCGACTACGGCGGACTGGCAGCCGAGTGGCGCTATGCAGGCGACAGCTACCACGACGCGTTCGCCTCCTCGGAGGGCATGGACTTGGAGCTGAGGCTTGTTACCGACCTGAATGTCGGGTTCGAGGGTCCGCGCGCCCGCGCGCGCACGGTCCTTCGCGAAGGCGACGTTGCCTTCGTCGCACTTGGCTGGTCGAGTCACGCGCTTCCCGCGAGCTGCCATGAGGCCGATGAGCGGCTGACCCGCACGGGCCAGTACTGGAGGGAGTGGCTTAAGCGGGGGACCTTTCCTGACCATCCCTGGCGGGCGCTGCTGCAGCGCAGCGCGCTGACACTGAAGGGACTGAGCTATGCACCGACGGGTGCGATGGTCGCGGCCGCCACTACTTCGCTTCCGGAGACTCCGGGCGGTGAGAGGAACTGGGACTACCGATACAGCTGGATTCGCGACTCGACGTTCATGCTATGGGCGCTGTACACGCTCGGTTTCGACTGGGAGGCAAACGACTTCTTCTACTTCGTGGCGGACCTCGCAGAGGCCGCGGAGGGAGAGCTCCAGATCATGTACGGGATCGATGGCGAGGCGAAGCTCGCAGAGCAGGTGCTCGACCATCTCTCCGGCTATGAAGGCGCCCGACCGGTTCGCGTGGGCAACAACGCCTACCGCCAACGCCAGCACGACCTCTGGGGGGCGGTGCTCGACTCGATTTACCTGCACACCAAGTCACGCGACCAGCTGCCGGAGAGGTTGTGGCCGATCATCAAGCGTCAGGTCGAGAGCACGCTCGCGCACTGGCGGGAGCCCGACCACGGGATCTGGGAGGTGCGCGGCGAGCCCAAGCACTTCACTTCGTCGAAGCTCATGTGCTGGGTGGCGGTAGATCGCGGCGCCCGGCTTGCGACGCTGCGCGAAGATCATCGCTTCGCCGCCCGGTGGCGCGAGTCAGCGGCGGAGATCCATTCCGAGATCTGCGAGCGGGCTGTCGATGAGCGCGGCGTGTTCACCCAGCACTACGGGGGCGACTCGCTCGACGCATCGGTGCTGCTGATGCCGCTCGTGCGCTTCTTACCGCCACGCGACGCGCGCGTGGTGGCCACGGTGAACGCGATCGCAACGGAGCTGATCGACGACGGTCTGGTTCTGCGTTACAGAACCGACGAGACCGACGACGGCCTCTCCGGCGAGGAGGGCAGCTTCACGATCTGCTCGTTCTGGCTGGTTTCGGCCCTCTGCGAGATGGGGGAGGCGGAGCGCGCCCGCATGCTGTGCGAGAAGCTGGTCTCCTACGCGAGCCCGCTCGGGCTGTACGCCGAGGAGATCGACCCACGGAGCGGCCGCCATCTCGGCAACTTCCCGCAGGCTTTCACCCATCTGGCCCTGATCAACGCGGTCATGCATGTGATCAGAGCGGAGAGGTCGGACTTCGCCGGGACGCGTCTGCAGCGCCTGGCGCCCGCGGGGCGACACCCGAGTGCTGCTGGCGAGGGCGGGCCCGGGGTGGCTTGACGTCCAGCATGACGCAGCTGACCTCGATCGACGTGATCGCTTCGGCGCTGGAAGACTCCGGCGCGGGACCGCTCGCCGAGCACAGTTCTCCCGACGGCGCAATCACGCTGATGTTCTGCGAGATCGCGAACCTCGCAACGATCCGCGAGGCGCTCACAGCGGAGCGAGTTGCAGCAATTGTGGACGACCAGCGCCTGGTTCTCCGCAGCATCGCCTCGCGCAACGGCGGGCACATCGCAGGCGAGCACGAGGATGGCTTCCTGATCGTGTTCGACAGCGCGCACGCCGGGCTGTACTGCGCGATCGAGGTGCAGAGGGCGTTCGCGACGACAACGGAGAGCGGCGAGCATCCACCTATCCAGCTGCGCGTGGGCGTGCACACTGGATTCGTGATCGGCGAGGAGGAGCATCTCTACGGCCGCAACGTGCTGTTGGGGGCACGAATAGCCACCGAGGCCGCGGGCGCGGAGATCGTCGTCTCTGCGAAGGTCAGGGAGTACACGCGCACCACCCCCGGCTTCCGCTTTACTTCACGCGGCGAGCATCACTTCAGAGGTCTTCACGGCGAACACGAGCTGTTCGCACTCGAGTGGCGAGAGCACGTATCGGGAATGCCGAGCGCCGGCTAATCTGACTGCCGGGAGTGCTCCGCCACGCCTGCCGCCTCATGGAGCGAGCGCGCGTACTCCTTGGCGCTCTGGGGTCTGGTCCGAGGATCCTTGCCGAGCGCCCGCAGGACGGCCGGGCCGAGGGCCGGCGGCGCGTGCGGGAGCTCATCGCACGGGTCGCGCGGCTCGTCTTGCAGCTGCGCCCAGAGCAACTGCATGCCGCGAGCCCCGCTAAACGGCGGGCTGCCGCAGAGGCACTGGTAGACAACGCACCCGAGCGCATAGACATCGGTCGCGGCGCCGACGTCCTCACCACGGATCTGCTCTGGCGCCATGTAGTCGAGCGACCCCAGCGCCTGTCCGGTGCGAGTGAGCTGGGTCGCATCGCTGTCCTTGGCGAGCCCGAAGTCCGTTATCAATGCGCTGCCGTCGAGCTCCAGCAGGATGTTGGCCGGCTTCACGTCGCGATGCACAAGACCCGCGGCGAAGACCGCGTCGAGACCATCGGCTACGTCAGCGCAGATCCCAAGGGCGTCTCCTATCTCCAAGCGTTGCTCGCGACGCAGCCTGTCGGCGAGCGAGCCGCCCTGGATGAAACGCTGCACCAGATATGGGACGCCATCGTGCTCGCCCGAGTCCAGCACGGGCACCACGTGGCGGTTGGCTATCCGCTGCGCGACACGCACCTCGCGATCGAAGCGTCGCCGAAAGACGGTGTCCCGCGCCAGCTCCTTGCGCACCAGCTTGAGCGCAACCGGGCTGTGGTCGTCGGCGAGCGCGTTGTAGACCCGTCCCATGCCGCCGATCCCGAGCAGCGAGGAGATGCGGTAGGCGCCGACCGCCGTGCCGATCAAAGGATCGAGCTGCTCACCCGATCCACCGGTCGCGCCGCTGCCATCGTGAGCGGTCTCTGACATCGTGCGAGGTTTAGCAGGGGAGAGCATTGCGGCGTACGCTCCGCCGCGTTAGGCTACGCGCGCCAGTGGCCAGTCTGCGCGTAATCTCCGGACCGCTTGCGGGCGAGGTGATCGTAGTCGATCGCACGCTCACAGTCGGTCGTCAGCAGACGGACGTCGTGATCGATGATCCCGAGCTCTCGCGCCGGCACCTTGAGGTTCGTCCCGAGGCCGACGGTTTGGTCGTCGACGATCTCGGCTCGACCAATGGAACGTTTGTGGGCGATCGCCAGATCGACGCGCCCACGCGCCTGCGAGACGGGGACCGCGTCACGCTCGGGGTCTCCGTGCTCGAGGTGCAGATCGCCGCTGCTCAGGAGGAGACGCGCGCGCGTGCACACGGCGAGCCCGATCTGACGCGGTTCAGGAGCGTTCCCGATGAGGTTCTCAAGCCTGCGTCTTCGCACGACCCGCCGCAGGCGCTCGCCGCCCCGCTCGAGTCGCCGCCAGCGGCTGTCGTGCCGCTGTCGGTCGAGGTTGGCGCGTTTCTGCCCCCCTCAGTGCGCCGAGGGGGAGGGCTGGCGTCGCGCTCGTGGCTGCCGGTTGCGCTCTCGTTCGGCACCGCGCTGCTCACCGCGCTCGCGTTGGTGATCTACTTCGCCCAGCGCTAGCCCCGGCTGCCCGGGATCTTGAGGGTAGCGGCCGGCCGATCGGTCGCCCGCCCGTCAGCGCACGGCGAAGTAGATGATGAGCGCCAGCGCGATCAGCATCAGCAAGGCGAGTGGCGCGAGCTGAGCTCTGCGGCGCACACGTACGTCGCGGTACTTCTCGAGCTCTCGAGCGGCGCCGGAGCCGTGGCTCTCGCCAACCACCGCATCGACCGCCTCGGGATCCACGTAGTCGGGTGGGCGGGGTGCCTGCGCGAGCGCGGGCGGGACCGGCCGCTTCACCGTCGGTCGCTCCGAGACCTGTGAGCTCGAGCGCAGCTCCATCACTGTCACGCCAAGCAGAAGCTCGTCGGACGGGTCGACGCGGGTCGGGCCGTGCAACTCGTTGTGGTTCACGAACGTGCCATTCGCAGAGCCGAGGTCCTCGATCACCGCGGAGTCATCCACGGACGGCGTGACGCGCGCATGGTGGCGTGAGACCTGGTCGTCCTCGAGGACGAAGTCAACATCCTGCGCGCGCCCGATCACGACCGCGCTGTCGAGGGCGAGCTGCCGGCCCGCTCCCGGACCCTCGACGATTTCGAGGACGAGCTCCGCCATCGCGCGGGTCAGCATAGCGCGAGCTAGATTCACCGGCTCGGCACACATTTCGCGGGAGGTTCTCACGCACGCGGCGGCTGGCTTGCCCTGTGGGCGGCAAACGCATTAGGCTGCGCTCAGCTTGACCGCGAGCGCTCCACGGGACTCCGTCATCGCCGTCGTTGGCGACGGGCTTGGCTCGCTGCTTGTGCTGACGACTGCCCGCTACCTCGGGTTCGAGAACCGCGAGATCTCGATCTTCGGCCCGAGCCCCAACCCGGTGGGCACCTACCAGCAGTTCGCCCACAACCTTGGACAGACCGTCCTGCGCTCTGAGTCCGAGTCGCACTTCCTTGCGCCTGACTGGCCGACGTTCGCGCAGCTGGACGCCTGGTCACACCGCTCGCCCTCGCCACTCTGGCGCTCGATCCGGCGCAAATACAACCCCGGCGTGCCGGAGATCCTCACCGAGGCGACGGTTGTGCAGCGACGCTTGGCCTGGGACGACGCGCGCGTGCCGACGCGCGTCGGGTGGTTGCAGCGCGAGCTGCAGCCGGTTCCCCACTTCGTGCTCTACGACGAGGAGGCGAACTTCGTCGGCCGCGCCAAGCACGTGATGCTGGCCCCGGGCCACGGGCCCTTGTCCTTTCCCCCGACGCTCGCGAAGGCGCGCCAGGACCCGGCATGCGCCGATCGGATCGTCCAGGCCTACGAAGCCAAGCGCTACGCCGCGGGCGGGCGCTACGTCGTGTTGGGCGCAGGTATAGCCTCGGTCAACGAGTGGGCCAACATCCTCGACGCCGGTGGGTCCGTGCTGGCGCTCACGCGCACTCCCCAGCCGGAGACCCAGGATCTCAACGTGCCTCGTTGTCTATTCGAGTCGCGGGGCATCGACGCCTACGTATCGCTGCCTTTCGACGAGCGCGTGAAATTCCTGGGCGACGTGCTGCGCGGCACGCGACCGGAGCGCCGCCAGTGGATCAGCAAGATCGAGCAGGGCGAGAGCGAAGGCCGATTCGCCGCCCTCGTGGGCGAGATCGATGAGGTGAGCCCGGGCGATGCCGGTCTCAGGATCCACGTCTCGAGCCGCCAGGGGGAGGACCCCGGCTGGCTCGACGTGACGGGCGTCATCGCGGGCACGGGCTTCAACAAATCGGCGCTCACGATTCCGCTACTGCGCCGGCTGGTCGAGTTCTACCGAGTGCCGGTGGTCGACGGGAGACTGCGGCTCCAGAGCAACTGTGGGGTTCCCGGGTTGGACAGGCACGACTCCCGCCTGTGCTGCATGGGCCTGATCGCGAACAACGTGATCCCGCACGGGGACACGATTGCCGGGCTCAAGTTCATCTCGCGCCGCTTTGTCGCCGACTGCGCGCGCGCGGAGCGCCTGAAAAAGCGCTCGTTTCCCTCTCGACTAGGGCTGCAGGTCTCCATGGGCCGCGACGTCGCGCAGGCGCTGCGCCGAGTCAGGCCGACCGAGCAGCTGGCCTAGGCGGATCTGGCGCGATGTGTCCCACCGTCCTCGGCCGCGTTCAGACCCGTTGGTCGATCCTCATCGTGCCTGCGCTGATCGCGACGGTGATCTCGATCGTCACCAGCAACGAGGGATGGATCGTGCTGATCGGGGTCTACTTCGTGCTTGGCGTTGCGCTCGACACGGGCTTTTACCCGCTCATCATCCGCTGGCAGCCGCCGTGGCTGACGTTCACTCTCGCTGCCGGCGAGTTCGTGCTCGTCTACATCCTCGCGCACGTCCTGAAAGTGGGGCTGACAAACCCGGAGGCCGTGCTGCTCTACTGGATCGCCTGGACGCTCGCCATCTGGACGAAGGTGGTGATCCTGCCGCTGCTCTCGCTCAGCTGGATCGAGAACGCCGGTGAGTTCCGGTCGACCGACTGGTCTGTGGCGCCTGAGTATCAGCCGCTGCCGATCTCGGTGTTCCAGCCGCCCGACGAGCGAAGCCCCGTGCCGCAGCTGGCGCGGGAGTTCTCCTCGGTGCACCGGCTGCCGGCTGAGCTGCGCGATCTGCCAAGCCCATCAGGGGTTCACCGCGTCCCGGGCGCCCGCTGAGCCGACGGAGGTCATTGCCGCGGACGACCAGCCGAATCGCGACAGCTCGGTTGAGGGCGCCAGCGCTCCGGGGCGCTCGCCACGACGCACGAACACGATCGGCGATCGCGCCGCGCGGGCGATCGCGCCGCGCACAGAGCCGAGTCCCTCCCGGCGCCAGCGCTCCGAGAGGCCAACGATGACCAGCCCCGCCCTGCCGGTGGCAGAGACGATGCCACGGCGCCCGGGGGGAACGAGCACCGGCTCGGCGCTCACGCCGGCGAACTGCTGCACGACGAGCGATGCGTTGGCTAACAGCGCGCCCGCGTCCTTTCCGTCCGGTTGGCTGCTCGAGGCCCCGAGCAGCTGCAGGGGCGCGCTAGTCGCGGCGGCGATCCAGGTGGCCAGCTCGAGCGCCGCCCAATCGTAGTCTGCGCCGCCGAAGGGCACCATCACCGAGCGATCCGGACCGGGGGTGATCGCCGCGTCCTCGTTGGCGACAAGCACGGCCACGTCGCAGGCGGCATCGCGCAGGACCGTGCCGACGTCCTCACGTGGCACCCCCTCGCCGAGCAGCGGCCGGCGCCCGTCGAGCAGCACGAGGTCGATCCTCTCGTCACGAGACAACCGCGTGAGATCGCGCCCGGGGTTGGCCGACGTGAACGCGACGGCGCGCGCGGCGAGACCGGCGTCGAGGAGCTCGCGCCTGGCCCGCTGGAGGCGCTCGCTCGACTCCCGCAGCCGGTGAGCGTCGGTGGCCAGGCCGGCGCGCGCGCTTGCGCCGAGCGGCGGCGTCACCAGTCGCGCCAGGATCAGCTCGCGCGCGGGCTCGGAGTGGGCCAGCGGCTTGGCGAGCGCGAGCAGCTGTCCCAGCGCCGCGTCGGTCTGCGGAGCGACGAGGATGGAGCGCTCCGGCGCCATGCGCCTCTCATCCGGCGCCTGTTGCGCCCGGGCCGCGGCCAGCTCCGTCTCGGGCGCCTCGCCAAGCGAGTTGCGCGGGTCGAGCAGTTGCAGGATCGGGCCGGCCATGAACGTGGTCAGGAGCGCCATGATCACCAGCGCGGTGAAGAGCGCCTGCGAGATCACGCCCATGCTCAGTGCGAGGTTGAGCACGATCAGCTCGGTCAGCCCCCTGGTGTTCATCAGCGCGCCCAGCACACCCGACTCTCGCCACGGCAGGCCAACCACCCGCGAGGCGATCACCGTCCCCCCGTACTTACCAGCAATCGCGATCGCGCACAGCGCGAGCGTGATCAGGACGAGCTGGGTGCTGCCGAGCAGCCCCACATTGGTGCGGAGCCCGGTGAAGGCGAAGAACAGGGGCAGCAGAACCGTCAGCACGAAGTCTTCGACTCGTCTGGTCACGTCCTCGTTCAATGCGGCGTGGCGGGGCATCGAGAGCCCCATCACGAAAGCGCCGAAGATCACGGCGATCCCGATCTGGTCCGTCACGAAAGCGGACAGCAGGATCCCGGCGAAGATGATCGTGATCCAGGTGCCCGGGAGCCGCCCCACCTCGTCGTAGGCGACCGCCGCGCGCGCCAGCAGGGGCCGTGCCAGCAGTCCCATGCCGAGGCAGAAGGCGAGCGCCCAACCGATCGTGCGCAGCACGGCGAGACCGCTGCCCGCGCCGGCCACTGCTGTGGCTAGCGCGATCAAAAACCAGGCGGAGACGTCGTCCACAGCGGCCGCCGAGAGCGCCAGGGAGCCGAGCGGCCGCTTGAGCATGCGACGCTCGGAGACGATGCGCGCAAGCACCGGGAAGGCAGTGATCGACATGGAGATCCCCACGAACAGCGCAAAAGCCAGAAAGCGGGTGTCGGGCGCCAGCAGACGGTAGAGCGGGAGCGCCACGAGCAGGCCAGACATCAGGGGAATCAGCAGCGCGGTATTCGAGACGGCGAACGTCATCCGCACGCGGCCGCGCAGCTGGCCGAGGTCGACCTCCAGGCCAATGAGGAACATGTAGAAGATCAGCCCGAGGTTTGCGGCGACGCCGATGTAGGGCACGATGTCCGATGCGAAGATCCGCGACTGAAGCCCCGGGTCGATGGCGCCGAAAGCGGTCGGGCCCAAGAGGATCCCCGCGATCACCTCGCCCATCACCCGCGGCTGCCCGATCCTTGGCATCGCGTTGCCACACAGCCGCGCGAACAGCATCACCACGATGACTGCGAGGAAGAACGCCGCAACGGTCGCATCGGACGTGCGCTGCCGCGTCGCTGACACGTGTTCTTCGCCGGTCGCCGCCGGCTCGGCCCCTGCTCCGCGGGCGGCCTGGGCGCTGCCGCCCGCCGCGGCCGGAGCGCTCGGCAGGAGCATGATGTCCAGCGTGCGCCCAGCCGCGGTGCCGGAGAATCGCCGCTGCCCGCCGCCGCTGCACCTGACCGTGCCGGACACCACGCCGTCGCGGTAGCGCAGGATGCCGCGGACCTGTTTGCCAGAAAGGGCGCTCAGCCTCCCGCTCGAGCCCTTCAGCGTCACGACGCCACCAAGGCATGACGAGGTCGGCGCGAGCTGGTACACGCCACCCACCGAGCCGGGGGCCAGCGGCTTGGGCGCCCCGGGGGGAGGCGCTTCGCGCTTGAACTGGGCGATGAGCGGTTCAGCTCCGAGCGAGCCCGTCAGACGTCCGGAGCGCACGCGCCCCTGCAGCCGCTGGGCGGGCGCCTTGAGGCAGTGGACGCTACCGCTCAGCTGCCCATGCCTGAGCCTCAGCGCGCCGCTGAGGGTGGAGTGCGCGTTGGAGATCGCGACGAAGCTGCCCGACTGGATCAGTTCGATCTGGCTTCCCAGGCAGGCTGCTCCCGCTTCGACGTTGTAGCCGCCAGCGATCTGCGGCTCGGCATGCCGATTGCGACCGGCCGAGACGACGAACGCGAACACGAGGACGCTCGCGAGCGCCAAGAGCACGTAATGAACGGCCAGGCGACGGCTCGCGAGCTCCGGCTGGTCTGCGTCCATTACAGCCCCCTTCTCCGCGCCTGTCGGTTCGGGTTGCCCTCGAGCGGGAGTCATACCGCAAATGGAGCACGAAGGAGGCGTCGTCGCCTGGGGGCGACGAACCGACACGAACCTCGCAAAACGTGCGCAAATCTGGACAACGCGTAGGCGAGCCCGTATCCTCCCGCTGGGCTATGACCCGCCGGGGGCACTCAACAGCGCCAGTTCACGAGCAGCGCCATTCGAGCCGCGCTGGCATGGCCTGCCGCCCGATTGACGGCTGCTCCACGCTGCGGGTTGGATGGCGAGGGTCGTGACGCTCACCCTGCCGCGAGTCGGAGAGGACTTCGCCGGCTACGGGCTGCGAGGGGTCCTGGGCCGAGGCGGGATGAGCGTCGTCTACGAAGCCGAGAACCGGCGCCTGGGAAGCGCGGTCGCGCTGAAGGTGCTCGCCCCCG
Organism: Actinomycetota bacterium; assembly: GCA_005884115.1. Lineage (GTDB taxonomy): Bacteria > Actinomycetota > Thermoleophilia > Solirubrobacterales > Solirubrobacteraceae > Palsa-744. Next base: position 967,809 of record VAXW01000005.1, read on the forward strand.
AGCTCGCGACCGACGACACGTTCCGCGCGCGGTTCCTGAAGGAGTCCCGGATCGCCGCCTCGCTGAACCACCCCAACGTCATCCCCATCTATGACGTGGGGCCGGCCGAAGACCTGCTGTACATCGCCATGCGCTACGTGTCCGGTGCCGACCTGCGCGCGATCCTCAAGGCCCAGGGACGGATCACTCCGGCACAGGCGCTGCTGCTCATCGGACAGGCGGCTCGCGCCCTCGACGCCGCGCACCGGCGCGGGCTGGTGCACAGGGACGTCAAGCCGGCCAACTTCCTCGTCGAAAGGGGCGCTGACGACGACCCCGACCACGTCTATCTAGCCGACTTCGGCATCTCCAAGCACACGCTGTCGCGCAGCGGGCTCACGGCGACGGGGCAGTTCGTGGGGACGATCGACTACATCGCTCCCGAGCAGATCCAGGACAAGCCCGTGGACGGCCGCACCGACATCTACTCGCTCGGCTGCGTGCTCTACGAGTGCCTCACTGGCAACGTGCCGTTCCAGAAGGACGCCGAAGCAGCGGTCATATGGGCACACGTGGAAGAGCTGCCCACTCCTCCCAGCGCGATCTGTCCCGAACTTCCATCCGCGATCGACCAAGTCATCGGGCGCGCACTCGCCAAGGACCCGGCAGAGCGGTATGGCACCTGCCACGACTTTATCGCCGAGGCCCGCGAGGCCTTGCACGGCGGTGAGCGCTCGGAAGGGCTCGCTTCCCACAAGGATCCGGGTTTCGGTCCGCCTACCGTGCTCAAGCGCGAGCCCCCTTCGCCTCCGGTCCCGCTGGCCGAGGCGCCACACACCGACGCCGACCTCGCGCCTCGGCCTCCGGCTGCGCCGCCGCTGCGTGTCAGTGGCACGGGCGCCGGCCCCCCGGACGTGCAGCAGCCCGCCCAGCCGCCCACGAGCGGTGCACCTCCCACCGTTCTGGGCGATGAGCCTGGCGAGCGGGGCGAGCCTATGGGCCCGCGTTCTCGGCGGCCCGGAGCACTGCGCGGTCGCAGGGCGTGGCTCGCGCTGCTCGCGGCTCTCGTCGCCGTGGGAGCCGTCGTCGGCGTGCTGGTCGCCACGGGAGGCTCAGGGAAAAACTCTCATCCCGCGCCCGTGCGGAGCCCCCTGCTGCAGGCGCTCGCCCGCACGAACCAGAGCACGACTGCAAAGGGGCTGCTGCCGCCGTCGAGCTGCCGGGCCCAGAGCGCCTCGATGGTGACGTGCAGGCAGCCGGCGTTCGCGATTGAACGGGTCACCTTTCAGACGTTCCCGTCGCTGACCGCGCTCTACACGGCGTACGTGAGCGAGGTCAGGTCGCTCAATGGGGGCCAGTTCGCCACCAACTTCGGGGAGTGCGCGCCAGACAAGACAAACGGCGAGGTCAGCTGGAATCACAACTACGAACACCACCGCTCCTACTCGCTGGCGCAGCTGCAGTCGGGCAGCGTCAGCGACGAGCAGGCGGCGGGTCGGTTGTTCTGCGTCTTCTCGAACTCGGCCTACCACGTCGTCTGGACGATGAACGATGGCCGCTTGCTCGCTGCATTGGTCGGTGCCCCTCACGATGACGCATACAACTGGTGGCACGGTGTCCATCACTCCATCGCTCTGGGCGCGATGCAGACGTCTGGCAACGAGATGTCAGGCGGCCACATGTAGGAGCGGGTCGCTCCAGGCGCGGCGGGCCGGCGTCGAAGCCCGCGGCCGCGGAGCTATCTGGGCCAACACTCAAAGCCGTGGGGCTGGCGGAGTAGGCGACGTCGCGGGAGATCTTGCCTAGGAGACCGCCCAGGGCCCCGGCTGGATCCAGCTGCGATCCAGCTCCGCTGCCCGTGGCGCTCCAGCGAGCGCGAGCGCGGTGTCGAGCTCGGCCAGCAGCAGCTCAAGCACTCGGCGTACGCCCTCTTCGCCCCCCACCGCCAGACCCCACAGCACCGGTCGGCCGATCATCACGGCGCGTGCTCCAAGCGCGAGCGCCTTGATCACGTCGGTGCCGCGGCGGATGCCGCCGTCGACCAGCACGTCGAGCTCGCCCCCTACCTCGTCGACGACCGGCCCGAGAGCATCGGCGCCCGAGAGCACGGTGTCGAGCTGGCGCCCGCCGTGGTTTGACACGACGATCCCGGCGGCGCCGCTGTCGACGGCGCGGCGCGCGTCCTCGGGCGTGAGCACACCCTTGACCAGGACCGGCAGGCCGCTGTCGGTGGCGAAGCGGCCGACGTCGTCCCATGTGAGGCACGGGTCGATCAGCGCCCCTACGTCCTGCAGGCTGAGCGACCCGCGCGCGCCAGCGGCGGCGAGGTTGGGGACCGCCGTGGCGTGCTTTACCACGAAGCCCGAGCGCATATCGCGCTCTCGCATGCCGAACACCGGTAGATCGACCGTGAGCGCGAGTGCCTCATAGCCGTGCTCGACCGCCGCGGCCACCATCTCTTCTGTCACCGCGCGGTCCTTGAAGACGTAGACCTGAAACCAGCGTCTCGCCGCCGGCGCTCGGGCCGCCAGCTCGGCCACGCCAGTGGTCGAGAGCGACGACAAACAGAACGGAGTGTCGGTGGCAGCCGCGCCGCGCGCCGTGGCCGCCTCTCCCTCCGGTGTCGCCAACGCATGGAAGGCGGTGGGAGCGACGATCACCGGGTGCGCATGCCGCCGACCGAGCACGGTTATAGAGGGATCACGTTCGCTGCAGTCGACCATCACGCGTGGTCGCAACGCCAGCCGTTGCCAAGCGGCGACGTTGTCGCGCAACGTGATCTCATCGCTCGCTCCCCCGGCGTAGTAGCCGTGGGGACCCGGTGGCAGGATCTCGGCGGCGCGCCGCTCGAAGTCGGAGATCGTCGGCGGAAGCTCCAAGCGGCGCGATGCTAACGCACGAGTCCGTCCAAGGGGCGTTGAGAGACCCGGCTGCGCGGCGCTTCTGGTAGGCGCCGCGTCGTGCCCGACCAAGCCGGCAGTCTGGTTGCCTCAGCGCCGCCGCGCCCGGCGCAAGGTGACATCGCTGCGCAGCATGCCCTCCTGTCGCGTTGCTCAGCTCACCCCGCCGAGCGTGCGATACGACGCGGTCGTCTCGGGCGAGCTCCGGATCGTCTGAAGGACGACGCAGTAGCGCTCGGTGAGACGGAGCGCCGCGTCGAGATCCGTGGCGTCCGCATCGCTGACGAGGTCGAAATGGAGCCTGATCGCGCGGAAGCCGACGGGGGCCTCCTTGCTGACTCCCAGCGTGCCGCGAAAATCCAGATCGCCCTCCGCTGAGACCGTTCCGCCCTCCAGCGGGATCGCAAGAGACGTGCAGACCGCACGCAGGGTGACGCCGGCGCATGCCACCAGCGCCTCCAGCAGCATGTCGCCCGAGCACAGCAGCGTTCCGTCACCACCGCTGGCCGGGTGCAAGCCTGCGCGCGACAACGCCGAACCGGTCCTCACCGAGCAGCTGATGCCTTCCCCGATCTCGCCGCTCGCGCTCAAGGTCACGACCGCCGCCTCCGGGTCCCCACGGTAGCGCTCCTTGAGCGGGGCCTGGACCGCACGCAGCTCTTCGGCACGCATCGGGGTCAATGCTCTCATGGTCGACGCGCTTTGCGCGGCGATGGGGTGCGACGCGTTGGCGCGGCGTTGTCCCGCGGTCAATGTCTAAGGCGGGTAGGCGTGGGGCCGCTAGGGCGTCGAGACAGCGACGCGGTGACCCAGCGCGCGGCCCGAGGGCAGGGCGATGTACGTCTCGGAGACGTCGTTGCTCGGGCTTGACTCGATCAGGAGGCGTTCAGGGTCGGCGATCTGGACGTAGGCAAGTCGGCCGCGCAACTCGGTGACGTCGATCCATTGCCGGGGGTCCCCGAACGGAGCGGCCCGATCTGCGCCCAGGCGTAAAACAATTGTCCGCGAATAGCGGCTTCTCGGGTTTTCACGGAGCCCCCGTGGGTACGAGAATCGAGAGTTATGGGCTGTACGCGTCTGTCCGGTCTCGACGCGTCTTTCCTGTCGGTGGAGACGCCGACCGCACACATGCACGTCGGGTGGGTTGCCGTGTTCTCGCCACCGGCTGATGGCGCGTTCCCGGCGTTCGAGGAGCTACGCGATCACATCGGGCGCCGCCTGGCCCGCGCCCCGCGCTATCGCCAGAAGCTGGCACCCGTTCCCTTCGGCTTGAACGCTCCCGAGTGGGTCGACGACGACTCCTTCGCCGTCGATCGCCACGTGTTCGAGGCAGAAGGTCCGCTGTCGCGGCTGGTAGATGAAGTCATGTCGATCCCGCTTCGGCGCGACCGTCCGTTATGGGAGCTCTGGGTCTGCTCAGAAGCTTCTGAGGATCAGCTGGCGATCATCGGCAAGGCCCACCACTGCATGGTCGACGGCATCGCAGCCGTCGAGCTGGGCTCGCTGCTGCTCGACGCGACGCCCGAGTCCCCGGCTCCCGAGCCCGATGACTGGCGACCCGCTCCCTCGCCCAGCGGCGAGCGGCTGGTGCTGCGAGGCATGCGCGATCTCGTCTCGCAGCAGCTCGGCTTGGCGCGCTGGCCGATGCGCGCCGCCGGCGCGCCCGCCAACACCGCACGTCAGACCGCAGGCGCGGCGCTTCGGATCGGTCGGGCGCTGGGGCATGCCGTGCGCGCCGCGCCCGCCAGCTCGATCAATGGCGCGCTCTCGCCGCTGCGCCGCCTGGCCTGGACCCAGCGCCCGCTCGATGACCTGCAGAAGGTCAAGCGCACGTACGGCACGACCGTCAATGACGTGATGCTGGCTGCCGTCACTGGGGCCATCCGCGCGCGCATGATTCGCCGCGGCGAGTACCTGACGCCGCTGAAGGCGATGGTGCCGGTCAACGTACGCTCCCCAGGCGACGTGCTCGGCAATCACATCTCGTTCGTGTTCGCCGACCTGCCGTGCGACGAGCCCGACCCGCTCGGCCGCCTGTACCGCGTGCACGCCACCATGAGCCAGCGCAAGCGCGACGGGGAGCCCGAGGGGGCCGATCTCGCGCTCAAGGCCGCCGAGCACACCCCTGGGGTCGTCCAGCACGCGATCTCCCGCATCGTCGCCAGTCCCCGCATGTTCAACCTCGTCGTCTCCAACATCCCGGGACCGAGCGAACCGCTGTACATGCTCAGCTGCCCGCTGCAGGCCGTCTACCCGGTCGTGCCCCTCGCCGAGGAGCACGCCGTCTCGATCGGGATGACGACCGTCCACAAGCAGGCCTGCTTCGGCGTGTATGCCGACCGCGCGTCGCTTCCCGACGCCCACCTGGTGGCCGCCGATATCGACCACTCGATCACCGAGCTGCTCGGCGCAGGATCGCAAGTGTGGCTCTCGCGCCGCCAGGCCGCCGACGTGCGCTCCGAGGGCGCCGAGGTGCCCTCCCCAGTGCCCGCGTAGAGCCGCGCGCCGCTCAGCCGGGCTCAGAGATCACCAGCGCCAGCGCGCCGTCAAAGCTGTCCATGGCGCGCAAGTGGCCGTGCTGTTCATCCCACTCTCCCGACGCAAGCGACGCTGACAGGCGCTCGACGATGCGCCGCTCCGCTCCCTCCTCGAGCAGCGCCCACATCGACTGCGCGCTGCGCACCGCAGGATCGAGCAGCCGCTCGGGGCGTCGCCAGAAGGCCTCGAAGAAGCCATCGCTGCAGTCGCCGGGCGTGGCGATGCGCTCCACGCGGGTGCGCCCGCCGAGGGCCGTGGCGACCGTGTCGAGTGCCGGGAAGCGCGGCAGCTCCTCGACCAGCCCCTCGTGCAGGTATTGGCGCTGCCACTCCGGCAGGCGCTCGAGCTCGAACGTGAAGATCACGACCGGCCCGCGCGCGACGCGCCGCAACTCGGCCAGTCCGCGCGCCCGGTCCCACCAATGGTGGATGGTCACGCACGCCATCGCCGCATCCACCGAGTTCTCATCCAGCGGCAGCGCTTCGGCTCGCGCGGCGATCGCCGGCGCCGCGCCGGGCGGGCGCTGAGCGCGCATCGTGGCGCTGGGCTCGACGGCCAGCACCCAGCGGTCGCGCGGCTCGTATGAACCGGTGCCCGCGCCGACGTTCAGAACCGTGTGCGCGTCGCCAAGCGCGGCGTGAATGCGGCTCGCGATCCGCGGATCGGCTCGGCGGTGCCGCGTGTAGGTGCGACCGTGCTGCTCGTAGTCGACACGCGCACTCGCCGGCCTGCGCGCGCCGCCCGGCGGGCGCCTACTCATCCCCGCCGCGCGCCTTGCGCAGCCACTCCGCGAGCTGCTGGCCGGCGTCCTCAATCGAGCTGCCGAGATCGTTGAACGTCTCGCGGAACCGCTTCGCGTAGTGAGAGACCGCGTCGCTCGCCTCGGCGCGTGGATGCAGCGGCTCATCGCGGGAGATGAACTGGCCGTCCACGATGCGGTCGTAGTCGCCCGTCTTGACCCACTCCATCAGCTCGTGAACGCGCTGTACCGACATCGGGTGGGTGAGGTTGAGATCGATGAGCAGGCGCGAGAAGCGATCGAAGGGCGATGCCTTCTCGCGGTAGTCCTGGCCCTGCCGCATGAACACGTCGAGATCGAGCTGCGCAGCCTCTGCGCCCGCTGCGATCACCATCAAGAGGCGGCATACCGCGAGCGGGTCGCGCAGCACCAGCGCAGCGGCGCGGTCGCAGCTGAGCTCGGCAGCGCGGAACCACTCCATGAGCGCCGCGCGCAGCGGAAACAGCGGCAGTGGAATGCCCGGTAGCGCCGTGAGCCGCATCACGATCACGAGCGCGGTTCGGTAGAGCACGTGCTCCGAGAGCACGTGCCCGGCCTCGTGCGCAAACACGCCTCGCAGCTGCTCGGCATCGAGCAACTGCACCAGCTCTGAGTTGACGACCACGATCGGCCGCCCCGCGCCGATCGTCAGCGCGTTCGCGATCGGGTACTGGGTGAGGTACAGCTCAGGAACCGGCTCGAGGTCAAGCGTCGCGTACGCGCGCGCGTGCGCGCGCCAAACGGCTGCAAGCTGATCCTCGCCCAGGCGTACCGCCGAGCCGAGCACGCCGCGCCGGATCGCGCGCTCATAGCCGTACTCGATGATCTTCCCCACCACCGTGTCGAGGTGCGGGATCGACTTCAATGCCGCCGTCGCCGCGCGGTCGGCCGGGTGCTCGTAGGCCTTCGCCGAAATTCCCTTCAGCTGGTAGCCCTCGGCAGGAAGCGACATCGTCCGCGTACGCTAGCGCCCACACGAGCGCTGCCTCGCCCCCTGGCCCCACGCGGCAGCGCGCATCGCGTGCCTAGCCGCCGATTCGCAGCTCCTTTCAAGCGTGGCTCTCCGATGAGAACTTCGACGCTGCCGGTGGTCCGGCAGCAGCGGCCGTCTGCACTCATCACTCAAAGCGCGCCGCCGGCGCCGAGCCGGCGACGCGCTCCCTCTATAGATTGCGCACCTGTATGCCCCCCGTACAAACCGTGCAGGGCGCGGTGCAATCGGATGAGCTCGGCGTCGTGCTCGTGCACGAGCACGTGCGCTTCCGCGACGAGGCCGTGGCCGCGGAGTGGCCCGCCCGCTACGACGCGCAGCTCGAACTCGACTCCGCGCTTGCGGCGGTGAGCGCCGCAAAGGAGCGCGGGGTGCAGACGATCGTCGATCCGACAGCCATGTTCGGCGGGCGGGACGTCCGCTTCATGAAGGAGGTCGCCGATCAGACCGGCGTGCGGATCGTGCCATGCACGGGCATCTACAGCTACGACTACCTGCCGCACTACTTCGAGAACCGCGACGTCGACGTGATGGCCGAGCACTTCGTCTCGGACCTTCAGGAAGGCATCCAGGGCACCGAGATCAGGGCGGCGTTCTTGAAGTGCGCCGCGGACGCTCCCGGCGTCACCGAGCACGTCGAGAAGATCCACCGCGCCGTCGCGCGCGCCAGCCTCCAGACCGGCGCTGCCATCATGGCCCACTCGATGCCCGCCGTCGCCACGGGGCCCCGCCAGGTGGAGATCTTCGAGGAGGAGGGCGTCGATCTCGCGCGCGTGCAGATCGCGCACTGCGGCGACACCGACGACGTCGACTACATCGAGCGCCTGATCGAGAAGGGCGTCTACGTCGGGCTCGACCGCTACGGGCTCGAGATGTTCCTGCCGATCGAGCGCCGCAACGCGACCGCCGCCGAGCTGCTGCGGCGCGGGCACGCGCAGAAGCTGATGATCTCGCAGGACTACTGCGCCACCATCGACTGGTTCCCGCCCGAGGCCGAGGCCGTTTTCGAGAGCCAGGGAGCGATCCGCAAGTGGTCGATGACCCTCGTCTTCGACGAGGTCGTACCCGCCCTGCGCGAGCAAGGGGTGATGGACGACCAGGTCGTTCGCACCGTGTTCGTCGAGAACCCCGCGCGCTGGCTGAGCGCATGAGGGCGGGCCGCGTCGAGGTCGATTCGATCGGCTCGCCCGTGATCGAAGCCGGCCCCGAAGGCGAGCGCGAGGCGGTCGTGTTCGTGCACGGAAACCCAGGCTCGCGCACCGACTGGACCGCGCTCGTATCTGCCGTCGGCGCCCTCGGCCGGGCGGTGGCGCTCGACATGCCGGGCTTCGGCCAGGCCGACAAGCCGCGGCGGCTGCCATACGAAGTCCCGGCGTACGCGAGCTTCCTGCACGGCGCCATGGCGCAGCTCGGCATCGAGCGAGCGCACCTCGTGCTGCACGATTTCGGCGGGCCCTTCGGGCTGACGTGGGGCCTCGAGCATCCCGACTCGTGGGCGAGCGTCGTGCTCATCAACGTCGGCGTGCTGCCTGGCTACCGCTGGCACACGATGGCGCGGCGCTGGCGCACCCCCGTGCTCGGCGAGCTCGTGAACGCCTGGATACCGCGCTCGGCATGGCGGCGAGCGATGCAGCGCTCCAACCCCAAAGGCCTGCCACCCGAGTTCGTCGACAAGATGTACAACGACTTCGACCGCAGCACGCGCCGCGCCGTGCTCGCGCTATACCGCGCCACCGGCGACCCCGCCAGGCTGGCGAGCGAGCTCGGTCCGTCGATCGCGGCGCTGGCCAAGCCCGCGCTCGTGGTATGGGGAGCCAAGGACCCCTACGCGAGCGTCCAGTACGCCGAACGCCAGCGCGAGTTCTTCGACGTCGAGGAGCTCGTGATCATGCCCGACAGCGGTCACTGGCCCTTTATCGACGACCCCGAGCCGGTCGAGCAGGCCGTGGTCTCGTTCCTGCGGCCACGCGTGCAGCGGCAGGCGGCCAGCGGGTGAGGCGCGCGGTCCTGGAGTGGCCAGGCCCGCCGGGATCGCCCGAGGCTCCGATGGCAGGCGCGCTTGGTAGGGTGCGCCGCGAGGTGGCGCGCTGACGTCCGGCCAGAAGAGCCCCGAGCCCGCAGAGCGGCCGCCGGCGGCTCCGCGTCCGGCTCGCGTCGCTGCGCTACCGCAGCAGTTCGACGAGTGGCAGATCGAGCTGCACGGCCGACACGTGATCTACCGCGTGGCTGGCAAGGGCCCGCCGGTCGTGCTGATCCACGGCATGCTCAACTCCTCGAGCCACTGGCGCTCGGTGGCGCTGACCCTCGCCAGCGACTACACCGTGATCGCACCCGACCTGATCGGCCACGGCGACTCCGCCGCACCGCGCGGCGACTACTCGCTGGGGGCGCACGCCGCGAGCATCCGCGACCTGCTCGCCGCGATCGGCATCGATCGCGCAACCGTCGTCGGCCACTCGCTCGGTGGAGGGGTGGCGATGCAGTTCTTCTACCAGTTCCCCCAGCGCGTCGAGCGCCTGGTGCTGATCTCGAGCGGCGGCCTCGGACACGAGGTCAGTCCCATGCTGCGCACCGCTGCCCTGCCCGGCGTTTCAGGACTTCTGTCGCTGACGATCCACCCGCGACTGCTCGCGCGGCTGCGAGCGCTAGGGCACACGATGCGCCAGCACGGCATGGGGTCCGGCGTGTATGTGGAGGCGATCGCGCGCGCTCTCTCGCCGCTCGAGAACGCCGATGCGCGCGGAGCCTTCCTGCACACGCTGCGCTCCGTCATCGACATCCACGGCCAGCGCGTGAGCGCCACCGACCGCCTGTACCTGCTCGAGTCGATGCCGACCATGATCGTGTGGGGCGAGCGCGACCACACGATTCCGCTCGAGCACGGGCGCCGCGCACATGCCGCGATCCCGCATAGCCGTTTCCGCACGCTCCCCGACGCCGCGCACTTCCCCCACCTCGAGGATCCCGACGGGCTCTCCGTCCTGCTGCGCGACTTCCTCCACGACACCAAGCCCGCCGCGATCGCCGATCAAGACTGGGGCACGATTCTCGCAAGGCGCTCGCCCAGATCGCGCCGGGCGGGGACGGCCGCGGCCTAGGCATCGCCGCGGCTACGCTCGCACCTTCGTCCTCGACCACTCCGCCTTGTGGGCGCGCTTCGCCGCCTGGTAGGACTCGAGCGCTGCGTGCGAGTCGACGTCGCCAAGCGTGGGATGCGTTGGAATGAGGCCCTGCGCCGCGGCTACGCCGAAGCGCTTCGCAAGCACCGACCCGAGCGCCTTCACCTTCATCGCGCCGAAGCCCGGGAGCGCCGCGATGTTGGCGCGCAGGGTCGCTGCGTCAGGCGCTTCGCTCCACACGCGATCTGCCTCGCCGCCGTACTCGTCTCGCACGTGCGCGGCCAGCGCGTGCACGCGCTGCGCCATTTTCGCGGGGAAGCGGTGGATCGCCGGTTTCTGCCTGAACACCGGCTCCAGATCAGTTGCCGCTAAACGCGCCGGCTCGAGCGACCCGAGCCGTTCGCGTAGGCGCTGCGGCCCGAGGAACGCCTGCTGGACGGTCACCTGTTGATCGAGCGCGAAGCCGATCAGCAGCGCCATCGGATCTGAGGCGATCAGCTCGTTTGCCTCGTCGGAGTCGGTGAAGTGGAGGCGGTCGGGCACCACTCGATCCTAATGGGAATACTGCCCGAGGTGTCCGAGAACGCGGAGCTGGTGCGTGGCTGGCACAAGGCCGCGGAAAAGGCGACCAATCTCGATCGCGTGGAGGATCTGTTGGCGCTCACCCACCCCGAGTTCGAGATGACCGAGTCAAGCGCCCTGCCGGGCGCCGCCCGCGTGAAGGGGCTCGAGGCGCTGCGCAGGTATTGCTACGGGTGGGCGAGGAACTGGTCGGAGTGGGAGTGGCGCGAGGAGGAGCTGGTCGATCTGCCGCCAGATCGGGTGATGTTCGACGCGACGCTGCGACTGAGGGGATTGCGCAGCTCGATCTGGGTCGAGCATCGCTGGGTTTACCTGTTCGTGATTCGCGATGGTCTCATCCTGCGCGACGACGGCTTCCTGACCAAGGAGGAAGCCCTCGGCAACGCCTCCTCGGAGTCGGGCGTCGAGCGATAGGTTCAGCCTTCGACCGACCAATGTTGATCGAGCGCGAAGCCGATCAGCAGCGCCATGGGTCTGAGGCGATCAGCTCGGTAGAGCTTCGCGAGCTCGACGAGAGCCGTGTTCTTGCGCATACCCGACCCAGCGCAGTCGGCGAGCGCAGCGACGCTCGCGTAGCCGCGGACACGTGGCTCATCTTCGTCCTTCGTGAGGAGCAGATCATAGAGGGGCGAGTGTTTGCCAATGCGGTCGAGGCTCTCGCTTACCCGCATCGCTCCGCACCCGAGCCATGATCGCCCCACCCCAGCCACAGCCTGCGGGGACGCGGTGTGCAACTGTTGCGTCGCGCGCGTGTTTGATCGGGTATATGACGCAAATGAGACTGAAGCCAACCAGACGTACGCACACAGCCTTTTTCGCGGCACTCGGCCTGATCGCTCTCGCGGCGCCGGCGGTCGCGTCGGCTGAAGAAATCCCCACGCCGACGATCAAGGTCAAGGCCAAGGCGGTCCCGATCCCCGGCTTCCCCGGCACCGGGAACTTCTACGGCAAGGGCGCCGCTGTCGAAAGCACCTTCGAAATCGAAGGATCAGGCTACGGCGCTACGCCGCAGAACCCCAAAGGCGGGATCCCGCCGCTCTCGGCCGTGAACGTCTTTTTGCCGAAGGGCGTCAAGCTCCACCCGCAGGGCTTCGCCCAGTGCAGCGAAGCGACGCTCAAGTCCGTGGGCCCCAGCGGCTGCCCGAAGAAAGCCGTCGCGAGTCCGACCGGCAGCGTGCTCGGAGAAGTGACGTTCGGCAGCGAACGCGTACCCGAGGAAGCGACCTTGCAGGCCTTCTTCGCACCGGGCGGCGGCCTGTTGTTCTTTACTCACGGCTCGACTCCCGTGAGCCTTGAAATCGTCTCGACTGGGCACTGGGTCAGAGCCTCGGGCAAATACTCGTGGGAGCTGAAGACGCTCGTGCCGCCGGTCGCCTCGGTGCCGGGCGCTCCGCTCGCGTCGGCCAGGAAGATCCACATCAAGGTCGGCGCGGCGTTCCGCAAGCACGGCAAAGTGGTCCCCTACGGCACCGTTCCCAAAAAAGGCGAATGCCCGCACGGCGGCTTCTTCGGAAAGGTCGAAGTGACGTTCGGCGGTTCAAACAGCTTCGGCGAATTCGGCATCCCGCCGATAACCGTCACCAAGGTGATCCGGGTGCCCTGCCCAAAGCGGTAGAGCGGTACAGACGTTTTCCGACCGCCGCCAGCCCGACGCCGGCGGCGGTCACATTCTCACGGCCGGTCAGCCCCGCTGCGACCAGGGAACGATGCCCAGCTCCGGTTTCGGTGAGGCATCGAGCATCGCGATGTACTCGAGCATGTGCCTGTCGGGGTCCTCGAAGTAGATGGCCGCAGCAGGCATCCATCCGATCACGCTCGGCTCATCCGTCGGCTCGCCGAAGAAGGACAGCGGCTGGATGCCTTCGGCCCGCAGGCGGCCGGGAGCGGCGCGCACGTCTTCGAGCGCCATCGCGAAGGCGACGTGCAGCCGCATGCCCATCGGGGCCGAGCCGATCGACCACAACCCGAGCATCGCCTGTCCCGGCCGGCCGATCCAGTGAAACGCGGCGCCACGCTCGGGCAGCTCGAGGGCGACCGGCAGTCCGACGACGTCGCGGTAAAAGGAGACCGAGCGCTCGAGGTCCGCGACGGTCAGATGTGTCTCGAATAATCCGTGGACGCCCACGTGAGTCCGATCCTACCCCCACGGCCGAGGCGGGCGACCGCGAGGCGACGCGGCGGGTGCGATCGCGCGGCGAGCCGCTCGGGCTTGCCACTAATGCTGCGGACGGCCGGCTGATCACCTCGTCAGCTCGACACAGCGATCGCCGCCGCGATCGCGAACCCGGCAAGTCCCGCGAGCGTACGCAGCGCATGCAGCCGGGCCCAGGACGCAAAGAGCTCGGTCGCCTCCGCATCGGTGAGCTGCGCCGCGTCGCTCATCAGTCGTCGGTTGACGGGCGCGATCACGAGCAGGGTCAGAGGGATGGCAGATCCGACGCAGCCCGCCGCAAGTGCCCACTCCCAGTTGCCGCCGGCGATGGCGGCGATGATCCCAGCGACCAGCGCCACGAGCGCAGACCCGCCCTGCAACGGGGCGGCGCGCCTGTAGCTCGGGGGGAACTGCGCCAGCGCGACGTTCGCCCCTGCCTCCGTCCGGGCGGGATGCTCGGCGACTGACACGAACACCGCACCTCCCGCAAACAGCCCCGCCGCGAGCAGCGCGACGAGTTCAGAGGCGTAGGTCATGCGGGAATCGTTCTACCAACTACGATTGCGCGGTGAGCCGTGAGCGTGTGTCCCTGACGTCCCAGGAGCGCCTCGAACAACTCGTCGTGCGCGCGCTGGCGGCGCTCCCGCCGGCCGTGCAGGTGCGCCTCTCGGGCAAGCCGCCGGTGACGATAGACGGCGACACGCTCGCGCCGGAGATGCAGCTCACGCTCGCGCTGCTCGAGCGACGGGGCGAGCCGGCGCCGGAGACGCTGGGCCCTGTCCAAGCGCGCCACGAGCGCCGCCGGCTGGCGGCCATCTACGCCGGCCGGCCGGTCGGTGTGGGCGCTGTGCGCGAGCTCGAGATCGAGGGGAACCCTCCGATGCGCGCGCGCCATTACACGCCGATCGATCCCGGCGGGCCACATCCGCTTCTCGTCTACTACCACGGAGGCGGGTTCACCTACGGCGACCTCGAGACGCACGACGGCGTCTGCCGGATGCTCTGCCGCCACGCAGGTGTCCACGTCCTGGCGGTCGACTATCGCCTCGCGCCCGAGAACCGCTTCCCGACCGCAGTCGAAGACGCCCGCAGGGCGCTCGCCTGGGCCAGCGAGCGCGCCGGCGCGCTGGGTGCGGATCGCGAGCGCGTAGCCGTCGGGGGCGACAGCGCCGGCGGCAACCTTGCGGCGGTGGTCGCGCAGCTGTCCGCGCGCGACGGCGGGCCGGCGCCGGCCGTGCAGCTGCTCATCTATCCGGTGACAGACTTCTCCCGGCGGCGGCGCTCGAGAGAGCTGTTCGGCGAGGGCTTTCTGCTCACCGACTCAGAGATGGACTGGTTCGAGGACAACTACCTCGGCAGCAACGCTGCCGACAGGCTCGATCCGCGCGCTTCGCCGCTGCTTGCCGATGACCTGTCCGGTCTGGCGCCCGCGCTTGTGGTGACCGCCGCCTTCGATCCGCTCAGGGACGAGGGCGAGGAGTACGCGAGCGCGCTGCGCGCGGCAGGCACGCCCGTGGCGCTTCGGCGTTTCCCGGGATTCATTCACGCTTTCACGGGAGCGTGCGGCGTGAGCCGCGCCTGCCGCGAGGCGGTGATCGAGATCGCCGGCGCAACCCGCGCGTTGCTCGCGACCGCGCAGGCCGAGCGCGTTCACGCATCCGCCTGAGGCGGTGCTCCGCGGCGGGTCGATCGGCCTCAGGGGCAGGATTCGCACCCGCGGGCGCGAACCGATCCAGGTCGGACCCAAGGCGACTTCAAAGAAGGGGGAGCAGATGCTCGATCGCTACAGCCGCTTCGCGCCGCTCACGGGCGCCGCTTGGGCAGTGCTCGCGGTCGTCGCCATCGTCGTCGGCCCCGGCGAAACGCCGGAAGGCGATTCGCGCCCATTCAAGGTGGTGCACTTCTACTCCTCGCACACGTCCGAAATCGAAACCGCAGGCATCCTCTTCACGATCGCCTTCCTCGCCTTCCTGCTGTTCAGCGGCTCGCTGCGCGCCCACCTCCGTCGCACGCCAGCTGTCGAGCCGCTGGCGACGCTCGCGCTGGGCGCCGTCGTGCTCATGGGGGGAGCCGCCGGCATCGGCGGGGGCATCGAATTCGGCCTGGCCCACAACATCGACCACGTCACGCCTCAGGTCGCGCAGGCGGTGAACCTCGTGAGCCGAGAAGTGTTCCTGCCGGTGGTCGTCGGCGGCGTGATCTTCGGCCTCTGCAACGGCCTGGCGATCCTCCGCGGCGCGCTGCTGCCGCGGTGGCTGGGGTGGGTGGCGATCGTGATGGCCATAACCTTCGCCGTCCCGCCCGCCATCTTCGTCGGATTCATCCTGCTGCTCGCGTGGTCGCTGGTAGTTGCAGTTCTCATGTTCCTGCGGCCCGGCGGCGCCGAACCGTCGGTCGTGCCGGTCGGGGCCTGAGGCCACGATGCTCCGACGGCTGGCGCGTACCGCCGCGAACACTCGCGCCGAGCGGTCCGTCGGGCCGGCAGCCGCTGACCGCGGTAGCGCTCGCGCCTTCGACGCGGGATGTGGCAAGAGCAGCGCGCGTATGTGCCGGTAGGGCATCAGCGCGCTTGCCCTTAGGATTCAGCTGTGCCCGAGGATCCAGCACACGACCCCGCGCTGTCGAGCGCCGGGTCGGGCGAAGCGCGCAAGCAGATGCCCCGCGATGAACGCGGGTGGCAGGTCATGCCCGCTCCCGACGGGCGCGGCATGCCCGAGCAGGCGCGCAAGCGCCCGCCGCCGCACCGCCGGCCGGGGTTCCTGTGGTTCGTGCTCATCCTGATCGCCGTGAACTGGCTCTCGGTGCTGCTTTTCCGGCCTTCGACCGGGCAGCAGCGGGTGACCGTGTCCTTCAACCCCTTCTTCCTGCAGGCGGTCCAATCGGGGGAGGTCAAGTCGATCTCCTCGACCGGCAACACAGTCGAGGGCACGTTCAAGTTCAAGCTGCGCTACCCGCCGAGCGACAAGCACGCGACGCCGACGACGCTGTTCAGGACGGAGATCCCGACGTTCTGGAACGACGCCCAGCTCTCTGCGCTGCTGAGCCAGAAGGGCGTTCAGATCACGGCCAAATCGACGGCCAAGAAAACGTCGCTCCTCGTTGAGCTGCTCCTCGGCTTCGGCCCCACGCTGCTGATCGTGGGGCTGTTCGTGCTCGTTGCTCGCCGCGCGGCTGGAGGCGGGGCGATGGGCGCGCTCGGGGGCTTCGGGCGCTCGCGAGCGCGGCGCGTGGACCCCGACACGATCCGCGTCACCTTCGATGACGTGGCCGGGATCGACGAGGCCAAGGCCGAGCTGTCCGAGATCGTCGACTTCCTGCGAAATCCCGAGCGCTACCAGCGCCTTGGCGGACGCATGCCGCACGGAGCGCTGCTCTCGGGAGCGCCTGGCACGGGCAAGACGCTGCTCGCACGAGCCGTCGCCGGCGAGGCTCGCGCCGCGTTCTTCTCGATCTCGGCCGCCGAGTTCATCGAGGCGATCGTCGGCGTCGGTGCATCGCGCGTGCGCGACCTGTTCGCGAAGGCGAAGGAGGCCGCGCCGGCGATCATCTTCATCGACGAGCTCGACGCGATCGGGCGCTCCCGGCAGGGCTCGATCTCACTCGGCGGCGCCAACGACGAGCGCGAGCAGACGCTCGACCAGATCCTCACCGAGATCGACGGATTCGATTCCTCCGAGGCGGTCGTGGTGCTGGCCGCGACCAACCGCCCCGACATCCTCGACCCCGCGCTGCTGCGCGCGGGGCGCTTCGACCGCCGCGTGGCCGTCCAGCCGCCCGATCGTCTGGGACGCCGGCAGATCCTCGAAGTGCACACGCGCTCGATCCCGCTGGCTCCGAGCGTGGACCTCAACGTTCTTGCCTCGAGCGCCCCGGGGATGGTGGGCGCCGATCTCGCGAACCTCGCCAACGAGGCCGCGCTGCTGGGCGCCCGCCGGGGTCACGAGCGCGTCGAGATGGACGATTTCACCGATTCGCTCGAGAAGATCATGCTCGGCTCTCCGCGGGGGATAGTGCTCTCGCCGGTGGACCGCGAGCGCACCGCCTACCACGAGTCCGGGCACGCGCTCGTGGGGATGCTCACGCCGGGCGCCGATCCCGTGCGCAAGGTCTCGATCATCCCGCGCGGCATGGCGCTCGGCGTCACGCTCTCCACGCCCGACACCGACCGCGTCTCCTACTCGCGCGAGGACCTCGAGGCCAAGATCCGCGTAGCGCTCGGGGGCCGCGTCGCCGAAGAAGTCGTTTTTGGGACCGTGACCTCCGGTGCCGAGGCCGACATCCAGCAGCTGACGGCGATCGCTCGCCACATGGTCGGCCGCTGGGGTATGAGCGACGCCGTCGGGCCGGTCGCGGTGCTTCCGGCAGATCAGCAGGGCCCCCTGCTCCCCGGGGCGAGCGAGACCTCGGAGGCCACCCAGCGCCTCGTCGACGAGGAGGTCCGGCGGCTGGTCGAGAGCGCGCACCAGGACGTCACGCGGCTGCTGACCGAACGCCGCGACCAGCTCGACTCGCTGGCCCAGGCGCTCCTGAAGGCAGAGACGCTCGACGCTCTCGACGCCTACGCGGCAGCCGGTGTGCCGGCACGCGAGGAAGAACCGAGCGCGGTTTCCTGAAGCGAGCCGCGGCTGGCGCCACGCGCCCGGCACCGTCGCAACCCGCGCCCAGTCTCGCTCATGCGGGTTGCGTTCGCCTCTGCTCCACGCGGGCCTGTTCCAGCATGCGCCCACGCGCGCCGTTGACGATGCCCACGACCTCGGCCGGTGCCTCGACGACGTGCAGTCGTGCGAGGTCCTGCTCGTCGATGCGTCGCGCGGCCAGCACGGCGGCGCGCAGCCACTCGAGCAATCCCTGCCACTGGTACGGGCCGAGCAGAATGACCGGAAAGTGCCTGATAGTCCGCGTCTGGATCAGCGTCAGCGCCTCGAACAGCTCATCGATCGTCCCATAGCCTCCGGGCGCGATCACGAACGCGCTCGCATAGCGCACGAACATGACCTTGCGCGCGAAGAAATGACGGAAGCGAAGCGAGATGTCCAGATACGCATTCGAGGCCTGCTCCCGCGGCAGCTCGATGTTGCATCCGACCGACAGCGCGCCCGCGTCCTTGGCGCCGCGGTTGGCAGCCTCCATCAGTCCTGGCCCGCCTCCCGTGATCACCGCGTAGCCCGCCCTGCCCAGGCACGCGCAGACCTCGCGGACGAGCTCATAGTCGGGGTGCTCGCGGGGCGTGCGGGCCGATCCGAACACGGTCACCGCGGGGCCCAGCTTGGCCAGCGCGTCGAAGCCGCGTGCGAACTCCGCCGCGATATCCCGGATACGCCCGGCGTCGGCGGCGCGGATGTCAGCAGGCTCATGCCCCAGCCACAGAAGCAGCTCCTGGTCGAGGGTCAGCTCGCGCTCGCCCGCCCCTGGGCGCTCATCGCTCATGGGCGAAGTAGTACACGCTCGCGGCTGCGAGCCGTCGCGTACGGCGAGAGGATCAGGTCTGCGCGAGCTTCGCAGGCGCCGCGTCGGCTGCCCGAGCGGGGCGACTTGGGGCGCCCCCGGAGCGAAGCAGGGCCTCGATGCCCGCCGTACAGGCGAGCAGGCTGACCATTGCCGCCGCGACGATAGCGGTTGCAACGCCACGTGAGAGCACGTGCTCGGCGAGTCCCAGCGAGGCGACGGCGGCGGGCACGCCGAGCTGTGCACTCGCGACCAGACCGCCGCTCAGCGGACGCCGGAGCAATGCCGCAGCCGCGATGTGGATCGCCACGTTTAGGGCAGCAAGCGCCCCTGCGAGCGCGAGCATCTCCGGGTGATCGACGAGGCCGCGGAGGTCGAGCTGCGCTCCGAGGACCACGAAGTACAGCGGGATGAAGAAACCATCGGCTACGCCGCGCATCTGGTTCGAGAGCCGTCTGGGACCGCCCGCCAGCGCGACCGTGACGCCGGCGCCGAAGCCCGCAACCAGCGCGCTCGTGCCGCTCTTCTGTGAGATCCACGTGAGCAGGAAGAGAACCAGCAGCGAGAGGCGCAGATCAAGGGCCCACCGCCTGTGCCACGAGAGCTCGCGCGCGCGACGCACCCACCGGTGCCCCGCGACGCGCCGGGCTCCCACGATCAGCACCACGCTCGCGAGCGCCACCAACGCCGCGCCCAGGGCCGCGTGTGCGGTGCGAGAAGGCTGCAGCACGATCGGCACCGAGAGAATCGTCACGACATCGGCGATCGTGACCTGTGCCATGACCGCCAGGGCTTCCAGGCCGACGGGTCCAGCCTCCTCGAGCGCCGGCAGCAGCACGGCGGCGGAGCCCGAAGCTAGCAGCACGGCGTAAACGGCCACGTGTGCGGTGCCCGCGATCGCGGCGGCCGCGAAGGCCGCCGGGACCGCCAGCAGTCCGGCGATCAGCGCGAGCGCCGCGCCGCTGCGCAGCGAGACGAGCAGCCTGCGGTCCCGCAGTGGCAGATGCATGCCGACCGTCAGCATCAGCATCGCAAAGCCCACCTGGCCGAGGAAGCCGAGCGTGCCGTTGGAGGGGTCGATCGCATCGATGCCGGTTCGGCCGACGATCACGCCGGCGAGGATCTCGCCGATGACCACCGGTACGAAGCGGCGGCGGCCGAGTGCAAGCGCCGGCCCTGCCAGGCCGGCGAGCACGACG
This sequence comes from Actinomycetota bacterium, assembly GCA_005884115.1. Taxonomy (GTDB): domain Bacteria; phylum Actinomycetota; class Thermoleophilia; order Solirubrobacterales; family Solirubrobacteraceae; genus Palsa-744. Next base: position 987,492 of record VAXW01000005.1, read on the forward strand.
ACCAGCAGGGTTCCGAAGCTCACCTGCTGAGCCTACGCGCTCGCCGCTCAGTCGCTTCTGCCGCCGACCTGGTCGAGCAACGCGAGCACCTGCTCATCGGAGACCGGCGCAAAGTCCTCGTACCAGAGGCCCACGCCGTACAGGCGTTCTGGGATCATGAGGCAGAGCACCTGGTCCGCCTCGTCGCTGAGCATCGCGACCGACTCGCGCGACCCCACCGGCACCGCCACGACGATGCGGCGTGCGCTGCGCTTGCGCAGCGCACGAATCGCAGCCAGGTCGCTCAGGCCCGTGGCGAGCCCGTCGTCCACGACGATCACCGTGCGTCCCAGCACCGCGATCGGAGGCCGGTCTCCGCGGTAGCGGGCGACTCGCCGACGCAGCTCCTGTGTCTCGCGCGCGAGCGTGGCGTCAAGCACCGACCTGGTGAGGCCGAGCTGCTCGGCACTGCTCGAGTCGAGCACCGCCGACCCGCCCTCAGCGACGGCGCCGACCCCCAGCTCGCGGTTGCCCGGGGCCCCCAGCTTGCGCACCGCAAGGATGTCGAGCGGCGCGTCCAGCGCCTTGGCGACCTCCACCGCGACCGGCACCCCGCCGCGGGGCAGCGCCATGACGACCGGCCTCTCCTTCGCCAGCGGGAGGAGCTCGGCCGCCAGGCGGCGGCCGGCATCGCTACGGTCCGCGAACTGCATCGCCAACATCATGCTCCTCCATGGGCGGTTTGCAGGGGTTTGCAATCGTGCGAGCGATGCACGCGCGAGCGTGATCGCGCCCAACGAGGAGTTCGTCTACCGCCCGCTAGCGGTGCGCTAGCCCGCGCGCTCAGCCGCCGATCGGCGCGCGCGGGTTGCCGCCCCAGAAGACCTGCGTGCCGAGCATGCCGATGAGCGTCACGAAGACGAGGTTGAGCACCATCGACTTGGCCGTCGCCGTGCCCACGCCCACAGGTCCGCCGGAGGCGTTGTAGCCGTAGTAGCAGGCAACCAGAATGATCACTGTTGCCATCGACATACCCTTGATTAAGCTGTAGAGCAGGTCGGGCGCGTTCTGGAACTGCCAGAAGATGAGCAGGTAGCCGCCCGAGGAGACGAACCCGATCTGCTTGACGACCGCTATGTACGACGCCAGGTACGCGACGCCGATCGCTCCGATGTACATGAACGGCAGCACGATCCACGCCGCCAGCAGGCGCGTCGCGCAGAGGAACGTCACCGAGTTGACGCCCATGACCTCGAGCGCGTCGATCTCCTCCGAGATGCGCATCGCGCCCAGCTCGGCAACGATGCCCGTGCCCACCTTGGCGGCCATCATGTAGCCGAACGCGTACGGCACCGCCTCGCGCAGGTTGCACCACGCGGCGAACACGCCCGAGTAGGTGGGCGCGCCCACCGACTGGTTGAAGTACGCCGCCTCGATGCCGCACGTTCCAAGGCCGGTCGTGAACACCAGCGCCCAGATCACGAGCGTCGAGTAGAGGATCAGGATGCCCGCCTGGCGCAGCGTCTCGCCGAAGAAGTGCATCACCTGGCCGCTCCACACGTCGCGCACGATGTGCGAGGTGAAGCGCGCGATCTCGCCGGTGGCGGTCAGCCATTCACGGGGCATGATGATCAGGTCGTTCACTTGATCACCAGGATGTTGGGGTGCGTGGCAAGGAGCGTCTGCGTGAAGACGTAGTTGAAGGCGCCGAACAGCAGGAACGAGAGAACGACGGCCTCGTTCACCGCGCGGCCCACGCCCTCCGCGCCGCCAGAGGCCGACATACCCTTGTAGCAGCACACGATCGCGATGATCGCCCCGAACATCGTGCACTTCAGGACCGACCCCCACAGGTCGGTGACCGAGGAGTTCGCGAACAGCGTGTTCCAGAACGGCCCCACCGATCCGCCCGTGACGATGTCGGCGACGAGGCCTCCGAAGATGCCAAACAGGACGGCGTAGATGTCGAACAGGCCCGTCGCCACCATCAGCGCCAAGAAGCGGGGCACGACGAGGTTCTTGACGGGGTCCACGCCGAGGACCTGAAGCGCGTCGAGCTCCTCGCGAATCTTGCGCGCGCCGAGGTCTGCGGTGATCGCGGTTCCGGCCACGCCCGCGATCACGATCGCGGTGATCAGCGGACCGATTTCGCGGATCGAGGCGAGCACGAAGAAACCGCCAAGACGGTCGAGCGCTCCGAACAGCGTCAGGAAGTCGCCGGCCTGCAGGCCGGGCGCCCCGTAGGAGATCGCGACGGTCGTGATGAGCAGCGGGAACCACACGAGCCGCAGCGTGAACAGGAACTGCGACACGAGCTCGCCGCCGTAGGGATACGGGGGCCTCAGGGCCGACCAGATCGTCTTGCCCGTGAGGATCATCATGTCCCCGAATTCCTCGAGCACATGCCTCGTGGAGATCCAAGCCCGTTCGCTGATCGCCGGGCCGCTGGCCCGTACGGGCATCGATACAGCCCCTCCCTGCGCACTGGTCTGCCGGCGCGCCATGACGCGAGTCTATCTTTTCGCCGCGAGCCCGTGCGGGCCGCGAGTGGTGCGGGTAGCGTAGGGCGGGCCGTCCCGCGACGCGAGCGGCGCTCGCCGGCGCGCGTGCGTGGGCGCGCGCGTGGGCCGCCTCAGACGAGCTGCGATGCCAGCAGGTAGACGTTGAGCGCGCTTACCGCCACCGCGCAGCCCCATGCAAGAAGCGTCGTCAGCCGGCGGTTGACGTGGACGCCCATCACATCCCTCCGTGAGGTCATCATCACCAGCGGGATGAGCGCCAGGGGGATGCCGAACGACAGCACCACCTGGCTAAGCACGAGCGCGCTCGTCGGGTTCATGCCCGCCGCCAGTACGGCAATGGCGGGAAGCATCGTGATCGCACGGCGCACGAGCACGGGAATGCGCACGTTGATGAACCCCGCCATCACGACCTGGCCGGCGAACGTGCCGACGCTGGATGACGAGGCGCCTGAGGCGAGCAGCGCGACGGCAAAGGCGAGCGCCGCGGTGCCGCCGATCAGATGTCCGAACGCGGCGTGCGCCTGTCCGATCGAGTCAAGCGAAGACAGGGCGGGGGTGTGAAAAAGCTTCGCCGCGACAGCCAGCATCGCCATGTTGATGAGCCCAGCTATGCCCAGCGCGATGATCACGTCGACCCGCTCGAAGCGCAGCACGCGACGGCGCTCGTGATCGTTGCGGCAGGGCATGCGCCCGCTCGTCAGCGCCGAGTGCAGGTAGATCACGTGCGGCATCACCGTCGCGCCGATGATCCCCACCGCCAGGTACAGCGAGTCCGATCCGCTGAGGCCGGGTACCAGCCCGCTCAGCGAGTCGTGCGCGGAGGGGCCGATGCGCAGCATCTCGTACAAAAAGCCCGCGAAGATGATCCCCAGCAGAGCAGTGATCGCCAGCTCGAAGGGCCTGAACCCGCGTGTCTGCAGCCACAGGATCGCGAACGCGATCACGCCGGTGATCAGCCCCGCGGGCAGCAGCGGCACGCCGAAGAGCAGGTTGAGACCGAGCGCTGCGCCGAGGAACTCGGCGATGTCGGTGGACATCGCCATGATCTCCGCCTGCACCCACATTCCCCACGTCAGCGGGCGCGGGAAGCGCTCGCGCACGACCTCGGGGAGGTTGCGATCGGTCACGATCCCGAGCTTCGCCGACAGGTACTGGATCAGCATCGCGATCAGGTTCGCCGCCAGCACCACCCACAGCAGCACGTATCCGTAGCGGGCTCCTCCCTGCACGTTGGTGGCGAAGTTGCCCGGGTCCACGTACGCCACCGCGGCGACGAACGCCGGTCCGAGCATTGCCAGCGTGGCGCGCAGCCGCCCCTTGGCGAGCAGCTGCTCGAGCGCGCTGGGGATCCCCGCGCCCGGGTCCGGAAGCGCGATCGCGGCGCCGTCGGAGACGGCCTCCAAGGCCGGCACTGGCGGATGGCGGCGCAGCATCATCGCTCGCCCACCTCCAGCTCGATCCGCATCGCGCGAGCGAGTTCGCCGCCGAGGGGCTGCTCACGCTCGTGTACCCGCACGAAGACCGGGCCGCCAAACGGCTGGCGGTCGATCACCTCGAGCTCATCGCCGAGCGTGATTCCCTGGTCGGCGAGGTAGCGCAGCATGTCCGGTTTGGAGTCCGAGACTCGGACGAAGCGCCCGGCCATCCCCGGCTCGAGCTCATCGAGGCTGCGTGTGGGGCGCTCATAGATCTCGAAGCCCGCGGTCGGGATCGGGTCGCCGTGGGGATCGACGGTGGGGTGGCCGAGGCGCGCCGCGATCAGCTGCTCGAGGTCCTCGGAGAGCACGTGCTCGAGCACCTCGGCCTCGGCGTGCACGCGGTCCCACGGCATGCCGAGCTCTTTGGCCAGGAACAGCTCGATGAGCCGGTGGTGGCGCATCACCTCCAGAGCGACGCGGCGGCCCTCATCGGTGAGCCGCACCCCGCGGTAGGGCTCGTGCTCGACGAGGCCGAGCTCCGAGAGCTTGCGCACCATTGCCGACACCGAGCCAGCCGTGAGCCCCAAGCGCGCGGCCAGATCGCTCGTGGAAACCGCTTCGCCGTCGCGCGACTCGAGCGCGTATACGGCCTTCGCGTAGTCCTGGACGTGCGGCGAGACCGAAGAATCTTGTGCTAACACAAACTTAGAGTTTGGCAAGACAAAATAAACTTGTCAAGTCTCCATAACGTTGTGCTCGTCGTCGGCCCACGCCAGTAGCCTGCTGCCGGTGGGGGCCGGTCGTGCGGCGGGTCTCCGCGCAACCGGCGTCGCACGAGAGGGGTCAGACAGTGAGCCTGCTAACCGACTTCAAGAAGTTCCTGTTCCGCGGCAACGTCGTCGACCTGGCGGTCGCGGTCATCATCGGCACGGCCTTCACGGCCGTCGTCAAAGCGCTCGTCGCCGACATCCTCACTCCGATCATCGCGCTGATCTTCGGCAAGCCCGACTTCGGCGCGCTGTCGTTCACGATCAACTCCAGTCACTTCCTCTACGGCGACTTCATCAACAACGTTGTCGCGTTCGTGTCGATCGCCGCGGTGGTGTTCTTCTTCGTGGTCACGCCCATCAACCAGCTGATGGCACGCCGCACACAGGAGGACCCGGACGCGAAGGACTGCCCCGAGTGCACGACAGCGATCCCGGTCAGAGCGCGCCGTTGCCCGGCATGCACGGCGCAGCTCGCGCACGCAGGCGGCTCAGCGCAGCTGTAGGGCTCCGGCGCGCGGTTAGCTTGCGCAGGCGCAGCGGGCTCGCGTGGGGCGCGCGCGTCCAGCGCGGCCCTCGCAGCCGGACGCCGCTACGCCGAGAGCGCCGCTGCCATTTGCTCGAACGCGTGCACGTAGGCGTCGACGGCCTCCTCGGTGTGCGTCACCGAGAGCGTCCACTCCTCCTCGCGCCCGGGCGTCATGTAGATGCCGCGGTTCATGTTCCAGAGCCAGGCCAGATCGGTCACGGCGACGTCCTGGTTGGCCTTGAAGGTCTCGTAATCAGTCACTCGGGTGGGGGAGAAGGTGACGCAGCCCTTCGCGCCCACGCCGACCGCGTAGCCGGGCAGCCGGTGGCGCTCGATCACCGCTTCGCAGCCCGCCAGCAGGCGCTCGTTGAGCGAGTCGAGATGCCGGTATGCGTCCGCGGTCAGGACGTGCTCGAGGCTGGCCCTCGCGGCGGCCATCGTGAGGGGATTGCCGTTGTAGGTTCCGACCTGGTAGACGCTGCCGTCCTCGACGACGCTCATCACGCGCTCGGTGGCGCCGATCGCACCCGAGGGAAGCCCGCCGCCGAGCGTCTTCGCGAGGGTGACCATGTCCGGTGAGACGCCGAAGCGCTCCGTCGCGCCGCCGGCGGCGATCGCAAGCCCCGTCTTGACCTCGTCGAAGATCAGCACGACGCCGTGGCGGGCGGTGATCTCGCGCACCTGCTCGAGGTACCCGGGCTCGGGCAGCACGACGCCGAGGTTCATCATGGCCGCCTCCATGATCACGCACGCAGGTGCGCGGTCTTCGGCGATCAGGCGCGCGATGCGCCGCTCCATCGCATCGGCGTCGTTGAACGGCACCGCGATCGTCAGCTCGCTGATCGCCGCGGGGATGCCCGCGCCGTAAGGCAGCGAGGCGAGGTCGTCACGATCGCCGATGTCCTCGTAGGGCACCCCGATCGAGACCATGACCGCATCGTGGTGACCGTGGTAGGAGCCGAAGATCTTGACGATCGTCTCGCGCCCTGTCAGCGCGCGCGCGATGCGGATCGCGTCCATCGTCGCCTCTGAGCCCGAGTTCGTGAAGCGCCAGCGCTCGAGCCCGAAGCGCGCGGCGAGCTCCTCAGCGACCGTCACCGTGTCCTCGGTGACGGCCGCGAAGTGGGTGCCCAGCGCGGCGCGTGCGCGCACCGCCGCGACGATCGCCGGGTGCGCGTGTCCTTGCACCATCGAGCCGAAGCCGTTGTGGAAGTCCCAGTAGCGGTTGCCGTCGACGTCGGTCACGGTCGGCCCCTCGCCCGAGGCGAGATAGATGGGCCACGGGTCGCGAAGCTGGTAGGAGGAGGCGACGCCACCGCTGAGCGAGGCGCGCGCGCGCTCGTACATCGCCGCCGAGCCCTCGGTCTTCGCGTTCAGCGTCTCGAGCTCCGCGCGCGCGAGCTCCTGCACGCGCTCGCGGTCCATCTCTACGGGGCTAGCCAGTGTCATCGAGGATCTCCTTCGCGCTCGCCGCGCGACGCGGGCCGCGCGTAGAGGCGCTCGCCGCATGACGCGGGTTGCGCGTAGAGCAGCTTAGAAGGTGGCCTAGCGAGGCCGCTCGGCCGCTCGCAGCGCGTCCTCGCGATCGAGGAAATCTTCAACGCGCACGATCGTCTCGCGGTCGAAGTGCAGCACCTCGAAAACACGCCCGGCGAGCTGCATCCCGCTCGCGCGGCCGCGTACGGCCAGCTCGATGCGGACGATCACCGCGTCGCCCACCTGGAGGAAGGTCGCCGCGCCGACATCGACGCTGCTCGCCCAGCCGCTCTCGGTGAAGCCCTCCATGTAGGAGCGAAACCCCTCGCGCCCGACATACTGCCCCGTCTCGGTGATCTGCTCGATCGGCCTGTAGACCACGTCGTCGGAGAGCAGCTCCAGGCGACTCCAGTCGCGCGCTCGCGTGAGCTCGATGAATTGCTCAGCGAGCGCGAGCTTGCGGCTGCTAACCACCTACCGAGCGCGCGGAGCGCGCGATCGCACCGTCCATCGCGCTCCCCGGGGAGCGCACAGCGGGACCGTGTCCCACCACCAGCGTCGCGGGCTCGAGTCCCCGGAGCGCCCGCGCTGACTCGAGCGCCTTGGCCTTGTCCCAGGTCGCCGATGCCGCCCAGGGGAAGCGCCAGTAGAACTGGGTGGGGACTTGAACGCGGCCGAGAGAGGTGAGCGCATCGCCGGCGATCAGCGTGCGGTCGCGGGTGTCGAGGAAGGCGACGTGTCCGGGAGTGTGGCCGGGCGAGGCGATCACCTCCAGGCTCCCGACGCGCTCGCCGGCCATGAGGCGCACGTCAGGGACCGTCTTGACCTTTGGCCAGCTGCCAGGCACCTTGCCCTCGACGACGGACTCGCCGGCGTGGATGCGCGCGTCGAGATCCGGAATGAGCACCTGCACCGCGTCTCCCAGACGCTGCTTCAGCGAGTCCAGGGAGCCGATGTGATCGCCGTGACCATGGGTCAGCGCGATGCGGCGGATCCGATCGCCCGCTCTCTTTGCGGCGGCGATCAGCGCCTCGGCGCCGCCACTGAGCGTCGTGTCGACGAGCGTGAACCCGTCATCCTCGCGCACCAGGTAGGCGTTGACGAAGCGCAGCCGGTTGAGCTGGATCAACCTGTCGCTGAGGACCGTCGCTCTCATTGGCTCTCCTTGGTCACTGACACATTGAGGCTGCTTCGGCGGGAGCGCATGTGGGCGCGCATGCCGGCAGGCGAGAACCTTATGCGAGCGAGCGAATGGCCTTGACGGCGGGATCCTCGTCGGCTGGAGGCCGGACCCGGGCGGCGGGCTGCGGTGGGGTGCTCGGTGCTGTGCGACGCGCTCATGACATTCGTCCGCCGCGCTGAAGCGAGTGCGCGAGCGCGCCGATGACGCTCACATGCGAACCCTCGCCATCGGAGCCGTCGTGATCGCCGCGGCGGTTGTGCTGCTCATCGGCCATGCAGTCCTTGCGCTGGCCGCGCGGACCGCGCTGATCGGCGCGCCCTTGGCCCGGCCGCTCGGCTAAACGCGGCTCGCCCGGCTAAACGCGGCTCGCGCGGCTCGTCCGCCTAGAGCGGCTCACATCTGCAGAGCCGGGTAGTAGTTCTCGGCCCCGACCTTGCGAAATTCGCTGAGCCAGTCCGAGTCGTAGGCATCGGTGGGTCCCTGGAGCGGGTCGGCGAGCGACCAGGCCTGGCGCTTGTACGTCCAGTTCTCGGGTGCGAGCTGTTGCGCCTCGCGAAACCAGCGGACGGCATCGGCGGGGGCGCCGGCGCGCTGCAGATGCTGGCCGAGTGCGAAGCACGCCGCCGCTCGCGAGCTGGTCTCGCTGCGAGTGGGTGAGCGCGCGAGCACCTCCGCAGGCGAGAGCGCGTAGCGCGAGCGCGCGCCGTGCTCGACCCAGTCGCGCAGCGCGGCGATGTAGCGCTCGGGTTCGATCCTGATCTTCTGCGCTTCGCGCGCCTGTTCGAGCGTCAGCGCCGGGAGCTTGGCCAGCACCTCCGCGCTGGGCTTGCGAGGGCGCCAGGGGAAGGCGGGCTCGGGCGGGCGCACGATCGTGCCCTGCTCGTCGATCCAGACGCCGCTCGGCACGTTCACGATCCCCAGCAGGTCATCGAGCAGGTGCGCCTCATCGATCAGCGCCGGGTGCGTGCTCTTGGCGCGGTCGATCCAGGGCCCGGCAGCCTGCGCGCCGCCCGTGTCGAGCGCCACGCTCACGATCTCGAGCCCACGCGGGTGAAGCTCCTCGCGCAGCTTTCGCCAGCCGGAGAGATCGAAGCGGCATCCGCACCACGACGCCCAGGTGACGAGCAGCACCTTGCTGCCGCGCAGTGAGTGCAGTGCGAACTCTTGCCCGTGGCGGTCGGGCAGGATGATGTCTGGAAGCTCCGCGCTTGCGAGCGTCGGCGCGCCGTACGCCGGCCCGAGCGCCCACAGGCGGTGCCCCTCGTCGTGCACGAGCGCCATCCGCAGCTTGCGCGCGAGCTCGCGCATGTCGAACGGGCGATCGATCGGCACGCACACGTCGCCGCGGCACGCACCCTGCGGCTTTATCGTCCAGCCGGTGTGGCGCTGGAGCTCCGCGGGGGGCTCGTCGAGGCGCTCGAGGATCATCGTGGCGGACCGTAGCGCATCGCGGTGCCGGGGGTTGGCCGCGGCTAGCTAGACGCGCCGTATGGCCGCGTCCGACGATGACCTGTCAAGGACGAGCGTGTACCAGCGCGTGCGACCACGGCCGAGGGCGAGGAGCGAGCGCGCCTGTGGTCGCTCATGAACGAGGATTGGCGCGCATATGACACCTGCCGGGCGAGGACTGGACGCGAGATCCCGGTGGTGGTCCTCTCGCGACGGTAGGCGCGCGAGCGCGCGGCTGTAGTGTGCGCCCTGTGCCGCCGTCGGCTCGAAATCGCGATCGCGTGGCCCTGGTGCTGGCCGGCGGAGGCGCGCGAGGCGCGTACGAGATCGGAGCGCTGTCGGTGCTCCTGCCGGCGCTGCCGGCGCACGAGCGGCCGCGGATCGTGGTCGGCACGAGCGTCGGAGCGATCAACGCGGCCTACCTAGCCGCCAACGCGCAACGTCCGGTGCGCGAGCTCGTTGACGGCGCTCTGGCGCTGTGGCGCAAGATCACCTACGGGCGCGTGCTGAAGCCGCTCGCCTCCATCTCAGAGGCAACGCGTCTTTGGAGCTACGCGCGCGAAGTGCTCGGTAGCCGCTCAGCCCACGCCGTCAGCCTGCTCGATCCGGGACCGCTCACCGCGACGCTGCAGGAGCTGATCGCCTTCGAGCAGGTGCACCGCAACGTCAGCGCGGGCCATCTGAGCACGGCGGCCGTTGTCGCCACCTCGGGGGTCACGAACCTGAGCGTCGTCTTCCACGACGGCGGTCGCAGCCCGGAGGCAGATAGGCGGCGCGGGATCACGTACGTGAAGACGGAGCTGAGCGAGCAGCACGTGCGTGCCTCGGCAGCGATACCGGTGCTGTTCCCGGCGGTCGCCGTTGGCGCTCGCCGGCGCTGGTACTTCGACGGGGGGACACGACTGAATGCGCCCATCAAGCCGGCCCTAGAGCTCGGCGGGCGACGCGTGATCGTGATCGCGCTCAACTGGTTGGGGCACCCGCCCGAGCCGAAGGCCGAGCGTCGTCCCGACGCGCTCGACGGCGCCTCGCAGCTGATCCAGGCGGTGCTGGTCGACCCCCTGCTCAACGACGTCTACACGCTGGCGACGATCAACGATCTCCTCGCCGACGACTCGGAGGCGAAGGTCCGCTCGCACGAGCGGCGCACCGGACGCCGCCGCATCCCCTACATGCTGATCGCGCCCGAAGACCCTCACGAGATCGGCCGCGTGGCGGCAGAGGTGTACCGACGGCACTACCGCTCGCCGGTGGCGTTACTGCGCTCGCCCAACGTGGCGGCGCTCGGGCGCCTGCTGAACGCCTCCCGCGGGGCAAACCGCGGCGAGCTGTTGAGCTACCTGCTCTTCGCGGAGGAGTTCATCGAGCGCCTGATCGATCTCGGCCGCCGCGACGCCAGGCGCTGGCTGCGCAGCAAGCACGATCTCGGGCGCTGGCAGTTGGGGCCGCTCCGCTGACGCCCGCATGGCGCGGCTTGCTACCTGCGCAGGGCGTCGAGCGCAAGTGCGGGGTTGCTCCAGCCGGCGTCGGCCGGGTTGATGGTGATCCCGGGAGCGACGATCTCGTCGATGCGGTCGAGGATCGCTTCATCGAGGCGCACGTCTGCCGCGCTGAGCTGTGAGTCGAGGTGCTCGACTGTGCGCGGGCCGATGATGGCGGCGGTCACGGCGGGGTGGTTGACGACGAACGCGAGCGCCATCTCGATCAGCGAGATGCCCGACTCTTCGGCGAGCTGCGCGAGCGCGTCGGCGGCATCGAGCTTTGCCTGGTTGACGGGCAGCGAGAGGTCGTAGCGCTGCGGGATCATCGCGGAGCGCCGCGAGGCGAGGTCATCGGAGCCCTTGCGCCAGCGCCCCGACAGCCAGCCTCCCGCGAGCGGGCTCCAGGCGATGACGCCCATCCCCAGCTCGTGGCACGTCGGCAGCACGTCGGCCTCGACGGCGCGCGCGAGGAGCGAGTACGGCGGCTGCTCGCACACGAAGCGCTGGAGACCGCGTTCGCGCGCTACCCACTGGGCCCTGACGATCTGCGCGGCGGGATACGTCGAGGAGCCGATGTAGCGGACCTTGCCCTGCGCGACGAGGTCGGACAGCGCGGCGAGCGTCTCCTCGTGGTCTGTCCATGGATCCCAGCGGTGCACCTGATACAGGTCGATCCAGTCCGTCTGCAGGCGCTTCAGCGACGCCTCGACCTCGCGCATGATCCAGCGGCGCGAGTTGCCCGCTTCGTTTGAGTCATCGCCCATCGTGCCGTGGAACTTGGTCGCGAGCACCACGTTCTCGCGCTTGCCGCCGGCGAGCGCCTTGCCGACGATCTCCTCGGACTCACCGCGCGAGTACACATCGGCCGTGTCTATGAAGTTGATACCGGCCTCGAGCGCGCGGTGGACGATGCCGATGGCGACGTCGTGGTCGCGCTCGCCCCAGGCGCCGAACATCATCGCTCCCAGGCACAGAGGGGTCACCTGGACGCCGGTCCCGGCGAGCGCGCGCCTGTCCATGCTCAAACCCTAGTGCGACTGATCGCTAGGCGCCGGGATGGCTGGTGAGGCTCTGCGCGCAGTCGACGACCGTCTCCTCGATCGGGCGAGGAGAGAACCCGAGTCGCTGGCGCGCCTTCTCGGCGGAGTAGGTGACCTTCTGGCCGAGGTCTGAGACGACGGTGCGAATCCCGGGGTCGAAGCGCGCCATCGTCCGCACAACGAAGTCCGGGATCTGCCGGCGCGGGACCTTGCGCGCCTGATCGCCGAGGCGATCTCTGAGGATCTGGGCGACCTCGGACATCCACAGGAACGGTCCGGTGGCGATGAATCGCTCCCCGCCGGCGGCGGGCGCGGTCATGGCGGCGAGCTCGAGCCCGGCGACATCGCGCACATCGACGAAGCTGAAGCCCAGGCGCGGGACTCCGGGCATGCCGCCCATCATGCGCTCGATCGCCTGCAGTGAGTAGGAGCGGTCGGGCCCGAGCACCGGCCCGATGATCGCGACTGGGTTGATGACCGCGAGGCGCTCGGACTGGCCGTTCTCGCCCACCAGCTCCCACGCGGCCCGCTCGGCGATCGTCTTGGAGCGCACGTAGGGGCTGAGCCCGGGCAGCGTGGGGTCAGTCCAGTCCTCCTCGGTCAGCTGCCGCGCGGGACGCTCCTCGCCGCTGTTGCGGATGGCGGCCACGGAGGAGGTCACGACGACACGCCGCGCGCCGGCGGCGAGGCTCGCGCGCAGGACACGAAGCGTGCCCTCGCGCGCGGGCACGATGAGATCGTCGGGGTTCTTTGGCTGGGCGGGGGGAAATGGCGAGGCGACGTGCAGCACGTAGGAGCATCCCGCGACGGCCTCTTCCCATCCCGCGTCCTCGCCGAGGTCCGCGGTGAGCACGTCCAGGCGGTCGCCGGGGTTGACCTGCGAAGCGACCCCAGAGCGCAGTTCGGCCTCGCGAGAGCGCGAGCGCACCGTGGTGCGGACCTGATAGCCGGCTCGCAGAAGCTCGATCACGCACCATCCGCCGAGAAAGCCGGAGCCTCCGGTGACGAGCACGGTCTCCTCGGGGTTAGCCATGAATCTCTCCTTAGCTTGCTGTCGTAGGCTCAGGCCGCGCACATGTGAGAGCGGCGGCTAAGTCTCCCAAACGCGTGCGCCGCGGTGCGTGCGCCGCTCGGCACTCCCCCCGGGGGAGGAGCCCAGTTGACCGCTTGCAGGCCGCCGCGTTCCTGTTCACGCCGGAATGGGTGCAACACCGCGCCCACCGGGCTCGACGCATCGGGCGAGCCGAACATGTCGCTTCATTGACGGGTTGAAAGAGGCCGGCCGGCGCGTGCGGCGCCGGCCGGCCGGGTGTGGTCGCGTCGCGAGTGCCAGCGCGCGGACGTCGAGGAAGACGACGCGCGAAGCGGCTGCGGCGCTGTCTCTGAGCCCAAAGACGATCGAATATCCCCTGCCAGCGAGTACCGGAAGCTCGGAGTCAATCCTGCAGCGAGCTCGCGGCACGCTGGCGGCGGATCGAACCGCAGGCGCGTCGTAGCTCAGGCGACGACCGAGCGCTTGAACGCTCTGAGCGCGAGCGCGCCGAGAGCGCATGTGGCTGCCACAACGACGGCCAGACTCAGCCAAGCCGAGGCGGTCGTGCTCGAGAGGCCCCAGATGTCGTGGAGCCCCGCGCCCGTGGGGTCGACGAAGCCGTAACGGAGCAGCGCCATCGCGTGGGTCAGCGGCAGGAAGCGGGCGACCCAGGTCAGCGCGCCGGGAAGCACGCTGATGGGGAAGAGCGCGCCGGCGAAGAACCACGGCAGGATCGCGATCGCCGGCGTCGCGCCGATGTACTCCTCGGCCGTGCGGATGCGCGCGGCGAGCGTCTCGGCGACCGCATACATGAGGATCACGAACAGCAGCGTCGCCGCGGCAAACCAGCCGACGCCGGCGGCGCTGATGTGAAAGTGCGCCCCGCGCAGTGCCGCGGCGGCAATCACCACGACAACCTGCACCGAGCACAGTCCCACGACGACCAGCAGATTGCCGAGCAGCAGCAACGAGCGCCGGACGGGAGCCGCCAGCAGCTCGCGCTGCGCGCCCGAGTCGCGGTCGACGATCACGCTCAGGCCGGCAAAGGTGGTAGCGAGCGGGACCAGCAGGCCGACGGTCCCGACGGCGACGAAGGCCGTGTAGTCGATCTGCGAGTGCAGGCCCCCGAGCGCGGTCTTGAGCGCGGGGGCGATCACGAGCGCGAACAGGATCGGGGTCAGCATGGGTACTGCGATCTGGCGAGGGTTGTGCGCTGTGAGCGCTCCGCGCCGTGCCGCGAGCGTCCGCAGGGCCCGGAGCATGGGCGCGCGCCGTGGCGCGCGCACCACGCGCAATCCGAGAGCGGGTGTAGCGGTTGCCGTTGCCATCGTGTTGGTCCTTTCTGTGGTTCACGCGGCTGCCAGCTCGGCGCCGGTCAGTCGCAGGTAGACGTCGTCCAGCGTGGGCGCGCGGGTTGAGATCGCGCTCGCCGCCAGTCCCGCCCGGTCGATGGCTGCGATTGCATCCGCGGGGCTCGAGTCGTGCAGGGGCACCGTCAGCGTCTGGCCGACGACGAGTGCCTCAGCGGCCGAGATGCCGTGAGCGCCGAGCGCGGCGAGCGCGACGGCCGTGTCGCCGTGCACGCGCAGCGCGAGCACCTCCTCGCCGAGGCCAGACAGCAGCGCGCGCGGCGTGTCCAGCGCGACTATCTCTCCGAGGTGGACGATTGCCACCCGGTCACACAGGCGCTCGGCCTCGTCGAGGTAGTGTGTGGTCAGGACGATCGTCATCTCCACGCGCTCGCGCAGCCCTGCGATCGCGTCGAGCAGCTCGACCCGGATGCGCGGGTCGAGGCCCACCGTGGGCTCGTCGAGGAACAGCACACGCGGCTCGGAGACGAGCGCGCGGGCGATTTCCAGGCGCCTCCGCTGACCGCCGCTGTATCCGTCGACGGTGCGATCGAGCAGCTCGGCGATGCCGAGGGCGCCCGCGAGCTGCGCGATTCGACTCGCGAGCCCGCTCGCCGAGACACCCCAGAGGTGTCCGTGCAGCTCGAGGTTCGCGCGCCCGGTCAGGCCCCGGTCGACGACGGCCTCTTGAAAGACGACGCTGCTGACGCCGCGGGCGCGGAGTGGCTGCTCCACGACATCGAAACCCACAAGCCGCGCGGTCCCGCGGGTCGGAAGGATCGCCGTCGTCAGCATCCCGATCGTCGTCGACTTGCCCGCGCCGTTGGGCCCGAGCAGACCGAAGACTTCGCCCGGAGCCACGCGAAAGTCGATCCCCCTCACGGCCTCTACGCCGGAGGCGTAGGTCTTGCTCAGCCCGCTGACCTCGACCGCCGGCGCGGCGTCCGGCTGCCTCGGTAGCGCCGCTGGGAATGAGCGGGCGTTGGCTCTGGTTGCCATTTGGACCTCCTTCTCGATGTCGCCGTGGCGACGAGGTGTTGACTTCACGCCTATGACGGAATCGATCGAGCCAATGTGACCGCACCCTCGCGACCGACCCGGGTGCGGTGCCGCGGGCCGCTCGCAAACGACGAGCTCGCGCGCTGCAGCGCCGGCCGCTCACGTGCTGCCGGCATGCGGCTGTCACATAAGCGCCGGCTAGTTCGTCATGTATGACAGCGAACGACCTCGATTACGACCTCGAGTAAGGGAGAGCAGCGGAAGATGGGCGAGCACGATCTTCTGGCCGAGCAGTTCGAGCGCCACCGCGCTCATCTGAGGTCGGTTGCGTACCGCATGCTCGGCTCGATCAGCGACGCCGACGACGCCGTGCAGGAGTCATGGCTGCGGCTCAGCCGCTCGGACCCCGACGCGATCGCCAACCTGCCGGGCTGGCTCACCGCCGTCGTTGCGAGGGTGTCATTGGACATTCTCCGGGCGCGCCGGTCCCGTCGCGAGGCCTACGTCGGAAGCTGGCTGCCCGAGCCGGTCGTCAGCGTCGACCACGCCCCGCCCGATCCTGAGCAGGAGGCGCTGCTGGCGGACTCTGTCGGGCTGGCGCTGCTCGTCGTTCTGGACACGCTCTCGCCGGGAGAGCGCCTCGCATTTGTGCTGCACGACATGTTCGCGATGCGGTTCGACGAGTTAGCGCATATCCTCGGGACGACCCCAGGCGCCGCGCGCCAGCTAGCCAGCCGCGCGCGGCGGCGCGTTCGCGGCGCGGCGCCGGTGGAAGACGCCGACGCCGCACGGCAGCGAGAGCTCATCCACGCGTTCCTGGCGGCGTCGCGCGACGGCGACTTCGACGCCCTCGTGGCGGTGCTCGACCCCGACGTGGTGTTCCGCATCGACGCCGGCGGCGTCGGACCACGCGCACGCGAGCCCGTCGCCGGCGCCGCGGCGGTAGCGCAGCAAGTGCTCACGCGCGGAAGCCCGTTCGCGCGCTTCGCGCGGCCGGCGATCGTCAACGGCGCGCCCGGAGTGGTCGTCGCACCGGGCGGGCGGCCGCTGGCAGTCGTCGGGTTCACGAGCGCAGGAGGGCGGATCGTGGAGATCGACCTGATCGCCGACCCGCAGAAGCTGGCTCGCCTGTCGATCTCCCCGCGAGGGCCCATGACGACCTCGCCGGAGGACTGATACGCGAGCTCGGCCCAGAGCTCACGGCGAGCGGCGCACGATCGGGGCCGGGCCCGGGAGCGGACGGCGCGCGGCGCATCATCGCGAGTCGGCCCCAGGGGCGGACGGCGCGCGCGCCCGATCGCCCTGCCTACAACGCCGCGGTGGCCCAGTGCTCTTGCCGCGATGGCCCGCCGAGCTCGCCACGCGCATGAAACGCCCGGGTGGGAGGATCCGTGGTACGCGCTGCGACGACCACCGAATCGCATAGGAGGATCCCATGATCATCGGCACCATCGAGATCGACCGGCCGCCTGCCGAGGTGTTTGCCTACCTGGAGGAACTCGACAGGCACAGCGAGTGGCAGGGAGACCTGATCAGCAGCAAGATCGTGAGCGAGGGACCTGTAGGCGTCGGCACGCGAGCGACAGACACACGCAAGGTGCCGGGTGGCCCTCGGGAGATGACCTACGAGATCACCGAGCACGACCCGCCGCGCAAGAGCTCCTGGCAGGTCCTGGACGGGCCCGTGCGCGGCGCGGGCTCGGTGACCGTCGAGCCGATCGGTGACGGCGCGCGCTCGCGGGTGGGGGTCGAATTCGATCTAAAGGGGCACGGTCTCGGCCGGTTGATCGCGCCGTTCGCGCGCAGGCAGGCGGCCAGGGAAGTTCCCAAGGCCCAGGCGAAGCTCAAGGAGATACTCGAGCGTAGAGCCGAAGGCGGCTCGGGCGAGCGCGGGGGAGTATCGTCGCCGCCGTGAGCGCTGCCCCCATCCCCGACCTGCGTGACGTCGATCTGGGCTCGCTCGACTTCTGGGGCAGGCCGGCCGAGGAGCGCGACGAGTACTTCGCCGAGCTTCGCCGGCACGCCCCGATCTCCCGGCATCGCCCGCCCGAGGATCTCCTGGGGCTCCCCGATCAGGAGCGCATGAACTACTGGGCGATCGTGCGATACGAGGACGTGCGCAACATCTCGCGCGACCCCAAGACGTTCTGCTCGGCGCAGGGGACGCAGTTCGCGGACGCCCCGCCGGAGTTTCTGGAGGCCTCGCTCTCGTTCCTGGCCATGGACGCGCCGCGCCACACGAAGCTGCGCGGGCTCGTCTCCTCGGCATTCACGCCGCGGCAGGTGGCTCGCATCGAGGAGGGCATCCGCGTCAATGCCCGGCGCATCGTCGCCGAGGCGGCTCCGACCGGGGGTGGCGACTTCGTCGAGCTGATCGCCAAGCGCCTGCCGCTGGTCACGATCTCGGACATGATCGGGGTGCCGGAGAGCGACCGCGAGCGCGTCGTGGCTGCGGCCGATCTGCTCGTCACGACCTCTGACCCCGAGGTGTTCGGCGAGCGGCCGCCGATCGAGGTGGTTGGGGAGGCGCTGTGGACGCTGAGCTCGTTTGCGACCGAGCTCGCTGCCCACCGCGAACGAAACCCGGGCGACGACCTGATGACGGCGCTGGTCCAAGCCGAGATCGACGGCGAGCGTCTGACGCACGCCGAGATCGCGGCATTCTTCGTGCTTCTGTCGGTAGCCGGCAACGACACCACGCGTCACACGACCTCGCATGCGATGCGTGCCTTGACCGTCAACCCCGCCCAGCGCCGGCTGCTGATGGACGACGGTGAGGAGCGCCTGCCGACAGCCGTCGAGGAGTTCGTGCGCTGGGCCTCCCCGGTGCTGACGTTCAGGCGCACCACGACGCGCGAGCTCGAGCTGCATGGCGAGCGCCTGGCGCCTGGGGAGAAGGTGGTGCTCTTCTACCACTCGGCCAACCGAGACGAGAGCGCCTTCGAGGATCCGTGGCGCTTCGACCTGAGCAGAGACCCGAACCGCCACCTGGGTTTCGGCGGCGGCGGGCCGCACTACTGCCTCGGCGCCTCGCTGGCGAGAACGCAGCTGCGCTCGATCTTCGGCGAGCTGCTGCGCGTGATGCCCGACATCGAGGCGGACGAGCCGGAGCTGCTGCGCAGCGCCTTCATCCACGGCGTGAAGCGCATGTCCTGCACGTTCACAGCGCGAGCCTAGAGGCGGGGCGCGAGCGCGCGCGCCGGCGCGGGCACCGCTCGCCGGCTTGCGCTCGCCCGGGCTGGGCCGGCGCGCACCGCTCGCCGGCTACCGCTCGCGCGCTCGGGCGGGCTCGCGCCACGTCGGCCCGGCGTTGCCACGCCAGCCGATGTGGCACGCTTCCGCCTCGACACTCGCGGGCGCGAAGGCGCGCGTATGGGTCGTTCCGCACTCGCACATGCGCCAAACCGGACTCATCATCCTGGGGATCGCAGCGCTCGCGTGGGGTGTGCTGGCGATCGTGCTCGGCTCCGCGAGCCTCAGGCTGTTCGCCGGCTCGAACGCGACCGCCGCGAGCTCGCCGTCGTGCCTGCCGGCCACGCTCGATCACACGGCGAGGTTGCCGGGCACCGATGTCGACGTCTCACCGGCGCCGGAGACCGCCACGGCCAACCCTCACGCGCAGGTCAGCTTCCTGGGCATCGCGGCTGCCGAGATCCGCGGGGTCAGCGTGGTGGGCGAGCGCAGCGGCCCTCACGCCGGCCGGTTGCGTGCCTACTCGCAGGGTGACGGCGCCAGCTTCGTACCCGAGAGCGCGTTCGAGGAGGGCGAGCGCGTTTCCGTGCGCGCGGTGATCGGCTCGGGCACAGGCAGGCAAGTCGGCTTTCGCTTCCGGGTCGATACCCCTTTCTCGACCGCGGCGGTCCCGCAGTTCCCCAACCCGGCGGCGGCGCCAGCCGACTACCAGAGCTTCTACACCCTGCCCGGCGCGCAAGCGCCGATCCTGAGCGTGACGGCGGCTGACCGCGACCCCGCGGCCGGCGACATCCTCACGACCAACGGACCCGGCCCGGGTCAGTACGGGCCCCTGATCTATACGCCGCAGGGCCGCCTCGTCTGGTTCGACAGGCTGCCAGGGGGCGAAGCGGCGGAGAACCTGAGCGTGCAGGACTATCGAGGCCAGCGCGATCTGACCTGGTGGAGGGGGCGCGTGCTCTCACTCGGCTTCGGCCAGGGCGAAGACATCGTCATGGACTCCCGCTACCGGACGGTCGCGAGGCTCGGCGGCGGAAACGGGCTGCGGGCGGACCTGCACGACTTCCAGATCGCCCCGCACGAGATCGCCTACATCACGGTGTACAACCCGATCCGCTGCGACCTCGCGCCGGTGAAAGGGGCGCGGCGCGGGTCGATCGTCGACACGGCGATCCAGGAGATCGACATGAAGACGGGCCTCGTGCGATGGGAGTGGCACAGCCTCGACCACGTCGGCGCCTCCGAGTCCGAAGTGCAGGCGTCCGCCGACGAGACACCTTGGGACTACTTCCACCTGAACTCCATCGATCCTGAGCCCGGCGGCAACCTCTTCATCTCCGCGCGCAGCACGTGGGCCGGCTACCAACTGCAGCGGGGCACGGGCAAGGTCCTGTGGCGCGTGGGCGGCAACCGCAGCTCCTTCAGGATGCGACCGGGTACCGGGCTGGCGTGGCAGCACGACGGCCGGGTCCTCCCGGACGGCGAGATCACGTTCTTCGACAACGGCTCAAACCCGCCCATCCACCGCCAGTCGCGGGCGGTGCGGATCAGGCTCGACTTCGCCGCCCGCGAAGCGCGCCTGGCGGCCGCCTATACGCATTCCAACCCGCCGCTGCTCGCAGCGAGCCAGGGCAACATGCAGACGCTTCAGAGCGGGAACATCGTGGTCGGCTACGGGACGGCGCCCGCGATCAGCGAGTACGCGAAGGACGGATCGCTGCTGTTCGACGCGCACCAACCGTTCGACACGCTCTTCTACCGGGCCTTCCGCTTCCCCTGGAGCGCCCGCCCGCTGACGCCGCCCGCGGTGCTCGCCAGCCTGAACACGACCGGCGAAGAGACGATTGTGCACGCGAGCTGGAATGGCGCCACCGGCGTCGCCTCGTGGAGGGTGCTCGCGGGAGCGCACGCCGGATCGCTGGCGGCGCGCGCGAGGATCCCAGCAGAGGGCTTCGAGACCTCGACGACCCTTCCGCACAAGTACGCCTACGTGGCGGCGCAGGCGCTGGACTCCGCGGGACGCGCCCTCGGCGCGTCCGGTCCCGTGCGCGTCATCAGCTACAAAGCGTCGCTCGCGAGCTCGCGGCCAGCGCGATCGAGATGACGCTCGCCGCAGCAGCCGGGCCGCGCTCGTGCGCCAGTCCGCCGGCGCTCTAGTAGGCCGGTTTGGACTTGTGCTTGGTCGTGGTCGTGGTCTTCGGTTTGCCCGACGAGCTTGACGATTTGCCGCCGCAGCCCGCCGCCGCGACCGTCATCGCGATGGCGGCAGTTGCCGTTAGCATGGCGATCAGTGGCGTTTTCTTCATGGGCCGGGCTCGGTGTCTTGCTCGCGGGCGCGGTGGCCCACCCTACCAGCGGTGACGAGCCGGTTGCGGTGCTCGTGCAGCCATGAGCGTTGAGACCACGGCGCCTCCGGGCTTGGCCTCGCCGGCGCCGCAGCCCGAGAGCGCCCGGCGCGACGCTTCACCTTGGCTGCTCGGCGTCTGCTGCGTGGCGCAGTTCATGGTCATCCTCGACCTGAGCATCGTCAACGTCGCGCTGCCCTCGATCCAATTCAGCCTCGGCTTCACAGCGCCCGACCTGCAGTGGGTCGTGGACGCGTACGCGATCACCTTCGCCGGCTTCTTGATGTTCGGCGGCCGCGCTGCCGATCACTTCGGGCAGCGTAGGACGTTTGTCGCCGCGCTGGCCCTGTTTGGACTCGCCTCGCTTGCCGGCGGCATCGCTCCAGATCAGGGCCTGCTCATCGGCGCTCGCGCGGTGCAGGGCCTGGCCGGTGCCTTGATGGCGGCTTGCTCGTTGGCGATCATCACGGCGTCGTTCGAGCGGGGTCCAAAGCTGAACCGCGCGATCGGCATCTGGGCCGCGATGAACGGTCTCGGTGGCTCGGCCGGAGTTCTGCTCGGCGGGGTTATCACCGAAGCCCTCAGCTGGCGCTGGGTGCTTCTGATCAACCCCCCGATCGCGGCAGCGGCTGCGCTGGTCGGCTACGCGGTCGTGCGGGAGCGCCGCAGGGGGTCGGATGCCGAGAGCTTCGACCTGGCGGGGGCGCTGATGCTGACACTGGGTCAGATCGTGCTCGTCTACGGGGTCGTCGAAGCCGGCCTGAAGGGCTGGGACACGTTCGCCGCGCTCGGCCCGATCGTCGTCGGTCTCTTGATGCTGGGCATCTTCGGCGTGATCGAGACCCGGGTGGCCTCCGCCCCGCTGATTCCTTTCCGGGAGCTGACCAAGCCGCTGCGCGCCGCCAACAACATCGTGCTGCTCTTCAGCGCGGCGCTCTTCCCGATGTGGTTCGTGAGCTCGCTTTACATGCAGCAGGTGCTTGGTCTCTCGCCGCTCCACACGGGTCTCATCTTCCTGCCGATGACGGTGATGATCATGGTGGTCGCCTCGCGCGCCGGCAAGCTCGTGAGCAGGCTCGGCGTGCGCGCGGTGCTCGGTGCCGGGCTGCTCATGATGACCACCGGCATGCTGCTGCTGGCGAAAATCGGGGCCAGCGGTAGCGCGGTCGTGCACGTGATGATCCCGGGCCTGCTCACGGCGGCGGGGATCGCAATGTCGATCGTGCCCTCGACGATCGCCGCCACGCAGGGAGCCAAGGAGGGACAGGCCGGCCTGGCATCGGGGCTCGTGAACACCTCGCGCCAGGTGGGCGGCGGCCTGGGCCTTGCCGTCCTGATCACGCTCGCCACGCAGCGCACCACCAACCTGATCGGCGGCGGCTCGCAGGTCCCGCAGGCGCTGACCGACGGCTTCCGCCTCGCGTACCTGATCGGCGCCGGTCTGGTCGCCGCCGCCGCGCTGGCGACGTTCCTCTCACTGCCGCGCCCCGAGCTCTCGAGCGGCAGGGCGGCGCGGCGCTTTGCGCTTGCGACCGGAGTCGTGCTGGCCGTTTTCGTGGGCCTCAGCCTCGCCGTCCGCTCCCGCGGCGCTCCGATCGGCGCATACACGACCAGCGGCGCCTACAGCTTCGTGACCGCGCCGACGCTGCACCCGCCCGTGATCCACAGGATCCGCGGGGCGCCCACAGGACAGCTCGCACCCGGCTTCATCTTCACCGCCAACTTCTACGACCTCAACGAACCCCCGATCGTCGGGCAGAGCGGCCCGCTGATCCTGGACCGGCGCCTGGAGCCGGTCTGGTTTCAGCCGGTGCCCGAGAAGGTCGTCGCTGCGAACCTCAGCCTGCAGAGCTACCACGGCCGGCCCGCCCTGGCGTGGTGGCAAGGGGCTGTCACCAACACGGGCGCGACGGAAAGCGGGGAGTACGTGGTGGTCGACCAGCACTATCAGGCGATCGCGAGGTTGAAGGCCAAAGACGGCTGGGTCCTGACGCTGCACGAGCTGCTCATCGACGGAGACCACGCGTGGGTGACCGCGAACAAGAACATCGCGATGAACCTCTCCAAGTACGGCGGCGCGTACAACGGCGCCTTGATCGACTCGGCGGTGCAGGAGTACGACCTCAAGACGGGCAAGCTGCTGCGCAACTGGGACGCGCTCGACCACATCCCGCTGAGCGAGTCGCGGGCCTCGCTTCCCACCAATGGCTTTCCCTGGGACGCCTACCACGTCAACTCGGTCCAGCTCACCGGCAATCGAAGCTTTCTGGTTTCGATGCGCGACACGTGGGCTGCGTACCTGGTGGACATCGACACGGGCGGGATCGAGTGGACCCTCGGCGGCAGGCACTCGAGCTTCAAGCTCGGGCAAGGCGCGGGCTTTGAGTGGCAGCACGACGTGCAGCTCGGGCCCGACTCTACGATCAGCGTGTACGACGACCACTGCTGCCAGCTGACGGGCGGGGGAACCTACGTCGATCCGACGGCGCCGTCGCGAGGGCTGGTGCTCAAGCTCGACCAGCCCGCACGCACGGCGTCGCTCGTGGCCCAGTACAAGCGCGGCGAGGACTTCGACGCGGCCTACATGGGCGATGCACAGCAGCTGCCGAACGGCAACGTGTTCGTGGGCTGGGGCTCGGAACCGTACTTCTCGGAGTTCAGCCGCTCGGGTCGCCTGCTGTTCGACGCGCAGCTGCCCGGACCCAACCTCACCTACCGCGCGACGGTCGAGCAGTGGCACGGCTTACCGCTCTCCCCGCCCGTGGGCGCGGCGCGCCGGACGCACGGACAGATCACGGTCTACGCGAGCTGGAACGGGGCCACCGAGGTTGCGTCCTGGAGGGTGCTCGCGAGCGCGAGCGGCGGCCGTCCCACGCCGGTGGCGACGCGAGCGAAATCGGGCTTCGAGACCGCGATCCCGGTCCCGCAGAACTACGAGAGCTTTGAAGTGCAGGCGCTCGGCGCCGACGGGCGCGTGATCGGAGCCTCGCGGCCGTTCACGCTTCGCGCCTAGCCATGGAGGCGGGCGAATCGCTGTTGCGCGCGGCGTACGAGGCGTTCAACGCGCGCGATCTCGACGCGGCCGTCGCGCTGATGCACCCCGAGGTCGACTGGCCCAACGCCTGGGAGGGCGGGCGGGTTCGCGGGCGCGAGGCCGTCCGCGAATACTGGCACAGGCAGTTCGCGGTCATCTCGAGCAAGGTCGAGCCGTGTTCGTTCGCGCAGGAGCCGGACGGATCGATCACAGTCGAGATCCACCAGGTCGTGCATGAAGCGAAGGGCGGCGGGCTGATCTCGGACTCGCGCGTCCTGCACCGCTACCAGCTCGCCGATGGCCTGGTCGCGCGGATGGACGTGCTCGAGGCCTGAGCTCCACCGCCCACTCCGGTTCTACCTTTGCTCACCGCTCGGCGGCGTCCCCGAGGCGAGCCTCGCCGGCGAGCAGCGTCAGCAATGCCAGCGCGAGCAGTCCGGCCACCGCCCACGCCGCGATGCTGCCGGAGACCGCAAACACGACCAGGCAGAGCGCCGAAAGCGCAAGCTGCGCGTAGGGCACGGTCCCCAACATGCGCGCCTGGAAGGCGACATGACCGAGGAGGTAGAGCGCCGCGCCGCCGAACAGCGCGAGCCGGGCGCCGGCGGGCATCGGCTGCTCGACGTGCGCGACCGCGTGCTTCACGCCGACGGCAAAGATGATGATTCCCGCGACGAGCAGGAGGTGCAGGTAGCTGTATCCGTCGGCCGCGGCGAGCACGGGATCCGTGTGCGTGCGCAGGCGTGCCTCGGCGAGCTCCGCGGCGCGGTCGAAGTACACCCACCAGAACGCGACGATCGTGAGCATGGCGAACGCGACGGCGGTGATCGACGCGGCGGTCAGTTCGCTCCCGCTGGCCCCGATCCCGATCGCCACGATCGACTCGCCGAGGCAGATGATGATGAAGAGCCCATAGCGCTCGGCGAAGTGAGCGACGGCGACGCGCTGCAGCCCGCGCAGGCGAGCGCGCGTTAGCCATGCGGGTCCCGCGTAGTCGATCGCGGCCGCGCCGAGCCACAGCGCGGGCCGCCAGGATCCGCCCGTGAACGACCCGATGATCAGCAGGAGCATGCCGATCGCCACGGTCACGGCGAAACCGGCGATCGCCGTCATCGAGGCGGTCCCGCGCCGCGACGCGTCGGCGTAGAGGGCCAGGTGCAGCAGGCGCACGAGCGCGTACGTGACGGCGAAGAGCGTTCCCTCGGCGCCAAACGCACGCGGCAACGCGAGGCCCGCGATGAAGATCAGCCCGGTCGCAAGCAGCAGGGTCAGCCGGAAGAGGCCGGAGTCTGGATCATGGGCGTTGGTCACCCACGCAAACGCCGACCACGCCCACCAGACGAGAGCAAGGGCGAGCATCGCGCGTCCGAGGCCCGCCCAGGAGAGGTCGGCGCTCAGCAGCGCCGTCACCCGCGTTACGGCGAACACGAAAACGAGATCCCACAGGAGCTCGATCGGAGTCGTACGGCGCTCGAGGTCCAAGGCTTCGATCAGCGCTTGGCCGGGGCCGGTGCCTCTCCTGTCTTCTCGCGCTGAGCCCAGCGCCGAGCCCAGCGGTCGATCGGAGCAAGCGAGCGAAGCAGTTCGCGGCCTTCGGCGGTCAGTGCGTAGCCGGCGGAGGAGCGGTGGAGGATGCCCGCCGCGGACAGCTCTCTCAGGCGTTGTGCGAGCACGCTCGATGAGACGTCGCCGCAGCGCGACTGCAGCTCGCGGAAGGTTGGCACCGGACCAGCCCGAAGCTCCCACAGCAGGCGCAGCGCCCAACGCCTGCCGAGCAGGTCCAGCAGCGCCATCACGGGCCTTCCCGTCTGCGATCCACGGACGCGCGCGCCCGGAAGCGGCAGAGAACGCGATGCTGGTGAGCTCGATTTCAGGGCGATCGCCGCGATAGCGTGGGTTCAGGATGCCGGCTCGCCCAGGTACTCCGACTCGAGCACGAGGTCTTTGAGGAGCGACTGGTACTCCACGTGCGTGTGGTGCTCGATCGTGCGCCAGCTCTCGCCCTCGACCTCGTTGAGGTGGGCACGGTACTTCGGGGCGCCGGGGAATTTCACGTTGTCGGCGACCACGATCGATCCGGGATGTAGCCAGCGCTCGTGGACGATGCGTTCGAGGTCGGGTAGGTACGCGCTCTTGTCATGGTCGATGAAGACGAAATCAACCGATTCCTCGCTGAAGCCGAAATCGCTCCGAAGCCGCTCGATCGTGGCTCCGCCATCGCCAAGCGTTCCGACCACGACCGTCAGGCGGTCATCCACCCCCGCGTGAGCCCAGATGCGGCGCGCAATGTCAGCATTGGCCTCGCTGTACTCGATCGAGTACAGCCGCGCGCCCTCCGGCATCACCCTGGCCATCCGCAGGCCGCTGTAGCCGCAGTAGGTCCCGAGCTCGAGCAGCAGCCTCGGTGAGGAGCGCTCGACGGCGCGGTCCAGGATCTCACCCTTCTCGTCGCCGACATTGATCATCACGCTGCGCGTCGTGCAGAAGTCGTCGATCACGCGGATGTTGTCGTCGAGGTCACCCGCGCGCGCATGAGCGACGACGTGAGAGGCCAGCGCCTCCTCGCGCCCATCGCCAACCTGCCAGTCGCGGTTCAACCTGCGCATGCCAAGCAGCATTCGCACGACCGACCACCGCAGGAACGGGAGCCTCCGGCCACCTATCTCGAGGATGCGCCTCAAGCCGCAATCGTCCCATGATCGGCGATCTCGACGTGTGCCCGCTCAACTCGGAGCACCCGGGATACTCCAGATGGCGATGAGTTCCGCACGGCGCGCCGGTCTAAACACGAACACGGGGCCTCGAGAACCGGCCGCCGAGAAGCGACTGGAGCCCCAGACAATGAACTTGACGAACAGCCAGGAGGCGAACGATGCCTGAGCACAGGATCGGAACCCGCGAAGAATGGCAAGCGGCTCGCAACGAGCTCGCGAAGCTCGAGGCCGAGCACGCCGAGCTCGGCCAGAAGGTGAGTGATCAGCGGCGTCAGCTTCCCTGGGTTGCGGTGGAGAAGGAGTACCAGTTCGACACCGAGCACGGAAAGAAGACGCTGCCCGAGCTCTTCGACGGCCGCTCGCAGCTACTGGCCTACAACATCATGTTCGGGCCCGACTACGAGGTCGGCGCCTGTCCGGGGTGCTCGAACCTCGGAGACGAGCTCGACGCCACGCGCGTGCATCTGGAGCACCGTGACGTGACGCTGGTCTGCTTCTCGCGTGCGCCGATCGATCGCCTGATCGCGTACAAGCAGCGGATGGGATGGCAGTTCCCCTACATCTCGACCTACGGGACGGAGTTCCCCTTCGACTTCGGGCTCGCGCTCACGCCCGAGCAGGCGAAGGAGATCCCCGAGGTCAAGGCAATGATCGACGACCCGCCCGGGTGGCTCGAGGATTGGGGCCGGCAGGTCGGAGCCAAGCTCGAGGACGGCCTGCGCGAGGGCCCCAGCTGGATCGCTTTCGCGCGCGATGACGGGCGCGTGTACCACACCTACACGGTGATGGCACCAGATCCGTTCGTCGCCCCGTACCACTCATTCCTGCTCGACCGGACGCCGAAGCCCGGGCCCGAGGACCCCCGCGCCTGGCGCAAAGACGAATATCCGGACTGATCGTCCCTACCGCTGGCCGAGACTGCTGCGCCTGGGCGAGAAGCCGCGGGCCGCTCGTTCGCGGCGAGCGTGCTGCTGACGCGTGCCCGCGAGCGAACTCGACACCGCGGGGAGGACTACGCCTCGAGCTGCCCGAGGGCCAGCTTCAGTACGTCCGCCCGGCTGCGCGTTCCGTGGTCGGCGGCGATGAAGTGGTTGCCGATCCACAGCGAGTAGAAGACCATGCAGCGGGCCTCGACGTCGTCTTCGTCGGAGCAGAAGGCGCCGAACAGCGAGCGCATGTAATCCATGCGCCGGTTGTCGACACGTCGCAGGCGCGCGGCGACCGTCTGCTCGCGGCGTGCCCAATCGCGGACTGCCAGGTCGATGCTCAGCGGCTCATCGCTGGAGGCGGCAAGCGACGAGAGACGCCGCAGCTTGGCCCGGGCATCCCCGCCCTCGCCCTCGACTCGCTCGATCACCTCATCGACGCTCACCCGCTCCCACGCGTCGAGTATCTCCTCCAGGAGCGCCCGCCGGTCGTCGAAGTGCCAGTAGAAGCCGCCTCGCGTGACGCCGAGAGCTTGGGCCAGCGGCTCGATCCGGACCGCGTCCGGGCCGCCGCCGGCGAGCGCCCGCAATCCCGCCTCGATCCAGCTGCTGCGCGGCGTGCGGGTGGGGGCGGCCATGGCCTAGCAGTATCGCGTCCGGCACGGAGTTGACAGCGCCGCGATCTACGACTAACCTCAACCATACAGTACTGTATGGATGAATCTGAGTCGTTCCGACCCGGACCTGTCTAAACCCGGACCTCAGCCCGCGCCGCCCGATAAGGAGGACAGCGATACCGATGCTGGACGCATACATACCCGAGAGGTGCCCGACGGGACGTGGGGGCGGTCTTGGCGGGCGGGTGATCACGCTGCCGGACATCGCTGAGCACGTTGTCGGGGAGGCCGGTCGTCGTTACGGCCAAGAGCGCCTTGCCGAGCGACGTCGCGAGCAGGCCCGCGTGTCGGTGTGAACGTCGCCCTGATCCTCGCCGGGTCCCTCGCCATCCTCGGCGCCGCCATCCATGGAGTGGGAGGCGAGGTCCTCATAGTGAGAAAGCTCTCGCCGGGAACGCTTCCGTCCACTCGCTTCGGTGGCCCGGGGGCGACCAAGAGCATGCTTCACGTCACGTGGCACATGACGACAGTCGCCTTTCTCACCGTTGGATCGGCGCTGCTCCTCTCGGGCTCGGTCCTCCATGGCGATTCGGCGCGGGGGATAGGCCTGCTCGCCGCGGGCGCGTCAAGCGGCTTCGCGGCGCTTGCCGTGGGCCTGCCGGCCGCCCACACGCACTCCGCTCGGTCGCTGTTCCGCCACCCCGCTCCCGCCGTGCTCATCCTCACCGCGGCCCTTGCCTGGTGGGGGGCGCTCTGAAGAGCACGGTGCCGCCGGCGGCCATCAGCCGCAACGCGGCCGTCGGCCTGCTCCTGCGCCCCCATCTGCGCCGTGTGGGCCAGAGTCGAGCTCGTGCACCGACGGGTCGTGCGCTACGTCCTCGAACAGGCCAGGCGCCGGGAATCACGTCGGAGCGGGCCATGAACGGCGACGCTGCCTGCTCGGCGAGCTGCGTGGACTGATCCCCGTCTCGGTGGCGTGGATGGTGTAGGCCGCGGGCGGCTATCTGGCCTCTAGCCGAGCACGCCCCGAGCAGCGTGGCGCCGAGCCAGCGTCAAGACATCGGACATTGGAGTGATCCGAAGGGTCGCGTCGGGCGAATCAGTGAGCGTGAGCATGCCGGGAGCTCAGGGCAGCCGCAGCGCGTGGTCGCTAGTCTTGCCGGGCTCGAAAGATGCGAGCGGAGGGACGTGACATGGCTGTCCGAGCTGCAGGGTGGTGCGCAGGTTCGCGCTGGAGTCGAGTGCGGGCGACGTTGAGTCCCGCCGAGTGGCGCCGCGCAGCTGGCTTGTTCGCCGCGGTCGCGGCATTGCACGCCCTCGGCTTCATCGTGCTGCTCGCCTTGGTGGTCCCGCAGCACCTGCACCTTGGCGGTGGAGGGATCTTCGGTCTCGGGATCGGCATGACGGCGTACACGCTCGGGCTGCGTCACGCCTTTGACGCCGATCACCTCGCCGCGATCGACAACACCACCCGCAAGCTCACGCACGAGGGTCAGCGGCCGCTGAGCGTCGGCTTCTTCTTCTCGCTCGGCCACTCGACGATCGTGTTCGTGCTCGCGGCGCTGTTTGCGATCGGCGTCAAGGGACTCGGCGGTGCCGTTCGAGGCGATGGCTCGACCCTGCACACGGCGACGGCGGTGGCCGGTCCGGTCATCTCGGGATCGTTTCTGCTCCTGATCGGGCTGCTGAACCTCGCGATCCTCGTCAGCGTCGTGCGCATCTTCAGACGCATGCGCAGCGGCAGCTTCGACGAGCGCGAGCTCCAGGAGCAACTCGACAAGCGCGGCTTGCTGAACCGCTTTTATGGGCGCGCCACGCGCGCTGTGCGGGCACCATGGCAGATGTACCTGGTGGGGCTGCTGTTCGGGCTCGGGTTCGACACGGCGACCGAGGTCGCGCTGCTCGCCGCTGCCGGCGCGGCCGCCGTGGGTGGCCTGCCGTGGTACGCGATCCTGTGCCTTCCGGTCCTGTTCGCCGCCGGAATGTCGTTGCTGGACACGATCGACGGCGTGTTTATGAACGTGGCC
Source organism: Actinomycetota bacterium (assembly GCA_005884115.1). Classification (GTDB taxonomy): domain Bacteria; phylum Actinomycetota; class Thermoleophilia; order Solirubrobacterales; family Solirubrobacteraceae; genus Palsa-744. Next base: position 1,017,572 of record VAXW01000005.1, read on the forward strand.
TGCAGCTGGGCGTTCTCGAGGCCGATCCGCAAGGTCTTTTACAACATCACCATCACTGGCCTGTCGGTAGCGGTCGCGCTGCTCATCGGATCGGTCGAGCTGCTCTCGGTGCTGGCCGACAGGCTCAAGCTAGGCGGGGGCGTTTGGGACCTCGCCTCGGACGTCAACCTGTTCGGTTATGTGATCCTCGGGATGTTCGTCTTGACCTGGGTGACGGCGCTCTGCGCGTGGCGCTTCGGGCGCATCGAGGAGCACTGGTCGGTGGGCGTGCCGGAGTCCTAGTCGTGCAGCTGTCAAGAGCGAAAGCCAATCCGTTGATCCGATGTCCTGTCACCGACGTAACACGAGCATTACCGTTTGTTCGAGCTAGCTTCGCTAGCGCTTCAAGGAGGAGCTAATGGCAGACCATCTCGATGCCCCTGGCCTCACCTCGCCGGCAATGGATGCCAGGGTGGACATCACAGACCACTATGCGTTCCAGAAGCCCGGTCACCCAGACCGGACCATCCTGATCCTGAACGTCAATCCGCTGGCGCCGACGCACGCCGACGAATTCCGGTCGGACGCGGTCTACGAGACGCTGATAGACACGGACGGCGACGCGCATCCGAACATTGCGTTTCGCTATCGCTTCACACCCAAGGCGCACGGGAACCAGTTCGCACACGTCACGCGTGCCGAGATTCCCGAAGGCGCAGGGCTCGAAGATGGTCACATTCATGAGGAGTGGGAGAAGGACCACCTCATCGAGCATGCACCTGTGTCCTTCGACAGTCACGCCATAGTCACGGGCGGTCGCAGCACGGTGAAGTTCTTTGCCGGCCTGCGCAGCGACCCGTTCTTCTTCGACCTGCTCGGCTTCCTCGACGGGCTGAAATTCACCGGCTCAGACTTCTTCATCGACAAGAATGTGTTCGGGATCGCACTGGACCTACCCAGCGAGCTGCTCGGGGAGAATCCAAAGATCGGCGTTTGGGCGAGGACGCTCGTGCCGATGCTTATGCAGCCGGATCACCTCACGCAAGCGGACCAGATGGGCAGGCCGGCGATCAACACGGTCTTCAATCACGGCCCCGACAAGAACCTCTTTAACCTGACTCAACCCGCGGACCAACGCAACGCCGCGACGACGGGCGGCCCCAGCTTCCTGGAATTGTTTACTTCGGAGCTCCAGACCCTCGGCGGCTACGGCGGCTCGGAAGCGAAATCGATCGCGGAAATTCTGCTGCCCGACGTGCTGACGTTCGACTACTCGAGCTCGGGCGGCTTTTTGAATGGTCGCAGGCTGCAGGACGACGTGATCGACATCGAGCTCAACCTTGTAACCCAGGGTGGGGTCACTGGTGACAAAGTCGGTCCGCACACCGACTACCTCTCCGACTTTCCCTACCTCGGCAATCCGCACAATTCGAGCAAGAGGAGTTGACGATGGACGCGCTGGATCGCAGGAGCTTTCTGAAGATTGCCGGAGTCGGATCGGCGGCCGCCGCGTTCCCCCTCGCTTCCCGCCTGGGAGAGCAGACCGGGGGGTTCTCGTTCAGGGCGACGGGCGGGTTGCCGGAAGCGCCGCTGCCTAGCTACGCGACTCAGATCGTGGAGGGCCACGTGGACGTGGCGAAGGGATCTGGGCTGGTGACGAGCCGCGTGCTCGCCGGCCATCCCGACGAGACGAGCTTGGTCGGCATTCCGGGCCTCGGGCGGATGATTCGGGTAACCGCCGTGGACTCCGAGGATCGCCGGCTGCGACTGCGCGGCGTCATGGAGGATCGCTCTCAGCTACGCCGCGGAGAGAGCCCCGCCGTCGAGATCGTGGTCGATCGCAGGCGCGGAGTGGTCCATGCTCCGTTTCTCGGGCGCCAGCGAGAGCTCAGGCTCGCCAAGCCTTAGCTTCGGGTTACCGGTCGTGGACAGAGGGGCCCCGATCTAGGATTTGAATTGCCGCCAACTTGACGGTTCGTGTGATCAGCCGGCCAGTGCCCGCTCGAGCTCGTCCAGGCATCCGCGCCAGCCCTCGTCCTGGGCGTCGCGGCGCTCGCCGGTCGAGATGCCGCTGTTGACCATCAGCACCGTGGTCAGGCCCTCGGATTCCGAGAAGGACAGCTCGATCAGCTGCTCGTTGGAGGGATCATCGTCGAAGGTCCAAGTCATCACCAGCCGGTGGGGCCGATCGATGAGCGCGTATTCGCCCTGTGCTTTGGCCTCCCTGCCGTCTGGCCTGCGCATCACGACCTGGACCTTGCCGCCCACCCGGAGATCGACCTCGGCCTGCGGCGTATCCCAGTCGGGGGCGCAGTGGAACCAGCGCCGCATCACCTCGGGGCTGGTCCAGGCATCGAAGACGTCCTCGGCCGCAGCCGCGAAGGTCCGCTCGATATGCACCACGTGGCGTGACTCCTCGGTCACCTTCGGTCCGTCCGTTCCTCCAGATACTCGCCGACGACATCGAAGAGGCGCTCCCAGCGCTCCCGCTGGCTTTCTATCCAATCCGAGGCCTCGGCAAGCGCTTGCGGCCGCAGGGCGAGGCGGTGGGTCCTGCCCTCGATCACGCGGCTCACGACGCCTGCCTCCTCGAGCATCTTCATGTGCCGCGAGATCGTGGGCTTGGAGACGCCGAAGTCTCGCGTCACCTCTCCAACGGTCGCGACCCCGCCGCTGAGCCGTTCAACGATGCCCCGCCGGAGCGGATGCGCGAGGGCCCTGAACGCATCGTTAGCCATTTTGCTAACTATATAGACTGCCCGCGAACCTAGACCCGAGAGGAGGCACGCTGATGACGGAACACAGGATCGGCACGCAGGAGGAGTGGCAGGCGGAGCGCGACGAGCTGCTGAGGGAGGAGAAGGAGCTCACGCGCCGCGGCGATGAGTTGGCCAGGAAGAGGCGCGAGCTGCCCTGGGTTGTAGTCGAGAAGGACTACCGGTTCGAGACCGCCGACGGCACGAAGACCCTCGCCGAGCTCTTCGACGGTCGCTCCCAGCTGCTCGTCTACCACTTCATGTTTGGGCCGCCTTATGAGACTGGCTGTCCGGTCTGCTCCTCGATCGCGGACACGCTCGACCCCCAGGTCGCCCACCTGAAGGCCAAGGACGCCGCTCTGCTGCTCGCCTCCCGCGCGCCGCTGGAGAAGCTGCTCGCGTTCAGAGAGCGGATGGGCTGGGGCATCGACTGGGTCTCGAGCGGCGGCAGCGACTTCAATCGCGACCTCGGCTTCCTGTACACGAAGGAGGAGCTGAAGCCGTTTCTTGAGGGCGAGATCCCGCTCACCGTTGAGCAGAACGCGCGCTTGTGCGGGACGGACGTCGAGGGGTACGTCTCGGAGCGACCGGGCCTGAGCGTGTACGCGCTAGTCAACGGGACCGTCTACCGGACCTACGTAACGACCGCCCGGGGCCTCGAGCCCGCAATGGCCTACTACGGCCTGCTGGACCGGACGCCCAAGGGTCGCGACGAGAGCGCCTCGAGGCCGTTGTGGGTGCGCCGCCACGACGAATACCAAGCGAGTTGAGTGCTTCCGCTGGGCTCGGCCGACGACTGCCTGAGCCCGGGCAGCGGATCGTTGCGGCAGGTAAGGGGAGCGACACAGTGCCGGTCGGGATGCTGGGAAGCATTGGATCGGCAGACGGCGGCGTGGCGCGAACACCTGGCTCGGCAGGCAGCTCTCAGAGAATTTCATCGCGTCGGGCAAACTGAGCACATGAACGACGCCTCCTCGAGGGGGACGGGTCGGGCTCCAGTGCTCACCGTCGACGTCGTGGCGCTTGCCTGCGTAGAGGATGTTCCGCGTGCACTGCTGGTACAGCGTGGCCATCCGCCGTTCGCCGGCAGCTGGGCACTTCCGGGTGGCTTCGTTGAGGAAGGCGAGCGGGTTGTACAAGCCGCAAGTCGCGAGCTGTTCGAGGAGACAGGCCTGCGGGCCGGTGACCTGGAGCTCCTAGGCGTCTACGACACGCCTGGCCGCGATCCACGGGGCCAGACGGTCTCGATCGTCTACATCGCACGCCTCGCCAGCGAGCAGCCGGTGACCGGCGGCGACGACGCGAGTGACGCTCGTTGGTTCCCGACCGACTCGCCGCCGGATCTGGCCTTCGATCACGACCTCATCCTGGCGGACGCGATCGCTCGTGTTCGCGAGACGTAAGGCCTCGTGCCCGGCGGCCTCTCGTCTGTCCTCGAGCGACTCGATCGAGCGGTCCCGCGCGCGCCGAGAGCCTCACCGACCGGTCTCTCGCAGCAGGCCGCGTCCCACCGGGCGGACTGGGGAACGGTGATGGCGCGGGAGCAAACGCGCACGCACGGCGCGGACCAGCCCCGGGGCTACGATGGTCGGCGTGCCCTCCCTTTTCGACTGGGCCGGCGGCGAAGACGCATTTGTTCGGCTGATCAACGCCTTCTACGACCGAGTCGAAGCCGACGAGTTGCTCTCGCCGCTATTTCCGGGCGGAGTGTCGGAGGAGCACCGCCTGCACGTGATCGCTTGGTGGTGCGAGGTCTTCGGCGGTCCAACGCGCTACACCGACGAGCTCGGCGGCTACGAGCGGATGCTCGCCAAGCATCACAACCTCGCGATCACGCCCGAGCAGCGGTTCCGCTTCGCGTCGCTGATGAGTCTCGCCGCCGACGACGCTGAGCTCCCGGATGACCCAGAGTTCCGCTCCGCGTTCGTTGCCTACCTCGAGTGGGGGACCCGCCTTGCGCAGCACAACTCACAACCGGGCGCCAAGGTCGTAGAGCATGCGCCTGTGCCACGCTGGGGCTGGGGTGAGGCGCCGCCATTCCAGCCTTAGCAGCATGCTGCCGAGGCCAGATGAGATCCACTCGTCGCACCGGACGAGCGCCCATTACATTGCGGCCACCCAAACGCGAGAGGAGCACAGATGGCGAACGGCCGACTAGCACACGGTCGGATCGGCGTGTTGGGGAGCGGGGAAGTTGGACGGCGCTTGGCGGCCGGGTTCGCCAGTCGCGGCCACGACGTGATGATCGGCTCGCGCGACCCGGGGAAGGCCGAGTTGCGCGAATGGCTGGCTGGCGATGGAGCCGACATCGAGGCCGGTACGTTCGCCCAGGCAGCCGCGCATGGCGAGTTGCTTGTCCTCGCGCTGCTGGGTGTCGCCGCGGAGGAGGCGATTACGGCCGCCGACCCTGGCAACTTCGGCGGCAAGGTCGTCATCGACGCCATGAACCCGCTCGACTTTTCCGGCGGGTTCCCGCCGAGGCTCTCGATCGCGGGCGAGGACTCACTTGGCGAGCGCGTCCAGCGGGCGCTGCCCGACGCGAAGGTCGTCAAGGCGTTCAATACGATCGGCAGCCCGTACTTTGTGGATCCAAGCTTCAGCCAGGGCGCGCCCACGATGCTGATCGCTGGCGACGACGAGGGCGCCAAGCGCACCGTAGGCGACGTGCTCGCCGACCTCGGCTGGTCCGATGTGGTCGATATTGGCGGTATCGAGGGCTCGCGTGAGCTCGAGGCGATCTGCATCGCGTGGGTCAAGATCGGCGGCATGCGGGGCTCCTGGGACCACGGGTTCAAGCTGCTCGTCGGCTAGCCAACTCCCCGCTGTGCCAGAACAAGCGGGACTCGGCCTGACCCATGAGCTGTGGGCCCGTTCCACCCGCACGAGGGCAGGGTGGCGCGGATAGTCGGCTACCTCGACCGCGATCGCGCGCTTGCCGACCCTGGGCTGCGGGAATAGGCGATGTCGCGGGCGAACGTGGAGATCGTGCGCGGTCGCTCCAGCCCGTAAGCGATCAGATCGAACGCTGGACGAGTCTCAGCACGCTTGCCCGTCAGGAATAGCTCAACTGCTCATCCCAGTCGGGCCGTCCTTCTGGCGTCAGGTCGAACAGGTTCCAGACCGGCTCCAGAGTGCCGACGTGCCGGGGATCCTGCCCCTGATCCCACGGCCCGTAGAAGAGCTCTGAGCTCCAGAAATGGCGGATCGCGTCCTCATCGCGATGGAACACGGTCAGCATCGGCCGCTGTGCCCCCTCGGCGGTCTCGGCGAGGTAGTCGCGGTTGTAGGTGTTGCTGGCGGAGGACAGCATCCGCAGCCGCTGCCAACCTCGCTCCTGTGCGAAGGTGAGGACGCGTGGCAGCGGGGCCTTCGCGACGACCGCGAGGTTCAGGTGCTGGGTCGCGTGCTCCGCCGCGCCGTCGAGCTGGTCGAGAAAGGCAACGCACGAGGGGCAAGGGCCCTCGTTCAGCGCCAGGAGCGCAGTCTGGCCGGTCGGCGGCCCGGGTCGCAGGTCGCCTGCATCCCGCGGGAACATGAAGCTGTAAATCACCAGCGAGTCCTTCCCAGGCGCGAAAAGCTCCGACAGCCGTACATCCTTCGGCTCGTCGTCGGCCCCCAGCCCCTGGAAGATGTAGTCCTCCGGTACGACTCCACCCGGCGGAAGCAGCCGCCTGGCGGCCGCGACCGCCTCCATCGAGCGGCGCAGCTCGACCTCGCGCGCGAGCAGCCGGTCGCGTGCCGCACGGTACTGAGGTGACTCTCCTGGAAACGCGATGCTCATCGTTCTCCTCTCGCCCAACTGTCGTTGCAACTGGCCGCACCATCCAACAACTGCCCGGCCTCCTTGTAGACCGACTCGAACCCCGGAACTCATCGGCTTGATATGCGACCCAGATAGTGCGCTAGATGGTCCTGTCCGACGGCCGTGGCACGTCCGCGGCCTCCGTCGGAGCGTCTCTGGTGCGTGGCTAGGTCCGTGGGATCTCGCGGAGCAAGCCGATGAGACGGGCAGCGTGGTCGGCGGCGGCCGCGGTCCTCCCGGCGTCAGCCGCGGCCTGCAGCCGGGCGAGCCGGACATCCAGCTGGCGAAGCTCGTCGGGCGTGAGCGCGTGGGTGATGCGGTCGCGGACCCAGTCCAGCGTGGTGGCATCGCCGCTTACGGCGGCGGCGTTCCGCGACGCGGCATCCGCACGCAGGCGCTGGCACCAAAGCTCCATCCGCCCTAGGTCGATGGACTCCTGTGGCTCGTAGCGGAGCTGGAGGTCGAGGACTGACTGCTGGATGTCCAGCGCCAACTGGATCGTTCGCCGGCGCCGGCGCCGGTGTACCGCGTGAGACAGCCGACGAAGCGCGCCCTCGAGCTTGGCCGCGATCAGCCGGGGCTGGCCGGCGCGCCGCAGGCCGGCCCACTGGGCATGCATCGCCTTCACCGTGGCCCTCGCAGCGCGCCAGTCGTCAGCCTCAACGGAGCCGAGCACGCCGGACGCGCCGGTGCCGAGCCGCTGCGGCCCCGGTGGGGTGGGGGCTGTGAGCGCGTCGGCGGGCACCGCCAGGGCGAGCGCCTCGACGTTTCGGTCTGCGCCGGTGAGGAACTCCCCGTAGCCGGGGGCAAAAGTCTTGCGCTCGGTCGTGCCGTCGAGGTGGAGCTCCTGGCCCACGATTGCTCCCTTCACCGGGCCATGCGGGCCGGCGACCGTCCGGCCAACGGCCTCCACGGTGACCTGCTCGAAGACGATGCCCGGCACGTTCTCGGTCCGGAAGACGTCGCCGAGGCTGGGGTGCGCGGGCATGATCATCGCCGGGGGACCCTCCCGGCCGGCGAGCCAGGTGCCCTCGGTAGTGATCGCGTGTCCGTGCAAGTAGTCGATCACGTCCTCGCCCAGGTACCAGACCGATCCATCGTCGGCTTGGGCGTAGCGGTCGCGAGCCACCTCCTCCAGGCGGCCGTCACGCCAGGCCATGTACTGCGAGAGCAGCACCTGGATGCGACGGCCGTTCCAGGTGACGGTCCCGACATCGGGCAGCAGCGTGGTCTCGGAGCGAAACGGACGTCCTTCCTCGCGCCCGAGGAACACGGCCGAGCGCAGGCTTGAGATCGGGAACAGAGGGTTGTCGACCCGGGTTGGGTTCGAGAAGGCCGGCGTCGCCAGGTCCACGCGGCTGCTTTCCGGGGCGCAACCATGGCCACTGTATGTGCCGCACAGCTGGGCCGCCACCGCGGGCCCCGCGGTCACTCCCATGAGGCTCACGGCGATCAGCGCGCTTTTCATACGTCCGATCGCGCTCATTCGATGATCTCCACCAGGCGCAACTGCTCGCGGGGCCCCTTCACCGCGCGCTCTTCCAGCTCGCCGATGCCCTTCGCGTAGAGCTTGTTGTCCAGCACCTTCGGCTCGAGCGCGGTCGACTCCTCGGTTCGCAGGGCACCCGGGAAGCGGCCAGAGGGCTCGGTTGCGGAGGCTGAGAGGTCGATCGCCCTGAACGTGTCCTCGGCGTGACCCTGGTACCACTCCTGGCGGAAGCGCCGCCTGAGTTCCGGCTGCGCCTGCATGAACACGCCGGGCTGGGCACCTCGCTCACCAGCGTGGAAGGAACCCTCCGTACTCCGCACTTTCCCGCGGCGATCGAGCTCAGCCGTGTCCTCGCCGAAGTACCAGACGTTTCCGCAGCGGTCCTGCGCGTAGTAGTCACTGGTCCGCTCGGCCGGACGGCCGTTGAGGTAGAGGCGATCCGCGACGACGCGCGTAGTCACGCCGTCGATCACCTTTGTGCGGGATGTTGGAACCACCAGGTCGAGCGCGTGCTTGCCGTCCTTGACGCCCGAGTAGAGGAGCGTTCTGCCAGGGGTTAGCGGAAACCATGGGTTGTCCACGTTCGGGCCGAACTCGCTTGGCGGGATCTGCGGGTGGTAGGCGACGCCGGGGCCGAACACGGGTAGCGGGCAGCCGCTCGTGGCCGTCGCCGATCCGGCCGCGCTCGCGCCGACGCAAGCGAGCAGCACGGCGGCGGGCAGGATGCCTGCGATTGGGCATTTCAGACGCACGAGAACCTTCCTTCTCTGGGTTGGGTCGAGTGAGCGCGTTGCGCGGGCTACGCGAAGGTCTCACAGGGCGCCTGAGGTGACGTTGAGCGGTGTTCTCAGACTTCTTTCAGGAGCGCGCTGGCACACTGGGTGTGCCATGCGCGTGTTGCTGGTCGAGGACGACAAACGACTGTCGGGTTCACTCGCCCGGGGGCTGCGCGGCGAGGGCTACGCGGTGGACCTGGCGGCCAGCGGCGAGCAGGCGCTATCGGCGGCGCATGTCCACGACTACGACCTGGTCATCCTCGACGTGATGCTGCCCGGCCCGGACGGGGTGGCCGTGTGTCGCGCACTGCGCGAGGCCGGAAGTTGGTGCCCTGTGCTCATGCTGACCGCGCGCGACGGCGTGGCCGATCGCGTTCGCGGTCTCGACGCCGGCGCCGACGACTACCTGATCAAGCCGTTCGACTTCGGCGAGCTGGTAGCGCGGGCGCGCGCGCTGATGCGCCGCGGCACCCCCGAGCGCCCCACCGTCATAACGGCCGGAGATCTCGAGGTCGACCCTGCCGCGCGCTCGGTGACGCGTGCGGGCAGGCGTATCGCCCTGAGCACCCGCGAGTTCGCCGTGCTCGAGTTCCTGGTGCGACGCGCGGGGCAGATCGTCTCACGCACTGAACTGCTCGAGCATGTCTGGGATCGCAACTATGAGGGCTCAACGAACATCATCGATGTGTACGTCGGCTACTTGCGCCGCAAGCTCGAGAACCCCTTCGGGCAGCCCCTGATCCACACGGTGCGCGGCGCCGGCTACGTGATCTACCAGTGAACGCCCCGATCCGAGTACGCCTCACCGTCCTGTACGTGCTCGTGCTCGCCGCGATCGTCGCGGCGCTCACCTTTTTCGTCGTGACGCGCCTGCGAAGCGACCTGACCGCCGAGCTCGACCGCGGTCTGCGAGACTCGGCCGCGCAGATCGTGCTCGCGTACCGGGCCGAGGGGCAGGAAGAGTTCCATGACACTGCCCGTACCGTCCTGCCCACCACGGGAAGGGAGCCCGCCGGCGCCCAGCTCATCGACCCACTCGGCCGCGTTCTGCTCACGGAGGGCACCCCGCTCACGAGCGTGCCGCTGCTCGATCGCCGAGCCCTCTCCAGAGCGCTGGGCGGCGCTAGTGTCGCCTCCTCACGCCGCCTGGGGCGCCGGCAGCAGCATCTGCGGCTCATCGCGGTCCCCGCCCAGCGGCGCGGGCAACGAGACGTGCTCATCGTCGCAGCGTCCCTACATGAGATCGACGATGCAACCCACCGGACGCTTGTGCTGCTGCTGCTCGGCGGGGTAGGCTCGCTGGCGCTCGTCGCGGCTGGCGGATGGTGGATCGCGCGTCGCGCCCTGCGCCCGGTGGATCGTATGACCACGCGCGCGGACGCGATCGGTATCGACGACCTCTCACAGCGGATTGTGATTCCGCGCGTCAACGACGAGCTCGCGCACCTCGCCCGCACGCTCAACGCCATGCTCGAGCGTCTCGAGGACGGCGTCCAGGCACGCGAGCGCCTGGTGGCCGATGCGTCGCACGAGCTGCGCGCGCCGCTCGCGGCGATGCGCGCTGAGATCGACGTCACGCTCGCCCAGGACCGGCTCGATGGTCGGGCGCGCGAGGCGCTGGAGCTCGCCGGCGATGACGCCGTCCGCCTGACTCGGATCGTCGACAACCTCCTCACGCTCGCCCGCGTCGACGCGGGCCGTCTCGAGCTCCTCGTCGCTCCACACGACCTTTCCGACCTCGCCGAGCGGGCCGTGCGCGCACAACGCGCCCCGGCGAGCGAGCGAGAAATCGACCTCGCGGTCGACGGCGACGCGGTGGTGGTGGACGTCGACGGTGACCGCTTCGGGCAGGTGCTCGCCAACCTGCTCGACAACGCCGTGCGCAACTCTCCGCAGGGGGGCCGGGTCCGCGTCAGTATCCGCCGCCAGGCCGCCAGCACGCATGTCACCGTCACCGACGAGGGGCCCGGCATCCCATCCGACGCGCGCGAACATGTCTTCGAGCGCTTCAGCCGCCAGAACGGGGCTCGCCCCCGCGGCGGCGCAGGACTTGGCCTGGCGATCTGCAAGGAGATCGTCAACGCCCACGGTGGCCGGATCTGGATCGACGGCCACCTCCCGCGCGGGACGTCCGTCAAGATCACCCTCGCCGCGGAGCAGGCCTCCAGCGGCTATCCGTAGGAGACTGAGGGCATATCACGGCGACCGCACTCGAGCTTCACGGGCCTCGTCGTCGAGCAATGGCTCACGCGGCCGGGGCCGGTGTGTGCAGTCACCCGGCCGGCTGACGATGACTTCTGGGTCGCTGCCCGGTCTAAGGGTCGCACGCCGATGATGCGCACGATCCGTGCCCTTGAGCCACTAAGGAGTCCACGATGACTCAACTGAAGACGCTGATGGTCGGTCTGACATTTCCTGAGCAGCCCCGATGGCATGAGGGTCGTCTGTGGTTTTCCGACTGGGGAACGCGCGAGGTGATCGCGGTCGACCTTGAGGGCGAAAGCGACGTTGTTCTGCGGGGCCCCTCCTTTCCCTTGTGTGTCGACTGGCTGCCAGACGGCAGGCTGCTGCTGGTCTCATCCAGGGACGGCCGTCTGCTGTGCCTGGAGCGGGATGGTTCGCTCTCGACGTACGCCGATCTGAGTGAAGTGTCGGACCGTCCGCCTGGGAACGAGATGGTGGTTGACGCAGACGGAAGGGTCTACGTCAACGGCGGCGGGTTCGACCTGATGGCCGGCGAGGCGTTCGCCCCGGGAATGATCGCGATGGTCGGCAACGACGGCTCGGCTCGCGTGGTTGCGGATGACCTCGCATTCCCCAATGGGATGCATATCGCCCCGGACGGCTCGACTTTGATCGTTGGCGAGTCGTACGCCCGAAGGCTCACCGCGTTCGACATCGCCGCAGACGGTGGCTTGTCGAACCGGCGCGTGTGGGCGGACCTGGGTGATGGTGTTCCCGACGGAATCTGTGTCGACGCGGAGGGCGCCGTGTGGTACGCCGATGTCCCCAACAAGCGCTGCGTGCGTGTCAGCGAGGGTGGCGAGGTGCTCCAGACCATCGAGGTTGACCGAGGCTGCTTCGCGTGCGCACTCGGAGGCGCCGACCGCACCACCCTGCTGATAACCGCAAACCAATGGACCGGCCCGGCGAACATGTTTGACCGCACCGAAGGTCAGCTGCTCGCCGTCCCAGCCCCAGCACGCGGCGCCGGCTGGCCGTAGGCGGGTCGCGCTTACCGGAGTGGACCCGCTCTCGCGGCCAGACGCGATCTAGGGAGCGGGGTTTGAGCAACCCACGCTATTCCCGAGCCACTGGCCGCGGCGCGCGCTGCGCCTGGGCTCGAGGCGCATCTCCCGTCCATCCGAGTCCGCGGCGGGCGGACCCCGGGAGCTGGCTGACGACGAGGTCGTAGGAGTCCTCGATCATGTCGTCGATCATCCGATCGGGGAGGGATCCGTCGATGATCACCGTGTTCCAGTGACGCTTGTTGAGGTGGTATCCGGGAATCACCGACGCGTGCGCCCCGCGCAACGCATCAGCGAGCTGGGGCTCGCACTTGAGGCTGACCCGAAGCGAGTCGGCGCCAAGCTGGGAAAGGGCAAACATCTTCCCGGCGACCTTGAACACCGAGGTCTCTGGGCCGAACGGAAATGTCTCCTCGGCTCCCGCAAAGGAGAGGCAGTGATCGCGAAGCTCAGTGCGATTCATCGCGCGTCGTTTTGGAGGTAGTCGCGGCGATTTCCCCGTTTGGCGTGGGTGTGTACCGATCCCGTGGCGATCTCAGCGTCCAGACTAACCGGTCGATGAGCAGGGCGGTGAGCGGGTGAGTGCGCTCGCGTCGCAGACAGTAGCGCGAAACATTCTTAGGTTTTGTTTCTATACATCCGGGTAACTTTGTTCCGTCGGGTCGGTCCGCGAGGGCCGGCCGAGTAGGGCGCGTATGGAGGTATTGCTCAGCCTGGGGGACCAGAGGCACCAAGCACGGATAGGGGCCGGCGTCGCGCGCTCGTGCGCGCCTGCCATGGGCGGCCAGCGTTCCCATGCGGGAAGGATTCGCTCATGACCGCGACGCAGTCCGGGATCGCCTGTGCCGCCCCGATGTCCGTCCGAGCTCGTTCGGGGTGCTCGACCATCGAGTGTGTCGTCGACTCGCGCCAGGAGCGGACCATCACCTGCTCGCCGCCAGATCTAAGGGGAAGGAGTGTTGTGCGTAGCGAGAGAAGGTCACGTCTTTGGAATCACCTCCCGCACCATTTGGGCTTAGTCGTTGCCGCCATGGCCGCGGGCGCGCTGATGATGGCGGTCGTCCCAGCGGCTTATGCGTCTACCTATGAACGCCGTCCCGTGCTGTTTGTGCATGGCGTTGAGAGCGCCGGCTCGAACTTCGCCTCGCAGGAGATGCGCTTTGAAAGCAACGGCTACCCGCACGGATGGGTCGAAGCGCTCGATTACAACTCGCTCGGGGCCGCGGCGCAGAATTACAACGGCGAAGTCGAAGAACAGATCGAAGCAGCGATCGCCGCGCTCAAGCAGCGCACGGGCAAGTCTCAGGTCGATGTCGTGGGGCACTCCGAGGGCACGAAAGTCATGTACCACTATCTGGCCGAAAGCCCAAAGGCCGCCGAACACCGCGAAAGCGTCGCGGCCTATGTCAACATCGACGGCCAGGAAAAAAACCCCGGCGTGCGCACGCTCGCAGTCTGGGCTGAACGGTCAGGACCCACCGGTCCGGAAGGCCGGCACATGGAAGGCGCCGAAAACGTCACCATGCCCGACATGACGCACGTGCAGTCGGCGACGTCGTCGCAGACGTTCGTACAGATCTTCAAATTCTTCAGGAACAGACTGCCCAAACACGACATCGTCCCGCAGAAATCTGTTCAGCTCGCCGGGAAGGCGCTCGAATTCCCGCAGAACACGGGGCTGGCGGGCGACACGGTGGAAGTCTGGCCGGTCAACTTCAACGGCGAACGGGCGACCAAAACGCCGATAGCCTCATTCTCGATCACCGACGGCTCTGAGGCCGGAGGGGCGTGGGGGCCGGTGTCGGCCAAATCCAGCCAGCGCTATGAGTTCGCGCTCGTGAAACCGGACCTCAAGACGCTCCACATCTATTTGGAGCCATTCGCCAGGAGCGACTACGACATCCGGCTGCTCGGCTCGATTCCGATCGAGGAGGAGACCGGCAAGTTCCCAGGGAGCTCGGGAGCGGTGATGATCCGGTACAAGGAGTACTGGGGCAACGAACCTGGCCAGAACGACGAACTGCTCGTCAATGGGCTCGAGGTCTGCACGCCGTCCCTGTGCCCGTGGCAGAAGAAGGTGAACGCGTACTTCGCCTTCAACTGGGAAGGCAAGGAAGAAAGCACCCTGAACGAAGAACCGGCGCTGAGCCACCTGCCGTTCATACAGGCGGCGCAGGTGTACATCCCCGCCAGCGAACCACCGAACGCCATCGTCTCGTATCAGCTGAACTCACGTGGCGGTGGAGGGGTTCGGACCCTCAACATTCCGAACTGGGACGGGCCTACCAACCAGGTCCAGATCTTCTGGAATGACTTCGAGAGCCTGAACTTCTAGCCACAGTGACGACGTAGCGGGCGCTGGGCCCCCGCGAGGGGTCCCGCGCCCGCACGTGGATCGTTCACGCCGAGAGGGGCGACGGCGGCCTGACCGACGCTCGGCGCCGTACGCAAAAGCGGTCGCACAGCCTGCCGCACCAGCTATGACTCGCCGCCGGTCGCGTTGCTCGCTCCTCCGTCGCGATGCACGTAAGTCCGTCTCTTGCAAGAATGTCTGATCGTGGGAGGGGAGAGGCAGACGCGCTTTACCAGGCGTACGCTGATTGGTTCAGCGACTGCCGGCGCTGCGGCGGCCGCGCTCCCGCGCGTCGCGCGTGCGGAAGGACCGGAAAAGTCGTCGAGCTCGTCCCTTGCGAGCCTGTCCGTTCCGAAAACGGCCGATGTCGTCGTCGTCGGTGGGGGCCTGGCGGGCTTGAGCGCCGCCCGCGCGATCGCCCGCGCAGGTCGTTCGGTGGTCGTGCTCGAGGCTCGCGATCGGGTTGGCGGGCGCACCTGGAATCGGCCGATCACGGGCGGCTCCTACATCGACGCCGGCGCCGAGTTCGTGGGGCCCACCCAGGATCGAATCAAGGCCCTGGCGCAGGCGGTCGGGGTCGAAACCTTCCCGACCTACAACAGCGGCAGCAACGTCTATTGGAAGGATGGAAAACGCGAAACCTACGCCGCGAGTGGCCCCACCGGCATCGCGCCGCCGGATCCGGCGTACCTGCCGGACATCGCGCAGATCGTCCAGAAGCTCAACACGATGGCGACGGAAATCGACGTGGAGGCCCCGTGGAAAGCCAAAGAAGCTGTCGAATGGGACAGCCAGACCTTCTACACGTGGCTGAAGGCCAACGAGGTCAACCCGGACTTCATGCGCCTCGCGTCGACCGCGACCGATGCCATCTTCGGGCAGGAGCCGCGGGATCTGTCGCTGCTCTACGCCGTCTTCTACATCGCCGCCTCCGGGAACGAAACAAATCAGGGGACCTTCGAACGCAACTTCCAAACCGCCGAAGGGGCCCAGCAGGACCGCTTCGTCGGCGGCAGTCAGCTGATTTCGATCAGGGTTGCGGGCGAACTTGGTACTAGCGTTGCCTTGAAAGCGCCCGTCCAGCGCATTGTCCAGAATGCCAAAGGCGTCAAAGTCGTAGCCAAGGGCGGCCGCGTCTCCGCGAAGCAGGTGATCGTGGCGGTTCCCCCGGCCCTGGCCGCTCGCATCGAATACGAACCGCTGCTGCCGGCCCTGCGCGACCAGTTCACCCAGCGCGCGCCCATGGGCTCCTATGCGAAGGTCGACGCCGTCTACGAACGACCTTTTTGGCGAGAAGAAGGTCTCACCGGCCAGACGGTGAGCGTGAATGGGCCGGTGAGGGTGACGTTCGACAGCACGCCCAACGAGGGCAGTCCCGGAGTTCTCCTCGGCTTCATCGGCGGCACCGACGCCCGCGGGTGGTATGGGCTGTCCGCCGAACAGCGCCGCCAGGCCGTGCTGGACAACCTCGCCAACTACTTTGGCGCGCAAGCACGCAACCCGCTCGAATACGTCGAGAACCGGTGGGCGGATGAACGCTTTAGCCGGGGCGATCCGGTCGCCGGGCTGCCGCCGGGCGTGCTGCTCGACTTCGGCACCGCTCTGCGGGCGCCCGTGGGGCGCATCCACTGGGCGGGAACCGAGACCTCGGACTTCTGGGTCGGTTATATGGACGGCGCCGTGCGCTCAGGCGAACGGGCAGCCCAGGAAGTTCTAGCCGAGCTCCCGTAGAGAGAAGGCCCTCAACCTCATCCGTGCGGCGTTGATACGGGCGGGTCGTGGCCATCGAGGACCGATGATGGGGTCCTGACCCCATTCCAACACGGTCGGGTACGTGGAAGCCTCCTCAGCATGAACTACGACCAGGGAGGACTGATGCTTACCTCGATCGGACGCACCAGGAGGCGAAGTAGCGATCGCAACGGCGCCACGGATGCGCCGCCACAGCAGATCCACCTGCTGGTGGTGGACGATCATCCAGCCGTGCGGCTCGGACTGCTGCACTTGCTCGAGGCGCAGCACGATTTCAGCGTTGACGCCGTGGGCATCAATGCCCAAAGTGCCGTTGCTGAGGCAGAGGCCAAGCGCATAGACGTGGCCGTCGTCGACTATCAGCTCGGTGGGCGAAACGGTTTGTGGGTCTGCCGTCGGCTAAAGCAGCTACCAGAGTCGCCACGTGTGATCATCTTCTCGGCCTTTGCCAACAATCATCTGGCAGCGTGCTGCGCCGTCGCCGAGGCCGATGCAGTGCTCAACAAGGGAGTGCTCGGCTCGGAGCTGTGCGATGCGGTCCGCTCGGTGGCACGCGGCCGGCGACTGCTGCCGAGGGTCCCGCAGCCGCTGGCCGACATGTTGCGCCGCAGGCTCGGCGAGCGTGAGCAGATGCTTTTCGGGATGCTGCTTGCGGGCATACCGCGAGCCGAGATCGGCCGGACCGTAGGCATGTCGGTTCGCGAGATCGAATCGCGCGAGGACGCGATGCTCCGCACGCTCGAGGTTTTGCCCGGCGAGCTATCCGCTTCGAATCTGGCCGGAGACCGCGGCGGCCTTGACAGGCCGATCTCCGCGCGGCGCACGTTCGACCGCCTTGCGGATCGCCGCGCCGGCCGCACGAAGTCCCTGCCGACCTGACACGGAGAAGCTGATGGCAAGGATCATCGTGATAGCCGACGTCCCCGTAGGACCCAACATCGACGCACCGGTGCTGTTAGACGAAGAGGTCAAGCCCGATCAACTCGCCGACGAGCACGCCTCCCATCAGGTCATCGAGCGTGTCGCGTGGGCCGTCCTCGATGCGCAGGAGGTGGCCAGCACGTGAACCGAGTGACTCGAGGTGAGCGCACGCGTGAGGTGAGGCTTCCCCGCGATCAACGGGTCTTCAGCGAGAGGCGGGAACCACGTGTCGGCGAGCGTCTCGAGCATCGTCGGCCCGCCACCAAAACGCATGGCCAGCCCGACGCGAGAACCTCGATCCCGGCCGCCGAGTCCTACCTGCGAATCGACCGCGGCTAAGCGCACGAGTCGCGCAACAATCTCCTGCGATGAGTCGATCGGGATCGGCCAGCGAACGTTCGCAGAGCTACTCAGCACGACGGCGCTACCGCCCGCTGCTTCAGCGCGTCGTGGCGGCCAATGCCGTGCTCCTGGTCGCGGCATGCATTCTTACGGTGCTCGTTCTAACGCCGCGGAAGTTCTCCTCGTTCGCGGTGGACGAGGCGCTCGTGCTGGCCGCCGCGCTCGCGTTCGTCACGCTCATCAACGTGGTCGTCGTGCACAGGTTCGTAGCGCCGCTGCAACAGCTCACGGCGCTTGCTCGGCGGGTCGATCTGGCAAATCCGGGACAGCGGATCCCCGACGCACGACCTATCTCGGAGGCGGGAGAGCTGGCGGCAACGTTCAACGAGATGCTCGCGCGGCTGGAGCACGAGCAGCGCGAGAGCACCCGCCGGGTACTCGCGGCACACGAGTCCGAGCGGCTGCGGATCGCGCAAGAGCTTCACGACGAGGTTGGTCAGGCCCTAACCGCCGTGCTCCTCCAGCTGAGCCGGGTGCAGGAGCGCCTGCCGGCTGAGCTTCGCGACGATCTGAACGAAGCGCAAGACGCGACGCGCGGGAGCCTCGAGGACGTCAGACGCATCGCCACCGATCTTCGGCCCGAGATGCTCGAGGATCTGGGACTAGCCAGCGCGCTAGCCGCATTGAGCGACGGTTTCGCACGGCGCGCGGGAGTCCGCGTTGATCGACAGATTCAAACTCCGCTGCCGCAGATCGGAAGCGAAGCTGAGCTCGTGGTGTATCGGATAGCCCAAGAGGCCCTGACGAACGTTGCCCGTCATGCAGGGTCAGATAGCGCGGAGTTGACTGTAGCGGCGGACACAGATCAGCTCACGTTCACCGTTCGAGACTACGGCCGCGGCCTTCCGAACGGGCGCGCGCTCGACGGGAACGGGATACGCGGGATGCGCGAGCGAGCAGTTCTGATCGGGGCCGACCTTCGAATCGGACGATGCAGGGACGGCGCCGGAACAGAACTTCGGGTTGCGCTACCGCTGGAGGACGCCCCGTGCAGCGACTGACGACGAGGATCCTTATCGCCGATGACCACGGTTTGGTGCGACGCGGGCTTCGGCTGATCCTGGACGCCCAGCCGGATTTGGAAGTGGTCGCTGAGGCCGGCGACGGCGCCGAGGCCGTGAAGCTCGCGTTGTGCGCCGAGATCGACCTGGCGATCCTAGATATCTCGATGCCCCGAATGACCGGGCTTCAAGCCGCGAGGGAGCTTCGACAGCGACGCCCCGACCTGCGCGTGCTCGTCCTTTCGATGCACGAGAGCGAGCACTACCTCTACGAGGCGCTCAGGGCGGGGGCCTCAGGCTACGTTGTCAAGAAGGTTGCGGACCGCGACCTCGTGGAGGCCTGCCGCGCGACCATGCGGGGAGAGCCGTTTCTCTATCCGGGAGCAGTCACCGCGCTGATCACCGCCTACCTGCAAGGTGTGCGCAATGGCCAGGAGCCTCGAGATCTTCTTACCCCGCGCGAGACCGAAGTCATCAAGCTCGTCGCCGAGAGCTACACCAATCGACAGATCGCGGATGCGCTCACGATCAGTGAGAAGACGGTCGATCGCCACCGCGCGAACATTCTGGAGAAGCTCGGCATGCGCGACCGCGTCGAACTCACCCGCTACGCGATTCGGAACGGGCTCATCGAAGCGTAACTTCGGTCGGTGCCCGCGCAGCAGCGCCAGTACGCCCGAGTGGACTCGAACCACAACCCGGAATACTCCGGAGGAGGCCCTCAAGCTCCTGGCCGAGCTCCCAGGTGTCGGCGGCTCGAACGCTAGCGACGCCGATTGCAACCAGGCCGGTGCTGCAGTCGGGGCCATCGGGCGACTCCCTCGCTAACGCGCTAGGCGAGGACGTCGCCTCGGGCGTGCGCACGCCCGAGGGCATCTCAGGCGCTCTACTCGGGCTCGGTGATCTCGACCGCGCCGAAGCCCTCGAGCGGGCCATCGACGAAGAAGATCTCCATCGTGATGTCGGGCTCGACGTGGGCTTGGCTGAGGAACGCCAGGACTTTGCGGCCTGTGAGCTCCTCGATCGTCCCCTTGTACCTCTTGGCCATGACGCGTTGGAAGTCCTCACGCATGGCGATCACGCGATCGGGCTCACCGCTATCCATGATCGTCTGCTCGAGCGGGGTGAAGCCGCTGCCGCGCATGACGACGACGATGATGTCATCGAGCGCGTAAGTCTTGGCCTTCATCGGGCCG
Source organism: Actinomycetota bacterium (assembly GCA_005884115.1). Taxonomy (GTDB): domain Bacteria; phylum Actinomycetota; class Thermoleophilia; order Solirubrobacterales; family Solirubrobacteraceae; genus Palsa-744. Next base: position 1,037,247 of record VAXW01000005.1, read on the forward strand.
CGCCCATAATGCTCGCGGAGGATGCCGACGATGCTCGTCGAGATCGTCGCTAGCAGATGTCCGCCGGCGAGAGGCGTGTTGCTGACATCAGGTTCCGTGTCCGGGTCAAGCACTGGTGGTCCCGCAGAGCTCAGGTGGCCCGACACGCGACGGGCCACCTCCCAAGGGCTACCCACCGTCGTCACCGCCGCTACTCGTCGGCACGGAGGTAGACGATCGTGCCCTTGATCCCCCGCTGTACGTGTGCGGCGTCCGACGAACGATCCCTGATCCGTGCAACCCGATGGGCTCCTTGGTGCAGAAAACCAACCGTGAAACGGACCAGAGCTAGCGCAGCCAGCGTGTGACCGCGAAACTCCTTCCGCATCTGAGGCGCAACCCCAAGCACGGCCGATGGCCGCGCACTTGGGACCGCTGTTGCGCGATCGTAGCGCACGCACTGGCGGTCGGTCCAGTGCTCCCCTGACTTTTTGCCGCTCAGTCCGAATCTTGGCAGTTGGTGGTCGGAGGCGATCGCCTCTGTGGCCGGTCGAGTTTCTCGAAGGAGCGGGTCGGCCTCGCGTGGGTGAGAGGACAGAAGGCCGGCCTGGGCTCAATCGCGTGGCGCTGCTGCGAGCAGTGACAACGGTCTGGTGGATGCGGCGGCCGCGTGGCCGCGGCCGGAGGCGACGCCGGATGGCGGAAGGCTCAAGCACCCATCAGGCTACGCGCCGCTCATGGGGGGTCGCGCTCCACGCGCGGCCCGTCTCAGCGGAGCTGAGCATCGCCACGAGGACGTGGCGCTGTCGGTCGGTCATCGACCCGACGGTCTTCTTCTCCGACATGGGCAGCTCAGCGAGGAGCTTGCGGCAGCGGGTCTGACCCCAGCGGCGCTGGCTCACAAGCAGGTCAGCCACCGCCATGCTGTCCGCCTCGAAGGGGCAGTGAAGGATCACCTCGGCAGCACCAACCTCGCCGAACGCCACCCTGCGCTTGAGCTGGGCGCGGGCCAGGCGGACCTTGTTGGCGCGTTCCAGGGCGCGCATGTGCTGTGGGGCAGCAGGGGCTATTGTCGCTGTCGCGTTCATGTCGCAGTCCTCCCGTTGACGTTGCGGCGCTCCTGCGGCGCGCAACATCCTTGCTTGATTTGACGAGTCCGCGATCGCCATGACTGCTGAGATCAGCCTGCGAGGGAGTCGCGGCTGGCCCCCCGCCACACCACCTCCCAATGGTGTCCTTGGGGCGAGCCCCGAACGGTCATGCCGAGCCCGCTTCTGGAGGCTACGCCAGCGCCGGGTGCCCGGTCAACCGCGCGCTCGCGGTTCGTGCGGTGGAAGCGGCGTTTTCCGTCGCAGGCGGACTTGTGAGGAAATGGACAAGACCGGAGGCCGACTTGAACGCCCGCCGAGGCCAGCCTGGTTGGCTCGCAGTCGGCGGTGCGGCAGCCGCCGCGAGCGGGGTCCGGTGTGGGACCAATGTGCCCGCTCTGATAGTTGCCGTGGCTCGGCGAGGGATTGTCTCTTCTCCCCCGCTCGACCTCGAACTCGGTCGCGTTTGGTCGCTCTACTCGAGGTCGGTGAGCTCCAGTGCGCCGAAGCCTTCGAGCGGGCCGTCGACGAAGAAGATCTCCATCGTGATATCGGGCTCGACGTGGGCTTGGCTGAGGAACGCGAGGACCTTGCGTCCGGTGAGCTCTTCGATCGTCTCCTCGTAGCGCCTGGCCATCACGCGCTGGAAGTCCTCACGCATGGCGATGACCCGGTCGGGGCGGCCGCTGTCCATGATCGTCTGCTCGAGCGGCGTGAAGCCGCTGCCGCGCATGACGACCACGATGATGTCGTCGAGCGCGTAGGTCTTCGCCTTCATCGGACCCCGCCCGTAGTGCTCGCGCAGGATGCCGACGATGCTGGTCGAAATCGCCGCTAGGAGATGTCCCCCGGCGAGCGGGGCGCTGCTGGCGGAGGATTGCGCGTCCACTTCGGCCACTCCTGGTCCGGTTCGCCCTCCCTGGTCCAGTTCGGCTCACGAGACCCCTACCCGGTGCGCGGGGTTGCGCAAACTCGAAGACAACCACAAGATTGTCGGACTGAGCGGCATAAGTCTGAGGCAGCGCCGCACCGTTGGCTGGCGCTGCGATATGGTCGCCATACAGCGATCCCACATGCACGGTCACGGACTGTGCTCGGGATTGCGCCTCAGACAGCGGAGCGAATTCGCGGTCACATGCTGGCCGCCAAGTTCTGGTTCGTTGCACGGTTGGCGTTTCTGAACGGAGTCCATCGGTGCAGGGTCAGGATGCCTGGCGCGCTTTGCAAGGTCCCATAGAGGACAGGCTGGCGCTTGGTCGTTCGTCGTGCGCTGCCCATTCGTGCGGGGGCCTTGCGGTCCTCACTACACGGCGGGCACTTCTTGCGACTGACCGCGTTTGGAATCTGAACGCAGGCACACGCAGAGATACCTCCAACCGCACCAACCCCAGACGAGGAGGGCCTCAGTGCCAGCCAAGAAGCTCGTCAAACAACCGCCGCACGGGCCCGCTGCCGCGGAGGGCAACGGCTCACGGCCTCCCACCAAGTCCTACGCCAGCCGAGCCGAGGCGATCGACCGCCTGGAACGGTTGCGCAGCGTCGTGCCCGTTTTTGCCCAGGAGCTGATGAGCGCCCGTCGTCAAGCGGCTCAGCTTCGCGCCGAGAATGGCTCGCTCGTCGAGCAGGTGCGCCAGCTGCAGCGAGAGCGTGCCCTGAGCAACGGGTCCGCCCCCCTGCCAGCAGGCACAAGCGGGAGATAGCAATGGGCGCCGCCACGCTGGAGCCCGCTTCCGGGCACCGGGTGGGGCATCTCAACTTGATCGGTGGCGCGCAGACGCGCGCTCGAGGAAAGGAGACAGCCATGGAGGTCGTAGCGCTCACCACGGACCAGTCGGCGCGCATCGAGGCGCTGCCCGACGACTGCACCATCGTCGGCGTGGAGGATGGCTGTCCGCTCGTGCGTCAGGGCGGCGGCGCGGTCGCGCTTGTCGACAGCAACGGGCGCCTCGTGCAAGCAGAGCACAGTGTCCGGGCCGTGACGCCGTACTTGGAGGTCGCAGCGTCGTAGGGCGCGCCTTGGCCGACCGCTCGAACTTCGAGCTCCTATTCGCTTCTGCCGCGGGGCGCCGGTTTCGCAGCCAGGCATCGAAGAACTTGCCGCAGGTCTCTCTGCGCTGCATGTCTGTCCGCCCCTAGCTTTGGAGACAACTACGCGTTCACGCTCGCGCCGGGGGCGCACCTCCGCCCGCCGGACTGGCGGTCCTTGACGTATTAGCGCGTGCCACCCCGCGTCTCATTGCGGGGAGATGGGCTTCCAGACTTTCTCGGCATGAACGCAGGCGAACGGCTAGGCCTGACGCTCACTAGCCGTCTGCCGCCCAACCTGAGCCGGAAGCTCGGCAACTGGTTCACCCCGCCGCCAAGCGTCGGCTTCGGCATCAGCTTGTCGCTCAACAAGCGCCTCTCCTCAGCGAAAACCCGCCGGCTCCTCGGATGGTCTCCAGCTCGCGCGGACATCCTCCAGGACATCGAGTCCGGCTCCTATGTGCCCTAGCGATCGCCGCGTGCCCAACCATGGCCCGCTCTGCCGAAGGCCTGCTCGAGGATCGCTGTCGTCGCAGTGGCTACCGATCCGCCGTCAGCTGCGTTCGCGCCCGTATTTGGTCGCGCCCTTATCGCGGGAGATAGCACGGGGACCCAAGCCGGCCCAGCTCGCTCGAGTCTCGCCTCTTGTGTGAACGGTAGATCGCGCCGCGCGGCCTAGGGATCGCGCCGCCGGTCGCGATCGCGCGAGGGCTGGACGCGCTTCGGCTCGCCGGGCATCTTGGGGTAGTCCGGCGGGTAGGGCATGTCGCCTTCCCCCTCCGTCTCGTCGCGCTTGTACATGTCGAGCAGCGGCTCGAGCGAGTGGGCGACATCGTCGATGGCGGCGTGGCGATCGCCGAGCTCTGCGAATCGGGCGGGCATCGTCGCGACAGTGAAGTCCTCGGGCACGACCTGCTCGAGCTCGTCCCAGATCAGCGGAGCCGAGACGGGCGCGCCCGGCTTGGAGCGCACGCTGTATGCGGATGCGATCGTGCGATCGCGCGCGTTCTGGTTGTAGTCGACGAAGATCCGCTCTCCGCGCTCCTCCTTCCACCACTTCGTCGTGACCTCACCGGGCAATCGCCGCTCGAGCTCGCGACCGAACGCGATCGCCGCATGTCGGACATCCGTAAACGTCCATCGCGGTTCGACGCGGACGTAGATATGCACGCCGCGGCCGCCTGAGGTCTTCGGGAAGCCGACGTACCGCAGCTCGCCCAGCAGCGCGCGCGCCTCGGCGGCGACGCGCACCGCGTCGGCGAAGTCGGTGCCGGGCTGCGGGTCGAGGTCGATGCGCAGCTCGTCTGGATGGTCGAGATCCTCGTCGCGGACCGGCCAGGGATGGAACGTGATCGTGCCCATCTGCGCGGCCCACCCGACTACGGCTATCTCCGTCGGACAGATCTCGTCGGCGGTCCGGCCCGATGGGAACTTAATGGTCGCCGTCTGCACGTAGTCGGGAGCCCCGCGCGGAACCCGCTTCTGAAAGAACGCGTCGCCGCCGCCTTTGTCCCGCGTCGACAGCACGATCCCCGGGTGCACGCCCTTCGGCCACCGCTCGAGTGTCGTCGGCCGGCGCCGGAGCGCGCGCATGATCCCCGCCGCGACCGCCAGGTAGTAGTTGACGATGTCTAGCTTCGTGACTGCTTTCGCGCGCCTGCTCGCAGGGAAGATCACGCGCTCGGGATTCGACACGCGCAGCTCGCGACCGCCGGCGTCGACGGTTGTGTGCTCAGCGGTGGTCATATTTCGGGGTGGGGAGGCCCCGCGCTCACCGGTGCATCCTAGGCCCGCGGGTGAGGCAAACCCGACCGAGCGCGATCGCTCGCAAGCGAGCCTTCCTGGAACATATCTGGTTGGGCGTCCCAACTAGGTGATGCGCCCGAGTGGACTCGAACCACCACCCGGAATACTCCGGACAAGGCCCTCAACCTTGCGCGTCTACCAAATTCCGCCACGGGCGCAGAGGGGCGAGTATAGCCCCGGCCTCCATACGGCCTGAGGCAGATCGCCTGCCCGCGGCTCGCCTCGCGCCGGCACTTGTCTCCGTCCTCATAGCGCGCTACAGTGCGAACACATGTTCGTCCAGTGGCAACCGCAGCCGACCGGGGGAGATGAACAGCGATGGATTTGACCAAACGCCAGCAGGAGATATTCGACTTCATCCGCAAGTACTCCGCGAAGTACGGCTATCCACCGACGGTCAGGGACATCGGCAAAGCCGTAGGGCTCGCGTCCTCATCGACCGTGCACGCTCATCTCGCCAACCTCGAGAAGATCGGGCTTCTGCGGCGCGACCCATCCAAGCCACGTGCGATCGAGCTGCTCGACCGCGCCGTCGGTAGCGCGGTTGAAAGCGTGCGCGGGATCGTGCGCTCGGACGGGCTTCCCGTTCTCGGATCGGTCGCCGCGGGACAACCGATATTGGCGGAGGAGAACATCGAAGACTACGTTTCGGTGCCCGACATCGCCGGTGGCTCTGAGGGCGAGTACGTGCTGCGCGTGCGCGGCGATTCGATGAAGGACGCCGGGATCCTGGAGGGGGACCTCGTCGTGGTGCACTCCCAGGAGACCGCGCGCGACGGTGACCTCGTGGTTGCGCTGCTCGGCGAGGAGGCCACCGTGAAGCGCTTCTACCGCGAGACCGATCACGTGCGCCTGCAGCCCGAGAACGACGCCATGGAGCCCATTCGCAGCAAGGAGGTCAAGGTCTTGGGGCGCGTCGTCGGGCTGCTGCGGAGCATCTGAGCTGGCGGGGGCGCGACCGCGCGAACCGTGGCAGCGGCCGTTCGCCGGCTGGCGCTCCTTCACAGCGCAGCAGCCGAGCGCTAACTTGGAGCTTGCAGGTCAGGCAGCCGCGGAGGCGTTCGCGCCTTCGAGGAAAGTCCGGACATCACAGGGCGAGGTGGTCGATAATCGACCCGGGGAAACCCGCGGGAAAGTGCCACAGAAACAAACCGCCGACGCGCGCCGGCCCACGTGACCGGCGAGCGGGCAAGGGTGAAACGGTGCGGTAAGAGCGCACCAGCGTCGCGGCGACGCGGCGGCTAGGCAAACCCCACCCGATGCAAGGCCAAACAGGACCGCCTGCAGGTGCCCGCCGAGGTCCAGGTAGGCCGCTCAGATGGATGGCTGCCCAACGACAGAATCCGGCTTATCGACCTGCTACGGGAAAGCCCCGCTCCGGCGGGGCTTTCCTATTTGAGCCCGACGCCCGCACACGAGCGTGCTCGTCGCTGGCGAAGACGTCAGCGGCGTCGCGCGCATCTGACGCAGCACCTCGCGCAGCGTGCACCTGCGCAGCGCGCGCCTCGCTCACGCAGCGCCGCGCCGCGCACCGGCCTGCACCTGCGCGTCAGCCGCCTCACACCTTCAGATGCGGGAAGTCCGCTTCGACCAGCTCGCGATAGCGCGCGAAGATCGGCCGCGTGATCGGGATCAGCTCGAGCGCCGCCTTGATGTCGCCACCCGTCTTTATGCGGCGGCGCGCGATCGCAAGCGGCACGTTCTCGCGGCCCTGGAAGTAGCGGTTGGCAGTCTCTGACGACATCGTCATCCGCACGCGCGGTGACCAGTCGATCTCGTCCGTCCACTCCCAGTGCAGGTTGGCCTGCTCGTCGCGCTGACCCGCGCGGATGTTCATCACCAGATCGACATCCTCGAACTCAAACCGCTGCGGCACATCCGCATCGCGCAGCCTCGGTCCCATCTCCGGGTCCTCGCTCATGAGCGTGAACACCCTGTCCATCACATCCCGGAACTCTCTCGCCGATGAAAACGGGCTAGCCATAACGCTCCTCTCTTGCTCCTGCACGGCCACCGGCGGTGCCTGCCTGAGCATCCAGCGGGGGCAGCTCCTAGTCGGCGCGGTGCTCTTCGTCGGCCTCGCTGTAGGTGGTCTGCGCCTGCTCCTCCGCGGGGCCCGCATCGTGGATGATGCGAAAAGGCGAGTGTTGATCGGCGTGCGAGGCGTGCTCGATGAGCTCCCGCTCGCTCAGCTCGAAGCCCTCCGACTGCCCGCCGCCAGCCTCCTCGATCGCCTGGCGCTCTTTGCGACGGCGCTCAACCAGCTCCAGCAACGGATCCGGCCGAGGCTGCGCGTCCATGGCGCAGACTCTACCTACCTATGAGCGAGCGCTTCAAGCGCGCGGTCGCGCAAAGCGGCCGTGCTCTTCAGCTCCTCCAGCGCCTCCAGCATCGCGTCGAGCTCGCACTCGATCTTCGCCGGCCAGGGTTTGTCCGGATGGTCGTCCAGCGTCTTCAGGCCGTTGCCCGTGATGATCGCCACCACCACCTCATCCGCTCCAAAGCGCCCTTCCGCAGCCATCTTGTGAAGCACCGCCACGGTCGTGCCGCCGGCCGGCTCCGTCAGCAGGCCCTCCGTTGCCGCTAGCAGGTCGACGCCCGCGAATATCTCCGGGTCGCTTGCGAACCCGCCCGTGCCGCCGCGCTTGAGCACCGCGTCGATGACCAGGTAGCCATCGCCCGGAGCTCCGATCGCCAGCGAGTGCGCCGCTGTCTCCGGGGTGATCGGGCGGATCTCCGCCTCCTCGGCCAGAATCGCCGCAGAAATCGGGTTGCAGCCGCTCGGCTGCGCGATGTGGATGCGTGTCGAGTCCGTCTCGGCGAGGCCCAGCAGCTGCAGCTCGCCGAGCCCCTTGTGCAGGCGCGAGGACAGCGTGCCGCCCGCGGCTGCCGTGATGATGTGCTCCGGAGCCTTCCACTCGAGCTGCTCGACGATCTCGAACGCCTCCGTCTTCGCGCCCTCGGCGTAGAACGGCCGCAGAGTGATGTTCGCGAACTCCATGCCCGTGCTTTCCGCCACTTCGCGACAGCGGCGGTTGGCTTCGTCGTAGTTGCCCTCCACCTGGCACACCTTCGCGCCCATCGCTGCGCACGCTCGCGCCTTCGTGTCCTCGAGGCGGTTCGGGTAGAACACGTACGCATCCGCGCCCGCCTTCGCCGCGTAGGAGGCGACCGCGGTGCCCACGTTGCCAGTGGACACACATCCCATTTCGGTTCGCCCCAGCTCCAGCAACCGCGCCACCGACATGGCCACGACGCGATCCTTGTAGGAGAGGCTCGGGCGCGAGGTCGAGTCGTCCTTGAGGTACAAGTTTGCGATCCCCAGCTCCGCACCAAGGCGATCGGCGCGGATCAGCGGCGTATACCCCCCGTGGGAACCCACGCGCGCCTGCGCCGAGGCGTCGACGATCGGGAGCAGCTCCTCGAAGCGCCAAATGTTCCTCGCGCGCGTCTCGCGCGGCACCTCCTCGAAGCGCCGTGCCGCCAGCTCGTAGTCATAGGTGATGTCCAGTCCCTTGCCGCACTGCGGGCACGCGAATACGCTCTCCTCAAGCGCGTAGCTCAGATCGCAACGGTGGCACCGCAGGCCGGTCGCGCACGAGCGCGTCCGCTTGCGAGACCCCCTCGCGAGGCTCTGAGTGGTCGTCGTGCTCATGCGGCCACCTTGAACGATACCCGCGGCCAGGGCGTTTGCGCGCCCGAGCCCTCGCCGCCAAGCGCCTCGTACAGCTCCTCGGCGATGTGCGGAGCCAGCGGACCAAGCATCTGCGTAAGCGTCGTCAGCGCAGCCAGCAGTGCGTCCATATCCGCCCTGCTCAGCGCGCCGCTGCGTGCGATCACCCGTTTCTCGTAGTCCTTGATGCGCTCGAACAAGCGCATGACGTTGCGCACCGCGCTGTGCGTCTCGACCGCCACCATGTCCGCCGTCGTCCTCTCGACCGCCGCCTCGCACCACTTCTGAAGGCGCGCTCGCAGATGCTCGGTCTCATCGCGCCGCTCAGGCTCCTCATCTGAGCGACCCTCCTGCGGCCCAGGGCGCCCCTCCTGGGCGCCGGGGCCGCCCTCATCTCTCACCTGCTCGGCTGCCGCCAGCCGGCCGTGGCAGTAGTCCCAGACCTGCGTCAAAAAGCGGTGGCAGCGGAGCACAGCCGAGTCACTCCAGTTCAGCGACCGCTGCGGTCGCGCCGCGTACAGCAGCGCCAAGCGCACCGTGTCGGCGCCGTAGCGCTCGACCAGCGCATCGGGGTCGACCACGTTGCCCAGATGCTTGCTCATCTTGCGACCCTCGTTGATCACCATCTCGTGAAACAGGCAGCCCGCGAAGGGCTCGCCGTCGGACAGGAAGGCGAGCGGGCCGATGTCGCGCAGCGCCTTCGTGACCGTGCGCTGGTCGAAGACGAAGTTGCCGCTGTCCGAGCCCGCGACCACGCGCTCGCACGGAAGCCAGTAACGCAGATCCGGCAGCGCCAAGATCTCCTCCAGCGCCTCCTCGCGCGCGCCCGCAGGCACGCACGCGGGGATCCACAACCACAGCGCATCGAAATGGCAGTCGAGCGTGTCGGTCTCGCGCCGCCCCTGCCCGCCACAGCGCGGGCAGCTCGTCTCGACGAACTCCCGCAGATCGGCCAGCGGATTGCCGGTGCCAGTCGGCGTGATGTCAAGCGGCAAGCGCACCGGCAGCTGCTCCTTCGCGACCGGGACCGCGCCGCAAGACTCGCAGTAGACGATCGGGATCGGCGTGCCCCACGAGCGCTGGCGCGAGATCGAGAAGTCGTCGGCCTTGTAGCGCACCGCCTCGCGCGGACCCGACGAGCCCGGCGCCACAGCCCCATCAGCAGCTGCCCGCTCCTGCGAGCGCCGTGCGCCCTCGACGAGTCGCTGCGCGATCACCTCGTCGGTGTGGTCGAGCTCCGGAATGCCCAGCGCCGCCGTGACGCCGAAGCGCCCGTCGACGACCGGCGAGACCAGCACCGGCAGCAGCTCCTCGCCGCTCGGAGCCCACAGTGAGTGGCCGGTGTCGATCAGCGCGATCGCCTCAGCGCCGCGCGCGCTACGCTCCAGGCCGTCCGCGCGCAGCTGCTCCAGCTGCTCGCGCGTCTCCGGCTCATCGACCCACGCATCGACCGCCGGGTGCTTGGGGGAGAGGAGCACGAAGCGCGCCTGCCCGAACCCGTCCGCGTGCGGCGTGAAGACCGTCAGCGTGCGTCCGTCCGGCCCGCTCAGGTCGAGCTCCACGCCGTCGACCCTGCCGAGCACGAACCGCTGGCTCGCCAGCGAGTTCTCATCCCAGTTCTCGAGCTCCGAAAGCCGCTCGTCGTTCTCGGAAACGTACGCGCTGAGGCGCAGGTACCACTGCGGCCGCTCGATCAGCCGCACCGGATTGTGACAGCGCCAGCACTCGCCGTTCTCGACCTGGATCGTGGCCAGCGTCGTCTGGCAGGTGTCGCACCAGTCGACCGTGCCCGTGCTCTGGTACACGAGGCCCGCGTCGAGCAGCGTCAAGAACAGCCACTGCGACCAGCGGTACATGACCGCGTCCGCGCTCGAGAACGAACGCTCCCAGTCGAAGGAGAACCCCAGCCGCTGCAGCTGGCCCGTCATGTGCGCGGCGCATCGCCTGACCCACTCGCTCGGCGGCTCGCCGCTTGCGATCGCGCCGAGCTCCGCCGGCAAGCCGAAGGCGTCAAAGCCGAACGCGAACAGGACACCGTCCCCGCGCGCGCGACGGAAGCGCGCGTAGGCGTCGCCGATCGAATAGCTGCGTACGTGCCCGATATGCACGTTGCCCGACGTAAACGGCGCCGACGGCTTGATGTAGAGGTGCGGCTGGTCCTCCGCCAGCGGCGGCGTCGCAAACGCGGCGCGCTCGCGCCACGCCGCCTGACGGCGTGCCTCGACAGCGTGCGCGTCGTAGGGCACCGGCATTCCCTCGCTCATCGCCAATCGAGCATATCCAAGGGGTTCGCACCCGACCGGCCGTTGCTATGCTCAAAACGAACTTGGCTCCGGCCTTCGACAGCCTCAAAGACACCTCCCGCCGCTCCCCCTTCGGCCCCGCCACGCGCGGGGCCTTCGCGTCCGCAGGGGCTGCAAGGATCTTGAGATGGAAGTAGAGATCGGGCGCGGAAAGAAGGGGCGTCAGGCCTACGGCTTCGACGACATCGCGATCGTGCCCTCGCGGCGCACGCGCGACCCGGACGACATCGATATCTCCTGGAAGCTCGGCCCCTACCAGTTCGAGCTGCCGATGATGGCCGCCGCCATGGACGGCGTCACCTCGCCCGCCACCGCAGGCATCATCGGCCGCGTCGGAGGGCTCGGGGTGCTCAACCTCGAGGGCATCTTCACGCGCTACGAGGACGCCGAGGCGCAGCTCGAGCGCATCGCCTCGCTGCCCAAGGAGCTCGCCACGCGCGAGATGCAGGACATCTACCGCGAGCCCATCAAGCCCGAGCTGATCGCGCAGCGAATCGCCGAGATCAAGGAGCAGAAGGTCGTCGCCGCCGCGTCGCTCACGCCGCAGCGCGTGCTGCGCTACCACGAGATCGCGCTCGAGGCCGGCCTCGACGTGCTAGTGATCCAGGGCACGGTCGTATCCGGAGAGCACGTCTCCACCGTCTCTGAGCCGCTGAACCTCAAGGAGTTCATCCCCACGCTCGATGTACCCGTCGTGGTCGGCGGCTGCGCCTCCTACCACACCGGTCTTCACCTCATGCGCACCGGAGCCGCCGGCGTGCTCGTCGGCGTCGGGCCCGGCGCCGCCTGCACCACGCGAGGCGTGCTCGGGATCGGTGTTCCCCAGGCCACCGCGATCGCCGACGTGGCCCACGCGCGCTCCACACACATGCTCGAGACCGGCGAGTACTGCCAAGTGATCGCCGACGGCGGCATGCGCAACGGCGGCGACGTCTCCAAGGCGATCGCGCTCGGCGCCGATGCCGTGATGATCGGCAGCCCGCTCGCGCGCGCCTACGAGGCGCCCGGCCGTGGCTTCCATTGGGGCATGGCCACCTTCCATCCGACGTTGCCGCGCGGCGCTCGCGTGGCCACCGCCCAGAACGGCAGCCTCGAAGAGATCCTCGTCGGCCCCGCGCGCGAGAACGACGGCACCTTCAACCTCTTCGGCGGGCTGCGCACCTCGATGGCCACCTGCGGGCACAAGGACCTGGCCGAGTTCAACCGCGCCGAGGTCGTGATCGCGCCCGCCCTGCAGACGGAGGGCAAGGCCCTGCAGCGCGACCAGGGTGTCGGCATGGGCGCGACCAACGGGAAGGCGGCAGCGCTCGTCAATGACTGAGCCGGCAGGGTCGCTGCCGGCTTCGCCCGCAGGCGTGCTCGGCGACCGCAGCGCCCTCGACGCCCGTGCGCGCCGCAAGCGCGCCGCGCGCGGCTCCGCCGCTCCTGCCGCCTCATCCGCGCCCTCGCCCTCGCGCGAGCCCGCCGCGCCGTTCACGGCCGAGGAGGAGGTCGTAGTGCTCGACTACGGCGGGCAGTACAGCCAGCTGATCGCGCGCCGCATCCGCGACTGCGGGGTCTTCAGCGAGCTTCTGCCCCACCACGTGGCGCTCGAGGAGGTGGCGCGCCGCCGCCCGCGCGGCGTCATCCTCTCGGGCGGGCCCGCGTCGGTCTACGCCGACGGGGCTCCCCGCCTGGAGCGCGGCCTGCTCGAGCTGGGCGTGCCGGTGATGGGGATCTGCTACGGCATGCAGCTGCTCGTGCACGAGCTGGGCGGGCGCGTCGAGCAGGCCGAGGTGGGCGAGTTCGGGCGCTCCGAGCTGCGCATCACCGAGCCCGGCCTTCTGTTCAGAGGCATGCCAAGCGAGCAGACATGCTGGATGTCCCACCGCGACACCGTGTTCGCCCCGCCATCCGGTTTCACCGCGCTCGCATCCTCCAGCGCCTCGCCCGTGGCGGCGATCGAGGACGTCGAGCACCGCGTATACGGCATCCAGTTTCACCCCGAGGTCGTCCACACCCCCTACGGCCAACAGATCCTCACGCGCTTCCTCAGAGAGGTTTGCCGCTGTGAGCGCTCCTGGTCAGCCGCGTCGATCGTCGAGGAGCAGGTCAGGCGCATCCGCGCGCAGGTGAGCGAGGGGAGGGTCATCTGCGGGCTCTCCGGCGGAGTCGACTCCTCCGTGGCCGCGCTGCTCGTGCACCGCGCCGTCGGCGACCGGCTCACGTGTGTGTTCGTCGACCACGGCCTCATGCGCAAGGACGAGGGCGAGCAGGTGGTGAGCGCGTTTCGCGACACCTTCAAGGTGCCGCTGGTGGCCGTCGACGCCGAGCAGCGCTTCCTCGCGAAGCTCAAAGGCGTGACCGAGCCCGAGGCCAAGCGCAAGGCCATCGGCGCCGAGTTCATCAGGGTCTTCGAGGAGCAGGCTCGAAGCCTTGCCGGCCACGACGGCGGCGAAGGCGCGCGCTTCCTCGTCCAGGGCACGCTCTACTCAGACGTGATCGAGTCCGGCGGAGGTACCGGCGCGGCCACGATCAAGTCGCATCACAACGTCGGTGGGCTACCCGACGATCTCGGCTTCGAGCTCATCGAGCCGCTGCGCGCGCTGTTCAAGGACGAGGTGCGCGCCGTCGGCGCCGAGCTGGGCCTGCCCGAGCGCCTGGTGTGGCGCCAGCCGTTCCCCGGCCCCGGGCTCGCGATCCGCGTCGTCGGCGGCGAAGCCACGCGCGAGCGCCTGGACGTGCTGCGCGAGGCCGACCACATCCTGCAGGACGAGATCCGCAAGGCTGGCCTCTATCGCGAGCTGTGGCAGTCCTTCTGCGTGCTGCCCGACGTGCGCACCGTGGGCGTGCAAGGCGACGAGCGCACCTACGGCTACGTCGTCGTCATCCGCGCAGTCACAAGCGACGACGCCATGACAGCCGACTGGGCCCGGCTGCCCTACGACCTGCTCGAGACCGTCGCCTCGCGCATGATCAACGAGCTGCGCGACGTCAACCGCGTCGTGCTCGACATCACCTCAAAGCCGCCCGGCACGATCGAGTGGGAGTAGCGCGGGAGGCCTGTCCGCTCGATGCGGCTGGCGCCGCATCGCCGGAAGGACCTCCCGCTTGGCCGAGGGGGCTGGCGCTGATCCGGCGATGATCGGGCGCGCCCGGCGGCCGAGAGAGCTTCGTCTATCACCCTCGCTGATCGTCAGGCAAGCGCGTCGCGCCTGCCTGCTTCGATCCAGCGCGTCGCCCAACCGATCGACAGCTCGCCGCCGCCGTGTCGGCTACCCGCTTCGGCGCGAGGCGCGCAGCCGTTTCGCCTATCATGTCCGCTCGCCGCGCTCCCGCGTGGCATTTTTCACGCCATGACCCCGTCCGCGAAGACGTACGTCGCAAAGCCATCCGACCGCGAGCGTCGCTGGCTGCTCGTCGATGCCAGCGGCCAGACTCTCGGGCGACTCGCCACGCAGATCGCCGACGTGCTGCGCGGCAAGCGCAAGCCGCAGTACACCCCACACATAGACACCGGCGACTTCGTCGTGGTGGTCAACGCCGAGAAGGTTCACGTGACGGGCAACAAGCGCGCCGACAAGCGCTACTACCGCCACTCGGGCTACCCCGGCGGGTTGCGCTGGCGGAGCTTTGAGGAACTGCAGGCCAAGCGGCCCGAGGAGATCATCAGGCTGGCAGTCAAGGGGATGATGCCGCGCAACCGGCTCGCGCGCCGCCAGCTGACGAAGCTCAAGATCTACGCAGGCCCCGACCACCCGCACACTGCACAGAAGCCAGAGGCAATGGAGATCGAGAAATGAGCCCCGACGAGGACGCCACGCCGCAAGGCGACGACGAGCAGCAGCAGCCGCCAGCCGCCGAGGGCGAGCAGCCCCAGGCCGAGGCCGAGGGTGCACCGGAGGCGCAGGCCCAGGCGCCCGAGCGCGACGAGCCCGAGGCCGAGGGCCCACAGCAGCCTGCGCAGGAGGCCGAGGCGGCGGAGCAGGCCGAGGCGCAGGCCGAGCCCGCCGCCGCCCAGCCCGCGGAGGGCGAGGCAGAGGGGCCGCAGGCCGCCCAGGAGGTTCCGCAAGGCGAGGAGCAGGAGGAGGCCGCGCCGCGCGTCAAGCCGTCCGTGCCGGGCGCGCACCTCGAAGTCGACATCGTCCCCGAGGGCGTCGACCCGCTCGGGCAGGAGGTGGCCTACGAGGACCGCTACGCGATCGAGGAAGAGCTCCCCGAGCGAGCGAGCGAGGAGGTCGAAGAGGAGCTCGAGGAGCCGCTCACCGAGCCGATCGCCAGCGCCGCCATCGACCTCGCGGCCGGCGCCCGCTACCGCGCGACCGGCAAGCGCAAGACCGCGATCGCGCGGGTCACGCTGCGCCCAGGAAGCGGCTCCTACCTCGTCAACGGCCGCTCGCTCGAGGAGCACTTCCCGCGCCTCACATTGCAGCGCAACATCCGCCAGCCGCTCGAGAGTGTCGGCTATCAGGAGCGCATGGACGTCGTCGCGCGCCTGCACGGCGGCGGCATCTCCGCCCAGGCCGGCGCGCTGCGCCACGGCGTCTCGCGGGCGCTGCTGGAGGCAGACCCCAACCTGCGCGGCGAGCTCAAGCGGCGCGGCTTCTTGACCCGCGACTCGCGGGCCAAGGAGCGCAAGAAGGCCGGCCTGAAGAAGGCGCGCAAGCGGCCGCAGTTCTCCAAGCGCTAGCAGCGCTCGCGGCGAGCGATGGCCGGAAAGCTGTTCGGCACCGACGGCGTTCGCGGCGTCGCCGGCGAGTTTCTCACCGCCGAGCTCGCGCTCGCGCTCGGGCAGGCCGCTACCCGCAGGACCGAGGCCGAGCGCCCGCAGGTGCTGATCATTCGCGACACGCGCGAGTCCGGCGCGATGCTCCAGGCCGCGCTCGCATCCGGCGTGTGCAGTGCCGGCGGCGACGCGCTGCTCGGCGGCGTGCTGCCGACGCCCGCGGCGCCGCTGCTGATCGGGCGCTACAAGCTCGACCTGGCTGCGGTGATCTCGGCCTCGCACAACCCCTACCACGACAACGGGATCAAGTTCTTTGCGGGCGACGGCTACAAGCTCTCCGACGAGGCCGAGGCTGCCATCGAAGCCGACCTCGCGCCCGCCGGATCGCGCGCGATCGGGATCGCGCGCGAGCTGCGTGGGGCCTCGGAGGACTACCTGCGCGAACTGCACACCCGCTTTGCCGAGCTGGATCTCGATGGCCTCGACGTGCTGCTCGACTGCGCCAACGGTGCCACCTACGAGGTCGCGCCGGAGATCTTCAGACGCCTCGGCGCGCGCGTAAGCGTGATTGCCGCGGCGCCCGACGGGCGCAACATCAACGCAGGGTGCGGCTCCACGCACGTGCACGCGCTGGCCGAGCAGGTGGTCGCGGGCAGCCACGCGCTGGGCTTCGCCTTCGACGGCGACGGCGATCGCGTGCTCGCCGTTGACCGGCGCGGGCAGGTGGTCGACGGCGATGAGCTGATGGCGCTCGCCGCGCTGCACCTTCGCGAGCGCGATCGCCTCAGCGGGAACGGCGTCGCGGTGACGGTCATGACCAACTACGGCTTCCACTCCGCGATGAAGCGCGCCGGGGTCGAGGTCGCAAGCACGAACGTCGGCGACCGCTACGTGCTAGAGGAACTGCGAGCTCGCGGCTGGGTGCTCGGCGGCGAGCAGTCGGGGCACATCATCGATATGGGCTTCAACCGCACCGGCGACGGGATCGCCAGCGCGCTGCTCATGCTCGAGGCGCTCGGCGGCTCTGATCTCTCAGAGCGCGAAGCGATGGCGAAACTCCCGCAGCGGCTCGAGAACGTGAAGGTACGCGATCGCGACGCCCTCGCCGGCGCGCGCGCTGTGGAGGACGCGGTCCGCGACGCACAGCGCTCCCTCGAGAGCAGGGGGCGCGTGCTCGTGCGCCCCAGCGGCACCGAGCCGCTGGTGCGCGTGATGGTCGAGGCTCCCACCGACGAGGAGGCCGAGCGGGTGTGCAGCCAGCTGGTCGAGCTCGTGCGGCGCGAGCTGGGCTGATCACCGCTGGTATCTTCGCCTGAATGTGCGGAATCGTGGGGTACGTTGGCGGGCGTCCGGTCCGTGAGCTGCTGCTCTCCGGGCTCAGCAAGCTCGAGTACCGCGGTTACGACTCGGCCGGGATCTCCGTGATCGCAGACGGCCGCATCGAAGCGGT
Source organism: Actinomycetota bacterium (assembly GCA_005884115.1). Classification (GTDB taxonomy): domain Bacteria; phylum Actinomycetota; class Thermoleophilia; order Solirubrobacterales; family Solirubrobacteraceae; genus Palsa-744. Next base: position 1,054,276 of record VAXW01000005.1, read on the forward strand.
GCGGGCCGTGGGCAACCTGAGCGCGCTGCAGGCAAAGCTCGACGCCGCGTCCGCCGCGGCAGCAGCGGGCAGCCTCTCAGCCGTGGCCGTGGCGGCCAAGCCGGCCACAACCGGGATCGGGCACACGCGCTGGGCCACCCACGGCCGGGTCAGCGAGGAGAACGCGCACCCCCACTACGACAGCACCGACCGCGTGCACGTGGTCGTCAACGGCATCGTCGAGAACTACATGGCACTGAAGGAGGGCCTGCTCGCCCGCGGCAGCGTCTTCACCTCCGAGACCGACGCCGAGGTCATCGCCCACCTGATCGCCGAGCACTACGTGGACGACCTCGCCGAGGCCGTGCGCTGCGCCTACGCGCAACTCGAGGGGCACTACGCGTTCGTGGCCATGAGCCTCGACGAGCCCGACGTGCTCGTGGGCGCGCGCAAGGAGTGCCCGCTGGTCGTGGGACGCAGCGACGGCGAGCAGTTCGTGGCCTCCGCCGTACCCGCCTTCCTCGCAGAGACGCGCCACGTTCAGTACCTCGAGAACGGCGAGATCGTCGTCCTGCGCCCCGACGGCGTGACCATCACCACCTGCGAGGGCGAACCTGTCGAGCGGGCGGTGGAGAGCGTCGACTGGGACCAGGAGACCGCCGAGAAGGGCGGCTTTGAGACATTCATGCTCAAGGAGATCCACGAACAGGCCTACGCTGTCGCCGAGACGGTCGCCGATCGCACCGCCCGCGGGGACGGGGTCGACCTCGACGAGGAGGGTGCGCTCGACGAGGCGATCCTCGCGGATGTCCAGAGGATCATCGTCGTCGCCTGCGGCACCGCCTACCATGCCGGGCTGATCGGGCGCTACGCGATCGAGGAGTGGGCGCGGGTCCCCGTCGAGCTGGACATCGCGTCCGAGTATCGCTACCGCAACCCCGTCGTCGCAGAGGGCGATCTCGTCGTCGGGATCTCGCAGTCAGGTGAGACCGCCGACACGCTCGCCGCGATGCGCTTGGCGCGCGAGCGCGGTGCCACCGTGCTCGCGATCACCAACACGATCGGCTCGCAGGCCACGCGCGAGGCCGACGGCGTGCTTTTCACGCGCGCCGGTCTCGAGATCGGCGTGGCCGCCACAAAGACGTTCGTGTGCCAGGTCGCAGTCATGTACCTGCTCGCCCTGCGCCTGGCCGAACTGCGCGGGACGCTCGAGCCCGAGCGCATCGCCGCTCTCGTCAGCGAGCTCAAGCGGCTGCCGCACAGCATCGACGAGCTGATCGGCGAGTGCCAGGCCGGCGCCGATGCCATCGCCGCGACCTGCGCCGAGCGCGAGTTCTTCCTCTACATCGGGCGCCACGTCGGGCTGCCGGTCGCTCTGGAGGGGGCGCTCAAGCTCAAGGAGATCTCCTACGTCTCAGCCGACGCCTACGCCGCCGGCGAGATGAAGCACGGCCCGATCGCGCTGCTCGACGAAGGCACGCCCGTCGTGTGCGTGGCCACCAGCTCGCCCGTGCTCGACAAGCTCATCTCCAACGTCCAAGAGGCACGGGCGCGCGGAGCGCGCGTGATCGCCGTCACAACGCGCGGGGAAGGCGTCGTCGAGCCGCACGCGGACGCGACCCTGGCGGTGCCGGCGACCGACTGGATGCTCCAGCCCGTGCTCGCCGTCATCCCGCTGCAGCTGCTCGCATACTCGATCGCGCGCCGGCGGGGCCTGAACGTCGATCAGCCGCGCAACCTCGCCAAGACCGTCACCGTCGAGTAGCGGTTCAGCCCCCCGGAGGCCTGTACTGGGGAACCGCTTTTGCCGCAGCGTCGACCTGCTGGGGCGTGAGCAGCACGACCGTGCGCACCTTCGTGGCGCCGGACTGGTTGATGCTCATCGCCAGCGCCGCCGCCACCTCTTCGCTGGGCAGCTCGCAGATCACGAGCGCATCAGCATCGCCGAAAGCGAAATAGAAGGTCTCCAGCGTCCCGCCGATCGAACCGATTAGCTGCTCGACGGCCTCGCGACGCGCCGTGCCGCCCTTTTGCGCAACTCCTCTGACGCCCTCCGCGCTGTAGGACGCTTCGATCAGATACCTGGGCATGAGTGACACCTCCTGTCGGGGTGCGGCCATCATCTCAGAACACCTCGATCCGGGTCGGGGACGGCGCCGCGCGCGCGCGCGGCGCGCTGGCGTTCCTGTCACGACCGCTGAGCTCGGAAGGCGCCGGGGGCGCCACCATCTAGCATCGCGCTCGTGCAGACACCGCCGGCCTGGCTGAGCCCGCTTCCCGACGCCGCAGCGATGCGCGCGAGCGACCGCTGGGCGATCGAGCAGCAGGGCGTGCCCGGGCTCGAGCTGATGGAGCGCGCCGGCGCCGGCCTGGTGCGCGCCGTCGAGCGCATCGCGCCCGACGGTCCGGTGACCGTGGTTTGCGGCAAGGGCAACAACGGCGGCGACGGGCTGGTGGCCGCCCGCCTGCTGCGCGACGCCGCTCGCGAGGTGACGGTCGTGTGCATCGCGCCCGCCGACGAGCTCTCGGCGGACGCGCGCGAGAACCTCAAGCGCCTGCCCGGCGAGCCGCCCGTGATGCTGGAGTCGCTCGCTCGGTCGGCGCCCGCGGCTCTCGCGCCGCGAGCCCCGGACGAGCACGAGAGCTCGCCCGCGCGGTCAGCTCGTCCCGCTGCCGTCGTCGACGCGCTGCTCGGCACCGGCTTTGAAGGCGTCCCCCGGGGGGCGACGGCGCAGGCGATCGAGGCGATCAACGCGAACGGGGCGCCGGTCGTGAGCGTGGACGTCCCCAGCGGCGTCGACGCCTCCACGGGCACCGTCTCGGGCGTCGCGGTGCGCGCCACGGCCACCGTCACCTTCCACGCGCCCAAGCCCGGACTGTGGATCAACCCGGGCAAGAGCCACGCGGGGGACGTCGAGACGGTGGACATCGGCATCCCGCGGGGCGCTCCCGCCACCGCCACCACAGTCGGGCTGCTCAAGCCCTCGATACTCGATCTGCCGCCGCGCCGGCAGCGCGGCTCGACGAAGTTCACGTCCGGTCACGTGCTCGTGGCCGGCGGCTCGCGCGACCTGATGGGGGCGCCGAGAATGGCTGCGCATGCGAGCATGAGGGCCGGCGCCGGATACGTCACCGCCTGCGTGCCCGCGTCGCTGCAGGCGATCATCGCGACCGCAGCGCCCGCCGAGCTGATGACGCGGGGGCTTCCAGACGACGGCGGAGCCCTGCTCGGCGACGGCGCGGGCGCCGTGCTGGAGCTGGCGGCGCGTGGCGGCGCGCTCGTTCTCGGGCCGGGGCTCGGGCGCAGCGAGGGAGCGGGCGCGTTTGCGCGCGAGCTCGCGCGCTCCGCCGAGCTTCCGCTCGTTCTAGACGCCGATGGCCTCAACGCACATGCTGGCCGGGCCAGCGAGCTCGCCGCGCGGCGCGCCGCAACCGTGCTGACACCGCACGCGGGAGAGCTGGCGCGCCTGCTCGAGCTCGAGCACGAGGAGGTCGATCGCGAGCGCCTTCGCTACGCGCGCGCCGCCTCCGAACGCACGCACGCCGTGGTCGTGCTGAAGGGCGATGACTCGCTGATCGCCGAGCCGGGCGGCCAGGTGGCGGTCAGCCCCGGCGGCAGTCCCGCGCTCGCCACCGCGGGCACCGGCGATGTCCTCAGCGGCGTGATCGCCGCGCTGCTCGCCCAGGGCATGGAGGCGTTCGCGGCCGCCGCCGCAGGCGTGTGGCTGCACGTGCTCGCCGGCCGCGAGGCCGCGCGCAGGCAGGGGGCGGCCGAGGGCGTGCTCGCCGGCGACGTGATCGCGGCGCTGCCCGCGGTGCGGACGCCGGACCGGGGCGCGGGAGAGCCAGAGCCAGCGCGAGGCGCGGATCCCGGCGCGCCGGGCGGCGGCGCGGACAGGCGATGAACAGCGAGCGCGTGCAGGCCAGCGTCAACCTCGCGGCGATCGAGCGCAACTGCGCGACGCTGCGCTCACACCTGCGCGAGGGCGTGTCGCTGTGCGCCGTGGTCAAGGCCGACGGCTACGGCCACGGCGCGGTGCCTAGCGCGCGCGCCGCGCTCGCCGGGGGCGCGCGCTGGCTGGCGGTCGTCTCCTCCGCCGAGGCGCGCGAGCTTCGCGACGCCGGCCTGCGCGAGCCGCCGGTGCTGGTCATGGGCGCACTGACTGCCGCCGAGCTCTCCGAGGCGCTCGCCGCGCGCGCCGATGTCGTCGTGTGGCGCGAGCGCCACGTGCGTGAAGTGGCGGCCGCGGGGGGAGGCCGCGTGCACGTCAAGCTCGACTCCGGAATGGGCCGGCTCGGCACGAGCGATGCCGAGGAGGCGGCTCGCACCGCCGAGCTCGCCTCGAGGACCGCAGGCATCGAGCTCGTCGGCGCGATGACGCACTTCGCCACCGCCGACGAAGCTGACGACGGCGGATTCTTCGAAGCCCAGCTCGATGCCTTCGCCCGCTGGGCGCACGAGATCAAAGAGCGCCAGCCACAGCTGGTCGCGCACGCCGCGAACAGCGCCGCCGTGCTGCGCGATGCCCGCTCGCACTTCGACCTGGTGCGCTGCGGCATCGCCGTCTACGGGATGGACCCGTTCGGGGAGGATGCCGCTGCGCAGGGGCTGGAGCCGGCGCTCGAGCTGGTCTCCTACGTGGCCGAGGTCAAGCGCTTGCGCACCGGCGACAGCGCCGGCTATGGGCGGCGCTTCGTGGCCCAAGCCGACGCTCATCTGGGGGTGATCCCGATCGGCTACGGCGACGGCTGGCGGCGTGGGCTCTCCAACAACGCCGACGTGCTCATAACCGGGCGCCGCTATCCGCTAGTTGGGACCGTGAGCATGGACAACATAACCGTGCTGCTCGGCGCAGAGCAGGAGGCGAAGTCGCTGCGCGGCGAGCCCGCCGTGCTGATCGGAGAGCAGGCGCGTGAGCGCATCAGCGCCGAGGAGGTCGCGCGGCGCCTGGACACGATCAACTACGAGGTCACCTGCGCGCTGACCCCGCGCGTGCCGCGTGCCTACCACCGCGACGGGGCGCGCCTCGCCGGGCCGGCCAGCAGCGGCGCCGACGAGCCCGCGGCGGCGGCCGGGGCGGAGCGGGGATGAGCGCCGCGCTGCGCGCCGCGCGCGCTGGACTCGCCGGCACGCGGGCGTGGCTCGTCGGCGGCGCCATTCGCGACCGCGTCCTCGGGCGCGCGACGCGCGACCTCGACGTGGTCGTAGACGGCGACCCCGAGCGCGCTGCGCGCGCGGTCGCAAGGGCTGCACCGCAGGCGACGTGGTTTGCGCTCTCAGAGCGCTTCGGGGCGTGGCGGGTGGCCGCGCGCGACGCCTCATGGCAGGTCGACCTCGAGCCCCTGCGCGGCGCGTCGGTGCAGGAGGACCTGCGGCTTCGCGACTTCACCGTCAACGCGATCGCCGAGCCGATCGACGGCGGCGCGCCGATCGACCCCTTGGGCGGGCTCGGCGACCTCGAGGCGCGGCGCCTGCGCATGGCCGCGCCCGGTGCCTTCGCAGATGACCCCCTGCGCGTGCTGCGCCTCGCGCGTCTGGCGGCCGAGCTCGCGCTCGAGCCCGACGAGGACTCCATCCACAGCGCCCGCGACTGGGCGGGCGCGCTGGGCGACTGCGCGCCCGAGCGGGTGTTCGCCGAGCTGCGGCGGACGATCGCAGCGCCGCGAGCGCTGCGAGGCCTCGAGCTGCTGGGGGAGCTGAGCGCGACCGCCGTCGTGCTCCCCGAGCTCGAGGCGATGCGCGGCGTCGAGCAGAGCCGCTTCCATCACGCCGATGTCTACGAGCACACGCTCGAGACGCTCGCGCAGTCGATCGCCCTACAGGAGCACTGCACCCCGCCGGGCGGGGAGACCCCGAGCGCGGCCGCCCGCGGCGCAGGCGGGACCGGAGCCGTGCTCGCGGGGAACGAGGCCGAGGTCGCCGCAGTGCTCGCGGCGCCGCTCGCCGATGAACTCAGCCGGGGCGATGCGCTGCGCTGGGGGGCGTTGCTGCACGACATCGGCAAGCCCGCCACGCGCGAGGTGCGCCCTCAGGACGGCCGCGTGACGTTCATCGGGCACGACGCGCGCGGGGCGGAGATGGCCACCTCCGCGCTGCAGCGGCTGCGCGCCTCAAGACGGCTGCAGGCGCACGTGGCGGCCCTCGTGCGCCACCACCTGCGGCTCGGCTTCCTCGTCCACGCTCCTCAACCGCTCGCCCGCCGCACGGTCTACGAGTACCTGCGCGCCTGTGAGCCCATCGAGGTCGATGTAACGCTGCTTTCCGTGGCCGACCGCCTGGCCACGCGCGGGGAGCGCGCGCAGCCTTCGATCGAAGCGCACCTCGCGCTCGCCCGCGGCCTGCTCGAGGACGCTCTGCGCTGGCACCGCGAGGGACCCCCGGCGCCGCTCGTTCGCGGTGACGAGCTCGCGGTCGAGCTGCGCCTCGCCGGCGGGCCCGTCCTCGGCGCGCTCCTGGAGGAGATCGCCGAGGCGCAGTACGCGGGCGAGTTGCACACGCGCGAGGACGCGCTCGAGTACGCGCGCAGCCGTCGAGCCGCGGTCCGATAGCGCGCTCGCTATAGGCTCCCGGTGCCCGATGTCGGACCTCGACTGCATCTTCTGCAAGATCATCGCCGGCGATCTGCCGTCCACGATCGTCGACGAAGACGAGCGCACGCTCGCGTTCATGGACATCGCGCCCGCCACGCGCGGCCACGCGCTCGTCGTCCCGCGCGCCCACTCAGCGGACCTGCTGAGCGTCGACCGCGACGACCTGTGCGCGGTCGCAGTCGCGTCGCAGAGACTGGCCAAGCGCATGAAGGAGAGCCTGTCCGCCGACGGCATCAACCTGCTCAATGCCTGCGGGGCCGTCGCGTTCCAGAGCGTGTTCCACTTTCACATGCACGTGATCCCGCGCTATGAGGGCGACGGGCTGCGACTGCCTTGGACGCCGAGCGCGGGCGACCCGCAGGCGATCGCCGACGCCGCGCAGGAACTGCAGCGCGGCTAACGAAATGTCCAATCGCTACATCCGCCCAGCGCTCGTGTTGCAACTGCCATGATCAAGCGCGCCGTTCCCGTACTGCTCGCGAGCCTCGTGCTCGCCCTGGTGCTGCCGGCCGTGGCGCCCGCCACGCTCGCCGAACTCGGCGTGATCCCCGCCACCACGCCACCCACCGTTCCCAGCTGCCCCGGCAGCCCGTGCCTGGCCGTGAGCCGCACGACCGGCTTCCAGCTCAAGGTCGGCAAGCAGACCAAACTGTCGTTCGCGCCTCGCAGTGGCTCGATCGTCGCCTGGACGATCACGCTGGCCAAACCCAACGCGAGCCAGATCAAGTTCTTCAACGCCAACGAGGGGGGAGCCTCCGAAGCCGGGATCGCGATCCTGCGCGCGCAGCCAAAACCCAACCTCACGTTCAAGCTCATCGCCCAGAGCCCGACCGTCAAACTGCAGCCCTACTTCGGCAAGACCGCGCAGTTCCCGCTCGAACGCACGATCCCCGTGCGCAAGGGCGACATCATCGCGCTCACGGTGCCGACCTGGGCGCCAGCGCTCGCCCTCGGCTTCGGCAAGGACACCTCCTGGCGGGCCAGCCGCGGCCGCCACCAGTGCTCGAGCACGAGCGCGCAAAGCACCCACACGCAGATCGGCTCCCCGATCCAGTACTACTGCCTGTACCAGACCGCGCGCCTGACCTACGGCGCGACGCTCATCTCCACGCCCTAGCGGCCGCTATTTGCCGGACGGCGCCCCGGCGCCGCCGGTCGGACTCGATCCGGCCGCCGATTTTTCGCTGGAGGACGAGCTTTTTTCTTTTTCTTCGGCCGTCGCGCCGCCCGAGGCCGTGCCTTCGCCCGATGCGCTCGAGCTTTCTTCGCCGCCCGCCGAGGAGCTGCTTTCGCCGCCGGCTTCGCTCGAGGAGGAGCTCGGGCTGGTGGTGGATTTGGTCGCGCTCGTGGAGGTCGAGGTCGTTTGCACGGCTGCCCGTTCGGCGCTCGTGTCGGCCGGCGGGGTGATGTCGGGCGTGCTCTTGGGCACCACGTCAGCCGTTCCGCCGCCGCCGCCACAGCCGCCCAGCGCGGCGGCGGGTGCCAGCGCGAGGAGCAGCGCGATGCAGGCGCGCGCGATCACGAGCGAGCCGGCGGATCGTCCAGCGGCCCCATGCGCCGCCCGCACGTGGGGCAGTCGTTGAGGTCCTTCTGGGCCAGCTGCTTGCACCAGGGGCAGAAGCGCAGGTTCTCGACCGCCCACGGAAGGCGCGAGGTGGACGGCGCGAGCGGCAGGAGCCGGCCCACGACCTCCATCCTCGTACCCGACTCGCGGTCGAGATAGCTCCCGGCGCCGTCTGCCTCGATCACTATCTCGCGCCCGCTGGCAGGGTTGCGCAGACGGTAGCGCTGGCTGGTACTCACGAGCATGACTCTATCGGAGCCGCCCGCCGAGATTGCCGGCAGGCGCCGTCCGGCGGGCGGGTAGGCTCGCGCGGTGCGAATCCTCGTCTTTCACGGTTACCTGCTTGGCGGCACGGGCTCCAACGTCTACAACGCGCGCCTCGCCGCGGCGCTTGTGGCGCTAGGGCACCACGTGCACCTGCTCTGCCAGGAGCGCCACCCGGACGTGCACGCCTTCGTGGATGCCGCGGGCGACTGGGAAGACGGCAGCCTGAGGGTGATGGCGCTGCGCGAGCCCGTGCGCTGCACGGTCTACCGCCCCGACATCGGCTCCCTGCTGCCCGTTTACGTGGCCGACCGCTACGAGGGGGTAGAAGCGCGCACGTTCGCCGATTGCAGCGACTCAGAGGTGCTCGCCTACCTGCAGGCAAACGTGGAGGCCGTTCGCGAGGTCGCGGCGCGCGTGGAGCCGCAGCTGGCGCTCGCCAACCACCTCGTGATGGGGCCCGCGATCCTCGCCCGCGGGCTCAGCGGCGAGGTCCCCTACGCCGTGAAGGTGCACGGCAGCGCGCTCGAGTACACGGTCAAGGCGCAGCCCGAGCGCTTCCTGCCGTTTGCCCGCGAGGGCCTCGATCGGGCGCGCACGGTGCTCGTGGGGTCCCGCCACACAGCCGAGAGCCTGTGGCAGACGATCGCGGACCCCGAGCTGCCGCGGCGGACACGCCTCGGGCCTCCGGGCGTCGACGTCGAGCTCTTCTCGCCGCGCGAGCCCGCGCAGGCGGCGCTTGGGCTGCGCGCGCTCGCTCGGCGGCTGCGTGCGGGCGGAGCCCGCACCCGCGCCGGCGAGGACGCCTTCGCGCGCGATGAGCGCGCGGCGGGCGAGCAGCTCACCCGCGTCGACCCCGAGCGCGACCGGCTGGTGGCGTTCGTGGGCAAGCTGATCGTGAGCAAGGGCGCCGATCTGCTGCTCGCGGCGTGGCCGCTGGTGATCGCACGGGAGCCGCGAGCGCGCCTGCTGGTAGTGGGTTTCGGCGCATACCGGCGCACGCTCGAGGAGCTGCTCGGCGCGCTCGGCGCCGGCGACATCGCGCGGGCGAAGGAGATAGCGCAGGCGGGGCGGGCGCTCGAGGACGCCTCCCAGCCGGCGGCGCCGCTGAGTTACCTGCTGTCGTTTCTCCACAGCCTGGAGGGCGATGAGCTTGCGCGCTACGTGCGCGCGGCCGCGTCCCTGTACGAGGCGGTGCTCTTCACCGGGCGCCTCGATCACGACGAGCTCGCCGAGGTGCTTCCGGCGTGCGAGGCGATGGTGGTGCCGAGCACCTTCCCCGAGGCGTTCGGCATGGTCGCAGCCGAGGCGGCCGCTTGTGGCGCGCTGCCAGTGAGCGCCGCTCACTCGGGCCTCGCCGAGGTGAGCGCCGTGCTCGCGGCGGCGCTGCCGGCGCAAACGACCCGGATGCTGTCTTTCGCCGTCGACGACGACGCCGTCCGCGCCCTCGCGGCGCGCGTCATCGCCTGGCTTGAAGCCGGCGCGCAGCTGCGCCAGCGCGCGCGCTCGGCGCTGGTCGCCACCGTGCGCGAGCACTGGTCGTGGGAGGGGGTGGCGCGGGGCGTGATCGCCGCCGCGCAGGGGCAGCTCGAGGGGCTGCAGGAGCCCGGCAGCCCCGCCGCCGGGCAGGGCGGCGACCGTCCCGGTGCCCGCACCTTCGGATAGGCTTCCGCCGGCTCATGACCCGCAGCTCCGCAGCCGATGCCCGCCCTCATGACCGCCGAACCGCGCAGCGGCCGCCCGCTCGGCGGCCCGCCCGGCGCTGCGCGCTGCGCGCTCGCGCGCTCGCCGCTGTAGCCCTCCTGGCGCTCGCGCTGGGCGCCGCCGGCTGCTCGCTGAAGGGCGCCGAAAACGTCAACCAGATCGCCGGCAAGCAGCAGTTCGTGGCCAAGTGCGGGTCCTGTCACATCCTCGCGCGCGCGGGAACCAAAGGGATCGTAGGTCCCAATCTCGACGAAGCCTTCCGCCAGGGGCTCTCCGAAGGAGAGGCCCGGAGCACGGTGCGTGGCATCGTTGAAGGGCAGATCCTCAACCCCAACCCCGAAGGCGCGATGCCCAAGAACCTCGTCGGCTCTGCTACCCGGCGCGACATCGCAACCTACGTGGCGAGCGTCGTCGCGCGCCCCGGCCAGGACAAGGGCCTGCTGGCCAGCGCGGTGCAGGCTCCAGGCGCCGGCAAGCCGGCGGTCGAGAAGGCGGGCAAGCTTCAGATCCCCGCCAGCCCCAGCGGGCAGCTCGCCTACGCCGCCGCCAAGGCCTCGGCCGAAGTGGGAGCGGTGACGGTGGAAATGCCAAACACCTCCGGCGTCTCGCACAACATCGCCTTCGAAGCCGGTGAACACGGCTCGAGCGGCCCGGGACCGGTGCTCGGGGCGAGCAAGATCATCAGCAAGGGCACGGCCACGGTCTCGCTGACGCTGAAACGGGGCACCTACACATTCTTCTGCGAGGTCCCCGGCCACCGCCCGGCCGGCATGTACGGCACGCTCACGGTCAAGTAGCGCCCGGTCTCAGGGCCGCGCGAGGAGCGGGAGCGCGCGCGCGAGCGGCTGAGTGCCCGGCCACACCGGAGTCAGGGCCGCAGCAGCGGATTGTGGGCGAAGAAGAAGAACCACACGCCCAGCGCGATCAGCGGCGCGATGACCACGCACACCGCGATCAGCTCGAGCGTTCCCAGCCACAGCGGCGGCCTTCGGCCGGGCTCGGGCGTCCCGCGTCGCTCACGCTCGAGCGCTGTCTTTGGCGTCGCTTCGGCCGCCGCGCCGTCGAGCCCCGGCTCGCCGGCGTCGGGTGGCTGCTGCGGGTCGCCGCCGGCCTGCATCCGAGCTGGGCTAGAAGACCGCGCGTAGAACGAGGACGAGTCCCACCACGACCGCGATCACCGCGATCGCATACAGCAGGAAGCGGAACGCCTCATCCTCGGAGCGAAGCGGGTTCAGCACGACGGCGCCGCGCTCGCGCCCGGCGCTAGAGGACGTAGACGGTCGAGTACACGATGATCCACATCACATCGACGAAGTGCCAGTAGATCCCCGGCACCTCGACGCCGCGGTGCTCCTGGGGGGTGTAATGGCCGCGGAAGGAGCGGATCGTCACGAACAGCAGCAGCATCAGCCCGATGAACACGTGCGCGCCGTGCAGCCCCGTCAGCGAGTAGAAGATCGTCTGCTGCGCGTGGTTCTGGGGGGCGAAGCCGATGTTTGCGTACTCGTTGATCTGCACGAACAGGAACGTCGCTCCCAGCAGGAAGGTCGTGAGGATCCCGGCCTTCAGGCCGAAGCGGTTGCCGTTCTTGATCGAGGTCTGCGCCCAGTGCATGGTCAGCGACGAGGACACGAGGATCGCCGTGTTGACCCCGGCGACGGCCACCGGCAGCTCCGTCCCCGGAGCCGGCCACGGATCACCCTGGCCCACACGGATGAAGAAGTAGGCCGTGAAGAAGGCTCCGAAGACCATGACCTCGGAGATGATGAAAAGCAGCATTCCGAGCAGCTGCGGCTCGACGCGCGAGCTGACGTTGGCCGGGGGCGGGCCGTGGTGCTCGTGCTCGGCGGCGTGGGCGACGCTGGCGGCCTCCATGGCTCCTCGCTAGGCGGCTGACGCCGCTCCGCTCGCGGGTTGCAGGTCGACGACGATGTGTTCCACCGGCACCGGTGAGGCGTTGCGCACGCGCTCGAGGAGGTCCGCGCGCAGCCAGCCCGAGCGCTCGCCGGGCAGCGTCGAGATGACCACGTCGTCGACGGTGAACAGCTCGATCCCGTTCACCGTCGCCGTGAAGGGGTCCGGGTCGCCGATCATCCCGGATCCGAGCAGGCCCGCGCCGTGCAGGCGATCTAGCATCGCTGCCAACCGTTCGCGCGCCTCGCGCGGCGCGGCCCCGCTGCCGTCCTGCTGCGGGACCACGACGATGAAGACGTGGCGGGGATCATCGGCCGCCTTGGCCTTGAGGTGCTCGAGCAGTTGCTCGCCGCGCAGGGTCCTCGCCGCGACCACCAGCGTCGCCCTGTAGGCACCGGGCTCGTGCTCGAGGTCGACCACGACGTGCTCGACGGGCAGGCCGGTGGCGTTGCGGATGCGCTCGATCAGATCGCGCCGCAGCCAGCCAGAGTGCTGAGCGGGGTGGGTGGAGACGATGATCTCGTCCGGGCGGCGCTCGGCGACGGCGTCCATCGTCGCCATGAACGGGTCCGGGTCGCCGACCTCGCCGCTGGCCTCGATGCCCTCGCCGGCGACAGCCGACAGCGCCAGGTCGACGCGCACCTGCGCCGATTCGCGCACGGCCTCGTCGTAGATCAGAAGCCCGGCCGAGGGCTCGCTCTGCGGGACGACGAGGCGAAAGCGAAGCTCGCCGGCCGCCGCGCGCGAGCGCACCGCCTCGAGCAGCCTGGCGCCGCCGATGGTGCGGTTTGCGACCACGAGCACTTCCCTCATGAGGCGACCACGCAGCTCACTCGCTCGGCGCCCGTGCCAGGCCCGATCCCACGCCGGCGGCGGCTGGGGTCGGCGCGAAGATGCCGTGCACTGCTCCCGGCACGCCGTACTCGTAGGGGCCGCCGACGACGGTCGGGACCCTGTCGAAGTTGAAGATCGGCGGCGGCGAGGACACCTGCCACTCCAGCGTCATGCCGCGCCACGGGTTGGCGACGCTCACCGGCCCGCCACGCCAGCTGGTCACGATGTTGTAGAGGAAGATCAGCGTGCTCAGGCCGAGCCCGAAGCTCGCGATCGAGATGAACAGGTTCATGTCGGCGAACCGCGAGGCGTAGTCGGCGACGCGGCGCGGCATGCCCTGCAGCCCGAGGATGTGCATGGGCCCGAAGGTGAGGTTGAAGAGCACGAACGTGCTCCAGAAGTGCATCTTGCCGAGGCGCTCGTCGAACATGCGCCCCGTCATCTTCGGGAACCAGTAGTAGACGCCACCGAAGATCGTCATCAGCGAGCCGCCGAAGAGCACGTAGTGGATATGGGCGACGATGAAGTAGCTCGATGAGACGTGGATGTCGAACGGCACCATCGCCAGCATCACGCCGCTGATCCCGCCCAGCGTGAACGTGGTCAAGAAGCCGAGCGCGAACAGCATCGGCGTGTCCAGCCGCAGCACCCCTCGCCACAGCGTCGCCAGCCACGAGAACACCTTGATGCCCGTGGGGACGGCGATGATCGCGGTCGTGATCGCCATCGGGATGCGGATCCAGGCCGCCATCCCCGAGGTGAACATGTGGTGCGCCCAGACGGTGAACCCCAGCACCACGATCGCCAGCAGCGAGAAGGCCATCATGCGGTAGCCGAAGATCGGCTTGCGCGACTTGACGGCGATGATTTCGCTGATGATGCCGAAGCCCGGCAGCATCATGATGTAGACCGCGGGGTGCGAGTAGAACCAGAACACGTGCTGGTACATGAGCACGTCGCCGCCGTTGCCGGCTTTGAAGAAGTTGAAGCCGAGGCCACGGTCGAGCAGCACGAAGAACTGCGAGGCCGCGATGAACGGCGTCGCGATCACGACCAGCAGCGAGGTCGCGAAGTTGGCCCACACCAGCAGTGGCATGCGGAAGAAGCTCATGCCCGGCGCCCTCATCGTGATGATCGTCACCAGGAAGTTGAGCGCGGTCATGATCGAGGAGGCGCCCGCGAACTGCACCCCGACCGAGAAGAAGTCCTGCCCGATCGGCGCGTTCGTGGATAGCGGCGCATAGGCCGTCCAGCCGTCCGCGAAGGCCCCGCCGGGCGCGAAGAAGCTGCCCAGCATCAGCGCTCCCGCGACCGGCAGCAGCCAGTAGGAGAGCGCGTTCAGGCGCGGGAAGGCCATGTCCGGAGCGCCGATCATCAGCGGCAGCACGAAGTTGGCGAGACCCGCGAAAACGGGGATCACGAACAGGAAGATGAGCAGCGAGGCGTGCACCGAGAAGAGGCCGTTGAACGTGTTCGCGTCCACGAACTGCGCTCCCGGCTGGGCGAGCTCGGCGCGCATAAGCATCGCGATCAAGCCGCCCACGAGCAGGAAGAAGAAGGACGTGACCGTGTACTGGATGCCGATCACCTTGTGGTCGGTGTTGATGCGGAAGTAGTCCTTCCAGGTGCGCGCGCCATGCCCCGAGTGATCCTCCGGGCGCGTGGGGCGTCCCATCGCCCAGTAGAACCAGTAGTCAAAGCCGCCGATCCCGACCAGGAAGAGGAGCGGCACAGCGAGTATCGAGACGGTGGTGATCGCTTCGCCGGAGATGTAGTGCCTGAAGGTCGAGTGCCCCGTCGAGGCGCGGATGACCCACGTCAAGAAGAACGCGAAGGCCACGCCCAGCGCCATCATCCAGCCAGCGCGGTAGAAGCCGGGTGCGCGCAGCTTCGCGGCCATCAGTCGGACTCCACCTCAGCTGTCAGCGTTTCTGGCAAGCGCACCTCCACATTATTTCGAAGCCGCCCCCGCGGTGCTCGTGCTCGAAGGGGCGCCCGCCACGGTCGCCGACGGCGAGGCGCCCGCGCCCTGCCCGGCGGCGCGCAGGCGGCTCTGGATCCAAGCCTGGAACTGCGCCGGCGGGATCACGTGGACCGCAGAGCGCATGAGCGAGTGCCCGATACCGCACAGCAAGTTGCACACGATCGGATAGGTGCCGAGCCTGTCGGGCGTGGCGCGGTACTGCACGGTGATGCCCGGTACCACGTCCTCCTGCAGGCGGAAGGCGGGAATCCAGAAGGCGTGGATCACGTCCTTGGAGTGCAGCCGGAACTGGACCGACTCGCCCTTGGGGAGGTACAGCTGGTCGGATTCGACGGGTGCCCCACCGGTCACCGCGGGCGGGTACTGGAAGCTCCACGCGAACTGCTGCGCGGTGACGCCGACATGGATCTCGCGCGCGGGCTTCTTCTCGTTGTCGTGCAGCACGACGAAGGAGTAGGCGATCATGCCGAGCAGCAGCGCGGCCGGGAATGCCGTCCAGAGGACCTCCAGGCGCGTGTTGCCGTGGATCGGCGGTCCGTCCTTGAGCTCCTCGCCGGGTCTCATGTGGAACTGCCAGACGCTGTACAGGATGACCGCGGTGACCAGCACGAAGATGGGGATACAGGCGATCACGAGAACGTGGTAGAGCCGGTCGGTGTTGCGCGCCTGGGTTGCTGCCTGCGCGGGGAACCAGTGGATCGCGTAGCTCAGCGCGATGCCGATGCCGATCGCGAGCAGCGCCAGCACCACCGCGAGCGTCAGCGAGCGCCGCCTAGACATGCGCGGAGCGAGAGCGTGTGGAAGAGGGCGCGGGAGAGGCTGCGTTCGGCTCCATCGGAGGCGTGATCCTAATGCCTGAGCTTCGGGAACGGCTCGGATCTTGACGCCGACCGGCCGCGGTACTACATTGAGCCAATCGTTGCAAGCAAGGCGGCGGGCCGGGAGACCGCCACGAGACCGGAAAGGAGCGGCCATGCAGGTTCGCGAGGGGATGAGTCCGACGGTCTTGACGGTGGGCCCGAGTCACACGCTGCGCGCCGTCGCCCGGCTCATGAGCCGGCGCCAGGTCGGCGCGGCGGTGGTGATCGATCCCGACAGCCCCGGCCCGGGGATCATCACCGAGCGCGACATCCTGGCCTCGCTCGGCGATGCGCAGGACCCCGACACGGAGGTCGTCGCCGACCACCTCACACGCGACGCGGTGTTCGCCGCGCCCGACTGGTCTCTGGAGGAGGCCGCGTCGGCGATGGTGCGCGGGGGCTTTCGCCATCTGATCGTCGTGGAACGAGGGGAGACGGTTGGGATCCTCTCGGTCCGCGATGTCGTGCGCTGCTGGACCGAAGACGGAGCCATCTGTCCGGTCCCGGCAAGCGCCGGCGTGGGGTGAGAGGGGAACCGCGCGCGGTGCGGGACCGCGCGCGGGCGCCCCGCCGGTGCGCCGCGCGAGTCAGTCGAGCGGAAGCTCGTCGAGCTCGTGACGAGCGTCTTTGATCCAGCGCACCACGCAGCCGAGCGTCAGCAGGCCGCCCACGATCGTCAGCTCGATGTACGTGGTCACGCCGACGAGGGCGAGCGTGACGCCGACGGCGGTCAGCACCGGCACCACGCTCGGCTCGGGCAGGCGAAGCTCCTCGCCGACCGGCGCGACGTCTTTCTCGAGCAAGCTCACGAGACGTACACCGCCGCGACGAAGAACGTGAAGGCGAACATCACAAGGCATATGCCGGAGACCACGAGCGCGGTGCGGATGTTCTTCGAGGCCAGGCGTCGTCTCAGCATCGGGGAATCCTATAAGTGCAGTTGGGCATCGGCTGCCATGGCGGCGAACAGCAGCGCCAAATAGAGCAGCGAGAACAGGTACAGGCGCAGCGCCGACGCTCGGTCGGCGCGGCGGTAGAGGCGCGCGGCTGCCGCGATGAAGCCCACACCGAGAACCAGCGAGCACCCCAGGTAGACGGCCCCGAAGCCGCCGGCGCAGAAGGGCAGCTGGGTGACCGCGTAGAGGAGCACCGAGTACAGCAGGATCTGCCGCCGCGTCTCGGCCTCGCCACGCACCACCGGGAGCATGGGGACGCCGACGCGCTCGTAGTCGCTCTTCATGAGCAGCGAGAGCGCCCAGAAGTGGGGGGGCGTCCAGAAGAAGACGATGAAGAACAGGATCACCGCGGTGCCGCCAACCGACCCCCTCGCGGCGGCCCACCCCACCAGCGGGGGCACCGCGCCCGCGGCTCCCCCGATGACGATGTTCTGCGCCGTGCGGCGCTTGAGCACGGCGGTGTAGAGGACCACGTAGCCCAAGAAGCCGGCGAACGAGAGCGCGGCCGCCAGGGGGTTCACGGCCAGCGAGAGCTCGAGCAGCGACATGCACGCGAGGATGAGGCCGAACGTGAGCCCCGCGCGAGGCGAGACGCGGCCGGCCGGAATCGGTCGTGCGGCCGTGCGCTTCATGCGCGCGTCGATATCCCGGTCCAGCACGTGGTTCACCGCCGCCGCGCCTCCGGCCGACAGGTAGCCCCCGAGGCAGGTCAAGAGCACGAGCAGGGGCGAGGGATCGCCGGCCACGTACATGGTGCTGACGGTCGTCAACAGAAGCAGCGACTGGACCTTCGGCTTGGTCAGCTCGATGTAGTCGCCGAGCAGCTGGGCGAGGCGCGCGGGACGACCCTCCGCGGCCAGCTCGAAGGCGGGCGTCTCGAGCGCGGGGGCAGCCTGTGTCGTTCGCGCGAGGCTCATCAGATGCCGATCTGCGTGGCTCCGGTCGGGACCGTGCTGCCGCCGCGGCTCGGGGCGCCGGAGCTGCGCCGCTCGACCTCGCGGCGGATGTCCTTCATCGGTTCAGCCGAGCGCACCTGGGGCACGACGTCGAAGTTGTTGGCCGGAGGGGGCGAGGTCGTGAACCACTCGAGCGTGTTTGCCTTCCACGGATCAGGTCCCGCGGTGACCCCGTGCGAGATGCTGCGCGCGACGTTGAGAATCGTCACCAGAACGCCCGCGCCGATCAAGAAGGAGCCGACCGTCGAGATCACGTTGTATAGCTGCAGGTGTCCCACCGGATCGTACTCGTACACCCGTCGTGGCATGCCGTCGAGGCCCATGACGTGCTGCAGCAGGAACGTGCACAGCACCCCGATGAACATCAGCGCGAAGCTCAGCTTGCCCAGGCTCTCGTTCAGCATGCGCCCGGTGATCTTGGGGAACCAGTAGTAGATCGCGGCGAAGACCGTGAACACCGAGCCGCCGATCAGCACGAAGTGCAGATGCGCGACCACGAAGTAGGTTTCGTTGACCTGCCAGTCGATCGGGAAGGTGGCCAGGAAGACACCCGAGAGACCCCCGATCACGAACAGCGCGATCCCGCCCACGCAGAAGATGAGCGGCGTCTTGAATTCGACCGTCCCCCGCCACAGCGTGGCGATCCAGTTGAGCACCTTCACGCCGGTGGGCACCGCGATCAGAAACGAGCTGAGCATCACGAAGATGAGGATCGCCTCGGGTACCGGTGCGGTGAACATGTGGTGGGCCCAGGTGAGGAAGCCGAGGAACGCGATCGCGACGGTCGCGGCGGCGATCGCCTTGTAGCCGAAGATCGGCTTGCGCGCGAACACGGGCACGATCTCGGAGATCAGGCCGAAGCCCGGCAGCACCATGATGTAGACCTCGGGGTGGCCAAAGAACCAGAACAGGTGCTGCCACAACAGCGCCGAGCCTCCGTTGGCGGCGTCGAAGAAGTGCGTGCCGAAGTGGCGATCGGTGAGCAGCATGGTGACGGCCGCTGCGATCACAGGTATCGCGAGGATGATCAGGACTGAGTAGGTGAGGATCGCCCACACGAACAGCGGCAGCCTGCCCCAGCTCATGCCGCGCGCGCGCATGTTGGCGATCGTCACGTAAAGGTTGATGGCGCCAAGGATCGAGGAGAGCCCGGTGAGGTGGATGAGGTAGATCCACGCGTCCTCGCCGCCGCTGGGCGAGTAGGTCGAGCTCGCGAGCGGCACCACGCTGGTCCACCCGGCTTCGGGCGGGTTGAAGAAGAGCGACGCGTAAAAGACGATCCCGCCGGTCAAGAGCAGCCAGTAGGAGAGAGCGTTCAGGCGCGGGAAGGCCACGTCGCGAGCGCCGATCATGAGCGGCACGAAGTAGTTGGCCAGGCCGGCCATCATCGGCACGACGAACAGGAAGACCATCGTCGTGCCGTGCATCGTGAACAGCTGGTTGTAGATCACCGGCGCGACCAGCGTGTTGTCCGGCGTGCCGAGCTGGAGGCGCATCATCAGCGCCTCGACGCCGCCGAGACAGAAGAACACGAACGTCGTGACCATGTAGAGGACCCCGATGCGCTTGTGGTCGGTGGTCGTGATCCAGCTCGTCCAGCCGCGCGCCTCGGGCGCGATGCGGTCGGCGCTGACCTGGGGCAGTGGGGCTACGGCGGTTGCCATCTGGTCTTGCTCGCGCTCCTAGGGGTTTTCGACCTGGCCGGCGCCGGTCTGGGCGGAGAGCTTTGCCCGCGCCACCTTCGCCTGCGCGTTGGCTTCGCTGAGAAGCTTCTTCTGGTAGGCAAGCCACGCATCGAACTGCGCGGGAGGCACGGCCTTCACGGTCGCGATCATGCGCGCGTGGCTCCGCCCGCACAGAATCGCGCACTGTCCCCGGTAGATGCCAGGCTTTTTGATCTTGAACCAGGTGTAGCTGTGGTAGCCGGGGAGCGCCTGGAACTTGCCGCCCAGCGCGGGGATCCACCAGGAGTGCAGGACGTCGTCTGAGACGATGTCGAGCGTGACCGTCGTTTCGGTGGGCACGACCATCTGCTCGTACGAGTAGGGCGCGCCCAGCCCGTCCGGTTCGCTGGCGCCCGGGTAGACGAACTGCCAGATGTATTGGCGGCCGATGACGTTGATGCTCAGCGCCTTGCCGTTGGGCGGCAGCTTGCGGTCGATGCTCGCGTAAAGGCGCTCGCCGCCGGCGAGCTGGTCGCCGGCTGCGCTCGAGTTGCTCGGGTTTTCGATCGAGGAGAGCTTTGCGAACGTGAGCACCGCGAGCGCGATCAGGATCACGGCCGCGCCGATCGTCCAGCCGAGCTCCAGGCGCGTGTTGCCGCGGATCTGGGCCGCGACCGCCCCCTTGCGGGCGCGGAAGCGCACGAGCGCGTACAGGAGGCCACCCTCGACGAGCACGAAGACCACCAGCGCGATGTACAGCGTGATCTTGTACAGGGAGTCGATGTGGTTCGCATTGGGCGAGCCGCCCGACTGCGGGGTGAAGAACGCAAGCGCTGCGGAGGAGAGCTGACCCAAGGCGGCGGGGATTCTAGTCAGGCCCGGCGGCGATGCGTCTGGCGAGGCGCGCGCGCGGCGCTCCGGCTCGCGCCTCTCTAGCGCCCGGCGAAGCGCGGCGAGCGCTTCTGCGCGAACGCGATCGCGCCCTCGAGGAAGTCCTCGCTGCCCGACATCTCGCGCTGCAGCTGGGCCTCGAGCTCGAGCTGCTCGTCCATGCGCGCGTACAGCCAGTTGTTGAGCTGGCGCTTGCTACCCGCGTAGGAGCGAGTCGGCCCTGCCGCCAAGCGCTCAGCCAGCTCAGCCGTCTCGCTGGCGAGCTGCTCGTCCTCGACGACGCGGTTGATGAGCCCCCACTCGAGCGCCTTCGACGCGGGCACCCGCTCACCGAGCATCGAGAGCTCCGCGGCACGTGCCATGCCCACGCGCGTTGGCAGGAACAGCGAGGAGCCGCCGTCGGGCACGAGCCCGATGTTGACGAAGGCGAGCAGGAAGTAGGCGCTCTCGGCGGCGAGGATCAGATCACAGCACAGCGCAAGCGAGCAGCCGATCCCCACGGCCGGTCCGTTCACCGACGCGATCACCGGCTTGGGCATTCGGCGAATGCCCTGCATGATCGGGTGGTAGCGCTCGGTCAGCGTGCGGTAGACGTCGGGGCGCCCGTCCTCGGTAGTCCAGCCGCCGCTGATGTCGGTCAGGTCGGCGCCCGAGGAGAACCCCCTTCCGGCGCCCGTGATGACGACGGCGCGCACCTCCTCGTCGGCGGCGAGTTCGTTCACCGTGGCCAGCAGGTCCTCGCCGAACTGGTGGTTCCACGCGTTCAGCTTCTCGGGACGGTTGAGCTCGATCGTGGCGGCTCCGCCCGCGCGGTGAACGTTGACGGTCTGTAGCTGGGTGCTCTGCTCGGTCATCGCTTTTCCTCCGATCGCGCGTCGTGGAGACCCGGCCGTCCTGCACCAGGACGCGGGGCGCAGGGGGTTGATCCTATGGTGTGAGAATGGATCGTCCCGTGATCGGCTTGTGCGCGGCCCTCGAGCAGGCGCAGTGGAGCGTCTGGGACCAGCAGGCCGTTCTGCTGCCGCGCAGCTACGTAGAAGCGGTGCAGCGCGCTGGCGGCATGGCCGTGATGCTCCCGCCGGACAGCCGCTCGGTCGATGACCCGGGCCAGGCGCTCGAGCTGATCGACGGCCTGCTGCTCGCCGGCGGCGCCGACATCGATCCCTCCTGCTACGGTCAGCAGCCCCGTGAGGAGATCGCGGTGACGACGCCCGAGCGTGACGTCTTCGAGATCGCGCTCGCCCGAGCGGCGATCGAGCGCGACCTGCCCGTGCTCGGGATTTGCCGCGGGATGCAGCTCATAAACGTGGCCTGCGGCGGGACGCTCGAGCAGCACCTCCCCCAGCGCTTCGGCCATCACGAGCACCGGCGGGTGCTGGGTTCCTTCGACGGCGCCGACCACGACGTGGAGCTGCGCGCCGAGACGCTCGCGATGCGCGTGGTAGGCGAGGCGCACCACGCGACCAAGTCGCACCATCACCAGGGCGTCGACGAGCTTGGGGAAGGGCTGATCATCAGCGGCACATCAGCCATGGATGAGCTTCCGGAGGCGATCGAGCTGCCCGAACGCAGCTTCGTGCTCGGCGTTCAGTGGCATCCCGAGGCCGATGCGATGAGCCCGGTCGTCGGCGGGCTCGTGGCGGCGGCGCGTGCGCGCGTGGAGGCCTCCGCGCCGAGTCGCCGTTCGTGATGCGAGGGCCGCTCGTGCGCGGCCGCGCGGACTCCAAGCGCGCCTGGCCGCCGCCGGGCCCAGACGTATACTGCGCGCCGGTGCGGCGGGCGAGTGCGATCCGAGCAACCGCCTGGAGCGTCGTGGCGATCGGAGTGGCGGCACCGCTCGTACGCAAGCGCGTGCGCACCCCGGCCATCATCCTGCAGGGCGCCGCGTTCGCCGCTCCGCTGGGGCTGTGCGTGGCGCTTCGTCGTTCGCGCGCGCGCGACGTGGCAGCCTGCTGCTTGCAGATGTGGGCGTACGTCGCCGCGTACAAGTCACCACACGATGACGCCGCCGAGCAGGCGGCGCGCGTGCGCATCGCGTACCCGATCGTCGCCGACCGCGTGCTCGGGCTGGGCGAGCTGCCCACCGTCCGCCTGCAGCGCGCGCTCGCCCGCTCGGGACCGGACGGCCCGGTGTGGCGCGCGCTCGACGCGACGCTCGTGTGGGCGCACTGGGCGTGGTTCATGGTGCCCCACGGCTCGCTCGCGTTCATCCTCGTGCGCCATCCGGACCGCTTCCCGCGCGCAGCAGCGATCACCTACGCGGTGTTCGACGTGGGCGCGATGTTCTACTGGGTACTGCCCACAGCGCCGCCCTGGTACGCCGCGCTCTCCGGCGCTTCGGAGGGCGAGCAGGCCCCGGCCATCAAACCGGCGGTGCGGCGCATGATGGTCGAGTACGGTGAGACCTTCTGGGGGGATGGGTGGGGCCCCCTTTACAGTGTGTTCGGAGGCAATCCACTGGCTGCGATGCCCTCGCTGCACTTCGCCACATCCGTGACCGCCAGCCTACTTCTCGCCGAGGTGGGGATGGTCCCGAGTGCGCTCGTTGGCGCCTACACGCTGGTGCTCGGCTTCGCTCTCGTATACCTCGGCGAGCACTACCTCGTCGACCTGCTCGCCGGTGCCGCGCTGACGGCTGTCGCGTGGAGGTTGGCGCCCGGCTTCGCTCCGCTCGCGGCGCGCGTGCGCAGCGGCGTGGCGGCGCTCGAGTCGATGGCTCACGGAACGGCGTGAGCGCCGTGAGCTGGAGGGCGATCGTCCACCGTGAGCAGCTCTCAGAGGGCGCCGGTACGGTCGCGCCGGGAGGATGGCAGGCGATCTCCCATCCTGGCTCAAGCGCGGCCGTGGATGAGATGCCGCGCGTCCTGCTCACGCGCAGGCGCGCGCTCGCGTTCGCGCTGTTCGTCCTCTCGGCGCTCGCCTTTCTGTACTTCGTGCTGCCGAAGCTCGCCGGCGTCAGCACGACCCTGCACCGCCTCGAGCGCGGCAACACCTGGTGGATCATCCTCGGCGGGATGCTCGAGCTGCTCGCCTACAGTGGCTACGGGATCCTGTTCAAGACCGTGGTCGTTCGCGACAGCAGGCTGATCGGCTGGCGCGAGAACTACCTGATCACGATGGCGGGGCTCGCCGCCACGCGCCTGTTCGCGGCCGGCGGCGCCGGCGGGATCGCCCTGACGGCATGGGCGCTGCGCCGCTCGGGCATGGAGCCGCGCCTGGTCGCGTGCCGCATGGTCGCGTTCCTGGGGTTGCTGTACTCGATCTACGCCGGTTCGCTGCTGCTCGACGGGGTCGGGCTCGGCATCGGCCTGTTGCCCGGAGGCGGCTCGTTCGCGATCACGATCGTGCCCGCGATCATCGCGGCCGTGCTGCTGGCGGTGGCAGGGTCGGTTGCGCTGCTGCCGGCGGACGTGGAGCGGCAGCTGCAGCGCTCGTCGTCGCGGTCGGGGCGCCTAGGGCGCTGGCTGGGACGTGCGGCGGCGGTACCCGGGCTGGTCGCCAGCGGCCTGCGCACGGCGATCCGCCTGATCCGGGCGCGCGAGCCGGGCCTGCTCGGGGCCATCGCCTGGTGGGGGTTCGACATGAGCGTGCTGTGGGCGATGTTCCACGCCTTCGGACAGCCGCCGCCCTTCACGGTGATCTGGATGGCGTATTTCGTCGGCATGCTCGGCAACCTGCTGCCGCTCCCCGGCGGCGTGGGGGGTGTCGAGGGAGGCATGATCGGAGCATTCGCCGCGTTCGGCGTGGACTTCAACCTCACCGTGCTCGCCGTGCTCAGCTACCGAGGCATCTCGTTCTGGCTGCCCACGCTGCCGGGCGCGGTCGCCTACTTCCAGCTGCGGCGAACCGTCGCCCGCTGGCGCCAGAGCGAACGCTCGGGTGTCCCGGCGGAGCCACGGACAGGGCTGGGCGAAGCGCCGGCGGCGCTGCAGACGTAGGGACGGCCAAGCTGACCCGCCTACGCTGAGGGCTCAGCGGGTCAGGTTTGAGCGTCTACCTCGGCGTCTGCCGCGGGGGCGATTCTTCGAGTCGGCGTGTCATGGCGTAGCTCTGATCGAGGCTAAGCTCTCGACCTGTGCCGAATCCGATCAGCCGCAATCAACAGTTCATCCTGTGGGTCATCACGGCCGCCGTCGGCTTGGGGATTGCGGATGCGCTCGACGCAAGCCTGTGGGGGAGTACCGGACTGGTTGCAGCCGTCGGGATGCTGATTGGAGTCGGCGCCGCGGCGTGGCAGCGACTGAGCCGCTCAAGCTGACCTACCCGCCAACCGCTATACTATACAAAGTAAAGTAATGAGCGAACGTCGCATGCACGGAGTGGCGCGTTAGAAAGGAGAGCCCATGAGCGAGGTCGAGAACGTGATCATCGTCGGCAGCGGCCCCGCCGGCTACACGGCTGCGCTGTACACCGCCCGCGCGAACCTCAAGCCGCTCGTGGTGGAGGGCTTCGCCTGGGGCGGCCTCTTGCAGCAGACGACCGACGTGGAGAACTACCCGGGCTTCCCCGACGGCGTGATGGGGCCGGAGATGATGCAGAAGTTCCGCGACCAGGCCGAGCGCTTCGGCGCGCGGATGCTCACCGAGGACGCAGAGCGCGTGCAGCTGGCAGGGGAGCCAGGCGGCGTGCACAGCGTGTGGGTCGGCGGGACCGAGCACCGCGCGCGGACGGTCGTGCTGGCGATGGGCGCCGAGCACAAAAAGCTGTGCGTCGCGGGCGAGGAGGAGCTCGCGGGCCGCGGCGTCAGCTACTGCGCCACCTGCGACGCCGCCTTCTTCAAAGATGCCTCGACGATCATCGTCGGTGGCGGCGACTCGGCCATGGAGGAGGCGATCTTCCTGTCGAAGTTCGCCTCCAAGGTCACGGTCGTGCACCGCCGCGACGAGTTTCGCGCGTCGAAGATCATGCTCGAGCGCGCGCGCTCGATCGAGAACATCGAGCTCTTGACCCCCTACACCGTGACCGCGTTCCTGCCCGGGCAGGGTGGGGCCCTGGGGCGAGCCGAGTTGCGCAACGTCGAGACCGGCGAGCAGCGCGAGCTGACGGTCACGGGCGCCTTCATCGCGATCGGTCACGAGCCGCAGTCGGCGCTTGTCAAGGGCCAGGTGGACGTCGACGAGAACGGATACGTGATCACGCAGCAGCCCTCCACGCGCACCAGCAGGCCCGGCGTGTTCGCCGCCGGCGATCTCGTCGACCACACCTACCGCCAGGCGATCACGGCCGCCGGGTCTGGGTGCCAGGCCGCGCTGGACGCCGAGTGGTACCTGCGCGACACGCCCGAGGTCCCGACCCCGCAGGGCATGCCCGAGGGCGATCTCGCCGAGGCCCAGTGGGCGCCGGCGACGGCCCCCGCGTCGATGGCCCATGCGTCGACGGCTCCTGCGCCGACGGCCACGCCAGAGGCACCGCTGAGAAGCGCCAGTGCACGGGCGAGGACCCCGCGCTCGTGGGCGCAGGCCTTCCGCCGCGTGGCCTCCAGCCTCGTCCCGCGCCGGGCTTGAGCGCCCACTCTGGGCTCAGTCGCCAGAGCCGCTCGCGCTGTCGACTGTCGCGCCCGCTACGGGCGAGAAATCCTCGGGGGACTCGATCAGCTCGCAAAACGCCTGTACGACGAGCGGGTGAAACTGCGCTCCGGAGCAGCGCTGCAGCTCGGCGAGTGCCGGCGCTGGCGTGTATACGCCCGCCCCGTGGTCCTAGCCTGGTCCCGCGCCGGGCGCCAGGGCGCCCTCGAGCTCGAGCAGCCAGCGCTTTCGCTCGATCCCCCCGCCGTAGCCACCTAGCGCGCCGCCGCTGCGCAGGACGCGGTGGCAGGGGACCACAATCGGGATCGGGTTCGAGCCAAGCGCGTTCCCGGCAGCGCGCGAGCCGCGCGGGCTGCCAGCCCGGCTGGCCACCTGTGCGTAGCTGAGCACGCCGCCGAAGGGGATGCGCGCCGTCGCGCGCAGCACGCGGCGAGCGAAGGGGCTGCTCAGCGTCCAGTCGAGCGGAAGGTCGAACGCTCGCCGCTGCCCCGCGAAGTACTCCTCGAGCTCCCGCCGGGCGGGCTCGAGCGAAGCGGTCGCCTCGACGATGCGGGGGGAGATGGTGCTGGCGAGGCGCTCGAGCACCGAGTCTGGATGCTCCTCGGGGAAGGCAAGGCGCACGAGGCCGCGCTTGGTGACGGCCAGCAGCAGCGGGCCGAAGGGCGAGTCGACGGGCGCGTAGCTCACGTCGGCAAGGCCCTCCGCGGCCATGCGTGCGCTCACGCGCGCCGCCGCCGTGGCGGCCCTGGCGGCTGCGGCCGCGTCGTGCGTCCGAGCGCTCAGGATGTCCTCGATTTCCTCCACTGCGTTGCGATCGCCCATCATGCGATCACCACCTTTCTCAACTTGGCAAGCCCCTCATGCAGCGAGCGGCGAGCCGCCTCCTCCGAACAGCCAATTGCCTGCGCGATCTCGCGGTGCTTCATGTCGGCGAGGTAGCGCAGCACGACCGCCGAGCGCTGGCGCGCCGGCAGCTCTCCAACCGCCTCCCACAGCCTCTCGTCTCGCGCGGGCGGCGTGCGCTCCTCACTGGAGGAGCGCCCGTCGAGGCTCGCGGGATCAGCAACCGGAAGCGCCCGCCGGACGCGAGCGCGGTGGGCGTCGAGCGCCTTGCGGTGCGCGATCGTGAGAACCCACGCGCGCAAGTTCGAATCCGGGCGCAGGCGCGGATATGCGCGCATCGCTGCGATGAACGTCTCCTGAAAGCAGTCATCGACCTCGCCGCTGTGCACCGACGCACGCAACAAGCGCCAGACGTCGTCGCGATAGCTATCGAGAAAGCGCTGAAACGGTGGCAGTGAAGCGCCCACAGGGATAGAACGAAGCAGGTCTCCAGAACGTGAGATCGGCTAGCGCCCGCCCGCCGGAGCGTCCTCGTCGGCTCGCTCGCCGTAGTCGAAGAAGCCGCTGCCGCTCGCGCGCCCGAGCCGCCCCGCGCTCACCAGCCGTCGCAGCGCCGGCGCCGGCCGGTAGCGCTCCTCGCGGTACTCCGAGCACAGCGCATCGAGCAGCCGCAGCACGTAGTCGAGCCCGATCTCGTCGGCCCAGGCGAGCGGGCCGCGGGGATGGTTGAGCCCCAGCACCATGCCCGTGTCGATGTCCTGCGCGCTGCCCACGCCCTCCCCCAGTGCGAACGCGGCCTCGTTGATGAGCTGGCTGACGATGCGCCCGAGCACCAGGCCCGGGGCGTCGCCGACCCACGCCGTGTGCTTGCCCAGCGCGGCGAAGAAGCGCTCCGCGCGAGCCGCCGCGAGCGGCGAGGAGCTGTCGTTTCGCGTCAGCTCGACGAGCTGCGCCTGCTTCAGCGGCGCGAGCACGTGAAACCCGACCGCGCTCCCGCCGCGGTCGAGCGCGGCGAGCGAGCCGGCGCAGCACAGCAGCACGTGCGCGCCGCCCTGCGAGGCCGGCTGGCCACGGCGGTCGGGGCGCTCGGGCGCGCGGGCCGCGGGGCCGTCCAACGCGATCGGCTCGTATGCGCAGTCGACGATCAGCGCCGGCAACACGCCGCCGGTTGGGTCGTGCGGCGAGCGCACCTCGTAGCCGGCCTGCGAGGCGGCGTTGCGCAGTTCCTCCGCGAGCACGCCCTCGCCCGCGATCACCACCACGCCCTCGCCGCGCCCCGGCGGCGCCTGCTCGAGCGGGGCGGGATCCTTCGCCCGCCGCCGCGCAGGTGCGTCGCGCGAGGGCTCGCGATCGCTCTCATAGCTGTAATAGCCAGCGCCCGACTTGCGCCCCAAGAAGCCCGCCGCGACATAGCGCGCGGTGATCGGCGAGGGCCGCCAGCGCGGCTCGCCGAAGCTCTGCTCGAAGAAGCTGCGCGACACCTCCAGGCCGACGTCCAGGCCGACCAGGTCCATGAGCTCGAACGGGCCCATGGGGAAACGACCCTCCAGGCGGCAGATGCGGTCGATCGTCTCCACCTCCGCAAGCCGCTCCGCCAGCAGCCGCAGCGCCTCCAGGCCGAAGGGGCGGTTGCAGCGGTTGACGAGGAAGCCCGGCCCGTCGCTTGCGCGGATGACCGTCTTGCCCATCGCCTCGCCCGCCGCCTGCGCGACGGCGAGGGCGCGCTGCGAGGAGCGCTCGCCCGCGACGACCTCCAGCAGGCTCATGAGCGGAGCGGGGTTGAAGAAATGCATACCGACGACGCGATCGGGACGGCTGGCCGCCGCCGCGATCGCTGTGACGGGTAGCGATGAGGTGTTCGTCGCGAGCACGCACTCCCCTGGCACGATCTCCGACAGCGCCGCGAACAGCTCGTGCTTGAGCTCCAGGCGCTCGGGAGCGGCCTCGATCACGAGTTCGCACGGTGCGAGCTCGGACAGCTCCGAGACCTCCTGCAGGCGCTCCGCAGCCGCCCGCGCCTGCTCGTCGGTGAGGCGGCCTTTCTCGGCTTCCTTGCGCAGGCCCTCGCGGGCGCGGGCGCCGCCGCGCTCGAGCGCCTGTGCGATCGGGTCGTGCAGCAGCGCTCGCGCCCCCGACCTGGCCGCGAGCTGCGCGATGCCCGAGCCCATCGTGCCGGCGCCGAGGACGCCGATCAGGGACGGTGCGCGACCCTCCTGGCCGGCCGTGCCGGCCGCTTCCCCTAGGCCGGCCGGGCCGGCCTCCTCCTCCGGCTTCGCGCGCTCGCTCTGCGACATGGCAGCGTCGCCGCGACTCGCCTCAGGCTGGCACGAGCGCGTTGATGCCCGTCATCGCGCGGCCGATGATCAGTTTCTGGATCTGCGAGGTGCCCTCGTACAGGGTCGTCACGCGCACGTCGCGGAAGTAGCGCTCGACGGGGTGATCATCGACGTAGCCCGCTCCGCCGTGCACCTGGATGGCGATGTTGGCGCACTCGACCGCCGCCTCCGTCGCGTGCAGCTTCGCGATCGAGGTCTCGAGCGTGTTGGGCGCGCCCTTGTCCTTGAGCCAGCCCGCGCGCAACACCAGCATGCGCGAGGCCTCAGTCTTGAGCACCATGTCGGCGATCATGCCCTGGACGAGCTGAAAGCTCGCGATCGGGCGCCCGAACTGCTCGCGCTCCTTGGCGTAGCTGACCGACTCCTCCACGCAGCCCTGGCAGATGCCGACGCATCCGGCGGCGACCGAGTAGCGGCCCGAGTCGAGCGCCGACATCGCGACCTTGAAGCCGTCGCCGACGCTGCCGAGGACGGCGTCGTCCGAAACCTCGACGTCTTCGAGCGCGATCGACGCGGTGTCGGACGCGTGCAGGCCCATCTTGTGCTCGATCGGCTGAGGTTTGAAGCCCGGCTGGTCGGTGTCGACGAGGAAGCACGCCAGTCCTTTGTGCGCCAGCGCAGGATCCGTCTGCGCGAAGATCAGCGCGACGCGCGCATAGTCGCCCATCGAGATCCACATCTTCGCGCCGCTGATCAGCCAGCCGCTGTCCGTCTTGGTGGCGCGGGTGCGCTGGTTGGCGGCGTCGGAGCCCGTGTCCGGCTCGGTGAGCCCGAAGCAGCCCAGCCACTCGCCGGAGCACAGGCGCGGCAGGTAGTGGCGCTTCTGCTCCTCCGTACCCCACTTCAGGATCGCCGAGCACACCAGCGAGGTCTGCACCGAGATGACCGTGCGCACCGACGAGCAGCCGCGCCCGATCTCCTCGACTATCAGCCCGTAGGTGACGTAGTCGAGCCCCGCGCCGCCGTACTCGGCCGGCACGATCGCGCCCAGATATCCCTGGTCGGCGATCTTCTTCACCAGCTCCAGGTCGAAGTGGTGGTTGCGCGCGTTTTCGCGCGCTCGCTCGACGATCTCGCGGTCGGTGAACTCGCGCGCCGTGCGCTTGATCAGGCGCTGCTCGTCCGTCAGCTCGAAGTCCATCGTTCTCCTCTCGCCTTGAGGCCGGCGTGGCCTGTCAGGACATTAGCTTCGGCGTACTCCACGGCGCGCTCACCCGCTCCTCGATCAGCGCTGCGACCTCCGCGATCGGCACGCGCTCCTGCGCAAGCGTGTCGCGTTCGCGCACCGTCACCGTCTCATCATCCGTGCTCTGGTGGTCGATCGTGACGCAGAACGGCGTGCCGATCTCATCCTGGCGCCGGTAGCGCTTGCCGATCGAGCCGCCGTCGTCGTACTCAGCCTGCACGCGTTCGCGCACCTTCACATAGACCTCCCGGGCGAGCTCTGGCTGGCCTTCCCGCTTCAGCAGCGGCAGCACCGCGGCCTTCACCGGGGCAAGGCGGGGGTGCAGGCGTAGGAGCGTGCGAAGCTCGCCCGCGCCCTCCGCTGTCCCGCTCACCACTTCCTCGTCATAGGCATCAACGAGGAACGCAAGCACCGCGCGGTCGACGCCGGCAGCAGGCTCGATGACATGCGGGACGTAGCGCTCGCCGCTCCCCTGGTCGAAGTACTCGAGCTTCTCGCCCGAGTACTCAGCGTGGCGGCTGAGATCGAAGTCGCCGCGGTTGGCGATCCCCTCGAGCTCCGACCAGCCGATGGGGAACAGGTACTCGACGTCGCTGGTCGCCGACGAGTAGTGGGAGAGCTCGTCCGGGTCGTGCGCGCGCAGGCGCAGGTGGTCGGGGCGGATGCCCAGCTCGACGTACCAGCGCACGCGCTCTCCAAGCCAGTGCTCGAACCAGCGCTCGGCTTCGTGCGGAGGCACGAAGAACTCCATCTCCATCTGCTCGAACTCGCGCGTTCGGAAGATGAAGTTCCCCGGCGTGATCTCGTTGCGGAACGACTTGCCGATCTGAGCGATGCCAAAGGGCGGCTTCTGGCGCGAGAACTGCAGCACGTTCTTGAAGTTGATGAAGATGCCCTGCGCTGTCTCCGGGCGCAGGTAGGCGGTCGCGCCCGACTCCTTCACCGGCCCGATCGTGGTCTCGAACATGAGGTTGAAGTCGCGCGCCTCCGTCAGCGAGCACTCGTCGCTGTCGCCGGGGTGCAGCGACGGTTTGCGCCCGCATGGCACCTGCGCGAGATCGTCCGCGCGGAAGCGCTGCCCGCACGCGCGGCAGTCGACCAGCGGATCGGTGAAGCCGGCGAGGTGCCCCGAAGCCTCCCACACGCGAGGGTGCTGGAGGATCGCCGAGTCGATCGCCACGATGTCATCGCGCTCCGAGAGCATCGCGCGCCACCACTCGCTCTTCACGTTCGCCTTCAGCAGCGCGCCATAGTGACCGAAGTCGTACGTCGAGCCGACGCCGCCGTAGATTTCCGAAGACGGGAACACGAAGCCGCGCCGCTTGCACAGCGCGACGATCTTGTCCATCGTCACCGCGTCCTGCGTCGTCGCGGGGCTTGGCTTGTTCATCGGGTCATCGCGGTGTTGGAGTGCGGTCAGATCGTTGCAGTGCGGTCGTGTCCGATCACATCAGCACGTGACCGGCACGAGAGTGGCACGCGGGCTCTCGGCGGCGATCATAGGCGAGGCGAGCGCGCCGATGGCTGCGCAGCCCGATCGGGCCAGCGTGCAGGGCTCCCGGTCTCCCTGGCGACGAGCCCGTCCAGTCGCTCTCTGCTGTCAAACGGGGTGCTGCTCGTCCTTACCCGCGACTCGGCCAGTAGATACGTGCTCCTGATATTGCACTACCCGTGCACGAATGTCATCCAATCCTTCGCACTCGAGGGCGGGATCTCGATCCGGATTGCGCCCGCGATGCGACCGGGTGGTAACGCCCCGCGTGGAATCCTTTCGCCGTGGCACGCATCCTGATCGTCGGCGGCGGCTGCCCGGGCCGCAGCCTTGCCGCGGAGCTCGTGCAGGCGGGGCACGCCGTGCGCATCAGCACCCGCAGCGAGCGCGGCCGCGAGGCGATCGAGCGGGCCGGCGCCGAGTGCTGGATCGGCGCGCCGTCGCGCCTCGCGACGCTGCGCGGCGCGCTCGAGGGCGTCACGGTCGCCTGCTGGTTGCTCGGCAGGGCGCGTGGCGAGCTGGGGCAGCTTCGCGAGCTGCACGCGGCGCGTCTCGAAGCGTTCATGCGCCTGGTCATCGACACGACGGTGCGCGGCGTTGTCTATGAGGCTCGCTCTGCGACCATGGCGCCGGAGATACTTGCCGCCGGCGAGCAGATCGTGCGGGCGGCCGCCGAGCTCAACTCGATCCCCGCGGCGGTCGTCATGGCCGATCCCGCCGACGACGGCGCCTGGCTGGGCGACGCACGCCGCGCGATCGCCTCGCTGCTCGGCAGCTGACCGGGGCCGCGCGCCACGCGCGGAAGGGATGCGCCGCGTCGCCGGCGGCCGCAGGCGGCTGCGTCACGCCAAGAAGCCGTCGATGCGCTGCAGCAGCTCATCGAGGATCCGGGCCGTCGCGCCCCAGATGAGATGCTCGCCGAGCACATAGGCGTCGGTTTCGAAGGTGAAGCCGCGACGCGTCATCTGCGTGCGCGTCCTAGCGCCCGCGAGCTCTGCCAGCGGCAGCTCCAGCACGGCCGCGACCTCGCGTGGCGAGGTCTGCCATCGGGGTTCGGTTCTGAGCAAGCCTACGAATGGGTGGATCAGGTAGTTGGTCACGAAGGTCGACGTCGCGGGCAGCTCGCCCAGCACGGTGACCGCGGCGCGTGGCAACCCGATCTCCTCCTCGGCCTCGCGTAGCGCCGTCTCGCGCAGGTCGGCGTCGCCCGGGTCCTGCCGGCCGCCAGGAAACGAGATCTCGCCGGCGTGTCGGCGCAGGTCCGATCGGCGACGCGTGAGGACCACGTGAGGCCTCTCGGCGGCAGCGTGCAGCAGCAAGGGGACGAGCACCGCGGCCTGCACCGGCCCGCTCGCCGCGGTCGCCGCCACCGCCTGGGGGTCGATGGCGGGCTCTTTCGGCAGCGTTGTTCGGCGGTTCGTCGCTCAGGCGGCCATGTGAACGCGCTCGACGCGTTCCTGGAACATGACCTCGCCGTCGAGCGTGCGGTGCACTGGGCACTTGGCCGCGATCACACGCAGGCGCTCAGCCTGCTCCTCGGGGACATCGTCGGGAAGGCGGATGATGAGCTCGAACTTCGTCGGACAGCCCCGTTCTGCCGGGGTGAACTCGACGGCGACCTCGACGTGACCGATGTCCCATCCCTTGCGAGCGGCGTACATCTCCATCGTGATCGCCGTACACGACGCGAGGCTCACCGCGAGCAGCTCCTGCGGGTCCGGACCGGTGTCTTCGCCGCCCTGGTCGAGCGTCTCATCGACCGTCAGCTGGTGCTCGCGTACGTGAACCGAGTGACGAAACGTGGTGCCGTCGCGACGCGCCGTGGCTTTCATCCGTGTCAGCCGATCCGAATCAGTCATCTCACTCCTTTCTACACCCCGCCTCGGATGTTAGTGCGTGGAGCGTTCTCTCAGAGCGGGTTGAAGAGCAGCCCCGTGAGCAGCTTAGGGTAGAAGTATGTCGACTTCGGCGGCATGTTCTCACCGGCCGCCGAGACGTCGCGCACCTGGGAGACCGGGGTCGGGCGCATGAGGAACGCGGCGTCGTAGGAGCCCGATTCGACCATCGCGA
Organism: Actinomycetota bacterium; assembly: GCA_005884115.1. Taxonomy (GTDB): domain Bacteria; phylum Actinomycetota; class Thermoleophilia; order Solirubrobacterales; family Solirubrobacteraceae; genus Palsa-744. Next base: position 1,087,889 of record VAXW01000005.1, read on the forward strand.
GCGCCTCCGCGGTGTCGCGCGCGTAGAAGAGGCCGTTGAAGTGCGCGATGTCGTCGTCGCTCAGTCCGAGCGCGCCCTTCAAGAGCAGCGCCTCCAGCACGCCCGTGTCGAGCCGGCGGTAGGCCGGCGAATGTCCGCTCAGCGCAGCGTCGGCGGTGGTCTGGTCCTTCAGCGTGAGGCGCAGCGGCTGCATGCGCTGTCCGTCGATGTAGCCGAGCTGCAGCGGCCCGTTGCCGGGCAGCGGCGCGATCTGCTCAAGCGGCACCTCCTCCTGGGCGAAGTCGCGTGCGAGCACCTGCTCGAGCGCTGCGCGCCGCCGCTCGTCGAGGCCGCTCACGAGCCGGTGCGTGGGGAAGACAGTCAGGCCGGGGTCCTCGAGCGCGACCAGGCACATGAGCATGTAGCGGTGATCGCCCTCGCCGCCGACCTCCTCGGCGTAGGCATCCATCGTCTCGTAGCGGTGGTGGCCGTCCGCGATCAGCAGCTCGGCATCGCGCGTGGCCGCCCGGACGGCCGCGATCGCCTGCGCGTCGGCGACGCGCCACAGGCGGTGCACGGTTCCCTCCTCGTCGCTGATCTCCGCCCAGGGCGGCGCCTCGGTGGCGGGCTCCAGCGCCCTCCAACCCGCGCGCTCCGGGTCTGAGTAGAGCGAGAAGATGGGCGAGATGTTGGCGCGCGTGGCGCGCGTGAGCCGCAGGCGGTCCTCCTTGGGACCGGGATGCGTGCGCTCGTGCGGGCGCATGCGGCCAGGCCCATAGCCCTCGATGCGCACGCGCGCGAAGAATCCCCGGCGCGTGCGCGGGCGGCCGTCCGGTCCCGTGTAGTCCTGCGTGTGCGCCCATATCGCCGGCTCCGAGTCGCGCACGAGAACGCCCTGCAGCTGCCACTGCTCGAACAGTTCGCCCGCGGCCGCATAGGGGTCGGGCTCACCCTTGGGCAGGTCGATGGCTACGACATTGAAGGGCGACCGCGCGACGAGCGCAGCGCGCTGCGATGCGTCGATCACGTCGTACGGCGGCGCCACCACGTCCCGCAGCGAGCCGACCGCCGACCGGTCGTAGTGGAGCGCGCGCATCGGCTGGACCTCGGCCATCGCAGGTGGCGAGGCTAGCAGCGGGGGATGCCGGCGGTCGCGGCTCGTGGGCGGCTCCGCGCTCGCCCGCAGGCCTGGACGGACCGACTGCGAGCATCGTGGCTAAACTCGCCAGGCGTCGGGGCGTAGCTCAGTCTGGTCAGAGCGCCGCATTTGGGGTGCGGAGGATTCGCCGGTTCAAATCCGGCCGCCCCGATTTAGATACGGAGACGGCGAAGGAGTGCAGCAGCGCGCGAAGTCGCTGCAAATCGGGCAGACTTTTCCGTGCAGGAGGCTGCAAGCGGTGCGACTTTGCTTCCAGCTTTGTTGCCATCCGCTAGCGCGAGGCGTAGGCGTCACCACGCGTAGGTAACGCCTGTCAGCTTTTCGCTCGCCTCCCAGAGGCGCCGGGCCGCGTCACCGTCACGCGCAGCGTCGCTGCGCCCCACTCTCTTCGGCCACCCGCGCCGCTCCATGAACCCGTCGGGCCCCCAGTAGTCGTCGGGGCCGACGTCCGGCATGGTCGCGGCATACAGCTGGGGGAGGGCCCCCATGCGATCGGGCTGGGCGAAAAGCCGGTCGCTGAGTTTCGCTCCCAAGCGGTAGCCGGTGGCTACGCCGGACGAAAGGTTCGTGGCGGCGTAGCCTGGGTGCGCGGCAACAGCGAGCAGGTCGGCGCCGGCAGAGGCGGCCCGGCGCTGCAGCTCGCTCGTGAAGAGGAGGTTTGCCAGCTTCGCCTGGATGTAGGGGAACCACCGCGAGTACCCCTTCTTCTCCCAGTCGTCGAGGCGAATCCTCGCCGCGCGGTGGAGGAAGGAGGATACCGTCACCACTCGCGAGCGGTTAGCGCGCCGCAGCAGCGGCAGGAGCAGGCCGGTAAGCGCGAAGTGGCCGACGTGATTCGTGCCGAACTGCATCTCGAAGCCCTGCTTCGTGCGCCGGCGAGCAGCGATCAGACCGGCGTTGTTCATGAGCACGTCGAGGTGGCCGAGCTCCCTGGTTAGCCGCTCGGCACACGCTCGCACGTCCTCGAGATCGGCCAGGTCGAGCGGCACAACCTCAGGCGCGGCGTTGGCTGCGGCGTTCTTGACAGCCTCGACTGCCACCGCGGCCTTCTCCTGGTTGCGACAGCCCATGAGGACCAGGGCCCCTCGTGACGCGAGCGCTTCGGCCGAACGCAGCCCGAGCCCGCTGTTCGCACCCGTCACGAGAATCGTCCGACCCGTTTGATCGGGCATATCGTCGACCGTCCACCTCGCCACGGTCCGATCATTCCACCCCGAGTGCAACAGAGGGGTGTGGGGCGCCTGCGAGCAGTCGCAAGAGTACGGTTACGCTGTCACCTTCGCGGGCGTCTGAGCGGCAGTGGCTGCTGCAATTGCGCTTTGCGACCGGTACTTGGACTATTCCAAGCCCAGAGCGGCAAGGTGACGAGGCGCGTCGTCTCCTTCGACCGCGAGCACGCGCTCACCGACCTCGGGCGCGGGCTGGATGCCGACTCCACGGGCGAGTGATCTTCCGGTGGGCGAGCACGACGGAGCGTCGCCCTTCCGGTCGCGATAGAAGCAGCACGCACACTTGACCTCCGATGGCCTCAGCGAGTCGCACACCTGCCAGCGGCTAGCGAGATCACGATTCGCCGCGGAGCGCGCTCGTGATCGACGCGGACGTCGAGAGGCACGCAGGCCGGGATGGATCGCGCGACGAAGCCGCCTGCCCAAAAGGTGACACGCCGACCACCGGCGTTGCTGTCGCTGCGGCGGCGATCGCACGCGACAAACGTCACCGCCGAGTAGGCGGCCCGAACTGAGAGATCGCTGGCTTCGCGTGCATAGCCCAGCAGTCCGGCACGCTCACGTGCACTCGATGCAAGTTGAACGGTCGCGGCGTGGCCGGGTTGCAGCAGCGCAGGGCTCTTCCACCATCCCAAACGTGTGATTTCGCCGACCGACGCCTGTGCCGCATCCGCGGCGCCGACGAATGCGAGCGGACCAACCACGATGTCGTGGAGACTGTGAAATCCGCCTCCGAAAGTCCCGGTGGACTGGCGCGAGCAGTCGGCCAACGCCTCTCGCAAGGGCGCAGGCAGGCGCCTTGTAGGCGCTGCCCTTTCACCACCCTCGCCACACGACGCGATCGGAAGGGCGCTCGCCATCGCCGCACCGACCAGGATCACACCACGGCGCATCTCGTGGCCAGGATGCTACGCCGGGCAGGGGAGGGCTCTGCTTTACCCTGTGAGCCGATGGCGGGTAATCAGTGAGCGCGGCTGACGCGGCTGGGGCTCAACTGCGCTTCAGCCGCTGCGACAGCTTCGTCCTGGCGTTGAATACGCCCTTCATCGCCCTGTCAGCCGCCGACCCGTCGAGCGGCATCATGCCGATCTGGCGCGCGTACTGCAGTTGATCGACGACGACGAAGTTCGAGACGACCTTCCCGTCGCGCACGACGAAGTGGTCGATGCCGTCGATCGCGAGCGCCTTGCCGGTTGGCGCGACGCCGAGCAACGGGCCCGAGTGCGTGCCCGTCATGTGCCACTGCACGAACACATTCTCGCCCTGCTCGGCGAGTCCCACGATCTGTATGTTCCAGTCGGGGACGGCGGCGAACACGTCCTCGAAGTAGGCGACGATCTCATCGCCACCGTGGCAGGTCCTGTCGGGGAAGCGCTCGACGGTCTCGGTCGTGTAGAGCTGCCCGAGCGAGGTGGCGTCGTGTCGGTTGAGGATCTCGAACGCCCAGCGGATCAGATCCGCGTTCGAAACGTCGGTGGGTGCGGTTGCAATGGCCATGAAGCGATTGTGTCAGCTACGCGGCCGGGTAGGCAAGGCGCGGGGTGGGCCTCCTGAACGTTCATGGACCTCGTCGCCGCGAGGCCATCGCAAGCGTGATGCATCGGTGGGTACTGCTGTGGTGGGAGTTCGGAAGCGCTCGGCCGACTGATGGTGCGAGGAAAAGCAACATGGCGAGCAAGCTCGCTTCGGCACACTCGATCGAAAAGGAGTGGCGTCGCCGGGCGGCCCCTTGGGGCGTTCCTCAGGCCGGTGGCGCGACGGCTTCGATCAGCTGAAACGGCACCGGCTTGGTTTCCTCCGTAAACCGGTGGCGGATCTCGAAGTCCGCGCTCTCGAGTAGGCCGCTGAGCCCCGGGCCGAGCACCTCGGGCGCGTGCGGCTTCTCGATCCAACGCATGTACATGGAGAACACGCGCGACGGACGCGGCGGTGGGTCGATGTCTACAGCGAGCAACAGCCCGCCGCGGCGTAGAACCCTTGCCGCCTGGCGGACAGCGCTCATGCGCACGTCGCTCGGCAGCTCCTGCAGCCCATAGGCCGCTGGCACAACGTCGAAGGGATCGCCATTACGACACCGACAAGAGGCAAATCCGTGACTCAGCACAAGGTCGGAACCTGCGAGGAGTGGCGGGCGGCGCGCGGTGGGCTAGCCAAGCTCGAAGCCGAGCAGGCTCAGCGGAACGACGAGAAGTCCGGGTCCGAGATCGCCGGGCAGCAGCAGAAGCAAATGGTCGCTGGCCTCACCGAGATCGAGAGGTCTGCCCGGCGTGCGATGGGCGGGACATCACCGCGGTCTGCTGCGAATCGGCGCGCCCGCTGTTGGCGAGCAGAAAGCCGCACTGCTCGAGGCTCGGACAGCCGCACTCGAGCCCCTCTTGGAGCAGACGCTTCATTCCGTTGGCTCGTGCGATCAGCGCGTCGACGTCGGAGAGCTTCTGTCGGGCGAGCGCCTGCCACCGCTCCGACGGGGGTGCCGTGGGGGCGAAGCCCTCGAGCAGCGTGCGAGTCTCGGCGAGCGTGAAGCCGGCTCGCTGCGCGACATCGATGATCGACAGGCGCGTAAGCACGGAGGCGTCATAGCGGCGCTGACCGCCCACGCGGTCGGTCTGAGGCAGCAGGCCGATCTGCTCGTAGTAGCGGATCGCCGAGCGTTTGAGGCCCGACCGTCGGGCGACCTCGCCGATCGACCACTCGCTCTCCTGCACGACCTTAAAAACCTCCTTGACTTCAAGTGCACTTTACCCCCTACGGTCGCTGAAACGTCGACCCAAAGGAGGAAGCGACATGAGACAGATCGGCTGCTACCGGGGCCTCGCCAACCAATGCGACCCGCCCTCCGAGGGCCCGCTGAACCGCACGGCCCGGGGCGCCCGCGCGCTCGCGGGCGTCCTGTTCATCGCCCAGGTCGGGCTGCTGTACACCTGGCCTCTCGGGGCGCTCGCAAAACTCGGCCTGCCGGGCGCCGTCCTCTGGCCGCTCGCAGCCCTTGGGCTGTGGCTCGGAGTCTCCCACCTCGTCGCGGCCGCAACCGGCTACCGCGGCTGTCCGGAGATCGGCGCGATTGCAAGCCTGCTGATGCGCCGACGGGTTCTCACGAGCTGCGAGCCGTGGGAATCGTTCGATCGCCGGATCGAGCGTCGGCGCCGGCAACCCCGAGGAGGCGAGGAACACTCATCGAAGTCGTCCGCGCCGGCTTGAGCAGTCGCCAGCTTCGAAGCAATTCCCACTCGTGCCAGGAGACGTGGGAGGACTCACCGGCCAGCTACCCGCAAACACCGCCGTATGAGTGGTGGCGCCGGAACGACGAGTACGAGCGGCGTCGAGGGTGATCTACCGGGCACGGTGTCCACGTGTGTGAGCGCCGCACCTGAGCGCGTCGGCGGCTAACGGAGACGGATATTGTGGGCTCGTGGATGCTGCGGTCGGGGAGGCCCGCACGAACGGCAGCGCCGCGCAGGCCGATGCTCCTGCGCAGGTGGTTCTGCTTGCGGAGATGCGCAGCGCGACCGAGACGCGCCTGGTGCAGAACTGGGCGCACGCGGAGCATCCGGGCGCGCCGATCCTGCAGCCCAACGATCCGCAGCTTGGCACACGCCTGACCGCAGACGGCGACCCCGAGGTGATCCCGGTGCGCGTGACATGGGTGCCGCGCGAACGCAACGGCGATCGGCGCGCGCGGGCTTCCGACCTGCTCGCTCTGACCAACCCGCGGCGACCATGGGCGCGGCGACAGCAGCGAATCGCCCGGCGCGAGCCCGATCGCGTGCACGTCGTCGCCGGAGAGGGCGCCCGTGTCTCTGCCCTGCGTCGGCGCTTCCAGAAGCAGTCAGGTTCGTCCGGGACCCCGCACGCCTTCGGCGAGTTCGTGGCTCGGCAGGCGACGCTCGCATGCGATCGCGCCGACAGGGCGATCATCGGCGATCGCTACAAGGTTCCCCGACTGGTCGCCGAGCAGATCACCGCGAGCGCCAGCTTCCGCGAAGAGATCCAGGCGCTCGCCGAGCGCGAGGGACGCTCGAGCGAGCAGGTGATGAGCGAGGCGACTGCCGCGCTGAACGAGCTGGCAACGGTCCAGAGCCCGCTCGCGATCGACGCGTTTCGGCTGCTGCTCAGCCCGATGCACTCGCGCGCGTACGAGGTCGAGGTGGACACCGCCGGCCTGGAGCACCTGCGCGCGCTCAACCGCTCGCACGCGCTCATCTTCCTGCCCACCCATCGCAGCTACACCGACCCGCTGATCCTCGCGCAGGTCCTGCACGACAACGACTTTCCCCGTAACCACCTGCTCGGCGGCAACAACCTCGCCTTCTGGCCGATCGGGCCGCTCGGCAAGCGGGCCGGCCTGATCTTCATCCGGCGCAGCTTCGGGGACGACCCCGTCTACAAGCTCGCGGTGCGCGAGTTCCTCGGCTACCTCGTCGCCAAGCGCTTCAACATCGAGTGGTACATCGAGGGGGGCCGCACCCGCACGGGCAAGCTGCGCCCGCCCAAGTACGGGCTGCTGCACTACCTCGCCACCGCGATCGATCGCGGCCGCGCCGACGACGTGATGCTCGTCCCCGTGTCGATCAACTACACGCGGTTGCACGAGGTCGCGACGATGGCCGAGGAGCAGGGCGGCAAGAGCAAGAGCGCGGAGGGCCTCGGCTGGCTGGCCGGGTACATGCGCGCGCAGCGCCGGCGGGTGGGAAGGGTGCGCATCGACTTCGGCGAGGCGATCTCGTTGAAGGGCGCCCTCGAGGAGGGCGCCGAGAGCGTCGCGCGGCTGGAGAAGGTCGCGTTTCGCATCTGCGACGGGATCAATCGCGCCACGCCCGTGATGCCTGCCTCGCTCCTGACCCTCGCGCTGCTCGGGTCGCCCGATCGCGCCCTCACGCTCGAGCAGGTAGCGCGGATCCTCGCGCCGCTGATCGACTATGTGGACGAGCGAGCGATCCCGGGCGAGGTGGAGCAGCTGCGCGCGCCCGCGCGCCTGCGCGCGGCGCTCGACGAGCTCGTCACAGCCGGGGTGGTCAGTCGCTATGACGGCGGATACGAGCCGGTCTTCTCGATCGCGCCCGGGAGCCACGTCGTCGCGGCCTTCTACCGAAACGGCGTCCTGCATCACTTCGTCAGCCGCGCGATCGTCGAGCTCGCGCTGCTCTATGCGGCCAAGCAGGGCGAGGCGAACGGCGCCGCTCTCCTCGAGTCCGCCTGGGAGCAGTCGCTGCGCGTACGCGACCTGTTGAAGTTCGAGTTCTTCTTCGCCGAGAAAGAGCTCTTCCGCGAAGAGCTCGCGCAAGAGCTCGAGCGGATCGACCCGCAGTGGCGGGAGCACACGCGCAGCCCGTCCGAAGCGGGGGCTCTCCTGCGCGCCTCGCGGGTGCTCGTCGCCAACCGCGCCCTGCGCTCGTTCCTCGACGCTCAGCTGGTCGTATCGGAGGGCCTCGCCGCCCGCAGCCCCCGCGAGGAGCTCGACCGCCCGGCGTTCGCGCGCGAATGCCTTGGGGTGGGAAGGCAGATGCTGCTGCAGGGGCGGCTGCACAGCGCCGAGTCGGTCTCACAGGAGCTGTTCGGCTCTGCGCTTGCGCTCGCCGCCAACCGCGACCTCTTGGACCCCGGGCGCGAGGATCTCCAGGCACGGCGCCAGGCCTTTGCGGGCGAGATCCGCGACGTCGTCGGCCTCGTGGAGCAGATCCGTCAGCTCGACGAGGAGCTCATCCAGGAGATGCTCGATGGCCGCGGTGGGTAGCGCCGGTACGCCCGAGCTGCGGAGGGCGCTGCGCGCGATCAGGCGCGCCGGGCGCGGTCCGCAGGTGGCCGCATTCTTCGACTACGACGGCACTGTCATCGGCGGCTATTCGGCGTCGGCGTTCTACGAGCACCGCATCCGCCATCGCGAAATCGGCCCGATCGAGCTCGCCCGCACGCTCCTCGCGCGCCGGCGCGGCATTCACTCCGACCAGGAGTTCGGAGCCTTTCTCGAGCTATCGCTCGCGGCTTGGGCTGGGCGCGAGGAGCAGGAGCTCGAAGCGCTCGGGGAGGCGCTGTTCAAGCACGCAATTGCATCGCGCCTGCATCTGGAGGTTTGGCGCCTGGCGCAGGAGCACCAGGGGATGGGCCACACGCTCGTGCTCGCCTCTTCGGCGACTCGCTTCCAGGTCGAGCCGATGGCACGTGAGCTCGGCGCAGACCACGTGCTCTGCACGCCCGTGGAGGTGCTGGACGGGGTCGCGACAGGACGCGCCGGCGGCGAGCCTCTGTGGGGCCAGGCGAAGGCGCGCGCGGTGCGCGAGCTCGCCGCCGAGCGGGGGCTCGATCTCGAGCGGGCGTTCGCCTACTCCAACGGCACCGAGGACATCGAGTTCCTGGCGGCAGTCGGCAAACCCACCGCGGTCCAGCCCGAGGGCCCCCTGAACGCCGAGGCCAAGCGCCGCGGCTGGCCGGTGCTCGAGTGCGCGTCGCGGGGCGGACGCCCGGGCCTGCGCGACCTGGCACGCACCGGCGCCTTCTACGGCGCCTTCGCGGGGGCGGCGCTCACCGGCGCCGGCGCGGGGCTGCTGAACCGCTCGCGCTCGACGATGGTCGAGATTACGGGCGGCGTCGGCGCCGACGTCGGCCTCTCGCTGGCCGGCATCCGCGTCGAGGTCGTGCGTGGCAGCGAGAACCTGTGGTCCGCGCGCCCATGCGTGTTCGTCTTCAACCACCAGTCCAAGCTCGACCCGATCGTGCTCATGAAGCTGCTGCGTGGCGGCTTCACCGGCGTGGCCAAGGCGGAGGCCAAGAAGGTGCCCGGCTTCGGTCAGCTCTTCCAGCTGGCCGGCGTCGCGTTCGTAGAGCGCAGCGATTCGCGGCAGGCCCGGCGGGCGCTCGAGCCGGCGGTTGCCAAGCTGCGCGACGAGGGGATCTCGCTCGTGATCGCGCCCGAGGGCACGCGTTCGGCCACACCGCGACTCGGTCCCTTCAAGAAGGGCCCCTTCCACATCGCCATCCAGGCGCAGGTGCCGGTGGTGCCGATCGTGCTGCGCAATGTCGGCGAGGTGATGTGGCGCGGCGCCCAGGTTCTGAGCCCCGGAACCGTCGAAGTAGCAGTGCTGCCGGCCGTTGACACGAGCGGCTGGGGCGCCGAGACGATCGACGACCACGTCGCCGAGGTTCGCGGGATGTTCTCGAGCACGCTCAGCGCTTGGCCCGGCGGGGATGGCAGCAGGCCTCCGGGGAAGCGGGCGGCGCCGCGCCGTCCGGTAGCCAGCAGCAAGGCCGCCTCCGCCCCCACAGCTAAGCCGCGCGCGAAAGGCAAGCAACGCTCGCCGCGCGCGGGCTCGGCACGATCCTCGCCGAGCCAGGCAGGTGGTCGCCGGCAGGCCGCGCAGCGCGCGGGTGGGGGCTCATGATGCGCCCCGTGTGCGTCGCGGTGCTCGGCGGCGGTTCGTGGGGTACGACGGTCGCCTCGCTGGCTTCGCGCAACACGCCCACGCGAATCTGGGCGCGCCACGCCGATGTCGCGGCCGAGATCAACGAGCAGCACACGAACACGCGCTACCTCGGGGAGCGCCTGCTCAACCCCGAGCTGGCGGCGACCGCCGACCTCGAGGAGGCGCTGGCGGGCGCCGACGCGCTCGTCGTCGGTGTCCCCTCGCACGGCATCCGCGCGGTGCTCAGCGACGCCGCACCCCACATACGGCCATGGGTGCCCGTGCTCTCGCTGGCCAAGGGGCTCGAGCCGGAGACGAAGCTGCGCCCGACGCAGGTGATAGGGGACGTGTTGGAGGGGCATCCGGTTGGCCTGCTCGCTGGGCCGAACCTGGCTCGCGAGATCCTCGACGGGTTCGCCGCGGCGGCGGTCGTCGCGATGCGCGATGAGTCGGTTGCCTGCTCACTGCAGCCCCTGTTTCACTCGCCGCGCTTTCGCGTCTACCGCAACCAGGACCTGATCGGCTCGGAGCTGGGAGGGATCCTCAAGAACGTGATCGCGATCGCGATGGGCATGGCCGACGGGCTCGGCGTTGGAGACAACACGCGCGCGATGGTGCTCGCGCGTGGCCTCGCCGAGATGACGCGTCTGGGCGAGGCGATGGGCGCAGACCCGCGCACGTTCGCCGGTCTGACCGGGCTCGGCGACCTGGTGGCCACGTGCTCGAGTCGCCTTTCGCGCAACCGCCGCATCGGCGAGGAGCTGGCTAGCGGCAAGACGATTGACGAGGCGGTCGCAGAGCTCGGCCAGGTCGCCGAGGGCGTGAAGACAGCGCGCACCGTGATGGAGCTCGCGGCGAGCCATCGGGTCGAGATGCCGATCTCAGCCGAGGTCGACGCAGTCGTCAACGAGGGACGCCACCCGCGGGAGGCCTATCGGGGTCTGATGCGCATCACCGCACAGCACGAGCTGCACGAGGTCGCGTGAGCCAGCGCACCGGGAAGAACCCGCCGCGCGCGAGCAAACGCACCCCGCGGTCGGCGGCTGCACGAGGGCGGACGGGCAAACCGGCCGCGCGCAAGCCCTCAGACCGCGCCGACAAGCCGCTCCAGTGGGGCTCGCAGCGAGACCTGAACGCGCTGGAGGCGCTCATGTGGAGGGCGGAGGCCGATCCGAGGCTGCGGTCGACGATCGTCGCGCTCGAGCTCCTCGACTGCGCGCCCGACTGGGACCGCTACCTGGCGGCGCACGACTGGGCGACGCGCCTGATCCCGCGGTTCCGGATGAAGGTCGCCGAACCGCTGATGGGCGTGGGGCGCCCCACCTGGACGGTCGATCAGGATTTCGACCTGAGCTACCACGTGCGCCGCGTCGCGCTGCCGGTGCCCGGCACGTTCAGCGACCTGCTCGCCGCCGCTCAGCAGATCGCGATGACTCCGTTCGACAGGCACCGCTCGCCGTGGGAGTCGGTGCTCGTGGAAGGGCTGCCGGATGGAGGCGCGGCGTTCCTGCTCAAGCTGCACCACGCCACGACCGACGGCATCGGGGCCACTCAGCTGCTCGGGCTCCTTCACTCGCGAACGCGCGAGCACAATCCCGACAAGCCCCAGCCACCGCCGCCGGCGCCGGATCGCGGGAGCGCGGCGAGCGCGCTGGTGCGGCAGGCGAGCACCGACGCTCGAGCGATTGCCGGCGCGGCCACAGGACTTCTCCGCGGTGCTCGTGCGCTGCGGCGCCCGGACCGCGCGGCAAGCCATGCAGCGCGCTACGCCGCCTCCCTGCGCCGAGTGCTGGCCGAGGCTGGCGGCGAGCCCTCGCCGCTGCTGCGCGGGCGCAGCCTCTCGTGGCGATTTTCGGCCATCGACGTCGCGTTCGCGGACCTGCGCGCCGCGGCCAAGGCGGCGGGCGGTTCGCTCAACGACGCCTTCATCGCGTCGCTGCTCGGCGGCTTCCGCCGCTACCACGAGGAGCTCGATTGTCCGGTGCCGACGATCCCCGTCGCGATGCCGATCTCGGTGCGGCGCGAGGGCGAGGAGGAGGGTGGCAACCGCTTCGTGGCAGCGCGCTTTGCCGGCCCGGTCGCGATCCAGGATCCCGTCAAGCGGATCGCGGCGATCTCGCGCATCGTCGGCGAGGCGCGCGCCGAGCCCGCGATCGAGGGCATGAGCCTCGCCACGCCGCTTCTCTCCCGCCTGCCGGGAGCGCTGATAGCGCAGCTGGCGGGCGGCCTGACGATGGGCAACGACCTGCAGGCGTCCAACGTCCCGGGACTGCGCGAGGACGTGTTCCTGGCAGGGGCGCGGATCGAGAGGGCCTACCCGTTCGCGCCGCTGCCAGGTTGCGCGGCGATGATCGCCCTGGTGAGCCACCGCGACCAGTGCTGCATCGGCGTGAATATCGATCCCGCTGCGATCACCGAGCCGCAGCGCTTCGACCGCTGCCTCGTCCAAGGGTTCAGCGAGGTGCTCGCTCTGCACCCCGGGGCCGGCCAGCCGCTGCTGCGGTCATAGGCATGATGACGGTTCGCGACGCAACCTTCGAGCTCTTCCGCGCGCACGGGATGACGACGATCTTCGGCAACCCGGGCTCGACCGAGCTGCCGATGCTCGGCCCCTTCCCCGAGGACTTTCGCTACGTCCTCGGGCTGCAGGAGGCGGTGGCGGTGGGAATGGCCGACGGCTTCGCGCAGGCGAGCGGCAGCGTCACGCACGTCAACCTCCACACCGCCCCCGGGGTCGGCAACGCCGTCGGCGCGATCCTCAATGCGCGCGCGAACAAGGCACCGCTGCTCGTAACCGCCGGCCAGCAGGTGCGCTCGTTGATCACGATGCAGGCGCTGCTGACCAATCGCGACGCGGTGGAGGTGCCCAAGCCGTACGTGAAGTGGAGCTTTGAGCCGCCGCGCGCGGAGGACGTCCCCTTCGCGCTCGCGCAGGCGATCCATCACGCCACCCTGCCGCCGGCCGGGCCGGCATTCGTCTCGATCCCGATGGACGACTGGCTCGTGCCGATCGAGGCGATCGACTTCAAGAGCCAGATCGCTCGCGCCGTCGCCAGCCGTACGCAGCCGGAGCCCGCGCAGGTCTCCTCGCTGGCTGAGCGCCTGCGCTCGGCGCGGCGGCCAGCGCTGGTCGCGGGTCCGGAGGTCGACGCCTCGGGCGCCTGGGGTGCAGCCGTGGAGCTCGCCGAGAGCCAGAGAATGGCCGTGTGGGCGTCGCCCCTAGCGGGCGGCGGTCGCATCGGCTTTCCCGAGGACCACGCGGCCTTTCAGGGCATGCTCCCGCCGGCCGTCGGTCCGCTCTCGCAGGCGCTCGCCGGTCACGACCTGGTGCTGGTGGCGGGATCGTCGGTGTTCCCCTACTACCCGAACATCCCGGGCGAGTTCCTCCCGGCGGGCGCCGAGCTCGTGGCGATCACGAGCGACCCGGACGAGGCCGCCCGGGCGCCGATGGGCGATGCGATCGTCGCCGATGTCGCGCTCACGCTGCGAGCGCTGCTCGCCGAGCTCGGAGAACCCTCGGGGCGCGAGCCGCCGCCGCCGCGGGCCGCGCTCGAGCCGCCGCCGCCGGGTGGGCAGCTCTCGGGCGGCGAGGTGCACGAGAGGCTCGCCGAAGTCTTCCCCAAGCACGGAATCGTCGTGCTCGAGTCGCCCTCCAGCACCGCGGCGCTCCGTAACAGGCTGCGGCTCTCACAGCCCGGCTCCTATTACTTCAGCGCCAGCGGCGGACTCGGCTTTGGCCTAGCGGCGGCGATCGGGGTGCAGCTCGCGCAGCCCCAGCGCCAGGTCGTGTGCGTGCTCGGCGAGGGCTCGGCCCAGTACGCGATCACCGCCTTCTGGACAGCGGCGGCATACTCCGTGCCCGTCAAGTTTCTCGTGCTGCGCAACCGCGAGTACTCGATCCTGAAGTGGTTCGCCGCGCTCGAGGGCGTCAGCGACGCGCCGGCCCTCGAGCTACCGGACCTCGACGTTGCGGCAACCGCACAGAGCTACGGGGTCCCCTCCTGCACGGTCGGCGGGGGCGAGGAGCTGCGGGGGAGCCTGCTCGACGCGTTCGCTCAGCAGGGCCCGCGCCTGGTGCAGGTGGACGTGGAGCCCGGCATGGCGCTCGCCTGAGCCGTGCGCGATCGGGAAGCTGCGCCCGCGGCATGCGCCGGGCCGGCCGAAGGCAGGCGCGAAATGACCGCTGCGGCGCAACCACGCGGCTCGGTGCGGGTTCTGAGAGTAGACCGACCTCCACGCTCCCATGGAGCCGGTGTCGGGACCGCCCCAGTCGCCATCAGCAGCCTCTCCCCCCGGGGGCGGCGGCTGGGCGGTTCCGACCGGAACGTCCTCACGCGGCGCGGACGCTGGCGGTGCGGCTGTCCGCATCTGCAAGAGATCGCGTCGAGGTGCAGGTCTCCACGTCGCGCAGGCGACGCCCGTACTGCAGAAATGCTTGCGGCGCGCTCTGACGCTCCACGCAGAGCGCGCCGCGAGAGGGATGAGGCGAAACGCAGTCTGCCACGAATCGCTCCATATGTCAAATGCGGTTTATGGAGTTCGCCGCAATTTGCGCGAATCCGACCCATGTAGTTGTCGCGGCCGCCGACGGCAGTCCGCGAACCGGTGCGGCTCGCCCACTGTGCGGCGAGACTTCCGCGCGTTCAGCCACGGCGATGCAGCGAGGCGTGCGGGCGATCAGGCGGGCGAGCCGGCCGGTTCGTGCTCGCGAGCGGCTTCGCGAGCGCGGTCGCGCAGGCGCCTCAGCAGGTCGCGCTCGGCTTCTGCGGCTTGACGGGTGATCGCGCCCGCGAGCTCGACGGCTCCGCTCTGGACGACCCAGTAGCCGGTGTGAGTCTGGCGGATTGTCAAAGGCTCCATTTGCGGTTCCAGGTTAGTTCGCGGCGCATGTGGACGTTGTGGCCAATTGGTGAATGTAGCGTACGCCAGTTTGTCATAGATGGACGCGTGATGGACGAAAGTCCAGGGCCGAGACGACGCGAAGCCTCACCGGGGAGCCGCGCGGGGCGCGCCGGTGGCCGTCCGGTTGGTCGCGTCGACGCTCAAACGGCACGCGGCTCGCGGGGGCCGCGGCTGCACGAAGCTCTCCGGCTAGGGTCTGAGCATGGACGATGTTGGCAGCGCTTGACGCGAGGCGGCTCCTCGCCGGCGACGAGCGCTCGCGCAAGCGCCTGACGCTGGTGGCCTGCATCCTCGGCTCGGGGATCGCGCTGCTCGACGGCACCGTGGTCAACGTCGCGCTCCCCACCATCCAGCGCGCGCTCGGCGGTGGCCTCGCTGCACAACAGTGGGTCGCCAACGGCTACCTGCTGACGCTCGGTTCTCTGATCCTCCTGGGAGGCTCGCTCGGTGATGTGTTCGGCGAGCGGCGCATCTACGAGCTTGGCGTCGGCGGCTTCGGCCTCGCCTCGCTGGCGTGCGCGCTGGCGCCGTCGATCGGAGCGCTGATCGCCGCGCGCATCATCCAGGGAGTCGCCAGCGCGCTGTTGACGCCTAGCGCTCTCGCGGTGATCGTCAACACGTTCCGCGAGGAGGAGCGCGGCCCGGCGATCGGCAGCTGGACGGCGTGGGGTGCGATCGCCGGCGTGCTCGGGCCGCTGGCTGGGGGCGAGCTGCTCGCGCTGGCGTCGTGGCGCTGGATCTTTCTCATCAACCTCCCCCTGGTCGTGGTGTGCGTGGCCCTGATCAGGCTCGCGATCCCGCCGAGCCAGCCGCGCACAGCCGACGGGCGGCGCGTTGACGTGGTGGGCGCCCTGCTCGGCGCCGCGGGTCTCGCCGGACCGGTGTTCGCGCTGATCGAGCAGCCGCGCTTGGGGTGGTCGAGCGCGGGGGTGCTTCTGCCGCTGCTGGCAGGGATCGCGGTGCTGGCCGTATTCGTCGTGTATGAGTCGCGCGCCGATGACCCGATGCTGCCGCTCGGCCTGTTCAAGCGGCGCAACTTCCTCGCGGGCAACATCGAGACGCTCGCGATGTACGCGGGCCTTTCGATCCTGTTCTTCTTCCTCACCCTGTACCTGCAGCAGGTCGGCGGCTACAGCCCCCTGCAGAGTGGGCTTGCGACGCTGCCTGCGACCGTCATCATGTTCGCGCTCTCGCGCCGCTTCGGAGCACTCGCCGACCGCTTCGGACCGCGTCTGTTCATGGGCGCGGGGCCGCTGCTGGCGGCGGGCGGCCTGCTGCTGCTTCAGCTGGTGGGCCTGCGGGCTCGGTATCTGCCTGAAGTGCTGCCAGGCCTCTTGGTGTTCTCGCTCGGGCTAACGGTCACCGTGGCGCCGCTCACCGCGGCGGTGCTGGCGGGCTCGGAGCACGAGGCGGGAATCGCCTCGGGCGTCAACAACGCCGTGGCGCGTGTGGCCGGCCTGCTGGGCACGGCGGCGGTCGGGGCAGTCGTCTCGGCGGCCTTCAGCTCCGACCTCGACCGGCGCATGGCCGCCACGCCGCTGACGAGCGCCGCGCGCGCGGCCGTGGAAGGGGCAAAGCGCCTGCCGTTGGGTCGCCCGGACGTGCACGGCCTGGCGAGCGCGCAGGCACGAGCGCTCAGCAGGGCGGCCGAAGGAGCGTCGCTGCACAGCTTCCACCTCGGGATAAGCATCTCGGCCGCGCTGGTCGCCATCGGCGGAGTCGTCGGCGCGGTTGGTATCCGAAACCGCAGCAAGGTCCGAGCGCGTACGTGCCCCGGTGGTCAGCTGGTGGGCGGCAGCGAGGAGATCGCACGCGCTCACCCGCTGCGTCTGCGCGGGGCTGGCTCGAGCGAGGCTCAGCCGACGGGCTCGCGCGCGTAGGCGCGCATCGCGTCGATGATCGGCCCGAGCTTACGCCCTCGCTCTGTGAGCCGGTACTCGACGGTGGGAGGGCTCGATGGGATCACCGTCCGCTCGACGAGCCCGGCCCCCTCAAGGTCGCGCAGGCGCTCGGAGAGCATGCGCGGAGAGATGCCGGCGATGGCCTCGGCGAATTCCGAGAACCGCAGCGCCCCGCTGAGCGCCGCGTAGATGATGGAAAGCTGCCAGCGGCGCTCCAGGAGGTCCGCCGTCTGGCGGACCTCAGCGGGAACGGGACTGCACCTACGAGAGGGGCGCGACATCGCGAGCGGGCTCCAGCGCCCGGTCGAGGACCTCCTGCACGGTCATCACCGGATGGAAGGTCATCTGCTTGCGGACGTCCTCAGGTATCTCGTCGAGGTCGCCGCGGTTGCGCTCCGGCAGGATCACGTCCGTGAGCCCGGCTGCGTGCGCGGCTAGCGCCTTCTGCTTGAGGCCTCCGATCGGGAGCACGCGGCCCTGCAGCGTGACCTCCCCGGTCATGCCGACCGTGTGCTTGACGGGCCGGCCGGACAGCAGCGATGCCAGCGCGGTGACCATCGCCACGCCTGCGCTCGGACCGTCCTTGGGGATCGCTCCCGCGGGAACGTGCACGTGGAACTCGCGGTTCTCGAACGCGTGCTCGTCGATGCCGAGCTCCTCGGCGTGGGCGCGCACGTAGGAGAGCGCGATGCGCGCCGACTCCTTCATCACGTCGCCCAGCTGTCCGGTGAGCACGAGCCCGTTGCCGCTGGCGCCGCCCGTCTTCATGCCGGTCGCCTCGACGAACAGGACATCGCCTCCGGCGCCGGTGACTGCCAGCCCCGTGGCTACGCCGGGCGTCGCCGTGCGGGCGGCGGACTCCTGAAAGAACTTCTGGCGCCCGAGCGCGTCGCGAACGACATCCAGGTCGATCTTCACCGGCGTCTTCAGCCCGTCGCCGGATGCCTTCTGCGCGCGGGGCTTCTTGTCGCCCTTCTTCGCCTCGTCCGCGCCGGCGGCCTTGCCATCGGGGCTCGCGCCCCTGCGCTTGCGCTCGGCTGAGTCCTGCGCGATGGCCTCCCCGGAGGCGGCGCCGTCGCCGGCGCCCTCGTCGGGGGACTGAGCGGAGGCGATCCGCGTGGCGGTCTTGCGAAGCAGCGCGGCGAGCTCGCGCTCGAGCTGACGCACGCCGGCCTCGCGGGTGTACTCCGCGATGATCATGCGCAGCACGTCGTCTGAGATCTCGACCTCGCCCTTGCGCAGGCCGTTGCGGTCGCGCTGGCGCGGCCACAGGTAGCCCTTCGCGATCGCGAGCTTCTCCTCAGAGGTGTAGCCGTCGAAGCGGATCACCTCCATGCGGTCCAGCAGCGGGCTCGGGATCGTGTCGGCGACGTTGGCCGTGGCCAGGAACATGACCTGGCTCAGGTCGAGCTCGACGTCGAGGTAGTGGTCACGGAAGGAGTGGTTCTGCGCGGGATCGAGGACCTCGAGCAGGGCCGCCGAGGGGTCTCCGCGCCAGTCGGCGCCGACCTTGTCGACCTCGTCGAGCAGGATCACCGGGTTCATCGTGCCCGCGTCGCGCAGCGCCCGCACCAGGCGCCCTGGGAGCGCGCCGATGTACGTGCGCCGGTGTCCGCGGATCTCGGCCTCGTCGCGCACCCCGCCCAGCGACATGCGCACGAACTCGCGGCCTGTGGCGCGCGCGATCGACTCGCCGATCGAGGTCTTGCCGGTTCCGGGGGGGCCGATCAGGGTCAGGATCGCGCCTGACTTCGGGTCGGCCTCGATGCCCCGGTCGGCGCGCAGCTTGCGCACCGCCAGGTACTCGGTGACGCGGTCCTTGACGTCCTCGAGGCCCGCGTGGTCGGCGTCGAGCACCGCGCGCGCGGCCACGGGGTCCAGGCGCTCCTCCGAGCGCTTGCTCCAGGGCACGGCGATCAGCCAGTCGAGATAGGTGCGGATCATGCTCGACTCGCCGGTCTGCTCGCCCATGCGCTCGAGGCGCCCGAGCTCCTTCAGCGCCTGCTCCTCGACCGCCTCGGGCATCCCGGCCTCCTCGATCTTGGCGCGGTACTCGTCGACGACGGATGCCTCGTCCTCGTCGAGCTCCTTGCGGATCGACTCCATCTGCTTGCGCAGGAAGTACTCGCGCTGCTGCTTCTCCGCGCCCTCCTGGACGTCTTCGCGGATGCGCTTGCGCACCTGCAGCTCGGCCAGGCTCTCCCGTTGCAGGGTCACCGCCAGCTCCAGGCGGTCGGTCACGTCGAGCGTGCGCAGCAGCTCGACCTTCTGCTCGTATGAGAGGTTGGGCGAGTAGCCGGCCGAGTCAGCGAGCGCTCCCGGCTCGGCGATCGCGCGCAGGAAGGCTGCGATGCGGCCGTCGTCGCCGCGCAGCTCGAGGATCTCCTCGACGGTGGCGCGGTATTCGCGCTCGAGCTCGCGCGTGCGCTTGTCGACCGGCACATCGTCCTCGCGCTCGTCGACCTCGACGCGCAGCTCGCCGGATTGGCCTGTCTGCGCCGCGCCGATCAGGGCGCGGTGCTGGCCCGAGAGGGCGACGGCGCGCCCGCCGCCGGGCAGGCGGATCTTCTCTGAGACCTCGGCGACTGTCCCCACGTCCAAGAACTCGCCCTCGTGCCTTGGCACGAGCACGACGCGCTCGTCATCGCCGACGTCCTCGGTGAGCGTGATGCCCATGTTCGGGAATACGACGGTGTCGTCGAGCGCGATCAGGCGCAGGTAGACCGGGGCACTGGTCTGCTCGGTGGACTGTTTCTCTGAGGCGGGAGACATGAGTATCGGCTCCATATAAGCTTATGAAAGTGTAGTTAGTATAGCGCAGGTCGTTGCGGACGCAAGCAGTCTTCGGGGACCTCGCGATCGCGGTGCCAGAGCCAGATCTTGGGAGGCAAGCGTGCCCGGTGCCCGCACGGCCGGTCGGCGTCGCCGGCCGCCTGGCGGGCTTGACGAGTCCGGGCCCTTGAGCGTGGGCCGCGTGGGCGGCGAGCGGGCGCTTTGGCGTCAGCCGTCGGGGCGGTCGAAGCTCACGTCGACGTTCTCTTGCTCGACGCGCTCCTCGACCTCCGCAGAAGAGGTGAGGGCGCGCCTGTCGGCGTCGCGCAGGGGCTCTGAGAAGAAGCTTCGCGGCCACAGGCGCCTCAGCCGCACGACGTTGACCTCGGCCGCGAAGATCGTCAGCTGGGCGCCGAGGTAAAGCCACGCGAGCAGCCCGAGCACGACGGCGAAGATGCCGTACAGCGGGCCAGTCCGCTTGAGCTCGTGATCGACGTAGAAGCCGCCGAGGTGCTGCAGCAGCTGCCAGAAGATCGCCGCGACTACCACGCCCGGCAGCAGCTCGCGCCAGGAGACCTCAGCTGTGGTGAGCAGTTTGAAGGCCGTCATGAAGAGCGTGAGGTTGACGGCGAACGCGAGCAACACCCCCGCGAGCACGGCCGCTGCTCCGTGGGAGCTCGAGCCGACGAAGCCGGCGGCGGCCGTGGAGACGGTCCACAGGGTCCCGAGCGCCGCGAGCGTGATGAGACCGCGAAGGCGGATGCGCAGAAAGTCCCGCCGCTGCTTGAAGGGAACGCTCCACATGCGGTCAAAAGCGTTCTGGGCTGCGTTGGTGAGGCCGAGGCCCGCCAAGAGCGAGCCGATCACGCCGACGGCGAGCCCGACCCCGCTGCCGGTGAGCGAATGCAGCTTCAGCTGGTCTGAGATCAGCGGGAACTGCCCGAGCGTGCCGTTGAGGATGCGCTGCTGCTCGGAGGGGTCGCCCTGCAGCACGAACCCCAGCACGGTGACCGTCACGAGCAGCAGCGGGAAGAGCGCGACGAAGCCGTAGTAGGCGATCAGGGCTGCGAGCTGCCCGCCCTGATCGTCGGAGAACTTCTTGATCACGGCCGCCACGAACGCGAGGCGAGGGCTGCGCTGCTGGCGACGGTCGAGATCGTGCAGTCGCTCGCCGAGGCTCATCTCAGCTTTGGAGATCGACGCGGATCGTCATCAGGTCGGTGGCGAGCGCGCGCAGGAGCACGGCGTCGAGCCTGTAGCCGAGCCTGCCGCGTCCAAGCTCGCGCTGGCGCGCTCGCGCGTCGTCGGCCGGCAGCGGCACCGCGACACCGGTGCGCCAGCGCAGCGAGTGACCCTCGACGACGCCGATGCGGACGTGCGGGTTTGCCGCGATGTTGCGGGCGTAGTGGGCGCCGTCGCCGTGCGCGCAGAGCAGCCAGAAGGTGTCGCCCTGGAGCCCGTTCGCAACCGGCGTGCGCCGAGCCCGCCCGCTCCTGCGCCCGACCGTCTCGAGAACTGCGTAGGTGCCGCCGAGCCTGCCGCGGGCGAGAAGCGTGCGCACGACGCGATTCACGAGTCGAGTCTCGACCGCGCGGCTCAACCGGCGCTTCAGGGATCGGCGGCGCTCGCTGCCCACCATATACACGCGGAGCATATGGGCTGGGCCCGGCCGTCTTTGGGGCACGAGCAGGTGTCGGAAATGTGGCGCGAGAACGTGGGGCTTTGCGCTGGGTCCTCCGGTCGCGAGCGAGGTCGCTAGCGGCCACGCGAATTCAGAGGGGGGTGCAACCGCGCTCCCGTCCGACACCCATATGTGCCGGAGGACCTCGACCGCAATCGCCTGCGCCGCCCGCCCGCAGCGCGGCGGCCTGCTCGTAGCAGCGGCGGGTGGACGGCCCGGGCGAGCGATCCGGCCGAGCAGGTGGCGCTCGTCGCGCGCTCCAAGCGCGAGGCGCTGTTGGGGGCTCATCGCTTCAGACTGCGGCGAGAGGACCTCGAGGACTGCTTGAGCCAGGCGACGCTCGAGCTGGTGGCGTACGTCCGCACGGGTCGGACTTTCCGCGATGGCGCGGCGATCGGGCGCGCGCTGGAGGTGCGTTTCGCCTCTCGCATCCGTGACAGGCGGCGCGCTCTGGGCGGGCGCAGTCCGATGGTCGCGGCGCTCGAGACGGCCCTGCGAGTCGGGCGCCCAGGCGAGGACGAGATCGCGATTGTCGATCGGCGCGTCGATGTGGAGGGGCTTGTCCTGCTGCGCGACGACTTGAGGCGCGTACAGCGGGTGGTGCGTGCTCTGACAGCTGACCAGCAGCTCGTGCTGTGCGAGCAGCTGGAAGGCGGCGAGCGGCGCTGCCAGGACTTCTGTCGGCGAGTGGGGTGGTCTGCGGAGAAGTACCGCAAGGTCGCCCAGCGAGCGCGCGCGAGGTTGCGCGCGCTGATGCTCGAAGACGAGCAGGGTGTCCCGCGCACCGCCGCGAGGTCGGAAAGGTCGGCAGGGACGAATCTATGAACCATCACTCCCGACACATAGGTCCGTTCCGCACGGGCGCCGGCCGTTGGCAGCACCGGCGAGGGCACGGCGAAGCCCACTCGCGCGCGGGCGGCCGGGGGCCGGCAGTTCTCCCCCCTGGTCTCCTGTCGCCCGCGCCGAATGCGGGATTCGACCCGGTCGAGGACGATCCGTGGCGCTGACCGGGAGCCGGCGCCGCGAGATGTACCGCGTGTACTCGCACGAGGCGTTCCTCGCCGACGGGAGCGTCGCCGAGCCGCTCGAAAGAACCTCCGCGCGCGAGCAGGGTCCGCTGCGCCTGGTCGTCGGCGCGGCGCTGCCGCTTGGACTCGTCGCGGCGGCGACAGTCTCGATCGCTGTCGAGTCTCCCCGCCATGGAGCCCCGGTCGCGCAAGTGCGCCGTACGCGGACGCCGCCCGCACGCAAGCGGGTCAGGACTCACGTTGAGCACGCGCGGCGCTCGCAAGACACGCCTCCACTGGGGACCGCGCCGCACGCGCTGGCGCGATCGCTACGAGGCGCCGCGCGGCCGAGAGGGCGGGCCCACCGTGGAGTCGCGGCGCCTACGCGGGCTGCGAGCTCAGCGGCTCTCGTGTCCGCGAGCGCCTCGCACCCGTCGCCAGCCTCCGAGTCGCAAGGACCCGAGTTCCTCTTCGAGCGCTGAGCAGATGGTCGCGAGCCGACCGCGCGCGCGGGTCATGGTCTCGACGCGTCCGTTGTGGCAGATCCGGCTGCTGCATGAGCTGCCGCGCTACCTCCTCTACGCCACGTGCGCATGGGGATTGGCGGCGAGCGCTCGCTTTGCGCTCGCCCCACCGCACCGCGGTGGGGCTGCCGTCATGAGACCGCCGGCCTCGCCATCTGATCTCGGCACGCGGGCCTTCGCGGCGATGTTCGCGCGACGCTACTTGAGCTGGGACGCCGGGAATCCTCAGGCGAGCGGTGGGTCTCTCGCGGCCTTCCAAGGACGAGCTTTCGAAGCCGAACTTGGTCGCCGGATCCCCGCGAGCGGGCGGCAGCATGTCGAATGGGTCGAGGTGGTGCAGGCGCGGCAGTCTGCGGCGGGTCGAGACGTCTATACGGTCGCCGCGCAGACCGACTCCGCGGGTCTGCTCTATCTGTCGGTAGCAGTCGCACGGCTGGCTGACGGGCGGCTGGCGCTCGCCGGCTACCCCGCGTTCGTGGGTCCCCCGGGGAGCGACCCTGCCTGGAGCCCGACGCACTCGAGTGCGGTGGAGGACGCGTCGCTTTCGACTGTGGTCAAGCGCGTGCTGCGCAACTACCTCGTTCCTTCGCGCGAGGAGTTGGTGGCGGATCTCGCGCCAGGCGCCAGGGTGTCGCTTCCACCGCAGGCCCTCCGGCTTCTCAGCGTGCAGCGACTGAGCTGGAGTCAGGACCGACGGTCGGTGGAAGCGATCGTGCAGACGGAAGACGCGCGCGGCACGCAGTACACGCTCGCATACGAACTCGACGTAGCGATCGCGCAGGGGCGCTGGGAGGTCTCAGCCGTGCAGATGGATCCGGACGCATGAGCGCCCGACACGCACTGCTGCTCGGGGCTGCCGTGGTGTGCGTCAACGCGACGCCGGCGACGGCGGCGGTGGTTGGACGGCCGTCCGTGAGGACTACGGCGCCTGCGGCGCCGCCTGAACGCGCCGGCGGAGCACTCGAAGCGGCGGCGGCGAAGGCGGGCAGCACCGGGCGCGCCGTGGCGATGAGCCTGATCGGGCTCGCCTTCGCGGTGGCGGCGACAGTGCTCGCCTTCCGCCGTGATTTCAAGGAGGCGGCCGGTGTCTTCTGCGTCGGAATCATCGCGATCCTGCTGGCGACGCCTGCCGGCATGGCAGTTCTCAGGGACACGGTTGCATCGCTGTTCGGCGGGCAATGATGGAGATCCGCTCCTACCGTCGCGTGTTCGATCTCGAGCGACGCATCTACCAGGTCGATCGCCTGCGCTTGAACCCGAGCGGCGTACCGGTCCGCGGTGTGGTCTACTTCCTTGCCCTCGTCGCGGGATCGGCTACCGCGGCTCGTTTGCCGGGACTCGCGGCTGTGGTGGCGCAAACACCGTGGTACATGCGCGATGTCGCGCTGCCGGCCTTGGTGGCGGCTGTTCTGACCTTGATCAGGATCGAGGGGCGGCCATTTCACCTGGCTGCGTCCGCGCTCCTGCGCAACCGCCTCGAAGCGCCCAAGCGTGCAGGTCTCGATGGCGACCGGCTGCGGTCGGTAGCCCTGCCGGGCGGTCGCTGGTATCCGCTGCCGATCCTGATGCTTCCGGATGGCTCGGATGCTCGCGTGCGCAAGCTTCGATACAGGGGTCCGGGGGCCGTGGTGGTGGCCGTCCCGCACCGACGCCGGCTCACTCGCGCCGGTGTGCTGCGTCGACGCGAGCTCGCCGTCGAGGAGCTGGCCGCTGCGACGAGAGTCCGCGAGCGACAGGTGATAGTGCTCGAGCGATCAGCGCGCATGCACGTGGGCTGAGCGTGCGCGCGCCGATCGCCTACACATTCGGCAACTGCGTGTTCGGCCGTGGCTTGCACGACCCGTGGGCTGCTTTCACCCTGAGCGCGTCCTCATATGAATGGCTCGACGAGGCCGGAAAGCGATCGCGCCTGCTCGCGCTGATAGGTGCGATCGAGACGCTCCAGGCCGATCTGCAGATCCTGCGCGTCGCGCGACATTTCGATTCCGATGGCTACGCCACGGACATGGAGCAGGAGCTCGGGCGCGCCACTCACGAGCCGCGGCTTGCGCCGGTCAGAGCCCGGTATCTGCGAGCCCACGTGGCTCGCATGCGGTCGTTCGCGGCGGGCACGCCGGCGATCTTCATCATCGTCAGCCTGCGCGAGCCCGAGCGCGACGTCGCGACCTACGTTTCGCGTGTCGCCGAGCAGGGCCCGCGGGAGTGGCTCGCGGCTTTGCGACGACTGTTCGCGAGCGGAGATCGGAGGCTGATGAGGGTCTCAGAGCTCGAGCGCGTGAGGGCGTTCGCCGACCACGCTCACGCGTGCCTGTCGGACTTCCTCGCCGTGCGACCGGCGCGAGGCGTCGAGCTGCAGTGGCTCGTGCGTCGAGCGTTCTGTCGCGGGCTCGGCGAGCCGGTAATAGACGGTCTTCACGAGCCGCGAGCGTTGGTCTTCGAATGTAATGGCGAGGCGGTGCTCGCGCCGCTCGAGGGCGACGTGATGCGGTGGGCCGATTGCGTGATCGAGCACCGCGGGCGAGCGCTCCTGGTCGAGTCTGAGCTCGGCAAAAGCTGGCAGGCGCAACTTGTGGCCGGTGCGCTCCCAGAGCGCACGGTGTTTCCTGGCGCGGCTGCGGAGCTGATGTTCGCGCCGCCAGAAAGCCTGCCATTTGCGGTCGACCTGTCGCTGAACGCGCGCTATCTGCCCAACGAGCTCGCGGTTCGTGTAGCGCGCAAACGGATCCAGGACGCCGACCAGATCTATCGCGCGGAGTCCGAGGGCGACCAGGGAGCGTCCGATCTGGGCATCGAGCGCACGCACGAGGCGCGCGACCTGCTCACCTACCTGCAGGCAAGCAGGCGCCCTCCGCTTCTGCGAGCGACGCTCGCGATCGCGGTCGCGGCCAGGCGCGAGGACGAGCTCGAGGAGCGAGTGGAGACCACTCGCCGCGCCTTCGGGGATGTCCGCTTGCACCGGCCGCTCGGCGATCAGCTGCAGCTCTTCATGCAGCAGCTGCCGGCACAGCGAACGCGCGTGAGCGGCTACGACGAAATGCTCACGACCGAGCAGGCGGCGGCGATGATGCCGACCGCGACGCACGCCGTGGGGTCGCGACGCGGGTTCTATCTCGGCCATACGCTGGCAGGGAGCCGCCAGCCGGTCAGATTCAACCTGAGGGAAGGGTCCGACAGCGATCGCAACGCGACGATCCTCAGCGTCGGAGCGCTCGGGTCGGGAAAGACGACGCTCGACCAGAAGCTCAAGTACGAGGGCTTCCTGCTAGGTGCGCGTGTGGTCGACTGCGACCCGAAGGGCGATCACCGCTTTCATCTGCTCGAAGAGGTGGTGCCGCATGTTGAGTGCGTGACGCTCGAGCCAAACCCGGCGCTGCGTGGCGTGCTGGATCCGTTTCGAGTAGCGCCGAAGCACCTGCGCCAGGAGGTCGCCGTGACGTTCCTCCGCGATCTGCTGCCTGATCGGGCAGAGGCGGCGTGGGAGACGGCGCTCGTAGCGGCCGTCGACCGCGTGCTCAGACGCTCGGCTCAGCCGAGCTGCTACGAGGTCGTCCTCGCACTGGGGGATGGCGACGCCACTGAAGCTCAGGTTGGCAGGACGCTCGAGGTCTACGCGCGCTCCGGGCTCACCCAGCTCGGGTTTGCTGACCCGAACGTGCGGCTTCCCAGCCTCGGCCACCAGCAGGTCACCTACCTGCCGATCCGAGATCTTCCCGGTCCCGAGCCGGGCATGCCCCGCTCGGAGTACTCGCAGGTGGAGCGAGTCGGGGAGCAGCTGGTGCGCCTGATCGCGATGTTCGCGATGAGCCTCATGGGAGCCGAACGCGATCGTCTGAAGTTGTTCTCCTTCGACGAGGGATGGCGGCTTCTGAGCGACCCGGCGGGTCGCGCGCTGCTTGGCTCGCTGCAGCGCATGGGTCGCTCCGAGCTTGCGGTTCCAATCATCAGCACGCAGCTGATCAGCGACGCTCTGATCGGACAGCGTGAGTCGCTCGAGAACCTGATCGGCGCAACGTTCGTGTTCGGGGTCCGCTCCGAGTCAGAAGCCGAGCGTGCGCTCCGGCTGCTCGGGCTCGACGGCTCGGATCGTGCGAGGCGGCGCATGCTGCTCGAGCTCGAGGCCGGCCGATGCCTCTTCCGCGACCACCACGGGCGCGTGGAGGCTGTGCAGGTCGATGTGGTGGTGCCCGAGCTGCTGCGAGCGTTCTCGACGACACCCGCGCGGGGTTGACGCTGTCGAGCAGCACGCCGCCAACCGCGCGGGTGACGCTCCTCGCCATCGTCCTTGCGGCGGGGTGCAGCTCGGCGCCGGCACGCGCCGAGAGTGTCGGCCCATCCACCCACGCAAAGGCGCTCGCGGCGACACGCGCGCCAGGCAGCGCCGGCCGAGCGCCCAGCGGGCCGCCGCTGATCCAAGCCAACGCCGCGCCCGGCGCCAGCCGGGGGACTTCGGACGGCGGCGACGCCCCGCCGGGGGAAGCAGATCCGCTGGTCAGCAACGGACTTGGCAGTCCGCTGTGCACGGGCGCTCTCGGCTGGCAGGAACTACCGGCGGCGAGCGCGCGTCACTGCGGGACCTCGGGCTTCGTCGCCGCGGCTGCTCCGACGGGTGACTACGGAGTCGACGTCCACATCGACACGGGCTTTTTGGGCCTCAGCTACGGCAAGCTCCTGAGCCTCGTTCAGGACCTCTTCGTGGCGCCCTTATGGATGGCGCTGGTGTGGGCTGTGCACGCGCTCGTCGTGATGCTCGAGTGGTGCTTCACGATCGATCTGCTCGACAGTCCTGCGATTCGCGACGGCGTCAGCGGAGGACTTCGCCGTATGCAGCGGGCGTTCACGGAGCCCTGGCTGACGCTGGCGTTCGCGTGCGCGTCCGTGCTCGCCGTGTACAACGGCCTCGTCCGCAGGCGCGTGACCGAGACCGTGGGCCAGGCGTTCCTGCTGGTGGCCATGACCGCCGCGGGAATGTGGGTGATGCTCGATCCCGTGGGCACGGTGGGAGCGGTCGGTGGATGGGCCAATCAGGCGAGTCTGGGGACACTTGCCGTCACCGCGCGGGGGCAGCCGTCCGGGGCCGGACGCGCACTGGCCGAAGGCATGAGCACCGTGTTTGCGGCCGCGGTCGAGGTGCCGTGGTGCTATCTCGAGTTCGGAGACGTCAGCTGGTGCCGCGACCCAAGCCGGCTCGACCCGACCCTTCGCGCAGCCGCGCTGCGAATCGCCGCCGACGAGCTGCCCCTTGCCCGCTGCGCTCCGGGCGCTGCCGGGAGACGCTGCGCGAGCGACGCGGGCTCGCAGGCTCGCGGGCTAGCGCACAGCGCACAGCTGCTTCAGGAAGCACGGACCAACGGCGCGATCTTCCTCGCGCTGCCCGCGAACGGCCCTCAACGCAACTCGATCAATGACTCCGGCTCCCTGCTGCGGGCGATGTGTCAGAGCAGCGAAGCAACGCAGTGTCACGGCCCGATGGCGGCACAGGCCGAGTTCAGGACCGACCACGGGACGTGGCCGCGAGTCGGAGGGCTGCTGCTGATCGTCGCCGGAGTCCTGGGGATGCTGCTGCTTCTCGGCTTCATCGCGATCAGGCTCATCGGTGCCGCGCTGTTCAGCCTCTTCTACTTGCTCCTGACCCCTGCAGCGGTGATCGCGCCGGCGCTTGGGGACACCGGCCGGGCCGTGTTTCGCCGCTGGGCAGCGCAGCTGCTGGGAGCCGTGGTGGCGAAGCTCCTCTTCTCGTTCCTGTTGGGCGTGGTGCTCGCGGTCATCGGAATTCTCGCCGCGTTGCGCGCTCTGGGCTGGTGGACCCAGTGGCTGCTGATGTGCGCGTTCTGGTGGGGGGCATTTGCCCGCCGGCACCAAGCGCTCGCCCTTGCGG
This sequence comes from Actinomycetota bacterium, assembly GCA_005884115.1. Classification (GTDB taxonomy): domain Bacteria; phylum Actinomycetota; class Thermoleophilia; order Solirubrobacterales; family Solirubrobacteraceae; genus Palsa-744. The sequence goes on from VAXW01000005.1 coordinate 1,116,312, forward strand.
GAGGAGCGGTACACCGAGAGCCCTTGGGCACGACTCGCACGGTCCGAGCGCGCGTGCACGATGCGCTGCATCTCCGCCGCACGCTTCGCGAGCAAAGGCGCGCGCGCATAGAACGCGAGGCGCCCCCGCCGGCCACCGCGGAGTCCGCGATCGCGAGGGGGACCGGCCTGCCCGGTGGCGATCGTCCCGGCGAGCTGGCCGACGCGCTGCATGATCGCGGGCAGACCGATCGCGCCGTCGCGAGCGGCGCTCCGGCGCAGGGGCGAGGCCACATCCCGACCGCCGCCGAGGGCGAGCGGGCGGACGATGCGAATGGGCAGCTGCGTGTGTGGGGCAGGCAACTGGAGCGCGTCCTGGCCGAGCACGAGCGCGCGCTCGCAGACGGCGACAGGCGGCGCGCGGCCGAACTGGGGCACAGGGCTGGCCGCATTCGTGGGGACATCGAGCGCGAGCGCCGGCGCCTGAGCGGCGAGGCGTCGTCCGGGGGCGCCCAACCCCGCCGCACGGCTCAGATCCCGGGCGCGGCGGCGCGAGGGGGCGCGTCCTCGCGCGGCAGCCACGCGGACATCCTCCGAGCGACGCGGCGTGAGCTGGACCGCGAGCTCGACGAGCAGAGCGCGCGTCGGCGCGCCGGCGCCGGGAGGCCGGCTCACCAAGCTGACCGCGGCTCGGTCGTGCAGCCTCCGCGGAAGCTCCCGCCACGTGAGCCTCAAGGCGCGGCAGGCGGGACGGACGCCGTTGACCGACCTTCGCGAAGCGCGGAATCGAGCGTGATGCGCGACGCCCGCGAGGTCGAGGCTCGGCGAAAACGCCAGCTGGGCCTCGGCCGCGATTGACCGTCCGAGCACCTGGCATGGCGAGCCGGCTGCATGCCTGCGCGACCGCATGATCATCAACGCGCACGCTCCGCCGAGCTCCCGCGGATGGATCGCGGCGGCTGCGGCCGCCGCCCTGTCCGCTATCGGCTTGCTCGCAGCGACCGTGGCTGCGATCGGCGGCGTGTCTGTGGACCAGTTCGGTCTGACGAACGCGAGCGACGTCCGTGCGGCTCCTCCCGCTTCTGCCGCGCGCGACATTCCACCTGATTTCCTGCGCCTGTACGCGCAGGCGGCAGCCTCCTACGGGCTCGACTGGGCAGTTCTGGCTGCGATCGGCAAGGTCGAGTGCGACCACGGGCGCGCGCACGATCCGTCTTGTACGCGCGAGGGCGCCGTCAATGGTGCGCGCGCAGGCGGGCCGATGCAGTTCATCGAGTCGACCTGGGCCCGCTACGGGCTGGACGCCGACGGCGACGGACGCGCCAACCGCTGGGACCCGGCCGATGCCATCTATGCGGCTGCCAACTATCTACGTGCCTCGGGGGCTCCGCGGGACTACAGGCGCGCGATCCTCGCCTACAACCACAGCCGCGCCTATCTCGCCGAGGTCGAAGCCCTCGCTGCCCGCTATCGAGACGCTGCCAGCGCGACGCCGGACGAAGTCGGGTCCGAAGGCGAGGGTGCAGGTGCCCTCGGCGATGCGCTCGCGGCGAGGACGGCGACGCCAGTCGTGTTCGTAGCTGGCGAACGCGCGATGCTGGTGCCTGGCCAGGGCCACGTCGCGTTTGTTCCGGCTGACGTCCCAGCAACCGTGCAGGCGATGGTCATCGCGGGCAACGAGCTGCAGGCCCTGCGCTATGGACGAGACGGGCACCCAGATCCGAGAGGGGCCCTGGAGGCGGACTGCTCGAGCGCGGTCAACTACGTTCTTTACCGCGCCGATGTGCGCCCGATCGAGGAAATCAGGCGCCAGAACCCCGTCGCGCAGAGCTACGTTGGCTGGGGCCTGCCAGGGCCCGGGAGGTGGGTCAGCATCTACGCGGCGACGGCGCCCTCGAACCACGTTTTCGCCGTCATCGCCGGTCTACGCCTCGACACGAGCCACCACGGAACAGACGTCGGGCCGAACCGAAACGAGGACGGCCCGCGCTGGCGCATCCTTGGTCACGTCCCGACCTGGGCGCACTGGTCGGTGCGCCACCCGCAGGGTCTGTGAGGGGCTGCGCACGGGCTGCGCGATACGGCCGTGTGTCACATCCGTCCCACATCCGTCCAATCCCCAACACTGGGCGCTCGCGTTCGGCTAGCTTGCGCCGCGCCAGGGCCTGGGGTCGCCGAGGTGACGGGAGCCGGGTCGACGCACGGAGTGCGCGCGTGGTGAGCGAGCGTGCACACGTAGCGCCGCCTGAGCTTGGCGCACGATCAGCGCGGACGCGCAAACCGTCGACTCGGAACACGCGTACACCGATTTCCAGGCCGGAGGGCAGGAGGATGATCCGGAGGACCGGAGGAGGCCCGCTTCGGCGGGCCTCCTCCGGGGCGGACGGCTGTGGCAGCGAACCGACGTCCGCCCACGTGTCCCGTGCGTCGTGCAGGCACCGCGCGCGCCCGCCGAACGAGTGAACGGTCCCGCCTGCCGGGGCGCGCAGGCGGTATAAGGTGGCGCCATGCCCGACCGCAAGGTCGACTACCTGCTCATCGGGGGTGGTCTCGCCTCGGCGAACTGCGCGCGCTGGCTGCGCGGGTCCGGCGGCGACGGCACGGTGATGCTCGTGGGCCGTGAGCCTGACCCTCCCTACAACCGGCCGAACTGCTCCAAGGGATATCTGCGCGGCGAGGAGGCGCGCGAGGAGACCTTCTTCCGTCCTGAGGAGTGGTGGAGCGAGCAGGAAATCGAGCTGCTCACGCGCACCAGCGTGATGGCGCTGGATCCGCAAGCGCGCACCGCGAAGCTCTCGAACAAGCAGGAGGTGGCGTTCAGCAAGGCCCTGATCGCCACGGGCGCGAACGTCCGCCGGCTGAACGTAGACGGGTGCGAGCTCGAGCAGATCCACTACCTGCGCACGCTCGGCAACGCGGACGCGATCCGCGAGGGCGTCACCGAGGCCGAGAGCGTTGTGTTGATCGGAGGCTCCTACATCGGCTGCGAGGTCGCAGCGTCGCTGACCAAGATCGGCAAGCGCTGCACGATGGTCATGCAGGAGCAGGCGACGCTCGAACGAGGGTTCGGTGCGCGCGTGGGCAGCTTCATCCAGCGGCTACTGGAATCGCATGGAGTGACCGTGCATGGGGGGGACGAGCTCGAGCGCTTCGAGGGCGACGGGCGCGTTGCGAAGGTGGTTACCAGGGCCGGCCTGCAGCTCGACGCCGAAGCGGTCGTAGTCGGGGCCGGCGTCACGCCGGACGTGCAGCTCGCGCAGCGCGCGGGGCTCACGATCGGCGAGCGCGGCGGCGTGCGCTGTTCCTCGCGGCTCGAGAGCTCCATACCCGGGCTGTTCGCCGCGGGTGACATCTGCGAATACGACTCCGTCGTGCACGCAGGCGATCCCGTGCGCATCGAGCACTGGGACGTGGCGTTCAACCATGGCAAGACGGCCGCCCTGAACATGCTGGGGCAGGATCTGGCGCACGAGGAGATCCCCTACTTCTTCTCGGTGCTCGCCGATTGGGGAGAGCTCGAGTACGTCGGACCCGCGTACGAGTGGGATGAGGAAGTCATGCGCGGATCGCTCGAGGAGGCGAGCTTCACCAACTGGTACCTGAAGGACGGCGTCGTGAAGGCGGCGCTTACGTTCGGGCGCTCCGACGACCTCGACCACGCGCGGCGCCTGATGAGGGACGGGCGCCAGCTCGATGAGCGCGGGCGGGCGGCGCTGCACGACGAGAGCGTGGACCTCGCCACGCTGTCATAGGGACGACTGCCCCGAGCACGGCTGTGGACGCCGTCGTGCCCGAGCGAGCCCGCCGGTGCGTTTGAAGTAGGATCCGAACGTCTAGACGGTCCGTGGTCAAGGGAAGCCGGTGCAAGTCCGGCGCGGACCCGCCACTGTGACCGGGGATGCCAGCCGCGGTGCGCGATCGTGCGCACAGCCACCAGTTCGCCGCCGGCGAACGGGGAAGGCGCGGAAAGGTAGGCCCGGGAGCCAGGAGACCTGCCACGGCCGAAGCCCACAAGCCCTCGTGGAAAGGGGTCGGCTCATGCTCTCATGTCATCGGGTCCTCGCCGGGGACGACGTTGTGCACGCTCGAGGACGCCGCGGTCGAACGCGCATGGTCGCCGCGAGCAGGTGGTTCCTGGCTGCGCTCGCAGCCTTATGCGCGCTCACTTCGGTCGCCATCCCAGACGCTGCGCTTGCGACGCCGATCACCGTGAATCTGCGTGTCGAGGGTTCGACGCGGACGCTCTTCGAAGGCAACGTGACCACGTCCCCCGAGACGATCCAAACCGCCTCGAGCGGTGGCGCACACCCCTGCAACTACGCCGAAAACGGGCCCTCGGGCGGCTTTGTGCCCGGCGGCAGCCAGTCTGGCACCCCGACGACGGCGCTTCACGATGCCGCGCTGGCGACCGGACTCTCATTCGACGCGGAATGGTTCGGCAGCGGCGCGGAAAACGGCAACCCCGGCGACTTCTTTGTCAGCCGGGTTGGCAACGACGTCAATCAGACAGAAGCGCCCTTCGATTCCTGGGGTTACGCGGTCAACTTCACGACCGCCTCCGTGGGCGGGTGCCAGATCGCGCTTGCGCCCGGGAACGAAGTCCTGTGGGCCTACAACTACTTCAACCTCTCACACCTGCTCAGCGCCGCGGGGCCGGTCAGCGTGAATGCGGGCACGCCTTTCACCGTGCACGTAGCCGACGGCCACACCGGCGAAGCGATCGCGGGCGCAGCGGTCGAAGAAGCGGTGAGCGGAGTGCCGTCGCCGATCGCGGGCAGCTCTCACAGCGACGCCAATGGGGACTCCACGGTCGTCCTGAACCAGCCCGGGGTCGTCACCCTGAAGGCCACCCGGGCTGACTCCGTGCGCTCCAACGGGCTCGTCGTCTGCGTGCACGCCGGCAGCGACGGGACGTGCGGCTCGACCCTTCCCGCCCCCGCCGCCTCAGGCGGCCCCATCGCCGGCGGCCCGGTCTCGGACGTGGCGCGGATCGCAGGCATCCGCAGCGGACGCGTGTACTCGCGGCGCTTCGCTCCGCGGGTGCTGAGCGGCAAGGTTCAAGTCCCGCCGGGAGGCACCCTGCGCGACGTCCGCATCCGCCTGGAACGTCGCCATGCTGGGCGCTGCTTCTTCTTCAGCGGCTCGAGGGTGCGGTTCGTTCGCACGCGGCGGTGCCGGCCGGCCCCGTTCTTCTCGGTCGGGGGATCACAGTCATTCAGCTACCTGCTCCCGGCGCGACTGCCCCGCGGGCGCTACGTCTACGACATCGAGGCCATCAGCGCCGACGGCACCGCGACGAAGCTCGTGGACGGAGTAAGCCATGTGGTGTTCCGCGTGCGGTGATCGTCGGCGGGGCAGGCGCTGCGAGTGGCGAGGCGTTTGCTCCCTCGCGGCAGCGGCTGGCGGCGTGCTCATGACGAGCCTCACCCTCACCGGGTGCGGTCTCGGCGCCGGCCGTGCGCCGAGCGCGGTGCAGCTGACGGTCACGCGCGAATTCGGCGCGCGCCCACTGCACGCTTGGCGCGCGCCGCGCGTGCACGGCAAGGAGACGGTCATGAGCCTGCTGATGCGAAACGCCAACGTCACGACCCGCTATGGCGGCGGCTTCGTGCAGAGCATCGACGGGCTCGCAGGGGGGAGCGAACGCGGGCGGCCCGTCGACTGGTTCTACTACGTGAACGGCGTCGAGGCTCACGAAGGCGCGGCCGAGAGGAACGTGCGCGCGGGCGATCGTATCTGGTGGGATCGCCACGACTGGAGCCAGACCGACGACGTACCTGCCGTGGTCGGCTCCTTTCCCGAGCCGTTCCTGCACGGACTCGAAGGCAAGCGCCTGCCCGTCCGGGTCGACTGCGCGAACGTGGGCTCTTCGGCGTGTACCACGGTCACCTCGAGGCTGCGGGCGGCTGGAGTCCCGGCGGCGGTCGCGGGCATCGGCGCGAGCGGGGGTCCGCAGACGCTGCGCGTGCTCGTCGGCCTGACCGCGGCGCTGCTCGCGGGGCAGGCGAGCGCGCGAGCGCTCGCCGGCGGCCCCCGCGCGAGCGGCGTCTACACGCGCTTCGCCGCCCGTGGCCGAGCTCTCGAACTGCTCGACCCGGACGGCCGCAGCGTTCGCACGCTGGGCGCGGGCTCGGGCTTGGTCGCCGCGACGCGCACCGGCTCGGGTGCCCCCGAGTGGGTCGTGACCGGAACGGACAGCGCGGGCGTCGCGCGTGCGGCCGCTGCGTTCGGCGCGCCGGCGCTTCGTGACCGCTTCGCGCTCGCAGTCACTGCCTCAGGCCAACCGCTCGCGCTGCCACAGGCCGGCGAATGACCAGTTCGGGCCTCTTCATATACCGCCGCCTCGCGAGTCCACTGCACAGCGCGCGAGCCAGCGTCGGCGCGTGCTGGGTGCTTGCGCTGACCGCAGCAGCGGTGCTGCTCTATAACCCGCTCGCGCTGCTCGCACTGCTGGCGGCGGTCCTCGCGGCGGCCGTCGGCGCAGGCGTGGGGCGCGAGCTCGCCGGCGCTCTGCGCACTATCGCGTTTGTGGCACTGCCGATCGTGCTCGTCAACGTGCTCGTCTCACGCCAGGGGCTCACAGTCTTCGCCCGTCTCGGCGATCTGGGGCCATTCGGACAGGGCGACCTGACGGTCGAGGCGCTCGCATACGGCGCAGACATCGCGCTCAAGGTCTCGGTCGTGATCCTGCTCGCGACCCTGGGCAGCTTGGCCGTCGACCCGGACGAGCTGCTCCGGGGATTCCGCCGGCTGTCGTTCCGCTCCGCGCTGACAGTGTCGTTGGCCCTCCGCATGATCCCGTTGCTCGCAGCGGACGCCAGGTGCCTGGGAGAGGCGCAGCGAACCAGGTTGCACCCACCCTCGCATAGAGCACGCGCGCGCGTCGCTCTGCTGGCGGCGATCGTGGCCAGCTCACTCGATCGTGCGATGGACGTGGCCGCAACGCTCGAGGTGCGCGGCTTCGCAAGCGGCAGCCGCGCCCCCAGGGTGAGACGGCCGCTCTCACGGCACGACCTGGCGTTTACGAGCTCCGCCGCCGCCGTGCTAGTGCTCGCCATCGCCGGCCGCCTGTCGGGCGCGCTCTCCTTCGACGCCTATCCACTGCTGGCCATGAGGGCGGGCACGGGCACGATCCTCCTTTGTGCTGCCCTCGCAGCAGCGGCGCTGCTCCCGTTCGGCAACCGAAGGGGTGTGGAGCAGTGAGCGTGCCGCTGCTGCGTTTCAGCGGTGTCACGTACGAATACCCCGGCGTCGACGCGCCAGCGCTCAGCGGGGTCGACTTCGAGCTCCACCCCGGCGAGTTCTGCCTTCTCGCGGGCCTCTCGGGCCACGGCAAGTCGACGCTGCTGCGGGCGGCGTGCGGGCTCGTGCCGCACTTCTACGGCGGCCGCTTCGCCGGGCACGTCGTGCTCGCGGGCCTCGACTCGCGCGAGCATGGCCCCGCGAGGCTCGGCGCCGTCTCCGGCGCCCTGTTTCAGGATCCCGAGACGCAGCTCGTCACGAGCTCAGTGCGCGCGGAGCTCTCGCTGCCGCTTGAATGCCGCGGACATGGCGCGGCGGCGGTGGCTCGTGGGGTGGAGGAGGTGGCGCTCGCTCTCGGCATCGACGCCCTCCTCGACCGCTCCACTCACGATCTCTCGGGAGGCGAGAAGCAGCGCGTCGCCCTCGCGGCCGCCCTCGCAGGCAGGCCGGAGCTCGTGCTGCTCGACGAGCCCACCTCGCAGCTTGACCCGGTCGCCGGCGACGAGCTGATCGGTCTGCTGCGCCGGCTCAACCAGGAGTGGGAGACGACGGTCCTGCTGGCCGAGCACCGCCTCGAGCGCTGCCTCGCGGCCGCAGATCGCGTGATCGCCCTGCAACACGGGAGCGTTGCCTGCGACGGCGATCCGCACACGTTCCTCACGTGGGCGTCGCGGCGCGTGCCCACCCTACAGACCCCAGGAGCGAAGCTGTTTGCGCTGGCCGGTCTGGCCGATCAGCCGGTGGGCGTGAGGCAGGCGCGCGCGCAGCTGCGCGCGCGCGGGCTGCTGGACGCGCGCACCCATCTCGGCCCGGACGCGCGCATCGGCGCTCAGGAGCAGAGAGGCCGCAGGTCCAGCCCGCTGCGCGCGATCCGGCGCCGTCGCGGCAAGCCGGCTCCGGCGCTGGAAATGCGCGGCGTCTGGCACGAGCTGCGAAACGGGCCCTCGATCCTTCGCGGCGTAACGCTCACCATCGAGCGTGGCGACACGGTTGCGCTGATGGGGCGCAACGGAGCCGGTAAGTCGACGCTGCTGCGCCACGCCGCCGGGCTGCTCGCGCCCACCCGGGGCCGCATCGAGCGGGCAGGGCGAGTCGCGCTGCTGCTGCAGAACCCGGGCGACTACTTCATCCACGAGCGCGTTTTGGACGAGGCCCCGCCGCGAGCGCTGCGCGAGGTGGGGCTCGCTGCGATGGCGGAGCGCAACCCGCGCGACCTCTCCGGAGGCGAGCGCCAGCGGCTGGCGCTCGCGATCGTCGGCGCGGGCCGGATTGCGCCGGAGGCGGATCTCCTGGCGCCGCCGAGCGCCAGCCTGCGCGGCGCGGATCTGCCTCCGCGCGACGGTGGCGGCGCGGGAGATGCAGCGCTCGCGCCGCCCGCCGGCGAGCCGGCCGTGCTCGCCCTGGACGAGCCCACGCGCGGGATGGATCGCGCCGCCAAGGCGCAGCTGGCTGCGGAGCTTCGACGCCGGGCGGCCCGCGGGCTCGCCGTGATCGTGGCCACGCACGACCCCGAGTTCGCCGCCGCCTGCGCTGAGCGCGCCCTTCTGCTCGCTGACGGGTGCGTGATCGCAGACGGTCCCGCCGCCGAGCTGCTGGCAGGCGGTTGGTACTTTGCGACCGAGACGTCCCGCATCCTCGGCGGCGAGGCTGGCGCCGTGCTTCCCGAGCAGGGCGCCGAGCTGCTTCGCGCCCGGGCCGCCGCTCTTCCCGCGGAGGACTGCCAGGCGCTCGGCGCGGAGGTCGTGCAGTGAGCTGGCCGCTGGCGTCCTTCCTGCTCGTGGGTCTCGCGCTCGCCGCGGGCTGGCTCTACTACGAGCGCGCGCGCCCATCGGCGCGGATGGTGGCGGTCGTGGCCACGCTCGCCGCGGTCGCCGCGCTCGGGCGCGACGCATTTGTCGCGCTGCCCGACGTCAAGCCGATCACCGCGATGACGCTCGTCGTCGGCTATGCGCTCGGTCCACTGCCCGGCTTCTCCGTCGGCGCGCTGGGAATGTTCGTTTCGAACATCCTCCTCGGCCAGGGTCCCTATACCCCGTGGCAGATGGCAGCCTGGGGGATGGTGGGCCTCGGCGGTGCCGCGCTCGGCCGGCTCAGCGGGCGCAGCCTCGGCCGGTTGGCGCTGGCGCTCTCGTGCGCTCTGGCCGCGGGCGCCGCAAAGGAGGTCATGAACCTCTACACGTGGACGATCGGAGCCAGCCACACGCCCGCCGCCCTGCTCGCGACAGCGGGCGCCGCCGCTCCCTTCGACGTCACCGATGCGGTCGCGAGCTTTCTATTCGGGCTCGCATTCGGTCCCGAGCTCGGGCGGCTGCTGGGTCGCATGCGCTCGCGCATGGGGATCACGTGGGTGCAGGACGAGGACCCACCCGAGCGCCCGCGCAGCGGCGGATCGGGGCTGCAGCCGGTCGGCCCTGTCGGACGCCTCGCGGCCCGCGGAGGGCTCGGCACCCCCGGAGCGCTGAGCGTGGCGGGCGCGACCCTCGCTACGGCAGCGCTGGCGGGCCTCGCCGCGCTCGGGCCCGGTCAGTCGGCGCGGGCGCATCCCGTCCCCGCGGAGCGGCGCACAGCTGCGACGCCGACGGCCAAGGCCTCGGTCTCGCTCACCCGCCAGGTGTCCTACCTGGTCGGCGCTCAGAACTCCGACGGAGGGTTCGGCGCAGCGCGCGGGCAGCGCAGCAGCGAGCTGTTCACGGCGTGGAGCGCGATGGGCCTGGCAGCGGCGGGGCGCAGTCCCGCGAAGCTTCGTCGCGGCGGGCGTTCGGTGCTCGATTCGCTGCGGCGCGAAGCGTCGACCCTGGCGGGCCTCGGCGACGACGAGCGCACGATCCTCGCGGCGCGTGCGTGCGGAGCCTCTCCATACTCCTTCGCCGGAACCAACCTCGTGGCGAGCGTGCTGCGAGCGCAACGCCGGGACGGCTCGTTCAACAGCCAGGTCAACCTCACTGCGTTCGCGATCTTCGCGCTGCGCGCCGTCGGCCACTCGCCGGCGTTCTCGCCCATCCGCCGCGCGGCCGGCTGGATCGAGCGCCAGCAGAACGTCGATGGCGGCTACTCGTTCAGCGTGCGCGGCACGCCGAGCGACGTCGATGACACCGGCGCTGCGCTGCAGGCGCTGGTCGGTGCGCGCGCTCGCAACGCGCATGCGCTCGCCGCCGCCGTCGGCTTCCTGTTGCGCTCGCAGAGACCCGACGGGGGATACCCGCAACGCGCCGGCTCCGAATCGAACGCCCAATCGACGGCGTGGGCGGTGCAGGGGCTTCTGGCCGCTGGCCGCGACCCCGCAGGCGTGCGCCGCCACGGTAGCCGCTCCCCGCTCGCCTACCTGCTGAGCCTGACCGCGCCCGACGGCTCGATCCGCTACTCGCGCACCAGCGCGCAGACGCCGGTGTGGGTGACGGCGCAGGCGTTGATCGCGCTTGCCCGGCGGACGTTTCCGGTGTGACCGCCCGCTGCCCTCCGCGCCTCGGCGGATCGCCGCGTCGGCTGGCGGCGCCAATGGCACCACCCGCGCCTTCACCAGCGCCACAGCCACCACCGGCGCTTTCAGCCGCGCTTTAGCTGCCGCCATACCCTCTGTAGGGATGGCCCATCAAGCGTTCACCGCCGCGCCGATGTCCGGGCGTGGCCACGGTCGACGCCGTGAGCTGCCAGGCGCGCGGCAAGCGTTGCTGCTCGCCGGTCTCTGCCTGATGGCGCTCGCGCTGGTGTGGGTCGTGGCCGAGCTGGTACCGGCCGCCCGCGTGAGGGACGTCGTCGCGCTGCGCGAATTCACCCAGCTCGACGGGCAAAAGGTGGGTACCGTCGCGCGCTTCGTGTTGCACCTGCTCGACCCTCCGCTGTTCGCGATCTGGGGCGCCGTCCTAGTGCTGGTCGCGCTAGTGCGCGAGCGGGCGCGCGTGGCGCTGGCGGTCGCGCTCGTGCTCACGCTTGCGCCGCTGAGCGCCGACCGTCTGAAGCCGCTCCTGGCCCACCCTCACGCGCGCCTCGGGGAAGTTACGATCGGCGCCGCATCCTGGCCCAGCGGTCACGCCACCGCGGCGGCGGCGCTGGCGCTGTGTGCGGTGCTCGTCGCCCCCAAGCGAATGCAGCTCCACGTGGGCGCGCTCGGTGCAGCGTTCGCGCTCGCCGCCGGCTGCGCGATCCTGATTCAGCAGTGGCACTTGCCCAGCGATGTGCTGGGCGGTTACCTCATGGCTGGGCTGTGGACAGCGCTCGCGGTCGCGGGAGTGGGTTTCAGCGAACGGCGCCGCTCGAGTACCGCGCGAGCGACCGCGGCGCCCGCGCGGTAGCGGCCTCAGGCGCTGCCAGAGCCTGGGCGCTTCCAGAGCCTCGGGCGCTTTCCGACCCTCAGGCGCTTTCGGACCGCGGCTCGGTGGGGGGCGGATCGGGACCCGAGTCGTGTGCGCCCGGCTTCCACAGCGGCTCGGCGCCCTGGTCTTCGCGGTCTTGAACGTTGACGGCGCGGCTGAGGATGAACAGCAGGTCAGACAGCCTGTTCAGATAGCGCACCACCTCCGGGCTGCACGCTTCCACGGCGATGGCGCGGCGCTCGGCCCTGCGGCAGACGGTGCGTGCGAGGTGCAGGTGCGCTCCCGCGGGGGTGCCACCGGGGATCACGAACGAGCGCAGCGGCTCGAGCTTGGCGTTGACCTCATCGCAGGCATGCTCGAGCCACTCGGTGTAGGCCGGCAGCACGCGCAGCCGCTCGCGTGCGGCGCCCGAGGAGTCCTCCGCCTCCGAGCTCCCCGCGGGTGGCTGAGGCACGGACAGATCCGCGCCCACGTCGAGCAGATCGTTCTGCACCCGCCGCAGCCACTGCGCGAACTGCTCTGGCAGGCCAGGCTGCAACAGGACGATGCCGATCGCCGCGTTGAGCTCATCGACGGTCCCGTACGCCTCCACGCGTGGGTGCAGCTTCGAGACCCGGCTCATGTCGCCCAGGTGGGTCTCACCGCCGTCACCGAGCTTGGTGTAGATGCGCGTGAGGTTGACCGTCATGGCTCGCCGCCCGAAGGGCGCTGTGATGATGATAGGCGCGCCGTCCGGACCAGCGCGCGGCCGGCGAGATCGCGCACGCCGCCCCCGGCCGGCTCGTGCTTCGCTGCGTCGCGCGCGAGCACGCCGCGCTGCCGCCGCCGTCCGCGATGGGATACGTTGCCGCCCGCAAATGCAGATCGGCGTTCCGAAGGAGACCGCGGCCGGCGAGCATCGTGTGGCGCTCGTGCCCGAGGTGGTCGGCAAGCTGAAGGGCAAAGGGACCGAGATCGTCGTGCAGAGCGGCGCCGGCTCGGAGGCGCTGCTGCCCGATGACGCTTACGTGCAGGCGGGCGCGCGCACGACGGACGACGCGGCTGAGGTGTGGCGCAGCGACGTGGTCCTGAAGATCTCGCCGCCCGATGAGGGCGAAGTGCGCGCTCTCGGCGCGGGCTCGATCCTGATCGGCTTCCTCGCACCGCTCAGCAGTCCCTCGACCACGCGCGCCCTCGCCGACGCCGGGGCCACGGCGTTCGCGATGGAGGCGATCCCGCGCATCTCGCGCGCGCAGTCGATGGACGCGCTGTCCTCGCAGAGCAACGTCGCCGGCTACCGCGCCGCGCTCCTGGGCGCGGAGGAGATGGGGAGGTTCTACCCGATGCTGATGACCGCCGCGGGGACAATCCCGCCGGCCAAGGTCCTGGTGCTAGGCGTCGGCGTGGCGGGCTTGCAGGCGCTCGCCACCGCCAAGCGGCTGGGCGCGCGCACGACCGGCTATGACGTGCGGCCCGAGGTCGCCGAGCAGGTGCACTCGCTCGGCGCACAGTGGCTCGATCTCGGCGTGGAGGCGAGCGGCGAGGGCGGCTACGCGCGCGAGCTGAGCGCGGAGGAGCGCGAGCGCCAGCAGCAGGCGCTGACGGATGCGATAAAGGGCTTCGACGTGGTGATCACGACGGCGCTCGTTCCCGGCCGCCCGGCGCCGCGCCTGGTCACGGCCGAGGCCGTGCAGGGCATGAAGCCGGGCTCCGTGATCGTCGACCTCGCGGGCGAGGCTGGCGGCAACTGTGAGCTGACCGAGCCCGGCCAAACGGTGGTGCGCGAAGACGTGAAGATCGTCGCGCCGCTGAATCTGCCTGCGAGCATGGCCGAGCACTCCTCGCAGCTGTTCGCGCGAAACGTCCTGGCGCTGATGGAGCTGCTGATCGGCGAGGATGGCGCGCTGCATCTTGACTTCGAGGATGAGATCGTCAGCGGCGCGTGCATCGTGCGCGCGGGCGAGATCGTGCACGCCGGAGCGAAGTCCACGCTACAGGACGCCGCGTGATCCTCGCCAGCACGCTCACGACAAACCTGGCGATCCTCGTGCTGGCCGGGTTCATCGGCTTCGTCGTCATCTCGAAGGTCCCCAACACCCTGCACACGCCGCTGATGTCGGGGACCAACGCGATTCACGGGATCGTGCTGCTCGGGGGCCTGTTGATCGTCGGGCTGTCGGGCAACGGCGCCTTCAACAAGGTGATCCTCGTGATCGCGATCGCTTTCGGCACGATCAACATCGTCGGCGGGTTCCTGGTCACCGACCGCATGCTCGAGATGTTCAAGTCCAAGCCCAAACGCGAGAGCGCGGCGGCGAGCGAGGATGGCTCCGGGAACGATCCCCCCACCGGCGGAACGGCGGGCGGACAGTGACCCTCGCCACCTCCTTTCTGCAGGAACGGAGCTTCCTCGACGTCCTCTACATCATCGCCTTCGCGCTCTTCATCCAGGGCCTGCGCGGTCTGTCGGGCCCCACGACGGCGGTGCGCGGCAACCGCATCGCCGCGGTCGGCATGGCGATCGCCTTCATCGCGACCCTGCTCAACCGCTCCGAGGGCAACTGGGGCCTGATCGCGGCGGGCATCGCGATCGGCACGGCGGTCGGCGTGCCCGCGGCCAGGCAGGTGAGGATGACCGCCATGCCGCAGATGGTGGCGCTCTTCAACGGCGTCGGCGGCGGCGCGTCGTTTTTGATCGCCTGGTCTGAGTTCAGGCTCACGGATGGCTACAGCAGCACCGCGACGTACATCGCGATCTTTTCGCTGTTCGCCGCGATCGTCGGCTCGGTGTCGTTCTGGGGATCGAACATCGCCTTCGGCAAGCTCCAGGAACTCATCCCCGGACGCCCGCTCACGCTGGGCCGGGCCCAGCAGTCGGTGAACTTCACGCTGCTCGGGCTCGCGCTCGCGGCCGGCGTGGCGATCGCCGCGGGCAGCCACTCGGAGGGGATCTTCATAGGCATGCTCGTGTGCGCGGCGCTGCTCGGCAATGCGGTGGTGCTGCCGATCGGAGGCGCCGACATGCCGGTCGTGATCTCGCTGCTGAACGCGTTCACGGGCCTCTCCGCGGCGGCCACCGGGATCGCGCTCAACAACACCGCGCTGATCGTCGCGGGCATGATCGTCGGCGCTTCCGGCTCGATCCTTACCAACCTGATGGCCAAGGCGATGAACCGCTCGATCCCGGCGATCGTCGCCGGCGGCTTCGGCGGCGGCGGCGTCGTCGAGGGCGCGGCGGGCGCGGGCGAGCACGCCGGCACGGTGCGCTCGACGAGCGCCGCCGACGCCGCGATCCAGCTCGCCTACGCAAGCCGTGTGGTGGTCGTTCCGGGCTACGGCATGGCGGTCGCGCAGGCGCAGCACGCGGTGCGCGAGCTCACCAAAGAGCTCGAGGGGCGCGGCGTCGAGATCAGCTACGCGATCCACCCGGTCGCAGGGCGCATGCCCGGGCACATGAACGTCCTGCTGGCCGAGGCCGACGTGCCCTACGACCAGCTCAAGGAGATGGACGACGCCAACCCCGAGTTCCAGCGCACGGACGTCTCGCTGGTCATCGGCGCTAACGACGTCACCAACCCCGCGGCCAAGAACACGCCCACGTCGCCCATCTACGGCATGCCGATCCTCGAAGTCGCCGACAGCCGCTCGATCATCGTCATCAAGCGCTCGATGAACCCCGGCTTTGCGGGCATCGAGAACGAGCTCTACTACGACCCAAAGACCGCGATGCTGTTCGGGGATGCGAAGTCGGCGGTCAGCGACATCGCCGCCGAGCTGGCGCAGCTGTAGGGCGGGCGAGGCCAGCCGCGTGCCGGCGCCGCCGGGCGTTGCCGCGGGGCCTGACACACTGCGAGCGTGATCGCACGCAGCCAAGCTCTCTCGGCCCTCGTGCAGGACGAGTTCGACGTGATCGTGATCGGCGGCGGCATCACTGGCGCGGGCGTGGCGCTCGACGCCGCCGCACGCGGCTACAGCGTGGCGCTGCTCGAGCGCGCCGACTACGCCTCGGGGACGTCGAGCCGCTCGAGCAAGCTCGTGCATGGGGGGTTGCGCTACCTGCAGAACTTCGACCTGGGGCTGGTGCGCGAGGCGCTGCTCGAGCGCCAGCTCATGGTCGCGCTCGCTCCGCATCTCGTGCGACCTCTGCCGCTGGTGGTGCCGGCGTTCGACGGAGCGCGGCCCGACCGCCTCATGGGCGTCGGGCTGAACCTCTACGACGTGATGTCCGTGGACCGCGAGCGCCTGCGCGGGCGCCGCTCCAGGCGGGGCCGGGGCGCCGATCGCAAGAGCGCGGGCGAGTCCGGCGCGAGCAAGAACGGCGGCGAGGAGGCTCCCTCGTGGAGCCCCGAGCGCCACCGCGTGATCTCCGGCGAGGAGGTGCTCGAGCTGCTGCCCGCGCTCACGCAGCGCGGGCCCACCAGCGGCTACCTCTTCTACGACTGCCAGACCGACGACGCACGGCTCGTGCTCACGGTGCTCGGAGAGGCCGAGCGCTTCGGCGCCGTGTGCGCGAACCGCGTGGAGGCCAGCGCGCTACTCGAGCGCGATGGGCAGCTCCAGGGCGTGGAGGCGCTCGACGGCGAGAGCGGCGAGCGCTTCCAGGTGCGCGGCGCCAACGTGATCAACGCAACCGGCGTGTGGGCCGACCAGCTGCGCCCGCAGGAGCTGCACGACGAGGTCGAGCTGCCGCGGATACGGCCGAGCCGTGGAACCCACGTGACGCTCGATCAGAAGGACTTGCCACTCGCCGCCGGGGCTATCGTGCCGGCGGGAGAGGGGCGCACGATCTTCGCGCTTCCGTGGCTCGGGCGCACGCTCGTGGGGACCACGGACGTCGACTACGACGGGCCGCTGGAGCACATCAAGGCTTCCGAGGCCGACGTCGAGTACCTGCTCGACGCCGTCAACCGCTTCTTCGGCACGTCCCTGGGCGCTGCAGACCTGACGGGCACGTTCGCGGGCGTGCGGCCGCTGATCTCGACCGGCGATCCCAAGAAGTCGGTCGACATCTCGCGCAAGGCAGAGCTGTATGAGACCTCCTCGGGGATGATCACGATCACGGGCGGCAAGCTGACGACGTGGCGGCGCATGGCCAAGATGACGGTCGACCGGCTGGTCGAGCGCGAAGCGCGCGACGCCCCCTGCCGCACGCACGAGATCCCGCTCGGGCAGGCAGTGGCCGTCGATGAGCTCCCGCAGGTGGAGGGCGTTCCGGCGGAGTCCTATCCGGCGCTCGCCGCGCGCTACGGACACGCGGCGCACGATGTGCTGGCGCTCGCGGCCGAGCGCGGCGAGCTCGCCCAGCCGATCATCGCGGGGATGCCAGATCTGCTCGCCGAGGCCGCGCTTGCCGTCCGGCGCGAGCAGGCGCGAAGCGTGGGCGACGTCCTGCTGCGGCGAACCCGCCTGGGGCTGCTTGGAGCGCGAAGCCTCACGCGGGGGCAGGCGCATGACGCTGGGCCGGCGGACCGCGTGGCCTCGGTGCTCGCCCGGGAGCTCGGATGGGACTCTGCGCGCGTTCGCAGCGAGGTCGAGGCGTTTCGTCTCGAGGCCCGCGAAGAGGGGCTCGAGCTGGCGTGAGCCAGACACGTCAGACGTCGATGGCTCCCGCCTCGCCGGCCTCCTCGCGGCGGCTCGAGGCGGGCGGGAGCGTGCTCGAGCTCGGGCAGCGCCCCTGGCTGATGGGGATCGTCAACGCCTCGCCGGACTCCTTCAGCGATGCCGGCAGGCATCCCGCGCTTGAGGACCAGCTGCGCCTGGCGCGGAAGCTGTGCGAGGCGGGGGCCGACATGCTCGACATCGGGGGCGAGTCCGCCAGCACGCTCCGGCCGCCCGTCGGCGCGGAGGAGGAGTGCGAACGGGTCGTGCCGCTGATCGAGAAGGCGGTCGCGGAGTTCGGCGCGATCGTCTCCGTCGACACCTACAAGCCCGAGGTTGCGCGGGCCGCGATTGCAGCGGGCGCGAGCATCGTCAACGACGTCAGCGGGCTGCGCGATCTCGAGCTCGCGCGGGTGTGCGCGCGAAGCGGGGCGGCGCTCGTGCTCATGCACACGCGAGCGGCGCCGCGGCAGCGCCTGCAGGACCCTGACCTCTACGGCGACATCGTCGAGGAGGTGCTCGACTTCCTGCGCGGGCGCATGCAGCTCGCGCTGGAGGCCGGGGTCGCGCGCGAGCAGCTGATCGTCGATCCGGGTCCCGACTTCGCAAAGACGCCAGCGCAGAGCGTCGATCTGCTCGCACGGGTCGAGCGCCTGCACGAGCTTGGCCGCCCGCTGCTGATGGCGATCTCCCGCAAGGACTTCATCGGAGCGCTGACCGACCGCCCGCCCTCTCAGCGCCTCGCGGGGACGCTGGCGGCCCTCGCTCACGGTCTCGACGCTGGAGCGAGCATCTTCCGCGTCCACGATGTGGCAGCGGCAAGTGACTACCTGCGCGTGCGAGCGGCGCTGTCAGGCGCCTGCCCGCCCGCGCGCGACCTCGCGCTCGGCGAGGACCTGCGACACGAGGGCGCCGGCCGGCGCTGAAGCTCGAATCGTCCGCTCCCGCCCGGGCAGCGACTGCTGCACCCGCTAGTCTGAAGCGGTCACGGGTGCCGGCCGCTGTGCAACGCGGACGGATGCGCACCGCCCAGTCCAACGCAAGGAGTCCCACATGACAGTGCTCGAGCGCAGCGAGCTTGAGGCGAGCCCTCTGGCCGACCTGCACGCAATTGCCGATCAGCTCGGCCTCGATGGCTTTCGTCGCCTGCGCAAGGGCGACCTGGTCGACGCGATCCTCACGCATGAGGGCGAGGGCGCCGGAGATGCAGGCGCCCCCGAGCCCGAGGAGCCTCGGGGCAGGCGCGGAGTCGCCGCGCGCCGGCGCCGGGACGGCAGGAGCTCGACCGCGCGCTCGCGCAGGTCGGAGCGGGCCGCGCCTGCGCAGGCCGACGTCGAGGAGCAGCAGGAGCTGGACCGCGAGGACGGCGCGGCCGGGGAGCGCGCCGTGGCGGAGGGCGTGGTAGAGCTGCTCGGCAACGGCTCGGCCTTCCTGCGCGTGCACCCGCCGGAGCCCTCCGACGAGGACGTCTACATCTCCGCGGCGCAGGTGCGCCGCTGCGAGCTCGTCTCCGGCGACAGCGTGAGCGGACCCGTCCGCACCCCGCGTCGTTCCGAGCGCTACCCCTCGCTGGTGCGTGTGGAGACGATCAACGGAGAGCCCGCAGAGAGCGTGTCCGACGGCGCCCGCTACGAGGACCTGCCGGTCGCCTACCCGAGCACGCGGCTCGTGCTGGGCGTGGCAGATCAAACCCTCGAGGCGATCGAATGGCTTACGCCGCTGGGCCTCGGCTCGAGAGCGACGATCGTCGGCGCGGCCCGCTCGGGCAAGACCGAGACCATGCACGCGATCCTCGCGGCGCTCGCCGGACGCGATGAGCTTGCGGTCACGCTCGTGCTGCTCGGCGTGCGTCCCGAGGAGATCGCGCGAGCCCAGGAGGGGCCCGTCGCGCCGGCCGCGGCTCTGACCTTTGCCGCCTCCGCTGACGTGCAGGGGCAGGCGCTGGAACGCGCCGTCGAGGAAGGCAGGCGCGTGGCGGCGCGCGGGGGAGACGCGCTGCTGCTGATCGACTGCCTGGACGGCGTGCATCCGCACGCCGCGCGCAAGGCGCTGGCGTCGGCTCGAAACCTGCGCGAGGCGGGCTCTTTGACGATCGTCGCGACGGCCGCGCGTCCGTTCGGGGGCGAGAGCACGGTGATCGCCCTCGATGTCGCCCTCACCTCCACCGGGCGTCGCCCGATCCTCGACCTGCTCGCCAGCGGCACCCTGGAGCCGGAGCTGCTAGTCGGGGAGGACGGCGCACGAGCGATCGCCCAGGCACGGGCCACCGCGCTCGAGTCCGCCGGCTGAGGGACAGCCGCTAGCGGCGATAAGCGACCCGGCCCCATGAGGGCTCGGGTGCGAGCTCGATCGGCTCTCCGTCCGAGCTGGAGCCGCCGGGCTGCACGTAGGCGAATCCACCCGTCTCCTCCTCGAAGGCGATGCTCAGCTCGCCTTCGTTGACGCGCTGGTCGAGCCACGCTCCGCGGAAGATGAGGCGGCGCAGCCAGTGCACGAGCGAGCGCTCGGCGGGACCGACGAGCTCGGGCCAGCAGTCGTTGACGTGCTCCCCGAGCGCCGACGCCGGCTCCGAGATCTCGCCGTTGACGGCCAGGTTCACCAGGTCTTCGAGCTCCTCCTCGCCGAGCCTGCCCCCCACGAAGCCGACCTTGATCGCAGCCTGCTCGCAACGCTCGGAGAAGTCGCCCTCGTTGAACGTGAAGCGAAGCTCGCCGTATTCAAGGACGAAATCCTCCCCCGAGTCGTAGTTTCCGCGCCGCGACATTCAGATTCCCCAGTGCCCGAGTCGCCACGCGAGCGGGCGTCGTGATCATACGGCCGCTTCCTGCCTAGCCGGCTGCCCTGAATGGGATTTTGCAGGCCCGGCGCGTTCTCCGCGCCGACGAGTGGCGGCTCGCGCCCGCGCGGCTCGCGCAGCGCAGCGAGCGCGCTCATGCGGTGGCCCGAAGAGCTTGAGACGCTGGCGCGTGGGTAGTCCCTAGCTAGCGGCACGGCCCAGCCCAACGCAGCCGCCGCCCGGCGTGCCGGGTGGCGGCCCACGATGGGGCGCTCCCGCACTGGGAGCGGGCTCGGGACGTGCCGCGAGCTAGGAGCAAGCAGGCTCGATCGCGAGACCCGCGCAGGGCGCGCCGCGAGCGACGATCAGGTGCGCGCGCTCGGCCTCGGCGCTGGCCCGCCATTAGGTGAGGGATGCCGTACCTGGCCGGTATACGCTCCGCGACATGGCGCGGCTGACCCAGCACGGACTGCGACGGGTGCTCGGCACCAGCGCGCTCTTCTCCACGGCCTACGGCAACGTGGGCTCCTCCATCTACTACGCGCTAGGGCTCGTCGCCTCCTACGCCCTCGGCCTGACGCCGATCGTGTTCCTGATCACGGGCGTGATCTTCTACCTCACGGCAGCGACGTATGCCGAGGCCACAGCGATGTTCCCCGAGGCGGGCGGATCCTCGAGCTTCGCGCGCCACGCGTTCAACGAGCTGTGGTCGTTCTTCGCCGCCTGGGCGCAGATGCTCAACTACACGATCACGATCGCCATCTCGGCGTTCTTCGTGCCTCACTACCTCGGCGGCCTCTTCTCCTCCTCACTGCTGCACGCGCCCGGGGATGTGCTGTTCGGAATCGGCGTCGTGGCGCTGCTGTCCGCGATCAACGTCATCGGCGTGCGAGAGGCAGCGGGGCTGAACATCGTGCTCGCCGTCACCGACCTCGCCACGCAGCTGCTGCTGGTGGTGGTCGGCATCACGCTCGTCCTTTCACCAGAAGTGCTGATCGACAACATCCATCTCGGCGTCGCGCCGACATGGAAGAGCGCGCTGATCGCGATCCCGATCGGCATGATCGCCTACACCGGTATAGAGACGATCTCCAACATGGCCGAGGAGGCTCGCGAAGAGACGCGGACCGTGCCGGCGGCCATACGCGGCGTGGTGGGCGCCGTATTCGCGATCTACGCCGCGCTGCCCCTGGTCGCGCTCTCGGCGCTTCCGGTCCACCGGGACAACGGCGGCCACTACAGCACGCTGCTCGGAACCAGCGAGGCCCACGGCGGGTTCGCGGGCGACCCCGTGCTCGGCATCGTCAAGCACCTGCACCTCGGGGCGCTGCAGTCGGCGGGCGAGATATACGTCGGCCTGCTCGCCTCGACGATCCTCTTCATCGCCGCCAACGCCGGCATCATCGGCGCGTCGCGGCTGGTGTACTCGATGGGCCTGCACAGGCAGGTTCCCGACAGGCTCAGCCGCCTGCACCCTCGCTTCAGCACGCCCTGGGTGGGGATCCTGGTGTTCGGCGGGATCGCCTGCTTGACGATCATCCCGGGGAAGGCCGAATTCCTGGGCAACATGTACGCGTTCGGGGCCATGCTCTCCTTCAGCATGGCCCACCTGTCGGTGATCCGCCTGCGCG
This sequence comes from Actinomycetota bacterium, assembly GCA_005884115.1. Classification (GTDB taxonomy): domain Bacteria; phylum Actinomycetota; class Thermoleophilia; order Solirubrobacterales; family Solirubrobacteraceae; genus Palsa-744. The sequence continues at coordinate 1,137,826 of VAXW01000005.1, forward strand.
TCAAGGATCCCGGCCGGCCGCGACCGTACCGCGGCCCGGGGACGATCCGCGCGGCCGGGCTCGAGCTGCCGGCCTTCGCGGTGCTCGGGCTGCTGGGCACCGGCCTTGCGTTCGTCGTCGTGACGATCCTGCACCTAAGCGTGACCGTGGCAGGCGTCGCGTGGCTCGCGCTTGGGATCGCGCTGTACGTCTCCTACCGCCGCCAGCACGGCCTCGACCTCAGCAGCACCACGCGCGCCGAGCGCCCAGAGCGCCCGCCCGAATTCGCCGAGTTCGACTACCGCACCGCGCTCGTGCCGATCTTCGGCTCCGACATCAGCGCAAGTTCCCTCACCAGCGCCGCCAAGCTGATCGGCTCGGACGGGGTCGTCTACGCGGTCTTCGTGCTGCCCGTCCCCAGCCAGCTCTCGCTCGAGGAGGGCCTCGAGGAGGAGGAGGCGCAGGGCCGCTCGGTGCTCGAGAGCGCTCGCATCCAGGCCCGCCGCGCCGGCATCAAGATCCACACGGGCCTGATCCGCACGCGCAACCCCGGCGCCGCGCTCGTCGAGGAAGCGCAGCGCGTGGGCGCCGACGTGATCTACTGGTCCACAATCCACGCGCCCTCCGGCGAGCAGCGCATCGGCCCCACGGCCGCCTATCTGCTCAGCAAGCGCCCCTGCCGCGTGATCATCGAGACCGAGAACTTCAAGCCGCCCGCCCGCGCGCCCGCCGTGGCGGGCGTCTGAAGGCCCGGCCGGGCAACGAGGCGCCTTCGTCGCTCGCGGCGCCGTTGGCCGCCGCGCGCCGATGGAGGCATCATTAGCGGTACATGAGCTCGCCGGCGCTAGCCCCCCTGCTGCTCAGATCCGATCGGCCGTCGCGCCTCGCCGGGGTGCTCGCGGCCATCGCAGGGGTGGGTCTGGCGACGGCCGCCGTGTATCCGCTCAAGCGAGTGGCTCCCGTCGTGTCGCTCGGGGTGCTGTACGTGCTCGCCGTGGTCGTCGTCTCCACCTTCTGGGGGCTCTACCTCGGGATCGGCACCAGCATCCTGAGCGCGGCCGCGTTCAACTTCTTCCACCTCCCGCCCCACGGACGCTTTGAGCTCGCCGACGAACGCGATTGGGTCGCGCTGCTGGTGTTCGTCGTCGTCGCGATCGCGACCGGCTCGGTCGCCGAGCTCGCGCGAGCGCGCAGCCGCGAGAGCGCACAGCGCCGCGAGGAGGCCGACCTCGCGGCCGAGATGGCGCAGCTGCTGCTCGGCAGCGCCGATCTCGATGCGGCGCTGGTGCGCTCCGGCGAGCGCCTGGCGGCGGCCCTCGGCGTGCCCTGGGCGGCGCTCGCGCTCGGCGATGTCCCTCCCGGCGTCGATTCGACCGCCTTCCCCCTGCACGGCGACGGCTCGCGCGTCGGGACGCTGCTGCTGCCGGCAACTCTCACGCAGGCCGAACGCGCGCGGACAGCAGAGCGCGTCGTGCCCCCGCTCGAGTCCGTACTCGCCGCCGCGCTGCACAGGACCGAGCTTCAAGCCGAGGTGGTCGAGACCGCTGCGCTGCGGCGCAGCGACGAGCTCAAGACCGCCGTGCTGCGCTCCGTCTCCCATGACCTGCGCACTCCGCTGACGGCGATCATGATGGCCGCAGCGGCGCTCGATGCGACGCGGCCGACGAGCGCAAAGGTGAGCGAGGTTCGCGAGCAGGTGCTCGCCGCCGCCACGCGCCTGGGACGGCTGATCGAGAAGCTCCTCGACCTCTCCCTGCTGCAGGCGGGAGGCGCCGAGCCGCGGCTGGTGTGGTACTCGATCGACGAGGTCCTCGCCGAGGCGGTCGAGCAGCTGAGCGCCGGCGACGTCGTGTTCAAGCTGTCCGTCGAAGAGGGCTTGCCACTGCTGCAGGGTGATCCCGCGCAGCTCGAGCGGGCGTTTGCGAACGTGCTCGAGAACGCCGCGCGCCATAGCGACGGCAAGCCCGTGTCGGTGCGCGCGCGAGTGATCCGCGAGCGCATCCGCGTGCTCGTATCAGACCAGGGGCCCGGGATCCCCGCCAGCGAGCACGAGCGCATCTTCCTTCCCTTCTACCGCGTTCCAGGCTCGAGCGCGCACGACTCGAGCTCCGGCTTGGGGCTGGCGATCACGAGGGGGTTCCTGGAGCTCAACGGCGGCCGCGTGAGGGTCGAGTCGACACCTCCCGCCGGCACAACCTTCGTGGTCGAGTTCCCGCTTCCCGAGCGCGAGCTCGCGCCCGCCGCAGCCCCGTCCGCCGCCGTCCCCGACTGAGCATGTCCGGAGCGCGGATCCTCGTCTGCGACGACGACCCACAGATCCGCCGCGCGCTGGCTCTGATCCTGCGCGACGCCGGCTACGAGGTGCTGCTCGCCGCCAGCGCCCAGGAGGCGCTCGACCGCGCCGCCGTAGCCGGGCCGCATCTGGCGATCGTGGACCTCGTGCTGCCCGACCAGCACGGCATCGAGGTGTGCCGCCAGCTGCGCGAGTGGAGCGAGATGCCGATCCTCGTGCTGTCCGCCATCGACGAGGAGCAGACCAAGGTCGAGGCGCTGCACCGCGGCGCCGACGACTACGTCACCAAGCCCTTCGGCCCCGGCGAGCTGGTGGCGCGCGTCGAGGCCGCGCTCAGGCGCGCCGGGCGCGATCCCTCCGAGCCGCGCATCGAGGTCGACGGGCTGATCGTCGACCTCGCGGCGCACGCCGTGTTCGTCGACGGCGCCGAGGTCCATCTCACCCCCACGGAGTTCTCGCTGCTGCGCGTGCTCGTGCTCAACCGCGGCCTGCTGATCACCCACGGTCAGCTCCTGACCGAGGTGTGGGGGCCGCAGTACGCCGACGCCACGCCAGTGCTGCGCACGCACATCGCCAACCTGCGCAGCAAGCTCGGGCCGCTCGAGCGGGGCCGGCGCCTGATCCGCACCGATTCGGGCATCGGATACCGCTTCAGCGCCTGAAACTCACCTCGGGCTGCCGATCACCAGCAGCGACTCATCTTTTTGAAATCTGAATACCGAGCAGGTGATTCTTGATGCCAGCTTGACGGGCTCGCGCCTAGCCTGAAATGCGTGTACAGCGTCACCGTCGCGACCGCACGCGGCGCACCGAACCGGCGCTAGATGGCGCGCCTGACCGAGCGTGGGCTGCGACGGTCCGTCGGCGTTCCCGGCCTGTTCGCCACCGCCTACGGGAACGTCGGCTCATCGATCTATTACGCGCTCGGGCTCGTCGCGGCGCACGCCCTGGGGCTCACTCCGCTGGTGTTCATGTTTGCCGGCGCGCTGTTCGTGCTCACGGCCAAGACCTACGCCGAGGGCGCGTCGATGTTCCCCGAAGCCGGCGGCTCCTCCTCGTTCGCGCGCCACGCCTTTGACGATGTCGTCTCCTTCTTCGCCGGCTGGGCGCTGAGCCTCGACTACATCATCACGATCGCCATCTCGGCGTTCTTCGTCCCGCACTACCTCGGCGCGTTCTTCCCCAGCCTCACGCACAGCCCCGGAGACATCATCGGCGGGCTCGTCACGATCGCGTTGCTGGCCGCGCTCAACATCCGCGGCCTCGGCGAGTCGGCGAAGCTCAACCTCTTTCTGGCCATCACCGACCTGTGCACGCAGGTGCTGCTGGTGGTGGTCGGGTTCATTCTCGTGCTGAACCCCACGCTGCTCGTCGACCAGGTGCACCTCGGCATCGCTCCGAGCTGGACGCAGGTGATCTTCGCGCTGTCGGTGGCGATGGTCGCCTACACGGGCATCGAGACCGTCTCCAACATGGCCGAGGAGGCCAAGGACCCCGGTCACGACGTTCCGCGCTCGGTCAACCTCGTGCTCGTCGCCGTGCTCGGCGTCTACGCCGGGATCTCGGTCGTCGCGCTCTCCGCGCTGCCCGTCATTCACCACGCTGCCGGCTACAGCCCGGCCCTGGGGGAAAGCTTCCACCACGCCGGGTATGCGACCGCCCTCGGAGGCCACTTCGAAAACGACCCCGTGCTCGGCATCGTCGGGCGGCTGGGCCTGCACGGCGCGGTGCTGACAGTGGCCAAAGACTACGTCGGCGTGCTCGCCGCGACGATCCTCTTCATCGCCGCCAACGCCGGGCTGATCGGGATCTCGCGCCTGTCGTGGTCGCTCGCCGAGCACCGCCAGCTGCCGACGATCTTCTCGCAGCTGCACCCGTCCTTCCGCACGCCGTGGTTCACGATCGTCTTCTTCTCGATCCTCGCGGGCCTCCTGATCCTGCCGGGGGAAACAACGCTGCTCGGGAACCTCTACTCCTTCGGCGCGATGCTCTCCTTCACCACCGCGCACGTCTCGGTGCTGGCGCTGCGTGTACGAGAGCCCGACCGCGAGCGTCCCTACAAGCTGCCCTGGAACCTCGCCATCCGCGGGCGTGAGATCCCGCTCACGGCCGTGCTCGGCGGGCTGGGGACGTTTGCCGCCTGGTGCTCAGTCGTGGCCCTGCACGGCGAGGCGCGCACGATCGGCGTTCCCTGGATGCTCGCCGGGATGGTCGGCTACTACGTGTATAGAAAGCGCCACGGCCTCGACCCGCGCAAGCACTACCGCATCGAACGCCCAGAGCGCCCACCCGACTTCGCCGAGTTCGAGTACCGCACGGCGCTCGTGCCGATCTTCGGCTCCGACGTCAGCGCCAGCTCCCTCACCGGCGCCGCCAAGCTGATCGGCTCAGACGGCGTCGTCTACGCGATCTTCGTGCTGCCCGTCCCCAGCCAGCTCTCGCTCGAGGCGGGTCTGGAGGAGGAGGAGGCGCAGGGGCGCTCGGTGCTCGAGAGCGCTCGCATCCAGGCGCGCCGCGCCGGCATCAAGATCCACACGGGCCTGATCCGCACGCGCAATCCCGGAGCCGCCTTAGTCGAGGAAGCGCAGCGCGTGGGCGCCGACGTGATCTACTGGTCGACCATCCACGCCCCGGCCGGCGAGCGGGGGATCGGCCCCACGGCCGCCTACCTGCTCAGCAGGCGCCCGTGCCGCGTGATCATCGAGAGCGAACCCGCGGGCCGCCAGGCACCCGCGCGCGAGCCGGCCGTCGCGGCCACGCTGTGAGGGCGCGACGGTTGCCTCACGCGGACGCGAGCGCAGAGCGCAGCGCCTCCTCGAGCTGCGGGTGCGAGAAGCGGTAGCCGAGCACCAGAGCCTTGGCCGGCATCACCCGCGCTCCCGACGTGAGCGCGCTCGACATCTCGCCGTAGGCGGCGCGCAGGGCCAGCGCCGGCAGGGGCATCAGCGCGGGGCGCTTGAGCGCCCGGCCGAGCGCCCGCGAGAACGCCCGATTGGACACCGGCTCGGGAGCCGTCGCGTTGACGGCGCCGCTCCAGCGCGTGTCGCCGAGGGCCGCCACCATGATCCCGGTCAAGTCAGCGTGGTGGATCCATGACATGTACTGGCGACCACCCGCAATCGGCCCACCGAGGCCGAGCCGGAAGGGCGGCAGCATGCGCTTCAGCGCCCCGCCGGCGCGATCGAGCACGATGCCCGTGCGGATCACGACCACCCGCAGGCCGAGCGCGCCCGCCCGCTGCGCCTCCTGCTCCCACGACGTGCAAAGCTGCGCGAGGAAGTCGCCGCCCGCCGGGGCCTCCTCGTCGAGCGGCTCCTCGCCGTGAGGGCCGTAGTAGCCGACGCCCGAGGCGCTCACGAGCGTGTGCGGGCGCGGCTCGACGCCGGCCAGCGCAGTGATCAGGTTGCGCGTGCCGAGCACGCGGCTGTCCCAGATCGCGCGCTTGGCCGTCGCGCTCCAGCGCTGGTCGATCCTCGCGCCCGCCAGGTGCACGACCGCGTCGCGGCCCGCGAGCGCCTGCGCGGGCGCCAGCTCGCCGCTCGGCTCCCACGCGAACGCCTGCGCCGGCGCGGCCCCGATCGCGCCGAGCTTGGAGGTGGCGCGCACCGGATCGCGCGAGAGGACCGTCACCTCGTCAGCGGAGCCAGCGTCGCGAAGCGCGCCCAGCAGCCGCTGTCCGACCACGCCCGTGGCGCCGGTGACGCAGAGCCTCACAGGGTCGGCCTGCCGGGCATCTCAGCCGTGACCGTCGAGGGGCGCCGGCGAGCCGCCGGTGATCGTGTCGCCGTGGGCGAAGCCCACCTCCTGACCCGCGCGAGCGGTTCCGTCCGCCCGCGCCTCGCGCGCCACCGCCGCGGCCACGGCCGGGGCGACGTCGCGATTGAAGACCGAGGGGATGATGTAGTCCTCGCGCAGCTCGCTCTCCTCGACGATGTCAGCGATCGCATGCGCGGCGGCCATCTTCATGTGCTCGGTGATCGCCGGAGCGCGCACGTCGAGCGCGCCCCTGAAGATTCCCGGGAAGCAGAGCACGTTGTTGATCTGGTTGGGGTAATCGGAGCGGCCCGTCGCGACGATGCGCGCGTACGGCGCCGCCTCCTCGGGGCGGACCTCCGGATTGGGGTTGGCCATCGCAAACACCATCGCGTCAGCGTTCATGCGCGCCAGCGCATCAGCCGGCAACGCCCGCGCGCCGGACACGCCAATCAACAGGTCCGTTCCCTCGATCACATCGGCCGGTGAGCCGGCGCGGCAGCCGGGGTTCGTCAGCTCGGCGAACCAGCGCTTGAGGTCGTTCATCGAGCCGTCGAGGTAGTCCTCGCGGCGGACATGCAGCGCCCCGCGTGAATCGGCTCCGATGATGTTGCGCACGCCGGCCGCCAGCAGGATCTTCGTGACGGCGATTCCCGCCGCTCCCAGGCCGATCACCAGCACGCTCAGCTGCGGAAGCGACCGGCCCGTGAGCTTGACCGCGTTCAGCAGCGCCGCCATCACCACCACCGCGGTCCCATGCTGGTCGTCGTGGAAGACCGGGATGTCGAGCTCCTCTTTGAGCTGCTGCTCGACCTGAAAGCAGCGCGGCGCAGAGATGTCCTCGAGGTTGATGCCGCCGAAGGCCGGTGCGATCAGCTTGACGCTGCGAACGATCTCCTCCGGGTCAGTCGAGTCCAGGCAGATGGGAAACGCGTCGACCCCCCCGAACTCCTTGAACAGGCAGCACTTGCCCTCCATCACCGGCAGCGCAGCGAGCGGCCCGATCGACCCGAGGCCGAGCACGGCGCTGCCGTCGGAGACGACCGCCACGGTGTTGCGCTTGATCGTGTACTGGAAGGCCTTGTCTTCGTCGTCTGCGATCGCCCTGCACACGCGCGCCACGCCTGGCGTGTAGGCCATCGAGAGGTCGTCCCGGGTCTTGAGCGGGTGCTTGTTGTGCTGTTCGATCTTGCCGCCCACGTGCAGCAGGAAGGTGCGGTCGGTGGTGTCGATCACCTGGGCCCCGCTCACGCCTTCGATCGCCGAGATGATCTGCGCCCAGTGCTCGCGATCGGACGCGTCCACCACGATGTCGCGCAAGCTCTGCGGGCCGTCGACCTCGACCAGGTCGACCGCGCCGACGACCCCGCCCGCCTCGCCGATCGCGCCCGTGAGCGCCCCCAGCGCGCCGTGGGCGTCGTCGATCTTCACGCGAATCGTGAGACGGTACTGTGCGCTTGGCGTGGCGCTCACCGGTCGGGCTCCTGGTTCATGGGCGGGAGGGCATGTTAGGCGCACGGCCGTGCACGCGTGCCGCGGCCGAGCGCGCGCGCCGCGCGCGAGCCCCCGTGCGTGCGCCGCGAGCGCTCGCCAGGGATGCCGTGCCCCTAGAGTGACCCACGATGGCCGGAAGCAGTCCCCGCACCAGCGCCGCACGCGCCGCCTCCGACGGCGAGCCGCGCCGCCTGTTCCTGATCGACGGCCCGAGCCTCGTCTACCGCGCCTTCTTCGCGCTGCCCGAGTCGATCGCGACCTCGACCGGCGTGGCCACCAACGCGATCTTCGGGTTCGCCTCGATGCTGGTGAAGATCGTGACCGACTACGGGGTGCGGCCCACCGTCGTCGCCTGGGACGCCGGCAGCTCGGGCCGCACCGAGCTGTTCTCCGAATACAAGGCGCAGCGGCGTTCGCGCCCGGACCTGCTCAAGCAGCAGTGGCCGGCAATGGAACCGCTGGTCGAAGCGTTCGGGTACCGCAACGTGCGCGTCGAGGGATACGAGGCCGACGACGTCATCGGCTCGCTCGCCGAGCGCGCGCTGCGCTGCGAGCCGCCAGTGCCCGTGATGATCGTGACCGGCGATCGCGATGTCTTCCAGCTGATCGACTCCGACGGGCTCGTCCAGGTGATGGCGACCTCACGCGGAATCACAGACACCAAGATCTACGATCGCCAGGCGGTGCTCGACCGCTACGGGATCCCGCCCGAGCTGATCCCCGACTTCTATGGCCTGAAGGGCGACACCTCCGACAACATCCCGGGCGTGCCGGGGATCGGGGACAAGACCGCCAGCGAGCTGCTCACGAGCTACGGATCGCTCGAGCAGGTGCTCGCGAGCGTCGAGGCGATCAGCGGAGCCAAGCGCAAAGAGAATCTCCGCAGCCATGCCGACGACGCGCGCGTCTCCAAGCGTCTGGCGACGGTGATGCGCGACGTCGAGGTCGACCTCGACGTCGCCGCCGAGGCCGCGCGCGAGCCCGACCGGGCGCGCCTGCGCGATGTGTTTCGTACCTACGAGCTGCGCGACCCGCTGCGGCGCCTGGAAGAAGCGCTCGGCGGGGCCGAGCAGGCTGCCCCCGTGCCAAGCGGCGCCGTTCAGCTGAGCGCGCGCGTGCGCAGCGGTTCCGTATCCGACATCGCGGGCCTCGCCGCGGGCGAGGAGCACGCCGAGCTGTACGTCGTGGCGCGAGCTGTGGCTGCGCCCGAGGGAGCGCTCTTCGCGGAGGGCGCTCCGTGGCGCTTCGCGGTCGTGGCGGCTGCCCGTGGTGAGGGCTCCGATGGCGCCGCGCCGGGGCTCGCCGAGGTGCTCGTGGGGGAGTGCGCCGGACCCGAGGAGGTGGTGGCAGCCTGCGGTGCGCGCCCCGTCATCGCACACGACGCCAAGGCGCTCGCGCTCGTGCCCCCGGGCCTCTGCCACGACACGCTGCTCGGCGCCTACCTGCTGGAGCCCGCGCGGCGCGGGTACCCGTTCTCGGAGCTGTGTGAAGAGAGGGGTCTCGAAGCCGCCGTCGAGGATGCCGAGGGCGCCGACGCCGTCAAGCTTCGCGCGCTCGCAGCGTGGCAGCGCGAGCAGATCGCCGAGCGTGGCCTCGAGCGATTGATGCGCGAGATCGAGCTGCCCCTGGTCGCCGTTCTGCGCGAGATGGAGCTCCTCGGCGTGCGCCTCGACCTCGAGCGCCTCGCGGAGATCACCGCGCGCGTGCGCGAGGAGATCGCGGGGCTCGAACGCGACATCTACGCGCTGGCTGACGAGGAGTTCTTGATCGCCTCGCCCCAGCAGCTCGGCGAGATCCTGTTCACCAAGCTCGGGCTCACGCACAAGCGTCGCGGCAAGACCGGCTACTCGACCGATGCGCGCGTCCTGCAGGCGATCCGGCACGAGCACGAGATCGTCCCCAAGATCGAGCGCTGGCGCGAGCTCTCGACCCTGACCAAGACATATCTCGACGTGCTCCCATCGCTCGTCGATGAGAGCTCGCGCATCCACACGACCTTCCTGCAAGCCGTCGCGCAGACGGGCCGCCTCTCGAGCACCAGCCCCAACATGCAGAACGTCCCCATCCGCACTCCGCTTGGACGCGAGATCCGCGGCTGCTTCGAGGCCGCCGAGGGCATGGAGCTGATGGCAGCCGACTACTCGCAGATCGAGCTTCGCGTGCTCGCCCACGTCGCCGACGAGCCGGCGCTCAAGGAGATCTTCCGGCGCGGCGAAGACGTGCACGCGGCGACCGCGTCGCAGGTCTTCTCAGTCTCGCCCGACGCCATCGACCACGGCATGCGTTCGAAGGCCAAGATGATCAACTTCGGCATCGTCTACGGGCTCTCCGACTACGGCCTCGCCGATCGTCTGAACATCCCGCGCGAGGAGGCCAAGGAGTTCATCGACGCCTACCTCGAGCGCTTCCCGCGCGTGGCCGCGTTCGTCGAGGACACGATCGCGCGCGCCCGCGAGCAGGGCCATGTGCAGACGCTCTGGAACCGGCGCCGCCAGATCCCTGAGCTGCGGGCCCGCAACTACCAGGTGCGGACGCTGGGCGAACGCCTGGCCGTCAACACCGTGATCCAGGGCACCGCCGCCGACATCCTCAAGCTCGCCATGATCCGCTGCCAGCACGCGCTCGTGCGCGACGGGCTCTCCACCAGGCTGATCCTCACGATCCACGACGAGCTGCTGTTCGAGGGCCCCGCGGCGGAGATGGAGCGGGCGCGCGAGCTGGTCGAGCGAGAGATGTGCGGCGTGTGGGATCGCGACCCGCCGCTCGCGGTCGACATCGGCGTAGGGCATACGTGGCTGGAGGCGAAGTGAGCACGCCGGTGCGGGGCCTGGCGTGAGCCGCGGCATCGCGGTGCTGCTGGGCGTCGGGGCCGGCTGCCTCGTGGGGATGCAGGCGCCGGTGAACTCGCGCCTGAAGGACACGCTCGGCGGCGTGCAGGCCGCGACCTTCTCGTTCCTCGTCGGCACCGCCGCGCTCGTGCTCGTGGCAGTGGTCCTGCGCGGCGGCCTGGCCAGCCTCGGCCACGTCGGCCGCGTTCCCTGGTGGGCGCTCGTCGGCGGCCTGTTCGGCGCCGTGTATGTGTTCGTGGCGCTCGAAGCCGTGCGCACGCTCGGCGTCAGCGGCCTCACCGCCGTCGTGATCGCGGGGCAGCTCACGATCTCGGTCGTGATCGATCGCTTCGGCCTGCTCGGCGTGGCCAAGCAGCAGATCGGCCTGGCGCGCATCGTAGGCCTCGTGCTGCTCGCCGCGGGCGTGGTTCTGGTCGTGCGCAAGTAGGGTCAGGCGAGCTGGCGGGCTTCGGCGCGCGCGTCGCCAAAGCCCTCGCGCAAAGGCGCCAGCGCGTGTGCTCGGCCCGCAGCCCGGCTGGGGTCCCTAGTCGAGTGCGTCGCGAAAGCCCTCGCGCCAGCTGGCGTGTACCGGCTCCCAGCCGAGCTCGGCCTTGGCGAGCCGGTTTGAGGCGCCCTGCGCCTTCGTCATGATCTCCACGCCGTAGGCACCGGCGGCGAAGCGCGCGATGAACGCCGGCGCGCGCAGCGGTCGCGGCGCTCCCAGCGCCTGCGCCAGAGCCGGCAGCCACTGCGAGACCGGCGCGGGCTCGTCGTCGACGATGTTGTACGCGCCCGAGCGCCCGCGCGAGAGAGCGGCGACCGTCGCGCGCGCCGCGTCGTCGATGTGGATGAACGACCACACCCCGCCGCCCGAGCCCACGATCGGCATGCGCCGCCGCGCGAGGTCCTCGCCCATCGATCCCTCGCGCGAGATCGCGCTGCCGGGGCCGTAGAAGTAGCCGTATCGCAGCACCACGCCCTCCGCCCCGAGCACCGCCCGCTCGAGTTCTCGGACCGCGCGAGCCGTGCGCTGGAACGCTTTTGGCGCCCCCTCGTCGAGGAGCGGGTCGCTCTCGGCGTGCAGCGTGCCCGCGGGGCCGCGCGCGTACATGAACGCGATGCTCTGCGCGATGATGCGCCGCGCGCCGGCCTGCTGGGCAGACGCGACGAGGATCCGCGTTCCCTCGCTGCGCAGCCTGTCGTTGAGCTCGAAGTCGCGCTCGATGCGGCGCGGGTCGATGCGCTGCGGCAACGCCGTGAGCTCATGGATTACGGCCTCGGGGCGCGCCGTCGCGACCGCCTCGCGCACAGCGTCAGCATCGAGCGCGTCGGCGACCGCCGGCTCCGCGCCCAGTGCACGCAGCGCATCCGCTCTGGCGGGCGAGCGTGTCATGCCCGTCACCTGATGGCCGGCTGACTTCAGCAGCGGAACCAGGCGCCGCCCGATGGCGCCGGTCGCGCCGGCGACGAATACCCTCATCCGCTGCGCGCGGCAAGCGGCGAGGACGCGGGTGCTATCGGCTCGTCCTGCGTCCGTGGCGGAGCCGGCGCGACGGCCGCGGCCGGCCGGGCGACGGCGTCCGGCTCGGGGACAGCGCACACCATGCCCTCGCTGAATTCGGCGTCACCGATCCCGAAAGCGAGGTTGAAGCGCCCGCGCATGTTCTCGAGCGCGATCACGCTCGTGAGCTCCACGAGCTGCGCCTCGTCGAGGTGCTCGCGCAGCGCGGCGAACAGCTCATCGGGTACCTCCACCGGCGTGCGGCTCATACCGACCGCGTAGTCGAGCACGAGCTTCTCGAGCTCGTCGAACTCCTCGCTGTCGTGGTAGCGCGGGAGCGCGATCAGCTGGGCTTCTCCGACGCCTGCCCGGCGCGCGATCGTCGACCCGATGTCGATGCAGTACTCGCACGTCGTCATCGTCGCCGCCTTCAGCTCCGCCAGGATCTTCAGCCGCGCCGGGACCCGGCTGACCTTGGCGGTGGCTTCCTCGAACATCCCGTAGCCGACCAGTAGGCGCGGGACGTGGGCGTACGCTTCGAGCGGCTCGATCATGCGCTCGGTCTCGCGGCCGGCAGCCTTGGCCGTCGCCCGGCGCGCGAGCCTGAGCAGCAGGCGGGTGAAGGGGCTGGGGCGCTTGGGTGATTCGATGCGGCTCATCGCTTGGCTCCTTTCATGCGCAGGCGCTGCGGGAGGCGCTCCGCGCTCTGGTCGGCCGCCGCCAGGCGCAGCAGCCCGATGATCAGCATGGTGCTGACGGCGAGTGAGAAGAAGTCGAAGTACCCCGTCCAGACGGGGTGTGCGCCGTCGATGTCGACGAGGTGGTTGACGCTGTGCAGGGCGAACTGGGCAGCCGCGACCGTCAGCATCGGAACGCGCCAAGTGGCGCGGCGCACGGCCGCGGCGAGGCCGATCCCGATCGCCGCGCTGAAGGTCGCGGTGTCTCGTATGTAGTGGTCGTTGCGCACTCCGAACGGACCCACGGCGGAGTAGAACGCGCGCGGCGCGATCGCCATGAACAGCGCCAGGACGATGCTGTAGGCGGCCAGCAGGACCACGCCGGCCGTCACCAGCTCGGCCGGGGTCACGTACGCCCGGCGCCGGACCGAGAGGCGGGGCTGGGGCGACTCCTGCACGGACATCGAGATCAGGATATGCTCTCGGTGGAGCCCGGTACAGTGCCAATTGGAGGATGATTTTGGGGACCAATTCGTTGGGACGCCCAGGGGCCCTCGCGAGCGGCCCCGAGCTGCTGGTCGAGCTGCGACGCGAGCAGCGCCGGCCGCTGCGCGCGCAGCTGGAGGACGGCCTGAGGCAGGCCACCCGCGCCGGGCGCCTGTGCGCCGGCGCGAGGCTCCCGGCGACCCGCGTCCTGGCCGCCGATCTCGGCGTCTCGCGCAGGCTCGTGGTCGACGCCTACCAGCAGCTGATCGCCGAGGGCTATCTCGTCTCCCAGAGGGGGGCCGGCACGTTTGTCGCCGCCGCCGGCGCGGCGAGCGCGCCCGCGCAGGAGCGGGCGCCGGAGCCGCCGCGCTTCGACTTCTTCCCGGGCCACCCCGACCTGTCCTCGTTCCCGCGCCGGCAGTGGCTGAAGGCCATGCGCGAGACGCTTGCGGCGACGCCCGACCGGAGCCTCGGCTATCCCGACGCGCGCGGCGCCGCCGAGCTGCGGCGGGCGCTGGCCGAGCACCTGCGCCGCGTGCGCGGAGTCGCCGTCGACGCGCAGCGGATCGTCGTCTGCTCCGGCACCGCGCAGGGCCTTGCGCTGCTCGCGCGCGCCCTCGATCGCCCGCATATGGCCGTCGAGGATCCGGGGCTGCCTCCGCATCATGCGATCCTCCTCGCGCACGGCGCGAGGCTGAGCGCCATGGCGGTCGACGGCGAAGGAGCGAAGGTCGAAACTTTGCCCGCGCTGGCCGCGCGCGGCGGGGCGATCGACGCGGCGTTCGTCACCCCGTCCCACCAGTCGCCGACCGGGGCAGCGCTTACGCCTGCGCGCCGTGCGTCGCTGCTCGAGTGGGCGGCCTCGACGGCTGGACTCGTGATCGAGGACGACTACGACGCCGAGTTCCGCTATGACCGAGCGCCACTGGGCGCGCTTCAGGGCCTTGCGCCAGATCGCGTCGTCTACATGGGCACCACGAGCAAGACCCTGGCGCCCGCGCTGCGCCTGGGGTGGATGGTGCTCCCGCCGGCTCTGCTCGAGCGCGTGGCCGAACAGCGCAGCCTCGCAGATCACGGCGCGCCCACGCTCGAGCAGCTGGCGCTCGCCCGCCTGATCGAGAGCGGCGCCTACGACCGCCACCTGCGCCAGGCACGCCGGCGCTACCGCGCGCGACGCGACGCGCTCGTGCACGCGCTCTCGCGCCATCTGCCCAGCGCTCGCGTCACGGGTGTCGCCGCCGGCCTGCACGCCGTCGTACGCCTCGATCGCGCGGTGGACGGATCCGAGCTGGTGCTCGCGGCGCTGCGACGCTCGCTAGGCGTGTATCCGCTCGGCTACGCGTTCATGGAGCCGAGGCCGGTCCACGACGAGCTCGTGCTCGGCTACGCAAACCTCTCAGAGACGGCCATCGAGGAGGGCATTCGCCTGCTCGCGCTGGTGCTCGCCGAGCTGTAGCGATCGGGTGGATCGCCGGTGCCGCCGTCGCAGCGCCGGCTCTGAGCGCACCGCGCTCGCGGGCGCCGCTGCCACCGCGCCCGGCGCTCAGCCGGCCGCGCTCGCCAACACCCGCGCCCGAGCCGCCGAGGGCGCGGCGGGAGCCGCCGCGAAGGAGGGTGGCGCGATCGCGAGGTAGTGGTTGAAGGCCCAGCGCGCCAAGCGCTCGCGCTCGACGCAGCGCACGGCAGCGGTGACTGCGCGGCTGGGAGTCAGGAGCCCGACGAGGCGCTGCGCGGACAGCAGCCAGCGAAACTTCCTCGCGTGCGAGTCCGAGAAGGCGCCATAGCGGCGCAGCGCCTGCTCGCGATCGCGGCCCCTAGCCACGACGGCCCGCAGCTCGCGCCCCGCGGCCAAACCGAAGTACAGCGCCGTGCGGATGCCCTCGGCGGTGAGCGGCAGGCAGTGCCCGGCGGAATCCCCGACGAAGAACACACCGTCCTCGACAGCTGCGCGCAGCTGGTGAGGTATCCAGTTTCCCTGATAGCCGACCGGCTCGAGCTCCAGCTCGCGCGCGAGACGCACCGTCGGCTCCTTGACGTGGTGCGAGGGCCAGAAAGACCCGACGCCGACACGTAGCTCGTCGCGCGCGGGGAAGTTCCAGCTGTAGCCCGCGCGGATGTAACTCTCATCGATCCACAGCTCCATCTCGGAGCCCTTCCCCGGCGGGTGCACCTCGAGCCCGCGCGACAGGCGCGCGTTCGGCGGCTGGATCGTGCGCCCGTTGGAGAGCACGCGGCGCCAGCCGAGCGCGTCGACGATCAGCGGGGCGGTGATCGGCCCGCGGTCGGTGTGCACGGTGTCGCCGTCGCGGCCTCTCACGGTCGCCGTGTGCAACTCGACCTGGCCGTCGTCCGCCTGGTCCCACAAGAGCGCGCACAGCTCGCGGTAGTCGAAGGTCGAGAACGTCCACGGCAGCGACCAGCGGGCACTTGCAAACGGAGTGTGCACGACCAGCTCGTCGAAGCTCTGGCGCAGCGAGCTCATCACACCAAGCGCCTGCATCCACACGGTCGGCATCGCGCACGCGGACGTCTGGCGCTCGCCGAGCTCGTAGCGGTCGATGACGAGAACGCGCGCGCCTGATGCGCGCAGTTCGCGCGCCACGGCGAGCCCAGCGAAGCTGGCTCCGCACACGAGCACGTCGCAGTCGCGCTCCAAGCGGGTGCGCGCCGCTCCCCGCTTGGTCGCTCGAGTGGGCATTGCCCGACAATGATACGGCTGCGCTAGGCTTCGCCAGTGCATACGGCGATGGACAAACCTGAAGCCCGAGTGGTCGAGGGGTCCAACGGACTCCTGCTGGAGGTAGACGGCGAGATCGTCCCAAATTACGACGCCACGTTCAGGACGATCGAGGAGGGCGAAGTCGTCACCGGGCACGTCGTACGGATCGACAAGGACGAGGTCCTCGTAGACATCGGTTACAAGTCCGAGGGCGTCATCCCCGCAGGCGAGCTGTCAATCCGCAAGTCGGTCGACCCCAAGGACGAGGTGCATCTCGGCGAGGAGGTCGACGCGATGGTCCTCACCAAGGAGGACCAGGACGGGCGCCTGATCATGTCCAAGAAGCGCGCCCGCTTCGAGAAGGCGTGGCGACGCATCGAAACGGCCGCCGAGTCGGGCGAGCCGGTCGAGGGCACCGTGATCGAGGTCGTCAAGGGCGGACTGATCATCGACCTGGGCGTGCGCGGCTTCCTGCCAGCGTCGCTGGTTGACATCCGCCGCGTCCCCAACCTCGACGAGTACATGGGCACGAAGATCGAGACCAAGGTGATCGAGCTCAACCGCTCGCGCAACAACGTCGTCCTCTCGCGGCGCGCCGTGCTGGAGGAGGAGCGCAAGGAGGTGCGCCAGCAGATCCTCGATCGCCTGCAGCCGGGTCTCGTGGTCGAAGGCCAGATCTCGAACATCGTCGATTTCGGAGCGTTCGTGGACCTCGACGGCATCGACGGCCTGATCCACATCTCCGAGCTGTCGTGGTCGCACGTCAACCATCCCAGCGAGATCCTCACGATCGGCGACACGGTCAAGGTCAAGGTGCTGGACATCGATCGCGAGCGCCAGCGCATCTCGCTTGGGCTCAAGCAGACGCAGGAGGATCCGTGGCAGCGGATCGTCGATACGTACAACGTCGGCGACGAGCTCGAGGGCAAGGTGACGAAGGTGGTGACGTTCGGCGCGTTCGTCGAGATCCTCGACGGCGTCGAGGGCCTCGTCCACATCTCGGAGCTGGCGCAACATCACGTCGAGAGCCCGCGCGAGATCGTGCATCCAGGGGATGAGATCCGGGTCAAGATCCTTGAGATCGACTCCGAGCGCAGGCGCCTGTCGCTGTCGGCCAAGCGCGTAGAGGACCAGGTCCTGCCCGTGTCGCGTCCCGCCACGGCGGACGCCGAAGCGGCCGACGAAGGCGAGGCAGCGGACGCGTCCCCGGAGGAGCCGCGAGAGCAGGCCGCGGACGCCGAGGCGCTGGCCGGCGCCGAGACGGCCGGCGAGGTCGCTCAGGAGGCTCAGCAGGAGAGCGAGGGGGCGGGCGCAGACGGCGAGGCCGAGGTGCAGGTCGCCGCGCAGGAGGCGACCACGAACGCCGAGGATCCCCCCGCAGCGCCCGCCGCATCCGATGGCGAGGGCTCGCGAGGCGAGGACGGCGACGCCCAGCCGCCGGAAGAGACCACCTAAGACCACGAGCTCCGAGGGCGTAGCCGAGCCGGGGCCGGTCGTGCCGTTCATCGGCCTGACGGGCGGCATGGGGGCAGGGAAGTCGACCGCACTGGCGGTCCTAGAGCGCCTCGGAGCTGCCGTGCTGTCGACCGACGCGATCGTGCACGAGCTATACGAGGATGAGGAGCTGCGCGAAGCACTGCGCGAGCGCTTCGGGGCGCAGGCGGTGCCTGGTGGCCGCGTCGATCGCGCGGCGGTGGCGGCACGGGCCTTCGCCAGCGAGGAGGATCGCGCGTGGCTCGAGGCGCTGCTCTGGCCGCTCGTGGGGGGCCGCGTGCTGGCGTGGCTGCAGCGTGTGCGCGCGGGCAGCGAGCGCGCATGTAACGGGGCCAGGCCTCGAGCCGCCGTCGTCGAGGTCCCGCTGCTGTTCGAGGCGGGCATGGAGGAAGTCTTCGACGCAACGATCGCCGTTGTCGCGCGCGAGGAGCTGCGCCGCGAGCGAGCCGCGCGGCGCGGACACGCGCTCGAAGACGAGCGCGCCGCGCGCCAGCTCGCTCAGGACGCCAAGGCACAGCGGGCCACGTTCGTGGTGCACAACGACGGCAGCGAGCTCGCGCTCGAGCGAGAGCTGTCGGAGATCCTTGCCAAGCTAGCGCGATGAGCCGACGCGCATTGGTGGCGACCGCGTGGGTGCTCGGCGCGGTCATGCTCGGTGCGCTCGTCGTGTCGCAGATCAACAATGCCACGCGCCGGTTTGGGCTGCCGCTGAGCAACGCCGCGGTGATCCGTACGCAGGCGAGCGCCAAGCGCCTGGACCCAGCGCTGATCGCGGCGGTGATCTACGCGGAGACGAAGTTCGACCCGCGCCCCTCCGCGGCCGGAGCGCAGGGCCTGATGCAGATCCTGCCCGAAACGGCCTACTTCATCGCGAGGCGCTCCGGGGGAACGCGTTTCCAGGCCAGCGACCTGGCTCGGCCGAGCGTCAACGTCGCCTACGGCAGCTACTACCTCAGATACCTGCTCGACCACTACGCCGGCAACGAGATGCTCGCGGTTGCCGCGTACAACGCTGGCCTCACCAACGTGGACCGCTGGGTGTCCGACGCGCGCACGAACGGACAGCCCCTGAGCGAGGCTGCGATCCCGTTCCCGGAGACGCGCGAATACGTCCAGCGCGTGCTCGGCGCCGAGCTCGACTACCGCGTCGCCTACCGCCGCGAGCTGGGCCTCGGCTAGGGCGGGGGGCGTGGCGCGGAGGCTACTGTAGGAGGGCGCGCATGCCCGCCTTCAAGCTCGACTCCGTTTTCACCCCCACCGCCGACCAGCCGGCCGCGATCGATGCGCTCGCCGACGGCGTTCGCGCGGGCGAGCGTTTCCAGACGTTGCTGGGTGCCACCGGCACGGGCAAGACGCTGACAATGGCCGGCGTGATCGAGCAGGTGCAGCGCCCGGCGCTCGTGATCGCCCACAACAAGACGTTGGCCGCGCAGCTGTGCAACGAGTTCCGGACATTCTTCCCACACAACGCGGTCGAGTACTTCGTCTCCTACTACGACTACTACCAGCCCGAGGCGTACGTCCCCAGCCGGGACCTGTACATCGAGAAGGACTCGGCCATCAACCAGGAGGTCGACCGCCTGCGCCACGCCGCAACCGCGGCCGTGTTCGCGCGCCGCGACGTGATCGTGGTCGCCTCCGTCTCCTGCATCTACGGGCTGGGCTCACCGGAGACGTACGAGATGAACATGCAGATCCTCAGGCGCGGTGAGGAGATCGATCGCGACCAGCTGCTGCGCAAGCTCGTCTCGATCCAGTACACGCGCAACGACTCGGTGCTCTCGCGGGGGACGTTCCGCGTTCGCGGGGAGACGCTCGAGGTCTTCCCGGCGTATGCCGAGAGCGCGTTCCGCGCGGTCATGTTCGGCGATGAGGTCGAGCGTCTGCAGCACTTCGACCCGCTGACCGGCGAGCTCATCGAGGAGGACCTCGAGCATGTCGCGATCTGGCCGGCGACGCACTACAACGTCAAGGAGGGCACGATCGAGGATGGCGTGGCCGAGATCGGCCGCGAGCTGGACGAGCGCTGCGCGCAGCTCGAGTCCGAAGGCAAGCTGCTCGAGTCGCACAGGCTGCGCCAGCGCACGCAGTACGACATGGAGATGCTGCGCGAGGTCGGCTTCTGCTCGGGCATCGAGAACTACTCGCGCATCCTCGACAAACGGCGTCAAGGCGAGCGGCCGTACTGCCTGATCGACTACTTCCCCAGCGACTTCATCTGCTTCATCGACGAGTCCCACCAGACGGTGCCGCAGATCGGGGGCATGTACGAGGGCGACCGCTCGCGCAAGCAGACGCTCGTCGACTACGGCTTCAGGCTGCCAAGCGCGCTCGACAACCGCCCGCAGCGCTTCGACGAGTTTCTCTCCATCACCCCGCAGATGATGTTCGTGTCGGCCACGCCAGGCGAATACGAGCGCACGCAGGCGCAGCGCGTGGTCGAGCAAATCGTGCGGCCGACCGGGATCGTCGATCCACAGGTACAGGTGCGCCAGACGAAGAACCAGATCGATGACCTCATGAACGAGGTCCGCCGCCGGACCGAGCGCGACGAGCGCGTGCTGGTGACCACGCTGACCAAGAAAATGTCCGAGGACCTCTCGCAGTACCTGCTCGAGATGGGTTTCAAGACGCGCTACCTGCACTCCGAGATCGACACGCTGGAACGAATCCAGATCATTCGCGATCTGCGTCTTGGCGAGTACGACGTGCTCGTCGGCGTGAACCTCCTGCGCGAGGGGCTCGACCTACCCGAGGTCTCGCTCGTGGCGATCCTCGATGCCGACAAGGAGGGCTTCCTGCGTGGCGAGACCTCGCTGATCCAGACGATCGGACGCGCCGCGCGCAACGTCGAAGGGGCGGTGATCATGTACGCCGACCACGAGACGCAGGCGATGCGTGCGGCGATCTCCGAGACCAGCCGCCGGCGCGAGATCCAGCTCGCCTACAACGAGCGGCACGGGATCACCGCCGCGACGATCGTCAAGGGGATCTCCGACATCGCGGAGTTCCTTCAGACCGAGTCCAAGGTTCCGAGCGCTCGCAGGCGGTCCAGCGCGCGCCGGCGCCCGTCCGCCGAGCTCCCACGGCACGAGCTCGAGCGCATGGCAGTCGAGCTCGAGGAGGAGATGATGGCCGCGGCGGAGGACCTGCGTTTCGAGTACGCCGCGCAGATACGCGACGAGCTTCGCGACCTGCGGCGCGAGCTGCGCGAGATCCACACGAGCGAGGCGCGTTCCGGAGCGGATTCGCGCGGCGCCCAAGACGGGTCCCGAGTCCGTACGGGCAGCTAGCGCAGACGTCGCCTGAAGGGCCCGCCAGGCGGGCGGCGAGCGAGGATCGTGCAGCGACGGCCGCCCTGAGGTAGAGTCCGACTGCGCCTCTCGAAGGGTCACCTACAGCTTTGCCCACGGATGGGACCCTGACCGGGGGGTCAGCGCGGGGTCAAGATGGCGAAGCGTGGAGCAGGAGGTGGGGTGATGAGGCGGAGAGAGAGGTGGCTCCCGGGATACGGGCCCGGACCACAGCGTCCATACAGGGGGAGAAAGATGCGCAAGCTCACGGTCATCCTGGCGGTGGGGATCGCGTTCGCCGGCTTCGGCACCGCGAACGCCTCCGCGCAGCCGAAGGTCACGAACACGTTCTCGTGCCACGAAGTCACGTGGACATACACGCAATTTCCCGACCTTGAAGTGACCGGCAAAGAGCGGGTGGTGCTCGACGGCGTCAAGATCCTCAAAAAGGAATTCAAATTCTTCGGCCCGTCCGCGTTCGACTCCGTCAAAATCACGGTCCCGCCCGGTCACCACGAAATAAGCGCGCACGTCGAGTACTACTGGGAAGGCGTCAAACACGGCGAGGCAGACCACAAAGCCGTGGGCGGCATCACGTGTGCGGCCGAACCGTCCTTCACGATCGAAAAGCTGCAGAAGATCGCCGGTGACGGCGGATACACGCCGGACGAACTCAGCGGCAAAACGGGCCAGACGGTGGACTACGAGATCATCGTGAAGAACACGGGCAACACCACACTTACGTTCGGCAACTTCACGGACGAAGAATGCGAAGCGATCACAGGCGGACCGACCGAACCGGTTGCGGCCGGCAAATCGACGACCTACTTCTGCAAACACATGCTGGCGGAACCGGGGTGTCACACGAACACCGCGACCGTGACCGGGACACCGCCTGAAGGCCAAGGCGAACCCATCACGGAGAACTCGAACGCCGTAAAGGTGTGCGTACCTGCAGAACCCGCCTTCACGATCGCCAAGAAGCAGGAAATCGCGGGCAGCGGCACCGGCTACACGACAGAAGTCTACAAAGGCGCAGTCGGCCAGACGGTCAACTACCAGATCACGGTGAAAAACACCGGCAACACGAAACTCAAATTCATCAACTTCACCGATGAAAAGTGCGATGAAGGGACGATCGCCGGCGGGCCCGGTGAAGCCTATGTTGCCCCGGGCGAATCCACGGTCTACACGTGCACGCACAAAATCACCGAAGCCGACAAGACTTCGACTGTGATCGAAAACAACGCGACTGACACGGGAGTCCCGCCCGAAGGCCAGGGCGAACCCGCGACGAACACCTCGAACACGGTGTACGTCGCGTTTCCGAAACCGAAAGGCAGCATCACCTTTACGTGTACATCCGTGACCTTCAAATTCACCGGATTCCCCAATGTCCCCAACAACAAAGTGGTCGAGCGTATCTTCTTGGATGGCGTCCGGATCTTCAGGGAAACGTTCTACTTCAACGGCCCAACCTTCGAAAACACGGTGAAAATCACGGTACCCCCGGGCACACACAAACTGAATGCCCATGCCGAGTACAAAAAAGTAAACGGCATCAGCGGCGAGACCGACAGGTCGATCATCATCACCTGCAGCGCCGAACCCGAATTCACGATGCAGAAGTCGCAGAAGATCGACGGCTCGAGCGAACCGTTCACAACATCGACGATCGTAGGACACGTCGGAGATCAGGTCGACTACCAGGTCGTCGTCACGAACACCGGCAACGTGCCCTTGAAATACAGCAACTTCACGGACGAAAAATGCGATGAAGGCACGATCGCCGGCGGCCCGGGCGAAGAACAGGTGGCGCCCAAAGGGACGACAACGTATACGTGCGACCATGTGCTCACGCTGTTGGATTTCGCGGCGGGGACCTATACGAACTCGGCGACCGTCACCGGCACGCCCCCCGAAGGCCAGGGCGAACCCGTGACGAACACCTCCAACACGGTCGAAGCCGAAGTCCAGGAATAGGCAGCGAACGCAAGTGATGGGCAGGGGCCCCGGCCATCGCGGCCGGGGCCCTTGACGGAGCCCGGTGGAGCCGCGCCGCTACGCGCGCTCAGCGGACGAGCCCGCGCCGGCGCTGTGCGCGAGTGGCATCGCCTAGGATGGCCGTCGTGGACCTCGACCGCCAGAGGATCGAACGGCGTGACTTTCCGGTGAGCCGCCGCGGTTATGACCCCGCGGCCGTGGACGCCCACCTGCGGGATCTGGCCGACGCTTTCCAGGAGCGGGAGCGGCAGCTCGCCGCCAGCGGACCGCCCTCGCTCGCGGCCGAGGCCTCGGCGCAGGTGCAAAGCATCCTCGCCGCGGCGGAGGCGGCGGCCGCGGACATCGAGCGCCAGGCGCTCGAGAGCGCGACGGCCGAGCGCGAGCAAGCCGCGCGGGACGCGGCCCGCACGCGCGAGGAGGCGATCGAGCATGCCCGCTCGCACGTCGCAGCCGTCTCAGACGCCGCTTCCGCGCTGCTCGAGCGCGTGGGCTCGATGGACGCCGAGGTGGGCTCGCTTCTCGAGAGCGTGCGTGCGAGCGCCGCGCGGCTCGGCAGCGAGCTGCGCGCCGTGGACGTGAACATGGGGGAGCTGTATGACGCCGCATCCGGTCGCGCCCGCGAAGCGACCGACGCGGTCGCCAAGAGCGAGCCGACGGCGCCCGCCAAAGGCACGCCACTTCCGGGGCCGCCGACGGGTCCCGCATTTCCGGAGCCTCCCACCCCGAGCGCCCCCTCCAAGAGTGCGGCGGCGCGCACCGCGCGCGGCAGCTCAGCACGGCGCGCGACCCGCGCGCCGGCGCGGGACTCGGGCGCCGGCGAGGGCGGTGGCGAGAGCGGCGCCGGGGACGAGGGCGCGGAGGGCGGCGACCTCGACAGCGCGCGGCTGGTGGCGCTCAACATGGCGCTCAACGGCGAGTCGAGAGCGAGCACCGACCGTTACCTCGCGGAGAACTTCAGGCTGGCCGAGCGCCAGAAGCTGATCGATGAGGTGTACGCCGCGATCGAGGCGTGAGAAAGCCTGGGCGAACATCTGTTCGCCCACGTATCATGGGTGCTCGATGGCGCCCGGCAACCAGATAGTCGTCTCGGGAGCCCGCGAGCACAACCTCAAGGACATCTCGCTGGCGCTTCCCCGCGATGCGCTGGTTGTGATCACCGGGCTGTCGGGATCGGGCAAGAGCTCGCTCGCTTTCGACACCATCTACGCCGAGGGGCAGCGCCGCTATGTGGAGTCGCTGTCCGCGTACGCGCGGCAGTTCCTCGGACAGATGGACAAGCCCGACGTGGACTCCATCGAGGGACTCTCGCCGGCGATCTCGATCGACCAGAAGACGACCTCGCGCAACCCGCGTTCGACGGTCGGCACCGTCACCGAGATCTACGACTACCTGCGCCTGCTGTGGTCGCGCGTGGGCAAGCCGCACTGCCCGGTGTGCGGGCGCCCGATCGTCGGCCAATCGGCCGAGCAGATCATCGACCAGGCCATGGAGCTCGCCGAGGGCACGCGCTTCATGGTGCTGGCGCCAGTCGTGCGCGGCCGCAAGGGCGAGTACGGCAAGCTGCTGGAGGAGCTCCGGGGCGACGGCTTCGCGCGCGTGAAGATCGACGGCCGCATACGCATGCTCGATGAGTCGATCGTGCTCGACAAGCGCTACAAGCACGACATCGCGGTCGTCGTCGACCGTCTGGTGATGCGTCATGACATCCGCAAGCGGCTCGCGGATTCGATCGAGACGGCCGTCGGCCTCGCCGAAGGGCTGGTCGAGCTGGAGATCGCCGGAGCGCGAGCCGGGGATGCGCCCGAGCACGCAACCGGCGCCAGGGGGGCTCGCGCGGCCGCGCAGCAGATCGTGCCCGGCGCGGCGCCGGAGCCGGGGACCCTGTTCACGTTCTCCGAGCGCTTCGCGTGCCCCGAGCACGGCCCCTCGCTGGTCGAGCTGGAGCCGAGGATCTTTTCGTTCAACTCGCCCCACGGCGCCTGCGAGCGCTGCACGGGGCTGGGTTCGCAGATGGAGATCGACCCCGAGCTCGTGGTGCCGGACTCGACGCTGTCGATCGGCGAAGGGGCGCTGGCGCCGTGGGCCAACAGCAGCTCGAGCTACTACGAGCAGGTGGCCGAGGCGATCGCCGAGTGCTATGGCGTGGACCTCGAAGCTCCCTGGGAGGAGTTGCCAGAGCAGCATCGCGAGCTTTTCCTCTACGGCACCAACGGCGAGCCGGTGCAGGTCACGTACCGAAATCGCTATGGACGCAAGCGCACCTACGCGACGCACTTCGAGGGGATCGTGAGGAACCTCCAGCGCCGCTACCGCGAGACCGACTCCGAGTGGACGCGCGAGAAGATCGAGGAGTTCATGTCGCTGCGTCCGTGCCCCGTCTGCGACGGCGCCCGCCTGCGCGCCGAGTCGCGCGCGGTGCTCGTCGCGGGCACGCGCATCGAGGACTTCTGCGCGCTGTCCGCGCGCCGTGCGCTGGCGTGGGTCGAGCAGATCGACCTGTCGGAGACCGACAGGCACATCGCGCGCCTGATCCTGCGCGAGATCTCCGAACGGCTTCGGTTTCTGGAGAACGTCGGCATCGGCTACCTGTCGATGGAGCGAGCGGCGGCCACGCTGTCGGGGGGCGAGGCGCAGCGGATCCGCCTCGCCACGCAGATCGGGTCCTCGCTCGTGGGGGTGCTGTACATCCTCGACGAGCCGTCGATCGGCTTGCACCAGCGAGACAACGCCAAGCTGATCGACACGCTGCAGCGGCTGCGCGATCTCGGCAACAGTGTGCTCGTCGTGGAGCACGACGAGCAGACGATGCGCGCCGCCGACCACCTGGTCGACCTCGGTCCAGGGGCGGGCGAGCACGGAGGGCGGGTCGTCGCCCAGGGGAGCGCGCTCGACGTGCAGCAGGTGCCGGAATCGCTCACCGGGCAATTCCTGTCGGGCGCCCGCAGCATCGCGCCGCCGGCGCGCCGCCGCGCGCCGAGCGGATACGTGGAGATCCTCGGCGCAAGCCAGCACAACCTGCGCGAGATCGACGTGCCCGTGCCGCTCGGCGTCCTGACGTGCGTGACCGGCGTCTCGGGCTCCGGGAAGTCGACGCTCGTCAACGAGGTCCTCTACAAGGCGCTCGCCAACCGCCTGCACCGGGCGCGTCAGCGCGCGGGCGCGCACAGGGCGATCCATGGACTCGACCAGCTCGACAAGATCATCGCGGTCGACCAGTCGCCGATCGGGCGCACGCCGCGCTCAAACGCGGCGACCTACACCGGCCTATTCGACGTCATCCGCGATCTCTTCTCGAAGACGCAGGAGGCGCGCGCTCGCGGCTACAAACCGGGCCGCTTCAGCTTCAACGTGAAGGGCGGGCGCTGCGAGGTGTGCCGCGGCGACGGCCAGATCAAGATCGAGATGCACTTCCTGCCGGACGTGTACGTGCCGTGCGAGCAGTGCCACGGCAAGCGCTACAACCGCGAGACGCTGGAGGTGCGCTTCAAGGGCAAGAACATCGCCGACGTGCTCGCGATGTCGGTGGAGGAGGCGCTTCGGTTCTTCGAGCACATCCCGAAGATCCGCAGGCGCCTGGAGACCTTGGACGCCGTCGGCCTCGGCTACGTGCGCCTCGGTCAGCCCGCCACGACGCTCTCCGGCGGCGAGGCGCAGCGCGTGAAGCTAGCCACCGAGCTCTCCAAGATCGCAACCGGGCGCACGCTCTACATCCTCGATGAGCCCACGACAGGCCTGCACTTCGCCGACGTCGAGCGCTTGCTCGACGTCCTGCAGCGACTCGTCGACGCCGGCAACAGCGTGGTCGTGATCGAGCACAACCTCGACGTGATCAAGTCCGCCGACCGCCTGATCGACATGGGACCAGAGGGCGGGGAGGAGGGAGGGCTCGCGATCGCCGTCGGAACGCCCGAGGAGGTGGCCTGCGAGCCGGCTTCGCACACGGGGCGCTTCCTCGCGCAGCTGCTCGCATCGCAAGGCGGGAACGGGGCGGTGAAGATGAGACGAGGTCGCTCGCACACGCGCGCTGGGACGCTCGCCGCCAGCGCGTGAGCCGGGCGAGGCAGGTGAGGCTGTGGGCGCAGAAGTGGCGCTGGTATGAGCGCAACTCGCTGCCCTGGAACCGGGCGCTGATCCACCGGGAGTTCATGCGCCGCGAAGCCTTCGTGCGCTGGCCCGTGCACGGCAACGTGCTCGAGGCCCTGCGGCAGGGGCGCCTCGAGGTCGGCGCCGGGACGCTGCTCGAGCCCGACGTGTGGATCACCGCTCCGGGCGAGGCGCGCGTGCGCGTCGGGGCGGGGACCTTTCTGAACCTCGGCGTGATGGTGGCGGCCGAGCGGCTGGTCGAGATCGGGGATCACTGCATGCTCGCCAACGGGTGCTTCGTGAGCGATTCCAGCCACCGCTACGAAGATCTCGAGCAGCCGATCACCTGGCAGGGCTTTCACAGCAAGGGGCCGACGCGGATCGGCGACAACTGCTGGCTTGGCGCGCACACGGTCGTAACCAGCGGCGTCACGATCGGCGAGCGCTGCGTGGTCGGCGCGAACAGCGTCGTGACGGCCGACATCGAGCCCTTCTCGGTGGCCGCGGGCGCGCCCGCGCGGGTGATCAGGCGTATCGAGCATCGATAGGGTGCTGGCAGATGGAGCTGTATGAGGCGATGCGCTGCACCCCCGCCACCAGGCGCTTTCGCAGCGAGCCGATACCGCGCGAGATCCTGCGCCGGGTGCTCGACGCGGCCCGCTTCGCGCCGAGCGGCGGCAACCGCCAGGGATGGCGCGTGATCGCCGTAGAGGACGAGGACACGCGCAGGTCGCTGCGCGACCTCTACCTGCCGCACTGGCGCGAGTACATGCAGCGCACCGGCGCCGCGGCGCTGCTCGCGCAGGCCGGCGATCGCGCCGATCCCCGGGTGCGCATGCTCAAGCGCGCGGATGAGTTCGCCCAGCGGCTTGATGAGGTGCCGCTGCACCTCGTCGTGTGCGTGGTGCTCGAGGACCTGGCGATCGTCGACGCCGGGCTCGAGCGGCCGAGCATCGTCGGCGGCGCCTCGATCTATCCGTTCGTCCAGAACATCCTGCTGGCGCTGCGCTCGGAGGACCTCGGGGCGGCGCTGACCACACTGCTGACGCCCGCCGAGGCGCAAGTCAAGGAGCTGCTCGGGATCCCCGATGGCGTGATCCTCGCTGCGTACGTGCTCGCCGGCCGCCGCGCGGAGCGCTGGCCGGCCCGGCTCTCGCGACGTCCGCTCGAGGAGTTCGCGTTCGCCGAGCGCTTTGGCGAGGCCCTCTAGGCGCGTGCACGAGGACCCCTACACCGCCCCCGATCTCACAGCCGCGGCGCTGATCACGATCGACACGCAGCGCGACGTGCTCGATGGCGGCTCGCTCGAGATCCCCGGCACCTCCGCCGTCCTGCCGCAGATGGCCCTCCTGCTGAGCTGCTTTCGCGAGCTGGGGGCCCAGATCGTGCACGTCGTGCGCCTGTACAGGCCCGATGGGAGCAACGCCGACCTGTGCAGGCGCAGCATGCTCGAGCGGGGCGCGCCGATCCTGCAGCCCGGAGTCGACGGGACACAGCTCGCCGAGGAGCTCCTGCCCGAAACGAGCCTGCGCCTCGACGACGAGCTGCTGCTAGCCGGCGGCGTGCAGCCGCTCGGCGCTCGCGAGGTCGCGATCTACAAGCCGCGCTGGGGCGCCTTCTACCGCACGCCGCTCGAGCAGCACCTGCGCGAGCGCAAGGTCACGACGCTCGTCTTCTGCGGCTGCAACTTCCCCAACTGCCCGCGCACCTCGATCTATGAGGCCAGCGAGCGCGACTTCCGTGTGGTCGTCGCGGCCGACGCCGTGTCCGGGCTCTACGAGCGCGGTGAGCGGGAGCTCGAGGGCATCGGCGTGCGGCTGATGAGCAGCGATGACCTCGTTGACGCCATGCGCGGCGCACGTCGCGGCCCCGGGGATCGGGGCGTTCCGGCGGAAGTACCGTCGCCTGCGGCGGAGCCGGCACAGACCGGCGAGCGCTAGCCGCGGCGAGGGACGCCGGCAGGCGAAGGCTGGACGCGACCGGCGCGCCCGCGCGCGGCGCGGCGCGGCTCAGCTCAGCAGCAGGCGCAGCTGAGCGAGCTCGTCGGGGTCGATCGAGTACGTATGCTCTGGCGCCGGGTAGCGACGCGCGCGCACGTCCTCTGCGAACGCCGAGACGCCCGCGTCCATCTCCTGCTGGAGGTTCGCGTAGCGCTTGACGAACCGCGGGCCGAGGCCCTCGCGGATCCCGAGCAGGTCGTGAAACACGAGCACCTGCCCGTCGGTCGCTGGGCCCGCGCCGATTCCGATCACCGGCACCTCGATCGACGGCATCAGCTCCTCGGTGACCGCGCTCGGGATCGCCTCGAACACGAGCGCGAAGCAACCCGCCCGCTGCAGCGCGAGCGCCTCCTCAGCGATGCGCATCGCGGCCTGCGCGGTGCGCCCCTGGGCCTTCCATCCCCCGAGGGCGGTGGAGGTCTGCGGCGTCAGCCCCACGTGGCCCATCACCGGGATTCCCGCGCCCACGATCGCGCGGACCCGCCGCACGGAGGCCTCACCGCCGCCCTCGAGCTTGACGACCTCGCAGCCAGCCTCCTTGACCATGCGCATGGCCGTGCTGATCGCTTGCTCGTCGGAGACCTCATAGGATCCGAACGGCAGATCGCCGATGAGCAGCGGCGTGCGCAACCCGCGGCGCACCGCGCGCGCCAGGACGAGCATCTCCTCCAGCTCGACGGGAGTCGTTGCGTTGTGCCCGAGCACCGTCGTGGCGGCCGAGTCGCCGACGAGCACGAGATCGACTCCGGCCGCCTCAGCCGCGCGTGCGCTCGGGTAGTCGTACGCCGTGACCATCACGATCGGATCGCCCAGCCGCTTCTTCTCCATCAGCAGCGGCAGCGTCATCGGCAGCCTGCCTGGGTCCGGCGGTGCCTGGATGTTGGGGTTAGCTGACATGTAGTTCCTCTCTGACGCAGGTTGACCCGCTGCCCGGCTAGCCGAGCAGGGTGGCCACCTCGTCGTCGACCGACACGATGCGGTTGGTTTTTGCCTCGACGTGCACGACGCGAGGCTCGTAGTGCTGAAGCTCGGCGGCGTCGTAGCTCGCATAGGAGACCACGATGATCGTGTCGCCCTCGTGAACCAGACGCGCCGCGGCGCCGTTGATCTGCATCGCGCCCGAGCCGGGCTCGCCGGCGATCGTGTACGTCTCGAAGCGCGCGCCGTTGTCGATGTCGAGCACGTGCACCTGCTCGTGCTCGAGGATGTCCGCCGCCCGCAAGAGCTCGGAGTCGATCGTGACCGACCCGACGTAGTGGAGATCGCAGCCGGTGATCGTCGCTCGGTGGATCTTTGACTTCAGCATCACGCGTTGCATCAGGCGAGAACCTCTCTTGGCGTTTGACTTGGCGCGGCCACGGCCGCCGGTTGCAGTTCGATGTTGTCGATCAGCCGCACCGCGCCCACGCGTGCAGCGACGACGAGCAGTGCTGAGCGCGCGAGCCGCTCGCGCGGCTCGAAGCTGTCGGGGTCCACGAGCTCGAGATACTCGGGCTCCACGCCACGCTCGAGCATCTCCTCGCGCGCGCTCTTTAGGAGCTCCTCGGCCGAGCGCGCTCCGCGCCGCGCCAGCTCGTTTGCTGCGCGCAGGCCCGCAGGCAGGGCCAGGGCACGGCTGCGCTCCTCGCTCGAGAGCAGCACGTTGCGGCTCGAGGCAGCGAGGCCGTCCGGCTCGCGAACGGTCGGAGCGCACTCGATCGCCACCGGCAGGTTCAAATCCGCCACCAGGCGCCTGATGACAGCGAGCTGCTGAGCGTCCTTCTGGCCGAAGAACGCCACCTGCGGCGCGGTCATGCACAGCAGCTTGGTCACCACCGTCGCC
Organism: Actinomycetota bacterium; assembly: GCA_005884115.1. Lineage (GTDB taxonomy): Bacteria > Actinomycetota > Thermoleophilia > Solirubrobacterales > Solirubrobacteraceae > Palsa-744. Next base: position 1,168,252 of record VAXW01000005.1, read on the forward strand.
ACCCCGCGAAAGTGAGCCGCGCCGCGCGCGGCGCCCTCGAGACGATCGGTCAGGCCGATGACTTCGACCGCCGTCGCGAACTCCGGCGGGTACATCTCGGCGACCGACGGGGTGAACAGCACATCGGCGCCTGTCGCAGCGGCGAGCTCGATGTCGCGACGCTCGTCGCGCGGGTAGCGCTCGAGGTCGGCGTGCTCCTCGAACTGCGACGGGTTGACGAACAGCGAGACGACGACCGCCTCGCAGCGGGCGCGAGCCAGCCGGATGAGCGACAGGTGGCCGTCATGAAAGGCGCCCATCGTCGGCACGAGCCCGATCATCCGGCGCTCGTTGCGCGGGCGCTCCAGCGCCGCCGCCAGCTCCGCGAGAGTGCGCACCACTCTCATGCGGCCAATGGGAGGTAGCGGGTGTGGCTCATCGCTCGTCCAGTTCCCTGCGGATACCGGCGTGAATTCAAAAACGGTGCTGCGTGCGGCTCAGGGTCCACCTCGAGCGAGCTCGTTGACGGCCCGCGGCCATCATACAGATCGCGGACACGGTCGAGCCGTCCAGATCGCAGGGACGGTCGAGCCGCCGCCGCTACGACGGCGCCGGGGCGGCGAGCGCGCGGGCCTCCCGCGCACCTACCAGGCGTCGACGAATGCGTGCTTCTTGCCCGCCCGCCGCGACCAGTGCGTAGCGCCATCGCTGAACAGCGTCGCGATCCAGCGGCGCGACTCGGCCGGGTCGATGACGTCGTCGATCTCGCCGTAGGAAGCCATGTTCAGGCCCTTGCCGCGCTCGTACGCGGCCTCGACGGTGGCCGCGAAGGCACGCTCGCGCTCCTGCGGGTCCTCGATCGCCTCCAGCTCGCGCCGCATGCCCAAGCGCACCGCGCCCTCGAGCCCCATGGCTCCGAACTCCGAGGTCGGCCAAGCGACCGTGAAGAGCGGCGCCTTGAAGCCCCCGCCCGCCATCGCCTGCGCGCCAAGCCCGTAGCCCTTTCTCAGCACGATCGTGCCCGCGGGCACGCTCAGGTTCGCCCCCGCCAGGAACATGCGCGCGAAGTGGCGCACGCTCGCCATCCGCTCGGCGGCCGGGCCGACCATGAACCCGGGCGTGTCGCAGAGAAAGAGCAGCGGCAGCTCGAACGCGTCGCACAGGCCCATGAAGTGCGCCGCCTTGTCGGCCGCGGGGGCATCGATCGCGCCGCCGAGGTGCGTGGAGTCGTTGGCGACGATGCCGAGCGACCGACCCTCGATGCGCACCAGCGCGGTCACGATCCCCTTTCCGAAGCCCGAGCGGAGCTCGAGCACCGAGCCCTCGTCGCAGAGGGTGTCGATCACGCGGCGCACGTCGTAAGCGCGCTTTCGCTGTTCGGGGACGAGTTGGCGCAGAACGCCCTGGTCGGGCACGGGCCCCGGCGAGACGGCCTGGCGGAAGTAGGAGAGGTAGCGCCGCGCAGCGTCCACCGCCTCGGCGTCGTCGCGTGCGCGCAGGTCGACGACCCCGTTTGCATGCTGCATCTCGATCGGCCCCACTTCGCCTGGCTCGAACACCCCGAGCCCGCCCCCCTCGATCATCGCGGGACCGCCCATCCCGATGCTCGAATCCTCGGTCGCGATGACAACGTCGCAGCACCCCAGCAGCGCCGCGTTGCCCGCGAAGCAGTAGCCCGACGCGATACCCACCAGCGGAACCAGGCCGCTGAGGCGCGCGAACAGCGCGAAGGCGCGGCAATCGAGCCCCGCGACGATCGGCATGTCGACGTCCCCCGGCCGCCCGCCGCCACCCTCCGCGAACAGCACGAGCGGCAGCCTGCGGCGCTCGGCGATCTCGAAGAGGCGGTCCTTCTTGAGGTGGTTGCGCATGCCCTGGGTGCCGGCCAGCACCGTGTAGTCGTAGGACATCGCCACGCACGGCTCACCGTCGATCTCGCCGATGCCCGCCACGAGACCGTCCGCGGGCGTGCGCGCGATCAGCTCCTCGCGCGAGCGGCGAGCCTCCTGAGCAGCAAACAGCAGCGGCCCATACTCGACGAAGCTGCCCTCGTCGAGCAGGTCCTCGAGGTTCTCGCGGGCAGTGCGCCGCCCGCGCTCGTGCCGCCGCGCAACAGCAACGGGCCGCGCGGGGTCGAGCGTGAGCGCGTGGCGCTCTTGCACCTCGTCGAGGTCCGCGCGCGCCGCCCGCTCCTCCGGCGGGAGCTCGCCGACGCCGTCTCGGGAGGCGTCCTCGATGCTCGCGTGCGCCAGTCTCACGAGCACCTGGCCCTCCTCAACCGCGTCGCCCACCGCGACCTCCACGCTGCGCACGATCCCTCCGGACTGCGCGAGCACCTCGTGCTCCATCTTCATCGCCTCGAGCACGACCACGGCCGCGCCGGCGCCGACGAGCTCATCGGTCTGGCGCGCGATCGACACCACGACGCCGGCGAACGGCGCCGTGATCGCGACATCGGCGGAGTCGGGCATCGGCATGATCATTGCGCAAGGGGCGCAGCTGCGGCGGGCGTTGGGGACCACGGCCCCGTCGTGCGCCGGCCCGCGTGCGCCGCAGCCGGGCGGCGCACTGCGCCGCGCACGCGGTTCGCTGCGCCCGGCGCGGCGCTGAGCGCCCAGGGCGGCGTCGAGTCCAGGCCTCGGCGTCAAGAACTACCATCGGGCCGTGTCCGCAGCCCAGCGCGACGCCCCAGCCGCCGAGCGGCGCGAGGCCCTGAAGCAGGTGTTCGCCGAAGCGAGCGCGTGCACGCGCTGCACCGAGCTGGCGGCGACGCGCAAGACCGTGGTGTTCGGCGCCGGCAACGCCGACGCGGAGCTCATGTTCGTCGGCGAGGCGCCGGGAGCCAGCGAGGATGAGCAGGGCCTGCCGTTCGTGGGGCGGGCGGGTCAGCTGCTGGACCAGCTGCTCGAGGAGATCGGGATGAGGCGCTCGGATGTGTTTGTCTGCAACGTCTTAAAGTGCCGGCCCCCCGGCAATCGCGATCCGCTGCCGAGCGAGATCGAGAACTGCAGCGGCTACCTATCGCGCCAGGTCGACCTGATCGCGCCGAACGTGATCTGCACGCTAGGCAACTTCTCGACCAAGCTGCTGCGGGAAGACCCGACCGGGATCACGCGCCTGCACGGCCGCGAGGAGGTGCGCACGCTCGGTCATCGATCGGTGCGGCTCTATCCGATCTATCACCCGGCAGCGGCCCTCTACACACCGCGCATGCTCGAAACCCTGCGCCAGGACTTTGCGCGCCTTCCCGAGCTGCTCGCGATGGGCGCGCCCCCGCAGCCAGCCGCGACCGAGGAGGGCGAGCGGGAGCTGGCGAGCGAGGCCTTCGAGGCGGTTGCGCGGGGCCAGCGGGAGCCGCGAGCAGAGAAGAGCTCTGGCGATTCGGCGACCGGCGAGGCACCTTCCGGATCCGATCAGCTGGGCTTGTTCTAGACGCCCTCTGGACGCTTTTTCGCCTTATTTTCCGGCGAAAAAGGGAATTTGCGCCGTATGTCGAACTTTTTCGCTCAAGGTCTAAAGTCGCAGCCCATCGCTGTCGATAACGGCTTTGTCTCCATCCCTCCAGAAGTAACGGCCGGCCCGCGCCCCTTTCTCCCGCGGGCCGGTCGCGTTAAGGGACGGGTACGCGCAGGCGCTTGGCTCTACAGTCGTGTCCGTGCACGTCGTTGAAACGTCGGATCCCGCGGCGACCGAAGCGCTTGGCGCGCAGCTCGCGGCCGACCTTCACGACGGAGACATCGTCCTCGTCCGGGGCGAGCTCGGGACCGGCAAGACGACGCTCGTGCGCGGCGCAGCACGCGCGCTGGGGGTGCGAGACCCCGTGACGAGCCCGAGCTTCAGCATCGGACATCGCTATCGCGCGCGTGGCACCTACGTCTCGCACCTTGACCTATACCGCCTCGGCCCGCTCGCGCACGAGGAGGCGGAGCTGCTCTCGGATTACCTCGGGCCGGGCTCGATCGCCTTCGTCGAGTGGCCGCGCGAGTCCGAGCCAGAGTTCGCGGGCGCGCGCCTGCTTGTCTCGCTCGCTCATCGCGGGGCCGACCGCCGGCGCATCAAGGTCGAGCGCGGATGATCGTGCTCGGCTTCGACACCGCGACGCATGCCACGGCGGTGGGCCTGCGCCTGCCAGACGGGCGCGCGTTGGAGGCGCGCGATGACCCCGACGCACGGGCGCACCCGGGGCACGCCACCCGACTGCTGGCGATGGCCGGCGAGCTTCTGGCCGAGGCGTGTCTGCGCTGGAGCGCGCTCGATCGAATAGCGGTGGGGGTGGGTCCGGGTCGCTTCACGGGCCTGCGCGTGGGCATCGCCACCGCGCGCGGCCTCGCCCAGGCGCTATCGGCGGATCTCGCCGGCGTCAACAGCCTAGATGCTCTCGCCGCCGGGACCGTGAGAGCCGAGCCCGGGCCGGCCTGCGCGCTCGCGGTGATCGACGCGCGTCGCGGCGAGGTCTTCGCGCGTCCCTACGAGCTCCAGTTCGGAACCGACGAGATCGCCGGCTCGGCGCGAGCGCTGCTCGAGGCGCGCCTGCTGCGCCCGGAGGAGCTCGGTGGCACCGTGGAGCTGGCCGCAGCGGCTGCGGGGGCGCGGGCACGGTGCGTGGCCGTCGGCGACGGGGCTGTGCGCTACCGCACCGAGCTCGAGCGCGCCGGAATGCTCGTTCCGCCCGACGGCTCGCCGCTGCACGGAATCAGCGGTGCCGCGGTGTGCCGGCTGGGATCGCTCGCGGCGCCGGCGGTTGCGCTCGAGGAGGTCGCGCCCCTGTACATGCGCGAGGCCGACGCCGAGCGCGCCCGCGAGCCGCTCGCCGCAGCGCAGGGATCGCCCGCGTGAGCGAGACCTCGCCAGCCGGGCTGGACAGCGCCCTCGAAGCGCAGCTCGAGGTGCGCACGCTGCAGTACCCCGACCTGCCCGAGGTGCTGGCGATCGAGCGGCGCGTGTTCCCGACGCCATGGTCGCTCGCCATGTTCGTGCTCGAGCTCTCAAAGCAGACCGGCATCTGCCTCGCCGCTACGGAGCCCGTCGAAGGCGCGCCTCGAGAGCCCGGCGAGGCGCGGCGCCTGGTCGGCTACCTGATCTGCTCGCGCTATGACACCGTGTGGCACATCATGAACGTGGCGGTCGACACCGACCGCCAGCGCATGGGGCTCGCGTCGCGGCTACTGCAGGAGCTGTACGCGCGCGTTGGCGACGACGGCGCGCGCTACACGCTCGAGGTGCGCTGCTCGAACACGGTCGCCATCCACCTGTACGAGCGCGAGGGCTTTCGCGCGGCTGGGACCCGGCGGCGCTACTACCAGGACAACGGCGAGGACGCGCTCGTGATGTGGCGCACGCCAGCGACGCGCGCGGGATCGCTCGAGGATGTGCCCAATGTGGGGGGGCAATGAGCGTCCTCGCGATCGAGACGAGCTGCGACGACACCTGCGCGGCGCTCGTGGAGCCCGGCGGGCGCATGCTCTCCAACGTGATCTCCTCGCAGGGGGTTCACGACCGCTTCGGCGGCGTCGTCCCCGAGATCGCCTCGCGCCACCATCTGCGGATCGTCAACGCGGTCGTGAACAGCGCGCTGTCGCAGGCCGGCGCGACGCTCGACGAGGTGGAGCTGGTGGGGGCCACGCAAGGCCCAGGGCTCGTCGGCGCGCTGCTCGTGGGGCTGTCGACGGCCAAGGCGCTGGCGGCGGCGCGAGAGCTTCCCTTCGCGGCCGTCGACCACCTCCAGGGCCACGTGGCAGCCAACTTCCTCTCGGGCAACGGGACGGACGAGGGTGGGGCCGCCTTCGAGCCCCCGTTCGTCTGCCTGATCGCCAGCGGCGGCCACACGCTGCTGGCGTTGGTCGAAGATCACGACGGATTCGAGGTGCTGGGGCGCACGCTCGACGATGCGGCCGGAGAGGCATTCGACAAGGGCGCCCGGCTGCTCGGGCTCGGCTATCCCGGCGGCGCGGCGCTCGAGCGCCTGGCCGCCGATGGAGACCGCGAGGCGTTCGCGTTCCCGGGTTCCGCGGCCGCCCGCGCGCGGGGCGGCAGGGGCAGCGCGCGCGAAGGCTTCGCGCGTGGGCTCGATTTCTCCTTCGCGGGGGTCAAGACGGCTCTGCTGTACACGGTGCGCGAGCTCTCCGAAGGCGAGCTGCGCGAGCGCGCGGCGGACCTCGCCGCCTCATACCAGGCCGCAATCGTCGAGAGCTTGGTCGAACGCGCCGAGCGGGCGCTCGAGCAAACCGGCCTCGATCGCCTCGCCGTCGGCGGCGGCGTGGCGGCCAACGGGGCGCTGCGGCGGGGTCTGGCGCGCCTGGGCGCGACGCTGCACGTGCCAGCCAGCGAGCTATGCACCGACAACGCGGCGATGATCGCGAGCGCGGCGCGCTTTGCCCGGCGGCTGCGCTATCCCGAGTACCTCGGCCTGGACGCCTACGCGAGCGGGGAGCGCCCGCGATGAGCGTGCTGACCGTCTACTCCAAGCCGGACTGCCACCTGTGCGAGGAAGCCATGATCGTCCTGCGCTCGCTGCAGTCCGAGCTCGTCTTCACGCTCGTCGAGCGGGACATCACCGACGACGAGGCGCTTCATCGCGCGTACTTCGATCGCATACCCGTGGTGACGCTCGACGGCGCGGAGCTGTCGCACTTCTTCGTCGATGAGGCGCTCGTGCGAGAGCGACTAGAGTCACGGCGATGACCACCGGTCAGGCCGGGCAGGCGACGCAGCCATACGGGCAGGTGCGGGAGGCCACGCCTGCTGCCGAGCGCCTATCGCTGGGCGTCGCGGCTCGCCTGTCCCGTTATCTGCAGGTGCTCACGCAGGCGAAGAAGATGGGCAAGGAGACGATCTCCTCACAGGAGCTTTCGGACTACACGCACGTCAACTCCACCCAGATCCGCCGCGATCTCTCCGGGTTCGGCAAGTTCGGCAAGCGCGGAGTCGGCTACAACGTCGAGGCTCTCGTCTCGCAGATCCGAAAGATCCTGCGCACCGCGGGCCAGCACAACATCGCGCTGCTGGGCGCCGGGCACCTGGGTAAAGCGATCGCGTCCTCGGATATCTTCGCCGACCACGGCTTCCGCGTCGTCGCGATCTTCGACGTAGATCCCGAGAAGGTTGGCTCGACGGTCGGCAATCAGGCGGTTCGGCACACCGACGAACTACGCCAGCTGGTACAGGATGAGGACATCGTCGTGGGGGTGCTCGCCGTGCCCACGCACGCCGCCCAGGGCCTCGCGGACGAGCTCGTCGAGGCGGGCGTGAAGATCATCTTCAACTACTCCGAGTCGCTGCTGGTGGTGCCGCCAGAGGTCACCGTGCACACCTCCAGCCCCGCGGTCGACCTGCTCTACGCGCTGTACTTCTACCTCACCTGAGAACGCCGCCGACACGCGTCACACTGGATCCGAACGCTTCCTCGCCGCACACCGACGCAGACACCAGCGATGACCCCCATCGACCTCGACCGCGCCGCCCACCGATTCGAGGAAGCCAGCGACTTCACGGTCGGCGTGGAGGAGGAGTTCGCGATCCTCGATCCGCGCACACTGGACCTGATCCCGCGCTTCGAGCAGCTGAACGCTGCGGCGGAAGCCGACGCCTGCCTGCGCGAGGCGGTAACGGGCGAGCTGATCTCCTCGGAGATCGAGATCATCTCGGGCGCCGGCGAGGACCTCAGGGACGCGATCGAACGCCAGCGCGAGCGCCGCAGGCGCCTGTTCGCGCTCGCAGACGCCCACGGGGTGACGCTCGGGGCGACCGGGACGCACCCGTGGGCCGACTACCGCGAACAGCCGATCATCGACACCGAGCACTACCGGCGGGTCGAGGAGGGGCTGAAGTACGTCGCCTGGCGCAACAACACGTTCAGTCTGCACATCCACGTCGGCGTCCACGGCATCGACCGGGCCGTACGCGCGTGCGACCGCCTGCGCCCCGTCCTGCCGCTGCTGCTCGCCATCTCGGCAAACTCGCCGTATCTCGACGGCCGCGACTCCGGCCTGCACTCTGCGCGCACGCAGAGCTTCACCAAGAGCTTCCCGCGCTGCGGGGTCCCCGACGTCTTCGGAGGCTGGCGCTCCTACCGCGAGTACATCGAGTTCCTGCAGCGGAGTAACTCGATCGTCGAGTTCACGCAGGTGTGGTGGTCGGTGCGGCCACACTTCAGCTTCGGCACGGTCGAGGTGCGCATATGCGACGCGCAGGCCAGCGCGCCCGAGTCGGAGGCGCTCGCGTCCTTGATGGTGGCGTGCATCGCCCAGGCGCTTCGCGACGTGGACGAGGGCGTGCCACTCGCGCACCCAGCCCCGCGGCTCGTGGAGGAGAACATGTGGCGGGCCATCCGCCACGGGCTCGACGGGCGCCTCGTCGACCTCGACAGCGGCGATGAGTACCCCGCGCGCGCCGCGATCGATCGCCTCGCAGCCTGGAGCGCGCCGATGCGCGCGGAGCTGGGGATCGAGTTCGCGTTCCCGGAGCGAAACGGCGCGCAGCGACAGCGGCAGATGATCGAGGCGGGGGCCTCCCGTGAGGAGGTGTTTGCGGCGTCCGTCGGCGAGACCCGCCAGACGTACGCCCAGGAGGTGGTCGTGTGAGAGAGCAATCAAAGCCCGGTGGCGCGCCCGGGCCGGACGCCGCGACCGACGCTGCGGGCACAGCTGCGGGCGGCGCAGCGGCAGGCGCGCACCCAGGTGGCGCGCCTAGGCCTGCGGCCGGCGAGCCCAGCGAGGCGGAGCTGCGAGCCGCCTACGAAGAGGAGCTGAGCCGCATCTCGAGCGCCGACATGATGCTGCAGGCGACGGTCTCGCTGCTCAACATCGGTCGTCTGCGCCTCGGTGCCGGCGGCGGGCAGGCCGGCGAGGACGAGAGCGGCGGGGCCGGCACGGTCGACCTCGAGCAGGTGCGCGACGCTATTGACGGCGCGCGGGCACTGCTGGGCGTGCTCGATCGCCGCTTCGCCAAGGAGCTTGCGCCGCTGCGCGACGCGCTCTCGCAGCTGCAGCTTGCCTACGCTCGCGAAGCCGCCGCCGCCGCGGCGCATGGGGCGGCCTCCGAGAAGGCGCAGCAGGGGCCCGGCGAGAGCGCCTCCGCCGGCGAGGGCCAGGAGAAGCCTGAGCAGCGCGGTCCGGGTCCGGCCGAGGCCAGCGGACGCCTGTGGGTGCCCGGGAGCTGAGCCTCCGGATGATGAGCGCGCGGGCGCGCCGGGCGTCGCGCACGGGGCGTGCAGGGCAGCCGCCCTTCTGCCTGCCGGCACGATAGACTGCGCGCGCGTTTGCACCGGGCGGCCGGCTCTATGTGGCCGTAGTGGCGACAAATGTGCGCGCGAAGATCCTCGCGCGGCACGCAAATCAGACCGCGGAGGATTTTCTTGAGCAGCTTTCTGACGAACCATGGGGTCGTCGTCGCGCTCGTTTGCGGCGCGTGTGCGGTGGTCTACGGCCTGGTCACGACTCGATCACTGCTCGCCCTGTCGCCTGGCAACGAGCGCATGCAGAGCATCTCGCGGGCGGTCCAGCAGGGGGCGGGCGCGTACCTCAACCGCCAGTACACGACGATCGCGTTCGTCGGCGTGATCCTGTTCATCGCGCTGATCTTCGTGCAAAACATCGCCGTTGCCTGTGGGTTCGCGCTCGGCGGGGTGCTGTCGGGCTCGGCGGGGTACATCGGCATGACCGTGTCCGTGCGCGCCAATGCGCGCGTGGCCGAGGCCGCGCGGGGCGGTGTCGCGCCCGCCCTCAGCGTCGCCTTCAGGGGCGGCGCCATCACGGGCCTGCTCGTGGTCGGGCTCGCGCTGCTGGGCGCCGCCGGGTACTACGGACTGCTCACGGCGGTCTTCAACGACAGCCAGAAAACGGGCGTGGACGCGCTCATCGGCGTCGGCTTCGGCGGCTCTTTGATCTCGGTGTTCGCCCGACTCGGGGGCGGCATCTTCACCAAGGCCGCCGACGTGGGCGCCGACCTGGTGGGCAAGATCGAGGCCGGGATTCCCGAGGACGACCCCCGCAACCCGGCGACGATCGCCGACAACGTCGGCGACAACGTGGGCGACTGCGCGGGCATGGCGGCCGATCTGTTCGAGACCTACGTCGTCAGCGCCGTGGGCGTGATGCTGCTCGGCGTGCTGACCTTCCACGAGGCCACGCGCGTGGCGCTGTATCCGCTCGTGCTGGGCGCGGTGGCGATCATCGCCTCGATCATCGGCACGTTCGCCGTGCGCTCGCGCGGCGGCAACGTCGAGCGGGCCCTCTACCAGGGCCTCGTCCTGTCGGGTGCGATCGCGGCGGGGGCCTTTGCGCCGATCACCTACTGGATGATGCGCAACCTCAGCTTCACCCAGGTCGGAAGCGATGTGAACACGCCGGCGTGGGGCAAACTGTACCTCTGCTCGCTGATCGGAATCGCCGTCACGGCGCTTCTGTTCCTGATCACCGACTATTACACCTCGACGAGGTTCTCATCGGTCAAGAAGACCGCTCGCGCGTCGGTGACCGGCCACGCCACCAACATCATTCAGGGCTTCGCATCGGGGCTGCAGGCGACGGCGCTGCCCGCGCTCGTGCTGGTGCTCGGCGTGTTCGGCTCGTGGAAGCTCGCCGGCGGCGGCACGACGGGCATCTACGGAATCGGCGTGGCGCTGATGGCGCAGCTATCGCTGACCGGCTTGATCGTCGCGCTGGATGCGTTCGGGCCGATCACCGACAACGCGGGCGGGATCGCGGAGATGGCGGACCTGCCGCATGAGGTTCGCAACGTGACAGACCGCCTGGACGCCGTCGGCAACACGACCAAGGCGGTGACCAAGGGCTATGCGATCGGCTCAGCGGTGCTCGCCGCCGTGGTCCTGTTCGCGGGCTTCCGGCAGGAACTCGCCGACCACAGCCACAAAGCGATCGAAGCGCTCGTCTTCGGCATCAACGAACCTCCGGTCCTGATCGGCCTGATCCTCGGTGGCCTGATGGTGTGCCTGTTCGCCTCGCTCTCGATCGAGGCCGTCGGGCGCGCGGGCGGTGGGGTGGTGGAGGAGGTGCGCAGGCAGTTCCGCGAGCACCCCGGCATCATGGAGGGCACTGAAGACCCCGACTATGCGACGTGCGTCGACATCGTCACGCGCACAGCGCAACGCGAGATGATCCTTCCCTCGCTGCTGCCGATCGGCCTGCCGCTGATCGTCGGGCTGATCGACGAGAAGGCGCTCGGCGGGCTGCTGATCGGCGTGATCGTGGTGGGCTTCTTCTTCGCCGTGCTGATGACCGCAGGGGGTGGCGCGTGGGACAACGCAAAGAAGCTGATCGAGGACGGCGCCTTCGGCGGCAAGGGATCCGACGCGCATGCTGCCGGGGTCACGGGCGACACGGTGGGGGACCCCTTCAAGGACACCGCTGGGCCCGCGATCAATCCGATGATCAAGGTCGCGAATATCGTCGCGATCCTGATCATCCCGCTCATAACCTGACGGGAACGCTCGCCGGCCTGGGCCGCGCTCGCCACGGCGCGCGCTGCCCGCGAGGAAGAGCTGGCGCGACGCGTAAGCTCACCTGGAGATGAGCGGAAGGGAAATACATCGCGTGGGCACGCTCGTGCTCTCTCTGCTGATGGCAATCATCGGCATCGCGCTGATCGTCCAGGCCGCAGCTGGCGACGGTGGGGTCGCTTCCTCGCTGCTGGGGGCACTCTTCCTGGCGGGCGGCCTCGGCAGGGTGTATGTCGAGCGCAAGCGGGGCCGCCGCACGTGAGCAGGGCCGAGGACGGCGGGGGCGAGCGGGTCAGCTCGGAGATCACCGCGAGGTCGATATCGACGTTGCGGCGGAGCGTGGGCTCGCCGCTGCTGTTCGCGATCGTCTACACGCCGCTGGCCAGCGCCCTTTACTTCTGCCTGGGCGTGATCGCCGGCCGCGCACTCGGCCTCACGCCGCTGGTGTTCGTGATCTCCTCGCTGCTGTTCACGCTCACGGCGATGACCTACGCGGAGGGGGCCTCCATGCACCCCGAGCGCAGCGGCTCGACGGTGTTCGCGCGATATGCCTTCAACGAGCTGATCAGCTTCGTCGCTGGCTGGGCGATCCTGCTCGACTACATCATCCTGATCGCCGTCACGACCTTCTCGGCGACCCAGTATCTGAGCGTGTTCTCGAGCCCGCTTGGCGACCGCGACGAGGCGCTGATACTCGCTCTTCTGTTCATCGGCGTGGTGGTCGTCGGCAACATCCGCGGCCTCGGCGGGCGCCGGGCGAGGCGCATCGGCCTGCTCGTGATCGCGGACCTGGCGATGCAGGCGTTCATCGTCGTCCTGGGCCTGACCCTGTTCTTCAATCCCGACAAGCTGCTCGACCCTATCCACCTCGGCAGCGCGCCGAGGTGGTCGGACTTCGTATTTGCGCTGACGGTCGCGGCGATCTCCTTCACCAGCCTCGAGTCCGCCGCAGGCGTGGCCGGGGAGGTCCGGGTCAGCAGCGCGGCGCTGAAGCGCCTGATCGTGAGCGGCACTGGGACGGTCGTGATCATTTACACGGGCATCGCGCTAGTGGCGGTCACCGCGCTGCCCGTTCACGGCGGCCACACCGAGCTCGCGGGCCGCTACCTGGACTTCCCGATGGTCGGCATCGCGGCGCAGATGCACCCACACTGGCTCGCCGAAGCGCTGCGCTACGGGGTCGCCGGCCTGGCCACGATGACGCTCGTCGCGGCGGCCAACTCGGCCATGCTCGGGCTCTCGCGCTTGGCCTACTCGCTGTCGACCAATCGCCAGATCCCGACCGGCCTCGGGCGCCTGCACCCGCAGCGCTCGACGCCCTACGTGCTGATCATCGTGGCAGGCGTGATCGCCGCCGGCCTGGTGGCGCCCGAGGACCTCGACTTCCTGGTCGGCATCTACGCGTTCGGCGCGATGCTCGCGTTCACGATCGCCCACCTCTCGATCTGCCGCCTGCGCTACTCCGAGCCGGAGCGCGAACGCCCCTTCAGGGTGCCGCTGTCCGTCGCCTGGCGCTCGCGACAGTTGCCGCTGCCCGCCGTGGCGGGTGCGCTGATCGCGGGCGCGGGATGGGTTGCGGTGATGGTCGTGCACGAGCCGGCGCGCTACGTGGGGCTGGGATGGCTGATGGCGGGCCTTGCCCTCTACGTGATCTACCGCCGCGCCGATGAGACCTCGCTGCTGCGCCGCGTGACGGTCTCGCCGGAGGTCCTGCGCGCGGAGCCGGCGCGCGAGCGCGACTACGGCTCCATCCTCGTGCCCCTGTTTGGCACGGCCCTCGACGAGGACATCGTGCAGACCGCGGCGCTGCTGGTGGCGGGCGAGCCCACCGACGATGCCGCCATCGACAAGGCGACGATCGAGGCGCTGTGGATCTTTGTTATACCGATGTCGCTGCCGATCGACGCTCGCCTGCCGGAGGCGCAGATCAAGCAGGCGCGGCAGGCCCTGGCGCGCGCCAAGGCGGTGGGGGAGGAGTACTCGGGCGTGGAGGTCGCGACCGCGATGGTGCGCACGCGACGCGCCGGGTACGCGATCGTCGATGAGGCGCGCCGGCGGGGCGTCGAGGCGATCGTGCTCGGAGCCGAGGAGCCGTCCCTGATAAGGGGCGGGGCGCGTCTCGGGGGCCGCGGCGGGCCGCTCGAGAACTACGTCGGCGACGCCACCAAGTACGTCATCAGCAAGGCCAGTTGTCGGGTCATCGTGACGGCGCCGGCGGCCGGCGATGCGCGCGGGGCGCAAGCCGCCTCCGCGGCGCCCAGCACCCCGTAGACAGGGGCCGCATGGGCTAATCTGCGCCCATGTTCATCTTGATCGTGGGCGCCGGACGGGTGGGCTCGGCGGTCGCCAAGTCGGCGCTCGCGGCCGGCCACGAAGTGTCGGTGCTCGACGAGGATCCGCTTTCGCACGAGCGACTCGATGCCGGCCAGACGCGCAGCTGGGACGATGCCGGGGGCCAGTTCACGGTCGGCGCCGGGCTTGAGACAGACGCTCTGATTCAAGCCGGAATCGAGCGCGCGGACGTGTTCATCGCCTCCACGGACGGCGACAACACCAACCTCATCATCGCCCAGATCGCGCAGAGGCGCTTCGGAGTGGAGAAGGTAATCGTCCGCGTCATGGACCCTGCTCGCGCTGCGTGGTACGGCGAGCAGGGGCTGCACACAATCTCTCCAACGCAGCACGCGATCGAGATGTTCGAGCGGGCGCTCCAACCAGAGTTCGCGTAGCCATGTACGTGATCATCGCTGGAGCCGGGAAGGTCGGGCGCAACCTCGCGCGAGAGCTGATCGCAAAGGAGCACGAGGTGACGCTCATAGAGTCCTCGCGCGAAAGCTACCTCGCGCTGGAGGAAGAGTTCGAGCACGCCGTGGTGTACGGCGACGCGACCGAGCTGTGGGTGCTCGAGCGCTCGGGTATCCAGCGCGCGGACCTCGTGGTCGCGGTCACGGGCGACGACGAGGACAACATGCTCGTCTGCCAGGTCGCCAAGGAGAAGTACCTTTGCGAGCGCATCATCGCCCGCGTCAACAACCCCGGCAACCACGACCACTTCCGCTTGCTCGGCATCCAGCCGGCGGTCTCGGCGACTGACCTGATCCTGCGCCTGATCGAGCACGAGGTGCCGCGCTACGGCCTCGTGCACCTGCTGGCGCTCGAAGAAGAGCGCCTCGAGATCATCGAGCTCGAGGTGAGCGCAGACGCGCCCACGGTTGGTGCGAAGGTCAGCGACATCACGCTCCCCGAGGGCAGCCTGATCATCTCGGTGCTGCGCGACGGCTCCGGGTTCGTGCCCAAGCCCGACACCGTCATCGAAGCCGGGGACGAGGTGCTGCTCGTGCTGGATCCTGGCCTCGAGGACGCGATCACCGGCTACTTCGCGCCCAACGGCCGCTCCGGGGACTGACGCTCGCCGGATCGCCGGAACGCCCACGCGCCCGGCCGCTCGAACCGTCGCATGCTCGTTGCGGCCGCGAGCCGGGCGACTATCCTTGGGGCCGCGATCCGGGATGGTGTAATTGGCAACACGCGACACTCTGGATGTCGAATTTGGGGTTCGAGTCCCTGTCCCGGAGCTAGCTGGGCGCCCCGTGTTTACGGGGCGTTTGGCGTCCCCAGGGACTGCGCGTGCCAGTCTTCGTGCCAGTCCCATGCGACGAGGCCTGCCTCTCACTCCTCGAAAGCCGGCTGGCCTGCGGTGCGCAGCAAGTCCCGCTCGATACTGGCGAGCGTGTCATCGCTGACGCCCGGAGCGATACGTCCACGCGAGACGGTGGGCGGCCGCGGTGGGTCTCCGAAGCGCGGGGCCGTCTGGTTCGCTGGGAACGGACCGGCGGCGACGGCGACCTGCAGGTATCGCGGACCCTGCGGCTTGAGCAGTACGAGTTGTTCGCCTGCTCGCTAGACGCCGCTCCCGGAGGCTCCGACAACAGGAGGAACCGACGATGACAACCGCAACGAAGGATGGTGTGTGATGGCGATGACCGATGAACAGCGCGCGGGCGTGCGGGACCTCCTGCAGCTCGTCTCGCGCACGATCGAGACCAATCCCGGCGCGACTGCTCCGGCGATCCGCGCACGCGCTCGCGTCAAGCGGAAGGAGGGCGATATGGCGATCGGGCTACTGCTGCGCGGCGGGTTCATAGAGCAGCATGCGCTCAACGCGGAAGAGACCTACCGCAGCGTGAAGCCCTACCGCGTGAGCAACGAGGCGCCCCGGGCCGCGTTCGGTGAGACCCATGCAGCAGGACAAGGGGGTGGCTGATGGCTGCCGGGGCTCGGGCTCAGCGGCGGGCGCTCGTGCCCTGTTCAACGCGCTCGGCGTCGTGAATCGCCCATATGACGCGATCGAGCAGCTGCCTAGATGCATGGTCGCTGTCGACATGGACGGTGTCGACTTGCTCGTCGAGCGTGAGAGGACCGTCGGGGTCGGGCGGATCGGTGGTGACAATGATCCTCGGCACAGGGCACTCTCCTTCCAGCGGAACGCGTTTCGACTGAACTACCCCAATGGCCCGTAGCCAACCCATGAAACAATGCTTAGACGAAACCGCCGCTGCCACTGGCCGTCGAAGGCGGCTCGTGCCAATCTCGTGCCAATCGTGTCCCGATTAGGTCGGATTCAGTCGGAGCCGGCCGGATTAGTGAAACGCACGAATCCAGGTCGCTCTAGTGGTGGGCGAGGTGCTCTGCGTCGGGCCAGATGCCATCGCCGGGCATGTCGAGACGGTCCGTGACCTGCTTGCGCCATTCGGGTGTCACGGTGGGCTCGCCCCAGTAGTCAGTCACGCGCACGGCCTTCCCGTCCTCCAGCTCGCCAATGGTTACGTTCCGGTACAGGCGCCCGTCACCGTAGTCGGCGGTCCACTCGACCACGACGACATGGTTGAGCTGCAGGCGCCTGCCGACCGCTAGCGTGAGCTCCGGAAAGTTCCCCTCGACGTCGGCGATGAGCCTGCTCGTGCGCACGACCTCGCCCATCTGCGGCCACTGGCGCTCGACGTTCTCGGCGAGCGGTACGCCGAGGATGTAGGCGAGCCGCGTCTGGCCGTTGGACTCCTGCTGATCGGTGTTCATTCCTCATCACGTCCCTTCAACGTGGCTCTCGGGCGTTCGGCGGGCGAAGTCGCCGCCTCCAGGCCGTATAGATCGAGCGCACGAGCTCGAGGTCCTCGAGCATCGCCTACTCCTCCAGGCCGAGGTCAGCGAAGGCGCGCTCGCGGTCCCAGTAGAGGACCAGCCTCTTCACCTTGCCGTCGCGGAGCTCAAACAGATTGGCCCCCCTCGTGTCCGTTCGCTCGACCTCGAGTCCGCTGCCCTTGCCGCGTCCGCCGAGCACGTTTAACACCAGGATCTGTCCACGCTCGAGTTCGCGGTACTCCCCTCCAGCAACGCGGTAGTCCTGCCAGGCGCCAAGGAAGTCGCGCCAGGCATGACGCACGGCCTCCCTTCCAATCGTGCTCCCAGGATCGGGGCCGCCGATTGCGACAAGCTCGACGTCAGGATGCGCCCACTCGATCGAGCTGAAGTCTCCGCGTTCCCAGCATGCGTAGATCGAGCGAACTAGCTCCAGGTTCTCCGACATCGCGTTGCCAGTATCCCGCCTGGAGGTCCAGGCCGATGACGACTCGACCTGCTTGAGCAGGCGGGCCTGACGAGGGCTGCGGCGGACCCGAACTCAGGCGCGTCAAGCGGGTCCAGCTGGACAGAGGCAGCTCCGCGTAGTGGCTAGTCGATGGTCAGTGGACCAGCGGTCTGGAGCGTTTTCGGGCGCCCTGGAGCGGTACGCTGTAACGCCTAAATTCCGATGGCCATCGGGAGAGTCGGCCGATTTGCAGGCCTCCGTAGGCCGTCACTCAGTTCGAGTCGCTGTCCCGGAGTAACGAGCCCTGTCCCTGCTTCTGTACCTCATCCTGCTGGCGCTGATCGGCTTGGTGGTGGGAGCCCTCGCGCGCCTGTTCTTGCCGGGCCCCGACCCGATGGGCGTAGGGGGGACGCTCCTGGTCGGGCTCGGCGGCTCGTTCCTTGCCGGACTGTTCTCGTGGTACGTGCTCAAACGGCACGGCGCCGGCCTTGTGCTGTCGGTGCTCTTCGCGATGCTGATCCTGTGGTTCATGCGGCGCTCTGGCCGGCGCATGTAGCGGACGCGATGGCGGCGAACCTCGAACTGACGCGCTCGATCCAGGCAGCGCACAACGGCGCAAAACCGGCCGGCGCCTAGGCCGCCGACTGAGTCGCCCAGTCCCGATACAGGTCGAAGTAGCGTCCCTGCGCCGCGATCAGCTCGTCGTGCGTGCCCTGCTCGGCGATGCGTCCGTGCTCGAGCACGACTATGCGGGCCGCTTGGCGGATCGTGGAGAGGCGATGCGCGATCACGATCGCGGTGCGCCCTGCGAGCAGCCGGCGCAGGCCTTGCTCGATGCGACCCTCGGTGTGCAGGTCGACGTTCGAGGTCGCCTCGTCGAGCACCAGGATGCGCGGATCGGCGATCAGTGCGCGCGCGAAAGCGACCAGCTGCCGCTGTCCCGACGATAGCTGCGCGCCGCGCTCCCCGACCTGCGTCTGGAAGCCGTCGCCGAGCTCCTCGATGAACTCGAGCGCCCCGACGGCGGCGGCCGCCGCACGGATCTGCGCAGCGTCCGCGTCGGGCCGGCCGAAGGCGATGTTGTCGTGGATCGTGCCCGAGAACAGGAACGCCTCCTGCGGCACGATTCCCATCTGCGAACGCAATGAGGCGCTCTCGAGGTCGCGCAGGTCATGGCCGTCGACAAGCACGCGTCCTTCGGTGGGGTCATAGAAGCGGGCAACGAGCTTCGCGAGCGTCGACTTGCCGGCGCCCGTGGCGCCGACGAGCGCCAGCGTCTGGCCGGGCGGGATCGTGAGGTCGATGTGCTCGAGCGCTCGGACTTCGCCCACGACGCCATCGTGCCTCCCCTCGTCAAGGCGCCTGCTCCGGCGAGGCGCGTAGGCGAATGAGACATCCTCGAAGCGAACTTCGCCGCGGACGCGCCCCAGCCGCATGGCGCCCGGCCTGTCTGTAAGGGAGGGCCGCACGTCGAGCAGCTGGAAGATCTTCTCGAGCGCGGCCATGCCGGACTGGTAGGTCGTATAGAGCTGCGAGAGTTGCTGGATCGGTTCGAAGAGGTATGACAGCGCGGCCACGAACGCGACCACGGTGCCGACGGTGACGTGGCCTTCGATCGCCTGCACGCCGCCATAGAGCACGATCCCGGCAACGGCGAGACCCGAGAGCAGTTCGACGGCCGGGAAGTAGCGCGCGTTGAGCTTGACGGTGAGCATGTTGGCTTCGCGGTTCTCGGCGTTGAGCTCGGCGAAGCGCTGCACGTGGCGCGGCTCCTGAGCGAAGCTGCGCACGACCCTGATCCCCGAGAGCGTCTCTTGGAGGTAGGCGGTGATCGCGCCGATCGTCTCCCGCGTGCGGCGGAAGGCACTCGCGGAGACGATCCGAAACCACAGGCTCCCTCCGCCGAGCAGCGGGAAGATGAGGAACGTCAGCAGGGCCAGCTTGACGTCGAGCACGAGCAGGATCGCAACCGTCCCGACCAGCGTCAGCCCGGCCTGGAAGAGCGTCACCACCGAGTCGGTCACGAGGCTGTCGAGCGCCTCGACGTCGTTGGTCATACGCGAGATCAAGACGCCAGCCGGACGGCTGTCATAGAAGCCGATCGGCAGGCTCTGCAGGTGCGTGAAGATGCGCAGCCGCAGGTCTGCAAGGGCCCTCTGGCCGACCCACCCGACGAGGTAGGTCTGTGCGTAGGTCATCGCCCAAACGAGCAGCCCGGAGACAAGGAACGCCGCCACGACGAGCGCGAGCGTGGCCGTGTCATGGCGCACGATCCCGCGGTCGATGGCCTCCCTGGCGAGCAGTGGCGGGGCGAGCGAGGCGGCGGTTCCGAGCAGCAGCGCGAGTACGGTCAGCGCGGCTCGCGCGCGGTACGGCGCCAGCAGGGCAAGCAGGCCGCGCAGGTTGCGCCCGCGGCTCGACCTGGCGGCACGCTCGCCATCCCACTGGGTTCGCCCGCTGAGCACCGCGGGCCCGATGCCGCGGCCGCCGCCGCGTGCGCTCACAGTCCGCTCACCTCCCGCTCGCGCGTCTCGCGCGTGAGGAAGACTTGGTCTGGCAGCCCCTTCTCGACGATTTCGGCGTACAGCGCCGAGAGCTCGAGCAGCTCCTCGTGCGAGCCACGGGCGGCGATCCGGCCGTGGTCGAGCACGACGATCTCATCGGCAAGCGCGATCGTCGAGAGGCGATGGGCGATGATGAGGGTCGTCCGCCCTCTCATCGCCGCGGCGAGGGCGAGCTTGATCGAGCGCTCGGTCGAGGAATCGACCGAGGAGGTCGCGTCGTCGAGGATCAGGACACGTGGGTTGGCCAGCAGCGCGCGCGCGATCGCCAGCCGCTGGCGCTGGCCTCCGGAGAGGGTCAGACCACGCTCGCCCACGCGCGTCTGAAAGCCGTCGGGCAGGCGCTTTACGAACTCGTACGCCTGCGCTTGGCGCGCCGCTTGCTCGATCTCCGCCTCGCTGGCCTGTGGGCGTGCGTAAGCGATGTTCTCGGCGACCGTCGCCGAGAACAGGAAGGGGTCGTCGCTGACGACGGCGACGGCGCGGCGCAGCGAGCTCAGGCTCACGGTGCGAACGTCCGCGCCGTCGAGATAGACGTGCCCGTCGCTTGCGTCATAGAGCCGCGAGAAAAGCGCTACCAGGCTCGTCTTGCCCGATCCGGTGGCGCCCACGAGCGCCACCGTGCGCCCAGCTGGGACGTCGAGATCGACCTCCTCGAGAACGGCGCCGCGCAGGCTCTGAGAGTGGCCGCCGCCGGGCCCGCCGTTTTCGCTGCCACCGCCGGTGAGCTCGCCGAACGGCGTGTCGTAGCGCAGCGTCACCCCCTCCAGGCGCAGGTGTCCATCGCCCGGCGGTAGCTGCGGTGCGTCCCGCAGCTCGATTAGGCGCGGCTCCCGATCTAGCACCTGGAAGATGCGAGCGCCCGAGGCGGTCGCTCGCTGGGCAAGGCCGAGCGTGACGCCGAGCGAGCGCATTGGCCCGATGAGCATGTTCAGGTAGAAGTAGAAGGCCGTGAACTGCCCCAGCGACAGATGCCCGTGGATGACCGACAGCCCGCCCACGAGCAGCACCGCCGCCAGGCCGAGCTGAGGCAGGAATCCGATCATCGGGTTGTACTTGGCCTCGAGCCGTGTGGCCACCATCGCCTGGTCGAACACCCGGCCGACCGTGCCCTCGAAGCGGCGCAGCTGCAGCGGCTCGCGCGCGAAGGACTTCACCACGCGCACACCCGAGATGTTCTCCTCCGCGTCGGCTGTCAGCTCGGCGATGCGCTGCTGGACCTCCTGAATCGCGGGCCGCGCGCTGCGACCGTAGCGCTGCGAGATCACGACCACGAAGGGCACGGGTATGAGCGAGATGAGTCCGAGCTCGGGGTTGATCACGACCATCGCGATGCCCGCCAGCACGATCGTGAGCGCCGACTGCAGGATGAAGACGAGCCCGTAGCCGAGGAAGAAGCGCACCGCCTGCAAATCAACGGTGGCGCGCGACATCAGCTGGCCCGTCTGCTGGTGGTCGAAGAACCCGAGCTCGAGCCGCTGCAGGTGCCCGTACAGTCGCTCGCGGAGGTCGTACTCGATGCCAAGCGACACGCGCCCGGCGATCATCCGCCGCCAGTATGTGAGCGCCCAGCGCGCGAGCACCGCGAGCACTATGGCTGCGGCGATCACCGTGAGCTGGTGGCGGTCGTGCGCGCGCGCGGAGGAGGAGGCGTGCGCGGAGGTGCCGGCATGGATCCGTTCGACCGCCTGGCCCATCAGGTAGGGCATCAGCACCGTCATGACCATCGCGACGCTCGCCAGCACCCACGAGGTGCCCAGCCCGCGCTTGTATGGCCTGAGGAATCCGAGCAGTCGGTAGAAGGTGGTCATAGTTGCGCGGTCAACGATTATCTCACAGCGACGGTTTGGCGCCCTGGCTCTACGCTGGCCTCATGTCCTCTGAAGCGCGCGGGCCCTCGCGCGCGGCACCGCCTGCGGGCCTGTGCGACACCTGTCGCCACCAGCGCGAGGTGCGCAACACGCGTGGCTCGCGCTTCTCCCTGTGCGCCCGCTCGCGGCAGGACCCAGCTTATCCGCGCTATCCGCGGCTGCCGGTGCTTGCCTGCGCCGGCTACGAGCGGCGCGAGGACCGCGGCGCGTGAGCGCGCGGCCGCGCGTCAGGCAGCTACC
The DNA here is from genome assembly GCA_005884115.1 of Actinomycetota bacterium. Taxonomy (GTDB): domain Bacteria; phylum Actinomycetota; class Thermoleophilia; order Solirubrobacterales; family Solirubrobacteraceae; genus Palsa-744. Next base: position 1,189,942 of record VAXW01000005.1, read on the forward strand.
GCCCCTGCCGGCCCGGGCTCGCCGGCGGTGGCAGCCTGTTCGGAGACGACGAAGTCGCGACCTCGAACGAGCGCGAATGCGAGCGCCGAGCCCGTGAGCGCGATGCAGGCCGCGATGGTGAGGATGCTCGTGAACGCGCCCGTGAAGCCCGCGCGGTAGGCGTGGGTCAGGGCACCACGGGCTGCCGGCGAGAGCGTGCGGCCGAGCGAGCGCACGTCCCCGGATACCAGCGCCGCGGCAAGTCTTCCGTGCCCGGCTGCCATGACCGCGCGCCCGGGTGGGCTGGCGGACAGAAGCGCCTCCGTCTTGCGCGTGACGTCGTGCTGGAAGATGGCGCCCAGGCCGGCGATCCCCGTGGCGATGCCGACCTGGCGAAAGGTGTTGTTGATCCCCGATGCCATCCCGCTGCGCGAGTGGTGCACCACCCCGATCGCCGTCGATGCCAGCGGCGGGTTGATCAGCCCCACCCCGGCGCCGGCGAGCAGAAATCCCGGTATCAGCGTGGTCCAGCCCGAGCCGGGCTCCACGGCGGTCATCGCCAGCAGCCCAGCACCCACGAGGATCAAGCCGGCACCGAGTAGAAGGCGCACCGGCACGCGCACGCTCAGGCGCCCGGAGATTGGCGCGACCACGAAGGAGACAAGCGTGACGGGCAAGAAGCGTAGGCCGGCCTGCAGCGGGCCGTAGCCGAGCACGTCCTGGATGTAGAGCGTCAGGTAGAGGAACATCGCGAACATAGAGCTCGAGACGGCCAAGGCGACGAGGCTCGCGCCCGCGAACGCCGGTCGGCGAAAGAGCGTCAGGTCGAGCATCGGCCGCGGCTGCGCGCGCTCGACCAAGATGAACGCCACGAGCAGCACCGCCGCGCTGCTCAGGCACGCAAGGATCTCCGTCGAGCCCCATCCCTTCTCGTTGCCCTGCATCAGCGCGTACACGAGCAGGAACAGCGAGCCGCAGAACGTCACCAGACCGCGCCAGTCCACACCCCTGGCCGCCGGGTCGCTCGACTCGGACACCTGCGTGAGCGTCAGCGCAACCGCCGCCAGCCCGATGGGCACGTTGATGAAGAAGATCCACTCCCAGCCGGCGCCCGAGGTGATCAAACCGCCGACGACCGGGCCGACGGCCACGGCGGCGCCGATGGTGCCGCCGAAGACGCCGAAAGCGGTGCCGCGCTCGCGGCCGTGGAAGGCGTGCGCGATCAGCGCCAGCGAGGTCGCGAACATCATCGCGCCGCCCGTCCCCTGCACCGCGCGCGCCAGGTTGAGCGCAAGCGGGCTCCCCGCGAGCCCGCAGGCGGCCGAGGAGGCCGTGAAGATCGCAAGCCCGATCACGAAGACGCGCCGGCGGCCGAACAGATCGGCGAGCGCGCCGGCCGTCAGCAGGAAGGCCGCGAGCGTCAGCGCATATGCGTTGACGACCCACTGGAGGTCGCCGAAGGAGGAGTGCAGCGAGCGCTGGATGTCCGGCAGAGCGACGTTGACCACCGTGATGTCGAGCAGCAACATGAAGATCGCCACCGAGACGGCGAGCAGCGTCCACCACTTGCGAGCCATGCGAAGAACCTCCTAGCGGGCGCGGGCCGGGAGCTGCCCCGCACTATAGGTACCCGCCACCTGAGCTCGGCCTGGGCGGCGGTTGGCGCCGGCACGACACGGGGTGCGCGCCCGCTCAGGCGCCGGCGAGGTGGCGTTGAAGGAACGGCAAGATCTCAGCCCACAGCTTGGCTGCGGGCCCGGGACGGTAGGTGGGCCGGTAGTCGGCGAAGAAGGCATGCCCAGCGCCCTCGTAAACGTCGACTTTGACCTCCTGCCCGCTCTGCAGCGCGCGGGCGCGCAGCTGCTCGCCCACTGCGGGAGATGGGTTGCCGTCTTCCGCGCCGATCGCCGCCAGCAGGGGGCACGAAAGGCGATCGGCGATCTCCAGCGGCGGCGTGGGCCGCTCGGACGTCGAGCGCTGCTCGAACGTCGCCTTGTCGATGAAGCCCCCCCAGCAGTCGACTGCGGCATCCAGGTGCTCGCCCATGCAGGCGAACAGCAGCGTGTGGCGCCCGCCCATGCAGAAGCCGATGCAGCCGACGCGCCCGCTGCACTCCCCGTGCGATCGCAGGAAGTCAGCGGCGCCGGCGAGGTCGCCGACCACCGTCGCGTCGGACATCGAGAACAGGCGCGCCATCACCGCCTGCATGTCATCCGTCGGCGGTGGTCCGCCTTCGCGCGTATAGAGATCGACGCCGAGCGCGAGGAAGCCGGCGGCGGCAAAGCGGTTGGTCACGTCTCTGATGTGCTCGCGAAGGCCGCCTGCCTCGTGGATCACGATCATCCCCGGAATCGGCCGGGCAGCGCCTGCGGGGCGCGCGAGGTAGCCGTTGATGCGAGTTCCCTGCGCGCCGGCGAAGTCGACGTCGAAGGCCTCGACGAGCTCGGTGTCGGTGACCGCTCCGGGCACTCCGGGCGGGCTTGGCTCCACCTCTTTACGGGCAGGCACGCTCACGTTCTCCTGCCCGCGCTCGGGCCCCGAGCGGCGCTTGAGGCCCCGCGCCTCACGAGCGCGGCACCTCGCCGGGGTCCAGGGTGTCGGGAGGGAAGCTCCCGGCCGCGCGAGCATCGAGCTCGCGGATCTTGCGCCGGACGCGCTTGCGCGTGTCGCCGAGCTCGCGCTCGAGGTTCTCGAGGTCGGCGGCTCGGCGACGGACGAGCTCCAGCTGGCGGTCGAGATGACCGAGCGCCTCCGTCAGCAGCGCGCGGCGGCGCGGGGGGTCGACGTTCTCGCGTCTGAGCTGGGCGCGCACCGCGGCGCGCGCCTCCTCGGCTGCCAGCAGCGTCTTCAGCTCCTCGAGCGAGACGCCGAGCAGGTCCCTCAGGCGCATCACCTCGCGCAGGCGCTCCACCTCGGGCGCGCTGTAAAGGCGGTGCCTGCCCGACGGCCGCGCCGGCGCCGGCGGCAGCAGCCCGATCTCCTCGTAATAGCGGATGGTGCGCGGCGTGGTGCCGACGCTTCGCGCGACGTCACCGATGCGCATGCCCGCGGACGAGCGCGGCGCCGAGGAGGAGCCGGACGACGAGGCATGTGAGGAGCGGCTCTGCATGGCGTTCTCAGCGTGCGGAGGCGGTGGCTGCGGGGGCGGCCTGATCGCTTGTCCGAGCCGGTCGATCGCGCTGGTCGAGATTATGCCCGCCCGCGCGGGGGCGCGGGGCGGGGTGGCGCGGTCGCAGCAGGCATACTCCCGCCCCGAGCAGCGAAGTGGCGGCCAGCGCCCAAAGTGCGACGTGCATGTTGGCGATGAAGGGGTCGAGCTTGTGCTCGGAGAGGCCGCGCGCGAGGCCCGAGAACACGGCAAACAGAGTCGACTTCGGTACTGCCGAGGTCACGATCGCGAGCACGAAGGCGATCGAAAGCACCGCGCCCGTGTTCTGCAGCAGCATTCTCGCGCCGGCGGCGACGCCGCGCCGGTGCGCCGGCACGGACCCCATCATCGCGGCCGTGTTGGGGCTGTTGAACATGCCTGAGCCAACGCCCACGATCAAAAGCCACAGCCCGCTATGCCAGTATGGCGCCCGCGCACCAAGCGTCGTCATGAGCGCGAGCCCGACCGCGCTCACGAGCATCCCCGCGGCGGCGAGCGCACGCGAGCCGTGGCGGTCGGCCCGCATCCCTGCCAGGGGCGAGGCGATCAGCATCCCGAGCGCCAGCGGCATCAGCTTCAGACCCGCCTCTATTGGCGAGTTGCTTTGCGCACCCTGGAAGAAGAAGACGAACAGGAACATGAGCGCGAACCGTGCCAGGCCGTTGATGAAAGCGGCGGCGGTGGCGGCTGCGAACAGACGGTCCCCGAACAGGCGCAGGTCGAGCATCGGCGCGCGCGCGCGCCGCTCGATCGCCACCCACAGCGGAAGCAGGACGGCGGCCGCAGCCAGTCCGCCTATTACGACTCCGTCGCCCCAGCCGCTGAGCCCGCCGCGCGAGACGCCGAGCACGAGGCCCGTGAGACCGATCACGAAGCTCGCGCTGCCGAGCAGGTCATACCCACGTACGGCGTCCGGCTTGGACAGCTCGTGCAGCACGAGCGCTCCCCAGGCGGCGCCGGCGAGCGCGAGCGGGACGTTGAACCAGAACACCCACTGCCATGAGATCGCGACGAGCGCGCCGCCGAGCACGGGGCCGAGCACGAGCCCGACGGCGGCGACCATCGTGTTGGCGCCCATCGCGAGGCCCAGCTGCTCTCGCGGGAAGGCATCGGTCACGAGCGCCGCGGCGTTTGCGAACAGGAAGGCGGAGGCGATGCCCTGCAGCACGCGCCAAAGGATCAGGACGTTGCCGTCGGCCGAGAACCCGGCGCCTAGCGAGGCGATCGCGAACACCAAGAAGCCGCCGATGTATGCGCGCTTGCGCCCGAACAGGTCGCTGAGGCGCCCGGCGGTCAGCACCAACACGGTCGCTGCGATGAGGTAGGAGAGGATCACCCAGACCAGCGCGAGCAGGCTCGTGTGCAGCGAGCGCTCGAGATCCGGCAGCGCAATGATCAGCGTCCCCGAGTTGGTTGCAGCGAGCAGCATGCCCAAGCTCGTACACGACAGCGCCCACCACTTGTAGCGCTCGTGGCTGGCCTCTACACCGAGCCGCGTGTGCAGCCGGGGAGAGCGTGCCGCCCGGCGAGTCTGCTCGATGCTGGAGGTCGGGACGGCGCCCATGGACCCTTTCGACATTTTGACGTGAACGTAAAGATCACAATAGCAACGTTGGGTCACTGGACGAGCGCTGCTAGAACACGGGTGTCGATGGACCAGTCGAAGGTCGTCAAGTCGGAGGAGCAGTGGCGCGAACAGCTGACGCCTGCCCAGTACGAGATCCTGCGCAAGGCAGGCACCGAGCCTCCGTTTCAGGGCGAGTACGTCTACAACAAGGAGTCTGGTGACTATCGCTGTGCGGCCTGCGGAGCGATGCTTTTCGGTGCCGACACCAAGTTCGACTCGGGAACGGGGTGGCCGAGCTTCACCGAGCCCGCTGTCGCAGAGGCCGTCGAACTGCGCCCGGACAACAGTCTGCTGATGCGGCGCACGGAGGTGCGCTGCCGCAGGTGCGGAAGCCACCTCGGCCACGTGTTCGACGACGGTCCAGGCCCCACCGGTCAGCGATACTGCATCAACTCGCTGGCGCTGTCGTTCGATCCAGCCTCCTCGGCCGCAGGGGAGGAGAACGAGGACGTGGCAGAGCAGGCTCCGGGCGCCGCGTAGAAGCCCCGGCGGCGCCGGTCGCGCGCCAGTAGCCTTCGGGCATGATCATGTTCGAGCAGTCGCGGCGCCTGTCGGAGCCGCTGCACTGGGGAAGGCGCGAGAAGGCCGTCGTCGGGACGCTGCTGACCGTGCTCGTGCTCGCCCTCGCTGGCCTCGGGGCATACGCGCTGACCAGCGGCGCGCCCGCGCGCCGGGACTGCGTCGATGTGACCTTCGCGAGCACGCTCGGCGGCGCCCAGCTACACGCATGCGGCTCGCGGGCCCGGCGCATCTGCGCGTCGGGGGCTTTTCGCGGTCTCCGCCAGGAGCTGCGGGCGGCCTGCGAGCGCGCGAGCCTGCCGTTTCGGGCGCCCAACTAGCGATCTAGACAAATGTCGAAAGCCTGGCTGCAAGTCTTGGCCAGGGTGGCCCTACCCGCGCGGTCCCCGGGCGGATTTCATAACCCACGGCAGACCGTGCGCTTCGTCCGCATGCGCGGGGGGCGGCGTCGGAAGACAAACGGCAGGAACGGAGGCACATGTCCTGGCAGGCGTACCCGAGCTGGCTTAACTCAGGAGACAATGCGTGGCAGATGACGGCGGCGACGCTCGTCGGGCTCATGAGCGTGCCCGGCCTCGCCGTCCTGTATGGCGGTGTGATGCAGAAGCGCTGGTCGGTGAACAGCATGATGCTGACGTTCGTCGCCTTCTGCCTGACGCTGATCGCCTGGTGTCTGTGGGCCTTCAAGATGGGCTTCGGCAACCCCATCGCCCACAGCGGCTCGGGTGTGTTCGGCACCCACGGGTTCCTGGGAACGATGTGGGGCGAAGGGGGAAGCGTCCTTGGCCATGTGGGAGAGCAGGGCCAGGCGCTGATCCCGTCGATCACGGAAGGACCGCCGTTCCACTTCCCGACCGCGACGCTCGTTTACTTCCAGTTCGTGTTCGCGGCGATCACGCCGATCCTCGCGCTCGGCTCGGTCCTCGGGCGCGTCAACTTCAAGGCCTGGATCCCGTACGTGGTCGTATGGATCACGTTCGTGTACACCATCAACGCGTTCCTGATCTGGGGCGGCGGCTACTGGGCCGCGCACGGCGCCCTCGACTACTCGGGCGGCTATGTGATCCATCTCGCCGCGGGCGTCTCGGGCTTTGTGTTCGCGGCGGTGATCGGACCGCGCCTGCAGCGCGACCGCGAGGTCGACGCGCCCAACAACCTGTTGATGGTGATGGCCGGCGCCGGTCTCCTGTGGCTCGGCTGGAACGGCTTCAACGGCGGCGACTCCTACTACGCCGGAGCCAACGCATCGGCCGCGGTCATAAACACCAACCTCTGCACGGCGGTGGCCGTGATGGTGTGGATCGCGTGGGACTACATCTTCCGCGACAAACCGTCGCTGATCGGCTCCGTCAACGGGATGATCACGGGCCTGGTCGCGATCACGCCGGCGGCGGGCTTCGTGAACGGCTACGGCGCGATCATCATCGGTGTCGTCGCCTCGACGCTGGTGTGGATGGCGATTCGCTTCCTCAGCCGGGCACCGATGTTCCGCAATGTCGACGACACGCTCGGAGTGGTCTATACGCACGGGGTCGCGGGGCTCGTCGGCGGGCTGCTGGTCGGGTTCCTCGCGGAGCCGAGCATCGTTGAGTACATCGGCATAGGCGGTGCCTCCAACATCCCGGGCAAGGCCGGGGTGATTCATGGGAATTGGACGCTGCTGCGCTGGCAGGCCGAGGCGGCCGGCTGGGTAATCGCCTACACGGGCGTCGCGACGTTCATCATCCTGAAGGTGATCGGCATCTTCGTGCCGTTGCGGCTCTCCGACGAGGAGCTGGAGATCGGCGATCACGCGATCCACGGCAACGAGGTTTACCCCTCGGACATACCCACGCTCGGCGGCGCCCACGCCCCGCACGCGTGGCAGCCCAGCGCTGCGCCTGCGGGCGCATAGGGCAGGAAGCCCTAGGGTCCGGCGGCGTCTTCCTCCCGCTGACGCCTCCAGGGCCGGCAACGACCAGCGGCCCCGCTACGGCGGGGTCGCTGGTGTCACTCCCGCTCCGTAGGGCCCACGTCCCCGGTGCGGCACCCGGGTTTGCGCCGGCCGGGACCCGTCGCGGACGCGGGCGGCTGCGCAGCAGGCCGGCACCTCGCCAGGGAGGACGCCCCACGGGCGCAGCAGCACCGTGAGCGATGAGGCTTCGTGCTTGCCGCGACTATGACGCGGGCGCGATGCCCACGGGGCAGCTGACCCCGGTGCCGCCCAGCCCGCAGTACCCGCCGGGGTTCTTGGCGAGGTACTGCTGGTGGTAGGCCTCGGCGTAGTAGAAGGGGCCGGCCTGCGCGATCTCGGTCGTGATCTCGCCGTGGCCAGCGGCGCGCAGCACGTCCTGGTACGCGGCACGCCAGTCCTCTGCGGCCGTGCGCTGCGACTCGTCGCCCCAGAAGATCGCGGAGCGGTACTGCGTGCCGACGTCGTTGCCCTGGCGCATCCCCTGGGTGGGGTCGTGGCCCTCCCAGAACAGCTTCAGCATCTGCTCGTAGTTGGTAGCGGCGCTGTCGAACGCGACGAGAACTGCCTCGGCATGACCGGTGCGCCCGCTGCAGACCTCCTCGTAGGTGGGGTTCGCGGTAAACCCGCCGGCGTAGCCTACGGCCGTCGTGTAGACACCTTGGGTCTGCCAGAAGAGGCGCTCCGCGCCCCAGAAGCAGCCCATCCCGAATGTCGCCACAACCACACCGGTGGGGAACGGACCCTGGAGAGGCGTCCCCAGCACCTCGTGCCTGTCAGGAACCGGCATTTCCTGCGAGCGGCCGGGAAGAGCTGAGTCGGCGTCGACCTTGGCAGCTTGCTTGCGCGTGAACAGCATCGCCGGGCAAAGGCTAGACGATCGCGCGCCAGCGCCCGACCCAGTGCGCAAGCCCCGCGCGCTCGATGGTGTCGGAGTCGAACCGCATGCCCGTCTTCTCCAGCACGCGTCGCGACGCACGGTTGCTCACCGCCGCGAGCCCGACGACCTCGCTGAACCCGAGCTCGCGTGCGCGCGTGATGGCCAGCGCCGACATCTCGGTCGCGTAGCCTCGGCCCCAGCGATCGGGTCGCACCGCGTACAGGAGCTCAACGCACGGGCGCCCCGCCAGCGCGGTCGCGCGCAGCCCGCCGCGTCCGACGAACAGGCCGCTGGCAGACTCGAAGAACACCCATGGGCCGAACGAGCGCCGTTGCCAGTGGCGAACGTCGGCGGCCAGCAGCTGCAGCGCGTCCGCTTCCGCTTGCTTGCGGCTGGTCACGCGCGGCCAAACAGCCGCCAGGACTCCGGGGTCCGCGAACAGATCGACGTAGAAGCGTCGATGCTCCTGCCACGGCCGCTCGGCGCGCAGCCGCCTGACCCGAGGCGCCGCATGCACGCCTAGCTGGAGCCGGCGACGGGTTCTAGCACGAACACGGCGATGTCGCGTGCGGTGCGCTCGCGGTAGTGGTCGAAGCCCCCGAACAGCGCTTTGAACCGCGTCCACAGCTGGGTGCGCTCGTCGCCGTCGGCGATGCGCGCGCGCACCTGCGTGCGCTTGCGGCCCACCTCGACCTCGGCCTCGGAGTTGGCCTTCAAGTTCAGCGACCAGGCGGGCTCGCGCTCGTTCCCGGCGTTGGAGCCGATCACGATAAGGCGGTCGCCGTCGGGTAGGTAAAGCACCGGCGCGGTCCGCCGCTGGCCCCAGCGCCGTCCGGTCGAGGTCAGCAGGAGCACGGGAGCGGGCGTCCGACTTTGCCCATCAGGCGGCCGCCGCTGGCACGGTAGAGGGGCACGTTGAGCTTCCCAACCAGCGTCAACCAACGATCGGGCATCGACGTCGACAGGCGCGAGTAAAGCCGTCGCTGAGCACCTCGCTAAGTATCTCATTCGCCCGCAGGCTCGACCGGGGGGCCGAGGCCGAACGCTCGCGCCGGATATAGGATCGGCGAATGGCCGACAGGCCAAGCGTTCACTACGAGGTGACCGGCCGGATAGCGCGCCTCACGCTGGACCGACCCGAGCGGGGCAACGCGATCACGCGCGAGATGATCGAGCAGCTGGCCGCCGGCGTGGAGCGTGCGGACCTGGACCCGGACGTGCATGTGCTGCTGCTCTCAGGCAATGGCAGCGGATTCTGCGGTGGCTATGACCTCGTCGAGAGCGCCGAGGGCATGGGCGGAGCGGGGCAGGCGGGCTCCCGAGGCTCGGAAGCGCCCGTCGGCTCTCCGCTGGATCCGGCAGTGATCGGCGCAAACCACGATCCTGCCCGCACATGGGACTCGATGCTCGACTACGCGATGATGAGCCGCAACGCCCGTGCGTTCATGAGCCTGTTCCACTGTGGCAAGCCCGTCGTGTGCAAGGTCCACGGTTTCTGCGTCGCAGGCGGCACCGATATGGCGCTGTGCTCTGACTTGCTGGTGATCGCGGCGGACGCCAAGATCGGCTATCCGCCAGCGCGCGTGTGGGGCTCCCCGACGACTGCGCTATGGGCGTACCGCATCGGCGCTCAGCGCGCAAAGAGACTGCTTTTCACCGGCGACTCGCTGTCGGGGGCGGAGGCGGTTGAATGGGGCCTGGCGATCGACGCGCCCGCGCCCGAGGAGCTCGACGAGCGCACGGAGTCGCTGCTCTCGAGGATCGCTCGCCTGCCGCTCAACCAGCTGATGATGATGAAGCTGCTCGTCAACCAGAGCATGTATGCGCAAGGCCTGCACACGACGCAGGTGCTCGGCTCGGTTTTCGACGGCATCACCAGGCATACGTCGGAGGGCTACGCCTTCCAGCGACGCGCCGCCGAGGATGGTTACCGGGAGGCGGTGCGGGCGCGGGATGAGCCCTTTGGAGACGCCGGGCGCTCGACGTTCAAAGGCTAGAAGGCTCGCGGGACTCCCCGCCGCGCGGATACGAGCGGAGCCCGCCTGCGAGCCGGCGCTGCTCGCCGAGTGCTCTGAGCGTTTGCAACGCACGCCCTGCTGAGGTCTAGAATGGCGAGGTCGCGCGGATGTAGCTCAGTTGGCTAGAGCGTCGCCTTGCCATGGCGAAGGTCGTGGGTTCGAATCCCATCATCCGCTCTCAAGAAAGGCCTGCAAATCGGCTTCTTTGGTGCAGGTCGCTCAGGTGAGAAGGCTCCGGGATCGGGAATGGGTAACGCTCGTGGGTAACACCTGACCCTGATGCGTTGAGGGGCCCCCATTAGGCAGACGATCTCGCCGGGAGGAGCCCGCCAGACCATTGACCACCCGAGAGCGACAGCTCCTCACCGTTCCCCAGGTCGCCGAGCAGTTCCAGGTCACCGCACAGACGATCCGCAACTGGATCGACGGCGGCGCGCTGCCGGCGGTACGCGTCGGCTGTGCGTTCCGCGTGCGAAGCGAGGACCTCGACGCTCTCCTTGAGCGCGCAAGTGCCGAAAGCAGGTCGCTCGCGACGCGCCGCGACGTCTGGACACCGACGACCAGCAGCCCCCGAAGGAGCTCTCAGCGGTCACGCGGGTCCGTGTGGGAGGGAGGCGACACCGACTTGCCGGCCAAGCGTCGCTGAGCTGCCCGCCGCGTGTATTCGACGCACCATTTGGTGCAACTGTGTGCCGCGATGCGGAGCGGTAGCGGAGCGAGCGGCAGGGATGCCTTTGGCGGTCGTCGAGGAGGATGGAGAGAGCCTGATGTCGGAGGTCGGTGAGCGGTGTTATGGACGACGTGCTGCGTGCGGGGCGAGTCCGGGAGCGGTCGGCGGTTAGCACCGGTGGCGTGATGCAGCGAGATGATGGGCGCTCGATCTCCGTGAGCGGAGTCCGAAGCGCCGCCGGCGCGCTCCTAGCCCGCGATGGTGTGGCGTCGGCGATGCGCGTCTTTCGACGAGACCTCAACTTGCCTGGAACAGCGCGACTTCCCCGGTGATCCCCTTCAAGCGCACCTTGCCGGTCGGCCTCCACCGACGCCCGCGGGCCGCATCTCGGACCTCAGTAGTCGCAACAACGGCGTGAGCAGGCGCGACGGCCGTGATGCGGCTCGCGAGATTCACCGGAGGCCCATACCAGTCGCCGGCGCGGTTGACGGCGATACCGCACGCAATCCCGGCTCGCAGCGACGGGAACTCGCCGCCTGCCCCCCGAGCACTCGCCACCAGCCGAAGGGCGGTGTCGACGATTGGCTCAGCCTCGTTGGAGACCAGCATGACGGCGTCGCCGATCGTCTTGATCAGCCGCACGGGCGGCTCCACAACGGCGCTAGTCATCTCCTCGAGCCGGGTTGCCAGGGCGCCGACGTCCTCGACATTCAAGCGCTGCCCGAGTTCGGTGAAGCCGACCAGGTCAGCGAAGCACACCACCACGCGACGGCTGCCCGGCATGCGCCCGGCGGCGAGCATGTCGGAGATGCCGGCCACGTCACTGCGTACCTGGTCGATCAGGTGAAGTCGCAAGATGTACTGCAGCAGGGGCCCCGTTAGCGGCAGGAGCTGGTCGGCGGCCTGGGTATTCAGCAGCGCCAGCTCCCACTCGTCAGCGGCGGTGGCCACGAACCTCCGCCCGAGCAGACCCCTGATGGCATCCGCGCCGCGAGAAAGGCCGCGGCCCAGAACCCGGCTCACGTCCAGCAGCTCGTCGTGCGGGAGCCCCGCGCCCAGCAGTCGACCGAGGAAGCGCGCGGCCTCCAGATCGTGGTCGGTAAACGCCGGATCGTCGGGATCGGGTCGCGCCAACCCCAGCGCGTGGCGAAAGTCGAGCAAGACATTCAGCGGGACTTGTGCAAGCTCCGCTAGCTGGCGCTGCGTGTACCTCCCTTCGCCTGTCATCACGCGCTCGACCCGAAGGGTCACGAGACGGTCCTCAGCGATCGCTCGCCGCACCTCATCGAGCGAGGCGCCGTCGGCGAACAGCTGCTCAAGCAAAGCGATCCGCGCCTCGCGCGCATCACCCTCGCATCCGTCGAGCAATCCTTCCGCTGCGAAATCGACGGGGCCCTCCCACCTACGACGCATGCGTAGTATCCTAACGGATCCGCCGAAACCGGCGTCGGTCATCTCGGCGTGCGATCGCCCACTCCCGACGCACGTCGCAGGGCCGCTGCAGGTCAGCACCGAGCCAAGCTGGGCGGGCAAGCGGGCGCGCCGCGGGACTAGCTCCTGCGGCTTCGCGGACACTCGCGAGTGATCGCCCGCGCGATCCCTCTCGCATCTCGCCGCATATACCGCGAGGCTGCTGACAGGGTCGGTAGCAGCCGCTGACGTAAAGGTGGGGCGCTTCGGTAGGGCCCTCGAGGCGGCGTGCATTACTACGACCTAATCGTAGTAGTCTGTGCTTGTGGCCAAGCAGACGGCTAGGGGAGGCGGCAGGTTCGGACCGCTTGAGGCGGAGGTAATGGACGCCGTCTGGGCGGCCCGGGCTCCGGTGACGGTGCGCAAGGTCATGGGCCATCTGAACGAGGGGCGCGCCGAGCCGCTCGCGTACACCACGGTGATGACCGTGATGAGCCGTCTCGCGGAGAAGGGCGCGCTTGCGCGG
>VAXW01000008.1 GCA_005884115.1 Actinomycetota bacterium
AGAGCTGCGACGCCTCCGAAGGCGGCCTGGTGGCCTCCGACGGCCCCGTCTCGGTCTCCGGCGACGGCGAATACGCAACCCCCCAGGGCGCCAGCCCGACGCAGGCCGGCACCTACTACTGGGTGGCCGCCTACTCCGGCGACTCCAACAACAAGGAAGCCAAGAGCGGCTGCGCCGATGAGCCGGTCGTGATCGGCTCTGTGCCCGTCCCGCCGCCGGCAGTCCACGCGCTTGCTGCCCAGGTCATCTCCGGCCTGGCGGCACCCCACGGCCCGGCGGCATGCGTGGCGCGCACAACCCCGGTCTTCGTCACGGGACGCCAGATCGTCTCGGCCACGTTCTACCTGGACGGGCGCAAGGTCAAGACCCTCACCAAGGCGGACAAGACCGGGCGCTACGGGATCAAGGTCAAGGCAGGCAAGCTCCGCTTCGGCGTGCACCGGGTGACGGTCGTCGTGGTCTACGCGCCCAGCAGCCAGACCAAGCCGAAGACGCTCCGCGTGCTGATCTTCCGCTGCCGCCCGCCTCGGCCCAAGTTCACGGGCTGAGGCACCGGGCACGGGCGCATCGAGCGGGGCCATGAGTGCCGGTAGGCGACACCTGGCGCTGGCGGGCGGCATGATCGCGCTTGCTCAGGCCATCGCGTTCGCACCTGGCGCGCTGGCGTCCTCGGGCACCGAACAGCCGGCGCCTCGCCCAGCACCGTCGACGATCGCCACGCCGACACCGCAAACGACGTCGCCGCCGACGCCCGAACCAGCACCTGCGCCCGCGCCGCAGCCGTCCAAGCCAGTGGTCCTCTCGAACGAGGGTACGCTGACCACGTGGGCCCACCCGGTGGCGGAAGTGAGCATCCGCGCACAGCCGCTGGCGAAGTCGCGCACGATCGCGCGCACCCGCCTGGCGACCGAGGACGGCTATCCCGAGGTCTACCTGCTGCTGTCGAGCTTCACCGACGCCCACGGCGATGTGTGGGTGCGCATGCGCGTACCCGGGCGACCGAACGGTCGCATCGGCTGGGTCTCGCGCGAAGCGCTCGGGGAATTCCGCGTCACGCGCTGGCTGCTCCAGGTCAGCCTCAGCGCGCGGCGGATCAAGGCTTTCTACAAGGGCAAGCTGCGCTTCAACTATCCAGTCGGCGTGGGCAAGCCGAGCACGCCAACACCGCCGGGACACTTCTGGATTCGCGAGATCTTCAAGCTCAGCAGCCGCAGCAACCCATACTGGCCCTACGCGATCGGGACCTCGGACTACTCGAGGCTGACGGACTGGCCCGGCGGTGGCGTCGTTGGCATCCATGGCGACTTCGGCGAACCGCAACTGATACCCGGCGACCCCTCGCACGGCTGCATGCGCCTGCGCAACCGCGATCTTGCGCAGCTGGCGCCGCTTCTGTCGGTCGGCACTCCCCTGCACATCACGCGCTAGCGCTCCCAGCTAGGCCGGCGGCTACCAGCCGGCGGCTTCAGGTGCTGAGGCGACGCGTGGGTTCGCGGCTTCGCGGCGCGCCTTCTTGCGGCCCTTCGCCGGCTTGGCGTGCTTCTTGCCGCTCGGTCGCTTGCTCGGCGCCGGCGCGCTGATGCTCAACAGCTCGGCCATCGAACGCTCCACGCCCGCGGTGAGGACATCGATGTCGCTCGAGCTGTCGTAGTCGCCCGTCACGCCAAAGTACAGACCGCCGTCGTAGGAGAAGATCGCGATCGAGATCCGCACGTTGCCGATCAAAGGGACGAACGGGAAGGACTCCAGCAGCCGTCGCCCGAGCGTCTGCAGCGGCTGCTGGGGACCCGGAACATTGGTGACGCCCGTCTGCACGCCGAGTGAGGGAGACCGCGCCGCCAGGCGAGCGCCGAGCGCGAGCAGCATCGGCGGCGCGAAGCCCGAGAGCGAGGTGAGGATGTCGCCCGCGACGGCCTGCTTGGATTGCTTGAGGCCATCCATCTGCACGCGGATGAGATCGAGGCGACTCGCCGGGTCGGGGACGCCGACAGGAAGCTCGGCGAACATGGCCGAGACACGGTTGTTGTACAGGCCGCGTTCGCTCGCCCGGCGCACCGACACGGGGACGAGCGCGCGAATCGAGCAGTCGGCGACGAGCTCGCCGCGCGCATGCAGCAGATCGCGAAGTCCGCCCGAGACGATCGCAAGGACGACGTCGTTGACGGTCCCTCCGAGCGTCGCGCGTACGGACTTGACGTCGCTGAGCCGCAGCTGCGCGCAGCTCCACGTCCGGTGCGGCCCGATCGGTCCGGTGAGCGAGGTGCTGTCGGTGGGGCGCATCACGCGCGCCGCCGAGGTAACGCCTGAGAGCACGTCGCGTGCTGCGCTCAGCGTGGCGCGGGGCGCGCGCGTTGCCGCGCGCACGCTGCGCAGCTGCTCGGTGGGGTTGAGCGTGCGGCGCACGAGCGTGCGCATTGCCAGCGCGGTGCCGCCCGGCTCTGGCGCCGGCTCCCACGCGGCCGCCCTGCGCTGCGGCGCTGCAGAGCGCGCGCCGTCGGCCTCGAACATGACCGACATGAGGTCGCTCGCCGAGACTCCGTCGACCATGCAGTGGTGCACCTTCGAGAGCAGCGCCCAGCGGCTCTTGCTCAGCCCCTCGACCAGCCAGATCTCCCACAGCGGCTTGGTGCGGTCGAGGTGCTGCGCGAAGATGCGTGCGGCCGTGCGCCGGAGCTGCTTCTCGCTGCCGGGCGCGGGCAGAGCAGTGTGGCGCAGGTGGTAGGAGAGGTTGAAGTGCGGATCGTCGATCCAGACCGGGCGGCCGAGCCCCAGCGGTACGAAGCGCACCTTCTGGCGATAGCGCGGGACCAGGCTCAGCTTGCCCGCCACCATCTCCTCGAAGCGCTCGAACGGCGGCGCGGGACCCTCGAAGATGCTCACCCCGCCGACATGCATCGGGTGCATGGGGCCCTCGATGTGAAGGAACGAGGCGTCCATGGGGCTCATCCACTCCATCGCTGCCCCTCCTCATCGAGCACCCACGCGAGCAGCCTGTAGACCCCCAGGTTGACGGACATCCCCGTGTGGCTCGACTCGACCTCGACATGCTCTGCACCTGGGTCGAGGCACGCCTCCCAGGAGACGATCCCGTCGCTCCGCGAGTAGATCGACACCGCCCGCACCCGCGCCGGCATCGGGGCCCGCAGATCCTCGCGGAAGGCCGCGCAGCAAGCGCCGTCACGACATTCGCTCGACAGCATTCCGGGTACGCCGAGATCGCCCAGCCATGCAATCGAGCGCACCGCGCTGATGACGGCCGGCCCCACGTCCAACGGCGCCACCACCGGGGAGCCGAGCATCACGACCGCACATGCCAGCTCGGGGTTGCGCTGCGCCGCCACGCGCGCCAGCGCGCCGCCGCGGCTCTGCCCGATCAGGAGCGCCGGCCGGCCCGCTCGATCGGCAAGGCGCCGCAGGCGGGATTCCACGGCACCGACCGCGCGCTCGGCACAGTCCGCGTTCAGCACCATCCCAGCCCCCGATGTGCGCGAGCCGCGCCTGCGCAGCCAGCCCGCGAGCACGCTCAGCGACTGATCCCCCGCCATAAATCCAGGTATGAGCAGCACCGGCGGCCCGTCCTGGCGACGGACGGGCCGGCGGAAGTCGCGGTCGGCGAGTAGGCGCGCGAGCTCAAAGCCGTAACGCAGCTCGCCGCGCAGCGGCGCGGCCGGGGCTTCTCCCCGCGAGACCGTCGAGGCCATCTGCTCAGCCTACTGCGCAAGCGGGCGGGCAGAGCGTCGACGAGACGTTCGGCGCGGGCCTGCCGATCGATGCAAGCGAGTTAGACCCTGACTTCTCCGATGCCAGCTCGTTGCTGCACCGACGCACCAACGCGCGTTTGTTCCCCCCCGGATGAACGCGTACCGTCAACGAAGACCGAACTGAACGAGCGGGCCGCCCCCCACACCCGGGTGGCCTACGTTCAAAGAGCGGTCGCCGGGGGGCCCTGGATGGGCCCCCCGCGACCTCTCGGCCATATCGCGCGCCGCCCTCAGCGCACTAGCGTCTGACTCTCGGCCTACCGGCACGTTGTCGCAACCGACACAAGGCGATTCCGTCACAGGCGGATGCGCAGAACAAAGGCCTGGTGCGAGATCTTCGCCCAGGCCGTGGCTTCCAGCAGGGAGGCATCATGAAGGTCCACAAGCTCGCAGTGCTCACCGCCACGATGGCGCTTGGCATTGCCCCCGCCCTGGCGCTCGCCAGCGGTTCCAGCGGACACTCCACCGGACCGCCCGCGACCACGCCCGCCAGCACGCACTCGCACAAGCCCGCGACGCCCGGCCCGAAAGCCAGTTTGCCGGCTAAGGCGAAGGCTTACGGGAAGTTCTGTCAGGGGCAGAGCAAAAAGCACGTCGCCGGCACGCCCGGCACGCCGTTCTCCAAATGCGTGACCGATATGGCGAAGCTCGCGAACGGATCGGTCAAGAACCCTCGCACCGCGTGCAAGGACGAGAGCAAAAAGCACGTCGCCGGCACGCCCGGCACGCCGTTCAGCCGCTGCGTCTCAGGCGGCGCCAAACTGCTCAAAGAAAAAGCGGGCAGCTAGTTCGAACCGAACGAACCAGCCGCGAGCCTTCCGCCTCGCGGCTGGTTCAACAAGCGGTCACCGGGGGGCCCAGGACGGGCCCCCCGGGCCACGTTAGCCCTAGCGAGGCCTAGCTCCGCCTGCCGCCTGCACGATCAGCGCGGCGGCGTCCTCGAAGGAGAGCTTGTCGGTGTTCACCACGATGTCGTAGTGGCACGGCAGCTCCCGAGAGACGCCGTAAAAGCGCTTGATGTAGTCCGCGCGCCCCGCGTCGCCGCGCTTGAGCGCCTTGGAGGCATCGCCCTCGTCCTCGCCGAGGGAATCTGCCAGCCGGCGCGTGCGCGTCTGCGGCGACGCCGTTACCAGCGCGCGAAGGACGTCCTCGCGCCCGCCCAGCGCGAACGAGGCCGCGTGGGAGACGATCACCGCTTTGCCTTGCGCAGCCGTGTCCTCGATCACCGAGCGGATGAGGCCGCGCAGCTCGTCGCTCGCCGGCTCGCGGCCGGGCGCGTATGGCGGTGTGAGCACGTATCCGGCTCCGACACCGGAGGTGCCGATGCCCTCGATCAGCCTCACCAGGGTCGACTTGCGCCGCTCCACGTCGGCGACGACCATCTCCTCGACCCCCGCCTCCACGGCCGCGCGCTCGACGATGTCCTCGTCGATCAAGCGGAAGTCGAGCGCCTTGGCGACGCGCTCCGCCGCCTGCTGCCCGCCGGACCCGTCCTCGCTGGAGATGCACACGACCCTGCAATCCACGACGGGCACGATATGGGGCGCCGCCGCGCGCGTCAATCGAGCTCGCTCGCGACTGCACCGGAGCGCGCGCGTCGCGTGAGCTTGCGCCGAGCGCGTACTTCGCGCGCGATCGCGCACAGCCTCCTTCAGAAACAGCCGGGCAGCGTCGATAAGGGGCGTAGCGCAGCACCGCCCACACCATGCGACTCCTCGGCAAGAAACCCGCCATCGTCGGCTCGTCCCTGCCCGGCCCCGCGCGCGCACACCGGCCTGGGCCACCGCTCCCCGAGCGCGTACCAGTCGCGTCGCCGGCCGGCATCGAGGGACGGTCGTGGCGCAAGCTGTACGTCCCGCTCAAGCTGCGCGTCGCGCTGACCGTTCTCGCCGGCTTTCTGTGGGTGGGCTTCTCGCTGTGGCTCTCGCGCGGCTGGATCAGCTCTCTCGGCCACGACCTCTCGCCCGCGGGCGCAGTCGTGCTGATCGCGGGCGTCGCGCTGATACCCGGGTACCTGAACATCCAGCTGCTCAGCTCGATCCTGCTCGACCAGCCGCCGCAGCTTCGCTTCGACGTCGCCTTTCCGGAAGTCGCGCTGCTGATCGCCGCATACAACGAGGAGGAGTCGATCGCCGAGACGCTCGACTACGCGTTGCGTGGCGACTACCCGGGCCGCTTCCAGATCGTGGTCGCCGACGACGGGTCGAGCGACCGAACACGGGACATTGTCGCTTCATATGCCGCGCGCAATGGGCGCGTGCGGCTGCTAGAGGTCGATCACGGGGGCAAGGCCGAAGCCCTGAACGCCGCCCTGGAGACGATCAACGCCCCGCTCGTGGCCACGATCGACGCCGACACGCTGCTCATGCCCTACTCGCTCAAGCGCGCCGTCGCGCGCCTGGCCGCCTCGCCGCCCGACACGATCGCCGTCGCAGGGTCGGTACTGGTGCGCAACTCGCGCCAGAACCTGCTCACGCGCGCGCAGGAGTGGGACTACTTCCTCGGCATCGCAAGCGTCAAGCGCGCGCAGGCGCTGCTGCAGGGCACGCTCGTCGCGCAGGGCGCCTTCAGCGTCTACGACACGACCGCGCTCAAGCTCGCCGGGGGCTGGCCGAACCGCATCGGCGAGGACATCGTGCTGACCTGGCGCATGCTCGCCCAGGGCGGGCGCAGCGTGTTCGAGCCGACCGCCGTCGCCTTCACCGAGGCGCCCGCCGACTGGAGGGCGTTCGCGCGCCAGCGCCGGCGCTGGGCGCGCGGGATGATCGAGGGGCTGCGCGACCACGGCTTCGGCCTGCTCAAGAGCCTGAACTTCTACTCCCACTCCGTCGCCGGCAACTTCGTCTTTCCCTTCCTCGACGCATGCTTCACGCTGGGGTTCGTCCCCGGCGTCGCGTTGGCGGCAACGGGGAACTTCGCCATCGTCGGCCCGATGACGCTGCTCGTGCTGCCGCTCAACGCGCTGCTCGGCGGCGTCATGTTCGTGCACCAGCGCCACGTCTTCTCGACGGTCAACCTGCGCGTGCGCAAGAACGGCATCGGCCTGCTCTTCTACTTCTTCTGCTACCAGTTCGTGATGTCGCCGATCTCGCTCGCCGGCTACGTGCTCGAGTCCGTGCGCGCGCGGCGGCGCTGGTAGCGCCTGGACTGCGCTACACCTCGGCCGTGGCCGACTTCTGGTTCTCGGTCTGCGCAGGCACCGCCTCGCTCGCGGTGGCCGCGCTGTCCGCGGCGAAAGGGACGTGGGTGGTGGCGGTCGTCTGGTCGGCGCTCGCCGTCGGCTTCGCCCTGCGCGCGCGCTACGGCTGGCGCAGGCGACGATAGCCAGCGCCGGCCCCCGGCCTCGGAGCCCAGAGGCGTCCTCGGCGCCACGTTCGGGGTCGTGCGCAACCCCTCCCGCGTCCGCGCGGTGACGTAGGGAAACCGGTACACGTCGGCGAAATGGGCACTCGTCATGTCCTCCCTTGCCACGCCGTGGCTGGTGGTCGTGTTCGTGGCCGGCGCCGGCGCGACGTGGCTGGCGGGCGTCAACCTCTCGAAGGCGACCGACGCGCTCGACTTCCGGCTCGGTCTGGGCGAGGAGCTCGGCGGCATCCTGCTGCTCGCGATCGCCGGCAGCCTGCCCGAGCTCGCGATCACCGTCTCGGCCGCCGCGCAGGGCAACCTCGGCCTCGCGGCCGGCAACCTGATCGGGGGAATCGCCGTGCAGACGATGGTGCTCGTCGTGTGCGACATCGCCGCCGGGCGCGAGCGCCCACTCACCTACCTGATCGGAGCGCTTACGCCGGTGCTCGAGGGCATGCTTGTCGTGCTCGTCGTCTCCGGGGTGCTGATGGGCGCGCTGCTCGAACGCTCGACCGCGATCGGCGGCGTCGTCAGCCCGGCATCGATCGCGATCGTGGTCGTGTGGCTCGTGGGCGTATACGTGATCAACCGCGTGCGCAAAGCGCCTCGCTGGAGCGTCTCGATGCCCGGCAGCCGGCCCGGACGGCGCAGCAGGCGCGAGAAGCGAGTGGAGGGAAAGCACCCGTTCCCCGGGCGCTCGACGCTCGTGATCGCCGGCCTGTTCGCCGCCGCCTGCGCAGTCACCCTCGTTGCGGGTGTCGGTCTCGAGCTCAGCGGCAACACGCTCGCGAGCAGGGCGGGCGTCAACGGCGTCATCTTCGGCGCGACGGTGCTGGCGACCGTCACCGCGCTGCCCGAGATCAGCTCCGGCATCGCCGCGGTCAAGCTCGGAGACAACGCGCTCGCGATCGGCGACATCTTCGGCGGCAACGCCTTCCAGCTGTGCCTGTTCCTGCTCGCCGATCTCATCGCCGGCAAACCCGTGCTTCCCACCACCGGGCGGCTGAACAGCTGGCTGGCCTCGCTCGGCGTCGCGCTCACGGCCGTCTACGTGATCGGGGTCGTCGGGCGCCCGTTCAAGTGCATCGCGAGGCTCGGGCCAGACTCGATCCTCGCGATCGCCGTGTTCGCGATCGGGGTCGTGGGATTGACCGTGCTGCCTCCGTGAGGCATCCCGCTCAGGCCGGCCCGCACGCGCTCCGCCTCGAGCTGCTGGCCGACGTCGAGCGCGAGCGCGAGGCACGCCGATGGTGCGCCGCGGCATGATCTTGTGCGATGGCGCGGTTCCGCGGCTTTCCAGTCGAGGCGATCGAGTTCCTGCGCGAGCTCGAGGACAACAACGACCGCGAGTGGTTCAAGGCCAACCGCGCGCGCTACGAGGAGCACCTGCGTGCGCCGGCCGCCGCTCTCGGCGAGGACCTCTCCGCCCTCGGCCGCCCGCGCCTGTTCCGGCCCTGGAACGACACGCGCTTTCGCCCCGGGCCGCCGATCAAGGAGCAGGTGGGCCTCGCCATCGGCTACGAGGGCGCCGGAGGCTTCTACGTCGAGCTCTCACTCGACGGCCTGCTCATCGCCGCCGGGCTGCACAACCCGATGCCCGACCAGGTCGAGCGCCTGCGCGCGGCCGTAGATTCGGGCCGCAGCGCGGCTGCGCTGACGCGCGCCATCTCGCGCGCGCGTGCCGCAGGCCTGGAGCTGAACGAGCCGGACCTCGTGCGCACGCCGCGCGGCTACTCGCCCGACCATCCCCGCGCGGAGCTGCTCAGGCGCCGGCGGCTGACCGTCGCCCGCCGCCACGAGCTCGGCTCCTGGCTGCACCGCCCGCAGGCCGGGAAGCGCATCCGCGCCGAGCTCGACGCCGCCGCGCCGCTCGTGCGCTGGTTGCGCGAGCGGGTGGGTCCGCCGCAGCGGGCCGCCGCCGCCTCGCGCGCCAGATGACGACTCGCGGCAGAAACCTCCCGCTCAGCGCTTGAACAGCTCGTAGCCGACCTTCCTTATCTGCACCTCCTCCGAGCCCTCCGTGATCCGGTAGCGGCGGTGGTGTCTGTAGATGTGCTCGAAGGGCATGTGGCGCGTATAGCCCATGCCGCCGCAAGTCTGCATCGCGCGGTCGGCCGCCTCGCACGCGAGGCGGTTGGCGCGGTAGTTGGCCATCGCCACCAGGTGCGTGACCTCCATGTGGTGCTGTCGGTCGAGCGCCGCGGCCGTCTTGCGCACGAGCCCGCGCACCAGCTCGCAGTCCGTCCACAGCTCCGCGAGCGGGAACTGGATGCCCTGGTTCTGCCACAGCGGCTTGCCCCACACCTCGCGCTCGCGCGCCCACTTGACCGCCTCGTCGATGCAGAACGCGGCCGCGCCGAGGCTCGAGGCGGCCTGCCGGATGCGGTTCTCGTGCACGAAGCGCTGCGCCAGCGCAAGACCCCTGTCGAGCTCGCCGAGGATTGCCTCATCGCCCACGCGCACGTCCTTCAGCGTGACCTCCGCGTGGTCGGTGGGCATGTTGAACGTCCACCAGTAGAAGTCCACGCTCAGGCCATGCGCCTCCCGCGGGACGATGAACGCCGTGATGCCCAGAGGCTCGCCAGGCGAGCCCGACGTGCGCGCGAAGACGAGGTCGTGGCTCGCGCGGTGCATCCCCGAGTTGAAGCGCTTGACTCCGTCGATCACCCACTCATCGCCATCGCGTCGCGCCGTCGTCTCAAGCCGCGTGGCGTCCGAGCCGTGGCCTGGCTCCGTGAGCCCGAACGCCAGGCCCACCTCGCGGCGTAGAGCGCCCTGCACGAAAACCTCCCGCTGCGCCGGCGTGCCGAACTCGTGCGCGAGGATCACCGTCGGGAAGTTGCCGATCATCGAGATCTCCGACTGCGGGTCGTTGTGCAGGCCGATGCCAAGGCGGTTGAGGTGCTCGCGCACGACCGCCATCGCGAAGTTCGAGCCCTCGCGCCCGCCCAGCTCCCTCGGCAGGGCGAAGCGCCACAGGCCCGCCCGGTCGGCGCGCTCCATCATCTCCTCCAGCAGCGCCTCCCACTCAGCGCTAGGGATTCCGCCCGCCTCGAAGTCCGTTCGCGCATACTCGCGGCGGTGGTCGAAGAAGCGCGCGTTGTCGCCTTCCTCTTCCAGCGGCCCGATCTCGGTGCGGATGAACTCGTCGATCTCCTCGAGCAACGCCGTGATCTCTGCCGGCAGCTCTTCGCTCATGTCTTCTCCTTCCTCGTCCGCTGCTCCGTCCCCGTCCGCTGCTCCGTCGGCGCCGCGGAGCTCGCCTCCAGGTACCTCGGGTTTGCCACCTCGAGCTTCGCCCGCACCACAGCGCGCAGCGCAGCCAGCACCTCGGCCTCGCTGCCGTCCAGGCGCCCGTCGCGGATCGCCGCGGCAAAATCGTCCTCATCGGCCACGCCCACGCTCTCGAGCACCGCGGCGTGCACCGCGGCGTGATCCGGACCGTGCTCGAGCTCTCGCGCGACCATCCCCAGCGCGCGCATCGTGACGCGAACCTGGAACGCCGCCCGCCCCTCGAGCGCTGGCAGCACGTCGTCGCCCAGCGCGCCGCGCGCCGCGTGCAGGAGCTCGAGCGCCGTCGGACGGTCGTGCAGAGGAGTGGGTGCGGGAGCGGGTGCTGCGGCGGGCGGGCCGGGTTCACCTGGCGGCTGCGGCGCTTGCGGGCGAGCGGGCGCACGGGCCGTTGGGGTGCCCGGCGCGCGTGGGCGAGCGGGCGCCGGGGCGGTCTCGTGCGAGCCGCCCGCGCTCTGCGGATCGAGCTGCTCGAGCAGGTCCCACTCGACCTCGCACGCCCGCCGGCCGATGACCGCGTGCTCGATCGAGCGCCGCGCGCCAGAGAGGTGGCTGAAGGCCTGCATCACGCAGATCACCCCCCAACGGAGCGTGCCGAGCAGCTCCCACCAGGCGAGCGCCTCGCCGTCGACCTCGACGCCCGCGTGGCGCTCGTAGGCGGCGATCAGCTGCTCGCGCGTCGCCAGCCCCGCTGCGGGCCGGTCGGGACGTGTGAAGCGCCACGCAGGCACGCACAGCCAGCCGAGATCCTCGATCGGCTCGCCGAGGTGCGTGAGCTCCCAGTCGAGCACCCCCGTCACGCCGCTCGGACCGACCATCAGGTTGCCCATCCTGAAATCGCCGTGCACGAGCACCTGCGGGCCCCTGCGCGGGCGCTCGCGCTCGAGTGCGCGAAACGCGAGCTCGAAGACGGCGTGCGGCTCGCCGAGGCCGTCGTGCCAGCTGCGCACCTGCGCCAGCGGGTCATCGACGACAGGCGCAAGCGCCGGGTCGGCGGGCATGCGGTGGATCGCAGCGAGCGCCGCCGCGACGCTGTCGATCAGCTGCGCCGGCTGCGGCACGCCTTCCGCGGCCAGGATCCGCGCCGGATCGCTCGTGCCGCTGAGCGCCTCGAGCACCGTCCAGCTCGCGCCGAGCACCCGATCGCCGCTGCCGCGCGCCACCACGCGCGCGACCGGGACGCCCGCATCTGCTGCCGCTTCGAGCAGCGGCGCCTGCGACGGGCGCTGCTCGCGACCCGCCGCGGCCGGATCGAGCTGGGCGATCAGATCGCCGTGCGACGCCGTGCTCAGCGCGAACGTCTCGCGCGAGGCACCGCTGCTCAGGCGCCGCAGCGTCCCGCTCAGCGGCTCGCCAAGCACCTCCTCGAGGCGCTTGGCGATCGCTTGCAACTGTTCCATCGACGCGGCCGCATCTTATGGCGCTCAGCGCTTCAGCGTGACGGCACGCTTTGCGCTGATCGTGCTCTGGCCGCTCGCCGCCAACGTGCCCTTGACGGTGATCTTCAGCCGGTGCGCGTGCGCCAGCAGCCGGCGGCCCTTTGACGTCAGCCGTACCTTGATGCTCGCCGGGCCAGCCGCCGCCGGCGACACCCGGCCGGCCGCCACCAGGATCGGCTTCGCTGCCGCGAGATGGGCGCCCCTCGGTACGACGAACCACGAGATCGTGAGCCGGCCGGCGGTGAGCGCCCTAAACGAGGCCGAGTAGCTCCCGCGCTTGAGCAACGCGCCGATGCGCGCGCCCCTTCCCGCCGGCGCGAGCAGGTGCGCGAGCAGCGCCTTCAGCTGCGCGACGCTGGGCAGCGCCGCACCCGACGCGAGCACGCCCTGGATGGGCGGGGGGCTGACGGGTGTCGTGCCGGAAGGCGTGCCGCGCGCTGAGCCCTCCGTGCTCGTCGCCGGCGCGACAACTGCGGTCGCCGTCGAGTATGCGAACGCCCCGCTGCCTCCCAGGTTGGACGCGGACTCGCGCACCCGGATCGTATGGTTGCCGTCCGCAGGCTGAAGGGCGTAGCTGGCTCCGGTGGCGATCGTGAAGCAGTTGCTGCCCGTGCTGTCGCAGCGCCCCCACTGGTCGAGGTAGGAGGTGGGATGGTTGGTCCACGCCGCGTGGACGACGCTCAACGTGCTCCCTTCCACCGCGCTGCCCGATATGCGAGGACTGGTGAGCGCCCTCGGGACGCTCAGCTTCAGTTCCGCGTTGATTCCTTCGAGCACACCCCCTGCCGCGAGCGTAAGTTCCTGAGCGCCGGCGAACGTCGAGGCTTCTTTGTAGAACTGCAGTGCGTATTCGCCCCGCGAGAGGAAGGCGACCTTGTACTTCCCGGCGGCGAGCGAGACGATCGCGTAGAACCCGTCCGGTAGGGAGCCGCTCGAGCAGCCGAAGAGCTGTTCAGGGCCACTCGGAAGCGCGCACGCCACGATCCCTTCAAGCGACGCGCCGCTCCCCCAAGCTCTGACGCGTCCGCCGATCTGACCCCCTGGCAGCATCGCCGCGTCGACGCCGGATTTCGTCCCCCCGGCGAGCACCCCCACGAGTTCCGCTTCGCGGGGGAGCGCCTTGCCGTTGTAGTACTGGGGCGCGTAGTTGAGCGGGCCCGAGGACGTCGCCGCGAACTGGACGCCGTAGTGACCGCTCTGGAGCCCTACGACCGCATATTGACCCGATGAGCCGCTCAGCGCGCAGCGTTCGTATTCGCTTTCTTCGCCATAAGCGCACACCACGATCCCTTCGAGCGACCCTTTGCTGGCCGCCGAGGTAACCGTGCCCGTGATCTGCCCGCCGGTCTTCAGGGTCGCGTTGATGCCGGCCGTCGTGCCAGGCGCACTGACAGGCACGAGCTGCGCTTCGCCAAAGCTGCCCGCGCCTTTGTAGAACTGCGTGATGTAGTTGAGACCGCTTTCAAACGGCGACCAGAATTCGACCGCATACTGGCCGCTACCGAGATCGGCCACCTGGTATTCACCGCCCGCGTTCGTGATCGCGCAGCTCGCATAGAACCCTTCGACGTCGAACGCGCAGACTTCTATCCCGGCGATCGGCTTGGCTTCGCCGTTCTTCACGGTGCCCGTCAGTGCGCCTCCCGCGAGCATCGCTGCGTCGATCCCCGACGCGGCAGTCGCTTCGGGGAGCACCACCGCCTGGAGTTCACCGCCGGTGGCTTCGCCGTAGGACTGCGGCACGTAGTTGAGCGAGCTTCCCAATGGGACGAAGAATTCGACGACGTATTCTTCGGCCGGCAGTTCCGTGAGCGCGTACTGCCCGCCAGCGTTCGTCTGCGCGCACACTTCCCCGGAGCCGAACAGCTGATACGCGCAGACCGCGATTCCTTTGATCGGGGCGCTCGTGGCCGCAGCCGTGACCGTCCCCGTTATCTGAGCGCTGCCGCCGAGGCCCGCAGCGAGCGCGTTTGCAGGGATGGCCGACCGGAGCAGGTCGTTCGGCGTGCTCCCCGCCCCCCGCAGGCGCGCGCCAAGGGGCGCCCGAGCTGCCGCGCCGCCCGAACGCGCGAACGTCGGAGACGGTCTGCGCGTACGGCGGACATGCGAGAGCGCAAGCTGCGCGCGATGCAACCGCGCAGCCGACGACTCAGCCGTGCCCGCCAACAGCCCCAGCCCGACCACGCCGAGCACCGCGATCGTTCTCGCAGTTCGCCCCCGCCGCGCCGCGCACTCGAGTCTCAAGCGCCGACCGTTGATCCCCCGACTCTTCATCCCCCGACTCTTATCCCTCGATCTCAGTCCCTCCTCGCACCTGCGACAACGCGGTGCGTAAGGCCGCAAATTACACGAATCGAGGTGTCCGCGTCCGCCGGCGCTGCAGCTCTGACACACTCTCGCTCTCGTGACTGAGCCCTCTACGAGCGGCGGCTGCCTGTGCGGCGGCGTGCGCTTCGAGCTGACCGAGCCCGCGCGCGAGGGCGGCTACTGCCACTGCACGCGCTGTCAGAAGCGCACCGGCTCGGCCTCCTCGGCGCAGGTGCGCATCGACGGGTCGACATTCCGTCTCTTGTCGGGCGATGATCTCGTCAAGGCCTGGCGCCATCCCGACGGGGGTTTCGAGAAGTGCTTCTGCCGCGAGTGCGGCGCGCACCTGTTCAGCCGCGACCCCGACAATCCCTCCGAGATGAGCGTGCGCATGGCCGCCTTCGACGGCGACCCCGGCGTGCGACTCAGCTGGCGCGCGTTCACCGCCTATGCCGCTCCCTGGGAGCCCATCCCCGACGACGGCCTCGAGCGCTTCGCCGAGGGCAAGCCCCGCGGCTAGCGGTCGAGCCGTCGTTGCCGCGCCGCTTGATCGCAGCGCTGCGACACGGCTCGCTCGCCGGGTTCCGCGCGTCCCGCTCCGGCTCGGTGGCGGGGTGCGTTGCCGGGTTCGAGCGCTTGAGCGCGGCCGCTATGACCTCAACGGTCCTCCCGCGGTGTCGTCTAGCTGCGAAGGTCGAGGTCGTTGAGGGCGTCTTCGCGGTCCCAGTAGAGGGCAAGCCTGATCACCTTGGCGTCGCGAATCTCGAAGACGTTGGCTCCTTGCCGCGTCATGTTCTCGATTCCCACTCCGCTGGCTTTGCCGCGCCCACCGTGCTTCATGAGAACGAGGACACGCTCGCCGTCGAGCTCTCGGAACTCCTCGGCCTCGGTTCGATAATCCTGCCAGGCGCTCATCCACTGACGCCAGCGTGCGCCCATCTCAACGACTCCCCTGGAGCTCGTGGCGTCGAAGCCGTTGGTCTCGAACACGATCTCCGGATGCGCCCAATCCGCCGAGCGGAAGTCGCCTCGTTCCCAGGCGGCATGGATCGAGCGCACTAAGTCGAGGTTCGCCGACATCGGGTCAGTATCCCGTCACTGTCATCGTTCGTGCGGTGCATCCAGGGGTGAACCGGCCAGAGCATCCTCGGCTTTGGGCGCTCTGAGCGCTACGCCGACACCGGTCGCATCGGCTCGAGCGCTGCCACCGCGAAGTCGCTGCTGACGGCGGCGACCTCCTCGGGGAACGCCGGCAGGTTTACGTTGAGCGAGAAGCCCATTGGGTTATCGAGCGGCCGGAAGAAGTCGTCGAAGTGGCTCGCCACGACCGTGCGCGGCTCGAGGCGCGTGAGGATGCGCTGCCAGTAGTCGCGCGTGAAGCTGCGCCCGGCGATGCCCGCGAGGAACACATCGACGCCGCGATGGCGGACCGCGTCGTCGATCAGGTTCGCGCTGCCCTGGTGGTAGAAGCTCATCCCCGCGACCTCGATGTGAATGCCCCACACCTGTCCGCAGCGGTAAGCAGCGGGCGAGAGCGCGTCGAGGTGCTCGCACGTGAGCTCGCCGTCGAAGGGCACGGCGAGCCCGAGCAGCAGCTTCGAATGAAGGCTTGGCACGAACGTGACCGTGAACGGCCCGAGCTCATACGGCCGCTGCGGCGTCACCTCGACGGCCAGCTCGCCGAGGCCGTGCAGGCGCATGAGCCTGGCCAGCGAGCTCGAGCCGTACGCCGAGCAGTTGTGGCGGCGCGCGATCTCGGGCACGTCTATTGCGTGGTCGAAGTGGGTGTGTCCGACCAGCACGCCAGCCACGCGTCCAGGCGGCCTCAGGAAGCGATCGTGCAGCGCCGGGTCCGCGAGCGCAGGCGCCCGGCGGAAGACGCTCGAGAAGGGCACGCGCGAGAGGAACGGGTCGATGTAGAGCGTCTCGCCCTCGAAGCTCAGCCGGTAGCCCGCGACCCCGAGCCATTCGAGCTCAAGCCCGCGCGCGAGCTGCGGCGCGTCGGCCGCGAGCTCGCTCATCGCCCGTGCGTCGCTGCGCTCGCGCTGCTCGCGGTGCGCCCTGAAGCGCGCGTAGCTCGCGAGGTGGTGGGGGATGCGGGGTAGCGGCGCCATCGCGCGGGGATTATCG
Organism: Actinomycetota bacterium; assembly: GCA_005884115.1. Classification (GTDB taxonomy): domain Bacteria; phylum Actinomycetota; class Thermoleophilia; order Solirubrobacterales; family Solirubrobacteraceae; genus Palsa-744. The sequence goes on from VAXW01000008.1 coordinate 16,274, forward strand.
CCCGCGAGCTCGCTCGGCGCCTGCGCGACTCAAGCTGGGGACGCGCGGGGTCGATGCGTGTCAATGTGAAGCCCGTGACGCGCGCGCGCCGAGCCACCGCAGCGCTTGCCGTGCTCGCTGCTGCGTGCGTCGCTGCGCTGTGCGCGAGCGGCTGCGGCTCCTCCTCGGCGACGCTCGACCCCGTCGCCAGCGCCGCAGAGGTCACATCGCACGTGGGCGGCGCGCACCTGGCGCTGAGCATGCAGGTGAGCGCCAGCGGGCTCCCCTCCACGATCAGCGCGAGCGGCGAAGGGTTCTTCAACTACGCCACCCACGAAGGGATGCTCTCGCTCGACCTCAGTGGCCTGCCCGCGAGCGCGGCGCTGCCATCGGGGCCGCTGCGCATCGAAGAGATCTTCAAGTCCGCGACCATCTACGTCGGCTCCCCGCTGTTCGCCGGCAAGCTGCCCGGTGGGGCGCGTTGGATGAAGCTCGACCTCGGCCGCGTCGGGCAGGCGCTCGGCTTCGACCTGCAGCAGCTCGCCGGCGGGCAGGCGAACCCAGCTCAGTTCCTCGAATTCCTGAAGGCAAGCGGCGGCTCCGTGAGCGTCGTCGGGCAGGAGACGGTGCGCGGTGTGGAGACCACCCGTTACCGCGGAACGCTTGACCTCAACAAGGCGCTCGACGTGGTGCCGTCCTCCGCGCGCGCCGCGCTGCGCTCCGCGATCTCGAAGATGGGCATCTCGAGCCTGCCGGTGGAAGTGTGGGTTGACGCGCACAAGCTCGTTCGGCGCATCGCGCTCGCGCTCAAGGTTCCAGCCGAGGGGCAGGAGCTCGCGGTACGAATCACGGTGGAGCTGTTCGACTTCGGCCGCACCCCGCGGGTTTCGGTGCCGTCCGGCAACGAAGTCTTCGACGCCACCGGAAGCGCCCTCGGCGGCCTCGGCAAGCTCGGCGGCTAGTTTCCTGAGTCAGGACTCGACGGCGCTTCCCGGCAGCTGCTCGTCGGCTGCAACCGCTATACGCTGCAGCGCGTGAACGCGCTCGAGCAGCTGCGCGGCCGCATGGGCGAGCTGTACGACCTCGCCGCCGTGGAGATGCTGCTGTGGTGGGACCAGCAGGTGATAATGCCGGCCGCGGGGGCGAGCGCGCGGGCGCAGCAGCTCGGGCTGGTCGCGAGCGTCACGCACGAGCGCGGCACTGACGAGCGACTGGGCGCGTGGCTCGATGAGCTCGAAGGCGTCGAGCTCTCGGAGCTCGAGCGCGACCTGGTGCGCATCGCGCGGCGAGACTGGACGCGCGCGCGGCGAGCGCCCGAAGATCTCGTAGTCGAGCGTGCCCGCGCGGGCACCGAAGGCCAGCAGATCTGGCAGAAGGCGCGCGCGGAGGATGACTTCGAGGCTTTTGCGCCGGCGCTCGCGCGCAACGTCGAGCTCGCTCGCGCGTACGGCGAGTGCATGGCCGAGGAGAGCCAGAGCGTGTATGAGGGACTGCTCGGCGATTACGACTACGGGCTTTCCACCAAGCATCTGCAGCAGGTCTTCGGCGAGCTCGCGCAGGCGCTGCCGCCGCTGCTCGCCGACGCGCAGGCGCAGTCGCCGCAGCGCGAGCTCGCCGTCCCCGTGAGCGCCCAGCGGGCCGCTGTCGAGGGAACGCTGCGCCGGCTCGGGGTCGACGAGGAGAGCTGGCGGATCGACACGTCCGCGCATCCCTTCACGGCCTGGGTCGGCATGGGCGACATGCGCATCACGACGCGCTACTCAGAGCGCGAGGTCGAGTCGCTGCTGAGCTCGCTGCACGAGTTCGGCCACGCTCTGTACGAGCGCCAGATCGACCCCCAGCTGGAGCGCACGAGCCTCGGCCGGGGCACTTCGATGTCGATCCACGAGTCCCAGAGCAAGCTGTGGGAGAACCACGTAGCGCGCAACCGCGCCTTCGCCGAGGTGCTCGCCTCCGAGCTCGACGCGGGAGGCTTTCAGATCGCGCCCGCAGACCTGCACGCGGCTCTCACCGGCGTGGCTCCCTCGCCCGTGCGCACGTCCGCCGACCCCGTCACCTACCCGCTGCACATCGTCTTGCGCTTCGAGCTCGAGCTCGAGCTGATCGGCGGCGGGCTCGCCGTCGCGGACCTGCCGGGCGCCTGGCGTGACGGCATGCGGCGGCTGCTCGGCGTGGAGGTGCCCTCGGACGCGCTGGGCTGCCTGCAGGACGTGCACTGGGCGGCGGGAAGCTTTGGCTACTTCCCCAGCTACGCGCTCGGCTGCCTGATCGCGGCGGCGCTGTGGGAGGCGATCGAGGCTGAGCTGGGCCCCCGCAGCGAGGATCTGCGCCGCGGCGAGACCGGCTCGATCAAGCGCTGGCTGGCCGAGCGCGTGCACCGCCACGGCCGCCGCCTCGACACGCTGGCGCTCGTCGAGCACGCGACCCGAGCGCCGCTTCGCTCGGAGCCGTTCCTGCGCTACGTCGCCAGCTTCGGCGAGCGGCGGGACTAACGCTCGCGAAGGCGTCATCATGAGCCCTGCATGGCAAGCACGCCAGTCTGCAGCAGCTGTGCCGCCGAGAACCCGGCCGGCGCGCGGTTTTGCATGTCCTGCGGGGCCGCGCTGGAGCGCTCCTGCCCCGCCTGCGGGGCGCCGGCGCCGCCGCAGGCGCGCTTCTGCCCGGCGTGCGGCCGTGCGCTCGATGTTGCCGCGGGACCCCCGTCCGCGCCCGCAGCGCCAGGCGCTCCCGTCGAGCGCGGCGGCGCCGGGGCCGGCGCAGAGCCTCTGGCCGGCAAGGCGGTCGGCGAGCACCTCGCGCAAGACGGCGCCGCCCGGCGCGAGGCCGCCGAGCTGAGCCGCGAGGAGCGGCGCACGGTCACGGTCCTGTTCGCGGACCTCTCGGGCTACACGGCGATCTCGGAGACCCTCGACCCGGAGGCGGTGAAGGCGCTCGTGGGTCGCTGCCTCTCGCGACTCGCCGAGGAGGTCGTGCGCGTGGGCGGCCACGTCGACAAGTACATCGGCGACAACGTGATGGCGATCTTTGGAGCGCCCGTCGCGCACGAGGACGACCCCGAGCGCGCCGTGCGCGCGGCGCTGGGGATGCAGGAGGCGATGGGAGAGCTCAACGAGCGCCTGCTTGCCGACTACGGCGTCGAGTTCGCGCTGCGCATCGGCGTCAACACGGGCGAGGTGCTGGCGGGAACGGTGGGCGAGGCCTACACCGTCATCGGTGACGCCGTCAACGTGGCCTCGCGCCTGCAGGCGAGCGCGAGCCCCGGCACGATCACCGTGGGCGAGCGCACGCACCGCACGACGAGCAGCGTGGTCGAGTACGCACCGCTTGCTCCGCTCTCCCTGAAGGGCAAGGCAGAGCCGGTTGCGGCCTGGCGCGCGCTGCGGCTGCCCGTGCAGCCCACGGGCGGCGCGCGCGTCGTGCGCCAGCAGGCGCCGCTGGTGGGGCGCGCGGAGGAGCTCTCGTCGCTGTCGACGCTGTTCGCGCGCGTGGCGCGCACGAGCTCGCCGCAGCTGATCACCGTCTTCGGACAGGCGGGCGTCGGCAAGTCACGTCTGTTGCGCGAGTTCGAGCGCGCGCTCGCCGCGCGCGAGAAGCCGGTGCTGGTGCGCGGCGGCCGCTGCCTGCCGTTCGGCTCGAGCGTCGTGTACTGGCCGTTGAGCGAAATGGTGCGCGCCGAGTGCTCGATCGCCGAAGGCGACCCCTCGGAGCTCGCGTGGCAGAAGCTCTCGGGGAGGCTCGCGCCGCTGCTCGCGCCGGAGGGTGATCAGGAGCTCGTGCGCCGGCGCATCGCGCCCATCGCACAGCTCGTCGGGATCGAGCTGCCCGAGGCAGAGGACGCGGGGCGCGCGCGCGAGGACGAGCAGAGCGCGCGCGAGGCGTTCTTCGGCGCGGTGCGCGCATTCGTCGAGGCGATCGCGCAGGGCGAGCCGCTGGTGCTCGCTTGGGAGGACATCCACTGGGCGGACGAGGGCATGCTGGACCTGATCGAGTACCTCTCGCAGTGGCTGCGCGCGCCGGTGCTGCAGGTGTGCCTGGCGCGGGATGAGCTGCTCGAGCGCCGCCCCAGCTGGGCGGCCTCGCGTCGCACCTCCACGAGCCTGTTCCTGGATCCGCTCGCCCCGGCGGACATGCGCGAGCTGATCGCCGCTCTGCTCACCGAAAACGGCCCCGCCGCCGCGGACGTGCTGGAAACGCTCGCCGAGCGCGCCGAAGGGAACCCGCTCTTCGCCGAGGAGATGGTGCAGCGCCTCGCCGAGGAAGGTTCGACCCGCGCGGCCGAGCTCCCGGATACGGTGCAGGGGCTTCTGGCCGCGCGCTTGGACTCGCTCGAGCCGCTCGAGCGCGAGCTGGTCTCGCACGCGGCGGTCGTGGGACGCACCTTCTGGGAGGGCGTGCTGGCCCCGGTCGCAGCAGCCCACGGAGGGGAGCTGCAGGCGGCGCTCGCGACGCTGCGCGACAAGGACCTGATCGTTCCCAGCGAAGGAGGCGGCCTCGAGGACGAGCAGGAGCTGGCGTTCAAGCACGTGCTGATCCGCGACGTCGCCTACTCGATGCTGCCCAAGGCTGTGCGCGCGCGCAAGCACTACGAGGTCGGGCTGTTCATCGAGCAGGGCGCCGGCGACCGCCGCCACGAGATGGCGGCGCTGCTCGCCGAGCACTACGGCCGCGCCGCCTCGCTCGGCGCCGAGGTGCGCCTTCCGCCCGAGGAGCTCGAACCGCTGCGCGCGCGGGCGCTGGAGTACCTGGAGGCCGCGGGCGACGGGGCGAGCCGCCTGTACTCCAACCAGGAGGCGCTCGCTCACTACGAGGGCGCCGCGGCGCTCCTCGACGGGGATCAGGAGCGCCTCGCGCGCATCGAGGAGAAGCAGGGCGACCTCGCGTTGCGCCTGGGTCGCGTCGACTCTGCGATCGCCGTGTGGGAGCGGGGGCTCGCCTACCACGAGGGCCGCGATGAAGAGGAGCACGTCGCCGAGCTGCACCGCAAGATCGGCGCGGCGCTCGCGCACAAGGGGGAGCGGGCCGATGCCATCCAGCACCACCAGCAGGGCATCAACCTGATCAAGGACCGCCCGCCGTCGCTGGCGCTCGTGAGGCTGTACGAGGAGGCGGCGTGGCTGTATCTGCAGGTCGGTGACAACATGTTGGCGATATATGCCTCTGAGAAGGCGCTCGGCCTGGCCGAGCGCCTGGGGGAGGTGCGCGCGGCGAGTCGTGCGCACGGGATCTTCGGTCGCGTGTTTGGGCGCATCGGCGACATCGCCAAGGCGCGCGAGAACCTCGAGCGCGCGATCGAGCTTGCGCGCGACTCCGACGAGAACGAGACAGTGCTCGCGACGCTCGCGCTTGGACACCACCTCGAGAACGCCGAGGGCGACTACGAGGCGGCGCAGAGCACGTACGCCGACGCGCTCGCGCTCGCCGAGCGGATCGGCGACGTGCCCGCGCAGATCGAGCTGCACGCGGCGCTCGCCCTGCTTGCCTTCTTTCGCTGCGAGTGGGAGCAGGTCGTGCGCTCAATCGACGCCAGCGCCGAGCTCGCGGAGCGCGAGGGCTTGGTGGGCAAGCTGTGCCTCGCGTACACGCTGCGCGGCATGCTCGGCTGGCGCGAGGGCGAGTGGGAGGCCTCCTCGCAGCTCTTCCGGCGCGCGTGCGAGCTGGCTGAGCAGGTCGGCTGGTCGGAGGTCGCCTTCAACGCGCTGCTCGGCCTGGCCATCACCAGTCGCGACGCCGGCGAGCTCGCCGAGGCCGACGCCGCGCTCGCGCAGGCGCTGGAGGTGTGCGAGCGCGCGGGCCTCATTGGCCAGTCGATCCACGCTACATGCCTGCGCGCGCTCGTACTCGCCCAGAGCGACGAGCCCGCGCTGGCGCTCGAAGCGGCCGAGCGCGCAACGGCGCTTTCCGAACGCATCCACTACCCGCTGGGTGAGGCCGCTGTGCTGGAGGCGCGGGGCGTGACCGGCGAGCTGCCCGAGGCGCTCGAGCATCTACAGCAGGCGCGCGCCGCCTGGCAGCAACTCGGGCGGCCGCTCGAGGCCGCGCGCTGCGAGCTGGCGCTGGGGCGGCGGCTGCGCGAGAGCGACCCAGATGCGGCGTGCAGCGCACTGAAGGCCGCCGCGGCCGACTATGAGCGCCTCGGCGTCGCGCACCTGGCAGGACGGGCGCGCGAGCTCATGGCGGTGTGAGGCGCGGGCCCACGACTATGTGGGCGCGGACTCATGGCGGTGCGATGCGTGGGCTCAAGGCGGTGTGAAGGCGGCGCCGAGGTGGCTGGCGGGCGCGGCCGGATCGGGATCGGCCAGCTCCGTCGCGAGCGACGACCAGGCGAAGTCGCGCGCCCCCATGCCGTGCCCGTCGAACGGGTCGTAGAACTCGCGCAGCCCTGAAGCGAGCACCGCGCGCTGCACCGCCGACGCCAGCGTCGCAGCCTGCTCTGCATAGCCGAGGCGCACGAGGCCCAGCCACACAAGCCACGCGCTGTTGATCCAGGTCGGCCCGCGCCAGTAGCGACGCAGCCCGATCGTGTGCTCGCGCAGCGAGAAGCTCGGCTCGTCGGCCGCCACCGATGGGGGTGCGAGCGGCGTCCAGAAGCGGCTCGAGAGCAGGTGCTCCTCGACCAGGCGCCTGCCGATCGCCTCGGGGAGGTCGGGGAGCGCGAGCGGTGCGAGCGCGCTCCACGTCAGCGGCAAGGCGCTGTCTGCGGGCGGCCAGGCCTGCGCCGCGAACAGGCCGCTCGACTCCTCGTAGAGGCGATCGATGAGCGCCGGGGTCGGCGAGCGGCGCCCTAGCGCGAGCTCGCAGAGCGCGTGCAGCACGTTGGTGAGCACCTCGCATACGACCGGTCCACCGGCCTCGCGCACGGCGCGGATCTCGAAGCGCAGCCCGCGGTTGCGGTGCACCAGCTCGACGAACCCCGGCAACCCCTGGGCGCGGTGGTGCCAGATCGGATCGAACTGCGGCGAGGCGTCGAGGCCCGACTCATCGGGCTGCAGGATCCACAACAGGCCGTCTCCTTCGAGGTCTCGCTCGCGGCGCAGCCACTCGTGGTGCGCGACGATGCGGGGCTCGCGCGCCGGGTCACCGACGGCGGCGCGCCACGCCCAGGCGAGCATCGGCGGCTGGATCGTCGAGGTGCTCGGGTCGTCCTCGTCGACGACGTTGTAGAAGATGCGCCGCAGTCCGCTGAGCCGGCCCTCCCAGAAGATCGTGTGTCCGATGAAACCGTCCTCGCGTGCCCCCGCGCACAGGGTGCGCAGCTCCTCACGCGAGCGCGCGGCCTCGAAGCGTCGCCACACGATCGCGGCGAAGCACGAGTCCCAGTACCACTGCCAGCGGTAGCGCTCGGGGCTCGGGCGCGTGTACGCGTAGGGGATCCCTGCGCGCTCGCCGTGCGTCCAATTCGAGCGCAGCGTGCGCTCGCAGAGGGCGCGCACCTGCTCGACCGCGGCCAGCTCTCCGGCCGCTGGGCCGTCGCCGGCGTCCTCGGGGCCGAGCGCGCGCTGCGCGGACTGATCGCCTGTAGCGCCTTGCATCTCGCGGCAGTCTCCCAGAGCCGGCGATCGCTCCGGGTGAATGCCCAGACGGCGCCCGACCCAACCGGCTTAGCCGGCTGGGTCGTGGGTGCCGCCGCCGTCGGTCAGCTCCTTGCTGGTAGCCCTCGTACGGAGCCCGGGGGCGCTCGTACGGTTGATCGCGAGGAGCCTTGTTGGGTGAGGACAGGACCGATCGGCTTTTTTCGGTGCTGTCGACCGAAATGGAAGAGGCTCTGCGGCGGGTAACCGCACACCTCCCTACCCGCAAGATGCAGTCGCGAGCGGTTTGTTATGCGCGATCGAACGTCCGTCCAGGCGGTGCCCCCCAGACGTTTCTCGCCCTGTGCGCGCCTATGCTCGCTGCTGGGTGGACTGCTTGGAGCAGCGGGTTGAGGATTCTGATCAGCGCCTGATGACGCTGGTGAAGGGCGGCGACGAGGCGGCTTTTGAGCAGATAGTCGCGCGCTACGGGCCGATGCTGCTCGGACACAGCCGGCGCGTGGTCGGAGATCGCGCCGAGGACGCCGTCCAGCAGGCGCTTCTGAGCGCGTGGAGCGCGCTGCGCAGGGACCACCAGGTGCGCGAGCTGCGCCCATGGCTGTTTACGATCACCCACCGTGCGGCGCTCAAGGAGCTGCGTGACGAGCGTGCACGCTGCGAAGCGCTGCCCGAGTCGCTGGTCGGGGGACGCTCGCCTGCCGAATGCATCGATGACGCTGCGCGCACGCGCGAGGCTCTGGCCGCGCTCGCCGCGCTCCCTGAGCTCGAGCGCGACGCGCTCGTTTCGGTGGGCGTGCACGGGTGCAGCGGCCGCGCCACAGCGCGCTTCCTCGGCGTGAGCGAGGGAATGGTGCGCCAGCTGGTGCATCGCGCCCGAGCTCGCGTGCGCGCCGCGGTCGGCCTCTTCATGCCGCCCGTGCTCGTGCTGCGCAAGCTTGCGCGTCCGGCCGCAGGCACGCGGGCAGGTGTGCGGGCTCACGCGTTCACGGGCTCTGGCCAGACCCAGGCTCTGGCCGTGGCGGGCAAGGTAGCCGCCGTCGTGGCCGCGGGCGCCGCGATTGGCGCCGCGACGGGGACTCTTCAGCTCGCCCACCGCGACGCGGGAGCTGCGAGCACGGCGCGCGCCTCGGGAGGAGGCTCGCCGGCATCGGCGCACGCGGCCGCCTCCGCCGCGAGCTCGGGTGCAGGGTCGGTGAATCGGCCATCTACGGCCGCCGGTGCGGAGCGCTCGCGCGCCCCCGCGGCGGCACCGCCACGCGCCGGGGACTCAGGCCGCCGTGGCCTGATCTCTCCCGCTAACGTCTCGCGCTCGCCGGCTAGCCCGCAAGGCACCGTGGTGGGCAAGCTCTCCTCCACGCTCACGGCAGCCCCGCCGCGGGCACGGCGCCTGGCTGGGCACCTGGTCGAAGGCGTCGCGTCGAATATCGCGCCGGTGACAGGAGCCCCGCAGCGCATCACGGCGCCCGTCGTGCAGGCCGCCTCGGGTGCGACGCAGCAGCTTCTCTCCGCAGCCTCCGGCACGCTCTCGAGCGCGGGCGCTCAGCCCGGCGGCGAGGTGGAAACGGTCGTGAACTCCGGCGTCGAAGGGCTCGGCGGAGTCACCGGCGCTGGGCCCTAGAGGCGGGCGGAGCTCACCTCTGCAGCAGCTCGAGCCCGCGCCGCGCGGCGGGTTTCAGGACGCGGGCCTCGGGTAGGTGACCGGTGTCGCGCGATGCGGCGAGGCGCGGCCGGAAGGAGGGAAATGAGTACCGGGCAGCCGCAGCCCGGCGGCGGGCGGCTTAGGAGGGCAGCCCACGGCCCTGGCCCGGGGGCGCTGGCGACTGCAAGTGCCCCGCGAGGCGGCGTTGATCGCGGGTAGATGAGAAGCATGGCTCTGTGCTGCCCACAAGGTCGCGGATGCAATTCGCCCGAGCGCAGCGAGCCGTGCCTGCTCGATCTCTACAAGAGAGCGGCCGGGGAGGTCCCGGAGGCCGGCCTTGCGCTTGGTCGCTGGGAGGACTGGCAGACGGCGCGTGAGCGTGGCTGCCGCCGCAGCGAGTGGCGATTTCGAAAGCGCGCCTATGAGCGTGCGCGCGCGGAGGCGATGTGTGCGCTGCTGATGCACGCCCACGTGCAGGCCCGACGCGGTGCCCGCCGGCGCGCCTGTCGCGGTTCTAAAGCTGCAGGCGCCGCCGAGCGGCGTCCGACGACGAGGCTTGGCGTCCTGCTCTCCCAGAACCGGCCGGGCACCCGTCGCTGAGGCGCCGCGGCGGACCGGTGCGAGCGTGGATGGCGAGGCTTGGCGCCCCCAGCGGCCGCCCGAGTCGAGCCATGAGCGCGTGCAGACCGGTCGCATAGGGGGCAACATCTGGGCTGATGCGAAACGGCGAGCTCGGCTTCTGGTGGCGCTCCCTCGGGGGCGTGCCGGATCCGCGCCCGCCGCTCGAGGGTCCCTGCGAGGCTGACGTCGCGGTCGTCGGCGCCGGCTACACAGGGCTGTGGAGCGCTTACTACCTCAAGCGCGCGCGGCCGTCGCTGCGCGTCGTCGTGCTCGAGCGCGAGTTCGCCGGCTACGGGGCGTCGGCGCGCAACGGCGGGTGGGTGGCGGGCTCGCTGGAGGGGCCCGCGCGCGTCTATGAACGCCGCGGCGGCCCAGCCGGCCTGCTCGCGCTGCGCCGCGCGATGTTCGACACCGTTGACGAGGTCGGCCGCGTGCTCGCCGCCGAGGGAATCGAGGCGGACCAGCTAAAGAGCGGGCATCTCGACGTCGCGCTCAACGATGCTCAGGTTGCGCGCCTGCGCGCGCGGTTGGCAACCGCGCGCGAGTCGGGTATCGGCGAGCGCGACCTACGCGCCGTCGAGGCCGAGGAGCTGCGAGTCCGCCTGCGCGTGGCCGGAGCGCGCCTGGCGACGTTCACGCCGCACGTCGTGCGCGTGCATCCCGCCAGGTTGCTCGTGGGTCTGCGCGGTGCGGTCGAGCGGCTCGGCGTGAGCGTCTACGAGCGCACCTGCGTGCGCGAGCTGCGCCCGCGCGAAGCTCTCACGCCGGCGGGCGCCGTGCGCGCTCGCTGGGTGATCCGCGCGACCGAGGGGTACACGCCGGGCCTCGCCGGGCTAAAACGCGCGCTCGTGCCGGTGAACAGCTCGATCGTGATCACCGAGCCCCTCACGCCGGCGGTCTGGGAGGAGATCGGCTGGACGGCAAGCGAGCTGCTTGGCGACGCCGCGCACGTGTTCGTATATCTGCAGCGCACCGCCGACGGACGCATCGCGATCGGCGGTCGCGGCGTTCCCTACCGCTTCGCTTCACGCACGGACCGTTCGGGCGAGACTGCGCCCGCGACCGTCGCGACGCTCGCTCACAAGCTCGCCGAGATGTTCCCAGCGGCTGCCACGGCGCCGCTCGACCACGCGTGGTCCGGCGTGCTCGGCGTGCCCCGCGACTGGTGTCCGTCGGTCGGCGCCGACGCGAACACCGGCCTCGCGTGGGCGGGCGGCTACACGGGCCTGGGAGTCGCGGCCGCAAACCTCGCCGCGCGCACGCTGCGCGACCTGGTGCTGGGCGAGCCCAGCGAGCTCACAAGGCTGCCATGGGTGGGACGCCACTCCAGGCGCTGGGAGCCCGAGCCCGTGCGCTGGCTGGCGATCCGAGGCATCTACTCCCTCTACCGGCAAGCAGATCGCGCCGAGCTCCGAAGCGGGCGACCCTCGCGCTTGGGCGCGCTGCTGGACACGCTCTCAGGGCGCCGCTGAGCGACGCTCTGCCTGCGGCGGGACCCTGCCGGCGAGGAGCGCGCCGAGGACCCCCTCGGGCGCTTCGAGCGCGGGCCAGTGGGAGACGTCCTCGAGCGCGAGAAACGGCGCCTGAGGCAGCTTCTGCCGGATGCGCTTGGCCATGTGCGCGCCGGAGACCGGGTCGAGCATGCCCCACGCGAAGGCGAGCGGGACGTCGGTGCGATGCAGCGCCTCGACCCACCGCTCGGCGTGGGCTTCGCGATCGGCGATATAGCGGATCAGGAGGTGCGCGATGCGCTGCCCTCCGTCGCGGCTGTTGGCGCGCCAGATCTCGGCGCTGTCGCGCGATGCGTCATATGACTCCGCGAACGTCGGCGCGAGACCCGCTGCGAGCAGCTCCTCGTTGAGCAGCGCGCTCAGCTGCGGACCGCGCTCTGGGTCGAGCAGCGCGAGCTGGGTCGGCTGAGCGCGGTGCAAGTCCGGGTACAGGCCGCCATTGAGCAGGTGAACCGCCTCGAGCCCGACCCCCAGCGCGCCCTCGGCGCGCCTGGCGAGCAGCTCCTGGGTCACCGACACGGCGTAGTCGTGCGCGACGAGCACGGTGGAGGAGGTTCCCTCCCTCTTCCACAACGCCTCCACCAGATCGGCTTGCTCGTGCAGCGAGTAGGTGTGCTCGGCGGGCTTCTCCGAGGCCCCGAAGCCGAGGAAGTCCAAGAGCAGGAGCGAGTAGCGCTCAGCCAGGGCGGGGGCGACCTTGGCCCAGTCGTGCGAGGAGCTCGGAAACCCGTGCAGCAGCGTCATCGTTGGACCCTCTCCCATGCGCCGCACGAAGATCTGCCATTCGCTTTCGCCGGCCGCGAGCGCCACCCGTTCGCCCGCCGACCACCACTCCTCAATCCCACTCATCGCGCGCGCGTCCCGCCGGGCTGCCGCGCGCCGCGTCGGGGCTGCTTCGGTGCGCGCCTGCTACGACGCGAGAGCGCGCGGCGCACCGCCGCCGCTGCATCCTCGCCGGCCACAATCAGCGGCTCTGTGCTGCGCGCCGCGCGGGCCAGCACGAACGCGCCCTCCAGCGAGGCGAGGATCGAGATCGCGAGCGCTCGCGCCGCCCTCGGCGTGAGCCCCGACTCGACCAGTCGCGCTTGCGTGAGGCCGATCCAGCTCTCGAACACCTCCGCGCACGCTTCGCGCATGGGCTCGCTGGTGCTAGATACCTCGAGCGCCACCGTCGCGATCGGGCAGGCGTCCGCATAGCCGGTTTCGCGGACCGTCTCTCCGGCGGCAGCGAAGAAAGCGCGCGTGGCCGCCACGGGGTCGGCGTCCGCGAAGAAGAAGACGTCGATCAGCTGTGCATAGCGCGCACCCGACCAGCGGATCGTCTCCGCCCCGAGCTGCTCCTTGCCCGCCGGGAAGAAGTGGTACACGGAGCCAAAGGGGGCGCCGGCCTCGGCGACGATCTGCTTGATGCCGGTGCTCGCGTAGCCCTGGCGCATGAACAGCGCCGCGCTGCGCTCGACGATGCGCTGCTTGGTCGCCGTGGCCACGCACGAGATGATAGCCTCCGCTCCAACTAGAGCGATCTATCTAGTGGAGGTTTGAAGAGATGCCCGAGTTGGAGCTTACGGCCGGCGTGATCGACTACGAGGACACCGGCGGCGAGGGTCCCGTGCTCGTCCTGCTGGGCGGCCTCGTGATGGACGGCTCGGTGTGGGGCCCCGTCGTCGAGGAGTTGCGGGCGGATCACCGCTGCGTGGTCCCGACGCTGCCGCTCGGCTCCCACCGCCATCCCATGCGCCGCGACGCTGACCTCTCACTGCGTGCATACGGTCGCATGGTCGCCGAGCTGCTCGAGCGCCTCGACCTGCGCGATGCGACGCTGGTGCAGAACGACCACGCCGCCGCGCTCGCCCTCGCCGGCGAGAACCCCGAACGAGTGGCGCGGCTCGTGATCTCCTCATGCGAGGCGTTTGAGAACTACCCGCCGGGCCTGCCGGGGAAGAACATGCGCGTGACAGCGATGCTGCCCGGCGGCGTCTACTTGGCGATGCAGGCGATGCGCATCCGCCGGCTGCGCAGGCTGCCGATCTCCTTGGGCTGGATGTCGAAGCGGCCGCTTCCGGACGAGCTCGTGGACCGCTGGCTGGAACCGGCCCAGACGAACCGCCGGATCCGCCGGGACCTGCGCAAGTACGCCGCCGGCTCGCGGCGGCGAGACATGCTCGAGGTGTGCGAGCGGCTGCGCAACTTCGCGCGACCGGTGCTCGTCGTGTGGACGCCGGAGGACCGCGTGCAGCGTCCCGAGCACGGCAAGCGCCTTGCGCAGTTGCTGCCAGACGCCCGTCTCGTCGAGATCGCTGACAGCTACACGCTGATCATGCGCGACCAGCCACGGCGCTTCGCAAGCGAGATCCGCGCGTTCGTACGCGAGGCGGGTGGCACGGGCCTGGAGCGCGCGCAGTCGGCGCCCGCTCGGCTCTCCTAGCAGCCAGCAGCTCATCGCGCCGGCCCGGGCTGCGAAGATCAGGCCCGTGACGCTACTGCTCGCGAAGCCAGCGCTTGCCCTCGCGCTCGTCTTCAGCCCGACATAGGTGCGCGCGGCAACGCCCAGCGTCGTCTCTGCGCTGATCGCCGCGCTCACCGCAGCCGGTGTGCTCTGCGCGTGCGGAGGCTCATCGGCAGCGCCCGGAACGGCGGCCGAGGAGCGTGCGAGAGCCGGCGAGGCGGCGGCCAGCTCATTGGCTGTGTCACCGCTTCCCGGCACCCCCGACGCCTCGCCGAACACCCAGATCAGCTTCCTTGGCGGGGCTGGGACGCGCGTTTCGGCGGTTCGCGTGGTGGGCTCGAACAGCGGCCCACACCGTGGCGTTCTACGCGCGTACTCGACGGGAACCGGTGAGAGCTTCATCCCGAGCCGGCCGTTCCTGGCGGGCGAGCTGGTGCGCGTACGGGCGCGGGTGCGCGCCGGCGGCGCCGAGCGACGTGCCAGCACCAGCTTCACGATCGCGCGCCGGGCAGCCGTCAGCGAGGCGGAGTTCCCCGTCGCACGGGGCGATCCGCGCGCGGTCCAGCACTACTCCTCTGCGCCAAAGCTGACTCCCTCGAGCGTGCGCATCACGACGCCTGCTCAACCTGGTGCTGCCCCGGGGGACCTGTTCCTCGCGCCCTACCAGGGACCGGGCACGCCCGGGCCGATGATCGTCGACCAGGAGGGGCAGCTGGTGTGGTTTCACCCGCTCCCGCGCGGACGGCAGGCGGCCAACTTCGGCGTGCAGAGCTACCACGGCAAGCCCGCGCTCGTCTGGTGGCAGGGTCGGATCATCGAGGTCGGCTTCGGCCGGGGAGAAGACGTCGTCTACGACGACTCCTACAGGCCGATCGCGCGTGTGAGGGCGGGGAATGGCTATTGGGCCGACCTGCACGAGATACGCCTGACGCCGCAGGACACCGCCTGGATCGACGCCTTGGACCCGGTCCACCTCGATCTCGGTCGCGTGCACGGAGTCAGGGACGGGGTGCTCACCGATTCGATCGTGCAGGAGATCGACGTGAAGACGGGACTCGTGATGTGGGAGTGGCACGCGCTCGGGCACATAGGCCTCGCCGCGTCCAAGAACCCCGTCTCCCGCAGCAGCTATCCATGGGACTACGCGCATCTGAACTCGATCGATCCCGGCGCGCACGGCGACGTGCTGGTCTCGGTGCGCAACACGTGGACGCTGTATGACATCGACCTCCGCACCGGCCGCTTCCGCTGGCGCCTCGGCGGGAGCGCAAGCAGCTTCAAGCTTGGGCGCGGCGCAAGCTTCTACTGGCAGCACGATGCGCGCTTTCAGGCGGGCGGTTTGATTTCGGTCTTCGACAACGGCTCCGACCCGCCCAGGGAGAAGCAGTCTCGCGGCCTGCTGCTTCGCGCAGACGAAGCCACCCGCTCGGTGTCGCTCGTGCGCGCATTCGCCAACCCGACGCACACGCTGCTCTCAGAAAGCCAGGGCAACGCGCTCAGCCTGCCGGGCGGCGACTGGCTGCTCGGCTACGGGCGGCTGCCCAACTTCACCGAGTTCGACGCGTCTGGCCGCGTGCTGCTGGACGGGAGGCTCGGGCCCGAAGTGCAGAGCTTCAAGACGCTGCTCTCGCCGTGGCATGGGCGGCCGGGCCAGCCACCCTCGCTCGCACTCAGCCACTCCGCCCGCGGAGCCGTGAATGTCGCCGTGAGCTGGAACGGCGCCACCGAGGTGGCCGCCTGGCGGCTGCTGGCGGGCCCCTCGCCGGCCGCGCTCGCGCCCGTCCGAACGTCTCCCAAGCGGGGCTTTGAGGGCCGGTTCGCCGCGCCCGCCGGCGCCCGCTACCTCGCCGTGCAGGCCCTCGACGGATCCGGCGCCGTGCTCGGAGTCTCGGCGAGCGCTAAGGCGTGATGGGCCGCGGGGGCCGGCTTATGGCGCTCGCGGGGATCGCGCTGTTCGCGGCGGCGCCGCGCGCGCCTGCCGCTGCCTCGCCGCGCTGCGCGCCGGCGCGCGTCAATCCCTCGCAGGCGCTCGCCGGCTCACGCGTGACGGCGTCTCCGGGACCCGGCACACGCGACTCATCGGCCGCGACACAGATCAGCCTGCTCGGCGTGCCGGCCGCGCAGCTGTCGCGGGTGACGGTGACCGGCTCGCGCAGCGGCCCTCACCCCGGACGCCTGATCGCCTACTCGCAGGGCGACGGCGCGAGCTTCGTGCCGGTGCGTCCGTTCGCGGACGGCGAGCGCGTCGCTGTACGCGCCGTGCTGAGCGAAGGTGGACGAGCGATCCCCTTCTCGTGGAGCTTCTACATCGCCGTGCGCGACCACGCCGGGGTCGCGCTGTCGAGCCCCCGCCCGGCACCGCACCCGAGCTACGAGCAGCATTTCCGCTCCCGGCCAGACCTGCGGCCGCCGAAGGTGAGCGTGACGATTCATTCTCCAGCCGCCTCGCCAGGCGAGCTGTTCCTCGCACCGTATTCGGGCCCCGGGCAGTACGGGCCGATGATCCTCGACGAAAACGGCGCGCTCATCTGGTTCAAGCCGCTGGCCGCGGGCGCGCGCGCGGCCGACTTCCGCGTGCAGCAATACGAAGGGCGAAGCGTTCTGACCTGGTGGCAGGATCCGCTGCGCGCCGGCGGACTCGACAGCGCGGGGGGCGTGATCGCCGACAGCTCCTACGCCACGATCGCGGTAGTGCGCGCCGGCAACGGCTACCAGCCCGACCTGCACGAGTTCCAGCTCACGCCGCAAGGCACGGCGCTGATCACGGTGTATGACGGCATCGACTGCGACCTGCGCTCCGTGCGCGGCTCGCGCGATGCCGCCGTCGTCGACACCCTGCTGCAGGAGATCGACCTGCACACGGGCCTGGTGCGCTACGAGTGGCACAGCCTCGACCACGTCCCGCTGTCGGACTCCTTCGCCTCCGCGAAGTACTCGAGTCGCAAGACCCCGTTCGACTACTTTCACATCAACTCGATCGACATCGAGCGAGATGGCGAGCTGCTGATCGACGCTCGCAACACGTGGGCGGCCTACATCGTCGACCCGCGTTCCGGACAGGTGCGCTGGCGGCTCGGGGGCAAGCGCTCGTCCTTTGCCATGGGTTCGGGCACCGGCCTGGCGTGGCAGCACGACGCGCGTCAGCAGCCGGACGGGACGATCACGTTCTTCGACAACGGCGCCACGCCGGCCGCGCACCCGCAGTCGCGGGCGGTCGCGCTGCGGCTGGACCCCGGGCGCATGGCGGCGACGCTGGTGCGCCGCGACGTGCACGCCGGGGGGCCGCTTGTCGCGGGCAGCCAGGGCAACGTGCAGGCACTCCCGGGCGGCGACTGGCTGGTGGGGTGGGGCGAGGTCCCCTACCTCAGTGAATTCACACCGGGCGGGCAGACGCTGTTTGACGCGCACCTGCCTGCGCCCTATGAGTCCTACCGCGCCTACAGGCTGCCGTGGAGCGCGCGTCCGCCAGCGCGCCCGGCCATTGCGCTGTCAAAGACGCGCGCCGGCACCGCGGTATACGCGAGCTGGAACGGCGCCACCGACCTGGCCTCCTGGCGAGTGCTGGGCGGCGGCTCTGCGGCGAGCCTGCAGCCGGTGGCTCAGGCGCCGCGCAGGGGCTTTGAGACCACCATCGCCCTGCCGGGCTCGGCTGGCGGGCGCTACGTGGTGGTACAGGCGCTCGATTCCACCGGCGCGGTGATCGGCAGCTCAGCGATGCTTAGCCGCTGATCGTGCCCTGCGCCGGGCGCTCGCGCGCTCGCCTGCCTGTGCTGCCGTGGAGCCGAGCTCGCGTTCCTCGCGCTGGCGTCGGCGGTTGGCAGCGTTGCGGGCGGCGTTGCGAGCTACGGTGAAGTAGTCGGCGTACCCGAGCGCGTGCGCGCTCAGCAGGCGCTGCGGCAGCGGCGCGCGCAGCTCATGGTGGACGGCGTGCTGCAGGATCGCGCGCAAGCTGGGCTCGAGCGCGCTTTCGCCGGCGCGGTTGTGCAGCTCGAGGCGGCCGCCTTCGGTGGAATAGTCGTAGAGCTCGTTTTCCTCACCGGCGAGCTGCGGCGCGATGCCTTCATCGCTCCAGTACGTGTAGCTGGCGTACTTGGCGCCCGCCGTGCGTAGCGCCACCACGTGCAGCGGCGCGTCGGCGGCGAAGAGCTCGATCGCGAACTCGGTGACGATCTCGTCGGTCGCGTGCAGCACGTATTCGCGCCCTGGCGCCGAGGGTTCGGCGAGGATCCGCCCTAGCTCTGCGCGCCCCGCCAGGTGGGAGTAGTGCGGGTCCTGCCGCCACGCTTCAGAACCGGTGGCGATCGTCAGCAGCAGCGGGGCGACGTCGACGCTCGAGCTGAGCTGTGTCCGCGGCTGGCGGGTCGCGCGCGTGAGGACCCCGCGCGGGTCCTTGACGATCAGCGGTACGCGCGTGGCCTCCTCATAGGCGCTCGCGCCCTTGCCGCGAAGGCCGTGCGAGGCGCCGTACTCGCCGTGGTCTGAGGTAAAGACGATCACGGTGTTGGCCGCGATGTGGGGTCTGCTGGCGAGGGTGCGCAGCACCTGGCCGACATGCCGGTCGGCCTCGTGCTGGAGCTTGACGTAGAGGTCCAGGAACTGGAGCCACATGCCGGGAGCCTCGGGGCCGCTGAACGGGACCGGACCGAAAGAGGCGGCGGCGGTTTCCTGAAGGGAGTGCTGCAGGCGCGGCTTGCGGCGCGCGTGCATGAGCTCGGGGGTCTCGTAGTTGGGGGGCAGTTCCGTGGCCACACGCCTGGCGCTGGCCTCAGCGATGACGCGGTCGCTCCACACGTACCACCACGCGATGTCGTGCGGGTTGACGAGCGATACGGTCGTGCACCAGGGCTCGCCGCCACCCTCCTGCGCGTACCACTCGGCGAACTTGGCAACGATGAGCGGGTCCTTGCGCCACCCCTGGCCGGGGCCGCCGTCGGGCGAGGGGTACACACCGCCGGCGAAACCGTAGCGCTCGAGCGCGCGTTCGCCGAGCGCCGCTCCCCAGTGGTTGTCGCGGTGGGTGAGATGCCACTTGCCCAGCCAGCGCGTGTGGTAGCCCTGCTCGCGCAGCATCGTCCCCCACGTCGGGAATCCCGGGTCGAGCGTGCTCCCGCCGGTGATCATGCAGCCCGTTTGATGGGTGTATAGGCCCGTGAGCAGGGCCGATCGCGACGGCGTGCAGTCGTTGGAGGCCGTGTAATGGCGCTGGAAGCTGACCGCTCCGCGACGCAGGCGGCGCAGGTTGGGGGGCAGGCCCCTGTGAATCGGGGTCGCCGAGGCCCACTGCGGGTAGCGCAGCTGGTCGACGAGGATCACGAGGATGTTCGGGCGCCTGCCCTGCGCGTGCGAGCGCGCGCCGGCGGCGGTGCGCGCCGAGGTGCGATCCGGCGCTGGGGCGGCGTCCCCGGCGGGCTCGGTGACAGCGCGAATCCCGAGTCCGCCGCTGACGAGCGCGCCGCCGCCGATCAGCCCCCGCTTCAGGAAGGTACGTCGATCCACGTGCCTATGCTCGTTCGGGTCTATGGGTCCCATGCGCGCCCTCATGGTACGGCCGGCGGCCCTGGTCACGCTGGGGTTCCTCGCGCCGGCGCCCGCGGCGGCAGCGGCTCCGATCTGCACCCCGGCGAGCTTGAACGAGTCGTCCCTACAGGCTGGGTCGGTGACCGTCTCGCCGCTCCCGGGTAGTCGCGACGCCTCGCCCGAGACGCAGATCAGCTTTCTCGGCGTCCCGGCGCGGGCGCTCGCGCACGTCAGCGTCATCGGCTCGCGCACGGGCCGGCACGCAGGACGCGTGCTCGCGTACTCGCAAGGCGACGGCGCCAGCTTCGTGCCGGCGCGCCGCTTCGCCGAAGGCGAGCGCGTGCAGGTGCGTGCCTCGATTCGAGGTTCCGGCACACGGCGCACGCTGCGCGACCGCTTCGCCGTCGCCGTGCGCGACCCGATCAGCTCCACGCCCGAGCGCGTCCACCGCGGGCGAGGCGGAGAGGTTCAGGGCTTTCGCTCGCGCCCCGACCTGCACCCACCGACGGTCGCGGTGAGCGCCGGCGCCGCGGGAACCGCTCCGGGAGACATCTTCGCCGCCCCCTACGGCGGTCCCGGGCAGGCCGGGCCAATGATCCTCGACCCTGGCGGCGGCCTGATCTGGTTCAGGGGGTTGCCGGCGAAGAAGTCTGCGTCGAACCTGCGGGTGCAGCTGTATGGCGGAAAGCCCGTCCTCACCTGGTGGCAGGGCGTCATCTCCGTGCATGGGTTCGGGGTGGGCGAGGACGTGATCGCAGATCAGACGTACAGCGCCGTGGCTCACGTGCGAGCGGGAAACGGCCTGCAGGCGGACCTGCACGAGTTCCTCTTGGAGCCGGATGGGACGGCCCTCATCACCGCCTATCACCCGATCCGCTGCAACCTCTCCGCGGTCGGCGGCTCGCGCGAGGGCGCGGTCACCGACGGCGTGCTCCAGCGCATAGACGTGCGGACTGGACTCGTGATGTTCCAGTGGTCGGGTCTCGACCACGTCGGGCTGGCGGAGTCCTACGAACTCGCGCGCAAGTCCACACCGAGCTCGCCGTTTGACTTCCTGCATCTGAACTCCGTCAACCTCGACGCGGACAACAGCCTGCTGATCTCTGCGCGCAACACGTGGGCGGTGTACGACCTGGACGCCCGCAGCGGCCAGATCTCGTGGCGCCTGGGCGGCAAGCACAGCAGCTTCAGGATGGCGCCGGCCACGCGCACCGCCTGGCAGCACGATCCGCGCGAGCTCAACGACGGCTCGATCAGCATCTTCGACAACGGAGCCTCGCCCGCTGTGAAACGCCAGTCGCGGGGCATCGTCGTGCGCGTGGACGCGAGCCGGGGCACGGCGACGCTCGTGAGCCAGCTCACCCACAGTCCGCCGCTGCTGGCCGACAGCCAGGGCAATCTCCAGGTGCTGGAAGACGGGGATGAGTTCATCGGCTGGGGCGAAGTGGGCGAGTTCTCGGAGTTCGACCCCACCGGCCAGCTGCTCTTCGACGGTCATTTCCCCAGCAGCACCGAGTCCTACCGTGACTTTCGCTTCGCGTGGAGCGCCACGCCGGCGCACGCGCCCGCGTTCACCGTTGTGGCCGCCGCGAACGGCGGCGCGACGGTGTTCGCGAGCTGGAACGGCGCGACCGACGTCGCGAACTGGCGCGTGCTCGCCGGCCCCTCTCCCGGGGGGTTGAGCGTCGTGGCGCAGGCGCAGCGGAGCGGCTTTGAGACGGCGATCGCGCTACCTGCACAAGCGCCGGGACCGGTCATGACGGTGCAGGCGATCGACCGAGCGGGCGCCGTCACCGGGACGGCAGCTCCCAGGCGAGTGACATTCGGGGGCTGAATACTCGCCGCGAGGGCGCGCATGCGGGTAGCCTGCTGATCGCGATGGCGTCGCAGCAGCATCCGGTGGAGGTGATCCTGGCGCGTGGGTTTACGTCGAACCTCGCGACGCCGGCATTCCTGGTCGATCAGGAGGGCACGCTCATCTTCTTCAACGAGCCCGCCGGCGAGCTTCTGGGGGTGCGCTTCGAGGAGGCCGGGGCGATGGGGCCCGAGGAGTGGGGCTGGCGGTTCGCGCCGACGGCGCTCGACGGAAGGCCGCTGCAGTTGCGGGAGCTTCCGTTGACGATCGCGGTGACGGAGTCGCGACCCGCACACAGCCCGATGCGCATCCGCTCCTCGCGCGGTGACCTCCACGAGATCGAAGTAACGGCCTTTCCCGTCGTCGGCCGAAGCGGTCCGGCGGGGGCTATCGCGATCTTCTGGGACAGGACCAAGTGATGCTCATCAACATCGGCGGGTCGCGCGGATCGCTCCCCAGCCCAGGTCCAGACATGCTCCGCTACGGAGGCGACACTTCGTGCGTGCAGGTGACGCTCTCAAATGGGCATCACCTGATACTGGACGCCGGCACCGGGATCCGCAACCTGCCACCGGACCTGGGCGCCGGCGGAGAGCACATCCACATCCTGCTCACTCACCTGCACCTCGACCATATTCAGGGGCTGCTGTTCTACCCGCCGCTTTTCGACCCGCACACGCGCGTGACGATATGGGGCCCCTCGGCGCCGGGCGTGTCTTTGAAAGTGCGCATCGCCCGTTATCTGTCCGCGCCGCTGACTCCGGTTGACGTGCGCGAGCTGCCCTGCCAGCTCGACTTCCGCAACTGCCCGGTGAGCGAGTGGGACATCGGCAGCGCCCGTATCCGCGCTGAAGCTGTCAACCACCGCGGGCCGACGCTGGGGTTCCGCATAGAAGACAGCGGGGTCTCCCTGTGCTACCTGCCCGACCACGAGCCCGCGCTGCTGGGAGCCCTCGAGGATCTCGAGCCGGAGTGGATCTCCGGCTACTCCCTCGCCAGGGAGGCCGACCTGCTGGTCCATGACTGCCAGTACACCGACGCGGAGTACCCGAGCCACTTCGGCTGGGGGCACTCCGCGATCTCCCACACGGTCAGCTTCGCCGATCGCTGCGACGCCGGGCGCGTGCTCCTCTTCCACCACGACCCCCAGCACAGCGACGATCAGCTCGACGATGTCCTAAGCGACGCCGTCAGGCGCTGGAAGTCACGCGGCCGAAACGACGCCGCGCTGGTGATGGGGGCAGATGGCGACGAGCTGGCGATCGAGCCGTGCCCGGAGCGCACCGGCTCCTAGCCCGGCTCAGGCGGCCCGACGTCGGGGCGCGCGTGCACCTGGGCGCACCGGCGAGATCGCGACTTCGACCGTGTGCTGGCGACCGTCCTTGGGTATGTGGGCGACGGCGATCACGCGTGCGTCCCGCACGGGCAGGCGGCGGTTGTCGTAGACCCAGACGATGTAGTCGTAGGGGTGCTCAGAGCGCTCGTACCAATGTCCGGTGCGCCGGTAGGCTCCGACGCCAAGCGCGCGAACTCCTCGACGGCGCAGCTCGTATGTGATCTCTGGTCGCAGCGGCGTGATCAAGCCATCGAGTTTCGCGTTCAAGAACACGCTGTGGCCGCGCGGGACGGCGCCGAGCCGTGCGTTGATCTCTCGCAGGGCCGCGAACTCGAAGGCGTGTTCGTCGGGTTCTCCGGCAGCCGCGCCAACCCCCCCGCCGGCGGCCGCGGGCGCGAGCGCCGCGAGCGCCGCGAGCGCGAGCGAGCGCCACCGGCGCGCGGCGCCCCCGCCGAGCCGATCGCGCAGTGACTCGCCCGCGCGGCAGAGCCGCGCACCCAGACCGGAGAGCACGAGCAACGCCCACAGGGCCACGAGCCACGTGAACATCCCGACAGTCGTCGCAGACCACAGCGTGTAGCCGAGCGTTTCTGCGAGGAAGGGCGGCGTCGAGGGGGTGGCGTCAGCGATCGAGAAGACCGCCGCACACAGGGCGAGCGCGAGCGTGGCTCCGGCTACGACGTCCGTGCGGCTGCGTCGCACAGCCAGCGCGATCGCGAGCAGCAGCCAGCCGAGGATCAGCGCGGCCGAGATGCTCGCCGTCGCCCCAGCCGACCGGCGCACGTCGGACTTGCGCACGAAGGGGTTGCTCGGCCGCGTAAGCCACCAGGGCGTCGCCCCGACGGTGTGCACGACCGCCCGCACTCCGACCGTGGGCCCGAGCGGCGAGGGACGTTCGCCGGCGGCCGCGAGCACGTGCCCGATGTTGCCTCGTCCCGAGACCTGGTCGACGAGCGGAGGCGTCCAGCAGAGCAGCGCCACGGCCAGCGCTGCAGCGACCCAGACCCAACGCCCGCGCGAGCGCGCGCGCGGCTGCTGCGGCCCTGGGCGCTTGCCACGGCGGCGGAGCCACCCCAGCGAGGCGCCGCCGAGCCCGATCGCCAGCGCGGCGAGCGCGGGCGGCACGAACGCGTCCTCGCACTGCAGCTCGAAGCTCGCGAGCAGGGCAGCGAGCGGGAGCAGGCGATACTCGCCGCAGGCGAGCGACCAGCAAACGAAGGCCAGCGCGAGCAGCGGAAAGAGCCCGGCTGAAGGGTTCCAGATGTCGTAGAAGTTGTTGGCGGCCAGCGAGCGGCACATGAGCCCGATGGCGGCCGCTGCCAGCGCCGCAAGCCACAAGCCGCCCCGGCGCCGAGCGAGCGCCACGGCGCAGACCACCGATCCGGTGTTGAACGCCGCCATCGTCAGCACGAATGAGGCGGGAGCGCCGTAGCGCGCGGCGGGCGCCAGCAACCAGTACAGCATCGGCCCGAAGCTGTAGGTCAGCTTGCCCGTGACGCTGCCGGCGAACGAGTACTGGCCGACGAGCGGCATGTGCGAGCTGAGCACGTCGTAGGAGCGCGTGGCGATGATGCCGCGGTCGGCGACCGGCTGCCAGCCCTCATGCAACGCTCGGACGGCGGCCACGATCACAGGCAGCGCCGCGCAGGCGCCCAGCACGAGCGTGAGCACCGGTCCCGACAGCACACGCGCCCGCATGCTCGAAGGTGGATCGTGGCTGAGCTGAGTCGGAGCGGCGACCGGCTCTCTCCCCGTCAGACGCCAATGGCGCAGGCGTTGGTCAGGCGCGCCTGCCGCGCAACGCTACCAGACCGCTCGAGCCGCGCAGACGCCCTGGGGGAGTGATGCGAGGCTTCCCGCGGCGCCTCTTCTCAGGGCACCGCGCCGAACGGCGTGGTGCCGTTTGCGACCTGAACGCCCGCCGATCAGAGTGCCCTTCTGAATCACGCCATTGACGAGTTCACCCGGGTAGATCGACGGTACCCCGCGCAAGCGAGTGGGTGCTGCATGCGTTGGTTTCGGTGTCGTTCCCGGTAGACGAAGCAGTGGGCGGCCTGGCCCACGTAACCAGCGCCGGACGCGTCGGTGTAGACGACGTTGGCGGTGCATTGCGCGCCGCCGCCGAGAAACGGTCGCGATCGCGGCGAGCGCCTCCGTCGCTATACCCGCCGCACGGTGATCGAAACGCGAGTAGGCGCGGCGGTTGGAGGGCGCGTGGATTGGGTACTCAACGCTGAGCGGCGCATGATCTGCATGACCGACAGCGTCCGTTGCACTCTTCCGGCTGTGGCCGAGTCGGTTCCCGAGGCGCGGCGGTTAGTCACCTCGCTCGCAGCCGACGTCAGCGTCAGCGAAGAGCAGGTCGACAGCGTGGGTCTGGCGGTCTCGGAGGCAGTGACGAACGCTGTCATGTACGCCTACGAGGTCCGCGCCGGAAAGATTCACCTCGCGGCGAGCGTTGATGCAGGCCGCCTTTCGGTGCAGGTCGCCGATGACGGCTGCGGGTTTGGAAACTCCCCCGCCGACGGGGGCCTAGGCCTGGGGCTTGTGCTGATCGAGCAGCTCAGTGAGAGCCTTACGATCGCCAAGCGCGCGTCGGGTGGAGTCGAGCTCAAGATGTCCTTTGCGCTCGACCCGATCTGATCCTGCGCCCCTCGGAAGCCTCGACGAGCGCAAGTAGCGGAAGTTTTCCAGCCGCTTATCGTTTGGCGTCGCGAGGAATGGGCAGCTAACGCGAGTGGGCGCCAGCGAGCGCGGCTACACGTGGCACCGGAGCGGCGACGGCGACGCTGTGCTGCTGACCGGAGCGACCGGCTTCGTCGGCATGGAGGTGCTGGCGCGCTTTCTCGAGCGCACGGATCGCGACTTGTACGTGCTCGTGCGAGGGGCGGACGACGTCGAGGCGGCACGCCGCGTGGAGAGTGCGCTAAGCACCCTCTTCGGCGACGAGCGCTCATATCTTCGTCGAGTCAGAGCCGTCCGAGGGGACATAACGCGGGAGGGACTGGGCCTGCGAGACCGTCGTCGCGACGAGCTCGCGGAACGAGTCGCGGAGATCGTCCACGTCGCCGCGTCGGTGGAGTTCGACCTCGGCCTGGAGCGCGCCCGGGAGGTCAACGTAGAGGGCACGCGGCGCGTGTTGGAGTTCGCCGAGCTATGTCAGCGGCGCGCAGGCCTGCGGCGGCTCTCCTATGTCTCGACCGCGTATGTGGCGGGTGATCACTCGGGGTGTTTCGCCGAGGAGGACCTCGAGGTCGGCCAGCGCTTTCGCAACGCTTACGAGCGGTCGAAGTTCGAGGCCGAGCAGCTGGTCGCGGGGCGGCGCGAGCGCCTGCCGATCACAGTGCTTCGTCCGAGCATCATCGTCGGGGAGAGCGACACCGGCTGGACGGCGTCGTTCAACGTTCTCTACTGGCCGCTGCGCGCATTCGCGCGCGGCACCTACCTCGCCCTGCCGGCACGCCGCGAGGCACCAGTCGACGTGGTGCCGGTGGACTTTGTCGCCGACGCGATCTTCCTGCTCAGCCAGCTGCAGGACGCCGAGGGCATGACCTACCACCTCAGCGCCAGTCCAGCGACGAGCAGCGTGGGCGAGGTTGTCGAGCTGGCGAGGAGCCGCTTTGCCCGGCCGGCCCCGCGACTGATCGCACCTTGGGCGTACCGGCGCGTTCTGCACCCGATGCTGGTGCATAGCAGTCGCGACGCGCGCCGCCGGCGCGCGCTGGAACGCAGCCGTCTCTACTTTCCGTACTTCGCGGTCAACGTCACGTACGACAATCGCCGCTGCCGGGAGATCCTCGCTCCGGCAGGCATCCATCCAAAGCCGCTGCGCGACTACTTCGATCGGCTCGTCGAGTTCGCGCTGCTCGCGCAGTGGGGGCGGCGCCAGGTCTCGCGCGCTGAGGTCGCGCGCGGCTCCTCGCGCCGGCTAGGCCGAGACGCGCAAGGCCTTGAGCGCGTCGGCCCTGTCGGGATGCACCTTGACACGGACGATCAGGCCGTCGCGAAGCGTGAACTCGTGCGCCACTAGCGTCTGGACGGGCGTGCCGCTTCGCCGGCCAGACGCGGTAGCGCGAACGAAGACGAGGACCCGATCGTCGTCCACCTCGAAGAAGCGCTCCGCTTGGAAGCTGATCGAGCTGCCCCACGGCCCGGAGTCGCGGAAGGCGCGCATCTCCTCGACGCCCTGCAGCACCGGCTGATCTGGGTAGAGAGCGGTGAAATCGAACTCCGCGTCGGGAGCGAGCTGCTTGGCGCTGGTGAGCGGGCCCTCGCCCGAGAACGCTGCTCGCACGATCTCCACGCTCGACTGTTCCATCTTGCCCGACACGCAACCCTAGTATCGAGCACGGTCAGGCCCGATGAAAGCCAGCGCCGCCTGGCGACGTTCGAGCCGACCAGCAGCGGCCGAGCGCGGGTGTTAGCAGGCTGCTAGGCGGTGGAGAGCTCGCGCTCGGCGGCGTCCAGGACGCTTGCACGCTGCTTGTGGGCTCGCTCGTAAGAGGCGATCTCGCGCGCGCGTTTCTCGTCTGCCCGATCGAGCACGGAACGGACCTCGCCGACGTCGAGCTCGTCGTAACCCGGGAGCGGCTCGCGCCGGCGCAGGCTTTCGATTCGGCTCAAGACCGTGCTGCGCTTCTCATGAAGCCGCTCGTAGGAGTCGATCTTCGCGAGCTCGACTTGAGGGAGGCCGTCGAGCTTCTCGATGATCTCGGCAACCGTGAGCCGGCCGTATCTCGGAATCGGGAGCTCGCCCTCTTTGGCGATGGCACCCTTGAGCTGGCCCTCGGCTCGGGCGACACCGGGCACCTTGCGCGCCTGGCGGGCGCTTCGACTCGCGCGGGCTTTCGTGCGTCGCGCTTTGGATCTCGCTTTGCGCGTTGCCGCCCGGGCTGCGTCCGCGGCCCCCGTCTCGGAGAGCTCGTAGGAGCCGCCCTCGGCGGCGGCGAGCACAGCGTCGGCCAGCTTGGGAATCTCGCGCAATAGGCGGTCGAGCATCCGCTTCTCGTCGGTGCGGATCGAGGCTGCGAGCCTCGCGGTGGCGCTGTCGCCGACCGACTTGGCGACGTCCTGGATCGCGGTGTAGGTCGCCACCTCAAGGGCCTCGCTCGCGCACGCGTCCTTCGCGTTCTTGAGCACTTTCTCCTCGCGGTTGGAGCCGCGGAGCAGGTCGAGGGGAGTCTTTCCGAGCGCCAGGGTCTGTCCCACGACGGTTTGCGCGACCCCAACGCCAAAGCCAATGACGTTGGGTCCGTCGCCGAGCTGCGAAAGGCGCCGGCGCACGCGTCTGGCATGGGAGTGGGTCTGCTGCAGGTGCGCTTCGAGCCCGTCACGGTGCGAGCCGCGTGGAGCGACTGCGATCTGAGTTTGCAGCACGCGTATCAGGGCGCGCTCGGTCGCATGTGCCTCGTGGAGGTACTGGATGATCTTCTGCTCGGCAGTGGCCATGGGCTCTCCGTTTCGATCGTCAGGAAGTCGCTCGGGGTCACCAAATGGCGGTCCAGGGCGCCGGGGTCGACGCGCGCATGGCTGCGCGAAGCGGACCCGACATGTAGGCGCTACCCGTGCCTCGGCGAGGCAAACTCAACAGCGCCGCGCCGCGATCGCGAGACCGGATCAATACGGCAGCGGCCGCCTGCCGGTGAAGCTCGTCACCACAAGCAGACGCACGAGCAGCTCACCGGCGAAGACATACACGATGGCCGCCAACCCATAGTTGACCGCGAGCGTCGCCTTGTGACTGGCGAGGTGGAAGATGCCGTGGAAGGGGGCGGTCAGCGTGTCGGCCCATTCACGGATGTGGGACACGATCGTGTTTGCGGAATTGGCGTCGAGCACGATCAGAACGATGGCCAGGACGATGATCGCCGAGATCACGCCGATGACCGCGCGAACGACGCGCGCAAGGGTCAAGCCAGGTGAGAACATGTCAAGCCAACACCTCCATCCCTCTCCGCTACCCGCGGCCGAGTCGAGCAAACTTCACCCTGCCACAGGCGGGACGTAAACGCGTTCGTCTCCGCCGAACGTCACCGGCTTGCCGAGCAGGTCAGACCTGCCCGCCGCAATCACGATCTCGGGGTCGCTGCTGCGTATCAGCGCCCGCTCGCCCCCCGGTGTGAGCGCACTCATGATCACCGCCTCAGGAGCGCCATCGCGGTGGTAGGCGAGCGTATATGCCTCGACGGTTCCGCCGCCCACGTACCCGATGCGGGCGCGACGCACCGTGCGAGGACGAATCCTCGGGTCCAGGCTCCTGAACGGCTTGCGCGGGGGCCGGCCTGAGTAGATTGCGAGCGCGTGCTTGGTGAGGTACCAGCCAACCGCACTAGCGAGCGCGCATGCCTGCGGATCGGCACGCAGGCGACCGACGAGCGTCGCGATCGCGTGCCCCGTGTAGTTGTTGCCGGGGCCGCCGGCGAACGTCAGGCCGCCCGTCAACGTCAGCGGGCGCGCACGGTCCTCGAGCGCGACGCCGAGCTCTCGTGCCGCGACTTGCACGGCCGCGGGAAAGCACGAGTACAGGTCCAGGTAGGCGATCTCGTCTACGCTCAGGCCCGCATGCTGGAGCGCCGCCCTGGCACTCGCACGGATGGCCGGTGAGGCGGTAAGCGTCTCGCGCTCGCTCACGTGCCAGGTGTCGCGAGCCTGGGCGCCGGCGTGGATGAACACCCACCTGTCGTTGGGCACCCCGGCGTCGCGCGCGGCCCGAGCGCTCGTGAGGATCAAGGCGCTCGCCATGTTCACCTGGATGTTCGCCGTCAGAAGCTTCGTGTAGGGGCTGCAGACGAGCCGGTTCTCGGGCGCCGGTGTGCCGATCGTGGCCGCGGTGTATTCGCGCCTTATCCACGCGTGGGGGTTGGATGCGGCGACGGTCGAGAAGCGGGACCACACTCGGGCGATCCGCTCCAGATGGCTCTCGGGTGCGGCCCGCTCGTCACCCCGCAGCGCACTCTCGATCAGCGCGTACATGGAGACCGGCGGCGCTAGGCCCGCGGCTGCCTCCGCCTGGTTCACCGGCGCGCGCTCCCGGCCCAGCGTTCGCGTCGGCCGAAGCTGCTGATCCTGCCTGCGCCACGCCGGCGTGTGACCGGCGAGCTGGGCTGCCCTCAGGCTGCCTCCGGCCTCGCCGCCGCCGAGCAGCGCGACGTCAAGCTGACCGGCTGCGATCGCTCGCGCTGTCTCGTTCACGAGCAGCTGCGGGCCGTCTCCGCCGATGGGCGCGCTCTGGATGGTCTCGCGGGGCGTGCTCCCGAGGTCCTCGGCGACCATCGTGGCGACGTCCGGATAGTGCCAGCCGATGACCGGCACACAGCGCACCGAGTCAGCCCGCCGCAGCAGGCGCTGACCCGCCCCGCTGTCCTTGGCCGCCTGGCGCAGCGCTTCGACGATCAGCTTCGCTGGCTCGCTGGACTGCACATCGTCCACGTCGCGATGCAGCACCTGGCCGGCACCGACGATCACGGGCGTGCGGGGGTCGACCCTCACCCCCCTGGGCGGAACGTCTCCAGGACCGCGCGCACGGCCTCGTGGCCCGCAAACGCGGGTGGCCAGAGGAGCGTGCGCTCGTACACGCCCTGCCAGCGCTCGGCAAAGCGCGCGCGGGCCTCCTCGGGAGTGCCCGCGATCGCGATCGCGTCGATCATCTCGTCACTCACCGCGGCGGTCATGCCCGCGAGATCGCCCTCGCGCCACGCGGCGCGAATCGCTTCGGACTCCTGCGTGAAACCGCTCACCTCGTGTGTCGCGCGATAGGTCCTCACCGTCGAGTTGAATGCGATGACGGCCGCCGCGGCCGCCCGCGCTCGCGCGCGGTCCGGTCCCACCGAGCAGGTGAGATAGCCCGCGATCGGCGGCGGCTTGGAGCGACCCGCTCGCTCGGCGCCACGCGCGAGGGCAGGCCGCACGACCTCGCGTACGTACTCGACGGTGAACAGCGGGTGTCCTACAAGGCCGTCGGCGACGGCGCCCGCGGCTTCGACCATGCGCGCGTTCACGCCCGCCATGAAGATCGGCATCCGCTCCCGGTACGCCGCTCGCGGCGGCGCCGTGGGAGTCAGGTGCAGGCGGTAGAAGCGACCGTCGTGCCGTAAGGGCGCGCTGTCCAACTGCCACAGGCGGCGCAGCAGAGGCACGAGCTCTTCCATGCGCAGCGCCGGGTGCAGCCCATCGAGGCCGTGCCAGTCCTGCTGCATGCGCTGGGTTCCGGTGCCAAGCCCCAGGGTGACCCGGCCGCCTGAGAGCTCGTCCAGATCGCGTGCCTCTGCCGCCAGCACGAGGGGGGTCCTCCCAAACGCGTACGCGATCGCGCTTCCGAGCTCGATCGCGTCCGTCGCCTGCGCCATGGCCGCGAGCGCCACCGTCGCCGAGCGATCGTAGAACTCGGTCGCCCAAACGGAGGCGAATCCCGCCTCCTCCGCCAAGCGTGCAGCCTCGGCCAGCTCCGCTGGACCGCCGGAGCTGGTTACGAGCGAGGTGCCGGGGAAGACGGTCGCGCCGGACATCGCCCGAGTGTCTCAGACCGACGTGAGCATCGTGAAGCTGGGGGCGGCCATGTGCCGAAGACGGTCAGCAGCCGGCCGCGCTCAACGCGCGACGTTCCGCTCGGCGGCGCGGGCATGGCCGTGTAGGCTCGGATCGGGATGTCAGGTGCTGAGACGTTTCGCGCGTCGGCCGACGCCTACGATCGCCACGTCGGTCGTTACGGCGCGCAACTGGCCTCGGCGCTGATCGGTTTCTCGAGGATCGAGCCAGGGGTGCGCGCGCTCGACGTCGGCTGCGGGACGGGCGCGCTGACGGCTGCTCTGGTAGAGCGGCTGGGTGCCGCCAATGTGTCGGGCGCAGACCCATCAGAGGTATTCGTGGAGGCATGCCGTCGGCGGTTACCTGCGGTCGAGGTCGTCGTGGCAGGTGGAGAGGCGCTGGCGTTCGGCGACGGCGCATTTGACGTCGTTCTCTCGCAGCTCGTCGTGAACTTCATGGCTGACGCCGAGGGGGGTGTACGCGAGATGGCGCGCGTCACGCGGCCGGGCGGGCACGTCGCCTCATGCGTGTGGGACTACGCGGGTGAGATGACGCTGCTTCGCGCGTTCTGGGACGCCGCGCGCGAGGTCGACCCCGAGAGGGCCGCAGCCAACGATGAGGGGATCGTCATGCCCTGGTGTGCGGACGGCGAGCTCGCCGGGCTGTGGCGCCGCGCAGGGCTGAGTGAAGTCCGCTTTGGCCCGCTCGTCGTGTGCTCAGGCTATGCGGATTTCGAGGACCTATGGTCACCGTTCCCGACGGGCGTCGCGCCGTCGGGTGCCTTCTGCAAGTCGCTGGACGACGAGCGTCGTGCGGCGCTGCGGGACGCGTACCGCCGGCGCCTCGCAGTCGACGACGGGCCGTTTGAGCTCACAGCCCGCGCATGGGCAGTCGTCGGCGCTGTACGCGCGAGCGCTTCCGAGGACGTGGCTCAATCAGTGGAAGGGGATACTCCTTGAAGACTTCTCGTAGGCACCGGGCCAGCCACCTCACAGACGAATGACGGAGAGCAGATACTCCTGCGGGAGTCGCAGGCTGCCGTCGTCGGCCTCGTTCGCCCTCTCCCAGATCGCGAGGATCTGCTCGCGCAGCTCCGAGAAGCGCTCGCCGAGCATGCTCCTGGCCGTCACCAGCGGCCCGAAGCGCTCGATGAAGAAGTCGAGGAAGTCCTCGGTCGATTCGGCTGCGATCGTCACAACGTGGCGCTCGAACTCGAAGGCTGAGGCTGTGGCCCCGAACATGTCGCGCACGTGGTCCTCGGTTCCCCACAGGATCGGCGGCGAGGCAAAATCCGGCGGTGGCGGCGCGTAGGCGGCGCTTGCTCGGAACAGGTCACCGACCGTCCCCTCCGGAGTCCAGGCGCAGGTGGCGATGACGCCACCCTTGCCGCAGACCCGCGCCATCTCCTCAGCGGCTCGCTGGTGGCGGGGTGCGAACATGTGCCCGAAGGTCGAAACGACGCGATCAAATGCCCCCTCCTCGAAGGGCAGCTCCTCGGCATCGCCCTCCACCCAGTCGATCTCAAGCCCTGTCGCTGCCGCCTTCCTGCGTCCGCCATCCAGCAGCTCGGGCACGAGGTCGAGCCCGGTCACGAGCCCGCCGGCCCGCGCTGCCGGGATCGCCGCATTGCCGGTGCCACACGCTACGTCGAGCACACGCATGCCAGGCTCAACGCCGGCCCGGTCGATGACCAGCTCGCCGACCTCGGCTATGTACTCCGACAGCGTGCTGTAGTCGCCCGCGCTCCAGATCGCGCGCTGGGCCTGCTTGAACTCCTCCATCACACCTTCCCTTCAGTCGATCGGCTACACGGTCGGCGCCGGAGACGGTACATGGCGATCCGAGCTCCCACTGCCAGCCAAACGAGCAGCCTACGACTACCCTGTCGCGCTTGCTTTGGCGTGTTGCGAATCCCGCTAGCGGTACTCAGATGAGCCCGTGTTTGTGGGGCGTCTCGCGCTTCGGAGACCCGAACCGGCGACCGAAATCGCCCGTAAACATGGGCGATTTGGCTCTCTGAAGCGGAAGGGGAGGTGTGTGGTGCCGCCACACACCTGTGATGTGTCATCCATGAAGGAGCGGGCCCTGTCAAGGTTCGGGTCACGGTGCTCGGGCGGTCGTCTGCCGGCTCGTTGACGGCAAGCCAGCCGGGGGCGGAAGCGCTCCAGTCATCCATCCGGTCGCGGTAGGCGGACCAGAGTGTCGTGCGGTGCGCGGGGGCTCAATCAAGACAGCGGCCGTTCTGTGTG
>VAXW01000009.1 GCA_005884115.1 Actinomycetota bacterium
TTGGTCGAGTCGTTGCCCGCGGCCACGAGCAAGAAGAAGCCCATCACGATCTCGTGCTCCTCGAGTTTCTCGCCTTCGACCTCGGCGTGCACGAGCACGCTCGTCAAATCGTCGGTCGGGTGCTCGCGGCGCTCGGCGATCAGCTTGCGGCAGCGCTCGAAGATCTCGGGGATGTCTTTTTCGAGCACCCCCTCTATGCCGGAGGGGTTGAGGTCCACATCGCCCGCCCCGAGCGTCGAGTTCATTAGGTTGGCCCACACGGCGTCGTCCTCGGGCGGGATGCCCATGAAGCTTCCGATCACGCGCGCGACCACCGGCTGCGCGACCTCGTTGACGAGCTCGCAGCCCTCGCGCCCCTCCACGCGCGAGAGGACGTCGCGCACGATCGCCCTGATCGCGTCCTCGTGCGCGGCGATGCGCTTGGGCGTGAAGCCCGCCTGGAAGAGCGCCTTCAGGCGGTCGTGCTTGGGCGGGTCCATGCCGATGAACATCGCCTGTATGAGCTCGACCGGGAACACGACCGAGAGCGCGGTGATGCCGCCGCGTTCGGAGGAGTACGTCTGCCAGTCGCGGCTGACGGCATGGATGTCGTCGGCCGTCGTGACCGACCAGTAGCCGGCCTCCTCGGGGTACTCGCTGATGCGCGAGGTCCAGTGCACGGGGCACTCGTTGCGCAGTCGCTTGAAGAGATCGTGCGGAGGTCCGTCGATCCACAGCTCACGCTCGCCGACGAGCACGTTGTCAAGACTGCTGCCGACCGTCGCCATCGGAACCTCCTGATCGTGTGCGTTGCGCCCGCTCGATCTTACTGGCTGCCCGGCCAGCCTTGCAGCGAATCAATGCGTGCTCCACACCGTCCCCGTGTCGCCGAAGCCCAGTGCCCGCTTGGTGGCCTCGGTGAGGTCGAACTCGCGGCCGGCGACGAAGGGACCGCGGTCGACGACGGGGACGCGGATCGAGCGTCCGTGGTAGCGCAGCGTCACGAGCGTGCCGCAGGGAAGCGTGCGGTTGGCGACGCCGAGCGTCGAGCTCGCGAGCGCGCCGCCGCAGGCGAGCATTCCGCCGCCCCCGTACCAGGACGCGTCGACGAGGCGGTAGACGTTCATGCGCCGCAGCCGCCGGCCCGCGGGTGCATCGACGGCGTCGCCGGCGAAGTGCACGCGCAGGCGGGCACTCCCCGTCCGTCGCGCGCGGAAGCGCAGCCGGTAATGGCCGGAGGCGTTCGTGCGCACGTGCGCGAGGCTGTGCCAGCCACCTCGCCCGAATGCCTGCAGGGTGATCATCCGCCCAGCCAGGCTGGCTGTCCCCTTCTCGGCAAGCAGCCTTCCCGCGATGACGACGGTGCCGCCGTGCAGCACGTCCGTGCTCTGGCGACGCACGCGCAGGCGAGTTCTGGACCGACGCGCGATTGGCTCGATCGGCGCCAGGGTGCTCGATGCGATCCCCGACGCCGCCAGATCGATGGCAGGCTGCGCGGGGGGCTCATACGCGACCATGTTGATTGACAACCTCCTTGTGTCTCCGCCTACGGAGTTAGCTGTCGGGCTCACGGCCGGCCTGCACGCGCTGGTTGGGCACGCGCGCGCAAACCGGGCGTTGCGGCCGCATCAGCGGCCGGTTCGCCCCGCCCGGACCGCGCTCGAGGCGCGTCCGGCAACTGGGTCTCCCGCTCGCCGCCATCTGCGGGCGGCGACTCGGCTGAATCGAACAGTTGTTCGCGATCCTAGTCGCGCGGCCAGCGCGACTTCTGTGACGAGGCGCACACTTGTCCGTGCCCGCCCGAGAAGTGCTGAGTGCCACAATCTCTCGGGCGATGAGGGCCGACGACGAGATCATCAAGTGCGACCGCTGCGGCTGCAGGACCGACACCGACTCCGAGGAACGCGCTGAAGCCCATGGATGGCTCGTCGATCGCGGCTCGGAGCCACACAGCCACATCTGTCCGGCTTGCTGTGAGGCTGCACGGCCGTAGGTAAAGGCGAAGGCGAACTCGCGAGATACTTCACCGGGTGTCGGAGAACCTGGACCTCGTACGCTCGATCCACAAGACCTGGGAGCGTGGCGACTTCAGCTCCGTCGAGTGGGCACATCCCGAGATCGAGTACGTCTACCCTGAAGGTCCCTCGCCCAGAAGCTCGACGGGGCTGGCCGAGATGGCAGAGGGCCTGCGCGGCTGGCTGAGCGCATGGGAGGAGTTCCGCGTCGAGGCGGACGAGTACCGCGAGCTTGACGGCGAGCGGGTGCTCGTGCTCGTCCACCGCAGCGGCCGCGGCAAGACAAGCGGGCTGCAGCTGGGGCAACTGGGGTCGGAGGGAGCGAGCCTCTTCCACGTCCGCGAGGGCAAGGTGACGAGGCTCATCATCTACGCCGACCGCAGCCGCGCCTTCGCCGACCTCGGCCTCGTGGAGTAGGCGGCGTCGCAGGAGAATGTGGACCTCGGCGGTGTCCGAGGAGTCCACGACCCTGGGCCAGGTGGAGCTGGTACGCAGCCAAGTGGACGCTGCGGACAGCGGTGATACGAGCATGCGCGTCGAGCCGGCGGGTACACCGGCGAGGGCGACGCCATGCGGCGCCCTCGCCGTGATGCCCGTCGTGCACGCACGCGCGCATGCGAGCGGACCCCGTCGTTGACGCGCACGCGACGAACAGCGACAATCGGCGCAATGGCCAACCCGGATCGCCTGACGGCGCTCGACTCGGCGTTCCTTCACCTGGAGGATCACTCGACGGCGCACATGCACGTGGCATCGGTGATGGTGTTCGAGGGAGCAGCGCCGGCGCCGCAGGAGCTCGTGAACCACGTTATGAGCCGGCTGCACCTCGTGCCTCGCTACCGCCAGCGGCTGGCGTTCGTGCCGCTCGATCAGGGCCGGCCGGTTTGGGCGGATGACCCGTACTTCAACCCGCGCTACCACATCCGCCACACCGCGCTCCCGAAGCCCGCGGACGACGCGGCGCTGAAGCGGCTCGCCGGCCGGCTGTTCTCGCAGCGCCTGGACCGCTCGAAGCCGCTATGGGAGATATGGCTGGTCGAGCAGATGTCGGACGACCGCTTCGCGATGATCGCCAAGACCCACCACGCGCTCGTCGACGGGGTCTCGGGCGTCGACATCACCACGGTGCTCTTCGACACCTCGCCGGACCCGATGCCGGTGCCCGAGCCGCCGGAGCACTGGACCGCCAAGCCGCTGCCGGGATCGGCGAAGCTTCTGGGGGAGGCGCTGCGCGAGCGTGCGACGGTGCCGGCGGAGATGACGCGCGGTGCGCGGGCGCTGCTGCGTGCACCACGCAGGGTGCTGGGGCAGGTCAAGGACGGGCTGGTGAGCATCGGGGTGACGACGCTTGCGGGCATAAACGCGCCCGCGCCGGACAGTCCCTTCAACGTGGAGATCGGACCCCATCGGCGCTACACGTTCCTCGACGCGGACCTCGCGGAATTCAAAGCGATCAAGGACTCGCTCGGCGGCACCCTCAACGACGTCGTGCTCTCGGTGGTGAGCCTTGCGCTCGGCAGGTACCTGCGCGACCAGCTCAGCGTGCGCACGAAGGGACTGGAGCTGAAGGCGATGGTGCCGGTCTCGGTGCGCAGCGACGCCGAGCGCGGCGCGCTCGGCAACCGCGTGGCGGCCATGTGGGCGCCTTTGCCGGTGGGCATCGAAAACCCGGCTGAAAACCTGCGCCACATCAGCAAGGCGATGGAGGACTTGAAGAGCTCCGGGCAGGCCGTGGGCGCGCAAGTGCTGACCAACCTGGCCGGCTTCGCGCCGCCGACGATCCTGAGCCAGGCCGCTCGCCTTCAGGCGCGCCAGCGCTTCTTCAACCTCGTCGTCACGAACGTGCCCGGTCCGCAGTTCCCGCTATACATCCTCGGGCGCCGACTCCAGGTCCTCTACCCTGTCGTCCCGCTCGCGCGCCGTCAGGCGCTGGGCATCGCTGTCATGAGCTACGACGGGCGCCTCGGCTTCGGCCTGCTCGGCGACTTCGACGCGCTGCCCGAGCTCGAGACGATCGCTGGGGACCTGAGGTGGGCGATCGCTTCGCTCGCCAGGGCTGCCGGCCTGCAGCCGGCGTCGCGGCGTCGCCCCAAGCGAGCGCCCGCGCAGCGCAAGCCCGCCACCGGCGCCGCCGGCAACGGCGCCGCCGGCGAACGCCTCGCCGCCGCTTCCACGCGCAAGCCGACCCGCAAGTCAGTCAGCCCCGACTGAGCGTTCCCAGCGAGGCGGAGCGCTGAGCGATGCGCCTGGCGCTATGTCAGATCAACGTCACCGTCGGCGACATCGCCGGCAATCTCGAGCGCATCCGCGCGGCGCAGCGTGCCTGCGAGGAGGCCGAAGCGGAGCTCGTGCTGTACCCGGAGCTCGCGCTCACGGGGTACCCGCCCGAGGACCTGCTGCTGCGCGAGCATTTCCTGGCAGATGCGAGGGCGGCGCTCGAGGAGCTCGCCAGGGACGTGGGCGACTCGGTCGCCGTGGTGGGCTTCCCGGAGCGCGCAGAGGACGTCTACAACGCGGCAGCCGTCGTGTGGCGGGGCTCGGTGCAGGCGATCTACCGGAAGGTGCACCTGCCCAACTACGGGGTCTTCGACGAGCAGCGCTACTTCAAGCCCGGCGCAGACGGCGCGTTGGTCGAGCTGGGCGCGCACCGCGTGGGGCTGACGGTGTGCGAGGACATGTGGGAGCCGGGCGCGCCGGCCACCGATGAGGCTCTGGCTGGCGCGACGCTGCTGGTCAACATCTCGGCCTCGCCCTACCACGCCAGCAAGGGCCTGCAGCGCGAGCGCATGTTCTCGCAACGCGCGCGCGACAACCTCGCCTGCGTGGCCTTCTGCGCCCTCGTCGGCGGCCAGGACGAACTCGTCTTCGACGGTCACTCGTTCGTCACCGACCACACCGGCCAGACGCTCGCACGGGCGCGCCAGTTCGAGGAGGACCTGCTGCTGTGCGACGTCGACCTGGACGCCGCAGCGGCCTCGCGTCTGCGAGATGCGGCCCACCGCACGGCGAGCGCCCAGATGCAGGCTCGCGGCCAGGCGGGCACGAGCGTGCTCGCCTCAATCCAAGGCACGCGTGCGCCAGCGCGGGCGCTCCCCGAGGGGTCAGCGCGGCCGCCGCTGCTCTCGCCGGTCGAGGCCGAGGTGTACGCGGCGCTCGTCCTCGGCCTCGGCGACTACGTGAAGAAGAACGGCTTCGCGCACGTCGTGCTCGGGCTCTCGGGGGGAATCGACTCGGCGCTGGTCGCGTGCCTGGCCGTGGACGCGCTGGCAGCGGAGCGCGTGAGCGTGGCGATCATGCCCTCGCGCTTCTCGTCGGAGGCGACGCAGAGCGACGCGCGGGCTCTCGCCGCGACGCTCGGCGCGCGTGTGCACGAGCTGCCGATCGACTCGGTGATGGACTCTTATCTGGAGGTGCTCGAGGGCGAGTTCAAAGGGCTCCCACGCGACCTGGCCGAGGAGAACCTGCAGGCGCGGATTCGCGGGAACCTGTTGATGGCGCTGTCGAACAAGTTCGGCTGGCTCGTGCTCACGACTGGTAACAAGTCGGAGATGTCGGTCGGCTACAGCACCCTCTACGGCGACCTCGCGGGCGGCTTTGCGGTGATCAAGGACGTGCCCAAGACGCTCGTCTACCGGCTCTGCGGCTGGCGCAACTCGAGCGCGGGCGCGGGGCTGGGAGTGGAGGCGCCGATTCCGCAGACGATCATCGAGCGGGCGCCCTCGGCGGAGCTGCGCCCCGACCAGCGCGACGAGGACTCGCTGCCGCCATATGAGCTGCTGGACCGCGTCCTGCAGGGCTACATCGAGCTGCACCTCGGCCGCGAGCAGCTGATCGCGCAGGGGCTGCCGGCGCAGGAGGTCGAGCACGTCATCCGGCTGGTCGACCTGGCCGAGTACAAGCGCCGCCAGGCGCCGCCGGGGATCAAGGTCACCGAACGCGCCTTCGGCCGCGACCGCCGCATGCCGATCACGAACCGCTACAGGGGCTGATTGAACGATGCGTCTGGTCCTGCTCGCGAGCGCGGCGCTGGGCCTGAGCGGATGCGCGCTAGCGCTGAGCTCGTGCGGCGACACGCTTCAGGACCGGCCCGTCCCGCACAACTCACTCGAGAGCATGATCGTGGCGCCCTACCCCGTGTACTGGCTCGGGGGCTCGTTTGAAGGGCTGCGAATCACCGAAGCCACGCACGATCCGAGCGGCGCGTTCACGGTCCAGTACGGCGACTGCATCACCGGCGGGCAGTACACGTGCGTGGCGCCGCTGCGGGTCGTCACCTCGCCCGACAACAGCTTCATCCCCGGCGGGAGCACGGCCGGCTCCTCGGGGCGTCTGCGCGGCGTTCGCGCCTTCTTCGCGCGCGGGGGGCGGGTCATCGAGCTCGCGACAGGACCGGTCGTGGTAGGTATTTATGCGGCTCGCGCCCGCCTGGCGGGCGCAGCCGGTGAGGGCTTGGTGCCGATCAACTCCCCAGCTGTTCCCGGCGGCCGCTTGCCGCCGGGGCTCCCCGACACGGGCTTCGCGCTGCGACCGCTGCCCTCGCAGATCCCCTCTCGGTTGCGTGCTGTCCGCTAACGGGGACTAGGAAGCGCCTCGCACGGCGATCGTCATGCGGGTCACCGCGCACGTGCGGCCGGCGTCGTCGCTGAAGCGGACGTCCCAAACCCAGGTGGTGCGTCCGCGGTGCAGGCGCGTGGCGTGCGCGTGCACGACGCCCTCGGTGATGGGGCGCAGAAAGCTGGTGCTGTTCGAGAGCCCCATCGCCATGCTGCCTTCGCCCATCACGGCCAGCGCCGTGGCCAGCGAGGCCATGGACTCGGCGATCGCGGCGTACACGCCGCCGTGGAGCAGCCCGGCTGGCTGCTTGAGCTCGTCGCGGACGGCGACCTGGGCGCGCACCTCCCGCTCGTCGTACGCGAGCAACTGAAGGCCGTACAGGCGGTCGAAGCCCTGGACCGCGTGGTTGA
Organism: Actinomycetota bacterium; assembly: GCA_005884115.1. Taxonomy (GTDB): domain Bacteria; phylum Actinomycetota; class Thermoleophilia; order Solirubrobacterales; family Solirubrobacteraceae; genus Palsa-744. The sequence continues at coordinate 6,959 of VAXW01000009.1, forward strand.
GCTCTGAGACAGTCGGCTCGGCCATGGCGGCGCCACGATAGCCTAGGTCTGCCGCGGCGGCTGTTCTCGGCGCCCGCGCGTGAGCGCCGCGGCATCCCCGATGAGCCGATTGGACCAGCTCCCACCCGACCACAAGGCGGTGCTGTCGCTGCTGCTCGGGCGCCGCGAGAGCTACGCGAAGCTGGCTTCGCTGCTGAAGATCCGCGCGGGCGCGGTGCACGACCGCGCGCACGCCGCGCTGGCGGTGCTCGCACCGCGCGAGGCGCGCATGCTAAGCGCCGAGCGCCGCCGCGACGTGGGCGACTACGTGCTGGGGCAGCAGAGTGAGCAGCAGGGCCTCGCCACGCGGCGTCTGCTGGAGAGCTCGCCCGAGGCGCTCGCCTGGGCGCGGGCACTGGCAGCGGAGCTCTCGGCAGTCAGCGAGGAGCCGCTGCGCGCGCTTCCGGATGCCGCCCGGCAAGGAGCGGTTGGCTCAGGCGACGACGCGTTCGCGGAGGCGGGCGCGCGCGTAACGCCCTCGCCCGCTTCGCCGCCTGTGCCTTCGCCGCCTGTGCCTTCGCCAGCTTCGCCAGCTTCGCGGCCGGCGCCCTCCCCGGCATCCGGGCAGGCGCGAGCGCCGCTCTCGCTGGGCGAGCGCGCAGCGGGCTTGCCGTCGTTGCCCCCCGGCTCCAGGCGTGCCGGCGCGGTACTGCTCGCCGCACTGGTGGCAGGGGTGGTCGCCGCGGTGGTGCTCATCTCGGGCTCCGGCTCCAGCCACAAGCGCCCGAAAGCGACTGCCAGCACGGGGGCCCCGGCTACGAGTACGGGGCAGACGGGCAGCGCGCAGGCGACGAGGACCAAAGAAGACAAGCGCATAACGCTGCGCCCGCCGCCGGGATCGGGCTCGCACGCGCTCGGCGTGGCGGAGGTGCTCTCGGAAGGCAACAAGTACGCCTTCTACATGGCGGCCGAAGGCCTGCCGCCCTCGCGCGGCTTCTTCTATGCGGTGTGGCTGTACAACTCGCCCACCAGCGCCGAGGCCCTCAGCAAGAGCCCTCCGGTTGGCTCCGACGGTCGCTTGCAGGGCGGAGCGCTGTTGCCGGCGAACGCGGCTCGCTACCACCGCATGCTCCTTACCCGGGAGACGAGCGAACGCCCGACTCATCCTGGGCCGATCGTGCTCAGCGGATCCTTCGCGCTGCACTAGCGCTCATCAGGCAATCAGCTTCCCCGGGTTCATGATCCCGGCGGGATCGAGCGTTGCCTTGAGTGACTGCAGGGCCGCGCGGCCGCTCGTGCCGACCTCGTCGACCATCCAGGGAGCGTGGTCTCGCCCGACGGCGTGATGGTGGGTGATGGTGCCGCCGCCGTGCACGATGGCTGCGCTCGCCGCTTCCTTGACGGCGCGCCACTGCGCGATCGCCTGCTCATCGTGCTGGCGGGCGAGGAAGGTGAAGTACAGCGACGCCCCCGTGTCATAGAGGTGAGAGACGTGGCACATCACCAGGCCAGGCGTGCGCCACGCCGCGAGGGTTTCGCTGATCGCGCGCTCGACCGAATCGTGGAGCGCCTTCAGGTTCGACCACTGCGTGGCTGTCTCGAGTGTCTCGACCATCACGCCATGCGTGAGCAGCTCGTCTCGCAGGTACGGCGCCTCGTAGCGCGAACGCGCCCAGGCCTCGCCCGGCGAGCGACCGACGCGCAGCGCGCCGAGGTGCCGCACGAGCGCATGCGCGCGCCGGCGCCTGCTGTGGACCTCGGCGGGCTCGCCCTCGTAGCCGAGGATCGCGAGGCACCCCTCGCCGTATCCGCGGGCCCTCAGGTAGGCCTCCCCCGCTCTCGCCTTGACGCCGCCTCCGGCTGCGGCGAGCGCGAGCGAGACGCGCGTCTCCTGCTCGTTTGACAGGCGTGCGATCTCGGGGCGCGCGTGCTCCTGCGCGAGCGCCCGCAGCGCCTCGATCCCTGCGGCGAAGCTTTCGAAGAAGACCCCTTCGTAGCAGCGCTCGCGCGGCGCCGGGCGAACGCGCAGCGAGAGCTCAGTGATCACGCCGAGGATGCCCTCGGAACCGACCAGGATCTGGCGCATGCTCGGGCCCGCAGCGCTCGCGGGATAGGCCGGCAGCTCGATCTCGCCCGACGGAGCGCACAGCCGCAGCCCCGCGACCATCTTCTCTATCGAGCCATATCCGCTCGATGCCTGTCCGGCCGACCTCGTGGCGGCGCAGCCGCCGAGCGACACGTACTCGAAGGACTGCGGGAAGTGCCCCAGCGTCAGGCCGCGCTGCGCCAGATGAGCCTCAACCGCCGCTGCGCGGGCGCCGGCTTCGACCGTGACGGTCAGCGACGCCCGATCGATGCCAAGCACCCTGCCCATACGCTGCATCTCGAGCGCCACGACGCCGCGATGCCCGCCGCGCAGCGGCGCAAGCCCTCCGACCACGCTGGTGCCACCGCCGAAGGGCACGACGGCCAGCGACGAGCGTTCGCACGCCGCCAGCAGGCGCTGCACGTGCTCGCGATCGCTCGGCAGCAGCACGGCGTCGGGCGCCCCCTCGGGCTCGCCGGCGCGCATGCGCACGAGATCCGGATAGCCCTTTCCGCCAGCGTGGAAGACGCGCGCGGCGTGATCGCTGCGGACGGCCTCGCTCCCGACGACTGCGCGTAGTGCCTCGAGCGTGCCCTCGTCGAGCGCGCTCGCCGCGAGGCTCACGTTGGCGAGCGCAACCGGCGGGCGCGGGTCTGGAGCCACACCTACCTCCCCGTTGAGGAAGTCCAGAGCCGCGCCTGTAAGGATTGGCCCGTGGCCGGGGTCGCCCCACCCCCACCAGCGCATCGTGGGCGGCTCGCGCTGCTCAGCCACTGATGCGCGTCAGTCCCTCGAGTGCCTCGTCGATCGTTGCGATCGCCGCGCGGCGCACCATGAAGCCGCCGAAGCGCGCGAGCACGCCCTTGAGCTTCTGGCGCAGCTCGATCGACACGGTTGTGCCCTCGCCTGCGGGCTCGAGCGTGAGCTCGGTCTCGGCTGCGCTGAGCAACCGCGAGAACGGCGTTCCCTCCAAGCGCTGCTCCCAGCGCAGCCGGTGCGCGAGCGGATCGACCTCGACGAGCTGGAAGTCGGCGCGCACGAGTTTTCCCTTTTCAGTTCGCATCACCTCGGTGAAGGCGCCATCCTCGACGTCCTCGACGCGCGTCACGCGCGGCCACCAGCGCGGCAGGTGGTGCGGATCGCTGACCACCTCCCACAGCTGCTCGGGCGGGGCGGCTACTGTGCGGCTGCGGCGCGCGGTGGGCATGGCCGCAAGCTAGGACTCGTAGCGAAGCAGTGCGTGCGTGGCGCGCGGCGCTAGCCGCTCGCGCCCACCCAGGAACGCCAGCTCGATCAAGAAGCCGCAGCCTGCGACGTCACCCCCGAGCTGCTCCACCAGCTCGCACAGCGCAAGCGCCGTACCGCCCGTGGCGAGCAGGTCGTCGTGGACGAGCACCCGGGCTCCGCTGCGCACGGCGTCGGTGTGCAGCTCCAGCTGGCTTGGCCCGTACTCGAGGAGGTACTCGGCGCTGACGGTCTCATACGGGAGCTTGCCGGGCTTGCGCGCCAGCACGAACCCGGCGCCGAGCTCGAGCGCGAGCGCGGGCCCCAGCAGGAAGCCGCGCGCCTCGGCTGCCACCACGCAGTCGACCTTGAGCGGCCGCGCGAACTCGGCGAGCGCCTGAACGGCCTCGGCCAGCGCGGCCCGGTCGGCCATCAGCGGGGTGATGTCCTTGAAGCCGATCCCCGACGTGGGGAAGTCGGGAATCTCGCGGATCAGGTCCTTCAGGCGCTCGTGCTTGCGCGGCGCTTGCGGCGCGGCCATCAGCGCACGATCTTGCGCAGATCGCGGATCAGCAGCAGGTGCTTGAGATGCGTCGCCACGGCGGCAAGGTTCTCGAGCGCGTCCACGGCCTCCTTGCGCCGCTGCGGGTTGCGCGAGCGCAGGGCGGGCGCGAGGATCTGCTGCAGCAGGTTGGCCTCGCGGTCGGCGGAGGAGCGGAAGACGCGCAGGTTGCGCCCGCCGACGCCATAGCGCGCAAGCTCGGCCACGGCCGCGATGATCTCGCGCTCGGTCTCGTCGAAGTAGCGCGTCCCCCCTCGCATCTCGCCGCGCACGACGCCGTAGTCTTCGAGCTCGCGCACGAGCTTCTCGTCGGCCTTCGTCTCCTGCAGCACGTCGTCCATCGAGTAGAGCGCTCCAGTGGCCGCGCGCACGCTCACGCTGGGTCGCCACACGCGCGCGCCGTCGCGTCCGGGGCGCCCGGGGCCGAGCGTGGTCTCCTCCGAACGGCCCGCGGCGAGCTCCTGGCGGATCACTCGCAGGGGCAGGAACTCGTCGCGCTGCATGCGCAGGATCGTGCGCAGGCGCGCGAGGTCGCCCTGCGTATAGAGGCGGTAGCCGCCGGGTGTGCGCCTCGGCGTGAGCAGTTTCTGATCCTCCAGGTAGCGGATCTTGGAGATCGAGATGTCGGGGAACTCCTGCGCGAGCGCCTTGCACACGGCACCGATCGTCAGCGACTTCTGGCGCGCCCCGGTCTGGTCGGGAGCGCTCGCGCCAGCCCGCGCGCTCCCGGAGCGCCCCGCGCTCTCGCCTTGCGGCTCGCCTTGTGAGCCCTGCGCCCCAGCTCGTGGCGCCCGCGTTGCCATCAGCGCACGTGAAAGGTGAGCTTGTACTTGCCGATCTGCACCTCGTCCCCCTCCTGCAGGCGCTGGGACTCGATCCGCGTGCGGTTGACGTAGGTGCCGTTGAGCGAGCCCAGGTCGTCGAGGTACCAATCATCGCCGCGTCGGATGAGCAGCGCGTGGTCGCGCGAGACGGTCACGTCGTCGAGGAACACGTCGGAATCCGGCCGGCGGCCGATGCGCGCGCGCTCCTGCTCGAGCCCGAAGCTCTCGCCCACGCGGCCTCCGCCGGCGCGGATCACGAGTGCGGGCCCGTGCGCGGTGACCTCGTCGAGCTCGACCGGCACGAGCTCGCCCGTCTCGTCGATGCGGTAGGTGGCTGTCACCGGCCCGCTGCCCTGCTCGCGCGGCAGCAGCGCGCCGCAGCGCTGGCAGTAGTTGGCTCCCTCGGCGTTGACGAAGCCGCACTCGGTGCAGTGCAAGGCCACGGCTGGCTGCCTCGCTCTTCTAGGGCGCCGGCGTGCTCGCTCGCCGGCGGCACCTGCGACGGGATCGCTCGCGTCGCACGATCAGCTGCTCCCGTCCCCAGCCCCGGCCGCGGGATCGGGCTGGCGGTTGGCGAGTATGTCCGTCAGGCGCTGCACGTCCTCGCCTGTGATGAGCACATCCCCGCCGTCGTGCTTGCGGCGCAGGCGGTTGACGAGCTCGGCGCGCAGGATGTCGATCTTCCCGTGCAGGATTCGCCGCTGGTAGGAGATCTCGGTCTCTTCCTCGGTCAGCTGCCGGATGACGTCTTTGAGCTCTACGTCCGACAGCGAGCCGAGGTCGGGAAATGTGTCGTCCATCGATGGCCTCTTCTCGGTTGCGGGGAGTTGTTGGGCTGCGGCGCAACGCCCGCCTTGCGGGGGGCATGGGCCGAGTATAGCCCCAAAAGGTCAGGCTGAGCTTGAGGCTATGGGTGGCGCGCGTCGCGCGCGGCGCGCAACCCGCTGCGCACGTACATGACGCTCGCGAGCAGCGCCAGCGCGAGACCTGCGTAGAGCATTACCTCGCCGACGGTTTCGAGGTGCACCATGGCGAAGAAGAACGACCCCATCACGGGCGCCACGGCGAGCCGCCCCGGCCAGTTGATGCTCACGTCGACGCCGCGGGTGAGCCCGTAGCGTCCGAGCACGAGCATGAACAGCTCGCGCGCGGCGAGCGTCGCGAGCGCCCAGCGCGGCAGCAGGTGGAAGTTCCAGCAGACGACGGCGCCGGCGACCACGAGCATGCGATCGGTGATCGGGTCCATGAGCGTCCCCAAGCGGCTGTACTGGCGCGTGACGCGGGCGGCGATGCCGTCGGCGTAGTCCCCCCAGCCTATGACCGCGAACAGGGTCGCGGGCAGCGCTCCGCGCCCGTCGTCGCTCGAGAGTGCGACGGTGAGGAACACGGGGATCAGCGCGAGCCTGAGGAAGCCGATCGCGTTGGGGATCGTCCACGGGCGCAGCGGCTGGCCGGCCTGCGTCTGCGGCGGTGGCGGGCCCGAGCGGTCGAGCCCGAGCAGCCGCGCGAGGCCGAGGCGAGCGGGACCGGCCCGAGCCGCCTCAGCGTCGGGGGACGGCCCTCTCGCGGCGTCGCGCCCGGTGCGCTCTAGGGGGCGCTCCGCCACAGCTCGTCCATCAGCCGCTGCAGCGCCTCGGGCTCGGCGTCGAGCGGTACGCCTTCGACGTCCTCCAGGCCACGGCGGACCTGGACCTCGGCGGTGCCGGACTCCAGCGAGCGGCGCCCGACGGTCAGTCGCAGCGGACAGCCGAGCAGCTCGGCATCGGCGAACTTCTCCCCTGGGCCCGCGTCGCGGTCGTCATACAGGATCTCGAGCTCGCTCGCGCTTAGGCTCTCGTACAGTCGCTCGGCGGCATCGCGCTCGGGCGTGCCCGCCCCGCCGACGGCGACCAGGTGCACGTCGAAGGGCGCGAGCGCCTTCGGCCAGGAGATGCCGCGACCGTCGGCGAACTGCTCGACCGCGGCGGCCACGATGCGAGCTGGGCCGATCCCGTAGGAGCCCATCCAGACCGGCCGCTCCTGGCCGGTCTCATCCAGGTAGCTCGCCCCGAGCGGCTCCGAGTAGCGCGTGCCGAGCATGAAGATGTTCCCGACCTCGATCGCTGGCTGGACGCTCAGCGGCTGTCCGCGAATCTCATAGCCATCCCCTACCTTTCTCACCTCGGGGCTGCGCAGTGCGACCTCGAGGTTGGCCGCGTAGCCGGGCGCGAGCGCGATCTCGTCCTCGCCGGCGGGGCACGGCGCCATGTACTCGTGCGCGCCCAATCCGCCCATCATGCCGACGTCGGACTCGACCCTGTAGAAGCGCAGGCCGGTGCGCTGCATGATCCGATCGTAGGCCCCGACGTGCAGCTCGTAGCGCTCTTCGAGGCCCGCTTGGTCGCGGTCGAAGGTGTAGGAGTCCTTCATGATGAACTCGCGCGTGCGCAGCACGCCGGCGCGCGGCCGCGGCTCGTCGCGCTCCTTTACCTGGAAGTGGTAGAGGATCAGCGGCAGGTCCCGATAGGAGCGCACGAGCTGCGCGACATGGAAGGTGACTGCCTCCTCGTGCGTCATCGCTAGCACGAGCTCTGACCCCTTGCGGTCGCGCAGCTTGAACAGCTCCTCGATGTCGAGGCGGCCGGTCCTGCGCCAAGGCTCGGCGGGCTGGAGCACTGGCATCAGCATCTCCTGAGCGCCGATCGCGTCCATCTCCTGGCGGATGATCGCCACCGCACGCTGGTGCGCCCGCCAGCCTGCCGGAAGCCAGGTCCACATGCCCGCGCCCATCTGGCGGATCAGCCCCGCGCGCACCATCAGCATGTGCGAGGGAGCCTCGGCGTCGGCCGGGGGCTGCTTCTCGGTCGGCAGGAGGTATTCGCTCAGGCGGGGCATTGGCTCCTCTCAGCGCGCTTTCGCGCGCGGGCGTCGGAGGGTATCTGGCCGCTGCCGACGGCGCGCTCAGAGGGCCTCAGCTGTGGTGTTCGCCTCTGATAGAACAGCGATGACCCATCACGACGAAGAACAGCGATGACCCATCACGACGAGTCCTCGAGAAGGAGCCCACGCCATGGCCTATTCGGTACCGCCGCTTCCGTACGCATACGACGCGCTCGAGCCCCACATCGACAAGGCGACGATGGAATTCCATCACGACAAGCACCACCAGGCCTACGTCGACAAGGCCAACGCGGCCCTCGAGGGCACCGAGTGGGCCGACAAGCCCGTCGAGGAGGTGCTGCAGAACCTCGGGAGCCTGCCCAGCGAGAAGCAGACCCCCGTGCGCAACAACGGCGGCGGGCACTGCAACCACACGATGTTCTGGGAGAACATGAGCCCCGACGGTGGCGGCGAGCCGGAGGGTGAACTGGCGGCGGCGATCGACTCGGCGTTCGGATCCTTCGCGGACTTCAAGGCAGCGCTGAAGGAAGCCGGCGTCAACCAGTTCGGCTCGGGCTGGTCCTGGCTGGTACACGACGGATCCGCGCTGGCGGTCGTGGCGACGCCCAACCAGGACAACCCCGTCTCGGCCGGCAAGACGCCGCTGCTGGGGGTCGACGTGTGGGAGCACGCCTACTACCTGAAGTACCAGAACCGCCGACCTGACTACATCGACGCGTGGTGGAACGTGGTCAACTGGCCCAAGGTCGCCGAGCGCTTCGAAATCGCGATGCGCTGAGCGGCGATCTCGCGGGGTCGTGGGTCCAACTCACCGTAGAGGTGGGCCATGATGACGTCGAGGTCGTCGTCTCCGGTAGGCCGCACTGATCGCCGGTGGGCACGCTGCCTCATGCGAAATAGCGCGAGCGCGCCGCGGGATCCAGGGCGCTTCTCCTCGTCGTCCAATCCGGGCATCTCGACCGAGCAGTCGCGGTCTTGCTTTCGGAGGAGAGCACCACTCTCGCGTAGAGTCTTCCCTTCCCATCACACCAGCAGCCAGGGAGTCCACCTGTGGGTCTGCCCCCTGGAGCACCTCGGACTATCGGTAGCTCGCTGCCGCAGCGCAGTCGCATGACGCAATGCCCGCACCAGGGCCACGGATAGCATGCGGCTCGATGGACTACAAGCAGCTGGGCTCGAGCGGGCTTCGCGTCTCGGAGGTGTGCCTGGGGGCGATGACGTTCGGCCGTGCTGACTGGGGCGCCGGGCCTGAGGAGAGCCGAAGGGTCTTCGAGGCCTATGTGGAGGTAGGTGGCAACTTCGTCGACACGGCCAACAACTATGCCGACGGTCGCAGCGAGGAGATCGTCGGCGAGCTGCTCAATGACGAGCGCGATCGTTTCGTGCTGGCGACCAAGTACACGGCGCCGATTCGTTCCGGTGACGTCAACGCGTTTGGCAACCACCGCAAGAGCCTGGTCGGGTCGCTGGATCAGAGCCTGCGCCGTCTGCGCACCGACTACATCGACTTGTTGTGGGTACATGTCTGGGACGGGGTGACGCCGGTTGAGGAGATGATGCGCGCGCTCGACGACCAGGTGCGCGCGGGGAAGGTGCTGTACCTTGGGATCTCAGACGTGCCCGCCTGGGCGGTGGCAGAGGCCAACGCGCTGGCCCGGGTGCGGGGGTGGACGCCGTTCTCCGCGATCCAGATCGAGTACAGCCTGGTTGAGCGGACCGTGGAGCGCGAGCTGATACCGCTGGCCGTCCGTCGCGGTCTGAGCGTGCTCGCCTGGGGTCCGCTCGGTGGCGGCTTGCTGACCGGCAAGTACGTCGCCACAGAGGGGGCCGCCGAGCGCGCGGAGGGCCGCCTTCAGGAAGGCGACCGCCGGCTCACCCAACGCAACCTCGAGATCGCCGGCGTGGTGTCCGATGTTGCCGCGCAGCTGCAGTGTCCGCCGGCCCAGGTCGCTCTTGCCTGGCTTCGCTCCAGGGGCCGGTTCGTGATCCCGATCGTTGGTGCCCGTACAGCGGAACAGCTGCGCACCAGCCTCGGATACCTCGATGTCGAGCTCAGCGACGAGCAGCTCCAATCGCTGGAGAGCGTGAGCGCGGTCTCAATGGGCTTCCCCGGCGAGATGCTCGCGCGGTTCGGGATCCAGCCCTAACTCGGCTGCCGGCCAGAGGAGACTGGCGGCGGGAGGTTCCGCGCCGCCATTCGCTCAACGACCGAGTCGGTAGATGCGCAGCACCTCGGAGGTGTCCGGGCGCCGCACATCCATGGCGGTGGTCATACCAAGTCGTTCGGCCACGGCGATCGAGCGCGCGTTGGCAGGGTTAATCAGGCTGACCACCTCATCGAGCACAAGATGCGCGAACGCGGTCTTTACCGCAACAGTGGCCCCCTCGCCGGCCAGCCCCAAGCCCCAGAAGGGTCGCCGCAGAGCCCACCCGATCTCCACCCCCGGGGCCAGCTCGGGTACGTACGTTGGATGAGCAGCCCCGACCCAGCCCGCGACCTGGCCGCTAACCCGCTCTTGGGCCAGCCACAGACCGAAGCCGAACTGCACCCAGTGTTCGAGGTGGTGCTCGAACCTACCCGCGGCATAGCCCGGGTCGAAGCACATGCCCATGACGCCGGGACCGATGGCACGCCAGACATCGGGATCAGCCCAGATATCGATGACCGCCTCGCGGTCGTCCTCGCGCCAACGTCTCAGAACGAGCCGTTCAGTCTCGAGCCGTTCGGGAAATAGTCTGGCTCTTTCGTTTGTCACTTTTCTCGCTCACCGCGCGGAGCGCTTGTACTCCTCGCGCCTTCCGGTCGGCCGGGGGCGGTCTGGCTCCCTCGGCCTTGGCTCAGACGCTCGCCGCCCTATCTTGAGCGAGCGCATCGAGCCGCGCCATCGCCATCGGCCAGGAACGTTTGATGCGTGGTCCCTGGATCCGGCCCAACAGTCCGGCGGGTGGGCCGCTGAAGCTGATGCGCTCGGCGATGCGGGTGCCACCTTCGGTGGCGGTGAGGCGATGGTCGAAGGTCAGGCGCGCGAGCAACAGCGGGACCTCAGTGATGTAGCCGCGCGGTGCCTCGACAACGACGACGGTAAATCTCAGCGACGGTGTGCGCCGGTAGCGCACGCGCCCGCTTGATCCTGCCTGAAACGGCCCGTCGAGGCTCGCCCAAACGATGTCCTCGGCCCACCGCGGCCAGCGCGCGACATCCGCGTACTGCGACCAGACCGCCTCGATCGGCGCCCTCGCATCGTAGGTGCCTTCTGTCGCCCACACGAGTACACCAAGCGTATTTCGTGGGGGCGCATGCCGGAAGCAGCCGCCCCACCGAGCGAGGCTCATACAGAACCCTGCACCAGGATCGCGCCCGCCGCTCGGCGGTATGAGGCTCGCTCGTTAATCCTGACTGTTAGAAGCCCGGAGGAGCACGAGTGACCACCGTAGGGCAGACGGTCTCGCGAGCGCCCCCGGAGGCGTTTACGATTGGAGCATGTGCGGCCAGGCGGAATGGGACAAGTTGCGAGGCAGGGTTGAGGATGCGGTCGAGTCGGAGGACCTGCGAAATCTCATGTCGGAGGCGGCCGCACGTGCCGAGGCACTGATCGACGAGATCAAGGTCTGGACGTGCGCACCCGAGAACGCGGATTGGAGCCGGCGGGCTCACCGGCGTTCCCGGGCCAAGTGGGTCGTCTGAAGCGAACGCCGCGACCGGGGCCTCCGTAGTCCTTTCACGGCGGCATCAGCGAGCTGCTCCTCTCGCCTGCCCAGCGAGCGCAACGCGGACGACGATCGCGGGAACCCGCGCTGGCGAACGCCGATCCCGACCGGCGCGCTGTGCGTCAAGGCGCTGCGAACAAGTCACGGGCGAGCTGCGAGAAGAAGACGACTGCGAGCGCGCGCGCAGCTACGGATAGAGGATGAGTTCGTGGGCGGCATAGGCGAAGGCCGCGGCCACCAAGCTCCAGGTCAGTGGCCAGCTGACGGTGCGCAGAAACGCGGTCCGCCAGCGGCCGACGCCGCGTACGTAAAGAAAGATGGCTAGCAGCAACGCCGCGTAGCAGGCGATCGCCGCCGTGGTCCCCGGCGCCAAGCCGACGACCGGCGCCACGACCAGACCCAGCAGAAGCCAGGCAGTGATGGCCAGGATGTCGACCGACAGGCTCGTGCGCTCGCGCCCCACGATGGTCATAAAGCCGGCGGCGCCAACCAGTGCGGCGGCGATGAACACGCCGAGCCGCCAGTGGGAGCCGAAGCTGAAGATCGCGCTCATCAGTGCGCCTCCGCCCCACAGCACCAGCGGACCGATGGCGCTAACGGCCACGTAGCAGGCGAACATGTCGGCGGGGGAGTCCCACGGATTTCCGAACACCGGTCGATGAGGAACCAGCGCCCGTTTCAGGGCCGACGGCGCGAGCGCTGCCCGCAGCGGGTTGTCGTCCTCTGGTGTCATTCGCGTCCGCCGAGGTCGCGCGTGATCGCAGGTCGTCCAGAGTGGCACTCTTGACTGCTCGGCAGGCACGCCTGCTGTCGCATCTCGGCGTAGATCGCAACTATGAGGCTGTTCAGCTCGTCAGAGACGTGTGACACTGCCTCACTCATATCGCCTCTCCCGCGGCACTACGCGGTGGCAGACGAACACGATCCGGCGGCCGCTCATGGGTGAGAGGCCCGCTTCGATCTCGAACTGGCCGCCGTCGCGGTGCAGCACCATCACTTTGCGCTCTGGCCCCATCGGCTTGGTGATCGGGTGCAGCATGTAGAGCACGCGCTCGGCGTCGTGAAGGTTGCGCTTGGCCCGCGGGATCAACTCGTTGACGTGCGTCCCCCTCAGCGCCCCCTCAGGCCACCCGAACATGCGGTGCGCCGCGGCATCGGCTCGTTCGATGAGGCCGCTGTGCCCGTCGATCACCATCACGCAGTCGGCACCGCTGGCCGCTGCCACCGCCGCCGCGTCGAGAATAGCGGCGCTCTTCCTGCGGAATTTCACAAACGGCACCAACCTCATCGCGCCATCGTAAGGCCCTCCCGCCGGGCAGTGATGAACAGCACGCAGCTGGCAGGCTCTCAACACCTCCTAGACGCACCACCGTCACCAGTCGCCGAGCGCTTCGCGGCCCTGTAGGCCTGCCGGCCGCCCGCCCCGTGGCCAGCGGAGCTCAGCCGCGGCTGAAGCGCCTGCCTGCCACCGGCGAGGACGCTGGCACCGTCTCGAGCGGCTGGGGCTCTGAAGCGGGCTCGTGCATCGAGCGCAGCACCTGTGCAGCCGCTTCGTCGTTCTCTGCCGCCGCGGCCTCCAGTGCCGCGATTCGCTCGGGTGTCATCGCGGTGGCATCCTCGTTCTCGGCCAGCCAGCGGCGCGCCTCCGCAGCCTCGACCTCGTCGCGCTGAACGTTCCTGCCGGCGGCGTAGTAGCGGTCGATCTCCTTGAACAGCTCGTCGACCAGCTGGGCTGTCGGCACCTTCTTCAGCGGCTCGCCCTTGGAGTAGATCATGCCCATGTCTTTGGCGCCCGTGATGCCGAAGTCGGCATGGCGGGCCTCGCCGATCCCGTTCACGGCGCACCCGAGCACGGACACCTCGATCGGGTCCTCGTACGCCTCCAGCCTGCGCTCAACCTCGGCCACGACCGTGTCCATGTCGAACTGCAGCCGCCCGCACGTCGGGCAGGCGATCAGCACGGGGCCGCGCTCGCGCAGCTTCAGCGCCTTGAGGATCTCCCACGCGACCTTCACCTCCTCCTCGGCGTGGAAGGTCGACAGCGATATGCGGATGGTGTCGCCGATCCCATCGGCGAGGAGCGTGCCCAGCCCGACCGCCGACTTCAGTGAGCCGGACCACTTGGTGCCCGCCTCGGTGACCCCCAGGTGCAGCGGGTAGGGGATCTTCTCGGCCAGCTGGCGGTTTGAGGCGATCGTGTTGGGCACCGACGTGGACTTCATCGAGACCTTGAAGTTGTCGAAGTCGAGCCGCTCCATCAGCGTCACGGTCTCGATCGCGGCCGTGACGAGCGCCTCGACCGGGTTGTCGTACTCGAGCTGGCGCAGGTGCTTGGGCAGCGAGCCCGAGTTGACGCCCACGCGCAGCGGCGTGTTGCGAGCCTTGGCGAGCTCGATCACCTCGGCGACCTTCTCGGCGCCGCCGATGTTGCCAGGGTTCAGGCGCACGCAGTGCGCGCCTGCCTCGATCGCCTTGAGCGCGAGCGTGTGGTTGAAGTGGATGTCTGCGATCACCGGGATCGGCGCCTGTGCCACGATCGTCTTCAGCGCCTCTGCGTCCTGCTCGCGGGGCACGGCGACGCGCACGATGTCGGCGCCGGCCTCGGCGACGGTGCCGATCTGCTCGATCGTGGCCGGGACGTTTGCGGTCTCGGTCTTGGTCATCGTCTGAACGGCCACGGGCGCTCCGCCGCCGACGGGGAGCGATCCGATCATTATCTGGCGCTTGGAGGCCACGGCACCATTCTACGGAGCCGCTCCGGACGCCGGGACGCCGGAGGTCCGGGTTTTCGCACTCGGATATCCGTCGAATGATTCCGCTCGCCAAAAGTTTGAGCTGCGGCTCTAAGCTCGCTGAGCATGTCCCGGACGAGCCGCACAGCGGTATACGCGAGCGCTCGCGGCCCGCTCGCCCGGCTGGCCTCGCCGCTGGCGTCGCGTGCTCGCGAGCGCCGACATCGGCGCTTCTTCGCGCTCACGCGCCTGCCTCCCGCGGCGCGCGTGCTGGATGTGGGTTGCGGCCGCGTCGGGCTACGCGCGCTGGAGCCCGAGCTCGACATCACGGGCATCGACGTGGCCGAGATCTGCGGCTACCCGGGGCCGTTCTTGCGCGCGGATCCGGCGGACGGGCTGCCGTTCGCCGACCATGAGTTCGACCTGGCGTACTGCTCGAGCGTGATCGAGCACGTCTTGCCGCAGAGGCGCGCGGCATTCGCCGCCGAGCTTCACCGCGTGGCCCGCGGGTGGTTCGTGCAGACGCCCGCCTACTCGTTCCCGATCGAGCCCCACTCGCTGCTGCCTGGCGCGCACTGGCTGCCGGTGCCGGCGCGCCGCCTCTACTGGCGCCTGGGCGCGGCCCGCAGCTGGGAGGAGATTGCGCTGCTTCGCCGCGGAGAGCTCGAGGCTCTGTTCGGGCCGGCGCTCGCAGAGCGCCTGGGGCCGCTTGTCAAGAGCTGGATCAGCATTCGCCCGGCGAGGGAATGAGCCGCGCGCCTGAGCTGGCGCATTGGCGCGGCCGCTGGCGCAGCGCCAGGCCACACCCGGGCGGTCGCTGGCGCTCTCAGCCGACCAGCTCAGCGATCGCCTCGAGCGCCGTCTGGATGTCGGCGCTCGTAACTTCCAGGTGGGTGACCGCGCGCACGCGATGGGCGTCGATCGCGAGCAGCTCGACGCGATCCGCGAGCCTCGAGACGATTGCTGGTGCGTCATCGACGGCGAAGATCACGATGTTGGTGTCCACCGCGGCCGGGTCGATGCGCACCCCGGGCAGCTGCGCGAGCCCTCTCGCCAGCGCCTGGGCATTCTCGTGATCCTCGGCCAGGCGCTCGACGTTGTGCTCGAGCGCGTACAGGCAGCCGGCGGCGACGATCCCGGACTGGCGTAGCGCGCCTCCGAGCATCTGCTTCCAGCGCCATGCCTCCTCGATCAGCTCGCTCGAGGCAGCGAGCACCGCGCCGACGGGCGCGCCGAGGCCCTTCGTGAAGTCGATCCACGCCGTGTCGAAGCCGCGCGCGTAGTCGCTCGCCGCTACCCCTGAGCTGACGACCGCGTTCATAAGGCGCGCGCCGTCGAGATGCGCGCGCAGTCCGCGTTCGCGCGCGAGCGCCAGCACCTCGTCGATCCGCCCCAGCGGCCACACCCGGCCACCGCCGAGGTTGGTCGTCTGCTCTATCGAGACCACGCGCGAGCGCGGCGAGTAGCGATCGCCCGCCGGGCGCAAGGCGTGCTCGAGCTGCGCGACCGTGAAGATGCCGCCTTCCCCATCCAGCGCCTGCACCATGGCCCCCGCGAGCTGCGCGGGTCCGCCGGCCTCCGCCGTGACGGGGTGCGCCGTGCGGTCGAGGATCAGCTCGTCGCCGCCGGGTCGCACGTGCAGGCGCAGGGCGATCTCGTTGCACATCGTGCCGCTCGGGAGAAACACGGCCGCTTCGTGTCCGAGCAGGCTCGCGACGCGCTCCTCCAGCAGGAGCGTCGTTGGATCGGCGTGGCGCTGCTCATCCCCGACCTCGGCCGCGGCGATCGCTGCCCGCATCCCAGGGCTCGGACGCGTCTGGGTGTCGCTGTGGAGGTTGACCGGCGGCACGTCCCGCCGCTCAGCCGCCGAGCCGGCTGATGTCGTTGCTGACGCCGTTGATCACGAGGAACAGCAGCAGCACGATCCCCACCGAGCTGAAGCGGTACATGGCGCCCATCGAGATCCTCCTTCCGCGCAGCTTCTCCGCCAGCGACCACATCGCGTGGCCTCCGTCGAGGGGCAGGAACGGGAAGAGGTTGATCACGGCCAGCACGAGCGAGATGAAGGCGAGGAACACGGCCGCGTAGCCGGCGCCGGCGGTCACGCTTTCCTGGGCGAGGTCGGTGATCCCAACGATGCTGTGGAATTCGCGGCGCACCTTTTCGTTGGTGAACGCACGGCCGATGCTCGACAGGAGGTTCGTCGTCGTGCTCCACATCTCTTGCACGGCGACGCCGGCCGCAGCGACTGGCTGAAGGTCGCGCGGCGACCCGAAGCTGAAGCCGATCAGCATGCGCCGCGATTCCTTGCTGTAGCGCGGGAACAGCGAGCGGGCGACGACCGCGCTGCCGCGCTTGAGCGTCAGCCGCACGGGCGTCGCCGCGCGGCAGTGATCGACGAGCTGTCCGGCGCAGCGGTGGGCGTCGATCCCGGCGCGCGCGGACTTGAGCGTGGCCGGGTGCCCATCGACCGCGAGGATCCGATCGCGCGGACGCAGCACGCCTGCGCCGGGCTCGCCACGGGCGACCGTCAGCACCGACGTCGACGGCGTGAGCGTTTCGACCGAGGGGTTGAGGTTGCTGAGCGTGAGGTCGCCGTTGATGCTGCCCGACGCGAGGATCGCCCAGAAGACGGCGAAGGCGACCAGCAGGTTCATGGCTGGGCCCGCGAGGATCACCACCACCCGCTTCCACGGCTCCTGCAGCGCATAGCCGCGCACGGCGACACGCAGGTCCACGTCTCTCAGCTCTTCGGGCGTCATGCCGGTGATCTTCACGTAGCCGCCTGCGGGGATCGCGCCGATCGCGTACTCGGTCTCGCCGCGGCGCACGCTCAGCAGCGTCGGCGGGAAGAACAGGGAGAAACGCTCGACGCGCATGCCGAGGGCCTTGGCCGCGGCGAAGTGCCCCAGCTCGTGGAGCACGATCAGGAGCATGATTGCGAGGAGCGCGAGCGCCCAGCTCATGCGCCCAGTGTGGCAGGCACCGGATCCGCTCCGCCCCGGTGGGCGTGCGCCTCCGACGCGCCGCTACGCCAGCGTGCTCACCATCTGCCCGGCATGATCTCGCGCGTGCCGGTCCGCCTCGTATAGGGACTCGAATGCCCGCACCGGCTCGGAGCCGAGCTGCGTGAGGGTTCGCTCGATGACCTCGGCGATGTCCAGGAAGCGCAGCCGCCCGTCCAGGAAGGCGTGCACGGCGACCTCGTTGGCCGCGTTGAGCACGCACGGCGCCGTGCCGCCCGCGCGCGCCGCCTCGAGCGCCAGCCGCAGGCAGGGGAAGGCGTCGAGGTCGACCGGCTCGAACGTCAGCGCGCCGAGCGTGGCGAGCTGTAGCGGGGCGACCGGCAGCTCGACGCTTTCGCCCGCGTGCAAGGCGTAGGAGATGGCCACGCGCATGTCCGGGGGCCCGAGGTGGGCGAGCATCGCCCCGTCGGCGAGCTGGATCAAGCCATGGATCAGCGACTGCGGGTGAACGACGACGTCGATGCGCTCGTACGGCGTCCCGAACAGATGGTGCGCCTCCATCAGCTCCAGGCCCTTGTTCATGAGCGTGGCTGAGTCGATCGTGATCTTCCCGCCCATCGCCCACGTGGGGTGCGCGAGCGCCTGCTCGACCGTAACGTCCACCAGTTCCGCGCGTGAGCGGCCGCGGAACGGCCCGCCGCTGGCGGTGATCGTGATTCGCTCCACGGCACCCGGAGGCTGTCCTGAGATCAGCTGGTGAAGCGCTGTGTGCTCGGAGTCGACGGGCACGATTTGCGCGCCCGTCGCCTGCGCGAGCGCCACCACCAGCTCGCCTCCCACGACCAGTGACTCCTTGTTCGCGAGCGCGAGGTCGATGCCCTCGCCGAGCGCCGCGACTGTCGGCCCGAGGCCGGCCGAGCCAACCAGGGCATTGAGCACGAGGTCCGCTCGCGACTCGACGACCAAGCGCACGAGGCCCTCCGCGCCGCTGAGGACCTCGCCCTCGCACCAGGCCTCGGCGGCGCGCGCGGCCAGGTCGCTGTCGGCGAGCGCGATCCTCTTGACACCATGCGCGCGCGCCTGCTCGACGAGCGTCTGCCACGAGCGCTCTGCGGACAGGCCGACGAGCTCGAACTCGCCGCTGTGAGCGCACACCTCGAGCGCCTGGGTACCGATCGAGCCGGTCGATCCCAGCACCAGCAAGCGCCTCGGCTCAGACATACGCCCCCCTTGGCCAATAGGCACCGATTTGCTGGGCTTTTCCCGTAGCTATCGGGGATTCTCTCCGACCGCCACCGACTGCATCCGACCTGATCGGGACACGATTGGCCCGAGATTGGTCCGAGCTAGCCCGCACAGGCCCGCGTCAGGTAGGTGCCGTGCAGACCGGCTTTCTCGTCCTCGTTCCCGGGCATCAGGTGGCCGTAGCGGTCCATCGTGATGCTGATGTTCGCATGTCCCATGTAGGCGCTGAGCGCATCCCCTGCGGGATACTGGGCAACGCGATGTCGGAGAAGCTGGACCTCGTGCGCTCGATCTACGGGGCGTGGGAGCGCGGGGACTTCACGTCGGGCGAGTGGGCTGACCCCGGGATCGAGTTCGTCGTGAACGGCGGGCTGGCGACCGGAACCTGGACCGGGCTGCCTGCGATGGCAAAACGAAGTCGTGATCTGCAGGAGGTCTGGGAGGAGTTCCGGATGCACGCGGACGAGTACCGCGAGTTGGACGAGGACCGGGTGCTCGTGTTCTTCACCGGCCGCGGGCGCGGCAAGACAAGCGGGATGGACGTTGAGCAGCTGCGGACGCAAGGCGCGAACCTGTTCCACGTCCGCGACGGCACGGTGACGAAGCTCGTGCTCTACTACGACCGCGCAACTGCGCTCGCCGACCTCGGCATCGAGGAGTAGCCGGTGTCACAGGAGAACGTGGAGCTTGTGCGTCGCGTGTACGCCGCTGGGCCGGAGATTCAAACCCTGATGCGTGAAGGCGGCGACCTGGCCGCTCATCCTTGGATTTCGCTCTGGCACCCAGAGTGCGTACTCGAGGAGATGGCCGCTGCACCGGACGTCGGCACCTATCACGGGCGAGACGGGATCGTCCGCTACTTCCGGAACGCCTTTCAAGACGTCTGGGATGAATGGCGCTTCGAGCCCCGCGAGATCACCGAGGGCAGTACCGGGGTCTTCGTGGCGGTCGATAACTCGGGCCGCTCGAAGACGGGGGTTGAGGTCGAGATGAAAATCTTCCAGGTGTTCCGCTTTCGAGACGGGATGGTCGTGTACGTGACCGGGTTCATCGACCGTTCCGAAGCCCTCAGAGCCGTCGGCCTCAAGGAGTAGGCGGTGTCGCAGGAGAACGTGGAGGTCGTGCGGCGCGCCCACCAAGCGCTGAACGGCGGGGACATGGATGCGCTGGTTGTGCTGTGCGATGTGGAGTTCCGGCTGGACATGTCCGATCGCATCTTCAACCCGGCCATCTACGAGGGACATGACGGGATTCGGCGGTTCTACTCAGAGGTTCGCGACGTCTGGGCGAAGTACGTCTGGGAACCCGAGCAACTGATGGAGGCGGGGGATAACGTGGTGGCTCTGCTTCGCTCTGGCGGCACGGGCCGAGGCAGCGGAGTCGAAGTCGAGCGCAGAACCGCGATGGTCTGGACCCTGCGGGAGGGGCGAGCTACGGCCCTGCGCTTCTTCCGGGACCGCAATAAAGCCCTCAAAGCGGTGGGGCTGGAGAAGTAGCGCCGCCTCGAGAGCACGACCGGCCCAGATCCTGGCCCGAGCAGGCCATTTTGCCTGCCCGTACAGCCTGGGCGCTACACGTACGCCGCCCAGATGTAGTAGCCGGCCACAGCGGTGAACAGCACGGCGTCGAGACGATCGAGCGCGCCGCCGTGGGGGCCGAAGAGGCTGCCCGAGTCCTTGGTGCGCGCCTCGCGCTTGATGAAGGACTCGAACATGTCGCCGACCGGTGCCGCCAGCGCGACGCCCGCCCCCAGCACCAGCGCATGCCCGCCGGGCAGCCATTCCTGATAGCGGCCCGCGATCCAGACGCCGAGCACCGCGCACAGCATGCCGATGGCAAGGCCCTCGACGGTCTTGTTCGGCGAGATGCGCGGAGCGAGCGCGCGGCGCCCGAAGAGCCGTCCGCCCAGGTATGCGCCGGTATCCCCGAGAAAGGTACCCACGAGCACGTCGATCACGATCCCAGTCCCGTGCGGCAGGCGCCGCAGCAGCACCGCGTGGGCCAGCGCGAGCCCGATCCAGTAGACGCCGAGCAGCGTCACGGCGAGGCCCCCGGCACTGGGACGCGATTGCACGAGCGTGAGCGCGAAAAGCAGCGGGAGCGCAGCGGCAAGCACGAGCAGGACCTGGAACTGGTCGCCGTATGCGGCGGCCGCGAGCAGCCCTGCAAGCGCGATGAAGCCGGCCAGGCGCGCCGGCCGCGCACGTTCGTACATCGCGTACAGCTCGTGCAGGCAGATGCACCCGAAGGCGAACAATCCAAGGGCGAAGAGCGAGCCCCCGACGATTACGAGGAACAGGGCGAGAGCGATCGCCGGCAGGGCGGCCAGCACGCGGGCGCTGAGGTCGGATGGGTTCTCGCGGCGCGCCTTGCCACGTGCAACGGCGCCGCGTGCGCGGGCGGCCATCAGCGGCCCGTCATCGCCGGCCGAATCGGCGGCGGCGCTGCGCGAACTCCGCCAGCGACTCCTCGAGCGCCTCGCGCGAGAAGTCGGGCCACAGCTCATCCCTGAACACGAGCTCGGAGTAGGCCGACTGCCACAGCAGGTAGTTGGACAGGCGCTGCTCGCCGCTTGTGCGGATGATCAGGTCGGGGTCGTGCATCTCCGGCGCGTACAGGCAGGAGCGGAAGTCCTCTTCGCTCGAGCCGCTGAAGCGCCGCGCTGCGTCGAGGATCTCCGCGCGCCCTCCGTAGTTGAAGGCGACGAACAGGGTGATGCGCGCGTTGCGCTCGGTCAGCTCTTCGGCCCAGCGCATGCGCTCGACGAGCTCGGGCGATATCCCCTCGCGCCGCCCGATGAAGCGCATGCGCACGCCCTCGCGGTGCAGCTCCGGGGTCTCCTCGACTATCCGCGTGGCGAACATCTCCAGGAGCCCCTCAACCTCCTCGGCCGGGCGGGACCAGTTCTCGGTTGAGAACGAGAACACGGTCAGCTCGCGCACCCCGAGCTCGGTGGCGTCGCGCAGGCGCGCCTTCACCGTGTCGGCGCCGGCCCTGTGCCCCTCGGTGACGGACACCCCGTGCGCGCGTGCCCAGCGCCCGTTGCCGTCGGTGATGATGGCCACGTAGCGGGCCGACTGCGTATCCGGTGGTGCTTCGGCGACCGGTGGGCTGCCGGCAGCCGAGGCACGTTCCCCGCCGGCGACCATCAGACTTCGAGGATCTCCTTTTCCTTGGCCTTGAGCACGTTGTCGAGGTCGCTGACGCGGCTGTCGGTGAGCTTCTGCAGCTCCACCTCCGCGCGGTGCTCGTCGTCGGAGGATGCCTCCCCTTCCGACTTCAGCTCGCGCAGCTGGTGCATCGTGTCGCGCCGCACGTTGCGAATCGCGACGCGCCCCTCCTCGGCGAGCTGGCGCACGACCTTGACGAGCTCGTGGCGGCGCTCCTCGGTCAGCTCCGGGACCACGAGGCGCACGAGGTTCCCGTCGTTGGAGGGGTTCAGGCCGATGTCGGACTCGTTGATGGCCTTCTCGATGGCCTTGATCGAGGACTTGTCGTAGGGCTGCACCGTGATCAGGCGGGCTTCCGGCGCCGAGATCGTGGCCAGCTGATTCAGCGGGGTCATGGCCCCGTAGTAGTCGACGACCACGCGGTCCAGGAGCGCCGGGCTCGCGCGTCCGGTGCGCACGCTGGCGAACTCGTGCTGTGCCGCTTCGGCGGACTTGACCATGCGCGCGCGCGCGTCCTCGAGCAGTTCGTCGATGAAGGTTTCAGCTGCCATTGCTCTCTCGGAGAGATGTGCTCACGAGCGTGCCCACACGCACCCCTGAGATTATCCGCGCAAGGCTCTCCTCGTCTTCCATGTTGAAGACGTTCAGCGGCATGCCGTTCTCCATGCAGAGCGCGAGAGCGGTGGAGTCCATCACGCGCAGCCGACGCTCGATCGCCTCCATGTGGCTGATCTCGGGAATGAACTCGGCGTTCGCGTCGATCGCCGGGTCCGCGCTGTAGACACCCTCGACGCCGTTCTTGGCCATGAGGATGATCTCTGCGTGGATCTCTGCCGCGCGCAGCGCTGCGGCGGTGTCGGTCGTGAAGAACGGGTTGCCGGTGCCAGCGGCGAATATCACCACGCGGCCCTTCTCGAGGTGGCGCATCGCGCGGCGGCGGATGTAGGGCTCCGCCACCTCGGAGACTCCGAGCGCCGACTGCACGCGGGTGTCGGTGCCGACCTTCTCGAGCGCGTCCTGCAGCGGGAGCGCGTTGAGCACCGTCGCCAGCATCCCCATGTAGTCCGCCGTGGCCCGATCCATCCCCGCGGCGACCCCTTGCATGCCGCGGTAGATGTTGCCCGCTCCCACGACGATCGCTACCTGCACGCCCTGGTCGTGGACCGCGCTCACCTGCCGCGCGACACCTGCCACCCGCTGCGGATCGGTGCCGTAGTCGAGCTCGCCCATGAGCGCCTCGCCGGAGAGCTTGAGCAGGATCCGTTTGAAGGCCGCGGCCATAGCCTTGAGAGCCTATCCGTGCATTGATCTACTGGCCGACTGCAAAGCGGGCGAAACGACGGATGACGACGTTCTCGCCGGTCGCCGCCGTGAGCTCGTCGCGCAGCTGCTGCACGGTCTTGCCCTCGAACTTCGGATTGTGCATCTCCTGCTCGAGCACCGCCACCGTCCTAAGCCACGCGTCGAGCTTGCCCGAGACGATGCGCTCGCGCACGTTCTCCGGCTTGTCGGCCGCTTCCTGTTCATAGATTCGGGCCTCGGCGTCGCGCACATCCTCGGGCACGTCCTCGCGGCTGACATACCGGAGGGTGGGCGTGGCGGCGATCTGCATTGCCACGTCGCGCGCGAAGGCAATGAAGTCCTCGTTCTTGGCGACGAAGTCGGTGTTGCAGTCAACCTCCACGAGTACCCCCACCTTGGCGCCGGCGTGTATGTAGGCCTGCACCGTCCCCTCGGTGGCCGTGCGCTCGCCGAGATCCTGAATCTTCTTGCCCTGCTTTACGCGCAGGATCTCGATCGCCTTCTCGACGTCGCCGCTGGCCTCGGCAAGCGCCTTCTTGCAGTCCATCATCCCAGCTCCCGTGCGCTCGCGCAGGGCCTTTACGTCCTGGGCTCCGATCACCACCTCGCTCACGACTCGCCCCCCTCCTCGCCGGCCGCCGCAGCGATCTCCTCGGCATCGGCGCTGGACTCCGCCTCCGGCGGCGTCGGCTCGCCCTCGCCACCGGCCTTGCCCTCGGCGCCGCCCTGGTCGGGCTCGGACGCCGGCTCGGGGGCGGCCGCCTCCTCGGACGCGGGCTCGGCCACCTCCGCGGCGGCCCCGGCGCCGGCTGGCGGCTCGGGCTCTGGCGCCGCGGCGTCGGGACCTTCGACGCTCCGCGGGGGTGGCGCGGGGCCTCGCTGCGCCTGCACCGGCGCGGCCTCCGCTCCGGCGGGCACCTCGCTGCCGGCACTCGCCTCTGCAGCGGCGGCGGCCTCAGCGGCCGCCTGCTCCTCGGCCTGGCGCCGGGCCTGCTCTTCTGCCTCGCGCTTGGCACGTTCCTCCTCTTCGATGCGCGCCTTCTCTTCGGCTTCGAGGCGGGCACGTTCCTCCTCGGCGCGGAACACGGAGTGGCCCTCGGCTACGACCTGCCCGATCGCCTGCGTGATCAGGGCACAGGAGCGAATCGCGTCGTCGTTGCCTGGGACCACGTAGTCGATCCCGTCGGGATCGCAGTTGGTGTCGACGAGGCCGATGATCGGAATGCGCAGGCGCTGCGCCTCGCGCACCGCTATGAGCTCGGTCTTCAAATCGATCACGAACATGGCATCGGGGACTCGCTGCATGTCCTTGACTCCGCCGAGGTTGGCGCGCAGCTTGGCGAGGTCGGACTGCGCGGCCATGCGCTCTCGCGTAGGCAGCAGCTCGAGCTGGCCCTCGGTCTCGTAGCGCTCGAGGTCGTGCAGGCGGCGGATGCGCTGGTTGATGGTCTGGAAGTTCGTCAGCAGCCCGCCCAGCCAGCGGTGGTTCACGTACGGCATGCCGGCCGCCTCGGCAGCTTCGCGGATCGTGTCCCGCGCCTGCTTCTTGGTGCCCACGAACAGGACGGTTCCGCCGCGATGCGCGAGTTCGCGTACGAACTCCTGCGCCTGCGCGAGCAGGGCTGCGGTCTTGAGCAGGTCGATGATGTAGATGCCGCCGCGCTCGCCGTGGATGAAGCGGCGCATCTTCGGATTCCAGCGGCGCGTCTGATGGCCGAAGTGGACGCCGGCCTCCAGCAGCTCGCTGATGCTTACCTGAGCCACGTGTCGCTCCCTTGTTTACGTTGATCTCCGTGCGCCAGCCGGACCGGGAGAGCTGGGCGCCCCCCAGGCAGGGCAGCGGTAGGTTTACGCACGGTCTATGGGGTCCAAGAACTGTCGAGGATAGCCGACGCCAGCGCCTAGCGGCCCTCTTCTGCGCGCCGCAGGGCCCGCGCGAGGTCCTCGGGCAGCGGCGAGCTGACGTCGACGCGCGCATGCGTGACCGGGTGGTCGAAGGCCAGCCGTGCCGAGTGCAGGAACTGCCGCTCCAGGCCGAAGAGCCCGGACGTCCCGTATTCGGGATCGCCGCACACCGGGTGCCCTATCGCGCTCAGGTGGACGCGGATCTGGTGCGTGCGCCCCGTCTCCAGGCGCACGCGCAGCAGCGAGGCCGCAGCCAGCGCGAGCTCGAGCGTGAAATGGGTGCGCGCTTCGCGCGGACGGCTGCCCCCCACGATCATGCGCGTGCGCAGCTGGGCATCGCGTCCGATCGGCGCGTCGATCGTCCCGCTGCGCGCGGGTGGCGTGCCCTGCACCAGCGCTAGGTACTCGCGCTGGATCAGCCTGCGCCTGAGCGCGTGCTGCAGCATGCGGTGAACATCCTCTGAGCGCGCGACGACGAGCAGGCCCGAGGTGTCACGGTCGAGCCTGTGGACGATTCCAGCCCGCTGAGACTCGCCTCCCGCCGCGCTGCCCGCCAGCAGCTGGGCGAGCGTGCCCTGGCGGTGTCCACTTGCCGGATGCACGACCAGGCCGGCGGCCTTGTCGACGACGAGCAGGTGCTCGTCCTCGTATGCGATCGCGAACGGACGCCTCACCGCTCGCGCTGGCGCCAGTGGTCGAGGAGCAGCACGAAAAGCACGACCCCGAGGGTGATGGCCGCGTCCGCGAGGTTGAACGGCGGCCAGCCGAGCGGAAGCTTGATGAAATCGGTAACGCTGCCCTCGCGCGCGCGGTCGATGATGTTGCCGATCGCGCCACCCAGCAGCATTCCGGTGGGCAGCCATATCCACGGAGACGTGCGGTGGCGCGCGAAGTAGACGAGCAGCCCGCCAAGCGCGAGCGCGATCAGGATCGTCACCCACACGTGGCTCCCAGGCAAGAAGCCGAATGCGACGCCGCGGTTGCGCGTGTTCACGAGGTCGATGCCGGGGAGCAGCTTGCGTTCATCGCCGGCGGGGATCGAGTGCTCGACCGCGCGCTTGCTGAGCTGGTCGGCGGCCACCACGGCGGCAAGCACCGCCAGCGCGCGCGTCTCTCCGCCGCGGAACAGCGTCAAGCGCCGCTTCGCTGCGAGCAACTCCCCGACCCCAGCGGACGTCGCGCTCGCGCCGCGTGCGCGCGGCAGGCCGGGCACCGAGCGGCGATCGCGTACATCGCCCTTAGCCGTGAATGATCCCGTTGACGACGATGCTGTTGACGATCTGCAGCGTGAGGATCGCCAGCAGGGGGCTGAAGTCGATCCCGCCGAACGCGGGCAGCACGCGGCGGAAGATGCGCAGGAACGGTTCGCAGACGTCGCGCAGGAACCCGATCACGTGATCGAGCGTGCGCGAGTATGGCGGGCGGACTCCGACCGAGAAGAGCAGCTGGATGACGATGTAGAGAAAGATGAGCAGCGTGTAGACGTAGAGCAGCGTCGAGAGATAGTCAGCGACCTGGGTGCGCGCGCTCGCGAGGATCACGGCCTCGCTCCCCACCCATGCCTGCGGCGCGCCGCCTGCGCGCGAGCCGCCTGCGCGGCTCCCCGCCCTGGCCGCACGAGCCTCATCACGTTCCCTGCCCGAGCACGGCGTCGAGCGCGTCGTTGAACGCCGCGCGAAGCCCCGCGCGCTCGAGCGCGGCGACGCCGCGGGCCGTCAGGCCTCCGGGCGAGGTCACCTCGCGGCGGACGGCGACCGTGTCGAAGTCTCGCTGGCGCAGCAGCTCGGCGGTCCCGGCCAGGGTCTGCACGACGAGCTGCGCACCGAGCTGCGCGGGAATGCCCCGGCGCACGCCTGCGTCTATCTGAGCCTCCGCGACGAGGGCCACGTAGGCGGGAGCGCACGACATGAGCCCTGTGGCGACGTCGACGAGGGAATCGTCGAGCACTACGAGCGTGCCGAGCTGCGAGAAGAGCTGCGTGACCTCCACATCCAGGGCGCCGGAGCCGCCGCCATCGCCTCCGTCGGCGCCATCCTCAGCCGCGCTCTGCTGTGAGTCGATGCCCTGCACGACTGCGCCCTGGCGCACCTCGACGGGTAGCGAGGGGATGAAGCGATACACGGGCCGCTCCGGGTAGGAGACCCGCAGAGCCGCCAGAGGCGTCGAGGCCAGGATCGAGGCCACGGCCCGCGCCTCGGGCGCGACCTCCGCCGCTACCTCGCGCAGCTGAGCGGGCTTGTGGCACAGGACCACGAGATCGGAGCGGCGGGCGACCTCGGCGTTGCTCGCGAGCGCTTCGCCGCCCACCTCCTCGGCCAGCCCGCGCGCCCGCTCGGCGATCGGATCAGAGCACAGGACGGGGCGCCTCCAACCGCGCGCAAGCGCACGCGCCATGTTGCCGCAGCCGATCAGACCGACCTGCACCGGCGCCCCCTGCTCCTACGACTGATTGAAGAAGCCCTTCTCGATCAGGCGCGCGCGCTCCTCGGCTGAGATCTCGACGTTGCGCGGCGTGAGCATGAACACCTTGTCGGCGATCCGCTGCATGCCGCCGTCGAGCGCGTAGGTGAGACCAGAGGCGAAGTCGATGAGCCGCTTGGAGAGGTCCGTTTCCGAAGCCTGCAAGTTGAGGATCACGGGGATCGTGTCCTTGAACTTGTCCGCGATCTGCTGGGCGTCGTTGAACGACTTGGGGATCACCAGATGCACCCGCACGTCGCCGTTGCCGCGCGTTCCGACGGACTTCAGGACCGTCGTTGAGCGTCCGCCGCGCGGCTCGTCGTCGGCGAAGATTTCGTCAAACTCGTCGCGCCGGCGGCGTAGGCGGCGGACGTTCGGGCGATCGCGGTAGCGATCCTCGAGCTCGGTCTCGGGCGCCTCGTCGAACTCCTCGGGGTAGTCCTCGGCGAGGCCGAAGTACACAAGCGCGCTGTGCCAGGAGTCGCGGAGAGCCATTGCTAAGGTGCGTTTTCGCCCGAGGGGCCGGTTTCCCTGCCCATGCTAGTCGTTTATGGGCTTCGGCAGGCGGCCGCTAAGTGTACAGTTTCGTGCCGATCCGCACGATGGTCGCGCCCTCTTCGACGGCGACCACGTAGTCCTGCGACGTTCCCATCGAGAGCTGCTCGAGTCCGTGCTCGTCGGCGAGCCCGCGCAGCGCCGCAAACCATGGTCGGCTCGCATCTGGATCGTCGCTCATCGGCGGCATCGTCATCAGCCCGGCCACGGGCAGCGGAGCGAGCTCCAGGAAATGAGCCAGCGCGCCGGGCTCGATCCCAGCCTTGCCGGGCTCGCCCGAGACGTTGACCTCGATCAGTATGCGCAGGCTCGGCGCGGCGCGGTCGCGATGACGCTCAAGCTCGCGCAGCGACGACTCGGAGGCCACCGAGTGGATCAGCCGCACGTGCGGGACGATGCGCCGCACCTTCCTGCTCTGCAGCTGCCCGATGAAGTCCCAGGTGAAGGCGTCCCCGTACAGCGCGACCTTCTGCTCTAGATCCTGCGCGCGGTTCTCGCCCACGAGGCGCACTCCAGCCTGCTGCAGGGCGCGCAGGTCGGCGGCGGCCACGTACTTGGTCGCCGCGAGCACCTCGACCGCCTCCGGGTCGCGGCCGGCGCGCGCGGCCGCCGCGGCTATCTCCCTCCGCAGGTGCTCGAGGTTGGCCCTTATCCTCTGCGGGTGCAGCTGCGAGGTCAGCTCAGCCACGCTACGCCCGCCTGCCTGCCGCTGCGCTCCCCTTCGCGCCGATGCGAGAAGAAGCGCTCGTCGCAGATCGTGCACGCCGCTACCTGGGTCACGTGCGAGACCCCCGCGGCCCGCAACCGTGCGGCGGCGATCTCGCGCAGATCTATGAATGCACGCTCGACGCAGCGCTCGCCGAGCGCGTCGTGCACCTCGGGCCCGACCTCGTAGCAGCAGGCTCCCGCGCCGGGGCCGATGACGGCCTCGATCGGGCCGAGCCCTCCCACCTCCCGTAGCGCTCTGACTCCCTCCTCGAGGACCCCTGCAGCGAGACCGCGCCAGCCGGCGTGGAGCATCGCGACCGCCGCGTCGGACCCGAGCGCCACGGGCAGGCAGTCGGCGGCGAGCACCATCACTGCCACGCCGCGCATGGCGGTCGCGTGGCCGTCGGCCTCGAGCCCCAGCGGGGCGGCGTCGGCGGCTTCCTCGGCGGAGCGCAGCCGGCGCACATGCGCCCCGTGCACCTGGCGTGCCCGCGCGATGCGCGATGCCCCGATGCGCGCACGCAGATGCTCGCGCACGCGCGTGCCTTCGTGGGCGAGCTCTCCGCTCACGCTGGACATGTTGCCGTCGGAGCGCGTCGTGAAGAGCACACGGCCACGGCCGGCAAGAGCACAGCTGAGCTCGTCGGCCGCGCTCACGAGCTCGCCCTCAGGGCGGCCTCGAGCTGGGCGTCCGCAGAGTCGCCCACGGTTCCGTCAAGGCGCATCTCAAGCACGGTCTGCAGCCGGCGCCCGATATCGGGGCCTGCGGCGAGGCCCGCATCGAGCAGGTCATCGCCGGTGATCTTCAAGCGCACGTTGCGCAGCTCGCCGAGCCATCGACGCGCCGCCTCGGCTGCGGAGTCGAGCCCTCGCTCCTCGCCCAGGGCGCCTGCCAGCGAGAGCGCCTCCGGCGGGGCGCCGCGCGCCGCCGCCGCGAGCTCGGAAGGGCGCGCAGCGGCCTGCAGGCGCACCGGCAGCTCCGGTGCGAGGCGCACCGTGTCGCATACGCGCTCGCGCGTGGCGGCCGTGAAATCGAGCTTGCCTAGCAGCTCGCGCGCCTCGCCATCGCCGGTCGAGAGCAGCACGCAGGCGAGCAGCAGCACGACGCGATCCCCGTCGGGGGGCAGCAATCGCAGCGCGGCGTGAACGCTTCGCTCTGGCACCGCGAGCCGGAGGCTCGGATGGATCGCAGCAAGCACCCCGCCTTGCTGCAGTGCCAACAGGCTCGCGAGCGGGTCGGGCTCGCGCAGCGCGAGTCGCAGCTCGGTCCCGATGCGCGAACCCGAGACAGTCGCGAGGGCGCGCAAGCGGACGGCCTCGCGCGCCAGCGCGGCGGTGCGCGCCTCGGGCTGGAAGCGAAGGCGCGCCGCATATCGCCACAGGCGGAGCAGGCGAGTCGGGTCGTCGAGGAAGCTGCGCTCGTGAAGCACGCGCAGGCACCCGGCGTCGAGGTCGGCGAAGGCGTGCTCGACGGCTCGCAACTGGCCTCTGCGCCGGGCACCGAGCGCTAGGGCGATCGCGTTGACGGTGAAATCGCGCCGCTCGAGGTCCTCCTCGACCGTGCCGCTTCGCACCTCGGGGAGCGCGCCCGGCGAGGCGTATGACTCGGCTCGACGCGCCGCGACGTCCACGCGCGCTCCGTCCCACTCCACGAGCGCGGTCCCGAAGCGGTCGTGTTGCGCAAGCCGCGGAGCCGCCGCATCATCGGCGCGGCCGCCGAGGCGAGCGCTAGCTGCCAGCTCGCGCGCGAACAGGTCCGGCTCCTCGCCGACGACCACGTCGAGCTCCAGCGGGGTGCGACCGAGCAGCAGGTCGCGAACCGCTCCGCCGACGAGGTCGACGTCCTCGCGGGCACTGGCAAGCTCGAGCAGCAGCGGCCCTCCGGGGAGCTCGAGCACGCGCTCGATCAGGACCTCGCCGTCGATCCGTGCGCTGCCGGCGCCCCGCGTCGCTTGCACGGCCTTGAGCTCCGGCAGCCTAACCGGCCCGCACCGGTATACCGGCGCGCGCGAGATGGGCCTTGGCCTCGGGGATCGTGTGCCGGCCGTAGTGGAAGATCGACGCGCACAGCGCAGCGTCGGCACCGGCCTGCAGGGCCTCCACGAGGTGCTCGAGCTCGCCGGCCCCGCCGGAGGCGATCACGGGCACGCTGACGGCAGCGCTGACGGCTTGCGTCAGCTCGATGTCGTAGCCCGCGTTGGTGCCGTCGCGGTCCATGCTCGTCAGGAGGATCTCGCCAGCCCCGCGCTCGACAGCCTCGCACGCCCACTCGAGCACATCCCGGTCGGTGGGCGTCCGCCCTCCCGCGAGGTGTGCGCACCAGCGCGGCGGCCGCCGTGTCCCATTTTGCGGCTCCGCCTTGGCGTCGATCGCGAGCACGACGCACTGCGCCCCGAACACGGCGGCGAGCTCGCCTATCAGCGCCGGCCGCTGCAACGCTGCGGAGTTGACCGCAACCTTGTCGGCACCGGCGTCGAGAACCGCCTGGGCGTCGGCGACCGAGCGAATACCGCCGCCGATGGTGAAGGGGATGAACACGTCGTCGGCTGTCCGCCGCGCGAGCGATGCGATCGTGTCGCGCTTCTCGTGCGTCGCGGTGATGTCGAGGAAGACGAGCTCGTCTGCGCCTTCGCGGTCGTAGTGGGCGGCGAGCTCGACGGGGTCGCCGGCGTCACGGATATCGACGAATTCGATCCCCTTTACGACGCGTCCCGCGTCGACATCGAGGCAGGGAATGATGCGCTTGAAGTGCACTTGCCCACGGTAGCGGTCAGCCCGAGAGCACGGCCTGGGCCTGCTCGATCGTGAAACGGCGCTCGTGCAGCGCCTTGCCGACGATCACCCCCGCGAGGCTGCGCAGCTGGTGGTGTGCGCGCAGCCGCGCGAGCTGCTCGAGATCGCTCAGCTCGCCGATGCCTCCGGCGTAGATGACGCTGCCATCGCCCGCCGCCTTGGCAACCCAGATCGCCTCCTCGCGGCTGGCGCCGTCGAGCATGCCGTCGTGGTCGATGCTCGTGAAGATGAAATCGCGCACGCCCTTCTTGCGCAGGCGTGTGAACGCCTCGCGCGCGGGGGCCTCGCTCGTCTGCAGCCATCCGTGCGTGGCCACGCGTCCTGCGCGCACGTCGACCGACACCGCCACGCGCTCGGGACCGTGGGCAGCGATCGCGTCGCGCAGCAGTGCATCGTCGGTGAAGGCAGCGGTGCCGAGGATCACCCGTGCGGCACCGGCTCGCAGCGCATCTTCGACGGCTTGCAGCGACCGCAGCCCTCCGCCGTACTGCACGCGGGCATCGAGCGCGCTGCAGATGCGACGCAGGTGCTCGAGATTCACCGGCTCTCCCGTCCTGGCGCCGTCGAGGTCGACGACGTGCAGAAAGCGCGCGCCTGCGTCGACGAACGCGCGCGCAGCACCTAGCGGATCCTCGCCGTAGACGGTTTGCTCGGCGAAGTCCCCACGCGCTAGCCGCACGGTCTTGCCGGAGATGATGTCGATCGCCGGATAGAGGTTCACCGCGCCGTGCTTCCGCCAGCCGAGCTGACGGCGCCCTGCTCAGCGGGCTTCAGGCACAGGCGTGCGAAGTTGGCGAGCAGCCGCATACCCGCTGCGGAGGACTTCTCCGGGTGGAATTGCACGCCATAGAACGATCCGCGCTGTACCGCGGTCACGAAGGGAGCGCCGTACGTCGCGCTGCCCAGCACATCCTCGGGGAACCTCGGCACGGGCGCGAAGGAGTGCACGTGGTAGAAGGCGCACCGCATCGCAAGCCCGCTAATGAGCTCGCACCCGCGCTCGACGAACGCGACTTCGTTCCAGCCGATGTGTGGCAGCTTCAGCCCGCCGGCGCTCAACGGGCGGACCTCGCCGGGCACGAGGCCCAGCCCGCGAGCGCCGCCCAGCTCTGTAGAGCGCTCGAACGCGAGCTGCATCCCGAGGCAGATGCCGAGTACCGGTGTTCCGGCCTCGACGGCCTCGCGCAGCAGACCGT
This sequence comes from Actinomycetota bacterium, assembly GCA_005884115.1. GTDB lineage: Bacteria > Actinomycetota > Thermoleophilia > Solirubrobacterales > Solirubrobacteraceae > Palsa-744. Next base: position 39,254 of record VAXW01000009.1, read on the forward strand.
CGAGCCCGAGCGAGCACAGGCTCTGCATGGCGCGCGGAAACGCACCGACGCCCGGCACGACGAGGCCATCGGCGGCGCGCAGCTGCGCGGCGTCTGAGGTCACGCTCGCGTGCGCGCCCACATGCATGAGCGCCTTCTCGACGGAGCGGCGATTGCCCATGCCGTAGTCCACGACGGCGATCTGGACGGGCGTCTCGAGCAACGGGCTCACGCGGTCAGCGTGCCCTTGGTGCTGGGGACGCCCGCCTCGGTCGGGTCGATCGCCACGGCCTGGCGCAGGGCGCGTGCGAACGCCTTGAACGCGGCCTCGATCATGTGGTGCGCGTTGCTGCCTGCCTCGACGCGCAGGTGCAGCGTGAGCTTGGCCGCATTGGCGAGCGCGCGAAAGAACTCCTCGGTCAGGTCGTGCTCGAAGCCGCCCGTGGAGCCGGGCGGCAGATCGGCGTAGAAGGATGTGAACGGACGTCCAGAGATGTCGATCGCGCAGCTGGCTCGCGCCTCGTCCATGGGTACGGTGGCCGAGCCGTAGCGCGTGATCCCCCTGCGGTCGCCCAGCGCCTTGTCGAGCGCTTGGCCGAGCACGATCGCGGTGTCCTCGGCGGTGTGGTGCGAGCCGGTCTGCAGGTCGCCACTGACCGCAACGTCCAGGTCGAGCCGCCCGTGACGCGCGAGCAGGTCGAGCATGTGGTCGAGAAAGCCGACGCCGGACGCGCGCGTGCCGCTGCCGGAGCCATCGAGCGTCAGGGAGAGGCTGACCTCGGTCTCGCCCGTGCGTCGCTGCAGCGACGCACTTCGCTTGCTGTTGGCGGAGGACATCGCGCTAATTGTCTCCCATGCGTGCCTCCATCGAGCGCGCGTGCCACTCGAATCCCTCGGCTCGCGCGATTGGCACGCCGGCGCCGGCGAGCTTGGCCGCGGCCTGGTCGTCGATCTGGACCTCGGATACACGGCGGCGGAAGTGGTGCGGCGAGAGACCGGAGCCAAAGCGCGCGGCGCCTGCGGTCGGGAGGATGTGGTTGGAGCCGGCGACGTAGTCGCCAAACGCGGTCGCACTGCCGGCGCCAACGAAGACGCAGCCGGCTGCGGTGGCCCTGGGAGCGAGAGCCTCGACCTCGGCTCCGATGAGCTGCAGGTGCTCCGGCGCAAAGGCGTTCGCGATCGCCAGCGCCTGATGCTGGTCGGAGGCCTCCACGAGCGCGAAGCGTGCCCCGCTCTCGCGTGGCGCCGCGCGCGCGAGCTCCTGCAGCGTGCTCGCGAGCTCATCCCCGACGCGAGCGCTGCAGGCCACGCCTACGACGATGCTGCCCTCCCCGTGCTCGCCCTGCGCGAGGAGGTCAAGCGCCGCGAGCCGCACCTCGCGCGCGCCCGCTTGCGCGCCCAGCACGACGAGCAGGTCGCTCGGTCCGGCGTAGCCCTCGCTGCCGATGGTCGCGGAGAGCAGTCGCTTGGCCTCCTGCACGTACAGGTTGCCGGGTCCCACGACGACATCGACACGCTGGACCGTCTCGGTTCCGAACGCCAGCGCCGCGATCGCCTGCGCGCCGCCCATGCGGTAGACCCTTTCGACGCCGCACAGGCGGCAGGTGCCGAGGATCGCCGCGTCGATCTCTCGATCGCGTCTGGGAGGCGAGCACACGGCCACGTCGAGCACTCCGGCTGCCCTGGCGGCGACAACTCCCATCACGACGGTGCTCGGATAAGGCGCCCTGCCACCGGGTACGTAGACGGCGGCGCGGGCGACGGGCACCTCGCGGACGGTGACGCGCTGCCCCTGCGGGAGCGCGACGACCTGGTCCCCGACTGACCCGGCTTGCGCGACCTCGGCGACATTCGCGATCGCCACCTGCAACCCGGCGACGAGCTCGAGCGGCAGGCGCTTTATGGCTTCGTCGAGCTCGGGCGCGGCGACGAGCAGCGGAAGTGGCTGCGCTCCGCCCGTGTCGAGCTGGCGCGTGAGCTCGAGCACCGCTGCATCGCCCTCCGCGCGCACGCGCTCTGTGATCTGGCGCACCTCGGCTTCCACCGATGCTCCGCTGGGCACGAGCGAGCGCAGATGGCGGCCAACCGCCGCCGAGCCGCCCAGGCTCACCAGATCCTCGGCGGTGAGACGCTCGAGCTGCATCTCAGACCGGGGCGGGAAGGCCGCGGATGCGCTCGAGCAGCTGATCGATGCGAGCGGCCTTGAGCTTGTGCGCCACGGGATTGGCGATCAGCCGCGCGGTGCACACGGCGATCTCCTCGCGCACCACGAGGTTGTTCTCCTGCAGCGTGGTGCCCGTAGCGGTCAGGTCGACGATCGCCTCGACCATGCCGGTCAGCGGAGCCAGCTCGACTGAGCCCTTGACCTCGACGATCTCGGCCTGGCGTCCGGTCTCCTCGAAATGGCGGGCTGCGATGCGCGGGTACTTGGTGGCGACGCGCATCACGCCCAGCCGGCGGAGGGCCTCGAGCGCGGGGTCCGGGCCGGCCTTGCTGGCGAGCACCATTACGCAGCGCCCGTAGCGCAGGTCGAGCAGCTCATAGACGTCGCGCCCGGGCTCTCCGGGGTGCTGCGCGGCCTGCTCGAGCAGCACGTCCTTGCCGGTAACGCCCAGGTCGGCGGCTCCTGCCTCGACGTAAGTGGGCACGTCGGACGAGCGCATCGTGATCACGCCGATGTCGTCGAACAGGAGCCTACGGTCGTTCGAGCGCAGCTCGCCGACGTCGAGCCCGAGCTGCGAGAGCAGCTCGACTGTCTCGTCGAACAGGGCGCCCCTGGGCACCGCGATGGTGAGCTCGCCGACCGGGTTCATCGCGCGGCGCCTTCGGTAGCGGGCGAGGGTCGCTCGAGCATGGCGCCGGTCCCGCGCTCCTCGCCGGCGAGCGCCATGTGCAGGCGGTCAACGCCGAGGGCGAAGCCGACGGCCGGCAGAGCGCGTCCGAAGCGTCCGAGGAGGTCGTCGTAGCGGCCTCCGCCGCCGATCGGCGCGCCCAGCGCGGGGTCGTAGACCTCGAATACGGCGCCGGTGTAGTAGCCGATGTTGCGCAGCAGTCCGAGGTCGAAGATCACGCGCTCTGCGACGGCTGGCTCGAGCAGCTCGTGCACGAGCCTCATGCCGGTCACCGCCTCCACGGCTGGCGCCGGGGCCTCGGTGAGCAGCTCTGGGCCGCCGCGCCGCTGCGGGACCTCGAGCAGCAGCTTCGCTGCCTGCTCGGAGAGCCCGCTCGCGTCGAGGCACTGCTGCAGCTCCACGAAGTCGCGCCTGACGAGCGCGCCCAAGAGCTCGGCGCGCACGGGCTCGCGCACCTCGAGGATGCTCATGAGCGCGGGGTACAGCGAGGCATCGCCGAGACCGACGCGGTAGTCGTTCAGCCCCACGGCATCGAGCGAGTGGCAGAGCACGGTCAGCACCTCGGCGGTCCCCTCCGGAGCGGGCGAGCCGATCAGCTCGATCCCGGCCTGCAGCAGCTCGCGCGGCTGCCCGCGCTGGGGGCTCACGCCGCGGTAGCAGTGAGCGAAGTAGCAGAAGCGCAGCGGCGGCTCACTCGTTGCGTAGCGCGTCGCAACCACGCGCGCGATAGGAGCGGTCATGTCCGAGCGCAGTGCGAGCACGGCGCCGGACTCATCGAACACTCGGTACGCGGGCTGGGCTTCGGCCATGTCGGCGCGCTGCAGCACCGACTCGTACTCGAGCGCCGGCGTGTAGACCTCGCCGTACCCGTGACGCTCCATGACCCCGCGCAGCGTGTCGGTGATCGCGCGCACCTCGCGCGTCTCTTCGGGTAGCACGTCGCGCGTGCCGCTGGGGATCGGGTGGATCATGCCGATCCGAGATTAGGCGTGGACGGGCTCTGTCGCCACGCGCTCGATGCGGGCGCCCAGCTCGCGCAGGCGCTCATCGATGCGCTCATAGCCGCGGTCGATCTGGCGGATGTTGCCGATCTCGCTGCGACCGTCGGCGCACAAGGCTGCCAGCAGCATCGCCATCCCGGCGCGGATGTCGGGCGACTCGACGCGCTCGCCGCGCAGCCGGCGAGGCCCGGTCACGATCGCGCGGTGTGGGTCGCACATGACGATGTCAGCGCCCATGAGGATCAGCTTGTCGGTGAAGATGAGACGGTTCTCGAACATCCACTCGTGCACGAGTATCGAGCCCTCGGCCTGCGTCGCGAGCGCCACGGCGATTGACGTGAGGTCGGCCGGGAACGCCGGCCAGGGACCATCTTGGATCTTGCACTTGTATCCCCCGACGTCGGTCTGGGCGACGAGCTTCTGCCCTCCGGGAACGATCACATCGTCGCCGTCGAGCTCGGTGCAGAGCCCGAGCCGCTCGAACACGAGCCGGATCATGCGCAGGTCGCCGGGGACGGTGTCCGTGATGCGCAGCTCTCCGCCGGTGACGCCTGCGAGCGCCATGAAGCTGCCGATCTCGATGTGGTCTGGGGCGACGCGGTGGGCGCAACCGTGGAGGCGCTCGGCGCCGTTTACGGTGATCAGATTGGAGCCGATGCCCTGGATGTCGGCGCCCATCTTGACGAGCATCCGCGCGAGGTCCTGCACGTGAGGCTCGCAGGCAGCGTTGCCGAGCACGGTCGTCCCGGGGATCAGGGCGGCCGCCATCAGCGCGTTCTCGGTGGCCATCACAGATGGCTCATCCATGAACACGTCGGTCGGACGCAGCCCGCGGGGCGCGCCCAGCACTATGTCGCGGCCGCACTGGACCACAGCACCCATCGCGCGGAACGCGTCGAGGTGCGGATCCAAGCGGCGACGGCCGATGACGTCGCCGCCGGGCGGCGACATGATCGCCTGGTGGAAGCGCGCGAGCAGCGGCCCGGCAAGGAGAAACGACGCACGGATCCGTTCGGCTTGCTCTTCGGGGACCTCGACTTCGTGCACCGCTGCGGCGCAGAGCGCCACCTCGTTGGGTCCGCGCCAGGCGACGCCGACGCCGATGGCCGTGAGGATGCTGAGCATCGTCTCCACGTCCCGAATGCGGGGCACGTTGCTAACGACGACCTCGTCCTCGGTGAGCAGCGCAGCCGCGAGGATCGCTAGCGCGCCGTTCTTGTTGCCGGCCGGCGTCATGGTGCCTGACAGGGGGACGCCGCCATCGATGACGAACTTCTCCATGAGCTGTACACGCCGCCGTCGGACCCGCAGGGGCGCGGCGAACCGCTGCTTGGCAAGCGTAACAGCCATATCAGCAGTGAAGTTCGCGCCCCCGCGCGAACGCCCTGCCTGCTCGGAGGCGAACGGGATCCGGCGCGCGCCTGATGGCGCGAATGCAAGCTGCGTTGCAGCTCCTACTCCCGAAGATCGGCTCTGTAGAGCCAAACTCGAGTTGCCCCTCGGCGGCGCACACGTGTTCGTGTCGTTGTCGTCCGGTGCCCTGCGTACGGTGCGAACGTATGTTCCCCAAGACGAACCCGTCGACGCTCACGCAGCGCGCGCTCACGGGACTCAGGCTCTGCCGCTCGTTCCTCATGCTCGAGGACGACGACGCCGTCGACTGGGAGGTCGGCTGGACCGAGCGCGCGGAGCTCGCCGAGCACCCTCACCGAGCGGCGCTGCGCGAGCGGAGGCCCTCCAGGCGCATGCCGCGCCGGCCAGGTCAGCCCTCGCCGGCCGTGCACGCCTGCGCCTCCCCCATCCGCGGTGCCGCACCGCGCGCGGGCGCCCTCATCGCCCAGCGTCGGCGCCGTCGCCACCGGGAGATGCACCGCTGACGACTCCGGCCGTCTCCCGCGAGCGCCCAAACGTCGCGAGCCGCCCGGTCTGGGCGGCTCGCGTCCTCTGCGACTAAACCGGCGGCGTCCTACTCTCCCAGGCCCTTTCGAGCCAAGTACCATCGGCGCTGAGGGGCTTAACTACTCTGTTCGGAATGGGAAGAGGTGTTTCCCCCTCGCCATGACCACCGGAAACCAGTGAGAGACCACCTCCGGCAGTCCTTCAAAACTGCACAGCTGTGCCCGAAATCGGGCACGCCACATCGGGCATCAAAATATCCGTCAAGCCCTCGACCCATTAGTACCGGTCTCCTTCGGACGTCGCCGTCCTTCCAGATCCGGCCTATCAACCTGGTGGTCTACCAGGGGTCTTACTCCCTCAAGGGGATGGGAGAACTCATCTTGAGGTCGGCTTCCCGCTTAGATGCTTTCAGCGGTTATCCGCTCCGCACGTAGCTAACCTGCAGTGCCCTTGGCAGGACAACAGATACACCAGAGGTGCGTTCATCCCGGTCCTCTCGTACTAGGGACAAATCCTCTCAGTTCTCCAGCGCCCACGGCAGATAGGGACCGAACTGTCTCACGACGTTCTGAACCCAGCTCGCGTACCGCTTTAATGGGCGAACAGCCCAACCCTTGGGAGCAACTCCACCCCCAGGATGCGACGAGCCGACATCGAGGTGCCAAACCGGGCCGTCGATGTGGACTCTTGGGCCCGATAAGCCTGTTATCCCCGGAGTACCTTTTATCCGTTGAGCGACGGCACTTCCACTTGCTACCGCCGGATCACTAAGACCTGCTTTCGCACCTGCT
>VAXW01000010.1 GCA_005884115.1 Actinomycetota bacterium
CCGCGAGAGCGTGAGCTCGCCGTGCTCGTCGATCACGGCGAGGTGCGAGCGGTTGCGATGTAGATCGATGCCGACAGAATTCATTCGTGGGCCTCCTGGGGTCCGGGTTTTCGTAGCGCCCGAGGCATATCGCCTCGGGCACCGGATCGCTAGGAGGCCCGCTCCTTCATGGCATCAAGACATCCCGGACACATCACAAAGCGGAAGGGGAGGGATTCGAACCCCCGAGACGGCTCAACGCCGCCTAACGGTTTTCAAGACCGCCGCACCTTGGCAGTGAAGTTCTTGATTTGCAGGGATCATGCGGCGGCTGAAGCGGCTGCGGGAAGCTATATGGGAAAAACGTGCACAAAGGTGCGTCACGAGCGCGCCCCCACGTCACACGTTCGCGACGTTCTCGGCGCCCGCGGCCCGGCCCTTCGCGGTGGCGGCTTCTTCCTCAAGGAAGCGGTCCAGCATCGCCGCCGCCTGATTCTCGCTGCCGGGCAGGAGGTGGCCGTAGCGGTTCATCGTGATCGTGATCGACGCGTGGCCCATGTACTCGCTGAGCGCCTTTGCGTTGACGCCCGCCGCGATCATCAACGAGGCGAACGTGTGCCGGCACTCGTGAAGGTCGATGGATCGCAGCCCGGCAGACTCCCACATGCGACGCCCCCGTTTCCGGACAGTGGAGTCCTGAAACGGTCGCACTCCGTCGATGCCGAAGACCAAGCCCGCGCTGCGGACCGTTGCCATGCGGTGCTCGACGAGGTGATCGCGCAGCAGGGCCGCGATCGGCACCTTCCGCCTACCGCTTCTGCTCTTGGGCTCGACCGGCCCCTCGCGGTCGTCCCAGCTGCGCGTCACCTCGATGACGCCTGCGGCTAGGTCGACGTTCTCCCAGGTCAGCGCTCTCAGCTCGCCGCGTCGCAGGCCCGCGTAGAGCGCGGTGGCCCACAGCGCGCGCTCGGCGCTGGGGAGCGCATCGAGAAGCGCCGTCGCTTCGCTGGGCGTCGCGACGCGGTCGCGCCGCGAGCGTACCGCGGGCAGCTCGAGCCCCGTCGTCGGGTTAGCGCCTACCTCGTCGCGCAGCACAGCCCGGCGAAAGATCACGCGGAGCGGTAGGAGCGTGTTGCGAATGGTGGACGCGTCGCCACTCATCTGCTCGAGCAGGCGCTGGATGTCGGCGCGCCGCACCTCCGTCAGGCGAACCGCGCCGAGCTCGGGGATGACGCGCAGCCTGAGCGCCTGCTCGTAGCCGCGGATCGTGCTCGGCTTGTAGTGATCGCCAGAGCGCGTGCGGATCGTGCCATCGCGCATGCCTTCGATCAGCTGCTCGCCGCCGGCTCGCACCGTCGCCGCCGAGCCGACGCGCAGGGCTCCCTTTCGCGCCGCCGCCCGTGCGTCGTCACGCCAGGCCTTGGCCGCGGCCAGGTCGCCGGGAAACCACTCGCTGCGGATGAGCTTGCGGTCGCGTGCGCTCCAGACACCTGCGCGGTAGGAGGGCGTACAACGGCACCTCGCGCCCTTCCCCTCGCAGCCGCGCGTGTGGCGCACCTCGATGCCTTCACGCCGCTGCTTTCGGCCGTTGCGATCGAGCTGCATCAGCATCACCCTCCTGGTGTCATGCCGGCGAGTTCAGGACGAGCGCTCCCCGGCCGAGTTCGGGACAGCCGACAGCCTACGCTGGAACCACGGACGCAATTGCGCGACGCGGATCAACGATCTCCGAGCGGCCGACATGACTGCTCGAGCACAAAGCGCTTGAGCTCACTGAACGGATACAGCCGCAGGCTCCCCATGCGCACGACGCGCACGTGTGGTGCGACGTGACGGTCAAAGGAGTCATCGCTCATTCCGAGGGAAGCAGCCGCCTCGCGTCTGTTCAGCGCGAGGCGCGGTACTGCCGAGGTCCCGCCCGTCCTTGGGGGTGTGCTCGGCGCGCTCACAGACCCTGCACACCCGCAGGGCGAGCGCCGCTCGTGAGGGCAAAACGGAGGTCAATGGGTGCCACGTTGGTGTCAGCACCGGCCCCACTCGCGCCAGGTGACGGCGAACGTGGAGGGGCGGCCTGGCGCTGGCCGCTCGGATGGGCAGAGGCAGCAGAGAACGCCGCCGGGAGGTCATAGACGACCGAGTTCGGCCAGCAGGCGTCCGGCTTCTCGCGTAGGACCGGCGGCAGGGCGGGAGACCGGTCCATCGTCCAGTCTTCGGCATGGACGCGGTCACGACTCGTGAAGAGAATCCGCTCTCTCGCCGGGTGGGTGCCCTCGCGCGGGCCGGCGTCCTCACGTCCGTACCAGGCGCTCAGCACGCGGTCGGCCGTCTCGACCAGGCGGCGCAGCGGCCGCTCGCGCGAGGTGAGGAAGATCACCGTCGGGGGCGAGGCGTGGGTGGCGAAATGTGTCTCGCGCCAGCCTTCCAGCAGCCACCAGTCGTAGCGGCGCAGCCTGTCGATCTGCTTGTGGGGTCGGTCGGTGCGGTCGTACTCGACCAACACAGCGAAGCGGTCCTCGCCCGAACCTCCGATCAGGGTGGCGTCTGGCTCGAGATAGCCGCTTCGGCTCCGGCACCGATAAAAGCGTGTGTCCGGCGACAGCTGTGCGGCCGGCGAGCGCTCGACCTTGTCGTGCCCATCGAGGTCGAGCTCGTCGTGGGCGTCCCAGTCGAGCTCGTCGTGCGCATCAATGTCGAAGTCGTCGTGCCGATCCCGATCGATGCGTCCGCCGCGTGGGCCCCGCCAGGCGATGCGCCCGCTGCGTGGTCCATGCCAGGTGAACGGCATCGTGTCGATCAGCCCGTCGGTGGATGAGCCGCCGGCATCGAGGGCGATGCGCAGGATCAGCGCCGAGAGCTGGAGGTCGTGTTCGGTGTAGCTGATGCTCGTGAACGCCGCCGGTTTGTAGCGAGCGTTGCCGTCCACGATGTCCTGCGAGGCGAGGGCTTTCCACCCTCGGGTGCTGAGGCGGTAGATCCACTCGGCGCTGCCGATCCTGCGAACCGGGCGAAAGCGATCGAGAAAGCCGCCGTCGTGCAGAACCTTCAGCCGTCTCTGTGCGGCCCTGGTGCGGGAGGATCCCCAGCCGAGCATCACGAGCTGGCTGGTCAACAGGTAGTTGACGTCGAGCAGCCGGGCCATGAGGCGAAGGTCCCGGTCGGTGAGGCACATCATCGGAGGCGCACCCTTGCGCCGTCCAAACTGCACGGAGAGGAGGCCGAGGTCCTGGCCGGAGAGAGCGGCCCTCTCTGCGAGGCCGGAGCGAGCGGACATGCTCACACCGTCTCCTCTCCACTGCCGACGGCGCCGCCCGGCGCGTGCGCCTCCCGGCTCGCGTCACTGTGTCGGCGGCTCCCTTCCAGAGCCGCCGACACATCACAGGTCGCGGGCGGCGCACCCGGCTCGAGCACGAGCACCACGAGCGTTCATAGCTGCCTCATGAGTTGCGCAATGCCCACACCCAGAAAGCCGAGCAAGGTGCTCACTGCGCAAGCCGATTACAGGCCCGGCGCTTGCCAGCGCGCTCGTCTGCGCCTGACGGGAGCGACGCTCCCCTCCACGGAGTGGATCGCCTAAACGAGCGACCCAACAGCCGCGAAGGAAGCGCCGACACCGCTACCCCTCGATGCTGCCGTAAGCGCCTCGTCTGACCTGACGGTCCGTGGCTCGACATCGCACCCTCGCTCGCTGTGTCCGTCACCACCGATCCGAACGACCTACCGTCCACAGTTGCGTCGCCGCCCGAGCGTCTGCCCCCACCAGTCGCCAACTACGACCACCGTGATCCGCCGACCCGCCTGCCCGGCCTGTTCTCGTGATCCGTCTCTCTCGTACGCCTTCTCGTCTCCGCTGTGCTGCTGCTGCCTGCCCGCTCGCTCCCGCTCTCACGCTCTGCATCTGGCCTCGCCATGAACATCTGTGATGTGTTGGTCGAGGAAGGGGGTCCCCGGGTCGAAGCGAAGCGGAGAGTCGGGGACCCCCTTCCTCGATGCCAGTTGCAGAGCCAAATCTCGGGAGCGAGCGGGCAGCCGGATGGTCGTCTAGGGGGGTCGCTCTGGAGACGAACCGCCTAGCGACCCCCTGAGGACCACCTTGGCGCGTCCGTGAGGCGCCGGTGGAGGGCGCCGGCGCGGGCTGTAGCCGGAGCCTTCGCCGGCGTAAAGCTCGGCCTTCGGCCGCGCTGCGCGCGCCGCTGTCGCGGCTCCCTTGACCCCGGCGAAGCCTCCGGCTAAAGAAGCGATCAGGTCGGCTGCGCCGACAACGCGACACGCGAGCGAGATTTGAGCCTGACCGCTGTGCCCCGGTGCCTGGTTCGTGATACCGACGCTAGGGGTGAGGGCTGAGCCGGTCGCCCTCTGTCGTTCTTGTCATCGATGACGCCCCGGCAGGCTGTCGCTGTGGACCTGCACGGGAACTACGGGATGAGCGGAAGCGCGCGCACCCGAATGCGATTGGGCTCGAACACAACGACGCTTCCCTCATCGAGCTGCTGCGTGACGGCCTCGACGTTCGCGAGGAGAAGCGCGGCCTGCTGCTCCGGCCGACGCTCGGCCCCGCGACGAAACAGGATCACTGAGGGCGAGCGCCGATGACCGGCTGCCAAGAGCGATCCAAAGTCGGTGTCCGCCGACACGAGCACGCGCTCCTCCCGGCTCGCCTGATCGAGCACCTCGCTGTCATTGGCCGCTTGCAGACCGTAGTCACGCACATGGGCCGCGTCGTGGCCAGCATCGACGAGTGCTCGCGCGACCACGGGCGAGAGCGCGTTGTCGATCAGGAACCTCACCCGGCAGGAACGAGCGGAAGCTCACGCTCCCGAACAGCCTCCGCCGCATAGCGCAGCGCCTCCTCGACGTCCTCGGCCTCGAGGTCTGGATAGGCGGCGAGGATCTCGTCGCGAGCCATCCCGTCGGCGATCATGCCGACGACCGTTGCGACCGGAACGCGAAGTCCGCGGATGCACGGGACGCCGCCCATCTGGTCTGCTCGCACCGTGATCCTCGTGAACGTCATCGGCTCTCAGCTTCGCAGGTTCCAGTCGGAGTACGGCCCGGCGGCCTCATCGGGCGCTCGCAGGGGCGCTGCGCGCGATCGAATGCAGCTCTCGGCGGCGGCACATCCCGCGGAACGCGCGGCACCGCACGGCTCTAGGTTCAGATAGTTAACTCAGAATGGTACGATCGGCCGACCTCCAAGAGGAAAGGCCGGATGCATGACCACGACAGCTCTCGTCCAGGAGCTCAGCCGACTCCTCGACCTCGATCATTCCCCGGTGGCCGTGACGTTCCATCGGGAGCTGCGTGCGGAGCTAGGCAGCCGGCCGGCTCCCGAGCCAGCCGGCTGCTGCTTCTGGGCGAGGGCCGAGAGCGAGCGCGAGCGGTCGCTGGCCGCCGATGCGGTGGTCATCGCCCACGCCGACGCCGACATCCGCAAGAACTTCACGCCAGCGTGATGTCCCCTCAAGCCAGCGAGCTGATGGATCTGCTCGACATCCAGTTCGAGGAGATCACTGCCACGCGCGTGAGCGGCTCGGTCGCAGCCGACGAGCGCCACCACCAGCCGTGGGGCATCGTTCACGGGGGGCTCTATACGACCGTCATCGAGACGTTCGCGACCACCGGCGCCTTTGAGGCGGTCAAGGACCGCGACCAGCAGGCCGTGGGCGTCTCCAACGCGACGGACTTTCTCCGCCCCCACCGCTCGGGCCGGCTGCACGTTCTCGCGGACCCAATCCAGCAGGGACGAACACAGCAGCTCTGGCAGGTCGAGATCCGCCGCCCCGAGGACGACAAGCTGGTCGCCCGCGGTCAGGTGCGCCTGCAGAACATCGACGTCGCACGCTAGAGGAGCTACATACAAAGAAGCAACTCAGACTGCTAGCCTGCAGCCTTGATGGAGCGAACCAACTACGAGGCGAGCAACTGCTCGATCGCCCGCACGCTGCAGGTCCTGGGCGAGAAGTGGACGCTGCTGATCATCCGCGAGAGCTTCTATGGAGCCACGCGGTTCGAGCAGTTCCACCGGGTCCTGCAGTGCCCGCGCAACCTGTTGTCCGAGCGTCTCGTTCTCCTCGTCGAGGAGGGAATCCTCGAGCGCTCGCAGTACCGCGAGCCCGGCAGCCGGGCACGCATGGAGTACCGCTTGACGGACAAGGGCCGTGAGCTGATGCACATCATGCTCGCGTTCATGCAGTGGGGTGACCGCCACAAGGCGGACCCCGAAGGCCCGCCCGTGGTCGCCCGGCACGCCGCATGCGGCCGCGAGCTGCACGTCACGTTCGCCTGCTCGAAGGGACACATCGTCACCGAGCCCGACGACATCGATCTGGTACCCGGTCCCGGCGCCCTCCCACCCGTCCCAGCCTGAGATGAGCGCGCTGCGCGCCCGCATCGAGGTCGCAGCCCTGCAGGCGCTGCTGACGGGCCTCGGTGTGCTCATGGCACTGGCGAGCCGGCGGTCCGATCGGTTCCGCCGGCAGGTCACGCGCAACCTCCTCATCGAGATCCGCAGCGCCGACGGTGCCCGCCAGCAGTACCGGCTGCACATGGCGACGCGCCGGCTGACGCTGCCTCGCCGCCCGGCCGCACGCGCCGACTGCACGTTGCTATTCCCGACGGCGCGCGTCGGGCTGCGCACGCTGGTTTCCCGTCGGGCCGTCGGCAGGCTCGTGCAGGACATGAACTTCGGCGAAACGCGCATCGATGGCAATCCGGCGCTGATGCTGTGGTTCCACGGACTCACCAGGATCGTCGCCCCGATCGGCTCGACGCTCCGGCCGCGCCGCCCCGCTCCCGTGCCGATCCGCACGCCCGAGCGCGACGCGACCTATGCGAGCCGGATCATCCGCGAGCCCGCGGTCCGCGAGCTCAGCCGCGACTGGCCGGAGGCGTGGGTGGCGCGCGAGAAGCTCCTGCAGATCCGCGCTGCCGCGGGAGAGCGGCTCCCATCCGGATGAGCGCCGAGGTCACCGAGCTCAACGCGCGCGCCCGCGGCTGGCTTCGCCACCTGTGGGACAAGGCCACGACGCCGGACGACTGGAGCAGCTCGGGTGAGCCGCACGAGTGGTGGGACCGCGACTCGAGCGCGCCGATGTGCGCGTTCCCGCGGTTCGATCTGGGCGAGAGCGCGTACGCGCTGCCGCTGATGTGCGACGTCACGCCGGCGTGGCGTGAGGTCTACACGCGCATCGCACACGAGTTCTGCGAGCGCCACATGACGTTCTGGGCGGCGATCGACGCGCTCGTGCTCATCGGGGAGGACCCGAACGTCGATCGCTATCCGCCGGAGTGGCAGATTTACATCCCCGAGCGCCTGCGCGGTGCCTACGCGCCACCGGGCTGGATCGGCAACGGCGATCAGCGCTGGGGCCTGAACCCCGACCCGATCGCGGCCGACGGCAACGTTTTCTTCCGCGGCTTCTTCAACCTGCTGCTGTCGGTCTACGCCTACGTCTCCGGTGACCAGCGCTACCACCAGCCATTCCAGGTCAGCGGCTACATGGATCGCACCTTTGAGTGGACGCAGCCCGAGCTTGCCGGCTTCATCTCAGAGCAGCTCGCGGCACGCCCGGAGGGACCGCATTGTGAGAACACGAAGATCTGGCCGTTCTGCGTCAGCGCGACCGGCCTGGGACTGAAGGCCTACGACGCGGTCAACGGCACCACGCTGCACACGCCCTACGAGGCATGGGCGGACTTCGCTCAACAGCACTACATGGGGCGCGACCGTCGCGGCGACCTCGAGTGGTTCGCCTTCTACTACGACCCGATCGAGCGCGAGGCCTGCACGTTCCCCGACCACGTCACCGCGCTCGCCGCGCTCGTGACCCTCCCCTACATCTATCCCCAGCGCCCCGAGTGGGGGCAATGGCTCTACGAGCAATCGGTCGCCAAGCTCGGCTGGAGCAACCCCAAAGCGCGGATCAACACCTTCGTCCCGGATCCGCGGACCACATCGATCGCGCTGCTGATGGCCCACGAGCTCGGCGACGACGTCACCGAGACCCGCATGCGCGACTACGTCGAGCAGCGCTCCGAGCCACGCACATTCGGCGACGAGGACGACCGCTTCGGCTTCTTCTTCGGCTGGGGCGAGCCCTACCCGCGCGGCCAGCACAGCGCGCTGCTGATGCTCCCGGAGGTCGGCGGCCGCGGTGCCTGGTCACGCTGGTCGGGCGACGCCAACCTCGCGAAGTTCGCCGCGCCGACCGTCGAAGGCGTCGACTACCCAGCGGTCGGGCTGTCGGTCGCGCGCAACGACGTCGAGCGCGGCGAGTTGCTGATCGGCACCTACGCCGCGACCCCGTCGCACGCCGGCCGCGCCACGACCTTGCGCGTCGTCCAGCTCCCCGATGTCGACGCGGTCCGCATCACATGCGACGGCGAGGAGTTCACCGCGTGGCGCCCCATCGGTGCGGACTCGATCGAGCTGGACCTGACGATCGGCGAGCGCAAGTTCGTCGTGCGGACGGGGTATCACGGCGGCGGTGCCGAGGTCGCGCGCGAGCGGGTCACCTCGGCGCTCGGCGTCGTGAGGAGCGCGCCGGTCCCGAGGAGCGCGCCGGTCCCGCCGAGCCTCGCGGCGATCGCCGCGGCGAAGAGCTGTCGCTGCTGCTGATGTCGCCGGGCCGCAGGATCAGGCCGCGGACCGGACGAGTCGCAGCTTGATGGCGTCGGTGAGCCGGGTGGGAAGCGTGGTGAGCATGCCCAGGACCAGAGCGTCGCGCTTCGGCGTGACGTAGCGCGCCCTGGGGCGTGACGTGAGGCTCGCGCGGGCGATGCACGCGGCGACGACCTCAGGTGCCACCGCCGTCTTGGTCTGCGCGTCGAGGTAGGCGCCGATCTCGCGCTCTTGCGTGACGTAGTCCGCGATCGAGCCGCCGTTCGTCGTCATGTGGTGCGTGACGTCGATTTCCGTGCCGACGAAGCTGGGCTGCACCACGACGACGCTGATGCCGAACGGCTTCAGCTCCATCCGCAGTGCGTCCGACAGCGCCTCGACGGCATGCTTGGTGCCGCCGTAGATCCCGCTGCCGGGGACGGAGATCTCGCCGAGCAGCGAGCTGATGTTGACGATCCTCCCGGAGCGCCGGGCGCGCATCTGCGGCAGGAAGGCGCGGGTGACGTCGAAGAGCCCGATCACGTTGGTCTCGAACTGCGCCCGGACGTCGGCGGTGGCCAGCGTCTCTGCGGGGCCGGTGAGCGCATAGCCGGCGTTGTTGATGAGCACGTCCACACCGTCGGGTGCCGATCCGGCCACCGTTTCCACAGCCCTACGGACAGATTCCGGGTCGCACACGTCCAGCTCGACGGGGATTACGGTCCCGGTCGTCTCGCGTGCAAGCTCTGTGAGCCGGTCCAGGCGCCGCGCCGCGGCGAAGACGGTGTGCCCTTCGGCGGCGAGTCGGACCGCGGTGGCTCGGCCGATGCCGCTGCTGGCGCCGGTGATCAGGATCGTCTTGCTCATGACAGGAACTCCAGGAGATCGGCCACGAACTCGTCGTGGTATTGGAAGACGCCGCCGTGGCCGGCGTCGGGGTAGAGCTTCAGCCGGGCGTCGGGCAGTCGCCGCACCAGGTCGGCGGAGTTGCTCGAAGGCACCATGAGGTCGTCGTCGCCGTTGGCCACCAGGGTGGGCTGGCGGATGCTCGACAGGTCCGACGGCGGCTGCCTTGCCCACGCGCTGATGGCCTTGAGCTGGGCACGGAAGGCCAGGGGGGAGATCGCCTTGTCGCGATCGTCGGTGCGCTCCTTCAGGCGTTTCATGAACGCCCGGGCCGCCGACTTGCCGTTCGCGGTCCGGGTGAAGAAGAGGTAGGTCTTCGGATCCCTGACGGTCAGCCCGCCCTTGAGCATCGCGAGGATCGTGATCCGGGTCACCTTGTCGATGCCCTCGCCGCCGGCGGGACCGGTGCCGGCGAGCACGAGCTTGCGGACGAGCCGCGGGTGTTGCTGCACGATCGTCTGCGCGACGAAGCCGCCGAGCGAGAAGCCGAGCAGGTCAACCTGGTCGAACCCCAGCGCTCGGATAAACGCGACGGCGTCCTGTGCCATCGCGTCGACGGAGGTGGGGGTCCTGCCCTTCGAAGCGCCGACGCCGCGGTTGTCGAAGGCGATCACACGACGGTGGGCGGCGATGCCGTCGATGACGCGCGGATCCCAGTTGTCGAGCACCGCTCCGAGGTGGTGCAGCAGGATCACCGGCACGCCCGTGTCCGGCCCGAGCCGGCGATGGGCGAACTGCGTGCCGCCGACGTCGATCGCCTGCGTCGGCGCGTTGCGGTACGTCGTGCGCGCGTTCATGTGTCCGCCCTCACGCGCTCGACGTAGGCGGCGCGTTCGCCCGCGTCGATCCCGTCGAGGATCTGGTCGGCCTTCGTGAGGTGCGCTAGCGCCATGCGGGCCCGGAACGGGAGCGCCTGGTTGAGCCACAGCGCCGGTCCCAGGCGCTTGGGGACCGGAACGTCGAAGCGTGGCCGCTGCAGCGTCTCGACGATGCGCTCGGCGACGTCCTCGGGCTCGATGAACGGCATCCCACGCAGCCCCGCGAATCCGGAGGCCAGGTCGGTGTGGCACAGCGAGGGGCGGACGACCGACATCTCAACGCCGGTTCCCCGCAGCTCGATTGCGACGGCCTCGGAGAAGCCGGCGACACCGAACTTCGTCGCGACGTACGTGGCGCAGTGCGATCCCGCGACCTTGCTCACCGCCGAGGACATGTTGACGATGTGACCCGTGCGCCGCGGCTTCATCCGCCGCACCGCCTCGCGCGTGCCGTGGATGACTGCCTGCAGGTTGATCGCGATCGCCCGAGCGGTCATCGCCTCATCCTCGGCGTCGATCGGCCCGGCGTTCATGATCCCGGCGTTGTTGACGAGGGCGTCGAGCGGGCCGAGGCGGTGCTCGACGCCGTCGAGGAACGCGGTGAACGCCGCGTTGTCGGTCACGTCGACGCCGACGCCGAAGGCCCCCACGCCGAGCTCGGCGGCCACCTGGTCGGCGAGATCGCCGTCGAGATCGCCGATCGCGACCCGGGCGCCCTGACGCGCCAGCGCCTGAGCCGTCGCGTGGCCGATGCCGCGCGCCCCACCGGTGATCGCAACGACCTCGTTGGACAGCGGGCGCGGCTGATTTCTCGTGCGCCTGAGCGTCATCTAGACCAGCTCCAGATGGCGGACCAGGAACTCCGTCTGGTCACGGACGGCGTGCTCGAACGGTTCGCCGAGGTAGATGTCGAAGTGGCCGACCGGATAGCGCTTGACCTCGCCGCGCGGCGCGGTCGCCGCGTAGCGCAGCGCGGTCTGGGCTGGAGCGACGGCGTCCTTGTCGCAGATGCAGAACAGGATCGGCGCGGTCACCTTGCGAGCCGAACGCCCCGGGCGGTAGAGCCCGACGTGGTTGATGAACCGAGCCGACACTCCGTTCTCGAAGTGAACGCCCGGTGGGATCAATGCGCGGTAGCCCGGCTCGGAGTCCGGCGAGGTCATCAACGCCGCAGATCCGTGTGGGCCCACGAGCGGGATCACGACCGGGGGCTTGCTGCGCACGCGCGCCAACTCGTCGCGAAGCGCGAGCACGAACGCCTGGGCGAGGCTGCGCGGGCTCGCGGCGCGTGACGCGGCGAGGCCGTCCGTGAACGGGCACTGGCTGACGACCGCGGCGACGGCGCCATCGCGGGCTGCGGCCTCGATCACGTGACCGCCCCCGAACGAGGTGCCCCACAGCGCGATCCGCTCGCGGTCGATCGCGTCAAGGCTGCGCGCATAGGCGAGGGCCGCCGCCCAGTCGGCGAGCTGGCGTTTGATGTCGAGCAGCTGGCGGGGCTGGCCGCCGCTGTCGCCGAAGTGCCGGTAGGTGAACACGAGCGCGGCGACCCCCGCGTCCGCGAACCGCCGCGCATACGGCTCGAGCCCGAACTCCCGGGTCGCGCCGAGGCCGTGGCCGAGGATCACGAGCGGCGGCCGCTCGGCGTCGGGCATGAACAGCCAGCCCCGGCACTCGTCGCCGGCTGAGGAGAAGGCGACGTCGAGTCGCACGCTTGTTCCAGAGGTCATTGGTGGAGCCTATTGATCTGAGTTGACATTGTCAACCCAGCCTGTTACGTTGCCGCTCTCGCCCCGTCCCCGTCTGCTCAACGAAAGGCCCGCCGCATGACCACGATGACCCAGAACCACCGCCTCGGAATCGAGGTCGACCAGCGAGGACGAGTGCTCCTCGCCCGGCTCCATGGCGGTCCGCGCGGCGAGTTCGGCCCAGAGATCGCCGCCGACCTGGAGGCCCTGGTCACCCGCGCCGAGACCGATGAGAGCGTCGGCGCGGTCGTGATCACAGGCACCCACCCCGAGCGGTTCGTCGCGCACGCCAACCTGCGCTGGCTGCAGGAGGGGGGCGCCGCGAGCCCGACCGTGGGGCCGCGCGGTGCCGCGGCGGTCGTGCAGACGGCCCGCGCCACGCGGGCCGTTGCCGGAGTGCGCAAACTCGCGGACCGCACGCCGCTCAGCGGCCCAATGGAGCTCCTCGACGTGCACGAGACCTTCCTGCGGATGAACCGCTGCGGAGCGGTGTTCATCGCCGCTCTCAACGGCTCGGCGCTCGGCATCGGATCAGAGCTCGCGCTGGCCTGCGACTACCGCCTCATGGCGGCCGGGGACCACATGATCGGTCAGCCCGAGATCCTCCTCGGGTTCCCGCCCGGCGGCGGCGGGACCCAGCGCCTCGTGCGGTTGGTCGGTACCCACCAGGGACTGAAGCGGATGCTCGACGGCGGCGGCCTCGATCCCGAGGCGGCTGCGGAGATCGGGTACGTCGACGAGGTCGTCCCGGGCGACGAGCTGATCGACCGCGCGGTCGCGCTCGCCGAGCGGCTCGCGCAGCGACTCAAGTTCACCGTCGCCGCAGTCAAGCGCGCCGTCTACATCGGCGGCTCGCTCGGGCTCGAGGAAGGACTCCACGTCGAGAACGCCGAGTTCCTCTCGACGCTCGCCAGCCCCGGCGCGCAGGCCGCGATGCTCGCGTACATGAAGCGCACCGAGGAGGCGGGCGACCTGCCGCTCTACGACCGACCGACCTATGAACACACGCTCGAAGCAGGCAGCTTCGGGCGCAACACGGAGGCACGATGATGACACCGAGCACGCTCGCCAAGACCCGGCCGCAGTCCACCGCCGCGACCGCCACCTGGAGGACCACACGCAACCGCATGATCAACGTCGACGGAACGCTGTTCGCCTACCGCGATCTCGGCCCGCGCACCGGCGTGCCGCTCGTCTTCCTGCACCACTTCACCGCCGTCCTGGACGATTGGGACCCGCGGGTCATCGACGGCATCGCCGCCAAGCGACACGTGATCGCGTTCGACAATCGCGGCGTTGGCGCGTCGGGCGGATCGGTGCCGGACAACATCGACGAGATGGCCGCCGACGCCGTCGCCTTCATCCGCGCCCTCGGCTACGACCAGGTCGACCTCCTCGGCTTCTCGCTCGGCGGGGGAGTCGCGCAGGTGATCACCCTCGAGCACCCCGAGCTCGTCCGCAGGGTGATTCTTGCCGGCACGGGTCCCGCCGGCGGTGGCGGTATCGAGAAGATCAACAGAATCGCGGCCGCCGCGTACACCAAGGCCGCGCTCACGCTGCGCGACCCCCGCCACTACCTGTTCTTTCCCAGGACGCCAGACGGCAAGCGCGCCGCGACCGACTACATGGCCCGTCTGAAGGAGCGCACCGAGGGCCGCGACAAGCGCATCTCGTTGCAGGCCAGGCGTGCTCAGCTCAGGGCGATTCGCGCGGCCGGCCTGCAGGCGCCCCACGACCTCGGGAAGATCAGCCAGCCGGTCTTCGTGGCCAACGGCGATAACGACGTGATGGTCGCCAGCAGCCACTCGGCCGACCTGGCAAGACGCATCCCGAACGCGAAGCTCACCATCTACCCGAACTCCGGGCACGGCGGGGTCTTCCAGTACCACCGCGAGTTCGTCCCGGCGGTCCTCGAGTTCCTCGAGAGCTGAGTGACCATGCCCAACCCAACGGCCAACAAGCCGATCGCCCTCGACACGCCGTTCGCCCTTCCCGTGAAGGCATACCTCATCAAGAAGTACAAGAGCCCAATGAAGGCCGGCGAGGCCGCGGAGCCGACTGTCGGCGACCACGACGTGCTCATCGACATCCACGCCGCCGGCGTCAACATGCTCGACGCGAAGATCCGCGACGGGGAGTTCAAGCTCCTCCTCCCGTACAAGGCTCCCTTCGTCCTCGGGCACGACCTCGCCGGCGTGGTGACATGCGTCGGCCCGGCGGTGACGCGTGTCGCCGTGGGTGACGAGGTATACGCGCGGCCGCGCGACGGCCGCGTCGGCACCTTCGCCCAGCGCATCTCCGTGCACGAGGACGATCTCGCGACCAAGCCGGCAAGCCTCTCCATGGCCGAGGCGGCCTCGGTGCCGCTGGTCGCCCTGACCGCCTGGCAGGCGCTTGTCGAGCGAGCGCACCTCCAGCCGGGCCAGAAAGTGCTCATCCACGCCGGCTCCGGCGGCGTCGGTACGTACGCGATCCAGCTGGCCAAGCACCTCGGGGCGACCGTCGCAACGACGACGGGCACCAGCAACGTCGAGTGGGTGGGCGACCTCGGTGCCGACATAGTCATCGACTACCGAACGCAGGACTTCGAGACGGTCGTGCACGACTACGACGTAGTGCTGGACACCCAGGGAGGAGACACGCTCGCGAAGTCCCTGCGGATTCTCAAGCCAGGGGGCATCGCCATCGGCATCGCCGGCCCGCCGGACCCGGATTTCGCCCACCAGCAAGGGCTACGTTTTCCGCTGCGGCTGGTGATGGCCCTACTCAGCTGGAAGACGCGCCGAGCGGCGCGCCGCAAGGGCGTTCGCTACTCGTTTCTCTTCATGCGTGCCAGCGGTGCCCAGCTCGAGGAGATCTCCGAGCTCATCGACTCCGGAGTCCTCCGTCCCGTCATCGACCGGACGTACCCGTTCGACGAGGCCCCGCAGGCCCTCGCTCACGTCGAAGGCGGCCGGACCAAGGGCAAGGTCGTCATCACGGTGGTCTGAAGACCGCGCCCGGCTGGTCCCTCGGCCCGAGCGTCACTCCCAATGGGTGGTCGCACGAGGGAGTTCTGGACCTTGCCGGTGGCCGTTCGGGACAGGCACCTGAGCGATCCCGAGGCGGCGTGGCGCTGTCGGCAGCGTCCGAGATGGTGTGCGGCCTCGCAGCTGCTGACGAGTGCGGGAAAAATTTGGGAAAAAGATGCACGCTTTTGAGCGGTTCACAGCGGTCGAGAGCGGTCGCGCGTCGACGAAAACGACGTCGATCGACGCGCGCATCTTCCCTGCAAATCCGCGCAGTCTGGCTCTATCTAGCGGAAGGGGAGGGATTCGAACCCCCGAGACGGCTCAACGCCGCCTAACGGTTTTCAAGACCGCCGCATTCAACCGCTCTGCCACCCTTCCGAGCCCCTGGGATGCTACGACGCGGTCCAGCCAGCCTCTACACTGGCATCCCTACTCCAAGGAGAGGTGGCCGAGCGGCTGAAGGCACTCGCCTGCTAAGCGAGTATGGGGATCAAAACTCCATCGCGGGTTCGAATCCCGCCCTCTCCGTTTGACCGGGCCGGAAGCGACGCCCGAGGTCAGGTCCAGGACTTTGACGTGCCCGACGATACTGTCGGTCCAGTGAGTGCGATCGACGAGCTCTCCCGCGGGCGCGAGGCCTACGCGGGTCGCGCGTGGGCGAGCGCCGCCGACGCCCTGCACGCAGCCGACGCTCGCACGCCGCTGGGCCCGGATGACCTCGAGCTCCTGGCGACCGCACTGTTCATGCTCGGACGCGAGGAAGAGCACTACGCGACCTTCGAGCGCGCGCACCAGGGCCACATCGAGTGCGGCGCAACCCCGCGTGCAGCGCGTTGCGCCTACTGGATCGGCATGAAACTGTTTATGGGTGGGGCGGTCGCGCGTGGCAGCGGCTGGCTCGCGCGCGCCAAGCGCCTGCTAGAGGAGGGGGACGGGGAGGAGTGCGCCGAGGGCGGTTATCTGCTGCTTCCCGAAGCCTTCCGCAGGCACGCGGCGGGCGATTGTGAGGGGGCGATCGCGACTGCCGCTGCGGCTACGGAGGTCGCACGGCGCTTCGACGACGCCGACCTGTTCGCTCTTGCCGCACACTCGCAAGGCCACTTCCTGATCGCGCTTGGCCGCGTGCACGAGGGCCTTGGGCTGCTGGATGAGGCGATGCTCGGCGTCATGGCAGGCGAGGTCTCACCGGTGCCGAGCGGGATCGTCTACTGCGGCGCGATCAGCTGCTGCCGAAGCGCATTTGACCCTCGCCGGGCCGAGGAGTGGACCGGCGCTCTGCATGCTTGGTGCGAGCGCCAGCCCGACATGCTCGCGTTCACCGGGGACTGCCACGTTCACCGCGCCGAGATCATGCAACTGCATGGAGCGTGGTCGGACGCAATCGAGGAGCTCGCGCGCGCATCGCAGCGCGCCACGAGGACGGGGAATACGCGCGTAGCGGCCCAGGCGGCGTACCGCCGCGGAGAGATCTTGCGCCTGCGGGGAGAGTTCGCGGCCGCGGAGGACGCCTTCCGCGAAGCGGCGCGCGACGGCTGCGAGCCGCAGCCCGGGCTCGCCTTACTGCGCCTGGCCCTGCGCGATGACGCTGCGGCGGCGGCCACGATCCGCCGCGTTCTGAGCGAGACGACCGCGCCCGCCGAGCGCGCGGAGCAGCTCCCGGCGTTCATCGAGATCATGCTCGCGGTCGGTGACCTCGACGCGGCACGCGAGGCCTGCGCGGAGCTCGAGGCGATCGCCACTGACCGTCCAAGCGAGCTGCTCGCTGCAACGCTCGAGCAGATGCGCGGCGCCGTCGAGCTCGCGAGCGGCGATGCGACGCGTGCACTGCCGGCGCTGCGCCGCGCGATCGAGGCCTGGCAGGACCTGCACGCGCCCTACGAGGCGGCGCGCGTGCGGGTCCTCCTCGCGCAGGCGTGTCGCGAGCTCGGAGACGAGGACTCGGCCGCGCTGGACCTAGACGCCGCACGCGAGAGCTTCTCGCGGCTCGGTGCAGTCGAGGCCGCCGGCGGCGGGCGCGACACGCACGGTCTGACGGCGCGCGAGCTCGAGGTCTTGAGGCTGGTGGCGGGCGGAGCGACCAACAAGCAGATCGCCGCCGAGCTGTTCCTGAGCGACCGCACGATCGATCGCCACGTCAGCAACATCTTCGTCAAGCTCGGCGTCTCCTCACGCGCGGCGGCAACCGCGTACGCCTACGAGCATCGACTTCTCTGAGCCTCATCGCCGTAACAGCGGCGCATGGGCGAAATCACCCACTCCGTTCCGTCGCCAGGTTGGGCCCTTCAGCCGATGACCGCTGGGGCGCGACAGCGTTCAATGGCGTCGTCCAACGAAACGGAGGCAGAAATGAGTGAATTCTCAACAATCGCATCAAGCCCAGGGACCCGGGTCGAGGAGTACGAGACGGTGGTCATCGGCGGCGGCCAGGCCGGTCTGGCGACCGGCTACTGGCTGTCGAGGCTCGGCCGGCCCTTCCTGATCCTCGACGCCGGCGAGGAGATCGGCGACAGCTGGCGGCGCAGGTGGGACTCCATGCGCCTCTTCACTCCCGCACGCCGCGACGGGCTGCCGGGCATGCGATTTCCCGCGCCGAAGCACTCGTTCCCCTCACGCGAGGAGATGGGGGACTACCTCGAGGCGTACGCGCAGCACTTTCAACTCCCTGTGCGTTGCGGGGTGTGCGTGGACGCGCTAGGGCGGGGCACCGACGGGCGCTTCGTGATCGCCGCCGGCGAGCGGCGCTTCGTCGCCGACCACGTCGTGATTGCCACGGGTCCCTTCAGCGCAGCGCGCGTGCCGGATTTCTCGGACCAGCTCGACTCGCAGATCACGCAGCTGCACTCGAGCCAATACCGCAACCCGGCGCAGCTCCCCGACGCGGACGTCCTGGTCGTCGGGGCTGGAAACTCCGGCGCCGACATCGCGCTGGAGCTCGCGCGCGATCGACGCGTGTGGCTCTCGGGCGAGCTCGGCCCGCACATCCCCTTCAACATCGAGGGGCTGTCGGGGCGGCTGATCTTCCCGCTGCTGTGGCAGGTGTGGTCGCACGTGCTTACGTTCGGATCGCCCGTCGGACGCAGGGCTCTGCCCAAGATCCGCGCCGGCAAGGAGCCGCTCATTCGGGTCAAGCCGAAGGATCTCGCGGCCGCTGGCGTCGAGCTCGTGCCCCGGACGATTGGCGTGCGCGACGGACAGCCGCTGCTCGACGACGAGCGCGCGATGGCCGTAGGCGGCGTCGTGTGGTGCACCGGCTACCGACCCCAGCACGACTGGATCGACTTGCCCGTCCTCGACGAGGACTGCGAGCTCGTAACCGATCACCACGGGGCGGTGGCCTCAGAGCCCGGGCTCTACCGGGTCGGGCGCGAGTTCCTCTACGCCTTCAACTCGCACACCGTCGGGGGCGTCGGCCGTGACGCCAAGCGGATCGTCGAGGAGATCGCCCGCTCAGCGGATCTGAACCCCGCTGGAAGGCGGCTCCTCCTCGAGCGCGGCGCGGTGCAGGGAAGGCGTCGCGCGGCCCCGCTGGCGTCGTGAGCCAGGCTCGCTCGGCGGTTTCTCGCCGGGCTCGGCTTGGTCCCCCGAGTCTCCGCCGGCACCGTTGGTTGCCGGCGGCGGCTCACCGATCTTGGCTCGGTCGCGCCCGCCGGCCTTGGCGGCATAGAGGCCCATGTCCGCGATCTTGACGATCTCGTCGATCGTACCCGCCTGGGTCGAGTCGGCGACGCCGAAGCTCGCCGTGAAGCGCGCCGTTTCGCCGGGGTGTGCCGCCGCCAGGCGCGCGCGCAGTCGATCGAGCAGCGAGAGCGCGCCGAAGCGGTCGAGATCGGGAAGCACGAGCACGAACTCCTCGCCGCCCCAGCGCCCCAGCAGGTCGTCATCGCGGATCGCCTGCTCCGTGACCTGGGCAAACAGCCGCAGCGCCCGGTCGCCGGCCTCGTGGCCGTGCGTGTCGTTGAGAGCCTTGAAGCGATCCAGGTCGGCGATCACAAACGCGAACGAGCGGCCTTCGCGCAGCACTTCGCGCGCCTGCGACTCGATCGTGCGCCGGTTGCTCAGCCCGGTGAGCCCGTCGGTGGAGGCCTGCAGCTGCGTCTTCTCAAACGCGCGCACCGTGCCGATGCGGGCGCCGGCCTGCGACGCCAGCGTGCTCAGGCGGGCGACGGCGTCGCTTCCGAGCGGGCTGGCGTCGGGCCCGGTGGTGTGCAGGACGCCGAGCGAGCGACCCATGAAGCTGATCGGCACGCACACGGCTGAACACGCCCCGACTGGCCGGTCGCGCAGCTGCGGGCACGAGTTCAGGGCGGTGCTCGTGTCGAACACGACCGCCGACCCGCGCCGCACGGCCACGCACGAGAAGGGCGACTTCACAGGGCAGCTCGGTGCTCCGGCGGAAGGGTGCGTGGCGGCGCGCCGCAGGTTGGCGCGGCTCGAGTCCGACAGCAACAGTTCCATTGGCGTCGCCTCCGAGATGTCGAGCATCGCCCGCTCCACCACGTCGAAGACCTCCTGCTCCTCGTCAGCCATTTCAAGCGCTTCGCTGAGCTGGCTCGCGAACCCGTCGCGCTGTGCCTGCGTGGAGAGCTCGCGCTCGAGCTGCAGGCGATCAGTTGCGTCGCGGGCGTTGATGACGATGCCGCGAAGCTGGCGGTCGGAGCGCAGGTCCGTCGCCCGGGCCTCGAGGTGCCGCCAGGTGCCGGCGGCGTCGCGCAGGCGGAAGGTAAACGCGGATGGCTCGCCCGTGGACGCTGCGTTGGCGAGGACAACGCGGTCATCCTCGTGCACGAAGCGCTCCAGTCCCTCGCCCAGCAGCTCCCCCTCCGGGCGTCCGGTCTTGGCGGCCAGCGAGCGGCTGGCGTAGCGACAGCCGTCCTCGCCGATGACCGCGACGAGGTCGGTGGAGGACTGAGCGAGCGTGCGGAAGTGGATCGTCTGGCGGCGCGTGATCGCGATCAGTCCCGCGGCCAGCAGCAGCGAGACCACCAGACCGCCGATGATCAGCCCCACCTGGGTGACCACGAGCGAGCTCACGCCCGCGTCGGCGCTGTCGGCGATCGTGCGCGCGACGTTCAGCGCCACCGCCGAGGTCAGCGCCGTGACGACTCGCAGGCGCTGGACGGGGTCCGAGGTGACGATGTGCTCGTGTCCGCTCGAGGGCAGCGTCGAGACCGGGGCTCGCGAAAGCACGGCTTCGCCGTTGGCGGTCAGGTCACTCACGAGCGCGGCCTCCTCTCGCAGCTGGCGACGCAACTCGTTCCCGCGCGCGGCGCTCACGGCGGTTTCGTCGTCGTCGCCGTTGACGCCCGGAGCGGTCCCGCCTTCCAGCAGCGCCTGCGTGCTTTCGTCGAGGATCGCAGCGATCGCCGCGGGGTCGGCCTGCTCGCCCGAGCGGCGCAGCAGCACTTCGCTGAGGTAGCGCTCGGCGAGCGTGCGCTGCCGCGCAGCCAGCTCTACCAGCGTCCCGCGATCGCGGAGCCTCCCGGTCGCCGAGAGCGTGAGGAAGAACGTAAGGCCGGCCATTGCGGCGAACGTGAGGAAGATCGCCACGATGACCCGACGCCCGCCCGCGTCAAACGGTCGAAGGGAGGTGCGCCGGCGCCGTATCACTGCGTAACCACCAGTTCGCGGTGCATGCCCGACATGTAGTGGCCCTCCATGTTGCACATGAACACGTAGCGCCCGGGAGCAAGGTTGACCGCGAGCTCGCGATGGCCGCCCGGCGATCCAGGCTCGAGCGCGCCCGCCTCGCGTTTTTCGACGGCCTCCTCGTCCACCGTCAACCCGTCGCTGCGCAGAGGGAGTGCCCCGCCGTCGCTGCGAACCACGATCAGCTCGTGCCTATCAGGCCCTTTGTTGCTGACCCGCAGCACGACGTTGCCGGCTTTGACCTGTGTGGGGGCGGCGATGTGGAAGTCGGTCTCGCTGATGCTGACCTCGGCGGTCGACTTCGCGGTGTGACCTCCCTTACCGCAGCCGCTGGCCGCGAGCCCCGCGACCGCTAGGAGCCCGGAAAGCGCCCACGTCAATGCGGGCAACGGCTTTGCGGACAGGCTGAAGTGCATCTAACCCCCAATCGGCGAGCGGGGGCGCGGGCTTGAGCTTGCTAAGCGGAATTACTCAACTCTCGCAAATGCTTCGCGCGCGGCCTTGGCGCCAACGCGCGCCTGCTCCCAGAAGCCGTAGGTCCCCGCCGAGGCGAGCTCCTCGGCGGCCTGCATTGCCGCGCCGAGGGCCGCAAACGCGAATGCCCCGCCGACGGAGACGCGCCGAACCCCGGCGGCCGCGAGCTCGGCCACGGTGGGCACGCCGGGGAGGGCGAGCACGTTCACCGGTCGCTCGAGCGCCGCGACGAGCGCGCGGATGTCCGCCAGCGCCCGCAGCCCCGGCGCGTACAGTACGTCTGCTCCGGCTTGCTCGTAGGCCTTCAGGCGCGCGATCGTGTCCTCGAGGTCGGGCTGGTCGTGCAGGTAGTTCTCGGCGCGTGCCGTGAGCACGAGCTGTGCTTCCCCCGAGTGTGCCGCCTCGGCGGCCGCCGCGATTCGCTCCACAGCGCGCCCGAGCTCGTAGATCGGGGCATCTTCGCGCCCGCTGGAATCCTCGATCGAGCAGCCCGCCAGACCCGCCTCGATGGCCATTCGGACCGTCTCGGCCACGTCAGCCGGCTCGTCTGCGAAGCCGTTCTCGAGGTCCGCGGAGATGGGCACCTCGACGGCCCGAGCGATCGTGCGCGCGTGCGCCAGGGCCTCATCGCGCGTGACCGATCCATCCAGCCGCGCGAGCGTCGCAGCGAAGCCGCTGCTCGTCGTGGCCAGCGCCTTGAAGCCCGCAGCGGCGAGCAGCGTGGCCGAGCCTGCGTCCCACGGGTTTGGCAGCAGGAGCGGGCGCTCGCCCTCGTGCAGTGAGAGGAAGGCAGCCGCCCGCTCAGCCTGCGAGCTCATTCGCGAACGCGCGCGAAGGGGTTCGCTTCGACGGTTGTCCGAGCTCGAGCGCGCTCAGCTTGCTTTGGCGGGTTTTTTGCGACGCGCGCTCGAGCGCCGCGCACTTGACGAGGCGGGTTTCGAACGCGTGCTCGCGCCCCGCGTCGCTTTCGCTTTGCGTGAGGCTGCGGCTCGTTTGGTCGTGCGTTTTGGCGAAGCCGTTTTGGTGCCCGCGCGCGCTGCGCCTCGGGCACGCCGCGGGCCCGACTGGCTCGCCGAGGTTGCGCGCGACGCTGCGGAGCTGCCCGGCCTCGTCCTCGACCGCGGTGGCCGGGTGAGGTCTTTCTGCAGCCGTTCGAGATCGCGCCGCAGCGTTTTGCTCATTTTCGTGAGGTCTCGCGTCGCATCGCGCAGGCGCTTGGCCATGTCCTTGCGCAGGTCGAGCGCGCCGCTGCCGAGGTTGCCGCCGAGCGCGCTCAGCTCCTTCTGGGCTGCCTCCAGCGACTTGGTAAGGCGAGAGATCGGGTCGTTGCCGGCACCAGCGCGCGTGCGCGCGGAGCCGGATTCGCTCCCGCGCCCGCCCGCTGACTTTTTGGTCGTGGGCATGGCTGCTCCTTCCTCGTGGGTTGGCTCGCAGTCTATGCCTCTGCGGATCACGATCTCGCTGACAGCGGCGAGCTGACGCCAGCGCGACGTCGCGGGTGGCGGTGAAGCCCGGGTCAGCCGTCGAAGTCTTCGTGCGCGGAGACGGCGAAGACGATGTGCCGTCGCGCGAGCGTGAGGTAGGGGTGCAGCTCGGGCGGGCCGCCCTCCAGGGGCGTCACGGTCACGTCCGTGAGCGTCAAGAAGTCGCGCTCGGAGGCGTTCAGCACATCGGAGACGCGGCTCCGATAGCCGTCACGCGCGAGCGTCAGACAACCCTCGATGCGGTGCCGCTCGGTCTCGACGCGCACCCGCTCGCGACGATAGTCGATGCTCGGCTGCTGATCGCTTGCGCGTTCCTCGTCTGTCACCCGGGGGTCACCGTCGAACGTTATAGCTTCGCACTAGCGTAGTTCTTCGCCCGGTTGGGCCCGCGGCGATGATCTTCACGGACGCGAATATCCCCGAGCGCCGCCCGAGGGCGCGCCGCAGCCGCCGCAGCGCACTCGGCCCGACCCGCAGGCGCACGTGACCGGGCACCGTGCGCGGCAGGCTGCGAGCGAGGGGGATCAGCCGCACGCTGCGGCGCCCGGCGCGTGGCAGGAGCGTGGCCGTGACCAGCACCTTGCACCCGCGCTCGCAGCTCACGCGCAGCGCCAGCGCCCGGCGCGCGAGAACTCCGGTGCGCCGTGCGAGCCTCACGTGCAAAACGGGCGCCACGTCGAGCGGGGGTGGCCAGGACCCGGCGGGAAGGCAGCCGCTGGCGGCCCCAGCTGCGAGTGAGAACCGCTCGATGCGGTTGTTGTTCGTGTCCGCGACGTATACCTGCCCGAAGCAGTCGATCGCGATCGCGGTCGGTTGCGAGAACTCGCCCGCCGCTGTGCCGCGCAGCCCCCATCTGGCCAGGTAGCGCCCACCCGGGTCGAGGACCTCGATCCGGTTGTTGAGGCTGTCGACGACGAACGTGCGTTGGTGTGCGTCGACCGCGACCCCGCTCGGCGAGTTGAAGTGGGCTGCCCCCGTGCCCAGCGAGCCCCACTGCGCGAGCACGTCGCCGCGCGGGGAGAGCTTGACGATGCGGTTGTTGCCGCGATCGGCGATGTAGATATCGCCGCCCGAGTCGAGTGCCACGGCGGCGGGGTGGTTGAACTCGCCGGGACCGGAGCCGGCCGAGCCGTCGCCGCCGCCCGCCCCGACGCGCAGGCGCAGCCAGCCTTCCGGTCCGTAGCCGAGCAGGCGATTGTGGTTGGAGTCGGCCACATAGGTCCAGCCGGAGGCGGGCGCCACGGCCACCGACCCTGCTCCCGAGAACGTCGCGCCGCCGAGGCCGCCGGGTCCGCCGACTTCCGAGAGGAATGTGCCGTCGCCCCACAGGCGCACGATGCGTGAGTGGCCTGTGTCGGCGACAAACACCGAGCCATGCGGGTCCACGGAGATACCCGCCGGTCCGGAGAAGCCGCGCGCGTAGCCGCCAGCCTGGTACCAGGCGCCGGCGAAGGCGCCGGTGGGCGCGAAGCTCTCGATGCGATTGCCGATCGTGTCCGAGGCCAGCAAGCCGCCGGTGGGATCGCCCGCCAGGCCACGGGGCGCCGTGAACAGGCCTGCGCTTCGACCTGACACGCCGAACGTGCCGAGCACCGCTCCCTCGGGGTCGAACATCTCGATGCGCCCGTTGGCGGTGTCGGCGACAAAGGTGAAGCCCAACGAGTCTGCCGCCAGCGCGCGCGGGAACGCAAGCTGGCCTGGCGCCGAACCAAACGCGCCCCAGGCCGAGAGGAAGCCCAGCTGCGGCGAGAGCTTGACGACACGGTGGTTGAGGTCGTCCGCGACGTAGACGTTGCCAGCGGCATCCAGCGAGACGCCGTAAGGGAACGCAAACTGTCCAGGGCCGCTGCCTCGCGACCCGGCCGCACCTTGGAACGCGCCGGCGGGGTCGAATTTCTCGATCCTGTGGTTGTCATCATCGGCGACCACGACCTCGCTGGAGTTGGCGGCGAGCCCGCGCGGATATGAGAACTGGCCGGGCCCGCTCCCCTTGGCGCCCCATGCCATCGCTTCGCCTCCGTCGAGGTTGAAGCGCTCGATCCGGTTGTTGCCCGAGTCAGCCACGTAGACGTAGTCGCCGCCGACGGCGACCCCGCCTCCCGGCGGCTTGGTCGGATCCTGCGAGGAGAAGAAGCGGAACTGGCCAACTTCAGAGCCGGTGTGACCCCAGGACGTGATGAAGTTGCCGTTGGCGTCGAACTTCTCGATCCGGTTGTGGCTCGAGTCGACGACGTAGACGTTCCCCGAGGCGTCGGTTGCCAGCCCGCCAATCGGGCCGAACTGCCCGTGACCGCCACCGTAGGAGCCCCACTCGGTCTCAAAGACGCCGGTGGGGCTGAACTTCTGCACCACGTAGCTGAGCTGATCAGCGACGTAGACGTCTCCCTGGCTGCCGAGGGCGACGGCCTCGGGGAACCGGAGCACGCCATCGGCCCGCCGGCCGATGATCGCGCTGGAGACGTAGGGACATGCCGAAGCACCCGAGCCGGGACACGCTTCGGCGCGGGCGCGATCGGGGCTCGTCGCTGCCGCGCCGGCCGCGAGCACGGCGCTCGCCGCGAACGCCAGAAGCGGCGAGGGGGTAGACATGCCTGAGCTGGCAATGCGCATGTTGCCGTCAAGAACACACCTCCGGTGCGAGCGGTGCGCCGGCGCCCGACTCCGTGACGCCTCGGGAGGCGCAGCGCGGCCGCTCGCTTGCGAGGGGCCGCCCACATGCGCACGGTTCCCTGCCGCGGGCGGGGAATGCCGATCGGGCTCAGCCCACCCGCTCGGGGGCGCGCGCCGTGAGGCCTGCGCGCGCTGGGGACACGGGACCCGCCTCCGGCGTGACGTCCGGGCGGACGTTTCGCTCCTCGCGAACGATGTACAGCGGGCGATGCTTGACCTCGTCGAAGATACGGCCCACGTACTCGCCGATCACGCCGAGTGCGATCAGTTGTATGCCGCCCAGCAGCAGCACGGCGATCGTGATGGATCCGAAGCCCGGCAGGTAGGAGTCGAGGAGGCGCAGGATGATGACGACGGGGATCGCCACGAAGGCCACGCCAGCGGAGAGGATGCCGGCGTAGGTCGCGAGCTGGAGCGGCACGTGCGAGAAGGATGCGATCGCATCGAGCGAGAAGCGCAGCATGCGGCTCATCGTGTACTTGGTCTCGCCCGCATGGCGCGCGTCGCGCTCGTACTGCACGGCAGTCTGGTTGAAGCCGACCCACACGGTCATCCCGCGCAGGAAGCGCGAGCGCTCGGTCATCGATAGCAGGGCGTCGAGGGCGCGGCGGTCGAGCAGGCGGAAGTCGCCCGAGTTCGACTCCAGGTCGACCTGAGCGAGCTTGTCGAATAGCTTGTAGAAAAACGACGCGGTCGCGAGCTTGAAGGCCGTCTCGCCCTCGCGCTGGCGGCGCACCGCGTAGACGACGTCGGCGCCATGGCTCCACTGCGAGACCATCTCGCCGATCAGCTCCGGCGGGTCCTGCAGGTCGGCGTCGATCATCACCACTACGTCGCCTGCGGCGTGCTCGAGACCCGCGGTGAGAGCGGCCTGATGGCCGAAGTTGCGCGACAGGTGGATCACGCGCACGCGCCAGTCTTCGTCGGCGATCTGATCCAGGAGCTCGGCCGTGCCGTCGGTGCTGCCGTCGTTCACCAGCACCAGCTCGAAGTCGTAGTCGGCAACCGCGGCGCGCGCGCGAGAGACGAAGGCGCCGATCAGCTCCTGCTCGTTGAAGACCGGCGCCACGACGCTGAGCAGCGCGGGCCTGCGAAGCGGGGTGTGCGTGATAGGTGCCATGGCTAGCCAGGGGAGGGGTGCCGGCGTCTGGCCTCGGGCGATTCTCTCCGAAGGACCTAAGCCGAGGATGAATTTATCGTGCATCCTGTCTATAGATGGAATCTGGGCCCGGGGCACGCAAGCGATCACCCACCGGCCTCGGGGGAGCCGTCCGCCTGCTGAGCCTGCCGCTGCTGGCGCAGTTCGTGAAGTTCGGCATCGTCGGCGCCTCCAACACACTGCTCGCGTTCCTCATCTACACGCTGCTGCTGAAGGTCTTTGGCGTCTGGTATCTGGCCGCGGCCGCGATCGGATTTCTAGTCGGTGCCGTCAACAGCTTTCTGCTCAACCGGAGCTGGACCTTTCGCGGACACGTCGGCGACGCGTACACCCCCGTGCGCTGGGCCGTCGTGCAGGGATGCGGCCTAGCGCTGAACGAGGGCCTGTTGTTCCTGTTCGTGAAGGGCGCCGGGCTGGATGAGCTCGTCGGGCAGGCGATGGCAACCGTGATCGTCACGGTCGCGACGTTCTCCGCCAACAGAGCTTGGACCTTTCGCGTGCACCCGCCGATCGCGCCTGCCGACAGCGAGGCGTAGCGCCTGCTCGGCGGCGCACTCACGCGCGAGTCGCCGGCGGTGCGCTCAGCTCAGCGAAAGACGCTCAGCAGTGAGAGCCCTGCGGGGATCCGCCCGCCGCGCGCGATCAACGCTGCCTCGAGCGCGAGCGGGCGCTCCATCAGCCAGTTCAGCGGCTGCGGCGGGACCCACAGGTCGAGGCTCGATTCGGTCGTCTTGCGACTGAAGCGATCCATGATTCGCAGCACGACGGCCACGGGGAGCAGCAGCGAGTTGAAGTACGTCGTGCGGACCTGCTTCCAGCCGGCCTGCTCGCCGACCACGCGCAGCGAGCGCCGCGTGTAGCGACGGTAGTGGTGGTTGACCTCGTCGTGCCCGCTCCACAGCCACTGGTACGCGGGCACGGTGACGAGCAGGCACCCTCCTGGGGTGACGACGCGGCGCAGCTCGCGCAGCGCCCCGAGGTCGTCCTCCAGATGCTCGATCACGTCTAGCGAGGTCGCCAGGTCGAAGCTGCCGCTCTCGAAGGGCATGTCGAGCACGGACCCTTCGACCACCTCGCCGACGTCGCGGGCGCGCGCCAAGCAAACGCTCGTGGGGGACAGCTCGATCGCCGTGACTGCTCCATGCCGCACGAGCTCGACCATGTTGCGCCCGCTCCCAGCGCCCGCGTCGAGGATGCGTGCTCGAGTGGGCAGGTGCAGGTCGGCGATCACGTTCTCGAGCACAGTTCGCCGCCCCCTGTACCACCAATGACGGTCCTCGGCGCGATGCGTCTGCAGCTCGTAGTCCCGGTCCATCCACGCCGCATCCTTTCAGGAAAGCTCGCGTGGCCCACGACTCGCCACGCCACGCTGCTCCCATGCAAGGGGCTCGCCACGCGTGGCTCGAGCCTCGCCGCCCGCAGGGTTCCCAGCTAGCGCTCGCCGCCCGCCGTCAGGCGCCGGGCGAGCGCCCTGCGGTTGGCGCAGGGGCCATGGTCCGGTGCAGCGAGGCGACCGTCGGCTCCGGTAGGTCTGGCCGCTTTCTCCGGGTCATCGCCGGCGCTCACAGGTCGAGTGGTTAGTGCGCGTCGATGCCCCTACTCGGCTGACCAGGCCTCCATGTAAGGAGGAATTTATGGGGAAATTCACAGTTCTTCCAGATAATTTCTGGTTTACCTGTTTGGCCTCAAATCGCTGTGCTATAAGCGTCTTCTGCCTACGAGTGCGCGGAGCGCGCACCGGCAACTATTTTAGGGGGTCTGGGTGACGGGTCGTCGTTTCTCACGTGTTGTGCTGGGGGCATTCGCGGTTGCTCTCGCCGCTGTCGCCGCGCCGAGCTTTGCCGCTGCTGAACCAAAACCGTTCGGTCACGCGTGCAAAGCCGAAAATGGGGTGCGGTTCTGTCCCACCGGAACGCTCGAACAGCGCGTGCCCACGTTCGACGGCATCCCGCTGGACGCCGATGTGACACTGCCGGCGACAGGCGAAGGCCCCTTTCCGGTAATCGTGATGATGCACGGCTGGGGCGGATCGAAGGCGGACTTCGAGTCCAGCTCGCCGAGCGGCAACGGCAACACGACGTTCGACTACAACAACGTCTACTACGCACAGCAAGGCTTCGCCGTCCTGAACTACTCGGCGCGTGGATGGGGGAGATCATGCGGCACGGCAGCGTCGCGGGAAGGGACACCTGGGTGTGAAAAAGGCTGGGTGCATCTGGCTGATCAACGCTACGAGGCGCACGACACTCAGTATCTGCTTGGAAAGCTCGCTGACGAAAAAATCGTCTACCCCGGGAAAATCGGTGTGACGGGCATCTCCTACGGCGGCGGTCAGAGCATCGAGCTCGCCTACCTGCGTAACCGGGTTCGTCTGACGAATGGCGAATTCGTGCCCTGGACGAGCCCGAAAGGCAAAAACATGACGATCACGGCGGCGTATCCGCGCTGGCCGTGGTCGGACCTGGTGGACTCGCTGACGCCTAACGGGCGCTTCCTCGACACGGGTATCGCGGGGCCGACACAGAGCCGCGAACCGCTCGGGGTCGAGATCCAGAGCTACGTTTCGGGCCTCTTCGCCCTGGGACAGGCGAGCGGATTCATAGCGCCGCCCGGTCAAGATCCAGAAGCGGACCTCTCGAAATGGTTCGCCGCGACGAATGCCGGTGAGCCCGCGTCACCCGAAGACAAAGAAATTGCCGAAAAAATCTACAACTACCACCAGGGCTACGGGCTCTCCGGAACTCCGGCTCCGCTGCTGATTCAGAACGGCTGGACCGATGATCTGTTCCCGCCCGAGCAGGCGCTGCGTGTCTACAACCAGGTTCTGTCACTGAAAGGTAAAGTCGCACTTCAGTTTGGCGACCTTGGACACAGCCGGGGTTCGAATAAGGAAAACACCGACCACGCCTTCCAGGAACAGGGGGCTGCGTTCTTCAAGGCTCGGCTGCAGCGAATCGGTACCGCGCCTGCAAACGGCGGCGTGACCGCATACACGCAGACGTGCCCCCAAAAAAGCGCCCCAGGCGGCGGCCCCTTCTCGGCCACGCGGTGGCCCAAACTGCACCCGCACACGATCACGTTCAGCTCGGCGGCCGGACAGATCTTCACCTCGGCCGGCGGCAACGCAACAATCGCCGCCGACTTTGACCCGATCGCGGGCACGAGCGACGCGTGCAAGACGGTGAAAGCCGAAGAAGAGGCAAACACCGCCAACTACACGATGACGAGCCCCGGCTTCACGCTCCTCGGCCTGCCCACCGTGACAGCGACGATCACCGACCTCGGTCCCTTTGGTGAGATCGCCGCGCGTCTGTGGGACGTCACGCCGGGCGGCGAACAGCGTCTCATCAGCCGCAGCGTGTGGCGAGTCGGCGAAAGCGAAGAAAACACGACCTCAACAATCACCTTCCAGCTGCACGGCAATGGCTATGAATTCCCGAAAGGGGACACAGTCAAGCTGCAGCTGCTCGGCCGCGACGCGCCCTACTACAGGGCGAGCAACGGCGCGTTCACCATCGAAGCCACGAACGTCACCGTTTCGCTGCCGACAAGTTGAGGCATCTGTGCGCGGCGGGTCCGTTCCACGCCGGACCCGCTGCGCGCAAAGGAACCGCCGGGCACGGGTGCCTCGCGCGACACCGCCGCACGTCTGCTTCCCCGCAGGGTGGCGCTGTCGTGCGCGCAGACAGCGCGAACTCGGAGGCCGTGCGCGCTGAGCAGACGCCACCGGGGCGCGGTCCTATGAGCCTGGGGCGCGCACAAGCGGCCTGAAGTACAGTCCGCGCATGGAGCTCGCTGGCCGGCACGTGGTGATCACGGGAGGGGCCGGCGGCATCGGTCGCGCGCTCGCCCGTCGCGTCGCCGCTGAGGGAGTCCGCGGGCTGGTCGTCGCCGACCGCGAGCATGGGCCGGCGCACGCCGTCGCCGAGGAGGTTGGCGGGCTGGCGCTCCAGTTCGACGCGGGGCTCGAGAGCAGTGTGAGCTCCTTGATCTCGCACGCCAGCGACGTATACGGGCCGGTCGACGTCTTCATCTCCAACGCGGGTGTGCCTGGCGCGATGGGCGGTCCTGAGGCTCCGGATGAGTCCTGGGATGAAGCCTGGCGCGTGAACTTCATGGCGCACGTCTGGGCAGCCCGCGCGCTGTTGCCCGAGATGGTGCAGCGCGGCGAGGGCTACCTCGTCTCCACCGCGTCGGCAGCGGGACTGCTGACGCAGGTGTCCTCGGCGGTGTACAGCGTCACGAAGCACGCGGCGGTGGCGCTCGCGGAGTGGCTTTCGATCGAGTACGCAGACGCTGGAATACGCGTGTCGTGCATCTGCCCGCAAGGGGTGCTCACTCCTATGCTCGAGCTCGCGATGCAGGAGCCGGCTGGCGCGGCAGCGCTTGCTGCGGGCGGCCTGATCGAGCCCGAGGAGGTGGCCGAGGCTACCGTCCAGGGAATCCGTGAAGAGCGGTTTCTGATCCTCCCGCACGCCGAGGTCGCGCATCACATGGCGCTCAAGGGCTCAGACCCGGAGCGGTGGCTGAAGGGCATGCGCCGGCTGGTGCGCAATGCCCGCGCCGCAGCCGGCTGACGCCCGCGCCGCAGCCGGCTGACGCCCGCGCCGCAGCCGGCTGACGCCCGCGCCGCAGCCGACTGACGCCCGCGCCGCAGCCGGCTGACGCCCGCGCCGCGGCCGGCTGACGCCCGCGCGCTACGCGCTCACCGGGCGCTGAGCTGGGCGCCGAGCCCTACAGCACGACCCGCACGACTGGCGGGCTCGTGGGATGCAAGCTGCCGCCGAGCGGCTCACGCGTGACGAGCACTTCCCTGATGCCCCGCAGGCTTCCGGGGACCTCCACCGATGCCTTGCCTGCTCTGGTCACGCCGAACAGGGCATTGGTGGCGGCAGGCGCAGAGCCTTCGCCGCGGCTGAGCCACACCTCGTAGATCTGCCCGCGCGGCGCCTGGCGCATGCCGCCGAGCACGAGCTCGGCGCGCCCGCTGGCCACCCGCAGCGTTCCTTGAGCTCCCCTCTCGCTCGCGGCGATCTGCGCGGTCGTGACGCGCACTGCGTTGGATGAGCCGCCGCTCACGGCCAGCACGATGAGCACGGCGGCGCCGGCAGCGAGCGACGCGCTGCCCGCGAGGAGCAGGCGCCAGCTGGCGGGCGAGCGCCACGCGCGCGGCGCACGATCGGCCCTGCGGCCGGCGGCGTGCAGCAGATCGGCCTCCGAGCGCACCGCGTCGAGCACCTTTCGCCGCAGCGACTCGGGCGCGCGCCCGGGGATCACGGTGCTCGGTAGGGCATCGACCGCGAGCTGCAGCTCGGCCACCTCGGCGCGGCAACCCGCGCAGCTCCTCAGGTGCTCGCGGTAGGCGTCGGCGTCCTCGAGCGCTCCGAGCGCGTACGCGGCCGCGTTCGCGCGCTCGCCGCAGTCCTCGTCGATCTCGAATGCGCTCATCCGCCAACCGCCTCCCAGCGGTGCAGCTGCCCGCGGAGCTTCTGCAGGCCGAGACGCATGCGTCCCTTGACGGTGCCCACGGGCGTGTCGAGCATCGAGGCTATCTCGACGTGCGTGAATCCTCCGAAGTACGCCAGCTCGATCACTCGCCGCTGCTCGAGCGGCAGCTGCTCGAGTGCGCCGCGCAGCTCAGCCGAGGTCGCGTTTCCGATCGCCTGCACATCGGTCCGCTCTGGGGCCTCGAGAGCTTCCTCCGCGCCCTCCTCGTGCGCGCGTCGGCGTTCGTGCACGCTGCTGCGGCGCAGGGCGTCGACGGCCCGGTTGTGCACGATGCCCAACGCCCACGTGCGCACGCTTCCGCGCGTGCGGTCATAGCGGCGCGCGCCGCGCCACAGGGCAAGGAACGCCTCCTGCGCGACGTCTTCGGCGACGGAGCGCCTACCGCACATCCGGTACGCGAGCGCGAAGGCGGCGTCGGCGTGGCGCTCGAAAACGACCTCAAATGCGTCAGCGTCGCTCGCGGCGACCAGCTGCACGAGCTCCTCATCGGCGAGCTTGCGAAGCCCGGCACGCGAGGCGCTGCCCGGTGGTCCACGCATAAAGCGAACCATTCGCTCGACTCTACGCTCCTGCTCGACGCGCGGATCACAACGCCCGTGCCGCGCTGCTGCTATGCCGCGGCGGTGATCTGAACTCAAGCGCCGCGCGAACAGAAGCTCGAGAACCGACCTGGGGAGCTGAACTACGCATGGGCCTCGACAATCCACTTCACATCGCCTTCCTGCTGATCCTGCTGCTGCTGGTGTTCGGCGCCAAGCGCCTGCCCGAGATCGGACAGTCCCTCGGTAGTGGCCTGCGCGGGTTCAAGCGCTCGCTAAGCGGCGAGGATCAGCCCGCCGCGCTTGGCACGACGCCCGAGCAGCAGCCGGGGCTCGCCCCACAGACGCAGCCAGCGCTCGCCCCACAGACGCAGCCAGCGCTCGCCCCACAGACGCAGCCAGCGCTCGCCTCGCAGCCGCAGCGGGTGCTCGCCGATCGGCCCGACACGCCAGCTGGTTCCGCGCCGGCCGCCTAATCGCGCAGCGAGATGACGTGCGCCTTCGTGGGGTCGATGCGGCCGTCGAGCAGCTCCAGATAGGCAGCCCTGAGCTCCTCTCCGCCGCGTGCGCGGATCAGCTCGAGCCAACCTTCTGTCCACTGCGCGAACGGTTCCCACGCTTCGGCGAGCCGCTGCTCGAGGCCGGCGCTGCCCCAGTCGGCCGTGCGCTTGACGACGCGGTCGGGCGCGAAGAAGAACTTCGGCCGCGGCCCGGGCAGCGACTCCGGGAGCTCGCCCATGCGGTCGTGGTGGGTCGCGCCCACGACCGCCGAGTGGGTGAGGCTCGAGCCGAAGTGTCGGTGCACGCCCTCCCGTACCTGCGCGTCGCCTGCCATGTCCACGTACACCGCCGGCCCCGGCGGCAGCTCGCCGAGCTCCTCGTAGGAGAGCACGCTCGCATAGACGCCGAGACGCGCTCCAAACTCCTTGCTGCGCTCGGACGTGAGCCCGATGACCCGCGTGCCCTCGCGCTGTGAGAGCAGGAACGCGAGCCCGATCGCCGTCTTGCTGGAAGCGCTCGATAGAACGATCGCGGCGGAGTCCAGCAGGCCGGCGTCGTGAAGGAAGTCGTCGATCAGGTACGAGGTGAAGAACAGCGGCCGCAGCAGCATCTGAAGCTCCTCGGTCTGCCGTTCGTAGATGGGGTCGGCGTCGGTGCGGAAGTAGCGGTTGTAGGCGCCTGGCAGTTCTGCGCGACGAGCGCTCGCGTCAGTGAAGCCCCGCTCGTCGACGCGCGTGGGGGAGACGAGCAGGTAGCTCGCCGGCGGGAGGTAGCCGTAGATGCGCGTGCCCTGCGACAAGCCATCGGCGCGGCTCTGCCACACCTCGGCGAAGCCCCACACGGGCATCCGTCCCCAGCCCTCCTCGGCGGGGAAGAAGCTCCAGTAGGACATCGCCTCGCCGAACTTGGCGTAGGTGATGTTGTTGGAGGTCAGCCCGAACGTATCGACCGCGAGCAGCGCCTGGCCGTCGGCGAGCTCGGGCGCCTCCGCCTCGAGCACGCGGCAGCGATGGAGGTCGTCCTTTGCGATCTGGAAGTCCATACCTGCAGGCTACGCGAGCGCATCTGCACCTGGCGGCCGCCCGCGCTACGGCCG
Source organism: Actinomycetota bacterium (assembly GCA_005884115.1). GTDB lineage: Bacteria > Actinomycetota > Thermoleophilia > Solirubrobacterales > Solirubrobacteraceae > Palsa-744. The sequence continues at coordinate 34,136 of VAXW01000010.1, forward strand.
GTGGGGGATGCTCGTCCCCATCGCGCCCGCGCCAGGCGCGAGCGCAGGCCGCTCAAGGCGCTCGAGCATGCGCGTCTCGCGCGGCAACAGGCCCGCTGCGAGCGCTAGCAGCGCCAGCAACGAGCCCGCGATCAGCACCTCCACGCTGCCGAGCGCCTGCGCGAGCGGGCCCGCGAGCGCGTATCCGAGCGGCAGCAGGCCGATCGAGACCATCCAGTCATACGCGCTCACGCGAGACAGCTTGTCGGGCGGGATCCGCTCGGCGAGGGCGGTTTCCCACCAGACGTTGAAGAGCGCCACGCCGGCTCCCGCGAGCAGGATCGCCGGGACCACTGCCCCCAGCGTCACGCCGGCGCCGTACAGCACGTCGGCTGCGGGCCAGACGAGGATCGCGAGCATCGCCGCGCGCATGGGATGGCGCGGACGCCAGCCCGATCCCAGCAGCGAGCCCGCGATCGTCCCCACGCCGAACGCCGCCGACACGAGGCCATAGACGCCCACGCCGCCGTACTGCTCGCGAGCTATCGCGGGGCCGAGCACGTACCAAGTGGCCAGGCCGGTGAAGAGGGCCACGCAGAATGACGCCAGCGTGCCCCAGACCCAGGCGCGCGAGCGGACCTCTCGCGCGCCCTCGCGCAGCTCGCTCCACACGCCGGCCCATCCGCTCGGCCCGCGCTCCGGCGCCTCACCGGGTTCGCGCACCAGCGCCTCGTCGGGCGCGCGCGCCAGAGCGCGCCGGCGCGGCCGCACGCGCCACAGGAAGGCCGCGCTGAGCAGGAAGGTGGCGGCGTCGAGCGCGAATGCCCAACCGGCGCCCAGGCCGAGCACGAGCGCGGTCGCAAGCGCCGGACCGGCGAACTCTGCGACGTTCTCCGAGAGGCCCGTCAGCGCGCTCGCCCGCTGGATCTCGGGCTCGGGCACGGTCTGCGGGAGCAGGCCGGTGGCGGCGGGCCGGAAGAAGGCCTCGGCGGAACCGAAGACGGCCTCGATCGCCACCAGGTGCCAGATGCGCGCGACGCCTGCAAACACGAGCGCGGCCAGCAGCGCATGCAGCGTGAAGCGCACGAGGTCGGTCGCGACCATCACGCGGTGGCGCGGGAGACGGTCCGCCCACACTCCGCCGATCAAGAGAAACGCCGCCAGCGGAAGACTCTGCGCGGCGAGCACGATCCCTAGGTCGGTGGGGTGGCCGGTGCGCTGGATCACGTACAGCGACAGCGCCACCAGCGCTACGAAGTCGCCCACGACGCTGAACGACTGGGCGAGCCACAGGTAGCGGAAGTCGCGGTGCGCGAGCACCCGCACGATGTGCGCGAGACTCCCCACAGTCAGGACCTGCGATCGTGCTCAGCGGCGGGCGTCGAGAGCCGCCCGCCGCCGCACGGAGCGCCGCGCGGCGCTCACCGAAGCGGCCACGGGTTGGCCGCCGGGCGCCAGGGCTCTTGGCGCCAGTCCGCGTACGCCTCCGCGACCACGTCGGTCTCGCTCGTCACCGACGCGTCGTACCTGGCGGCGACGTCGCTGACCGGGTAGTGCGCCTCGTCCTTGCGCCTCGATCCGATCATCAGCACGGCGCTCGGACCCTCGCCCGCGCCCACGAAGATGTGCTCGGCGCCCGCGGGACAGTGGACGAAGTCCCACTGCCGCAGCCTGCGCTCCTCTCCTTCGAGGATCAGGATGCACTCTCCGTGCAGCACCAGGAAGTCCTCCTGCACGGGCTCCCAGTGGTAGCGGCCGTTTGGCTTTCCGGGCTCGAACACCTGGATGTTGACGCCCGTGTCCGGCCACGGCGAGTCGTCGGGCTCGAAGTCGATGATGGTCGCGCGCCGGGAGTGGCTGCGAGCGGGCGCATCAGCGACGTTGATGACAAACGCCTGGTCCATTGCCGAAACATACTCATCGCGCCGCGCAAGCGGCCGCGGGGCGCCCGCCCAGCCCCCGCCGTGCCGCCCAGCCCCCGCCGTGCCGCCCAGCCCCCCGTCGTGCCGCAGAGCCCCGATGTGCCCAGGCGCCGGCCAGTGTGCGCACGCGCGCTGGCCAGGCGCGCAACACATGGTTAGGACGCGTCTAGCCGCAGCCGGTTATGCCGCCGTCGAGCGGGATGATCGTGCCGGTCAGGTAGGAGCCCGCGCGGGATGCGAGCATCAGCGTCAGGCCGACGACGTCATCGGGCCGGCCGATGCGCCCCAGCGGCACCATTTGCTCGACCTGGTTGCGGCTCTGCGGCTCGTCGAGCATGAACGCCGTCATCCTGCTCTGAAACGGGCCGGGCGCGATCGCGTTGACGGTGATGTGCTCGCCTGCGAGGCGCTTGGCGAGATGGCGCGTGAGCATGTGCACGGCGGCCTTGCTGGCACTGTAGCTGTAGTTCTCCATCACGGGCGCGCGCAGGCCGTCGATCGAGCCGATGTTGATCACCCTGGCGGGATCGTCGGCTGTGGCGGCGCTGCGCAGTGCGGGCAGCAGCGCGATTGTCAAGTGGAAGACGCCCTCGACGTTCGTGTGCAGCACGCGGTCCCAGCCGCTTGCGGGGAACTCATCGAGCGGAGCGCCCCACGTTGCGCCAGCGTTGTTGACGAGGATGTCGAGCGTCGGGAAGCGCTCCTGCACGGAGGCCGCGAGCGCGGTTGCTCCCTCGGGCGATGAGAGGTCGCTGGTGATCGCGTGGCACTCGCCGTGCGCGCCCAGCTGCTGCGCGCTCGCTTCAAGCTCGGGCGTCTTGCGCGAGGCGATGATCACGCGTGCGCCAGCCTGCACGAGGCCGCGGGCGATCATCTCGCCGATCCCGCGCGAGCCGCCAGTGACGAGCGCGGCCTTGCCTTTGATGTCGAACAGCTCGCTCATCAGTCGGCGAACTCGGCGTCCCGCTTCTGCAGGAAGGCCTCAATCGCCTCGGGCACAGCGCGACCGAACGTGCTCATGATCTGCTGGCGGTCCTCGTACTCGACGGCTGCCTGCTCGGAGGGGATCTCGAGCGCAGTCCATGCGCCACGCTTCGTGAGCCGCACTCCCCAGGGCGTCAGCGACGCGATCTGCACGGCTGCCTCCAGCGCGCGCTCGGCCAGACGCCCCTCTGCTGCGACGTCGGCGACGAGCCCCATCTGCAGCGCCTCCTCGGCGCCGACGCGCCGCCCTGTGAGCATCAGCTCGTGCGAGCGCGACGCACCGATCAGGCGCGGCAAGAGCCAGCTCGTGGCCATGTCGCAGTTGGAGACGCCGATGTTGATGAACGCTGCGCGAAAGACAGCCTCGGGCGCGGCGTAGCGGATGTCGCAGCCCAGCGCGAGCGCCAGGCCGAATCCGGCGGCAGGCCCGTTGACTGCCGCGATCACCGGCTGGGGCAGAGCGCGCAGCGCGAGGATCAGCGTCGACATGTGCTGCTGGTTGGCGAGCCTGTCGCGCGGCTCGTCTGAGCCGTCGTTCTCCGGAGCGGCGCCGTAGCCGTGCAGGTCGAGGCCCGCGCAGAAGCCGCGGCCCGCGCCCGTGAGTATCGCCGCGCGGCACGAGCGCTCGCGGGCGAGCGCGGAGAGCTCGTCGTGCAGCGCCTGGCACAGCTCGGCTGTCATCGCGTTCAGCTGCTCGGGCCGGTTGAGCGTCAGCCGGCGTACGTGCTTCGCCGGTTCATCTACGAGCAGCACGCTTGACATGCGCGCGGAATCCTATGCGCTCGCCCGCGCCCGCGCGCTCGCCTGAGTCCGCGCCGGCGAACGGCGTCTCCGAGCCCGCGGCTCAGCTGCGCGGGTAGTGGAAGGCCTGGGTCTGGGTGACCTTGGCCGCGAGCGAGCCGTCGTCTGTCTCGAGCGCGCTCTCGATCACGACGATCGTGCGGCCCTTGTGCAGCGGACGCGTGCTCGTCGTGATTGCGCCCTCGCGCACCGCGCGCAGGAAGTTGGTCTTGGACTCGATCGTCGACGTGCCCTGCGCTCCGTCGGGCAGGTTCAAGAACGCGCACACCCCTCCGCAGGTGTCGGCGAGCGCCATCAGCGCCCCGCCATGAATGACGCCGCCGGCGGTGCAGCGCTCTGGCGCCCACTCCATCCTGGCGCGCACGAGCTCGGCGTCTGCCTGCAGCAGCTCGACGCCGATGAGCGCCGCAAAGGGCAGCAGGTCGCGAAGCGCTGCTAGGTCGGCGGTCTCGTTCACGCGGTCTCCATCTCTCGCCTTACAGCGCCGCTGATCATATGAGCTCCCGCCCGCAGCGCGGGACGCGCGTGTGTGAGACTGCCGCGCGTGCAGCGCAGCGGGCTGAGGCTGGCCGCCGTCGGCCACGTCGAGTGGGTGCGCTTCGCGCGCGTTGCGCACGTCCCGCGGCCCGGCGAGGTGGTCCACGCGCTCGAGCCCTTCCACGAGCCGGCCGGTGGCGGAGCGGTCGCTGCGGTCCAGCTCGCTCGCCTGGCAGGAAGCGCGACGCTGCTCACTGCCCTTGGAGAGGATGGGCTCGCCAGCCGATCTGTCGATCGGCTCCGCGAGCTTGGTGTGTCGGTCTGTTGCGCACCGCGCGCCGAGCGCACGCGCATGGCGGTGTCGCTGTTCGAAGCATCAGGCGAGCGCACGATTACGACGTTCGGCCCGCGTCTTGAACCAAGCGCGGCCGACGCCGAGCTGCCGTGGGGCGAGCTGGGCGCGATGCACGGGATCTACTTCACGGCCGGCGATCTCGAGGGGCTGCGCCTGGCGCGCGCCGCTCGCGTGCTCGTTGCAAGCCCCCGCGCACGCGCCGCGCTGGGGCATGGCGTGAGGCTCGATGCGCTCGTGCTGAGCGGCGAGGACGAAGGTGAGCTGCGTGTCGCCGAGCAGGTGGGCGATGAGGCGCAGCTGGTGGTGTGGACCGACGGCCAGCGCGGAGGGCGCTTTCGCGCGAGCGACGGGAGCATCGGCAGCTACCCGGCTGCGGCGAGGCCGGCTGCGGCAGTCGACTCCTACGGCTGCGGTGATGCCTTCGCGGCAGGCCTGACGTACGCGTTGAGCGCAGGCATGGAGCTCGAGCAGGCGCTTTCGCTCGCGGCCCGCTGCGGCGCCGTGTGCGCCACTGGCCGCGGGCCCTACGAGCGCCAGCTCAGCGCCGCCGACCTGGCGCAGGCTCGATAGCGCAGCCAGCATGAGAGCGCGACGCTACGAGCGCCAGCTCAGCGCGGCGGATCTGGCGCGGCGCTCATATCGCGGGCAGTTCCTGCACGAGCGAGAGGACCGGCGCCATCAGGTCCCCGTGCTCGGCCACGCGGGCGAGCACCTCGTGCGGCTCGAAGGAGAGCCCCGAGCCGTCGCCACGCTCATGCGCCGCGCGCACCTCCTCCCACTGAAGCGGCGTCGACACTGTGGGCCGCGCGGCGGCGCGCAGCGAATAGGCGCAGATAGTCGTCTTGCGCTCGTCGTTCTGGCTCCAGTCGATGAACACGCGGCCCGTCCGCTTCGCCTTGGTCATGCGCGAGACGACCAGCTCGGGCTCGGCCCGCTCGAGCAGCTGCGCGACTGCGCGGGCGAACGTCTTCGTGTGCTCGTAGCCGACATCCGCGCGGTTGAGCGGCAGATAGACCTGAAGGCCCTTCGACCCTGAGGTCTTGGCGAAGCTCTGCAGGCCGAGGTTCCCGAAGGTGCCCTGCAGCGCAAGCGCGATGCGGCAGCACTCGAGGATGCTCGCCGGCGCTCCCGGGTCGAGGTCGAACACCAGCGCCGTCGGCTGCGCGATAGCGCTCGCGCGCGCCATCGGCACGTGCAGTTCAAGCGCCGCCAGGTTCGCAAGCCACACGAGCGTGGGCAGGTCGTCGCCGAGCACATAGTCGAGCTGCTCGCGCCGGCCGATGCGCGCCGTTCGCACCCACTGCGGCCTGTGGGCGGGCGCCTGCTTCTGAAAGAACGACTTCCCCTCGACACCGTCGGGCCAGCGCGTGACCGTCAGCGGCCTGTCCTTGAGGTGCGCGACCATCACCGCCGCGACAGCGGCGTAATAGCTGACTACATCGCCCTTCGTGAAGCCGCTCTGCGGGTACAGGACCTTCGAGAGGTTGGACAGCGTCAGCTCGCGCCCGTCGACCTCGACGAGCGTGCGCTCGGGGCTCTGGCGGCGGACGATGAACCCCGGGCGCTCGCTCGGCGCCGGTTCGGGGCCGTCCTCGGCGGGTGCGTCCTCGCGCACGACCTCGCGCGGCGACTTGTCCTCGCGCAGACCCTTGTAGACGGGATGGCGCAGGTTCCCCGAGCGCGTCCACTCGGTGAACTCGACCTCCGCCACGAGCTCCGGCTCGCAGAAGCGCGAGCCGCGCGGCGGCGCCGTCTCCCCCGGCGCGAAGGGCGAACTGTCGCGCGCGCGCCCTGCCAGCTCGCGCGCCAGGCGGTCGAGCTCTGCCTCGCTGAAGCCGCTGCCCACCCGTCCGCAGTAGCGCAGCGCGCCGTCGGGCTCATACACGCCCATCAACAGCGCGCCCACGCGCTCGCTGCGGCGCCCACTCCCCTGGGTCCAGCCGCCGATGACGACCTCCTGGCTTCTGTGGTTCTTGACCTTCACCCAGGCGCTCGTGCGCTGCCCCGGCTGGTAGGTCGAGTCCAGCCGCTTGGCCACGATCCCCTCGAGGCCCTGCTCGGCGCTCGCCTCGAGCACCGCGTGCCCGTCGCCGGTGATGTACGCGGGCACCTGCAGGCCGCGGGCGGCCAGCTCCAGCGCTTCGAGGCGCTCGCGGCGCTCGCGGTAGGCCAGCTCCATGAGCGAATGGCCGTCGAGCCACAGCAGGTCGAAGATCAGGTAGGTCGCCGCCGCTCTCGACTCCAGGCGTTTGGCCTGCGCCGGCGTGCCCGCCTTTGCGCGGCGCTGGAGCGCTTGGAAGTCAGGACGGCCATCCGCGCCGAACACCACGAGCTCGCCGTCGAGGATGGCGCTGTGCGAGGAGAGCGCCGTCTTCAGAGCGCCCAGCTCGGGGTACTGCGCGGTGACGTCGAGCAGGTTGCGGCTCTGCACGCGCAGCCGCCCAGGCTCGCAGTAGGCGATCGCGCGCACGCCGTCCCACTTGATCTCATACGCCCAGCCCTCGTTCTCGCGCGGGACCTCGCCGCTGCGCGCGAGCATCGGCGCGATCTGGTCGGGCATCGGCTCCCGGCCCGGATCTTCTGGGGGGTCCATGCGGTGGACCATCCAGTCGCCCGTCCCTCCACGCCCGCGGCCCGCCGCTTCGCCGATCGACCGCGGGCCGATCGCGAACAGCGCGTAGCGCGCGTCGAGGCGCTCGCCGTGCAGCGCCACCTCGACCTTGCGCGGCTCCCACTTCAAGCACTCGTACGTGCCTCGGTCCCAGACCGAGATCTTCCCGGCCCCATACTGTCCCTTGGGGATCTCGCCCTCGAACTCCAGGTACTCGAGCGGGTGGTCCTCGGTGGCTGCGGCGAAGCGGTTGTCGTTGGGCGTCTCTGGCAGGCCGTTGGGGATCGCCCAGCACGCGAGCACGCCGTCGCGCTCCAGGCGCAGATCCCAGTGCAGGCGGCGCGCGTGGTGCTCGTGGATCACGTAGCGGCTGGCGCCCTTCGGGCTCGCCGCCGGCGCTCGCGTGCCGCTGCCCGCCGGCGCTCGCGTGCCGCTGCCCGCCGGCTCTCGCGTGCGCTCGCCCGCCGGCTCTCGCGTGCGCTCGCCCGCCGGCTCTCGCGTGCGCTCGAAGTCGCGTTTTGCGCGGTAGCGCTTCAGGGGCGCCGCCGACCCCTCGCCGGGCGAGGAGGGCTTCGGCACTAGCGCTTGGCGGACGCTCGCGACGCCGCCGGCTTGCGCCCAGACCCTTTGGCGGCGCCCGGCTTCTTGGTGCGTGCGCCGGCGGAGCTAGGCGAGCGCTTCGCGCCGTTGGCGCGCGCTGCGGGCGCTTTGCGCGCGCCGGGCGTCTTCGCGTTGGTTTTTGACGCCGCGCGCGTGCGCTGCTTCTTCGCCGGCGCCTCAGCTTCGGCGCCGTCTGGCGCGGTGTGCGCGCGGACAGCCTCGAGGCTCGCCTTCAGCGCGCTCATGAGATCGGGCACCGCTTCCGGCACCTCCTCTTCGGGCGGCTGCACCGCGATCTCCTCGCCCTGCGCCTTGCGCTCGATCAGCTCAAGGACCTGCTCGCGGTAGCTGTCGTGGTACTTCTTCGGCTCGAAGTCGCCAGCCAGCGACTCGACGAGCTGGCGCGCGATCTCGAGCTCGCGCTTGTTGGTCTTGATCTCCGACGCCGCCGGCATGTCCTCGATGCGCTCGGGGTCGATGACTTCGTCGGCGAACAGCATCGTCGCCATCTCGAGCACCCCGTCCATGGCGCGAAGCGCCACGAGCTGTTCCTTCGAGCGGATGACCACGCGCGCGATCGCCACTTTCTCTGTTTCGCGCATCGTCTGCACGAGCAGCCAGTAGGGCTTGGCTCCGCCCTGTCCAGGCGCGAGGTAATAGGGGTGGTCGTAGAAGATGGGGTCGATCTGCGAGAGCTCGACGAAGTCCTCGATGTCGATCGTGCGCGTCTTCTCCGGCGCCAGCGCATCGAGCTCGGCGGGCTCGACCACCACGTAGCGGTCGGGCGCGAGCTCATAGCCTTTGATGATCTCCTCGTAGGGGACCTCATCGCCGCTGACCGAGTCGACGCGGCGCTGCATGATCCGCGCGCCCGTCTTTTGGGAGAGCTGGTGAAAGCGCACCGTCTTGCGGTTCACCGCGCTGAACAGCCTGACCGGCACCGTGACCATGCCAAAGCTGATCGCGCCGGTCCATATCGCCCGGGGCATACCCCACTACTAGCAGGCCCGCACCCGGCGAGCCAACCCTGCAACGCTCGGCGCGTCCCTTCGGGGGATACTGCGCCGCGGTGCTGCGTCTGATCACCCTGCCCATTAGCCACTACTGCGAGAAGGCACGCTGGACGCTCGAGCGCGCCGGCATCGCCTACGGCGAGGAGCGCCACGTGCCGCTCATACACCGCATCGCCGCGCGGCCGGCCGGCGGCGGAAACACCGCGGCGGCGAGGGGCCCCGGCGCGCGCCGGGCGCCGCGTTGAGGAGTCGCGCGAGCGGGCCGCCGCGTTAGACCTCGCGCCGGCGGCCCGCCGCGGCTGGGCGCTCCGGGATATCGTCCGCTGCTGCGATGAGCGGCCGCGACCTCGACGTCGTCGTGTTCGGCACGACCGGGATCACCGGCCGCCAGGTGGCGGCGCACCTCGCGCAGCGCGCCTCCGAGGAGCAGCTCAGCTGGGCCGCCGCAGCGCGCGACCCCGAGAAGTCGGCGAAGGTGCTCGGCGAGATCGGGGTGCAGGCGCCGCAGACGCTTCGCGCGGATGTCAGCGACCCCGACTCGCTGCTGGCGATGGCCTCCGGCGCGCGCGTGGTGCTCAACCTCGTCGGTCCCTACACGAGGTACGGGCGCCCGGTGGTTGAGGCCTGCGTCTCGGGCGGCGCGCACTACATCGACCTGACGGGCGAGATGCCGTTCGTGCGGCGCACGATCGATGAGTTCGACGAGCCGGCCAAGGCGGGCGGCGTGAAGGTCGTGAATACGTGCGGCTTCGAGTCGCTGCCCGCCGACCTGCTGGTGGCGCTCGTCCGCGACTCCGCGCGCGAGCGCTTCGAAGAGCCGATCGTGCAGGCCGATCTCGAGGCCGCCATCGCCCCGCCGCCTGGCCGCCCGCGCGCGTCGGACACGATCTCGGGCGGGACGCTGCAAAGCGTGGTGGCGATCGCCGGCGACAAGGATGCCGCGCGCGCCGCCGATCCGGCCGCGCTGATCAGCGAGGGCGAGATCGCCGAGGTGGTGCGCCGCGTGAGCCCGATCGAGCTCGCGCCTCGGCGTGGAGAGGGGGGCGCCGTGCTCGCGCCGATGGCGCCCGCCGCCTTCATCAACCCGGCGGTCATACACAGGAGCGCGCAGCTCGACGCGAGCGCGCGCGGCGAAGACTTCACGCCGCTTCGCTACCGCGAGGGCGTCGCGCTGCGGGGCAGTCCCGCCTCGCTCGGCCTGCGCTTCGGGGTGGCAGGCGTGCTCGCGGCGACACAGGTCGGGCTGCGGGGAATGACGCGCGCGAGCCCCGCCATGCGCCAGCGCCTGGCCGACGGCCTCGGCAAGATCGTCCCGGCCTCCGGCTTCGGCCCCACAGCCGAGCGCCTCGAGGGGTGGCGCTGGACGATGTCCGTGCGCGCGCGCACGACCTCCGGGCGGGAGTGCTCTGCGAGGGCGGAGGGCGACGGGCACCCGGGCTACCTCTCGACCGCGCGCATGCTCGGCGAGGCCGGGATCGTGCTCAGCCGCGAGGGCCCCGCCCTGCAGGGCGGGGGGTGCCTGACGCCGGCCATCGCGCTCGGGAGCGCCAGCACTGAGCGCCTGGAGCGCGCCGGCGTGCGCTTCTCGCTCGGCGATTGAGGGGCGCGACCCACGCGACGCGCGATCTGCGCCAGCGGTTCTCGGCGAACGCTGGCAGCGGGCGCCATCGGCCTCGAGACCTCTCCGGAACAAAACTGGCTGTCTGGCCAGTAGTATCGGGGGCGGCGTGCGGGCTAATTGATCAGGAGGTTTCCATGAGCACGGTCGGGCGCGATCTGGCGAGCGTCGAACTGACGGCGCGTGAGCTCTGGCAGGCGGGACCTCCGCACGAGCTGTTCGAGCGCATGCGCGCCGAGTGCCCGATCCACTGGACCGAGAGCTTCGAAGAATTCCCCGACGAGGCGGGCTTCTGGTCGGTCACGACGGCCGACGACATCCATGCCGTCAGCCGCGACTGGCAGACGTACTCCTCCGAACGCGGCGGCGTGCTCGCGGCGCTCGGCGGCCTGCCGCTGGAGCTCGCGCAGGCGATGTTCATCGGCATGGACCCGCCCAAGCACGACCGCCTGAAGGCGCTCTTCCAGGCGGGCTTCACGCCCAAGCGCATCGCCGCGCACGAGGACGCGATCAGGGCGATCGTGCGCGACATCCTCTCGCGCGTGGAGGGTCGCGAGGGCTGCGAGCTCGTCAACGAGGTCGCGCAGCCGGTGGTCGCGCGCGTGATCGGAAGCTTCATGGGCATCCCGCCCGAGGACGACACGATGTGGGCGAACCTTATGAACTCGACGCTCGGCGCCAGCGACCCCGAGCTGAACCCGCACGGGATCCAGGGCGCGGTGGAAAAAGACATCCCCGAGATCTTCGAGCGCTGCCGCAAGCTGATCGCCGAGCGCCGCGAGCACCCGACCGACGATTTGACGAGCGTGCTCGTGCACGCCGAGGTCGAAGGCGAGAAACTCGAGGAGCACGAGATCGTGATGGGCTTCTTCTTGCTCGTGGCCGCGGGCAACGACTCGACCAAGGCCACCTACTGCTCGGGCATGCGCGCGCTGATGGAAGACCCCTCCCAGAAACAGCTGCTTCTGGATGACCCCTCGCTGGTCCCCGCGGCCGTGGAGGAGTCGCTGCGCATGTTCCCCGCCTTCGCCCACTTCCGCCGCACCGCCACCCGTGACACCGAGCTTCACGGGCAGAAGATCAAGGAGGGCGAGAAGGTCGTGATGTGGTACGTCTCCTCCAACCGCGATGAGACCCGCTACGAGGACCCCGAGCGCTTCGACGTGCGCCGCAACCCCGAGCACCAGGCCTTCGGAGCGGGGGGCAGGCACTTCTGCCTGGGCACCGCGCTCGCGCGCCTTGAGCTGCGCATCCTCTTCGAGGAGACGCTCAAGCGCTTCCCGCAGATGCAGCTCGCGGGCGAGCCCACGGTCGTCGAATCGCTGTTCATCAACCAGCTGAAGGCGATGCCCGTGCGCTTCGCGCCGGCCGCCGCTTAGCCGTCAGCCTGCCTGAGCAGGCTGGGCTGCACGTCTTCGCGTATCGCCTCGAGCACGCGCTGGCCCTCGGCCGCGTGACGTTCGGCCCGCGGCGCGTCGTCTTCTGAGAGCGCCAGCTCCGAGTACGCCCTGTGGACCTGAGGCGTGAACGCAATCGCGCCCACCTCGGCGACGAGGCCGAGCGCGCGCTCGAGGTGCTGCTCGACCTCGGCTGCAGAGGCTGCGCCGTCGGTCGCCACGATCGCGCGCGCGAGCTCGATACGAGCGGGTATCTCGTGGAAGCGCGTGTGGCGCCTGCGCGTCAAATCGAGCGCCGCGCGGGCGCTCGCGCGCGCGCCGCTCGCGTCGCCCGCCCCGAGCTGCGCGCTGGCGAGCCTCGCCATGTGCCATGCCTCGGTGTCGAGCGATGAGCGCCGTTCGCGCGCCAGCGCGAGCGCGCGCTGGAGAGCCTGGATCGCGGGCCGCCATTCCTGGCGCGTGGTGTGCGCGACGCCGAGGCATGCCTGTGCCCACACCTGGCCGTACACGCCTCCGGCGCGCGCGGCGAGCTCGCATGCGCTGCGCGCATGCGAGAGCGCGAAGCCGGAGTCGTGCAGTTCGATCTCGGCGAGCTGCGAGAGGTTGCACTGCGTCCACAGCTGGTTTTCGGAGTCGCCGTCCTCCTGCGATGCGAGCAGCGCGCGTTCGCCCGCCACGCGCGCCTCGGCGAGGCGTCCGCTCCACATGATCAGGCAGGCCCGCCACATCTCGGCCCAGCCGTAGGGGCGCGTCCAGCCCAGGCCTGCTCCCAGCGAGCGGTCGCCGCCCGCGAGCTCGAGCATCCGCTCGGCGAGGGCGAGCGAGCCGGGAAGATCGCCGAGCACGCACGTCGGGTAGGCGACGTTCGGGGCGATCGCCATCTCGGCGGCGCGGTCGCCGGCCTCCTCCGCGAGCGCGAGAGCGCGGCTGGATATCTCCAGGCCGTCGCTGAGGCGGCCGCTGACGACGAGCGTGCCCGAGTAGCCCGCCAGCAGCAACGCCTTCAGAGCGCGGTCGCCGGTCATGTCGGCCAGCGCCTCGCCCTCGCCGCGAAGCGCGTCGATGTCGCCGTGCAGCCCGGCCACGCTTCCCAGGCGCCACGCGAACCCGAGCAAGAGCCCGCGCGCTGTGAGCCCGAGCGCCGCGAGCTCGCCGTCCTCGGCTCCCCGACTCAGCTCGCGCACCTTGCGCCAGTGGCGCACGGCCTCGAGCTGATCGGCGAAACCCGCCCAGGTCGCGGCGCGGGCGCTCCAGCGCGCTGCCTGCAGGGAATCGCGCGCGGCCTGCCAGTGGTGCGCCAGCAGCGCGGCGCGCTCCTCGAGGCGATCCTCCTCGAGCTCCTCCACCGCGCGCGCGACGGTGGCGTGGATGCGCGCGCGCGTGTCAGCTAGCTGCGTGTGGTAAGCGACCTCCTCCGTGAGCGCGTGCTTGAAGGCGTATTCCGCGTACGGGTAGAGCGACTGCTGGTAGAGGAATTCAGCCGCCACCAGCGAGCGCAGCGCGGCCTCGAGTTCATCGTGCTCTAACCCGATGACCCGCTCGAGTACGGCGTCGGAGAACTCGCGACCGAACACCGAGGCGGTCTGGAGGACGGTCTTCTCCCGCTCTGGCAGCCGGTCGATGCGCGCGGCGAGCACCGACTGCACCGTGGGCGGGATCGCGATCTCCGAGATCTCGCTCGAGAGGCGGTAGGCGCCGCGGCTTCCGTGCAACACGCCTTCCTCGGCCAGCGCCTGCACGACCTCCTCGATGAAGAACGGGTTGCCGCCCGCGCGCTCGCGGATCAGCTCGGCGAGCCCGTCCAGCGAGGGATCGCGGCCGAGCAGCTCGCTCAGCAGCTCGCCGCTGGCCTCCAGGCCGAGCGGCGAGAGCACGAGCCGGCTGTGCTCGAAGCGGCGCATCCAATCGGCGCGGTACTCGGGGCGGAACGTCATCAACAGCAGCGCGTGCGAGCCGGCGATCGTCTCGATGACGCTTTCCAGGAAGGTCTCTGAGCCCGGGTCCAGCCAGTGCAGGTCCTCGATCAGGATCAATTCCGGCCGCTGCAAGCGCTGCGCCTGCTGCAGGCGCTCGATGGCCCCGAACAGGCTGCTCTGACGCGCCTCAGGGCTCATCGACAAAGCCGTACGCTCGGGCCCCGCCACGCCGAGGAAATCGAAGATCAGCGGCAGCGCGTCGGTGAGCAAGGCGTCGAGCATCAGCAGGCGCCCGGCCACCTTCTCGCGCGCCGCGTGCTCGTCGTCGGCGTCGGTGATGCCGAACTGCGCTCGCAGGAGCTCCAGGGCGGTGGCGAACGGAACCGTGCTCGCGTGCGCGAGCGCGTGGGCCTCGTTCACCTCGACGCCTTCCGCGCGCAGCCGCTGGACGAACTCCAGGCACAGGCGGCTCTTGCCGACGCCCGCCTCGGCCGCGAGACCGACAACCTGTCCCTCGCCTGCCGCCGCACGGCTCCAGGCGCGGTCGAGCTCGGCCATCTCCTCGCGGCGTCCCACCAGGCGCGAGAGCCCGCGCGCCACGGCCACTTCCATCCGCGTGCGCATGGGGCCGACGCCGCGCAGCGAGTACACCTTCATGGGCGCGACCACGCCTTTGACGTTGAACTCGCCCAGGTCGGCGAGGTCGAAGTAGCCCTCGACGAGGGACGCGGTGGACGCCGTCAAGTACGTGCTGCCCGGCTCAGCGAGCGCCTCCATGCGCTTGGCGAGCCCCACCGTGTGGCCGACCGCCGTATAGGAGATAGAGTCCTCGTAGCCGAGCGCGCCCACGACCACCTCGCCCGAGTTCAGGCCCATGCGCACGCTGAAGCTGAGGCCTCGCGCTTTGCGTAGCTCCGCCGCGTAGCGGTCGAGCTCGTCGCGCAGATGAAGCACCGCGTAGCAAGCGCGCGCCGCGTGGTCCTCGTGCGCGATCGGCGCCCCGAAGACCGCCATGATCCCGTCCCCGGTGAACCTGTCGACGGTTCCCTCGAAGCGAGTCACACCCGCCGAGAGAATCTTCAGGAAGCGGTCCATGATCGCGCGCCACTCCTCCGGGTCGAGCGCGCCTGCGATATCCATTGACCCCTGGACGTCGGCGAACAGGACCGTCACCTGCTTGCGTTCGCCCGCCAGCTCTGAGCCGCTTTGGCGCACCTTCTCGGCCAGGGGCTCGGGCAGCGGGTCGGTGGCCGAGACGGGCGCGGCGGCGCCTGGCGTGGCGCGCTGTGTGACGTGGAGCGCGAGCGCGGTGCCACAGGCCGTGCAGAAGTCCTGCTCGAGCGAGGCACGCGCCCCGCACACGGGGCACGCGAGCGCTTCGGAGAGCGGCGCCCCGCAGCCGCCGCAGAAGTGCGAATCCGGCGGGTTTGACCTCCCGCAACGAGTGCACGTCCTCGATTGGGGATGACGCTCAGAGCCCAAGCTCATCCCGTTCATCATGCCCTACCGGGCGCGGGCGCGCCACCTGCGCA
The DNA here is from genome assembly GCA_005884115.1 of Actinomycetota bacterium. Taxonomy (GTDB): domain Bacteria; phylum Actinomycetota; class Thermoleophilia; order Solirubrobacterales; family Solirubrobacteraceae; genus Palsa-744. The sequence continues at coordinate 49,341 of VAXW01000010.1, forward strand.
GCCGCATGATCGCCAGCATGGCGGCCCGGATCGTGTCGTCCGAAAGGGACGACACCGTGTCGTCCCTCGAGACGGACGAGCACGTCGGCCTTTTCGTCCAACGCCACCAGCGTTCGCTCAGCCGCGCGCCGGCAGCGGCCGACGCCAGGGGCAAGAGCTCGCACGAGCACACAGGCATCACCGACACGGAGGTCACAAACATGCCGGGCACCCTTCTTTCTCTCTCTCGACGCTCTCGATCGCGGCGCGGGGCGACCGCTGCCGTGCTGAGCGTGCTCGTAGCTCTCATCGTAGGTCCGGGCGTGGCGGCTGCGTGCCCAGCTGCGCGCACATCCGAAGCGTTCGCGCAGTTCGGCGACGACGCCTCCTACGCGCTGGCGCCGGGCGGTTCATTCGAGGAAGGGACTCCTGGGTGGTCGCTGCGCAACGCCAAGGTGGCGCCGGGCAACGAGAGCTACAACATCGTCCCCGGCTCGCACTCGCTGGCGATCGAACCCTCTGGCGCGGCGGTCACGCCGTGGCTGTGCATCAGCGGCGAATACCCCGCCTTCCGCCTGTTCGCCCGTCAGCGGACCGGCGACTCCACCGCCAGGCTCGCGGTCAGCCTGCGCTGGCTGGATGTCTTGGGCCTCGTCAGCGTCGACCACCGCGTCGGCTCCCTTCCCGGCCGCCCCCCGTGGGCACCGTCGCCGGCGCTGGAATATGGGGATTCAGTACCCCTGTGGCTGCCCGGCACGTCGGGTGCGGTGCAGCTCGTGTTCGAATCCTCGGGCAACGGGACGTGGGCGATCGACGATGTCTTCATCGATCCCTACAGCCGCTAGAGGCGTGCACACCCTCTCTCGCGCGAGCGCTTCTGGCCGCCCCCGGGTCGGCGGGCGTGCCAGCGGCGCTCGCCGCGCCGTTTCGGCGACGGCGCTTGGGTCGGTGCCCGTGCATGCGGCGCCACTCGCCGTCGCCGCGCGCAGGGAGGCTGAGCGGTGAGCGCGGCCACCCTCGAAGGCCTACGCCCCTCCGACCCGGTGGAGCGCCTGCTGGAGGACTCGTGGCACGCGCGCTCGAAGAGCGCGAGCGCGCGCGAGCGCACCGTCGAGGGACTCGCGGCGCTCGCGTTCCTCTGCTGCGCTGGACCTCTCGCCATACATGCGCTCGGAGCCCACGACGTGGACCCGCTGCTGGCGGCCTCGATGGTCGGCATGTACGCGTTCGTCGCCCGGCTGATCAAGTTCCCGATCGGAGCCGGCTACGTGGTGCCGTCGTATCTGGTGCTCGTCCCGATGCTGCTGCTGCTGCCGCCAGGGCTCGTCCCCCTGCTCACGGCCGGCGGCCTGCTGCTCGGCACGCTCATCAAGTCGCTCGCGCGCAGGGCTGAACGCGAGCGCGTGCTGATGTCGATCCCCGACGCCTGGCACGCGCTGGGGCCGGCCGTCGTACTGGTCGCGGCGGGCCCAGTCCACGGTGGCGTGCACGCGGCGCTCGTCTACGCGGCGGCCTTTGCGGCCGGCTGCATGGTCGACCTGACCTCGGCCACGGTGCGCGAGGCGGCGATCCAGGGGCTGCGCTCGCATCTCCAGCTTCGAGTGATCGCGCTCGTGTGGCTCGTCGATGCCGCGCTTGCGCCGCTCGGGCTGCTGGTCGCGCACGCCGCCGTGCACGAGCGCGCGGATCTTCTGCTGATCCTGCCCGTCAACGGGCTGCTGTTGGCGCTCTCGCGCGAACGCAACGCACGCATCGCGCAGGCCCACAGGCGCCTCGAGGCGCTGCTCACCGACCCGCTGACCAAGCTCGGCAACCGCCGCAAGCTGAGCGCGGACCTCGAGGCTCGCTTCGCGAAGGCGTCGACGTCAGCTCCGCTCGTGCTCGCCCTGTTCGACCTGGACGGCTTCAAGGGCTACAACGACACGTTCGGCCACCTAGCCGGCGACGCGTTGCTCGCGCGCCTCGGAGTCAAGCTGAAGGCGGCGGTGGAGGAGCACGGGAGCGCCTACAGGCTCGGAGGGGACGAGTTCTGCGTGCTGCTGAGCGCGCCTGCGCAGGAGCTCGGGCGGGGATTGGCCGCGGCGGTCGACGCGCTGAAGGAGAGCGGCGAGCGATTCGCCGTCGGCGCCTCCTACGGCGCGGTGGCGCTCCCGGCGGAGGCGGCAAACCTGGAGCACGCGATCCAGCTGGCGGATGAACGCATGTACGAGCGCAAGCGAGGGCGGCCGTCAAACCGGGGTGAGGAGGTACGCGAGGTGCTTGGAAGCATCATCCACGCCAACCGGCCGGCGCTCGAGGCCCACTCCAGCGAGGTGGGGCGGCTGTGCCTGCGCGTGGGCATACGGCTCGGGCTCACGGGCGAGGCCCTGCTGGAACTCGAGCACGCCGGGGCCCTCCACGACATCGGCAAGGTCGGCATACCGGACACGATCCTCGCCAAGGTCACACCGCTGAGCGAGGCGGAGAGCGAGTACGTGCGCCGCCACACCCTGCTCGGCGAGCGGATGCTCGCCGCCATCCCGGCGCTGCGGGGAGTTGCGGCGCTGGTGCGCTCCTCGCACGAGCGCTGGGACGGTGGCGGATACCCCGACGGACTCGCGGGCGAGCAGATCCCACTCGGCTCGCGCGTGATCGCGGCCTGCGACGCATATGAGGCGATGCGCAGCGAGCGCCCCTACCGCGCGCGGCTGGGACACGGAGCGGCTTGCGAGGAACTGCGTCGAGCCTCGGGACTGCAGTTCGACCCCGATGTGGTGCAGGCGCTGCTCACCGAGCTCGCCGAGGCCGGCGAAGCGCCGGCAGCGGAGAGCGCCGCGGCCAGCACCGAGCACCGGCGCCAGCAGCGCTGCACGCTTGCCCACCGCACCGATCCTTGCGCCCAGCACGGGCCTCGGGAGGAGTGCACGGTGGGGGCGCAGAACTAACCCCTCTACAGCCAGCTCGCGCATCCGTCAGGCACCCGGCCCGCACTGCCAAGGTGGGGCGCCCGGGAGGACGGGAGCCAACCGTGGAGGAGCCGTTGCCCGTAATCGTCGTCGTCGTGCTTTCGGTCCTGGTGGTGGCTGGGCTGTTCGCGATCGCGCTCGGTCGCGCCGCGGCGAGCGAAGACGAAGCGATGGACAGGCTGATCGCCGAACGCCGGCGAGAGCTCTCCGAGCGAGCCGAGCTGGCACAGACTGCCCCTGCTCGCGAACGCATTGTGGGACCGCGCTCGGCACCATTCAGCTCGCGGGCGTCGGCTCCGCCTTCGCCCGAAGGCGTCGCCGCCGGCGACAGTCCGCTCGTGGGGGCACGCGCGCGGCGCAGGCGCCGGCGGCGCGCGCCGGCGGCGTAGGGCCGGGTCGGCGGTCCGCGCACGCGGCGGCTGCGGCCGGCAGTGCCGGGTGTAGAGCGGCAGGCGGCCGGTGCGCGGAGGCGCGCTCGCGCGCTCGCGTCAGGACGCAGCGGGAGCAGGGTCCTGGCGCACGATGACCGTGTCCGCGATCGGCACGATCTCGGTGACGGGCAGATCGGCGCCCTGGGCGTGGGCGCGGATGGCCTCGGGGCTCTCAGCCTCGTACACGCAGAACGTCCCCAGCTTCCCGCTCGGCTCGCCGAGCACGTAGCTGCGGATCCAGCGCACGCCCGAGTCCGGAGCATCGCCGACCTCGGTGGAACGTGCGGCCGCAGCCTGTAGCGCGTCGCCCGAGGGCCAGCCGTCGCGACGAATGATGCCGTAGAGCTCCATTGTGAGCCTCCTCTGTCGTGGAATCTTGCTCCATGCCGCACGGTGCCCGACGCTCGGGGCGCCGTGGGCTCCTCGGCGGATACGCACGGCTACGTTATCCACCGGGGCGCCGGCCGAGGCGGACGTGTGAGCGCTCTCACCCGGGCGCAGGCGCAGTGCCCTGCTCGGACTGCGGTGCCGCGTCTACGATCCCAGCGCGATGGGTTCACGGCAGCCGAACATGCTCGTGCGCGCCGCTGTCCCCGCCGACGCGTCGGCGTGCGCGGCGATCTACGCCCCCTACGTGACCGACACCGCGATCACCTTCGAGGCGGAGCCGCCTTCGGCGGCGGAGATGGAGAAGCGCATAGAGGCGGCAGCGCGCAGCCACGCGTGGTTCGTGCTGGAGGACGCTGGGCGCGTAGTCGGCTACGCGTATGGCGGTCCGTTCAACAAGCGCGCAGCCTACCGCTGGTCGTGCGAAGTGAGCGTGTACGTGGAGCTCCGGCGGCGGCGCACGGGAGCGGGTCGCGCGCTGTATGAGGCGCTGTTGGCGCGGCTCGCCGAACGGGGCTTTCGCATGGCGGCGGCCGGAATGACGCTGCCGAACGACGCGAGCGTGGCCCTGCACCGCGCGATGGGCTTTGAGCCGGTGGGTGTGTACCGGCGCATCGGCTACAAGCACGGGACCTGGCACGACGTCGCCTGGATGCAGCGGACGCTGGGCGGCGGGCAAGATCCCCCTCCGGAGCCGAGCTGATGGGATCGCTCGCTACCGAGAAGCTCTACGACGGGCGGGCAGCGCTGAGCTCTCAGCGCACGCGGCTCGGAACCCCCAGCGCGGAACACCCGTGTGCGATCTCGTGGCCCGTCGAACCCCAGCAGACAAAGGTAGCCGGGAGCCGCTTCGCAGCTCCCGGCCAGCCGTTTTGTCTCGGCGCTCCGTGTCGCCTACCAGCGCGGCGGCGGTTCTTCGTGTGGGCCCATGGGCCGTTCATAGCTACCGCGACGCGGAGCCCAGAGCAGCATGTAGAGCACCGACAGGATCAAGCCAGCCACGCCCACGACGATCAAGATCAGTCCCACAGTCGCCAACGAGATTCCAGAAACGGTGACGGTGACGGCGTACCGAAGGATCGCGCCTACGGCGATCAGGAACAGGGACGTACCAAGTGGCATGAGTTTCAGCTACCCGTGGGGCTCCGGCGGCAAACTGCCTGCTCGTGTGCCAAAGCTCGCCAACCGTGGCCAAAGCCCGCAAACCGTCTCGATGGCTCGCGCGACGCGCCGGCTAGGGCGAGGGCTGGTGCGATCCGTCGAGCGTGCCGACCAGTCCCCTGACCCGCGCTGCGATCTCGTCCCGGATCGCTCGGACCTCGTCGAGCGATCGTCCGCGCGGGTCGGGCAGCTCCCAATCGATGTATCTCTTGCCCGGGACATACGGGCAGCTGTCGCCGCAGCCCATCGTCACGATCACGTCGGCCTGGTCGGCAACGTCATCGGTCAGGCGCCGCGGCTTGCGATCGACGAGATCGATGCCGACCTCTCGCATGACCTCGACGACCTCGGGATGAACCTGATCGGCCGGCGTGGTCCCGGCGGAGAGCGCGAGATGCCGTCCATCCGCCTCGCGCTCGAACAGAGCGGCGCTCATCTGAGACCTTCCAGCGTTGTGGAGGCAGACGAACAGCGCCGTCGCCATCAGAGCGTGTCGAGCGGTACGCCGATGATGCTCATCCGGCGTCTGAGACCGTCGAGCGCGAACGAGCGCAGCTCCTCTTGCGAGGCACCTAACAGCGACGGGTCGGCGCCCGTGGGAAGCGTCAGCGACTCGGCGACGGCGGGCAGGAGCTCCCGCAGCGTAGCGCGCACGATGCCGCCCATTCCGGCATCGCCGGCAACCGCCTCGCGCAAGAACCACACGCCGTAAGCGATGTGGCGCTGCTCGTCGTGGTGGATCTTCGTGTACCCCGAGACGAAGCCCGGCAGCAAACTCTCGCGCTGCAGGAACCCGGTCGTGAACTCGAACGTCGTCAGACCCAAGGTCGCCTCGAGGATCAGGTGGTAGATCGTCACGAACGCCACCTTCGCGGTCGAGTCGGTGGGGTTCGTGCGGAGGCGCTCATCGGCGGCCACCAGCTTCTTGTCGAAGATCGTGCGGAAGGCCGGCGAGACCAGGGCGCGCGCGCGAGAGACGTGGGCTCCGATCTGCGCGGGCGCAGCGACCACCTCGTCCTGGAAGCGGGCATAGAACTGCATGTGGCGCGCCTCGTCGACCTGCTGAGTGGCCAGGAACGTCGCCTCCTCCTCGCTGTCATGGGCGCCAACCAGCCCCGAGAACTTCGTGGTGATGCGCTCCTCGGCGACCATGAGCGACCCGAGCACGAACTCGATCAACGAACGGTCCTCCATCGCGGCCCACTGCTCGCGATCCCGCGCCAGGTCGATCGCCCAGGGATTCCACTGGGCGTCCTCCCAGTGCCTGTAGAGGGTTTGCGGATCGTTCAGATGCAGCTCGCTCAATGGGCGCGGCGGGTTTCGAACCTGCGACCTCTCGCGTGTGAAGCGAGCGCTCTCCCACTGAGCTACGCGCCCTGGAGGGCGGATTCTATTGGGCCCTGAGGCTCGCCGGACGACGGCAATGCGGGCTTCGGGAATGCCGCCCCTCAGGGCTCGCTTGTCATGGCTCGTTCGTCGCGCTCTGCGTGCTCAATCACGTCTCGACGTTTGGGGGGCAGCCGGCGCTGGCCCCGCACGGTTCCTCCCCGCCAGCGCGATTCGCGCTACGCCCACAGCGCGGGAGCCTCGTACCGCGCGGAGGCGATAGAGGTTACCTCCGCGCCCAGGCTTTCCGATCGGTGGCTAGTGGTCACATCGCCGCGTTGGTGCATGGCGTGCTCGCGGATGCCATTTCGCTCGAGCCGTCTCGGTAGCTGATTAGTAGCCGCGAGGTCCACGTCCGCCGCCGGCAGGTCGTCGGCGTGGTGAGGAATGCGTGCGACCCGTCGGTCCGGTCGCTGAGGCTTGTGTTGACTTCTTGGCCGACGGTCTCGCCGTCGGGCAGGCAGCCTGGAGTGACCGGAATGTTCGAGATTTCCAGCGTCGAGCCGCGTATTTGCAGGCGGCTGATGCTCGCCACCTGGTGAGATCCGGGCGGGGTGCCGGCAAAGAGAAGCTGTTCCGGCGCGTGGAAGACGTAGATGTCACCGTAGACGGGATCAATTGGCGGGCCACAGCCGGTGTCAACCGCGCCGCTGCCGCCTCCGACCTGACTCGATTCGGGACAGGCGGCCGTACCGAACAGATACAGTTCGACGTCGCTCGCCGTGCAGGCAGGAACGACCGTCTCGTCGAAGCTGCTGCCGACCGGCAGATCGACGCGCTCAGCCGCCACCGGCTTGGGTTTGCCGCTTGCGTCCGTTCCGTAAACGATCTGGCTGGCTAGCCCCGTGGAAGCGCCCGGCATCTGCGTCATGAACCCGAAGCCGTAGCGCAGAGGCGTCGCCGCGGCGTTTGAAGCACACGCCAGCGCAAGCACCGCTCCGGTCACGATAGTGATTGCCTTTTGCATCGTTCTCCTCCTCTTATTGAGATTATCTCAGCAACGTGCGGAGATGATAGCAGCCTGCTGAGGAGAACTCAATAAGGTATCCTTGGAGCATGTCCACAGGGTCGGCTCGTCCGGCTTCCACTCGGCGCGGTGACCAACAGCGCCGAACACCGGCCGGCGGGGAGCCGCGCAGGCTCGACACCGAGGCGCGAGCAGGCCAGCTGATCGACGTTGCCAAGCGCCTGTTCGCCCAGCGTGCCTACGACGAGGTCAAGGTCGAGGACGTCGCTACCGCCGCCGGTGTCTCAGAAGCGCTCGTCTACCACTACTTTCAGACCAAGCGAGAGCTCTACGTGGCGGTGATCCGCGCCGCTAGCAAGGACATGGCCGCCGCTGTCGAACCTGATCCGGACCTCCCAGCCCAGGAGCGACTCCATGCGGCGATCGATGCTTACCTTCGATACGTCGAATCGCACGCTGAGGGCTACCGAACCCTGCATGAGGGCGGGATCGGCTCGGATCCGGAGATCCGCGCCATACGCCGCCAAGCGAACAAGCGCAATGTCCGGCGCATCGTCAAGGCGATCGCCGCGGACGCCAAACCTCCGAAGTCTCTGGAGCTTGCTGTACGAGGCTGGCTCGGGTTCATGGAGTCTGCCTGCCTGTCATGGCTGGACAGCCGCAATGTCCCGCGCGAGGAGCTCCGCGAGATATTCGCCCAGGTCCTGGTCGCCGCGGCTCTGACCGCATGGCCCGATGACGCCCGACCACCTGAGGCACGGATCACGACGTAACCCAGCGACCGATTGACCGCCGAGATCTCGGGGCGCGCCCGCAATGCGCCACGAGCCCCAAGGGTTGGCGCACCTAACGAGCACAACGCAGGCGATCCGGGCTCATCACGCGCCCTTGCCGAGTCGCGTGTGAAGTGAGCGCTCTCCCACTGAGCTACGCGCCCTGGACGCCCGATTCTATTGGGGTTTCGGAGTGGTGGACAGTCGGAGGAGCGTGGTGCTGAGCGGCGCTGTCACGAACGATGACGGCACCGCATCATTCAACTTCAGCATCACGTCCAGCCGTGGCCCCCGGATGACCACGTACACCCGAACGTGCGTCGAGTGCGGCAACGCGTTCGCTGCGACGAGCCCTAGGCGCTACTGCGAAGACTGCGGAACGCCACGAGCGCGGGTCCGGCGCCACCGAGCCGCTCGGCGCCCTGCCGTGTCCGACGGCGGCTGATCGGTCTTTTTTTCGAAACAAACCCGAGGCGCGAAATCGGGTGGCGGGCTTTTTTCACCGCGAGTTCCCGCAATCGCCGCGACCGATCGACGCGGGGTAGCGACCTCCCCCCTGGCTCTGGCTCGCCTTCCGGCCGGGCGATACCGACGCCGCGACCTATCGGGCAGTGTCGTCAGGGCCAAGCGCCGACAGCGACGCGCCTGTTCAAGCTGCGTCAACAGCCTGCCGACTTCGCGGGTCAGGTGCGCCTCGTAGCGCACCGCCAATTCGACACCAGAGAGCTATTCGAGCCGCTTGAGCGCGAACTTGATCAGCTCGTGCGGAGGTTTATCCCGCGACGATCAAGCAACCGGAACCCGGGAGGGAATGAGGACCTGGATCTGCGGGCGCGACAGCGCCGAACCTTCGTACCACTTCGGATTTTCACTTCATGCTGGGGGTTACCACCCCGTTCCACAAAGCGGCGATTTGTCAAGAGCGATCCTCCCATAGTGCCCCCAGGTTGCCGAGCGGCGCGGGCTTCACTCAGGGCTCGCCGGCAGCGGTGGAGGGCGTCGATCTAGCGATGCGGAAGCTCCTTGCGGCGACTGTCAGCCTCACGGGCTTGCGGACGCTGGCCGACCCTCAACCCACAGCGGCCCCAACCTTCGCCGGGGCCGCTGGGCCAAATTAACCAGTGCCCATCACTGGCACTGTCGGAGCCCCTAGCAGGGCTCCACCCAGAGCCTAGCGCCCTGACGAACGATGTCAAGGGGCTCTAGGTAGGTGGGCCAAAAGCCGCAATTTGCGAGCTGGCTGTACACGAATCGAAGGTTCGTCGAGAGCGACTCCCTGTTCGCGGAGTGGCTGCCGGACAGCGAACGCTCGCAGATCCCCGGCGCGGGCCATTTCTTTCCGATCGAGAACTCGGAGCGGGCGGCGGACACCCTGGCGACGTTCTTCGCACGTCATCCCATGAGCTAGCGGCGGCAAACCCTCGCCGCGCGCGGGAGCGGTCGGGCGGTGGACCAGGTTTGATCGTTTGGAGGGCACGGCGGCTCGCGGCGCTAAGCGCCATGGCCGATGGTTTGGGCAGCAACCCCAATCCGCTGCCCAAACCCAGCCGTATCGCGCCTAATTCCAGCCGCATCCAACTGCCACGCCGGCCGGCCGGATCACCCCGAAAACACCGTGAATCCGGGCGATCTGGCCACTCTTCCGCCAAGTCGCGTGTGAAGCGAGCGCTCTCCCACTGAGCTACGCGCCCTGGGAGGGCGGGATTATGGGAGCGTCGTGCGACCAGCATAGGCTGGTCTCATCGCGGTAAAGCTCGCAAATAGCGGCATGGCGCCACACCGTGGCCAGCAGCGTGCTGTAGTGCAAGTACTTAAGAGGGGCTCGCTCACGCGCTCCCATCGGGGGTGAGGGCGGGACCACATGGAGGTGAGCCTTATGGCAAGGCTC